>NZ_JBZUJA010000003.1:0-1913 GCF_058599425.1 Acinetobacter sp. CAU_H_56 | reverse complement strand
CGTTGTCATGTTGTCAAATTGTCATGTTGTCGCCACCCATTCGGGATGGCTCTGCCCCTACCGCTTGTAGGCGACAGGGAGCATTGTAATCAGGGAGGAAAAGTTCTGAAATTTTTATACCGTGTGGTCGCTCGTAGACACTCGCTCGGTTAATCTTGGAGATCAGCCAAATGCCTTTCTAAAATACCAACCAATAATTCTTCTGCTTCACCTGAACCAAAACACCCATTTTCATAATCCCTTTCTAAACACTCAAGGAACGTATGACGTTTTTGATAATGGCAAAGTAAACTAAATATATAATCGTCCACAGTCCTTAAACTAATAGCATTTTCTTCTGTTTCTTCTGCTAATTCTTCATCCGTTTTTTCTTGGATTAATAATAATTTTTTTAATCCACGACCCCACTCTAATTGCCTTGCACCTTTGATTGCTACACCAAATTCTTGCCACAGTTTAGAGGGTTTACGCCCAAATATTTCCTGATCATCAATGGATAATTGGAGCAAATCGAATGGAGTTAAAGAATCACCACGACCCTTTTTAATATGCCCTTTGGTTAATTCAGATTCCAAACCCCACTTTGATATATATTCTTGGGCATAAGTACCATCACGTATATCTAATCCATGTTGCATGGATGGAGCGTTTAATCCGGATTTAATACAGGCTTTAATCCAAAGAGCAGATAATTCCTTAATATATTTTTTAAAGTCTAAACGATAGCAATCGTTTAGCAGGAGGATATGGTGGTGGGGATGCCAACCATTTTTGCCAAAAGTCACCTCAAAACCTTTGATCTTATAATTCACACCTAATTCTTTTTGGATTGCCTTTACACGGTTATCTTCATAAAAACGCTTCATTGCCCTTTTAAGCCCATCTAAGAGGACTTTTAATGGTTGACCCATCGAATGACTGAAAGTGAGCGTTAAGAGGAAAATAGAGCCATTGTGGCGTGTTTTCCAACGGTCTATGCCAAGTTTTAATTCTTCCCTACGTTTTTCCGTAATCTGCTTTGCACAGACAGGACAAATCCAAATTGAGCCACATCGTTGCACGTTGCACCAATGAGCTTTTTTTCGTTCTTCGTTGTATTTGATCTCTCGCAACTTGGTTTTATCTATTCGTTTTTTCAAACAATGGATAACACGTTCTTTGGGTAAGAGCTTTGCAGATTGATCTTGAAGTAGGAAATTATGAATCCTCTGAAACCCTTGTGGCGTAAGGGAAGCCTGAGTTTTCGTAAATATACCAAGAGAATCCGATTTTTCGATTGGATTTTGAGCGTGAATTGCTGACTTACAGCTTGTAGAAGTGGGATTACTCCCATAAAATGTATTCATGGACATTCCAGTTTAATGTTCATCAAGGGTTGAAGTGTTGGTAGCACTGTCAGCCCATTTTTTTGCCTGTACGGTGAACGAGGTCTTTGCACAGGACTTTAGTGCAAGCCCAATATACGCCAATAAATTAATTATTTTCAAGGCTTCGCTCACATCTTTTTCGGGTCGGTCGGTCGGCAAACTCCTCCTCCCTCAAAAGAGCTTCGCTCAGTTTGTTGCGAAAATTGAAAATCGTTAAGGCGATTTTTGGATATTGCAGACGCCCTTAAAATCGGTGCAAGCCCGATTTTTTTGATACACACCATACGCACCTATTCAGGTTGCCAAAACCCAAAATTCCAATATCAATAACTTAGGTATATTTTGTTATCCAAAAGCTATCCAAAAGCTATCCAAAAGCTATCCAAAAGCTATCCAAAAGCTATCCAAAAGCTATCCAAAAGCTATCCTTTTGCTAACAATTTTCATAGCTAGCAAATGACACAACATGACACAAAACGCCATAAAAAAATAGAAATAACAGTATCTTGCAATATTTTTGACACAGATAGACACAGAACAGTGATA
>NZ_JBZUJA010000002.1:0-34748 GCF_058599425.1 Acinetobacter sp. CAU_H_56 | reverse complement strand
CTAAAATTAACATAATACACCTTATACGAAATTAAAAAATGGAGCCTAAAGCTCCATTTTTTAATAACTTTTTTTAAATTGCTAAGCGTAAATTCAGTGCTTTTACAACTTTAATCACAGTATCAAAACTAGGGTTAACATCACCAGAAAGTGCTTTATAAAGACTTTCTCGGCCTAAGCCTGTATCTCGTGATAATTGAGCCATTCCTTTAGCTTTTGCAATGTTACCTAAAGCCTTTGCAATGAATGCGGCATCGCCATTAGATTCTTCAATACATGCTTGTAAGTAAGCCTGCATATCATCCTCTGTTTTAAGATGCTCAGCACTGTCCCATTTGCGAAGTTTAATAGCCATTTATAGCTCCTCCTCTAAATCTTGTGCCAATTGCAGGGCAAGTTTTATATCTTTACTTTGCGTAGACTTATCTCCGCCTGCTAAGAGAATAACAACCCTTTGCCCTTGCTTGCAGTAATAAATCCTATAGCCTGGCCCAAAGAAGAAACGTAATTCAGAAACACCTTCACCGACCGGCTCAGTATCTCCAAAGTTTCCATCTTCAACCCGATCAATTCGGACTTGTATGCGTCTTTTTGCCTGCTGGTCTTTTAACTTGGTGAACCAGTCATCAAAGACTTCAGTGGTATATATTGAGTACATAAGTAGAATGTATCCTATAGGATACATTTATGCAAGAAATAAACTTGATATTTGGGGCTCGAAACGGTGAATTTCGTATAACAGCCCTTATGTTAAATCAGGTTTAAAACTTAATATCATGTGAATTAAAGTAGGTCGGATCAAACTCTATCTCTCCTATTTCATCCTCGATAATTTGCATGTAATCGTCATATCTTGGATGTTTGGAGTCTTGTAATGCATCTAAAATATCAAGATATCCAAAAATTCCTCCAATATCTTCAAATGGAGCATGATTTTGACCATCTATACAACATGGATATTTTTTATTTAAATCAGGAGATTGTCTGCTTTCTACAGTAATCAAATGTTCCCAACAATCGCCAAAATCATATGTATATATAATTTTTTTACCTACACGTAGAACTTCTTTCAATTTTTGTCTTTTATTGATCTTTTCATGCTTAATAGTCGTGAATTCATGTAAATGGCTATCTTCCCAATCAAAAGCAGATTGAATTGCCTTATGGAGCCTAGATAAAGTAGCTGCCGATGAAATTTGAATAGTTCTCCAGATTTCAGGATCACTACCTAGCAGACTAATTTTTAATTGAAAAACTTCATCAGAAGATTTGAGCTTTACAGTTCCCATAACAGCCTAGTTCTCAAAAAATAGTTTTAGTAAATCTAAAATTAACATAATACACCTTATACGAAATGTGAAAAATTTTTATTTAAATATCAGTATATTGAGTAATGCCGCTTTATATTCTAAGGTCCTAGAGCGTCATCTTCTTTATTTCGTATGTTCCACGCTTAGCTAACGATCAATGTTCCACGGTTATTATTAGATATTTTAAAATTCCAGAAGCCCTGCCTGACGTGTTTGCAAATCAATTGCTAAATTTCATCCAAGAAAATAGTTAAATGATGAAAATCAATAACTGACTTTTATAAAAGAAAATTTTTTAAGCAAGTTACAACTTGAGTTGCGATGAGAAATTGCTCATTTTCAACAAAATTAATGTAAATTTAGGGTATACCCTAAAGTTACAATCTGAAAGTTCATGAAATTATGTATCATTTAAATGATTTTTAATCATAAGTAACATGTAACTTTAGTGTTAAAGATTTATAATTTACGAAATTGTTCATTTTTATCCAATTGGGGCGTGAAAAAGTGAAAGGCCAAAAAGTAGGGTATGTCCGGGTAAGTTCTGTCGAGCAAAACACTGGACGTCAACTTGAAGGAATTGAGGTCGACCGGATTTTTGTTGACCGTGCTTCAGGTAAAAATACTGACCGACCTAAATTTCAGGAAATGTTGAACTATGTCCGGGAAGGGGACAGGGTGATTGTACATTCAATGGATCGTTTTGCGCGAAGCCTAAAAGATTTGGTCACTGAAGTAGATAAACTGGTCAAACGAGGGATCGCCATCCAGTTTGTAAAAGAAAATATTACTTTTACAGCCGAATCCACCCCGATGGATAATTTGATGCTTCAAATGATGGGTGCTTTTGCACAGTTCGAACGTGAGATCATTTTAGAGCGGCAAAAGGAAGGAATAAAACTCGCCTCTGCTCAGGGGAAGTACAAAGGTCGGGTGCATAAACTAAAGCCTGACCAAGCTGAAGCTTTACGACAAGCATGGAAGGAGGGGAAGTATCCATCGAAAATGGCATTAGGGAAAGCTTTTGGGATTAGTCGTCAGGCGGTATACCGATATTTACAAGTTAGTGAATAGCTTATTGGGATTAGCAACTAAATTTAGTTTAACTTATAAAAATCATGAAACACTGTTCGAATTTTAAGCGTGGAACATGAATAGTCAATAAAAAGCCGCTCTGGTGCCTTACTTCCTAGAGCGGCTTAATCTAATATACTGAAATTTAATGATAAATATAAAGTGTTTCATATAAGGTGTATTATGTTAATTTTAGAAGAACTATAAAGTGTCTACAAATAAGTGGCTATTCAATTCGGTATAAAAAAACCCGCATTCTAGCGAGTAGATTCTGATATTTCATTCAGACTATAGATTTTATAAAAACTATATTTCTAGATGATTTTGAATATTTTTCCACTTAAGGTACTTTGAAAAAGCATTTCAAAACTAGGTCGAATATCTTCACCATCAACGGTGATATGTTTTATATTCGAATGAGATTGCGTATTGGCAAACTGATGATCCACTGTTGCTTGAATCATGTGTTTAACCCCAAACTGATCTTTCACGCTGAGACTCTGTTTAAACATATATAGCCTTTTAATAAAATTATAGTGAAAAAATAAACCTAAATTATTGATGTTTATTAATTTTAAATCTAAGCAACTTTATGGTTTAATTTAAATAGCTGATTTAGAGAAGTATAAAATGTACGGCCATCTAAATTTAAATCCACTTCGATTCCGGATTCCAGCAGAACTCTTTTACCGACTTCAATTTCTTTAAAACCTTGACGTGTATTTTGCATTTTATGAAGGGGAATTAATGAAACAATAATTTCAGTACCATTTTTAGATTTTGCAATTAAATTATTTATTTTTAACAACTTATATCCTATTTCTTCGAGATTTTTCAATTTATAAAACAAATTTTAAAGTATAAAAAAAGCACTTATGAGTGCTTTTTATTACTGTCTATTATTACTTAGATAGCAACAATATTTACAGCATTCGGTCCTTTTTGACCTTGAGCCACACTAAATTCAACCATTTGGCCTTCCATTAAGGTTTTGAAGCCTGAACTCGCGATTTCGCTGAAATGAGCAAAAACGTCTGGACCTGATTCTTGTTGAATGAAACCAAAACCTTTAGTTTCGTTAAACCACTTAACAGTACCTTTAACAACATTTGAGTTTGACATAATATATCCTACTAATTTTTAATAATTTTTAGTCAATTTATTGACTGGGTATAACTTTGAAAATAATAAAGAACGACTTAAAATCTGAAAAAACGAAGGATTATGACTAAAACTGCGATACTTAAAGAAGATTTACCGGAACAAGACTTTTTTCTAGTTAAATTAACTATACACTAAAAATATTATAAATCAAGTTTTTTTTTATATATATATAATAATTTTATAAAAAGATAAAAATAACTCATTTATAAAAATTTATTTTCAATGAAATCAGTTTTATATCGTAAGTATAACAATATAAAGTTAACATGGGTTTCTAGTAAGATTGATAAGTAATGAATGCGTTTATATAGCTCTGTGATAACAATATTGATGTTTTTAATTTCTGGAATGATGATTTTTTCCTATATGCAAGGCATGTATAAACCTCCAAATTTGAACACTTCATTTACTACTAAATAATAATATTTAACATAATGGTTGTTATACGAAATTCACCGTTTCGAGCCCCAAATATCAAGTTTATTTCTTGCATAAATGTATCCTATAGGATACATTCTACTTATGTACTCAATATATACCACTGAAGTCTTTGATGACTGGTTCACCAAGTTAAAAGACCAGCAGGCAAAAAGACGCATACAAGTCCGAATTGATCGGGTTGAAGATGGAAACTTTGGAGATACTGAGCCGGTCGGTGAAGGTGTTTCTGAATTACGTTTCTTCTTTGGGCCAGGCTATAGGATTTATTACTGCAAGCAAGGGCAAAGGGTTGTTATTCTCTTAGCAGGCGGAGATAAGTCTACGCAAAGTAAAGATATAAAACTTGCCCTGCAATTGGCACAAGATTTAGAGGAGGAGCTATAAATGGCTATTAAACTTCGCAAATGGGACAGTGCTGAGCATCTTAAAACAGAGGATGATATGCAGGCTTACTTACAAGCATGTATTGAAGAATCTAATGGCGATGCCGCATTCATTGCAAAGGCTTTAGGTAACATTGCAAAAGCTAAAGGAATGGCTCAATTATCACGAGATACAGGCTTAGGCCGAGAAAGTCTTTATAAAGCACTTTCTGGTGATGTTAACCCTAGTTTTGATACTGTGATTAAAGTTGTAAAAGCACTGAATTTACGCTTAGCAATTTAAAAAAAGTTATTAAAAAATGGAGCTTTAGGCTCCATTTTTTAATTTCGTATAAGGTGTATTATGTTAATTTTAGAAAAACTTAAACCAAATCACCAAAAATCATGAAAAAAAAATCAGCTTTTTTATATTATTTAGATGTTACAGCACCATTTTATTATTTTTATCTGATCCCCACTGCAATCGCATTAGTCATAGTCAGTTTTGATTTCTCATTTAATGGCTTATTTCCGAACACAATTTCCTCTTCGATTTCAAGCCAGCATAAGTTTCTAAATGACTATTTTGCAATATGTAATTTTTTCGTGATTGGTCTTATTGTTATTAATTATTTAAGATACCCACTACCCGCCACACATGTAAAACAAATACGTCAGCATTATGCAAAATTGAATAAAAACCAGCAGTCTATCAATGGCTGGCTTGGAATTGTATTTTTCTGCTTTACCTTAAGCCTAATCAACCTGAATTGGTTTTTTATCAATGATGAGCCTCTTCCTCCATATAAAGAATGGCGTAAAGGCGATACTCTTACCTACTTAAACAGTTTCGCACATCCTTATATTTCTGCTATTGCTTTTAGTTTGCAATATGTCCTTATTGTAGTCATCACATTAATATTTATGAACGTACTCGATAATCGCAAATACAGATCAAATTGAAATACTTAGTCCCATTTAACATATTGGTGGTTATACGAAATTAGTAGTTTCCATTACTATCATTTAGTCTTAATTTGATTAGACCAACGATAATACTATCATTTAATTATTGCATTAAGTTTAATGATAGATATCGAATGCTATTGGGCTCTTTATCATTCAGCTATAGTTCTTTGATAGCTTTTTAATTAAGAAAATGTTCCTGATCCGTTGCCTATTCTTCTGATTTTATATTTCAATTAAATTATTGTTTATATTTAATTTTATGTTCAGCCGTGGCATTATTTTTTAGCACCAACTAACACAAGAATTTCGTTGAGTGATGCAAATTTACTCAAGATAATGAGTGAAATTCATTTAGTTTGACCTAAAAGGAAATTCCTTTTTTTAACAATAGGAATAAATATATGAAATTTATATATATATTTTCACTTGCTGGTATTTTATCAAGCCAGATTTACGCACAGAATGACAAAGATTTTATTAATGAAAGTTGGTATAACTCAGCAGAAATGAAGAGCACTGCAGATTTAGTAAAAATATATGATCAAAACTGCGTAACTCAAGAAAATGAAGCTTGCTCACAGTTAGGTGCAAGCATTCTAGAAAAATTCAAAAATCCTGAATTTACTGAAAGTGCTATAAATTATTTAATGCTAAAAACACACCCAAAAGTGGAAAACTATAATAATGGGGAATTTTTTTATTACAATGGTTTAAGAATGCATCTAACTAATATTGCATTAGATGCAAAAATTAATTACATAACAGAATATCTGAAATCAAAAGATTTTGCAGAACAAGAACATGAATATTACTTTTCCACTCTGAAAGAAGATTTCTATAAATCGTCTTCACTTCATCATGTTTATGCTTCATCTGCTTGTGAAATAGAAAGAGCTTCTTTCACCAATGGATCAGGTAGTCCAAATACTTATATGATCTGTAAATCTGAATATAATTTAAGGTACATGTCTACACTCAATACAATTATATCTATATTTTAAAGCACTAAATTTATTAGATTTTCTCGATAAATTAAGTCAGCTGAATCAGCGAGAGATTGTTGAGAATGAACGGTTGGGTGTTGTTCTGAATCATATCCAACAACAGCATGAAGAACTGGAACAACAAAACAAACGCAATCGTTCTCAAAAGATGCCAAGCAGACGTGTACAGAAAACAGCAATTCAACAACGAAATCTGAATCCTGTGCTTGACTTGGAAATGTCCATATAGGACATTTCTATTTGGTTATTAGGTAGGACATTTCTACTTGGGAATAACAGACACCCTAAACAGGGCAATGGCGCTATCAAAATCAGACGGTTCAATAGAAAAAGCTAATGCTTTATATATTGGTCTTTTTGCAGGAGAGATTAAAAATGATGAATACTTAGCATCTAATAAGATGCAAGAAATTGAAAAAAAGAAAAATTTAATTTTCTTTGCGAATTCCTTTACATGATGGATAATTTATACATCCCCAAAAATTAAAACCATAATTTTTTTTATCTTTAAACTGCATACGACTTCCGCATATAGGACATGATGGCATACTATCATCTATTTTTTTAGAGATAGTTTTATGTTGATTAATAGGCTGATTTATATCTTTTAATTTAGGTTCTGAGAAATTATAAAGAGTATAAGGATTTTTCCTTTTTTCATGCACACTAGACCGTATTTTTTTTGTTTTTTTTACTCTTCTATTACTATTTCTACGTCTACTTTTTATACTACTTTCTACAAATTTTCTTTCAGGTTTAGGTGTTTCTTTAAGTGGGAAAAAATAAATTAATCCCATTGCTCCTATAACGCCAGCAATAAAGCCGATATATACGTTCTTATGGCTTACACCACCATGATGAGAACAAGCCCCCCTTGAACCAATCGAACTTGAACTCCAACCATCAGAACAGCCTGTTCCAATTAAAATAGATGTTAAAAAAAATAGTACGATAAACGTAATAATCGGCCATTTGATATGCATATGACTTTATCTTTTTATAAAATTCACTTATTAGACTACCGAATAAAACTAATTAGAAAATTTAATTTTCCTAAAATTAACATAATACACGTTATACGAAGTTGAAAAAGGGAGCTTAAAGCTCCCTTTTTTACTAGTTTTTTTTAAATTGCTAAGCGTAAATTCAGTGCTTTTACGACTTTAATAACAGTATCAAAGCTTGGATTTACATCGCCGGCTTATTCTTTTCACGTTCAGCTTTACGCTGCTCACTGAGTTTCAAATGCTCTTCATCACTTAATTCAACCTTTGCTAGATTGAGTGGTTTACTCATCGTAGCGTTAAATTTTTCTGCACCTAGAACACGCTTTGCTTCTCTCAAAACAACTTCACGGATGAAGTCATTCAATGACTCCCCGACAAAACCTGCTGCTTCTTTTAAAACTTTCTCTTCCTCATAATACAAAGGCACAGATGCCAAGCGTCCATGTTCTTTACGGTAGCGTTTTTTTACTTCGCCTGTATGGGGTGTGAGAATGATTTTGTATTTTAAGTTGCGTGTGTACTCAACTTCCTGCTCTGCAACATCATCTAATGTGGCTTCAGGGTTAGTCTGGATCTCGTCTAGGTCATCACCAAAACCTATTTTCGCTTTTAACTTGCTCATTATAGGATCTCCACCAAGAACTCATTGAACTCATCTTTAGCCTTCGAGCTACCCATTTCCAATACAGATAAGCCTTGTACTGAAGCATCACGGAACTGTTTGCGGTCACGGATAACAGTATTTAGGATCTTGAATTTAGGGAGCGTATGAAGCAGTTCAATTGAATCTGCCACTTCAGTTGATTTTGAGTTTGAAGGGGCTTTGTTAACCACAATAAATGGCTCAAGCTTTTCATTGACCTTTTGGAAGGTGTTAAACATCTTCAACACGAATGGCAATACTTCAACGTCTGCTTGGCTTGGTTGAGTCGGTACAATCAGTTTATCTGCAACTTGCAAGGCACTACGGAACTCTTCTGAATCACGCCCTGCAACGTCCAATACGACATACTTATATTTCTTTTGCAGATCGAGCAGGACCTTCTTCAAATCGCCTTTATGGTGTTCAGTGTCAATCTGATTTTCTGTTCTACGCTTTGACCATTTAACAGCAGATTGTTGGTCATCAGCATCAACTAAAACTGTATCGCCTTTCTTACTTAAAGCTACAGCTAGGTTTGTGGCTAATGTTGTTTTACCAACTCCACCCTTTTGATTTGCAATACAGACAATCATTTTTCTTATGCTCAAATACCTTTAACAATAGAGCTATTTTAGCGCTGCTATGTGCGCTTATCCAGTTAAATATTTCTCTATTTTGTAACAGGTTAGGGTATGATTTGTGGCTTAGATTTAGGGGGTGGTATGACTCAAAATAAATTAAATTATATACACTATTATCTTTTAGTGATTGTAGCTTCAATTTTAATTTGGGGGGGATTTGAATACATAAGTATCTGCAATGGTCATAACTGTATGATTGATACAACTCGGCTATGGAAAGGACTCACCATTATAACTCTAATCTTCATACCTATTACTCTTTGTATTTGGAGTGATTACGTTAATGGTCAAATAAAAAAATTATTCGCAATATTTAGACTTCAATATGAAGAAAAAACTTTAATTTTTGCGATAGCTATATTTGTAACTCTCGGTATTGCATCTTTACTAATCTTTAATGGGTGGTGGGAATATTATGTAGACGACGCAAAAATTGAAGAAAAAAAGACATTTACTAAATATGGAAAAGAGTACATGTCTGCTCTTGTAAATTTATCAGTTTTTGTAGCAACACTTTTTGCACCCATTGCGGCTTTGATTCTTTATGATAATTGGAAAATTCAAAAAAATTACGACCTAAATAAAGAAATATTATTGAGTATCGATAATATTATATTTGACATATACAATGATTTATTTAAAAGAATAAATTGCATTACATCTCTTTATGAAATTGATTCTTATAAAATAAGTATTGAAAATTACCCAGAGAATAAAAATTTATCAAATTATGTAAACGAGATTAATCAATTACAGTCTAAAATTGAACTTTATGATGCATTAAACAAAAAAAACTTAAAAGAACATTTCAATAATTTTGGCGGATCAATATTTAGAATAACACATATATCTCAAAATATTTTTGATGTGTACGATGATTATGCATCAAAAATTAAAATTAAAAATTCTAAAAACACAGTATCTGTTAAGTATACTAATAGCGAAAAGATAATGTATAAAAATGAGATAGATAATTTAAAAAAGGCACTATTAAAGAAGCATAGATACCAGTCTTCAGATTTATCAGAAATGATATTTTTAGATTTCATTGATGCACTTGATGATTTTAAAAATCAATACCACACTATCACCAACGAAGTTAGAAAAAATATCAAAGCATAAAAACCCCCTGCTCCAATTAAGAAAACAGGGGTAAAGGGTAATTAATCTTTATAGTAAATGCCTTTAGCTCCAATTGAGCTAAGGGCAATAAGTTGTAATAGTGAAATTGAATGTCTGTCATCTAGCTTCACATCAATTAAATGTAGAGCTAGTAAAAAGTTTGTTGCTAAATAAGTTGCGATAAGAGCTTCGATCATTAGTACGCTCCAAAATGAGTTTTAATTGCTTTCATGTTGTCATCATAGCTGCCATATAAATCCTCAATACCAAAATCAATATCTAGGTCATCTGCATATTCTTCTTCATATTTGAGATAGTTGTAAGCTATTTCTGCATCTGCATTGAAGGCTGTTAATACGCCTTTCTTATAATCGGATTTGATGTCTACAAGATGCTCGTATAGTTCATCGTCAATTTCTGCTTCTTCTACTGATCTGCCGTTATACAAGCCTGTTTGTAAGATCTTGGCTTTTACGATTTTATTGTATGCAGTTTTAGTTAATTTTCTCATTCCTAGTCCTGGTTAATATTAAGGGATGCTATGAACATCCCTGCCCTTTTTTCTTGTGTCTTAGTTGAAGTCTTCAGCGTTAAGCTCAATCTTCATTTGTCTAGCCATTGCAGCTAAACCTTTATAAGTGATACGAATTTGAGGCTGGTGTGTTGTAACTTTCTCAACTAAGTAGCCATTCATATTCTGGTAGTAGCCAATAGAGTCACGACCAAAACGGTCTTTATTGATCCATTTCTTTTCATACAGCCATGCTTTCATGTCTTTTAATTTCATACCACCTAAGAATTTGTATGCATCTTGGAAGCACATAGATCCTTTCTTTCCTGCTATAAGATCGTATGCATCTACAGTAGGCTTCATCACTTCAATTGCTTTAGCAGCTTCTAATAACTTGGCTTCAGCTTCTTGCTTAGCTGTTTGCTCTTCAATCCATTTTTACTGGATCTTCAATCATGTAAGAAGGTCGTACTGCTTCAAGAACTTGAGCTTCTAGTTCATTCCATCTTTTGATAATTGCCATTCTGAGCTGTACGTTATATCCCGATACCAAACAAATTGATAAGTCTTTATCTAAGTTGAAGCATGGAAGTGTACGTCCAGTGCTGTCTTTGTACTGAGCGCAAAATTGCGCTGAGTCAATTTGAAGCTGTTCAAACATATTTCTAATATCACGAAGAACGTCTTTATGTTCTTTACCTGTCATGTCTGCAATTTCTTTAGAAGACATTGTTTGAATTATAGGACTAGATACAACTGAAATAGATGTGTTAATAGCTGTATTGTATGGTGTAGAGTTTTGAGTTTGTAATGATAAATTTGTCATCTTTTTTATCCTTTATATAGATGTGTTTTGAGTCCGCTTATAATCCTAATTGGATGCAGACTTAATATATTGGGTTTTGTATTGTTTATAGTCAGATAGGCTTTTTAATATGGGCTGACTAATCCCCATTCTTGTTTTTATTGTTTTCTTAATAATGATTATTATACAAAATCAAAATATGTTTTGCAATGGCTGATAATATATGTTAGTCAATCCTTAAAATAGCCTGAGATTACAGGCTAAAATAAGAATTTTTAATAATTTAAACTAATTCTAACTGTTCGGCTTCTTCTGTAACTTCAATATCTTCAGCAGCAGAATTTTCAAATTCATCATTTAACCAACGCTGTAATAAACTACGCATTCTTGAGCTTGGTACATAAATATTGACTGGGTTACCTTCACGAATAGCAGAACGCCATATCCATTGGACCATCTCAGATAGAGCGAATACATCTTCCTTAACAGGGAATCCCTTCATAGCTGAAGCTTTAACAACCATTGGATTTGGATATAGGTTCATCAAGTAAGCTAAGTTGGTTTTGTCTTTGTATTCGTTAGTTGCCTTTGTATTGAAGGCTAACCATTCTTCTTTATAGCGTGATCCAGCAATTGCTGAATGTGCTTCTTTAAATGAAGTCCAAAGTCTATCTGACTTTTTCGCTTTAACATGGTTACGGAAATAGTTATCAAGATTTTTTGACAACTGCTCACATAAAGCTTTCTTATTTGATTTGAATTGGCTTGAACTCAATGCTGTAGTTTTAGTACCAATCTCATTAATAAACTTGTTATCTGAAATAGTGACTAAATGCTTAATTTGAGAAGGCTTGTTACCAAAACGGATCAGTTCATACTCAACGCCATACGATTTCAAATACGCTGACATTTGAGAGCCTTCAAACATATAAGTAGCAATCCAGACTTCTTTAAAAGATCTCAGTGTGTCGATACTCAATTCCCAAACAATCAGCTTCTGGTCCACATACAAGAGCTGACCAAGATCGCACATTGTTGCTAGGTTTTCATATTTTGTACCTGTTGGATCACCACCGTTATCACCATACTTCTCACGGTTGAAACGAAGGGTTACAGCATCATCATCAACATGAATCCACCCTAAACGGAAAAGAGCTTCTAACTCTGTAGATGAATGCTCGGTATATACATCATAAACCTGGATCGTTTCATCAATAATCAGTACATAATCTTTAGCATCATCCAACATATTTGGTGTTAGATTCATAAAGAGCTGATGTGTACTGACTACGTTTTCTTTGTTCTTTAACAGGTATTGCAAGCTTTCAGCTTTATTCCCGCCCTTATAGCTTGGATGCTTGAAACGTCTTTCTTTTAATGGAGCATCATCAATATAAGCGTAATGAACGCTAGTATCGTCTTCTGTGGTAATTAAAGGACGTTTTAACGTATCTTCAGGATCGTATGTAGTACCTGAAATACGATGACATTCATCAAGTAATGGAGTGATATAAAGAAAGTTTTGATCTTTTTCTGCTGTTCTAATGTTTTCTATAATTTGAGTAGTCTTACCGCTACCCATCATTGCATCATAAACTTTAAACACTGTGCTTATTTTTCCTATTGGCACGTTTTTTATTCCTCATGATATTTTGTTGTTATGGAAGACTGTTCTTCCCTCTTGAGACAGATTATACAACTCCAAGACAGATAATGTCAATAGCTTGTCTTGGGACTTGGTTTTTGTCTTGAAACCCTTTATTTGTCTAGCTAAATGGTTGTTTTATTTTTAAATTTATAATTGTGGATAAGTAAGACAGGTTTCAGTCTTAATTGATCTTAGGTTTTATACGGCTTTCGCTGCAATTCGATACTCAAATTACAGTGAATTTATAAAGGAAAATTTAAAGGCTGTAGACAAAACCTTGTCTTAGACATTTTATAACTACTTGTTTTTAAAAATAAAAAAAGCAAAAACCTTAAAACAAAAATGTACGGATTCTAGGTACACATAAGCGCACACAGACATAGCACCTAAAGCCTATTTACTGACCGCCCTCTGTTCCTTCCATTACTGTAGCTATTGCATACAGTCGGTTGGTTGCTCAAACATTTACTTCAGCATAGCTTCGTTGTTACTCGCTATACTTCGTAAAGTTTCGAGCTGAGGTCCATTCTTTTATAACTCAATGTTTTCAACTTATTTTGAAGGAAGCTTAAAAAGTCTTATAAAATAAGGCTAGACAAAACCTTGTCTTGGGACTATCAAAAAAGTCAATCTTTTAGGGCTTTTTTTAACTTGAATCTTAAAGAAGAAATTATAAAAAAATACAGATAACTAATTAATAAATATTTAATTAATTTTTCAAATAAAGAAAAAGAATAGAACGATATATCGAACTCCTTTCAGTCGTTCTCATATCTTCTTATAGAAAAATAGTTGTTCAACCTATAACAAGCTTCTTATTCATTTCCTTAACAGTCAATGAATAACAACCTTTAACAGTCAGGTAATCAATCTTTAATCTGTATCCGTACCTTAACAGGCACGTATCCATATCAAACATTGAACTGACTGCCTACTAACCTGTTTTCTTTCAATACCTATCAGATATAAGAATAGAAAAAAGCTTTCTCTTTCTTTTAAAAAGATAATTAATTATTAATTTAAAAATAGAATTGGTATCTGATTCTGTATCTGTTTTTTTCTATTATCTATATAATTCAATTACAAACTTGAATATGAATGTTATGAAAAAATATTTTGTACTTTTTGCTTTATGTTTAATGATGTCTACTAGCTATGCTGATCAGAATAAAATGATGATAGCTAAAAATATATGTGATAAGTCTGAGAAATTATCATTAATAGCTCAGGAAGCAAGACAAGATAATTTATTACCTAGTGAAGCTACTACTAAACTTTTAAATTATTTAAATACTCAAAAATTGACAAAATTTGAAAGGGATAGTTTGACTAAAATAGTATTCGTTATTGTTTCTGATGCATATCAAGCTCCTGTTTTTAATGATCAAATTAAACGGAATAATGTTATTACAGGTTTCGCACAACACACATATACATCTTGTTTAGATGCTTTAAATAATGAATTATTTAAAAAGAAGTAGATTCTAAATATGAAAAAGATAGCTCTATCCTTACTCATAGCCTGTATTGGTACTTCTGCTTACTCTGATTCAGATTATGAATTAGCTCAAGCTTATTGTAAAAAAGCTGAAACAGTAGCATCTCTAGCTCAAACATATAGACAATTAGGTATGAAGGCTTCTGAAGCTACAGAAAAACTTATGACTGTCTCAGCTACGATAACGGATCAACAAACACGAGAAAAAGAAGAAAAGCATATTTTTATGGTTATTCAAGATGCTTACACGGTATCTGTATACCCTACTCAATCAATGAAAAAGCAAGCTATCTCTGATTTTGAAGAACGTCATTATTTAGCATGTAGCCAATCATTTCAAAATGCTATCAATAAGTATAGTAAATAGCCTATGTAGAATAGGTATTCTTATTCCTAAAAGTTATAAAGATTGACAATATAATAAAAATATGTTATATGTGTACCTGTTTTTTATAACTAAAGCTTATATGAAAACGAGATCAAAAATAATAAATAAAACTACTAATAAAAAGAGAAACTATGTATTCAGTATATAAAATCTATCAAGCTGACAAGCTAGTACTTGTCACATATTCAGACATCATTCCTGAATTTACAGATACAACCAAACTAAAACTTATTCTAAATGGACCAACTATTCCTATTTCCTTATTTGAAGCCTATTTCAAAAATCCTGAACTGTTTTCTATTACTACCCATGAGATAGGTATCTACAATGCCCTAGATGCTTCTCAAATCGTTCAAGAGGAATCAAAATTAATCGGTACAGACAAACCTTCCATTAAAGCTAAAACCTCAAATAGAGCTATTAGTACAGCTAAGAAACATCGTACTAAAAAGGTAGTTAAACAGAATGAAGATTAAGGGATGTAAACGACAATCCTTCCTAGATCAAGCTATTCAAAATGGTGGACAGCCTATCTTCTATTTAATCAGATGTTGGGATAAAGAAGAGTCATTCTATAAACTTGGTATCACAGTCAATAACATACTGACTCGATACGGTACGGTTAAAGCTATGCCATACGAATGGGAGATATTATTAGAACTTCCTGGGACGGCAGAAGAAATATACGATCTAGAAGTAGCATTCAAAACAGAAATGCAGGACTACCACTATAAGCCTAAAATCTCATTCAACGGCTCAACAACAGAATGCTATACTGAGTTATCAGAAGCTTTACAACAACTTATAGAATGAAACTATTTAAAACATTTTTGCTTATCAGTACCTTATTTATAGCTAAAGCTTGGGCATATGATAATAAAGAAAGTGAAGGACATGTTTTAGATTGGTTTGAAGAAAAAAAGTCCATAGCGTTAGATGAAATGCAAGAAAAAATGAAGAGAGGTCTAGAATTTAAGTTTGCAGATATACTCTATTTATGCCAAGTTCATGATATTAATATAGTTTTAATTGGAATGGTTGAAGATAACCCTGAGATAAAAAAATCCCATTCCTGGTTAGTTAAATCAGCATATGATGATGAGAAAGAGCTAGAAAAGATTGGTGAAAGATACAAGATCAAAAAAGGCGAAGAATGTAAAACAGTGCCTGTCAAACTAGATTAAGAAGATTCAATTATGAAACTAAGAACTGTCCTTCTGCCTTTATTAGTTTGCTCAACAGCTCAAGTCAAGCCATTTGGACGTACAGACTTCATCCTAAAAGATCGTATTATTCCTATTATAGAATAAAATTACAGAAAATTAGATCTTTACCTCACTCAACAAAGTAAATACTTAATGTTATTCTAATATAGTCAAAAATTTATTTTTATTAATAATATGAAAAAGATTGCAATAATGAGTATGCTTGCTATAGCAGCAAGTTCAAGCTTTGCTCAAAAGATGACTGAGCAACAGTTCAATAAGCAGGTTAAGCTTTATCAAGAACAAATATCTAAAGATGAAATAGAACTTAAAAATAGAGAGTATCCATATAATGTTCAAAATATTGCTGCCTATCAGCAAGCACTATGTAGAATTTGGGATACTAAAATGAAAATAGTTGATCTAACTGCTGATAATCGTGACATTAACGGTGCATTAGATCTAGGGAATAAGACAATGGAAGAACTTATACCTGCTGCTGCTGGTATGCGGAATGCTACTAATAGAACCTATGCACAATATTGTCGAGATATACAAATTTTAATTGATGCTACAGGTATTCAAAAGTAAAACACAACATATGGTGTTTATAATATACCTTAACCACAACATATAGTTGTTGGCTATTGACATTCATCAGAAATTCTGATATAGTTCTCATTACTTATTTAGAACGACTTAGGCTGAATAAGAATAACAATAAAACTAGGTCAGTCATTTATATATCCTTTATTTCATCCTTACTAATCTGCTTATTCAGATAGGCAGATCAGACATCCTCTATTCCCCTTTTTAGCTCAGTATAGTTTATCTCTTTCTATCCTGGGCTATATTCAATAGCTCTATTAAAACAGCTAATAATATAATAAAAATAAACAAGATCTGTATTTAAAACAGACATCTACCATTTTTAAAAAAGAGACTCTATTCAACCTGGTAAGCAATAACAAATACAGCAACTACAGTAAACCATCCAATAGAACTAAAGAACAGACTGCATAGCTTACTGAATCAATTAGAGCTTCATATAGGCTTGAACAGATGCCCTTCTATCTACCTATGTACGCACGTACACGCACACGCATTTTGCAACATCAACAGCACATCAAAAAAATAACTATAGGAACATTAATAATGGGATCAAAACAAAAGGTTCAAAAGCAAGAATCACCAGAAGAGATCGAACGTAAAGCTAAAGAAAGAGCGCAACGAGAAGCGAATGAGAATGCAGCTTCAAGACGTAAATATAAGCAAAGCTCGATATTAGGTAGCTTGCTAGGCAAGAATACAGTAATCAGCAACCTATACCATCAAGCTAGTAATACAGGTAACAATAATTCGAGTAATACGAAAACAGGGGCTTAAAGAGATTGAACGCACAACAAATATTAAAGCGTTTGTCTCAACTAAAATCAGATCGAATTAAACACGAATCCCACTGGAAGGAATGTTATAAATATTGCGCTCCTGAACGTCAGCAAAGCTTTCAAGATGTAGCAGCTACAGCTTTAGAACAAGAACGAAAACAAGCTAGGATAGAGCTATTTGATACAACAGCAGTAGAAGGTATTCAACTACTTGTTAGCTCTATTGTTAGTGGTACTACAAGCCCTGTAAGTATATGGTTCAAATCAGTTCCAAGCGGTGTAGATACACCTTCAGAGCTTACTGAAGGCGAACAATGGCTCAGTGCTGTAGATCAATTCCTATTTAGAAATATCCATGCATCTAACTTTGATTCAGAAGTCACAGACTTTCTTACAGACTTGGTAGTAGCTGGATGGGCAGTATTATATGCAGACACAAATAGAGAAAAAGGTGGCTTTACTTTCAATACCTGGTCTATTGGCAATTGCTATATCAGCTCTACACAAGCGAATGGATTGATCGACACAATCTATAGAGAGTTCGAGTTATCAGCTGAACAAATCGTATCTGAATTTGGTATAGACAACGTATCAGACAAAGTAAAAACAGCAGCAGAAAAGAAACCTGATCAGAAGTTCACATTAGTACAAGCTATCTTCCCAAGAGACGTTAAGTTTGTAAAAGGAGAAGAAGGTAAACGTGTTTCAACATCAATGCCTTTCGCTTCATACACAATCGAATCTCAATCAAAACACATCCTAAAAGAATCAGGCTTTGAAGAGTTCCCTTGTGTCGTATCACGCTTTAAGAAAATTCCAGACTCACACTATGGCTTAGGCATGGGATCTATGGTGATCAGTGATGCCAAGACAGCTAACCAACTGACTAAACTATCTCTACAAACAGCAGAACTTAATCTTGGTGGCTTATGGATGGCTGCTCATGATGGCGTTGTGAACCCTAATACACTTCGTATCCGACCTAATGCAATTATAGCTGTTAACTCTATTGATAACTCTATTAAACGCTTAGATACAGGCTCGGCTACTGTAGGTATGGGCTTAGACTTCTTACAACATTTCCAAGCTAAGATTAAACGAACATTAATGTCGGATCAGCTCACGCCACAAGGCAGTTCACCATTAACAGCGACAGAAATACAAGCAAGAGTACAGGTATATCGTAACCAGCTAGGCGCAATCTTCTCTCGAATGCAGGCTGAGTATCTCCAAGTATTACTAGAACGTACATGGGGATTAGCAATGAGATCTGGTGTACTTCGACCAGCTCCTGAAGAGCTTATGCAAGCTTCACGTATCAGTTTTAACTTCATCAATCCTATGGCTGCTTCACAAAAGCTAGAATGGGTAACAGCAATTCAAAACCTAATGATGAACGTATCTCAGATGGCTCAGATTGATCAGACAGTGATGGACAACCTTAACCTCGATGCAATGGTTCAAGTCATGGCAGATGCTTTATCCGTACCTGTAGAAGCGATTAGAACAGATGAAGAGATAGCACAGCTTAAACAAGAACAACAACAAGCTATGCAAGAGCAACAACAGCAACAAGCATTAATGTCAGAAGCCGGCTCAACAGCAATGGACATAGCAAAAGATCAAGCTAAGAACATGACACCTGAGCAATTAGGAGAGATGTTTGAACAGTAATAAGTATCACAGAGTCTTTACAAGTAATGAAGGTATAGAAGTATTAGATGAACTCATTTCAGTCTTCCATGCCAAACTAGCATTTGATAAAGACTCCGCAACACAGACAGCCTTTAATCTAGGACAACAGGATGTAATTAACTTTATCTTGGCTCGTATTAAGGAAGCTGAAAATAGTTAGAATCCTAAAAATTTTAAAATAGGTTCAAAGAAGTTAGCTATGCTCTTAGCAACGTAGTTATATGCATCTTGGATTTTGATAAGCACATAGCACAACAGTAGAAAGCCACCAATAAAAAACCAAAATTTGAAATAGACACCTGGACTATCAATCTTCGGATCATAGCGTGGATCTTTATTAGGATCGTACATAATATCCCTGAGAGCTATATACAATATTTAGATACTAGCTCAATCAAATTTTGAAATATAGGGCTAATAAATACTAATAAGAATAAAAAAGAGAAAAAAAAGAATGACAGACAACTTAGAACAACCACAAATTAATGAAAAAGATACAGTATTAAATACAGCTAATAATAGCTCTATTGAATCAACGATTCCTGAGAAGTTTAAAGTAGTATCAGAAGATGGATCAGTAGACTATAAAGCAACTGTAGCCAAGATGAACGAGTCATACAGCTATCTAGAAAAGAAAGTCGGAACTGGTGAAGTAGCTCCTAAATCGGCAGATGAATATAAGATTGAGCGAGAAGACTTTAACTTTGAAGATTTCAAAGCAGATGAATCAAATAAACAATTTCTAGCTGAAGCTCACAAGCATGGGATCACAAACAAACAACTCGACTTCCTTTTGAATGAGTATGACAAACGTGCAGTAGATCTAGTATCTAATAGTTCTCAATTTGATACAGACTCAACTATCCAGTCGCTTCAATCTGAATGGGGCAACAATTATGAATCGAATATCTTTTCAGCTATTCGAGCAGCTAAATCAGCAGGCTTAACAGAAGAACAGATTAATGATCCTAGTATTGGAAATAATGTAGCAGTAATTAAAGCACTTGCTTATTTCGGTTCACAGATTGCAGAAGACAAGCCAATCAATAACGGCACATCAGTTAGTACAGACATCAATTCCTTAATGCGTAGTGAAGCCTTTTTCGATTCAAAGCACCCAGACCATAAAGCTGTGAAAGCTCAGATTGATTCGTATTACGACAGCCTAAGACGATAACAAATAGCTCCTGAAGTGGCGTTCAGATAAAGCTTCAAGCCATACAGTCCTTGTGTAGAGCATGTGACTGTATCACTTCTTATCAGCCCGATATGGATAACTGAAACAATAACAAGCTCTACAAACACAACATAAAAAAAGAGCTAACAATAGCTCTAACAATAAATCTAAATAATAAAAACAAGGACAATTAAAACAATGTCATATAACATTACTGATAGCGTATTTGTAAAACAGTACGCAGACACATATTTAGCTCTATTAGAGCAGAAAGAATCAAAACTATTATCAACAGTAACGAATATTGGATCTATCACTGGTACTTCTTGGACTCTTAATGAGATGGGTACTTTAGGTGATGACTTCAATACATTAACTCGTTTCGGTGAGACTCAATATACAGACGCTTCATTCGCTTCTCGCTTGGGAACAATGAGTGACTTCCCGAATTTTACCCGTTTGGCTATTCAAGACCTTCACAAGCTGAAGGCTCAACCACAAGATCAGCTATTACAACGCTTACATAGCAAGTGGAATCGTAAAGTTGATAAGGTTGTATATAACGCTCTATTAGGTAACGTACAACGTAAGACAGTAGGTGCAGACACTTATACAAACGTAGCTCTTCCTGCTAGTCAGATCTTAGGTGATACAAATACGCCTATCACTAAACAGTGGACTGCTCCCAGTATCCTAGACACGAGACCAGATCTGGGCTTTTAGTCTATTTACACTCAGATTTCGAAACTTAGTTAAGCCTAAAACAGTTCCATGTATTTTATTTAGGAAAGAACAATATCTAGAACTACTGATAGATATCCACTAGGTCACTAATAATAAAATCCCATTGGTTTTCTGAAATCTGCAGGAAATCAATTTTTCCCTCAAAAAGAATATTTAGCCTGTCAATGATAGTCTGCGGATGTCTTTCCAGGATCTGAGCGATTTCATTAACTGAGGCTTCATTTTCAAGCATCTCTAATAACACGGAAATATCACTTTCAGTCCAAAGCTTGCCATGATTTTTAGGAAGGTTATTGGCTTCGGCAATATAACGATGATAGAAAGATTTTACATCTCCCCAATACATATCAGTAATGGGCTCATCATTGCTAATCTGAACATATTTCCCACTTTTAGGCCATAGAAACCACTCACGACCTTTATACGAAATATAGCATTTGGAAGCTGTAATCTGCTCGAAATCTACACCTGGAGTATTCTGAATTCTCGTTAAGTGTTTTTTTAAATTTTCCTCCCTTAGAGCCTTCTGATTTATCTCATTCATATGTTTTCCTTTAATTTAAAATATCCTATTTTGGGATATTTTGAATTGTAACTGATATTGGGGCATGCGCTCAATACATGACCCTCGGTATAAAACCCTTATTCAGAAACTAATCGAATTACGTGAGTCTAAAAATATGACTCAGGTTGAGCTTGCTCGTCGGTTAGAAAAGCCTCAGTCTTATGTCTCAAAAATAGAAATTTTAGAAAGACGCATGGATGTAATTGAATTGATAGACTGGTTAGCTTGTTTAGATGAAGATCCAGCAATTTTTTTAGCTACTTTGTAAGAAACCTAGATTAGCAGTTGATGTGCACTATCTTTTTTCAGCTTATTAAAATGATTATCTGAAACAGATCAAACCATCATTTTTTAACTCCAATTTTGCTGACAAAACTAAACCAATAGAGAAGTTTTTAGTCAGAACAGGTGCCTTTAGAAACGCTGCGATTGCTTGGTGAAAATGATCAATTTCAGGTTTAGAACAGAGCAGGTGACACTATTGTTTTCTGGCGAGAGTTAATATCTCTCAAAGCTAGAAAAAACGTCAAAAATATAAATTTTTTGAAGAGAAGTTTATCTTTAATTTTAATAATTATGAGTCATTTTGAATGAACTCATGCTACTTATTTTCGCTATCATCGAAGGCCCACCACCCACCCTCTAATAAAGAAATATCAAACAGCATTCTGCCAATTACTAACTGAAATTTGGGACTAAATTTAATACCGGACCGGCACACGCCGGAAATTATCTTGTCACACACCACGCATCTAACGATGCAGTCTCGAATCCCATGCAGTGCAAGGGTTTCAAAGGTTTTTGAGATAAAAGCGAGGTGCTACCAAAAATGCAAAAAAAAACGTATAAGCTCTTAATAAATATTAATTTTATGTGATACCACTAGGGCTACCACAAAAACAGCGTAAAATGTGATATAAATATTTTAAAAACAAATAGTTAGGGTGGTAGCGTAAGAAAAATTATGGGGCTACCATAATATTAGTGGTTTTTTATATTTATCAATACTTTATGTGCTACCGCTAACTATAAAAATATTTAATCCCAAAAATGATAAAAATTAAAAATGACGATCACCTCAACTCGTAAATTTGGCATTCGATTAGATAATAATATTGCTAATGAATATGTTGCTATGGCAGAAGCCAGAGGCATAAGTCCCTCAACATTACTGAGGGAGTTGCTAACCAGTAATTTGCATTTAGCATTGTTCAAATTTGAGATCTATAAATTAGAAAAACGCTTAGATGAACATAGCAAAATGGTCATGGATACCACGAACAAAATTGTTGCTACAGAGCAAATACAGAGAGATATGGCTAGAATGTATTTGATGATGCTTTGGCTGCTTAGAAGTCAGGGAAGTACACGTGAAAACCTGGAAGATTTACAACAACGCGCAGAAGTTTATTATCAGAAGTATTATAAAAAGAACAACTAATATGCATAGGGAAATATGGCTGAAGATTTTCTCTTCTCAATGATTTTTTGGGGAATGCATGGCTCAAATTATTTATGATCTTTTTTCGATTTTTTGAAGATTTTATGTCGGTAGAGGAGAGACTCTAAACATGTTTTTTTTGGCTTTTTTGTCAGTTTATTCATGTTTAGCTCTGAGTGGTATTTGAGAAAAATGATGTCGATTTGCTGGTCTTCAATACACTGAGATTTTTTAGATGTTGGTGTATTTTTGTTGCTTTGGTAGAGCCTAAAAATTTAGATTTTTTGTGCAAAACAGTCCAAAAATTTAAGCAACAATTCGCTATGGAAGGGAGACATTTTATGTTCTAAAAAATGCAGATGATGAGCTTATAGATAACTAGAGATTTGTAGATCTTGAAGAGATTGTTGATAAGAAAGACATGCATTTTTTCTCAAAACAGCATGGTCAAAATTTATAGTTTAATAGGTATATCTCCGTACTTTCGGGCGTGAGATGAAACAGGTTTTTGGATGTAAAAATATTATTTTACTACTAGTAGTTGATCCCATCGAAAATAGTTTTGTGAGAGCCGATCTCTCGACATACTCCATCTTCGGTTCGGTATCATGCTTGCCCCTAAAGCGAGTTTATTCTTGCCGTACTTACTATGAATTTTTTCCAGTGACTCCATTAAAGTATCACTGATTTCCACGTGCTTCATATCAGTAAACATGTCATAGATATGGTTTGCCTTTTGTTCTAAACAGGTCAGGATCACCCCACATTTTTTGAAGCCGATATCTTTTGCATATAGGCCATCAATCATTGCTGTAGCCAGTTTAGAAAGTACGAGTAAATTGTCAGTGGGTTCAGGTAGAGCTAGAGACAATGACTTGTTGTAAAAAGGCTTGGAACTATCAAATGGGTTGGATTGCACAAAACCAATGAGACACCCACATAAGAGTTGATCCTCTCTAAGTCTTTTCACTGCATCCATGACATAGAGGGACATCGCTTCCTTAAGATCATCAATATGGTAGATCCGTTGTCCAAAGGAACGACTGGAAATAATCTGTTGTTTTGATGGCGGAGTATGTTCTAGTTCAATGCAGGAAACACCCTTTAGTTCTAATAAGGTGCGATGCATGACAATTGAAAACTGATCTCTGATCATCAATGGCGAAGACTGGACAAAATCCATGACAGTATGAATACCCATACCATTAAGCTTCTTAGAATGCTTGCTCCCTACACCCCAGATTTCACCCACCTCTATCGACTGGTATAGCACTTCTACTGAACACGGATCCATAGCAATCAAGTTGCAGGCTCCATTCAGATATGCATTTTTCTTTGCAATATGGTTGGCGAGTTTTGCCTCTGTTTTGGTTCGGCCAATACCGATACATACTGGTAGACCAAGCCAGGATAAAATGCGCTGACGCATTTGTTGCACATATTCAGTCAAATCATAGTTTTCAGTATAAGCAGTCAGATCTAAAAAACACTCATCAATGGAATACACCTCCTGTTCTTTGGGAGATACAAATTCTGAAAGTATTTTCATGAATCTGCGTGACATCTCTGCATATAAGGCATAGTTGCTAGACAGCACTTGTACGTTATGTCGTTCCACAATATCTTTGATCTGAAAAAGAGGTACTCCCATCTTTATTCCTAAATCCTTGGCTTCCTGCGAACGGGCGACAGCACAGCCATCATTGTTAGATAAGACAATGACTGGCTTGTTATTTAGACTTGGATTAAAGACCCTTTCACAACTCACATAGTAGTTATTAATGTCCACCAAGGCATAGACTTTCTTTTTATATTCCATGTCTTAAACCAAAAGGCTAATTATTGATTTATTTACGCTTCTTGCATGGCTTTAGAACATAGGTGACTACACCCCAAATCACCATTTCTTGGCCATCTTTCAGGTGAATATCCGAATAGTCAGGGTTTTCTGCCTTGAGCCAGCGTTCATCACCCTCGATCATCAGGCGTTTGACCGTAAATTCATTATCAATCAATGCAATCACAATATCTTCATGTTTGGCTTCCAGACTGCGATCTACGACTAGTTCATCATCTATATCGATACCTGCGTCACGCATTGAAAGCGAAGCGACTTTCACAATGAATGTAGCTGCCTCATTCTTGATGAGGTGTTCATTCATATCCAAGGTTTTATCTACATAATCTTGGGCAGGGGAAGGAAAACCAGCGGCTACTTTTTCAGCAGCCAAAGGAATATGCATAGTTGTGCTTGGATTAACCAACGTAATAGAAGCAACATCATTGAACTTAGATTTCTTTGAGTTGCTGAGGTAGTTCTTGATTTCAATTACCAGGGATTCAGGAATACGCATAACCTTTGTAGGTTCATCGTATACAAATTTTCGTCCGGCACCTTCTCTACGACCACCACGTTGACTGACCATCGAAACTATCCCCTGAATATTTTGAATACGTAACAAATTCAAATATAGGTTGTAGAGAATGCTAAGGCAATGAAATCATGACAAATGGTGTGTTTTTTTTAAGTTTCTTATATTTAGTAAAAGAATGAAGTGAACAAATCTTGAATGACATAGCTACCTTAACGCTAGGAGTACAGAAGTTGAAGTTCATTGTACTTTGGAAATAATGAGCCTTTTATCCGATAAAAGGTATGAAACTTCTCACATAGTGAGCATCGCAAGTAACAGCTTCCTAAACTCTAAAAATAGGATATTTCTATTTTGGGTTTACAATTCAAGTTCGCATAAGAGATTTTATGTTAAATCTAAAAATTAAAAATCCCAATTAGGTATTGGGATTTTTAAATAGAACTATAATAACTTTAATTTAACCATTATTCAGTGAGTAATGTATATTAGTTCAGGCTTGATTAGACATAACTTTTTTACTGTTGTGGAACATTCAAGAAGTGAGGATCGTTATTGAGTAAGTAATCAATACTCTTGTCATATACACCACACGTTATATGAATTTGACCTGTTCCAGAGCCAGTTTGAATCATAGAAACAACTGTTAATCCATTGCTATACGGTTGAGCCGCATAGTACATATAGCGACCATTTCTATTCTTCTGATAAGTGTGTTTATTAAACTTATAGTTTAAGTTGAATTTTTTTGGATCTTCCAATGTGTTTTTTATTACATCTAGATCGCCTCGAACAACAGTTCTAGTGAAGATACGGTTAATATCCTTTCGATCTACCCCTCTACGTTCATCATATCCCAGAGCAACACGTATAACAGGCAAGCCATCTACATTAGAGATACCTGCTTTATTGATTGATGGATATGTTGAGTTATATTTTTCCTTGTTGATCCAACCGCTAGTTTTAGATGAAAACAATTTGGCAAAATCAGGATTATTAACCACAATAGATTTAGCATTAGTGTGTTGAAATTCTAAGTTTTTACAAAGTAACTGATCCCCAAGCTCACTTGCATTTGATAAAGCTGATACAAAAACTAAACCCAATAAACTTAATGACTTTTTCATTGCTTTCTCTGCTTTACTTATAACCTACTTTTAAAAACAATATATGAAAAGTAAATCAAAGTACATGAGACTTCTTTCATAAGTCGTTTTTCACTCAGTTCCAAATTATAGATTCCAGCAATTAAATTAAATCTAAACCCTAGTCTTTTGCCTCGGTTGCAATATCGCTCAGCAACGATTTTGAAGATTTTCAAACGACCAAATACATGCTCGATCCCAATTCTTCTTTTATTGATTTACTGATTATAGATTTTGGCTAGTATCAGGTATATTTAAGTCAATGAAAAAATGTATTTTTTAAGGTTTTAAATATTAATTCCTTCGGTTATATTTAATTTGCTTAACACTACTTTATATGTTGATTAAAAATGAATAAGTTGAATTTTCTAAAAAATTCTTTATTAGTTACAAGTTTAGGTTTCTTTTTGGTTGGTTGTGGTAGCTCCGATGTTGAAACAACGCAAGAACCAACATCTACAAAATCAGAAGAAGCTAAACAATTTGAGAGAGATATAGCCAATAGCCTGACTGTTAGCAATGTTGAGGAAGTAAAAGTACCTGACCGTAGTGCATTCCGAACAGTTGATGGTGATTTTTTAGAATTATATGAATTAAAAGAAAAAGTATTAAAGATTAAAGATACAAATAATGTAGATGGTGAAAATAACTTCCCTTTAGACAATATATCTTCTCATAGACTGTTTAAAGATATAGATGTACTTATGGAAAATAACCCAGTATTAAAAATGGAAAAAGCAAGAGTTTCTATGCTTCCAAAAGTAATAGAGGCAACTAAAGATATTAAAGAAGTTGAGTACATCAAAGTACCATTTAACATTGATCAACAATCACATAATGGCCCTGTGGCATACCTCTACAGTTGGAACAAACCACAAGGGAAAAACATCTTTGAAGCTTCCATGCAAGTAACTTCTAATTCAGATCATTTAAGATATGATGATGGTTTAGGTTCTTTTAAAATAGGCCCATTAACTCAAGAACAGGAATTGGAAATTGTACGTGGAGATTTAATCCGCAAAAATATGCAGGGTGATGCTTACTACATTGTTCAAAGAGATCAACGTCGTTCAATGGTGCTTGTACCCGCTTATTTAGACTACAAAATTTTGAATGAAAAAGGTGATGTTGTTTATAAAGCGAGTGTAGATAAGTTTTAATAAATTTATTTAAAATACGAAAAGCCATTTGATTAAATCAGGTGGCCTTTTCAAGTTTTCCTACAATTAACATAATACACGTTATGCGAAGTTGAAAAATTAAGACTATAACCTTAATTTTTATGTATTTTTTTAAATTTAAGACCTAGGCCGGTGCCTAGGTTTTTTATTTCATATAAGAGATTTTATGTTAAACGAGTGATGAAAAGGCTCATGAATTGTGCCTTTCATATAACATCTATTATTTAATTTTAAATTATGAATGTTGAATATCGAATACCGTACCTAATCGAGCTGATATTTTTTCAATAGTAGACTCCAATACTTCAGAGGTTAGATCTAATTTAATTTCTTCTGGATAAAGATTTAATAATTCCTTAATAGAGGGTCGCTGATTTAAAGGTAGACAATCAATTAAGGCCATCAAAAATTTAGGATCAAAAGATCTTATTGATTTAGCCTTTAGAACTAAACGAGGCATTCTATATATTTATTATAATAATGTACTTAATGTAAATTATATCAATTAATTAAATATACTATAAATGACTTTTTGTATCAAAAAATTGAATATTTATTTACCTTTTGGTTGTAATTTCTATTACCTAAAAATCAAAATTGAAGCTAATCACGTAAGATAATTTCGGTTATGAGAAATGAGAGCTACCTTTTCTCGTTTTTTTATTCTAAAACTGCTAAAATTCTTATACGCCATTGACGTACTTAAACCTATGCTATTCATTGAAACTAGTATTTTTACCAAGCAAATCAAAGAGCTTGTAAGTGATGAAGAGTATCGTCAGCTCCAGCAAGATCTCTTGGTACAGCCTGATAAAGGTGACTTAATCAAGAATGGCGGTGGCATTCGTAAAGTACGCTGTGCTCAAGGTAATAAAGGTAAAAGTGGCGGTATCCGTGTGATCTATTACTGGGTCACAGAAGATGATCAGATATTTTTCCTGGTGGCTTATCCAAAGTCTATGAAAGATAACCTGACAGACAAAGAGACCTCTATTTTGCGTCAATTAGTGAAGGAGCAATTTCATGGATAACAACTTATTTGATGACCTGGTTGCTTCAATCAAAGAAGCTGGTGCCATCAAACGCAATGAAATGAAAGCAAGCCGGGTAACTGAGCTTGAATTGCCGGATATTAAGGAAGTACGTGAGAAGACAGGCTTAACCCAAGCTGAATTTGCTGCACGTTTGCATATCAGTGCCAGAACCCTGCAAAACTGGGAACAAGGCCGACGCTATCCGACTGGTCCTGCAGCGACTTTAATTCGCATTCTGGATGCCCATCCAACTTTGATCTAAATATTTTAGATAATAAAAAACCCCAGCATCCTGCCGGGGTTTCTCATATTGGGTTGCTAGGTATGACTCCTGTCTTACCTCACGCTCCTGGTGCGATCTTTCTTATTCTTGTTGTTTGGAACATCCTGTTCTCTATGACTTCATCATAGGAAAATTCACCTATCCTGGATAGCCGCAAAGGGCCGAGTTTTATGTGAGCCAAAGCGTACAAAATAGCCTAAATTTTATCCCCAGCAATTGGGGATAGTTTTGGAACCTGGATCCGTATGAAATGGGCACTGATTGCTAAATTGATCATTTTTTTAGCCAATTTTCTTGGCAAAAACTATCAAAAACGATCATAAAAAAGCCGACTTGTTTCAAAATCGGCTTTTCGGTCATTTTTAGATTTTTCTGGTTTTATTAAGTGTTTGATAATTATATTAATATACAAGTGTACTTCGTATAATATCCATTATGTTAAATAGGGCTAGATTTAGTTGAAAAGTAAACCATTTTCAAATTTCGCATAAGAGATTTTATGTTAAATAATGGTTTTTATATGATCTAGTATTTCTAAATATAAGTGCAATTTTACTAAGGTTGCTTAGATGCTATGGAATCTAAATATCTAAATTGTTCATCCCCCTTTACTTCATTTTCATGTTTAATCACCGCTATTAGTAAAACTATGGTCATAGCCCCAGCTAGATAGATGATCTTTTTTCTCATGATTTACTTATAGTGAAATTCTTTTTGCTTATTTTATATAAATCATAAAATTGTGATATATACCAATCTTCTAGGCAACTTAGTCCTATTCCAAATAACCCAAAAAATCCGATATCTTTGTAAGCTTTAACCCACAAAAATTGAGGGATAGTTTTCGAAATAGAGTCTTTGATAAAATAGTAAAAATCAATAAATACCTACTTTTTAAACTATTATCATTGAGAGAATATTACAAAGTTGCTTAAAAAAGCCGACTTGGAAACAAGTCGGCTTTTCGACATCGTCGAGCACATTTTTTATATCATAAATTTCCGATTTTTATAATTTTCAAAGTCTATCTTTCAGCTCTTTATACAACAAAGCTGAACTGAATTAAAAATAGAAATGTAGTTGAGCTGATGCTTGCTCATTTCTTTATTTTTAGTAATTGAGGTGAACATACTGTCAGTACATGGTAGTTATAAGTAACGTGTAACTTTGTTTGCACAAAGATTTGAGTTATGCCAAGTGATGGATTGATTTGTACTTAAAATTTTAAGCTTATCCACTTGCTTTGCAAGCCACTACACTTTATTTACAATCCTATGTTGTGGAAGTAAGGGATCTTGTACTCGCCCAGTATGTTCAACTTGATTATATCTAAAGGACTATTAGGCTTCAATCAAATCAATTTTCCAATTATTCGACTGAATTAACACGTTTAAATCACGTAATTTAAGACTAATATCATCAGCTTGTTTTTGTAATGATGAAACTGGAATAACTTTATGCCACTTTATTTCCCGCGTACTATAACGATCAGATTCACGAGATGTATTACTTATTGCTGCAGTTAGGGTTTTGTGCTGTTCTACAAATTCATCACGCAAAGTCAATAAAGCAAGTAGAGAACGGCCATCATTTAATTTTGTTAAAGCATTAGTTTCATGAATTGCATAACTTAATTTTTGAAATTCTTGAATTAAAGAAAATACTTGTTTTAGTAGTTCATTTGGATCTTCAGATGGTTGATCACCATCTTGTACCAATACATTTGCATTGATACGTTGTTTTAGTGAAATAATTTTTTTTTGTTGATCACTTCGAAGTAAGAGAGCTTCTGCTAATTTCATTTTTCACCTATTAACCAATTAGAATTAAGTTTTAAACAGCTTATATCCTCATTCTTTAAAGATCAAAAAAATTGCTTTTTTATCTAACTAAAAGGTGTCTACAAAATCGGTGGCTATTCAGTTATGCGCATATTAATTAACCCATCGAAATAATCATTAGCTTAAACAGGATTGAAGGTAGTCAATTTTAAGTCACATAAACTTAATAAATCTGAAGGATAAAATTCATATTGAGGATGTAGGGTATTTCAAAGTTTATTTAGTGTCCCCAAAAAAGGCAGTATTTTGATTTATAAGTTATTAATTTTAAGTACATTATCAATTGGAATGATTCAGTTCACGCATGCGGATTTTATAGAAGACAGTAGAGCTGAGGTTAATTTTAAAAATTATTACTTTGATCAGGATCAAGAGCCTACTGACAAAGATTCGACTGTATGGGGGCAAGGGATTGAATTGATGTACGAGTCCGGTTATACCGAAGGTAAAGTCGGATTGGGCCTAGATGCAAGTGCAGCTATCGGTATCCGTCTAGATGGCAGTAAAGATAAGGCTAAGAACTCATTAATGTTCCCACTTGATGATGATGGCGGACCTACTGGATATTGGACTAGAGCCTATCCCACATTAAAAGTTAAATATAGTAAATCTGAACTAAAAGTTGGTGAACTACGCCCCAAATTACCTATTTTAAGTCGCAGTTTTGCACGTTTAATTGAGTCCTCCTATATGGGAACGCAACTTACTTCAAAAGAAATAAAAGGTTTAAATTTAACTGCAGGATATGTCACAGAAGCAATTCCTCGTGCATCACGTGATAAATCTGAACTGTCTATCAAAGGTGCAACTCAGTCGAGTGATGGTTTTTTATTTGCTGGCGCTGATTGGAAACCAACTAAAGATTTAACTTTGCAATACTACGTGGGTGAACTCGATGATTTTTATGTACAGCAATTTTTAGGTGCTAAACATAAATTTAATATTACTGAAAATCAAAGTCTTAATACTGATTTAAGATTATTTGACACTCAGGCTACAGGGGCCAATGAACGTGGTGAAAAAGGTTATGGTACTAAAGTAAGTAACCAAACTGCGAGCATTGATTTCAAATATAAAATTAAAAATCATCAATTCCAATTTGGTGCTCAAAAAATTGGCAGTGATGGTGATTTTCTTCACATGAATCAAAGTGGTCTAGGAAATGGAGCTGATGGCACATTTATATATCTCCCTACCAATAGACTATTACAGAATTTCACCAATGCAGGTGAAAAATCGACGTGGTACGGATACCGATATGATTTTACAGATCAATATCTCAAAGGATTGAATGTCTCTTTCCTGAAAGTCCAAGGTCGTGATTTTGGTAAATGTGGATGTGCAACAGAGTCAGAAATCGACTACACCCTCAGGTACAAAGTTCCACAAGGAAAACTAAAGAATTTAGGCTTTACCGCGCAATACGGAAAATTTAAAAAAAGTACAGGCACAGAGCAGGAACAGACTCGAATCTATTTGACTTATAGCCTTCCTCTATTTTAATTAAAACCAATAATGTAGATAAAAGATGAATCAATTTAATGCAGATCGCCGACAATTTTTATTAGGTCTAGCTGGTTTAACCTCACTAGCATTGGTCTCAGGGCTCAGTCCAGTGAAAACTTGGGCTAATCCTAAATTTCCTATCAGCCCTTTTCAACTCGGTGTGGCCTCTGGTGATCCATGGCCAGATGGCTTTGTGATTTGGACGCGTGTTGCACCTTATCCCCTCTCTGTAGATGGAGGAATGCCTAATGAAGCAGTTAACGTCAAATGGGAAGTCGCACTCGATCGGAACTTTAAAAAAATAGTACAAACGGGTGAAGTACAAGCACATCCAGATTTACATCATACCGTACATGTTGAAGTGACAGGATTAGCACCACAAACACGCTATTATTATCGTTTCTTCATGAGCGATTATGAAAGTCCGATTGGTACAGCAAAATCAGCGCCTAGCGCTCAACAAATGCCAAATAAGGTTCGCATTGCTGTGGTGGGATGCCAACACTATGAAACTGGCTATTACACAGCTTATGATTATTTAAGCAAAGAAGAGGATATCGATATTGTCTTCCATTATGGCGATTACATTTATGAAGGTCCTGAAGGTAAAGGTGGTGGTCGAGCGATAGGTAATTTACGTGTATCTATCCCTGCTCGTCAGCATATTGGTCCAGAAATTCAAACTTTATTTCAATATAGAATACGGTATGCACAATACCGTGCTGATCCTAACCTACAAGCAGCCCATGCATCAGCACCATTTGCAATAACATTCGATGATCACGAAGTAGATAATAATTGGGTAGCAGATTTAGAAGAAAAGGGAGAAAAGAGAGAAATATTTTTGCTTCGCCGAGCGGCAGCTTTTCAAGCTTGGTATGAATACATGCCCGTACGTTTAGCTCAAAAACCTCAAGGCCCAGACATTACTGCATATCGCACCTTAGATTTTGGTCAAATGTTGCGAATGAATATTTTGGATACTCGTCAGTATCGTTCTCCAATTCTTTGTAGCAAAGCTCAGTTAGAACAAGGATTGGATACAAATGGTTACTGTCGGACAGACAATCACAAAGCAGAACATATGCTTGGCAAAGTTCAAGAGGAATGGTTGGCAAGGCAAATGCGCCATGATAAACGCTGGAATATACTTGCACAGCAGATCCAAGTTATGCCTTGGGTACGCTATAATAAATCAGGTAATGCTTATTTCGGTAAAGATACGTGGAACGGTTATCCATACGCCCGAGAACGTCTAATTCAATCTATACATGATAACGCTCCAAACGGAAATACTGTTATTTTATCTGGTGATCTTCATCAATACTTTGTTGCCAATATTCCAAGTGATCTAAATGATTACAAATCACAGTCTATTGCGACTGAATTTTTAACTACATCTATCACCTCAACTGGTAACGGCCAGCCTATCCGACCTGGTCAAGAAGATATTTTAAAGTTAAATCCACACATCAAATTTATTAATGATCAACGTGGTTATCAAACTTTAGATTTCTTTAAAGATCATATGCGTACAGATTTAAATGTACTTGATTTTGTTGAAAAGCCTGGCGGCAAACTTTCTATTGCAGCTAGTTTTGAAGTTGAATACGGCAAACCTGAAGTGAAAAGAGTTTAGTCATAAAAAATGCCTGCATATTGCAGGCATTTTTTATATCAATTTATTTAGTTTTTCTAGTTAATACGCGCTGTACTTCTTCTTTGGCCCTCGCTAGATCTGCTTTGAACTTAGGATCGGCTTGTAAACGAGCAAATTGTGCTGCACCTGTAATACGCCCTGCATCAACATCACTTTGCCAATGCATATTACACACTACACGGCTTTGCCCAAAATCAATACCACGTTTCAGAATTTCATTTTGACGATCAGGACGAATTTCGGCCAAAATTAATGCATATGTCCACCCAATCGTGGTGTGTCCCGATGGGTAAGAACCATTCGTGTTTAAATCTGTTTCTTCATGTGGCGTGCATGTTTTGACACCATAAAAAGCAAATGGTCGTTGGCGGTTATAATGCTTTTTCGCATCTTGTGTACTGTAGCGGCTATCACGCTTTACCTTTCTCAGTAGATCAAACAATATTGGTGTATTTTGCTTACTAATTTCTAATCCAAACGCCTCTGAAAACGGTATGCCAAGGTGTTCATTAGACACGTCAGCATCAATGGCAGCCTGTTTCCACTGCTCATCTGAACGTTGAACTTGCATTTGTTTGAAAATTGCTTGGTCATGTGAAAGGCTAACACTATCAGGTGCAGGTGGTTGAGGTAATATCAAAAGGCTATTTGGAGCTTGATGAGGTAATAAATACGAATCATCTGCTGCATAAAGGGATGGGCAAATGATTAAAAAAGACATTAATGGAATACATGCTAGTGTAGACATGGGTTTAGATATCATTAATTTATCGCATTTCTAAAATAATTCTGCATTAAAATAATAGATAGATTTTAATAAATAATGACAATTAGATTACAGTTTTAAAAAAAATAGGTATTCCTAAAAATACTGATTTAGCTCAAAGTTGGTGGGATAAGTCTGAAAATTAGTTTTAAGATTCA
>NZ_CM178654.1:0-3043186 GCF_058599425.1 Acinetobacter sp. CAU_H_56 | reverse complement strand
GTGAATCCCCTATTCATTCCATTGTTAATCAAAAAGGCTGACCGCGACCAAAGCGGGTCGCCATTCTAACCAAGTTATCCACATCTGTCATGGCAATTTCCACAGATTTTGCGCAAAAAGCAGTCATGGTGGATAAATTTAAATTTAAAAAGCTGGTGTGGATAAGTTTATCCGCAAGCTGTGGATAAAATATAGCACAAAGTTATCCACAAAGTATAAAATTAATAAAAACAGTTTTATCCACAAACTAAGCTTTTGTTTATTCAATGAAAAATTAGCTTTTCCACAGAAAAAGTCCACCCTAATAGTAATAAATTTAAATTTATAAATTTGAATTTATTTATAAGATTCGGTTCTTTTGTGGATAACTGAGAAAAGTTTAAATTTAAATTTAAAACTCAGGAGTTAAATTTAGATTTCACATAAGTTGTGGATAACTATGTTGATATAAGTGTTAATAACTTATATTTAATTTTAAAACAAATGGTTATATTGTGGTTAACTTATATATAAGTATTTGAATACAATTTCTTTAATCCCTATTTACAATTTTAATTTCAGTCTTATTTGAAAAGAAAATGGCTTTTGCATTGACAGCTCAAGCAATGAGCACTAAAATCGCGGACCTTTATAGAAAGATCATTTTTGGAGTTTCAATATGAAACGTACATTCCAACCATCTGAATTAAAGCGTAAACGCGTTCATGGTTTCCGTGCTCGTATGGCTACTAAAGCTGGTCGTCAAGTTCTAGCTCGCCGTCGTGCAAAAGGTCGTCACAGCTTAACTGTTTAATCAGTTAGGCTTTGCCGATTTTGGGTGTTATGACTACACTTTATAGTTTTGGTACAGAGCTTCGTTTACGCTGTGCTGCAGATTATAAAGGAGTCTTTGATGGTGCGCTTTTTAAAGTGCATCAACCCCATTTCCTTTTTCTTGCAAAACATTCCGAACTGCCAAACAGCCGTTTGGGTTTAGTTGTTGCTAAGAAAAAAGTGCGCCGTGCGCACGAACGAAATCGAGTAAAACGACTTGCTCGCGAAAGTTTTCGCCTGCATCAACAGCAACTAGATGATTTGGATATTGTGGTTATGCCTAAAGTAGGTATAGAAGCGGTACCGAACGCAGAGTTGCATCAGCAATTACAATTTGCCTGGCAGAAACTCAACCGTCTTGCCAAAAAGCATTCCAAAATAGCATCATCCTCCCCACAAAAGTAGAGATGGCCAATGGTACGTTTACTGCATTGGTTAATACGTTTCTATCAGATTGCGATTAGTCCTTTATTGGGACCACGCTGTCGTTATATTCCAACATGTTCTCAATATTCCTTGGAAGCAGTCCATACACATGGAGCTGTAAGTGGTGTGTGGCTGGCTACTAAGCGTATTTGCCGTTGTCATCCGTGGGGTGGCTCTGGATATGATCCGGTTCCCCCGAAAGCGATTCGTTTTATTTCATTTCAGCAAATAGATTCTCAAACGCTTCACGTTGCTGTACCCTTTCGTGATCGTTTATTGAACCAAAATCACTCTAACCACTTGGGGTAATACATATGCAACAATGGGCCAGGATTGCAATTCTCGGAGCCATGTTTGTTGTCGCATATTTGCTCATTTTGGCGTGGCAAAAAGATTATGGCAATGCTGAAACCAAACCACAGCAAGAAGCTGCGGTTGTTTCACATGAAGTATCTGCAGATTTGCCAAATGCTCAGACGGCGACGACCGCCTCTGATCTGCCACAAGCAAATATGCCAGCGCAGCAAGCAACGGATGCCACCGCACCTGTAAGTCAGCAGCTTATTTCAGTACAAACTGACCTTTATCATCTTTGGATCAATCCTAAAGGTGGTGATATTGTTCGTGTTGAATTACTCAATCATGACAAGAATAAAGACAGCGATGAACCGTTCGTTATGCTGGAAAGCGATGCGAAACGGACTTATGTCGCTCAGTCGGGTCTGATCGGTCTTAATGGACCGGACAGCAGCCGTAATGGCCGTCCAACCTATGAGCTGGAAAAAACGGTTTATACACTGGCAGATGCCAAAGCCGCTAAAAATAAAGATGGCGAAACTGTCAAAGTACTTTCTGTACCTATGGTCTTTAAAACGGCTGATGGTGTAGAAGTCATTAAAACCTTCAACTTTACTGAAGGTGAATATCCGGTAGTTGTGAATCACAAAGTGGTCAACCGCAGCGGCCAGACCTGGCAAGGTCAGATGTTCGGTCAGATCAAACGTGACAATTCCGAAGATCCTGGTAAATCTGATCAGGGTATCTTCACACTGGGAACGTTCCTGGGCGGCGCTTGGGGTACACCGGATGAAAACTACAACAAGTTAAAATTTGACAACTTTGTTGAAGAAAAACTGAATACTGAAGCCAAAGGTGGCTGGGTTGCAATGGTTCAGCACTACTTTGTGAGTGCCTGGGTGCCAGGTAACCTGAAGCTGACTCAAGCCAATGGTGAAGCTTACAGCGCAAAGCTGGAATCACGTAAATCAACTGATAACATGAATATCATTGGTTTTACTTCTCCAACTTTCAATGTGCCTGCAGGCACCGTAGCTGAAATCGATGCGACCTTCTACTCTGGTCCAAAAGTTCAATCGGAGCTGAAAGACCTAGCGACTGGTCTGAACCAGACTGTAGACTATGGCTGGTTATGGCCAATTGCCAAACTGCTGTTTGTTGGTCTTGAGTTCTTCCATGGTCTAGTGGGTAACTGGGGCTGGGCAATCATCCTATTAACCGTACTGGTGAAACTGATCCTATGGCCATTGTCGTCGAAGAGCTACCGCTCTATGGCGAAAATGCGTGTGATTGCACCTGAAATGCAACGCATGAAAGAAGAGTTCGGTGAAGACCGTATGCGCTTCTCTCAGGAAATGATGGCACTGTACAAACGTGAGCAGGTGAATCCACTTGCTGGCTGTTTACCATTGTTACTGCAAATGCCAATCTTCCTGGCCTTGTACTGGGTATTGATGGAATCGGTTGAACTGCGTCATGCCCCATGGATGTTCTGGATCCAAGATTTATCTTCAATGGATCCTTGGTTCATCCTGCCATTGATCATGGGTGCGACCATGTATATTCAGCAGATGCTGAATCCGCAGCCAACTGATCCAATGCAGGCGAAAGTGTTCAAGATTATGCCAGTGATCTTTACAGTATTCTTGCTGTTCTTCCCGGCAGGTCTGGTGTTGTACTGGATTGTGAACAACTTGATCACGATCTTGCAGCAAACACTGATCAACAAGTCGGTTGCCAAAGACCGTGCTAAACGCGATGAGGTAACACCAGTCAACTAAGTTGTACTGATGGGCTGAATAAATCCGCTTAAGATGGTAATCTTGAGCGGATTTTTTTTGCTGTGCTTTTAAGTTTTTCTAGGTGAATGTTATGCTCGACCGAACTACGATTGCTGCGATTGCAACTCCCCCAGGACGTGGCGGTGTAGGTGTCATTCGCCTGTCGGGTCCCAAGTCTTATGAAATTGCCCAGGCTTTGAGCCAAAAAGATTTGCCCAAAGCCCGTTTTGCTGGGTTTCGCCAGTTCTATGATGCAGCCGGCGAAGTGATGGACGAAGGTCTGGTGATCTGCTTCCCGAATCCGAATTCCTTTACTGGTGAAGATGTAGTGGAACTACAAGGTCATGGTGGCCCGGTGATTCAGAATGCGCTGCTAGGCCGTTTGCTGGAACTGGGTGCCACTGCAGCCAAAGCCGGTGAATTCTCGATGCGTGCCTTTGAAAATGGCAAGCTGGATCTGGTACAGGCGGAAGCCATTGCCGATCTGATTGATGCGACCTCCCAAGCTGCTGCCCGGTCTGCCGTACGTTCGCTGCAAGGGGCATTCTCAACCAAGGTGAATACGGTATTAGAACAGCTGATTCACCTGCGCCTGCATGTCGAAGCGGCGATCGATTTCCCGGAAGAAGAAATTGACTTTCTGGCTGATGGCAAGATTTTAAACCTACTAGATGGCGTAGCGAATGCCGTCACTCAGGTTCAGCAATCTGCACGTCAGGGTCAGTTACTGCGTGAAGGTCTGCAAGTGGTAATTGCCGGTAAACCGAATGCAGGTAAATCATCCCTGCTCAATGCCCTAGCAGGTAATGAACGTGCGATTGTAACCGATATTGCCGGAACAACCCGTGATGTATTGCATGAAAAGATCACATTGAATGGCCTGCCGATTACCCTGACTGATACTGCTGGTCTGCGTGAAACCGGCGATATCGTGGAAAAAGAAGGTATTCGCCGCGCGATTAAAGAAATTGAACAGGCCGATCTGCTGTTGCTGGTTTATGACCTGAGCCAAGGTGATGACCCATTACAACTCGCTCAAGAATATTTTGCCGAACATCTCGAGCCGAAACGTCTGGTCCTGATCGGGAACAAAGCGGATTTGACCGGTGCCGATGCTGTCATGGGAGATTTTAACGGCTTCCGTCATATTACTGTCTCAGCCAAGCAGGAAACTGGCGTTCAATCGCTCATAGATGCGATTACAGCGCATGCAGGCTTCCAGCCGGAGGAAGATACCTTTATTGCCCGTACCCGCCATTTAGACGCAATGAAGCGCACTCAGATGTACCTAGCTGAAGCACGTGAGCAACTTGTTGTTTATAACGCAGGTGAACTGGTCGCAGAGTCTTTACGTCTAGCACAGAATGCACTGGGCGAGATTACCGGTGACTTTAGTGCTGATGACCTGCTGGGCAAGATCTTTGGATCATTCTGTATTGGAAAATAATCCTTAAGTTATATAAAAAAGCCCTCATTCGAGGGCTTTTTTATTAGGCTTTTACCTGCAGTTTTTGATGCCATAACCACAAGATTAGACAGAGTGCACTGATCACTACACAGAAGCTGATCACGGCAAATCCTAAGCCGAAGTGATCAGCCAGATACCCCACCGCGATAATCGGCACAATCGTGCCCAAATAGCCAATAAACAGGTAAGTCGACATCACGGCTGCCCGATTTTGCAAGGTTGTGATCGCATGAATCACACCGAATGCGCCCATTAAGGCAAAACCATGTCCAATCCCGAATAGGATATCACTGGCAAAGAACAAGATACTTGCTTTAAGGATCATACAAAGAGCAAGACTAACCAAGCTCACCAGCATAATCATCAGGCCAATATTCAGACATTTTTTTGCAGGAACAGCTTTAGCAAAGAACTGCACCACAGCAGAAATCAGCAAAATGCAGGTAATGGCGGTACCACTGACCAAAGGACCATGCCAGGGCAAGATATCCTGCACAAAAGACGGTGACAGTGAAGCAAATAAACTGAAAGCAGCAAAGGCATTAAATGCAGTTAATCCCACAATCATGAACACAGCATGATACTGAGGTTCAGGACGCAGTAATTTCGGTGCAATACTAAAAAGCTGACGTTCAAAAGCAGGGGTTTTTAGCCAGAATAATCCGACAAAACACAGCACTGCCCCAAGAATAATTGGGAGGTATGGAGTAATTAATGGAGCTTGAGAAAACTGCGCAATTACCCCACCCACAAACGGCCCCAAACCAAAACCTATAGCCGTCAGAATCGATACCAGTTGTGGTGCAAGCTGCTTATGAGTCTCTGGAATGGTTTGCATCATGCCTAGCATTGCTGAAGTGGTCATCAGGCCTGAAGCAATACCAATAATAAAACGGCCCACCGACAAAATCAGCGCATTCTCGGCAAAAACTGAAATGACCAAGCCGATGCTAATAAATACCAGGCCAATTTGCAGGGTTCTTAAGAAACCAATCGTGTTGCTGGTACGTCCCAGGAATAACAAGGTACCCAGACAGCCAAACATATAGGCGACAAAAATATAGGTAATCTGGCTTGGGGATAAATGCCAGATCTGTTGATAAATGGGGTAAAGCGGACTTGCCAGTGCTGTGCCGATAGTACCCATAATCAATGCAAGACTGACCATGGCGAAAGGTCGCCATGAGATATTTTCTGTCATGTAGCTGCCGTAAAAGTTTCACCACACTTTAAAAAGAATGATGTGGAAGAAAGAAGAGAATGGGTGGCAGTGTATCGGTTAGATGAAAAAGCGGTCAATTATCTTGCTGTAAAGAAAACAAAAATGTTGAACTAAACAATTAGCCATAACGCTTTAATAATTTTAAAAACTCAGCCAGCTCTTCTTCATTGACCGCAGCTTCTCCAATGACATGCTCTTTTAAATGAGTCTCGATCAATTCATTCATTAAACCGTTTATGGCACCTTTAACGGCTGCAACCTGTTGCAGGACCTGAATACAGCCTGTCTCAGGATTCTGGAGAGACTGCTCTACGGCGTTCATCTGACCTTGCAAGCGCCGTACCCGGTTTAATATTTTTTTATCATCATGTACATGACTCACCACAAATCTCCAAAAATAAATATACTAGGGGGGAGTATTAATAACAGTTTCCTTTTATGCAAAAACATACCGCCGATTCGCACAGTCATCAATTTGATGAAGGTAATCCACTCGCACAGAAAAAGATTCTGTTTGCCACGATTCTGACCGCCGTCATGATGGTGCTGGAAGTATTAGGGGGGATGGATCTTCCAGTCAATGGCTTTACTTGCTGATGGCTGGCATATGGGCTCGCATGTGTTGGCCTTGGGACTGGCTTACTTTGCCTATAAAGCGGCCCGCCATTATGCGGATGATCCCCGCTTTAATATGGGCACCTGGCGGATTGAAATTCTGGCCAGTTATAGCAGTGCGATTTTATTACTCGTCGTAGCCGGGTTTATGGCGATTCATTCGGTAGAACGCCTATTTTCGCCAGTTCAGATTCATTATAACGAAGCCATTCCAATCGCGATTCTAGGACTATTGATTAACCTGGCCTGTGCCTGGTTGCTGCATGATGATGGGCACCATCACCATGATCATCATCATGGGCATTCCCATCACGAGCATGATAATAATCATGGTCATCATGACTTGAACCATAAAGCGGCCTTTCTGCATGTGGTTGCTGATGCTGTAACTTCTGTTCTGGCGATTATTGCTTTGATTGCTGGAAAATATATGGGCTGGGATTTTCTCGATGCAGTACTGGGACTGGTCGGCTCAGTCCTGATTGCACGTTGGGCGATTGGCCTGCTAAAGCAAAGTGCCAAGACTTTACTGGATGCCGATATGGATGCCCCAGTGGTCGACGAAATACGTGAAGTCATTGCTGAATATGGAAATGATCTACACTTAACTGACCTGCATGTATCGAGAGTCGGTAAAGGTAAATTTTCCTGTTTTGTTGCCGTTCAAACAGGAATCCCCATGAGTGCTGATCAGATCCGTGAGGCGATCTCTATTCATGAAGAAATCGTACATATCTCGGTGGAAGTGAATCCGTATTAAAGGGTTAATGTTCCACGTGAAACATGGTTGATTGATCAATTCGATTTGAAAATCACGCTACATAAAATAGTCAGAATTTTCTTTGTAAAAAGACTAGAATTGAAACACATTTAACTTGGACCTGAGCAGGACATTCATGCAAATAAGAAATATGCTGCTGGCTTTGACCCTCTTCCCTGGCCTCAGCTTTGCCAATGTGGATACGGTTAAAGCCAATCTGGCAAAAAACAGTCCCAACCTGAAAATTGAAAATATTCAGCCTACCGAAATGAAAGGAATCTATAGCGGTACCATGCAGGGGCAGATTGTCTATCTGAATGAAGATGCCCAGCATCTCCTAGCCGGTTCAATGTTCCGTATCCAGGATCAGCATAATCTGACTCAGGATTTATTACTCAAACAAAACAGTGTCGACTGGAAAAAGTTACCGCTTCAGGATGCGATTAAATCAGTCAGAGGGACAGGAAAACGTCAGCTTGCCATCTTTTCTGACCCAAATTGCCCGTATTGTAAACAGCTTGAAGTAGAGCTGAAAAAACTTAAAGACGTCACCATTTATACTTTTATTCTGCCTTTAAAACAGCAGTCAATTGCGCCATCTAAACAAGTTTATTGTGAAAAAAATCCGGCCCAGGCCTGGGAAGACCTGATTGGTCAAGGCATACAGCCTAAATCGAAAAAGAGCTGTAGCAATCCAATTGAACGTAATAAACAGCTGGCACAATCACTCGGTGTAAATGGCACACCAGCAATTATTTTCTCGAATGGTTTTAAGGTCATGGGCGCTCAGCCAGCAGAACAGATTGAACAAGGCTTCAAAGAATTCGGCCTGTAAAATTCTGACCATGATCAGCAAATAAAAAAAAGAGCACCTATCTAGGCGCTCTTTTTTATGAAAGTAACTTATTCCAAGCAGAGCTTAGATCCGTTTACGTTTAGTCACCATATTATAGATAAACAGGATGACTACGGCACCGATCACTGAGGCAATAAAACCTGCGGCAGAATCTTGAGAATACAAGCCCAGCATACGTCCGGCAAAGGTCGCAACCAGTGAACCGGCAATCCCCAGCAGGGTCGTAACAATGAATCCAGCTTTGTCATCACCAGGATGAATCGCGCGTGCAACCAGACCCGCAATAAAACCCACCACAATCGCAACGATAATTGACCACATCAGCATACTCCTTGTTATCATGTCTTTGTTTTTACATCAGGTTTATCTTGCGGCAAGAAAAGCACTGAAAAAAGTCATGTCCTGCAACGGGCTGTAGTGTTTTTGTTCTCTGTGTTACTGAAATGATTCAAGAAATAAAAAAAAGTGGCACGAAGCCACTTCTTTTAAACTGGTTCTTAAAGACCGATTTCACCAATAAATGGAATATGACGGTATTTTTGATCATAGTCCAGGCCATAACCAACAATGAACTTGTCTTCGACTTCAAAGCCCAGGAATTTTACTTCCAGCTCGATTTCACGACGTGAAGGTTTACTCACCAGAGTGCATAGTTCAATTGAGTTTGGCTGACGGGTTTGCAGGATTTCCAGGACTTTGCTTAAGGTATTACCTGAGTCGATAATATCCTCAACCACTAGCACATCTTTACCACGGATTTCACCGTCCAGATCTTTCAGGATTTTGACATCACGGCTCGAAATCGTACCACCGCCGTAGCTGGATACAGTCATGAAGTCGAGTTCATGTGGCTTGGTAATGGCACGACACAAGTCTGCCATGAAAATCACTGAACCGCGTAATAAACCGATAAGTACAAGCTCTTTGTCACTATTGGCATAGTGTGCATCGATTTTAGCACCAAGCTCTTTGACTTTAGCTTGAATTTCTTCAGCGGAAATCATTACGCTCATTTGAACGGTCATGGGTAGATACCTAAAAAATAAAAATAGCAAAATAAAAAAGGTGTTGACCTGCAACACCTGAATTGCAGCAATTTTAATACATCCTTGCTTGAGATGCACCTGTTTTACTTGCTGTAAATGTAATCAATTTTTGGGCTGCTGTGAATCTTTCTTCAGCGCAAAGGCACAGACGGCGACGATTGCAGCCAAAATGATCCGACGCTGGCGCGATTTATTGGGCTTTGACATAGACAGCCTGTCCATAGACATAAGTTGCTGCAATATTACGGTCATCTCCCAGCATGGTCAGTGCAAAAAAGGTATCTTCAATATTTTTAGCCCTGCTCTGGCGCAGTTGTTGTAAAGCGGTGGCATTGAGATCCAGCACCACAAAGTCTGCTTCTTTGCCCACATTGAAATTCCCCAAGCGGTCATCCAGACTTAAGGCTTTCGCACCACCTAGGGTCGCATGATATAGCGACTCAAAAGCCGAAAGTTTTTCTCCTTGCAGCTGTTGCACTTTATAAGCCTCATTCAGGGTTTGCAGCTGGTTAAAGGAGGTTCCTGCCCCGATATCGGTACCCAAGCCGACTTTTACGCCTTTATCCCAGGCTTTCTTTAGCGGAAATAAACCACTACCCAGGAACAGGTTTGAGGTTGGGCAGAAGGCAATCGCAGAGTCGGTTTGATGCATACAATCCCACTCCCCTTCTTTCAGATGCACACAATGCGCAAATACGGATTTAGCGCCGGTCAGCCCATAATGATGATAGACATCCAGATAGCCTTCACGTTCCGGAAAGAGTTCTTTTACCCAGGCAATCTCATTTTTGTTTTCACTGAGATGAGTATGGACATAGACATCTGGATATTCGGCTTTTAACTGCCCTGCTTTTTCTAGCTGTTCAGGTGTTGAGGTTGGAGCAAAACGTGGGGTAATCGCATAAAGATTACGTCCTTTACCATGCCATTTCTCAATCAGGGCTTTAGAGTCGCTATAGGCGGATTCTGCGGTATCAGTCAGGGCTTCAGGTGCATGGCGGTCCATCAGCACTTTACCGGCAATCAGTCGCATATTCTGTGCCGTAGCCGTTTCGAACAGTGCTTCTACCGAAGCCGGATGAACGGTACAGAATACCAAAGCTGTGGTTGTGCCATTCTTCAGCAGTTCCTGAATAAAAAACTGTGCAATTTTCTGGCTATATGCCGGATCCTGAAACTGGATTTCAGTCGGGAAAGTATAGGTATTTAACCATTCCAGTAGCTGTTCACCATAAGCACCGACCATTTCGGTTTGCGGGAAATGGATATGAGTATCGATCATGCCCGGAATGATGAGCTGTTCAGGATAATGAGTAACATCAAGACCTTCAGGAAGCTGCTGCTGACCTTCCTGCCAGGAACCAAACCACTGGATTATTCCATTTTTTATGATGAGTAAACCATCTTCTATATAACGCACTTGGTCGTGAATTTCACGTGCTTGGGCAACTGTATTCTGGATATCGAGGAAACGACCGCGGATGGCTGTCGTCGCAATGTGAGAAGACATTGGAAACCTGCACTTTGTAATTTTTTCGATTGATTGTAGCTGAAAAGTTCTACCTTGTAAGGGAAATACACAACTAAAATCCCCTGATTTTAATCATGCAAAATAGCGGCCAAGATCAGAGCAATTATCACGAGATATTTAAATTAGATTTAAATAAAGAAAATGATGCTAATTAAAGTAGTAAAAAGATTATTAGCCTAGAATAAAAAAGCCCGCATTTTGCGGACTTATTAGGAATAAGGAGGAAATTATTTATAGCGCTGTTTCATTGTATTTTTTGCTATGACGGATCGATAACCATGCGGTAATCGTCAGCACAATGACAATAAAGCTCAGGGAAATCCAGATCGGCATATGGAATACTTCCAGCATCAGCATCTTGAAGCCGATAAAGACTAGAATAATCCCGAGGCCATAAGGCAGATAATACATTTTCGATGCAGCACCAGCGAGCAGGAAGAACATGGCACGCAGACCCAGGATCGCCATCAGGTTCGCCGTTAAAACAATAAAGGGATCGGTGGTGACAGCAAAAATAGCCGGAATTGAATCTACCGCAAAGATCACATCAGAAGCTTCGACCAGAATCAGCACCAGAAATAATGGCGTTGCCCACAGGACACCGTTCTGATGCACAAAAAATTTATTGCCACGCATTTGCGGCGTAATCCGGATATGTTTACGTAGCCATTTCAGAACCGCCATATCTTCAATATTGGTATGCTCTTCTCCCTGACCGCGCAGGAATTTAAAACCGGTATAAACCAAGAAGGCACCGAAGATATACAGAATCCATGAGAATTCCTGTACGAACCATGCGCCAATAAAAATAAAGATGGTCCGCAGAATAATGGCACCCAAAACACCATAGAGCAGCAGCTGGCGTTGCAGTGCAGGAGGAATGGCGAAGGCAGCAAAGATCATCAGCCAGACAAAGACATTATCAATTGCCAGGGATTTTTCCAGCAGATAACCGGCAAAGTATTCCATCACCTTCTGGTTTGCCAGAGCAGCACCTGAAGTCTGTTCTAGATACAGCCACAATGCACCACCAAACAGGGTCGCTACACTGACCCAGGCAACACTCCAGTAGGCGGCAGTACGAACTTTGGTGGGCTGTCCGTGCTGATGCTTAAAGCCGATAAAATCGATAACCAGCATCACTGCAACGATAGTGAAAAAAGCCAGATACAGCCAGGGTGTACCAATTGTTTCCATGGGAATTCTCCACATCTGACAATCGGCCATAAAAAAACCTTGACCTGCTGTCAGATGAAATACATCTATAACAACATGATCAAGGTCTTGCCTACATCTTTGTGCTCTACTGGATGAGATCCAGTCGCATTTCAAGATGCTCAGATACCGACTTTTTGCAAAGTGTAATGACGATATTCTGACACGTTCAAAAACTGAAATTCCATTCTTAAACGTTTGGAGGAGGCTACTCCCCTTGTTCAAACTCAATTCTGTTTGAGCAATTGCTCAATATCAAATGAGCATGACAGATTTTGTGCATAATCACAAATTATTTTACAAAAAGTAGCGTTTAATCAGCAGTTTTGGGTAAAAAATCTAGGCGCTGAACCAGATAGAGACTGAGCAGAAATCCAAGGATTGCCAGCCCTGCTCCGGCCCAGCCAATGCTCGATAGTCCAATCTGAAGCGTAACTATACTGCCAAGCAAAGCTCCTCCACCAATACCGACGTTATACAGGCCGGAATAAATGGCCATGGCAACATCTGTGGCATCTGCAGCCAGGTTCAGGGTTTTGGATTGTAGAGCCAGGCTGAAACCAATGATGCTCAAACCCCACAGAAGAGATAAGCCAGAGAGGCCTGTGACTGTGCTCGACAAGGGCAATAACAGCAGCATGGAAATAACCAGTCCAAAAGTAAAAGCAGGAATAATCATTTTCGGAAACTGTGCGGCAAAGCGGCCAAACAGATAAGAACCCAGGAATCCTGCTCCACCATAAACCAGAAGTAAAGTCGTGGTCTGGGCTGAATCAAACCGGGCAATATTCAGGGAAAACGGTTCAATATAACTATAAGCGGTAAATTGCGCTGTAATCACCAGAATGGTGAGGACAAAGACCAACATCAGGCTTGGACGTTTGATCAGACTTTTTAAACTGCTGAGGGAGCCTGAATTAACACTTGGAAGCAATGGCAAGGTTTTGGCCAGAATCAGGCAAATGATCAATGCGAGACATGCAATCAGGGCAAAACTGTTACGCCAGCCATACGCCTCGCCAATCATCCGGCCAAATGGAATACCGAGCACCATCGCCATCGCCGTTCCTGTGGCCAATAAACCGAGTGCCTGAAACTCTTTACCTTTCGGTGCGACCCGAACCGCAAGTGAAGCGGTAATCGACCAGAACAAGGCATGCGCTATGGCAATTCCCACCCGGCTGATCACCAGCGTGCTAAAACTCCAGGCAAAATAGGACAGCACATGACTCAAAATAAAAACTGCAAAGACCAGCATCAGTAGAAAACGCCGTTCTATAGCTTTGGTGAGCAGCATGATTGGAAGAGATAGTAGAGCCACGATCCAGGCATAAATGGTCAGCATGATGCCAGCCTGAGTGGCGGACATGGCAAAGCTTTGCCCGATTCCACTCAGTAAGGCCACAGGAATAAATTCGGTAGTGTTAAAAATAAAAGCCGCGCAGGCTAAAGCGATGACACCAATCCATTGCTTGGTGACGGAAGAAGCGGAAGATGAGTCAGACATACGAATTTGCATGCAAAAAGATGCTGCATTCTAATCCTGTCTTTCTGAATTAGGGAGTAGCTAAAATTAAATTTTTGGGATGACATGTAATGACTCAAACTGGATCATCCGTGATCAAGCAAAATAGAGAAATAAAAAGTTATCAATATTTGAAAAAATTCACAGGAAATGATGAAAGAGAATAAAAAATTTCATCCAATATTAAAAACTTAACAATAATTCATATTATTTCTTGAGGAAGATGTTTTAAATTAAATAAACCAATAATTTTATCAAGAGATCAGCCTTCAGTATGGACATTCAACATCAAGATTCAAAACGCGGCGGTGTATTTTTTATGGAGGAAGATGGTCGACGTCTTGCTGAAATTACATATCAGTGGCAAGAAGCATCGACCATCGTGGCTGATCATACCTGGGTAGATAATTCCTTACGCGGTCAAGGCGTAGCACGCAAAATGCTGGATGTACTGGTCGACTTTGCCCGCAAGAATAGCTTAAAAATTATTCCCCAGTGTTCCTATGTAGATGTCATGTTTAAACGTGATCGCAGCCTACAGGATGTGGCAGCTGCTATTTAGCAATTGAATTAAACTTATCCAAGATAGAGATATGTTGTAATTTGCCTTTAAGTGCAGGTACAGAAATACGCTGCAGCAGGTTATATACGCCATAACCTGCCATCAGGCCTATGCTGTTCCATAACACTTCTTCATATTTGCCTAACAGCGTAAGTATTCCTATCATCAGGCTTACACTGATATAAAAAAACATACGACGGCGAACAAACTGTAAAAGCGTCCAGCCTACAAAAACTGAACTGAGCAAAATGTTGGTCTCGGTCATCAAGGCCATCTCATTCAGCATAATCAAAAGCATAAAACATATACACAACAACGCTACAGTGAAAATCAGATCTTTTAACATCAGGTTTCACTCCTTCATCATTATCGCTATATATCTGAAATCATTGATTTCCTCTCAGGAGGTAATTGTTAGAAGTTTTCTTTGGAAAAGCAAACCTAAAACAATGTAAGCAAAAACGGATATTTGCTTAAAAAATGATCGACTTAAATTAAAATAATTGATTAAATTATGCTTTTAATTCTTTCTTCAGTGAGATGACCTGATGCTACAGCTTTGCTACGCCAGTGAGCGGGTAGAATCTGAACAAGAGTTATTGCAGGATCTTAGCGATATATTATCTGTAGCGAGAAAATTTAATAAAGCTCATCAGATTAACGGGGTTTTATATTATTCCCATGGTAAGTTTTTTCAATGTCTGGAAGGTGAAGCAGAGGTGGTAGAAAATCTGTTTCAGAGCATTTGCCGTGATTCACGCCATCATCAGGTGCTTCGCTTTCAGGATGCAACGGTAGAACGTCCACATTTCTCGGAATGGTCAATGAAATATGTCCATAAACACAGTGAAATTTCTTCTTTATTTTCACGTTTAGGTTTAGGTCAGTTTGAACCTCATGCACTGCAACAGGAACAGCTGGGCGGATTTCTGCAACTGCTCTATCGTCTGGATGAAAATCAGGCCAATCTTGCTTCTCCTCAAGGTTATAAACAGCGTGGTTATATTCCCTATTTTTAATTGACGCTAAAAACAAAAAAAGTCCGCTATGCGGACTTTTTTGTTGTCGATAATGATTTAAGTCATTTCAATCATGACCTTTAAAGCCTTTTCGTCAGAGGCATGTTTAAACACCTCATAAGCCTTTTCAAATTCAGCAAACTTGAAGTGATGGGTGGCCAGTTTTTCCAGTGGCAATTTGCCGGAACAGCAGGTTTTGAGCAGCATGCCAGTGGTATTGGTATTGACCAGGCCTGTGGTAATGGTCAGGTTTTTAATCCAGAGTTTATTCAGTTCAAAATTAACCGATTTACCATGTACACCGACATTGGCCAGATGGCCGCCCTCTTTTACAATGTGCTGACAAATATTCCAGGTGGCTTCCAGGCCCACCGCTTCAATAGCACAGTCCACCCCTCGCCCATCAGTAAGTTCCAGTACACGTTGAATAGCATCCTCATTGGCTGAATTCACGGTATGGGTGGCCCCAACAGTTTTGGCAAATTCCAGCCGGTTATCATCGACATCGACCATGATGATATTGGCTGGAGAATAAAACTGGGCAGTGAGCAAGGCACTCATGCCAATCGGGCCGGCACCGACGATCACCACATTGTCTCCCGGTTTAACCTGACCATATTGCACCCCAATTTCATGTGAGGTCGGCAAAATATCGGAAAGAAAGACCGCGACATCTTCATTTAACTCTTCAGGCAAATGATACAGTGAGGTATCGGCAAATGGGGTACGCACATATTCGGCATGAGTACCATCAATCATGTAGCCCATGATCCAGCCGCCATCATTACGACAGTGGGCATAGAGCTGTTTCTGGCAGTTTTCACAGGTTCCACAGCGGCTGACGCAGGAAATAATCACCCGATCGCCTTTTTTGAAGTTTTTGACTGCTGAACCGACTTCTTCCACAATACCAATACCTTCATGACCGAGAATCCGGCCATTAAAGCTGCCGGTTTTTTCTTTTGCAACCTCCTCAATTTCGGGATTTTTACCTTTCCAGATCCCGAGGTCGGTACCACAAATGGTGACTTTGCTAAGTTTGATAATGGCATCAGTAGGTTGCAGAATTTGGGGAATGGGGCGTTCTTCAAAGCGGATATCATTGGCGCCGTAATAAACCATGGCTTTCATTGTTGTCATGACAGATCTCCTAAGGAAATGAGGGTCTGAACAAGAGAGATAAAGCTATTTTTTTGCTGCCTTTACAGCCTGGAAAATCATCAGGAGGGTTGAGAATAAAAAGGATCGAAATACTGTTGTTCTTATTGATTGTGCCTAGGGCACTCAAAGACTGCAATGAGTCTTATGTTTAGATTGCAACAAAAGATAATGAAAAGAAAAAAGATAAATTTTAGCTGTTCTAACAGTGAAATAAGAAAGTTGATTTAATCTCGGATGAGGTTCTATTTTCTTAAGAAAAGATAGAAAGCGAATTTAATTTTTAAAATAAAAAAGCCCGCTATTACGGGCTTTTTTATATAAATTTTTAAGCTTTTAAAGCGCTAATCAGTTTCTGATGTAGCCCGCCAAAACCGCCATTGGACATGATCACCACGGCATCGCCCTCACCTGCTTCAGCCACTACGGTCTGGATAATCTCATCCAGAGTACGTGCGACTACAGCTTTATTTGGCGCAGCGTCAATTACCGGTTGCAGATCCCAGTCCAGACCTTCAGGTTGATACCAGATCACTTCATCCGCTAGACGCGCGGAATGTGCCAAGCCATCTTTATGACTGCCCATACGCATAGTATTGGAACGTGGTTCAATAATTGCCCACAGCTTACGTTCACCGAGACGCTTGCGTGCGCCATCAAGGGTGGTATCAATCGCGGTTGGGTGATGGGCAAAGTCATCATAGACTTCAATGCCGCGTACAGTGTCCAGCAGTTCCATACGGCGCTTAACACCGCCAAAGTTTGAAAGTGCTTCACAAGCCATTTCAATAGAGACACCGACATGTTCAGCAGCAGCAATCGTTGCCAGTGCATTGGCTACACTATGCTGACCCGTCATATTCCATTTCACTTCGCCTTTCACGATACCGTATTGGAGTACCTTGAAGTGAGAACCATCTTCTGAAAGCTGTTCAGCATAAAGCTCAGATTTTTCATTGGCATCTAATGAAGTACGAACCACAGGTGTCCAGCAGCCCTGCTCTAGCACTTCATCAATATTTGTTTCAGTAATTGGCGCAATAATGCGGCCTTCACTTGGAATGGTACGCACTAAATGGTGGAATTGTTTCTGGATTGCTGCCAGATCATCAAAGATATCGGCATGGTCAAATTCCAGATTGTTCAGAATCGCAGTTTTAGGATGGTAATGTACGAATTTGGAACGCTTGTCGAAGAAAGCAGAATCGTATTCATCGGCTTCAACACAGAAGTATTTCCCGCCCCCTAAACGTGCACTTTCAGAAAAGCCAAGCGGTACACCGCCAATCAGGAAGCCAGGTTCTAAACCGGCCTGATCCAGTACCCATGCCAGCATGGTGGTGGTTGTGGTTTTACCATGGGTACCGGCCACACCTAAAACGTGTTTACCTTGTAGCACATGATCTGCCAGGAACTGCGGGCCTGAAATATAAGGCAGACCTTCATTCAGCATATATTCCACGGCATCAATACCACGTTTCATGGCATTGCCGACAATCACCAGATCCGGATGCGGCTGTAAATGGCTATGGTCATAGCCCTGCATTAAAGTAATGCCTGCATTTTCCAGCTGGGTCGACATCGGTGGATAAACGTTTTGATCCGATCCTGTCACCTTATGGCCAAGATCACGTGCCAGTAATGCCAGTGAACCCATAAAGGTGCCACAAATACCCAAAATATGCAGATGCATCTACTTCACTCCATTTTGCCTGACACATCACTTTGTACTGGTGCTGTTGCCATGATTTATTCGATTTGCAAGCAACGATAGCAAGGCTTTGACCGAAAAGATAGTCAAAGTTCAAGCATTCCTGCGGGATTTTTTAAATCCTGTTTCACAGACAAATTCAGGGAAATTTTCAAGCTTCCGGAATATCTTTTGGCAAAATAAATCGTAAAATAAGCCCGAACTTTTTGCAGAGTGCATGCAGATGCTACCGGCTCTATTTCTTCTGGTGATTGCCAACTGTTTTATGACCTTGGCCTGGTACGGACATCTCAAATTCCTGCCGCATGATGCACCGCTGTGGCAGGCGATTTTATTTAGCTGGGCCATTGCCTTGTTTGAATATAGCCTGATGATTCCAGCAACCAAATTATTAGCCCAACAGGGACTGGCGGTGGGTCAAATGAAGATTACTCAGGAAGTCGTCACTCTACTGGTCTTTGTTCCCTTTATGATCTTCCTGTTCAAACAGCCGTTTAAACTGGATTATTTATGGGCGGCGCTATGTCTCTGTGGTTGTGTCTATTTTGTATTCCGCAGTTCTTGAAATCATCTACTAGCCACTACTTCCCTATTTTTATTCCAGTTTTTAAGAATCTGCTAAAAAAATAAGAAAAATCGAGCCTTGCTTTGACCGTTAAATTTTATGAAGCTGAAAAATCAGTCTATAATATGCATTCCTATTCAAGCTTGGCTCTCTCGTCGAGATTTATCTTTCTTACTTTAATCTCTGGAAAATTTGCAATGAATGCGGCTGCTGCACAAGATACTCCTCTCGTAGGTATTATCATGGGTTCTCAATCAGATTGGGCAACTCTCGAACACACTGCCAATATGCTCAAGCAGCTTGGTGTCCCATTTGAAGCCGAAGTCGTTTCCGCACACCGTACCCCGGACCGTCTGTTTGAATATGCTGAACAAGCGCGCGATCGTGGTATTCAGGTGATTATTGCCGGTGCAGGTGGTGCAGCGCATTTACCAGGTATGTGTGCAGCCAAAACCGATCTGCCAGTATTGGGTGTACCCGTCAAATCTTCGATTTTAAATGGTGTCGATTCATTGCTTTCTATTGTGCAAATGCCAGCGGGTATCGCCGTAGGAACATTGGCCATTGGTCCTGCCGGTGCAACCAATGCAGCCATTATGGCAGCACAGATTTTAGGTTTAACCCGTCCAGAGATCGCAAAAAATGTCGCAGATTTTCGCGCGGCACAAACCGAGAAAGTCGCAAGTAACAATATTCCAGGTCAAATGTAAGTCCAAGCTTAATACGGGATCAAATACAATGGATAAAACCATCGGTATTTTTGGTGGCGGCCAGCTAGGCCGGATGATGGCACAAGCCGCACTACCTCTAAATATTCAATGTACCTTCTTTGAAGCCAATACGGATTGCCCTTCTGCGGCTTTGGGTCCGGTTTTCTCAACCAAAGCCGTAAATGGCTTGCAGGACTTTATCAATAGCGCAGATGTCTTCAGCCTGGAGTTTGAAAATACACCATTGGCTGATGTCGATGTTTTAACGCAAAACAAAGATATGCATCCGCCACGTCAGGCTTTAGCCATCGCACAGCATCGTCTGTCTGAAAAAGCCCTATTTGATGAACTGGAAATTCCGGTTGCACCGTATAAAGCGGTGACTTCACTGGAAAGCTTGCAGGCGGCCGTTGCTGAGCTTGGCTTACCGATCGTGCTGAAAACCTCTCGTGGTGGCTACGATGGTAAAGGTCAGTTTGTTTTACGTTCAGCCGATCAAATTGATCAGGCTTGGGCGGAACTCGGCCCTGCCGGTGAACTGATTGCAGAAAGTTTTGTGACTTTCTCGCGTGAAGTATCGATCATTGCGGTACGTGGTCAAAATGGTGATGTCAAAACCTGGCCATTGGCGGAAAATCATCACCACAACGGCATCCTGTCGCATTCGATTGTACCTGCGCCAAATAGTGCGGATCTGCAGCCAGTCGCGCAAGACTACATCACTCGCCTGCTCAATCACTTAAATTATGTGGGTGTATTGACCCTTGAGCTGTTTGTGACAGACAAAGGCCTGTATGCAAACGAGATGGCACCACGTGTGCATAACTCAGGTCACTGGTCGATTGAAGGCGCTGTTTGCTCGCAGTTTGAAAACCATGTTCGTGCGGTCGCAGGTCTGCCACTGGGTTCAACTGAAGTGGTGCGTCCAACCGTGATGGTGAATATTATCGGTCAGCATCCAAAAACTGAAGAAGTCCTGGCTTTAGAAGGCGCACACCTGCATCTGTATAACAAAACAGAACGCGAAGGTCGCAAGATTGGCCACGTCACTTTGATGCCCATAGACAGCACTCAGCTGACCATTTTATGCCGTCAACTGGCGAAGATTTTACCGAATCCATTGGCATTGAGCGAAGATATGACCATCTAAGCTTTAAGCTGCTGATAAAAAAAGCGATCACTTCGATGATCGCTTTTTTATTTGTCCAGATTCAGGCATGATTGCGCCTCTTTAAAAATCCCCTGCCATTGGTCGGATCATTTTTAAAATCAATTGCTTATAAACTGATCAATTGAGTATAAATATAATAATTTAATTCGCTGCTATTTTGAGCTGAATTCTGTGTTATTCACTTGTGGATAAACTTAACATTGAGTTTGAATTTAAAACTGGAAATAGGTTTTGAATTTAAATTCATAAAAATAAATTCAAATTTAAAGCTGAACTTTGAATTTAAACTTTGCTGTTTAAATTCAAAAATATGAATTCAAATTTAAAAGCTGATTAATGAATTCAAAGTTTTGAATTTAAAAATAGTTACTTCTAATAAAAATGAATTTAAAACAGAAATGCTATATACCATAAGCCTTTGGTTGATTGAAGAGTCCTGATTTAAAGGTAAGTTATCCATAATAATTTTTTAAATTCAAAAGTAATTTCCTGAGTTTTGAATTTAAATTTAAAAAAGAGCCTGATTTGAATTTAAATCGGAATTGTGGATAAGTTTTTAAATTTAAAAGCTACAAAATGAATTCAAAAGTGTAGGAATTATGAATTTAAATTTACGCATTGGCGCTTTAATTTTCATCATGAACTGCTAAGGTAGAAACATAATTCAAAATCTAAATATTTAAGGGTCTTATGCAACGGCTTGCACTTTTTGTTGGTTCTTTGGTTTTAGCTGCTACACAGGCACAGGCAGAACTGATTATTAATGGTCAGCGTGTGACATCAACGGATATATCTTCTGTGCCGAGCAGCCCGGTCAATTATGCTTCCCAAAATAATTTTCAGAATTGTCTTGCCAATTTGCGCAGTCAGGCGATTGCACAAGGTGTAAGTAGTTCAACCTACGATCGTTATACACAAAATTTAACACCCGATTATTCTGTGATTGAAAAGCTGAATTATCAGCCTGAGTTTTCGACTCCGATCTGGGACTATCTGTCTGGACTGGTGGATGAAGAACGTGTGCAGCTAGGCCGACAAAAATTACAGCAACATCATGAGGTATTAAACCGGATTAGCGCAGCCTATGGAGTGCCGGCAGAAACTATCGTAGCTGTATGGGGCGTAGAAAGTAATTTTGGTGATATTTCCGGGAAATATCCTTTATTACAGTCTTTGGGTACCTTGAGTTGTGAAGGTCGTCGTCAAAGTTATTTCCGTGGTGAGTTCTTTACCACCATGAAATTGCTGCAACGGGGTGATGTCTATGAAAACCAATTAAAAGGTTCGTGGGCAGGGGCTTTTGGTCATACCCAGTTTATGCCATCGACTTATGATGAGCTGGCGGTTGATTTTGATGGGGATGGTCGTCGTGATTTAGTCGGCAGTATTCCTGATGCACTGGCTTCTACAGCCAATTTCCTGAAAAAACGTGGCTGGCAGACTGGCCAACCCTGGGGCTTTGAAGTAAAAACTCCACAAGGCATGTCTGTTGCAGGCGAAAGCCGACGCAATAAAAAATCACTGAGTAGCTGGATGAACCGTGGTGTGGTGCGTGCTGACGGTACTCCGCTATTGCAGGGCAATTTATCAGAATCTTCTCAGGCTGGCTTATTGGCGCCTGCAGGCGAAAATGGCCCGATATTTTTAGTCTTTAAAAACTTTGATGCTATTTACAGCTATAACACAGCAGAAAGTTATGCTTTAGCGATTGCACATTTATCTGACCGCTTACAAGGTAAGGGAAGCATCCAGGCAGCTTGGCCAACCGATGATCCAGGCACGTCACGTTCGGAACGTCGCGAGATCCAGCAATTCCTGTTAAACCGTGGTTATGATATTGGTGAGGTAGATGGTCTGATTGGGGATAAAACCCGTCAGGCGATTCGTCAGGAACAGAGCCGTCTGGGTTTAAGCCCGACCGGTCGTGCAGGACAGCAAATCCTGCGTGCATTTAGAAATGAAAATGCCAAACTAATGATGCGTTAGGAAGAATTTAGACATGATCTAAATATGGTTCTTCATCATAAAAAAAGGTCTGCCAATATGCAGACCTTTTTTATAACTATATATAGTGAGTTTAAAGCTGCTCTTATACAGAGGTAATCGTGCCCAGAACACGATAACCTGATGCGCCTGTCACAGCCGGCAGATTGCCGCTGAGTTGATTCATAAAACGCATCGCCAGCCAGGCAAAAGCCGTGCCTTCTACCCAAGTCGGATTTAAGCCAAGATCGGCTGTGGTTTGTACGCTCCAATGATGTTTGCGTAAACGCCAGCGTAACTGTTCCAATAAATGCGAATTATAGGCACCACCACCACAGACATAGACTTCACCGGTATCCAGACCAGAACGGTAAATGGCTTTTTTAATCGCGCGGGTAGTGAGCTTCATTAAAGTGGCTTGCACATTCTCTGGTGTATCTTCAAGTTCATCATATTGAAGGTCATTGCGCCAGTCGGCAATCTGTTCGTCCAGCCATTCCAGATTAAAGTCTTCGCGGCCGGTACTTTTCGGTGGCTCTTTTGAGAAGAATTCATGTTCCTGTAAACGATCCAATAGGCTACGGACTGGCGTGCCATAAGCCGCCCAGTTACCATTTTCATCAAAAGGCTGGCCAGTATAACGCTGACACCAGGCATCCATCAGAATATTGGCAGGGCCGGTATCAAAGCCATAAACCTGATCTGGTTGACCTGCCGGCAGAATGCTGACATTAGCAATGCCGCCCAGATTCAGAATCACACGGTGAATACTGTCATGCTGGAAAATATCCTGATGAAAAGCAGGGACTAAAGGAGCACCTTGACCGCCAGCAGCCAGATCACGACGACGGAAATCAGAAATGACCGGAATCTGGGTGATTTCCGTAATAATATTTGGATCGCCAATTTGCAGGGTAAAGCCATGTTCAGGACGATGCCGGATGGTCTGACCATGCGAGCCAATGGCCTTGATTTGAGATCGATCTAAATTATTTTCTTTAATCAGCGTATTGATGCCATGACCAATCATTTGTGCCAGTGCGACATCAGCTTTGCCCATGCGGTCGATTTCATTGTCATCTGGCAAAGTCAGTGCCATCAGTTCATCACGAAGATCGGGATCAAAAGGCAAGGTGAGGGTAGCATGAAGCTGAAGTGGATCAAAAGAAGCAGCAACAATATCGACACCATCCATGCTTGTGCCGGTCATTACCCCAATATAGATCGCTGTCATGATTATTCTTAAGCCTGCAATGTGCTGAAAAAGTGTTAGTATATCGCACAAATTGTATAACTGATCTATTTGGATTTTGTGATGTCAAATTTCCTGCCGGCTGAAGAACAACTTGCCCTCATCCAACGAGGCACCCACGAAATTATTTCTGAAGAAGACCTTCTGAAGAAATTAAAGCAGAATCGTCCTTTAAAAATTAAAGCGGGTTTTGACCCAACTGCACCGGATCTGCACCTAGGTCATACAGTTTTAATCAATAAATTAAAAGTATTCCAGGACTTGGGTCATGAAGTGTACTTCCTGATTGGTGACTACACTGCGATGATCGGTGACCCGACTGGTAAAAGTGCAACCCGCCCGCCATTGTCACGTGAGCAGGTGTTGGAAAATGCAAAAACCTATCAGGAACAAGTATTTAAAATTCTTGATCCAAACAAAACCAAAGTCGTGTTTAACTCGGAATGGTTTGCACAAAAAACTGCAGCTGACCTGATTCAATTGGCATCACAACAAACAGTTGCACGTATGTTAGAGCGTGATGACTTCACCAAGCGTTATAACAATCAGCAACCGATTGCGATTCATGAATTCTTATATCCACTGGTTCAAGGTTATGACTCAATCGCCTTGGAAGCTGACGTAGAGTTAGGGGGTACAGACCAGACTTTTAACCTGTTGATGGGTCGTACTCTGCAAGGCCGTTATAATCAGGAAGCGCAGGTGTGTATCACTGTGCCAATTCTTGAAGGTCTAGATGGCGTGAACAAGATGTCTAAATCTTTAGGCAACTATATTGGTGTATTTGATGCACCTGGCGCGATGTATCAGAAAGTACTGTCTATGCCAGATTCATTGATTGAGCGTTATTTCGATCTGCTCAGCTTCAAGTCTATAGAAGAAATCCAAGGCTTACTGAAAGAAATCGAAGAAGGCCGTAACCCGCAGGAAGTGAAACGCATTCTTGCGCTGGAACTGGTGGAACGTTTCCATGGTGCTGAAGCTGCCGCTCACGCCCATAAAGGTGCAGGTAATATCATTACTGAAGGTGAACTGCCTGAAGGTACGCCAGAAGTGACTATTTCACGTGGCGAATTTGGTGGTGAGATCTTCATTACTTCAATTTTACGTGAAGCTGGCTTAACCAAAAATGCTGCTCAAGCTAAAGATGCCTTAGGCCGCGGCACTGTGAAAGTGGACTGGAAACCGGTTGATGCGTCTTTTTCTGTGAAAGAGAATGTAACTTTAATTATTCAGGCCAGCAAAAAAGCAATTGCAAAAGTGACCTTCGTTGACTAAGGCTGGTTCTAAGTTATTGAAATAAAAGCAGGCTTCGGCCTGCTTTTATTTTTTAAGTTGTATATGAATTATATAAATATAGAAATTCAAAAAAAACCTTATAAAAACAACATTTAAATTTTGCCATTTGGCTTGCATTTCTGGTTTTTTGTGTATAAGATTTATTCGTCTAGAGATTACGTGAAAAGCATATCTAGAGGGTAATGATCAATAACAGACAACTCCATAATTGATCAGGTCTCTAAGTAAAGAGACAAGTTAATATAATGTGAATAACTATAATAATGACATAATGGATCGGGTAAAGATTCAATTCTAAGGAAGAGATTTTGGGAGAGATCTCTTCCTTTTTTATTGGTGTTGTCTGGCTATATGATGTTCAATCTTCAATAAATTCAACACAAAGATGGATGAATCAGCTTGGATTCAGGTTAAATCCATAGTGAGATGAATGAATCATCTTTGAATCTCAATCCATCTATAAAAAGAAAGGTAAATAAGGTGTATCAATACCAGACTGAACAGATGTTTGATGAAGACATCGATTTCATTTTGCGTTTTCTCTTCGAATATGAGTCTGCTGAGCGAAAACAAAAATCTTTTGATCAGGTACAGGCCTTATTTCAGCAATTAGATCTTGCCTCCCACTATTTACTCTTTTCATTAGTCAAAGAACGCCTGCCACGTCGGGCCAAATTATTGTTTGCTGCTGAAGACTATAGTGGTAAGAAAGAAGTGATTGAGGAAGTGATGCAGCACTGGATAAAAGATAAATACTCAAATGTGGCTTAATCGATTTTAATCTTCTGCTTATTCTTCTGCGCTTAAGTAAGATTTTTGGATGATCTGAAACCTAGAAAGATCATATCCTTATTTTTGTTCTTTAAAACCGAGTGTTAAGAAAAATCTGTATACAGCAAGGATTTTGACCTTGCAAAAAGCCCCATATATATAAGTCGGATAGAAAACAGCAAAATATATAACCTGATATAAGAAAGTTTCGGAAAATTCTGGATACAGCCCTTAAATTTTACGGCCTTATTTAAAAATTACAGTTTTTTGATAGTTATCAGGTCTTAATAAATTTTACTGTTTTAAATTGAATTGCAATGAATACGGCTTTTATTGAAGAAAAATGCTCAAAATTTAGATAAAAAAGCAATTTTTTAACGAAATTCGTAGAAAAAAGATACATACGTGAAAAATATAGTGAATTGGGGGTTGCAATGATTCTGAAATCCTCTAGAATGCACCCATACCGACGAGATAGACGGAAACAAACGAAACGCGAAGCGTTGAGTTGTTGAGTTTATCGAAGTCCAGCTTCTGGCATTGACGAGATGTTAGAAAGATCATTAAGAGATTATGAAGAACAACTTGTGTGGATTTTTACTGGTTGATTAATCGAAATTATTTTCATTGATTGAATGGTAGAAATTACTCGAAGTTTATTTGAGAAATATTTGTCAGAAAATTGATGAGCCAAGTTTAAGAGTTTTACTTATAAAACTCGAAATGATTTTAACTGAAGAGTTTGATCATGGCTCAGATTGAACGCTGGCGGCAGGCTTAACACATGCAAGTCGAGCGGGGATAGGGTGCTTGCACCTGATTCCTAGCGGCGGACGGGTGAGTAATGCTTAGGAATCTGCCTATTAGTGGGGGACAACGTTCCGAAAGGGACGCTAATACCGCATACGTCCTACGGGAGAAAGCAGGGGATCTTCGGACCTTGCGCTAATAGATGAGCCTAAGTCGGATTAGCTAGTTGGTGGGGTAAAGGCCTACCAAGGCGACGATCTGTAGCGGGTCTGAGAGGATGATCCGCCACACTGGGACTGAGACACGGCCCAGACTCCTACGGGAGGCAGCAGTGGGGAATATTGGACAATGGAGGCAACTCTGATCCAGCCATGCCGCGTGTGTGAAGAAGGCCTTTTGGTTGTAAAGCACTTTAAGCGAGGAGGAGGCTTACCTGGTTAATACCTGGGATAAGTGGACGTTACTCGCAGAATAAGCACCGGCTAACTCTGTGCCAGCAGCCGCGGTAATACAGAGGGTGCAAGCGTTAATCGGATTTACTGGGCGTAAAGCGCGCGTAGGTGGCTAATTAAGTCAAATGTGAAATCCCCGAGCTTAACTTGGGAATTGCATTCGATACTGGTTAGCTAGAGTATGGGAGAGGATGGTAGAATTCCAGGTGTAGCGGTGAAATGCGTAGAGATCTGGAGGAATACCGATGGCGAAGGCAGCCATCTGGCCTAATACTGACACTGAGGTGCGAAAGCATGGGGAGCAAACAGGATTAGATACCCTGGTAGTCCATGCCGTAAACGATGTCTACTAGCCGTTGGGGCCCTTGAGGCTTTAGTGGCGCAGCTAACGCGATAAGTAGACCGCCTGGGGAGTACGGTCGCAAGACTAAAACTCAAATGAATTGACGGGGGCCCGCACAAGCGGTGGAGCATGTGGTTTAATTCGATGCAACGCGAAGAACCTTACCTGGCCTTGACATACAGAGAACTTTCCAGAGATGGATTGGTGCCTTCGGGAACTCTGATACAGGTGCTGCATGGCTGTCGTCAGCTCGTGTCGTGAGATGTTGGGTTAAGTCCCGCAACGAGCGCAACCCTTTTCCTTATTTGCCAGCACTTCGGGTGGGAACTTTAAGGATACTGCCAGTGACAAACTGGAGGAAGGCGGGGACGACGTCAAGTCATCATGGCCCTTACGGCCAGGGCTACACACGTGCTACAATGGTCGGTACAAAGGGTTGCTACTGCGCGAGCAGATGCTAATCTCAAAAAGCCGATCGTAGTCCGGATCGCAGTCTGCAACTCGACTGCGTGAAGTCGGAATCGCTAGTAATCGCGGATCAGAATGCCGCGGTGAATACGTTCCCGGGCCTTGTACACACCGCCCGTCACACCATGGGAGTTTGTTGCACCAGAAGTAGGTAGTCTAACCTTAGGGAGGACGCTTACCACGGTGTGGCCGATGACTGGGGTGAAGTCGTAACAAGGTAGCCGTAGGGGAACCTGCGGCTGGATCACCTCCTTAACGAAAGATTGACGATTGGTAAGAATCCACAACAAGTTGTTCTTCATGACGATGTATCTGAGGGTCTGTAGCTCAGTTGGTTAGAGCACACGCTTGATAAGCGTGGGGTCACAAGTTCAAGTCTTGTCAGACCCACCACTACTGACGAAGCGTTAATTGCAGACGAAGTAAGATACATTGACTTATTGATAAGCTGGGGACTTAGCTTAGTTGGTAGAGCGCCTGCTTTGCACGCAGGAGGTCAGGAGTTCGACTCTCCTAGTCTCCACCAGAATACTTTTTAAAGCACTGCTTTTAAAAAGTATGCAAGACAAGATCACGAAGTGATCGCGTAGTTGTCTTGGAGGTTAAGCCTTAGGCAAACGGTTTGATAGCTTATAGAGCTTAGTAAGAAAGCGGCGTATAATGCGCGGCATTGTTATTAACCTCTGTGATTTATCACAGTAATGCAGTCCGACGAGGATGCATTAAATCATTAACAGAATATATTTGAGTTGAAATAATTTGTTCATACTCATACAAGAGCGGAAACGACACGACTTCGGTTGTGAAGTTGAAGTGATTGAATGAGAACTAGCGAAATTAACTGAATCAAGCGTTTTGGTATATGAATCTAATTGAAGCTGTACAGTGATTAAGTTCACGAGACTCTAACTGTGTAATTAACTGAGTGATCGGTTGATTATGTTGTTTATCCTACTTGTAGGGATGAACGACTGTTTGGGGTTGTATAGTCAAGTAATTAAGTGCATGTGGTGGATGCCTTGGCAGTCAGAGGCGAAGAAAGACGTGATAGCCTGCGAAAAGCTCCGGGGAGGCGGCAAATATCCTGTGATCCGGAGATGTCTGAATGGGGAAACCCACCGGCTATAAGGTCGGTATCATAAACTGAATACATAGGTTTATGAGGCGAACGCGGAGAAGTGAAACATCTCAGTATCCGTAGGAAAAGAAATCAATTGAGATTCCCTCAGTAGCGGCGAGCGAAAGGGGAACAGCCCATTAAGTCATATCAGTTTTAGTGGAATGCTCTGGGAAGTGCAACCATAGTGGGTGATAGTCCTGTACACGAAAGGGCTGATATGATGATGTCGAGTAGGGCGAGGCACGTGAAACCTTGTCTGAATATAGGGGGACCATCCTCTAAGGCTAAATACTCCTGACTGACCGATAGTGAACCAGTACCGTGAGGGAAAGGCGAAAAGAACCCCTGTGAGGGGAGTGAAATAGATCCTGAAACCGCATGCATACAAGCAGTGGGAGCCACTTTGTGTGGTGACTGCGTACCTTTTGTATAATGGGTCAGCGACTTATATTCAGTAGCGAGGTTAACCGAATAGGGGAGCCGTAGAGAAATCGAGTCTTAATAGGGCGTTTAGTTGCTGGGTATAGACCCGAAACCGGGTGATCTATCCATGAGCAGGTTGAAGGTTGGGTAACACTAACTGGAGGACCGAACCCACTGTCGTTGAAAAGCCAGGGGATGACTTGTGGATAGGGGTGAAAGGCTAATCAAACTCGGTGATAGCTGGTTCTCCCCGAAAGCTATTTAGGTAGCGCCTCGGACGAATACCATTGGGGGTAGAGCACTGTTTCGGCTAGGGGGTCATCCCGACTTACCAAACCGATGCAAACTCCGAATACCAATGAGTACTATCCGGGAGACAGACTGCGGGTGCTAACGTCCGTAGTCAAGAGGAAAACAATCCAGACCGCCAGCTAAGGTCCCTAAATCATAGTTAAGTGGGAAACGATGTGGGAAGGCATAGACAGCTAGGAGGTTGGCTTAGAAGCAGCCACCCTTTAAAGAAAGCGTAATAGCTCACTAGTCGAGTCGGCCTGCGCGGAAGATGTAACGGGGCTAAAACTATGTACCGAAGCTGCGGATTTGCAATTTATTGCAAGTGGTAGGGGAGCGTTCTGTAAGCCGATGAAGGTGTGTTGAGAAGCATGCTGGAGGTATCAGAAGTGCGAATGCTGACGTGAGTAACGACAAAACGGGTGAAAAACCCGTTCGCTGAAAGACCAAGGGTTCCAGTCCAACGTTAATCGGGGCTGGGTGAGTCGACCCCTAAGGCGAGGCCGAGAGGCGTAGTCGATGGGAAATTGGTTAATATTCCAATACTTCAGTGTAATGCGATGAGAGGACGGAGAAGGTTAAGTCAGCCTGGCGTTGGTTGTCCAGGTGGAAGACAGTAGGCATGCATCTTAGGCAAATCCGGGGTGCTCTATGCTGAGAGTTGATAGCAAGCCAGTTTACTGGTGAAGTGGCTGATACCATACTTCCAGGAAAAGTCTCTAAGCTTCAGTTACACTGGAATCGTACCCGAAACCGACACAGGTGGTCAGGTCGAGTAGACCAAAGCGCTTGAGAGAACTCTGCTGAAGGAACTAGGCAAAATGGTACCGTAACTTCGGGAGAAGGTACGCTGCCGGCGGTGATAGGACTTGCTCCTTGAGCTGTTGGCAGCCTCAGAAACCAGGCCGCTGCAACTGTTTATTAAAAACATAGCACTCTGCAAACACGAAAGTGGACGTATAGGGTGTGATGCCTGCCCGGTGCTGGAAGGTTAATTGATGTGGTTAGCGCAAGCGAAGCTATTGATCGAAGCCCCAGTAAACGGCGGCCGTAACTATAACGGTCCTAAGGTAGCGAAATTCCTTGTCGGGTAAGTTCCGACCTGCACGAATGGCATAATGATGGCGGCGCTGTCTCCAGCAGAGGCTCAGTGAAATCGAATTCGCCGTGAAGATGCGGTGTACCCGCGGCTAGACGGAAAGACCCCGTGAACCTTTACTGCAGCTTGACATTGAACTTTGATCTTACTTGTGTAGGATAGGTGGGAGGCTTTGAAGTGGCGACGCTAGTTGCCATGGAGCCGTCCTTGAAATACCACCCTGGTAATATTGAGGTTCTAACTCTGCTCCCTGATCGGGAGCGAGGACCATGTCTGGTGGGTAGTTTGACTGGGGCGGTCTCCTCCTAAAGAGTAACGGAGGAGTACGAAGGTGCGCTCAGCGTGGTCGGAAATCACGCGTAGAGTATAAAGGCAAAAGCGCGCTTAACTGCGAGACCCACAAGTCGAGCAGGTACGAAAGTAGGTCTTAGTGATCCGGTGGTTCTGTATGGAAGGGCCATCGCTCAACGGATAAAAGGTACTCTGGGGATAACAGGCTGATACCGCCCAAGAGTTCATATCGACGGCGGTGTTTGGCACCTCGATGTCGGCTCATCTCATCCTGGGGCTGAAGCAGGTCCCAAGGGTATGGCTGTTCGCCATTTAAAGAGGTACGCGAGCTGGGTTTAGAACGTCGTGAGACAGTTCGGTCCCTATCTACCGTGGGCGCTGGAAATTTGAGAGGATCTGCTCCTAGTACGAGAGGACCAGAGTGGACGAACCTCTGGTGTACCGGTTGTGACGCCAGTCGCATCGCCGGGTAGCTATGTTCGGAAGGGATAACCGCTGAAAGCATCTAAGCGGGAAGCCTACCTCAAGATAAGATTTCCCCGAGACTTTATGTCTCCTAAAGAGCCGTTGAAGACTACGACGTTGATAGGTTGGATGTGGAAGTGCAGTGATGCATGAAGCTGACCAATACTAATTGCTCGTGAGGCTTGACTATACAACACCCAAGCAGTTGTATATAAAGCATCAATTGATTTCATATTGATCTAACGATCAGACGAAGCCTTGATTTAGTTAAGCTAATCGAACAAATGAGAGTATAATTAAGCACTGCTTAGTTCTACTCGCAAGAACTCAGATACATCTGTTAATGCATTCTATTTGAAGAAAGCTAGGCAAACGAAGCGCAAGCAACGTAAATAAGACCATAGCGAGTAAGCATACCAGTTGTGCTGGCGACCATAGCAAGAGTGAACCACCTGATCCCTTCCCGAACTCAGAAGTGAAACCTCTTAGCGCTGATGGTAGTGTGGGGTATCCCATGTGAGAGTAAGTCATCGCCAGCTCATTATTCCAAAAGCCCTCTGCTCATGCAGGGGGCTTTTTTTATATTTATATAATCACTTTTCTCTCTTTAACGACTAATTTTTTACAGCTGTATAATCTCTGATCAGCTGTAAAATGTTATACTACTCGTGTAAATATTTTTTATTCTCTGAGTCATATGCAGCAGATTCTCATAAACACATTTGTGTTGATATGGCTCAGTTTGATTTCTCCACAGCTATACGCTGTAACAGAATTAAATTTTGATCATCATCAGTATGTCAAACTCGATGGAGAATGGGATTTCTACCCCAATCAGCTGATTGATCCCACTTCTGGGCAGTGACCATCTCAGTTAACTTCCTCTAATCAGACTCTTGCTGCTGAAAAAGTTCATTTACCTAATTCTTTCCTGACCTTAACAGGTCATAAAGACCATATTGGAACTTTTCAAAAAGCCTTCAGGCTACCTGAATCAGCCATTAATCATGCGGTTTATGTTTATGTACCATACCAGTATGGGGCTTATAGCATGTATGTCGATGATTATCTCCTGATAGAAGTAGGGTAGGTAGGCATACATGGTCAGCATCAGACCATGATGGCGCCAAAGCTGGCTTCTTTCTTTCCCTCACAGCGAGAAGTGACGATTACCATTCAGGCTTCAAGTTATCACCATATCCGTGGCGGGCTGGAAAACAGCATGTTTATTGGCTTTAACCAGCCTATTCTGGATAAGTTTTATGATCAGGTGATTCCTTTAAGTGTGATCAGTGGCGTTCTGCTGATGATTGGCTGCTTTATGGTGTTCTTTGCAGTATTTCGCAGCCTTAAAACGCAAGCAGGTAATTTGCTGCTGTTTCTAGGGTTATTTATTCTGTGCTTGAGCCTGCGTAGCTTCTTTGCAGTTCCATTTATTTATACTTTATTCACGAATATTTCCTGGGTATGGGGCACACGATTTGAGTATTTACTGACTGAATTGGCGACTCTATTTTTCCTGATTTATATCTATTTATTGCCTTATCGACTGTTAAATCCTTATTTATTAAAAATCACAGCTTTGTTAATTAGTATCAATGTGGCTGTGACCCTGTTTACGCTGCCTTATATATTCCAGAGCTTCTTTTTCCAGAGCTTTAGTATTGCAGTACTGGTCTTTATTAATCTGCTTTATGGCGCTTACCGCATGCATAAATCGCATGTGCGTTATTCCAAGATCAATTCTATTGCGGTGGTGCTGGTCTGCCTGACCTTCCTGCATGACTATTTACTTGCTTTAAAGGTGATAGATTCAGTTGAAATTGCATTTTATACATCTTGTGCCTATTTCATTTTAATTACCTTTCAGCTCAGCCGTGATTATGCGGTGCAAAGTATTAATACCGAGTTGTTAAACAAGCAGCTTTTGCGCCTGAATAAAGAACTTGATCAGAAGGTTCGGGACCGTACGCGTGATATCACCTTGCTCAATGAGAAACTCGCGCAGCAGGTGAGGCTGGATTCGCTGACAGGTGCCTATAATCGCTTTGCCTTAAATGAAGAGCTTCAGCAGCAATATGAATATACAATCGCAAATCAGACTTCGCTGGCTGTTTATATGATCGATGTAGATTATTTTAAAAACTATAATGACTATTATGGCCATCTCAAAGGTGACTATATTTTAAAAACACTGGTTCAAACTATTCAGCAAATATTGCCTGAAAATGGCTTTCTGGCACGTTATGGTGGTGAGGAATTTGCCGTTTTACTGGCAGATATTTCTTGGCAAGAAGCCAAAGATTTTGCCGAGCAACTTTGTGAGGCTATTCGTCAGCTCAATTTGGAACATGCCAATCGTGGGGATGACAAGACCTGGATTAGTATCAGTGTTGGGGCAGCGGTTATGGATGCTGAACATATCTATAGAAATGTTGACCGTTTACTGAAAACAGCTGATCAACAGCTGTATCAGGCAAAAATTCTTCGTGATTCAGCCTGTATTAAATAATAAAAAATCCAATCAATACATCAGCTCTCTTTATCTGATCAAGTTATATCCGCTTACGATTCCTTTACTTTTTTATTATTTTAGCCGCTGTCTGGAATGCTAAATTGGTATTTATCTGAATGAAATTAGCATGAAGAATAACAATGAAACAGACTCAACTAGCAGCAATTTTATTATTAGGCTTAGGTTCCTATAGCCTGACTGCCTGTGCCCAAGACAAGACTTCAGCACCGCCCGCTGGACAATCCGCTGCCAAAACCACACAGCAAGCCTATAAAGTCGAAGAATTTGCGCAGTTGAATGAGCCATGGGCACTGACTGAGCTGCCGGATCAGCGCTTACTGATTACTGAAAGATCTGGAAAGTTAAAAATATTTAATCCAGCCAATCGCAGCACTCAAACTGTTCAGGGTATCCCTCAAGTGGCCTATGGCGGACAAGGTGGCTTAGGCGATATTGCACTCCATCCTGACTTTGCCAAGAATCAGTGGGTGTATCTCAGTTATGCCGAACAGGGGCAGGGTGGCTATGGTGCAGTCGTGGTTCATGGCAAACTAGATCTCACCAAGAGCACCCCTCAACTCACTCAGATCAAAAAAATCTGGACTCAGGTACCGAAATTTTCTTCAGGACAGGGTCATTATGGGCACCGGATTATCTTTGGCTCAGACAATAAGCTCTGGATCAGTTCGGGTGAACGTCAGCAATTTAATCCAGCCCAGGACATGAACTCCAATGCCGGCAAGATTATTCGTCTGAATGACGATGGTTCAATTCCTTCCGATAATCCATTTATGAATCAGGGCGAAATTGCCAAGCAGGTCTGGAGTCTGGGACACCGTAATCCTCTCGGTTTGGCATTTGATCCACAAGGGCAGCTTTGGGTGATTGAAATGGGTCCTAAAGGCGGTGATGAGCTGAATAAAGTGATAAAAGGCAAAAATTATGGCTATCCGATCGTCTCCAATGGGGATCATTATGATGGCAAGCCGATTCCAGATCACAGCACCCGACCAGAGTTTGAAGCACCAGCACTAGATTGGACTCCAGTAATTTCTCCTTCAGACTTGTTGTTCTATACTGGCAATAGCTTTCCTCAATGGAAAAATAAAGCCATTGCTACAGGTCTGTCTTCTCAGGCAATGATTGTAATTGATACCACTCAAAATCCTGCGAAAGAAATACAGCGACTGGATATGAAAGAGCGGATTCGTGGTGCGATTCAGGCCAAAGATGGCTCACTCTGGGTGATTGAAGATAGTCCAAAAGCCAAGTTGCTTAAGATGACCACCCCTCAGTAAAAAGCTAAATAGTTAATATCAGAATGAAAGAAAAAGGCCCCAACTCCTGTGAGGGCCTTTTCAAATTTAGCTCAGATACCTTTCCTCCGGTATCGATCAGCATCCTGCCGATGTTTTATTCTTGTTTTTGCAAGACTTCCTGTCTTGGTATGTACTCAATATAGCCTGAGTCAGAAAGACCGAGTAGAGGCATTGACCGCATCTGCTGTAGGCCAGAGGCGACAAGCTCACTTGAAAATATTTATCCGATTAATTCCAGAGTTCTCAGGATAATTTTACGATATGGTAGAGATAGGAGGCCTTATTGAAGCTCATCTCTCTATTCAATAAAATAATAAAAAGGAGAAGCACATGCCTACCGTTCAAATTGAAGTCCAGCAGCAATATTCCCATGCTGATGAAGAGCAGTTACTCAATTGCGTATTTCAATGTGTGAAAAATGCCTTTCAACTGCCTGACTATGACCGTAATATCCGGCTGGTGGTACATGAAGCGCATCGTTTTCAGTATATGACTCATCTGGCTCAGCCTTAATACTTTACCTTGATCAGTATTGACTGCTTCGCTGGCCGAAGTCTGGAGACCAAGCGCAAACTGTATCAGCAGATTGTAGAAAGCTTGGGAAAATTGGGCATTCCGCCTGATCATATTCTGATTCATCTGCGAGAAAGTCCATTGGAAAACTGGGGAATCCGCGGTGGGCAAACGGCCTGTGATGTCAATTTAGGCTTTAATGTAGAGATCTGATTTTTTTTAAGAAAAATAAAAGATTTTAAATACAAAAAAGCCCCAACATCCTGTTGAGGCTTTTCTGGATTTGCTTCTCAGATCTGACTCCTGTCTGACCTGTCAACGTCCTATTACTCTGCGCTTTTTATTGTTGTTGTATCGCTTTGCAGACTTCCTGTCTGTCTATGAATCAAACTATAGCCTTGAACTGAAAGTGAGAATAGCCGACAAATTCTGTGCTGCCTGTAGGCTAAAGCGCACATTGCTGTCGTCCTCAGGCACTGACATATTGGATCAGTTTATCCACGACATCTCTGAGTGTTTTATTGTCGAATTCATTCCCTTCAAAGCTGTAGTCTTTATTACGACTAAAAATATCCCGAAGCTCTACAATCGCATTGGTATCCACCATGCCAAGCTGAGTGCCGACCTGACGGATCTGATCAATGGAACGTGAGCCGTTGGTGACGCCATAACCGATATAAGCTGCCGGTTTGCCTTGCCATTCCTTGGCCAGATAATCCAGCGCATTCTTTAATGCCGGGCTATAGCCATGGTTATATTCAGGGCTGATAAAAATAAATGCATCCGCAAGGGCAATAAAGTCGGCCCATTCCTGCTGTTTCGGCTGATCATAAATACCGGTCAATGGGGGATGAGAACCAGCAAAAAGCGGAAGATCCCATTCTTTTAAGTCGACAAGTTCGGTTTCAAGCGTGCTAAAACCATATTTTTTAATTTCCTGTAGTACCCAATGTGCGACCTTAATTGCTGTACGTCCTTCACGCACACTGCCAACCACAATATAAATTTTCATATCTTTCCCTTTCTTATCGCATGCTCATCAAATTAAATTAATCAGATTTCTGAACAGAGACTAGAGAGGATTTGTATCCAGAAACTAAAAAAGCTCCCGAAGGAGCTCTTTTAAATCATGTGATTAGCCGATATTACATCAGCTTCACGCCTTGCTGGCCAGCTGGAGTAACTTTGAAGATTTCGACTTCAAAGGTGATATTTTTACCTGCAAGCGGATGATTAAAGTCCACTTCGGTAATATCATCATTTACGGATCTTACTACGCCATACAAAGTCGATTTGGCCTTGTCTTCAAACTCGATCATGTGACCTTCGATCGGACGTTCGCCAAATTTCACCGTATCAAATTTTTGGACATTTTCAGGATTCCACGGACCAAAAGCTTCTTCGGGCGGGAGGCTGACGGTACGACGGTCACCAGCACGCAAGCCCATCAAGGCTTTTTCAAAACCTGGTAATAGGTTGCCATCACCAATGGTCAGGCTTACCGGTTCTTCACGGCTACGGGTATTGTCAATTTCTACGCCACTTTCGATCGCGACAGAAAAATGAAGCTCGACTTTAGAGCCGTCTTCAACACGAGTTTCCTCGTTAGGATTAATAAAATCAGTCATGTTGCGCCTGTGCACGTTGAATTCGGTGTTTTTCCAGGAAAAACGTATCAATCAGCAGCAGAATCGTACCTAAAGTAATGGCACTATCCGCAATATTAAAAGCAGGGAAGTGGCTGTTCTGATAATAGACATGAATAAAGTCGACCACATAACCTAAAGAAATGCGGTCAATCAGGTTACCAATAGCACCACCCAGAATCAGGGCAACTGCTAGTGGCAAGACTTTCATGCTCTTTGGCATACGCATCAGCCAGAACACGAAAACCACAGACACTAAACCTGCAAGAGAGGTAAAGAAATAGCGTTGCCAGCCACCAGCATCGGACAAGAAACTAAAGGCAGCGCCATAGTTATGTAATAGTGTCCAATTTAAAAAGGGCAGGACGGGCACCGGATCTGCATATTCCAGATGTGTTACCGCAATCCATTTGGTCCATTGATCTAGAATGATCGCCAGAATAGCCAGTCCGATCCACCACAAATTGTGAGGATAGAACTGGAACAGACCCTTTTTCTGCTGTGGGTTAGGCATATTTTCTCTCTTCACCTTGGCCGCTCGGGAGGTTAATGATACAACGACCGCATAGTCCTGGATGTGAGGCATGTGTATTCACATCAGGAAGCACATGCCAGCAGCGTACACATTTCTCGCCATCTGCCGCAGATACTTTTACGCGTAGGCCTTCAAGTTCAGCGTCATTGCCTTGAGCAGCATCAAACGGATTCACGATTACCTGAGAAGTGATCAGAACGAAACGCAGCTCATCACCCAGACGGTCTAGAACAGCTTTCAGTTCATCATTGGCCCACAGCTCAACTTTGGCAGACAGGTTTGAACCTACCAGTTTCTCGTTACGCGCATTTTCAATGTGTTTGTTCACCGCGGATTTCACGGCAATCAGGGTTTGCCAGTCTGCTTCAGATAACAGGTTAGCTTGTGCAGAAACTGGAATATCGTACCATTCAGCAGTGAAGACATATTTCTCACTTTGACCTGGAATTAGTGGCCATGCTTCTTGAGCAGTGAAGCTCAGGATTGGCGCCATCCAGCGAACAAAGGCTTGTACCAGATGATACAGTGCAGTTTGCGCAGAATGACGTGCCTGCGAGTCTGCTTTAGTAGTGTACTGACGGTCTTTGATGATGTCTAAGTAGAAACCACCGAGGTCGTTAATACAGAAGTTGGTCAAGGCATTGGTCACGATATGGAAGTTCATATCTTCATATGCTTTCTTGATGGTTTCCTGTACATCATTCGCGCGTTGCAGGATGTATTGATCCAGTGCAATCAGTTGATCTACGGGTAGGGCATCAGTTGCCGGGTTGAAGCCATTCAGGTTTGCCAGCAAGAAACGCAAAGTATTACGGATACGACGGTAACCATCTGATGCACGGTTAAAGATTTCTTTACCTGCGGTCATTTCATAACGGTAATCTGCTGAAGCGATCCAGAAACGCAGGCCGTCTGCACCCATGTTCTTGATAATGTCTTGCGGAGTAATGATATTACCCAGCGATTTTGACATCTTGCGGCCTTTCTCATCGACCACGAAACCGTGAGTCAGCAAGCCTTTGTATGGCGCACGTTGATTGATCGCCATAGAGGTTAATAATGAAGACTGGAACCAGCCACGGTGTTGGTCAGAACCTTCAAGATACAGATCAGCCGGATCGGTTAATTCTTCACGGTCACGCAGCACTGCATAGTGGGTTGTACCAGAGTCAAACCATACGTCTAAGGTATCGCGAACCGCGTTGTACTGCTCAGCATCATCACCAATGAAGTCTTTGGCTTCACGGTTATACCAGGCATCAATACCTTCCTGTTCGATCAGTTTCGCGACTTCTTCGATCAGTTCAGGTGTACGCGGGTGCAGTTCATTGGTGTCTTTATGCACGAAGAATGGGATTGGTACGCCCCAAGTACGTTGACGTGAGATACACCAGTCCGGGCGGCCTTCGATCATCGCCTGAATACGGTTTTTACCCCAATCCGGTACAAAGCTGATGTCATTTTCAATGGCATTCAACGCGCCCTGACGCAGACCTTTTTCATCCATGCTGATGAACCATTGTGGGGTCGCACGGAAGATAATCGGAGTTTTATGACGCCAGCAGTGCGGGTAGCTATGCTTAATAGGCTTATGTGCCCATAGCTTGTTAGCTTCGCCAAGCGTCGCAATAATTTGTGGATTGGCCTTGTAGATATGTTCGCCTGCAAATAGTGGTGAAGTCGGTAAATACACACCATTACCACCTACAGGATTATCCACTTTCAGGTTATACAGCAGACCAACTTTATAGTCGTCCACACCATGGCCAGGCGCAGTATGTACAGCGCCAGTACCGCTGGTTGCGATAACGTGTTCACCCAGAATGACTGGCACTTGACGCTCAGCAATTAAAGGATGTTGCAGTACCAGATTCTCAAGTTTTGCACCGGCAAAATCGGCAATCACTTCAACCGCGTTAAAGCCATAACGCTCAGTTGCAGACTCAACCAGATCTTTGGCCAGGATAAAGTTTTGTGCAGCTTTATCTTCACCACGTGCAACGACCAGCTGGTATTCAATTTCAGCATGTAAGGCAACTGCCTGGTTCGCAGGCAGGGTCCAAGGCGTAGTCGTCCAGATCACGATATCGGTTGAGTCTTTAACTTCAACACCTAAACGTGCAGACAGATCCGCCAGATCCACCACGGTGAAACCCACGTCAATCGCGTCTGACTTTTTATCTTCATATTCAACTTCAGCTTCAGCCAGTGCTGAACCACAGTCCAGACACCAGTTCACCGGTTTAAGGCCTGGCTGGATATGGCCATTTTTCGCGATTTCACCGAGTGAACGCACGATGTTGGCTTCCTGCTTGAAGTTCATGGTGAGATAAGGATTGCTCCAGTCACCAAATACACCCATACGGATGAAGTCTTTTTTCTGTAGCTCCACCTGGCTCAATGCATATTCGCGGCAAGCTTTACGGAAAGTAGGCGCATCTACTTTAACGCCGACCTTACCGACTTTTTCTTCAACTTTCAGTTCAATTGGAAGACCATGACAATCCCAGCCTGGTACATAAGGCGCATCAAAGCCGTCCATGATACGGCTTTTAATGATGATGTCTTTAAGTACCTTGTTGACTGCATGACCTAAGTGAATCTGGCCATTGGCATATGGAGGGCCATCATGAAGCACGTATTTTTTCTTGCCAATTCGCGATGCACGAATCTGCTGATAAATGTCATCGGCATACCACTCTTCTAACCATTTCGCTTCACGTACTGCCAGATTTGCTTTCATTGCAAAGTCAGTACCTGGGAGGTTCAGCGTGGCTTTATAATCCACTGCATTTTCAGGAGTTTGCTTATCGCTCATGCAAGTTGTCTTCCAATTTAATCAGTCATTAGACTGACACGTTTTACAATAAAAATACGGGACATTAAAAGGGAAATGTGGGGTGTTTTCGACGAAACTCAAGCAGTTTCTCAACATCATCATCAATTCCGGCCTTTAACGCTTCAAGCGAAGGATAATCTTTTTCGCCATGCAGATAATTCAAGAAGGTTACCCGCATTAACAGGCCATACAGATTAGCAGAAACATCAGGAAAATGTACTTCTAATCGCCATTCCGGATGAGTCTGTTTGATCGCAGGGCGGGTACCCACATGACCGGCACCAAACAGGCTGCCCTGATCATAGCCGGCAATACCCGGCTGTTCAGGATTTTCCTGCTGAACCTTGGCGCTGAGTGATCCGGTTTCACAGACGACTTCAACCCCATAAATGCCCTGCAGGCAGGGTTTATGCCGGTTCAACCGGACATTAATGGTCGGGAAATCAATGGTACGGCCAATCTGGTCGCCGTATTGCACCCGGCCGGTAATACTATAAGGACGTCCCAGCAATTTGGCTGCCAGAGCCAGGTCACCCGCTTGCAGGGTCTGACGGATGCGGGTAGAACTGACCCGTTCACCATCCAAGGCAATGGTATGCAGGTTGGTGACCTTAAATCCATAATCTCGCAGGAATTCACTATTGCCTTGACGGTTTTTACCAAAGTGAAAATCATCCCCCAAGACCAGATGTGCCGCATTCAGTTTATCTTTCAGAATATCGGCAAAGGCTTCGGCACTCAGGCTTCGAAAATGATGATCAAACTTGGCGACCGCAATATAGTCCACACCCAGTTCGCTTAAATATTCCACCTTTTCACGCAAAGAAGAAATACGCGGCGGTGCTTCATAACCTTTAAAAAATTCAAGCGGTTGTGGCTCGAAGATCATCACAACAGTTTTTAGTTGCTCAGCTTCTGCAACAGCTTTTAACTGTTTGATCATGGCCTGATGACCCAGATGCACGCCGTCAAAATTACCAATTGTAACGGCGGTTTTTGGCAATTCAGAATGTGACGCTAAAGCATTGAGACGGAGCAGCTGCATAGGCGAAATCAGGGAATTGAAAAATAGGAAAGGCTATATATTGCCATAATCTCAACGATTCGTCTTGCTGTTGTGTTTTTATGCAAAAAAATTATTGAAAAATCACGAAACACATCAAGAAGAAAGTGTGCCATCCAAGAATCTTCTGTGGTTATTTAAGTGAAAGATCTGCAAAACAGAAATCTAAAAACCCGCTTTTCATTGCCTGGATTTTGCTTTCTAATGTCACGGTTTTCTCAGTCTCAGGTAGTTTGCATGTCAGATTCAGTGCTCATTATGGCATTGGCCAGTGAATCCAAAGGTTTGTTCGAAGCAGAAGGTGTAGAAGTCCACTATAGTGGCATCGGCAAGGTGAATGCTGCTTTTAAGGCTTTTGAAGTGATTCAGAAAACCTGCTGTAAAACCCTGATTAATCTCGGCACAGCAGGCAGTTCCCATTTCAAGGCGCATGAACTGGTCGAAGTTAAGCGTTTTGTACAACGTGATATGGATGTTTCACCCCTAGGATTTGAAGTTGGTATTACCCCGATGGATGATCATTTGCCAGGCGCAATTGATCTGGAACCATTTTTTGTCCATTTACCGAAAGGGGTTTGTGGAACAGGGGATAGCTTTGAAACAGGCTTGCCGAAAGTGGCTTGTCAGCTGGTCGATATGGAAGGCTATGCGCTGGCCAAGGTATGCAGAAAATTGGATGTGCGCCTGATTTCAGTCAAATATATTACTGACGGTGCAGATGATAGCGCTCATTTGGACTGGGAAGAGAATCTGCTGCTGGGTGCGCAGAAATTATTGAATTTATATCAAACGTTAAAATAATAATAAAGGGTGAGAGAAGGGGTCGGCGACCATAAAATTTATGGTCGTATGCCAAATAATTTTTGCGTTGACCTATTTTTCTTGTGTACGCGGAAGTACGCCGTACAGCATCATATGTACAGTATGCTGGATAATCCGTTGTTGCATGCTGCGGTTACGCAAGGTCTTGCCCGTCACCATTTCCATCTGGGTCGCGAAATCTGCATAGTTCTGGGTTACCGCCCAGATATTCAGAATCAGCAGTTCAGGATCGATATCTTTAGAAATCTTACCTTGTTCCTGCCAGTTTGAAATCACTTTGGCTTTACGCTTGACCAGTTTTTTCAATGGGCCTTTTAAGATTTCTAAAATGTGCGGCGCACCCTGAATCACTTCCAGAGCGAACAGGCGTGAAGCTTTAGGCTGGGTACGCGATACTTCAATTTTTTGCATCAAATAATTGGTAATCGCTTCTTCAGGCTCAAGATCGGCTTCTAGCATTTGTAAAGGTGCCAGCCATTTTTGTAGAACAGTCGTTAAAACCTCTACATAGAGCGCCTCTTTATTTTCGTAATAATAGAAAATATTCGACTTATGCATTTCTGCGATTTGTGCGATCTCATCTAAACTCGCCCCATTAAAACCGTATAGGGAAAAAACATCGAGTGCGGCATTCAGCAGCTGGTTGCGTTTTTGAGTACTCTTTTTTTGTTCCATCAGCAAATATTAAAAACAATTAAAAAAGGGAATTTTTAATTGTACGTCAAATCATCAGATTTGTGCATCAAGTCAGGTGCTAATTTTATGAATAATGATGATTTATTCTTTAGATTAAAGATACAATTAGTATCGGTTTAAGGCGCAGGAATTAAAAACCAAGCTTTTGAAAAGGTTGATAATTTTTTAAGGGGTACTTATTACCTTGAAGCATCATAAAGTTAAAATAAAATTAATGAATTAAGTTGAAATTTTGCCAATTGCTGAATAAATAATCAGTAAGACAGATATTCTCTTGATTCGAAATAAGGAATCCAGAATAACCAGCTATTCCAGATTCCCACGCATTTCAGGTTGCAAGAACGGCATTCAGAACCTGTTGTTCAAGTTCGGCGAATTTCACATTCTTTTGGCGTGGACGCGGAAGATCAACTTTAAACTCTTTGGCAATATGGCCTTTGTCCAGCAGGATAATCCGGTCTGCCAGTTGTACGGCTTCACTGACGTCGTGGGTGACCAGAATCGCGGTAAAGCCCTGTTCAGTCCATAATTTTTCAATCAGGTTCTGCATATCCAGACGGGTCAGGGCATCCAACGCACCAAGTGGTTCATCTAGCAATAAAATACGTGGCTTATGTGACAAGGCACGTGCCAGAGCAGTACGCTGGCGCTGACCACCAGACAGTTGTGAAGGCCAAAGCCCAGCTTTTTCTTTTAAGCCGACTTTCTCCAGCATTTGTGAAGCATTACCATGCTGGTCTTTGGGTAGGCCGAGTTGCACGTTCTGTTCGATGCTGCGCCATGGCAATAAACGCGGATCCTGGAACATCACGCGGATATCATCAGCGGTAATGCCTTCACGGATATGACGTGCAGACTTGAATTTAATTTCGCCGTAGCTCTGTTTTTCTAAATCTGCAATCAGACGAAGCAGGGTACTTTTACCACAGCCACTACGTCCAACAATCGCCAGAAATTCACCCGGCTGAATATGCAGGTCCAGATCTTCCAGTACCTTCACCGAACCATAGAACTTGTGCAGCTGTTCAATAATGATTTCGGCACCGGCAACTGCATTGGGATTGATATCGGTTGCAGCAGGCTCCTGCACTGCAGTCGGATCATTGGCAAGACGCCCTAAGCTGAGATCAGTCATCACATGCTCCTCAATATTTTTTCAATTATTTTTGATAGCCAGCATGCCAGCGCAGCAGGAATCGTTCTAAGGCCACGGCCAGGACATCTGCCAGTTTACCTAGCAGGGCATACAGTAAAATACCCACCAGGACGACATCGGTTTGCAGGAATTCACGCGCGTTCATGGTCATATAACCGATACCGGACTGGGCAGAAATCGTTTCCGCCACAATCAGTAGTACCCAGACCAGACCGAGTGAAAAACGCAGACCGACCAGAATTGAAGGCATTGCCCCTGGCAGGATGATTTCTTTATAAAGCTGCCAGCGGGTCAGGCCATAGCTTTTACCCATTTCAATCAGCTGGGGATCGACTGAACGAATGCCATGATAGGTATTGATATAGATCGGGAAGAACACACCAATCGCGACCAGGAACAGCTTGGCTGATTCATCAATTCCGAACCAGAGAATGACCAGTGGAATTAAGGCCAAAGCCGGAATGTTACGGATCATTTGTAAGGTGGTATCCAGCAGGGTAGAGGCCATTTTGGATGAACCATTCAGTAGACCCAAAATTAGCCCTAGACCACCGCCTACTAATAAACCACTTAAGGCACGACCAGCACTGACTTTGACATGTGTCCACAACTCACCGCTGAGCAGCAAATTCCAGAATGCGATGACTACGGCACTTGGTGCAGGCAAAATACGGCTTTCCAGCAAACCGGTACTCGACGCGATTTGCCAGAGTAGAATTAATCCGACAGGAACTAACCAGGGCAGCAAACGCTGCCCAAGCTGTGTTCCACGTGAAACCTTCTTTTCTGCGAGGGTTTCAACTGAAACGATTTTCGACATTAAGCTGGCTCCTGAACACTCTCAGCCTTCTTGTTCTCATCTGGAGTGTAATTATTTGCCACAATCTCACCGAATGGACCAGTCAGGTTTGGCTGAGCCAGTTTTTGTTGAGTTTCAAGCGGAAGTAATGGGAATACTAGTTCCGCAAAACGGATCGATTCTTCCAGATGTGGATAGCCTGAGAAAATGAAGGTATCGATACCTAGATCAGCATATTCCTGAATACGTGCTGCGACAGTTTCTGGATCGCCGACCAATGCTGTACCTGCACCGCCACGTACCAGACCTACACCTGCCCACAGGTTTGGAGACACTTCGAGTTTGCTACGGTCGCCATTATGCAGCTCAGCCATACGGCGTTGGCCGACAGAGTCCATTTGCTTGAATTTCGCTTGTGCAGCAGCAATAGTGGCATCATCTACATACTGGATGAGTTCGTCTGCTGCTCTCCATGCTTCTTCATTGGTTTCACGAACAATTACGTGTAAGCGGATACCGTAGCTCAGCTTGCGACCTTTTGCTTCGGCTTTGGCACGGACATTTTCAATTTTTTCTTTCACTGCTGCAGGTGGCTCACCCCAAGTCAGGTAAGTGTCAACCTGATCAGTGGCCAGTTCAACGGCTGCATCTGAAGAACCACCGAACCAGAGTGGTGGATATGGTTTTTGAACTGGTGGATAAAGCAGTTTGGCATCATCTACACTGAGACGTTCGCCATGGAAAGTGAAGCTTTCGCCGGTATGTGAACGGGTCAGAATTTCACGCCAGATTGTCGTATATTCAGCTGCAGTCTTGTAGCGTGTTGCATGATCTTCATAAACGCCGTCACCTTTTAGTTCTTGCTCATCACCACCCGTCACCAGGTTCAGCAATACACGGCCACCAGACAGACGGTCAAAGGTTGCAGCCATACGTGCAGTCAGAGCAGGCGTGGTAACACCTGGACGCAGCGCGACGAGGAATTTCAGTTTTTTAGTCGCATCAATCAGGCTAGCTGCAGTTAACCACGGATCTTCACATGAACGGCCAGTCGGGATTAATACACCTTCATAACCAAGATTATCGACCGCAACCGCAATCTGCTTCATGTAAGCATGATCGACCTGGCGTGCACCTTTGCTGGTACCTAAGTAGCGGCTGTCGCCATGTGTCGGGATAAACCAGAAAATTTTCATGTCTTTGATCCTTAGATTATTTGCCTGCCCAAACGGCTTGCTGAATATTGATAGATTTCGGAATGATCTTGAGTTCGCTGAAACGGTTTGCGAGTTCCTGCTGATCGGCGATCACTTTCCTGGTGAGCGGTGCCGCACCAGACGGATTCGGACGACGCTGGATAAAGGTCTGGCTGACAATCGGTTTTAGACCGGTACTTTGTGCAAAGATGCTTGCAGTTTCAGCCTTATGGCTTTGTACCCATTTATCTGCAACATTGACCTGCTTGATAATGCCTTTTAAAGCTTGCGGATGATTTTTGATTAAATTTTCTGAAGCGAGGTAAAAGGTGTAATTTGGACTTAAGCCCTTACCTGAAGATAAAACTCTGGCTTTATCTTCTACTTGAGCCGCAGCATAGTACGGATCCCAAATCGCCCAGGCATCAATCGCACCTTTCTGGAAAGCTGCACGCGCATCAGCAGGGCTTAACCAGACCGGCTGAATATCAGTCCATTGCAGACCCGCTTTGCGTACTGCCTGTACCAGTAAATAATGTGAGCTTGAACCGCGGTGCACGCCAACACGTTTACCTTTGAGCTGGCTCAGCTTGGTAATTTTGGAATTGTGCTGGACCAGAATGGCAGAAGATAAAGGTTTTGCAGTTTCATAAGCAAAATAGTGCAATGGCTTATTGCCTGCCTGAGCGTAGACAGGAGGTGTATCTCCAGTTGCACCTACATCAATAGAACCTACCGCCAGTGCTTCTAAAATTTGTGGTCCGCCTGGGAATTCATTCCAGCTGATTTTTGCATTTGGAAATTCCTTTTCCAACAGCTTTTGCTGCTGTGCAATCACCAGGTTCACAGAGGCTTTTTGATAACCCACACGCAGCTGTTTAACTGAAGGATCCACTGCCCAAGCAGCACTTGAACCCAACATCGCGCAAGCAACTAATGCAGCGTTCATCCCATGACTGGAGGTCTTGAACCATGTGATTGCTTTGTTGTGTAGCTGATGTTGAGTCATGATTAAATCCCCTAAATTGTTCTTTGGTTTACTTCGCGATAATTGCAGATTGAATATTCAGTTTTGCTGGAATCAGTTGCTGGCCATAGAAGGCATCAGCCACCTGTTGTTGTTTTTGTGCCACTTCGGGAGTGAGTGGTTTTACCCCAAAGCCCATGCGTGAAATAGACGTTTTTAATACATCAAAGGCCAGGCCTGTCGGTTTTTCCAGAAGTTTGGCTGCTTCATCCTGATGAGCAGAAACCCATTCAGTGGTCAGGTTGAGTTCATTCACGACAGCTTCAATAATCTGTGGGTTGGCTTCAGCAAACTTGCGATCTGCCATATAGAACTGATGATTACTGACGATGTTCTCACCCGTGGCGATGACACGGGCACCAATCTGATGTTCTGCTGCAGCGAAGAACGGATCCCAGATCACCCAGGCATCGACAGCACCGCGTTCGAAAGCGGCACGGGCATCAGAAGGTGGTAGGTAAACCACTTCGATATCGCTGAGTTTTAGATTATTGGCTTCAAGGACTTTGAGTAGTAAGTAATGAACATTTGAGCCTTTATTTAAGGCAACACGTTTGCCTTTCAGATCCTGTACGGATTGAATCTTCGAGTCTTTTTGTACGATTAGCGCTTCAGCTTTCGGTGCTTCAGGCTGGTTGGCCACATAGACCAGATTTGAATTCGCTGCTTGAGCAAAAATCGGTGGCGCTTCACCGGCTTCACCAAAAGATACGCTGCCGACATTCAAGCCTTCAAGCAACTGAGGACCAGCCGGGAATTCAACCCATTTCACATTCACGCCTTGTTCTTTTAATGACGTTTCTAAGGTGCCACGTTCTTTTAAGATCGGCAGTACACCATATTTCTGGAAACCAATATTCAGGGTCACGGCTTCTTGTTTTTTGCCACAGCCAGAAAGCATCATCACGCCAGCCACCGCAGCACTAAGGACCGCAGTTTTTGTGAATAATTGAATGTGTGATTGGCGCATGAATCAGAACTCCTGAAAATTTAGAAATGTGAAATGAAGAACTTAGGCATACGCTAAAGCTTTTTACTTTTCTAAAAAAATAACTATTCAGGAATTTCTAATGAAGAAAAAAGATAAATAAAAAAGTGCAAAACTTATGCAGGAAACTGATTTACACATTAATTTAGGAAAAAAGAATTATTTATATAAGATAATGAAATATAAAATTATTTATTCTAAATAAAGTGGCCAGATATGCTTATTAAAAAATCAGCAATAGTATTTTTATACTGAATGCAGGTTTTATGAATATCGTTATCTAAAATAAAGATATGAGAGCGCATAAAAAAGTCACTTTAAAGTGACTTTTTACAGACAATCGAATTGCGCTGATAATTATAAAAAGCCTGTCGGGCATCGGGCAAATCATCTACTGATGCCGGTTCAAAGCCCTGTTCCAGAAACCAGTGTGCAGTACGGGTCGTTAAAATAAACAGTTGCTGAATACCCAGACTTTTAGCCTTATCTTCCAGATAATGCAGAATCTGACTACCGCGGTTGGATTGACGGTAACTTGGATCTACCGCAACGCAGGCGATTTCTGCAGAACGCAGTTCATTGCCCGTAGTTGGAATCGGATACAGGGCTGCACAGGCCAGAATCATGCCATCACGCTCAATTACAGCGAACTGGTCAATTTCATTTTCCAGACGCTCCCGCGAACGGTAAACCAGAATACCTTCTTCTTCCAAGGGGCGGAGCAAACGGATCAGGCCACCGACATCCTGAATATCGGCCATACGCACTTCTTCATAATGCGCATCGGTGATCATGGTGCCGGAACCATCCCGGGTGAACAGTTCTTCCAGCAAGGCGCCGTCATAGGTATACGAAATCAGGTGAACACGATTGACGCCATTTCGGGACGCTTCCTGAGCGGCCTTGAGCTGGAGCCGAATTTCAATATCCTGTTCATCAGAAAGAATATAGTCATCCAGTTGCTGTGGGGTTACTTCCCGTTTTAAATGATCCTTACTGTCGAGCAGACCATGCTGTCGACCCAAGATAATCAGTTTATCGGCTTTAAGGCGAGTGGCAGTTTTGGTTGCGACTTCCTCAGCTAGAAGGTTAAAAACTTCGCCCGTCGTTGAATAGCCGGTCGGACCGAGAATCACAATATTATGATTGTCCAGATGACGTTGAATCGCATCGGTATCAATGGCCCGAACTTCACCAGTTAACTGAAAATCGACCCCGTCACGGATACCATAAGGTTTGGCTGTCACAAAATTTCCAGAAACAGCATCAATGCGCGCACCATACATGGGTGAGTTGGCCAGCCCCATCGACAGTAAGGCCTCAATCTGTAAACGGATCGATCCCACTGCATTCAGTACACAGCTTAAGGATTCACGTGTCGTCACCCGACGCTGCTGGTGGAAAGGGGTCTCGAAGCCACTTGCAGCCAGATTCTGGTTAATTTGCGGACGTGCGCCATGCACCAGAATCAGACGGATTCCCAAAGAATTGAGAAGGGCAATATCATGAATGATGTGCTGAAAGTTGTCATGCAATACCGCTTCACCATCAAACATGATCACAAAAGTTTTATTGCGATGAGCATTGATATAAGGCGCAGAATGGCGAAACCAGTGCACATATTGCAAGGTGTTGCTCGGTGAGGTTTCTGCTGCAGTCATAGCTGTGCCTATTTCAACATTTAAAGATCTAGCTTTGATTCTAATGAAAAAATACTGAAGTGGAAGTACAGATATAAAAAAACACCTGAAGCGAGCTTCAGGTGTCTGCTAGAAGGGCAGAAAAGAGAATGATTAGTTGATGATTCGAACAATCTTGTCGTTACGATCGTTGACTAGCACATAGTCACCATTGATTTTGTACCATTGCTGGTTTTTACCTGCTTTCGGCAGACGGCGTGCTTCATAGCCACTGACTTCAAAGCGACGGTTGTCGTATTGGTTTGGCAGTTTTTGACCTACGCGCCAGTCACGGCTTGGGTTAACCCCACGGTTGTTGTAACGACGGTCATCGCGGCGATCATCCCATTTTTTCGCATCTTTATGATTCCAATGTGGTGCCGGTTTATGCGGTGCATAACGTGGATCATGATGCTGCGGTGCTGCCATTGCAGAAGTAGCCACCAGCGCACTAAGAGATAAGGCAATTGTAGTTAAAACTTTTTTCATGGCTCTCACCTAAAAATCTGTACATGTTTTCGATGAGATTAAATTAGCGAATAAGTGGATAGAAAGCGTGAGGCCAGTTTAGTGGAATTGTTAAATTCATGAAGGAATTTAGGAGATTAGCCACGATTAAAAGGAAAACTCTAAAATAAGAAAAAACCTAAAAAGGCTCATCCTAAACATCAAAAAGCCCAAACGAGGTTGGGCTTTGCATCAGGTTCTGAATCAGTCTCCGATGATCCGGATAATACTGTTATTTTCAGAGTTCACCAGAATGTAGTCATTGTTGACTTTGTACCATTGCTGCTTACGGTCTGGTTTAGGCAGTTTATGATCCTTATATTCGACCTTGTAGCCATTACTGCGATAATGCTGCGGCATGACATAGCCAGGCTGCCAGCGTAACTGCTGCAGACGCTTAACACCACGTTCTTCACGCATACGGCGTTTATCATACTGGTCTTGGTGATCGTCATGGAACTCACGCGATTTCTTGGCCTGATGATGACCCGGACCCCGTTCCATACGCTGTTCATCATTGAAATGAGGGGCAGCGTTTGCAACATTTGCTAGCATGAATGCACTGCAGGACATCGCCAATGCTACCAGAACCTTTTTCATGTTGAACCCTCATTCAATTGTTCATTTTCTACAGTAACTAATGTACGGAAAAATTGCAGAGAAACTGTGAAGAACTGGCTGAAGTTTTATATCAATTACAGAGAAATTATGATTATGCCATGATTTTACATAAGCTTAGGATGCACTTCAGTCAGTTGACCAGTTATGCCCAGCCCCATTGGCATTTCAGCAAAACCGGGATCAAGATGCAAGCGCAATGTCCTGAATTGTATATCAAAACCGTCTCAAATTAGTGGAAAAATATTCTTTTTAAGCACCAGATCTTGATTCGGGCATGGCAATTTTTCAGTTCCACTGTTCCGTTAAACCCTGTAAGGACTGAATGGCTTCAGCCACAGACTCTGCCTCGACTGCATCTTCTAAAGCCAAAATCAGGGCAGTTGATAACTGCAAGTTTTCAATACGACGAATAGTTTCAGTTTTACGTTTTTGGTCTGCCATTTAATTTTCCTTCGCTTTGATTTAACTTGAAAAGCATTATAAAAATTTTATATAAATTTGGAAAACCGAATAATTTTATATTATTGATTCGTTAAAACGATTTATGTCTGTTTTTTAAAGAATTTAAGGATAAAAAAAGAGCATCATCCGTAAATGTGCTCTTTCGGGATCTAATGAACGATCTTAATAGGCATAGTTCAGATCAGTATAGTCACTTAGGGATTTCTGTACATGTGCCTGAATAAAAGTACGCACATCTTCTGCTGTCATTGCTTTGCCCTGATTGCTGATCACATGTTCAATTTCAGGCTGACCTTCGATCTTGATACGATAGACAAAGTGTTTCGCTACCTGATAACGATCGTCCAGCTTTTCGATACCCGTCACATAATGATAGGAATGTTCAAAATTCAGATCGGTATGGGAAAAGACAAACTGGTCAAACAGTTTCAGTTTTTGACCATTTTCGAGTGCCTGAATGTCATCGACAATGCTGGCATCAAACTTCATGCCGTATTTTTCAGAGATCGGCTGCTGATCGACCAGCAGAGAGATCATGCCATCTTCCAAAGTCGTCACGGTGATGTTGTTTAAGTCAGTCATGTTGCACTCAAATAAAAATCTGTTGGCGCTAGTATAGGGGAATTTGCAGCGAACTGAATAAAGACAGTATTGTAGAAATAAGAAAGGTCTGGCTGATTCAGTCTGAAATCTGGATGAATTGGGCAGGAGAATAAGCAGCTTTCAAATGGGCCTTATCTTTATAGAATTTAAAAAACAAAAAAGCCAATGCGGACATTGGCTTTTAAATAAGTATCAATTAGAGCTTAGTCCTGCGCATCAATACTTTGACCGTTCATATGCAAGCTATCTTCACCCATCAGGTACAGATAGGCTGGCATGATGGAATCCGGTGTCGGTAAGGTTTTCGGATCTTCATTCGGATAAGCCTTGGCACGCATTGCCGTACGTGTAGCGCCTGGATTGATACAGTTAAAACGGATATTCGAATTGACCCGTTCTTTGGCAAATAACTGGCTCACTGCTTCAATGGCAATTTTTGAAACTGAATAAGCGCCCCAGCATTCCCGGGCTTCACGACCTACGCCGGAACTGGCAAAGACCACAGAAGCATGTTTGGATTTTTCCAGCAGGGGTAACAGGGCTTGGGTAATCACAAAAGGCGCACGAAGGTTAACCGCCATGACATCATCCCAGACATTAACCGGATAATCTGCCAGTGGCACTCGCTCGCCTAAAATACCGGCATTATGCAAAATCCCGTCCAGACGGCCAAACTGACGATCGAGCGTGTCGAGCAATAATTCATAATCACGTTCAGAGGCGCTAGATAACTGTAATGGGAGAATGGCAGGTTGCGGCGCACCTAAGCTTTCAATCTCGTCATAAATGACTTCAAGCTTGTTTAAGGTACGCCCGTGCAGAACTACAGTTGCCCCATGCAGGGCATAGCTGATTGCTGCTGCACGACCAATGCCATCGCCCGCACCCGTGATCAGGATGATACGATCTTTTAACAGATCGGGGCGAGGTTGATATTCTGAATACTTCATTATCTACCTCCTCATTATTATTGTTAAGTGTCTTCAGTAGTTTCAGGAATCAAGACAGGACACTTGGCTCGCTCAAGACCAGTTTTTGAATGTGCTGGTGTAACTCGTTCACTGTATTCACTATATAGTCGGCTTGCCAGGCTGTTAAGTCATCTTTGTATTGCAGTGGTAAATAACCGTATGCTGCCAGTATGGTATACATCTTGGCATTGCGGCCTGCATCAATATCACGTGGATGGTCCCCGACATAGATGCAGTCTTCTGCAGCCAGCTGTAACTGCTCGGCAGCCAGATACATTGGCTCCGGATCTGGCTTGGTTCGGGTCACATCTTCCGGACAGACCAGTACGGCACAGCGCTCGGTCAGGTTTAAAGCTTTGAGTAAGGCTTCGCTCAACCAGCGCGGTTTATTGGTCACGATTCCCCAAGGGATATCATTTTCCTCTAACTCTTCAAGTAAAGGATACATTCCGCTGAACAGGTCTGTATCCACAGCAATATCTGCACCATACATATCCAGAAAACGCTGGCGATGATCCAAGAAAACCGGGTCTTCCAGTTGCAGTTCCGGATAGACCAATTTGACCATAGCACGTGCACCTTCTGAAACCTGGGTACGGATCAGATCAGCTTCCACCACGTCACGGCCGGCTTCACGGCACATATGCTGGATAATCCGGATAAAGTCAGCTGCGGTATCAATTAAAGTACCATCGAGGTCGAATAGAACCGCCTTCATTGGGCAGCCTCTTGCGCACTTTCTTTAACGGTATACACCATATAGTTCACGTCAACATTCGGTGCCAGCCAGTAACGTTTGGTCAGCGGGTTATAATGCAGGCCAGTCATATCTTTCAGTTTTAAACCGGCATTACGGATGTCGTGCGCCAACTCAGAAGGCTTGATGAATTTGCTGTAATCATGTGTACCTTTGGCCAGCATACGCAGGATATATTCTGCACCAATGATCGCGAACAGATAAGATTTTGGATTACGGTTAATGGTCGAGAAGAAGACATGACCACCCGGTTTGGCCAGTTTATAACAGGCCTGAATAATAGAGGCTGGATCAGGTACATGTTCCAGCATTTCCATACAGGTAACCACATCGTATTGACCGGCTTGCTCTTCTGCCAGCTGTTCTACCGGAATCTGACGGTATTCAATATTGCTAACATCTTCCTGCTCAGCATGGATGCGTGCCACATTCAGTGGCGCTTCGCCCATATCAATGCCCAGCACCTGAGCGCCACGGCGCGCCATGCTTTCTGACAGGATGCCCCCGCCACAGCCCACATCCAGCACTTTCTTGCCGCTCAAGCCACCAGCATGTTCATCAATCCAGTTGAGACGTAGCGGATTGATCATATGCAATGGGCGGAACTCGGAATGCTGATCCCACCATATAGCTGCAAATGCTTCAAACTTGGCAATTTCTTGTGGATCAACATTCAATTGCGACATCGGTGTCACCTCAATCAGTCGTGATTATTTAAAATTTAAGTTCGCCCAGAGGCGGTATAAACAGATTTAACTTCTTGTAAATCAGTACACTTGTTTAGTGTAGCGATTCTGGAAAAAAAAGCGATAAAAGCTGTAAAAAAGTTCACAGAATAAAAACGAAACCGGCATAATTACTTTATAGTGAAGCCATAAATTAGACATAATGATTTAGAGGACGATAATCCCAATGAAAAAATTTATTTTAGGCACTGTAGCCGCATCTGTTTTGGCATTTTCTGGCAGTGCAATGGCCGCCAACTTTGTAGCAGGTCAAGACTATCAAGTCCTGGCGAATCCAGTAAAAGTTGAAAAGCCGGGGAAAATTGAAGTCCGTGAATTCTTCTGGTATGGCTGTGGTCACTGCTATTCTCTTGAACCACACATGCAAAGCTGGTTAAAAAAATTACCTAAAGATGTACGTTTCGTGCGTACCCCAGCCGCGATGAATCCACTATGGGAACAGGCAGCTCGTGCGTATTATGTGTCTGAAGCTCTAGGTGTTCGTCAAAAAGCGCATTTGCAGCTATTTCATGATATCCATGCGAAGAAACAGCCAATTCTGGAGCAGGCTCAATTGGCCAAGTTCTATACCCGTTATGGTATTTCTGAAGCGAAATTTAATACCACTTATAAATCATTCCCGATTTCTTCAAAAATCGCACAGGCTAAAAATCTGGCTGCGACTTATCAGTTAAGCGGCGTACCAGCGGTAACCGTAAATGGTAAGTATGTAGTTCAGGGCGATGATGCCAAAGTGGTTCAAGTAGTGAATTATCTGGTTGAAAAAGAGCGTAAAGCTAAATAACACCAGATCTGCATGAATCTAAAAACCCGCAGCTATATGCGGGTTTTTTTTATGTCAGGATAAAATTGAATTGTGAAATAGATTTCACTCAGATGAGACCTCAGGTTTGAGATAAAATTCCACGAAATAACAGTTCTAACTGCTTTAGGCTTTGCGCTTTGAAGTCATTTATCTGAGTTTGTCGCAGTTCGGGATCAGGCTGTGCCTGAAGCTGAATCCAGCCCATAGCCCAGTTTAATGCGAGAGGAACCAGGACCTGTGCCAGTGCGGTTAATTCGGCTGGAGAAGAAGATTGCTGGGCGGCTGGAATCTGTTCCAGGGTATGCCGAAAGTCTTGGGTCAGATAATGAATTTCCCGCTCAATCCCTTGTCTGAGAATGATAGAACCGCCCCAACGTTCGGCACTCACAAATGTCCAGGCTTCGGGATGTGCATCAACTGCCTGAAAAAACAGTTCGATCTTGGCTGAAAGCTCATCAAGAGAAAAATCTGCAGGTCCTAACTGATTCAGCACACCTTTGAGATGAATTGAAACCTGATCCAGAAGTTCTAGTCCCAACTGATCCATATTCTGAAAGTGTCGATAAAATGCGGCAGGCACCAGTCCGACTTCATGAGTGATTTCGCGCAGGCTGATGCTGCTAAAGGCATGGCCACGGCTGCTCAATGCCAAGGTAGCATCGAGGAGGGCCTGACGGCTTTGTTGCTTGCGTTCTTCACGTAAAGACATAGGGATTTTCCTTCAGCAGATCTGCATTTTAGCAAAAAAGACATGCTCATCGCAGTAGCGCAGATGGACTGAAAAATCTATACAAGCAAGGCGTGTCCAGTGATTTTGTAAATGATCTGTCCTCTGTTCCAATCTTGGCAGAGGCTTCTGTTATACTGAGCCGCAATTATTTTTAGTCAACAGCAGGACCTATTATGCGTATCGACCAACGAGCATTAGATCAATTACGTGAAGTGAAAATTACCCGTAACTATACACGTTATGCGGAAGGTTCCGTATTGGTTGAATTTGGTCATACCAAAGTGCTGTGTACTGCCAGTGTGGACAGCTCTGTACCACGTTTCCTGAAAGGTCAGGGTCAAGGCTGGGTAACAGCAGAATACGGCATGCTGCCACGTTCAACACATACCCGTAGTGATCGTGAAGCTGCTCGCGGCAAACAAAGTGGCCGTACTCAGGAAATCCAGCGTCTGATCGGTCGTAGCCTACGTTCAATGGTCGACCTGAAAAAACTTGGTGAAAATACCATTACCATTGACTGTGACGTGATCCAGGCAGATGGTGGTACCCGTACTGCATCAATTACGGGTGCTGCAGTAGCATTGATTGATGCCATGAATGTATTGCTTGAGAAAAAGAAAATCAAACAGGATCCACTTAAAGGTCTGGTAGCAGCCATTTCTGTAGGTATTTTTAAAGATGAAGTACTGCTGGATCTTTGCTATGAAGAAGATTCAAACTGTCAGACTGACTTAAATGTCGTGATGACCCAAGCAGGTGAATTTATTGAAATCCAAGGTACTGCTGAAGATAAGCCATTTACCCGTGAGCAGTGCAATGACATGCTGGCCATGGCTGAAAAAGGGATTCAGGAACTGATCAAGAAACAGCAAGAAGCTTTAGGCTGGTAAGCCTTTCAAGCTGTAAAAAAACGCATCTTCGGATGCGTTTTTTATTATAGCTACACATTGCCTGACAAAAAAATGAACAGGATCTGTCTACTGTGTAACCCCTGTTTTAAGCGATGATCTTTCAACCAAATCTCATTCAGAGGGTTATAACATGAAAATATGGTTGATGGCATTTTCAGTATTTGCTGTACTGGGTTTAACTGCCTGTGATTCGAATTCTCGTGATGAAAACCGCGATGGTGCAAATATGGAACGAGGAAGTGATACCAATTAACAGAGTAGAGGCCATTCAACCTCTATGATTTATATCCTTGAGAATAAAAAAAAGGGTGCTATGGCACCCTTTTTTATTGATAAAAATTTACCCATTAAAACGCATCGATAGATCAATGGCTTTGACATCTTTGGTTAGTACACCCATCGAAATATAGTCTACGCCTGTACTCGCCACTTCACGTAAGTTATCAATGGTGATATTGCCTGAAGCTTCCAGTTTACAGCGACCAGCCACATGTTTAACGGCATCAATCATTTGCTGCTGACTGAAATTATCCAGCATCACGATATCAGCTTCGGCTTCTAGGGCCTGATTTAGTTCATCCCAGGTTTCAACTTCTACTTCCACCGGTTTACCCGGTGCAATCTGGTGTGCCTTGGCAATCGCCTGGCGAATGCCGCCAGCTGCCATAATATGATTTTCCTTAATCAAGAAAGCATCGAATAAACCCAGACGGTGATTCTGACCACCACCGACAGCAACAGCATATTTTTGGGCAATACGTAAGCCTGGCAGCGTTTTACGGGTATCTAAGAGCTTGGTATTCAAACCGTCCAGCTCTTTGACATAGTTTGCCGTCTTGGTCGCAACTGCAGACAGCGTCTGTACAAAGTTCAGGGCAGGGCGTTCTACAGTTAGCAGGCTACGTGCAGAACCGGCCAGTTTTATAAAAGCTTCATTAGCAGCGACATGATCGCCGTCATTTTTTAGCCAGATCACTTCTACACTCGGATCATAGGCCTGAATCAGGGCATTGACCCAAGGCTGACCAGCAAGAACCATTGCTTCACGGCTAATAATCGTGGCAGTCGCCTGTTCATCTTCAGGAGTCAGCAGGGCAGTAATGTCACCATCGCCAATATCTTCGGAGAGTGCCTGTTGAATATTGATCTGAATCGACTGTTCTAGCAAAGCCTGAGATATGCTCATGAGTATTTCCGTATCTTTTTTAGCCGTGAAAAATTGTGCGTTATCTTAACACCGTTACATTAAAATGAGCGATTTTTCATACAGCCTGCCGGGATGAATTGAGATTTGCCTATGAAAGTTTTAGCATTAAGCCGGCTGCAATCCTGATATTGCAGATTTTATTTTTGTACAGGACAGTTTTATGCAACAGGCAGCTGAGTTTCAAATCCGGGACGGGCAATTGCTCGGGGTACGCCAGATCCCTTCTCCAAATTTTAATCAGCGGCCTGAACATACCGACATCCAGTTACTGGTGATCCATAACATCAGTCTGCCGCCGTCACAGTTTGGTGGTGGTTATATTGAACAGTTTTTTCAGAATCAGCTGGACTGGTCCGTGCATCCGTATTTTCAGACTATTGAAGGCATGCAGGTGTCTGCACATCTGCTGATTTTGCGTTCTGGTGAAGTGCTACAGTTTGTGAATTTTAATGACCGGGCCTGGCATGCCGGTCGTTCCAGCTATCTGGCCAAAAAAGAATGTAATGATTATTCCATCGGGATTGAACTGGAAGGCAGTGATGACCTGCCGTTTGAACAGGCACAATATGATGCCTTGGTCAAAGTCACCGCCTGTTTGCAAGACTATTATCCCAAACTGCAGCAGCATATTGCTGGACATTCAGATATTGCACCGGGACGTAAAACCGATCCGGGACCATATTTTGACTGGTGTGCTTTTCGTGCTCAGTTACAACATTATAAGAACCCATGACCCTTCAGGAAGTCATGTGATTAAGCAATGAACTTCTTTTGCAAGTTTCATTACAATAGGCCCAAATTAATTATTAGGTGAATAGGATGGCCCTTTGGCGTTCGACCGTAATTGTCAGTGCGATGACCATGTTGTCGCGGATTCTGGGATTGGTCCGGGATGTGGTTTTACTGAATGTATTCGGTGCCGGTAAAGATTTCGATACCTTCGTGGTGGCATTTCGTATTCCAAACTTTTTCAGACGGCTATTTGCAGAAGGGGCATTCTCCCAAGCCTTTATTCCGGTACTGACCGAATATAAAACCAGCCGTACCCATGCTGAAGTGCAGATCCTGATCAGCCGGGTCTTTGGCTGCCTAGCCACCTTCATGACCACCCTGACCATGATTGCCATCATTGCCGCACCGGTGATCATGTATATCTATGCGCCAGGGTTCCATGGCGATGAAGCAAAGTTTGCGCTGGCTACAGACATGTTCCGCTTGACCATTCCATACCTGCTATTTATGTCACTAACGGCTTTTGCCAGCAGTATTCTGAACAGTTATGGCTCTTTCAGTACGCCAGCCTTTGCTCCGGTCTTATTGAATATTGCCATGATTGCCGGTGCGCTCTGGCTCACCCCTTTTATGGCAGAGCCGATTATGGCGCTAGGCTGGGCAGTCGTAATTGCCGGGATTTTGCAGCTGGCAATCCAGATTCCAGAATTATGGCGTAAAAACCTGTTGATTCCACCGAAAGTAGACTTCAAGCATGAAGGGGTGGATCGCATCATGAAACTGATGCTACCCGCTTTGTTTGGTGTATCGGTCACCCAGATCAACCTGTTACTGAATACGGTTTGGGCTTCTTTCATGCAGGACGGTTCAGTGTCCTGGCTATATAGTGCTGAACGCATGACTGAGTTGCCATTGGGTCTGATTGGTGTGGCAATCGGTACCGTGATTCTGCCGTCTTTATCCACACAGCATACGGAAAAGAATCCGGAAAAATTCCGCGGCATGATGGACTGGGCAGCGAAAGTCATCGTACTGGTTGGTCTACCAGCCAGTATTGCCTTGTTCATGCTGTCAACACCGATTATTCAGGCATTATTTGAACGTGGACAGTTTACCTTTGAAGATACCCAGATGACGGCGCTGGCATTGCAATGTATGAGTGGCGGTGTAATTGCCTTTATGCTGATTAAAGTCTTTGCTCCCGGCTTCTATGCCCAGCAGGATACCCGTACACCGGTACGCGTCGGTTTAATGGCCGTGGCAGCCAATGCGATTCTGAACGTGATCTTTATTGGTTTCTTTAAGCTGATTCATTGGGAAGCGGAGCATATGGCACTGGCACTGGCTTCAACCGGTTCAGCCATGGTCAATGCGGGTCTGCTATACTTCTATCTGCATCAACGCAATATTTTCCGTTTTGGTGCGCACTGGAAAAAAATCTTTATGCAATTCATGTTCGCCAATGTGGTGATGATTGCAGCCTTGGCCTATGCACTGAGCTGGTACAATGGTGATGTATCACAATGGATGCGTGTACTGGAAGTGCTGATTTTATGTGTGGTAGGAGTCGTGGCGTATTTGGCCGCATTGGTCGCTGCTGGTTTCAGACCACGTCATATCAAACCTTGATCTATTTTTGGCGCATAAAAAAACAAGAGCCAAATGGCTCTTGTTTTTTCTGTAGGAAACTTTTCCTTAAGCAAAACTCAGTCGCTAGACCTTGCCGCGAGAAAGGAAACCAACAATGGCAAGAATAACGGCAATCACTAATAAGATAATTGCGAAATCCTTAGATAAGCCTGCTACTCCACCGAAACCAAGTAGACTGGCAATTAAGGCAATCACAGCAAAAATAATAGCCCAGCGAAACATATCAATTCTCCATGTGTTTTTATTCTCAAATCCAGTATAGGAATATTCGATTTTGGGCACTGTTAGTGTTTTGTTGATGTACTGTCTCTGATTTAACAATAGTTTACGTGATATTAATAAGATTCACGTCCCTACATTTCCTTTGTTGAGACTTGGTATAATAAGCTGATTTTTACCATAGCCGCTTTGATTATGTCTGATGCCTTACGTCCATACTTCTGGAAAAAATATAGTCTTACTGAGCTGACGCCAGAAGAATGGGAAGCGCTTTGTGACGGTTGTGGACTTTGCTGCCTGATCAAGCTGGAAGATGAAGACACCCATGAAGTTGCCTATACCAAAGTGGCTTGCAAATTACTGGACTGCAAAACTGCCCGCTGTTCGGATTATCCGAACCGGCTGCAATATGTGCCGGATTGTATACAGCTAACACCTGAGAAACTGGACACTATTCACTGGTTACCCTCAAGCTGTGCTTATCGCCGAGTTGCTGAAGGGAAAAGCCTGCCATCCTGGCATTATCTGAAGACAGGTTCACGACAAAGCGTAATTCAGGCCAAAAAATCTGCTGCTGGTCGCTGCTTAAGTGAAGTCGACATTGATGAAGATGAAATTGATGAATATATCGTGCGCTGGGTGCGCTAATGATTAGCGCAATCCAACCCCGTCAAATGATTAAATAAAAAAATTAAGCTGCCTGTTGTAGCAGTTGCTGTGCTGAAGACCCGGACATAGGACGATAAAAATAAAAACCTTGTCCGATCTGGCAATCACAATTGATCAATGTGTCTAGCTGTTCGGTATTCTCAATGCCTTCGACCAGTACATCCAGAGAAATACTGGAACCAATCTGGGTAATAGCTTTAACAATGGCCAGCGCAGACGGATCATTGTTCATACGTTCTACAAAGTTGCGATCAATCTTGATGCAGTCGACCGGATATTCCTGCAAACGAGTCAGGGAAGAATGACCGGTACCGAAGTCATCCAGAGAAATATGAATTCCATGTTTTTTCAGCAGGTTCAGTGCCCGGATCACATAATTGGCTCCGCCTTCAGACAAGCTCTGCTCGGTAATTTCCAACTCAACCTTATGCGCAGGAATATCGAATCGGGACAGACGAGCCAGAAATTTCTCAGCATAATCATCCCGCAGGAATTCAACCGGAGCTGCATTAATTGAAATCGGCAGTATATCCAGACCTTCAGCCTGCCAGCGGCTCATATCTTCAAAGACTTTCAGCTGCATGGTTTCACTGATGCGCGAAGCTAGGTCATAGTCTTGGAAAGCTGAAAAAATATGAGAGGGTAACTGGATCTGATGCTGTTGATCCTGCCAGCGCAGTAAGGCCTCAAAACCAATCACCTCACCATCGGAGAGACGGACCTTAGGCTGATAATAAGGAATGATCTGATCCGCATGAATAATCTTGCGTGCCAGCGTCAGTTGTTTGGTCATGTTTTCCAGTGACCTGAACATCTCCTGATTAAACATGCGAATCCCGCCACGCCCACTATTTTTCAGATCATTCAGGGCAATATCGGCGCATTTCAGCAGGTTGGAACTATTCTGGGCATCACGCGGATAAACGGTACAACCAATACTCATGCCAATACTCATGCGATGGCCGACATAACTTACTGGTTGTTCTAGTTGAGCATAGGCCAGTTGTGCGGCATTAATCAGCTGGGCTTCGTTTTCCAAGTTTTTGACCAGAATGGCAAACTCATCTCCACCCAGACGGGCAACGACTATATTGTTGGAACCAAAACAGGCCTGAAAACGCTTGCCCAAGACATGCAGTAAATGATCTCCGGCAATATGACTCAAAGTGTCATTGATATGCCGGAAATAGTCCAGATCAATCAGTAAAAGGCCAACCATCATTTGCTGCTGCTTGGCTTTTAACAGCACCTGTTTAAAGGTTTTATAAAAGGCATTACGGTTATACAGTCCGGTCAGCTCATCACGCTGAATCACGGCCTTTAAACGGCTTTCTGCTATTTTTTGCTGACTGATATTGCGTGAAACGCACAGGATATTTTGGGGAATATTATTTTCGTCTAATACTGGAGTCAGTAAATGATCCCAATATTCTGGGTTCTCATTATCCGTCTGAGCTTTTTCTACAAAACGGCTATTTAAGCCTTGAGCAGCCTGTTTTAAAGCACGTTGTCCAGTTTTCTTAACTTCAGCGGGTAACAGATTTAACCATGAATGCAGGGCAGGCTGCTGTTCAGGATCAATCCCTAACTTATGGCAGGCAGACTGATTGATATGACGGATCTCGCCTTGTGGAGACATCACTTTAATACAGTCGACACTGGCATCCAGCATATTTTTCTGAGTAGAAATCACCTGAGACAGTTGTTGCTGAATCTCGAAATATTCATGAATATCGGTCAGGGATACCGACCATTGCAGCAGATGTTCCGCTGTATGCTGAAACTTAATCGCCAAGGCACACATACGATAGCTGGAATCAGCCGATTTAATCCGGCACTGGGTATTAAAACCTTGTTGCTGATTCAGGGCAGCATGCCATTGCTCAGAAAACGCTGGCTGATCATCTGGATGAATCAGGCTTTGCCATTCTTTAGGACCATATTCACTTAAATTGGTGCCTAAATAATCCGAAAGTGCCTGATTAAAATATTCAATATTATCTTTGCCCAGCACCCAGAGTGGATGTGGCACATCATTGATTAGGTCCTGTAATAATCTGAATTTTGCCTGTTGCTCATTAGAAGATTGTATCGAGGTTGAAATAAGCGACTCAGCGCATTCTGCAGTTGTTCGTCTAGATTTATTATGCTTCATGCATCCCCACCGATACCACCCAAAGAGCATCCAATCAGTTACTCAAGTCCATTCTAATTAATATGAGACAATGTGAAATTTACAAGGTTATTCACCTGTAATTAATCATGTTCTATTTATCTACTTTTCATAAGATTAATCCATTCATTGTAAAAAAAATAGAGCTTTCTTACATAAATTAAATTTTTCTCATAAATGTTTGAAATATTGGAATCAAAACTACCGGTGTTAGAATGAAAGCAGAATTTAATTTGAGCCAATAATAAGATGTCAGACAGTCATATCCCGCTTCCAGAACGCTTGCGGCCTCGCGACCTTACAGAAATTATCGGGCAGGATCACTTGCTTGGAGAGAATGCACCTCTACGTCAAATGATTGACCAAGGGCATTTACCATCGATTATCTTCTGGGGTCCACCTGGAGTAGGTAAAACCACAATTGCCTTGCTACTTGCCCAAGCGGTAGACCGGCCATTTATCAGCCTGTCTGCACTCAATACTGGTGTGAAGGAGTTGCGTGAAGTCATTGCAGAAAGTGGTGATCTGCTGACGCCCGTGGTGTTTATTGACGAGATTCACCGTTTTAATAAATCCCAGCAGGATGCACTGCTGAATGCCGTCGAAAAAGGCAAAATTACCTTGATTGGTGCGACGACGGAAAATCCATCCTTTGAAGTCAATAGTGCCTTGCTGTCACGTTGTCAGGTCTATACCTTAAATGCGCTGAGTGATGAAGCGATTCAGACTTTACTGACTCAGGCGATTCAGACTGACAAATTTCTGCAGGAACGCTATATCCAGATTGAAGAATTTGACGCCTTACTGCAGTTTGCCGCTGGGGATGCGCGTAAGGCGCTCAATCTGCTGGATCTGATTGCCAGTACCTTTGAGGCTGACCAGGAAAATATCATTACCAATGCGATTGTGGTCAAAGTCGCACAGCAGAATATTGCCCGTTATGACAAGTCTGGCGAGCAGCACTATGATCTGGTCTCGGCCTTCATCAAGTCGATTCGTGGCAGTGATCCGGATGCTGCCCTGTACTGGATGGCACGCATGCTGAAAGGTGGTGAAGATCCAGTCTTTATTGCCCGCCGTATGCTGATTGCGGCATCAGAAGATATTGGCAATTCCAATCCGAATGCCTTGTTGCTGGCGGGCGAATGTTTCCGCTCAGTTCAAGCGATTGGCATGCCGGAATGCCGGATTATTCTGGGACAATGTGCGGTTTATCTGGCGACCAGTGCCAAAAGTAATAGTACGTATCTCGCCATTAATAAAGCGATGGATCTGGCTGAAAAAACGGCCAATTTGCCAGTGCCTTTACATCTGCGTAATGCACCGACCAAAATGATGAAAGAGCAGGGTTATGGAGTGAATTATCTGTATCCGCACAACTATCCGGAACATTTTGTTCTGCAAGATTACCTGCCGCCTGAGCTGAAAGGCACCAAACTGTACGAATCGGCACGTAATAAGCGTGAAGTAGAAGGCGAACGTCTGCAACAACGTCGCTGGCAGCAGGAACAACAACAGCAATAAGCAAAAAAAAGCCCAATTCAAGGAGAATTGGGCTGAAATAGGATGTCTTGGGGGAGATACATCCTAGAGGGTAAGGGTATAAATCTGGTCAGCAACATCAGATGGATTGCATCTGCTGAGGATGTTGCCGGAATGCAGTAATATTAAGACATGCATTGAATAATGTAAAAACGATCATTTTTATTAATAAAATTCATTTTTTCGATCATAAGATTAGACAATAAAAAACCGGGTTATTAACCCGGTTCTTTGAAGCATTACTAGTGCTTAGATATCTTCAAGATTGATACCTAAACGTGCTGCAACTTCTTCGTACGCTTCAACCACGCCGCCTAGGCCTTGACGGAAACGGTCTTTATCCAGTTTTTTCTTGGTGTCTTTATCCCATAGACGGCAACCGTCTGGAGAGAATTCGTCACCTAGTACAATACGGTCGTGGAACACACCAAATTCAAGTTTAAAGTCAACCAAAAGCATATTACCCGCTTCGAATAATGCTTTAAGCACATCGTTCACTTGGTAAGTCAGTTCTTTCATTTTTGCCAGTTGTTCAGCAGTCGCCCAACCTAAAGCAATCGCTTGAGATTCGTTCACCATTGGATCGCCTAGCGCGTCATCCTTGAAGAACAATTCGAATGTTGGAGGCGTTAACTCTTTACCTTCTTCTACACCCAGACGACGGCATAAAGAACCCGCAGCATAGTTACGTACCACACATTCTACTGGAATCATTTTAAGTTTTTTCACCAGCACTTCAGTCGGTGTCAGCAGTTTCTCAAAATGAGTTTCAATACCAGCAGCAGCCAGCTTTTCCATGATGAAGGCGTTAAAACGGTTATTCACCTTACCTTTACGATCCAGTTGTTCGATTTTTTCGCCATTGAATGCGGACGCATCGTCACGGAAAACTAAAATCAGGTGGTCTTCACTGTCCGTGGTATAGACAGATTTCGCTTTACCAGTATAGAGCAAGGTTTGTTTTAACATGAGGGAACCTTCTACAAAAAAAAATGCCTAGAAAATGTCTAGGCTGGCCAATTTTGGTAAATCTGGTTTAACAGTTCTGCTGCTTTTTCGCGGTCGGCAAAACTGTTATCGGGATTAAACACAGCCAGGGTGTTACTCGAACCTGCGGGAGAGAGTCTTAAAACATAGGTTTGCTGATCGACCTGAATCGCTACTTCATAACGATCTTTATTTTGACCAACGATAGAATGGTTAAGGCTGCTAAGCGTGGCAAGAGTGTATTGCCATATTGTAGCAGCATTTCCATCAATTTTGAGCAGTGGATTTTGATTTCCGTCAGTGACTAATTGCGGCTTTCCTGAAAAATTTTCTTGAGTTTCATCTGCTTGAGTTGAATTTACTGGCTGTGCAGTAGGGCGTGGCATCGCAAAGCGGTTACCACGCTGATTTTCAAGCTTTGGTGCATTTTCCAGGGCAAGCGGATCCACTGTTGGAGCAGGGTACAAAGGCGTTGCAGGACGAACCATTGACCCTTCAGGATATTGCAATGGTTGCAGCGTGGTTGTTTCTTTATAGTCCAAGGTACCGTTTTTAAAGGCCATTGAACTACAACCTGCTAAACTGAATACTGAAAGTGCCAGGGTAAGTCCTAAACGTAATTGCATAATCGTTGCTCTTTATTTAATGACGCTCGCTTCTACAAGTGCCTCATGAAGCGGAGCGCGATATTGTTCTGCAAGTGGTGTTAATGGAAGGCGAATACCTGTACCAATTAAGCCCATATCATGGAGAGCCCATTTCACAGGAATTGGGTTTGATTCACAAAATAGAATATTGTGTAAATTTGCAACCTGAGCATTGAGCTCTTCAGCACGTGCCGCATCGCCTGCAATGGCTGCAGCACATACTTCACTCATGACTTTTGGTGCAACGTTGGCAGTCACAGAGATATTGCCTTTGGCACCATGACCCATTAACTCATAGGCAGTTGCATCATCACCTGAGTAAACAGTCATGTTTTTGCCTGCCAGACCTTCAATCAGGGCAGCACCACGGGCTACATCACCTGTTGCATCTTTAATGCCTACGATTTGTGGAATATCTGCCAGACGGATCACGGTTTCGTTGGCCATATCCACGCCAGTACGACCTGGAACGTTATAAAGAATTTGAGGTAGGTCAACCGCTTCAGCAATGGCTTTATAATGCTGATATAGGCCTTCCTGAGTCGGTTTGTTGTAGTAAGGAGTAACCAGCAGGGCAGCATCAGCGCCAAGTTCTTTGGCTTCCTGAGTCAGCTCGATTGCTTCACGAGTCGAGTTTGCGCCTGTACCGGCAATGATAGGAATACGTTTGTTAGCAACACGAATGATTTCTTTGATCACTTGGGTGTGCTCGCTCATGCTGAGCGTTGATGCTTCACCAGTGGTACCAACCGCGACAATGCTGTTGGTGCCTTCTGTAATATGCCACTCAACCAGCTTCTCGAGACCCTTCCAATCTACGCTGCCATCTTCAAACATGGGGGTGACGATTGCGACAATGGAACCCTGAATGGTCTGTGCTTGCTGAGTCATTTTAAAAAACTATCCTATTTGTCCATCCGAAGAGAATGAGAAAACATATTTGGGATGGGTTTGTATTTTGATTTGTAGCAAATTCAATAGATTTGCACTGAATTGAATATTGCTTATGCAAATTATGACTGATCAAACGCATAAGAACAATATGCTTTAGTAAAAGCCACTGAATTCTTTATACAAAGCCCCCAGGCAACAATCAAGTTTTAATCGTTATAATTTTTTGCTGTCCAAATCATCCTTTATCCTCCAGCAGTATGGAGAGTAATAAATTCATTTTTTTAGGAAAAATTACAAAGAATAAGTCACTTAAGTGAATTAAATAGATTTGGAAAACATGCTTTTATGGCGTTTTAGGGGAGTATTAATATTTATATTCGATGAATTAAGAGCTAAAATATATCGAATAATAAACCTTATTTATGATGAATAAAAAGCAAAAATGCCTGAACTAATCTTTTTTTCGTATTAGTGATCGGCCCCGAATTTTTCTCACTGTTGAATTTCCGAGTTTGATGTATAAGTCTAAATCCAAAAATACTGGGATTTTAATACTTCTCATTAATTGCTTTTTTGACTTTATCGAACAGCATCTTAAGGTCATCAATTTTCTGGATTTTTCAGTATATCCGAGCAAATTGTTCAACTTATTGGTAGTTAATTCTATTTGAGCGCTCATAGATGATGGCCTCTCTTTTGAACGCTGATTGAACAAGGATATTCCAATGGAAAAATCAGACAATAAGCACGCGATCATCACGGTAGGGATCTGCTTTCTGATCGCTGTGATTGAAGGCCTGGATATTCAGGCTGCCGGGATTGCCGCTGCTGGTATTCGTGAGCACTTTGGTCTTGATAGCTCACAATTGGGGGTGTTTTTTAGTGCAGGGATTCTGGGTCTATTGCCTGGCGCACTGATCGGTGGTCGATTTGCGGACCGTATTGGCCGTAAGAAAGTTTTAATCTGGTCAACCGCAATTTTTGCACTATTTACCTTATGTACCGTGTGGGTGAACAGTTTCCATAGTTTGCTGGCAGTTCGTTTTCTGGCTGGTGCGGGTCTTGGCGGTGCAATGCCGATTCTGATCACTTTAGCTTCTGAAGCCGTGGCTCCACAAAACCGTGGTCGTGCCGTAGGCCTGATGTACTGTGGTATGCCAGTGGGTGCAGCAATCTTGTCTTTAATCGCAGCAACTGAATTCGGTGCAAACTGGAAAAATGTCTTCTACCTGGGTGGTTTATTACCCATCATCGTGATTCCTCTGATGATGTTGTGTCTACCTGAATCTAAAGAATACTTAAAAGCACAAAACAAGACAGCCGCAGAACGTGCAGTATCTCCTCAGGGTTCATTCAAGGATCTGTTTAACTCTGACAACCTGCTTCGTACGCTTTGCATCTGGGTGAGCTACTTCTTCACTCTGATGGTGGTATACATCATGTTGAGCTGGTTGCCATCATTGTTTATGGAACTGGGCTTCACCCGTAAAGATGGTTCGACTGCACAGTTCTACTTCATGGTGACTGCAACGATTGGTACCGTGATTCTGGGTATGCTGACGGATCGTCTGAAAAAAGCGTATGTCATTCTGTTGATGTACGGCGGTATCCTGGCGGGTCTATTAGCACTCAACGGTGCAAGCTCACTTGAGCAAATGTACATGGCCGCAGCACTGGCAGGTGCCTTCGTGATTGGTTGTCAGGGCGTACTCTATGCCTTCGGTAGTATCGTTTACCCGACTGAAGTACGTGGTACAGGTGTGGGTGTTGCTTCTGCAGTTGGTCGTATCGGCGCCATGCTTGGCCCTGCAATTGCGGGTCAGCTACTGACAGCAGGCTTCGGTGCAGCAGGGGTGATCTCGGCAGCGATTCCATGTATCGTAATCTCTGCGGTATGTATGCTATTCCTGATCAGCCGTACTAAAGTTTAAAAATAAAAAGATGAATATCCGAAAAGCCTGCACTGATGCAGGCTTTTTATTTTCCAGTATCAGTTCAGCTTAAGACAAATTCTTTCTATGTTTTGCAGAGCAATAGCTTTTACAGTTAACACATCATGAGTTTTATCAGAATGCAGAGTCATTCTATTTTTACCTAAAGGACTAAAAATTTTCTTTAGTTTTAAGCTATGCTTGGATGCAAACTCAGATTTCAAGGGATGAAAATGATGCAGAATGCGGCGCTGATTGTAGTGGATGTACAAAAAGGATTTACCCCAGGTGGAAATCTGGCTGTTACCAATGCCGATCAGATTATTCCGAATATCAACCGATTGGGGCAGTACTTTCAGAATATTGTGCTGACTCAGGATTGGCATCCGGCAGAGCATATTTCCTTTGCAGACAATCATCCTGATCAAGCAGCCTATGACACGATTCAGCTGGATTATGGTTCTCAGGTCCTCTGGCCGAGTCATTGTGTACAAGGAACAGAGGATGCTGAATTCCATCCGGAGCTGAACCTTCCACAAGCCCAACTGATTATCCGTAAAGGCTTTCATCAAAATATCGACAGTTACTCCGCCTTTATGGAAGCTGATCAGAAAACCAGTACCGGTCTGGCCGGCTATTTACGTGAGCGCGGTATTGATACCGTGTTTATTGTAGGCATTGCGACCGATTTTTGTGTGGCCTGGACTGCGATGGATGCCTGTAAACTCGGCTTTAAGGCCTATGTCATTGCGGATGCCACCAAAGGCATAGACCTGAATGGTTCGCTACAACATGCCTGGCAGGACATGCTGGCACAGGGCGTAAAACGGATTTATCTGAAAGATATTATTAATGCAGCCTAAGCGCTGACTTAAGGTGATTAGGGCCATTTGCCATTATGCAATGGTTTGTTTACTTTGAGGCATTCACAGATGCCTTGATTTCTTTTTTATGACCCCTGGATTTCCCCATGTCAGCACTTCTTCAATTTAGCCAGTTTGTCCAAAAGACCTTTGCTCTGTGGGTCATTCTGTTTTCTGCCATTGCCTTGATGCTGCCGGACCTTTTTGTCTGGTTACGCGCCTATATTCCCTGGATGTTGGGTCTGATCATGTTTGGCATGGGCATGACCATGACGCCAGGCGATTTTAAAAGTATCTTACAAAGTCCTAAGGCCGTCGCGATTGGGGTCGTGGCTCAGTTTATGGTGATGCCAGGGTTAGCCTTTTTGCTCTGTCAGCTATTCCAGCTTCCGGCTGAAATTGCGATTGGGGTAATTCTGGTGGGCTGCTGTCCAGGCGGCACCGCATCCAATGTGATTACCTATATGGCCAAAGGTAATACGGCCTTGTCTGTGGCGTGTACTTCGGTATCAACTTTATTGGCACCGCTTTTGACTCCGGCAATTTTTTATCTGCTGGCCAGCCAATGGATTGAAATTAATGCCTTGTCCATGCTGATTTCGATTCTACAAGTAGTGCTGTTTCCAATCATTTTAGGTTTGATTGTCCGTGCCCTTCTAAAAACCAGGGTGGAAGGCTATATCAAGGTAATGCCAGTAATTTCGGTGATTGCCATTGTCGCAATTGTGGCGGCAATTATTGCCGGCAGTAAAACCCAGATTCTGGAATCTGGTTTAATGATTTTAGGGCTTGTGGCTTTACACAATGGGATGGGCTACTTATTGGGTTATTGGGCCAGCCGAATATTTAAACTGGCAGAAATCGATTGTCGCGCGGTTTCGATTGAAGTGGGAATGCAGAATTCTGGTTTAGGGGTAGCTTTGGCTGCAACCCATTTTGCCGCCTCTCCCATTACTGCGGTTCCAAGTGCGATTTTCAGCCTATGGCATAATATTTCTGGACCCGCCTTGGCGACGTACTGGGTTGCCAAAAGCAAGACAATTGAATCTGTATCAGCACAAGATACTTCCGCGAATACATAGCATCCTGACTGCTGAAGATTATATTTCTCTCATATAAAAAAGCCCGATGTTCAATCGGGCTTTTTGCTTTCTGTGACTTAGGATGCTTTAGACTGTTTCGATTTGAGAATCTCGGTTCTGAAGCTTTGCGCCAGTTCAGCACTTTCTGCATCCATTCCATTGACCACAAAGGCATGACGAGTCAGAACATTGGTCGGATTTGGCATGCTGACCAACTCAAAGTGGTCTGCGATTTGTTTTAACAGGGCATTAGGAACATGCAGTGCACTTTCTTTAGCGACCAGTTGCTGAACCAAACGTTCTGCAGCCTGAACGGAATTAAGCTGCATTTCTTCAACGGCTGAAGAAATTGCACTACGTGTCTGCAGCACAAAACGTTTTTCTTCGCGATAACGTTTATACAGAACTTCCGAAAGTAACTGGAATACTGAACTGATCATGGTCAGACAGGCGAGGGCATCTGGCTTGTCTGCCGCAATACTGATACTGGCACCTTTCTCATCAAACTTGTGTACGGTACAAATATCCGTGCTGTTCAGTTTGTAATGCTGGATGCACAGTTCAGTGGCTTTGTTCAGGAAAATCTGGCACAGATTGAAATAAGGAACCGATACCGTCTTATTCACACTATCCAGCAACTGTTTTGGATCATAGAACTGAATGTTCAAGCTCAGGCTATCAGTATCCAGGACCACCGGTTTACTGTCTTTTTCTTTCGGTTTGTTTTTCAGGGCTTGCTGTGCCTGGGCAATGGCGAGGGCGGCATTATGCTTTTCCTGTTCCAGTGCCTGAGTCAAGGTCTGAATCTCGAATTTCAATCGCGATTCATTATTGATACGTGCCAGATACTCGGTACGGCTTGGACGCGCTACTGCGCGATAACCGACCCAAAGCAAACCATGAATAATGAAAGAGAACAGAATGGCGAGCCATTGAGTCCGCAGAATTTCACCAATACTTGGCTCAATCAAGGTGATTTCAATCACACCGACTTTTTTCTCGTTTTGCAGGGCATCTCGGACAAAAACTTCCCCATCACGGGTCTTGGTCAGCCCACCAGTGGCTAAAACCTGACCATTCGCATCCAGGATACGAATTGAAGCAACGCTTGGGTTAGTCGCATAACGGTTGGCCAGAAGTGCCAGAGAAACGCGGTTCGCCGGTTCAAGCTCCGCCAGGCTGTCTGTGACCAGTTGGCTCGTCATGAGCTGTCCCTGGTTGGCACGGTTATCATTCAGTTGGTGAGTCGTTGCCAATACCAGTAAAAAGGTATGCAGAGCAAAACTTACAATCAGTAGGCTAGCAAATAGCCCTTGTCTAGGCGCATTCAACGTAAACTTCCAAGGCAATTCTGTTCAATTTCGATTATGATTCTAACAATAGTTGTAGCTCAGACCCGAGTCAATTCATGCGAGAAATCATTCTTATATCATTCTTAGGACCCGACCAGCCTAATCAATTTACACGATTAATGCAGGTTTTGTCCGCTCATTCCTTACAGATTCTAGATGTGGGGCAAGCGGTCATTCATAATCAACTGACCTTAGGTATTGTTGTATCGTCTGATGACCAAACTGCAACAGCATTAGCCATGAAGGAAATCCTGATTCTAGCACATGATATCGGGTTAACAGTGCGCTTTAAACCAATCTCTGCTGCTGAATATGAACAGTGGGTAAGAGAGGGTGGCCGCACGCGTTATATCGTAACGGCATTGGCCCCGGAATTAAATGCCTCTCATCTGCAAGCCGTGACCAAAATCGTGTCGAGTCAGGGCTTCAATATTGAAACCGTGACCCGTCTTTCTGGCCGTCCTGAGCTGGATGGTTCAAACAATGGCCCTAAACGTGCCTGTGTACAGTTTGGTCTGAAAGGCCAGATGCTGGATGCAGCAGCCATGCGTGCAGCCTGCTTAAGCCTGTCCAATAACCTGAATGTCGATGTCGCGGTACAGGAAGATAATGCTTACCGCCGTAATCGCCGTCTGGTCTGCTTTGACATGGACTCGACCCTGATCGAGCAGGAAGTGATTGATGAGCTGGCAATTGAAGCTGGTGTCGGCATCCAAGTCTCTGAAATCACTGAACGCGCCATGCAGGGTGAGCTGGACTTCCAGCAAAGTTTCCGTGCCCGTGTTGCTTTATTAAAAGGCATGGATGCATCGGTATTGCCAAAAATTGCAGAACGTCTAACTGTGACTGAAGGTGCAGAACGCCTGATTTCAACTTTGAAAGCACTGGGCTACCGTACCGCGATTCTGTCTGGCGGATTCCAGTATTTTGCAGAATATCTGCAAGCCAAGCTGGGAATTGATGAAGTTCATGCCAACGTTCTGGATGTGCAGGATGGCGTGGTGACGGGTGAAGTCAAAGGTCATATCGTAGATGGCGCACGCAAGGCTTTATTGCTCCGCGAAATTGCCGACAATATGGGAATTTCTTTGGAACAGACCATTGCTGTGGGTGATGGCGCCAACGACCTGCCAATGCTTTCAATTGCGGGTCTGGGTGTCGCTTTCCGTGCCAAACCTTTAGTTCGTCAGAATGCCAATCAGGCCATTTCCAGCGTGGGTCTAGATGGTGTGTTATACCTGCTCGGTGTCCATGATAAAGATCTGAGCCGCGCGTAACACATAGCTTTGCGATGAAATCCAACGCGGCCTTAGGGTCGCGTTTTTTTATATTTTTAGCTTAACTTTTATCGAGGGACGGCATAGCTTGTCTATAAATACCCCGATCATCTTAAACGGAAAATATTTTTTTTAAGTCGATGAAAGGGCATATGATTTTGTAATGACACGCCAACATCGACGCAGCAATTGATCCACAAATACTGTGAAAATAAAAAATGTAATGACAAAATAATATCGCGACAGAGTATGTCGTAAGGGGAGAAAACAGGACTTTTTTTATGCAAAAAACTCAGCATAATGCATGCATAGAGATACAAATCAACACATTCCATTTTATTGATTTAACGAAATTCAATAGGTAGGACGGTTGCAATATCAAGCATACACACTATCCTTTTGGATGGAGGGGTTTATATGGTAACAGCGAATCTAGCAACTCTCGTAGGCTTTAGTTTAGTCGCCGCGGCTGTGCTTGCTGTTTTCTTCTCGCCTTATCGTCGCTGGTTAAGTTTTATGGCTGCGGGAATGCTGGCCTGGGGCCTGATCGAAGTGATTCGAGTAGGTACTCAAGCCTTGTTTGAGCTCCCGATGACATATAGCTATCTGACAGCTTTAACGGCCGTGATGGTCGTAGTGACCTTACTGTTATTGCGTGAAGATCGACGTGCAGAGCGTGCTTTGGCTAAACGCCGTTATATCGAACATACACCAGTGTATGAAGATGACCAGCAGCAGCTATCTAGCCGTTAAGTTCTCTAATATCAGCGAAATAATGCACCTGCGGGTGCATTTTTCGTTTAGAAATATGATACAAAGTCCTGCATCTGCCTGGCTTTGATCTATGCTAGGATATTTGTCAATTTTCGTACAATTAGAATAGGCATAATTCCATGAAACTGTCCTCCATTCCTGTGCTCAAACTTCCTCTGGTTGACCTCAGTACCGATCCACTTGATTTGCTGGTCGCAGGTCTTGCATTACGTATGAAGCAGTTAGCGCGTACCAGTCCGAAATTTATTGAATTGGTACATGAACGCCAGTTCCGTATCCAGATCGGAACAGATGAAGGAATGGCACGTCAGATCGTTGTGAATAATGGTCATATTGATACTGTTTCAGGTGATGCAGAAAAAGCTGATTTTGTGCTGCAATTTGCTGACAGTGAACAGGGCGTAAAAACGTTGCTCAAAGGTGATCCGACTGCATTCATGACCGGTATGCAAAGTGGCACGATTAAAATGGAAGGTGATTTTGGTCTGCTGGTCTGGTTTAACCAGGTCGCGAAAATGATTCCGCCTAAACTGCCAAAACCGGTCAAAGAAAAAGTGAAAATGGCACGTCAGTTTATTAAAGAGAAAACTGGTAAATAACTCCTAATCCCCCTGCTTTAATTAAAGGAGGGGCTAGGGAAGGATTATCATAAAAAAGCCCTCATCAAGAGGGCTTTTTTCATTTTGGAACAATGACGGTTTATTCAACTTCCAGATTAAACGTTACCGGCCCATCATTGACCAGATGCACTTTCATATCGGCCGCAAAAATACCGGTTTGTACATTTTCGAACTGGCTCTGCGCATATTCAACCAGCTGTTCATACAAGACCTTGGCATCGCTTGGCGGCATGGCGGGACCAAAGTCCGGGCGTAAGCCTTTTTGAGTTTGCGCCATCAAGGTAAATTGGGACACTAGCAGTAAACCGCCACCGGCCTGACTGACATTCCAGCCCATCTTGCCCTGCTCATCATCAAAGAAACGGTATTTCAATATCTTATCAATCAGTTTTTTGCCTTTTTCCAGATTATCTTCTTTACCGAGGCCCAGAAAAACCAGAATACCTTTGCCAATTTCTCCGGTGGTTTCACCATCGACCACGACTTTGGCTTCCAGTACCCGTTGTAATAATGCACGCATAATCAATTTCAGTCAGATTCAAAATTGCCGCCATTGTAGCAAGATCAGACTCATCTATTATTAAGTTAATGTCTAAAAAATGGGCTTAATTGATTGATTATCATTGATAATATTTTAAACTATCTAAAAACACGATCATAATTATAAAAATTATCTGTTTTATCTATTTTATACTCTCACGTATCTTAGCTGCATGCAGGAAAGGTATTAAATTGAGAGAGTTAGAAATGTTTAAGCGTTCATTACTTGTTGCAATGCTTGCAACGGTGACAGCTGTACAAGCTGCGCCATTAACCAAAGATAACGGGGCACCAGTCGGTGACAATCAGAACTCGATCACTGCGGGTCCACAAGGTCCAACTTTGCTACAAGATGTGCAACTGGTTCAAAAACTGCAACGTTTTGGCCGTGAGCGCATTCCTGAACGTGTGGTTCACGCACGTGGTACAGGGGCTTATGGTGAATTCGTTACGACGAAAGATCTGTCTGATTTAACAATTGCTTCTTTATTCAAGGCCGGTACTAAAACTCCAGTTTTTGTGCGCATGTCTACTGTCATTCATGGTAAAGGTTCACCAGAAACCCTACGTGATCCGCACGGTTTTGCCATCAAATTCTATACTCAGGAAGGTAACTGGGATTTGGTCGGTAACCAGACACCAGTCTTCTTTATCCGTGATGCGATCAAATTCCCGGACTTCATCCACGCGATGAAACCAAGCCCCGTCACCAACGTACAAGATGCCAACCGTGTGTTTGACTTCCTGTCTAGCCAGCCTTGGGCAACCAACATGCTGACTTATGTTTATGGCAAGCAAGGTGTCCCAACCAGCTACCGCGAACAGGACGGTTTCGGTGTACATGCCTACAAACTGTATAACGACAAAGGCGAATACAAGTACGTGAAATTCAACTTCCGCTCTAAACAGGGCGTGAAGGGCTTGAACGTCAAAGAAGCAGCTGTGCAACAAGGTAAAGATTTCAACCACTTGACCAACGATCTTTATAACAACATCTATGCAGGTAATTTCCCGAAATGGGATCTGTATATTCAGGTGCTTGATCCTAAAGATCTGAACAGCTTTGATTTCGATCCGCTAGACCCAACCAAAATCTGGCCAACCAAACTGGTTCCAGAAGTGAAAGTCGGTACATTGACACTCAACCGTATGCCGAAGAACTTCTTCAATGAAACTGAACAGGCTGCATTTGCACCAGGTAATCTGGTCCCAGGTATCGAACCATCTGAAGACCGTTTGCTTCAAGGCCGTATCTTCTCTTATTCAGATACACAAATGTATCGTCTAGGTGCGAACCATCAGCAAATTCCGGTAAACCGTCCTGTGGTGAATGTGAACAACAATAACCAGGAAGGTCACATGAATGTGTCTGAACGTGACTCTGATGTGAACTACGAGCCAAGCCGTAAAGAGCCAAAACCGGCGACTGAAAAAGCGCGTGCAGTTGAAACGCCATTGACTGGTCATGTGCAACAGATCGGTACTAAAGAGCAAAACTTCAAGCAAGCAGGTGACTTGTACCGTTCATATACTGCCAAAGAGAAAGATGACCTGATCATGAACCTGGCGGCTGATCTGGGCAATGTCAAAGATTCAGAAACCAAGCACATCATGTTGTCTTACTTCTATAAGGCAGATGTTGACTACGGTATGCGCATGACTAAAGCTGTAAATGGTGACATCGCCATCGTTAAAGCCAAAGCTGCAAAATTAAAAGACTAATTCCGATTGGTCTTGAGGAACTGGTGACTAGGGCCTAGCGCATCACCTCCAAAAAGTCCTGTAATACTCCAAACCTTTCCTGCACCCTAGGGGGAGTTTTACAGGCACTCTGTTTTTTATTCCATCTCAGGTCAATTAAGTCTTTAGAGACTTAAATTTTCCTTTCGATTTCTGTTGGAGTTCATCATGAAAGTTCTGCCATATGCATTTTTAGCCAGTATTCTTGCCTTTAGCTCCGCATTCGCAACTGCTGCTGAAGTGAAGAATGTCTCCCCTGCAAAAACTGCGGCAAGCGTTCAGATGACCTCACAACAGGAATTGATCGATCTGTTTTTTGCTGCGGCTAAAATTGGCAATAGCGAAGTGATCAATGAATTTTTAAAACACGGCTTTCCAGTCGATATACGCAATCAAGATGGTTATACCCCGTTGATGATGGCGACCTATTATGGCCATCAGGATATCGTGACCACCTTACTGGCCAAAGGGGCAGACCGCTGCGCCCGGGACAAGCGTGGCAATACGGCATTGATGGGTGCCTTGTTCAAAATGGAATTTGCCATTGCCAAACAGCTGCGTCAGGTCGACTGTGATGCTCAAGCCAAGAAAACCGGGCAAAAAACCACAGCTGAATTTGCCAAGGTGATCGGTCAGGAAAAGCAGCTACAGAAAATTATCAAGGAACAGGAAAACGGGCTGAAAGCAGTCAAATAACCGAGCAGGAAGCAGTTTATTTTCTTGAACTTTTGTCGATAATTCAGCTAGCTGTACGTAAATCCTGCAATATTGCCTAAACTTTTATGCTTTAATGCGGGATAAGCACAGCGATATTTTCCTTAGTTATGGCTCCAATTATCCACTCTTTGTTAGATACTGACTTGTATAAATTCACCATGCTACAAGTGGTATTACACAAGTTTCCGCAAACGCATAGTGTCTATCATTTCCGTTGTCGCAATCTGGAAGACACGGAATATCCGCTGACGGATATTCTGGATGATTTGAATCATCAACTGGATTTGCTGTGTCAGCTCAAATTTAAAGAAGACGAATTACAATATTTACGCAGCCTGCGTTTTATCAAAAGCGATTTTGTGGATTATCTGGAACTATTCCAGCTCAAACGCCGTTTTATTAAGGCCACCATCGATAATGAAGGCCGCTTGGATATTACTATTGAAGGCCCCATGGTTCAGGCAATGATGTTTGAAATCTTTGTACTGGCCATTGTCAATGAACTGTATTTCAGCCGCATTCGTACACCTGAAGTGCTAGCCGAAGGTGAACGCCGTTTAAAAGCTAAAATTGAACTTTTAAAACAGTATGATGCCGCGCAGAACCCGAATGATCCACCGTTCCTGGTGTCAGACTTTGGTACCCGCCGTCGTTATAGTTTTGACTGGCAAAAGCATGTTGTCGAAGAATTCAATAAAGCTGCACCGCACGTGTTCCGTGGGACCAGTAATGTGTATTTAGCCAAAGAGTTGGGCATTACCCCGATTGGCACCATGGCGCATGAATTTCTGCAAGCCTTTCAGGCGTTAGATGTGCGTTTGCGTAATTTCCAGAAAGCAGCCCTGGAAACCTGGGTACAGGAATATCGCGGTGACCTCGGAATTGCCTTGACCGATGTAGTCGGTATGGATGCTTTCCTGCGTGACTTTGACCTGTACTTTGCCAAACTGTTTGATGGCTTGCGTCATGATAGTGGCGATCCCTATGAATGGGGTGACAAAGCTTATGCTCACTATAAAAAGCTGAAAATTGACAGCAAAACCAAAATGCTGACTTTTAGTGATGGTCTTAATCTGGAAAAAGCCTGGAAATTGCATCAATACTTCAAAGACCGCTTTCAGGTCAGTTTCGGGATCGGCACCAATCTGACCAATGATATGGGGCAGACGCCGCTAAATATCGTATTGAAACTGGTGGAATGTAACCGTCAATCCGTGGCGAAAATCTCCGATAGCCCAGGCAAAACCATGACAGATAATGATACCTTCCTGGCTTATTTACGTCAGGTGTTCAATATCTCAGAACCTGCCTAAAAATCTCTGCTTTATTCAAAAAACCGCTTCAATCATGAGGCGGTTTTTTCTTAGATGATGGTCTTTCTTAAATTAGCTTTAGCTAAAATTATGCTAAGGATCTAGATAAAAACAACATAATTGAAAAAATGAGCTGTGCTAAGATCAAAAGGATTTGACCGCAATGACAACTACTAAGATGACAGCTTCCGCCTTTGACTTTGGTCTGCTGATTGAAGCAGAAGATTTGGTTCCGCATTTGGAACACGAAAAACTTCGAATTGTTGATTTAAGCCGGGCGTCGGTTTATGAACAATTGCATATTCCACATGCCTTACATCTGCAACCCAAGCTGCTGGTTCGTCAGGAAGAAACAGCCATGGGCCTGTTACCGGACGTAGAAGGGCTGAAAGCTTTAATTCGTTACCTGAATATTTCTCCTGAACATCATGTCGTGGCTTATGATGATGAAGGCGGTGCGTGGGCAGGGCGCCTGCTCTGGAACCTGCATTGTTTGGGCTTTAAAAATACCAGTTTACTCAATGGCGGCATTCATGCCTGGCTGGGTGCGGGACTACCGACTTCATCGGATCAGGAAACGTTTATACCCGTTGATCATCTGATTCCAGTCAATCTTGAAAGAAAGGCTGAGTTTCAGATTGATTATGATGAATTAAAACAACTCATTGAAAATGAAAATATTCAGGTATGGGATTGTCGTACAGAAGATGAATATACCGGCCTTCGTCTGGCTGCGCGACGCGGTGGTCACATCCCGGGCGCACGTCATTTTGAGTGGAGTACTGCCCTTAACCGGCAAAATCATTTAAAATTACATCCTTTACCACGTACTCAGCAGCGTCTGGAACAACTGGGATTTGATCTGGATCAGCCGGTTGTGGTGTATTGTCAGTCCCATCACCGTTCAGGTCTGGCTTATATTCTGGGTCGCTTATTCGGCTGGAATATTCGAGCCTATGATGGTGCGTGGAGTGAATGGGGCAACCGCCTCGATAGTCCAATCGCTACAGGAGAGGTGCCATCTTGAGCATCACATCGCGTCTAAAACAACAACTGTTTATCCAGGCCCAAAAAGTGGTGCCACAGCATCGCCTGTCCCGTGTGGTGGGAAAAATTGCAGCCAGCGAAAATCCGATTGTAAAAACAGCCGTGATCGCAGCATTCAAGACCAAATACGGGATTGATATGTCGATTGCTGAGCAAACCAATGCCCTGAAATTCAAATCATTTAATGATTTCTTTACCCGTGGATTAAGAACCGGGGTGCGTGCGGTCGATGCTGATTCAACTGCGATTGTATCTCCGGCAGATGGCGCGATTTCCCAACTGGGTAAAATTGAAAATGGCGATGTGTTTCAGGCCAAAGGCCAGAAGTTTACGGTTGAAAACCTGATTGCTGATCCGCAACTTGCAGAACCATTCAAGAATGGTGAGTTTGCGACCGTGTATCTGTCACCACGTGACTATCACCGTGTCCATATGCCATTCGCCGGGACTCTGACCGAAACTTTATATGTACCGGGTGAATTGTTCTCAGTCAACCAGACCACAGCCGAAAATATTCCGGGCCTGTTTGCCCGTAATGAACGTATGGTATGTCTGTTTGATACTGAACTGGGTCGTATGGCAGTGGTTCTAGTTGGCGCGATGATTGTGGCTGGTATTGAAACTGTAGCGACTGGCAAAGTAAAACCCTCTGGCCGTATCGAGCTGAATCAACATAATCTTTTCTTAGAAAAAGGTGCTGAGCTGGGTCGTTTCTACTTAGGTTCAACCGCTGTTATTCTGTTTGAAGAAAACAAGATGCAATGGGATGAGAAGTTTAAAGCCAATTCAACCGTGTTGATGGGTGAGGCGTTGGGGCATACCCTATAAAAAGCTTTTAATCTCCTGTTGTGTTGCTTCCCCCTTTGAAAAAGGGGGATTGAGGGGGATTAAATATTCTAATTTCCTCCTCTTGCGCTTCAATTCAAAGCAGTGCTTTAAAGCTTGCTTAGGAGGGAATCTCATGATAACAAATATCCCTTAGATTCTTTCCCTTTGAAAAAGGTGAGAAGCCTTGCTTCGCAAGAGGGAGTTAAAAAATTAAAATCCCTCCCAACCTCCCTTTAAAAAAGGGAGGAGATAAAAGATCCAAAAAAAAGCGCCATCTGGCGCTTTTTATATTTAAACCTTATCGTTTGACCACGATCGAATCGATACCACTGTGCTGTAAGGTTTGCTGTGCAATAATGGCAGATTCCGCTGAGTCATAAGGTCCAGACACGACACGATACCAAACCTTGCCATTTTCCACACTGCGGACTACATCTGCAGATAAACCGTTGAGAATGATTTCTGCACGGCGGGCATCTGCCTGATCCGGGTCATCAAAACTACGGACTTGTAAAATATAGCTTGCAGAAGCAGGAGTTGGGGCTTCGGTTGCATCCAGACCCGGCTCAGTTGCTGTTTCTGATTCATCAACTTCTGGTCTTGGTGCCTCTACAATCACCACTGCTTCCTGATTTTTTGCTTCAGGAACCGCCTCTTCAGGAATCGGTGTTACTTGCTGTTGTGGCAACAGATCATAAAAACGGTAGTCTTTATTGGTATCTTCTTCTTGAGAATGCTCAGCCGTAGCCTGGTTTTTAGGTTTAACAGGTTCCCATGGCTTCCACAGCATGAGTGCCATTAAAAAACTTAACACGATTAAAATGATCACGAGTGTGCCAAGCCAGGTAGGAATAAGTGGCTTTTTAGGCTTATTCGGTCTTTCAGATACACCGCGCTGCGTTTTTCCAAACACTTGGGATTTCCTCTTATTTATCGGGGCAAATAGAAAAGGCATAACAGCAGTTATGCCCCTACTATGACTTCATCCTATGTGATCGTGATAGAAAAGTCATTATCTAGATCACAAATCACACAGAATTTTAATTTATCTGCATCTTCAAACACATAGCTAAAGTTACAAAATGTTTATTCAGCAGATAAACGGTATGAGCATGCTTACTTCGAGCAGGGCTCTCCGTCTTGCGTCAATGTAAAAGTAGTGCTTTGCATTTTCGCTTCGAGCATAGCTCTCGCCTTGCGAGCATACAAAAAGTGTTTTGCTTACATGCTCTCAGGCGCCGATACACCAAGCAGTTCCAGACCGTTACGCAGTACTTGGCGAACATTTACAGATAACAGTAAACGTGCCTGAGTCAATTCTGCATCATCGCCCAGAACCTTGTTGTCGTTGTACCAGCCATGGAACAGCGCAGCCAGCTCTTTTAGGTAGTTACCAATCTGATGTGGTTCATAGCTATTTGCAGCACGAACGACAATCTCTGGATAAGCCGCCAGTTTTGCCAGAATTTCAGTTTCCGCTTCCAGCTCAAGTTTAGCTGCCAGACCACGTGCAGTGGTGACGTCAAAGTTCACGCCTGTAGACGCTGCCTTTTCTAACATACGACAGATCCGCGCATGCGCATACTGGATGTAATATACGGCGTTGTCTTTGCTTTGAGATACGGCAAGGTCAAGGTCGAAGTCAATATGCTGTTCAGATTTACGCATAACATAGTAGAAACGCGCTGCATCATTCCCGACCTCTTTGCGCAGGTCACGCAAAGTCACGAACTGGCCTGAACGAGAGGACATCTGTACCATCTCGCCACCACGCCACAGGCTGACAAACTGAACCAGAAGTACAGTCAGTTTTTTCGAGTCATAGCCCAGAGCATCAATCGCGGCTTTTACACGTGCGATATAACCGTGGTGGTCTGAACCCCAGATATCAATGATATCGGTATAGCCACGTTGTAATTTGTTCAGGTGATACGCAATATCAGAGGCAAAATAAGTGGTTTGACCATTACGGCGTTTAACCACGCGGTCTTTTTCATCACCAAATTCAGTCGACTTGAACCAGATGTTGCCATCTTTTTCATACAGGAAGCCACGCTGATCTAGAGTTTGTAGCGCTTCATCAATTTTTTCAGTCAAAGTCGCTTCACTGAACCATTGATTGAAAGTCACCCCGAATTCACCAAGGTCATCTTTAATATCATCAAGGATGGCTTTTAACGCAGCTTGATGGAAGACGCGGTAACCTTCATTCAATAAGGTTTGGGAGTTGAAGATCAGGCCATCAATGTGTTTTTCTTTATCGCCTGAAACCACCACTTTATTGCCTTCAGCATCCGGTTCGGCAGCGTACTGTACATCTTCAGGGACATCTTTATAAACGTCTGCAACAGGGCGAACATAGATATCGCCGTCTTTATCAATAATGCTTTGTGCGATTTCTTTGACGTAGTCACCTTGATAGGCATTTTTCGGGAACACCAGTTCCTGACCCGTCAATTCTAAATAACGCAGGTAAGTTGAAGTTGCCAGAATATCCATCTGACGGCCAGCGTCGTTGACATAATATTCACGGTCAACTTTGGCACCTGTCGCTTCAAGCAGATTTGCAACAGTCATACCATAAGCAGCGCCACGACCATGACCTACGTGCAGGCTAGAAGTCGGGTTCGCAGACACAAATTCAACCTGAACGCGTTTTTCCGCATTGGCCTGGGTACGACCATACGTTGCCTGTTGAGCCTGAATCTGATCCAGCACAGCAAAACGCTGGTCTGCATTTAAAAAGAAGTTAATAAAGCCTGGGCCTGCAATTTCTGCCTTGCTGATATCCGCCACTTCAGGCAGGGCAGCAAGGATTTTTTCTGCTAAATCACGCGGTTTCATCCCCGCAGCTTTAGACGCGATCATGGCAATATTTGATGCAAAGTCACCGTGGCTGCGGTCTTTGGTACGCGTCAAATTACTTGTATTGTTCCAGTCAGATGGGAGTACGTTTTGTGCCTGTAAAGTTTGCACTGCATGATCGAGAGCTGCTTGGATTGCCGTATTCATAATCAGTCGAAAATAGATATCGCAGAAAAACAGCAAATATAGCAAATTTCCGACTCTTTAGGTAAAACCATTTATGGGGAATAAAAAATATACGATTAGCAGCCTATGGTTTCTATCCATCGGTCGGTCATCAATGAAGGATCACATGAGAAAGAGGGGAATAAATAAGTTGCAAACTTTACTATAAAAAATGAATCATCCAGCAATCAAAATGGCCTATATTAGCCTGATTGAAACTATAAAAAGAGTCAGCATGGATTCAAAACAGCGTCCGACCATCATCGGCAATATTCCCAAACTTCCAGCCAAATGGGCCTTGGTCATTGTGCCTTTTATCTTGTCCTGCCTGATGAGTGGAATTATTTCCATGATTAACATGCTGCGCAATCTGGGCTGGATTGAGGGCTTTATGGCCCTCTGGTTTCATAACTGGATGATTTCCTGGGCGATTGCTTTTCCGATTGTGGTGACGCTTTTACCTTTTGTACGCAAATTTGCTGGATTGCTGGTCGATATGTCAGGAAATCAGCCACCCAAATAATTGTTTTCTATCAATGAGAATTAAGAAAGAAGTTCTAGAAGGTAAAAAGCATTCACTAACAGATAGGCTCTCTAACTAAAAATCAATTAAATCAGATGCTCGACTGCAGCACGGATGATTCCAAGGATCAGACCAATACAGGCCCCGACCACGACACCATTAACCCGGATCATATGCAGGTCACCACCGACTTCATTTTCAATCTTGTCGATCATCTCGGTCGAATCCCATTCATGAATACGTTCACTGATAAAACGAATCACTTTCTCACTGTACTGGTCGCTCAAATCGACAGCGATACCACTGAGACGTTTATTCAGTAACTCACGCACTGAGGTATTTGAAATAATATTCTCACCGACTTGCTGAATGGCGACTCGCAGATTCTCTGCAATCCCCGAATCCGATTTTTGCAAATCTGCCTTGATGGCATCGCATAAAATGACCACTGCACCACTGATAAAATTTAGCACTTGCGGGCTGTCGAGTAGAGCATCTTTGGTTTCATTCAGTCGCTGACTGGCCATACTTTCAGAGTCTGCCAATTGCTGCATCAGTTCTTGAGCAGTTTCTTCAATTTTAAGCCGCCATGGATGATCGGGATCTGCCAGCATGGCTTCCACCCGCTGAATCACCGAATCGATACTGCGTTGCTGCACATCAATGCCGATCCAGCTCGCGCCTTTGGCCAGACGCCAGACCCCCATTTCCTTGAATAAAGTGCGGGTCAGCTCACGGGTCTGTTCCGGATGTGAAGTCATCCAGGCATGCACCACATCCAGGCCGCGTTGCAGCACATCCTGATGGAAATCATTTTCTAAAACAGCGCGTAACATTTCGCTGGCCAAGGTATTGATCTGGGTATTTTTGACCCATTGCACACTGTTGCTCTGAATAAATCCGGCGATCTGTTCCTGCCCGACAAATTCAAATACTTTAGGTACAGTCTGCTGAATCACTTGTGTGACCTGAGCATTATTCTGTGGATTGGCCAGCCAGCGGCCGGCAGCCAGACTTAAATCGGTACTGGCCAGACTGCGCTGCACAATTTGCGGGGAAAGGAAATTTTCCTGCACAAAGCGACCCATAGATTCGGCAATCCGGGCTTTATTGCGTGGAATAATTTCAGTATGGTCACGTAAAAATTTCGGGATCGGCAGCCGACCAAAAGGATTGCGGAACAGCACGGTAATCGCATACCAGTCCGCCAGACCACCGACTACACCTGCTTCGGCAGAGAGCATCAGGATATGAATCAGCCAGACATATTCAGGCAGCAGTTTTGCAGTAATCATCAGCGCCAGCCAAGCCAGTACTGCGACGACCAGTGCAATGGTCGCAAAACGTTTACTGCGTTGTAAGCTTGGTGACGGCTGCTCTTTCTGCATAAATAATCCTGTTATTGGGGCGTGGCCGGCTGCGGTTGGAGTACTTGGCCGGATGGACTTACTCCATATTTAGCGCCAAGTGATTGTAAAATCAAGCGCGCATCAAAAGCATCTTTCGGCTCCTGACCGGCTTTAAAGCACTCAATGGTATAAGCCACTTGAGCAGGATCTAAAGTGACAGTATAGGGCTGGTCATAGAATGGATCGGGCCAGAATCCCGGATAGCGGCGGGAATAACCATAAGGACGATAATAGCCGTATGGATAGACGCTAGGCGCCGGATAGACAATCGCCTGACGCGGTGGTTGCTGGGTACGGTTACTAGGATCGTTCAGTACCCGGAAAAACTGGAAGCCATTTTGTACCGTAGTTTGAGCGGCTTTCAGCAGGGTGATTTCTTCGGCCGTACCGAAACTCATATTAGGTCGCGCCTGAAAACTGATGCGGTAGGTGTTGGCATTCAGTGGGGTGGTGCTGTAATGGCCGAGCTGGTCAAAGGTAAGCGGCTTGGACGGTGTCGTTGCACAGCCGGAAAGCAGGGCGGTCGTCGCAAGGGTCAGGGCAATGACGGTCTTTTTCATCTTCGTTCTCCTGATAGGATGATCCAGCGAGTTACAGACCTCTAGAAGCTGCTATCTGGCTGGGTCAGGAAACTCAATTCTTCCTCGGTGGATTCACGGCCCAGAATCTGGTTGCGATGTGGGTAGCGTCCGAAACGGTCAATAATGATTTTATGCTTGATTTCATATTCGAGGTTTTCTGGATTGCCGAGGCGCTGAAATAATTTTAGCGCAAATTCATGGATTAATTGAGACTCGCTATGCATGAAAGGCATATAAAGAAAGGAACGTTGCTCCGGACTCAGCTGCTTGTCCAGATCCTGGCTGATGGCTTCCTGAGCCAGTGCCAAAGCCAGACTGTCCTGAGCAAAAGCACGCGGCGTATCCCGAAAAATATTGCGTGAAAACTGGTCCAGAACAAGGATTTCTGCCAGACGGCCGTCAGCATTCTTACGCCATGACCACAGTTCAGCTTTACTTGCTTGTTCCAGAATATCGCCAAATTTTTCCTTCAAACTTTGGTCGAACTGGTCACTTTTGGCAAACCAGTTGGGTTGCGTTTCAGGACTAAACCAGAAGTCTAAAATATCTTGATAATTCATAATGTTTACAATTTATTAGCATTTATTTGTCAATAAAATCACAAATTTCACATGTCTTATAGAGAAACTTTGTGTTAAAAATTTGCCCAACTAAAAATCAATGGTTTGCTTGAAAACTAGGCAGGGCAGCATGTGCTGTCTGGAAATCGCGGTATACTAAGCTAAACCGATGATTCTATTTTAATAGTTACCCCCATTAAGCGAGATTGTAATGAGTCAACCTGAATCGACTGCCCATGATGTATTACCGGAATGGGTAGATTCGTCGCTCATCAAAGGAATGCTGCGCGGTATCGAGCGTGAGAGCTTGCGTATGCAAAGCAATGGTTTCCTGTCGCAGGAACCACATCCTCATGCCTTAGGTTCAGCTCTGACACATCCGCATATTACGACTGATTATTCTGAAGCCTTAATGGAGTTTATTACTCCGCCGAAAGAGAGTATTAATGAAGCTCTCAACTACCTGACCGACATTCATGCCTTTGTACACCGTCATCTGAAAAATGATGAAAAGCTCTGGCCGATGTCCATGCCGTGCATGCTCGACAGCAAGGATGAAAATATCCCGTTAGCACAATATGGCAGTTCCAATATTGGCTTATTTAAAACGCTGTATCGTCATGGTTTAGGCGTGCGTTATGGTCGCCGTATGCAGACCATTTCCGGGGTTCACTATAATCTGTCTTTCCCGGATCATTTCTTTACAGCGCTACAAGAACAGGAAGCCGATGAAGAGCTACGCGCTTTAAGCCTGCAAGATTATCGCAGCCATCGTTATATGGGGCTGATCCGTAACTTTATTCGTTTGACGCCACTGGTAATTTTTCTGGTTGGTGCCAGTCCAGCAGTTTGTCAGTGTTTTATGACTGGACGTGATCACCACTTATTCCCGCTGGTGCGCGGTACTTTATATACGCCTTATTCGACTGCATTACGGATGGGACGTTTTGGCTACCAGAATTCGGCACAGAAACAGCTGGGTATTCACTACAATAATCTGCAGGATTATCTGGCAGGTCTGCAAAAAGCGGTCAGAACACCGTATAAACAGTTTACCCGTCTGGGTCTGGATGATGCCAATGGTCAGCCAATTCAGATCAATGACCATGTGCTACAGATTGAAAATGAATACTACAGTCTGGTGCGTCCGAAGCAGGTACCTCAAGAAGGTGAAACTCCATCGCAAGCCTTGCAAAATCGCGGGATCGGCTATGTCGAGCTGCGTGCTGTAGATGTCAATCCGTATAGCGCGATCGGGATCAATGAAGATACTGCCGGCTTCCTGGAAGTAGTGGCACTGTACTGCTTATTGCAAGACAGCCCGGCATTGCTGGATGCAGAACAGGAAATCATTGACCAGAATCAGGCAGAAGTGGTGAATCGTGGTCGCGCCTATAACGCTGCAATTATGGAAAATGGTCAGCGTTATATGATTGAAGACTGGTGTAATCTACATTTGCAACGTATGCAGCCACTGGCTCAATTGCTCGATCAGGCTTATGACACTGATTTATATAGTAGCGCCATGCAAGCGATGCAGATCCGTGTCGATGAAGTCGATGCGACCTTGTCAGCCCTGATTGTCGGAGATATCCGTAGCCACAGCAGCATGTGGCAATTTGGCCAGCATTTGGCCCATCAGCATAGCAATCTCTATGAATTACATCGATTAAGCAAAGAAACACTTAAATATTTCAATGAATTGTCACAAAAGTCATTGCAGCAACAACACCAGCTCGAGCAAGATAACACGATCAGTTTTACTGAATATTTAGCCCAATATCGATAATAAATAAGAGGATTAACCATGCAATGGGGTTATCGCTTCGTGAGTGGTGTGTTGTTTTTGGCATCTATTGCCGGGATGGCATTTGCTTTATATCTTGAGCATGGACAGGGCCTGAACCCTTGCCCATTGTGTGTGTTTCAACGAATCGGATTGATCGGACTAGGGATTATTTCCCTGATTGCGTTGCTGCATAATCCGAAATCCAATGCCATGAAGCGCGTATATGCTTTCTTAGGCTCGCTCAGTATCTTATGGTCAGTCGGTGTAGCTGCACGGCATGTCTGGCTACAGAACCTGCCACCGGATCGAGTGCCGAGCTGTGGCCCAGGTCTGGATTACTGGTTGGAAACTTTGCCGATGAAATCGGTATTACAGCAGGTATTAAATGGTTCAGGTGAATGTGCCGCAATTGACTGGACGTTCTTGGGGCAATCTTTACCGGTCTGGTCATTGGTGTTCTTCAGTATCTTATTGCTGATCAGCCTGTGGCAGTTATTTCGCAAATATCAGACTGCGCCCGTCAAACGTTTAAGAGATAAATACTGATTTTCAAAATTGGAATCAAAAAGCCAGTCTACAGACTGGCTTTTTTTATCACTCTCTTAGAGGCGAACCAAATTTTTTATCTTCAATCAGGTCAGGGCAATGCCTTCAATACTATCTAGATCGGTCACGTATTCATGAATTTGTGTATAGGCTTCATCTTCCACACTTGGATAGAACCAGCGCACAATCTGTTCAGCCACCAACGGATGATACTGAATTTCAAAGTGGTTCAAGCCATAGAAAATCGCCTTATGTGCGTCGGGTACTTTCAGGTCAAAACGCGGGTGGGGATGTTCGCCCAAGGCACTTTTGACACTGACCAGATAATCGCCGATCACATTAAGCGTTTTGTTGGTATGGTGTTCAAACTCGATCGTACCTGCCACCAGATAGGCATCGATATGCGCAGGAATCGGGGCTGGTTTACGGTTGTCGTCCATAAAGCCAATCCGTACCGGATTATGTTCCCAGTCATCATCCCGGACGCTGCCATGGCGTAAGTCCAGAATCCCGTTACTGCGAATATTCACCACATGCCCCACAATTTTCACTAAAGGAAAATGTCCAAGTTTTTCCTGCAAACTAAAACCAAAACGTTCCAGTACCGCACCATGATGCGGTGAGCCCAGACAGACCAGATTTTCCACCATCGGAATCCAGTCATAGACATTTTGTTTGCCATAGAACAAGGCGCTGCGTGACACCAGACCGCCCATACTGTGTCCGATCAGATCAATACTGGTAATTCCTGGATTACGTTTGACCAGATCCTGCAAGGCATTGGCCAGACTGCGGCCATTGGCTGAAATGCGGCGTCCGGTATTGTAGTTCAGGTACAGCATGGTGTTATGGTCACGCTGTGCCAGTAATTTTTCTCCAATGCCCGGATATTTGCGGGTTGACCAGTCCAAATGGTTCATGCACAGACCATGCACAAATAGGGTAATGCGTCCGGTTAGCTCACCTTGTTGCAGAGAACCATAATGATCGTAAATGAGCATCGGCAGGGCGAGAGGATTCTGATATTTCAGCAGATAATCGCCAATAATCCCGTTCAGGGCACTGACCATAAAATGCATGGTCGGGGTCAGAGGTTTATTATGTAATTTGGGAAATCTTTCAATAATACGGCGCAGTCCAGGCGCAATCAGGGTATTGCCATAATGAAAGATCATGTCATAAGACATTTGATACAGACGTACGATATAAGGAATATTCTGGAAAGTTTTGGAGTTTTTTTCACTCAGCCCGAATACGCTCATTAAAATTTCACGCTGAATCGATTTAATCAGCTCCTGTACTACATCACTAAAGCGCATGGTGACCAATTGTGCCAGGCCTTCCAGGACATCTGCCTGGCTAAGCGGAGTTCGATCCCATCGACAATAGGTTTCATGCAATGGCGTTAAACTTGGCATTTGATCCTATCCTTTATATGACCCGTAGACATCTTTCTTTTTTGAGCACTTCGCGGTATAAATTCTTTTTTCAGTATTCTTGATTCTCAATTTATTCGGAATACTCTTAAAATAGCGAGAATTGCATAACATTAAAGGCTTTTTTGTCAGACAATTTAAGCAATTAAGTGGTTATAAAATGAAGTGTATTTCACACTTTTAAATTAAATTTTGACATTTTGTTTGTTTTTTATTGATTGCCGATGAATATCATTTACCTGCATGGGTTCAAGAGTAGTAGCAGCTCGATTAAAGGCCAGTTATTGGAACAATACTGTGCAAAGTACCCGGATATTCAGGTGCATTTACCAGATTTGAACATGCCGCCCATGGCTGCAATTCAGAAGATTTCTAAATTGATCCAGTCGATGGACCAGGTGGCATTGGTCGGCAGTAGCCTCGGGGGATTCTATGCGACATATCTGGTCGCTCAAGCGCATGTGCCGGCTGTACTGATCAATCCGGCAATGCGACCATGGCAGCTGTTTCGTGAACTGTTTGATGATGAATTGCCTCTGCAGGTTCATCCGAACTGGTGCCTGAATGACGCAGATCTTGGCCAGCTCGAAGCTATGGCGCTACCAACTGCGCAAGATGCAGACAAAATATTAGTGCTGTTACAACAAGGCGATGAAGTTTTGGATTATCGTGAAGCACATCGCTATTATAGTTCAGCTCGTCCACCTGCACTGCTGATGACAGAGGCCAATGGCAGCCATGGTATGGATGATTTTGCGGAGAAAATTCCGCTGCTCTTACAGTTTTTATCCGACTGCATAAAAAAGGAAACCGAATAACGTGTCTCAATATACGGCTCAATCTCTTGAAGTTTTATCTGGTCTAGATCCGGTGCGTCGTCGTCCGGGCATGTATACCGATACCTCTCGTCCAAACCACTTGGCGCAGGAAGTGATTGATAATGCGGTCGATGAGGCACTGGCGGGACATGCCAATAAAGTCACGGTCACGGTGTATAAGGATGGTTCATTATCGGTCGAAGATAATGGCCGTGGTATGCCGGTTGATATTCATCCGGAATATGGTCAGAGCGGGATTGAAATTATCCTGACCAAACTGCATGCCGGTGGTAAGTTCAGTACCGATAACTATCAATTTTCTGGCGGTCTGCACGGGGTGGGGATCTCGGTCGTCAACGCGCTTTCTAGCCGCGTAGAAGTTGAAGTTCAGCGTCACGGCAATTTGTATAAAATGGCCTTTGAAAATGGTGAACCGACTGCACCACTAGAAGTGCTAGAAGGCAAGGCACCGAAACGTGCCACAGGGACAACTGTTCATTTCTGGCCAGAAACCAAATATTTCGATTCGCCCAAATTTGCCCTTAAAGCCTTAAAACATAATTTAAAAGCCAAAGCGGTATTGGCCGCTGGTCTGCAAATTAACTATATCGACCAGATTAATGATGAAAAGATCATCTGGCAGTTTGAAAATGGTCTGGTCGACTATTTGATGGATGAGCTGGAAGACCGTGAAATTATTCCGGCCCCTGCTTTTGTGGCGACAGGTGATGCTGAGCGTGCCAGTGCAGAATTTGCCATCTGCTGGAATGTAGAAGGTGGAGAAAGTATTCAGGAATCTTATGTCAACCTGATTCCAACCGCACAGGGTGGTACTCACGTGAATGGCTTACGTTCGGGTGTGACCGATGCCATGCGTGAGTTCTGTGAGCTGCGTAACCTGTTGCCACGGAATATGAAACTGTCTGCAGAAGATGTCTGGGATGGGGTGAACTATATCCTGTCGCTGAAATTCCAAGAGCCACAATTCTCTGGTCAGACCAAGGAACGTTTATCTAGCCGTGAAGCCTCAGGCATTGTGCAGAATATTGCCAAAGATGCGTTTGCACTGTGGCTGAACCAGAATTCAGACATCGCTATGCAACTGGCAGAAATGGCCATTTCCAAAGCGGGTCGCCGTTTAAAAGCAGCTAAGAAAGTTGAGCGTAAGAAAATTGTCGCTGGTCCGACTTTACCTGGGAAACTGTCAGATTGTGTTGGACATGATCTGGATCAGTCTGAACTGTTTATTGTGGAAGGAGACTCTGCGGGTGGCTCGGCCAAGCAGGCACGTGACAAAAATTTCCAGGCGATCATGCCGATTCGCGGGAAAATTTTAAATACCTGGGAAGTCTCTTCGGATGAAGTGCTGGCCTCTCAGGAAGTACATAACATTGCAATCGCGATTGGGGTCGATCCAGGTTCAGATGATCTGTCTGAACTGCGTTATGGCAAGATATGTATTCTTGCCGATGCCGACTCGGATGGTTTGCATATTGCGACTTTGTTATGTGCGCTGTTCGTAAAACACTTTCCGATTCTGGTCGAGGAAGGGCATCTGTTTGTAGCGATGCCACCACTATTCCGTATTGATGATGCTAAAGATGTGCACTATGCGCTGGATGAAGATGAACTGGAAGGCATCCTGAAAAAATGTAAAACCAAGAATCCGCAAATCACCCGATTCAAAGGTTTAGGCGAGATGAATGCCAGCCAGCTCCGTGAAACTACTTTGGATCCAAATACTCGTCGTCTGGTGCAGCTAGATCTGGATGATGTGCACCTGACTTCAGGCTTACTGGATAAACTGTTGGCCAAAAAACGCGCCAGTGATCGCAAAGACTGGTTGGAACAGAAAGGTAATCTGGCGGATATCGTTGTTTAAAATGATTTGCTGCTAATACCTATTAAAAAGCCCGCAATCGCGGGCTTTTTTAACAACTCAATTTAAGACTCAACTTTTAAATAGTGTCCATCTGCATAGACATTATGTCCAAAGCCACAACCTGAACTGCCATTGTCCTGTTTTAAAATCACCTGCTGCCCCTGTTTAGGATCAAAAGCAAAATTGAGATTAATTTTGCAGTCATCTGATCGATAGGTCGTTTGATTTTTATTAACAGGCATTGTGGTTTCAAATTCACCTATATTTGGACCATAAATCATGCTATTTACTCCCATATAGAGGCCATTAAAATGAATCTGATAAGAATTTTTAATCCGTTTGACTTGAATGGTATTCCAGTGACCGAAGCCAGCATGCTGTATATAGATGCCAGCCAAGTTTTGAGTTTTTTGCGGGAGAGGAAGCTGTTTTAAATTAAATTGACTGCTTTTGGCCTGAGGAAAGACTGAAAACCAGGCCCGTGCCCATTGTGGTTTTCCTGATTTAAAATAGCTTAACCCGACATTATTAAAAGCAGTGGCAATGGCACTCTCGGAAAAAGATACACCGCTATTTTCACTATGCATTGCACAAAAGGCAGACCAGGAAGCTTGCTGTTGAAATTGTCCTAGCGCATTTTGATACTGTTTCTGATCATAAAATTTTCTTCCCGAGTCGGCATAGCTTTTCACCTTGGCACATTCGGATCGGAGTTCAGTTTCAAAGTCTGAATTGGCGAAACTGAAACTACTCAGGGGGAGAATACTGATAAAGATAAACCATTTATCCATAATTTTACTCAACTGACATTATTCTGGTTTTAATAGAAAATTTTATCTCTCCGCAATTTTTCTAACAGATTATTGACCTATTTATATTAAGTTTTACATAAAAAATAAAATATTTTGGTTTAGTTCAGGTTGAGTTGCATTAATACCAGATCGCGCCATTGTCCAAATTTCTGTCCAACTTCTGGCATATAACCGGTTTGTTTAAAGCCTAATTTCTCATGTAAGGCAATTGATGCTTGATTTTTATGGTCAATGGCACCGACCATAACATGGATAGCATTTTGTCGGGCATGTTCAATCAGCTTGAGCATCAAGGTTTTGCCCAGACCTTGCCCTATAAAATCTGCATGAAGAAATACAGAATGTTCAACAGTGTGTTTAAAACCCTGAATGGGTCGAAATGTAGAATAATCCGCATAACCTGCAATTTGCTTGGACACTAAATGCTCAGCCACCAATAAAGGAAATCCCTGAGCATTTAATTCACTTAGCATGTTCTGAAAATCCTGGATCGTTTTTGGCGTGCTATTCCAGGTTGAGGTTCCGTATAAGATTTCAGCATTGTAGATCGGGAGTATCTGTTCCAGATCTTGAATTTGAGCAGGACGAATAACAAAGCTCATAAGCAGATGCCAAAAAAAGAAAGAGAATATCTAACCATAACTTGAATTTAGGCAATAAAAAAGCAGAACCGAAGTTCTGCTTTATTCATTCTAAAAACTTAGAAATGGTATTTCACCAATGCGCTAACATTATGTTCGTCTAAGCCTTTGATCGAATATTTATTATTCCAAACTGAATGCTCGATACCGAAGTATAATTTGGTTTCAGGAGAGATATGTTTACCAGCATTCCATTTGTATTGAGACGTCCAGTTCAATTCACTTGCATGATCGTTTTTCTCAGCTGTTGACCAGTCCAGGAAAGCATCTGCCAGGAATTCTTCACTACCAATTTTAAATGGAACCGCATAAGTAATGGTCATCTGATAGTCATCTTCAGAACCTTTTTCATTATCAACTTTATAGAAGTTGATGTTTGCATAACTGGTATAAGGAACATCTAGAGCAAATCCAATACCATATAGGTAATTATTAAAGCCTTCACCACCTTCCCAAGTAGTAGAAATAAGTACGTCTTTAATTGGACCAGCTTCAAGTTTTTGGCCAGTGACCGCACCTAAGCTTAAACGTGGTGAAACTTCAAAGTAAGTTTCATTACCACTGAGATCATTATTAGTACGGTCAGCAAAGGCGAAGATATCACCATATTTTAAACCAGCTGCATATTCAGCCGTAATGGTTGACTGTTCTAAATCATCAACCATACCTACAGGATGTGCATAATTTTCGCCATATAGGCCTGTCAAACTAAAATCCTGCCAAACTGCTGCCTGAGTGAAAGCTGCTGTTGAAGCCAATGCACAAAGTGCCGCGATTTGTGTAAATTTCATTTAAATATCTCCCCCGAGAAAGCAGCTTAAGGATACAGATTAATAAGTAAAAATAAAGTCAAAATTGATCGCTGACGGAAATATTTCATCGTCTTGAGCTGATGATAATTTGAGATATGGGGAGAAGAAGGTTTATAGGATAATTGAAGCGAGTTAAATTTTTATATTTAAATTAATTTTAAGAATAGAGACTCAATTTTGAAGCTGAGTAAAGTAAAGACATAGATCTTCTATGAACAGGGCAAAGACTGCTTTAATTTTGGGAAGGTCATGTGAATAGTAATTCGATTGTTCTAAATCTGGAAGATCAATCACGATCCTGTAAGCAGTTGTCACGATCGGTTGTCCTTTTGCTAAAAAAATCAAAATATCACTTGCATATTTTCAACAGAGGACCGATATTCGAAGTATAGGAACACGGTTCTGCAGACTCAAAAATGTGTTCATCATTCAATCTGGAGGGTTTTATCCAAAGCGATTTGAAGATGTGAAATGCAATATAAAACAGCAAGCTATACACGTGCCAAGATAAAAATTCTGCACTAAAAAGTTAAAATGATTTGAGGATGGTATTTTATGAACATTGAACTCCGTACCGATAAAAACATTCGCAATAGTGATCGTCTAATTACTTACGTTCGTACCGAATTAAATCAGGAATTCCAGCGCCACAGTGAGCGTATTACCCATTTCTCAGTGCATCTTAGCGATGAAAATGCTGCCAAAGGAGGCGATGACGATATTCGCTGCATGATCGAAGCACGTCCTGCCGGCTTGAAGCCAATTGTCGTGAACCATCATGGTCATAATGTTGATACTGCGATTCATGGAGCCATTGACCGTTTAAAACGCAGTCTGGAACATGTGATTGAGAAAAAAGATAACGTACGTAGCACTCCGCTAAAACTTGCGGAAGAAGATACAGGTACAGATCTAGAACAATAAATAATTCGCAGATGAAAAAGGCCCTACGGGGCTTTTTTCAATTTTAGATAAAATAAACGAATGAGAACAAAACAAATCCCGCTTTATTCGGCATAATAGTGAAAAACGAATTTGAAGTGAGCTCCATCATGTTAACTGCGCAACAACAGCTTTTTGTGCAAGCACTCGAAGAACTTAATCTGGGTCAGGTCAAACAGCTTTTGGCAGATGGACTTAACCCGAATTTTATTGATCTGGAAAAAGGCCCAGTTATTTCCATCTGGTCAGATGGCCTGTTCAAATGGTGGGAAGAAGTCTGCGAAGCTTATGAAGCGGGCAGTCCCTTAACTGCTGAAGAAAAACAGCAACGTCTGGATGTACATTTACAGATTCTGGAAGCGCTGATCCAGGCCAAAGTCAATTTGCATCTTTGGGATGCTGAAGAAGTTTATGGCCCGCTTTGGGATGCGGCCAGTGCAGCCTGTGTACCTGCAGTGCAGCGCCTATTAGAAGAAAAAGTCAATCCGAACAGCAAGGATGAAGAAGGATTAACCATTCTGTCATCGATTAGTGATTTATTCTTTGATTGTGATTTTGATGAAATTAACTGGGCAGAAGCACTGGAAGAAGAAAAACAGACCCTAGAATTATTGCGTAGTCATGGCGCAAAAATGACCAAGGAATTACATTAAATTTTAAGAAAGAGCTCCAGCAAGATGAAGACAACTTTAAGAATATTGGGTTTGATGGCACTGACGGGTGTCAGTGCACAGCTTTGTGCAGCGGTAGAGTTTGACCGACCAGGTGAAGGTCTGGGCACCAGTACAGTTCCAGTGGGTCAGTTAGCTTGGGAACAGGGTTTACCGAGTTTCTCTTATAGCGAAGCGACTGTGGATGGAAGCAAGCTGAAACAAACCACTTTAAATGCCGACGTCTTGTTGCGTACCGGTTTGACTGATGATCTGGAATTACGTTTAGGCTGGGCCGGTCCGGCTTGGTCACAAACCAAGTTCAATGGTCAGACTGAAGAGGATGACGGTCTAGGCGATGTCAGTATTGGCCTGAAAAAAGCCATTGATCTGGATGATGAAAAACTCAGTATGGCGCTGATGGCTGAAGCTATTATTGCCACAGGTAATGCTAATTTTAGTAATGAAGAAGATATTTATAGCCTGAGCTCAGCAGTTGCTTATCAATATAATGATTTGGTGAATACTGCACTGACCATGCGTTATGAATGGCAGGATAGCAACTGGGCGATTACTGCAATTCCAGCTTTAAGCTATCAGATTGCTGATCGCTGGTCAGGTTATTCTGAACTGATTTATCGCAAAGCTGAAAGTCAGGATAATGAATATGCGCTAGGCACTGGTGTCATGTATGCATTGAATGATCAGGTACAGCTTGATGCCAGTGTCGGGGTAGATATGGAAGGTCAGAATAAAGGTTACTTCTCAGGCTTGGGCGTATCGTTCCTATTCTAAGCTGCTCTTATTTCGATATGACCAAAGCACTACAGTTTAAGATCGGGAGAAAAGTATTTTCTCCAGTCTTATTGGGCACAGTGTTGCTTAGCAATATTGCTCAGGCAGAAGCGCCTTTGCTTTCGCCTGAGCAGGCTTTTCCTCTGAGTATCAGTTCAGTCACTCAGCAACAGGCTGAACTTAGCTGGGAAATTCCGCAAAACTATTATCTTTATCAGCATAAGGTAGAGCTAAAGCAGGGAAGTCAGCCGATGACCTTGCAATTGCCACCCGCTGAAGATCTATATGATGAAAACTATGGTCATACCCAGGTTTATTATCAGCAATTAAAAGTTCAGATTCCGACACAGGCGGGTCAAACTTATCAGGTCAGCTGGCAAGGCTGTGCCAAAGACCGGCTTTGTTACCCACCCCAAACCATTGAATTCAAGACTGACTTATCCGGTCTGGTGCAATATGAATCTACTGGCTCGGGTAATAAACGGTTACTGGATTTAAGCAGCTCTTCCTCACAGCACAACCGGATTCTGGAAAATTCTGCTGATGATCTAGAATCAGGAAATACAGACAGCAAAATCGTCGAAGTCATTTCTACACGATCCAACAGCGACTCGGCACAAGACCAGCAATGGTCTACACGTCTAGCTGAAAGTTCGCTGGCTTATGGATTACTGTTATTTTTCGGCTTGGGCATTTTGCTGGCATTTACGCCATGCTCTTTGCCGATGCTGCCAATTCTGACTTCACTGATTGTTCGTGATAGCAAAGGCATCAAGGCTTGGATGATTGCCCTAAGCTTTGTAAGCAGTATGGCCGCAGTCTATGCGGTACTGGGCTTGATCGCATCTTCAGCCGGACTCAACTTTCAACGCTGGTTACAGCAACCTGCCACCCTGATGGCATTTAGTGCATTATTTGTGGTATTTGCCCTCAACCTGTTTGGCCTGTTTGAAATTAAAATGCCACAGCGTCTGACGCAGCGTCTGGACCGGGTTCAGGCGATGCAGCAAGGAGGAACTCTAGTTAGCGCTGCGGTCATGGGATCTGTTTCTGCCTTATTGGTCGGGCCTTGTATGACGGCACCATTAGCTGGTGCATTACTGTTTATTTCCCAGACCCAGAACCAATGGCAAGGCGCAGTGCTGCTGTTTACTTTAGGTTTCGGTATGGGTACCCCGTTGCTGCTGGCCAGTATTATGGGGGCACGCATCCTACCTCGAGCCGGGCACTGGATGAATCAGGTAAAAGTACTCTTTGCTTTCATCATGCTGGCTTTGGCCTTGTATTTTATTCGTCCGCTGATTTCAGAAGCTGCATTGCAGTGGCTGTCGCTAGGGTTGGGCTTAAGCTTTGTTGCTTATGTTCTGGCACGATTATTCTGGAAAAATACCGGACTGCGCTGGCTTTATATCATCTGTTTGGCTATCGCTGTGCCTTATATTACATATAGTCAATATCAGCATAGTCAGCGCTTTTTTATTGAAAATGCCCAACAACAGGCGAGTTGGCATATAGCAAAAACAGCCACTGAATTTGAACAATTACTGGCTACAGTACCGAAAGGGCAGAAGGTCATTGTGGATGTCTATGCTGATTGGTGTGTGGCCTGTCAGCCGATTGAACATAAAGTATTAAAGGCAGCTGTTGTCCAGCAGGCCTTAGTCCCTTATTTTCTGATCAAGCTGGATCTTAGTCAGTATGATGCTACGCATCAGACCCTGCTTAACCGATGGGAAATTCTGGGACCACCGACCTATTTATTTCTCGATACTCAGCAGCAGGAGATTCGCAGCTTACGTTTGACAGGTGCATTTAGTGAAGCAGAATTATTGGCACAACTACAGCTTTTAGAGCAGCTCTAACATTCACTTTAAAGCTTTTCGGGTACGTGCTTTAAAGTGAATAAGACTGATGAAAATATCAGGCTGGTTGAACTTTTAGAGGTTCCAGATAAGATTTCACCTGATTCCGTCCACCGGCTTTGGCCTGATAAAGGGCCTGATCGGCTTGGCTCAGAAGTTGCTGCGGGCGTAATTCAGGTTTTGAAATAGCAATGCCAAAGCTGGCAGTCACCGGAATCAACTGTCCTTCATCACTAAAAATCTGTAGCTGCTGGATCGCGCTTCGGCAACGCTCTGCTACCTGCTGAGCTTTTTCCAGGCTGGAATTATTCAGGACCAAAATAAATTCTTCACCACCGAACCGTCCGACGACATCGCTTTCACGTAATTGCTGGTTCAGTACCGCACTGACTTGTACCAGTGTTTCATCGCCCTTGTGATGTCCATAGTAATCATTGATCTTTTTGAAATGATCCAGATCCAGCAGCACCAGTGCATAGTTAAAAGTCGCAGTACTATTTAACTGATCCAGACATTGATTAATGCTACGGCGGTTAAACAGATTGGTCAGAGGATCAATCTGGCTGAGATGGTTGATTAGCTGTTCGCGATAACGCCATTGACTGAGTAAAATCTCAAATAAAATCATGCAGACAGCAAGAATTGGCAGGATAAAATACAGCATTGATAATAGCCAGAAGCTATTATGGAAAAACTGGTCCTGAATATTAAAGAGTGGCGAATAAGGCAGTTGCTGGTTAAAACTTAGATAGGCGCAAGTTACCAGAAACAGTGAGGCTGGAATCAGCATGCTATAGACCAGCCTCCGGTGAAACAGGACCAGTCCTACCGTCATCAGGCAAACATAGGCAATTGTGGCTACCGGACTGATCACGCCTACGATATACGCATCCCGACACAGGGACACCACAAAGATACCCACTGCCAGATAGGGAAAATATCGTTCTATCAGCGCATTACCCTGAAATTTATAACAGGGATAAATCAGAAGAACCAGCGCCAGTAAAAATAGGCCATTCATGTGAACTTGTGAACGAACGACGTCAATATGGACATGCTGCCAGTATTGCGGATGTGACAGGACAAAAAGATCCCAACTTAGCCAGCTGATATGTATGCCACAGCCCAGTGCCAGCATCAGGATACACTTTTTCAAAATTCCCCAGTTCATCACCACTTCATCTTCGATCAGATATTTCTTGAGTCGATGATTCTGGAATTTTTGTAATACTGCTGACATTCGCTTCATACAACAGGTCTGACCTTTATTGTTATTGCTAAGTTTTTAAAAGATGGAAAAATATTGCTTTAATTATTTACAGAAATATAACATACAATTAATTCATTGATAATCAGTAATATTTATCAAAAATTAAAAAAAAGGAGAAAAAATTAAGCTGGAAATTTATTGTTCTAAATACGCAATGAAGTGTTTTATTTAAACCCATTATTTCATTATTTAAAATTTATTAAGCTATGTTCATTCCCGAACAATGAACGGACCAGATTAAGCAATGAAAATTTTACAGATTGATTCCAGTATTTTAGGCGATGCCTCTATTTCCCGTCAGTTGACTCAAGCTATTGTGGGACAGCTTCAACAGAAACATGGTGAGGCAGTTGAGCTTGAATATCTGGACTTGGCTGCACAGCCGATTCCACATTTAACTGCTGAAATTTTGATGGGTCAGAATCTTGAGCAGGCGGCTTTAGGAGAACAGATTTTACAGCAGTACTTACAGGCGGATATCGTGGTGGTTGGGGCCGCTATGTATAACTTCGGTCTACCTTCTACCTTAAAAGCCTGGATTGACCGCATTAGTGTGGCAGGGCGTACTTTTAAATATACAGAAAATGGCCCAGTGGGTCTGGCAGGTGAAAAGAAAGTCTATATTGCCAGTAGCCGCGGTGGTGTTTATGGCGAACAAAGCCCAGTCGATTTCCAGGAAGCTTTCCTGAAAACTGTGTTTAACTTTACTGGCGTAACTGATGTGCACGTAATTCGCGCTGAAGGCGTCAATATGGGTGATGTAGCGAAACAGCAGGCAATTGAAACTGCGATGGCGCAGGTCAGCCAGATCTAAAATTCGATAGAAAATGAATGAACAAAAAAAGGTCAGCAATCGCTGATCTTTTTTATGGCTTCTTTTAAATTTCTAGTCTTGATCCAGACGATGAGCAAATTCTGAAAGATCCGCCAGCGCTTGTCGGGCCTCTTCAAACCAGGCACTAAACATCTGAAAATTATGCCACATGCCGGTATATAACTTGAATTCAACATCGACACCAGCCTGTTCCGCTTTTTCCTTGAAGCGTGTGGCATCATCCAGTAGGATTTCTTTAGATCCCACCTGTATATGCATCGGTGGCAAACCACTGAGATCGGCAAAAAATGGGGAAATTTCCGGATCGCCACGATCCATTGCACTCGGTACATAATACTGAATCCCGGTTTTCAGGGTTTCAATCGAAAGCAGGGCATCATGTTTCTGATTATAGCGTAGTGATTCACTGGTCAGGGTCAGATCAAGGAAAGGGGAAAGTAGAATCAGTCCACTCACCTGTGGCAGACCTTCCTGCTGTAATTTGAGTGCCAATGCCAACGCCAGATTAGCACCACACGAATCTCCGGACAGAATAATGTCCTTGGCCTGAATGCCCTGATCTAATAACAGGTTATAGACATCAAAAACAGCTTCCAAAGGTTCAGGATAAGCAGATTCGGGTGCCAGAGGATAATCAATATGCAGTACCTGCATCTGGGTGCGAGCGGCAATCTGGGTCATAAAGGCACGATGGGTATTTAAGGAACCGAGATAAAAAGCACCGCCATGAATATGGAAAATCAGCTGGCTGGATTCCTGCTGTGGTTTGATTTCCTCGGCATGTACACCCGCCAGTCGGAGCGAACGGATTTGTACAGACTTATCTTGCGGAAAGATCTTGCACATCTGCTCCAGTGCGACCCGTAAGGAGCTTGGAGGAAGATTGAACCGACTAGGCGCGCGGATGGTCGCTTTTAAAAGACTTTCTGTAATTAATTGTTTCGTCACGGGGCTCATCTTCATCTTCTTTCCATCTTTTTCTGCTTTTATTGATTATGTGGATTATTTACCAACAATATTTACAAGGTTACACTAAATAGTCACAGGTAAAAATTGCAAAAATGTTGTGACTTTTTAATACTACATCGGTCTATCTCAGACTAGGGAAATGAAGAAAAATGAAAAAAATTACGCTAATGTTAGGACTACTCGGCTTATCTGCGCTGGCCAATGCTGCAGATCCTTTAAATGGTACCGTTTGGAAAACGATTGACGACGAAACCAAACAACCAAAGGCTATAGTAAAATTTACTGAGCAAAAAAATGGGACATTATCTGCAAGCATCCAATCGGTATTAACACCGGGTGAAGAAAATGCTTGTACAAAATGTGAAGGTCCGTATCACAATAAATCGCTGAAAGGTTTAACGATTGTGAAAGGCCTGAAAAATACAGGCGGAACCAGCTATGACAGTGGTTCGATCCTAGATCCAAAATCTGGTAAAACTTACAAATTGAAAGGCAACCTGACAGATGGTGGCAAGAAGCTTGAGCTACGCGGTTATATCGGCGTGTCTGCTTTAGGTCGTAACCAGACCTGGATTCGTGCCAAATAATGGATCAGAACCGTTCTCTAAAAACTACCATAAAAAAAGCCTGACCTCTGTCAGGCTTTTTTTATTCTTCCAGCTCATCTGAGACAATTAGTCTTTTAGCTTTTGATAAGTGGCTTCATCAAAACCAGCGATAAAACCAGTTGCAGTCTGTAATACCGGACGTTTGATTAAGCTGGTATGAGTAGTTAGGGCAGTAATCAGATTATCTTCACTGGTAAGCGCATTTTCCTGCTCTTCTGCAGTGAGTTTACGCCAGGTAGTGCCTTTCTTATTCAGTACTACATCTTGGCCTAAAGCATCCAGCCAGGTTTTAACCGTATCCGCATCAATCCCCTGTTTTTTATAATCATGAAATTCGTAAGCTAGTTCCAATTCATTAAGCAAATCAAAAGCTTTTTTCATTGAATTGCAGTTTTTAATGCCATAAATCTTGAGCATGCTCGCTGTATCCCAAACAGTTTATTTATTGATGGCTTAGCTTAGCTGAATTTATGCCGATCGCCTATGTGCTTTCAAGAGGCTTGTTTTTAAGCAATATTTAAAAGACATATCATCCGATTGACATCGTTTAAGATCAGAAGGGGTATTAAAAAGTAAGTGGTGAAGTTTAAGAATAAGAAAAAATGAAGGTGCTAAAATGAGAAAACCCGCATCTAATCATCCTGATTATGCGGGTCTCAATACAACGTCCGTTGTCACATCCATGAAAAACAAGCTAAATCTGATAGTTTGTTTTATTTTCTTCCTACGGCGTCCTGTCCTTATAGTGTCATCCTGACATATCCCTGTGCCGTGTGAGTATCATGCGCTGTTAGGGAGGGAAGATAAACCTGAAAATACGTCATGTAGTGTAGGTAATAAACCTTAATTGAGTGAACATTTGTTCACTCAATCTTTCGGTCGGTTTTAGATTTTATAGTCAATAATCACGGGTGCATGGTCACTAAACCATTCATCTTTATAGACCCAGGCATTTACAGTACGGTCTTTCCAGTCCGGTGAGCAAGCCTGATAGTCAATCCGCCAGCCCACGTTCTTGGCGCGGGCTTGACCACGATTTGACCACCAGGAATACAGTTCGGCTTCTTTACGGACTTCACGGAATGTGTCGACATAACCCAGCTCATCATAAATATGATCTAACCAGGCACGTTCATGCGGCAAGCAGCCCGATGCTTTCTGGTTGCCGGACCAGTTTTTAATATCGATACGTTTATGCACGATATTGTAATCACCACAGACAATGATGGATTTGTCTTCATCGCGCCATTGTTTCAGGATCTTTTTATACTCTTCCAGAAAGTGATCTTTACGTGCCTGCGCTTCATCGCCCGAAGAACCTGAAGGTAAATACAGGGAACAGATATGTGCTGTTTTTTCCAGACCCAAGTCAAATTCTGCCGAGATAAAACGACCTTGAGAATCAGCCAGTTCAAAACCCAGACCATCGGTAATGGAAACAAAAGGCAGGCGGCTGTAAATCGCTGTGCCGGCATAACCTGGACGCTCGGCAGGGAACAGGTGAGTATACCAGCCTTCAGGCTTGAATTTGTCAGTCCACTGCGCATGGGTAATCCGACTTTCCTGCATGCAGATCACATCGGCATCAGACTGTTCGATCCACTCTAGCAAGCCCTTGCTGACAGAGGAACGTAAACCGTTGACATTAATTGAAACGACACGAAGAATTTTTTGATCACCTGGATAGCTACTCTTTGGTATCATGCGCAAATCTTACCCTTAATTAATGGATTTAGGAGCACCTCATGTCAACGCCAGCTCAGTTTAACCCGCAAGCTTTTATCGAACTCGCATTATCACGTGGTGTGCTTAAATTTGGTGAGTTTACTTTAAAATCAGGACGTGTGAGTCCTTATTTTTTTAATGCTGGCTTGCTCAATGACGGTGAGGCCTTGTCACTACTGGCTTCTGGCTATGCTGCAAAATTAACTGAATGTGACAATGTTGAAGTGATTTTTGGACCAGCATACAAAGGCATTCCTTTTGTGGCGGCTACAGCAGTGGCGCTGTCTCAAAATCATGGCGTGAGCGTGCCATGGGGCTTTAACCGTAAAGAAGCCAAAGATCACGGTGAAGGTGGTGTGCTAGTAGGTGCTTCAGTCGAAGGGAAAAAAGTCTGGATCATTGATGATGTGATCACCGCCGGTACTGCCATTCGTGAAGTGGTCACCATCCTGAAAAATGCCGGTGCGCAAATTGCAGGTGTACTGGTTGCTCTTGATCGTCAGGAAAAAGGCCAAGGTGAATTATCTGCTATTCAGGAAGTACAAAAAGAACTGGAAATTCCAGTACATGCACTGATTACCATGAAAGATTTAATGAATTACCTAGATGCAAAAGGCGATAGCGAAGCATTGGCGAAAATGGAAGCTTATCGTGTGAAATACGGAATCTAAAACCTGATTCACCAGATAAAAAGTAAAGCCTTAGTAATCTAAGGCTTTACTTTTTATGGGAAGAAAGATTCTGTTCAGGCGACTGTATTTAAAAGAAATATAAATAATAAGATAGAAATTCTGATCTGGATAAACTTTAAATTTGATAAGTTATATTATCTTCTTCAAAATTAAATTTTATATAAATATTCTTCTCAATATATAAATCTTGATCAAAATTATTTTATCTAAAAAGAAAAATATTTTTAAAAGAAACTCATTAAAGAATGAATTACCCCCCCCCATAAAGTCCCTTTACAAATAAAATGAATAAGGTAGTTATGGTCATTGTTTACAAATTGTAATCTGCCTATATTAAAATAAACATTACGTAATTAATTATAAGAATTTCATAATTTTAATTGATTTAAAATAAGAGTACTAGGAATGGATTACTGGAACAGTGTTTTATTTATATCGATTATAACGGTGGTAGGTTTAGCCATTATTGTCATGCTGGTAGGCTACAAGATGTGGAAAAACTTGGTGGTGACTTTACTGATCTCTACAACGATTGGCTTTCTGATTATATGTACTATTAACTTTATCTTTGGGGAAAATCTGAATTTGCCCTGGATTCCTGATCAGAGCTGGCATCATAAGATCACTTTGGAAATTGCTCTGATGAGCTTACTGATTGGCGGGGTCAGTACCTTTATTATTATGCTGGGAACCATGATTTCGAAAAATAATCGTTAAATCATAAAATTAGATGTATTTAGTTGAAAGATAATGCATTTATAAGCCAGGTATTATTATTTTTATTCAGGTTTTAATCAATTTTCTAAACGAGATAAAATACTCAGGGTGAGTATATATACTGATTTGATTTAGAAGATATTAATCCTCGTGTATTTCACATTTTTTGCAGTCCAATAAGACGCCCAGTTTTTCTTTACGGCCTTGTTCGGTCATGACCCAAGGACGGTTTTGCCAAGGGGGATTATGCCGCACATGCTGACCATGACCACAGGCCAGTTCAGCGACCCAATGATTTTCTTCATCCAGATGAAAGCCGACAATTGCCTGCTGCATGATAAATGCTCTTGTTGATTAAAGTATTTAAGCATTTATACAAAATTAGTCATGCAAAATCACCATAAACAAAAGAAACTGCACAGGCTATACTCCTTGCTAATGTATTTTTAAGAAAGAGCACAGAGACATGCGCGTACTTGTTGTGATGGATCCCATCGAAAATGTAAACCTGAAAAAAGATTCAACCATGGCCATGTTATGGGCAGCTGCACGCCGTGGACATGAACTGGGTTATGCATTACAGCAAGATTTATATATCGATCAAGGGAAGGCCTTTGGTCTGATCTCGCCTTTGCAGGTATTTGAAGACTATAACCATTACTACGAACTGGGTGAAAAGAAAAAAGAATCGGTTGCAGCTTATGATGTGGTGCTGATGCGTAAAGATCCGCCATTCGACATGAACTTTGTCTATACCACTTATATTCTGGAACAGGCAGAACGGGAAGGGGCATGGATTATTAACAAACCGCAAAGTCTGCGTGACTGCAATGAAAAGCTGTTTGCTACTCAGTTCCCGCATCTGCAAGTTCCGACTTTGGTAACGTCGCAACAAAGCCTGATCCGTGAATTTTTAAAAGAGCATGTCGATGTCATTGTAAAACCATTGGATGGTATGGGCGGCACCGGAATTTTCCGTCTCTATCAGGATGGTATCAATATTGGCTCAACCATTGAAATTCTGACCAACAATGGTAACCAGCCGATTATGGCACAGCGTTATATTCCTGAAATTGTAGAAGGGGATAAGCGTATCCTGATGATCAATGGCGAACCCGTGCCGTATTGTCTGGCCCGTATTCCGCAAAATGGTGAAGTGCGTGGCAATCTGGCGGCAGGCGGTTTAGGTCAAGCACGTCCATTAACTGAGAATGATAGAGCCATTGCAGCGCAAGTAGGTCCTTATCTCAGAGAAAAAGGTCTGGTATTTGTTGGTCTGGATGTGATTGGCAACTATGTCACTGAAATTAACGTCACCAGTCCAACCTGTATCCGTGAAATTGATACCCAGTTTGGTACCTCCATTGCAGATGATCTGTTTGATGTACTGGAAGCCGGTCTGGATCAAGCCTAAGCTTTCAATAATAAAAAGAGCCTCGTCTGAGGCTCTTTTTATTGGGCATAACGCTTGAATAAAAGCAAGGTCATTAAGATTCCTAATATAGAAAGGCTGGCGGTAACTGCCGCGATATAAGCCCAATTCTGTGTGGTCGAAACCAGTGCTGCGCTCAAAGGCGGTAAAAGAAACTGAGCACAGGCTGAAAGCTGTAAAACCAGACCCACACTGGCTGCTGCGGCATTGGCGCGCGGGGCATACTGCAAAGTAATGGCAAAAATGGTGGTCGGGATAATTCCACCAATCAGTGAAAACAGTACAGCACTTATAAACTGTAATTCGAACATGAGCCATGAACTGGCTGTAAAAGCCAAAAAGCTGCTACACAGCATGGCTATAAATCCGGTGTTGAATAGCGTCTTGGGTTTCCAGCCACGTTGTAACAACATACCTGCACCAAAAGTGCCGCCCAGATTAGCAAGTACCACGATTGAAACCAGAACGCCTGCAACTTTTAAATCAATGCCGTGTTCGACGTACATGCTGGGCAGGAACCCGGTCACGGTAATCCACTGACTGGTATAACAGGCAAAAATAATAGCTAAACACAGGATGGGAGGATGGGTAAGGGTGACTTTGATAATCTGCCAGAATGAAGTATTTGACGGTACTGGTTGAGTCGTCCTGTTGGGTGCACATGCCGCTGAATCTATTTGTAGATATCGTTTAATGATGCCTGCAATAATCAAGCATAGACTGCCGAGAATGGCCCAAATATTTTGCCAGTTCAGGTATTCGAGTAAAACAGGAATACTAAAAACAGCAACACTGACACCCACGCCCATATAGGAACTCCAGAGTCCCATTTTAAAATTCAGTGTTTCAGGCCGACTGATCCGTTTTAAAATTGCAGGCGCACACAAGGAAATAGTTAAAAATCCAATCCCTTCGGTAAAGCGGAAGAAATATAAGGCTGTGGCATGCTGAATCCAGAGGCCAGCTATACTGCTTAGTCCTAAAATGATTAATGCCAAAATCAGGCAGCGCTTTAAACCCACTTTTTCCGAAAAAGCACCAATACAAAGGGCAAATAGCATCCCGGCTCCTTGTACTAAAGACAGGGAAAACCCGGCTTGTGTAAAACTTAAGCCTAAATCCTGTTGCAGAATGGGAATAACAGCAGATAGTTTACCGACATGCATGGCGGCCAGATAACCGGCTAAAATAATCCATAGATCACGTATTGATATTTTTGACATCTATAATGCTTGAGTCCATTTAAGGAATATGCAGATCAATTTGAAAAAAATTATATAGATATAGGGATAACATAAAATTTTATTCAGATTTATATGATTTAGGCATAAGTTAATAGGATGAATTAAATGGAAAAATAGCCAGTAATTAGTGAAAAATGTATAGATTTAGCAAGTAGGTATAAAAAGATTAAATGAAAAATATTCAAAAATTATGCTGATATTTCACTTAAGTCTAAGGAAAAATGCAGACCTTATAATAAAACTAGTTTAAACTTCAAATTAGTATGAAAAAAACAATGAAACGCTTGTTGAAATAAGGTAAATAAACTTTCAAGGGCAAGCGTTTGTGATTACAATTGATGACTTAAATTAGACCTCCTGTTTCATTTTTAAAATTGAAGAATTAGACCGTGACCGACGCTCAGCAAAAACAGCCTAAACATGTCATGATGATGGCCGCAGGTACGGGTGGACATGTGTTTCCAGCGTTAGCCGTTGCAAAAGATTTACAACAACAAGGAATTGAAGTGTCTTGGTTGGCAACGCCAGCAGGCATGGAAAACCGATTATTAAAAAACCATAATATTCCAATTTATCAAATCGATATTCAAGGTGTGCGTGGCAATGGTTTTGTGCGTAAAGCCTTGGCACCCTTTAAAATTTTAAAAGCTACTCTTAGTGCCATGAAGCATATGAAACAGCTCAAAGTCGAAGCTGTTGCAGGCTTTGGCGGTTATGTGGCAGGGCCGGGTGGTCTGGCAGCGCGGATCCTGGGTATTCCTGTGATTATTCACGAACAGAATGCAGTTGCGGGTTTTACCAATACCCAATTGTCACGGGTCGCTAAAACGGTATGTCAGGCTTTTCCTAATACTTTCCCAGCACAAGATAAAGTGGTGACCACCGGTAATCCGGTACGTAAAGAAATTACAGAAATTTTAAATCCGTCCTGGCGTTATCAGGAGCGGAAAAAAGCTGGCCAGCCGTTACGAATTCTGATAGTTGGTGGTTCACTTGGGGCACAAGCCTTAAATGAACGTGTGCCGGAAGCCTTGAAACAGTTGAATGTGCCGTTAAATGTTTATCACCAGTGTGGTCAAAATCATGCTGAAGCAACGCGCGCACGTTATGCAGACAAACCAGCCTCTTTGCAGGTTGAAGTTCAGCCTTTCATTGAAAATATGGCTCAAGCTTATAGCGATGCCGATCTGGTCATTTGCCGTGCCGGTGCACTGACGGTTACTGAAATTGCAACTGCCGGTGTAGCCGCGATTTTTGTACCGCTACCAAGTGCAGTTGATGACCACCAAACTGCGAATGCCAAATTCCTGGCCAATCAGCAGGCAGCCAAAATCTGCCCGCAGGCTACTTTGACGCCAGACAGTTTAAAAACCTTATTAGAGCCGATGCTTGACCGTCAGGTACTGATGGAAATGGCGGTAAAAGCACGCCGTCAGGCTCAACCCGATGCGACCCAGCATGTGGTCCGTTTAATTCAAGAATTGTAATCCGAGTAAATTATGTCTCCAGTAACCCCAGCAGACCAAGCAAAGAAATTAATTAAAGTCCCGGAAATGCGCCGGATCAAGCATATCCACTTTGTAGGGATTGGTGGTGCAGGGATGTGCGGGATTGCAGAAGTGCTGAAAAACCAGGGGTATAAAGTTTCTGGTTCAGACATCAAAGCCTCAAAAACCACGGCTCAATTAGAAGAAAATGGCATCAAGGTCTATATCGGCCATGCAGCCAGCAACATCAAAGGTGCCAATGTCATCGTGGTATCTACCGCGATTGATAAGGAAAACCCGGAAATCAAGGCAGCCCTTGAAACCCGTACACCTGTGGTCCGCCGTGCAGAAATGCTGGGTGAGCTGATGCGTTACCGTCACGGGATCGCGGTTGCAGGTACTCACGGTAAAACCACGACCACCAGTCTGATTACCTGTATGCTGGCAGAAGAAAATCTGGATCCAACTTATGTGATCGGCGGTTTGCTGAACCGTACTGGTGTGAATGCCGCTTTGGGTGCAAGTCGTTATATCGTGGCAGAAGCCGATGAATCAGATGCATCATTCCTGTATCTAGAACCAATGGCTGCCGTTGTGACCAATATTGATGCTGACCATATGGATACTTATGGCGGTAGCTTCGATGTTTTAAAAGATACCTTTATCCAGTTCCTGCAAAAACTGCCATTCTATGGTTTGGCGGTTGTGTGTGGTGACGATGCCAATATCCGTGAAATCATGCCTCGTATTGGTCGCCCATTACTGACTTATGGTTTTAATGAAGACAATGACATTCGTGCTGTCGATGTTGTACAGGAAGGTATGCGCAGTCACTTTACCGTATTACGTAAAGATCGTGAGCCGCTACGCGTGACTGTGAATCAGCCGGGTCTGCACAATGTGCTCAACGCCCTGGCTGCGATTGGGATTGCAACGGATGAAGGCGTATCTGATGCAGCCATTTGCCGTGCACTGGAAGGCTTTAGTGGTGTAGGTCGCCGTTTCCAGGTACAAGGTCAATTCGAGCTTGAAGGCGGCGATGTGAAACTGGTCGATGACTATGGTCACCATCCAAAAGAAGTAGAAGCCACTATTAAAGCAGCTCGTGCCAGCCATCCAGATCGCCGTCTGGTGATGATGTTCCAGCCGCACCGTTTTAGCCGTACCCGTGACTGTTTTGATGACTTCGTAGAAGTGCTGTCGCAAGTCGATCAACTGCTTTTACTTGAAGTGTATCCGGCAGGGGAAAAGCCAATTGTAGGTGCAGATAGCCGCGCATTGGCACGTAGTATCCGTTTACGTGGGGAAGTTGAACCAATCCTAATTGATCCGGTCGAGGGGAACCTGAGCCAGGTGATGAAAAAGGTATTGCAAGCAAATGACTTGTTATTAACCCAAGGCGCAGGTAATGTTGGAGCAATCTCAATCGAACTTGCTCAAAATCATTTATATGTAAAGTAAAATAGTCATGTTATGACTGATTGAACAGATTCAAAAAGTTTAAGGATATAAACGTGTCAAATGCTTCAAAATTCGGAAAAGTTGCCGTATTGCTGGGTGGTAAATCTGCAGAGCGTGAGGTTTCGCTAGATAGTGGAACCGCCGTACTTGAGGCATTAGTGCGTTCTGGGGTCAATGCAGAAGCGTTTGATCCACAAGAGCGTAGTGTTACCGAGCTAGTAAATTATGATCGTGCGTTTGTGGTATTGCATGGTCGTGGCGGTGAAGACGGCCAGATTCAGGGTGCGCTGGAATGGTTGAATATTCCATATACCGGTACAGGCGTACAGGGTTCTGCCATTGGTATGGATAAAGTCAAAACCAAACAGGTTTGGCAGGGTTCAGAATTACCTACTGCGCCATACCGTATCGTGACCAAGAACTCGAATGCGCAAGAAATTGTATCTGCTTTAGATTTGCCGCTGATCATTAAGCCTGTACATGAAGGTTCGAGTATTGGCATGAGTAAAGTTGAAAAAGTAGAAGACTTTGCCGATGCGATTGCCAAAGCGACTGAACATGATGCCGTTGTTATGGCAGAGAAATGGATCACAGGCCGTGAATTTACCATTGTGATTCTGAATGGTCAGGCTTTACCCGTTATTCGCCTGCAACCGCCAGAAGATGTGGCTTTCTATGACTACGAAGCTAAATATCAACGTAATGATGTGGAGTATGGCATTCCATGTGGCTTGAGCGAGTCTGAAGAGAAAGAATTGCAAGCTTTGGCTCTACGTGCTTTCCAGGCAGTGGGTGCAAGTGGCTGGGGTCGTATTGATGCAATGCAGGATGAACAGGGTAATTTCTGGTTGCTGGAAGTGAATACAGTTCCAGGTATGACCAGTCATTCTCTGGTACCAAAAGCGGCTGCAGCCGTTGGCTATAGTTTTGACGCGCTCTGTGTAGCGATTCTGGAACAAACATTAAACGGTGCGGCACACTAAGTTATGGCTCAACTCCCAGCAACCATGCGCCGTAAACGTGCTGCGATTACCTCAATTCACGACAAGCCGCCGACACGCAAAGAAAAACTGACCAACCTGGGTGGTTGGGCCTTGTTGTGTGTCGCGCTGGTGGTGCTGGCTTTTGGGATTTTTGGCCTGTACAAGGTGATGACTGATGCTCAGGTAGCAGAGCTGAAAGTGGCAGGAACGCGTTCAGCAGCTGAAGAGCGCCAGGTCATGCAGTACGTTTCACCGATTGTGACTGAAAACTATTTCACTTCGGACCTGGAATCGATTCGTGACCGCGCACTGGAACTGTCTTGGGTGGACCGTGTGGTGGTATCTCGTGCCTGGCCAGACAAGATTCATGTCCGGGTAATGCCGCATCATGCTATTGCCCGATGGGGTACAGGACGGCTGCTAAGTGATAGTGGCATTATTTTCACTGAAGTCAGTCCTAAAGATTATTCAGCTTTACCGTTGCTGCATGGACCCTCTACTCATGCAAATACCATGATGCGACGTTATAATGAAATCAATCAGTTATTTTTACCACAAGGTATTCGTTTAAAAGAATTATATTTAACTGAACGAATGACATGGTTTATGCAGTTTGATTCAGGTTTGCGTGTAATTGTCGATAAAGACCAGACCATGAGCAAGTTGCAACGTTTGAGTCATCTGTCCTATAGCGAACTAAAACCGGTATGGTCGAAAATTTCAGCGATCGACCTGCGTTATCGCAATGGATTGGCGATTCAATGGAAAAATTCAATTCCGCCTAAAATTGTAAATGGTCAATTTATTGTAACCATTAATGACACGGGCGTTGAGAATAATGTAACAGTAAAGCCATAATGACCGGCTTTAAAAACTAGAGGCCTTATAAAGCCATAAATCTAACAAACACGTAATGGTAGTAGTTAATAATGAGTGAAGCTGTTCCCTCGGTTGTGGCGATTGACATTGGGACACACAAAGTTTCAGTTTTGATTGGTAAGGTACACGCGCCAGACAATATCCAAGTGATTGGGATGGCGACCGCTCGTAACCGAGGCATGAATAAAGGAAAAATTGTCAGTCTCGATAAAGTCATTACCGCCATTAAAAACGCCGTACAAGAAGCGGAAGATATGGCTGAATGTCGTGTGCATTCTGCGTGGATTTCGATTCCAAGTGCTGAATTAAAAAGCTTTTATGCCTCGGGTCGTACCACCATTGATAATAGTGAACATTCAATTACGACCAGTGAAGTGGTGCGGGCACTTGAGCTGGCCAAAGCCAGTCATGTCACCTCAGATCATTATCTGGTGAGTGCGGTACCTTTGGGCTTCGAGCTGGATGATGCACCGGAATGGGTACTCAACCCGATCCGTATGTCGGCACATAGCATGACCGGGCATTATCACTTGATGATGTTACCGATCAGCACCATGCAGAATATTGACCGCGCTTTAAAAGGAGCCAATATCGGTGTGGAGAAAATGGTGGTGTCCTGTCTGGCTACCGCTGAAGCCAGCCTGCTCAAAGATGAAAAAGAATATGGCGTGTGTCTGGTGGATATCGGTGCGGGAACCACCAATGTCGCTGTTTATCTGGATGGCCGTTTGGCATTAACCCATACCATTCAGCGTGGCGGTGAACATGTCACCCGTGATATCGCAGCAGTTCTACAGACCACAACAGAAGAAGCAGAACGTCTGAAATTGCTCTATGGTTGTGTTGACCTGAAAGTGGTTAAACCAGAGCATATGATTCAGTTCCAGGGCATTGACGGACCACAAACCATCAGCCGGATTGAACTGACTGAAATTATCATGGCGCGTTATGAAGAAATCATGGGTCTGGTGCGTGATGAACTGGTAAACCATGGCGCGATGCAGGGACTGTATCATGGTGTGGTGCTGACTGGTGATGCCAGTCAGATTGAAGGTATGGTCAGCTTTGTACGCCGTACCTTGGGTGTATCTGCACATCTGGGCAATCCACCGGTACAGGTCTATGCGGATGAACAGCACCAGGCGGCTTTACGTCGTTCCCAATACGCAACAGTGGCTGGTTTGCTGATGTTTAGTCAGAGTGATACCCAGGAAACCCTCGTTGAAACCGAAGACGGGGACAAATTATCAGTAACACAGCGCATTAAACGGGCATGGTCAGGTTTTAACGAAACGTTAAAAGCGATCTTTTAAGCGATTTTTATTGTGAATATTGTTGGGAAGTTGTAGTTAATCGGGCTTGTACTTGACAAGTGCCTGCTTGAGCAGCATTCTTAAAAACAATTTTTATCAAGATTAAGGCAGTATACGGGCTTAGTGACTGCCAATTATGAATTAGGAATTTTATAGGTCATGGCCTCATTTGAATTTTTCGAAGAAGATCATAGCGATAGCAATGGTCAAGCCCGTTTCACTGTATTTGGTGTAGGTGGTGCGGGTGGTAATGCTGTACAGCATATGTTGCAGTCCGATATCCAGGGCGTAAAGTTCGTCTGTGCCAATACAGACAAACAGGCACTGGATCGCATGGAAGCCGAATTTAAAATTCAGCTGGGTGAGCAAAGTACACGTGGTCTGGGTGCTGGAGCAAATCCACAGGTCGGTCAAGCGGCAGCAGAAGAAAGCCGTGAACTGATCCGCCAGCAGCTTGAAGGTACCGACATGGTATTCGTTACTGCCGGTATGGGTGGCGGTACAGGTACCGGTGCTGCGCCAGTCGTTGCTGAAATTGCCAAAGAAATGGGCATCCTGACTGTTGGTGTCGTGACTACGCCATTCAACTTTGAAGGTAAACGCCGTTTGCAATCTGCCGAGAAGGGGATTGAAGCGCTAGAACAGCACGTAGATTCTCTGATCATCATTCCAAACCAGCGTCTATTGAAAGTCTTCCGTGATATTTCAATGAAGGATGCGTATAAAAAAGCGGATGATGTACTGTTGAATGCAGTACGTAGTATCTTTGATCTGGTGGTACGTCCTGGTCACATTAACCTTGACTTCGCCGATCTGAAAACTGCAATGAGTACGCGTGGTTATGCCATGATGGGTGTAGGCTTGGGTCGTGGTGAAAACCGTGCACGTCAGGCAGCAGAGCAGGCGATTCGCAGCCCATTATTGGATAACGTCACCATCATGAATGCTAAAGGTATTCTGATTAACGTGACTGGCGGTGATGACGTAACCTTCGGTGAAATTGAAGAAATTACTGATGTTGTAAACCAGATCGTGGATCTGGACGAAGGTCAGGTCTTCTACGGTACAGTATTTGATCCGGATGCTCGTGATGAAATTAGTGTAACGGTGATTGCGACTGGTTTGACTCGCCATGCTGCAGATTCGGTTGAGCCGACTAAACGCGCGAATGTACAGGCAGCACGTCCATCATCATCACAGGCAGTAGTTGAAGATGATGATGTACCGGCAATTCAGCGCCAGCAAAATGAAGCAGGTGCAGCAGCTAATCCTGCCGCTTCAGTTTCTAGTCCGCGTCCAACGCCAATGAGCATCCAAGATTATCTTAAAAATCAACAGCGCAAATAATATGTAACAGCATGTGTTTACGATGATTGCACAGAAAAGGTGGCTTTAGAGCCACCTTTTGTTTTTTATCAATGGCCAAATATGCTAACGTATAGCGGTTTTATTGGTGAACAGATGATAAAAAGCATGTTGAAACAACGTACCCTGCAACGTATCGTGAAAGCGAGCGGAATCGGTCTTCATAGTGGGCAGAAGGTTATGATTAACTTTGTGCCACACCACGCCGATGGGGGCATTGTGTTTCGTCGTATTGATCTGGATCCACCTGTCGATATTCCTGCGGATGCCTTATTGATCCAAGAAGCCTTCATGTGTTCGAATCTGGTTCAGTCAAATGCCAAAGTGGGTACGATTGAGCATGTGATGAGCGCCATTGCGGGACTGGGTATTGATAACCTGATTATTGAAGTGTCAGCTTCAGAAGTTCCCATTATGGATGGTAGTGCCGGACCTTTCATTTATCTGCTCATGCAGGGCGGCTTGCAAGAACTAGATGCACCAAAGAAATTTATTAAAATTATTAAACCTGTTGAAGCCCTGATCGATGATAAACGGGCGATTTTCAGCCCACATGACGGCTTTCAGCTAAATTTCACTATTGATTTTGATCATCCTGCCTTTAAAAAAGAACATCAGTCTGCCAGCATCGATTTTTCTACAGAAACCTTTGTTTATGAAGTCAGTGAAGCGCGTACATTTGGCTTTATGAAAGACCTTGACTACTTGAAAGCCAATAATCTGGCTTTGGGTGCAAGCTTGGAAAATGCGATCGGTGTAGATGAAACCGGCGTGGTCAATGAAGAAGGTTTGCGTTTCTCGGATGAGTTTGTACGTCACAAGATTCTGGACGCAGTAGGTGATTTATACCTGCTAGGCCACCAGATCATTGCCAAATTTGATGGTTACAAATCAGGGCATGCTTTGAATAATCAACTATTGCGTAACGTGAAAAGTGACCCAAGCAGCTATGAAATTGTAACATTTGATGACGTAACTCAATGTCCAATTAGTTATGTAACTGTGACATAAGTCCTTGTCTTTGTGTCTTTGTGTTATAACTTAGCTGCATCTAATGTGACACCTGTCACATAAAAACAACATTGGAATTTATTACATCTCATTGCAATGTTACTTTTTATTGCTTGCCAAACGTAGTAAAGCTTGGCTAAGCTTAGGGTCGCTTATAAAGTCAGCAGCACCGCGAAGTAATTCCTGTGTTTCTGGACTCAAGGCTCTTTCAGATTTTTCTGGAACCGGTTGAACAGGGGATGGATTCCTTAAGCAAACCTGGATTTTAGTGAGATCTTTTAATTCGTTTATTTGAGAGAGTTGTGAGATGTATTGCTTTTGAAGATAAGCCAATTGAGAAATCATGGCTTGGTTTTCACCAGTAATCGTTAACACACCATTTTGATAGCAGGCAACTTGCCATTGTTCGGGTTGAGGCAATAGCGGTTGTACGAGTTTCGTAAGCTTCTGCCATGCAGAAACTTGTGATGAGAGAAACGAAAAGTTTCCTGTTTTTATCTGTTTTCTTGTTTTTTGAAAGACGTTGACAGGTTCCGACATACATAACTCCTACATGTTTATGTCTTAATCTTATGCGCTTCTTAAAGTGGATATCAAGGAAGAGATCTTCAAGAAACTCGATTAGCAGTTTAGAGAGGTTTTTTATGCATATGCCTATGCGACGTATCCTATTGGCATTTTCTATTTCGGTTTCAGCTGCTTCAGTAGCTTTTGCAGATTTAGTGGATCTGAATCAACAAGATGCTACACCTGACCGTCTTGAGCAGTTAACACGTACTTTATCGCAGGGTTCTTATACCCATCCTGAAGATATTGATATTCCCGCACAAACCAAATTAAATGTTCAGCTACGTGAAAAACCGGTTGAACTGAATAATCAGACCATTGCTCAAAAATATAGCAATTCTTCATCCAGCAAAGTTGCATCTTCAAATAACCCTTATTCATGGTTAGTAGCTCATCCATTACCCGACATGAAACGTGTCAGCTCAAATTTTGGCGGCCGTACCATGGGTGGTCGTGCTGAAAATCACTCAGGCCTAGATCTGGCTGCTGCAAGCGGTACCCCGATCTACGCAACTGGTCCTGGTATCGTAACCAAATCGGGTTGGGGTACAGGTTATGGTCAGTATGTCGAAATTAACCATGGTAATGGATACCTTACTCGTTATGCCCATGCTTCACGCTTGATTGCACGTGTGGGAGATCAGGTGCAAGCTGGTGATCATATTGCGAATGTAGGTTGTACAGGTCGTTGTACAGGTCCTCATCTACACTATGAAGTAGTAAAAGACGGTCAACGTAAAAATCCTTCAACTTATTTAGCAATGTTGCCTTAAGCGTAGCTTTGCTCAAAATAACTGAAATACTTTACGTCTGATACTTGATACTCATAAAAAATCAATCAAAACGCTTTTAAGGCAATTAGGCTGAACATTTCTTCCAGGGAGTAGAGAAGGAGTTCGGTCTAATTGCTTTTAGATATTATATTATCACCCGGAATTATAACTGTCGTATAAAAAATCGCCATTATTGACTTCTTTTTGTTACTTTGTGTAATAAAGTGTCAATGGATATTTAGATAATAAATAGTACTCCAGAACCGCATTCAGTCAGAGCCATACCTGCATAAGCCGTAAATATGATACATATAAGTGATCAATTTGGCTTTCAGGAACTGTAGATTATGGCGTTTTATGGAGATACCGACGCTCAAGAAACCCAAGAATGGCAAGACGCTTTTGACTCCGTTTTGCAGCACATGGGAACCGAGCGCGCCGCCTTTTTACTTGAAAAACTTTATCAACGCGCAATTGCCAAACATGTTCCTATTCAGCGTTTAAATACTCCCTACTTAAACACTATTTCTGTAGAAGAACAACCTGCGATGCCGGGCGACCAGGACATGGAGCGCCGTATTCGCGCACTGATTCGCTGGAATGCTTTGGCAATGGTGCTTCGCGCAAATAAAACTGGTGATGACTTAGGTGGTCACTTGGCCAGCTTTGCTTCATCTGCCACTTTATACGATGTGGGTTTTAACCATTTCTTCCGTGCCAATAACGACAGCTTCGGTGGCGACCTGATTTACTATCAAGGTCACTGTGCACCGGGGATTTATGCCCGCTCATTTTTAGAAGGTCGCTTAACTGAAGAGCATCTGAATAATTTCCGTCGTGAAGTCGGCGGCAAAGGCTTACCCTCTTATCCTCATCCTTACTTGATGCCAGATTACTGGCAGTTCCCGACGGTATCGATGGGTCTGGGTCCAATCATGTCGATCTATCAGGCGCATATTCAAAAGTATCTGATGAACCGTGGCTTGATTAAGGAAGAAGACCGTAAAGTCTGGGCATATCTGGGCGATGGCGAAATGGATGAGCCGGAAAGCTTGGGCGCGATTTCACTGGCGGGTCGTGAGAAGCTGGATAACCTGATCTGGGTGGTGAACTGTAACTTGCAGCGTCTGGATGGTCCGGTACGTGGTAATGGCAAGATCATTCAGGAACTTGAGTCATTGTTCCGTGGTGCCGGCTGGCGTGTCATTAAAGTCGTCTGGGGTCGTCATTGGGATCCACTACTGGATAAAGACAAATCTGGTGCACTCAAAGCGATTATGGAAGAAGCAGTGGATGGTGATTACCAGCGCTATCAGGTGAAAGGTGGTGCCTACGCACGTGCACATTTCTTTGGTAAATATCCAGAAGCAGAAGCTTTGGTTAAAGACCTGAGCGATGAAGATATTGATAATCTGAACCGTGGTGGTCATGACCCGTACAAAGTCTTTGCTGCCTATGCAGAAGCGACCAAGGCCAAAGGTCAGCCAACGGTGATTCTGGCGAAAACCGTAAAAGGTTATGGTCTGTCTGATGAAATTGAAGCGGTGAACAAGACCCACCAAATCAAGAAAATGCAGCTGGAATCGTTGAAATACGTACGTAACCGTTTCAACTTGCCATTTACTGATGAACAACTGGAAGAAATTCCATTCTACCGTCCAAGTGAAAACTCGCCTGAAATTAAATATATGAAGGCACGCCGTGAGGCACTGGGTGGTTATCTGCCGGCACGTCGCAAAGAAAGCGAATCTTTACCGATTCCTGAGCTTTCTGTTTTTGATGCTGTGCTTAAAGGTTCAAACGGTAAAGAACAGTCCACCACCATGGTCATGGTCCGTCTCATCTCTGCCTTGTTAAAAGAGAAAGCAATCAAGGACCGTGTAGTACCGATTGTTCCGGATGAAGCACGTACCTTTGGTCTGGAAGGGATGTTCCGTCAATTGGGGATCTATGCAGCGCATGGTCAACAATATACCCCTGAAGATCAGGAACAGTTGATGCATTACCGTGAAGCCAAAGACGGACATATGCTGCAGGAAGGGATTAATGAAGCCGGTGCGATGAGCGCATGGGCAGCCTTGGCGACCAGTTATTCAACCAATAACCTGCCAATGATTCCGATGTACATGTACTACTCGATGTTCGGCTTCCAGCGTATTGGCGATATTGCCTGGGCCGCAGGTGATGCACAGGCGCAAGGCTTCTTGCTGGGCGCAACCGCTGGCCGTACTACCTTAAATGGTGAGGGCCTGCAGCATCAGGATGGTCATTCACACATTCTGGCCAATACCATTCCGAACTGTGTCTCTTATGACCCGTGCTTTGGCTATGAGCTTGCCGTGATTGTGCATGATGGTCTGCAACGTATGTATGTGAATCAGGAACGTGTGTTCTATTACCTGACCCTGATGAACGAAAATTATGAACATCCACCAATGCCGCAAGGTGCAGAAGAAGGCATTAAGCGTGGTATGTATCTGTTGGAAGAAGACGAGAAAGCTACGGTTCAGTTAATGGGTTCAGGTGTGATTCTGCGTGAAGTCATCAAGGCCGCGAAAATCCTGCGTGAGGAATATCAGATTCATGCCAATGTCTGGAGCGTGACCAGCTTTAATGAACTGGCTCGTGATGGTATGGCATGTGAGGAATATAACCGCCTGCATCCACTGGCCGAAGAAGCCAAAGAGCCATGGGTATCTCAGCAGTTACGTGACAAGGACGGTATCGTAGTATCGGCCACCGATCACATGCGTGCCTATAGCGAACAGATCCGTGCCTATCTTCCAGATAGCCGTCCGTTCGTAGCCTTGGGTACTGATGGTTATGGTCGTTCAGATACGCGTGGCAACCTGCGTAGCTACTTTGGTGTCGATGCCGCACATATTGTCGTGGCAACCTTGAAGAAGCTGGCAGATGAAGGCGAAGTCGATGCACGTTTAGTGAAAGACGCGATCTCTAGCTTTGAGTTAGATACTGATCGTCCGGTGGCTTGGGCACCTCAGGCGACTCCTGAATTGCATCCAGTTGCTGACTACAAAGAGGAGAACTAATCATGCAAATTACGACTCCAGATATTGGTGTAGATAAGGCAACTGTGGCAGAAATCCTGGTCAAGGTGGGTGATACCATTGCTGTAGATGAAAGTATTGTGCTGCTGGAATCAGATAAAGCCTCTGTTGAAGTACCAAGCACTTCAGCAGGTGTAGTTAAAAGCATCCTGATCAATCAGGGTGATGAAGTATCTGAAGGTACTGTCCTGATTGAACTGCAGGCTGAAGATGATGCCAGTACGGTAGAAAGTCAGGAAGCTGATGCTGCTGACAAAACTTCGGAAAATACTCCAACTGAATTACCTGATGAAGAAATCCTGCAGGAAGTGGCGACACATCAGTCTAAAGCCTCTAGCCAAAGTGAACAGTCCTCTCAATCGGCTTCTGCATCTACTGTAGAAGTGAAATTACCGGATATTGGTGTAGAAAAAGCCCTGGTGGGTGAAATTCTGGTTCAGGTTGGCGATGAAGTTGAAGTTGATCAAAGCTTAGTCGTGGTTGAATCGGATAAAGCGACAGTTGAAGTACCAAGTACGGTTGCAGGTACTGTGGAAGCGATTCATATTCAGGAGGGCGATTCAGTCAAAGAAGGAGTGCTGATTCTAACAGTGAAAACTGCAGATTCGACACAAGCTGCTGAGCAAGCAGCGCCTCAAGCGGAAGAAAAGCCAAAAGCTCAAGCAACACCTGAGGCCAAAACTGAAACAGCACCACAACAGGCGGCAGCCCCTGTAGGTGATATTGAAGTAAAAGTACCTGACTTGGGTGTCGACAAGGCTGCTGTAGCAGAAATTCTGGTACAGGTCGGTGATACGGTGGAGAAAGACCAGAGTATCATCGTGGTCGAGTCAGATAAAGCGACAGTAGAAGTGCCAAGCACGACTGCCGGCGTGATTAAGGCGATTCATGTTGAGCTGGGCCAGAATGTTTCTGAAGGCGTGGCACTGATTACGATTGAAGCTGAGGGACAGACATCACATGCTGCTGCTCCAGCGGAAAAATCAGAAGCACCTACAGCTAAAGCTACGCCTGCAGCAGTGGCAGCTCCAAAAGCTGACACTGCTGCTGCGACGCCTGAAACGCATAGTGCAGACAAGCTTAGTAAAGAGCAGAACGCTGCCAATGCCAAAGTTTATGCTGGTCCTGCTGTGCGTAAACTGGCTCGTGAACTGGGTGTGGTATTGGCAGAAGTGAAAGCTTCTGGTCCGCATGAGCGTCTAATGAAAGAAGACCTGTTTGCGTATGTGAAAGATCGTCTGACTGCACCGCAAACAACAGCCGCACCTGCGGCAACTGCAGCTCCTGCTGGCTTACCAAAACTGCCTGATTTCAGTGCTTTTGGTGGGGTAGAAGAGAAAGCCTTGACGCGTCTGCAACAGGTTTCGATTCCGCAGTTATCGCTAAATAACTACATCCCACAAGTGACCCAGTTTGATGCAGCCGATATCACTGAGCTGGAAGCTTGGCGTAATGAGCTAAAAGGCAACTTCAAGAAAGAAGGTATTGGCCTGACCATCATGGCTTTCATTATCAAGGCTGTGGCTTATCTGCTCAAAGAAGAGCGCGAGTTTGCCGGTCACCTGTCTGATGACGGTAAATCGGTATTGCTACGTAATGAGATCCATATGGGCATTGCGGTTGCGACGCCAGATGGTCTGACTGTTCCTGTATTACGTAACCCGGACCAGAAGTCGATCAAGCAGATTGCCATTGAGCTGGGTGAGTTAAGCCAGAAAGCGCGTGATAAGAAATTGTCACCTAAAGATCTGCAAGGTGCGAACTTCACGATTACCAGCTTGGGTTCAATTGGCGGTACAGCATTTACACCGTTGGTGAACTGGCCGCAAGTGGCGATCCTGGGCATTTCTCCAGCAACCATGCAACCGGTATGGAATGGGGAGGGCTTTGATCCACGTCTGATGCTGCCACTGTCACTGTCTTATGACCATCGCGTGATTAATGGTGCCGATGCTGCACGCTTTACCAATAAGCTAACCAAGCTGTTAAAGGATATTCGTACGCTCTTGATCTGATTCATGAATGTATGAAAATAAAAACCCTGCTCCGGCAGGGTTTTTTATATGACAATTTGTAAATATAAACACGGTTGGCTATAATGGGCGCACTTCATTGGGGAGTAGCCGCCTTTTGCGCAAAGCAGAAGGGTGATGGTCAACATATTTGCTCAACAGGGCATGGTCATCATAGCAAAGAACCAAATGAGCTTCTCGAAGCTTTCTTTTGTTGGCAAGACCTTTGATTTACCATTCTGCAGATTTTGGCTGGCGGGAAGGGTGAATCATCGGTAGAAAATGCCAGCCAGAGAAAGACCGCATGTACGAATTCCTGCTTTCCACGGCCATCGTTGCACTTGCCGAAATGGGTGATAAAACCCAGTTACTGGCTTTGCTTCTTGCAGCACGTTTCCGTAAACCAACACCGATTTTAATTGCAATTTTACTGGCAACCCTGATTAACCATGGTCTTTCAGCAGCCCTGGGGCAATGGGTCACTACCGTTATTGGGCCAGAAATTTTGCTGTGGATTGTGTCAGTCGGTTTTATTGGGATGGCGATCTGGATGCTGATTCCGGATGAACTAGGGGATGAAAACGACAGTATCAATAAATGGCAAAAGTACGGCGTGTTTGGTGCGACTTTTGTGCTGTTCTTCCTGGCTGAAATTGGCGATAAAACCCAGATTGCGACAGTGGCACTGGCAGCACGTTTTGACAGTGTGCTTTGGGTGATGATGGGTACTACCGTCGGAATGATGATTGCCAATGCACCTGCGGTATTTATCGGTGACAAACTGGCGAATAAACTTCCAATCGGTCTGATTCATAAAATTGGCGCCAGTATTTTCTTGATCATCGGTGTGGGCACCTTGGCACAACATTATTTATTTTAAAAATAAAAATCAATTTCGTATAAATCCTGAGCTAAAAACTCGGGATTTTTTATTAATAAATTGTGCTCAATTTGCTGATAAATAAAGTGATATATCCAGTTTTATTGATTGTAAGTTCATTTAATTCCCTATATGTTATATGCCTATAGAAAAACTATCCTAAACGAATAAAATTGGGGATTACTGATGGCCTTCGAGCGCACCACATCGCAAGTCTTGTTTGATAATGGGACACATAAATGTATTAGTTTTACCAGTCTCGTTAAAGGTGAAGGCGTCCAGGCAAACCAATTTCTGATTTTAGACAATGAGCGTGCTGCAGTACTTGATCCGGGTGGTGATTTAACCTATGTACCGTTGACGATGGAACTGAACCGCTATACCCGGTTGAGCAATCTGGATTATGTGATGGCATCGCATCAGGATCCGGACATTATTACGTCCATGCCGCGCTGGCTGGTCTATACTGAAGCCAAAGTCGTCGCTTCCAAGCTATGGGCGCGTTTCTTGCCACATCTGAATTCAGCCTTTATGAGTGACCGTATGAAAGGTAACTGGCTGGATCGTCTGGTTGAATTGCCGGATCATGGTCAGATCATTCCACTCGGTCAATCCAGTATTATTGCTATTCCAGCGCACTTTTTACATTCAGTCGGTAATTTCCAGTTTTATGACCCCATTGCCAAGATCCTGTTTTCTGGTGATATGGGCGCGTCAATGGTCGAGGATGCTTCAAAACCACTGGAAAATTTTGCGGCGCACATTCCGAAAATGAAGGGATTTCACCAGCGCTATATGTGCAATAACAAGGTGATTCGTTTATGGGTACAAATGGTACGTACCATGGAGGTAGACATGATTGTGCCGCAACATGGAACACCGTTCGTGGGTAAAGAACAGATTAACCAGTTCCTGGACTGGATTGAAACACTGGAATGCGGCACTGATTTAATGGATGAAACTGTTTTTACTTGTCCTGAATAGTTCAAGAAAATTTTAAATTTTTTCTTGAGTAGAAAAACAACATTTTTTATATTTTCCGCCTGCAAAAAACTGTTTTTGATGACGAGAATTTATAAGAAATGTTGTCTCAAGTTCCTACACAAGATGCATGTTTAAGTTGTGGCGCATGTTGCGCCTATTTCAGGGTTTCATTCTATTGGGCAGAGGGGATTCCCATGCCTGAGCACTATATTGAACCTGTCACTTCCGTCTATTCATGCATGGTGGGAACCAATCAAAAAAATCCACGCTGTATAGCACTTGAAGGTAGCATTGGTGAACAAGTGAGTTGTGGCATGTACGAACTACGTAGCTCATCCTGTAAAGAAGTTCAGATCGCTGATGCCCAGTGCAATAAGGCACGGATGGCACACAATATGATTCCATTCATCCAGATTGAGCCGGATGAAGCCGAAAATGATGATAATTTCGAACGGGTGAGCTAAATCCAAACTCAAGATTTAAAAAGCAGGGTATGGACTCTGCTTTTTATGGGAGAAAAAATTAGTAAAGGATTTTGTAAACCGAATAAATATGATGACTGCTCTGGCATATTTAAATTGTTGATTGAATAGTCAAATTTACAGGTTTAGATATTCGGATTAAATCTAAGTCCAGATTTAGACAAAATAAATTTTGCAATTGCAATGAAATTTAGAGCTAAATTTGTTTATAATAGCGCACGGAAATTACCAGTGAGACTGTTATGTTGACCATCGTTCAAGACGCGTTAACCTTCGATGATGTCCTATTACTCCCTGCCTACTCTACTGTTCTCCCAAAAGATGTCTCTCTAAAGACACGCCTGACTCGCGGCATTAACCTGAATATCCCACTTGTTTCAGCAGCTATGGATACTGTGACTGAGTCACGTATGGCAATTGCGATGGCACAAAATGGCGGTATCGGTATTCTGCACAAGAACATGGATATTGCTGCCCAGGCCGCAGAAGTACGCCGTGTGAAAAAATTTGAAGCCGGTATGGTGAAAGATCCGATCACAGTTACCCCAGAAACTACAGTACGTGAACTGATCGCTGTGACTCAAGCGAATAACATCAGCGGTGTACCCGTGGTTAAAGACGGTAAAGTGGTTGGTATCGTGACAGGCCGTGATACACGCTTTGAAACCAATCTGGAACAGCCGGTCAGCAATATCATGACAGGTCAAGACCGTCTGGTGACTGTGCGTGAAGGCGAATCGAAAGAAAACATTCAGGCCTTATTGCAAAAAAACCGTATTGAAAAAGTGATCGTTGTTGGCGAAAACAACGAATTAAAAGGCTTGATCACGGTGACTGATTTCCGTAAAGCGGAACTTTATCCAAACAGCTGTAAAGATGATTTAGGTCGTCTACGTGTAGGTGCAGCAGTCGGTACTGGTGCTGAAACACCAAGCCGTGTAGAAGCACTGGTTGATGCTGGTGTAGATGTGATTGTTGTGGACACTGCACATGGTCACTCTGCGGGTGTGATCGAGCGTGTACGTTGGGTGAAACAGAACTATCCACAAGTTCAAGTGATTGGCGGTAACATCGCTACTGGTGATGCTGCGCTTGCATTGCTTGATGCGGGTGCGGACGCAGTAAAAGTAGGGATCGGTCCTGGCTCAATCTGTACAACTCGTATCGTGGCTGGTATTGGTATGCCGCAAATCTCTGCAATCGATTCTGTTGCACGTGCATTGAAAGAACAGATTCCATTGATTGCTGATGGTGGTATCCGTTTCTCTGGTGATATGGCCAAAGCGATTGGCGCTGGTGCAAGCACCATCATGGTGGGTTCATTAATGGCCGGTACTGAAGAAGCACCGGGCGAAGTTGAATTCTTCCAGGGCCGTTACTACAAAGCTTACCGTGGTATGGGGTCTTTGGGTGCGATGGCTGGTGCGACTGGCTCTGCTGACCGTTACTTCCAGGATTCTAAAGCCGGTGCTGAAAAACTGGTTCCTGAAGGTATTGAAGGTCGCGTACCGTACAAAGGTCCAATGGGTAATATCGTGCATCAGATGATGGGCGGTCTGCGTTCTTCTATGGGCTATACCGGTTCTGCAACCATTGATGATCTTCGTCAAAATGCCAAGTTTGTGAAAATCACATCTGCCGGTATGTCTGAGTCTCACGTGCATGATGTAACCATCACCAAAGAAGCGCCAAACTACCGTATGGGCTAACTTTCGCTGATTGTTTACTCTAAAAAAAGCCGTCATCCTCATGACGGCTTTTTTGTTTTGGTGTACAGTGTTGCACAATGAAAAAGGATGATGTAAATCACCCGTTAAGAAGTGAGACAAAGCATGAGTTATTTTGGTACCGATGGTATTCGTGGAAAATTTGGTGAGTTACCAATTACACCTGAATTTGCCCTGAAATTAGGTTTTGCAGCAGGAAAAGTATTAAAACGAAATAGTAAAAAAAACAAACCATTGGTGGTACTGGGTAAAGATACCCGTTTATCGGGTTATATTCTGGAATCTGCGCTACAGGCAGGACTCAATGCGGCAGGTGTTTATGTGCATCTGCTTGGACCTTTGCCAACGCCGGCTATTGCCCATTTAACCCGTGCTTTGCATGCCAGTTTAGGTATTGTCATTTCTGCATCACACAATCCGTATTTCGATAACGGGATTAAGTTTTTCTCGAGTGAAGGTAAAAAACTGCCTGATGCTTTGCAGGATGAGATCAACCAGGAACTGGAAAAAGAACTGGTGATCGAAGATAACGCGAACTTGGGTAAAAGTTTCCGTGTGAAAGATGCCAATGGCCGTTATATTGAATTCTGTAAGTCGACGTTCCCATATCACCTGGATCTGAATGATTTAACTATCGTGGTGGATTGTGCCAATGGCGCGGCCTATAACGTCGGACCTGCGGTGTTCCGTGAACTGGGTGCCAAGGTCATTGCCATTCATGATGAACCGACCGGTTTAAATATTAATGATAATTGCGGTTCCACCCATCCTGAAAGCTTGCAACAGGCAGTACTTGAGCATAAAGCGGATCTGGGCGTTGCGTTTGATGGCGATGCCGACCGTGTGGTTTTGGTGGATCAATACGGCAAACTGATTGATGGCGACCATATACTGTATATCTTGGCAACTCAAAGCTCGAAAAAACCGGCTGGGATTGTTGGTACCTTGATGAGCAATATGGCACTAGAACTGGCCCTCGAAAAAGCCGGAGTAGAATTGTTGCGCGCTAAAGTCGGTGATCGTTATGTACTGCAAGGTCTGGAAGAAAAAGGCTGGTCGATTGGTGGCGAGCCATCAGGTCATATCCTGACTTTAGACAAGAGCACTACAGGCGATGCGATTATTGCTGCGCTGCAAGTCTTAACCGTGATGGTCGAGCAGAAGAAAGCACTGCACGAGTTAGTGGCTGACTTTAAATTATTGCCGAATGTGTTGGTGAATGTACGTCTGAATACCATGTTTGACCCGTACTCAGTGCCTGCTTTGACTGCAGAATTTAACAAAGCTGAAGAGCAGCTCAAAGGTCGTGGCCGTTTACTGATCCGTAAATCAGGGACTGAACCGGTGATCCGTGTCATGGTGGAAGGCGAGGATCTTGCTGAAGTGACCACACTGGCAAATTCATTGGCTGATGCGGTACGTGCCAACGCCGCTTAAATGGGGGAAGAGTGAATGAGCGATCTGATTAAGGATCTGAGTGAACTGCGTCTGAACTACCAAAAAGGCGAGCTACATGAAGATCAGGTCAATCCCAATCCGCATATGCAGTTTTTGCAGTGGTTTAACCATGCACTTGCTGCACAGCTGCATGAACCTTATGCCATGTCATTGGCAACCGCAAATGCACAAGGTCGTCCGCATGTGCGCACAGTGTTGCTGCGTGGTGCGACTGAAGCAGGGTATGATTTCTATACCAATTATGATAGTCAAAAAGGTCTGGATCTGGCCGAAAATCCGTATGCTGAACTGCTGTTTTACTGGCAGGAACAGGAACGTCAGATCCGGATTAGCGGTAAGGTAATTAAAATTTCGGAAGAAGAATCAACTGACTATTATCATAAACGTCCGCGCGAAAGTCAGATCGCTGCGCATATCAGTACCCCGCAAAGCGGTGTGGTTGCGAGTCGTGAAGAATTACAGCAACGTTTCTGGGATCTGCATCAGCAGGTCGCTAATCAGGAAGAACTGGATAAGCCGGGATTCTGGGGCGGCTATCGTTTGCAGCCGGATTATTATGAATTCTGGCAGGGCCGTCCCAACCGTTTACATGACCGCCTGAGTTATGAAAAAATCGATGGGGCGTGGAAACTACAACGATTGATGCCATAACAATGCCTAAACTTGAAATCAAGCAAAGACCTTTACTGACACGCCCTGAATCTTTTCAGGGCGTGCCTTCATTCGTAGCCGAAATTTTGGCACGCCGTGGTGTGGAATCTGAACAGGAGCTGGAGCTTAAACTCAAGCATCTACTGGCACCGACCATGAAAGGCTTAACAGAAGCGATCCAGCTGATTGATCAGGCTATAGATACTGGCCAGAAAATCGTAATCGTCGGTGACTATGATGCTGATGGGGCGACCAGTACAACACTAATGGTACTCGCCCTGCGTGATATGGGTGCCCATGTTGAGTATCTGGTTCCTGACCGGTTTAAGTATGGTTATGGCCTGACACCTGCGATTGCGGATCTGGCTTTTGCCAATTTTACGCCGGATCTTTTAATTACAGTGGATAACGGGATTTCCAGTCATGAAGGTGTGAAGCAGGCGCAGGATCATGGCATGCAGGTTATTATTACCGATCACCACTTAACTACCAAGCCTACCCCTGTAGCAGAGGCTGTGGTCAATCCCAATCAGCTGGGCTGTGATTTTCCAAGTAAGGCCTTGGCGGGTGTAGGGGTAGCTTTTTATGTCTTGGCGAATCTATCGACTCATCGTAAAAAGCTCGGTAAATCTTCAACGGTTATTACCAATTATCTGGATCTGGTCGCTTTAGGTACTTATGCAGATGTTGCAAGTCTGGACTATAACAACCGTATTCTGGTGGATGCTGGCTTAAAACGGATTCAGCAGCATCTTTGCCGACCTGGTATCAGTGCTTTGCTGGAAATTGCTGGTCGTGATGCTGCCACGCTCAAAGCGCAGGATCTGGGTTTTGTACTTGGTCCACGTATTAATGCAGCGGGTCGTATGGAAACCATGGATATCGGGATTGAGTGTTTGCTCGCTCCGGATCTGGCAACCGCTTATCCACTCGCAGAACAGTTGAATAAACTGAATGTCGAACGTCGTCAGGTCGAAGGCAAAATCAAGCAGGAAGCTTTGACTGAACTGGAAAAAATCCAGCTCGATGAGAATACTTTGCCTGCCGCACTGATCATGTTTGAACAGTACTGGCATCAGGGTGTGATCGGGATTGTAGCGGGGCGTTTAAAAGAACAGTTCCATCGTCCAAGTATTGTGTTTGCAGCAGATGAAGATGGGATTCATATCAAAGGTTCGGCACGTTCCATCGAAGGGATTCATATCCGTGATGCGATTGAACAGGTGGCGGAGCAATATCCACATTTAGTTAGCCATTTTGGTGGCCATGCAGCGGCAGCAGGTTTAACCCTGAAAAAAGAAAATTTTGCTGAGTTTAAGCAGGTCTTTGAGGCACTGATTGCTGCGATGGATGAGGATTTATTCACTGCCACTTTATGGACCGATGGCGCACTGCCAGATTCTGCTTTTCAAATCGAAACAGTCGATTTATTGCAGAATTTAAGTCCATGGGGACAAAAATTTCCGCAACCGATTTTTGACGGCGTGTTTAAAATCATGGACTATCGCTGGCTCAAAGATGTGCATCTTAAATTACGCGTGGCTTTGGAAAATGGCCAGGTCGTAGATGCGATCGCCTTCAATGCAGCAGATAAATATCAATTTGACCCGATGAAAGACACGCGTTTGGTTTATGAGCTGGATAAAAATGTCTTTAATGGTAATGTCAGCTTGCAGATGCGAATTATATATTTAGAACAATAGACCATAAAAAACCGCTCAAGTGAGCGGTTTTTTTGCTTTTCATCGGAGGTATTAGAAGCGGTATGCACCACGTACACCGAAGATATCAGCATTGTCACCAAAATTAATTGAGCCTTCTAGGCTAACTTGCTGATTAAAGAATTTCTTGGCACGAATGGTAAATACATCAGTACCTTCGACGTCGGAATCAGAGAATCCAAGACCGACACTGAAAGTTTTGTCGAGGTATAAGTCTGCACCTAGATTATAAGCATCAATATCACCGAAGCTTGCACCACCTTCAAAGTTCATGTCGTATTGGCCGAATTGAGTCACATATTTAGCACGTAAAGTTGGATCAATTTCATCATCTGCATCATCTTCAGAAACACCAGCAAGACCAAGCGCAACTAATAAACCTGGTGCGGGTAAATAACCTAATTCTGCGCTATAAAATGTAGTGTCAAAATCGCCAGCTGGTGTATCAGTAGATGCTTGTCCAATAGAGCCACTTACATAGAAATCTGAATTTGGAACAAAATATTCAACCCCTACACCGAAAGTTGTGACATCGGTTACATCGTAATCGATATAAGAAACTTCTGCGTTAATATTGCTAGCTCGGTTTAAAAAAGCTGCTTCATTAAGAGGCGAGTTCTTTACTTGAACTGGATTGAAGTAATAAGTGCCATCAATTGCAAAACCAGTAGAAGTATCCCCATTATCTGGATCTACAAAAGCAATTGTACCTCCAACTTCGGTTTGGTAAGCGTGTGCAGTTCCTAGGCTAGCAATAAGTGCAGTCGCAAGAGCAAGTTTTTTAAGCATTTAGATTTCTCTCTTTGTTATAAAAATATGACTGTTTCATGAACAGTTGTAACAAATTGTACAGTTTATATCCGCCCCGTCAATGTGCAAAAACTACCTAAATGCTTTTTAAAAGTGCAAAAAGCCCATGCGAGGATGGGCTTTTTAAGATTGACTTACTTTTTGTAGGGATTAGAAGCGGTATTTCGCAGCTAGACCAAATTTGTTGTAGTCTTGGTTACCAATTTCACCAAAACCTACACGACCTTCCAAGCTCACTTGTTCATTAAAGAATTTACGTGCACTTACACCAAATTCATTTGAGTCATATGGGCCATTGTCTTTGCTTTGATAATCAGCACCAACACTTAAAGTTTTGTCGATGAAGTAGTCAGCTTTTAAGTTGTACTCATCCAGGTCGCCAAAGGCAGCGCCAGCTTCAAGGTTAATGTCTTTACCATTGCTTAAAGTGGTCACATATTTAGCACGTAAAGTTGGATCTACACCGTCATCATAGTCATTGTCATAACCTTTTACACCTGCTGCAATTAACAGACCTGGTGCAGGTAAATAACCGACTTCGGCACTATAAACGGTTTCGTCAAAATCAGGTGCATAGTCGTATTTAGAATCATCACGACCTACGCTACCACTCAAATAAAAATCTGAGTTTGGTACGAAGTATTCAGCACCTACACCATAACGGTGACGTTCTGAAGAGTCGTAATCATCATATTGATATTGAGCTTTCACATTACTTGCACGATCAAGGAAAGCTGCTTCGGCTAATGGTGCATTACGTGTTTCAACTGGATTAAAGTAGTATGTGCCATCAACACCAAAAGAGCCGCTTGAGCTACCATTATCCGGGTCTGTTAGGCCTGCAGATGCACCCACTTCTACTTGATAAGCATGAGCTGCTGTACCTGTAAGAGCTACGGCTGAAAGTAATGCTGAAGCGATTGCTAGTTTTTTCATGCGGATACTCCCCTCTGAAAAATATGGCTAAAATTAATACACTTTTTGTTACAACTTTAAGTCTAGACCAATTCTAATAATCGTCAATCAAAGGAAAGTTACTACATTGTGAGTAAGGTAATATTATGTAATTTTCATTTAATAACTAATTGAATTCAAAAACTAAAAATGAAATGTTTTGTTTTATTAAAAGTGTGTAGATATTGTGGAATGTATTGAAAATGCTATTTTTTATCTTATTTTGTAGGGGTTTTAGGGTTTTAAAATGAATAAAAAATTGAGTATAAAAATACAGCGAAATATATTTAAGAATAGAATGAGAAAGTATTAAAAATAATATTTAGCTATTTTATCGGGCTGACAAATTTTGTAATTAAAAAATGTGCTAGTGACATTTTCTTGCTTAGCCTTAAAGATGGATTTATCGCTATAAATTGGCGAAATAGACTGTGATATAATATTGACCTAAGAATTTATACCTAATTTTGATTGAGAGTAATTCACGTGGAAATTAATCCGTATCTAAACCAATTAAAAGACTTAAACGAACGTGGTCAAACACTACGGGGGTATCTTTGACTACGATCTGAAAAAAGAGCGTTTAGAAGAAGTCCTGCGTGAATTAGAAGACCCGGCGATCTGGAATGACCAGAGTCGTGCTCAGGCCATGGCCAAAGAAAAAGGCGAGCTTGAGAATGTACTCAATGTACTGGACGGCTTAACCACCCAGCTTGAAGATGCCCAGGCAATGCTTGACCTTGCGGTTGAAGCAGATGAAGAGGCCATGCTGGAAGATGTACAGACTGAGCTGAATACGGCTGAAGAAGAACTGGCGAAGCTTGAATTCCGCCGTATGTTCAGCAACCCGATGGATCCAAACCCTTGCTATGTGGAGATTCAGGCAGGTTCCGGCGGTACTGAAGCACAGGACTGGGCGTCTATGCTGCTACGTATGTACATGCGCTGGATCGAACGTCATGGTTTTAAAGCTGAACTGATGGAAGAATCTGACGGTGATGTTGCCGGGATTAAATCTGCGACGATTCGTGTGGAAGGTGAGTACGCCTATGGCTGGTTACGTACCGAATCTGGTGTACACCGTTTAGTGCGTAAATCACCATTTGACTCGGGCAACCGTCGTCATACGTCATTTTCTGCCGTGTTTGTCTCACCTGAAGTAGATGACAATATCGAAATTGAAATCAATCCTTCAGATGTCCGTACCGATACTTATCGTGCATCAGGCGCGGGTGGTCAGCACATTAACAAAACTGACTCTGCAGTGCGTTTAACCCACATTCCAACCGGTATTGTGGTGGCATGTCAGAACCAGCGTTCACAACATGCCAACCGTGACCATGCCTGGAAGCAATTGCGTGCCAAGCTATATGAGCTGGAAATGAATAAACGTAATGAAGCTGCACAGGCATTGGAAGATTCCAAGTCTGATATCGGCTGGGGTAGCCAGATCCGTTCTTATGTCCTGGATGATTCACGTATCAAGGATTTGCGTACAGGGGTAGAAAACTCCAATACTGGCGCAGTCTTGGACGGTGATCTGGACAAATTTATCGAAGCAAGCCTGAAACAGGGCCTGTAAGAAATCGTTTAAAAGCTGGCGTAATAAAGCTTTAACAGACTGTGACTCTTATATCTAAATTATTCGATATATAAATCGAAAAAATACGATATAATAGTCGCAGATGCTGAATGAAGTTTCGTTGCGCTACTGATTGTGATGTGCCTATGGACCTTGATCTAATTTTTAAAGCCTTAGCCAATCCGACCCGTCGACAAATTCTGGAATGGTTAAAATCGCCGGAGCAATATCTGTCTGCGGAAGAGTGTGGTGGCTTTCAACGTGGGGTCTGTGCAGGTCAAATTGAACGTTTAGGCCAGGTTTCACAGTCCACCATGTCCAATCACCTGTCGGTATTACAGCAGGCTGGCCTGATCACTGCGACCAAGCATGGACAGTGGTCATATTTCTCCCGCAATGAAACTTTGATTCAGCAATTTATCGAACACCTACAACAACACCTTTAACAGGTGGGAGTAACGATGGCTGAATTAAATTCTCCTTTAACGCTCGGTGCGTTAGAGCTTAAAAACCGTGTCATCATGGCGCCGCTGACCCGTAGCCGTGCAACTGCTGATCGTGTTCCAACCCCAATGATGGTTGAGTACTATGCGCAACGTGCAAGTGCTGGTCTGATCATTTCTGAAGCTACAGTGATTTCTGAAGAAGCCAATGGCTATTTAAATACTCCAGGACTGTTTACCGATGCTCAGGTCGAAGGCTGGAAAAAGGTCACTCAAGCGGTTCATGAGAAGGGCGGTTTAATCGTTGCCCAGCTTTGGCATGTTGGTCGTGTATCACATCCGGATCTGTTAAATGGTGAAACACCAGTCTCTGCAAGTGCAGTACAACAGGCGGGTCATGTCAGCTTGTTACGTCCAAAACGTCCATACGTTACGCCACGTCCCTTGGAAGTTTCTGAAATTCACGCGATTACCGAGCAATATAAGCAAGCCGCGATTCGTGCTAAAGAAGCCGGTTTTGATGGTGTTGAATTACATGCTGCCAATGGTTATTTGATTGACCAGTTCTTGCAAAGCAAAACCAATCAGCGTGAAGATGAATACGGCGGTTCAGTTGAAAACCGTACACGGTTCCTGCTAGAAGCAACTGATGCACTGATTGAAGTATGGGGTGCGGATCGTGTAGGGGTACATTTTGCGCCGCGTGGTGATGACCATGACATGGGGGATAATGATCCACGTGAAACATTTGGCTATGCCATGGAGCAGCTGGGCAAGCGCAAGATTGCCTTCTTCTTTACCCGTGAATATCTGGCTGAAGACAGTATTTCCGAATATATGAAAGAGCGTTCAGGTGGAGTACCTTATATTGCCAATATGCAACTGAGTCGTGAAGATGCGATTGAGCTGTTGGCAGCTGAAAAGGCAGATGCAGTCGCATTTGGTAAAGCCTACATTGCAAATCCTGATCTATACGAACGTCTGCTTGATAATGCACCGCTTAATGAGCTGAAAATGGAAAATATGATCGGCAGTCAGGTGGCTGAAGGTTATATTGATTATCCAACTTTGGCAGAAGTTAGAGTATTAAGCACCATAGAATAATTCGAAATAAGAGCCACATCGATTAACATGTCGATGTGGCTCTGTTATATTTTGCCGATTGAATCTGTTTTGGGGCGCAATGTGGCTACTCCATTCTGGTATAACGCAGCCTTGGCGCTAGCGAAACCGCTTTATCAATCCCGTATACGTAAACGTGCGACCAGTCCGGAACAATTAGAACAAGAACTGTTGGAACGTTTTGGTCCTTTCCAGTCCCCTAAAAATCTGCAGGCGATCTGGTTTCATGTAGTATCCGTAGGGGAAACCAATGCCGCTCAACCTTTAATTGAACATTACTTAAAACTTGGGCATCCGGTTCTAGTGACCAATACCACCAAGACCGGACAGGCACGTGCCAAATCTCTCTTCTTAAAAGAACCTTATTTAGACTTATTCCAAGCTGTATATTTGCCAGCTGACCAGAAAACCCTGATTCGTGATTTTTATCAAAAATATCAGCCTAAATTGCTGTTATTGATGGAGACTGAGCTCTGGCCAAATCTGATTGACCAGGCACCGAATTTTAATGTGCGTTGCCTATTATTGAATGCCCGTCTTTCTGAAAAATCTGCCAAAGGCTATGGCAAAGTCAAAGGCCTAACCCGTGGCATGCTTAAGAATTTAACCGGCCTTTTGGCTCAGGATACAGCAACCCAGCAGCGTTATATTGATCTAGGTATAGCTTCAGAAAAAACTCAGGTCTTGGGCAATATCAAGTTTGATATCACGGCACCGCAGCAATTTATTAATCATGCTGCCCAATTGAAACAGGAATGGTCTCTGCAAGGCCGGAAGATCATTACTCTCGCCAGTACGCATGCGCCTGAAGAACAGCAATTAATGGCTGAACTTAAATCTGCGCTGGATGCAGATTCGACATTAGTTTGTATCGTGGTGCCACGCCATCCGGAACGTTTCGATGAGGTGTTCCAAGCTGCACTATCCTTAGGTTTAAGAACCCAACGCCGTAGCCTGGAACAACGTATCGAAGAAGATACTCAGGTTTATCTGGCGGATTCCATGGGCGAGATGTGGCTCTGGTATGCCTTGAGCCAAGCCTGTTATGTTGGTGGTTCCCTGAATGAACCGGGTGGTGGACATAATATTCTGGAGCCGATTGCGCTGAATGTTCCAACGATTCTGGGTAAAAACTATTTTAACTTTCAGACGATTGTCGATGAGTTTGTTCAGGCGCATGCGGTAGAAGTAGTGCAGGATGCTAAACAGTCTGCTGAGACTTTGCTAGAAATTCTGAATAATTCAACTAAAGCTGAAAGTTTGAATACTGCTGCACAAAAGATTATGCAGCAGAATCAGGGTTCACTTGAAAGGCATATTCAGGCGATTGATCAATATCTTTGATTATATTCTGATTTGTGAAGAAGCCGATTTTCATGGATTGACTGTATAAGGTTAAAACTAGGCTTTATCTTTATAGATTTAATGCTAGGAACTCTTCTTTCTTTTACTTTTGTTTCGGCAAAAGTAACAAAACCATTTGTCATCCACAAAACTCGTCATATACCATCTTTTTGCAGAGATATCGCAGAACCTATATAAGGCAAAAAGAGTCCTGCCTCGGACAATTGTGGATGACGTTTCCGCGTATCCAGTGATGGATTTGTTGAGTTAATTTTTTATGAATATCGTCCTGCTTGATCCCCGCCAAACCGAATCTGAACTATGGCCGATTAGCTCAAAGCGACAACTGGAGCATTTGCAACAGCATCTTGAGATTCAGGTTGGTGACACATTAAAAGTTGGGATTCGGGAAGGGAAACGGTATTTAACTGAAGTTGTCGAAATTTCTGAAAAAGCAGTTTTATTGAAACCGATTCAAGAAGAATCAGTCCCTGCAAAGCTGCCTGTTACCTTGATTGTGGCCTTGCCACGCCCTAAAGTTTTGCGCCGTCTGATCATGGATGCTGTCACCATGGGCGTAGAGAAAATCATTTTATTGCATAGCTATCGGGTGGATAAAAGCTATTGGCAGACCCCATTTTTGCAGCAATTAAACCATTATGTAGATCTTGGGCTAGAACAGGCAGGAGATACGCTTGCTCCGAAAATTGAGCTGTATAAACGCTTTAAACCTTTTGTCGAAGATATCTTGTCTGGACTCATTACAGCAGACTGTCCAGCCTTTGTTGCACATCCTTATGCCGAACAGCCGATGCCATATGCACTTCAGCATCCTTGCACGATTGTCATTGGTCCGGAAGGTGGCTTTATTCCGTATGAGGTCGATTTGCTCATAAAAAACGGCTGCCAGGCAGTGAGCCTTGGCAACCGTATTCTCCGTACTGAAACGGCGATTTCGTATGTTTTAGGTCGACTGTTTAGCGCGAGCTGAGGCATCCTCATGGCCATCGCCACGATAGACTTTCACTTCCTGCACCGGATATGGAATCGAAATGTTATGTTCAGCAAAGGCTTGAATCACCCGTTCCTGAACGGCACTGATTGAGGTGCCTATGCCTGTTTCAGTGGTATTGACCCACCATAAGGCTTTGAGGGTAATCGAGAAGTCTGCCAGTGCAATCACATTGACGCTAAATGCAGGTTGACTCAGGATGGTCGGATCTTTATCCAGAATTGCAGTAATAATATCCTTGGCTTTCTGGATATCATCTTCATAACCGATCCCGACCGAAAATTCACAGCGGCGACGGGTATAAGCAGTATTCACTGTGACTGCACTGGTATAGACCGTAGCATTTGGAATTACGATACGACGACCATCTGGCGAGCGTAAAAAGGTTGCACGAATCTGGATATCTTCTACGGTACCCTCCAGACCATTCACGATAATGTCATCGCCAATCTTGAAAGGTTCACCCAGCAAAATTAGTACACCTGAGAGCAGGTTCTGGAAAATATCCTTAAATGCGAAACCGATCGCCACCGAACCAATCCCAAGCGCACTCATCAGCTGACCTGGGGTGAAACCTGGAATCGCAATCACCAGCCCGATTAAAACACCGAAGAAAACAATCACGGTACTACCGACACGGTTCAGCACCAGCACCAGATTCTGTCGGGTATAAGTACGGTTTTCTAAAGTCTTACGGACAAAAAACTTAAACAGTTTTGACAGTAACCAGAAAATGACAATGACTGTTAGCGCAATACAGAAATAAGGCACACGCTCCCAGAAACCCTCCATGATCTTGTCAATGGTGCTATAGGCATCATTGTACTTGGAGGTATGTTCGATCACAGTTTGGGCAGTTTTTTCAGTCGCCTGATGCAGGAGCTCAGTCGTCCCTTCAGTTACCTGGCTTAAAGTATTCTCTTGCTCAGCCACAAAAACTCCACAATTTAAATTTCGCTTATTTTGCCTCAACTACTGCAAAAAATTAACAACAGCGAAGTTTATACACAATATATTTATGCAAAACAGACACAATTGGTTTAAAAGAACTCAGTCGTTTTTTGTTTCACTTCACTTGGGATTCTTGAAGGTTCACCTTCACTCATATAAGAGAATAATGCAGTCGTCGCCAATAGGCTCAATACGGTAAAAATGATTACCAGCCAAGCTACAATCTTTTCCCAGACGGGGCTTGTACGTATTGGGCCATACTGATTGCTGCCTCTTGTTCCTGGAAAAAGCAGGATATAGATCCAGACAAACAGATTGATCAAAGGCACAAAGAATAGCAGCATCCACCAGCCACTACGGTCCAGATCGTGTAAGCGCCGTACCGTAATCACAATACCGAAATACAGGTAGACCAGCATGATTGCCAAGGCAAACAGGCTGGACAGGCCATGTAGGGAAATTTGCCAGTTCGAATCTACCGATAGGCTGGCAATGTTCACAATATCAATACTTAAACCTAGCGCAATACTGCTGCATAAGAAAATAAACTGTAAAAATGCAGACCAGGCAATAAAACTCAAACGTCCAAATCGGCCCCTGATCGATAAGGGATGATCTGCTGCAGGAAAAGGAGGAGGGAAATAGGAAGGTTCAGTTGAATTCATGGGCAAGATCCTAAGCCTGTATAAAATACAGCGAGAGTGGGAGACTCATTTTATTTGACGATAGCAATATCTAGCTGACTTTGGCCATAGTTGAGCATTATCCGAAGTTATTCTGATTGAATTTGAATAAATAATCTACGACGAAAGCATGATTGTCGGATTTGAAATATGCAGTACATACTGCCATTATGCATAAAAAACAATCAACAAAATGCCATCAAGCTCTCGTGATGAGATAGAACAAGATCAAGGAAGCGAACAATGAAAGAAATCTATCCAGTACCAGCAGAATTTAAGAAAACCGCACGTACCACTGATACAGAGTATTTTGAGCGTTATCAGCAATCCATTGAACAACCGGATCAGTTCTGGGCTGAACAGGCACAGCGCCTGGACTGGATCAAACCTTTTACCCAGGTTAAAAATACCAGTTTTGATAAAGACAATTTTAAAATTGAATGGTTTGCAGATGGCCAGCTCAATGTCAGTGCCAACTGTCTGGATCGCCATCTTAAGGAACATCCTTATAAACCGGCGATTATCTGGGAAGGGGATCATCCGTCCCGTCACAAGATTATTTCTTTTCACGAGCTTTATGATGAAACCTGCCGTTTCGCCAATGTCCTGAAAAAGAACGGGATTAAAAAAGGCGACCGGGTGGTGCTGTATATGCCAATGGTCTCGGAAGCCGCAATTGCCATGCTGGCTTGTGCCCGGATTGGTGCAGTGCATTGTGTGGTATTTGGTGGTTTCTCACCTGATTCTCTGGCCAGCCGGATTGAAGACAGTCAGGCCAAAATGGTGATTACCGCAGATTCGGGCATGCGTGGTGGCAAAGCTATTCCACTGAAAGCCAATGTCGATGAAGCCCTGAAAATTGCTGGCACCGAATCGGTTGAACATGTCATCGTTGTACATCGCACCGGCAATCCGGTAGAAATGCAACAGGGGCGTGATCTCTGGTATCACATGGAAATCATGACCGTGAATGAGATCTGTCCACCTGAACCGATGAATGCGGAAGATCCTTTATTTATCCTGTATACCTCGGGTTCAACCGGAAAACCTAAGGGCGTACTGCATACCACAGGTGGTTACCTGACTTATGTGAATTGCACCTTCCGTGAAGTTTTTGACATCAAACAGGATGATGTGTTCTGGTGTACTGCCGATGTCGGCTGGATTACCGGGCATTCCTATGTACTGTATGGTCCGCTCTCTAATGGTACAACTACGGTCATGTTTGAGGGGGTGCCGCAATATCCGAGCTGGGCACGTACCGGACATATTGTCGACAAGCATAATGTGACCATTCTCTATACTGCACCGACAGCCATTCGTGCCATGATGCGTGAGGGGGATGCTTATGTGCGGGAAAGTGATCGTAGCAGCCTGAGAATTTTAGGTTCGGTCGGTGAGCCGATTAACCCGGAAGCCTGGAACTGGTATTACTCGGTAGTTGGTGAAAGCCGCTGTCCGGTGATTGATACCTGGTGGCAAACCGAAACCGGTGGCTTCATGATTACGCCTTTACCGGGCGCGACCGACCTGAAACCAGGTTCTGCGACCCGTCCATTCTTTGGCGTACAACCAGCCATTGTCGATGCAGAAGGCAAGGAAATTGAAGGGGTGGCGGAAGGAAATCTGGTGATTAAAGATTCCTGGCCAGGCCAGATGCGCACCATCTGGGGTGACCCGGACCGCTTTATTGAAGCTTATTTCTCGACCTATCCGGGAACGTACTTTACTGGTGACGGCGCACGTCGTGATGAAGATGGCTATTACTGGATTACTGGTCGTGTCGATGACGTACTCAATGTTTCCGGTCATCGTCTGGGTACGGCAGAGATTGAAAGTGCACTGGTGGCCCATGAAGCAGTTGCCGAAGCTGCTGTTGTCGGTATGCCGCATGACATCAAAGGACAGGGGATTTGTGCCTTTGTTACCTTGCAGGCAGGGACTGAAAGTACTGAACAGTTGCGCGGTGAACTGGTAGCTTGGGTACGTAAAATTTTAGGGCCAGTGGCAACGCCAGATGCCTTGCACTGGGCACCCGCTTTACCTAAAACCCGGTCAGGTAAAATCATGCGCCGGATCTTAAGAAAGATTGCTGCCAATGAACTGGACAGTCTGGGCGATACCTCGACTCTGGCTGAACCACAAGTAGTCGATCAGTTAATTGCTGAAGTGCAGCGTAATCAGGCATAAGTTTAGGACGTTCAAATACCGGCATTATTTGCCGGTATTTTTGTCTCAGGAATAAGCTCTGCATGCTTTCGAATATAGTGCCAAGCTGCAATCTGCTAAGCTAAAACCATGCTGAACTTAGGTTAAAAGAATGAATGTACGACAACAATATCTAGATCAATCTCCCCTGAAAATTGCCCAGCAATTGGCAGAAACTTTTGCTCAAACGGCCGCAGTTCGTGACAAGCAGGGCGGTAATCCTAAAGCCGAGCGTGATCTGATTCGCCAGAGCGGTTTACTGGGCCTGTCTATTCCGAAACAGTACGGCGGTCAGGAAGCAGACTGGCAGACAATTTTTAAAACCATTCAAATTATTGCCCGAGTTGATAGTTCATTAGCACATGTTTATGGGTTTCATCATTTGCTGATTGCAACGGTTCAATTATTTTCCCAACCGGAACAATATGGTCCTTGGTTTGAACAGACCGCTCGGGAAAACCTGTTCTGGGGCAATACCTTAAATCCACTGGACCATCGTACTACCGCAACAAAAGTTGCTGAAAAAGAATATATTTTTGATGGAAATAAAAGTTTCTGTTCTGGCTCCATTGATTCCGACATTTTACTGTGCTCAGGCTATAACGACGCTGGAAAATTACTGATTGGGGTCATTCCAACAGCACGTAAGGGCGTAAGTTTTCTCGGTGACTGGAATAATATGGGTCAACGCCAGACCGATAGCGGCACCAGTCATTTTGAGCAGGTCAGAATTCATGAAAATGAATTGCTTTTAAATCCCGGTCCACTGAGTACACCGTATTCAAGCTTACGTCCTTTGATTGCCCAGTTGATCTTTGTACACATGTTCCTCGGGGTAGCAGAAGGTGCGTTTGAAGTGGCCAAACAAACCGTACAGACTCAAAAAGCCTGGTCAAAATCACTGGTAGAAGAGGCAATGAATGACCCCTTTACCCAGAAGCATTTTGCCGAGTTCTATGTGCAGCTGGAAAGTGTACGCCTGCTAGCTGATAAAGCGATTCAAACCTTACAGGCCGCGTGGGATCTGGGCAATGATCTCACTGCTGAGCAGCGTGGTGAAGTTTCAGTGGCGATTGCCACAGCCAAAATCGCGGCCACCAATACATCTCTCTATATCACCCAGAATATTTTCCAAGTGATGGGCGCGCGTGCGACTATAGCCAAACTGAATCTAGACCGTTTCTGGCGTAATGTTCGCACCCAGACCTTGCATGATCCGGTGGATTATAAGTATCAGGAAGTTGGGGAATGGGTACTGACCGGGAAAGTGCCTGATCCAAGTTTTTATTCTTAATATGAAAATAAAAAGCCTCCGATATTGGAGGCTTTTCATATTAGATGAAGTGATAGTTTCTTCTAAATCTGCTTAAAGGCTTCTATGGCTCGTACACGAGAGGCTTTTAAATCGACAATCGGTTTTGGATAATCCAGTTCCAGATCTGGATTTTTGGCATAAGGTTCATGAATGGATTTGGCATCTAGATGCGCCAGTTCAGGCACCCACTTGCGGATATAGTCTCCATTGGGATCAAACTTCAGGGACTGGCTGACCGGATTAAAAATCCGGAAATAGGGCACGGCATCCATGCCGGTTGATGCGCACCATTGCCAGCCACCGTTATTCGCAGCCAGATCGCCATCAATCAGATGCTGCATAAACCAGCTTTCACCCAGTCGCCAGTCGATCAGCAAGTTCTTACACAGGAACATCGCAGTGATCATCCTGACCCGGTTATGCATCCAACCTGTCGCCAGCATTTGCCGCATGCCAGCATCGACAATTGGAATTCCGGTCTGGCCTTTTTGCCAGGCAGCTAAATCTTCGGGGGCATTGCGCCACTGGATATTATTAGTATTTTGCTTAAATGGTTGGTGTTTGGAGACACGTGGAAAATCAAACAGGGTCTGTAGATAGAATTCCCGCCACAAGAGTTCATCCAACCAGGTTTGCTGACCCAAGTCTTCAATCTGGAAATAGCCATCCTGAAAAAGAGCTTGCATACACTGGCGAATGGAGAGAATACCGATATTCAGATAAGGGGAAAGACGGCTGGTGCCATCAACTGCTGGCAGATCACGGTCAGTTTTATAATGAGCCATTTTATCCTCGATAAAGTCATCGAGCAGGTCCAAGGCAGTTCGATTTTTCGCAGACCAAAGTTGGGCAGCATGCTCTACTACATAATCCGCTGAGAATTTTTCCAGATCAAAATCCGTGAGCTCAGTAGGTAATTGGATTGGATCTTGAGTTTCAATCTCAGGATAGCAGACGGGTACATCCAGAATTAGCCGTTCATAGCACTTTTTCTTAAAGGCACTATAGACCTGATACGGTTGATTGGACTGGTTTCGTATACTGCCGAGAGGAAACAGGGTGCGGTCATGATAGAGCTCGACCCTGATCTGTTGCTGTTGCAGCAATTGCTGTACCTGAGCATCACGTTCCAGTTCATTGACGCCAACTTCGATATTGGCATGTAAGCTTTCAATCTGCAGGGCTTGACATAGATTCAATATTTCTGGCGCCAAATCTTCCCATAAAGGAATATTCAATATGATGAGTGGGATATTCAGTTGCTGTAGCTGCTGTTTTAAAAATTTCAGCCGGCGCAGATAAAAATCAGTTTTGATCCGGGCATCCTGATGTAATTGCCATTGTCCGGGAGAGAGGACTGCTAGTGCAATACAAGGTCCTTGCTGGGTCGCATGCCAGAGTGCGGCATGGTCATGTATACGGAGGTCTTGGCGGAACCAGATCAACTGCATGGGAATAACGTTCTGAATCGGAATCCAATTATTTTATTCATTCCGCCTGAAAATTCTGTATAGAAACGTAGACGTGGGCAGAATGATCAGTTAAAAAAGCCGCCTATGGTATAAGCGGCTCTTTCATTTTAACGCTGGTGAATATTTTCTAGGGTATCCACCAAGGTGCGCGTGGTCTGGTCAATTTCATAATTGACTTCATCACCTACTTTGGCATTTTTCCAGGTGGTCAGACGCAAAGTTTCGGGAATCAGATCAATCGAAATTTCACTATTGGCACGATCAACGCGATTGACGGTCAGGCTGCAGCCGTTCAGACCAATAAACCCTTTTAAGAAAAAGTATTTGATATTGCCATCCGGGATCTGAATGTCGATATGGTAGGTTTCACCCCGATGTTCCAGATTTTTAATGATTGCTGTGCCTTCGATGTGCCCATACAGATTATGCCCGCCATTTTCTGCACCGACTTTGGCAGAGCGTTCGACATTCACTTCATCACCTACTTGAAGAGATTTTAAGGTGGTGAGGGCAAGGGTTACATCGGAGATATCGAAGTGAATCTGGTTTAGCTTCTGATCAATAGTCGTTACGGTGAGGCAGACGCCGTTGATCGCAACACTGGCGCCAATAAAGACATCCTGAAAAAACTGATTTTCGTTGCTCACGATAATGGTAATGAAGCCATTGCCCTGGCAAATATCCACGACTTTTTCCAAGCCTTGTACGATACCGGTATACATAATTTAAATTTCTATCTCATCGAGTTTGGCTTCATTCTAGTCAAGAATGAAGCAGGCGGCTATCTCTATGCCGAGAACACTGTGTTGCACAAAAAAATCCCTCAAGCCGAGCCTTGAGGGAATGAATCGTTATGCTGAGCATTATTATAGTTTAAACGAGCTCAGCTTCTTGTTGCTGTTCAGCTTGCTGCGCTTCGAGTTCACGCACGAGTGGCAAGACTTTTTCACCGAAGTATTCCACTTCTTCAATAAAGTGCAGGAAGCCTGAAAGAACCAGATCAACACCAACTTTTTTCAGTTCGATGATACGTTCCGCAATCTGCTGAGGTGTACCGATCAGGTTGGTACGGAAGCCATCGTTATATTGCACCAGATCTTCAAATGTGGATTTGGCCCAGTTACCCTCACCTTCTTTACTCGCTGCGCCCGCTTCACGCGTTGCCTCACCGAAAGATTTCACCGCCTGAACATTGGCCTTGGCCACGATTTCTCGCAGTACTGCTTGCGCTTCCTCTTCGGTGTCACGAGCAATCACAAATGCATTTACGCCAATTTTCACAGAGTGATTGTTCGCTTTGGCTTTTTCACGAATATCATCGATCTGTTTTTTCAGCTCTTCCGGCGTATTGCCATTGGTGAAGTACCAGTCAGACACGCGAGATGCCATATCGCGTGCTGCCCGGGAACTCCCCCCCTGGAAGATTTCAATATGCGGTTTTTGTAGCGGTTTTGGACTCAAGGTATAGTCTTTGAACTGGTAGTATTTACCATCAAAACTAAAATTGTTTTGAGTCCAGACCCCTTTCAGGCTGCGAATAAATTCTTCTGAACGTGCATAACGTTCGTCATGTTCCGGCCATTCTTCACCAATTGCATCAAACTCGCCACGGAACCAGCCACTTACGACGTTAATCGCAATCCGGCCATTGGTCAGATGGTCAATGGTGGCCAGCTGCTTCGCTGCCAGCGCAGGTTTCCATGGACCCGGCAAGATCGCGGCAATCACTTTTAAACGTTCAGTTTTCGCCAGGATACCATGACTGAAGCTGACTGATTCATGCTGGTTTTCAGCGTTATAGCCCGCAGTAAAACGGATCTGGGTCAGGGCATAATCAAAACCTGCTTTCTCAGCAGTTTGCGCCAGACGGACATTATAGTCATAGCTCCAGTCAGTACGCTGTTCGATGTCGCTGACCACCAGACCGCCGCTGACATTTGGAACCCAGTAAGCAAATACAATATTTTTATCTTGAGACATTATTCTTACCCTCTGAATGAAGCGGCTATTAAGCCACTTGAGTCTTTGGCGCTTTCTTGCTGTGCAAACGGGATTCTGCGGCATCCAGACTTGGCACTGCAGCGGAAGGTAAAACTTCTTCCTGTTCGATTTGCTTATTGATGCCTAGGTTCTGGTTGGCTTGCTGAGATTTTTCTTTAATGACCTCAGCACGCTGCCCCTTTGCTGGCGCCCATTCAAGGATCGGTAGGGCACGAGCCACTGCCAAGGTAATACGGGTACGGAGTAATTCGCTATGAATGGTGTATTCAGGCGTAAAGTCACGATCTGTGGCATACACCCCGATTGGCAGAGTTTGTGCCTGGAAGAAGCTGAACAATGGACGTAATTGGTGTTCAAGAACCAGCGCATGACGGTCACTGCCACCAGAAGCTGCTAAAAGAACCGGTACATCTACCAGCGCCGTTTGTTCTACGAAGTCAAAAAAGTGCTTAAACAGACCCGTAAATGAAGCGCGGTAAACAGGCGTACCGACAATCAGGGCATCTGCTGCTTCAACGGCTGCCAGATCATCCTGTACGCGTTGCGGTAACTGGTTACGGTAAATTGCACCACCTAAAAGCTGGCCGATTTCGCTGAACTTAATGAAATGTACATTGATTGGCGTCGCTTCACCCAGTTCATCCAGAATGGCTTGAACCAGTGCTTCGGTTTTAGATGGGTGATTCAGGCCGCCAGAAACAGCCACGATGTTTAAAGGTTTTTGCTCGGAAAAATGGGACATGTGAAGTACCTAAAAATGGTTAAGCTCGGAATGACCCTATTAATCCCGATTGCCGCAGTAGGTGTAAAATAACGAAATGCTGAAAAGTTATCTGATTTTTCTATATAAGCGGAAAATGTGCTTCTGAAATGGAGAGAGCTGGATAAATGACTGATAACTATATTTATATTGAATAAAGATAAGTTATGCAGAATAGGAATAAATCATATATAAAAAAGTGATGAGAATTAAAGAATTATTGAAATAAGCCAAAATTTAAAAAAATTAAAGAAAAACTCCACATTATTTAAAAAATTGGCGATCTTGCATATCCATAAACTGGCTTGTGTGGTTAGAATAGGAGCTACTGTGCACAAGATCTCTCTCACGTCCTATGAATATTTTAATCGTTGATGATCATCCACTGTTTCGTCATGCTCTGATCCAAGCTGTTCGTTATAGTCTGCCACAGGCGCAGATTCATGAAACTGCAGCAGTCAATGAATTTTATGAACGTCTAGAAAATGGTCCTGAGCCTGATCTTGTCCTTCTGGATTTAAACCTGCCAGGTGCATCGGGCTTTTCTGCTCTGGTCCACGTTCGCGCCCAATATCCTTCGATTCCAATTATTGTCGTTTCTGCTCACGAAGAAGCCAGCATTATCCAGCGTGCGATTGCACATGGTGCGATGGGCTATATTCCAAAATCGGCACATCCAAGCCATATTGGTGAAGCGATTCGTGAAGTCCTTGAAGGTGAAATCTGGTTACCACCCAATCTGCCAGCCAACATGAACTTTGATCCGCGTGCTGCAGATGAAACTGCATTGGCAGAACGGATTCAGTCTTTAACACCACAACAGTTCCGTGTCTTGATGATGGTAGCCGAAGGCTTGCTGAACAAACAGATTGCTTATGAACTGGATGTTTCAGAAGCCACCATTAAAGCGCACGTGACAGCAATCTTCCGTAAGCTGGGTGTACAAAACCGTACCCAGGCGGTGCTTGCCATCAATGCCTTGAATATTGAAGAAAAGAAAATGTAAGTGAGGCAGCTTACAAAATAAAAAAGACCTCACATGAGGTCTTTTTTATTTTGAGAATATTGCAGATTAAGCAATATAATCCTGTTTTTGGGTGACATCGGTACAGAACATGGGGTTCAGTGCAGATTGCAATTCATCTATCTGTTCTTGGGTGACATAGCCTTTGGAGATGAGATATTCCGCCACACGGTCATCACGCAGACTCAGGAAAGTCGAATCATAAACACCAAGATCAACAAACAGGGCAGCAGTTTCCAGACTGTTAAAACGGTCCAGATAAACTTCATCTTCATACATCAGGAACACATGCTCGTCTGTGCTATTCGGATCGACCTGTAGGTGCTCTGCCAGTTCATGTGGGCAGGTCTTGATAAAGAGCAAGTCAGAGAGTTCATCAAACTGGGTCGTGTCCAGGCAATCTTCTTCATTTTTCACTTTGCCGAGCCACGCTTTAAAGACCAGAACAGCGCCACCACGCAGCAGCATACTCCAGATCTGATAGCGGGTTTTTGCTGGCAAATCTTCGGCTTCCGCTTCCAGAGATTCAATCAGCTTGTTTTCCTGTTCAGCCAGACGTTCAAATAAGCCTAAACCTTGCGGTTTGTAGGCATAAGGTTCAAAGACATCAAAATGCAGTTCATCAAAAACTTGCAGGGCTAAAGGAACCGCATGCTGATACAAGGTTTCAAGTGCCTGAATCTGGGTATCGTCGAGTTTGCTGTATTTAAACATTTGTGCCCAGTCGATGCTGGGTAATAAGGCATTAGCACCATATTGGCGATGGAATTGCTGAGTCTGTGCGGGAAGCTGAGCAATTGATTCATCGAGTTTCATTTTTATAACTCCTATCTAGCAGTGCAAATAGACCAGCTGCCAAAAGGATTTAGGCATTGTCAGATGGAAACTGATCGTTTCTTATATTGTCTATTTTTAGAACTAGGCTTGTTGTATTAAAAATACGACCAAAGTTCTATCTGCTACAAAATAGGATTAAAAATTAATTTAAAACAAATATTTAAATAATTGTAACTAGGTGTACACATGTATATTAATAGAATTGGTGGCTTTTGCCATAGAGAATGCTGAAATGATAATTTTGAGCAATTTATCAGCAGGAATTATGTGAAATTTGGTGCTTTTAGCACATTGGCCTGATTTTTTTGCCAGTCAGGTAAAGAAAGGTATTTGTTCAGTATAAAAAATGCCCACTTTAAATCATTAAAATGGGCATTGAGATGAAAATAAAAAGTTCTAGCTACCTGAGATTTTCAGACCGGATAACCAGGAACGGAGTGAAGCAGGCTTCAACGGTTTTTTCAGCAGGACAATATTTAAATCCTTCAGGCGCTGTGGCAGTTCCGGATCAGAATCTGCGGTAATTAATGCCACCGGAATATCACTACTGCGATGTTCCAGAATAAAGTCCAGACCGATCTTGTCCTGATTTAAATGCTGATCCACCAGCCAGACCTGAATATTTTCCTGCTGGATCATTTCGGCTGCCTGTTCTGGTTCGGTGGCTTTAAAGACCTGATAACCCCATTTGGTCAATAAGGTCGACATGCCTTCCAGAATAGTTTCATCATTGTCCAGACATAGAATCTTAAAGGCCTTGGACTTCAATGGCACAGCCTGAACAGGGGCGGCAACGACTTTCGGTGCTGCGGTCAACGGTACTTCAATCATGAAGCAGGAGCCTTTGCCCAGCTCGGAAGAAACATGAACTGGATAATCCAGTAAACCGGTCATACGTTGCACGATGGCGAGACCAAGCCCCAGACCCTGTTCACCCCAAGGCGAAGTATGGCCACAACGCTCGAATTCCTGGAACAGCTTGATGCGCTGTTCTTCAGCAATACCGGGACCGGTATCCCAAACCCCGATCCGGATATGGTTCGGTCGGTTGCTAGAACGCAGTACACCCACCACAACCTTACCTTTGGCGGTATAACGCAGGGCATTGCTGACAAAGTTCTGGATAATCCGGCGAATCCATTGCGGATCGGTATCGATCCAGAACTGGGCATCATGTACCCGCAGTTTGATGCCACGCTGTGCTGCAATGGATTTGAATTGCAGTTTCAGATCACTTAATAAGTCATGCAGTGGATAAGCCTGACGTTTCGGCTGAATCGTACCGCCCTCCAGTCGGGCAATATCCAGCAGAGCTGAGAGCATGCTTTCTGCCCCATGCAGGGCACGATCCAGTTGCTGCAGGGTCTTGCGATCTTCTTCGCTTTGTACACTTTGCTCCAGCGCCGTACTGAACAGACGTGCAGCATGCATTGGCTGTAACAGGTCATGACTGGCGGCAGCAATAAAGCGGCTCTTGGACATATTGGCTTTGTCGGCTTGTTCACGCGCCAGTTGCTGTTCAGACAGGGCATCAGCGAGCTGCTGAGTACGATCCTGAACCCGGGCTTCCAGTAATGCTTCATTTTCACGGAAGGCAGTAATATCGGCAAAGGTCGTCACGAAACCACCGCCTTCAATTGGGTTACCCCGCATCTGAATCACGCGGCCGTCTTTACGGATCCGTTCAAATTCATGCGCACTACCAACCTGCATCCAGTGAATCCGTTTACGTACATGTTCTTCAACCGAACCTGGACCGCATTCACCGCGTTCAGCGTTATAACGAATCAGATCAGCGATTGGGCAACCGACATAAACAATATCTTTTGGATAATCGAACAGTTTCAGATACTGGTTGTTCCAAGCAACAAGACACATGTTTTCATCGACCACACTCACCCCTTGGGTCATATGGTCGATCATGGTCATGATCAGGTTCTGGTTAAAACGCTGCCATTGTGAGGCCTGATCCAGAATATTCGCCACCTGACCAAGGGCCAGGCCATTATTGACCATCGCTGTAGTCAGCAAGGTACGTGCCGATGCTGCACCAATGGTACCGGCCAGATACTGCTCGGTAAAACGCCACCACATGCCATTGGCACTGCTATTTTCATTCAGTTCCACACTATTTTGAGCACAGAACTGCTGGAAGGCCTGCATGGTCGGGCCTTCACCGGTAATGCGCTTAGCCAGCGTAATCAGGTCACCAACTTTTAAACGAGCCACATCCTGATGTGAGTAGCTGACATCAGTGGATGGGCTTTGAGAAGGAAGCGGCTTGGTTTCATAGTAGAAGAAACTTTCTGCCTGAATCTGTTCAGCCACACTTGGACGGAACATCCGGGAAACCCAGATATATAGGAATGTATTCAGACCTAGTGCCCAGACCACACCATGCGTCAGAGGATCAAAAGATTCGAAACCGATCAGGGCTTCAGGACGTAACCAGTTCCAGCCCAAAGGACCCTGTTCCAGAAAACTCTGGCTAAACTGCTGATAGGCTTCTGGCAGGCTGCGCAAAATTGTTGGTAATAGCAGGGTATACGACCACAGTGCAAAACCGGTCAACAGACCCGCATACACACCTTGCTTACTTCCACCACGCCAGTACAAGCCACCAATCAGGGCAGGGGCAAACTGTGCCACAGCACTAAAGGCCAACAAGCCAAAAACAGAAAGCTGGTCAATATCATTAAAGAAGTTGAAGAACAGGAAGCCCATCAACATCACGGCCAGAATACAGATCCGGCGGGTAAATTTCAGTACCAGTGGTAAACGTTTGTCATGCCGTGAGATCAGGTTTAAACGCCAGAGCGCCGGCATGATCAGGTCATTACTTAGCATGATGGATAAAGCGACTGAAGATACCAGCAGCATACCGGTAGAAGCCGAGAAGCCCCCTAAGAAGGCCAGTAAAGTTAGCCAGTCCTGATTATAGCTAAGCGGTAAAGACAGCACTGCAACATCAGGAATCGCCAGATATTGCGGTGCCGCATGCAGTGCCCAGCTGGCGATCGGGATAATTGCCAGTGTGGTCAGAATCAGATAAATGGCAAACCAGCGACGTGCACCACGGATATGTTTTTCATCCCGTAATTCAACCACTGCTACGTGGAATTGACGTGGCAAGCAGATAATCGCCAGTGCAGCCAACAGGGTCTGTACCCAGAAACTTTCCGGTACGCCAAACAGCTGTACATCATGGAAGGTTGACTGAATATCGCTACTGATCTGAGGCAGATTTTCTGGTGCTTCAAAAATAAAGAAACAGGCTACGGCCAGCAAGGCAAATAACTTAACAAAAGACTCAAAGGCGACAGCCAGCATCAGGCCGCCATGCTGTTCGGTGTTGGCAATCTGCCGGGTACCAAAAATCATCGCCAGAATCGCCAGGACGCCAGTCAGGAACAGTACGCTATTGGTGGTACTGGTAATCCCGGCTGAAGGTTCCAGAATGACCGCCGCACTCAAGGCAATAGCACGCAACTGCAAGGCCAGATAGGGAATGATGGCAATCACTGCCAGAATGGTGACTAGCGAAGCCAGAGGCCCACTTTTACCATAACGTGCAGCGACAAAGTCCGCGATTGAAGAAATGGCATGGTGCTGGCGTACCCGTCCCAGACGGCGCCAGATATCGTAACCAATCGCGACAAAGAGCAGAGGACCAAGATAGATCGGCAGGAAAATAATTCCTTCACGAACCGCAGCGCCAGTCGCGCCATAAAATGTCCAGGAAGAACAGTAAACGCCTAAAGTTAAACTAAACAATAGCATGCGGCCACGGGTACTCAGCCGGCTGGCATGTTTTTCCCCATAGAAAGCGCAAGTAAAGAGTAAAGTGATATAGAGGGCGAGCACCCCTATGATGAGCCAACTGTTCATATAGCCTGATGTGTACTGTGCATGACGCTATGATACCGCATCATGCACTCAGCAGTTTAAATTGATCATTTTTTAACGACCAAAGTCTAAATTACAAGTCATTCTAAATGTTGTTATTTTGCAACAGTGATAATTCGAATTAAAAAATAGTAAGCCCATGGTGGGGCTACAGGAGTGTAACTATGGATGAGGCACAAGTAGAAAGAATTCTACAGAATCCCAAATTCAAAGAAATGGTACGTAGAAAAAGTACGCTGAGCTGGACCTTAACCGGCATCATGCTATTTGTCTATGTCGGTTTCATGTTGCTTGTTGGCTACAACAAAGAATTTCTATTGTCTTCAATTTCTGGCGGTGTAACGACCTGGGGTGTACCTCTAGGTATCGGTATCATTATTTTGTCTTTTATATTGTGCTGGGTGTATTCCTACATTGCCAATAACAAACTTGATCAGCTGAACAGAGAAGCAATTCAGGAAGTGGAAGCGATTACAAAAGAAAAGGGGCAACACTAAGATGAAAGGGATTTCATATCAAGCGCTTGCTGCTGCAGCGCTGACCTTGCTCAGCTCGGCAATGGCATTTGCTGGACCAGATCTGGGTGCTGCGGAGCAGCAAGCGACCAACTGGCACGCGATTATCATGTTTGTGATTTTCGTTGGAGCAACCTTATTTATTACCAAATGGGCTGCCAAACAAACCACAAATACCAATGATTTCTATACTGCCGGCGGCGGGATTTCTGGTTTCCAGAACGGTCTGGCCATTGCTGGTGACTTCATGTCTGCAGCATCTTTCCTCGGTATTTCCGCGATGGTATTCCTGTCCGGTTTTGACGGATTACTGTACTCACTAGGCTTTATGGTGGGTTGGCCAATCGTTTTATTCCTGGTGGCAGAACGTTTGCGTAACCTGGGTAAATTCAACCTGTCTGATGTAGTATCGTTCCGTCTGGAAGAAAAACCAGTGCGTACTCTGGCTGCATTAAGTTCACTGGTTGTGGTGGCGTTCTACCTGATCGCACAGATGGTGGGTGCAGGTCAGTTGATCAAGTTGCTCTTCGGTCTGAACTACAACATTGCTGTGGTAATTGTTGGCCTGTTGATGATGGCTTACGTAATCTTCGGTGGCATGCTGGCAACGACTTGGGTACAGATTATTAAAGCCGTGATGCTGTTGTCTGGTGCGACATTTATGGCTTTCATGGTCATGAAAGGCGTAGGTTTCAGTTTCACCAATATGTTTGAACAATCGATTCAGGTGTTCTCGAAGGTACATGACCTGAGCCTGGCTGATGCAGCCAATATCATGGGTCCAGGTAGCCTGGCTTCGAATCCGGTCGATGCGATTTCTCTCGGTCTGGCGCTGATGTTTGGTACAGCAGGTCTACCACATATCCTGATGCGTTTCTTCACGGTCAAAGATGCCAAAGAAGCACGTAAATCAGTGGTTGTTGCAACAGGCTTTATCGGTTACTTCTACCTGTTAACCTTCATTATCGGTTTCGGTGCGATTCTATATGTAGCGAATAACCCGCAGTTCCTGGATATTGCGAAAATGGCAATCACAGGCAAGCTAGAGCTGGTGGGCGGTAACAACATGGCTGCGGTTCACCTGGCAGATGCTGTGGGTGGTGACCTGTTCATGGGCTTCATTTCTGCAGTGGCATTCGCAACCATTCTTGCAGTTGTTGCAGGTTTGACCTTGTCAGGTGCTTCAGCAATTTCACATGACTTGTATGCAAACGTATTCAAGAAAGGTCGTACTACACCTGAATCTGAACTGCGCATGTCTAAAATTGCGACTCTTGGTCTTGCGATCTTTGCGATGATCCTGGGAATCCTGTTCGAGAAGCAAAACGTTGCCTTCATGGTGGGTCTGGCATTCTCGGTAGCCGCATGTGCCAACTTCCCGGTACTGGTACTGTCTATGTTCTGGAAAGGCCTGACCACACGTGGTGCTGTGATTGGTGGCGTGGTTGGTCTGGTGACTGCAGTAGTACTGATCGTACTGTCTAAAGCCGTTTGGGTAGATACTTTCGCAATTTCAGATACACCAGTCGTTCCATTTAATGGTCCTGCATTATTTGCAATGCCGTTGTCTTTCTTCTGCTGCTGGTTCTTCTCCATCACAGACCGCTCAGTGAAAGCACAGGCAGAACGCAAAGCTTTCGATGCACAGTTTGTTCGCTCACAAACAGGTATTGGAATCTCAGGTGCATCTGATCACTAAGATCTGATGTCCTAAAAAAAGCCTCCTGATGGGGGCTTTTTTTATAGCGATAAAATACCTGAGTTATCAAATGGAGAGGAGGACTTTTGGATAGTCAATCTTAAGTAGAACACTCTCACTTTTAACTGAGATTTCAATGATTTTTATACAATCCTGTTTCTATCCATTAGCCAGATCATGCTATGTTAAGCCAGCGATAACAATAATGATGCTCGACAGGACATCAAGACAAATCTCATGAAGCACTCCCTGCTACGATTCTGGACCCATTTTAAGTATCTGCCTTCTGCGTGGCTACTATGCCTACAATTACTGATTCTGATCCTATCGATGCTGAGTTATGACAGTGTGTCTTATCGCGCGGGTACATGGATGCTGGGGGTGATGGTCTTGCTGGTGATTGCCAAGGTAATTCGTCAGACTCCGATGTTTACCATTCTGGGACTCATCTTTGTCGCAGGGGCTATTTTCTTTTCGTCATTAATTGTGTTGGGGCTGCGCTATACCTGGATCATGATCGTCGCCCACCTGTTTGAAGCCAGCGCCTATTTCAGTGCAGCGTATGGCCTGTTACGTTATATGTTTCATGATCGTTATCTGACTAAGGATGAACTGTTTGCAGCGGGAGCGGTCTTTACCTTGCTAGCTTGGGGCTTTGCTTTTCTCTATAGCATTTGCCAGTTATGGGTACCTTACAGCTTTTCGGACCCAGATTTAAAAGCTTATCAGCCATGGCTGGATCTGCTCTTTCTGAGCTTTAGTGTGCAGTCTGCTACAGGATTATCTGATGTGATGCCGGTCAGCCCGGTCGCACGGATGCTGGCCATTATCCAGATGTTTGTCGGGGTGATGTATCTGGCCCTGATTGTCTCGCGTCTGATTGCCTTACAGTATATTTCCCATCTTCCTAAACAGACTCATATACAACATAAGCATAGAAAGCCTGAAGAATAGAACGTACAGAGCTGCATAGCTTGGTTACATTAACTTAACGGCTTTATTTTCCTGAATATTTTAAAATCGCAAGGTTCAAAACGTATCTTTGACCGTAATTCTCTCGATCAGAATGTTTTTACTTATCAATAATGATTCAAGCCTCCCGGCATTCAATCTATTAAAAAATGGGGGATCTATGCCTTCCAAACCTTCATCCTGGTTTGCCAATATCAATCCGAATGTCTTTATTAGTACAGTGGTGATTATCGCCATTTTTTTGGGACTGGTGATATTGGCACCTGACTCATTTGACCTGTTGACCAAGCAAATGAATGCGTGGATTACCACTTCATTTAGCTGGTTTTATGTCCTCTCCGTGGCGATCTTTCTGATTGTCCTGATTTATATTGCCCTGTCCGATATGGGGAAAATTAAACTCGGGCCTGACCATAGTCAGCCAAAATACAGCCAGGCATCCTGGTTTGCCATGCTGTTTACCGCAGGCATGGGGATCGGTCTGATGTTTTTCGGGGTTGCCGAACCGGTTATGCACTATGTTACGCCACCTGCTGGTGATCCGGAAACTGTACTAGCCGCACAGCAAGCTATTCGCGTGACTTTCTTCCACTGGGGCCTGCATGCCTGGGCGATTTATACCATTGTGGGTCTGTCATTGGCCTATTTTGCGTATCGACATAATCTGCCTTTAAAAGTTCGCTCCGCCTTATATCCATTAATCGGTAACCGGATTCATGGCCCGATCGGAGACGGGGTAGATACTTTTGCCACCTTAGGGACAGTATTTGGGGTCGCGACAACTTTAGGTTTTGGGGTGACCCAGATTAACTCCGGACTGAATTATCTGTTTGGAGTTGAGCAGACACCCAGTACTCAGGTTATTTTGATTATTGCCGTTACTGTAATGGCATCGATGTCGGTATTTTTTGGTTTGGATAAGGGCATCAAACGCCTGGCTGAACTGAATCTGCTGCTTGCCTTACTGCTACTCATCTTTGTTTTTGTTACCGGTCCAAGCATCTATCTTCTGCAGACCACCATTCAAAACTCTGGCCAGTATGTTGCAAACCTGTTCAGTATGACCTTTAATCTGTATGCCTATCAGCCTAGTGGCTGGATTGGTGGCTGGACCATTATGTATTGGGCCTGGTGGATTTCCTGGTCGCCATTTGTCGGGATGTTTATTGCCCGAGTATCCGAAGGCCGCAGTATCCGTGAGTTCATTGTTGGGGTTCTACTGATTCCTACCGGATTTACCCTGATCTGGATGGGCTTTATGGGCAATGCAGCATTATTCAGCATCATGCATGAGGCCAATACCAACCTGCTTGAGGCAGTACAACGTGATTCTTCTGTAGCGCTGTTCGAATTTTTAGGTAATCTGCCATTTAATTCAGTCACCAGTATTATTGCTACGGTATTGGTCATCCTGTTCTTTGTCACTTCTGCAGATTCTGGATCATTAGTCACGGATTATCTCACTGCCAAAACCGAGAATTCACCGACCTGGCAGCGTCTGTTCTGGACCGTGTTAATGGCTTTATTGGCCATCATTCTGTTACTGGCGGGTGGCCTAGAGGCCCTGCAGTCGGCTACGATTATGAGTGCCTTGCCGTTTACATTTATTATGCTGCTGATTTGCTGGGGACTGATTAAGGCCCTGCATCTGGATGTAACGAAAATGCATGCGCTACAAGCTGCACGCATTACCCCGCGGGCCATTCAGAACCCGCGTAGCTGGCAACAGCGACTCGGTTTAATTATGCATTATCCGCATACGCATGATGAAGTACGTGATTATATTGATACGATGGTCAGCAAAGCCTTTAACAGTTTTCAGGCTGAACTGAAACGTCGTCACATCCAGGTGAAAATCTTTAAACTAGAAGATGGGATCGAGTTACGTGTCGATCATCAGAATGAAATGAACTTCATTTATCAGGTCATTGCTACCCAAACTTTAGCACCGAGCTTTATGCCGGATGCAGATTCTCCGCAGTCTTATCAGGCAGAAGTCTTTTTAAGGGAAGGAGGACAAAACTATGATGTGATGGAATGGACTCAGGAAGATTTGATCCAGGACCTCATTGACCAATATGAACGCCATTTGCATTTTTTAAGTTTGGTCCGTTCTCCAGAATAAATATTTGATCCAATAAAAAAGGACGCTGATGCGTCCTTTTTTTATTCAGTCACTAATTCAGAAATTAGAAACGGAATTTAGCATTTAAGCCTACAGTTTGTGTATCACGAACTACAGCATTTTGAGCAAGATTTGCTTCGTAGTTTGAGTTCACATAACTAGCACCTACAGCAACTGCTGGAGTGATGAAGTAGTTTACGTTTGCGCCCCAAGCTTTGTCTGGAGAGTTAGCGTAGCTAGATTCCATATAAGATGCACCAACGCTTAATTTAGGGTTGATGTACAAAGTAGTACCTAGGTTGTAAGCAGTATCTTCACCATAAACCAAGCCGCTTTCGAAGCCAAGTGACATGTTAGTGCCGTCAATTGCGCCTACATATTTAGTACGAGCAGTGATTGCATCTTGGTCTTCATCGATTGTGCGAGACTCAAGAGCAGCTTTAGCAACGCCGTTGTTGAACATATTGAAAGCGTCATAAGAAGTTTGGTCTGCAACGCTTGTGTAACCTACAGCTACCAGGAAGTTAGGAATAGGGAGTACACCTACTTCTAATGCATAACGGTCGCCATTGTCATCATTTTGGCCACCTTTACCATCAGTAATTGTATGGCTATAAGAAGCGCTTGCATAAGCAGGAACAACTTTAGTTGGGATGTAAGCTTCACCTTTCACACCGAAAGTATGAGAAGTCTGGTCTCTATCATCAGCATCTACATCATATTCGCCATATGTATAAGCAGCAGAAACGTTAGATGCCTGGTTGATGAAAGCAGCTTCAGCTAAAGGGCCTTTAGAAGCGTCTACATCTTTGAAGTAGTAAGTACCTTGAACAGCACCAGTGAAATCTTTGTCATTTACAGTGTTGTCGATGAACTCTGATTGACCTTGAACTTCGAATTGATATGCTTGAGCACCGGTCATGGCTAATAATAAGGCAGTGGCTAAACCGAGTTTTTTCATGATATTTACCATTTTGTTACAAAAGATGTACAACAGGAACGTATTGTATTGTGACAATTTATTAAGTCAATCCAATTCGAAATCGCTATTTTTTTAAGCTAAATCATTGTATTAATTTTGTGTAAAATTTAAGTATCAGGCTCGGAAGCCATTTTAGATAAAAACTCTTGTATAACAAAAAGCTAGAATTTAAATATAGATTTTGACTAAAAATTAAGGAGAAATTGTGTGATTATTTAAATCACTTAGTACGATCAATTTTAATTTAATAATCTATTAAAACAATTAATAATCGGTGAGCTAATTCATAAATGTGTCAAGAAGTGCAAGATGTCTGGCGCAACATGTCTTGACTGGATTGCTTAATTTTAGAGCATAATCAGCTCGAGCTTCAGAATGAATGTCTGTTTTTTAAGCTAGATGGGCATGTTTTATAATCTTGACTGAAGCAATCGACTTTACATTTTTGGGGGAATTTTACATAATATGAAAATCAAGTTAGAGTTCACACTTTCATAGTGATTTAGCCTGATTCTCCACATATTTTTGTTTTTATCGGCCCAGCTTTCCCCAAGGTTGGGCTTTTTTTTACCTAAATTTTCTGGAAATCTCAGTTTACGGATTACTTCATAAAAGAAGATGAAAAAACAAGTATAGAAAGCCGTCAAAGATGATTCTTTAATGCACCTTAATGGTGCATTAATTCAATTTAAAAATAGCCTTGTTCTATAAAATTGCAAAAAAAAACCTCAATTTCTATAAAGAATTGAGGTTTTTTCGCCAAAATTTGCGGGTAAATCAAAAAATCTGCTGAGGAATAATTTAACTCGCCCTAATGCGGTGCATTATGCACCTAATTGTTGCACGTGTAAATAGTTCAGAAAGCGAGTTTTTTAATTTTCTTATATTTTAAATTATGAAATTTTCATTCCTATTTATGTTTTAGTGATAACAGATAGAAAATCCTGAAAATATAAAGAGCTAAAACCTTTAAGAACATAAGAAAAACCTTCTGAAAATCAACGTAATTGGGAAGAAATATTGATGATGAGCAGACGTTTATTTGTATAATCTATCTACTATTAAATGGGGAGTCCTTGATCTATGTGAAGGACTAAAAATCAAGATGAATACTTTGCGCTCTGAGAAAATCAGCAAACATCTGTACTGGTCGATGTCGATCATTATTTTATGTTTATTGTGTATTTGTATTCCCTTAATTATTGATAGTAGTCAACATTATTTAAAATCAAAACAAACCTATCAGCAGCTTGATGCCTTACAACAGGTCACCGATCTCGCCAATAAAATCTCCCGGGAACGGGCACCCGCCAACAAAGTAATGTCCAGCTCGGTTGAGGAATTTGCCAAACATCAGCAGGAGTTAAGTGATTACCGTCAGGAAGTCGATCAACAGATGCAGATCACGGCTCAGGCACTCGATCAGGTGGGTTTTAATCACCTAAGCCAGCAACTTTTATCTGAGTTAAAGCCTAGTCTGCAATATGGGCGTAAGCAGGTCGATCTCTATACTCAAATACCTCGCCCGGAACGTACTGCACAGGAAATGGATCAGGCCATTCTCGCCATGTTTAGTGCCTGGGAGAGCAGCCGTGAAATTCTGAAAGGAGTAGTGATTGCTTCTGCTACTCCATCTGCACGTTTGGATAATTACATGAGTGAAATCCTGTTTTTATCTGATCTTAGGGATCAATCGGGTCGGGTAGCATCAAATGTTATGGCTCATGTGACATTTGGAACCCAGATTCCGGAGCAAAACATTACCCGTTCCTTACAGGTCCAGCATCAGGTACGTTATCTCTGGGATATCATTGATACGCTACAGCCTGTTCAGGACAAAACCGATGAATTTATTCGTCTACATCAACGGGTCGGCACTGAATTTATCCAGCAAGGTTTACCGATTGTGGAGCGACTGATTGAAGATAGTCGGCAGCAGCGTCCTTACTATTTAACTGGAACCCAGCTGACTGAAGCCATTGTAGATAAATTTACAACAGTGATTGATTTGCAGAGCTATTTACTGCAATACACCAAAGATGTGGCTATTAAGGAAATGCGCCACAGTCTGAATCATTTGATTTGGACAGTGGCCTTATCTGGAATTTCCCTGATTACGGCAATTTTGACCATGATTTTTGCGCGTAAACGCATCTTTATTCCTTTAATTCGCGCACGTAAAATTTTATTTGATTTGTCCACTGGGTCTGAACGGAAGCAAGCACCATCAAAACTAAAAACAGACCGGCCTACTGAATCCTTATTTACAGCAATTCAAAAACTGCAGCATACGCTGCAAGAGCGTGAAGCATTAGAATTTCGACTGAAAAATATTGCCCATTCCGATTCCCTGACCGGACTGGCTAACCGTTTTGCGCTCGATGAATATATCCGTTTTATGGAAACGCATCCGACCCAGTTTAAGCGAACCTGCCTGATGATTATTGATATTGATCATTTTAAACAGGTCAATGATCAATATGGGCATATTATTGGTGATCAGGTCATTCAGCTGGTTGCAGAACGCTTAAAAGCCAATGTCCGTGCTTCGGATCTGCTGGTTCGCTATGGCGGAGACGAATTTCTGGTCCTGATTGAAAATATCGAGATGCAGCATGCTTTCATGCTAGCGAATAAAATCCGGACTGAAGTCGCTGAGCATTCTATTCTGACCTCAGCTGATGAAGATATTCATGTATCGGTGAGTATTGGGGTGGCGATTGGCGCAGAGTCGTGGATTGCGTTACTGGAACAGGCCGATGAGGCGTTATTTAAGGCCAAAGCCAAAGGACGTAATGTGGTGGCTGAGGTTTAAACCACTTAACTGAATTTTTTAAGCTAAACAGTCTGAAGAGTCATAATTTTATAATTTATATTGTTAAAAAATAAAGTAAATTTCATTGAAGTTTTTAAAAAATATAAAAATTTAGGGGATCTTAAAATGAGTAAAAATTGTATTTTCTGTCAAATGGTAAAAGGGGAATTGCCATGTCATTTAATCGATGAAAATGATGATTTTATGGCGTTTCTTACTATATTTCCCAATACATTGGGCGCGAGTGTAGTGATTCCAAAACAGCATTATTCCAGCTATGCCTTTGAACTGAGTGACCAGGTGCTGACAAATCTGATCCTATATACCAAGCAGGTAGCCCTAAAATTGGATCGTTATTTTGATGACGTTGGCCGAACAGGAATGGTGTTTGAGGGATTTGGTGTCGATCATGTGCATGCCAAGCTATTTCCAATGCATCAGACTAAAAATACCCATGAAAAATGGCAACCAATTAATTCTTCGGTCGATAAGTATTTTGATGCTTATGAGGGCTATATTTCATCACATGATGCTCGAAGGGCGGATGATCAAGCGCTGGCACAATTGGCTGAAAATATTCGCTCAATCGCATAGTCAAAAATAAAAGCCCCCTCTTTTTAAAAGAGGGGCACTCCCCACTGCTGTCCCATAGTTTGCTTTAAATAAAAAAACCTGAGTCCTAACAGTTAAAATATGAGTGCAAACAAACACTTTAACGACCAGGATTCAGGTTTTGTCACATCAGAATACCGTATTTCATGAGCTAATTAAACCTGTTGTGCGACAGGATTTTGAACAACTTGCTAAAGTACACCATGTTGGACAGAAATTTAGAGCAGCTTCCCGGTGGGATCAGTTTATTGCCATATTGATGTCTCAATTCTCTTGTAGGCAAAGTCTGAGAGATATTCAATCCAATTTGGAGTGCCAACAGGAAAAGCTAAGTCATCTCGGAGCAAAGTCTATTCCCCGAAGCACGCTGGCACGAATCAATGAGCAGCAGCCTGCTGCCTTGTATCAACAGCTATTTTACAAGTTGCTTAAATACTATGACCACTCAAAAGTCGCTCATAAATTTCGCTTTAAGAATCCCTTGTATTCCTTGGATGCCAGTCATATTGACCTGTCGCTTTCCTTATGTGAATGGGCCAAAGTTCACGACTCAAAAGCCAGCATGAAACTCAGTATAGGATTGAATCACAGCAATGATATTCCTGAGTTTGTTGCAGTTGAAAATGGCAAAGAAAATGACATGGTACAAGGCCGCAAATTCCAGTTTCCTGCTGGCAGCATTGTAGTTTTTGATAAAGGCTATGTCGATTACCAATGGTATGCAAATCTGACTGCTCAAAACATTGGATTTGTCACACGTTTTAGGCCTAAATCTGTGTATCAGGTGATCCAGCAACATCCAGTGCTTGAATCCAAAGGTATTCTAAAAGATGAAACCATTCAGCTGAATAGCGCACATGCCCTAAAAAGAAAAGCCCCAGTGTTAAGAAGAATTGAATATAGAGATCAGCAAAGTGGCAAGCACTTTAGCTTTCTCAGCAATAACTTTCATTTAGCCGCCTCCACCATTGCGGCGATTTATAAAGATCGTTGGAAAGTTGAGCTGTTCTTTAAGGCGATTAAGCAGAATCTCAAATTAAAAGCGTTTCTAGGCCGCAGCAGGAACGCAATTCAGACACAAATCTGGATTGCGATGATCGCCTATTTATTGGTGAGTTTCGCTCAACATTTAGGAAAAACAGGTTGGACAGTTCAACGTTTACTCAGAATAATTCAAGTGAATTTGTTTGAAAGAAGAACTTTAAAAGCTTTATTTTCACCCGATAAAATACCCATAAAACAAGAGGAAGCTCATTTGAGCTTCCTCTTGTGAAAAATTGTGGGACAGCAATGGGGCACTCCCTCCTTTTTCAAAGGAGGGTTGGGGGGATAAATTACTTCAATAACGGCTTTAAGAATTTCCCTGTATGTGAAGCTTTGACCTTTACGACATCTTCAGGAGTGCCTTCCGCGATAATCATACCGCCACCCGCACCACCTTCAGGGCCAAGGTCTACTACCCAGTCTGCAGTCTTGATCACATCCAGGTTATGTTCAATCACCACAATGGTATTCCCTTTATTGCGTAGCTCATGCAGGATGTCCAGCAACTTGGCAATATCATGGAAATGCAGACCAGTGGTTGGCTCATCCAGCACATACAGGGTTTTGCCGGTATCCCGTTTGGCCAGCTCACGTGCCAGTTTTACCCGTTGTGCTTCACCACCAGAAAGGGTCGTCGCTGACTGACCCAAACGGATATAACCCAGACCGACCTGATGCAAGGTTTCCAGACGACGATGAATCACTGGAATCGCATCAAAGAAATGCATGGCATCTTCAACGGTCATCTGCAATACATCGGAAATATTCTTACCTTTATAGTTCACTTCCAGCGTTTCACGATTATAACGCTTGCCATGACAGGCATCACACGGCACATACATATCCGGCAGGAAGTGCATTGCCACCTTGATCATGCCATCACCTTCACAGGCTTCACAACGTCCGCCTTTCACGTTAAACGAGAAACGGCCAGCCGTATAACCACGAGCTTTAGCTTCCTGAGTCTGTGAAAACAGTTCGCGAATTGGAGTAAACAAACCGGTATAAGTCGCTGGGTTCGAACGTGGCGTACGTCCAATCGGGCTCTGGTCAATATCCACCACTTTATCCAGAAATTGCAGACCATCAATCGAATCAAACTTCTCGGCAGTCAGCGTGGTTGCACCATTCAGCTGAGTCGCTGCCAGTGGCAACAGAGTCCGGTTAATCAAAGTAGATTTACCAGAACCTGAAACACCGGTGACACAAGTCATGATTCCCAATGGAATGGTCAGATCGACTTTCTTCAGGTTATGCCCGGCAGCACCCATCAATTTGATCTGTTCTTCCGGTTTCGGTGGCTGAACCCGTTTTTTCGGCACTTCAATTTTCAATTTACCAGACAGATATTTACCGGTCAGGGAGTCTTTATTTTCAGCGAGTTCCTGATAAGTTCCTTCTGCAATAACATGGCCACCATGCACACCGGCACCCGGACCAATATCAATAATATGGTCTGCTGCACGAATGGCATCTTCATCATGTTCGACCACTAAAACAGTATTACCGAGGTCACGCAGACGAATCAGGGTTTGTAACAGACGATCATTATCACGCTGATGCAGACCAATTGAAGGTTCATCCAGCACATACATCACACCCATGAGGCCAGCACCAATTTGTGAGGCCAGACGGATACGCTGTGCTTCACCACCAGACAAGGTTTCGGCAGAACGGGACAGACTCAAATAGTTCAGACCGACAGATACCAGGAAGTGCAGACGTTCACGGATTTCCTTGAAAATCTTGTCCGCAATTTCACCGCGAGCACCTTCCAGATTAATCCCCTGATAATAGCTCTCGGCATCACCAATCGACATGCGGGTAACGTCGGCAATGGTCTTGTCCAGAATTTTCACATTACGCGAGATTTCATTCAGACGTGAACCATCACAAGCATCACAGGCAGCATTAGAGAGATACTGCGCCAGATCATCACGCACATAATTACTTTCGGTTTCGCGGTAACGGCGTTCCAGATGCGGCAAGATACCTTCAAATGGCATCACCCGGTTATGACGGCGACCACGTTCATCAATATAGCTCAGGTCAATTTTTTCTTTGCCGGTACCGTAAAGGAATTTCTTCTTGGTATTGGCATCCAGTTCATTCCAAGGCGTTTCTAGAGAAAAACCAAAATGCTCGGCTACTTTTTGCAGCATGCCATAATAATACGGACGCTGACGATCCCAGCCACGAATCGCACCTTGGCTGATGCTGACTTCCTGATTGGGAATCAGTTTGTCCGCACTGAAATGGCTACGGGTACCCAAACCATCACAGACCGGGCAGGCGCCAAAGGGATTGTTAAATGAAAACAGGCGTGGCTCCAGTTCTGCCACAGCGCGGTCACATTCCGGACAGGAGTGTTTGGCAGAAAATACGCGATCATCATTTTCGCCTTTCATCCAGGACAGGATCGCAATATCTCCACCGAGACGCAGCGCAGTCTCAAAACTTTCTGCAATCCGGTTACCGAGATCATTACGTACCTTAAAGCGGTCAACTACCACTTCAATGGTATGTTTTTTCTTTTTGTCCAGCTCGGGTGGTGGATCAATTTCCATGATCTCGCCATCAACACGCGCACGTACAAAGCCTTGGCTTTGCAGTTGCTCAAATAACGCTGTGTACTCACCCTTACGTTCACGCACGACAGGCGCTAACAATAACAGCGCAGTGCCTTCTTCCAGTTCTTTAACCGCATCGACCATTTCAGTTACGGTCTGTGCCACCATAGGCAGATCGTGTTCCGGACAGTAAGGTGTGCCTACACGTGCATAGAGCAGACGTAAATAGTCATAGATTTCGGTAATGGTACCTACAGTCGAACGCGGGTTATGACTGGTCGACTTCTGTTCGATAGCAATGGCCGGGCTTAAGCCCTCAATCGAATCAACTTCCGGCTTTTCCATTTGCGAAAGGAATTGACGCGCATAGGCAGACAAAGATTCTACATAACGGCGTTGACCTTCCGCATATAACGTATCGAATGCCAATGAGGACTTACCTGAACCAGACAGTCCCGTAATCACCACAAACTTGTCGCGTGGAATATCAAGGTTCACATTTTTCAGGTTATGGGTACGTGCACCTCGAATACGGATGTGACTTTGGCTCATGCAATGATCCTAGAAAATTCATCAAAAACCTTTATATGATACCGAATGAAAAATGTTCAAGTGCAAATAAAAGTATTTTAAACGTCAAGTTGTGTCGGATATTGGTCAAAAGATCAGTACTAAAGCAACTGGGGGAAAACGTGGAGTAGATTTGCTCTTTTCCAAACATCTAATGGATGAAATTTCATGATTTATAACTGCAATAAAATTAGCTTCACTTTCCATCATTTATGGTTCGGATTAAAAATAAAAAAGCCCTGTATTAAACAGGACTCAGTCAATAGAAACTAAAATTAATTATCCAGACCCGGCCATTGGCGTTGTTCATAAGCACTGTCCCAGAACAGCCATTCCAGACGTGCTGCATGGGTATAGGCCTGATGCATTTTTTCTAGAGTATCGGCATCGACCCGCGCTGCCACCCGATCTACAGTAGCAATTACATTGCGTACCGCTGTATGAAAATCTTCCCCGGCATAGGTATCAATCCAGGCCTGATATGGATTATTCGGCGCCGCCTTATCGACGATATCCTTACCCACTTCTGCATAGATCCAGAAACATGGCAAGAGGGCAGCCAGAACCACCGGATAACTTTCTGCCCAGGCCGTTGCCTGTAAATAAGAGGTGTAGTGATGGCAGGCCAGAGTCAAAGGTGTATTTTCAAATTGGGTTTTGCTGATGCCAAAATCCTGCATAAAGCCATCATGCAAACTACGTTCGACCACAATGGCAGTTTTAGCGGCTTCACTAAACTGGATCACGTCATCTGCTTCAAAAGCTTTGGCTGCACAGACTGCCAGTGCACGACCATAGGCCAGCAGATAATGCGCATCCTGAATCACATAATGACTAAAGGCTTCACGGCTTAATGTTCCCTGCGCCAGCTGCTGGTTAAAAGGCAACGCCAGTGTCTTTTGATAAAGTCCGAGATTACGTTGCCATACGTCTTGAGAGAAACTCATACTGAAATCCTTAGCAGTTGAAGTCAAAATATCCAGCACTATAGCAAAGATGAATCTGTTTAAAAGATCAGCAAATCTGAAAAGCAGAAAATACCTAAAAATGGTTCAGGAAGTGCTTTGGTTTATGCGGCAAAAGTTTCATAATTGGGACAACTTTTAGTCTTAGTATTTCTCTACGTTTAAAGAAATGCATTTAATGAAATTTATCTAAGGTCGATATATATGTTGAAACATTTTGGTTTCTCAATCGTATTTTCGATCGTGTGCCTTGGTTTGTCTGCTTATTGGGGATTTACCCATGGTCCGGAAGCGGGCCTGCAAACCATGTTCACAGCACTGACCATTACCGCTATTCTGGCGATTATGGAAGTGTCGTTGTCGTTTGATAACGCGGTTGTCAATGCATCCGTCCTGCGCGGTTGGGATCATTTCTGGAAAATGATTTTCCTGACAGTCGGGATTCTGGTTGCAGTTTTCGGGATGCGCCTGATTTTCCCTGTGGTCATTGTGGCCGTGACTGCGGATATGGGCTTTATGGAAGTGGTGCAGCTCGCCTTAAATGCACCAAAAGAATATTCGGCCAAACTGATGGCACATCATGCCGAAATTTCTGCCTTTGGTGGTGCCTTCCTGATGCTGGTATTCCTAAACTTCTTCCTGGATGAAGAAAAAGACACCCACTGGTTCCGCATGCTGGAACGCCGTCTGGCGCATCTGGCGAACGTTCCGGCGATGTCAGTCTTTATTACCCTGATTGCCTTATTAATCATGGATTTCCAGGTTGAAGAAGCGAAACGTCTGGATGTTATTCTGGCTGGGATCTGGGGGATCGTGATTTATATCGGGGTACAGGTCCTAAGCCATATGCTGGGCGGGGAACCGGAAGTAGACGAAGAGGGTAACGCCGTTCGTCATGATGCTGAAGGTGTGCCAACTGGCGTGGTAAAAGCCGGCTTTGGTGGTTTCCTTTACCTAGAAGTACTCGATGCATCTTTCAGTTTCGACGGGGTAATTGGGGCCTTTGCGATTACATCTGACGTGGTAATCATCATGTTAGGCCTGGCTATCGGTGCGATGTTTGTGCGTTCGATGACCATTTATCTGGTCGATAAAGGCACGCTGGATGCTTATATCTATCTGGAACATGGCGCACACTATGCGATTGGTGCTCTGGCATTTATCATGCTGGCAAGCAGTACCGGTGTACATATCCCTGAAGTGGTAACTGGTCTAATCGGTGTGGCTTTCATTATCTGGGCAGTCATTGCTTCAATCCAATATACCAAGCGTCAGTTATTAAAAGCAGGCAAATAGTCCTGTGATCGCTGAACAGAAGCGTAGCTCCGGCTACGCTTTTTTATCCATTGGAGCGTAAAACCTCGTGGTTCAGCACGAGGATATAAGCGACTGGAGTAAACCACATGAACGACACGAAATGTCGTTTTAAATACTTGTACTATAGTCACTATTAAGAAAAATACTGTTAAAATAATTGGATGAAGACACTCAAATTACGCATAAAAGACAAACATTGCAAGGTGCTAAATCAGTTAGCATCCGAAGTAAATTTTGTTTGGAATTATGTCAATGATTTGTGTTTTAAACATCTTCAAAAAAAACAACAATTCTTTTCAGCATACGATATTGCAAAATACACGAAAGGCACATCGAAAGAATGCAACTTGCACAGTCAAACTATTCAGGCAGTGACAGAAGAATTGGTCACAAGACGCAAGCAGTTCAAAAAAGCAAAACTAAAATGGCGTGTCAGTAATAAAAAATCAGCTAGACGTTCACTAGGTTGGATACCGTTTAAAAAGGTTGCAATCAAATATGCTGATGGCTGTGTTCAATATGGTAAACACCAATTCAAGTTATGGGATAGTTACGGTTTAAGTCAATACAGGGTTAAAACAGGCTCATTCGTTGAAGATAGCCGAGGCCGTTGGTATGTATGTCTTGTAGTTGACAATGCTAAAACAGAGAAAACCACCGCTAAAACCTCAATTGGCATAGATTTAGGTTTAAAAGATTTAGCCACTTGTTCAGATGGTGTAAAACTTAAAGCCCCTCAAATCTATCGGAAATATGAACAAAAACTTGGTATTGCTCAACGTGCAAAAAATAAAAAACGAGTGAAAGCAATTCACGCCAAGATTAAAAATGTAAGACAAAACATGCTGCATCAATTCAGCCATAAACTAGTAAAAGAACATGCAGCAATCTTCGTTGGCAATGTGAATGCCAAAGCATTAGCGCAAACCAAACTAGCCAAGTCTGTGTTAGATGCCAGTTGGACAACACTAAGAACCATGCTCAAGTATAAATGCGAGAACGCAGGGGTATGGTATGAAGAAGTCAATGAAGCCTATACCACCCAAACTTGTTCGTGCTGTGGCTCACGCTCCAGTAGTCCGAAAGGTAGAGCAGGTTTAGGAATAAGAGAGTGGCAGTGTGGTGAGTGTGGTAGCTCATGGGATCGGGATGTAAATTCCGCACTGAATATTCTTGCGCTCGGGCATGAGCGTCTAGCAGTAGGAATCCCCTTGCTTTAGCTGGGGGAGGATGTCAATTTTCAGATAGTCCTCATCTTTATTTCAAATAAAATTCATGCATTCCTTTGAGCGGAATGGCCTATAATCTACGCATCAAGATTAACTAACTCGATCGCCAGACTTTATGATGAATGCCTTAGAACGTCGCTCGACCTTTGCCCTGAGCAGTATTTTCGCACTGCGCATGCTGGGGTTGTTTATGATCATCCCTGTATTCTCGGTAGCAGGGCAGTCATATGAATATGCTACGCCGGCACTGATTGGTCTGGCGGTGGGTATTTATGGCCTGACACAGGCCATTTTACAGATTCCGTTTAGCCTGATTGCAGACCGCTATAGCCGTAAGCCACTGGTGGTTTTGGGCTTGTTGCTATTCGCTCTAGGTGGTGCGATTGCTGCAATGTCTGACACCATTTATGGCGTGATCATCGGTCGTGCGATTGCGGGTGGTGGAGCAGTTTCAGCAGTGGTAATGGCCTTACTGGCCGATGTGACCCGCGAAGAAAACCGCATGAAAGCCATGGCGGTGATGGGCATGAGTATCGGCCTGTCCTTTGTGGTGGCCTTTACCATGGGGCCATGGGTGACAGGACTGGTCGGCATTTCCGGTCTGTTCTGGGTGACCACCGTAATGGGCTTGGCTGCGATTGCGATGTTGTTGATGGTCCCTAAAGTTACCCGTCATCATAAAAATTTTCAGCAGGGCTATCTGGAGCAGCTAAAACAGGTCCTGAAAATGGGGGATCTGAACCGTCTGCATATTTCAGTATTTACCCTGCATTTGCTGCTCACAGCCATGTTTATTTATGTGCCATCGCAACTGATTGAAGTTGCTGAACTGCCATTATCGAGCCATGGTTGGGTCTATCTGCCGCTGCTGGTCGTCAGTCTGTTTTTTGCCTTCCCGAGCATTGTACTGGCAGAGAAATATCGCAAGATGCGCAGTATTTTCCTGACAGCGATTGGCGGGATTATTCTGGGTCTGTTGATCATGATTTTTGGCTTTGAATCCAAATATGTGCTGATCGGTGGATTAGGTTTATTCTTTATTGCCTTTAACGTCATGGAAGCCTTATTGCCCTCATGGTTGTCCAAAGCAGCCCCGATTCAATCTAAAGCCACTGCGATGGGCGTGAATGCCAGTAGTCAGTTTCTGGGCGCGTTTTTTGGCGGGATTATCGGTGGACAATTGTTGTTACTCAACAACACTTCGCTCGGTTGGAGTATTTTATCGGCAATTGCTATAATTTGGCTGCTCATGAGTTTTGGGTTGGCTCAACCACGCTATCTTTCATCGCTCGTGCTTCGTCTGCCAGAGAGTAAACAAACAGATGAATGGACTTCTCAACTTTTGGCGATTCGTGGTATTGAAGAGGTTGTGGTCATGTCTGAACAGCAAGTCGCCTTTGTCAAGGTCGATAAACAGCAGGTTGATGATGTTTCGCGACAACAATTAACGCACTTGTTAGGTAAAGAGGTAGCCATTTAAACATAACTCTTATAAAGTAAAATATAGAAATAAATAGGAAGTGTACGTCTGATGCGTGGTGTTAATAAGGTCATTTTAGTTGGTACTTTAGGTCGAGATCCTGAGACCAAAACTTTCCCAAATGGTGGTTCTCTCACTCAATTCTCTATCGCAACCAGCGATTCATGGACTGATAAAAATACGGGCGAACGTAAAGAGCAAACCGAATGGCATCGTATTGTGCTGCATAACCGTTTAGGTGAAATTGCACAGCAATATCTGCGCAAAGGTTCTAAAGTTTATATCGAAGGTTCATTACGTACCCGTCAATGGACAGATCAAAGCGGTCAAGAACGCTACACAACGGAAATCCGTGGTGAGCAAATGCAAATGCTGGATTCTGGTCGTCCACAAGGCGAGCAGGGCGATAATGGTTTTAACCAGCCACGTTTTAATAACAATAACCAGGGTGGCGGTTATGGCAATAATCCTCAAGGTGGTTATGGCTCAGCGCCTCAGCAAGGCGGTTTTAACAATAATCAGGGCAGTGGTTATGGCAACAATAACCAAAATAACCAGGGTGGTTATGCGCCGAAGTCTGCACCTGCTCCAGTAGCAGCACCTGCAGCCGATCTGGATGATGATCTTCCGTTTTAATCCCGACATTAGAAAGGTAAACCATCATCAAAACCCGCCATTTGGCGGGTTTTTCATATCTGGGTTCTTCTATTTTTTCACGGACACCCACATGGTGATCACCGCCCGAAACACAACTTCTTCTGTAGTATCTTTAATTTCTACATTGACCAGATAATCGCTGCCTTCATTCCATATAAAGTTAGGCTCAGCAGGTGTCGCAATTGCAACTAGGTCAGTGGTGGCTTTTTTGACATATTCGACCTGCATACCCTTGGGAATCCAGCGATGGGTCTTTGGAACGGTTGCATCGGTCATGGTGCCGCCTGCCAGTTCAGCCATATTGCACATGGCAATCGCGTGTACAGTGCCTAAATGATTCAGCACGGCACGATGTTTCTTGATGCTCACTGCGCAATATCCAGGCTTTAAATCTTCAAACAGTGGAGAAATACTGCCGAAATAAGGTGCTTTTAGACAAAGTAATTTAGAAAAAAGATATTTACCGACTGGCTTATTTTCTAAGCTGTTCCAGATTTTTAGGGCTTGGCTCATCTATAACTTCCTGTATATTATTTTTAATCAGAATAATATTCTCATACAGAATATTATTCTGTATTGGCGCATCTGACAAAAACCAGACATCAGGCTGCCAGCCTGCTTTTAAAAATAGAGAGGATTTAAATATTAAAGATGCAAAACATAGAATTGCTGGAAAGGATTTTTAAGGGAAGAAGGGCTTTACTCAAACGTCAGATTCTAGAATGCGCATTGACAGAGTTTCTGCGTACAGGCATTGCTGCGACTACGATTGAAATGATCCGTGATCAGGCCGATACCAGTATCGGGGCGATCTACCATCATTTTAAAAACAAGGAGGGGATCATTGCAGCACTGTATATTGCAGCGCTCACAGATCAGTCGGAGCAGCGTTTGCAGGCTTTGTCACAAGTTCAGGGTATTGAACAAGGCATACAGGCGGTGATTCAGAGTTATATCGATTGGGTCGTAGCGTATCCTGATTTTGCCCGCTTTCTTTATGCTGCGCATCATACAGTTCAAAGCAGTGACTTCAAAAAGGAGTTACAGCAGTCGAATCAGCAGCGCAATCAGGAATTAAAGCAATGGCTGGCTCAGCAGGCAGATATCAGTCAATTACAAGCTGTTCCCTTGGAACTGCTGATGTCACTGATTATTGGACCCACTGAAAGTTATTGCCGGAGCTGGTTATCTAGTCGAGTCCACGCCTCTCCCAAACACTATGCAGCAGCCTTAGCAAAATCGGCTTGGCAATCTATACAGCATTTTCAAGAAAGTGAATCCACCAAAATCGATTAAACAAATCAGAAAGATAAAAATAAAAGGAATTATAAATCTAAAAAACCGATAGTTTTTATGAAAAGTTACGGTTTTACCTATTGGTAGTTTTTGCGTATTCTTAACTACATCAAATGAACACACACTTTCACGAATAGATAGGAATAGACTTATGAGTTTAATCAATACTGAAGTTAAGCCATTCAACGCAACTGCTTACCATAATGGCCAATTTATTGAAGTGTCTGAGCAGGACATGAAAGGCAAATGGTCTGTAGTATTCTTCTATCCTGCTGACTTCACATTTGTTTGTCCAACAGAATTAGGCGATCTTGCTGATCAGTATGCTGAATTCCAGAAACTGGGCGTAGAAATCTACTCAGTATCTACCGACACACACTTCACGCACAAAGCTTGGCATGACACGTCTGACGTGATTGGTAAAATCCAGTATCCAATGATTGGCGATCCAACCTGGACTTTGGCGAAAAACTTTGAAGTACTGATTGAAGCTGATGGTCTGGCGGATCGTGGTACTTTCGTGATCGATCCAGACGGTAAAATCCAGATCGTTGAAATCAACGCGGGTGGTATCGGTCGTGACGCGCAAGAACTGCTTCGTAAAGTAAAAGCGGCTCAATATGTACATGCTCATCCAGGTGAAGTATGTCCTGCAAAATGGAAAGAAGGTGAAGCGACTCTTGCTCCTTCAATTGACCTGGTCGGTAAAATCTAATTCGGTAACACTTTATCGAGTTTAAAAAAACCCAGCCCTCAGCGCTGGGTTTTTTATTGTCTACTGCTCATGACTACTTAAATTAACGTCTTATGAGCAACGCTAAAGTTATAAGTAGCTACACAGAAATCTAAGAGTCGAATCGTCTTATATTTGAAATACTGCATTCTAGAAGTACGGTACTGATGACTGCTGATAAAGCTTAAAATAGCTGCATGTTCATCCTATTGCATATAGGAGTAAAAGATGAAAAAAGTCATTGGTGTTTACCATAATCAAAACATGCATTGGGTCGGTGATGGCTTCCCGGTCAAAAACCTGTTTTCCTATGACCGTTTGGGGCAGGCCATTAGCCCATTTTTATTGCTGGATTATGCAGCGCCGTATCACTTTGCGCCAACCACTGAGCAGCATGGTGTAGGTTCACATCCGCATCGTGGTTTTGAAACTGTAACCTTGGCTTATCAGGGGGCAGTGACCCACCAGGACTCCAGTGGCGGTGGCGGTACGATTCAGACTGGTGATGTACAGTGGATGACAGCAGGTGCCGGAGTGGTGCATGAAGAATTTCATTCTCCAGACTTTGCCCAAAAGGGCGGTCTGTTTGAAATGGTTCAACTCTGGGTCAACTTGCCAGCCAAAGACAAAATGACCGCGCCACGTTATCAGGCCATTACTGCAGCTGAGATTCCACGGATTGAAATGGATGAAGGTGCAGGACATATTCGGGTGATTGCCGGAGAATTCGGAGGTCATTATGGCCCTGCGCATACCTTTAGTCCGGTAAATGTCTGGGACGGCGAGCTAAAAACAGAGTATGAAACAACCTTAGATGTACCTCTCGGACATAATGCTTTGCTGGTTGTACTGGCGGGTGAGCTGGTGGTAAATGGCAGTCAAAAAGTACTGGATAGCTCTATTGTCATGTTTGCGCGTGATGATGATCCTGAAATTCAGCTACAAGCCGATCAGGATACTAAATTTCTGCTTTTGACCGGTGAACCGCTGAATGAACCGATTCAAGGTTATGGCCCATTTGTGATGAATACTAAGGAAGAAATTATTCAGGCATTTCAATATTTTAATCAGGGTAAATTTGGTGAAATCGCGGTACAGGCCGAATAATACAATCGGTCTTAAAACAAAGAAGCCTCTGCACAAGCAGAGGCTTTTTTTTCTAATGCGCTGGAATTTCTTGTCGTTTTTACGAGTTTCTGGGATAAATTCATTTTGTTTATCTCTATGAATTTATCTCTTTCTTGTGCTGCATATTATAGGGTATTTCGCAGCCTTTGTAAACCGATGATTAAAAAATCGGTTAATTAAATCATTTGTTTTTTAAAGATTTATTTTTAAATATTTAAATATAATGGCGGTTTAATTCGCTCTATATAAAGACGTTTTTTGCTATTCAAAAAATGTAATTTATTTGTAAAGTTACGTTAACTCAGACTTACGAAAAAAAAGTATTCTGGAAGATTTTAATAACCTATTTGCCGAAAGCATGGTTCATAATTTCTTTTAGTTTTTCAATGACGGATGATCAGATTGGATATCGCAGTAATTGGTAGTGGCATGGCTGGACTGGCTACTGCCAGAATTCTTCAGGACGCAGGACATCGCATTACTATTTTTGAAGCGCTTCAGGGTCGCGGCATGGACAGTCATAGTCTCGAATTTGAAGGAGGCCTCATTGACGCACCTTTACGTGTGATGAATCCTTATCTGTGGAAAAATACCTTAAGTCTGGCGACTCATCTGGGCATTAAAACTTACCCGGTACGTACTTATATGGCCTGTAGCTGGCTGTTTGAAGACCGGGTAGAAACCTGGCTAACCACATCACGTAGCAAGATTGGCAATATTCCGATTATCAATAACCGCAAAGGCATCCAGCAATATGGCTGGCGTCTGGTTAAAGGTTTGCTGCAACTCAAAACAGCCTTGGCAAAATTCTTTAAATCCAAAAATCAGGACATCAGCCTGGCAGAATTTATCAATCGCAATGAGATTGAAGAAGTGTTCTGGCATGGTGCGGTGATGCCGGTGCTGTATACCATCTGTACCTGTAATCCAAAAACCATTGGTGAATGGCCAGCCAAACCTTTATTGATTTTCCTGCGTCAGCTAACGGATGGTGATGCCTTATTACGTATGCAGGGCGGTACTCCGGCTTTGGTAGACAAGCTGATTGAAGGCATTCACATTGAAAGTGGTGCGCCGATCGTTTCGGTAAAAGAGCAGAGCGACAAAGTACTGGTAGAAAATGCAGCTGGTCTGTCGAAAACCTTTGATCGCGTCGTGGTGGCGACACCAACCAATCATATTGATGAATTCCTGGATCATGAGCAGTTTGGACGCGATATCGAGCTGTTAAAGAAATTCAAATTCGAACAGGGCGAATTGGTCATTCACCGTGATAGCAGCGTGATGCCTCCAAAGCGTAAGGACTGGGCTGTACTCAGCTATATGATGGATCGCAAGTTTACCCGTCAGCAATTTACGGTTTGGCTGAATGCGGTTGAACCGAGTCTGGTGGGTAAATCACCGGTATTCCAGACCTGGCGTCCTGTGACTGAGATCGATCCGAAAAAAGTGATTTCCTCAGTGACCTTGACCCGTGCGGTAGTGGATGCCAATACTATCGCTCTCAATAAAGAATTACAGCATCGCCATCTGGAAATGAACCGTAAAGTGTTCTATTGCGGTTCATGGTCATCGGATGGTTTGCCAATTCTAGAATCTGCTGTGACTTCTGCTATGAAAATTGCCGCAATTATGGGGGCACCGTTGCCATTTGAAGGACTTAAACCTAAGATCGAGGTAGCACCCCAACTCGGTTATTGATTGATGCAATGGTTTCAGGCACTTCGTCAGCGTCTTCCTCAACATAAATATGCAATTGATGCATCGTTGCTGGGAGATCAGTCACAGTTGCCCTGGAGCAATCTGGGTTATTGGTGGGCAGGGCAGCAGGATTATGTAGCTGCCTGTCAAACTTTGGCCGACCATTTGGCAGAAACGGTCGGTTTAAATTCAAAGGATAAATTGCTGGATCTGGGCTGTGGCCAAGGTGCCAGTCTGTTGCACTGGCAGCAATACTATCAGGTGCAATATCTGGCCGGTGTGGAACTTCAGCCAGCTTGTGTGGCGAATATTCAACAGCATTTACCTGATCTCAATGCCATCTATCCGGCTTCTTTCCTGCGTTTAAAAGACATGCATTTTTCCCAGCGCTTTGATGTGGTGCTGTGTCTGGATGCTGCCTATCATAGTGCCGTTCCCGAACTTCTAGACCAGGTACGCAGTGTATTGAACGCCAATGCACGGATTGGCTTTCATCATCTGATCTTGTCGGAAAAATGGGACAGCTTGAATGCGCTGCAAAAGCGTAAATATCAGTTTCTGCTGAAATCCGCCGATGTCGATTTAAAAAACCTGATGTCGGAAAATGAGCTTTATCATTGTCTGGAAAATTTTGAATTTAAGAATATTCAGATTGAAGATCTGTCCGAAGCGGTATTTTCAGGTTTTGCTGATTATGTAAATCAGAATTTAAATTCAAAGAAATTGAAACAAAAAGGCAAAAGACTGGATCAGTTTAAAATCCGGATGACGGCAAAGCTTTGCCAGAAGTTATATCAGGATGGGATCGTGCGATATGTACAGGTGACAGCGCAGGCGATCTGAGTATTCAAGGCAAAAGCACAGCTATATAAAAATACCAAGCCCAGAAACATCAAAGCCTCACTAAAAAGCGAGGCTAAGAAAATGGTGCCGGCACACGGATTCGAACTGTGGACCTACTGATTACAAGTCAGTTGCTCTACCAACTGAGCTATGCCGGCGTTGTGGAGTGCATTTTACAGATTTTTCTTAAGGGCGCAAGCCAAAAAATAACCGTTCAATCTTATAACCAATTTTTTATTGCTGATCATTGAAGCATCTTCACTCAGGCATCTACATTTAAATCATGAAATTGCCCATATCAGTGATATGGGCAAGGATAAGGGGTTGATATTTAAAATCTATTATGAGTGAGTTAAAAGGGAATTATCTGCTTTTGAGTATCCGATCCAGGTCTTGTGCGCATTCCTCTAAAGTAAAGGCCATATCAAACTGCATTTGAGGTTTGAGTTCTTGAGCGAGACTTCTCCACTGTTCAATTAGTTTTAGGGCTTTTTGAATCTTATGTTTGTTGACGTCTTTGGCAATGGTTGGGGTATAACCGCCGCGTTTGGCATTTTTGATCTGTTTCATGTAGTTTGCGCTGTTATTCATGTCCACTCTCCGAATAGCAGTGTTTCCACTTTTTTCTAACCCAAATAAGGAAGACTCAAGCAATAACGTTTTCTATCTTTTGGTTTTTATTCTCCTTTTATCCTGTTTTGATTCCACCATAACATAGCGATGATGACAATTAAATTAAGCTATTTTTATGCCAGTTTTAGTCTCCATCATATAAATAAACTAAAAGAAGAACATAAAGTTAAGAAAGTAATAAAAATGGATATATCATGGTTTTATCCAGAGAATTTATTTCAATATATCCCAGCCTATATCTTCACATCTTTAAATCTATCAAAAGAAAAGGCAAGCAATACTCATCTCAAAAATAACCAGTAAAATGAATTATCCTTTTTCAATTCATCTATCCAAGATGCTCACTTTTAGGGTTTTAGACTATAAAAAAAGCCCAATATAAAATTGGGCTAGGGCTTAAGGCTCGACTTCTAGCGGATCACCATCTTCAGGACGAAGATGACGTGTGCCATCATCTGCAGGATCTACACTTGATCCATCCTTAGTAATCGGGTTGTACATTTCGTCCTCTTTTTTATCGTCAGTGAACTCTTCATCTTCGAAATCCAGAGGCTCGTTATCATCATCAAAATTTAGGGGCTTTTCATCATCTTTCATAGCGATCCATCATTTTTTACCAAGATAAGATCATGCTCGAATATTCCTCAGTGTCATTCAACAGCCATCCGGCATCATTTATGTAACTTGTATGGTTATTCTTTTATTTTTAATACATCACCTCATAATTTAGGCAACAAAAAAGGCTCAACCCCTTTAGGATCAAGCCTTTTGCACTACGGTGAACTACCGTAAAAGTCGAATTTGGCGGTGAGAGAGGGATTCGAACCCTCGATACGCTATAAACGTATACACACTTTCCAGGCGTGCTCCTTCAGCCACTCGGACACCTCACCATGGCCGTGGATGATATAGAAAAAAAGCCAGTCTGCCAAGCTTGAAACAATTGATTTGCGGAAAAACTTTGAGCGCAGTGCTATGATTCGCAAAAATGCTTGTTAAAAACGAAGACGATATATGCAAAGCACTGCACAGAAAGCAGCTCTCCCGGTAATTACGCTGGCTGCGCTTGGGGTTGTTTTTGGAGATATTGGAACCAGTCCATTGTATGCACTACGCCAATGTTTTCTGACGTCGCACCTTGCCATTAGTGAAGCTTCGGTGTTAGGTATTTTGTCCTTGATCTTCTGGTGCATCATGCTGACAGTGAGCTTTAAATACGTCACCATCATCATGCGTGCCGATAACAACGGTGAGGGCGGAATCATGTCCTTGCTGGCCCTCAACTTGCGAACCACACGTATTTCTGATGACAAGAAAATTTACCTGATTGCGCTTGGCTTTATTGGGGCATCGCTGTTTTTTGGTGACGGAATTATTACCCCGGCAATTTCTGTGTTATCTGCGATTGAAGGGCTGAGTATTGCCACACCTGTGTTTAATCAATGGTTAGAACCTTTATCGATCGGGATTATTGCAGGACTCTTTCTGGTACAACGTCATGGTACCGGAACCATGGGTAAATTTTTTGGTCCACTGACTTTACTCTGGTTCCTGTCAATTGGTGGTTTTGGTTTGTGGAGTATCATCCAGACCCCGACAGTACTGGCCATGGTGAATCCATACTGGGCCTATCATTTTGTGGTCGATCAGCCTTTTGTGGCCTTTTTAACCATGGGGGCCGTGATTTTGACCATGACTGGTGGTGAAGCCATTTATGCCGATATGGGGCATTTTGGTCGTCTGCCGATTCGTCTAGCCTGGTTCATTATCGTATTGCCATGTTTGTTACTGAATTATGCCGGACAGGGGGCATTATTGCTGCGCCGTCCTGAAGCACTGGAAAATCCTTTCTATATGCTGCTTCCGGAATGGGGCTTATATCCAATGATTGGTCTGGCGACAGCAGCTGCTGTGATCGCCTCACAGGCGGTGATTACCGGGGTGTTCTCCATGGTGAATCAGGCCATTCAACTGCGCTATTTACCGCGTCTGAGCGTAAAGCACACATCAGCCGAAGAACGTGGTCAGATCTATCTGCCATTCATTAACTGGATGCTGTTTATTTCCGTAGTGATTCTGATTTTGCTCTTTGAAAATAGCGCCCGGCTGGCAAGTGCTTATGGGGTCGCAGTCACCATGACCATGCTCTGTGGAACCATTTTAATCAGCATTCTGGCTTATGGTTTCTGGCGCTGGCCAATCTGGAAAGTGGTGTTATTTGCCACACCATTCCTGATGCTGGATCTGGTTTTTGTAGCCTCAACGTCTTTAAAAATTGCATCAGGTGGCTGGGTGCCGATTCTGCTCGGGGCGGCATTATTTACGATTCTGATGACCTGGAAAGATGGTCGTGCACTGGTTCTGAACCGTCTGGAAAAAGATGCGCTACCAATTGACCTGTTTATTAAGAGTATTTCAATCGGTGGAGGCACCAAGTTTGTGCCGGGTGAAGCGATTTTCCTGACCGGAACTCCGACCATTGTGCCGCATGCGATGTTGCACAATATCAAACACAACAAGGTGCTACATGAGCGCAATATTCTAGTAACAGTCATTACCCGGGATATTCCTTTTGTCGGTGATGAAGAACGGATTAAACTAGAAAAACTCAGTGAGCATTTTTATCGAGTGACAATGTATTACGGGTTTAAGGATCAGCCTAATATCCCGGAAGCATTGCAGCATGCGTATGCAGAATGGGGTTTTGAATATGACCTGATGCAGATCAGTTTCTTTATCTCCCGGGAAAGGATTATGCATACGGTGGGAGAGGGAATGGCACCCTGGCGGGAAAAATTGTTTGTTTCCATGCAGCGTAATACCAGTCCAGTCAGCGACTTCTACCAGATTCCGACTAACCGGGTAGTGGAGCTGGGTAGCCAGATCGAGATGTAAAAATAAAAAAACCAGAGCAAGGCTCTGGTTTTTTTAGGGGAGAGAATTGAGAAAGCTTTATAACAAATTATTGTTCTGTTGCTTCTGTCTCAGCCGGCATTTCAGGGGCGGCGTTTAAAGGTGCATCTACTGCAGGATCGGCTTCAGCTTCTACTGCAATTGCAGTTTGTTCAGTCATCGCAGCCGCTTCAGGTGCAGCAGCTTGCTGTTCTTCAAGAGCAGGTTGCTCTACAGCTTCACCCATAGTCATTTCCTGTTCTGTAGCAGGGGCTGCTGGTTCAGACTCAAGATTGGCTGGAGCTGGATTGGTATCCGGCATTTCGGGTTGTGCAACAGGTGCATCAGGCATGCCTGGTGTTGGCATTGGCTGATTTGGCATTGATTGTTGTGGCTGCTGGCCTGGCTGAGCAGGTGCAGACATTGGCTGGTTTACCAGACGAATCTGTCCAGAGTTCACCAGGCTTTCAAGTGAAGCTTGCTGACCATTTACAGTGGTACTAATTTTAGCTTTAGACAAGCTTTCAAGTGTTTCACCCGCTTGTACAGGAGGCTCAGCGAATGCGCCGGCACTGATCACACTTGTAAATATTCCGAGACCTAATAACTTAGATAGTTTGGAATTCATAAATTAACTCCATTGCTAATAATTGTACGTAATTTGAGTAGTCAAATAGCTTTGCACACTCAAGACGAGGTCACAATCAAAGCTACTTAAAGGTCAAAAAACCGCGCTGAAAGCTCACTAAAAAAACGACACTTTGTTACAAGATTTAAGAATATAGGGGTAGATTGTGTAATTATTAGGCAAATAAAGAGGGTAAGATATACTTCATATACATGGCTTGTTAAGCTCGCAAAACCCCCGATTTTGATCTTAAAAGCACGTGTAGCATGGCAAAGAAGCAGCGTAAGTCGAAGAATTCAGTTTTTCAGTTTTTTAATGAAAATAGCGTGAAAGTGATCCTGGCAATGGTCGCTTCCGGGAGTTTTGCGATTGCGTTTGGCCAGGAAAAAATCAGTCAGTGGATTTCGCTGCCTTCTACATCGAATTCGAGCTGTCTGGAACAGTTTTACCGGGACATCCCGCCTTACCTGATGAAAGACAGCCTGAAAAAAGACAGTTATTCACTGTGTTTTAATGGCTTTAATGTGGGTTATTCTGGTGTATCCAAAACGCCACTGTGGGTGGCGGAGGCATTAACACCGAAGCGTCTGAGCCAGAAAATTCCACGTGAAGACAACTTCCATGAAGAAACACGACTGAATGCAGCTCATCGTGCGACTTTGGCTGACTACCGGGGGTCAGGCTATGACCGAGGCCATATGGCGCCAAATGCAGACATGCCAAATAAAGCTTCACAGTCTGACAGTTTCTCGCTGGCCAATATGGTCCCGCAGGCACCAAAGAACAATCAGCAGGTCTGGCGTGAGCTGGAAGAAGCAACCCGGGCAATTGTGACCAAGCAGAAGCAGGACGTGTATGTAGTGACCGGGCCAGTCTTTGCTGCCAAAAAGCTGAAAACTATTGGCAAGGGTGTAATTGTACCAACTGCCGTGTATAAAGCGATCTACATGCCGAAAACTGGTGCCATTGGTGCCTACTATGCTCCTAATGATAACTCGCTCAAGGTTCGCATTGTCAGTGTCTGCTATTTGGAAGAGCAGCTTGGCATTAACCTGTTTCCTCAGTTAACTGAAGAACAGAAACGCAATACCTATCATCTGCCACTGACTGCAAATGCTGTGAAGGCCAACCAGAAAATTGCTTATTCGAATTGGGATGCAGAAAGCCAGTGTGCTGAAGACGTGCCGAAAGAAGATCTGGAAAAACTGCAGCGTGAGTTCAAGCCGTTAGCCTCAAGTTCAGCCAGTACAAGCAATACCAGCTCATCAGTTAATAAGAACGGGATCGATCATGATACCCAGGACACGATTGTTAAACAGCTGATTGAGGCCTTGTTGCAATACATCCTGCAGCTGCTGAAATAGTGAAAAGGAGCTTGCTGTAAAAAGCAGGCTTCAGGTAGCATGCTGAAGACAGGTGAGTAAAAATAATAAAACAGAGTAGGAATTAATGTTTAAAGCATTTGAAAATGGAACCGAATCCCATGCGATTCATGATCTGACAGTTGAGAATGATCTGGACTGTGTCAGTCTGTATGGCAATCTGCAAATTACCAAAGACCAGGCTGGTCTCAAGGCAGCCAAAGTCTTGCAGGCACTGTTAAATGATATTGTGCAGCAGCTCGAAGAAACACCGGATCTGCCAGAAAAAATTGAACGCAATGATGCGGATGAAATTGAAAATCCATTTTTATAGAAATTTCTTAAAAACACTATTCCGGCTAGAAAAAAGCTCCTTGGATGAGGAGCTTTTTTATTTTATTCAAATTTTTAAATCTGATATGGGACATTAATCTCTGCGGTAGCAGGATAGTCCAGAAATTTTTCCTGCACTTGAGTTTCCAGATATTCTGAGCGCCATTGTTGTGGGGTCTGAGCTGTCCATTGCTTGAAGGCACGCTGAAATGCGCTCTGCTCAGAATAGCCAAGCAGCATGCTGATTTCCTGCAGACTCAGATGAGGATCTTTCAGGTATTGCATGGCCATCATGCAGCGGATTTCCTGCATACGTTGCTGATAGGTTTTGCCCTGTTTCTGCAAATGGCGTTGTAACTGACGCACGGAAAAATTCATCTGTTTGGCTATATGCTCGATCTGGAACTGGTTTTTTTGCAGGCCCACCAGAATCGCCTGCTGTAACTGCTGGTCAACCTGGGTGGAATTGGGGAATTTTTCCAGTAAAGCTTCAGCTTGTTGTTTCAGAAGCTTTTGTAGGGTCTGATCACCCTGTTTTAAAGGCGTAGACAGCTCGCTGACCGGCATCAGGACTTGAGTCTTGGCTTGACCGAAACGAACCTTGCAGCGGAAATACTGTTCATACAATGCTATATTTTTGGGTGTTGGATGCTGAAAATGCACTTCATGCAGATGCAGATGATTATTATCCAGAATATTCGATTTAATAAATTCGATCATGAGTGCAATCGCGATTTCATCGGTCAGTTGCGTACTCATCTTAAAAGGAACCTCACCCCAGGCAATCGAAAGATGATCTCCTTGCCCCTGGATTTGTAGCGGGCTACCATCATAGATCAGGCGATGGTAGTCATGATAGCGCATGAAGGCTTCACCCAGCGTGTCACTGGAAAGTGCCAGATAACCGATAATCCCGAGATGTTTAGTCTCGACCAGTTGCGCAATTTCCAGGCCCAAAGCCGGGCGCTGCAGCTGTTGATCAAGTGTCGTCAGCAGATCACGCCACAGAGTAAAATCAAAGCGTTCCAGATTTTGAATGGCCAATAATTTCTCAGGGACTTCGAGCTGTTTCAGCTGATAATAGTCCAAAAGTAAATGTCCTAAACCACCGTATATCGAGCCTACGTAGTTTTTTAGAACCAGCATTTTTTAATTCTTTTATTTTGTCGTATTTTGTCAATCATATTGAATATTTTGGTCAATATCTAGTCTTTTACTTAGCCTATATTGAAAAATAGACCAAGAGGTAAAAGATCATGTGGAAAGGTTTTCTGGCAGGACTCGTCGTAGCCAATGGCTTTGAATGGTTTGCGCATAAATATGTACTGCATGGTACGCATCGGGCAGGGCAGACACGTTATAGCCCAGTGCCGGACAGCATGCGTTCACATTGGGAACATCATCGTGAAGTTCGCAAGACCAGATTTTCTGATTATGCCTATGTGGAAGGTTTGAAAAACTGGCGAATCCGCAATGAAATCGGTTCACTGGCCGTCGCAGCAAGCGTATTCGGGCTGGCTTTTTATCCCTTGTCCAAGGGCATGTTTCTGGCCACGCTATATAGTGCAGGCAATTATTTTTATATGCATCGGCGGGCACATCTGCAACCAGAATGGGCCAGAAAAAAAATTCCCTGGCATTATGATCACCATATGAACAGTAACCAGGATGCCAACTGGTGCGTGACCAAGCCCTGGTTTGATTATTTGATGGGAACTCGGGTGATTTCTTCAGCAGATTTACAGGAAAAAAATCCTCTTGGTATTGCGTTGCCGGAACAGATCTCTACGCGCTTAACCCACTTAACCCAGCGTTATTTCCCGGCTAAATGGGCTAAAGATCGTGATTAAATAACTTAAATTTCGAGTAATCTGCCACATAAAATGTTAACTATTTCTCACTTTGGTTAGCCCTGTCGTGATTTGTCAATAAATTCTGCATATATTGTCAATATTGTGCTCAGGATTTCACCTATATTTGCGTCTGTTGATGATTGAAAGTCTTATCAACCTGCATACAGATTGAGTTATATTGTAAATGTCAAAGATACCAAGTGCTGTAGTTCTTCTTGGTTTTTATAGGGAGTCGCAAGACTCCTTTTTTTTGTCCAGAATTTAAATGATTTCTAAGAATAATGCATAAAAAAAGAGCGTGATATTCACGCTCTTTTTCATTTGAAGGCTGTCGTTTAAAGACGCATTTCAATGCCTTGAGCAGCTAGATAAGCCTTGGCTTCAGGAATGGTATGTTGGCCAAAGTGGAAAATAGAGGCGGCAAGTACTGCATCGGCACCACCATGGATAATCCCGTCAGCCAGATGCTGCAAGTTGCCTACGCCACCTGAAGCAATCGTCGGTACAGTCACACGGTCATTAATGGCACGCATGAGTGGAATGTCATAACCTGCTTTGGTGCCATCGGCATCCATAGAGGTAATTAACAGTTCGCCTGCGCCATAGCTGGCCATTTTCTCTGCCCATTCCAGGGCATCAATGCCGGTCGGTTTGCGTCCGCCGTGGGTAAAGATTTCCCATTTATTCTCGCCAGTTTTTTTGGCATCAATCGCTACCACGATACATTGCGCGCCAAAACGCTGTGAGGCTTCCTGTACAAACTCAGGATTGAAGACTGCTGCCGAGTTAATACTGACTTTATCTGCACCTGCATTTAACAGTAGACGAATATCTTCCACTTTACGCACGCCACCGCCTACAGTAAGCGGTACGAATACAGATTCAGCCATACGCTCAACGGTACGGTAAGTGGTGTCGCGTCCATGATGTGTAGCGGTAATATCAAGGAAAGTAATTTCATCGGCACCTTGTTCATTATAACGGCGTGCCACTTCTACCGGGTCACCCGCATCACGAATATCAAGGAACTGAACACCCTTGACTACGCGACCGTTGTCGACGTCCAGACAAGGAATAATACGTTTAGCTAGCATAAATTTTTCCAATTATTACAGCCGATTATGAAACTCACCCACGCAAGCGCTACACCTTGGTAGATGGAAACGGTATTCTAGCAAAAATATGTAAGTTTTTTCGCAGGTTTTCTATGTCGGTTTATACCACTTTGACTTTAAAGGAAGTTCAGGATTTTGCAGCACCTTATGGACTTGAGGTGATTGATCTGATTCCCATTCAAGGAGGTATCCAGAATACGAACTATTTTCTGGTCTGCGAAAACCAGCAATATGTGCTGACTGTTTTTGAAGATATGGATGAACAGGCCGCTGGAGAACTGGTGCCGGTCTTGCAGCATCTGGGTCAGGCAGGTCTGGCCGTACCGGTGCCTTTATCCCACTCAGGCAAAGCCATTCATACGCTAAAAAATAAGCCGGCACAAATTGCACCACGCATGATGGGCGAGCATCCGATGCCATCTACCGTTGCGCAGGCGGAAGCGATTGCCATTGCTCAGGCCAAAATGCATGTCGCACTGAAAGATTTTAAACTTGAGCGTGCCTTTGTCCGTGACCATGCCTACTGGTATAACGTAGCACAGGAAATTAAACCGAGTCTGAACGCAGCAGATAAAGTCTTACTGGGTAAACTTCTGGGCTTGTATGAAGCTTTAACCGCAGTATATCCGGATCGTCCACGTGGCTTTATCCATTCGGATCTGTTTCGTGACAATACCCTGTTTGAGGGTGATCAGCTGAAAGGAATTCTGGACTTTTATGAGCTGAATAAAGATGAATTCCTGTTTGATATTGCGATTACTTTAAATGACTTCTGTACCAATTATCCGGAAGTCACCTTAAATGAAGAAAAGGCCAATGCCTTTTTAAAAGCCTATGAAACTGTTCGTCCTTTAACTGCAGATGAAAAATCATGTCTGGAGCTTTACCTGGCGATGGCTGCGGGCCGTTTCTGGATGATGCGTTTACAGGTGGCACAGAAAAATGCTGCTGAAGGCCGCACCGGTGAAGATATTCTGCAAAAAAATCCGGAAGAGATGCGTAACATGCTGATTGAACGTTTAAAATTCGTGACAGCTTAAATTTAGAATAAACAGGAACAGGCAAAATGCGCGATCAGGGACGTTTAGTGGAATGGTTTGATGACAAAGGCTATGGCTTTATTCAGCCTAATGATCCGGCCAAAGATCGCGTGTTTTTGCATATCAAGGATTTTGCCCGTCCCGGTCCACGGCCAATTGTTGGTTGTGCGCTGGATTATCTGGTGATTCTGGATGAGCAGGGACGCTATCGTGCCCAGCAGGTTATGTACCTGAAAGCATCGCAAACCAAAACTGCAAAAACAAAAACTAAAACATCAGGCCGAAGTCAGCCAGAAAGACTACAGCCGATGCAGGTTGCTTCTGTGGCCTATATTCTGGTATTAGCGGGACTAAGTTTAGCCGGCTTGTTGAGTGGAATGATCCTGTTGCTGGTGAGCCTGATGAATGTCCTTAGTTACTGGCTGTATGCCCAGGATAAGGAAGCGGCACAACTGGGCAATCGCCGTATTCCGGAAAACACCCTGCATCTGGTGGCTTTTCTGGGAGGATGGCCGGCAGCCTGGCTGGCACAGCAAAAATTACGGCATAAAACACAAAAACAACCCTTCCGGCAAATTTATTTTTGTACTATAGCTTTTAACATCATTTTGATTATATGGCTGATTTCTCCCTTCAACAGCCTGAATATCTAGAAATAACCACAGGAGCGTAGATGAACTATTCAATTGATAAAGACTCAAATCGCACGCTAACCCTGATTCTTTATATCTTATATATCGTGGCCATTTTTAGTGGTGGCTTGCTGGCAGTGATTGCACTGATTATTAACTATGTGAAGCGCTCGGATGTACGAGGTTCGATTTTTGAAAGCCACTTTACCTGGCAAATCCGCAGTTTCTGGTGGTATCTGTTCTGGAATATTGTAGCCTTTGTGCCATTCCTATTCCTGTTCTTTACCCATGAAGATCCGGACCTGTTTGCGGGCGTCGCTTTTGGCGCATCCACTTTCTGTCTGGTTGTGGTTTTTGTTTCCTGGATCTGGATTGTCTATCGCGCGATTCGCGGCATTATGCGTCTGAATGACAATCGACCGATGTATACCAAATAAGATTAGCTATATTTCTCTAGATAAAAAACTCCCCCTTTTCTAAGAGGGGGAGTTCATAAGCTTAGGAAAGATCTTCCTTCAACTCTTCTATTTTTTCTTTTCTGAAAAACTTTGGTTTCCACTCACTGGCAATCACCCCAAGTACCACCATCAATCCGCCTAGAAGTGCCAGCGCAGGCAAACGTTCTCCCGCCATACGTCCAAATAAACTTGCCCAGATCGGTTCACCCGCATAAATGATCGCAGCTTGAGAAGGATCTACCATTTCCTGTGCCCAGTTCATTACCAACTGAATACAGGCACTGGCAATACCGAGACCGACCAAAATACCTGCCAGATGCCAGTGAAAGTCAGGTAGCTGAGATTCACCCAGTATCGGTGCTATCAGAAAACAAAATAGCGAGGCAAAAATGAGTTGTAGCACGGTGACACGCCGGGTATTCACCTTCGGAGCAAAATGACTGATAAAAATAATCTCAAGCGCAATGGCAATTGAACCAAGTAAAGTCAGCGCCTGACCAAAATTCAGCTGGATGGCACCAAAGCCATTACCGGTTAAAAAGATCAGACCGAGAAAGGCAAACAGGGCACCGACCCAGGTCATGAAATGCGGTTTCTTACGAAATAGCAGCCACAGCAGTAGAGGCACTAAGGGAACATACAGCGCAGTCAGAAAGGCCGATTCACTGCTACTAATCGTTTGCAGACCCACCGTTTGTGTTCCATAACCGATCGCAATCACAGCCCCAATGATGGCGCCCGCTGCCACTTCTTTAAGTGTCATGCCTTTCAAGTGCTTCAGGGACAGCACAGTTACGGCAATTGCCGCCGCTGCAAAGCGTAACCCGACAAAGATCACCGGACTACTGAAATTCAGGCCATATTGTACGGTAATAAAACTGCCACCCCAGATGATGGTAATCAGGATCAGAGCAAGTTGAGGAACTTTCGTCCTCCAGGTAGAGGGTGTTTGGGAAACAGATGTCGACATGGGAGAGAGGATCAAAAAATTGAACAATAAAAAAAGAGGTCCACAGACCTCTTTTTCAGCAGATGCTATTATAGCGCTTCTTGTTCATCCAGCAATAATTGTGCTTCACGCAGATTTAAAGTGCCTTCATAGATCGCACGACCGGTAATCGCACCTAAAATGCCAGGCTGATCTTTCAGGTTACGTACATCATCCATATTGGTTACGCCACCTGAAGCAATCACAGGCAGACCTGAATATTGTGCCAGATGTACGGTTTGTTCGATGTTGACACCCTGCATCATGCCATCACGAGCAATATCGGTATAAACAATACTAGACACGCCTGCATCCGCAAAACGTTTTGCCAGATCAGTCGCTTTTACATCAGTCACATTCGCCCAGCCATCCGTTGCCACCATGCCGTTCATGGCATCGATACCCACAATAATATGGCCTGCAAATTTTTTGCATGCTTCTTCTACAAATTCAGGATTTTGCACTGCTTTTGTACCAATAATCACAAAAGATACACCTGCTTCCAGATAATGCTCGATAGTTTCCAGTGAGCGGATCCCGCCACCAATCTGGATAGGCAATTCTGGCTGTGATTTGGCAATGGCTTCTACCACTGGCTTATGAATAGGTGTACCTGCGAAAGCACCATTTAAATCTACTAAATGCAAGCGGCGAGCGCCTTCATTTACCCAATGCTGTGCTGTTGCCACCGGATCGTCAGAAAATACGGTATCGTCTTCCATACGACCTTGTTTTAAACGGACACATTTGCCATCTTTCAGGTCAATTGCAGGGATGATCAGCATGCTTTCGCTCCTTGCTCAATCTTTAGAATGAATTACAGTGAGTTCATCTTAGCAAATAAAGTCGAAATTTCTAACTCTTAAACGGTATGAAAAAAGAAAACCTGTCTGAAGATATGCTGGAATGACAGGATTTTATTCTTCAATTTTTTTATTTATTCCAATACTCCTGAGGGAGTCTGATATCAAAATGATATTTCGCTAGAAAACTTATCTTTTGTTCGTTCAAATTTTTGAATGCGGGCGAATTTTCAATTTTAGTGAAGTATTGGGAACTTCCTTGGGACCCAAGCCACGGTGCAGCAATTCTTCAAAGACCAGTAAAGGTGCATAGGCATCTGCAGCCGCATATTCAATCTGTGCCTGACTGAGATGTTTTTTCGCCCAGTTCGATGTCGTAACCCGTTTCGATTTAGGAAAATTCACCTGAAATAGCAAAGCCATCGCATTTTTTAGTCCAAGAGGATTTTTAATGCCGAATGCACCAAAGCACTTTGACAGTTCAATCACACTGTTCAGCTCAATGCCTCTTTTACGGAAGAGATGCGCATCATTTTTCAGGCCAAAACCAACTTTAATCTGGTCACGATTGGCAAAAATCGGTTTCAGAAAATCCCAAATGGCAGTATTCATTTGAAACAGGTAGGCCTTTTCCAGAGTGGACAGCTGAATCAGATGCGGACCAGTGGACACTTCACCGACCTTGAAGGTCGGTTTGGACTCAGTGTCCAGACCAAAGACCGCGATCTGCTCAAGTTCTTCGCGTAGAGCTTCACATTGCTGAATACTGTTAATCACCACAATATTTTCAGGCGCGATATTTTGAAAAGGTGGAAAAGTCGCTATTGCCTCTTTACTCGGCAGAATATCATTAAGTTGGGTATCCATGATTAAAGCATCTTCCATTGATGAATATTCAGGTTGAATAGAGCATACCTTAGAGAAGGAAGTTTGGATGTGAATTATTTTTCAAAAATAAAATTTTAAGCTGTAGCCGATAAAAAAAGCCCGCATGATGCGAGCTTTTTGAATGTATTGGATTAGATATTCCAATCCACAAAGTTTTTTAGCAATTGAAGGCCTGCAGTATGGCTCTTTTCCGGATGGAACTGGGTCGCAAACAGGTTGTCTTGATGCAGGGCAGTACAGAAATCAATACCATAGTTACAGGTTGCTGCCACGATGCTTGGATCTTGGGGTTCCACATAGTAACTGTGCACGAAATAGAAACGGGCATCCTGAGCAATGTCTTTCCACATCGGATGGCTTGGATCGGCCTGATGTACCTGGTTCCAGCCCATATGCGGCACTTTTAAACCCGCCATTTCCGGGAAGTGTTTGACTTCACCTGCAAAAATACCCAGTGCATCAGCACCGCCATTTTCTTCAGAGCGTTGCATCAAGGCCTGCATACCGACACAGATCGCCAATACCGGTTTGTTGAACACGGCATTACGCACGACTTCATCAATTCCGGCTTCATGCATGCCTTGCATACAGTCACGCATTGCACCCACACCCGGAAAAACGATTTTATCGGCTTGGGCGATCAGTTTTGGATCATTGGTTACATCTACCGTTGCACCGACGTGTTCAAGTGCTTTGGCTGCTGAGTGTAGGTTTCCCATGCCATAGTCAAGAAGGGCAATACGGGTCATTACAAGGTACCTTTGGTTGAAGCAACAGTATTCGCAGCACGTGGATCAACTTCACATGCCATACGCAGTGCACGGGCAAACGCCTTAAATACACTTTCGATCTGGTGGTGACTGTTTTTACCTTTCAGGTTATCAATGTGCACAGTTATCAGTGAGTGGTTGACAAAGCCCTGGAAAAACTCAGAGAACAGGTCTACATCAAAACGGCCAATCATGGCGCGGGTAAATGGAATGTCCATGAACAGACCTGGACGGCCAGACAGATCCACCACCACACGGCTTAAAGATTCATCAAGCGGCGCATAGAAGTGTCCATAACGACGTAGGCCCTTTTTATCACCCAAAGCCTGAGCGAACGCTTGACCTAAGGTAATACCACAGTCTTCTACGGTATGATGGTCATCAATTTCCAGATCTCCATCACAATGAATATCAATATCGAACAGACCATGTCGCTTGATTTGATCAATCATATGATCTAAAAATGGAATACCAGTGTTTAAAGTGCCTTGACCAGTACCATCGAGGTTCAAACGAACTCGAATTTTGGTTTCGTTGGTATTTCTTACCACTTCACTGATACGATCTGTCATAGACACGTTCCTCAAATACGTCAAAATGATTGATGTAGAAAATATTTTCGCCGTGACGACGTCACCGCATATTAGATTGCTCAGGAGGGTTTATCAATGCCTATTACCGTACATGCTTATACTTCTCTAGAAAACGACGAAGTGCGCAGCCAGCTTGAGCGACTGTATGACACTAGCCCTGAATTTAGTGATGGGGCAGATGCCATTGAACATCTAGAGCAAAACCTTGCACAGTATACCTTACTTTATACCGCAGAATTTAACACCAAAATCATCGGTGCCATCTGGTGCACGGGACAAGGCGAAAGCCGAACCCTGGAAAATATTGTGGTGCATCCGGCCAACCGTGGACGCGGGGTTGCAGAAAGGCTGGTGAGTGAGGCATGCCGCATGGAAGAGGAAAAAGGAGTAAAAGCATTCGTACCGGGATGTGGAGCCATTCACCGCTGTCTGGCAAATCTTGAAAAAATTTAAATACAGATAAATTTCAAGCAGCCTTCGGGCTGCTTTTTTTGTAAATACCGGATTCAATTTGTTTTATTAGTCAGGTATTTGCTGAGAATATTGAAAAATATTGCTGTATAAACATGCAAATCGATGGAAAAGTAAACATTTGATGATTTTTATACGTTATGTACTTGACGATTAAGAGCTGAAACTGTTTAATACGCGACATCGGCGTGATAGCTCAGTTGGTAGAGCAACGGATTGAAAATCCGTGTGTCCCCAGTTCGATCCTGGGTCTCGCCACCATATTCAAAACGATTTTAAAGTTTTCAATCCCTGATCCCATCAGGGATTTTTTTTAGGCCAAAATTCAGACACTCAATCTTTTTTTTCATAATTTCGATTGACTAATGTGTCTAGATACGGCTTAATACACCGCATCGGCGTGATAGCTCAGTTGGTAGAGCAACGGATTGAAAATCCGTGTGTCCCCAGTTCGATCCTGGGTCTCGCCACCATATTCGAAAAAACCTCAAACATTGTTTGAGGTTTTTTTTCGCCTGTGATTTTTGATTCAGCCTAAGAATTAACTTATTTTGCCATTCATCTGAGCAAGAATGAGTTCTCTAAATAATCAAGGTAATCTAATAGATAATTAAATTAAATACAGACTTTAGCAACCGGTGAAGGCATTCAGGTTGTGAAATTTGAAGTAGGGGAAAGCCCATGAATAGTCTAAAAACATCTTTATTTGGGATTCTGTTAGGTACATTGAGCATAGCAGTGCATGCGGAAGAACAGAAACCGGTGCTTACCTTGCCGACGATGACCATTATGGCTGAACCTGAAATGAGTAATGAGACTGGCTATGTCCCATTTATTGAGAATGAAGCCAATCGTCTTGCCTTGCAGCATCAGGTAATCCGGGGAACCAAAGATGCAGAAAATTTCATGGTCAATCCAAATGTGCTGGCAAACCTCGATATCAAGCCGACCCAAGCTCCAGATTTGAGTTTACTGTCACCTGCACTGCAACAGTATGTGATGACCATTGCCCAAGGCTTACAATCCAGTGATCCAACCCAGGGACTGTATACACTGCTGGAGAATGTCGGGATCGATCGTAGCAGCAGCATGCAGCCAGGGCGTGGCCTTCAATTACAGATCAATCTAGACAAGGTAAATCTGGGCTTATTAGAAAACTACAATAATCCATCTCCTGTAGCGCAATTTCCAAGATCTCCTTAAAAGGACGAGTCAGTAATACAAATCAATCCCCGCAAATCGGGGATTTTTGCTTTTTTAAATTTAACTTCTGATTCATTTATATTTTTTAGGAGCTTTGTTTCTGATTTGCTGGTTGGCTTTATGAGGGTGTAATGGATTCGATTGACCGTTTATCAAACTTAACAATAAGAAGCTGTATTACTTGTAAGATTTAATCTGACGCTTTCCCTTTTCCAACCGAGGGGTAATAAGATGAATCTCCTAAAATCCATTCAAAGCTTGGGCCTGATGCTGACCTGTACTGCTTTTACTCTCCCTGTATTGAGTCATGCAGCTCCTGCTCATTCTGAAGCAACCATACTTCCCACCTTAACTGTCATGGCAGAGCCTGAAATGCGTGCTGTAACGGAAATTACGCCTTATCAGGAAGGTGCCAGCCAGCGTAAGGCTTTGCAGATGCGCCTGATGAAAATTGAACGCGATATCCAGGCTTATAGTGTCGATGGTGATGTCGTTACAAATATTGACATGGGAGCGGCAGCGCCTAATCCAGATCTGGACAGTCTGCCTACTGTATTCCGGGAATATGTACTGGCAGTAGCACAAGGCTTGCAGTCCTCAGATCCAAGAAATGGAATCTATGTAATTCTGCAACCTTTCGGTATTGACCGGAATGCCACCAATGTACAGATCGTCCTGGAACAGTTTGATCCAAATCGACTTGAGCTTAGTCTGCCTTTTGGTTCGCGCTAGCACACAATCCGATGGGTCAGGCTGATCAGGTCAGTCAGTTTCGGTATAGCCAGATCACGTCATGAAGAAAGGAAGTCTGAAAACTTATTTCCTTTCTTCAGGCTTTTTACTGGATTCATTTTTTCAGTATTGAGGAAGCACGTTCACAAATGTGAAAAGCTCTATGTCTTGAATTATGCTGGAAAAATAAGCATAGTGTAAAAAATCAACAAGATCTGGATGACAGACCTGGAGCGTGTAGATGCCCCGTGTTTTTATGATTATCGCTGGAGTGGTACTGGCAATTTTGATCTGGTTATTTTATCAAAATTCTGTAGAGCAGAAACAGCAGGCCGATTTGCAGGAATATGAAACGGTACTGGAAGAAAAAACTGGATCTATTTTGCAACAGGCACAGGATTGGTCTAAACCGATTCAGATTGATCTGGAAGATGATCGTCTGGACGGGGATTATGCCGTAATGGCCCAGTTTATTCTGGGTCAGATGCGTGATCGTGCCGAGGCTCGTAATCAGTATTTACGTGACCTCAAAGCAGCGAACTGGGATCGTTTTCTGGACATTGACCGCTTAGCCAAAGATCAGGCTCAAGACTATAAAGAAACTGAAGCCATGCTGAAGCGCGTGCATGAAATTGTCGATAGCTATGAACAGACAATTCAGCAGCGGGCAACCCAGCAGTTAGAGCAGGTGAAACAGCTGGATATTAAAAATCGCTATCGTCAGCAGCTGGCAGATAATCTGAAAGCCAATCAGCAGCAGGATAATGCCCATGCAATTTTTGAAATTGAAAAACAGAGTCTGGCCAAAGCAGACCAGTTATTTCTGGTGCTGAAAAACAATAAATGGGAAAAGAAAAATCAGACCTTTATGTTCTATGAAGATGCACCCTTAAAGCAATTCAATAAGCTATATCAGGAAATAGTGCAGCTCAACCAGCAAATGACTCAAGTCGATCAGCAGGCACTTAAAGAAGCAGAGAACAAACTCTAAGCATAAAGATCTTATGGCTTCTTATGCCCTAAATTGTATGATGTTTTCCTGTCAGAATCAGTCTTACTGCATTGCTTACATCAAAGATGTACCAGTTCTCATCTGTAATAGAACCAGCTATGCTTGAGAAAAATGAATATCCAGAAGCATGCTTGCAGACGGAAAGCGAGAAGAGGGAGCACAATCTTTTATGCAACAATTGAAATGTTATAAAGAATTTCCGGTCTGGACGCAGCAAGCTATCCCACAAGGGTTCAAGCAGCCACACAATACCAAAGCAGGCACTTGGGCAAAGCTGACCGTTCTTAAAGGTGAGCTGCATTTTGCCATGCTGGATCAGTCAGGTCATATACAGTCTGAACATGTATTTACGCCAGAGCAGCAACCACCGTTCATTGAGCCACAGGTATGGCATAAGATTATTTCTGCCAATGAAGATGCAGAATGTCAGCTACGTTTTTACTGCAAACCTGAGGATTACTTCACTAAGAAATATCAGCTAAGCCCGACCCATTCAGAAATTTTGGCAGCTATGCCGTATTTAAAGGGTGGTCGTGCGCTGGATGTCGGTTGTGGTTCAGGCCGCAATTCGCTGTATTTGAGTCAGAACGGTTTTGAAGTTGGTGCCTGGGATGTGAATGAAAATAGTCTGCAAACCTTGAGACAGATCATTCAGGCCGAAAAAATCGAGAATATTCAGGTTCAGCAACGGGATTTAAATCTTGACCCCAGTATTCAGGGCCAATATGACTTTATCTGCTGTACGGTAGTGATGATGTTCCTACAGGCCGATACCATTCCACCTCTTATTGCACAGATGCAGCAGGCGACAGTGCCGGGCGGTTATAACCTGATTGTCTGTGCGATGGATACCGATGATATTCCGGTACAGTCAGACTTTCCGTTTAGTTTTAAGCCGGGGCAGCTCAGTACCTATTATGAAGGTTGGAATCTGGTGAAATATAATGAAAATGTAGGTGAATTACACCGTGTAGATGAACAGGGCAACCGGATCAAGCAGCATTTTGCGACCATGCTAGCCCAAAAAGTCGAATAAGAGATTTATACAGTTTTTAGATTTTTGGCTTTAAATCAGAGAGCGCTAAAAATAAAAAAAGATGTCACTCGGACATCTTTTTTTTGATGGATTTAAAATATCTTAAGCAGATTTTTTAAACCAAGAGAACCACCCTTTTTTCTCGGCTTTTACAGCTGCTTCGGCAGGTGCTGCTTTTACTGCTTCTGCTGGTTGAGCTGCTGCAGCTTTTACTTCTTCAGCTTTGGCTACAGTGGCTTCTTTTACTTCAGCAGTTTTTACAGCTGCATCAGTTTTCACGGCTTCTACTTTAGAATCCGCTACTTTTTTCATATCTGCAGGTGCAGCTTTTGCAGCTTCTACTTTTTGAGCCGCTTCAATTTTTGCTGCTTCTTTAGTTTGAGCAGCTTGTTGTTGAGTTGCTTCTACTTTAGCGACAGCCGCTTGTTTCTCAGCAGTAGCTTTGGCAGCAGAGTCTTGTGCTTTAACAGTCGCAGTCGCTACTTTTGCTTGTGCAGGCGCGGTTGCTTGTTGAGCAGTTTGAGCGGCAACCGTTTTTGCTTGTTCTTTCATTGCAGCAACAGGAGAAACTGTTGCAGAAGCCATAGCAGAAGCTGAAGTTGCAACGATTGCAGTTGCTAGAAGTGTTTTAAGCATTTTCATGCGTAACCCCATAAAATAAAGGAGAGAAATGTGGGGCTATGATACGCCTGCCAAATATAAGTGGCTGAGGGATAAGTTTTTATTGGTTGAATATTCAACTAAATTTACAAAGGGATAACATTTATTGTGCTATTTCAGGGAAGGTTGCTGCGAATAAATTTTTCGGCAAGTGTTGAAGTTTGATGCAACAAGCGCGGTTAAATCTGAGGTGGTGAAATATGAATACAGTTCACAGCCGGAGGTGCAGCGAAAACCGAGGAAGGATTCAATTCCGCTCATTTTAAACTGAGACGTATGTAAGCGTGGAGCACCTTTGCTACCGCTATAACAAAAGGGATCGAGCTGATATGTTTTTTGGTCAAAGTGGAGTTGTAGGTTAAGTGTGTAGCTGACCGGATCAATGATCCATACCATGACCTTGCCACGTTTGAGCTGAATATGCTGTTGATAGCTTGAATTGACTGTTTGGCGAGCATGTAGCATGGATTGTTTCGTTATTGGTGTACCCACATAGAGTGCCCATTGACTCGCCATCGCATGGCATGCGCTATACACCATAGTTTTGGTGATACTCGCAAAAAACAAGGCAAGACCAAACCCTGACACCACTAAAAAACTGCCTAAGCTGAATTGAATGATCTTTTGCCGGCGATAATGCAGTAGCCATTCATAGCTTGCCGATAAAAAAATCACGATAAAGACCATGAATACGCTAATCGCACTGAGCCACGCGATGCCGTGATGCACATACATACTCAAGGTCGAGGGGAAATAGGGTTGATAGACCAAATCATTTTGGTCCATAAAATAATACAGCCACCATAATCCAAATAGGGTACATGCAATCGCTAGACTCCATTTCACCCAAAGCGGAATAGATTTTTTAGGCGGCTGAAGCAAGATTTTATTGTGCGGTTTCATGAGAGTGTGAGACGTCACCAATTGATTGAATGACGTCTCTTAGTGCAATTACAGTGCTAAAGGCTTGAGCATATAGGGAACTTGCAGGCTGACAGCGCCATTTTGATAAAGTTTGCCATCAAATTTCTGCTGTTTTGACCAAAGCACCTGTTTCTTGTCTAAATCGACATAAGACAACAAGTAATATTGTCCTTCTTGCGGGATTGGATCACCTGTGGTGACAGCACCCATGGTGACTGCTGCAAGCGCGAGACTGCCGGCAATATTGCCAATGCGGTTACCAACCGATGGCTGTTGTCCTAAAACTTGTAATACAAGTACTTTGGATGTGCCAAGTAGCGGTTTTAGTTCTGCAAGTTGACGCTCTGTGATCTCAATATCAACAGGCTGATAGTTATTGCTGAAATTATAACGACCCACACCGACTTTAAAGGTTTTTTGATGCAGCAATTGCAAGCTATAGCCTTGCTCATCGGTCAGTTTAGGTTGATTGGCTGCTAGCACAGGATAAACCGCTAAATCTTCAGGTTTAGCATCTAGGTTTTGGCGTTTTTTATAGGTTTGAATAACTTTCTTTTCAAAGAAACCGCAGTGCAGTTGTTGCAAGTTTTGTGTGACTTTGACTTCATTACGGTTGAGCTGCTGTATGAGTTCTTGGCTAATCGCTGCGGCAGTTCGATTGGATGGTTCGAGTAAAATATGACTATTGCCGACTTCTTTACGCAATAAGCAGGCATCTGTAGTCAGGGCAACAGGTGTAGTACGAAATTCTTTTTGCACTTGGGAAAAATAATCAGATTGAGGTGCTTTAGGTGTACTCGCACATCCCACGAGGCTCAGACTGAGCGTTGTTAATATTAAATATTTTTTCATGGTTATTTTTAAGTTTATAGTTTATATACAGCTTTATCATAAATAAGAAATTTTAATTTTACAAAGTTTTATAAGAAAAAATAGACATAAAAAATCCCCGCATAAAGCGAGGATTTTTTGATCGACGTATTTAAGAATTAAACACGTTCGATGATTGTCGCGATCCCTTGACCAAGACCAATACACATCGTTGCAAGACCGATTTGCGTATCTTGTTGCTCCATGACGTTGAGAAGCGTAGTCGTGATACGCGCACCAGAACAACCCAATGGGTGACCAAGTGCAATCGCACCACCGTTCAAGTTTACGATGTCTTGTTTTTCATAAAGACCTAAACCTTTAAGAACTGACAAGCCTTGTGCAGCAAATGCTTCGTTCAACTCGATGGTTTGCATGTCTTCAATTTTAAGACCAGCACGTTTCAATGCTTTTTGCGTTGCAGGAACAGGACCAAAGCCCATGATCGCAGCATCACAGCCTGCAACCGCCATAGAGCGGATTACAGCACGTGGCTTAAGACCAAGAGATTGCGCACGTTCAGCAGACATCAATAACATTGCAGACGCACCATCAGACAATGCTGATGAAGTTGCAGCAGTTACAGAACCGCCTTTTGGATCGAACACTGGACGTAACGCTTTGAACGCTTCAAGGTTTGCATCAGGACGGATCACTTCGTCGATGTCGCAAAGCTGTTTAAAGCCGTTGGCATCATGACCTTCAATACCGATGATTTCGTTTTTGAAACGACCTTCCTGTGTTGCAGCCCAAGCACGGCGGTGAGATTCAACACCAAACGCATCTTGTTCTTCACGGGTAATGCCGTTCATACGGCCCAACATTTCAGCCGTTAAGCCCATCATGTTAGACGCTTTTGCATAGTGCTTAGATGCTTCAGGGTTCAAGTCGATGCCGTGCATCATACCAACGTGACCCATATGCTCAACACCACCAATAATGAACACGTCGCCTTGACCTGTCATGATTTGTGCAGCAGCAGTGTGGATTGCTTGCATCGAAGAACCACACAGACGGTTTACGGTTTGACCTGCAACAGTCTTAGGAAGATCAGCCAATAACGCGATGTTACGACCGATGTTCATGCCTTGTTCTAGGGTTTGGTTGACACAGCCCCAGATCACATCTTCAACTTCGTTGACATCAAACTGGTTACGAGCAATAAGTGCACGTACAAGTTCAGCAGAAAGGCTGTCAGCACGTACATTGCGGAACATACCATTTTTGGTTTTACCCATTGCTGAACGTACGCCATCAACGATGACAACGTCACGTGGATTTAAAGTAGCCATTCACGTTGCTCCTTAACCGTAGAATTTTTTGTTGTTAGCAGCCATGTCACGCAACATTTGTGGCGCTTCATAAGCCTTACCTAAGTGTGCGTATTTGTCGCAAAGCGCAACATACTCAGCTACACCAGTCTGGTCGATATAACGGCATGGACCGCCACGGAATGGAGGGAAGCCTACACCCATGATCATCGCCATATCTGCTTCAGCCGGAGTTGCAACAATGTTGTCTTCCAGGCAACGAACAGTTTCGTTACAGAAAGCCAGCATCATACGGTCAATGATCTCTTGAGGATCAAATTCACGTTTTTCAGCAGTTGCAACAGATGCCACAAGCTCGTATGCAGTTGGATCAACCACTTTGGCTTTTTTGCCTTTACGGTCAAGTTCGTATTTGTAGAAACCAACATCATTCTTTTGACCCAGACGGTTGTTTTCGTACATCACTTGGATTGAACCTTTGAAATCAGGTTTCATACGATCCGGGAAGCCTTCAGCCATGACTTCTGCACCGTGAACGCCAGTATCGATACCGACCACGTCCATCAGGTAAGCAGGGCCCATAGGCCAGCCGAATTTTTCCATCACTTTGTCGATTTGCTGGAAGTCAGCACCATCTTTCAGTAACAGGTCAAATGCACCGAAGTAAGGGAACAGTACGCGGTTTACCAGGAAGCCCGGGCAGTCATTCACTACGATTGGTGTTTTACCCATTTTCTGAGCAAGAACAACAGTCGTTGCAATCGCTTCAGCAGAAGTCTTCTCACCACGAATCACTTCCACCAATGGCATCATGTGTACCGGGTTAAAGAAGTGCATACCCACGAAGTTCTCTGGACGTTCCAGATTTTCAGCCAGACGCGTGATTGAAATCGTAGAGGTGTTTGACGCAATGATCGTGTTTTCACGTACTTTAGATTCAGTTTCTTTCAGTACGATACCCTTCACTTTCGGGTTTTCGGTTACCGCTTCGATCACGATGTCGACTTCTTTAAACTCGTCATAGCTTAAAGTAGGACGGATGCGAGCAAGGGTTTCACCCATTTGCGCTGGTTTCATCTTCTTGCGTTCAACTTGCTTGGTCAGCAGTTTGTTCGCTTCAGACATACCCAGTGCAAGTTGCTGGTTACCGATGTCTTTCATGATGATTGGAGTGCCTTTGCTTGCCGCCTGGTAAGCAATACCACCACCCATGATACCCGCACCTAGAACGGCAGCCTGGTTCACTGGATGTGCACCTTGTTCATATTTCTTAGAAGTTTTCTTCACCACCTGGTCGTTCAGGAACAGACCGATTAACGCACCCGCTTGTGGAGTCACTGCAGCTTTCGCAAAGCCTTGAGCTTCAACTTTTAACGCTTCATCACGGTGTAAGCTTGCACCTGCCTGAAGAGAATCAAGCAATAGTTTAGGCGCTGGGTATTGAGCAGGGTTTGCTTTTGCAAGAACCGCACCTTTCGCCGTATTGAACGCCATCATTTGCTCAAGCATGTTCAGCTTGATTGGATCCAGTTTTTCCTGGCGTTTTGTTTGCCAGTCTAAACGACCGTGAATTGCCTGTTTCACCAGGTCAATTGCAGCATCTTTCAGTTTGTCTGCAGCCACAACCGCATCAACCGCACCATCTTTCAGTGCAGCAGCCGGTTTTTTCGGAGTAGCCATGGCCATCCATTCAACTGCATTGTCGATACCGATCACACGGCTTAAACGAACCGTACCACCGAAACCAGGGAAGATACCAAGTTTGATTTCAGGCAGGCCGACTTGCGCCTGTTCTGACATCACACGGTAGTCACAGACTAAGCACATCTCGAAACCACCACCCAGTGCCATACCGTTAATCGCGGCAACTTTAGGAATGTCCAGGTCTTCGAAGCTGTTAAAAATTTCATGAACTGGTAGTGCCCAGTCAACAATTGCCTGTTCGCCTTGAGCAAAGTTATCGCCGAATTCAGTAATGTCAGCACCTACAATAAATGTAGACTTGCCTGAAGTTACGATTAAACCCTGAATTTCAGCAGCGGAAACTGCGTCAATCGCAGCCTTGAAATCTTCAATCGTTGCACGGTTGAATTTGTTAACCGACTCACCTTGTAAGTCAAAGCGGAATTCTGCAATTCCGTCCTCAAGCATTTGGACGGTAATGGCATTGCCAGCGTGGATCATGCCCTGATCTCCTTTATTTTGGAGGACTTCTAAGTTGATGTTGTGAAGCAAGCGCGCATTTCCCGCGCACTTTTTTACTTCGCTAATCTTACGATAACTATATCCAAAAAGAACAACACAAGTTGTATCAAGCCGTGACGCAAGGGTCATCAATTTTCATCGCTCAATCAAGGTGTTGTCATGTCCGGAATACAGTGAACCGTTATCGCAGTGTAATGAAGTTATTGTTTCAATTTCACTTTTTTATTGCTGTCGCGCTGTTTTTATAACGTAAATTGACCAGATAGGGAATGTTTGCTGTGTGGTGTTTTGGTCAAAATAGTCAATTGAGATTCAAATCATTCGATACGGATGTAAGAAAATGTATGCAACGCTGTGTTCTACAAGCGGGTAGGGAGAGCAAAAGCAGCTTTGTTATAATGCGGCCCAGATGTGACTTTTTTATTTTTCCCCGTTCTTTTTTGGGGCTAGGATTTTTTGGGTATTGATATGCTTAAGTGGATTATTTTGGCCATCTTTGTCATTTCAGCGTTATATATTCAGCGACGTGGCACAGTTCGGCATTCTTTTTATCGCCAGTTTTTTGACCATTCGACCCTGTTTGCACCGATCAATTTTCTGATGTACGCCTTTTCACGCGTCCCGAATCAGCCTTATATCGATACGCAGCATTTTAAAGACCTAAAAGTGCTGGATGAAAACTGGGAAATGATTCGTGACGAAGCACAGGCGCTCTATCAGAAAGGTGGCATCAAGGCATCGAGCAAATATGATGACTTGGGGTTTAACTCATTTTTCAAAACCGGCTGGAAACGCTTCTATTTAAAATGGTATGACTCGGCGCATCCCTCTGCAGCAGAACTCTGCCCAAAAACTACGGCTTTGCTCAAAACCTTGCCAACCATTAAGGCGGCTATGTTTACCGAGCTGGCACCGGATAGTCGTTTGGTCCGCCATCGTGACCCGTATGCCGGTTCATTGCGTTATCACTTGGGCTTAATGACCCCGAATGATGACCGCTGCTTTATCGATGTCGATGGCCAGCGTTATTCCTGGCGTGACGGCGAGAGCGTAGTGTTTGATGAAACCTATATTCATTATGCCGAAAACAAGACTGACCAGAACCGGATCATTTTCTTTGCTGATGTCGAGCGACCTTTAAAAACCCGCTGGATGGAACGCTTCAATCACTGGTTTGGCAAAAAAGTAATGACAGCAGCCAGTTCACCGAATGAAGTTGGAGATCAGACCGGTGGCTTAAACAAGGTCTTTGGTTATGTTTATCAACTCCGGGTCAAGGCTAAGGCTTTAAAAGCACAGAACCGCCAGCTGTACTATTTCCTGAAATGGTTCCTGATGCTAGGCATTTTCTTCCTGATCTTTGTTCGTCCTTATCTGTTTGCCTAAGCTACAACATAAAAAATAAAACGCCCTGAGGGGCGTTTTTTATTACTTGCAGAGATTCACCACATCATCCTGATTTTGTGTAAGATAAAATAAACTAAGGGGAAGATGATGCGTGTATTTCGTTCCAAAAAAGACTGGTGGCTGTTGGCATTTTTGATCTGTATGAGCGGTTTGTTATTGCAATTATTACTGACCATGCAGGCCAAAGGGACGATGGCTCAATATCCGGTGCATACCGCAGTCTATATACTCACAATCCTCTTGGTCTGGTGGCCGGTCTGGAGTACCCGTTATATCGTGCAGGATGGACAATTGACCATTAAAAGCCTATGGCTGACCTGGCAAATTCCACTCAGTTCAATTCAGAACATCCAACCTACAGACCACTCAGAAATTGCACCTGCTTTGTCTTTCAAGCGTTTAAAAGTCAGCTATATGCTGGCAGATCAACAAAAATATGTCCTGATTTCACCTAAAGACCCGAATGCATTGATTCAGGCGATTCAAGCGCATCAAACAGTTTAATTGGAATCGGATGCTTGAGGCTGAACTAGCAATTGTCCATTAATGCAGTCCAGATGGAGTTGTAGCTGTTCTGGGTGATTCAGGAAATAAATCGCTAAAATTGGTTCCAGTTCGGTCCGTATTTTTCGACCCAAATGACGGGCGCCATAACGGATGTCATGACCCTGATAAAAATGGGCCTTGGCTGCATCAGTGAGGTGAATCTGTCGTTTCTGGTGTTGCAGACGTTGATTTAATTTATCCAGCTCAATCTCAACCAGTCGTGGCAGGGCATCATTTTGGACAGCCTGATAGTGCAATGTACGGTCAATCCGGTTTAAAAATTCAGGATCGAACTTGCGCCGCATGACTTTTTCAATGATCTGCTGGGTCGGTACTTTTTTCAGACATAGTTGCTGCACTTTTTGTGGTAGATAGCTGAGTTTTTCCAGATATTGCTGTGCGGCTTGTGCACCGACATTACTGGTCATAAAAATCATGCAGTTACGAAAATCAATAGTTTTGGTACCAGCAGTCAACGTCAGTCGGCCGGTATCCAGTACATTCATCAGGCCACGAATCACTTCAGTACTGGCTTTTTCCAGTTCATCAAACAGCATGATGCCGGGACGGGTATGGCTTCCGGCAATAGCGGTTTCATCAAACAGGCTATGGCCTTCTTTAGAGCCCACATAACCCGGAGGGGCGCCAGTCAGGGCAGCTGCATAATGTTCCTGCGCTAAAGTATTCATATCAATCCGGCAGAAAGCATCAGGGCGACCATAAATTGCTTCGGCAATCAGACGTACAGTCTCAGTCTTGCCGACACCGGTCGGGCCAAGCATTAAGGTAACCGAAAGCGGACGTTCTGGACTGGAAAAGTCAGCCTTGACCACATGCAGCATTTTTTCAATTTCATTTAAGGCGGTATCCTGACCGATGATCCGTTCCCGTAGCAACTGCATTACAGCCTGAGGTTCAAAATGAAAACGCGGTTTCCCAATCAAACGGTCACGCTCAGACTGACTATGGCTAGAGGTGGCAGGTTGCACAACATGAATACCGGATTGGGAACTTGTCATCTTGGATCATCTCGAGATTGAACCTGTCGAGCATAGCAAAGTTAGTTCAGGCGACTTATAGCTTTTAGCAATCAGACCATATTGGGTTGCCTATAAATACGGCAGTCTGGGCATAACCTGTTTCACTTTGGATGACAGTTCGGATGAATTTTGTGTCATCGCTTGAAAATGACACATTAAACATCACATATATCTGCATATTGCAGGTGAAAAATAGGTTTTAGGTGAACGAGAACGCACGCCCTCATATTGAAAAAATCTTGGCCAATATGACCACCTTACCCGGGGTCTACCGGATGTATGGCAAAGATGGCGAACTCTTATATGTGGGAAAAGCCAAAAACCTGAAAAATCGGGTGTCCAGTTATTTTGTCAAAACCCTTGATCATCCCAAGACTCAAGCTTTGGTGGCACGGATTTATGACATTCAAACCTTGGTGGTGCGTTCAGAAACTGAAGCTTTATTACTAGAGCAAAACCTGATCAAGCTGCATCGTCCGCCGTATAACATCATGCTGCGTGATGACAAATCCTATGTCTATATTTTTGTTTCTGCAGACAAACCTTATCCGCGAATTGCCAGCGGTCGTGGCAAGGGCAAGCATCAGGTCGGCAAGTTTTTTGGACCTTATCCGAGTGCCTATAATGCCCGCGATACTTTGGTTATTCTGCAAAAACTGTTCAATGTACGTTCCTGTGAGAATGGTTTCTTTGCCAATCGTACTCGACCTTGTTTGCAATATCAGATCAAGCGTTGTTCCGGCCCTTGTGTCGGCCTGATTTCGCCTGAGGATTATCAGGAAGATGTCAATAATTCGATCCGTTTCCTGCAAGGCGATACCAAAGAGCTGAATCAGGAACTGATTGCCAAGATGGAAGCAGCTGCAGAAAATCTGGAATTTGAAAAGGCGGTATTTTATCGTGACCGGATGGCGTTACTGCGTGATGTACAGGCGCAGCAGGCGATTTATAAAGTTAAAGGTGAGGCAGATATTCTGGCGATTGCCTATCAGGCAGGGGTGACTTGTGTGCAGATCATGCATGTGCGTAATGGCAAGATGCTGGGCGGTAAAGGCTATTTCCCGGATATGCTAAGTGATGATCTGGGGCAAATGCTCTCAGATTTTATTGCCAATTTCTATTTCCAGGTTGCCGATGAAATTCCCTCTGAGCTGATCGTGAATATTGAAATGCCAGACCGGAAGGAGCTGGAAGCCGCACTTTCTCAACATTTTGGCAAGAAGATTCAGATCAAGTCCAAAGTTCGGGAAACCCGTGCCGAATGGCTGGAACTGGCACAGATGAATGTACAACATGCTATTCAGGGCAAGCTGGCTAATCACTTTGAATTGAATGAACGTTTCCATCAGTTAGAAGAAGTCGTGGGACGGCCGGTAGATCGGATTGAGTGTTTCGATATCTCACATACCATGGGTGAAGATACGGTTGCTTCTTGCGTAGTCTTTGATAGTGGAGGTGCGCGTAAACGTGATTATCGCCAGTTTTCTATCAATGATATTCAGGCGGGTGATGACTATGCCGCGATGCGTCAGGCCTTAACCCGTCGTTATAAAAAAGCCATGCTGCCAGATCTGCTGCTGATTGACGGTGGTAAAGGGCAATTGCATATGGCGATGGAAGTCATGCAGGAACTTGGACTGGATGCCTTTATGGTCGGTGTGTCTAAAGGCGAAGGACGTAAGCCGGGTCTGGAAACCCTGCATTTTACCGATGGCGGTAAGATCCAGCTTCCAGAAGATCATAAGGCCCTGCATCTGATCCAGCAGGTACGTGACGAAGCCCACCGTTTTGCCATTACCCGACATCGGGCCAAACGCGATAAAAAACGGGGTTCATCGGTACTGGAGGTAATTCCGGGACTGGGGCCGAAGCGCCGTCGTGATTTATTGACCCATTTTGGTGGGATTCAGGGTGTGCTTAAAGCTTCAGAAAAAGACCTGCAACTGGTGCCAGGTCTGGGTTCTGTGATGGCCCGGATGATTTATAAAGTTCTGCATGAGTAATTGTTTTATATCAATTACAAGTGCAAAAATGCACATTGACCTTCGAGTCAAAGGTCATTTCTATTCATAGATTTTTCCAGCAATATATCGGTTCATCAGACAAAGTTGAAGGATCGATATGTCGTTGCAAGCACTGTACGCACAAATTGCGCAGCAAGAATGGATTGAAATGCCGACAGGCTGGGGGCAAGGGAGAACCATCTACGGTGGACTTGCGGCTGCAGTCATGATGCAAAAAGCCGTGGTGACGATCAATGATCCTGCTAAACGTCTGCTGAGTACCAGTGTGACTTTTGTTGGCCCGGTACAGGAAGGCAAAGCACGCCTGTCTGCGGAAATTCTGCGTGAAGGCAAATCGGTCACTACCATCGAAGTGCGTCTATGGCAGGATGAGGCTGTTCAGAGCATTCTGATTGCCAGTTTCGGCGTAGCGCGCGATTCTAGCATTCAGGTACATCAGGAAATCCAGGCTCCGGATTATACTCCTCCTGAAACCCTGTTCCAGATTCCTGCACAGTTCAAGCTTCCAAAGTGTTTTGATCATTTTGAACTCAGATGGGCGGATTTGAATCTGCCGTGCAGTTCAAGTGTACGTCCTGATTTTGAAGGCTGGTGCCGCTTCCATCCAGATCAACATTCTGACCGTGAATTTCAGTTAGCTGACCTGATGGCCATTTTTGATATCTGGCCACCGGGGGTGTTGCCGATGTTTCAGACACTGGCTCCAGCGAGCAGCCTGACCTGGACTGTAACCTACGTGCATCCGGTGCAGCATCAGCTACATGATTGGTTTAAATATAAAGTGATTACTGACCATGCGGCTGACGGTTATTCAACAGAACATGCCTATCTGTGGGATGCAGAAAATCGGCTGATTGCGATGGCCAGACAGACAGTGACGGTGTTTGCCTAGTGACACTTCAAGTCAATTCGTATAAAGTGAAGCGTATTAATGATGGATTAAACCTCGAAAAAAGTGTGCATTTTCATCGTACATGAGGGGAACAATTGGCGGTGTCTATGACTACAGGTCGTATCCTGAATATTCCAAATATCTTGACCTTGGCTCGTATTATCCTGATTCCGGTTTTTTTATTGGTCGCATATTGGCCACCGGCAATGGGATTTAATGAAACCAGTCCTGATGTGACGCGGCATATTATCTTAACGACAATTTTTGTAGTGGCTGCAGTCACTGACTGGTTTGATGGTTACTTAGCGCGTACTCTGAATCAGACCTCTGCTTTTGGTCGTTTTTTAGATCCGGTTGCAGACAAGCTGATGGTCGCTGCTGCGCTTATTGTCTTAGTGCAATGGCAACCTTCGATCTCGATGGCTTTTGCAGCGATTGTGATTATTTCACGAGAAATTACAGTTTCAGCTTTACGTGAATGGATGGCTGAACTCGGTGCGCGTACCAGTGTGGCGGTGTCTACAGTGGGTAAATATAAAACTGCATTTCAGATGATCGCAATTACGGTTTTCCTGCTGAACTGGCCACCGCTAGAAATGCTGGCTTATGCATTGCTATATACAGCCGTGGTGCTGACCTTATGGTCAATGTTTATTTACCTAAAAGCAGCCTGGCCATATCTGAAACAGCCTTAATCAATAAAAGCTCCTTAAAGGAGCTTTTTTTTATAGCTAAAAATAGAAAATATAAAAATAGCAGGCAAAAAAATACCCAGCCTTTGGGGGAAGAACTGGGATGAAATCGGGGGTATTTCTCAGTTATTATTATAGTTATTCAAAGATATCTCATCTTCTTGTTGGTCATTATAGGGAGCACCTTCCACAAAATCATGTGGTTTCTTGTAGCTGAATGTTGTGTTTTGTGAGAGCAATGTATACAGAATTTACAATTGATTATTTTGATACAAATCTGATTGCTTTTCAGTACGATAATGGCTGCTTAAATTTAAAAAACACGGTAAGAAAATGACAGGTTTTGAGCCTGTTTTTTAGGTCAATAATTTTCGATCTCATGAAAATTAAAATAGTTTTTGGAGTGCTTTTAAGAAAAATAGAATATCTATAGAAAAAGAATATTCGAGGAGTCTCTTGCCGGGTATTTAACTCATGATCTGATGAAGAAATACTTTTCAAATTAAAAAGAGAATTCTTTTTATGGATTATTTTTTATAGCATTCGAAGTTATATGTTTCGCTTAATTTACGTAAGAGAAAAGCTTGAGCTTAGATAAAAAATTTCCATATAAGGAGTTTTTTTATTCTATGAGCACATAGCTGCTTGTCTTGTGTAAAAAACAAAAAAAGCAGGGCTTTAAATTAAAAAGGGAATCTTTCATGGATTTCCTTTTTGACAAGTAAAACTACGCGCTTCGCTTGCCTTGCAGAAAAATAAGGCAGTGTCTTAGTTTTTTCACTTGAAGCATAGCTTCTCGTCTTGCGCAAGGGCAGAGCAGTACTCTTTCCAATAAAAAGAGCCTCAAAAGAGACTCTTTTTAAATGCTTGCCTACGCGGACTTCGTCCTTGTCTTGCGTAAAAAAGAAAAGCAGTGCTTTCTTTTTTACTCAGGCTTTAGACCTTCAGCTTTTTCCAATGATTCATCATTGTTAAAGAACTTCTCGCGTTGTTCTTCAAGGAACTTTTTCGCATCCGGTTCAAACACGTTTAAACGCTTTTCATTGATCAGCGTGGTCTGGTGTTTCAGCCATTCTTGCCAAGCCTGTTTAGATATCGTATCAAACAGTTCCTGACCCTTTGCACCCGGGAATGGTGCAAAGTCTAAACCTTCCATTTCTTGTTGATACTTACGGCAAAAAACTTGTCGAGACATATCAATACTCCAATTTAAAGCGAAAGCAATTAAGCGTAAAGTTTCTCTAGGCGAGCATGCGCACGTTCGATCGCAGCTTCAACCTGTGCAGGTGCAGTACCACCGATGTGATTACGTGCATTCACAGATGCTTCTAAAGTCAGGGCTTTTTCAAATACATCTGCCTGAATCAGATCAGAGAACTGTTGCAGTTGCTCAAGTGTTAATTCAGATAAGTCTTTACCTTCCTGCACGCCTAAAGCTACCGCTTTACCCACAATTTCATGAGCATCACGGAAAGCCACGCCATTTTTTACCAGATAATCTGCCAGGTCAGTGGCCGTTGAGAAGCCACGAAGCGCTGCTTCACGCATGATTTCAATATTTGGTACTAGAGCAGGAATCATGTCAGCAAATGCCATTAATGAACCACGAACGGTATCGATCGCATCAAATAATGGTTCTTTGTCTTCCTGGTTATCTTTGTTGTAAGCAAGCGGTTGACCTTTCATTAGGGTCAACAGGCTCATCAGATCACCATATACACGGCCGGTTTTACCACGGATCAGTTCAGGCACATCTGGGTTTTTCTTCTGTGGCATGATCGAAGAACCAGTACAGAAACGGTCTGGAATGTTTACGAACTTGAACTGAGCAGATGTCCACAGGATCATTTCCTCAGACATACGTGACAGATGCATCATAATTAAAGATGCCGCAGCATTGAATTCGATACCAAAGTCACGGTCAGAAACAGCATCTAAAGAGTTTTCAGCAACAGCTTCAAAACCTAGAAGCTCAGCAGTATAAGCCCGGTCAATCGGGTACGTCGTACCTGCCAGAGCAGCAGAACCGAGTGGCATACGGTTAACACGTTTACGGCAATCAATCAGACGCTCAGAGTCACGGACCAGCATTTCAAACCAAGCCATTAAGTGATGACCAAAAGTCACTGGCTGTGCAGTTTGCAGATGGGTAAAACCTGGCATGATGGTATTGGTATTTTTAGCTGCCAGACCCAGGATGCCTTTTTGTAATTTTTCCAGTAATTCCAGGATGGCATCGATTTCATCACGTACATACAGACGGATATCGGTTGCCACCTGGTCATTACGGCTACGGCCCGTATGTAGTTTTTTACCGGTGATGCCGATACGCTGAGTCAGGCGCGACTCAATGTTCATATGCACATCTTCAAGGTCAATGCGCCATTCGAAGTTACCTGCTTCAATATCTGCTTTAATCGCAGTCAGACCTTCGATAATGTCATCACGTTCCTGTTCGGTCAGTACGCCAACTTTTGCCAGCATGGTTGCATGTGCAATCGAGCCTGCAATGTCTTGTTTATAAAAACGTTGGTCAAATTGAACAGATGCTGTAAATTCAGCAACAAAAGCATCAGTCGCTTCAGAGAAACGACCGCCCCACATACCCGAAGTCTGGGCTTGTGATGGATTTGAGGAATTAGAAGATGTGGTCATGTCGGCTCAATCAGATTAAAAGCAGTAGAACGAAAAAGAGTATAACAAATTCAAAGCCCGTTGCCGAAGTCCAAGTCGATCAATCTTTTACATCTCCGACCGGATCAGTGCAAAGCTCCTATTTTTTTAGCCAGATCGGCAAGCTGCACTATTTGCTGGAAATGTTTATTGGCGGCAATGTGCTGGCCATGGTCTTAGCCTTGGCAAAAGCACAGTCCTGGCAGGTGCTCAATCTGGAAGATCTGCTTCAATATATGCTGTATATCAACTGGATACTGTTATGTTTTGCAGCGCTGGTCGAGCTTTTTCATCAGCATTTTCAGCGCATGGGGATTAAGCTGGCATTAATCTGCGGATTTTTGCTATTACAGGCGATTGTTTTGGTGACTACGACCAGTCTGAATGTGCTGACCTATTTTGGCAGTAATTTGAATTTTCAGGGACTGAGTCTGGCAATCGCACTGGAACAGGTCGGCCTACATCTGAGTTTTGGTATCCTATTAGGCATGTTCTGTTTTCGCTATCTGTATTTGCGTGAACAATGGGCGCAGCAGCAGCACAGTGAATTAAATGCACGGATTCAGGCCATGCAAGCCAGGATTCATCCGCATTTTCTGTTTAATAGTCTCAATAGCGTAATCAGCCTGATCAGTATTGACCCGGACAAAGCCGAACAAATGTTGCTGAATTTGTCCCGTTTATTTCGGGCCAGTTTTCAGGAATTGAAGCTGGTCAAGTTGCAGGAAGAAATTGAACTGTGCCAGCGCTATCTGGAGATTGAACAGATTCGCCTAGGAGGGCGTTTGCAGGTCGAATGGAAATTAGAAAACAAAGACTTATACTCACAAGTCCAAATTCCATTATTGACTTTACAACCCCTAGTGGAAAATAGTATTTTCCATGGAGTTGAAAAAATTTTGACAAAGAGTACCATAAGCATATTGATTGAAATCTTGCAAAATCAAATTAATATCATCATAACAAACCCCTATACGCAGGATAATAAAACATTAAAAAAGGGACATGGTATTGCAATTGAAAATGTCAGACAGCGTCTGGAAGCCTATTACGGACCTACGATGACGTTTCAGACTTTCGCCGGTGGAGGGGTGTTTACCACGGTTGTGCAATATCGCTATAAATAAAAAGAAATCAAGGAAATCACAGTTAACTTATAATCAAATGAATAATGTTGACTGGATTAAGGAGGAGAAATGGACGTCCTGATTTGTGACGATGAGCCTTTGGCTGTCGAGCGACTATCACGTTTAGTCTCTCAACTGGGGCATGATGTGGTTGCAACAGCTACGCATGGTCGTCAAGCAATTGATCTGGCTCACCAGCATGAACCTGATGTCATCTTATTAGATATTCAAATGCCTGAAATGGATGGTTTGACCTGTGCGCAGCATTTGCGTCAGCTCGACCCGATGCCGGCTATTGTCTTTTGTACGGCCTATGACCAACACGCGCTGGATGCATTCAAGTCTAATGCAGACGGCTACCTGCTTAAACCGGTGATGCAACAGGAATTGGCACAGGTTTTAGAGCATTTAATTAAACTTACCCAAGCTCAAATGAGCCAACTAAAACAAAAAGAAAATATGGAAGAAATCAATATCAGCCGCCATCAAATTGCGGCAAAGACCTATCGCGGGGTCGAATTGGTGCCAGTTGAAAATATCTATTATTTTCTGGCGGATCAAAAATATGTGACCGTACGCCATAAAAACGGCAGTGTCCTGATTGATGAAACCCTGAAGGAGTTGGAACAGGAGTTTGGACATCAGTTCATCAGGATTCACCGTAATGCACTGGTTTCGGTTCATTATCTAGAGGGGTTGGAAGTGGTGAGTTCCGGCCAGTATCAGGTGCGTTGTCGTGAACTGGAAGAGCGTCTGGCGGTCAGTCGGCGTCATTTGCCATTCTTGCGGGAACGGATTCAGAAACTCTAAACGGATCAATGAGTTCGTCTGGACCAGTATTGAAACTTGCATAAATTCGCTTGCATTTTCAAGTGAGCAGGTTAAGTTTAGACTATTGTTCTCATTGACTGTTTATTGAAATTTATGAAGACCCTAAAAATTGCTACTCGACAAAGTCCGCTTGCGCTCTGGCAGGCTGAACATATCCGTGCACGCTTACAGGACCTGCATGCTGGACTTCAGGTCGAGTTAGTCACTTTTGTTACACAGGGCGATAAAATTCTTGATACGCCATTGGCAAAAATTGGTGGTAAGGGCTTATTCGTAAAAGAATTAGAAGCAGCCTTACTAGATGGTCGTGCCGATCTGGCAGTTCATTCAATGAAAGATGTACCGATGGCCTTGCCTGAAGGCTTATCTTTGGCAGTCATCTGTGAACGTGAAGATCCACTGGATGCTTTCGTCTCAAATACTTATGCCAGTTTTGACGAATTGCCTCAAGGTGCCAAAGTCGGAACTTCCAGCTTGCGCCGTAAAACCCAGATTTTAAAACAGCGTCCGGACCTTGAGATTATCGATTTACGGGGCAATGTGGGTACACGCTTATCCAAACTGGATGCAGGTCAGTATGATGCAATCATCCTGGCCAGTGCCGGTTTAAAACGCTTGGGCCTTGCAGATCGTATTCGTCATAGTATTGTGCCTGAAGTAAGTTTACCCGCAGTAGGACAGGGTGCATTGGGCCTGGAATGCCGGAGTGGAGATCAAGCGGTATTAGATTTAATCCAGCCTCTATTACATGTAGAAACTGATGCGTGTGTCCGTGCCGAACGTGCCTTTAATGCCTATCTGGAAGGTGGCTGTCAGGTGCCAATCGCAGGCTATGCTACTTTAAATGAAGGTGTCATTTCGATTGAAGGCCGGGTCGGTAGTATAGATGGCGCAACTTTGCTACGCGCACAGCAAAGTGGAACCATGGCAGATGCAGAACAATTGGGTGTTCAACTGGCCAAAGATTTGCTAGATCAGGGCGCAGGCGAGTTATTGAAAGCCCTTTATTCAAAATAATGTTGTTCATTAATACCCGTCCGAGTGATCGTGCTGCAAATTTAACGCAAGCCCTACAGACAGCGCAGATTCCGGTGATAGAGTTGCCCTTGCTAGAACTGGTACAGCAGCCTTATACGGATGAGCTGGCCAGTTTATTTAGGCAGCTACCCCAAGCAAAACTGATTGTCGTAGTGAGTCCGACCGCTGCCCAGATGGGCATGCAATATTTGCAGCAGGCAGGTCTATCATTGAATGATCTTGGAAGTATCCAGTGGGTCGCTGTAGGTAAAGCTACCGAGCAGGCTTTAGCAAGCTACGGTATCCAGAGTTATGTGCCTGATGTGGAGACTTCGGAAGGGATGCTGCAATTGCCTGTGCTACAGCAGTTAGCTACCGGATCAACTGTCGCCTTTTGGCGAGGTGAAGGTGGGCGTCAATTTATGATGCAGCATTTAAAGGATCAGCAAATTCATATATTGAATTTCATTTTATATGATCGTCAGTGTCCGCCAGTGACTTCCGAGATATTAGCTAAACATTTGACGAGCCTTGAAGCTAATCCCCGTTATGCAGTCTTGGTCAGCAGTGAAGCGAGCTGGCTTAACTGGCTAGCCTTGATGCAGCCGTATCCGCATCTCATTAATCGGGCATTGTATTTGGTTTTGGGGCCACGTTTGGCTGCCATGCTTGGGGAATATCAACAGCAACATCAGGCTGGTTTTCAATTCGCTCAGTTAGATGACTTAAGCGGATCGACGATTTTGCAGCAGCTACTGATGTACTAGGAAACGCATGAAAAAATTATTCATTGTTTTTTTCATCTTGAGCTTGGCGTGGATTGCCAAGCTGAGCTATGACCTGTTTGGTTTAAATTCAGCACAGACTGAATTGACCCAGAATTTGAAGCAGTTACAACAGCAGAATGCCAATCTGAATGATCAGCTGGTGGCCTTAAAACGTCAGGTTGCCACTGGCCAAGCAGCAAGCTCTGAAACATCGAACAAAGGGGCTGTTCAGGATGCTCCTACAGCTGCTTTGCAGGATGATCTGCCTTTAGTCGAGCAATATCTGGATCTGGTTGAGTTTGCCTTGCAGCAGCAACAATATGCAATGGCTATGGAAAAGTTAAACCAATTATCCAATCAGCTTGAACATCTAGAACTGGCACCTGCTCTTCTGGGTAGCCTGAATCAGGCGATTGACAAAGATCGGGAAGTCCTTAAGCAGTTCATCAACAATCGTTTGGTACAACAGAATAAATTAAAAGAGCTGCTGCAACAGATTGATGTTGAGATGGAAAAGGAAATCCAGGTGCAGCATCAGCACCGTGCTATAACCCAAAGCTCATTTTGGCAGCGCTGGATTCAGATTGAATCAGTCGAGAAGCCGAGTGCAGTCTTAATGCAGCGTAATCTGGTCTTAAAAGAAGCTCAGCTGCGCTTACTGATTGCAGAAAATAGTGTGCAACAAGGACAGCAGGTAGCTTTCCAGCAAGCCCTGAAAAGTGTGATCGAGGTATTGGCTCAACTTCCGGATGCGCAAAGCAAACAATGGATTCAGCGACTGGAGCAAATTAAGATAGCACCTCAGATGCCTACTCCTCAGCTCAATACGCGTACCCTGATCGGTTAATTGCTTATGAAACAGATTTTACTTGCTTATTTACTGGTTGGTTTGCTGGGCTTGGCGATCTTGAGCGTACTGAGCTATGGTTATGGTGCGGGCTATGTCTATCTGTATTGGCGCGGACTACAAATCCAGACCACTTTCTGGTTTCTGGTAGGCTTACTCATCACGATTAGCTTCCTGATGCATATGCTGTGGTATGCGACCAAGCGTTATCTCAGCTTTAAACAGCGTAAACATGAAACGGTATTCAGCTTTGCCCGCTTGCATCCTTATGAGCAGTTAGCCGTAGTTTGGTTATTAAATGCTGCACAAGATCAACGGGATTTTATCCAGCAGTCTTTTAATCAGTCGGGATTGCTCAAGTATATTATTGATGCCCGATTATCCTGGGGACAGCAACAATATAGCGAAGCATTAAGTAGTTTAAATCAGTCCAATCCCATGGCATTTGAACTGGCAGAATTACAGCGGATTGAAATCTATTTATCGCAGCAGGATGGTCAGCAGGCATTAACGCATTTAGAATTTTTAAATCAGCATGAGTTATCTCCTTGGTTAAGACGGGTCAAAACCGCTTATGAGCAGCGTTTAAATGCTTTATGGGGGCAATTCGCCTTACAGTTTCCCTGGTTATATTTACGTTCAACCAAATATGGACATTTAGACCAAGAAGTAAAAAAAATATGGCTGCAGCAATTATTAATAGCTTATGACCAGGCTACTGAAGACGATTTGGAATATTTAAAACAACGTTATCTGGATTTAAAACAGGACATATTTAACCGTGACTATGAAGTCAAGCTATTATGGTTGAAACTGTTATTTAGAATGCCGGAAATGAGTGTTGAGCATGAAAGACTTGCTAAACATTTACTGGAACTCCAATTTAATCAGGATGTATTTTATTTATGGTTCCAGCAGCAGTTATTAAAGCAGTTTCCAGATTATGCAGATATTGAGCAGCAGATCTCAGTTTGGGATGCAAAATATACTGCACTGCCAATATTAAGTTTTGCCAAATGGCATATTCTGCAGGCAACTGGCCGGGTAGAAGAAGCTCAGCAATTGCTGGATCTCTATCCAGATGACATCCGCATGAGCTATTTGAGAATTAAATCTGTATTGCAGGGAAGAGATGATTTAATACAGCAGTTAAATGCCGTATTTGAATCGAATGTTAATTTTATCGAAATCAGAATTTGAGGAAATAATGTCAGAATTACAACAATATCCGGTGATTTATTCGCAAACTGTTGCATGGGGAGACATGGATGCGTTTGGGCATGTTAATAATGCGATGTATTACCGTTATATAGAAAGTGCCCGTTTGGCTTATTTGGGTAAATTAAATATTTTTGATGAAGATATTTTAACAGTGGTGGCTTCAAATCAATGCCGTTATTTAAAACCTGTGGTTTATCCAGATCAATTAAAAGTGGCGGCACGAATTGATGAAATTCGGAATAGTGCAGTCAGAATGCATTATTTATTATGGAGTGAACAGCAGCAAAGTATCGTAGCCACTTCAGAAGCAGTAATTGTATGTTTAAATAAAAATATGCAGAAAACTGAAATACCTGAACATATTCGAGAAAAAATAAAATCGCTGGAATTAACTGTACAACATGAAATTTAATATTGAGTTTCATCTCTAATTTAATGATTAATTTTGTAATGGCCCTTAAGTTTATTGTTGTACATTTAAAATTTTATATTGAATATTACACTTAATATAAATATGATGGGTTCGTTATTTATTAAAAGAAATAATGCTATTTATTGGAGAACATGATGCCAGACATTACAAATTTATCAGTTGAAGAGTTAAAACGTTTACAAGCAGAAGCTGAGTCTTTAATTGCTTTGAAAAAAGATCAGGAAATTGAAGATGCTTATCATCAGGTATTGGATATTGCCGACAAAGTAGGCTTAACGATTGAACAGCTACTTGAATTTGGTGCTTCTAAACGTAAAAAAACTGCACGTAAGTCTGTAGAGCCACGTTATCGCAGTAAAAGCAATCCGGAAGACACATGGACTGGTCGTGGTAAACAGCCACGCTGGTTAGTTGCTGAATTAGAGAAAGGCGCAAAACTGGAAGATTTCGTGATCTAATCCTTCTGCCGCATTATTCATCATCAGGCTGTTATGCATACGGCCTGTGATTGATCAGCCAAGCACATCCTGCTTGGTTTTTTTATGCCTATGAATTGGCGTCAGAGAAAAAGTGTGCATAATGTGATTATAAAATGACAAAACTATAAATTTAGGGGTTTCGATTGGATAGGTTGGTCGTGGCGGGATGAGCAATAAGCCGAAAACATTAAAATGGTTGATATTTGCAATTCTAGCCTTTTTTGTCTTTGTAATTCTGCAAGTTCCTGCAGCTTGGTTAATTTCAAAATTTTATAAAAATAATCAGGTCTTGCATAATGTAAGCGGGAATATCTGGCAGGGAAGTGCGGACTGGAAAAAAGGTAATCTTCGGGGAAGTCTGAACTGGCAGGTTCGTCCTTTGGACCTGTTGTTGCTGAGATTAGGGGCAAATATTGATCTGCATAGCGGTAATACCCAGTTTTCGGGTGTAATGGGCTATGGTCTGAATAAAACTTTAACCGTCAAAAACCTTGAGGGACAGCTTGCACCTGAAACTTTAAAGAAGATTGCTGACTGGCAATGGCCTACCAACCCGATTCAGTTTAAAGAACTCGATTTTAAATATAAAAAAGAGCAAGGCTTTAGCCATGTAGATGGCCAGATGCAGTGGAGCGGTGGTGAGCTGATTTACACGTTTGCCCAGCGTCAGGAGCGTATGAATGTACCGGTTCTGAGTGGTCAGTTATCCGATGAGAATGGACAGCTGCTGCTGGATGTACGTGACAATCGCGATCAACGTATGTTGAATATTAAACTGGATCCAAGCTTGATGCTGGATATTCAGCTGACACAGCGCTTTTTACTTAATGCCCCTTCTTATACCGGTAAAGCTGGGCTGGATACTTATGTGATTAGTACCCGTCAGCCTTTAATGGGGGGCTTCAACTGATGGCAAGCCCACTCGATTATTTTAAAAATATTGATCTGAAACAGACAGAGCGTGTTGCTCCGATTTTATTGTTCCTGCTGATTCTGTATTTATGTTGGAAATTGGCCGCCTTATTCTGGCTTCTGGTGGCTCCGCCACAAGCGATGCAGATTGATCAGGTAGAACTGGGGTCACAACAGGCTCAAGTGCCAAATATAAGTGCCTTTTCACTATTTCAGGAAAATACTTACGCAGCGAACACTGCTGAAACTGCCAATATTGTCTTGCAGGGGGTTGTGGTGGCGAGCCCAAGCTATAACTCTTCAGCAGTCTTGAAAATTAATGACCAGTCTGACCGTTATCGGGTCGGAGAGGTATTGGGGAATAGCGGTTTTACGCTGGCTGAAGTGTATTGGGACCGGGTGATTTTGCGTAAATCAAGCGGTGCTACCCAAGAAATCCTGTTTAAAGGGCTGGAAAATGGTTTAAACCAGCCGATTGTGCCGGATATCTCAGCAGCATCTTCAAATTCAATGCCTCCGCTGCATACGGAAAGTGGTATGCCTGAACAACCTTCACCACAGAGTGAAATCAATCGGGCCATCCAGCAGATGCAGGAAAATAAGGACCAGTACTTACAGAATATGGGGGTAAGTGCAGCAGATGGTGGTTATGAAGTCACTTCACGAACACCGGCTGCACTGCGTAATCGCTTGGGATTAAGACCGGGAGACCGGATTTTGTCTTTGAATGGTCAGACCCTGTCGCAGGGACAAACCGAAGCACAGTTACTGGAACAGGCTCGACGTGAAGGTCAGGTCAAACTCGAAATAAAACGTGGTGATCAGGTGATGACCATACAACAGGATTTGAAGTGATGTGTCATCACGCATAGGGTTAGGAAACACAAAAGTTTATGGCTTTATTTAATAATAATCGATCAGCATGGGCATTCTGTGTGGCCGCACCATTGGTTGCTATGGTCAGTACGGCAAGTTATGCGCAAACCTGGAAAATCAATCTCCGGGATGCAGACTTAACCGCATTCATTAATGAAGTGGCGGATATTACCGGTAAAAATTTTGCGGTAGATCCCCGGGTTCGAGGCAATGTCACGGTCATTTCCAACAAGCCACTGAATAAAAATGAAGTCTATGACCTGTTTTTAGGGGTCTTGAATGTCAATGGTGTGGTGGCCATTCCTTCAGGAAATACCATCAAGCTGGTTCCAGACAGCAATGTCAAAAGCTCCGGGATTCCCTATGATGCACGTCATCGTGCGACCGGTGACCAGATTGTCACTCGCGTGATCTGGCTGGAAAATACCAATCCGAATGACCTGATTCCAGCCCTGCGTCCGTTGATGCCACAGTTTGCCCATTTGGCTGCCGTTCCGGGCACTAATGCACTGATTGTGTCGGACCGGGCGACCAATATCTATCAGCTGGAAACCATCATCCGTAATCTGGATGGCACGGGCCAGAATGATATTGAAGCCATTAGCCTGCAATCCAGTCAGGCCGAAGAAATGATCGAGCTGATTGACTCAATGGCAGCAACGGGTGCGGCTAAAGATTTGCGTGGTTCACGGGTGCGGGTCATAGCAGATGTGCGTACCAACCGGATTCTGATTAAGGGTGATCCGGCAACACGCAAGCGCATTCGTCAGATTATTGAAACACTGGATGTACCTGCAGCAGACCGTCTGGGGGGCTTAAAAGTCTTCCGTTTGAAATATGCCAGTGCCAAGAATCTTTCGGAAATTTTGCAGGGACTAGTGACAGGGCAGGCAGTCAATACTGGTTTGGATAATTCTTCTTCCAGCACGTCTTCATATAATTCGACTAATAACCTGAATAACAACAGTACTACTAACTCAAACAGCTCAACCGCATCCAACATTCAGTTAAATACCGGCATGAAAACCGAGCAGGGCGGAATTAGCAGCTTTAATGCCAATGGCGTCAGTATTATTGCGGATGCCACGCAGAATTCTTTGGTGGTTAAAGCAGACCCGCAACTGATGCGTGAAATCGAATCTGCCATTGGTCAGTTAGATGTACGACGTCAACAGGTTCTGATTGAAGCTGCAATTATTGAAGTAGAAGGGACAGATGCGGACCAGTTAGGTGTGCAATGGGCTTTGGGTGATATCAGCAGCGGAATTGGTCTGATCAATTTTGATAATTTTGGCACCAGCCTGAAAAATATTGCAGCGGGTTATCTGACTGGCGGTGGTGCAGGTGCGGCGAGTACTGTCGGTGCAGGCAGTTCATTGGTAATCGGTGATTATCGTGAAGGCAGTGATGGTTCCCGTCGTCTGTATGGCGCGATGATTCAGGCACTCAAAGAAACCACCAAATCCAACCTGTTGTCTACACCGTCGATTGTGACCATGGATAATGAGGAAGCCTATATCGTTGTCGGTGAAAACGTACCCTTTGTTACTGGTTCGGTATCTACGGGTGCGGCAGGAGTGGCCAATCCTTATACCACCATTGAACGTAAGGATGTCGGGGTCACTTTAAAGGTGGTTCCCCATATTGGCGAAGATGGTACGGTACGCCTGGAAGTGGAACAGGAAGTTTCTGATGTCAAAGCCAGTAAAGGGCAGGCGCAGGATCTGGTCACCAGCAAGCGAGCGATCAAAACCTCAATTCTGGCCGAACATGGACAAACCATTGTCCTTGGCGGTCTGATTTCGGATAATACCAGTTATGGACGCCAAGCGGTGCCGGGGCTGGGTGCAATTCCAGGCTTGGGACGTTTATTCCGTTCAGAAGGTAAGTCCAATCAAAAACGTAACTTATTGATCTTTATCCATCCAACCATTGTGGGGGATAAAAATGCAGTGCATAAACTGACCCAGCAACGTTATAGTCAGTTATATAGTCTGCAACTCGCACTCGATTCAGACGGGAACTTTGCCAAATTGCCAGAAAGTGTTGAAGATGTATATCAACAGCGAATTCCGGTATCCAGAACGCCATTGCAAAACTCGACTTATCAAACTGTGCCGACCGCACCGGTTCAGGCGCAACCAGCCAATGTAGTCGTCACGCCAGTAGCAATAGAGCCGGTGATTCAGCGACAAATGGTAGAACCCGTCCAGCAGGTAGAAAAAAGTAAAAATACCGTTACAACAACCACACTTAGACCCAAAAGCTAGGTCATTCGCATTTGCAGACAGCATGTTATGATAATGTCAAAGAGAACAGAGAAGTAACTTTCATGACTTGGAAAATACACGCGATTACAGGCGACTTAACAGGACAGGAAATTAGCATTGACCGTGACATGCTGGTGGGGCGTCATCAGGCTGCGGATATCGTGTTGCAGGCTGCGGAAATTTCCCGTAAACATGCGACATTTTTACTGAAGGATGATGCGCTCTGGGTACAGGATTTGGGTTCATCGAATGGCACTTTCGTCAATGATGTGCAGATTGCGCAGGAAACCTTATTAAAGCAGGATGACATTGTTCAGTTTGCCAGCTTGAAATTTTCAGTACTGGCGCCTGTGGGTGCAGTCGAGGTTCCAGCAGAAATTGAAGCAACGGCAGAAAAAGTCGTGGAACAGGTTGAAGTAGCTGAGCCTACACCTGCACAGCAAATGAATGATCAGGGTATTCCAGAATTGAGAGAGCGTGATGCTTCAGTCAACTTGACCCGTGATGGTATGCCGACCAATGTCGGTATCCCAAAACCTGCGCCTATTGCTGAGGGTGTAGACCTGAGCTCGGTTAAGCCAGAACCTGCACCAATTCCGGTGGAACAGCCTGTTTCTCGTGTAGAGCAGGAAAAAGAAGCACAGAAAAATGCATCTATTGGACTGATTTCATTAATTGTTCTGATTATTTTGGCGATTATCGCTTGGGTGTTGTTTAAATAAGCCCATGATTGGTTACAATCGAGGCATGCATTACGCATGCCTTTTTTATGGCTGCAAATAAAGAAAATGAGGGTCAGGATGTCAATTGCACAACTGGAACAACGTAAGCTGATTTTATTCGATCTGGATGGCACCTTGGTGGATTCAGCCCATGATTTGTATCGGGCCATGAATATGAGCCTGAATGTCTTGCAGCTACCCCTGGTCACTGAGGAGCAGGTACGGGTCTGGATTGGTAAAGGAACGTCCAAGTTCTGTGAAAGCGTACTCCAGCATCTGGTGGGTGAGGTATTACCTGCCCAACATCAGGAATTACTTACGACATTTCTGGAAATTTATAATGCCGATCCTTGTGTGGATACCAAGCCATTTGACGGAATTATCGAGTTTCTGGAATGGGGTAAGGCTAACGACAAAAAACTGATCTGTGTGACCAATAAACCAGAAGAACCGGCACGCAGTATCCTAGATATTCTGGAAATGGCGAAATACTTTGATGACACCATTGGTGGTGATCGCTTTGCCGAGCGTAAGCCAGATCCGCGTCAGTTGTTGCATTGTGTGGAGTATTATGGCGTGACCAAAGAGCAGGTACTGATGATTGGTGATTCGGTCAATGACATCGAAGCTGCGCGCCGTGCGGGTATAGATTGTATTGTAGTCAGCTATGGCTATAATCATGGTGAAAATATAGCAGACTGTGATCCTCAAGAAATTGTCGATGATCTACGTGAATTGCTTGCTTAAATAGGGTACGAAGGAAATAAGATGAATAGTTATAAGGTTTTTCGATGGCGTCGCTCAGTTCAATTCCATTTTCATACTGAGTAACCCCAATTTAAAGAGAAAAACCGAATGACAACTTCAGCTCAATTCCAGCAACTTGCATCTCAAGGCTACAACCTGATTCCTGTATACCGCCAGCGTCTGGCCGATACAGATACTCCTTTATCTATCTTTGCCCGTCTGAAACAACATCAACAGGCTTATCTGTTCGAATCTGTCGAAGGGGGAGAGAACTGGGCGCGCTATTCAATTATCGGTCTAGGTGAATCGACTGTATTCTCCTGTAATGCGGGTGAACTGACTGTTCAGCATCCAGATGGCTCTATTGAAAAACAGCACTGTGCCGATCCATTCCAGTATATCCGAGACTTTCAGGCACAGTTTAAAGTACCGACTCAGGCAGAACTTCCAGCCTTACCAAGCTTTACCGGTGGTCTTGTCGGTTACTTTGGTTATGACTCAGTACGTTATATCGAACCTAAGCTAAAAAATGTGCCTGAAGCTGATCCGGTAGGCTTGCCAGATATCTGGATGATGCTGTCCAAAACCGTCATCGTATTCGATAACCTGAAAGATACCCTGTTCCTGATTGTACATGCCGATGCAGCTGATCCGGCAGCTTATGAGAAAGCGCAGCAGCAGCTGGATGAGCTGGAAAATATTCTGGCGACACCGGTAAGCCTGAAAGCAGAAAAACATACAGCACCGCATTTTGAGTCTTTAACTGGACATGACAACTTTATTGCCTCTATTGAAAAGGTAAAAGAGTACATCCGTGCCGGAGATGTGATGCAGGTGGTGCCAGGCCATCGTATGGTTTCTGATTTCGATGGTGAGCCTTTACAGGTCTATCGCGCATTACGTCACCTTAATCCATCGCCTTATTTGTTCCTGGTACAAGGGCAAACCCTAGAAAACAATACGCCGTTCCATATTGTGGGTTCTTCGCCTGAAATTCTGTCACGTCTGGAAAATGGCATTGCGACTGTTCGTCCACTGGCGGGTACGCGTCCACGTGGCAAGACCAAAGAAGAAGATCTGGCGCTGGAAAAAGATTTGCTGTCTGATGAAAAAGAAATTGCCGAGCACTTAATGCTGATTGACCTGGGCCGAAATGATGTCGGTCGTGTATCCAAAATCGGTAAAGTACAAGTCACTGATCAAATGGTGATCGAACGTTACTCGCATGTGATGCACATTGTGTCGAATGTACAAGGTGAAGTACGTGATGATGTCGATGCACTGGATGTTTTTAAGGCAACTTTCCCTGCGGGAACACTTTCTGGTGCGCCAAAAATTCGTGCCATGGAAATTATTGACGAAGTTGAGCCAGTAAAACGCGGAATTTTTGGCGGCGCTGTTGGTTATTTAGGCTGGCATGGTGAAATGGACATGTCGATTGCCATTCGTACCTGCGTGATTCGTGAAAATAAGGTCTATGTTCAGGCGGGAGCAGGGCTGGTTGCGGACTCAAATCCTGAGTCAGAATGGAATGAAACCCAAATAAAAGCTCGCGCAGTGATCAAAGCGGTTGAATTATCATCAAACGGATTGATTTTGTGAGTTTTTGGCGTTTTTTTTGAAAAAAACACTTGCATGGATTCTGAGTTTTGCTAAACTGCACACCGTTCCGATACGAAACGTACGAAACACTAAGAAACGCCGGCATAGCTCAGTTGGTAGAGCAACTGACTTGTAATCAGTAGGTCCACAGTTCGAATCCGTGTGCCGGCACCATCTTAGAGAGTTTGGAGTGCGAAGTAAAGAACGACACTGATGTAAGTGTAAAAATGGTGAGGTTCCCGAGCGGTCAAAGGGGGCGGACTGTAACTCCGCTACGAAAGTTTCGAAGGTTCGAATCCTTCCCTCACCACCAATTTTAAGACTTCAAAGTGGTAAGTACCAACATCGTGCGGGAGTAGCTCAGTTGGTAGAGCGGCAGCCTTCCAAGCTGCATGTCGCGAGTTCGATCCTCGTCTCCCGCTCCATTGTTTGAAGTGCTAATATTTGCTCTTATAGCTCAGTGGTAGAGCACTCCCTTGGTAAGGGAGAGGTCTCGAGTTCAAATCTCGATAAGAGCTCCAGATTACAGTTTGGCAACGTGGTTGCAAAAATATTTCAAAAGCAGGCTATTTAGTCTGCTTTTCAAGTATTTGGTGTTTGGTTTTTTTTAAACGATATGTCGGAGCTGGGTTTTACTCAGAATTGTGTTCGACGTAAACGAGGAAGATTAACATGGCTAAGGCTAAGTTTGAACGTAATAAGCCACACGTTAACGTGGGCACAATCGGTCACGTTGACCATGGTAAAACAACTTTAACAGCTGCGATTGCAACTGTATGTGCTAAAACATTCGGTGGTGAAGCGAAAGACTACGCTGCAATCGACTCTGCACCAGAAGAAAAAGCACGTGGTATTACAATTAATACTTCACACGTAGAATACGATTCTCCAACTCGTCACTACGCTCACGTAGACTGCCCGGGCCACGCCGATTATGTTAAAAACATGATTACTGGTGCTGCTCAGATGGACGGCGCGATCCTTGTATGTGCTGCGACTGACGGTCCAATGCCACAAACTCGTGAACACATCCTGCTTTCTCGTCAGGTAGGTGTACCTTACATCGTTGTATTCTTGAACAAATGCGACCTTGTAGACGACGAAGAGCTTCTTGAACTGGTTGAAATGGAAGTTCGTGAACTTCTTTCTACTTACGACTTCCCAGGTGATGACACTCCTGTAATCCGTGGTTCAGCACTTGCTGCACTTAACGGTGAAGCTGGTCAATACGGCGAACCAGCTGTAGTAGCACTTGTTGAAGCGCTTGACTCTTACATCCCAGAACCAGAACGTGCAATCGACCAAGCATTCTTGATGCCAATCGAAGACGTATTCTCAATTTCTGGTCGTGGTACAGTTGTAACTGGCCGTGTTGAAACTGGTATCATCAAAGTTGGTGAAGAAGTTGAAATCGTGGGTATCAAAGACACAGTTAAGACTACTGTAACTGGCGTTGAAATGTTCCGTAAACTTCTTGACGAAGGCCGTGCTGGTGAGAACTGTGGTATCTTGCTTCGTGGTACTAAACGTGAAGACGTACAACGTGGTCAAGTACTTGCTAAACCAGGTTCTATCAAACCGCACACTAAATTCGATGCAGAAGTATACGTACTTTCTAAAGACGAAGGTGGTCGTCACACTCCATTCCTTAACGGTTACCGTCCACAGTTCTACTTCCGTACAACTGACGTAACTGGCGCGATTTCTTTGAAAGAAGGCGTTGAAATGGTTATGCCTGGTGACAACGTAGAAATGTCAGTAGAACTAATCCACCCAATCGCAATGGACCCAGGTCTACGTTTTGCGATCCGTGAAGGTGGTCGTACAGTTGGTGCTGGTGTAGTTGCTAAAGTAACTGCATAATCATAGAATAGAAAATAAGCTGGAGTTTCGGCTCCAGTTTATCTACAGGCCAGTAGTTCAATTGGTAGAGCGTCGGTCTCCAAAACCGAATGTTGGGGGTTCGAGTCCCTCCTGGCCTGCCAAGTTTTTTTCAAAAGACGCTTGATGTCGGCAAAACTGGTCATATAATAAGTCGCGAAACCTACGACGAGTACAAAAATGTCGAATGATAAATCACGCGACGCATTAAGCGAAGCGGCAATTCCTCAAAGAAATAATCCTGCTGTAGATGTAAGTTCTGGTTCTCCATTAGACATTGTTCTATGGGTTATCGCCTTGATTTTATTGGTCGGTGCTATGATGGTAAACCAATATTTACCTGCATACTGGGCGCCTGCGAATGATATTTGGGTGCGCATTGGGGTAATTTTGGCTTGTATCGTTGTGGCATTCGGTTTATTATACGCCACCCATCAAGGCAAAGGCTTTGTTCGTCTTCTTAAAGATGCACGAATCGAGTTACGTCGAGTGACCTGGCCTACCAAACAAGAGACTGTGACCACATCTTGGCAAGTCCTTGCTGTTGTAGTAATTGCAGCCATTGTTCTATGGTGCTTTGACTATGTTTTAGGCTGGTTAATGAAGTTTATTATCGGGTAAGAGAGCTATGAAACGTTGGTACATTATTCATGCCTATTCAGGTTATGAAAAACAAGTGATGCGTTCGCTTAATGATCGAATCCAGCGTAGCGCTGTTGCCGATAGCTTTGGTGAAGTCCTTGTTCCTACCGAAGAAGTGGTAGAAATGAAGGATGGCAAGAAGCGTAAATCAGAGCGTAAGTTCTTTCCTGGCTATGTATTAGTCGAAATGGAAATGAACGATGACACTTGGCACATCGTGAAAGAGTGTCCAAAAGTGCTTGGTTTTATTGGTGGTACGGCTGAAAAACCGGCTCCAATTACGCAAAAAGAAGCTGATGCAATCCTTGCACGTGTACGCAATACTGGTGAAGCACCGCGTCCTAAGACCATGTTTGAACCAGGCGAAGAATTACTCGTAATTGACGGTCCATTCACTGACTTTAAAGGTGTGGTGGAAGAAGTACTTTACGACAAGTCACGCTTAACGCTGACCATTAACGTATTTAACCGACCAACTCAGGTTGAACTGGAATTTCGTCAAGTCGAAAAAACAGTTTAATTTGTTCGGGTTGAAAACGCCTGATTTGCGTGCAAATCAGGCATTGTTGTTGTAACGGTATCGTTACTTGAAATCATTGGGGAGCCTAGCGGCGTTTGCACCCAGAGGTAATTTGAAATGGCTAAGAAGATTGACGGCTATATCAAGCTGCAAGTTCCAGCTGGTAAAGCGAATCCATCTCCACCGATTGGTCCTGCACTAGGTCAACGTGGTGTTAACATCATGGCATTCTGTAAAGAATTCAATGCTGCTACACAAAAAGTTGAAGCTGGTCTGCCAATTCCAGTCGTGATCACTGTGTACAACGACAAGTCGTTCACATTCATCATGAAAACTCCACCTGCTGCTGTTCTTCTTAAGAAAGCTGCTGGTATCCAAAAGGGTTCTTCTGTACCTAACAAAACTAAAGTTGGTAAGTTGACTCGTGCTCAATTGGAAGAAATCGCGACTACTAAAGAACCAGACTTAACTGGTGCTGATTTAGACGCGCGTGTACGTACCATCGCTGGTTCTGCACGTTCTATGGGCTTGGAAGTGGAGCTATAAGACATGGCAAAGTTAACTAAACGTCAAAAAGCCATCGCTGCTGCTGTAGAAGCACAAAAAGTTTACACTTTAGAAGAAGCTGTAGAAGTTCTTACTAGCCTTCCAGCTGCGAAATTCAAAGAATCTTTGGACATCGCTGTAAACCTAGGTGTTGACCCTCGTAAATCTGATCAGGTTGTTCGTGGCGCGACTACTCTTCCTGCAGGTACTGGTAAAACTGTACGCGTAGCTGTATTTGCTCAAGGCGCTGCTGCCGAAGCTGCGAAAGAAGCTGGTGCAGACGTTGTTGGTTTCGACGATCTTGCTGAAAGTATCCAAGGCGGAAACCTTGACTTCGACGTAGTGATTGCTGCTCCTGATGCAATGCGCGTTGTTGGTAAACTGGGTACGATTCTTGGTCCACGTGGCTTAATGCCAAACCCTAAAGTGGGTACTGTAACTCCTGACGTTGCGACTGCAGTTAAAAATGCAAAAGCTGGTCAAGCGCGTTACCGTGTAGACAAAGCAGGTATTATCCACGCTGCGATCGGTCAAGTAGGTTTCTCTGCTGAAGCTGTTCGTCAAAACGTTGAAGCTCTTGTAGCTGACCTTAAGAAAGCAAAACCTGCTACTTCTAAAGGTGTTTACATCCAAAAGATCACTCTAAGCTCTACTATGGGTCCTGGTCTGATCGTTGATGTAGCAAACGTTTCTAAATAAGTTTTAAACTTATACAGAATTTTAAAGCCCTGAGTAAGTTTTAAAGCACTGCTTTAAAACTTACGCAAGAAGAAACCGGTTTCGGACTACTTGCGAACTTAGGCAAACTTTGAATTGGTAAATGAGAATTTATCAGCGTCAAAGACCTCAGGCGAGGGGAGTTTTATGCTTTCCTCTTAATACTCCAGCCTGCGTAGACGCGGTGGTGTGATTTACTTCCTCCTCCGCGTGTAAATTCAGTGATGAATTTACGAATTGGGAGTGCATTCCTTGAATGCATAAATCACCGTTAGGAGGTTTTACAATGGCTCTTCTTATCGAAGGCAAAAAACAGATCGTAGCGGAAGTAAGTGAAATTGCTTCTACTGCATTTGCTGCTGTTGTTGCTGACTACCAAGGTTTAACCGTTGAGCAATTAACTGCTCTACGTGTTGAAGCTCGTAAACTGGGTGTTGCTACACGTGTTGTACGTAATACTCTGGCTAAACGCGCTCTTCAAGATACTCAATTCAATATCTTGAACGATGACCTTGTTGGCCCAACAATCTTAGCTTTCTCAACTTCTGAAGACGACATGGGTGCTGCTGCTCGTTTGTTCGAAGAATTTGCAAAATCTAACAAAGCATTTGAGCTTAAAGCTGCTGCATTTGATGGCAAGCTTTACAAAGGTGCTGAAGTTAGCGTGATCGCAAACCTTCCGAACCAAGAAAAAGCGCTTACTATGCTTGCAAACGTTCTTCAAGCTCCTATTTCGAAACTGGGTCGCCTTATTACTGCGCTCAAAGAGAAAAACGAGTCAGAAGCTGCTTAAGCAAAAACATATTTCCACACCATTCAATTTCCATTTGGAGTTATTCTCATGGCTTTAACTAACGAAGAAATCCTAAACGCAGTTGCAGAAAAAACTGTTCTTGAACTTGTTGAACTAATCTCTGCTTTCGAAGAGAAATTCAACGTATCTGCTGCTGCTGTAGCTGTTGCGGCTGCTCCTGGCGCTGCTGCTGCTGCTGAAGAACAATCAGAATTCAACGTTGAGTTGACTTCTTTCGGTGGTAACAAAGTTGCTGTAATTAAAGCAGTTCGTGAAGCTACTGGTCTTGGCTTGAAAGAAGCTAAAGACATGGTTGAAGGCGCACCTACAGTTCTTAAAGAAGGCGTTTCTAAAGAAGAAGGCGAAGAGCTTAAGAAAAAACTTGAAGAAGCTGGTGCTACAGTTACTCTTAAGTAATTTCTTAAAGGAGCCGGTTTTTTTATAATCGGCTCCAAAAATTGGCTGATGGCTCTTGGGTCATCAGCCTTTTTGCGTTACAATAATCGGCTCGATTTTTGTTTGCATGATATAAAATTCATACAAATTAAAAATAAACATAATGAACAAACGCTTACCAATATTTTTCATTAAAAAAATATTGTTAAGCGTTTTAATACCACTAAAAATTGCAGCATTTGTAAAGAGTGGTGGCCATATCGGCCAGCGTAATTCCTTCTGAGCCCGTTCTGCAGGCGGGCTTGGTTTACACTTTCCGAGGACTCCAGATGGCATACTCATATACCGAAAAGAAACGGATCCGTAAGAATTTTGGTAAATTGCCTAGCGTCATGGATGCTCCGTACCTGCTCGCGATTCAAGTCGACTCGTACAGAACATTCTTACAAGATGGCAAATCACCAAAAAACCGCGAAGATATCGGTCTCCAAGCCGCATTTCGTTCAGTTTTTCCTATTGAAAGTTATTCTGGCAATGCTGCTTTAGAATTCGTTGAGTATAGTCTTGGTAAGCCTGAGTTTGATGTACGCGAATGTATCCTTCGTGGCTCAACTTATGCAGCACCAATGCGCGTAAAAATTCGTTTGATCCTGAAAGATCGCGAAACTAAATCAATCAAAGACGTACGTGAACAAGAAGTCTACATGGGCGAAATGCCGCTTATGACAGACAACGGTACTTTCGTAATTAACGGTACCGAGCGTGTAATCGTATCGCAATTGCACCGTTCACCGGGCGTATTCTTTGACCACGATAAAGGCAAGACTCACTCAAGCGGTAAAGTCCTTTATTCAGCACGTATCATTCCTTACCGTGGTTCATGGTTAGACTTTGAATTCGATGCCAAAGACCTGGTCTACGTACGTATTGACCGTCGTCGTAAATTGCTTGCGACTGTGGTTCTTCGTGCGCTGGGTTATGCCAACGAACAAATTCTCGACATGTTCTACGAGAAAGTACCTGTGTATCTGGACATGGGTAGCTACCAAATTGACCTTGTTCCAGAGCGCCTGCGCGGCGAAATGGCACAGTTCGACATTGCTGACAAAGACGGCAAAGTCATTGTTGAACAAGGTAAACGTATTAACGCACGTCATGTACGTCAAATGGAAGCATCTGGTCTTGAGAAGCTTTCTGTTCCTGATGAGTACCTGTACGAACGTATCACTGCTGAAGACATCCCACTGAAAGATGGTGATGTGATTGCAGCCAATACTGTTCTAAGCCATGAAATCATGGTGAAAATTGCAGAAGGTGGCGTGAAACAGTTCAACATCCTGTTCACTAACGATATCGACCGTGGTCCATTCATTGCGGATACATTACGTGCTGATACCACAGTAAGCCGTGATGAAGCGCTTGTAGAAATCTACAAAGTCATGCGTCCAGGTGAGCCACCAACAAAAGAAGCTGCTGAGAACCTGTTCAATAACCTGTTCTTCTCTTCTGAGCGTTATGATCTGTCTCCAGTGGGTCGTATGAAGTTCAACCGTCGTTTGGGTCGTCCTTACGAAGTGGGTACTGATCAGAAGTCACGTGAAGTTGAAGGCATTCTCTCGAATGAAGATATCACTGATGTATTAAAAACATTAGTAGAAATCCGTAACGGTAAAGGTGAAGTCGACGATATCGATCACTTGGGTAACCGTCGTGTTCGTTCTGTGGGTGAAATGACCGAGAACCAATTCCGTGTAGGTCTGGTTCGTGTAGAGCGTGCTGTTAAAGAACGTCTGTCTCAAGCTGAAACTGATAATCTGTCTCCGCAAGACCTGATCAATGCGAAGCCAGTGGCTGCTGCAATCAAAGAATTCTTTGGTTCAAGTCAGTTGTCTCAGTTCATGGACCAAAACAACCCGTTGTCTGAAATTACACACAAACGTCGTGTATCAGCACTTGGGCCTGGTGGTTTGACTCGTGAACGTGCGGGCTTCGAAGTACGTGACGTACATCAAACTCACTATGGTCGTGTATGTCCAATTGAGACTCCTGAGGGTCCAAACATTGGTTTGATCAACTCGCTATCTGTTTACGCAAAATGTAACAACTTCGGTTTCCTGGAAACTCCATACCGTAAAGTGGTTGATGGTCGCGTAACTGATGACGTTGAATACCTATCTGCGATTGAAGAAGTAGGTACTGTGATTGCACAGGCCGACTCTGCAGTAGATAAAGATGGCAACCTGTCTGAAGAATTCGTTTCTGTACGTCACCAAGGTGAATTCGTACGTATGCCTCCTGAAAAAGTGACGCATATGGACGTATCTGCTCAGCAGGTTGTATCTGTAGCAGCATCACTGATTCCGTTCCTTGAGCACGATGACGCCAACCGTGCATTGATGGGTTCGAACATGCAACGTCAGGCTGTTCCTACGTTAATTGCTGATAAACCACTGGTTGGTACCGGTATGGAAGCGAACGTAGCACATGACTCTGGTGTATGTGTAATCGCGAAACGTGGTGGTCGTATTGAATTTGTTGACGCTTCGCGTGTCGTGATTCGTGTCAACGAAGACGAAATGGTTGCAGGCGAAGCAGGTGTAGATATCTATAACCTGATCAAATACACACGTTCTAACCAAAACACTTGTATCAACCAGAAAGTTCTTGTGAACCTGGGCGATAAAGTAGGTCGTGGTGACGTTCTGGCTGACGGTCCATCAACTGATGGCGGTGAGCTTGCGCTTGGTCAAAACATGCGTGTAGCGTTCATGACCTGGAATGGTTACAACTACGAAGACTCGATCTTGTTATCTGAGCGTGTTCTTCAAGAAGACCGTTTAACGTCTATTCACATCCAAGAACTTTCATGTGTTGCACGTGATACCAAATTGGGTGCTGAAGAAATTACTGCCGATATTCCGAACGTGGGTGAAGCAGCGCTTTCTAAACTGGACGAGTCAGGTATCGTTTACATCGGTGCTGAAGTGACTGCGGGTGACATCCTGGTAGGTAAAGTAACGCCTAAAGGTGAAACTCAGTTAACTCCTGAAGAAAAACTGCTTCGTGCAATCTTCGGTGAAAAAGCGGCTGATGTAAAAGATTCTTCTTTACGTGTTCCATCGGGTACTAAAGGTACTGTGATCGACGTTCAAGTGTTTACACGTGACGGTCTTGAGAAAGACGAACGTGCTCAGGCAATTGAAAAAGCTCAGCTGGATGCTTACCGTAAAGACTTGAAAGAAGAATACAAAATCTTCGAAGAAGCAGCACGTGAACGTATTGTACGTCTGTTGAAAGGTCAGGAATCTAACGGTGGCGGTACTACTAAACGCGGTGACAAACTGTCTGAAGAATTGTTATCTGGTTTAGAGCTGGTTGATCTGCTTGATATCCAACCAAGTGATGAAGCAATTGCTGAACGTTTAACTCAAATTCAAGTGTTCCTGAAAGAGAAGAGCCTTGAAATTGATGAGAAATTTGCTGAGAAAAAACGCAAACTTTCTACAGGTGACGAACTGACAACTGGCGTATTGAAAGTTGTTAAGGTTTACCTGGCCGTTAAACGTCGTATCCAGCCTGGTGATAAGATGGCAGGTCGTCACGGTAACAAGGGTGTAGTTTCTAACATCCTGCCTGTTGAAGACATGCCGCACGATGCCAATGGTGTACCAGTAGATATCGTACTGAACCCGCTCGGTGTACCATCACGTATGAACGTGGGTCAGATTCTGGAAACTCACTTGGGTATGGCTGCTAAAGGTCTTGGCGATCAAATCGACAAGATGCTGAAAGAACAGCGTACAGTTCTTGAACTGCGTGATTTCCTAGACAAGATTTATAATAAGGTTGGCGGTCAGCAAGAAGATCTTGACAGCCTGACTGATGAAGAAATCTTGAAACTGTCTGGTAACCTGCGTAAAGGTGTTCCTCTGGCAACTCCAGTATTTGATGGTGCTGAAGAAGGTCAGATCAAAGAATTACTTGAGCTTGCTGGCTTGTCACGTACGGGTCAAACTGTATTGTACGATGGCCGTACTGGTGAACGTTTCGACCGTCCTGTAACTGTAGGTTACATGTACATGCTGAAACTGAACCACTTGGTTGACGACAAGATGCATGCGCGTTCTACTGGTTCTTACTCTCTAGTAACGCAACAGCCGCTTGGTGGTAAAGCACAATTCGGTGGTCAGCGTTTCGGTGAGATGGAAGTCTGGGCACTAGAAGCATACGGTGCAGCATATACGCTTCAAGAAATGCTTACTGTGAAGTCGGATGACGTTGAAGGCCGTACCCGTATCTATAAGAACATTGTAGATGGTAACCATTATATGGACCCAGGTATGCCTGAATCGTTCAACGTATTGACCAAAGAGATCCGTTCTTTAGGTATCAACATTGAACTGAAAAATGGTGACTAATTAATCCCCCTGGCCCCCTTTTTCAAAGGGGGAGTTCCCCTCTTTAGTAAAGAGGGGTTAGGGGAGATTCCAAATTTCAGTTAAAAAACAATATTTGTGACCCAGTCGGGAAGTGAAAATCTCCTCGACACACGGAGAAAAAAATTGAAAGACTTGCTCGATATCATGCGCAAAAAGACGGATTCCGACGGTCATGCTCCAGTAGAGTTTGATCGCATCCGTATTGGTCTTGCGTCACCAGAAATGATTAAGTCGTGGTCTCATGGTGAAGTTAAAAAGCCAGAAACCATTAACTACCGTACGTTCAAACCAGAACGTGACGGTTTATTCTGTGCCAAAATCTTTGGTCCAGTAAAAGATTACGAATGCTTGTGTGGTAAATACAAGCGCATGAAATACAAAGGCGTCATTTGTGAAAAATGTGGCGTTGAAGTAACAACTGCGAAAGTTCGTCGTGAGCGTATGGGTCACATCGAATTGGCTTCTCCAGTTGCACACATCTGGTTCTTGAAATCACTTCCTAGCCGTATCGGTCTTTTATTAGACATGACGCTACGTGATATCGAACGCGTATTGTATTTCGAATCTTATGTTGTCACTGACCCAGGTATGACTCCATTTGAGAAATACCAACTTCTTAACGATGAAGAATACTTCAATGCGTTAGAAGAACACGGTGATGAATTCACTGCGAAAATGGGTGCAGAAGCGGTTCAAGACTTGCTTAAAGATATCGATCTTGAAGCTGAAATTGCGCGTCTTCGTGAAGAAATTCCAAATACAACTTCAGAAACTAAGCTTAAAAAAGCCTCTAAGCGTCTGAAATTGATGGAAGCATTCAACGATTCGAACAACAAGCCAGAATGGATGGTGATGAACGTACTTCCTGTACTTCCACCAGATCTTCGTCCGCTTGTACCACTTGAAGGTGGTCGTTTCGCGACTTCTGATTTGAACGACCTTTACCGTCGTGTGATCAACCGTAACAACCGTTTAAAACGTCTTCTTGACCTTGCAGCTCCAGACATCATCGTACGTAACGAAAAACGTATGTTGCAAGAATCTGTAGATGCATTGCTGGATAACGGTCGTCGTGGTCGTGCGATTACTGGTTCTAACAAACGTCCTCTTAAATCTTTGGCAGATATGATCAAAGGTAAACAAGGTCGTTTCCGTCAGAACTTGTTGGGTAAACGTGTCGATTACTCTGGTCGTTCGGTAATTACCGTAGGTCCAAGCCTTCGTTTACACCAATGCGGTCTTCCTAAGAAAATGGCGCTTGAACTGTTCAAGCCATTCATCTTTGCGAAACTGCAAGCATCTGGTCAAGCAACAACCATTAAAGCTGCGAAGAAAATGGTTGAACGCGAAACTCCAGAAGTTTGGGACGTACTTGCATCAGTCATCCGTCAGCATCCAGTGATGTTGAACCGTGCGCCGACACTTCACCGTCTAGGTCTTCAAGCGTTTGAACCTATTCTGATTGAAGGTAAAGCGATCCGTCTTCACCCACTCGTATGTGCTGCGTTCAACGCCGACTTCGACGGTGACCAAATGGCGGTACACGTACCATTAACACTTGAAGCTCAGTTAGAAGCTCGTGCGTTAATGATGTCGACCAACAACATTCTGTCTCCAGCGAACGGTGAGCCAATCATCGTACCGTCTCAGGACGTTGTCTTGGGTCTTTACTACATCACTCGTGATGCGGTAAATGCCAAAGGTGAAGGCATGGTGTTCGCGGACACTGACGAAGTAAACCGTGCGCTTGCGACTGGTCAGGTGGATATGCACGCTCGCGTGAAAGCACGTGTACACCAAACCGTGATCAACGAAAACGGTGAACGTGAACAGCAAACGATTATCGTAGATACGACTCCTGGTCGCTGTCTGCTTTGGGAAGTTGTGCCTGAAGGTATGGACTTCCAGCAAATTAACGTTGAGATGACCAAAAAGAACATCTCTAAGTTAATCAACTCTTGCTACCGTAAACTGGGTCTGAAAGACACTGTTATCTTCGCTGACCAATTGATGTACCTTGGTTTCCGTCAAGCGACTCATTCTGGTGTTTCTGTTGGTATGGAAGACATGGTCATTCCACCACAAAAACAAGCGATTATCGGGAAAGCCGAAGCTGAAGTTCGTGAAATCGAACAACAGTTCGAACAAGGTTTCGTAACTGCCGGCGAACGTTATAACAAAGTGGTCGATATCTGGGCGCGTACAAACGACCAGGTAGCGAAAGCGATGATGGACAACTTGTCATTCACGACTGTTAAGAACAAACAGGGTGAGGATGAGAAACAGAAATCATTCAACAGCATCTACATGATGTCTGACTCTGGTGCCCGTGGTTCCGCAGCTCAGATTCGTCAGTTGGCTGGTATGCGTGGTCTGATGGCGAAACCAGATGGTTCGATCATTGAAACGCCTATTAAAGCGAACTTCCGTGAAGGTTTGACAGTACTTCAGTACTTCATTTCAACACACGGTGCACGTAAAGGTTTGGCCGATACAGCACTGAAAACAGCGAACTCAGGTTACCTGACTCGTCGTCTGGTAGACGTTGCGCAAGACTTAGTCATCACTGAGCCGGATTGTGGTACGTTGTCTGGTCTTGTTATGACTCCGTTCATTCAAGGCGGTGACGTGATCGAGAACCTGGGTACTCGAGTACTGGGTCGTGTAGTTGCTGAAGATGTGAAACGTGCAGGTACTGAAGAAGTTATTCTGCCGCGTAACACATTGATCGACGAAAAACTTGCAAACTACCTGGAAGAGCAAGGTGTCGATGAAGTTAAAGTACGTTCAGTCGTATCTTGTGAATCTACTTTCGGTGTTTGTGCGAAATGTTACGGTCGTGACCTTGCACGCGGTCACTTGGTAAACCCAGGTGAATCTGTGGGTGTTATGGCTGCTCAGTCGATTGGTGAGCCGGGTACACAGTTAACCATGCGTACATTCCACGTAGGTGGTGCTGCGAGCCGAACTTCTGCTGCAAACAGCGTACAAGTTCGTAACAAAGGTACTGTACGTTTCCACAATGTGAAAACTGTACAGCATGCGAAAGGTCACTTGGTATCAACTTCACGTTCAGGTGAAATCGGTATTGCAGATGAGATCGGTCGTGAGCGTGAACGTTACAAACTGCCATACGGTGCATCTATCCTGATCAAGGATGGTGAAGGCGTAGAAGCAGGCGGTATCGTAGCGACTTGGGATCCGCATACACATCCACTGGTTACAGAAGTTGCCGGTAAAGTTCGCTTCAGCCAGATCGCTGATGGTGTAACTGCAACATCGAAAACTGATGATGCAACAGGTATGACGACTGTTGAAATCTTGCCTGTAACTTCGCGTCCAGCGTCTGGTAAAGATTTACGTCCAGCAGTTGTGCTTGATACCGTAGATGGCGGCGAACAGTTCTACTTCCTGCCACAAAACACTATTCTTTCTGTCCGTGATGGCGAAACAATTGGTGTGGGTGACGTTATCGGTCGTGTACCACAAGAATCTTCACGTACTCGTGATATTACCGGTGGTCTGCCACGTGTTGCTGACTTGTTCGAAGCACGTAAGCCGAAAGAACACGCGATCCTTGCAGAAGTGTCAGGTGTTGTAAGCTTCGGTAAAGAGACCAAAGGTAAAAACCGTCTGGTGATTACTCCGGATGATGGTTCTGAGATCTACGAAGAGCTGATTCCGAAATGGCGTACCATTAACGTGTTCGAAGGCGAACATGTGAACCGTGGTGAAACCATTTCTGATGGTCCACAGAACCCGCATGACATCTTACGTCTGAAAGGTGAAGTGGCGTTGACCAACTACATCGTGAACGAAGTTCAGGACGTTTACCGTCTGCAAGGTGTAAAAATCAACGATAAACACATCGAAGTGATCGTACGTCAAATGCTGCGTAAAGTGGACATCACTGACGGTGGCGATACAAGCTTCATCAAAGGCGAACAAGTGGATTACATCCGTGTGATGCAAGAGAACCAAGCTGTTCTTGCGCAAAACAAGTTCCCTGCGAAATTTGAACGTCAATTGATGGGTATTACCAAAGCGTCGCTTTCTACTGACTCGTTCATCTCTGCTGCATCGTTCCAGGAAACCACTCGTGTGTTAACTGAAGCGGCTGTAACAGGTAAAGAAGATGATCTACGCGGTCTGAAAGAAAACGTAGTTGTAGGTCGTCTGATCCCAGCGGGTACAGGTCTGGCTTACCACTTAGAGCGTCGTCGTCAAGAAGCAGAAGCTGCAGAATTTGAACTGCACAATGACTTCTCTGATGTAGACCAAGCGTTGAGCCAAGCATTCAGCGATGAATTTAACGGTCTGTAATTAGCCGCTAAATCATTTTAAAAAAGCCACCTTCGGGTGGCTTTTTTATTTCTCAAATTATATATATTTATATTGCTAGAAAAGATCAGATTATCTGGTAGTTACTTGTCCTAAATATGGAGAAATCATCAATAAAACATGATCTTTCATGCGCTCTTTACAAAATAAATCATGAAGGTTTCAAGATTTAACATCTTGTTATGAATCGCTCCTTAAAATCAGGTTAATCTTAAGTCAAAGCACGAAGGAAGGCCAAGATCATGAAAAAGTTAATGAGCGTAATGGCTGTTGCAACTATCTCCACTTTTATGTTGGCAGGCTGTGAAAATATGTCTGCTAAAGATCAGCGTATTGGCGCAGCTGCGCTCGGTGGTGCAGTGGGTGGTGGTGTAGGTAACAGAGTAGGTGGTGGTGTTGGTGCAGCAGTTGGCGGTGGTGCCGGTGCAGCAGTCGGTAGTAAAGCTCAAGGTGGTTCAAACCGTAATGCGACCTATAGTGGTGTCGGTGGTGCTGTAGGTTCTGCAGTGGGTAAAAGCATCTTTGGCGGTACAGGTGGGGCTGCAATTGGTGGTGCCATCGGTGGTGGTGCTGGTGCAGCGATCGAACAGAATAACCGTCGTCGTTAATCGACAGAACTATCCTCCAGATAGATTTAAAAGCGCCTCCATGGCGCTTTTAGTTTATTCAATTTCGTTATTTAGCTTCTCGAAGCTTGCCTTTGCTCTGTTTAAGGCGGATATAAACGGTCTTTTGTACCTCAGCGATACGCACACCGGAATCATCATAAATATTGAGCTGATACTGGCGATAAACCGGACTATGGTCAGCTGCCAGTTCTTTTACTGTTTGTACTTCCTGCCTGGAAATCCGGATGTCCGCATAGACCGTTCCACGTCCTGGCGCTAGAAACTGAATGGTAGAGCTTTTATCCCAGACAATGTATTTCGGACCCAGATGGTGCATCAGCAATAACATATAAAAAGGATCGACCATGGAATACAGGCTGCCACCAAAATGTACTCCGACAATATTCTGATTTTTGCGAGTCAGTGGCATTTTCACGCGAACGTGATAATTGGCAAAATCCATTTCATCAATGACAATGCCTGCTCCACGATAAGGGGCATAGCGATTCAGGATAAATTTGGATAACAAGGGCAGTTGCTGAATTTTTCGTAATAGGCTCATGCGGATATTCTTTTTTCTGGTCTTGTATGCATACTAGAACAACAAAAATAAGCTGGCATTGATAAATCGTGCCTATTTCAACAATAAAAGAGTCAATCAGCGAATAAGGATACATCTATGCAAAGACATAGCCAGTGGGTAGATACCCGCGATCATCAACGTCTCTATGTGAAAGCCTGGGGCGAGCCTGAGCGACCGGCTTTGGTGCTGGTTCATGGTTATCCTGACCATCAGGATGTTTGGGAAGCGGTGATTTCTCACCTCGTTCAGGATTATTTTGTGGTGACCTATGATGTGCGCGGAGCAGGAGGCTCCAGCGTTCCCAAGAAAATTCGGCATTATCGTCTGGAACGCCTGTGTGCAGATTTAGAGCAAGTGATCGATCAGGTCTTGCCGGGACGAGCTTTCCACCTTGCGGCTCATGACTGGGGTTCAATCCAGGCTTGGGAAGTGGTCACCGAACCTAAATTTAAAGGCCGGATTTTGTCTTTTAGCACCATGTCAGGTCCATGTCTGGATCATGCTGCTTTCTGGATGCGTGAACAGTTTAAACAGCATAAGCCCAAGTTCTTTAAACAGATGACCAGGTCCTGGTATATCGCGGTATTCCAGTTGCCTTTTATAGCGCCTACCGCATGGAATTTCTTTAATGCAGAACGTTGGGGCAAAATGATCAGTCAGCTGGAACAGCAGGAAAATCTGCCGCTAAACCAGAATATTGTCAAAGACGGAAAATATGGCGTTAATCTGTATCGGGCGAACTTTTTACCGCGTTTATCTCGACCTAGACAGCGTTTTGCAGTCTGTCCGGTACAGGCAATTGTGCTCAAGAAGGACCAGTTTGTTGGCCCAGATCTGATTGATGAAATGCCAAAATGGGTAAAAGATTTTTCCCGGGTAGAATTAAATGCCAATCACTGGGCGATTTTGAGCCAGCCGGAACAGGTGGCTCATCTAATCCATAATTTTATTCAGCAGAAATTAACAGCGACCATCTGATACGGAGATTGGGAACGTGACTCGGCAAGGGATAAGTGGAAGAATTTTTATCCGGATTTTCTGATAAAATAGCCGTTTTCTCTCATTCCCAATTCATTATGTTCGCAATTCTTGCTGCTATTGGAGTCATGTTTGGACTCTCATTGGCACGTGTACCTGTGGTTTTTGCCCTGGTCATTGGTGCTGTTACGGGTGGTTTGCTGGCAGGTCTTGGCCTCCAGGGAACTTTAGACGCATTTAACAATGGTCTGGGCGGTGGCGCTAAAATTGCCTTGGCTTATGGCATCTTGGGTGCCTTTGCTTTGGCCTTGGCACGTTCCGGTTTGCCTGACTTGCTGGCCTATAAAATGATCACTACCTTAAAAGGTGAGGCATCAGAAAAGGCACAGAGCAAGGTTAAATATCTGATCTTCTGTACAGTCGCATTGGCTGCCGTTTTCTCGCAAAACGTGATTCCAGTGCACATCGCCTTTATTCCGGTTCTGATTCCACCGTTATTGCTGGTATTTAACCATCTGAAGCTGGATCGCCGTTTGGTGGCCTGTCTGCTGACCTTTGGTCTGGTGGGAACATATATGCTGGTTCCAGTCGGTTTTGGTGCCATCTTCCTGAATGATATTCTGGGCCATAACATCAATACCTTTGGTAAACCTTATGGCTTTGAGATTACTTATGACCAGATTCCCGCTGCGATGGCAATTCCGGTCTCAGGTATGTTCGTGGGTTTGCTGGTAGCCATGTTTATCAGCTACCGTAAGCCACGTCTTTATAAAGATATCCATGTGGAACAGCAGCAAAGTATCTCTGCTGAACTGGGTGTAGAACAAAAATCAGCGAAACCACAAATTGCCAAACTGACCATCTGGATGGCAGCGATCGCGGTGATTGCAACTCTTGTGGTACAGCTCTATTCAGATTCGATGATTCTTGCCGGTCTGGTCGGTGTCGCAATCTTGAGTTGTGCCGGAATCTTTAAATGGAAAGAAGCAGATGATGTGATCATCACCGGTATGCGTATGATGGCTCTGGTTGGCTTTATCATGATTGCCGCGCAAGGTTTTGCTGCCGTGATTGAGGCAACAGGACAGGTTCCTGCGCTGGTTGAAGCGTCGGTTGACTGGATTGGTAATAGCCAGGCACTTGCAGCCTTTTTAATGTTGTTGATTGGTCTGCTGATTACTCTGGGTATCGGTTCATCCTTCTCTACCATTCCGATTCTGGCGATTATTTATGTACCGCTCTGCATTCAATTTGGTTTTAGTCCTGCAGCAACTATTGCGATCATCGGGACTGCGGCTGCTTTGGGTGATGCCGGCTCTCCAGCATCAGATTCAACTCTAGGTCCAACATCCGGTCTGAATATGGATGGTCAGCATGACCATATGAAGGATAGTGTGGTTCCAACCTTCATTCATTTTAATATTCCGCTTATCATTTTTGGCTGGATTGCAGCCATGGTTCTGTAAGTTCTTTTTAATCTGCTCTGATATAAATCGGAGCAGATTTGCCTAGATTTAAAATAAATTATAAGATGTATTTAAAATATATGTTTAAATAAAAAATTAATATAAACCTGATTATTTTACTCTGAATATTATTATTTTAATCTGATTAATTTACTGGGTATTTAAAACCAACCAATATGGTCGATTTAAAATAAATATATAATAATTACATATACTTAAATAATAAATAAAAATTAGTTTTAAAACCTCTATTGCATATTAATTTAAGCCATGTTTATTATTAATTAAGGTTTATTTTTCTTGATAATTATTCTTCCCATGGGGTATTCAAAATGTTAAAGCAAGTTGCTCTAATTGCATTAATGGGTCTTTCAGCATCTGCAATGGCAGGTGAGTGGCAAGTTAAAGTTGGTGCATCAGCATTAGCTCCGACTGAATCAGTTTCATTAGGTGATTTAAAAGTTGAAGCTGATAATGAATTAGCATTTACACCATCTGTTGAATATTTCTTTAATGACAATATTTCTACCGAATTACTTCTTGCTGCTCCAATCAAACATGATGTACTTGTGAATGGTGGAGAAGCTGTAAGTATTAAACACTTGCCACCAACATTGACTGCTAAATATCACTTTAAAAACTCAACTCGCTTTACGCCATATATTGGTGTAGGTGGCACAGCATTTATTGCTTGGGATGAGTCAGGTATTGCTAAAGATGTGAAAGAAGACTTTGGTTTTGCAGGTCAAGTAGGCTTCAACTACCAGCCAGCAGATGCAAAAAATTGGGGTATATTCTTTGATGCTCGTTATGCTCAGTTAAGCCCAGAGGTAACTCTAAATGCTGATACCGCTGCAGAATTAGGAGTTGAAAAATTTGATCTTGATATTGATCCAGTGATTTACACTTTGGGTTATAGCTACAAATTCTAAGTTCCAATTTTTTGGTTCACTTTTTCCAAAAGCCTCATCAAGAATGGGGCTTTTTTTCAAAATAACAACGATTTATAACGTATTGAAATTGAGCAGATTGGCAATACTCAAATATATTAAAACGAATAAAGTAAATATTAATTGAATACGACTTAATAATAAGGAAGATCAAAGCATGAGTTTTTTGTCGAAGAGCCTTTTGATCTTCAGCACGCTGTTTATTTCACAGAGTTATGCTGCCAGTTTTAATTGTCAGAAAGCGACAACCGCGACTGAGAAAACAATTTGTGAACATCGTTTGCTGAATGATGCGGATGTCAAAATGAGTACCAGCTATAACATCTTGCGCCGTATGGTGCCGATGGGAACACGTTCGGTGATTCAACGTGATCAGGTGAAATGGCTGCAGTTCCGTGACCGCTGCCAGGAATCCGTATCCTGCTTGAGCCAGGTTTATAACATGCGTCAGCAGCAGCTTGATCTGCATTTTGATCGTATCTATAAAATGGGGCCTTATTAAGTCTTGTCCATCCCATCAATTAAACTGATAAAAATGAAAGCCATAAAAATATTTTTTGCGAAAAAATTATTTTGAGGCTATTGAAAATTATTGAACTCACTCCATTCATATAGGCAACAGTTAACATCTGTATCTAAAATAATAGGAGTGATTCATGAGCGATTTAAGCGTACAAAAACACAGTTTCCAGGCTGAGGTAGCGCAGTTACTGCACCTCGTGACCCATTCGCTTTATTCAAATCCTGAAATTTTCCTGCGTGAATTGATTTCTAATGCTTCAGATGCATGTGACAAATTACGTTTTGAAGGGATCAACCATCCTGAATATTATGAAAATGATCCTGATCTCCGCGTTCGTGTCAGCCTCGATCCAGAAAATAAAACTATTACCATTTCAGATAACGGGATCGGTTTAAGCCAGCAAGAAGCCATTGAAAATCTGGGGACAATTGCCAAATCAGGGACCAAAGACTTTATGTCAAAACTGACGGGGGATCAGAAAGCTGATGCGCAGCTGATTGGCCAGTTTGGTGTCGGTTTCTACTCAGGCTTTATTGTGGCTGACAAGATTACCGTAGAATCACGCCGTGCCGGTACAGATGCCTCAGAAGGGGTACGCTGGATCAGTGGCGGTACCGGTGAATTCGAAGTTGAACAGATCACCAAAGAAGGTCGTGGTACCGATATTATTCTGCATCTGCGTGAAGATGCGCTGGATTATCTGCAAAGCTATAAAGTCAAACAGATCATCAATAAATACTCAGATCACATCAGCTTGCCAATCCAGATGCAAAAAGAAGTCTGGCAGGAAGAAGAAGCTGCTGAAGGGGAAACACCAAAAGGCGGTCAATATGTGAAGACCGATGAGTGGGAAGCGATTAACTCGGCCAGCGCATTGTGGACTCGGAATAAATCTGAGATTACTGAAGAGCAATATACCGAATTCTATAAAAACCTGACTCATGATTTTGCTGCCCCATTGGCTTGGGCGCATAACCGTGTTGAAGGTAGTACTGAATATACCCAACTGCTTTATATCCCAAGCAAGGCACCACAGGATATTTTCACCCGTGAAGCGAAGGCCGGCATCAAGCTGTATGTGAAACGTGTGTTCATTATGGATGATGCGGATAACCTGATTCCAAACTATCTGCGCTTTGTACAGGGCGTGGTAGACAGTGCCGATCTACCATTGAACGTGAGCCGTGAATTGCTGCAGGAAAGCCGTGATGTGAAAACCATCCGTGAAGGCAATACCCGCCGTATTCTGACCACTTTGGATAATCTGGCAAAATCTGAAGATGAAAAAGATCAGGAAAACTTCAAAACTTTCTACCGCGAATTTGGTGCGGTGCTGAAAGAAGGTTTAGGTGAAGATTTCGGTAACCGCGAACGCATCTTGAAACTGCTGCGCTATGCGACTTCAACCAATGATGAAGTAAGCACTTCATTGGCGGACTATAAAGCACGCATGAAAGAAGGCCAGAAAGCGATTTACTACATTACCGCTGAAAGCCTGAATGCTGCGAAAAACTCACCGCAACTGGAAGTGTTCAAGAAAAAAGGCATTGAAGTATTGCTGATGTCAGAGCGTGTCGATGAATGGGCAATGAACTTTGTGCATGAGTTCGATGGTACACCATTGCAAAATGTCTCTAAGGGTGCAGTGGATCTAGGTGATCTGCAAGATGCGGAAGAGAAAAAAGCACTTGAAGCGGCTGCTGAACAGTTTAAACCTGTGGTTGAAAAGCTAACAGATTCTTTGAAAGACAAAACCAAAGAAGTACGTGTAACAACTCGTCTAGTCGACTCTCCAGCCTGTCTGGTTACAGGAGAAGGGGAGCTTTCTCCACAACTGATTCGTATGCTGAAAGATGCAGGTCAGCCTGTACCGGATGTGAAGCCGATTCTGGAGATTAACCCGGAACATCCACTGGTGAAAAAACTGGAAGGTTCTGCCCAGTTTGATGATCTGGCCAATGTGATCTTTGATCAGGCAATGATTGCAGAAGGTGGACTACCAGAAAATCCGGCTGAGTATGTAAAACGTATTAACAGTCTATTATTGGGTTAATTTTTATATTTCAAAAATCCCTCTACGGAGGGATTTTTTATGTTCTGAATTTAGCGTTTAAAACTTGAATTCCCCCTTTAATGATTTAAAAAAGCGATAGCCAGAATAAAAAAATACCTTTAGGTTTTGAATCTAAAAAATAGATAATAATTAAAATATTAATTTATAATAACGATTATTAAGTTAAGAGAATTCTCCCATGAAAAAATCACTGATGATGAGTCTGAGTACAATCATTCTGGTATCAATGAGCGCAGCCACAATGGCCGATACTGAGTCCAAAAAAGTGACTCGTAGTGATCATATTAGTTTTCAGGCACCCATGAAAAAAGAAGCGCCAAAGGTAAAACGAATGCAGCGTACAGACCGCGCAGTATGGAATATGCCACAGATGGAACGGCCTTCTTTGCAGCAAAAACGTGTGATTCGTAGTGATCGAATTACCTTTACGACGGTTGAGCACCGCCAATAAAAACTCATTGGATTCAGACATTAAAAAGCCCATATTTTATGGGCTTTTATAGTTTCGGATTTATTCAAATTTAGAAAATAGCCTCAAGACGTACCATCGCACCCAGATAATGGCTGCGGTCCAGTCGGTCATCATTCAGGTAGTTCAGGTCGCCCTGGACAAAGAACCATTCACGTAAAAAAGGTTGCCTCCAGGACACATAAGGTCCCCAGCGATTTAAGCGTAAGTCTTTATCATCCAGATAGCCGCCCGTATAAATACCATAGTTAAAGCGGTTGCCTTGGAAAAATTGATGCTGCCTGAAAGTATAGTTATCCCAAGTCAGATCGTCTTCCTGCTCATCTGCATAGGTCAGACTTAACTGATTGGAAAAAAAGGCCTCATTGGGACGGGCATGAATCAGTTCCAGGTTGGTTCGCAAATAGTTTTCACTCTGCAATCCATAACGATAAATCTGTTCGGCATGAAAAGAGAAGTCATTCTGCATCGCCCAGTCTTTACTGATTTTGGCCCGTATATAGATATCATCCCCAGAACGTACCCCCAGATCCAGATCGCTATCGAAAGGTAGGCCGTTCGAAAATTCTGACCAGCGTAGTGCAAACGAGCTGTTGTTTTCGCGGGTACGGCGAATATCCAGATTTTTATCCCGGGCATTGCCAGGATTTTCATTGGTAATCGCGACATTGGTGTCCAGTTCGTTATCCAGACTGTCATCACCAAAGACCAGACTTAACCTTTGTTCCAAGGTTGGAAGCTTGATTTTTCCTCGAATCCTCGGCTTGATTTCATAGTTTTCATATTTGTCCCAGCTATTATCCAGGATGATTCGCAAAGTCGCAGTTGCTGGCTCATCCGGGTTGGTCTGGCCAAACCAGTTATCAATCTTATGTGCGGTGCGGTCTGCCCATTCACGGATTCTTTTCTGCTTTTTGTCAGCCCAAGATTTATCTTCTGTTTCCTCAGTGGTGGGCACCATCGCTTCGTCTGACTGTTCAGGTAAAATCGTGGGCGTGGCATCGATCAAGCGTGGAATCTGATCTAAAATACCTGTACCTGTACCTGTACCTGTACCTGTACCTGTACCTGTACCTGTAGGTTGTTCTGTTTTTGTAGGTTCTGTAGGAGATGCTTCTGCCCAAACTGGGCTACTACTTAATCCCACGCCAAGTGATAGCAATAAGATTCGAGTAATTTGGTTTATTCGCATGAGTTGATTCTTGCTCTTATCGTATTTTATTTACTGCGCTAGTTTTCTAAAAAATAAGGAAAAAAAGCAAGGATAAACTACATAACTACATCAATTATTTAATGATTTGTGCCTGAATTGCCATATAAAGATCTAAAACCCGTACCGGCTGTGACAATCCTAAAACAATTTGATGAATTTTTTGCCAATTCAAATCCTTATCACGTTTGAGCATTAAATAAGGATAAGCGATTTCCTGATTGGACAATGCCAGGCGACGTTCTCCATGAATCACCCGAATTTTCTGATGTTCCTGTAGCAATAAAATTGGAGTAGAAAAATCAGCGGGCGCTTCCTCAAAATTGATAAATTTCTTTTGATGAATACACCGAGCCGGAATATAGGCATAGCTTTCCTCAGGCATCCAGACCGTTTCGGCTTGTTGCAGATATATTTCACTGAAAAGATCTATCTGATCAAGACAGGCACCTAAAGCTGCCCATGATATGGATTTTATCTCTATACAACACCGTCCACGCTGCGTGCCCCAGTACTGGATACAGGAATTGGCCTGCAAGAGACTCGGTGCGCCCAAGAGCATCAGGTATTTCAGACCTTGCCCTTGCTGATCGGTCTGCATGACAAGATAAACAGGACGGGCCTGCCAGTGGTCTTCCTCAGCATAATATAGTGCTATTTCCAGATCAGCCGGTTGGGAAGCAGCCGGTTGTAATTCCAGGGCGCAGAGACACCGTATAGTCGCTCCAGTATGTTCTAAGGGGTGCAGCAGGGCAGAGAATTCACCTAGCTGTATAGATTCAGGGAAAGTAATGTGTTCATCTAGCACCGGACTAGAGGATGAATTATCCGTATTGTTTATTTCTATAGACAGTTCAGCTGTTTTAACTTCTATTTCGCTAGTTGCTCTGTCTAAATCAGGTTCGATTGTTTTAGACAGTTGAGGTGCAGTGATCTTGGTTTGAATCTGCAAACTACCCTGATGATAACGCGCAATTTCCAGGGTAAGTGTATCGAATTCGGCGTCCTGAACAGATAAAGCCGGAATACTCAGTTGAGGATCGAGAGGAAAATATGCGCCTTGTTGCTGTTGCTGCAAAAGCCAGTGATGGCAATTTGCTAATTCATCCCATTCACCATGTAAAAAATCAGATTGCTCTACAGGACCCAGCCAGATTTGCCAGCCTTGTTGTGGCTGATGCAAAAAGGCCCAGCCTGTTTCTCTATGTGCAATCAGTGCCTGTTGCAGCTGGACAGGATCCTTAAAATAACCGCGATAACAATGATGAAACTGAGTGCTTGCTGCAAACTGATGTGCTGTCAGCTCAGGCTGAACACGGGATTTAAAACTTAAAATCTGATTTTTAAAAACAGGTTCATCACAGAGATGAAAAATATCCTGGAGTCGTTTTTTGGTTCGGGCGGCTTCATATAAACTGAGGGATTTATGTTCTAATTGCTGCCCCAATTCGTTTAATTCTTTAATTAATTTTGCTTTTTCTAAAGCATTCATTTTAGCTCTCTAGATATATTTGAGTGCTTTATCCAGTGTTTTGGCCATGATCATATTGACCGCAAGTTCTACCAGTTTGTATTCGGTAGAGTTGGGATCTGGATAACGCTCAGCCATTTCAATCAAAAAATCCACAGAAACCGCCTGCGGAGAAATTTTTCCCTGTATTAATGCTTGAAGCTGGTTCATAACAAGAAAGTCTGAAATCCATAAAAGATCAGGTTCTGATTATAAGCATCTGATTGACAAAATACTTGATTATTTTGAGTATTTTTTAAGCGAATTTGGTAGTTGTTTTTGAATAAAAAGTGAACGAAATCAAAATAAAATAAAAAATAATGAGGTTTTTAATGCTCGCTAAACAGAAGAGCAAGTTAGATTTTTAAAATCCGGAAATAAAAACAGGCTGAATAATTCAGCCTGCTGGGAGATTTCGCTTAAAGACTTAAGCCGCTTTTTCAGTTTCTGCAGTCGCAGTATCTGTTGCTACAGTTTCAACTGGTGCTTTGCTCACAGGGAAATCTGGAAGATAAACCACTTGAGCCATTTGTGCTGAAGCTTGTAGAGAAAAAGCCATCACAGTTGCTGCGCATAAAAATTTAACAGTTTTCATAACATGACCTTTTGATATCTGGGTGTTCAAGAGCTTGAACAAGAAAAAAGTTAGTCCTAAATCACGTGAAAATAATATCAAATGGCAATTAATAAAAAATGATCAAATCGGCAAGAAAAGCAACTAATTCTAGATAAAATACTCTATAAAACAATATATTAGAATATTTGCTCTAGATGGTTTTGGATTGTTTTTTATACATTTTTTAGATGCTTTAGAAGATTCTGGGTGAATATTTCTTTTGCGATTATTTAAAGCTAAAGGTCTCGATTTAAATTTTTTAAAGCAGTAAGGGCAGATTAGTATTTGTTCATTCCCTGTAAGTTTTTGCTATTGCTTGTTTACTACGAGCTGTAGAGAAATTTAAATCAACTAAGATAAATGCTTCTATCTTCACAGAGTGAGTGTTGAATCATGGCAATTGCAAAAGTGGTAGAAGTCAATTCAAGCAGTAGTAAAAGCTTTGAGGATGCAATTCAAAGTGGCATCGCGAAAGTCACAGAAACGATTAAAAACGTTCAAGGTGCCTGGATCAATGAACAGAAAGTCGTCATTAATGACAATAAAATTACCGAATATCGTGTCAATCTAAAGATCAGTTTTCTGGTTGAATAATTCATATCATCCATAAAAAAATCCCCATCTTGAATGGGGATTTTTAATTTGATTTAGTTTTTACTCAGGCTTTGCCGGAACATCACAAGCATCTGTAGAACACTGATCAGCTGCTGGCTGTTCCTGTGGCTCCTCTAATGCTTTTTCAAGGACTTGCAAGAAAACTTCCTTCGGCTGAGCACCTGCCAAAGCAATGCGTTGATCAAATACAAAGAACGGAACACCGGTAACTTTGAGCTGGTCACGTGCTACTTCCTGGTCAAATTTAACAAAGTCGGCAAATTCTTCTGAGTCCAGTACATCATCCACTTCCACCGGATTCAGGCCGATACGGGCCGCGACATCTTCCAGCGTTTCACGTTCGCCAATCGCCAGACCTTGGGTCATGTAGCTATAGAAAAAAGCTTCCTGTGCTTCGTTGCCCAAGCCTTTGCTTTGCGCGAGGTGGATGATGCGGTGCGCATTCAAGGTGTTACCTGAGTTGGCACCTTCCCAGTTAAATTCAATCCCTTCAGCTTTGGCCATTTCAGCAATATTGCGCTGCATGTCTTCAACTTCTGCGACTGAACGGCCGTATTTTTGTGCCAAGCGCTCAGAATTGGAAATTTCCTGACGGACTGGTGCTTCAGGATCTAACTGAAAGCTATGCCAATGTACTTCAAGCTCAATCCCTGCTTCTTGTGCAGCGGCTTCCAGACGTTTTTTACCAATATAGCAGAAGGGGCAGACCACATCTGACCAAATATCTACGCGCATGTTATGTCTCTAATCTTAGTCTTGTTGCAAGTATGAGGGTGAAGAATCGGAATTTAAAGCCCTGCGTTCAGACTAAGCGCAGTTTAATCATTCAAAATATTTAAGAAGTTAAGCTGATCAGATTTTTATAGATGGATCTGTCTTTGTTTATTTATTATTTTTCTCATAAAAAAACGCCCCGTAGGGCGTTTTTTGAATGCAGGTAATTATGCAGTTTTTACCGCAGCTTCAACAGCAAGCATATGACCATTTTCTTCGAAGTTTGAGTGCCAAGAAAGTGCTTCACGAAGAAGATGAGGGGTATGGCCGCCTTTTGCACATGCACGGTCAAAGTAATCATTCAACGCATCGCGGTACATTGGGTGCGCACAGTTATCAATTACTGCACGTGCACGCTCACGCGGAGCCAGACCACGAAGATCTGCCAGACCTTGTTCTGTTACCAGGATGTCAACATCGTGTTCAGCATGGTCTACGTGAGACGCGAATGGAACCACTGAAGAGATGTCGCCACCTTTCGCGATTGATTTGGTCACGAAGATTGCCAGGTGTGCATTACGAGCGAAGTCACCTGAACCACCGATACCGTTCATCATTTTGGTACCACAAACGTGAGTTGAGTTCACGTTACCGTAAATATCGAATTCAAGCGCAGTGTTGATACCGATAATACCTAAACGACGTACCAGTTCAGGGTGATTAGAGATTTCTTGTGGACGTAATACAAGTTTGTCTTTGTAGTGCTCAAGGTTGTTAAATACTTTCTCGCCGTATTTTGCAGAAAGTGTAATTGAAGAACCTGAGGCAAATTTCATTTTGCCTGCATCGATCAATTCAAAAGTACAGTCTTGCAGTACTTCTGAGTACATGATCAGGTCTTCGAAGTTAGATTCTTTCAGACCAGTCAATACTGCGTTTGCAATTGAACCGATCCCTGCTTGAAGAGGACCGAGGTTTTTCGGTAAACGCTCTTCAGCCACTTCTTTTTCAAAGAAAGCGATCAAGTGGTTGGCAATTGATTGAGTCTCATCATCTGGTGCGGTTACAGTTGATGGAGAGTCATGCAATTCATTATTGAATACGATACCTACGATTTTTGAAGGATCGATATTGATTGCATGTGTACCGATACGCTCATCCACTTGAGTCAATGGAATTGCTTGACGTGTTGGACGGTAAGTCGGGATGTAGATGTCGTGCAAGCCTTCAAATGCAGGACTTAAATTCGTGTTGATTTCAACAATTACTTTTTCAGCAAAAATTGCAAAGCTTGCTGAGTTACCTACAGAAGTTGTTGGAATGATGCCGCCATCTTCAGTGATCGCAACTGCTTCAATTACCGCTACATCAGGTTTTTTCAACTGCTGGTTACGCATCTGTTCAACTGTTTCAGACAAATGCTGATCGATGAACATCACTTCGCCTTTGTTGATCGCTTTACGTAAAGTGCTATCTACCTGGAATGGTAAACGACGTGCCAATACGCCTGCTTCAGTGAGTTGCTTGTCCAAATCGTTACCGAGTGATGCACCTGTGATCAACGTGATTTTCAGCGGATTTGCTTTTGCGCGTTGTACCAAAGCTAAAGGAACCGCCTTCGCTTCACCAGCGCGAGTAAAGCCACTCATACCCACAGTCATACCATCTTCGATGAATTCAGCAGCTTGTTCAGGGCTGATGACTTTGTTGTGTAGGGAGGCTAAACGGATACGATCTAAAGACATTTCAACTCTCATAAATTCTTAAATAATGATACGGATTGTACCGATCAAAAAATGTATTTTGCATAGGTGTTAGGCTAAGGTCTAATTTTTTAGCTAAATGTAGGTATAATGAAAAATGATGTTTTTTAAATGATTGAATTATTGAAAATTAAAATGAATTATATAGAAATACTAAAAAGTCGTTTGTTGCTTTTATGATCACTTACTAGAAGTGATCAGTGAGCGTTTGACGAATTTTATCCAAGGTGGTTGGGGTAGCAGGTGCCTCTGAATCTGCTGTTTTCAGGGGTAAGGCGATAATGGCTTCCAGACCGCCTTCAGGCCGATTCTGGATATGCAGCTCACCTGAGTGAATATCAACAATACGTTTGACAATGGCCAGACCCAGACCACTGCCTTGTACGGTACGTGCGGAATTTCCACGAACAAAGGGTTGCATCAGCGCTTCAATCTGATCTTCTGGAATCCCTTCACCATGATCGGATACACTGATCATCAGTTTATGATCTTGTACATAGGCAGCAAGCTCGATCGGTTCAGCACCATAACGTTTCGAGTTATTGATCAGGTTGCCAATCAGGCGTTTCAGCGACATGCTGCGTACCTCAACCAGTGGTATCTCTTGAGGTGTAAAGCGGATATCAAGTGGCTTAAACTGCTTGACCAGTTCCTGCAACAGCACATTGACATTGGTTTCTTGCAGCTCTTCATCGGAGCCATCCCGCATATAGGAAATGAACTGGTTCAGAATGGCATCCATATCCTCCACGTCATAAATCAGACCTTCCTTGAGAAAGTCTTCATCCGGCATCATTTCTGCGCTAAGACGGATACGGGTCAACGGGGTACGCAGGTCATGTGAAATCCCCGCGAGCATGATTCGACGATCACGCTCGGTTTGATCCAAGGTATAAATCATCTGGTTAAAGGCATGATTCACCTGACGGATTTCCAGCGGACCATGATTGGTATCCAGATAAGGAGCAGAGCCATTTTTACTATAGCTGTTTGCTGCATTCTGCAAGCGGCGTAAAGGACGGTTCAGCTGACGCACCAGGGTCAGAATAATAATACCGGCAATGAGTGGCGTACCCAGCAGCCAGCCTAGAATCAGTTCAGGACTATAGTTGGCATAGGTTTTAAGAGGTTCACGTACCCAGTTTCCATTCATTTCTGGAGTTTGAATCCAGATACGTGGACTTGGCTTGAACTGGAAATAAACGGTTGCCTGTTCGATTCTTAATTCTTTGGCCAGTTTGGTCTCAATCTGGTTGGTAAAGAATTCGGCAATGACCTTATCTTTTACATTTGGATATTCAGCCGGATTGGTGACATATTCGATTCCGATCCGGTTTTTGAGCCAGGTATCAATATCGACTTCCTGTTCCTTGTGATAAAGACGCAGGTCCGGATTGTTGAGAATCTCCAGCTCCATGGCCAGATAACGCGCGTGTTGCTGAATTTCAGGTAAATAAAGCGTACGCCAGAAAAACCAGATTGACATGAACAGGCTGAAACAGACCACAAAGACCACCAGTACAGTGGTTCGCATTGCTGCAGAGCGCGGTTTGATTTTGTCCAGAAAGCGTTCCCAAGGGGTGCGTTTTTTTTCTGAATAGCTGACAAAATCGGTAAATTTTTGTGGGTCGATGGGGTCGAGTTTCACTGAGCAATCCTGTGCTATGACTTCAGCAAATTATTATGAGTTGATTAAAAGGCCTTATCATACCGGAGTCAAACCATCTGTAATTTAGATATAGGTTAAAACCTTCGGTTTGACCTACTTTTGTTTCGGCAAAAGTAGGCAAAACCATCTTGCAGAGCAGTGCTCCTCATCGCAAAACTCGTCAAATTGGGGCAAGTAATCAATTTATCGCAGAAACATTAGAGATGAATACCTCCTGCCTCAAACAGTTGCGAATGAATTTGTCACATAATTCAAAACTAGATTTATAGATGGACGACTATTTTACTTTCTTCTAATAAGAAAATTATTCAGCACCATCTGGAACAAACACATAACCGACACCCCAAACGGTTTGAATATAACGCGCACGGGCAGGGTTTTCTTCAATCAGTCGACGTAAGCGTGATACCTGAACGTCAATTGAACGTTCCATCGCACCCCATTCACGGCCACGTGCCAGATTCATCAGTTTGTCACGCGTTAAAGGTTCACGTGGATGCTGAACCAGCGCTTTCAATACCGCAAATTCACCAGTGGTCAGGGTCACTACCTGGCCCTCACGAGTCAGAGTACGAGTGGACAGATCCAGTGACCATGGGCCGAACGACACCACTTCCATTTGCTGGCTAGGAGCGCCTGGCACTTCACGAACTTGACGACGCAAAACTGCACGGATACGTGCCAGCAATTCATTTGGATTAAATGGCTTAGGCAGGTAATCATCGGCACCGGCTTCCAGACCCGCAATACGATCCGAATCGCTACCACGTGCAGTGAGCATAATAATTGGAATATCAATATTCGACTGGCGTAGGCGACGACAGATGCTGAGGCCGTCTTCTACAGGCAGCATAAAATCGAGCACAATCAGAGAAAACAGTTCCCGCTGTAATAGTCGATCCATCTGGGTAGCATCATGCGCAGTTTTAACGACGAAGCCTTTATCTTCAAGGAAACGTTGTAACAGGGTACGCAGACGCACATCATCATCGACAACCAGGATGCGCTCGACCCGGTCGGTTTCGGTATGTACAGCATCGGGTTTTTCAGCAGGTACCACTAAACTCATGAGGTGCTCCTTTATTCTTTATTGTCGTCATAAACAAAAAATGAAATATGCTTTGAGTATACGATTCATTACTATTAATTGACTATGCTCTAAAGCATCAAATATTGCAGTTAAAATCAAGACATAGATACCAAATATATACATCTATATGCGAAAAAAATCGTCTCGGAACAAGAATAAAATGCAAAGTTCATGCAAACTTTAGTGGAAAAACTGGAAAACGATCGTATACGGTTATCTGAAGCTTATATAAATTAATAAAAACAATGGTGGATTTTATAGACCTGGTCTTTATAATCATGCCATTTAGTACTTATCCTTGTGGGATCAAACACGATGACTGACTTAGTTCAGCAGTTGGCAAAAGAACTTGCCGTACGTCCAAATCAAGTAGAAGCTGCCATCAAACTGATTGATGAGGGTGCCAGCGTTCCTTTCATTGCACGTTACCGTAAAGAAGTAACGCAGGGCTTAGACGATACGCAACTACGCCAGCTCGATACACGTTTATCGTATTTGCGTGATTTGTATGAACGCCGTGAAAAGGTGATCGAATCACTAAAAGAACAAAATAAATTATCTGATGATTTATTGGCACGGGTGAATGCGGCAGAAACTAAAAATGCCCTAGAAGAAATTTACGCACCATACCGTCCAAAACGTACCAGCAAATCGTTTAAAGCCAAAGAAGCCGGTTTAGGTCCGATTGCAGAGAAAATCTTTACTGAAGCCGTGGATCCAGCAGAAGCTTTAGCGGGCTTTAGCCATGAAGATTATCCAGATCAGGAAAGCCAGCTTGATGCAATCCAGCACATCCTGATTGATGACTGGGCACAGAATATTGCGTTGACCACTGAGCTTAAAGCAATGTTTGCTAAAACGGCTGTGTTGAAAAGTCTGGTCGCTAGTGAAGAGAAAAAAGAAGTTGGTAAAAAATTCCGTGATTACTTCGATTTCTCTGAAAATCTGAACAAGGTACCTTCACACCGCTTATTGGCAATGCTACGTGGCCGTCAGGAAAATGTACTGGGCCTTAAAGTAGATGGTGAAGATGATGCACCATTGGCACGTATTGAAACTGAATACAACCTGGATACCATTCAGCCGCAATCTCGTCGGGATTTCTTAAAGCAAACTGCGAAACTGTTCTGGCTTGGTAAAGTTCGTCCAACGATCGAACATTCATTATTGACTGAAAAACGTCTGGCTGCTGAAGCTGAAGCAATGCAGGTCTTTGCTGAAAACCTGCGTCATTTACTGCTTTCTGCGCCTGCAGGTGCCCGTACAACTCTGGGTGTAGACCCTGGCATCCGTACTGGCGTTAAACTGGCAGTGGTGAATGAATCAGGTGATGTATTAGCACATAGCACCATTTACCCATTTGCACCGAAAGATGATAAAGAAGGTTCACTGACTGAATTGGCACGTCTTTGCCGCGAATTCAATGTTGACCTGATTGCAATCGGTAATGGTACAGCAAGCCGTGAAACTGAAGCGTTAATTGCCGAAATGATGGCTGCAAATAGCGACCTGAAATTGACTCGTGTTTCTGTTTCAGAAGCGGGTGCTTCTGTTTACTCAGCATCTGAACTGGCTTCTCAGGAATTGCCTGAACTGGATGTATCGATCCGTGGTGCAGTATCAATTGCACGCCGTCTGCAAGATCCATTGGCTGAACTGGTGAAAATTGATCCTAAATCAATCGGTGTAGGTCAGTACCAGCATGATGTAAACCAGACCGGTCTGGCAAAAACTCTTGAAGCAGTGGTTGAAGACTGTGTGAACTCGGTCGGTGTGGATGTAAATACTGCATCTGCTGCAATCCTGGGTTATATCGCAGGTCTGAACAAATCAATTGCACAGCAAATCGTGGACTTCCGTAAGGAAAATGGCCGTTTTGACAACCGTCAGGACCTGAAAAAAGTGCCACGTCTAGGCGAGCGTACTTTTGAACAGGCAGCGGGTTTCTTGCGTATCCAGCAAGGTTCAGAACCATTAGATGCTTCTGCAGTTCACCCTGAGTCTTATCCACTGGTATCTAAAATTGTTGAAGCAAAAGCAACGACTGTTAAAGACATCATTGGTAATACTGAAATCATTCGTCAGGTCAATGCTGAAGAGTTTGTGGATGATAAATTCGGTCTGCCAACCGTTCAGGATGTTTTAGCTGAACTGGAAAAACCTGGCCGTGACCCGCGTCCAGAATTCCGTACCGCAAAATTCCGTGATGATATTACTGAAGTGGCTCAATTGACTGAAGGCATGCAGCTGGAAGGCGTAGTCACCAATGTGACTAACTTCGGTGCTTTCGTGGATGTTGGTGTACATCAGGATGGTTTGGTACATATTTCTGAATTAGCCAATGAATTTGTGGCTGATCCGCATAAAGTGGTAAAACCAGGTCAAATCGTACAAGTTCGTGTACTGAACGTTGATGTGGAACGTAACCGTGTCAATCTGTCGATGCGTCCTGAAGGTTCGGAAGCGCCAGCGAAAGCACCACGTCAACCACGTCGTGACAATGAGCAACGCGGTGAGCGCAAGCCACAAGGCAAACGTCCACAGCATGCACGTCCACAAGGTGACCGCCCGCATGGCAAGAAACCTCAAGCGGCTAAACCACAAGAAAATAAAATTGGTGGTTTAGGAGCACTATTACTTCAAGCCGGAATTAAAGGTTCGAAATAATCTTTAGGCTCTAAACGAAAAACCTCCCTTTTGGGAGGTTTTTCTTATTAAAAACATTTAAAAAATCTCAAAGAATCTAAAAATGCTAAGAAGTTATTATCAAAGTTCCATCCAAGATTTTTTATCTAGCTCAAATGACTTAATCTTAGGTAATTTGGCACAGCATCATGAATTTGCACTTGAAGATTTACAGAAAAATGCTTGGTTAGCACAAATAGATATTTTAAAAGCAAATTTAGTTGGTATAGCAAAGGGTCGTCTTTACTTTGAGTACAGCATTCCTCGCATGGGGAAGCGTGCTGATAATATTCTGATTATTCGTGATTTAATTTTTGTTATTGAATTTAAGGTTGGGGAAAGTTTTTATTCTGCAACTGCAAAAAATCAGGTGATTGATTATTGCTTGGATTTAAAGAATTTTCATTCACAAAGTCATGATAAAAAAATTATTCCAATTCTTATAGCTACTGAAGCGGATACAGAAGAGATCATCTGGGAGGATGTAGATGATCTTGGAGCGCCCATTTGTTGTCATCAGTACAATTTAAACCAAATGATTCTACAGGTTCTTGCGCATTATAATGAGGATGCGGAGATTAATGTCCAAGAGTGGAATCAAGCCAGCTATAGACCGACACCCACAATCATTGAAGCAGCGAAAGCACTTTATCAAGGACATCAAGTTGAAGATATTTCCAGAAGTGATGCAGGGGCGATTAATTTAAAAATAACTTCAGCACGTATTGAACATATTATTGAAACAACAAAAGAAAAACGACATAAGGCAATTTGTTTTCTTACAGGAGTACCGGGTGCTGGAAAAACATTAGCAGGGCTGAATATTGCTAACCAGCGACTAAAAAAAGACGAATCAGAACATTCAGTTTTTCTCTCGGGCAATGGCCCACTTGTTGATGTGCTAAAGGAAGCACTGATTCGACAAACAGTTGAAACAGCAAAAACTGAAGGTCAACTTGAAACCAGATCAAGTGCTGAAAGAAAAGCAAAAGCTTTTATTCAAAATATCCATCACTTTCGAGATGAGTACTTAAGGTCATTAGAAGCTCCTATTGAAAAGGTGGTGGTATTTGATGAGGCACAAAGAGCTTGGCGCAAAGAACAAGTTTCTAACTTTATGAAGCAAAAAAAGGGAATTCAGAACTTTGATAAATCTGAACCACAATTTTTGATTGAGGTAATGGATCGGCACACGGATTGGTGTGTGATTATTTGTTTGATCGGTGGCGGTCAAGAGATTAACACTGGAGAAGCAGGGGTTATCGAATGGTTAGATGCTTTACAACAGCATTATCCTGAATGGCAGATTTATTATTCTGAGAAAATTTTAGAGGATCGTGTCTATATACAAGATCAAAGCCGAAAGCATCATTTAATTCAGCATGGTAATAAAGAACCTGATTTACATTTGGCGGTATCAGTAAGGTCGTTTAGAAGTGAAAGAGTTGCTGAACTTGTCCAAGCAATTTTAGATGGGGATGCGACGAAAGCACAACATATTTATAGCCAAGTTATAGAATCCTATCCAATTGTTTTAACAAGGAACTTGGAAAGAGCGAAGTCGTGGCTAAAACAACAAGCTAAAGGGACAGAGCGTTACGGCATGGTTGCGAGCTCAGGCGCAAGAAGACTCAAAGCAGAGGGGATTGATGTTAAAAATAAAATCACACCATCTGATTGGTTTTTGAATTCTACAATTGATGTACGTTCTTCATATTACTTAGAAGATGTCGCCACAGAATTTGATGTTCAAGGATTAGAATTAGATTACTGCTGTGTTGCGTGGGATATTAATTTTTACTTTAAGGATGGTTGGTGTTATCAAGCATTTAAAGGAACAAAATGGCAGAACATCAATCAGATGGAAAAGCAAAAATATCTACTGAATACTTATCGTGTTTTGTTGACTCGTGCGCGTCAAGGAATGGTGATTTACCTACCGAATGTAGATGATAATGATTGGACCAGACCGAGTGAATTGTATGATTCAACATATCAATTTTTAAAAGCCTGTCATCTCAAAGAAATTTAAAAAAAGCCTCCCAATCGGGAGGTTTTTTATTTTGGATTAGCTATTAATAATCGGAACAATCCAGCTGGTAATAATCAATAAAATACCCAGATGTCCCAGTTTACGTGTCACATAAACCAGTTTAGACGGTGGTTGTTCTAGCTGTTTAGCATACTCTTCCATGGTGATGCCTTGTTTGCCTTTACTGGTATATAAGAACACACCCAAATCCAGACAGATCAGAATGGTGCCAATATCTGCCACCAGTTCCATCAGCTCAAATTGCTGGGTATACAGCGACATGCTAACGCTATAAATCAGATAAAGTCCAAAGGCTATACATGCATATTGCAGGATCACTAAAAATTTCTGCATAAATCTCAACAGTTCAAAAAATTAAGGTAATTATACAAAAAATTCGGGCAGACCGCGCCCATTACAGGCTTTGCATCACATCAGCAAAATTCTGCTTCTCGACCAGTTCCAGAAATTCATCTCCCAGGCGCTGACTTTCAGCAATGCATTGCTTCCAGAGCTGAATCCGCTGAGCTTGATCCAAACCTTTCAAAGTGAAGTCCTTACGATCTGGTAAACGACCCAAAGGCAAACTTTGCAGATATTCCTGAGAGGGTGAAATTAGCAAAGTTCGTGCCTGATTTTCCGGGCTTGCCGTGCGTTTAAACAGTTTATCGAACCAGCCGGGAGTAATGCTGTCAGTAAAATGCGGATACAGCACGATGCCTTTGCTCTGAAACGGCAGGTCAATATGATAGTCAATCAAGCCACCATCACGATAATAACCTTGTGGTGCATCTGGAATATTATTGACCGCTGCCATCACGCCTGGAATAGAAGCAGAGGCCATCAGCCAGGACAAAACACTTTGCTCAGTCAAGGCATGATAATGTGTGGTAAATCCATCATCGGCAATTTTAAACTGTTCACCTGTATTCGGCTGGCTGATCACACGTTGCATAAAATGGCGGCTATGTTTACGCGCCACAGCGGTAGTTCCAACGATGCCGGCTACAGAGGCGAGTAGGGGGAGTGCCTTGTCACTCTGGAAAATGTGCTGGGCTTTAATCGATAATACTGTCAGATGATAATCTGGATGATTCACCAGATCGGTTTCTTTGCCTTGTACCAGATCCAGCAGCATGCCACGACAAACGTCACTGACCTCCTTACGGGTCATTTTCTTGTGAAAGTACAGATGGGTATACAAGTCGGCAAGACGTTCAGTGCCTGCTTTGGCTCCCCACGCCGCGACACTGGCAAAACGCCAGCTACCAATGGATGAACCGACTAAGGTTCTACGCTGAGGAGCACGTGGGAAAAACTCGCCAAAAATAGCCTGATCCAGTCCCTGAATACCAATACCTTTGGGTCCACCTGCGGCACCTGGCACGATATCAATCTGTTCGGGTTGCAAACCTTCTTTCAAAATCAGCTCACGAGCCTGATGCCCAGCGCGGATTTTCAGAGCAGGCGCATGTTTTTGTAAAATCTGCATAAAGGTTCAACCCATATTTGGCCAATGAGGACATATTTTAAGCATTTGGTCACAGAGCCCAATGGCAAGATGTACCCTAAGGTGACTTAAGAGTCATGGCATCGGGTTAATATAAGTCAGCATAAGTTTTTTATTACGTGAGCGTATTAGAGCAAGACTTGAGCTCACAAGAATTAAGGTCGACATCGGGTAATTTGCAACAGTATAGTTATTGATCAAATAAAAACTAAACCCACAAAAAATCCATACTGCCAAAACTACTATGAGTTTTTGCTGCTTTATGAGAAATAAGCAGAAGAGGGGCATGAAATTGAATAGCGTCATCAGCCAAAAGGATGGGCTATTGATCATGCGGAATGATATTGAGTCGGTAGTGGGTATCTCAGTTAGCCATCGAAATCTATAGTTGAGATAAGTTATCAAGTCTAAGAGGGGTAAGAAACTATAAAGCAAACTATACAAAAAGGCCGACAAAGATTTTTCGCGATAAATAGCCCATAAAAAGCTATATTTCATTTGGATATTCTTGTTTTATTTTTTCAATAGACCTCTTTCATAAATCATTTTTTGCTCAGTTCCAAGTTGTAGATTCCAGCGATTAAATTGAATCTCAAACCAAGCCTTTTACCTCTATTTCGATAACGCTCAGCAAGGATTTTGAAGGTTTTCAGGCTGCCAAATACATGCTCAATTCCGATTCTTCTTTTATTGATTTCTTGATTATAGATTTTCAATTCAGGATCCAATTTACAGTGTCTTTTGGCTTTTAATGGCAACAGGCTATTCGGATACAACACATAAATCCCCTGATAGCCTTTATCTGCAAGAATAAAAGCCCCAAAAGGAATCTGGTTTAAATTGCGTTTGAACAACTCGAAATCATGCACTGCACCGCGACTGGTACATAAACTCAGAATTTTCTGAGTTTTGTAGTGAATCATGGCCTGTACTTTAAAGGTATGGGTCTTTTTCTTGCCGCTATAGCTTTTCTTCTGTTTTTTTAGGCCTTTGGATTGGAATTTCCGTGGCATCCACGATCACAACATGCCAGTCGATGCCTTCGCCCTCGGGTAAATCTTTGGGTAAATTAAACAGATTGGACCGAATCAGGCAGTCTTCAACATGACGGACAATTCTTGAGGCTGTGGGCTCTGAAACCCCGTAACTCGTCGCAACGTGAAATAAGGTTCGGTATTCCCGCCAATAGCTCAGACAGAGCAGAACCTGATCCTCCAGGCTTAACTTGGGCGGTCTGCCTTTGGCAGAGACATGCTTCTGCAATTGCTCAACCATCAAATAGAAAGTTGACCATGAGATGCCTGTGTATCGCTTGAACTGAGGATCAGAAAGCTTGTTTGAATCGATGTATTTCATCCGCAGATTATGCACGAATGCTAAGAAATCCGGAGTGCAAATATTAACCAAAAAGAAGATCGTTTTTTGATTTATGAAAGATATCTAATAATTTAAGCATAAAAAAGCCTGACGAATCAGGCTCTTTAAAAATTATTTCGCAATCCGCCAGACAGCAAGTATGCTTGCCAGCACAATCAGAATCACTGACACAAACCATGGTGAAATAATCGCAATCGAAAGCAGAATGGCCATGATGCTGCCAAAAATCCAGCTACGTTTTTGCTGATGTTCCATTTGCAGGCGCATGCTTTGTAATTCATTGAGCTGTTTGGCATGCCAGGCGGACTGGTTTTTCAGACCATTCAGGCTGTCGATCATCAGGGTCGGTAAATCCTGCGCACCCAAAAGCAGATCCGGGATTTTTTGTCCCAGTTCTTTAATATTCTTTTGCGGATTCATCTGGGCTTTGACCCAATCGGTGAGGATTGGTTTAGCCAGGCTCCAGATATCCAGCTCAGGATACAAGTCTGTTCCCAGACCTTCCACATGTACCAATGTTTTCAGTAACAACATCAGTTGTGGCGGGATCTCCAGATGGAAACGACGGGCGATGTCCATAACCTGAATCAGAATGCCGGCAAAATCCAGCTCATGCATCGGTTTGGAGACCATTGGACCTACAGTGCGACGCATTTCGCGTGCTAGCGCGTCCTGATCGGTACCTGGTGGAATCCAGCCCGCCTGATGCACAATCTGAATCAGCTGCATGAAGTCACTGTTCATGACCGCCAACAGCATACGTGCCACGGTCATCTGGTCATGCTTGGACAGCTCTCCCATAATCGCGCAGTCCAGCGCAATAAAGCGCGGATTGGCAGGATTGATAGTTTCGACAAAGACATTACCTGGATGCATGTCCGCATGGAAGAAGTTGTCGCGGAAGACCTGAGTAAAAAAGATAGTTAAACCTTTACGTGCCAGATCAGCACGGTCCATACCCAGTTCATCAAAGGTGGCAATATCCGAAATCGGAACACCGGTAATCCGTTCTGCTACCAGCACGTCCTTACTGTCCATATAGACTTCAGGCACATACATCATGCTGGAGCCAGTGAAGTAATGACGCATACGGCGGGTATTGTCCGCTTCCAGCATCAGGTCCAGCTCATTCAGAATGATCTGGCGATAGTCCTGAATAATTTCAGACAAGTGTAGGGCACGCGCTGCTTCCAGACGCTTTTCCAGAAAATCACCCAGCCAGCTTAGAATTTCAAAATCCTGCAAGATCTGCTGGCGAATATTCGGGCGGGTCACTTTGACCACCACTTCACGCCCATCATGCAGGGCTGCAGTATGCACCTGTGCAATCGAGGCGGCTGCTAGTGGCTGAGTATCAAATCGGGCGAACAGGGTATTTACATCCGCTTTTAAGGACTCCTGAATACGCATCTTGGCGACATCATTATCAAAGGGCTTGACCTGATCCTGTAACAGGACCAGTTGTTGCAGCACTTCAGGCGGAATCAGGTCACGACGGGTCGAAAGCAACTGACCCAGCTTGATTGCCAGCGGTCCCATTTCTTCCAGTGCCAGTTTCAGCTTGAGCGGGTTTTTACGCTCACGGCTGGACCAGGCTGCCGGATGCATACGGATCAAAGATAAAATATGTCGGGCTTTTTCAGGGAGTTCTTCCGCAGGAAACAACGTGTCGAGTCTATAGTGCGCGGCGATGCGCCAAAGTTCGAGTAAACGTGAAACATGCGGAATCATAAAGCGGTGTACCTAGTATTGAGAAGGAATATGAGGTGTAGCAGGAGTAAATGGCTGATCAGTAGAATCGTCAGATTCAATCTGTGCCTGAAGCTGACGGATTTTGGCTTCGACGCGATCTAAATTCTGGTTCAGGATACGGGTATCCTGATTCAGGTCATCCATTTGCCAGCGCGGGGCAAACAAGCCACTATCTTCTTTCAGGGCATCTTCAGCGAAAAATAATTGACTTTGTAAAGTGCGTTTTAAATGCTTTGGAGCCAGCTGCAACTTGCCAATTTCATGTGCCAGAGCAGGGCCAATCCAGGGACTTAAATGCGCCGCCAGATCAAATTCAGCCTGCTGCATGATGCGCTGGATTTCTTGCAGAAGTTTGTAGTCGCCTTGCAGCGGAATATTACCGACTTCATCAGCAAGCAGCAGCTTGAGCAGCTCTACGACATTGTGCACCTGTAGCGTCGCCGTTGCTTCAGGCGTTTGAGCATTATTGGCTTCATAAGGGCGCTGTTCAAAAATCGAAGAGTCTTCAGTATGGCCGGTTGGCGTTGGTTCCAGACGAACCTTGCCCTCATCAAAGAAGACATCGATGGACAGCTGCGGTGAGGCAATGACCACCCGCAGCATTTTGCCGGCCAAAGCATTGAGCTGAATGCGGGTAATCGCATCCAGATCAATCATATGATGAATCAGGCGTTCAACAGCACCGAGGGCGAGAAGTGACCACATATCGGGTACGACCCTTAAAGCTTGAAGCCACGGTGAACGGCAACGATACCGCCGGTCAGATTGTGGTAATCACAGTTCTGGAAGCCAGCATTTTCCATCATGCCTTTTAAAGTACGCTGGTCTGGATGCATACGGATTGATTCAGCCAGGTATTTATAACTTTCTGAATCATTCGCCACGATTTTACCCATGATTGGTAAAGCGGTGAATGAATACAGGTCATACAGTTTTGAGAATGGCTCAAAGACTGGTTTAGAGAATTCCAGAATCAGTAAACGACCGCCTGGCTTAAGCACGCGATACATCGCAGCCAATGCTGCATCTTTATCAGTCACGTTACGCAGACCAAAAGAAATCGTTACCAAGTCAAAGCTGTTGTCGGCAAATGGCTCTAGAGTTTCTGCATTCGCCAGAACGAAATCAACATTGGTACAGCCGGCATCAATCAGACGGTCACGGCCAACATTCAGCATGGATTCGTTAATATCAGACAGTACTACATGACCGGTAGGGCCCACTTCACGGCTAAATACTTTGGCCAAGTCACCTGTGCCGCCTGCAATATCCAGCACATGCTGGCCACGGCGTACGCCTGACATATTAATCGCAAAACGTTTCCATAGACGGTGAATGCCGAATGACATCAGGTCATTCATGATGTCGTATTTGCTGGCTACCGAATGGAATACTTCAGCCACTTTTTGGGCTTTTTCGTCACTGCTCACAGTCTTGTAGCCGAAGTGCGTGGTTGGACCGACGTTACCGGTATTGGCACCGCGTGGCAGGTTATATTTAGGGACAGTTCCAGTCACAGGCGTATCGGTCAGGCGTTGTTCTAGAGATTGTTGCTGACCTTGTGGAGCGCCTTGCGGAAGCGGAGTGGTTAAGAATGGGCTCACTTTGTCTGTCTGTTGTGCCGACTCGGGTGTAGGGGTAGGCGTTTGATTTTCATTCGACATTGGAGTCACTCCTAACATATCAATCGGGTTAATCTTGCATTGCCTGCATAATGACAGATTCTTGGATGTTATTCAGCAATCATGATGCAATTGTTATGAATAATATACAGAAAAATAGGAATATGGGCGGAAATCTTCACTGCCAGTGATCGAATAATTCATATGATTTATCACTGGCGATGGCCTGCCTAAAAACCTGAAAATATCAGGATCAGGCAGGACCGCAAGCCTTCCTCATCATGGATGGGAAAGGAATCTATTATTGGAATGGTGCAGGATCGCCTGAATGCACCTTATCAATAATGCCACGTTCAATCGCAGTAAAGTCATGCACGAATTTTTCTGCCGATTTTAACGGTTTCATGGCCTGGAAACCGTCCTGCATAAACTCATACATCACCTGAAAATGATATTTATTGGCTGCACCTTTACACATCTTGAAAGCGGTATAAACCACAAAGGAACGCATATATTTATCCAGGCTAACACCTAGCTGATCCAGCAATGCCAGCTGTTTCAAGCGTGCTTCCCCCTGATCCAGTTTCAGATAGGTCACGCGCATCATTTCATCGGTCAGTGGTGTGTTGGCAGGATAATCCTCTAAAAGCTGGATTGCGACCTGTTCATCCAGTTGCACGGCCAAGATCGCCAGTTCTACGCCTGAGGTTCCGGTTTTCAGGGCATTTTCCGGAATCATTTTTTCTGCCTTGTGCGCATATTTCATCAGTCGGGCAATCTGTTCGGCCAGTGCGTCAAAGTCTGGGCCGCCATAGAGCCGATTCAGGAAATATTCGGCCATCAGCTGGTTATTTTTTTCAGAAAAATGCTGATGATGGCTGCGCTGCATCCGTGCCTTTTGCCATGCCTGCACATCCTGTAAACGGCTTAAAATTTCAGGCTGAGTGTGATACTTCAGCTGATAATACTGTTCTAAGAGTTCATCTAATCGGGCAAGTTTGGACATGTATTTTCAAATATGATTTTTCGATCTCAGAATCTTAGAGGGTGTGGCGCAATCTCGCTATGACAAATTGATCAATGATTCCTTATTTGAATGTCAATTTGCTGTTTAAACAGACAATCTAATCGTGTGAAAAACGTTGCTAACGCTATTTTTGCCTTCAAACTCCTCGCTATACTGCCCACAAGAATAAAAGATGAGGGATCTCCATGCGTACAGAAGAACAAAGTTTCCAGTTAATGGATGAAGACAAGCTATCCCTTGCGCTGATCAATGCCCAGTATGATCTAAGGAAAACCCAAGGTCAGAAAAATGGCAAAAGCCTGATTGTTCTGGTCAATGGAATTGAGCTGGCGGGTAAGGGCGAAGCAGTCAAACAGTTACGTGAGTGGGTAGATCCCCGTTATTTGCAGGTGAAGGCCGATCAGCCGCAAGTATTAGGAGAGAAACAGACCTTCTGGCAACCCTATACACGGTTTATTCCGGCCCAAGGCCAAATCATGGTTCTATTTGGCAACTGGTACAGCGATCTGCTCAGAACCACCATACAGACTGGTGCCATTGATGATGCCCAGTTTGATGCCTATCTGGAAGATATGCGTGTCTTTGAGCAGGATCTAAAAAATAACTATGTTGATGTGGTCAAGGTCTGGTTCGACTTGTCCTGGAAAGTGCTACAAAAACGCCTGGATCAGATTGATCCGAGTGAAATGCAATGGCACAAACTGCATGGCCTGGACTGGCGCGACAAAAAAAAGTACGACACCGTGCAGCGTTTGCGAGAGCGGTTTACTAAAGACGAAGACTGGCTGATCATTGATGGGGAAGATGAAAAACAGCGTGACCAGCAGTTTGCACAGCATATTTTGCAAGCTTTAAAACATTGTCCGAATCATCCGGTCCGGGCCAAGGGACGATGGAAACAGGCCAAAATTCCAGAATTATTGCAGCATCCTTCGCAAGAGCTTGCCAAGACAGAGGACTATAAGGTGGAACTGAAAAAACTGTCTCCTCAGGTGGCCAAGGCGCTGCGCTCAGACCCACGCAATGTGATTTTGCTGTTTGAAGGGATGGATGCAGCGGGCAAGGGTGGAGCGATCAAGCGGATTGTGAAAAAGCTGGATCCCCGTGAATATGAAATTCAGACCATCGGGGCACCGGAAAAATATGAACTGAATCGTCCTTATTTATGGCGTTTCTGGAACAAGCTGCAAACCGATGATGATATCTGTATCTTTGACCGCTCCTGGTATGGCCGGGTGCTGGTAGAACGGGTAGAGGGTTTTGCCAGCCCGGCAGAATGGCAGCGGGCCTATGATGAAATTAACCGATTTGAACAGAGCTTGATTAACCATCAAACCGTGATTATTAAATTCTGGCTGGCGATTTCCCAGGAAGAACAGGCCGCTCGTTTCAAGGCGCGTGAAGATACTCCGCATAAGCGCTTTAAAATCACCGATGAAGACTGGCGTAACCGGGAACGTTGGGATGATTATTTAGAAGCAGCAGCCGACATGTTTGAGCGTACGTCGACAGAACAGGCACCATGGCACATTATCGCCACTGATGATAAAAACACCGCTCGGATCGAAATTTTAAAAACAATTTTAAAGCAGCTTCAGGCAGATTAATCTGCCTGAGTTTTGAAAAGTTTGGGGATAAAAAATGGGGCGGGAAATTTATTTGCTTTGAGCAATCTGTTTTTGCTGAATATTTTTTGCAGTACGATAGCAATCTTCAACATGTGCTTCAGCAATTTTTTTCATGACAAAATAACCGAGGCTCGCAGCTACCAGTTGACCACCGAGTGGAATGAATTTTGTGACTTGCTTTGTGATCACTTTCGCTGCAACATTGTTCAAAGATTTTTTGACTGCTGTACGTGCCACCACCAGACCGGAAAACTCGATTCCGCGTTTACGCAGTTCATTCCAGTGCACCTGTTTGGTTGCAGGATCAAACACACTGATCTGTTCAGGGGCCAGACCAAAGCGGGCATTGATCTCCGGAATCAGTTGCGACAGAATGCCGACATCAATGACCACGTCCAGAAATGGCACCGGAATCACAGCTGCTCCGGCAGAATAATAGGCACGTTTTTTGGTTAGCTCTAAGCACTCGTTGCGAATTCTGTCTAAATCTAAACTTGGATCGATACGATCTGGAATTTTGTCTAATTTCATGGGCATTACCTAAAGCTAGATGTTGTTTTTTTCTGTTCAAACATCAATAAGATGCTTTTTTCAAAGAACTTTTTTGACTGAAGTATGAGTTTTAAAGTGACATAGACAGTTCGGTAAGTATAGTAAATAATCTTTATCATTTTGTAGTACTGCTCCATCTCATTTTTCAGGGGAAACGATGGCAATTCATGTTATTCAGAGTCAACGCATTGATGTGCTTTTGGATAGTATGCTGCGTATCGTCAACCAGAGCGCAAAAAATCCCTTGGCCGTGTTACAGCCGCGGCATTTTATTGTACCGTCTCCTGCAGTCGAGGCCTGGCTGACCCAAAAAATTGCCGAGAAAAAGGGCATCAGTGCCAATACCCAGTTTCATCACCGGATCCGTGCCTTTCAGTGGACTTCCTATCAGTGGGTGCTGAATAACCCCAAAGAAGTTGAACAGATCCGTGAAGCCAATATTCCCCGAATTATTATTAAATGGCGGGTATTTCAGGCATTACGTAAATGTATTTTGCCTGAGCAGATTCCATTAGAGGTCGATCATCCGCTGTATTCGATTATCAAACGGATTTATGACAGCGCAGATCGTCTGGAACAGGGCACAGAGAAGCAGCTGAAAAAACAAAGCATGCTGTACTGGGTATCTGAACAGGTCTCGCGCCTGTTTAGCCACTATATGGATTATCGTGGTTATTGCTCGCTGAATTGTCCGCCACAGGAATGCCGTTGTCCGACCAACTGGCTGGCGTCCTGGGGGCAGGATATTGCGCTCGATCTTGAGCAGATGATCTATATTCCTAAAGATGAAAATGGCCATGAAATTCCGGTGGCGGACTTCGTCAAGATTCAGGCACGTGAACTGGAAGCCTGGCAGCGCTGGCTGTGGCAGCATGTCTTTCAGGATGATTATGCCAAGATTCTGGACATCGAACAGATGTACTGGGAACGTCTAGAGAATGAAGATACCCAGGCACAGGCTTTAAAACGCTTACCACAACAGGTCGTGGTCTTTACCTTGCTAGAATTGCCACCGAGTCAACTGGATTTCTTGCGCCGTCTCGGTCAATACATCGATATTTATATTTTCCACTTTAACCCATCACAGGAATACTGGGCCGATAGTGTCGATCCGGACTGGAAAGCACGTTATGACCTTGGCGTGCAGGAACGTTTCATCAAGAAATTTGAAAAATCTCAGGGACGTTTGCCGACTGATATCGAAATCCAGCATTTCTTTACAGCCTTTCAGCTGAACTTTAATGCCGAAGACCGGGAATCGCGGCATCCACTGTTGACGCGCTTTGGCAAGCAGGCACGTGATCATTTCTCGTTATTGTCTAAACTGTCTTCAGGTGAAGAAGGTCTCTGGGCCGATGCTTTCGTCGATGAATATCAGGATAAGTTACTGGCCAAAATCCAGTCGGATATTCTGTACCTGCTGGAACCGGAAAAACACCAATATCCGCTCAAACCAGACGATGATTCGGTGCAGATTCATGTCTGCCATTCTTCACTGCGCCAGCTGGAAGTTTTAAAAGAACAGATGATTCACTGGCTGGCTCAAGGTACCGAAGATGTCCCACGTCAGCCGAGCGATATTCTGGTGCTGGCCCCGAACCTGAAAGAGCTGGAGCCGGCGATTCGGAGTGTCTTTGCACCCCCCCCACGAGAACGGGAAGGCAATAGCCAGCGTCTGCAAAAAGATAATCTATATTTACCGATTCAGATTGCCGGGGTGTCCCGACTCGATGTCAGCAATGCCTGGCGCGCGGTACTGGGCCGGATTCAGCTGGTGCATCGACGTTTCAGTATTGAGGATTTTGCCGACTGGCTCAGCCTGAATGCCACCCAGCAACTTTATGCGCTGGACTATACCCAAGTTGAGCGCATGTTACAGTTATTGGGTGAAGCGGGCTTTAAACGCGGTCTGGATCAGCAGCATTTACAGCAAAGCCTGACTGCCGGTGATGAAGACTACCGCTTCAGTTTTAAATTTGCATTGGATCGACTGGCACTCGGACTCGCAGTGCCAGAACATGTCCTGTTTCAGGACACCTTAAGTTATGCTCAGGTCTTGAGTAGTGATTTCCCTCTCATCTCGACTTTAATTCAGATTTATCAGGATCTGGTGCAGCGCCGTGACTGGCTGATTTTGCATGAACAGGGCCAATGTACCCCGGTAAAAACCTGGCTAGAATATCTGCGTGAAGATCTGAATGAATTCCGTGAAGCCGGGGTTGAGTCCTTAAAGACGGTTGCAGAGATTATCGACAAGCAGATGCGGATGCTGACGCTGGCCGATTATCACGATCAGGATGATCCGCAGGCCAGCCAGGAGCTGGTCGCCTTAAGTCTGCCATTGCCTTATGTACTGGAAGAAATTCAGAATACACTGGAGATGCAACTCGATCAGGCTGAACCGACCGGACAGATTACCTTTAGTCAGATCGGACAGATCCGTCCGTTGCCATATAAACTGGTGGTGATGCTGAATCTGGATACCGGTAAATTTCCGAGCCGGAATCAGCAGGTGCCATTTGACCTGATGGGCAGTCTGAAGCCGCAACTAGGGGATCGTTCCCGTCTGGATGATGACCAAGGCGCTTTTCTGGATGCATTGCTACTGGCGCAGGACAATTTATGGCTGTTCTATAATGGCTTTGATGTTGATGACGGGGAAGCGCGTGATCCATCCACTTCATTGCAGGAATTAATCCAGCATATTGCCTTGATTTGCCAGTCAGATCAGCCCGATGCTGAAGTCGATGAAACGGTTGAGATGAATAGTTTGAGTGTCGCCAAGCATATCCGTCAACTCTATCATGTACATCCATTACAGCCTTTTGACCCGATCGGTTATGTAGAGTCTCATACCCCACGTTATCAGACCCAGTGGTTTGCTGTGGCCGAATATATTCGCAGTGCAGAGGGCAAGCGCAGCAGCTGGATCAATGCCCATTATCCAGCACTGATGCAGAAAGAAATCCGGGTGCTGAAAGGGGATGAGTGGATTCGTGACATGATTTTCCCGGCACGCTTATTCCTGAAAAGTGTCGGTATTTCCAGTGTGAGGTATGCCGATCTGCCAAGTTCACAAGAACCCTTATTGCTGAATAAACTGGAACAGTATCAAGTCCGTGATTTCCTATTACAACAGGATCAAGAGATTGAGCCACAGCTGATGCTGGACCGCTTGCCGGTGGGAAAAACTCAGGAAGCGACCTGGCTCAGCAGTCAGCAGGAACGGCAATCGCTAAAAGAACGTTTATTGCAGCTGAATAAAGAGCTGACGCCTGTTACTCAGCAAACTTGGCAATATAATCCTGAGCTGCTGATTCATATTACCTTGCCACAAGTACCGCACAGCAGTTACTGGCTCAGCATGCAGTCTTCCTCCGCTTCAGAAAAACGTCGGGCACAGGTCTGGCTGGAATATCTGCTCTGGTTGGCCTATCTGAATAATGATGAACTGTCTCCACAGCTGGAACGAATTGTCATTTTCAGTAATAAAACCCTGAAATTTTCCGGACTGCGTTCTAGTCAGGCACGTCATCATTTACAGGCCTGGCTGCAAGCCTGGGAAGTCGGACAGACCCAGCCGCTAGTACTGCCAGCCGAATTGCTGATGAAAAAGGCCTGGGAATGGACCGAAAATGAACAGGGACAAATCACTATTGCCGAGATGCAGGAACTGCTAAAGGCCTGGAACAACAGCTATGAAAGTGCCAAGCCTTTGGCCAGCGATGAATCCAGCCAGTTGCATCAGGACTGGCAGTTTATTTTGCAGGATCAGGACCCGGATCTGGCCTTGCAACGCTGTTGCCATGATTTTGCCCATGCGTTATATGCACCGATTCATGAACATCTGGAATGGATAAAAGAATAATGACCATGTTACCCAACCAGAACAAAAAGATTTCAACCAATCCGATTCAAGACATGCGCTTTAGCGGCCTGCACTGGATTGAAGCTTCCGCGGGGACCGGTAAAACCTATACCTTATCCAGCCTGATGGTACGGATTTTTCTGGATCAGTATTATCCGCATCAGGTCATTGCGACGACTTTTACTCGCAAAGCCACAGCTGAACTGAAAAACCGGGTGCGTCTCAGAATTGAAGAAACCTTGGCCTTTATTCAGCGTCATCAGGAGCTGAATTCGGTCGAAATCACCGCCAAAATCCAGACTGAATCGGATCCACTATTTCAGCAGGTATTAAAAGATTATGGCTCACGCATGGATTATGCCCGGCGCCGTCTGCGTCTGGTACTGAACCAACTAGATGAGCTGTTTGTCGGGACACTGGACAGCTTTAGCCAGAAATTATTGCGTGAATTTGCCTTTGAAAGCGGCAAGATTGAACGGGCAGAACTGACTGAAGATCAGGACCTGTATATCCAGCAGCTGATTCATGATGTACTACGAGAATGGATCCAGCAGCAGCCGCAATATATGGTCAATCACCTGTATCTGCAAAACCTGTTGAAACCAGTAGAACACTATACCGGGCTGGTCCGCGATGCTTTAAATTTCCGTGTGCAATACTTTCAGAAGGTAGAAAAAGTCGAATGGGATCTGGCTGAACTAGAGCACTGCATCCAGCGCCTGTTCAATGTACATGAACATGAAATTGAGATCATTCGGGAGTATTGTCAGAATTCTCCGAAGTATTTTCATAAAAGTTTTTTCACCAGATTAAGCGATGTCTGTGAAAACTTTATGACCTGGATGGCGGCACTGAAAACCAAAGGTGTGATGAGCTTTTTTGATCCAGAACTGCATACGATCTTATTGAATCTGTGTTATTTGCGCCGTAAAAAAACCGATTTTCAGCCGACGACACAAGTGTTTAACAAAAGCTGTCCGGAAGCAGAGCAGCAGCAGATTCTACAAAATAATCTGATTCAGGCCATTGATGGATTGTGTGAAGTCAAAGAGAAGATGGATGCCCAGTTGAAGCAGCTGATGACCTATCTTGAATATCATATTATTCGCAGTGTGCAGAACCGTCTGCCACAAACCCTGCAAAAACAGGGTGAAACTACATTTTCCCAACAAATTCGTACCCTGGCTGAAGCTTTACAGGGACAGCAAGGTCAGCGTTTTGCCCAGTTTGTACAGGCCCGCTATCCACTAATTCTGGTCGATGAATTTCAGGATACCAACCAGGATCAGGATGATCTGCTGGCTAAAATCTGGCGTGATCCGAATCGGGTCAAAGCCGGCTGTATGATCATGGTGGGCGATCCGAAACAGGCGATTTACGGTTTCCGTGGTGGCGACATGCTGACCTATAACAAGGCGCGTGCCGACGTGCGGCAAAAGCAGGGTCGTGAATACACCTTGATCCAAAACCATCGCTCGATAAAACCTCTGGTCGAGGTGGTAGACGCGCTGTTTCAACGCCAGATGGATTTTGGTGAGCAGGTGCATTACACCCTGATTCAGGCGGGAAGCCGGCTACATCCGGATTTAATCGATAAAACGCTGAATAATCCGCATCCATTACGCTGGATTCAGCTCGGTGAACAGGATGTTGAAGCCGATCAGGTAGTCTGGAAAATCCGCCAGTTATTGAATCAGTCTGAACAGCAGCAACTGTATTTCCAGCAGGGTGACAACGTTCAGCACTTAAAAGCGGATGATATTGCAGTCCTCAGTTTTGGCCATTATGCGCTGGAACAGGTTAAACAGCGTCTGCAACGCATGGGTATTCCCTGTTATAAGGAATCCAAGCAGAGCGTCTTTGCCAGCCCGGTGGCTCAGGATGTTGCAGCTGTTCTGACTGCGATTATGGAACCTTTTAATGAAGCCAAAGTTAAACGTGCCTTATTGACCCGTTTATTGGGCTTTAACCTGAAAAAGCTAATCGAACTGCAAGAGCAGAGTGAAGGTCTGAGTCGTTATATTGCCGACTTTGATGCCATCCGGGAAATATGGTTTGAAAAAGGATTCCTGACTGCCTGGAATTATGCCTTAAACCTGTTTCAGGTCTGGACCAATCTGGTCGCGAGCCAGAGTCTGGACAATGAACGGGTAGTGGTGAATTTACGTCATCTGACCGAAATTCTGTGCCAGCAAAGTGAATATTATCAGGGTGCTCAAAAGCTGTATCACTGGTATCTGCGTCAATTGCAATCACCTTCCGGCAAGGACAACGAAAAAGAACGCAAACTCTCTGGCGATCATGGGGTACAGCTCTTAACCATCCATGCTTCCAAGGGACTGGAATTCAAAGTCGTATTCCTGTTGGGTGCCGATGCACCTTTTGATGTAAATAAGGGGAATCTGAACTTTTCCCTGTCAGCTGCGGAAAATGTACTGGAACAATCCCGGGTGATTGCAGTTAATCATAAGGACTTGCATGAGCAGGCAATTTTGCAAAATGCAGCCCGGAATGCCGCAGAAAATCACCGGCTTTGGTATGTGGCACTGACCCGGGCCAGTCACCGGGTTTATGCCATGCTGCAAGATCAGAGCGGACAGGTGGATTCAGGCTTGGCATTCTGGCGTGGACAAGGTGAGGCGGTCTTTCAGCATGCCTTAAGTCTGCTGGAACAGCCTCTGGCTTCTGAGCCGCCTAGAATTGTGGCACAACAGACAGACGCACCGTTACAGATGCAGGCTCATCCTTTACCGGAGCGCCAGTTCTATCCGCGGACTAAAACCAGTTTTACTGCACTATCACAGCATCTCCCGCATCAAGCGATATTGCAGGATGATCTGGTCATCGCTCCTGAACGTCTGGACAGTGCCGCAGATGAAATGAATCTGCTGGAACTGGAACAGCAATCAGCCAGTCAGCCACTGGACTGGATCAAGCTGAATTTTCCTAAAGGCACGGTGGCCGGAACTTTCCTGCACAGTATTTTTGAGCATATCGATTTTCAGGATCGCAGTTACTGGAATCTGGAAATCCGTCGCCGTTTTAAAAATACGGCGCCACAAATCTGGCAGGAACTAAAGGAGAAATTTCATCAGGCCTTTCATGTTCGTCCATTGTTACAGCAGGCATTTACTCCGGGCTATCAGACAGCCTGTGTGAATTTACAGACCCTGTTCAGGCAGATGGCTCTTCAAGGTCAAATGCAGCCGGAGAAATTGCAGCAGAGTATGCAAAAAGTACTCTCCAGCCTGAATTATAAAATCCTGACCGGAATTCGCCTGCATGATCAGAGTGAAGCTTATCGTCAGGAATGGCAGCAGTTTTTCCGTTCAGCTCAAACATTCGATCACTCTGAATGGTTGAACTTCTTAGGACAGTTTCAGCGCTATTTTACAGAACTGGATGATGAACCTTTTATCCAGTTTTTCGAACAGGAAATGGCGCAGATGACGCCTGCTGAGACAGCAGCGCAGCTGGATGTAGAAGCCGTTTTTCAGCAGGCATTCGATCATTTCATTGATGAGATGATTGAAGATCTTCTGCTCAATCGGGTTCATGACTGGCTCAAAGAAATTCTGGCTGCACCCCTACAGGCAGAGTTCAGCTTGGAGCAGTTGCAGCAAGGCGCTTATCTGTCCGAATTCCCGTTTTACCTGTCTTTAACCGATGCGCCCTTACAGATTCGTCAGATCCAGCAACTGTTTGCCGAGCATGATATCCTCATGCCTGATTTTAATGAGGCAAAATCAGCACGCTATCTGACCGGGTCTATTGATTTGGTTTATTTTGATGGCCAGCGCTATCATATTGCCGATTATAAAAGCAATTTTCTCGGACCGGATCAGCAGCATTACACGGCTGAGGCCATCCAGCAGAATATGACTCACTCCAGTTACTGGCTGCAAGCGGCCTTATATCTGGTGGCATTGCATCGTTATTTAAGCGTGAACATGCAGGGGTATCACATACAGCAGCATCTGGGTGGGGCGACTTATCTGTATTTGCGCGGTATGAATGGTCAGGCTGAACAAGGTGCTTATCACTGGCAGCCCAGTCTGGAATTTATTCTGAAACTGGATGAAATTCTGGGCTATTTTGAGCAGAAAAAAACAGCATAATTTTGATGATTTATAAAATTTTAAGAGTTTAAACAGAAGATTATCCTGTGGATAACTTTGAGGATAACTGTGTGGAAAATGAGCAAATTCACGTGTCTCAGCAATCAGCCCATTTAATGGCCTGGATTGATTATCTATGTCAGCCACCATTCAGTTCGGCGACTTTTGATGCTGCCGCAAAAATGCTGATTCAGCAGCTCCTTGAAGCGATGCAGGAGGGCAATAGTTGTATTCCGGCCAGTGCCGAGCAAACCGCTCTATTGCATCATTTAGTGCTGGATCGGAGTCAGCAGGCTCAGGGTATTGCGCCCTTTATTTTTGAAAACCAGCAATTGTATTTATACCGCTACTGGCAGCTGGAACAAGCGGTCGCCACCCAGATCGCCCGGATCAAGTCACAAGCCATCACGCCAGTAAATTTAAGTGAGCGTGATCGTAACCTCCTGACAGATCCACAGCAAAAGCAAGCGCTGGAAATGGTCGCCAAGCAGGGGCTGAATATTATTACCGGTGGGCCAGGAACCGGTAAAACCTACACCTTGGCACATATGATTGCGGTGCTACATGAAGCCCTACCCAATATCCGGATTGCGATGGCTGCTCCGACGGGTAAAGCGGCGCAGCGGATGCAGGAAGCCTTGCAGAAAGCCCTACACAGTGAAAAGTTACACGCTTTTGAGCTGGAGGCTTTAAAGCAGGTTCAACCCGTTACTTTGCACCGCTTACTGGGCTTAGGGCGGTTGGGACGCCCACGGTTTCATGCCAAGCAGTCTTTGCCCTATGATGTGATCGTGGTCGATGAAGCATCCATGCTGGACTTAAGCCTGTCACAGATGCTCCTTGCTGCAGTGCCAGATTCAGCCCGCTTAATTCTGTTAGGCGATGCAGACCAACTGGCCTCGGTGGATGTTGGCAATGTATTGGCAGACTTGCAGCAGACTTCTGTTCTGGCGGATAACCGGGTCAATTTAATCACGACGCGCCGTTTTGCTTCAGGCGCCCGGATTGGTGCAATGGCACACTTTATCCAGCAGGAGCATGTTCCAGCATCAGTTTTAAACCAGTTTGAACAGCAAGTGGTTGCTGCGAGTGAGCTGCAAGCGATTGCACTGGACCAGGTGGAAATTGACCAGCTGCAACTGCAATATCTGCTAGAAATAAACCCAACTACAGGTCTACAATTAGACCAATATTATGATCAACTGATGTATGGCTATCAGGCTTATGCGGACGCGATCAAGCAGGCTCAGGATCAGACTGATTTCGAGCAATATGTGCAGCAGGCAATTCAGCACTTTGATCATTACCGGATTCTCACCGCAATCCGGCATGGTGATCTGGGTTTGAATAAAATCAATCAGCAGATTGAACAGCGTTTTCTAGCTAGTGTAGGCAAGTTAAAACAGGGCGACTGGTATACCGGCCGGCCAGTGATGATGACTTATAACGATTATCAGCTGGGTTTGTCCAATGGTGATATCGGGATCTGTTTCTGGAGAGAACAACAAGGACAGTCACAATTTGAAGTGTATTTCCCGAGTCTGGAAAAATGGGTGCTGGCGACCCGCCTGCCAAAAAGTATCGAAACAGCTTTTGCATTAACCATTCATAAATCGCAAGGTTCAGAATTTACTCATACGGCTGTAGTACTTGATCAACAGGCTAAAAATTTGCTGAGTAAGGAACTGATTTATACAGCGATTACTCGAGCCAAAAAAGTTGTGAGCTTGCTGGTAGATCGCGACGCGTTTACACAAGCACTATGTGTCAGAACCACACGAAAGAGTGGCTTAAGCGGAAAAATACTTGAACATTGCAACAATTTATTGGCAAAAAATAAATAACTTTTGTAGGTAAATGCTTACATGGATTCAGGAAATTGGCGCATGGAGCTTTTACTCGGTTTTTGAGAAGATTGGTCACACAAAAGAACTCAACACGGAAAGTTGGGTATAAATCGCATAATAAGAACAAGAATGTCACCAGACAGCGAACTTACAGTGAAGTAAGTGAAAGAGGAAACTTACAGCCGCTAAGCCTTGTAGTTTTGGGAGAGACTACAAGGCTTTTTTATATCTGCCGTTAATGGAATTTTGCCGTAATCTTATAGAGCGATAAATTTGGCAGAATAAGTAAATTTAAGTAAATAGCGTAATCAAAAGATGTATAAGTGTAATATTTTGCAAATTTCCATGACAATTTTGTACGCAATGGCTTACAGCGAGTGAGGATAAATGCCTCTATGAGCATTTCGACAATATGGCAAAATCTACCACACAAGGAAGTTATTTTTAGTCAGGAAGATTTGAAAATAATAAAGCGTAAAACGCACTAAAAAAACAATAAATAAAAAATGATAATAGAAGAAACTACAGCGCGAAAAAGCCCGAGTTTACTCGGGCTTTTTTTTATCATTTATTTCTAAGCTCTACCAGAAATATTTTAAATATAAAAAGATCAGTTAATTTCTGCAGTTATCTAAATAGCTACTCGTAAGCCAGATCAGGTCCAATTCCTGAAATTATGTGTAAATTGAACCATATGGGATTTCTTCATATCAGCAAATAACCAAAGACATCTGGCAGCCGACACCATCAAAATTCATGATCTATTTTTGCAATCTGACGCAATTTCCCTTAAAATATGCAACTTGCTGTAGTGATGCACGGCAGTCAATGTATTGAATTCTCATTACTTTGATTTTTATCAAGATATATAAGCATCTCGGAGAAATCGAATGGCTTTAACAAACGCAGATCGCGCAGAGATCATTGCTAAATTCGCTCGCGCTGAAAACGACACTGGTTCACCAGAAGTTCAAGTAGCTCTTTTAACTGCTCAAATCAATGACTTACAAGGTCACTTCAAAGAGCACAAACACGACCACCATAGCCGTCGCGGTCTGATCCGTATGGTTAACCAACGTCGTAAGCTTCTTGACTACCTAAATGGTAAAGACCGTGCTCGTTATGTAGCATTGATCGGTGCTTTAGGTTTACGTCGTTAATTCGATTTAAACTTTATTTTCGGATGTATTGCATGAATTGTGCTTTATCGCTGAAAACTAAAGTCTACCCAGTTTTTGCTGGGTAAAAGGGGAAGGGGCGAATGTTTCGCTCCTTCTTTGTGTTTAAAAATAGTGTTTATATCTAGTGAGGTCGGCTTCTAAGCTTTGTCATTTACTTAAACGTTTAAGTTGTGAATGCCAAACCTTAGGGGTCTCCACTAGAATAAAATTAGGAAAAAATAAAACATGTCGATGTTTAATGTTATTCGTAAAGAATTCCAATATGGCCAACACAATGTTGTGCTAGAAACAGGTCGTATTGCACGTCAAGCGAACACTGTTGTGATTACGATGGGCGGCGTACAAGTACTTGTTGCTGTGGTTGCAGCACCCACTGCGAAAGCAGGTCAAGACTTTTTCCCACTGACTGTTAACTATCAAGAAAAACAATACGCAGCTGGCCGTATTCCTGGTGGTTACGGTAAACGTGAAGGCCGTGCATCTGAAGCTGAAACTCTGATTTCACGTCTGATCGACCGTCCAATCCGTCCATTGTTCCCAGAAGGTTACTATAACGAAATCCAGGTCACTGCGACTGTTGTATCTTCTGACAAGACTATGGAAGCTGACATTGCAGCAATGCTGGGTACTTCTGCAGCACTTGCGATTGCAGGTACACCATTCCGTGGTCCAATCGGTGGCGCACGTGTGGGTTTGATCAACGGTGAATACGTTCTTAACCCGAACCATGAACAATTAAAAGAGTCTGATCTTGACCTAGTTGTTGCGGGTACTGAATCTGCGGTATTGATGGTTGAATCTGAAGCGAAAGAACTTTCAGAAGACCAAATGCTGGGCGCAGTATTGTTCGGTCATGACGAAATGCAAATTGCGATTCAAGCAATTAAAGAATTTGCTGCTGCAGCTGGTGCGAAAGAATCAACTTGGGTGGCTCCTGAGAAAAATGAAGAACTTAGTGCAAAACTGAAAGAAGCATTTGAAGCGAAAATCTCTGAAGCATATACCATTGCGGTGAAACAAGACCGTTATGCTGCACTTGATGCAATTCAAGCAGAAGCAATTGCTCAATTCGTTCCAGAAGGCGACGAAACTGGTCTTGCTGATGACGTAAACGAATTATTTGAAGAGCTTAAATACCGTACCGTACGTGACAACATCCTGTCTGGTAAACCACGTATTGACGGTCGTGATACCAAAACTGTTCGTGCCCTTGATGTACAGGTTGGTGTACTAGACCGTGCTCACGGTTCTGCATTATTCACACGTGGTGAAACTCAGGCATTGGTAACTACCACTCTGGGTAATACTCGTGATGCGTTGATGGTGGATACCCTTGCTGGTACTAAAACTGACAACTTCATGCTTCACTACAACTTCCCTGCATATTCTGTAGGTGAAACAGGTCGTGAGTCTGGTCCTAAACGTCGTGAAATTGGTCATGGTCGTCTGGCTCGTCGTGGTGTTCAAGCCGTGCTTCCAGCAGCTGACCGCTTCCCGTACGTGATCCGTATCGTATCTGACATCACTGAATCTAATGGTTCATCTTCAATGGCGTCTGTATGTGGTGCTTCTCTATCATTGATGGATGCCGGTGTTCCACTTAAAGCACCAGTTGCGGGTATCGCAATGGGTCTGGTGAAAGAAGGCGAACGTTTCGCAGTTCTTTCTGACATCCTGGGTGATGAAGACCATCTTGGTGATATGGACTTTAAAGTAGCGGGTTCTGCTAACGGTATTACAGCGCTGCAAATGGACATCAAGATCGAAGGTATTACCGAAGAGATTATGGAGGTTGCATTGAACCAGGCTTATGCAGGTCGTATGCACATCCTGAATGCGATGAATCAAGTGATTTCACGTGCTCGTCCAGAAATTTCTATGCACGCACCAACTTTCCAAGTGATCAACATCAACCCTGACAAGATCCGTGACGTGATTGGTAAAGGTGGTGCGACTATCCGTCAAATCACCGAAGAAACTAAAGCCGCGATTGACATCGAAGATAACGGTACAGTACGCGTATTTGGTGAAACTAAAGCTGCTGCACAGGCTGCGATTGCAAAAATCCAGGCGCTGACTGCTGAAGTTGAGCCAGGTACCATCTACACAGGTAAAGTAATTCGTATCGTTGAATTTGGTGCATTCGTGAACATCCTGCCAGGTACTGACGGTCTGCTTCACATTTCTCAAATCTCTAACGAACGTATTGCCAACGTGGCTGACGTATTGAAAGAAGGTCAGGAAGTAAAAGTACAAGTTGCTGACGTTGACAACCGTGGTCGTATTAAATTGACCATGAAAGACATCGAACAAGTATAATTCGATGACTTTTTAAGTCTGAAAAAGCCCGCATCATGCGGGCTTTTTTATTTGGACAGATTCTTTATTTAAGAACCGAAATCATTCAATAATCACATTTTAAATAAAACGGATGATTAAGCCTTGTGTTGAAACACTCTTGGTCAAGAAAGCTGCTCTCATTCAGGTAAGCGGATCGGCTTCAGAGTTTTTCAGCATGCGATAAATCTCGTCTTTGAGTTTTAGTTTTTTGCGTTTAATCGCATCGATATCATCATTGATATGATTGACTGGATCGAGTTCAAGCTGGCTAATCTGTTTGTCCAATTCACTATGTTCCTCAAATAGTCGGGCAAAGTACGGATTTTCCTCGCGTAATTGCACAATTAAATCACGGTATTCTGGGAACATATATTTGATCTTTTTATTGCAGTCTTTGGTTTTCATAGGGATATTTATCACTCAAAAAATAAAAGAAAAAAGCAAAATATGCCCTAGTCCGCATTGATCTAACTCATGCAGACTGGACATTAAAGGGCATTACTTGAAATGCAGATGTTTCACCTCACGACGTAATTCCTGCACTTCATCAATGAGATCCAACATCATGGCAACGGCACTAAAGGAAGCATCAAAATCACGCTGCAAACGGTAAGCGCGTTGTGCTCGAGTAATATCTTCCCCAAGGAAGGTACCTGGATGCGTTTTAGAACGGTTCGGCAAAATTCCATGTTCAATGAGTTGCATCACCCATTCCGGACTTTGGCCACATGCTTCAGAAAAGTGGAACAAATCAAAGGTACGATCATCCATGATTTCAGAGGGGATATAACCGTTGGAAAAGTTTTCTCTATATTGAATTGTAGTCATAGCTCTACTCCTTAAACAGCCAGGCTTGAGACATTCAGAAAGGAAGGTCGTCCTGAAGTAGGGGAATGCCATAATATTTTATGGCCGCTGCGCTGTGCCCTAACGGTATGGAATGCTAGTTGAACCAGCATCCTGCCTAGAAGAGGAACTCCTATCCTATGGAAATCCTGCTTGAACCTGAACAGCTCAGTCTGAGCAGGGAAACAAAGATCTAGGCGGGCATCTGTTTTTATAGTTTTATCTGTCATTTGCAAACCATCCGCTGTTTGCAACACACATTTACCCATGCCTATCAATTGAGGAATACATGTCGCATGAATACTCCGTTTCAGAGTCCTTAGCAGATTGGATTGCAGCTGAAGATAGATCATTGTGTGAATAAAAAATAACCGTCTTCAATTCATTATTATGAGTTTGCGCTAAGGGAAACAGTTTTTATTTGTACTTAATTGTTTCAAATCATAACCATTAAAAAAGCCCCTGAAACAGGGGCATAGAAAACTGACAAAAATTAGTATTTTATCCAGGTAACACTGCGTCCGATAACCGAAACGCCTACATAACCACGCAGGGTCAGGCGTTTGCCATTGGCGCTTAAACGTGCTTTACCTTTGTAAACTTTACCGCTGATTGGATCAAGTACCTTGCCATCATGAAATTCGCGAGGTTTTTTGGGGTCTGCCTTAAAATCCCAGATAAATGGCAAGCCAATAAATGGTTTATTCTTAAGCTGTCCTGGACATTTGCTACAGATTCCTAGTTTTTCTGCACCTGGCAGACTGCGGGTTTCTACGATAATTCCCTCATAGCTGCCATCTGGTTTTTTGCGGATTTCAACATCAGCACGAGAATAACCGGATTGATCATCGATAGTCTTCCATTTCCCCAGTAGTGGATCTTCAGAAGCAAAGCTTAAACCTGCTGCTGTTGCCAATGTGATCCCCATCATTAAGCGACTTAAAATTTTCTTCATAACATGCCTGTTGATCAATGATTATTCGTATTAGATTTATTACTCTAATTTATTCATAAAATGTAACAAAATCAATAGCATAAAATGTGATGAGATTGGCATAAGATTAATGAATTCAAGTGAAATATCACATGGCCTAAAATAAAAAAGCTCCTAAGGAGCTTTTCTTAATCATCTGAATTCGAAACTAGTTTTTAATCCAGGTCATATTGCGTCCGACCGGTGCACCTTCAGCACGGCTATGAATGGCGAGATGCCTGCCATTATTTTTCAGGCGGGCACGGGCCTGATAAAGCTGTCCAGAAACCGGGTCGAGCAGAGTGCCGTTGATAAATTCATTGCTATGGTCGGGATGACTGCTCAGTCCCTTAAGCATTGTGAGTCCGATGAGCGGCTGATCTTTCAATGCACCTTTACATAGAGTGCAAGTCTGCTGTCGAGCTGCCCCTGGAATCTCACGGACATGCACAATTTTGGCAATATAGCGGTTCTGAGCATCCTTACTAATCACCACATCTGCCAGGGAATAACCGGTACGGTCATCAATGGTTTTCCAGTGGCCAAGTAATGGGTCACTGTTGGCGAAAGCAGATAGACTGATGGCGCTTGCTGCTGTAAGAATGATAGAACAAAGCAGTTTGAATCTCATTGCCACATTACCCCATGCTATTGGAAATATATTTAATTTCTTAAAGGCATAAAAAAATTATGGGATTAATATAGCGTGAAAAATACACTAAATACTAGTCAATAATCATATTAAATTAAGAAAAATGAATATGAGTTAAAAATTACGTTCATTCATCCTGATGAGAATGAGTAATTATTTCCGTGATAAGGAATGGGAGAAAGATAATGATTTTAAGCTGTCCAAGCCTTTGATCTGGCCAGACAGCTTGCAGATGAGAATTTATAAAAAATGAGATTTATTCGACTTTCACCCAGGATACTGTACGTCCGAGCATGGGTGTACCTACATAGCCACGAAGCGTCAGCACATTGCCTCGGGAATTCAGAGTTGCCTTGCTTTTATAGATATTGCCGGTTAGTGGATCGAGAATTGATCCATTAACGAATTCATTTTTCTTTTCTGGATTTGGTTTTAGACCTGATAAGACAGATAGTCCCAGAATAGGTACGTCTTTCAGTGCCCCCTTGCATTTAGAGCAATGGGTATGTGCAGGACGATTTGGAATGGCATGGATACGAACAACTTTACCCTGATAAGTACCATCATTGAGTTTACTGATTTCAACATCAGCACGTGCATAGCCTGTTTTGTCATCAATGGCTTTCCATGTCCCCGTGATTTCGGCTGCATAGCTGAAGCTCTGCACAGCACATAACATCACACCCATTAAATATCGAAATTTCATTTAAAATCTTCCACCTATTTTTTTGATTTTTTTACTTTGAAAATACCGTTGATCTTCTGATTCTATCGGTGTGCAAATTTTAATCATGTGGCAAGCTTGAAATTAAGTACAATTGTCTTTTTTTTATGAGAAATTTTGGTCAATATTTTATGAAAATATAAAATGAAAAAAGCACTCAATATTGAGTGCTTTTTCGAGTCGAACAGGGGCTGTTATTAACTGAGGTGTTCGCCAAACAAGCTCAGAGCTTCTTCAGCCGTAAAGATATAACGGCTATTACAGAACTGACAGTCCATCTCAATTGGATTCTGGAATTCTAAAGTTTCACGAACCGATTCTACACCAATCTGCTGTAAGGCAATCGCACAACGTTCTTTAGAACAGGTACAGCCAAACTGCAAATGTTCTACTTCTGGTAAGCGCACTTCTTCTTCGTTATATAAACGATAGAGAATTTCATTGGCATCCAGAGTGACCAGTTCTTCTGTTTTTAATGTTTCAGTCAGCATGGTCAGACGTGGCCATAAGTCTTCATCGACACGGCGTTGTTCTTCTTCACTGTTACGCGGTAGCAGTTGAATCAGCAAACCACCTGCACGATTGTTATCACTGGCCAGCACGATACGTGTCGGAATCTGGGCAGACAGGTCATAATATTGCATCAGACAGCCAGCCAGATTTTCCTGATCAAGCGGAACAATACCTTGATAACGTTCACCAAATTCAGGCTCGATATTGATAAACAGCACTGGATTAGTCAGTGATTTTAAAACTGTGCTGCTATCTTCTGCTGCCTGAAAATGCGGATCTTCTTCGTAATCCGCCAGTGCACGTACTTCACCGCGATGGTTACATTCAGCCATTGCCCATTTAAATGTGCCTGAAGCCTGAATTTGCAGGCTGATACGCCCTTTAATTTTCAGGGTACTGGCCAATAGTGCAGTGGCACTCAGCATTTCACCTAACAGGATTTTTACTGCAGGCGCATAGTCACGCTGGGCCAAAATTGTTTGTAAAGCTTCCTCAAGATGCACCACTTCACCACGAACAGGGCTATCTTCAATAAAAAAGCGTTGGCGTAAATCAGACATAAAATTCTCCATAACCCTGCTTTAATGGTGGCATTATTGTAAAACACAAGTTATGCCAGATCATCTCTTATGGCATCAATTCCTGAAGCGTTGTTGTCCTGTTGCGTGTCCGTATCCTGTTCCGATACTTTTTTTAGCTGATCCTGAGCAAAAAGATGCTCCAGTTCTGCCAGTGTATTCCTTGAGCCTGCGGAATTAAACGGGCTCTCCGTATCCGGATGAAATTGACGATTGAGCAGGTTTTCATCGTGAGTATGAAACTCAATAATTTTTTGTTGTGCCTGCTTTTCAGACAGTCCGCTCAGCTGACCTAACAGACACTGACTGAGTTCTAGTGCAGAAGCATAGGTTTCTCGCCAGATTTGTTCCACGCCCAGCTCCTGAAGTAAATGGACATGATGCCGGTCACGTGCCCGTACCCATAAAGACATATCAGGATAATTTAATCGCAGATGCCGGACGGTCAGCAGTGAATCTTCAATATCATCAATGGCGACAATCACATGCTGAACCGTATCCAGATGTGCTTGAGCTAAAGCCTCTGGCTCAGTCGCATTGGCCTGATAGAAGGTAATACCGTAAGAGGTCAACAATTCAGTTGCTTCGATATTGCTGTCCATGACACTGAATTTTTGCTGCTGTTGCAGCAAGATACGGGCAATAATCTGGCCAAAACGGCCAAAACCAATTACTAGAATCGGTGCAGTATTTGGTGGAAGGCTTTCAATGTCAAAGGTCGCTGCCAAATGATTTTGCCGATCCAGTCGTGGCAGAATCTGGTTATGCAATAACCAGTAAAATGCCGGTGTGAGTAGCATGGATAAACTTGCCATCCACATCAATGGAGAGAGCAGGGTTGGAGTAATGATCTGCTGCGAAAGTGCAATGATGAGTGCCAGAAAAGCGAATTCACCACTTTGTGCCACACTGGCAGCCAGTAGCGTACTGTTGCGCCAGCTATGCTGATAATAACGTGCCAATCCTAAGGTAATCGCAAATTTAATCAGGATCAGCGAAAGTGTTCCGGCAATAATCAATACGGGTTGAGTCAGCACATCGGCAAACTGCAATGACATGCCCAGACTGATAAAAGCCAATCCAATCAATAAACCGCTAAAAGGCTGCAGACTCTTTTCAATCGAAATCCGGAAATCAGAATCTGCCAGTAACATACCGGCAAATAATGCTGCGAGGTACAGATTCAGTCCCAGCGTATCCATCAGGACTAGTAAGCCCAGGAAAATGACAATGGCAACAATACTATGCAATTCATGACGACCACTTTTGGCAATCCAGCGATAAAGCGGCTGCATGAAATAGCGGTTACATAGAAATAAGCCAGTAAAGGTAGCCATCATGGCAGCAAAATAAGCTATGCCATGTTCTGTTGAACTGACGCCTGCAAAGAGCGGAATCGCTGCAATGATGGGAATTGCTATCAGTGCATGAATCAGGGTGTTGGCATAAGCGGATTGACCATAACTGGTCGCCAATTGTTGCTGATTGTTCAGGAACTGGGTGACTAATGTCATGGCAGAAAGGCTGCCTGCCAGTCCGATGACAATGCTGGAAACCAGATTCTGATCGAGAAAGAACCAGGCCAGCAGGCCAAAAATCAGGGTCGTGCTCAGTACCTGTAAAATGGCCATAAACCACAGGGGTTGCCCAAGCTGAAGAATTCGTTGTGGTCTGAGTTGCAGACCAATCCAGAACATCAGGGCTAACAGGCTGATTTGAATAAAAGTCTGCATCACCTCAGGAGCAGAGATCAGCGCTAAGGCACTCGGCCCAATGATTAAACCTGTCAGTAAATAGCCCAGCACTGTTGGCAGTCTGAGTTTATGGCTCAGTGGCACCATGAACAGTGCAATCGCCAGAACCAGCGCTATTTGTAACAGTATCGACATTTTTCCGCCTTAAATTTTATTTTCATCCAGTCTTAAAGTTGAGCCTTTATCAAATGAAGTTGGGCTCAATATTTTTAGCTGAGTTCTTGTGGATCAATATCCAGTGTCAGCTTCATATTGGATGGCTTATCCTGTAACAGGTTTTGCCACCAGCTACGGACATAATAATGCAAACGGGCACGGTCTGCGGACAATAGCACCATATGGGATTGATAGCGTCCGGCCTTACGTTCCATCGGGGCAGGAATGGGACCCCAGATATCCAGCACCAGATCGGGATATTGCCTGAGCAGAGCAGCATGTTTCTGTAAGAATTCGGTATTTTGTGCCTGATCTTTGGATTCACAGCGAATCAGCACGGCATAACGAAAAGGAGGCATCTGGGCGATTTGCCGTTCGGTCAAGGTCTGCTTGGCAAAAGCGCGGTAATTTTCAGTGACTAAGGTATTCAGCAGCGCATGATCAGGTCTTAGGGTCTGTAAATATACATCCCCTTTATGTTCCCCACGTCCTGCACGACCTGCGACCTGTACGATCAATTGTGCTGTACGTTCTGTGGCCCGGAAATCGACGCTAAGAAGACCAGAATCGATATCCAAAATTGCAACCAGCGTGACATAAGGAAAATGATGGCCTTTGGCCAGCATCTGGGTGCCGAGCAGAATCGCAGGCTCACTTTTCTGAATCTTGTCATAGATCTTTTGCCAACTACCGACCCGGCTGGTTGAGTCGCGATCGACCCGGATCACTTCAAAATCTGGGAAAAGCTCATTCAGATGTTCTTCAACTTTTCCAGTGCCCATGCCTAAAGTTGCCAGCTCCTGATGCTGGCATTGCGGACACTGTTCAGGCATACGATGAATGGTGCCGCAGTGATGACAATGCAGATGCTGATAAGGTTGCCGGTGCACAGTGAAATTGGCATCACAGTTCGGACACTGCGCCTGCCAACCACAACTGCCACAAATCAGTACGGGCGCATAACCACGACGGTTCAGGAAAATGAGCACCTGTTCTTTTTTGGCCAGGCGCTTTTTGATTTCTTCAATCAGATGCAGGCTGATGCCATGCTGCTTTGGTGCTACTTTTAAATCCAGAATATGGATTTTCGGCATTAGCGCTGTACCCGCGCGTTGATTCAGTTCCAGCACCTGCATTTTGCCTTGCTGCACCAGCGCATAGCTGTCAATGCTGGGTGTTGCTGAACCCAAGAGTACTGGACATTGCTGTAAATGTCCCCGGTACAATGCCACATCACGGGCATGATAGCGAAAGCCTTCCTGCTGTTTAAAAGACAGGTCATGCTCTTCATCCAGAATGATCAATCCCAGATTCGGCATCGGTGTATAAATCGCAGAACGGGTGCCAAGCACAATGGAGGCTTTACCGGTTTCAGCGGCTTGCCAGGCTTGTAAGCGTTTACTGTCATTCAGGCCAGAGTGAAGCAAGGCAATATGACAATGGAAACGGGACTGAAAGCGGCTAATCGTTTGTGGCGTCAGTCCGATTTCAGGCACCAGTACCAGTACCTGCTTGCCCTGTTTCAGTACCTGTTCCATGATCTGAAGATAGACTTCAGTTTTACCGCTGCCAGTCAGGCCATCGAGTAAAAAGGCCTGATATTGCTTGCGGTATTTCAGCACTTGCTGAATCGCATGTTTTTGTTCCGGATTGGCCGTTAATGGCATCTGGGCCAGTTGTACAGGTTGCGGGCTAAAATCCTGTGCTTCCAGGACACATTCGCAAATCCCTTTTTTTTCGAGCGCTTTTAAAGTCGCTGTTTCTATTCCGGCCAGATTTAAGAGATTCTCAGTTGTTCCCACCGGATGCAGTTTTAGAATCCGATAGGCTTCCTGTTGCCTCTCGGAACGGCGAACCTTGGCTTCAGCCTCATGATCCAGCAATTTCCAGTTTCGGGCCAGCAGGTTATAAGGTTTGCCCTGACGCAATAAGGTCGGCAAAGCAGTCTGGATCACTTCCCCGATAGGAAACTGGTAATACTGTGCTGACCAGGTCAATACACTTAAAACCTGGGAATTGATAATGGCACGGTCATCTAAGAGCTCGGTGATGGCTTTCAGTTTGAAGCTCGGATCAATCGGAGCATCTAGCGGTAATTTTTCAGTAATCACGCCGACCAGATTTTGCCGGCCAAAAGAAACCGCGACTCGGGCACCCACTTCTGCCTGCTGATATTGTTCCTGACTCAAGCTATAGTCAAAACAGTCAAACAGATGCACCGGCACTGCAACACGAACACGATAAACAGGGGCAGTAACGGGAACAGAATTTGGCATAGTAACAGAGTGGGTCCTGATGAAATTTCGTCGTGCTCAAAGTTCAGTTATGTTAGAGTGAGCAGATAATTTATATTGAAGAATATGAATGATTTTGATGGTCTGACGCAACAGCGTTAAGCAAAATTTTGGAAAATTAGAGCATTACAATGCCTGCATATCAGTTTACTGCGCTTGACGCTTCAGGGAAGCAGCAAAAAGGCGTGCTTGAGGGGGATTCAGCACGACAAATCCGGCAACAGCTTCGGGATCAGGCGCTGATTCCGGTCTCTGTAGATCCGGTTGAGAAAAAAGACCAGTATTACCGTCGCAAATGGTTTGAAAAAAGCATTACTGCTTATGATCTGGCCCTTATGACCCGACAACTCTCGGTACTGGTCGCTGCCGCAATTCCGCTGGAGGAAGCCATTCGCGCCGTCGGCAAGCAGAGCGAAAAAGTTCATGTGCAAAATCTGCTGATGTCAGTACGTTCTAAAGTGCTGGAAGGGCATAGCTTAGCTCAGGCGCTACAACAGTCTGGACGTTTTCCAGAACTATATATTGCCACCATTGCGGCCGGCGAACGTTCTGGTCACTTGGATTTGATTTTGGATCAGTTAGCCGACTATACCGAAAACCGCTTCGCCATGCAGAAAAAGATTCAAGGGGCGATGATCTATCCGATTATTTTGCTCTTGATGTCTTTTGCAATTGTGATGGGCCTGATGACCTATGTGGTACCGGATATTGTTAAGACCTTTGATCAAAGCAAAGATGCCTTGCCGTGGATTACAGTGACTTTAATGAAAGCCAGCGATTTTATCCGGATCGCGTGGCCATTTTTATTGATAGGGAGTGCGGTAGGTATTTTTCTGCTGGTACGGTTTTTAAGAACAACGGCTGGGCATTATGCTTTTGATCGTCTAACTCTGAAACTACCTTTATTCGGAAAATTATCACGCGGTATTAATGCTGCCCGTTTTGCCAGTACTCTATCGATTCTGACCCAGTCCGGTGTACCTTTGGTAGATGCCTTACGCATTGGAGCGGCGGTAAGTAATAACTGGGTGATCCGGGATTCGGTTAATCTGGCTGCTGAAAAAGTGACTGAAGGCGGGAACCTGGCTACCCAGCTGGAACGTAGTGGTTATTTCCCCCCGATGATGGTACAAATGATCAAAAGTGGCGAAGCCTCGGGGGAGCTGGATCGTATGCTGGAACGGGCATCGACCATGCAGGACCGTGAAGTGACCACGCTGATTTCGACATTGCTCGCGCTTCTGGAGCCGCTGATGCTAGTACTTATGGCCGGTATTGTGCTGGTAATTGTGATCGCGGTGATGCTGCCAATCGTGAATATGAATAATATGATTTAAATAACATGTGTAACGTCTACGAAGAATTGAAAGTGCCTGAACTTTCTAAAGATGAATGAGAGATATTGAATGAAAAGGAATCCAAATCAAGCCATAGACCCTTCAACTACAGCTGTTGAACCTACCGTACGTGTGAGCCAGTTACGTGCCCATCGTGCCTCAGGTTTTACCTTGATTGAAGTAATGGTGGTTATTGTTATTCTCGGTGTGCTTGCAGCGCTGATTGTTCCAAATGTAATGGGACGCGGTGAAAAGGCTAAAGTGGATACCACAGTCATTAAGTTGCAAAGTATTGCGGGTTCACTGGATCAATATAAGCTGGATAATGGCAAATATCCAAGCATGCAGGAAGGTGGTCTGGATGCGCTGGTAAATCAGCCAGCAACAGCGAAGAACTGGTTGCCAGGTGGCTATGTGAAAGGGGGTTATCCAAAAGACAGCTGGGATAATGACCTGCAATATGTGATTCCGGGAACCAATGGTCGTGCTTTTGATTTGTATTCTTTTGGTGCCGATGGACAGGCGGGTGGTGAAGGAACTGATGCTGATATTTATTACCAACCTTAATTGATAATTATTATAAATTAGTGAGTTATTGAATATATCACTTCACTTGATTGGTTGTTTTAATATTAGGTGAAGTGATAATAACTCTCAATCATAAAATATAATATAAGCAATTGAATTTAATAATATTATTATAATATTAGTGATTTGATGGTTATAATAAGAATTATTCCCATATTTATCTATTACAATTATCGTAAAATGTGAATAAATATAGACTTTCTATTTACAAAAAATAGCTCATAATATTCTTAATGGCCCTTTTTTAGCCAAAGGAGAATGGTATGAAAGCATTAATATTGTCGGATGAAATAAACCAGTTTCATTGGTCGATGCTGAAATCTGTTCTTTTGGTTTTAAGCATTCTTCCAGCCAGTCAGGGAATTTTGCATTTATGGCAGACCACTGAAGGCAGCAGCCAGATTATGGTGGGTTTCTTTGCCATTAGCATGATGAGTACCTTATTCGTACTATGCTTCTGGTCAGCATTAAAAGCGTCTGTCGTACAGTTTGAACAGGAACAGGCTTCTGCATTTGAAAACGGAATTGTACAGGTCTATCGCTATATTCCAATGCTGTCACTGGCGAGCATGTTATCTTATCTGGTGATCCAGTTTTAATAACATATAGATAAAAAACCGAGGCATGAACCTCGGTTTTTTTATACTTAATACCTTCTCTCCATGTGGGAAAGGATTAAGGAGAGGATGAAACACATAATGACCTCTCCCTAACCCTCTCCTAAAAGGAGAGGGAATAAATACTTACCTTCTAGACTTAAAGCTGATATCCACCTTACGTGGGCGGAAGCGCCAACCCAGTAATAATAACAATACGGAGAAAATCAGTACTGGCCAGTCGCTGAGTTTCATGTAAAGCGTTTCACCCTGCATGGCGGGTAACTCACCGCGGAGTATAGCTTCTTTATCCATAGGTGCACGTTTCACAATATGGCCATTGTGGTCGATGAACGCAGTTACCCCAGTATTGGTAGCACGAATAAACCAGCGACCATTTTCCTTGGCCCGCATTTGTACCATCTGTAAATGTTGCTGTGGACCGGCAGTGCCAGTAAACCAGGCATCATTAGATACGGTCACCAGAAAATCGCTTTGGCTGGCATTACGACGAGTCAGGTTTGGATAAGCCACTTCATAGCAAATCGCTGCACCTAAAGGATGGTTTTTCACATTTAATGGTTTCTGGATATCCGCACCACGCGAGAAACCACTCACCGAAGGGTCGTTTTGCAGAGCTGGAAGTACCCAACTGAGTGCGCCAGAGAGTGGAATATATTCCCCAAAAGGCACCAGACGCTGCTTCTTATAAAGTCCACTCGACTCATCACCGGTCGCCATGATGCTATTGTAATATTTTGGCGTGCCTGCTTCCTGTGACTCAGCTAGATCCCAGAATGGAATACCTGTGACCCAAGCTGTTCCAGATTTTTCTGCCTGAACTTTCATGGCCTCCAAGAAAGGCTCGATGTCAGTCTGGAACATCGGAATCGAAGATTCTGGCCAGACAATCAAGTCACGTCCCCATTCAGTCTTGCTCAGATTGGCATAGATCAGCAGGGTTTTTACCTGATATTCAGTTAACCATTTCAGATCCTGAGGGATATTGCCCTGAATCAGAGAAACGGTGAGCGGCTTTTCATTTTTTTCTTGTACGAAAGTCAGTTGTGCAGCACCCCAGGCACCCAATAATAAGAGTGCAGAAGGCACGATCCAGAAGACCCGTTTACTTAAGATTTCAACCAGCGCACAGGCCAGAACAATCACTACAAAGGACACCCCAAATACACCAAATAAAGGCGCATAGGCATCCAGATAGAGCTCAGTAAAAGCATAACCTGCAAATAACCATGGGAAACCGGTAAATACCCAGGTTTTGGCCCATTCAAAGATCACCCAAAGTGGTGCGAAGGTAAGAGGAGTTTCTGGGAAAAATCGACGATAAATGAAAGTTTGAAGCGCAGTAAACAGTCCCATGACGATCGCCATGATCAAGATCATGATTATGCTCAGGAAAGAACTGGTATCGCCATACACATGAATAGAGGTATAGAGCCAGAATGCACCCACAAACCACAATCCAATCCCATAAGCCCAGCCAATACCAAAAGCCTGTTTCGCACTACGACCACGGACGCAAGCATACAGTAAGGCAGGAGAGAGAATCGCCAGCCACCAGTAATGATAAGGTGCTAGTGCCAGGCTAAAAATAGCGCCGGCAAATAAGGCAATCAGTACAGGATAAATCAGGGCTAACTGCTTTTGCTGCTGGGCTGGATTTAATAGCTTATCGAAATATGCTCTCATTGGCGCACAGCTCGAATTAAACGAATAGAACGTGAATCTGCCTCAAGAATGGTAAATTGCCAGTTTTCCAGTTCAATCGTCTGACCTTCCAGATCATTTACCAGACCGATTTCCTGCAATAACAAACCGCCCATGGTTTCAACTTCATCATCGGAGAAATTGGCATCCAGCATATTGTTAAAATGCTCGATTGGCGTCAGCGCTTGAACTACCCAGGTATTGGCTGTCTTCGGGTCTTGATCTGGAACAATATATTGTGCTTCTTCATCCGCAATATCATGTTCGTCTTCAATTTCACCCACAATTTCTTCGAGAATATCTTCTAGAGTCACCAGACCTGAAGTTGTACCGTACTCATCAATCACTACCGCAATATGAGTCTGGGTATTTTTCAGCATACGTAGAACCTGATCCGAACGCGCACTTTCAGGCACAAACAATGGCTGACGCATCAAGGCACGAATATCGACTTTGGAAGAAGGCTCGGTCAGGAAAGGAAGCAGATCTTTGGCCAGCAAAATACCAACTACATTATCCGGTTGATCCGATGAGAACACAGGGAATCGCGAATGTGCAGATTCAACTAAAACATGCAGAATTTCCAGAAGTTGGTCATCTTCCTGCAAGCTAATCATAGACGTTCTTGGCGTCATGACTTCACGAATTTTGGTGGCTGGCAGGTCCAATACGCCTTCCAGCATTGCAACAGTATCGGGTTCTAAAAATCGACGTGAATCTTGTACTAATTTTAGCAGTTCGTCGCGAGTTTCGGGTGCAGTTCCCAGCCATTTACGTAAGCCGCGCATACCCCACGACGGGCCTGATTCCTCGTGCATGATCTTTCCTAAAGACTCTTAATATCTAAAAAAACGTGATTTTATCATACCGCAGAAAATACGCTTGTCTATTGTAATTATGCTGCGCAGACTTGATCGCGCGGGTCAGTCTGGTTTTGTGAATTGGCTCAAAGCGCAGGCTGCAATGCGATAGCCGCTTTATGCTAAAATAAGGCTGATCTTGAATTCCTGAGTCTGTCGATGTCTGAAGCCGAAATTACGCCAAGCCTGCAATTGAATACCCGTGGATTACGCTGCCCTGAGCCAGTGATGATGTTGCATCAAGCCATCCGTAAGTCTAAAGCTGGTGATGTAGTTGAAGTTTTTGCTACGGATAATTCAACCTCTTGGGATATTCCAAAATTCTGTATGCATTTAGGACATGAACTGCTGCTCCAAGAAGAACGTCTGGATGAAAATGGCAATAAAGAGTTCCACTATCTGGTGAAAAAAGGCGGTTAAAAGATTTTTTGGGCAGATGAGTGATTTATTTGCCCATATTTTTGAAAGATTAAAATTAAAAGAAAGCGGCTTTGTTGCACAAAGATTTCATAACTATATGATTTTAAAAGTTTTGATTATTTTTTGATCCAAAATTAAATTTATTTAAATCAGATGCTTACATATTTATGCAACAAAGCCATTCAATAGTAAAAAAATTTAATGATGCATACTTCATAATCTTATAAATATAAAAAAAGCCTCTAAAGTAATTAATTATTTTAGAGGCTTATGCAAGCTAATTAAGCATTACATATTCGGGTAGTTCGGACCACCGCCACCTTCCGGTGTTACCCAGGTGATATTCTGAGATGGATCTTTGATGTCACAGGTCTTGCAGTGTACACAGTTCGCTGCATTGATCTGGAAACGTTTCGAACCATCATCATTTTCCATGATTTCATACACACCCGCCGGGCAGTAGCGCTGAGCAGGCTCATCCCATTTTGGTAGGTTCACATCTACAGGAATCGAAGCATCAGTTAACTTTAAGTGCGCTGGCTGGTTTTCTTCATGGACTGTATTCGATACAAATACAGAAGACAGACGGTCAAACGTCAGCTTGCCATCCGGTTTTGGATAGTTCGGCTTGAAGTTCACGGCATCAACTGTTTTCAGGGTTTTAAAGTCTGGCACTAAATCATGGAGCGTGAATGGCACTTTAAAGACATTCTGGTCGATGAAGTTAAATGCACCACCCATCCATTGACCGAACTTGTGCATTGCTGGGCCAAAGTTACGTGCGCTGTACAGCTCTTCTTTCAGCCAGCTATTGTTGAACTTGTCTGTATAAGATGTGAGTTCTTTCACGAAGAAGTCTTCACCCTCGGTCACACGTGCAATCGCCAGATCACCGCCTTTTTCTACACCGGCAGCAATCGCTTCAAATACCGCTTCACCGCAGAGCATGCCAGATTTCATTGCAGTATGTGAGCCTTTGATTTTGGCAAAGTTCAGGAAGCCCGCATCATCACCGATTAAAGAACCACCCGGGAAGGTGAATTTCGGCAGAGAGTTGAAACCACCTTTGGTTACGGCACGTGCACCATAAGAAATACGTTTACCGCCTTCCAGATACTGTTTGATCAGTGGATGGGTTTTCCAGCGCTGCATTTCCATGAATGGATACATATGTGGATTTTCATAAGAAAGGTCCACGATCATGCCTAGGGTTACCTGATTGTTTTCAGCGTGGTATAACCACCAGCCACCTGAAGAACCAGTTTCAGACAATGGCCAGCCGGCACCATGCATCACCAGGCCTGGTTTATGCTTGGCAGGATCAATTTCCCAGAGTTCTTTAATGCCGATACCGTAGTGCTGCGGATCAGCATCTTTGTCCAGGTTGAATTTCTGGATCAGACGTTTACCTAAATGACCGCGACAGCCTTCTGCAAAGATGGTGTATTTGGCATGCAGCTCATAACCTGGTGCAAAATTATGCGTCGGTTCGCCATCTTTGCCAATCCCCATGTCACCGGTTTGGATACCTTTGACCGTGCCATCTTCATGATACAGAATTTCTGAAGCAGCAAAGCCCGGGAAGATCGATACTTCCAGCTCTTCAGCTTTCTGGCCTAACCAGCGCACCACATTACCGAGTGAGATAACATAATTGCCATCATTGTGCATGGTTTTTGGCACCATCCAGTGCGGTGCTTCTTGTGATTTTTCATCTGAAAGAAGGAAGAAAGTTTTATCTTCTGTCACAGGAACATTTAAAGGCGCACCTTCTTCTTTCCAGTTCGGGAATAGTTCGTTCATGGCACGTGGTTCAAGCACAGCACCCGAAAGAATATGTGCACCGACTTCGGAGCCTTTTTCTACGACACAAACGGACAGATCATTTAAATTGTTTTCAATTGCAAGTTGACGGATCTTGATTGCAGCAGACAGGCCGGCAGGACCCGCACCTACGATCACAACGTCAAACTCCATCGATTCACGTTCGATGTGTTCCATGTAGGACTCCTCATATTTCTATTCGGTGGCAACCATAATCGGATGATTGGGTGCTGCCATGAGTGTTCTGAATTCCTAGACACAAAAATAGTAGTGTCTTTAAGCATCTGGGCTAGTATAGTTTTAAACCCAGGTTAAGCCAATTGGCTGAAACATATTATTTTTCCGTCATTAAGGTCTTCTTTATATGAATAAGTCAGCACCCGAGAAAAATCCGACGAAAAAAGTAGCTTCTAGCGATGATAAAAATTTAATGGATATCGCACAATACTTAAAAGATGCACAGGGCAGTCACAAAAGGTCAATCCCGCCTTTGGAGCAATGGCATCCAAAGCATTGTGGGGCAATGGATCTCAAGGTTTTGGCCAATGGAGAATGGTGGCACGAAGGTCAATTGATCAAGCGTCAGCCGATGATAGAGCTGTTTTCAACGGTACTCTGGAAAGAAGAGGGAAAATTCTACCTAAAGACGCCAGTTGAAATGATTGAAATCGAGGTCGAAGATGAACCTCTGTTTGTGAATCAGGTGGATCAGGTCGAGATTGAAGGCAAGACTTACCTGCAACTGACCACAACAACTCAGGACCTCATTATTGTAGATAGCGAACATCCTATCTTTATGCGTCAGTATCAGGATGAATTGCGCCCTTATGTGCATGTCCGTTTTGGAATCAATGCGCTGATTCAGCGGGCTGCTTTTCTACATCTGGTGGAGATGGGCGAGCTTGGTGAAAATGCTGCTGGAGAGACGGTTTTAAGCTTGAAAAGTGGTGATTTAGACTTGCATTTAAGCACCTGAGGTTTAAGCTTTGTCGCAAGGTCATTTGAAACAAGCAACTAGCAACGTTATGAGCGCTATCCAACCGATTTATCCCTTAGTAAATCCCATGCCTAAAGCCAGTGCTGATGCACCTATCGGGATTTTTGATTCTGGTGTGGGAGGGCTATCGGTTGCTTTGGAAATTGCCCGGTATTTGCCCAATGAACGCTTTGTCTATTATGCCGACACGGCTTACGTACCTTATGGACCGCGTAAAGATCAGGAAATCCGTGACCTGACTGCGCGAGCGATTGAATGGCTGTATCGTGAAGGCTGTAAAGTTGCAGTGGTCGCCTGTAATACCGCTTCTGCATTTAGCCTGGATTATTTACGTGAGCATTACGGTGAAAACTTTCCGATCATTGGACTGGTGCCAGCGCTCAAACCTGCAGTCCTCAATACTCAATCCAAAACGGTGGCCGTCCTGGCCACACCTGCAACCTTTCGTGGCCAGCTGATTAAGGATGTCATGACCCGTTTTGCCGAGCCGGCACAGGTCAAAGTGATTCCGGTGACCTGTCTGGATCTGGTGCCTTTTGTAGAAGCCGGTCAGCAGATGAGTCCTGAGTGTCTGGCGACATTAACTCAGATTTTACAACCGGTTGTTGATCAGGGTGCTGATTATTTAGTGCTAGGATGTACACATTACCCCTTCCTAAAATCGTCAATTCAGTATATTTTTGGTCAAAAGCTGACATTAATTGACTCAGGATTCGCGGTTGCGAGACAAACGGCCCGAATTTTGATCAAAAATGGGTTATTATTTGAACATGAGTGCAAGGACAGTCTAAAAATCCGACTTGTGGTTAGTGGTCAAAATGCTGAACAGCTCCAGCCGATTTTAGGGCATCTGATTCCAGCCGATATTAAATGGCAGGTCAGTAATATGGAGACAGAAGTCAGCTAGGCGACCATCACTCATCTTATAATTTTCAAAGATATATTTTTATACTGGGGTCGTCATATTGTGTCAGGGCAGGGTTTAGCCGGCCAGATCAATGTGCAGTAAAAGAGGATAATCAATGCTCGATAAACGTTATCAGGTGTTTATCTCCACCTCTGGTGCAGAAATGCAGCCAGAGCGGATCATCTTGTCACAGACTTTGGTCGGCATGGGTTTCTTTTCCTGGGGGCTGGAACAACGCACTCCTTTAAATACTGCATTTGCGCGTCGCCAGATTGATGACTGTGATTATGTGGTGATTCTGCTGGGCAGCCAGTATGGCGAGCAGTCGGTTTCCGGTGTGGGTTATATGCACCTGGAATACATTTACGCTGTGACCAAGCAGAAACCGATTATTGTGTTTATGCATGAAGATCCGGCCTCACGTGATTCTTCATTGCACGATACCAAACCTGAATTACAGGAAAAATTTAAAGAATTTCGTCAGTTATTGCAGCAGGAAGCTGATCAGGTCTTTTGCTATCGCACCCTGCGCGATCTGGAAATGGCGGTGCGTTTGAACATGCCGCAAATGCTGGAACGTTATCCGGTAAGTGGCTGGGTACGTCCGCAGAATACTCAAGCCTTGCATGACGAGATTGACCAGCTCAAAGCCAAAGTGGCCCAACTGGAACGAGATGGCGGTACGCGTGAAGTAGACCCTTTCCTGAGCTTACCGAAAGTGTCTATGCATGAAGTTTTCTCTTTCGAATACCGTATGCATGCTTATCAGGATGGTAACTTTAAAGAGCTGAAAGTTCAGAAGAGACTGACCTGGGCACAATTGCTGGCTATTCTTGGCTCTACCTTCATTAATCCAACGCCGGAGGAATTTTTCTCCAAGCGTATGAATGAGTATTTGAATGAAACCGGTCTGGAAGATGCACGAGCGGAAATGCCGCGTGCACATGCTGTAGCCCGTGCCCAGATTAATATCCGTGCCCTACATAGCCTGAAATTGCAAATGCGCCAGAACGACTGGATTGTACCGTCGGGCCGTGATGACCGCCAGCGTCTGCTTTGGCAGATTACGCCTAAGGCACAGAAACTGCTGGACAGTAACTTGCTGGATAAAGATCGTACTTTTCAATATAAGTCAGTGTATTAATCCATATAGAGAATAAGTAAAAAGCTGTTAAAGTAAGCGGGTTGATACCACGACGGGCGTACTGCATGTTTTCTACAGCTAAACCGAAAGTTACGATTATATTGGCAAATTTAGGCACACCTGATGCACCGACTGTGCCGGCAGTACGCGATTTCCTGAAGCAGTTTTTATCTGATCAGCGTGTCATTGAAATTCCCAAGCCGATCTGGCAACTTATTCTGCGTTTATTTATTTTACCGTTCCGTCCCAAGCGGGTTTCCCAGGCTTATGCACAGGTCTGGGGTGAGGATTCACCCATGCGTGAGATTCTGCTGCAGCAGGTAAGTCAAGTAAAGGCCAAGCTCATTGAACAATATCCGCAATTTGAACTGAATGTGGTGCCTGCCATGACCTATGGCAATCCCAATATTCAGGCTGTCCTTGATCAGATTTCGGCTCAACCCCAAGATCACATTATTCTGTTTCCATTATTTCCCCAGTATTCAGCGACCTCTACCGCGCCTCTGTATGATGCAGTCGCAAAATGGGTGCTGAAACAGCGCAATTTACCTGGTTTGTCGATTATCCGCGATTATTATCAACACCCTTTATTTATTCAGTCACTGGCGCAAAGTGTTCGGGATTATCAGGCGATTCATGGGCAGCCGGAAAAACTGTTGATGTCATTTCATGGTATTCCACAGCCCTATGCCGATAAAGGTGATCCCTATGCAGATCGTTGCCGAATCACAGGCAAATTGGTTGCAGAAGCTTTAGGTCTATCTGAAGATCAATATGCAATTAGTTTCCAGTCCCGGTTTGGTAAACAGGAGTGGGTTAAGCCTTATACGGATGCCTTAATTGAAGAGTGGGGCAAACAAGGCGTGAAATCAATTCAGGTGATGAGTCCGGCTTTTTCGGCTGACTGTCTGGAAACGCTAGAAGAGTTGGCCATGGAAAATGGGGAGACCTTCAAGGCCAATGGCGGGGAAAGCTACAGTTATATTCCGGCTTTGAATAATCGTGAGGATCATGTGCAATTGCTCAATACGCTGTTACAGGCTAATCTTGAGGCATTGAGCCAGACGCTTGCCCATTAATCTTTTGAGGTTTCTTATCCTATGTTACAAGTCAAAATTGTTCCTGTGACTGCATTTCAGCAAAACTGCTCGATTCTTTGGGATAGTGACAGTAAAGAGGCTGTTTTGATTGATGCAGGGGGCGAACCTGAAAAATTAAAAGCGGAAGTAGAAGCACTGGGCTTAACAGTCAAGGCTTTATGGCTGACTCATGGTCATCTCGATCATGCTGGAGCAGTTGGTGCTTTAAAAAACGTTTGGGATGTGCCGGTGATTGGTCCGCATAAGGACGATGCATTCTGGCTGGATATGATTCAGGAAGTCTCTGCCCGTTACGGTTTTCCGATTCCGGAAAAAGTAGAAGTCACGCAATGGCTGGAAGGTGGAGAGGTTCTCAAACTGGGTGATGAAGAGTTTGAAGTACGTTTTGCTCCGGGTCATACCCCAGGTCATGTGATGTTCTATAACAGGAACCATGCTTTGTTATGGACAGGGGATGTGCTGTTTAAAGGCTCAATTGGACGGACAGACTTTCCGCGTGGCGATCATCAGCAGCTACTCGATTCAATCCAGCGCGAATGTTTTAGTCTGCCGGATGAAACTCGGTTTATTTCAGGACATGGTCCGATCAGCAATATTGGTTTTGAAAAGCAGCATAACCCTTTCGTTGCGGGAAAAGCGGGTTAAAGTAGGTAAAAAGATCAGCCTAGCTGGTCTTTTTATTTGCTAAAAGGATTATTCAAAGACTGGCGGGTTTGTGCATAGATCAGCCAGGTCATAATGGCAAGCAGAACTCCAACGACAATAAATAAGCCATCCTGTTGAAAAATGCCTATTCCTAATGACAATATCGCAAGTATTCCTACCCCAATTAAAATGATCTTTAGAATAATGTAGCCCATATTCTTGCTCTAAAATAATGTGATATTTCTGCGTAAGAACATAGTATTAAACTGGCATATGTGCTGTTAACTTGTGTTGGTTTTCTACAGGCCTTTTATAAAAATCATGTGATTATTTAGGATATGCTTAAGGCGATAGGATATTTTAAAAGGTTCAGTCTTCTTCAGAAGATTCAGCCGCTGGAGCATCTTGGGTCGGCAATTTATATTCCTCACTGGCCCAAGCGCCTAGATCAAGCATTTTGCAGCGCTCCGAGCAGAAAGGACGAAATTCATTATTTTCCCAAGTGGTCAGTTTGCCACAGCGTGGACATTTTAAAGTGGTCGACATCAGCGCACTCCCTAGAAAAATAAAGCTTCGATTAGGCAAATATAACTGCACTTGTTAGACTTATACAGTTTTTATTAGTTTGATCTGATTATGTCGATTCGTCAATTTCAAGCACAGCGTATGCATGCGCCTCGTGATTTCCAAAGTATCAGTTCTGAACCGGTTTGTGTGGAAATCGGTGCGGGCAAAGGTAAACATGCTTTGCTCTTTACCCAGACCAATCCGAACAGCAAGCTGATTGCGATCGAGCGAACTCGAGAAAAATTTTTAGCCATGCAAAAACAGCATGCGCTGGAAGGACAACCGAATTTACAAACGGTTCATGCCGATGCCTTGCCGTGGATTGTGCATGCTCTCTATCCAGCGCAAGTCGAACAGTTTTTTATTTTATATCCGAACCCTGAGCCGCATAACCCGGCACAGCGCTGGCTGAATATGCCATTTTTTGAGTTTTTATTATCGCGTTTAAAAACTGGTGGCACGATTACTTTAGCCAGCAATATTCCTGAATATATTGAGGAAGCAGAACAGCAGGTTCAAAACTTGTGGAAGCTGCCTTTTGTTAAAGAAATCATTGGCCAAGACTCGGCAAGAACTCATTTTGAAATTAAATATCTAGAGCGTGGTGAGTTGTGCCAGCAATTGATTATTAGTAAACCGGAAGGCTATACAACACGTTTTGATGAGTTTCAGCCGCTACAAGGGCAGAATGTGAGTTCAGCGGAATAAGCCATGACGAAGCGCGTTGCAATTGTAGGTGCTGGCCCGGCAGGCTTGATGGCTGCAGAAGTTCTGAGCCAGTCTGATTATGAAGTACATGTTTTTGAACAGAAGCCTTCGGCTGCCCGTAAATTTCTGATGGCTGGGAAAACCGGTCTAAATATTTCCCATGCCGAGCCAGTCGAACAGTTTGTGCAACGTTATGATCAAGTGGACTGGTTAGAGCCTTGGATCAAACGCTGGGATGCCATATGGATTCAAAACTGGATGAGAGATCTTGGCATTGAACCTTATATCGGTTCCTCAGGTCGGGTCTTTCCTACAGAAATGAAAGCCGCTCCACTATTGCGTGTCTGGTTAAAACGCTTAACTGAGCAAGGGGTGCAATTTCATTATCGCCATCAAATTCTAGATCTGGAAAATCATCAACTACAGATTCATGATTTAAAAAATGATTGCGCATTCACAGAAAACTTTGATGCGATTGTTTTGGCCTGCGGTGCAGTGTCATGGTCAAAACTCGGCAGTGATGGGAAATGGCAAGCATGGCTTGATTGCAGCGAGATTGAACCTTTCCAAGCCAGTAATGCGGGTGTGGAATATCCATGGTCCAAGTTTATGCAGCCGATCTTTGGCCAGCCCTTAAAACGGGTCGAAGCTTGGGGTGAGGGTGGCGACAAGACTAAGGGTGATATTGTGATCAGTCACTATGGTCTGGAAAGTGGTCTGATCTATAAACAGGGTCGGGGACTGCGTCAACAGCTGAAACAGGGCCAGCCGATGCAGCTGAATCTGGATCTTTTTCCGGATCAAACCGTAGAACAATTAGCTAAAAAATTACAGCCAAGTAAAAAGCAATCTTTAAATAATATCTGGCGGAAAGCAGGTCTGGATGGTGCAAAAGCTGCTCTGGTGCGTGAACTGGTACCAAAACCGCTTTGGCAAAATGCTCCTGAATTAGCACAGCAGATTAAGCAATTGAAAATTCCTTTAACCGGTTTCCGTCCTATACAGGAAGCGATTAGCTGTGCAGGTGGCGTTAAACGCGAGGTTCTGTCAGAGCAGCTTCAGCTTAAATCCAATCCACATGTGTTCTTATGTGGTGAAATGCTGGACTGGGATGCGCCTACGGGTGGTTATTTGCTGACAGCCTGTTTTGCCACTGGACGTGCAGCCGCAGAAGGGGTGCAGCACTATTTAGCTCAAGCTCAATAATACGCATTCTTCAGAAAGTGAAAGTTAAATCTCAGGACTGCATATAAAATTTCAGGAAGCATCTGCTTCCTGAAATGTATTATTTATTGTGCTGGGGCTTTATTTGCAGTGATCATCTCTGGATATTGCGAACGCCAGCGTTCCAGTTGCTCTTGGGCATGTAGATATTTGCCCAGACCTTTTACATTTTCACTGGCTTCATTTACGGTAGTGGCCTGAGATTTCGGACTATTCACCAATTTTTCCTGATGTTCCCAGTATTGATACATCAAACCCTGAATATAACGGCCCTGTTCAGTTTTCAGCTCCAGATCTTTGAGCATATTTAGCGAAGACTGGACATGATCACGTTGACGTTGCTGGACAAATTCCGGAGTCAGATTGTCATCATTGCGCATGCCATTGAGTTCAGCTTCCAGATCCGCGCTCATTTCCTGGAAACGTTCTTCATAGTCATTTAAGGCAGCGATATCATGTGAATCATCTTCTGTTTTAGGGAAGTTTTTCACGGGTCCAGTTTTCAATTCCTGCATGATTTCCTCTGATGCAGAGTCTTCCGTTGCCTGCTGTTCTACAGATTGTGAACTTTTCTGGTCACAGGCCATCAAAAACATGGCGGCAGTGAAAAGTGCAGTTCGTGACATCAATTGAATCGTGTGCATGATTGAATCCTGTTCCTAATTATTTTTCTTGAATACATAAACATAGGTGATATAAGGGAAATTAATCATATCTTCTGCACCCTTGTCCGTATAGTTTTTGATAATTTGTTCGAATTGCTGCTTGAGCTGCTGTTGCTGTTCTTTTGGTAGTGCGGCAATAAAGCTGGTCGACAATAAGCGTTTGGAAACCACCTGTTCGACAGGGCCATGCTGTAGCTGGCGCATTTGCGTTTCAGCATAAGGCTGAAAGAGATTCTGTTCTTCAAATACCTCACGCCAGGCACCACTATGATAGCGTGGCGTATCACCTTCCAGTGGTGCAATGCAATCTGCCAGGGCTTTGACCCAGTCGACTGTAATATCTCGTTGGTTCCAGACCAGTACCAGAAAGCCTTGAGGTTTAAGTACCCGATCCAGCTCCTTTAAGGTCTCAAGATTGGAAAACCAGTGAAATGACTGTGCACAAAACACGGCATTCACGCTATGATCGGGCAGGGGAAGCTGGTGGCTCATCCCTTCGAGGATATGAATATCCGGATGTGCCAGTTTTAACTGGGCCAGCATCTCAGGAACAGGATCAATAGCGGTGATGTGGCTGCTGAGTGGGCGCAAATAGGGAATAAATTTACCTGTTCCTGTTCCCAAATCGACAAGATCTGCATCTACAGGCAATGACAGTGTCTCGGCAAGCCATGGGCTAAGATCTGCCGGATAGTCAGGGCGTACCTGCTGATAAAGCTCAGCCGCTGCACTAAACCCCTGTTGAGCTGCAGGATGCAGTGATTGTGTCATATTTTGCGCTTTTTAATCTTTTTCATCGATATAAAATAGCATATTCACTTTTTCGGCCCTATTCATTGAGTGAATTGTTGCCGAAAAGTTAGATTCACCAGCACGGGAAAGTTATGGATAAGCAGATTGTTTTTGAAGATGAGCATATACGCACAATTTTTATGCCGGGGTCATCTTCAGAATTGATTTTTTCATTTGGAGATTTGATTACCCGTGCCAAGGGCTTGAGCATCAATGCCGAAAAATCATTAGCGAAATTTGAATTTAATGTTTTGGGAATCATGCCCAAACATAAATCCTGGTTTCCAAAAAGTTCCATGTGGAACATGTTGCAAGCCATTGCCGAGCTGATTGCGCCGTTTCAGCAGCGCATTGCCTATGGTGGATCCATGGGCGGTTATGCGGCGATTAAATATTCCAATCTTCTGAATGTTCAGCGAGTGGTCGCGATGGTGCCGCAATATTCGATTGATCCGGAAGATGTCGAAGATGCCCGCTACAACATGTTTTACCAGCCTGAGCTGAATGAAGGCATGCGGATTGAGGCAGAAGATGTCAGTCCGGAACGGGAATATATTCTGGTTTATGATCCGTATTGCACCGAAGACCGGGCACATTACCTGAAACTGGAAGCCGTACTTCCGCAGCATCATGTACTGCATCTGCCATTTACCGGCCATGATGCCATCGCTGTTCTGGCCAGCTCCGAGCTGCTGTATGACTTTTTATTGCATGAATATGATGAAAGTTATTTCTACCAGAAAATGCGTCGGGTCAAGAAAAACAGCAAGTTCTATTATCGCAAGGTGATTGAGAATATCTTGCCGCGCCATCGTTTTGCTTTAGGGCGTATCCTGAAAAATAATGATCTGCTGCTGGATACCCAATTTTTTGATGCGGCGCAAAAACAGGTGATTTTGCGTGAATTGCTGAGTAATAAACAGGTGGATCAGCAGGATCTGCTCAAGCTTGGGATTCACGTTAATTTGCCGCAGGAAAAGCGTCAGTTATTGCTGGATGCCTATGGACATGCACTGGTCTTTAACGTCATCAGCAACAAGATCGAAAGCTATACCGGTGATGCGATTGCACTGAACCATAAATTCCTGATTCCAATTTATGCCAAAGGTAATGGCTTGCTGACCATCAATCTGAATGATGAACGCTATCTGGTGGTAATGAATGACCGGCATATCATGAAACTGGTCAAGGAACAGGACGAATTAAATGTAGGCATGCATCCGATTATCATGAAACGCTATGCTGATTTTTATATGTTCAGCTATAAGCATCTGAATTTGCATACAGATGAATACGGCGCTTCCGGTTTCGTTGACGCAAGTGACAAAAATACACAGTTTGTGACACGAAGTGAAATGAACTAACCAAAAAATTTATCTAAAAAACAAATACTTGACTTATGTTCGCTAAGGCCTAATATGGTCTTAGGCGGTATGAAAAATAGTCACACCGCTCCCGGTTGTTTATATGACAAGGGAGTAAATATATGCAATCCATACGCGTTTCAAGTATTTGTTTTATTCTTGGACTGATGCTGCCTAATTTTGCACACGCAGAAAGTGTGCATCCTGCAGTGATCTTGCTCAGTTCTTCTCTTATTTTTCTGATCTTTCTCAGTGTATATGTGATTTATAAGGTGCGTCGTTCTCTGCGTAACCATATTGATAAGTCTGTAGATTAACCACTTCTGACAGTAAGTTGCTTGAAAACCCTGCAGGACTTGTTTTAAATGACAATCAAAATAAATTGTCAAACAAAAGGTTGAGGGTAGCGCTATGAAAGCCGCTTATTTAGATTATGCTTCTTTAGACCAACAGGATTTGGACTTTCAGGCACTTCATGCAGTATTTGATCAGCTGGCCTTATACCCGGCCACATCGGCTGCAGAGATTCAGTTTCGTGTGGCCGATGTCGATGTCATCATTACCAATAAAGTCATGATTGACGCGGCAACTATCCAGCAATGCCCTCAACTGAAACTGATCCTGATTTCTGCCACAGGCACCAATAATGTCGATCTGGCTGCGGCCAAGGCACGTGGTATTGTGGTGTGTAACTGTCAGGCTTATGGCACCTCTGCCGTCGCTCAACATACCCTGATGCTGATGCTCAATCTGGCCACTTCATTTTTAACCTATCAGCGTGCAGTACAGCAGGGTGAATGGCAAAAAGCCAGCCAGTTCTGTCTATTGGGTGCACCTATTGTGGAGCTGGCAGGCAAGACCTTAGGTATTGTTGGTTATGGTGAGCTGGGTCATGCAGTTGCCAGACTGGCAGAAGCCTTTGGTATGAAAGTACTGATTGCAGCTTTGCCCAACCGTCCGGCAGATGACTCACGTATTCCATTTGCCGATTTATTGCCACAAGTGGATTTTTTAAGCTTGCATTGCCCTTTAACGGAAGATACCCGTCATTTAATCAGTCATGCCGAATTGGACGCGATGAAACCAAGTGCATTTTTAATTAACTGTGCACGTGGCGGAATCGTCGATGAACAGGCATTGGCTCAGGCCTTACGCGAAGGCAAAATTGCCGGTGCTGCGACGGATGTGCTTACTGTTGAGCCACCGAAAGAAGGCAATGTATTGCTCGATGCCTCAATTCCCAACCTGATTGTCACACCGCACAATGCCTGGGGCAGCGTTGATGCCCGTCAATGCATTGTGGATCAGATGGTAGAAAATGTAGCAGCCTTTAGACAAGGCCAGCCCATCCGTCAGGTAAATTGAAAAATTATCGAATAAAAACAAAATGCTGATCAAATTCGATCAGCATTTTTTTCGGTTTTTTGGCGTGATGTATTTATCCAACAGTTTTAAAAATTCACTCTGAACCAGTGCAGACTGGGGATTAAAGATAATTTCCTGATAGACACGCTTAAATTCGGGTACCCGTTCATCGGGACGCTTGTCATAAGATGTTCGATAATGGGTTTCAAACATATAAATCAGATGATTCTGCGAGAAATAAGCAGTTCGATAGCTATAAATGTCATCTCCCTGAGTCCCGATTCTTAATTTACACATATCCTTGATCCGATACAGGTCGGCATTATTGCCAGAGGCGGGTCTAAATTCAGCTTCATCGAGGTTTTGAATATGCTGGATTTTTTCGCCTTCGGTTTTATGGTTATAAGGATTCGCACTAGACAGGCTCGGGATGGAGGATAATTCATCATCAATCGCAGCAATTGAGGTCACGGTTTCACCTGAAACCAGTAAAGTGATGTATAGAATGGCTACGCCACACAGAATGCCGGCGATAAAGCTGAGGAGAATTTTTTTCATTTTTATTATCTTCTCATGATTTTATTTGAGCTCAGTCTAAAGAAAGACTCAACTATCTTCAATGCTTAAAAGAAAAAGCCCGTAATGGGCTTTTTTTAATGCGATGATTTAGAGATCATCTACTGCATAACTGGTCGCTGTACCGGAACTTGACTGGGGCTGTGATACCGATGAATTTTGAGTTGCGGTAGATGGCTGACTCAAAGGCTGCTGCACGATCGGTGCCTGTTGTGAATTGCCGCGCCAGACTTCTCGGGTCTGCTGAATTTTCTGACCCGTTTGCTGTGCTGCCTGAGTCGCACCTTCATCTACTTTCTGTATGGTATCTGATGCCGCAGACTTGGTATTGCCCCAGGCACGGTCTACACCCGGTTTGATTTTGGCAATGCCTTTTTCAGTGACTTCACCTACTTTTTCAGCGGTATTGATAACACCTTCCTGTGCTTTATAGGCAAACACATGCAGCAGGTTCGGATTTTCACCATAAGGTGCAATCGGTTTAGTGGTCTGAGTGGTTTCAGTCTGTGCAAATACAGGTGCGCAGAACATTAAAGCTGTCGTTAAAATAATTGGGGTTTTGATATTCATTATGGATCGACCTCGAATTCGTCAAAGAGCGGTCTGAGTTTGGTTTTCAGTGTAACGGATAATCAGCCAAAAACAATGAATAAGCTGTGAAGAGAGTATAGGTTCAGCGTAGTTTGATGCGAGGATTTTATAATTTTTAAGAGGAAGAAAGAGCAGATCAAATCAGAAGAAAGATTAAATTTCTATTCATTAAAATAAATAGCCCCATTTTCATCATAAAAACAGGGCAATTTATTTAGTCACATTGAGTCAGGGCATCTTTAGCAAAATGATTGCGCAGGGTCACAAAGTTCTTTTGTACCGCCGCATCATGCAGGTCAAATTTTTGTGCGGTGCTGGTTCCGTCGCGCTGGAAAGTTGCTGAGCCGGCATCAATCAGGGTCATGCCTTTAAATGACCATTGTTCAACTGAACGGTTATTGCCGATGTCGCCAGTAAATTCAATCACGCATTTGTCGAGGAATTTGGTCAGTTTCGCCTTATTGTTGGTAGTTTCTGGAATAACTTCTAGATTTTTTACTTCCTGTAATACACCCAGTTCCAGTTGTGGAATGGTGGGTTGAGATGTACATGCTGTAAGTGCGATACCCGCAAGAGTCGTCATAATGAGTGTTTGAAATTTCATGCGCTTCTTTCTTGTTGAGTGTTGTTGAGATGAGTATAGGGAATTGTATGAAATTTCGCTACTTGGATATTAAATCAAACATACAGAACAGCCGAACCGATCTCTACTTCTATAATAAGCTCCCTTATAATTTAAAAGGATAAGTAAGTATTGACGCATCAGATCATTAACATCTTTTAAATCTTCATATGCATGTTGACTATAATCTTCATGACCAATAGTGAATAAAATTCCTTCGTGAATAATTTTATTTCTTTTCTTTAAAATATCTTTGATTTCATTTCGATTAATTCCAATATCTTCGAACATTCTTTTGGTCATTTCTGTAGAGCCACACTTTCCAAATATTTTATGTCGATATATTGGTTCTTCATTTTTTCTAGGAATTTTCTTATAGTGCTGATAATCTGCTGGTTGTGAGAACTGATCAGGATATTGAGGATGTGAGTAATTGGTATCTTGCATTTTTTTTCGAAACCATTAGTTATTGCGAATGTATGCTTTAAATTTTCTATCGCAACATAATGCGAAATTAATGAAATCTCTTGGACTAATGATGAACGATTGGCTTCACATAAATAACTAATTACAACTGAAAGCTGTCGAGTATTTTTGATTTTGATGAAAGTTGGATAAACTTGTTCGATAAAATTACGAATACTTTTACCTTTGTCCTCAATGATATTGCTTCTTGAAGAAATATAAAATCCTGCACAGTTTATGCAATGTTGCTTATCTGCTATTTGATATCCTCTGCGAATGACATAGGATTGTTGAGCAAAAGATAGTAATTGGCAGATATCATCTACGATTTCCAAAATATGATCGACTTCATGTTCGGCCACATTCTTTACAGTTACAGTAGTCGTGTTAATGCTTTGATTATAATAATCAGTTTGTTTTAAACGAATGTCGTGCTGTTTAAATTCAAAAGTATAACCGCCACATTTAATAAAAGTAGTATCTAATACGCTTCGTCCATTTACTGAATCAGAGCATTCTTCTCCCACCATGAATAAATTAATGAGAAATATTTCTAGTTTTTGCATCGTATTTATATATAGAAAAACCCCACTAATTTATAGCGGGGTTTTATATACTTTACAACTAATTAAGGCTTAGTGCTGAAGCACTGAAATATCTGCAACTTTAGTGAACAGGTCACGTAGCTGAGCAAGCAGACGTAAACGGTTTGCTTTTAGTTCAGCATCATCCGCCATCACCATTACGCCGTCAAAGAACGCATCGACTGGCGCACGCAGGGCTGCCAATGCAGACAACGCAGCAGTGTAATCTTTAGAAGCGAATAACGGCTCAACCACTGGTGTGATTTTCGCAAGTTCAGCGAATAATGCTTTCTCAGCATCTTCCACCAGATTTGCTTCAACCACAGCACCTTCAGGCGCAGCTTCTTTAGCCAGAATATTCGCCACACGCTTGTTCGCAGCAGCCAGTGCAGCAGCTTCAGGCAATGCACGGAAGTGATTTACCGCATTTACACGCTTGTCAAAATCAAGCGGAGATTTTGGTGACAACGCTTGAACAGCCTGGATCACGTCAACATCAACGCCTTGGTCTTCGTATTTCGCACGGTAACGACCTTCCAGGAATGCAACCGCATCCGCCAAAGTCTTGTCGTGGTCTTTCAAGACATCGCCATAAGCAGTCAATGCCAGCTTGATCAGGTCTTCGATAGATACATCAAGTTCGTTTTCAGTCACCAGACGCAGAATACCAATGGCAGAACGACGTAGCGCAAACGGGTCTTTAGAACCTGTAGGTGCCTGACCAATACCGAAAATACCAGTTAAAGTATCTAGACGATCCGCAAGCGCAATCGTTGTACCAGTTTTAGTCTTAGGTAGAACATCACCCGCGAACTTAGGTAAGTATTGTTCACCTAAAGATTCAGCCACTTCATCATTTTCACCTTCAAGACGTGCGTAGTAAGTACCCGCGATCCCTTGAAGTTCTGGGAATTCACCCACCAGCTCTGAAGTTAAGTCGCATTTTGCAAGCAGGGCAGCTTTTTCAGCATCTTCAGCTTTGGCACCCGTAATCGGAGCAAGTGCTACAGCCAGTTTGGCAATACGTTCAGATTTGTTCCACAAAGTACCCAGTTGTGCCTGGAATACCATGTTTGCCAGTTTCTCTTTACGAGAAGCCAGTGGCTGTTTCTGGTCTTGCAGGAAGAAGAATTCTGCATCTGACAGACGCGGACGAACCACTTTCTCGTTACCTTCAATAATTTGAGTCGGATCTTTAGACTCAATATTTGAAACGGTAATGAAGTAAGGCTGTAATTTGTTTTCAGCATTTACCAAGCAGAAGTACTTCTGGTTGTCCTGCATAGTCGTGATCAATGCTTCTTGAGGAACGGCAAGGAAGCGTTCTTCGAAGCTGGCACGTAATGCAACCGGCCACTCAACCAGTGCAGTGACTTCGTCACGCAGATCAGCAGGAACAATGGCAATCGCATTCACTTCATCAGCCAGTGCTTTGACTTGCTGGTCGATGATCGCCTGACGTTCTTCAAAAGAAGCAATTACTTTCGCAGCGCGAAGGGCATCCAGATAAACATCTGCATTGGCTAGGATAATCGCTTCAGGCGCATGGAAACGGTGACCATAAGTCACGTTGCCTGCTTTGTGATCCTGAATGGTTGCATCAATCACATTGCTATCTTTTAACAACACCACCCATTTCACCGGACGAACAAATTCAGTACGGCTAGCAGCAGAACGCATACGTTTTGCGATTGGCAATTGATCCAGAGCATGTTGCAGAATTTGTGGCAGTAAAACGTCCAGACTTTGGCCTTTCACGTCTTTCAGGTAGCAGACTTTTTCAACTTTACCGGCCTGGAAAGTAGAAACCTGATCAACCGTAATGCCTTGACCGCGCATAAAGCCTTCAAGCGCTTTGGTCGGTTTGCCTTCAGCATCATAAGCCGCTTGAACAGCAGGGCCGTCAAAACGTTTTTGCGTATCGGCCTGAGCTGCATCAACATTTACGATTTTAAGTGCCAGACGACGTGGCGCGGCATAAGCTTCGATTGCGTCGAAAGCCAGACCCGCATCTTTTAAGCCTTTTTCAGTTTCAGCTTTTAAAGCGTCACGTAATTTTTTCAGGCTTTTTGGTGGAAGTTCTTCACAGCCAAGTTCAAATAAAACTGTATGTTTAGACATTATTTGTTCTCCGCTGATTTTTCTGCTTGAGCCGCTTCTGCTTCTACTTGAGCTTTAAGCTGAGCCAGGACTTCGTCACGTAGGTGAGGTTCTGCCATTGGGAAACCAAGTTTCGCACGTGCAGCCACATAGCTGGTCGCAATTGAACGTGCCAGAGTACGCACACGCAGGATATAACGCTGACGTTCAGTCACGGAAATCGCGCCACGCGCATCCAGCAGGTTAAAGCTGTGTGATGCTTTAATTACTTGCTCATAAGCTGGCAGTGGCAGTTCAGCTTCGATTAAACGCGTTGCTTCAGCTTCGTAGAAATCGAACAGTTCGAACATTTTTTCTACTGGTGCATATTCGAAGTTATAAGTCGATTGTTCTACTTCGTTTTGATGGAACACATCGCCATAAGTCACAGTACCAAACTGACCTTTGGTCCAAACCAGATCGTAAACTGAGTCTACACCTTGTAGGTACATCGCCAGACGTTCAAGACCGTAAGTGATTTCGCCAGTAACTGGGTAGCATTCAACACCACCAACTTGCTGGAAGTAAGTGAACTGAGTCACTTCCATACCGTTTAGCCAAACTTCCCAACCTAAGCCCCAAGCGCCCAGTGTTGGAGATTCCCAGTTATCTTCCACGAAACGAATGTCATGAACGAGAGGATCAATACCGATTGCTTTTAAAGAATCCAGGTAAAGCTGCTGGATATTGTCCGGGTTTGGCTTAAGCACAACCTGGAACTGGTAATAATGTTGCAGACGGTTCGGGTTCTCACCATAACGGCCATCTTTCGGACGGCGTGATGGCTGAACATAAGCAGCATTCCAGGTTTCAGGACCTAGCGCACGAAGGAAAGTTGCAGTGTGGAATGTCCCTGCACCCATTTCCATGTCGTAAGGCTGTAACACGACGCAGCCTTGCTCCGCCCAGTAGTTTTGTAAGGCAAGAATTAAGCCTTGGAAGGTATCAATATGCGATATGGCGCGACTCATGGTCATCCACTTAAAATTAGAGAAAAATTGTGCTTGATTATAAGGATTTTACAGGGGAGTGGCAAAGGGTTAATACGCTGAAAATATTTTGGAAAAAATTAAAATAGTCTTTATTCATGCCAGATTTTGCGCGGCTTTGCTGCAATTTTATGCTGGATTAGCAAGGGGATGAGATCTAAAAATCAGGAATAAATCAGATGTATAGCATCCTGTTCACTGAAACGCGATAAAGTTAAACTGATCTCATACGATTGCGGTCTTAGAATTAGTTTAATCTTCACACAATATAATAATGCCTAATAATAAGGAACTTCATGACCACTTACCAAATTCAGTGCCATTTAAAATACAAGATTGTGCAACCTACCGAATTTATTTTTATGGTTCAGGTCGCCCATCATCCCGATCAAAATATTTTAGAAGAACAGCTCACCATAAATATGCCGGTCAAGTGGCATGAATTTCGGGATGCTCAGCATCAAAACCGCCATATCCGGTTGCAACTCGAACCTTGTAAAGCATTTGAACTGAATTATAGCGCGACAGTTACCCGTCAGCCGAGCATTCCGAATGATCTGAGGCAAAACTTGAGTGAAGTCAAAATTCCAGACCTGCCGGATGAAGTCCTACCTTATTTGCTGGCCAGTCGCTATTGCAATTCAGATTTATTACTAGAAATGGCAAAACGTTCATTTGGCTGGATGACGCCCGGCTATACGCGTGTAAAAGCCATTGAACAGTGGATTTATAACAATATTTCTTATGTCTCTGGCTGTTCTGACCAGTTTACGACTGCGACAGATGTGCTGGTCCACCGGGCGGGGGTATGCCGTGACTTTGCCCATTTAGGCATTGCGCTGTGCCGTGCTTTGGGCATTCCGGCACGCATGGTGGTCGGTTATGTGGAAATTGAAAAGTTTTTACCTGATTTTCATGCCATTTTTGAAGCCTATCTGGAAGGAAGATGGATGCAGTTTGATCCGACCCGTTTAGCTCCGGTCGACGAGCTGATTCGCATTGGCACCGGGGTAGATGCCGGAGATGTGGCTTTCTCAACCTATTATGGACAGGTCGAGCTGCTCAAAATCGAACCTCTGATTAAACTGGAATGCGATAGTCGCGTTGAGACTAAAATCACCTGACATGAATTATCTTATTGAAAATCCTCTATAGAGATTGAACAGTAAAATAGGACTAGATGGATGACTGTCGCCTGGAGAGAGACTTGGCTTTTTAAACAGCATCCATTTAAGTTTGATTAAAAGATATAAAATGAATACATCTTTAAAGCGACTAGTTTTATAATGCGCAAAATCTGTAAACATTAAAATCAGGCGCGCCGTGTTCCATTCCAATCTCGACTGGCTCAATACCTTAAAACCAAATTTTAAAGTTCTTCCACTCAAAGACCGTTTACTCTGCGGTATTGGGGCACTACTGGGTCTCACGGTATCGTCATTACTGAGTTTATGGATTCTGGGTGATTTTGAAGCCTGGTATATCGCGCCGATGGGGGCCTCGTCTGTGCTGCTGTTTGCAGTTCCGGCCAGTCCTTTGGCACAGCCCTGGAATATTCTGGTAGGTAATACTATTGCGGCTGTAGTCGGTGTAACCTGCGCCTTGTTTATTGCCAGTCCAACTGAAGCTTTTAGTCTGGCGGTGGCCTTGGCCATTATCCTGATGATGACCACAGATTCCCTACATCCACCCAGTGGTGCTGTGGCCATTACCGCGGTACTCGGCGGCAATGCGGTCCATGAACTCGGCTATGCTTTCGTTTTCTATCCGGTGCTGCTAAATTCAATTTTATTGATGGTGATTGCGATTGTCTTTAACCGAATGATTGGCAAGCGTTATCCGCAGCAGGCGCAATTAAATACCCGTTCCAAAGATCCGACCCCGACCCAGAAAGTCACCATCCAGCCACAGGATATTCAGGAAGTACTGGATCAGCAAACCGAGCTGCTGGACATCAGTGAATATGACCTGCAAAAGATTATTCTAGAAGCGCAGGACCGAGCCAATGCCCGTGCGGTCAACCAGTTCACCTGTCAGGACATTATGACCAAAGATGTGGTGACCCTGAATGCCAATGATGACATTCAGCATGCACTGGATAAATTTAAAGAGATGAATCTGATGAGCCTGCCAGTGGTTAATGCGGAAGGTAAGCTGGTAGGAACGCTGGCCATGTATCAGGTGGTAGAATGGTTTAAACGTGCTGCAGATGTGCGCAGCAGCTGGGAACATCAGGTCAAACATATTATGACCCGTAAAGTGGTCACTGTGCAGCCATTGCAGCCGATTCAGGATCTGGTGCCCTATTTTGTGGAGCGTTCCTTTAACTATATTCCGGTAGTGAGCGAGCAGCGTCTGGTCGGAATTATTAGCCGCGCAGATATTATCGCTGCCCTAAATCAGGAACTGAACCATTTTAAAATGAGAGCTTAAAACTGTTTGGGATTGTCCTAAAAAAAGCACCCTCGGGTGCTTTTTTATTTGGAATCTGGATTTATCTCAACTTAGATAAAGAACCAGTAAATAAACAGGGAAACCAGCACCACACACATCACATTCAGGACAAAGCCGACTTTCATCATCTCTCTTTGAGGAATATGGCCGCTACCGAATACAATCGCATTCGGTGGGGTGGCTACAGGCAACATGAAGGCACAAGAAGCACCGATCCCGATCACAATTACCAGAATTTCTTTAGGCATACCCATCTGGTCGGCAATGGCCGCAAAGACCGGAACCAGTAAGGCAGCCGAGGCAGTATTACTGGTCAGTTCGGTCAGGAAGATGATGAAGGTTGCCACCACAAAGATAATCATTAAAGGCGAGGCATCACCAAAAGCATTTGCCAGTGTTTGACCTAAAACCAGAGAACTGCCTGAATCCTTCAAGACAGCACTTAAGGTCAAGCCGCCACCAAACAGGTAGAGCACACCCCAATCGGTATTTTCAGCAACCTGTTTCCATGTAGCCGTACCCAGAATCACTACCATACAGGCCGCCAGAATCGCGATCCAGGTATCGGGCTGTGAAATGCCGAAATTTTCAGTCAATTTTTTACTGAAAATCCAGGCAGTCGCGGTACAAAGGAATAAAATCATGGTGGCAATACGGGTCGTGGTCCAGGGAATATTTTCAGTGACAAAATTCACCTTATGATTCAGTTTTGGACGTAGCACCAGATACAGGCTTACTAACATTGCCGGCAGGATAATGAACATCATTGGCAGGCCGACTTTCATCCAGTCAGCGAAGTCATAACCGAGGGCTTTGGCTGCAATCGCATTTGGTGGAGAACCAACGATAGTGCCCAAGCCACCAATACTGGCCGAATAGGCAATCCCGAGCAGAATAAACACAAAGGTTTTACGATCTTTTTCAACATCCAGATGCGAAAGTAAACCCAGCGCTAGGGGCAACATCATGGCTGCGGTGGCGGTATTGGAAATCCACATCGACAGTGCAGCAGTCACTAAAAATATGGCCAGTACCGAAGCACCAAGATGTCCACCGGAAAGCGAGATAATCCATGTGGCAATTTTCTTATCCAGTTTCTGGATATGTAGCGCCGAGGCTAGGGCAAAACCACCAAAAAACAGGAAGATAGTGGGGTCTGCAAAAGTAGTCAGTGCTGCTTGTGTGGTAATTGGTTCCAGTTCATCGCCTTTGGCCATGGGCATGGCGAGGACGACTGCCAGTATGGGTACCAACAGGGCAGTAATGGTGATGTGAATCGCTTCGGTCAGCCATAAAATGGCGATAAAGGTCAGTAAGGCCAATCCCTTGTTGGCATTTTCGTCATAAGGCAAAATATGATACAAGCCATAAGAGATCACTGCAGCGATCACAATTAAAATCCAGCCTTTGCGAATTCCTTTTGGCATGGCATCAGTCGGGGTGCGTAAAGGGTCGTTCATACAACCTCCTTGCTCAACTTTTTTATTTAAAAAGCGTTTTTGAAATTCTTATAAAAGTAAATATGTGGTTTGATTAAAAAAGATATTATTTAAACAGTATAGTAGAGTGTTGTAATAATCCCACACTTTGCCAAAGTGCGTAAATCCCCAGTCCAAATAGAAAAAACAGCACTAGATATTTGAAATGTTGCTGGGAAAGTCGATGCCGTATTTTTCCCCCTAACCAGACGCCGATGAGTGCAAATAATGTGATTCCGAGCAGGATATGTCGCTGATGGGTTTGCAAAGAAATGAGGATCGGGAAAAGTAAGGTCAGCTGAACCAGCTTGCTGGCAATAAAGTTGAGATTACTGATAATCACAATATCGGTTTTGGAGAGCTGACAGCTAAGCAGATACATCATCAGGAAGGGGGCCATGGCGTTGGTTGCGCCTCCGATCATGCCAGCCAGTAAACCGAATCCCAGCATACTGAGCTGGCTGCTACTGACCCGAAGCGGAGTAGAACGTAACTGATCCAGTACATAGAAAATAATCACCAGACCCAGCAATAATTTAAGATAGCCTTCATTGATCCAGATGAGTAGTTTAACCCCTATCACGCTACCGACCAGACTGCTGAGCATGAGTGGCCAATAGCGTGAGGCATAATAGCGAATGCTCTGCAACAGGCTATGTTTTGGATCACTATTGAGCATCCAAAGATTCAATAACAGGCAGGGGAGAATCACCAGGGTGACTGCTGTACTTAAGGCATATTCACTGGATAAGGCAGCCGTACTCAGCATAGGAAAGCCAAAGCCACTGACCCCATGCAGTAATGCCGCGATCGCACACAGCCAAAGCACAATCCATTCTGCCTGCGTCATCTGAAATCCATTTCAAGAATAAAGCATCAACTTATCCTGAATAGGCGAGCAGGGTAAAGCATAAAATGGTAATAAGACCAAAACCTAAAAATCAGGCAAAAAAAACCACGATCTTTTGGGGGAAGGACCGTGGCATAAAAATTTCACCATATGAATATTTAGGTGAAAGAGGAAACGATTTTATCGGTAGTCTTTATCCTGATTTACTGTGCGCACAGGATGTTCATAATCAGTTCTACTCGCGGCATAATCAGGCATAGAATTCTTTTTTGGCATCACTAACCATAGAACCAGATAAACTAAGATACCCGGGAAAGCAGCACTCATGACCGAAATAATCACGAAGATCAAGCGTAATAAATTTGCGTTCCAACCAAAACGTTCAGCAATACCACCCATTACACCTGCAATCATGTTTGAGCGGTTAGAGCGATATAAACCAACATTGGCCATCCAAGTCTCCTGATAGAAAAAATAAGGTTGAGTCTAAAAAATGACTCGTATTTATAAGAATGGAGTTTTATCTGAATTTTTAAAGTATCTATTGAAAATAAATTCGTTAAGTAATGTTACGGGAGATTAAATAATCCTTAAAAAATCACTAAGATCATAAAAATTCCATTGAATTCATTATTAAAATTTATAATTTTTCAGTGAGTCGTCTGCCTATATAGATGTGCACCCCTTCAGGTATGTTTTTAAAATGAAATCGAATGTATCGCATCATTTAAGTGGTTTGTGCCGGCTTGGATTTGTGTTGGGAAGTGTTGCAGGACTGATTGCCTGTGATGACCATCAAAGCAAACCCTTACCTGATACTACGAAAACTTTGGCACAAGATGGCGTAGTCATCTCCGCTGCCAACGAAAGTTATGATACCCGTAATGCTAAATCGCTCACCCAGACTGCAACCTATAATGCATTGCCTGTAGAACCAAATGTCGATCCTAAACCTTTACCGGATTATGCCAAAAGCTATGTCGGGCGTTATCTTACCCAGATTGATTGTGACGGGCGGTTTGCACCTTGTACGGAAGGGAAGTCGGTGTTTATTTTGACTTTATTGCCAGATGGTACAGTGCATCGCAGTATCGTGCATTATGGCAAAGTCTTTGTGAATAATTCCAGACGGGTTCAGACCGAAAGCAATGTGACCTATCGTAAGGATCGCTGGACGATTAATCCGGAACAAACTGAACTGATCGTGGACCGTAAAGAAGGAGCAAAGTTCTACTATATGATTAAAAGCCCAACCCATCTGGTCATGAATCTGGAAAAAATTTATGACGAAAAAGAACGGGCAAACCAGCAATTATTTGATCAGGGTTATCCTGCGCCTTCTAAAGCGTATGAGCTGGTCAAAGATTCTGAATTTAAAATCACTGAATAAAAGCGATAAAGTCTCTAAAGAATTTAAAAACAGCATAAATGAAAATGGCGATTTTAAAATTGTCAGGATGAACTGCGCTTAAATAAAAAGAATGAACTGAATAATATAGGAAATATTATAAGAATATTGAAAGAAGAAAATAAATATAGAGGGGAGAATGGTGGGCCGTCCGCGACTCGAACGCGGGACCAATGGATTAAAAGTCCACTGCTCTACCAACTGAGCTAACGGCCCATTCGGGTAATCAAAGTAGCTTTGATTGAAGTTTCTAAAAAGAGATTTTAGAAATGATGGTGGGCCGTCCGCGACTCGAACGCGGGACCAATGGATTAAAAGTCCACTGCTCTACCAACTGAGCTAACGGCCCATCAGGGGATATCAAATTTAATGGTGGGCCGTCCGCGACTCGAACGCGGGACCAATGGATTAAAAGTCCACTGCTCTACCAACTGAGCTAACGGCCCTGAACCAACAATTAAGCAAGGCTTAATCGTGCAGTGCAAGAGAAACTAAAAAGTTCTGAAAGCACCACTTTGTTTGATGGAGCGTATTGTAGCAAGATCTCATTGCAGCGCAAGTAAAAAATAACAAAGTTGCCTATGTTTGATTATAAATACAACAATTCTGCTTTATCTAAACAAAAAATAGGCAACTTCAGCACTTAGAAACGATATTGATAGGCTTGAATGTTCTCAAAAATTTCTTGAGTCAGTTCACAATATGCATCGCTCCCTGGCAATAAAACCAGCAGGCGTTCATCGGTCTTGTTTGGATCAAAAGCCTGTTCTTTCAGTTTGTTTTTCTGATACTTGAAGGTACCGGTCGTTTCTACCTGCTTTTGAATGCGTAAAAAAACCGGAACTGCATATGCAGGCAGACAGCGTTTAAAGGTGCTGACCATATTTTTCAGGTCTTGCTCATCCAAGGTGCTTCCCGGTTGCAGGGTAATCGCAGCCATGCCGGCACGGCCATTGGTATTCGGAATTTCTACGCCATAAACCACAGCTTCGATAATTTTGTCATACTCGGTCAGCATGTTTTCGACTTCAGTCGTTGAAACATTTTCACCTTTCCAGCGGAAGGTATCACCGAGACGGTCGACAAACTGGGCATGACGGAAACCGATATTACGCACCAGATCGCCCGTATTGAAGTAGGAATCGCCTTTGCTGAACACGTCATGCATGATGACTGCCTTGTTCTTTTCCGGATCGGTATAGCCATCGAAAGGGGAGCGGCGGGTAATTTTACCAATCAATAAACCGGTTTCACCTTTTTTCACCCGTTTGCAGCGACCTTTGGCATCACGCACAGGCTCATTTTTATCTTTATCAAATTCGATAATGGCATAAGGTGTTGGTGAAAAACCAACAGTATTGTCAAAGTTAAAGACATTGCTGAAACCGACATTACCTTCGCTCGAGGCATACAGTTCCAGTACTTCCTTGATGCCAAAACGGGATTTGAATTTATCCCAGATGTTCGGGCGCATGCCATTACCAATCATCTTAGTAACGCGGTGGCCCTTTTCCAGTTCAGACGGTGGTGCATCCATCAGGTAGCGGCAAAGTTCACCGACATAACCAATCGCAGAAGCATCGAACTTTTTGACATCTTTCCAGAAGGAAGAGGTAGAGAATTTACGGCGGATGGCAAAAGTACTGCTTCCGGCAATGACTCCACACCAGCACACCACAATGCCTGTCGCATGATAAAGCGGCAGGGTGCAGTACATCACATCATCTTTATTCAGGTTCAGGACGTGGCCATAGGTGCCATAGGCGAGTGTCCAGCGGCTATTGGTAAAGACCACCGCTTTAGGTAAGCCGGTGGTACCTGAAGTATAGATATAGAACAGGCCGTCTTTGCCTTGTACTAAATGCGTAGTCGGTGTATTGAATTTCGGGAACTGGTCAATCTGTTCTGCCAGGTTAATAAAACCTTCAGGTGCCTGTCCGGCATTTTCTTGTGTATTCTGATCGGCAAACCAGTGGAAACGGTCAGCAGCAATATTGAGATCATGACGGATTTCATCAACCGCAGCCCGGCACTCTTCACCGACAATGACCGCAATCGGTTTCACCAGATTAATACTATGTGTCAGGACTTTGCCGACCTGAGAAGTATTCACCAGCGCAATCGTGATGCCCAGCTTGGCTAGACCAATCACGCTGGCAATAAACTCCGGACGGTTCTCGACCATCACGGCCACCACATCACCTTTCTGTGCACCGAGAGAGAGGTAGAAATGTGCGATCTGGTTCGCCCAGCCATTTAGGTGAGCATAGGTATAGGACTGATCCTCAAAACGTAATGCAATACCTTCAGGATTACGCTGTGTTGCTTTTTCAAAAGCTAAACCCAGGCCTGCGGGCGTATTGGGAGTACGTAAATAAGCCTGTCGCAGTCCGTTCAGCAGATTAGGGACCTTACTGATGAAGGCAGGGATTTTGGCTGCGACATCTGCAATGCCAATAAGATCGGGTTGGTTCGTCTGGGTCATGGGCGTCCTATTATTTTTCGTATCCAATGCGTTTAATTTATATGCAATAAACGGATGATAGCCATCTTTTAGCGTGTTGAAACTAGAGTAATCAACCTATTCTGACAAAATCTAGCAAAAAAAACCTAGCCACCGAAATGACTAGGTTTTTTTAGTTAACTGCAATTGGGCGAATTATGACTCAGTTGCAGTATTGGTTTTTTTCGGTGGACGGCCACGTGGACGACGTGGGCGGGCAGCTGGTTTTTCAGCTTTTGCTACAGTTTCTTCAGCTTTATCGGCTTCCGGAGTTTCGGTAGGTGCAGCTTCGTTTTCTGCTGGAGTTGCTTCAGCTGTAGTCGTTTCAGTGACTTCTTCAGCTGGAGCCTGTTCAGCTTTCGCAGTTTCTACAGGCGCTTCAGCAGCTGGTTCAGGAGTTTGAGTGGCTTCAGTTGTATCAGCACTTTCCACTGCGGCTACTGGAGCTTCAGCAGGTGCAGCTTCAGCACTTTCAACTTTCGCTTCTTCCGCTGGAGCTGTTGCTTCTGCAGCAGGTTCAGCCGCAGTAGATTCTGCTTCAGCTTGTGCTTGCTGTTTAGCCTGCTGTAACGCTTGCTCGGCAGCCAGTTTAGCGAGACGGCGACGCTCACGTGGATCATTCGCCACACGTTTCTCTGAAACCGGTGCAGGCGGAGTTAAATCCAGCACAGGTGCAGGTTCTGCTTCAGGTTGTGCTTTGCTGACTTCTACATCGCGAGTTACAGGTTTTTTCTCTGTAGTCGCAGTCGAAACAGTTGCTAAAGTCGCATTATATTCCTGCGTGAACTTTTGCAATGCACGGTTGAAGGTTGGTAACAGACCAAACTGTTCAATCAGGACTGAACAGTCTTCACCATAAACATGGCGAATCAGGCTGCCAATGGTGTATTGGCCAAGTGTTGGTACCTGTGATGGTGTCAATTGCTGAGTTTTTGCCTGTTGGCCTTGTGCAGCACGGCGGTCGCGACGACGTTGACGTGGGTCATTGCTGGCACGCTGTTTTGATGATGACTGAGCTTCAGGCGTTTTCTCTGCAGGAGCAGATGCAGTCACTTCAGCCAGGAACTCTTCCGCAGCTGGTGCTTCTACAGGAGCATCGGCAGGGGCAGTCACTTCAACAGCAGGTTTTGCGACTGGAGCAGTGTCATTCAATGCCACAATTTCGCTTTTCGCCTCGTCAATATTTACCACCATTGCTGTTGGCATCACTTCTTTACGAGGAGCATCGACCAGTTCCACACGAACTTGCTTTTCATTGACTGCTGGCGCTTCAACGGCAGCAGGTGCTTGAGGTGCAGCTTGTTCATTCAGAACACTTGGATCGCGGTGGCGATTTGGACGTTCTGGACGTTGCTGGTTGCGACGGTCACGACGTGGCACGTTTTGCTGTTGCTCATTGCCGTGAGCTTCGTTTTGCTGTGCAGACTCGTTGTGGTGCTGACGGCGAGAGTTGCGTTTGTTTTCACGCGCTTCCTGACGTTGTTCCTGACGAGAAACCTGAACCACTTCTTCATGCACCTGATGTTGTGATGCATTATCAGACTGTGCCTGTTCACGTGGCTCTTTGTGCTTGTTGCTACGTGCTTTCTTGTTATGACGCTGTGATTTCTCTTCACGTTCAGCTTTTTCAGACTGATCACGCTCTGGTTTATGAGCTACGGTCGAAGGCGCTAGATAAGCATTACCGGTAGTTACCGGTGCTGCAATAGTTGCTGGCTGTGCAGATACTGCTGGTGTTACAGGAGCAACCTGGCCGAACTGACCACGACTCACTGCACCGCCATTCACCATCTGTTCGATGGCAGCAGCTGCATTATTCGCCGTGCGAGATTGATCAACAGTAGTTGCCTGTTTTTGTACGAACAGGTTTTCTAACCATGCACATGGGCTTGCTGCAGGTGCTGCAACTTGAGCAGGTGCCTGTTGTGCAACAGGTGCTTGCTGTACGTTTTGCTGATTCTGGTTATTGCGGCGTTTATTGTTTTTGCCGTTGTTTTGCTGCTGTGCAGGTGCTGGTGCAGCGGTATGCGTATGTTCTTCTTCTAAATGCCACTCAGAAGACTCATAACCCAGTTCTTTTTCGCTTGAACGGGTTGCTTCAGTACGCTCGTAACTTGTCGGTGCGAAACCTTCAGGATTATACGAAATTTCGTAATGAGGTGTTTCCAAGTGTGGATGTGGAAGTACAGTTACGCGTGTATTTGAAGTTTGTTCCAGATATACCAGACTATGACGTTTTTCATTCAGCATGAATGCTGCAATTTCTACTGGTACTTCAACCTGAACTTCACCATGACGTTCACGAAGGGCGATTTCTTCCACTTTACGCATGATTGAAAGTGAAAGAGAGCGCAGGTCACGGACCATACCCGTACCATGACAGCGTGGGCAGACATAACCAGTTGCTTCTTCTAGTGAAGGACGCAGACGTTGACGGCTCATTTCCATCAGGCCGAAACGAGACAGTTGGCCAAACTGGATACGTGCACGGTCGCTTTGTGTTGCTTCACGCAGTTTTGCTTCTACCATACGCTGGTTACGGTCTTTGGTCATGTCGATGAAATCGATGACAACTAAACCACCGATATCACGTAAACGTAATTGGCGAGCAATTTCTTCAGCGGCTTCAAGGTTGGTATTTAACGCTGTATCTTCAACGTCCTGACCACGAGTTGATTTTGCCGAGTTGATGTCGATTGAAACTAAAGCTTCAGTTTGGTCGATCACGATCGAACCGCCTGAAGGCAGTTTTACTTCGCGTTCATAAGCAGTTTGGATTTGGCTTTCGATACCGAAATGCGCAAACAAAGGCTCATTCAATGTATAAGTTTTTAGTTTGTCTAACTGAAGCGGCATTACTGCTTTAACGAAGTTATAGGCTTCGTTATAGGCCTGCTCAGAGTCAATCAGGATTTCTGCTACATCATCACGCAGGTAATCACGGATCGCACGAGTTACCACACCTGCTTCTTGATGGACCAGCATAGGTGACGGGCCTGAATTTGCAGTGCTTTGGATTTGTGCCCAAAGGTCTAGCAAATGTTGCAGATCAAGCTGTAATTCTTCTTGAGAACGGCCAATGCCTGCTGTACGAACAATGACGCTCATACCACGTGGCACATTTAAAGATGCAAGCATTTCTTTCAGTTCTTCACGTACTGAACCGGAAATCTGACGGCTGATACCGCCACCTTTCGGGTTGTTTGGCATCAGAACCAGATAACGACCAGCTAAAGAGATGAAAGTTGAAAGGGCAGCGCCTTTATTGCCGCGCTCTTCTTTTTCCACCTGAACCAGAAGTTCAGTTCCTTCAGTAATCAGTTCACGAATATTTGAAGTTTGGCGAGGATCGGCTTTGTAATAAGAGTTTGCGATTTCACGCATAGACAGGAAGCCTTGGCGACCTGCGCCGTATTCAACGAATACAGCTTCTAAAGAAGGTTCAACGCGAGTCACGTGACCTTTATAGATATTAGATTTTTTTTGTTCACGGGTACGATTCTCTAAATCGAAATCGTAAAGACGCTGACCAGTGACAAGTGCAACGCGAATTTCTTCGGCATGTGTTGCATTAATCAACATACGTTTCATGGGTGTAACACCTTATAGTGATACACAGCAAAAAATCGCTATTCACGTAGCGAACATCACACATCACGGATCAATGGCCCAGATCTCCAATGAGTTTCATTGTGGTCTGAGTCTTTTATTCCCGGCGTCTACTTGAATATAGATCAGCTTCGGTATTTTGATTCACGTATTGATGATGGCAATACGGCTTCAATCTTTAAACGATTAAAGTCACCTGAACGTTTCACTGGCGGACAAGCGGTGCATTAGATGTGAGTAACTTTCACTGTCACATTGCTCGAAGATCATCCCTTCTTTATAGAAAGTGTCTTGATACGGAATTGTCGTCGTATCTTTACAAACTGTGCAGATCCAATGCATCAAACGCTGTAGCCTGAAGTCGTCTTCAGGGTGCGACTAATCTGATGTGTATCAGTTTACGTTTAAAAACCAACTAGGTTGGCGACATATTTTTTCAGACAAACTGATTTATGTACCTGAGGTACAATTAAACGCAACAGTTTGCTTTGTTTGCCGATATAATAAGCCTTCGGCGTCGGCATAATTCTTTTGGGACCTTCCCGTATCATGTGAGTCTTTAATTGAATAATCAAGTTCAGAGAAATCTGAAATGCTTCAACTTTTACTCACAAACGATGGTTTCCGTGCGCTGACTATATCAAACCTTGCATCATCTGCCTATGGGCTAAGCTTATGTTTCTTGTGTAAAGCATAACCTAAGTGATCAGTTTTTAATCAATTTTAGTAATTTTTGGGTCATAGTAACTGTATGAATTCTACACAACAATGGCAAAGCGTCACTTGGTTTGAAGTGGATGAACATCAAGATGGACAGCGAATCGATAATTTCCTGTTCAGTCGTCTGAAAGGGGTGCCTAAAAGTCGGATTTATCGTCTGATTCGTGAAGGACAGGTTCGCGTCAATAAAAAACGCATTAAGGCCGAAACCAAACTGGCGATTGGTGACCAGATTCGTGTGGCACCGATTCGTTATGAACAAAAAGATGAGTCAGAAGCGCCGATTTCGGACAAGGTGGCTCAAGGTCTTCTGTCCCGTGTGGTATATGAAGATGAAGGCCTAATGGTCGTCAATAAACCATCGGGTATTGCCGTGCATGGCGGTAGCGGTGTGGCGTATGGCCTGATTGAAGGTTTGCGTGCTGCAACGGGGAAAAAATACCTGGAACTGATTCACCGTATTGACCGTGACACCTCTGGTCTGGTGATGATCTCGAAAAAGCGTAGTACCTTAAAAACGCTACAAGATTTATTACGTGAACATAAGATTAAAAAAACTTATGCCGCTGTCGTGAAAGGACAGGTAACGCTGGATAAGCAACTCATTGATGCACCTTTACACCGTTATGAACTTTCTAATGGTGAGCGTCGTGTACGTGTCTCTAAAGAAGGCAAAGAGTCTAAAACTCAGTGGAATGTGGCAGAGCGTTTTATGCATGCGACACTGGTGTATGCTTCTCCATTGTCTGGTCGTACCCATCAGATTCGTGTACATGGTTTAAGTATTGGTCATCCGTTAGTGGGTGATGAGAAATATGGTCACGAGACTGAATATCGTGGACCAAAACCACGTCGTTTATGTCTGCATGCGATGCGTCTGGAAATTCCGGGTTATCCAACGATTGAAGCACCTTTGCCTGAAGATATGCAGAGTCTTGTGGCTCAGCTTCGTGCACAAAAGGCAGATAAGGTGGTAACGCCTGTAGAAGATGACGAGTAATTTTTAGCTTTTTAATGAGTCTTATCTTGCTTTACTTGAGTGGGGGAATTCCTCTTTTTATTAAGGAGGGTTAGGGAATTCAAGCCAATTGTTAAATAAATGAAAGGCGACATGGATGTCGCCGTTGCGCTGTGGTATAGAGACGTACCATCAGCGTAACAAAGGATTTTTGCTACTTTTCATCCTTGAAAAGTAGATAATACCTATACGAAAACAGTTCGTCATTGAAGCTGATCGAGGTTATGAATTAATTTAACCTCTCCTAGAAGGAGAGGGGATATTAAGAAAGCTTATTCATGTTTTGAAATTCCATACGAGAAGTAACGAATCTTCCTCCACTGAATCAAATACTAGGAACCTTATATGAATTCATCTGTAAAACTGGTCATTTTTGATTGGGATGGCACTTTATTTGATTCAGTAGGTCAGATCGTGTCGAGCCTGCAGTTTGCCGCGCAGCAGTTTCAGCAACCGCTGACTGATGCAGATGCGAAAAGCATTATTGGTTTGGGTTTGCCAGAAGTAGCACAACGACTATTCCCAAGCGTGCCAGAATTACATGCCGATATTTTGCAGGCCTATTCAGATCATTATGTGGCGAATTCAGTGAATGATGCCTGGTTCGATGGCGTGTCTGAAATGCTTTATGCATTAAAGGATGAAGGCATTAAATTAGCAGTCGCTACCGGTAAAAGTCGTAAAGGTTTAGACCGGGTACTCAAACAAACGAATAGTCTGGAACTATTCCATGCCACTCGTGCTGCCAGTGAAACCCGCTCCAAACCTGATCCTTTAATGCTGGCTGAAATTCTGACTGAAACTGGTGTTAATGCGCATGAAGCGATTATGGTGGGGGATACATCTTATGACCTGGAAATGGCGATGAATATTGCCATGCCAAGTGTAGGCGTGACTTATGGCGTACATACACCGGAAACTTTGGCACAGTTTAATCCACTGTCGATTGTGAATGACGTCAGCAGTTTGCATGACTTTTTATTGGCTAAAGTCCAATGGAAAGAAGCCATTTAATTCAGTATCTTAGTCATTATTCAAGATCCGGCATTTTCTGAAAAGGAAGATGCGGATCAATGCTGTAGATTTAAACAACTGGTCTTATCTTTTAGTCTAAAGTTGTGATTACAGTGGTTTTGTTCTGTCATGATTGTTGAGTTATTTAGTTGGATATAACTTAATTCATAATTATAAGATTATGTTTTTAATTAATTTTTATAAATTTAATTTATAGATAATAGCTATTGCAAAAAATAAAATAACTATTGGCATTCACGTCGTATTTTTCTCATCCTAAAACTGTTTATTCATATGCCCGTACTAGGCGCAATTGTTTATTGGAATGATCGAAATGATCAGGTCAGAATATTTTGCCTGTCTTAGTTCTCGGCATAAGCCTCATTTTTGCAGTTTAAGGAAACATTGATGTCGAATTCTGCTGTTGTTGAATCAGTTGCACAAGCATTACGTACTGCTGAACTCTCAAAAACTGCGATCGCACCGATTCGCCCGGAGCTTGGTGGTGAAAGTGCTGACGTAGATATTGCCTATGCCGTTCAGGAAGTAAATACCGAGCGTGCTCTGGCGGAAGGTCGCCGTCTGGTAGGTCGTAAAATTGGTTTGACATCGAAAGTGGTTCAAGCACAGCTTGGCGTAGATCAGCCTGACTTCGGTATGTTGTTTGCCGACATGGCCTATGGCGATGGTGAAGCAATCCCTGCAGGTTTGCTGATTCAACCAAAAGTTGAAGCTGAAATCGCATTGGTCATCAAAGAAGACCTGACTAAGGCAAAACACATGTATGCAGACATCATCAGTGCAACTGACTATGCATTGCCTGCTGTAGAAGTGGTCGATAGCCGCATCGAAAACTGGAAAATCAGCCTGATTGATACCGTAGCTGATAACGCATCTTCTGCTGCATTCGTTCTGGGCTCTAAACCGGTCAAACTGGAAAACCTTGATCTTGTGAACTGCAAGATGGTCATGACACGTGGCGACGAAGTCGTTTCTCAAGGCGTAGGTAAAGCATGTCTGGCAAACCCATTAAATGCTGCTGTATGGCTGGCTGATGAAATGGTACGTCGTGGTCGCCCATTATTAAAAGGCGACATCATTTTGACTGGTGCTTTAGGTCCAATGGTTGTGGCTCAGCCGGGCGATGAATTCAAAGTTGAAATTGAAGGCTTTGGTTCAGTAACAGCTGCTTTTGCTGCTGAATAAGGGAATACAAGAGAGTACATTCATGAAAAAGATTAAATGTGCATTGATCGGTCCAGGTAACATTGGTACTGATTTGCTTTATAAACTGCAACGCAGTGAATGGTTAGAACCAGTATGGATGGTGGGGATCGACCCGACTTCTGAAGGTCTGGCGCGTGCAGCGAAAATGGGTTTAAAAACTACGGCTGAAGGCGTAGATGGTTTGCTTCCTCATGTAATCGAAGACGATATCAAAATTGCATTTGATGCAACTTCTGCTTATGTACATGCTGAAAACAGCCGCAAGCTGAACGAACTTGGCGTGTTAATGATTGACTTAACACCTGCTGCAATTGGTCCTTACTGCGTACCACCTGTCAACCTTGAAGCATTGCTTGAACAAGGTGAAGTGCCAAACGTAAATATGGTGACTTGTGGCGGTCAGGCAACTATTCCTATGGTTGCTGCGATTTCTCGCGTTCAGCCTGTAAATTATGGCGAAATCATCGCGACTGTATCGACTAAATCAGTTGGTCCTGGTACACGTAAAAACATCGACGAATTCACCCGTACTACTGCTGGTGCAATTGAGAAAGTCGGTGGTGCGAAACAAGGTAAAGCGATCATCATCATTAACCCGGCTGAGCCACCACTGATGATGCGTGATACTGTTCACTGTCTAGTAGAAGGTGAGCCAGATCAGGCAGCGATCACTGAATCTGTACATGCGATGATCAAAGAAGTTCAAAAATACGTACCAGGTTACAAACTGGTGAATGGTCCAGTATTTGATGGCAACCGCGTATCGATCTTCCTTGAAGTTGAAGGTCTGGGTGACTTCCTGCCGAAATATGCAGGTAACCTCGACATTATGACTGCAGCAGCTGCACGTACCGCAGAAATGTTCGCAGAACGTGTTTTAAATGCAGTTGAAGCTTAAGGAGCACCTTCATGTCTAAGATTATTATTAATGATATGACTTTACGTGATGGTATGCATCCAATGCGCCATCAAACTACACCTGAGCAAATGGTTGCGATTGCAACTGCTCTGGATGATGCAGGTGTACCTTTAATCGAGGTAACACACGGTGACGGCCTTGGCGGTAACTCTGTAAACTACGGTTTCGCAGCTGCAACTGATGAAGAATACCTGAAAGCAGTGATTCCAAACCTGAAACAAGCAAAAGTGTCTGCACTTTTACTTCCTGGTATTGGTACGGTTGATCACCTGAAAATGGCGCATGATGTAGGTGTAGCAACTATTCGTGTAGCGACTCACTCTACTGAAGCAGATGTTTCTGAACAGCACATTACTGCTGCTCGTAAACTGGGTATGGACACTGTGGGCTTCCTGATGATGGCTCACATGGCAACACCTGAAAAATTGCTTGAAGAAGCACAAAAAATGGTGTCATACGGTGCTAACTGTATCTATGTGACTGACTCTGCTGGTTATATGCTTCCGCAAGACGTGACTGACCGTGTAGGTATCTTACGTGCTAACTTGGGTTCAGATATCGAAATCGGTTTCCATGGTCACCACAACTTAGGTATGGGCGTAGCTAACTCTGTTTCTGCTGTACAAGCGGGTGCAACACGTGTTGACTTGGCATCTGCCGGTCTGGGTGCTGGTGCGGGTAATACGCCACTTGAACTGTTTGTTGCGGTTGCCAATCGTATGCAAATGGAAACTGGCGTTGACCTGTTTAAAGTACAAGACGTTGCAGAAGATCTGATCATCCCAATGATGACACACCAGATCCGTGCAGACCGTGACGCTGCAACTCTAGGTTATGCTGGCGTTTACTCTTCATTCCTGCTGTTCGCTAAACGTGCTGAAGCGAAATATGGCGTATCTGCTCGTGAAATTCTGCTTGAGCTTGGTCGTCGTGGCACCGTTGGTGGTCAGGAAGATATGATTGAAGATTTGGCATTGACTATGTCTAAAGCGAAAGAGCTTCAAGCTTAATAGTTAAAAGCTAAATTTTAAAAAAAGCGTCCGAAAGGGCGCTTTTTTATTTATTTGAATAAAATGAATAAGATATTAAAACGATAGAATAAGATATTTTAATTATTACTATTTATTTTACGAAAATAATCAAACACATTTCCTTAAACATAAAAACGATAAATAAAAAGTTATTTTTAAATTATAAATAAATAATGGCTGTTTATATAAGAGAAAACATGGATTTATATTGATTATCTGGTTAATTTTTTATTTTAGTTAATTGTTTATAAATATAAGTCTTTTTCAAATTTCAGCATACTTATTCTATCTATAGAGATTAATAGAAAAATTTTAATACTGTAGTCGGATTTTTAAAAAAACTAGAGTTGAGCATGATAGCGGCATAGCTTAATTTGATTACTAGGAATAAGCCATGCGTCGTCAAAACTTATGGATAGCAATGCTTGCTGCAACAGCAAGTTTAGGAACAACTGCAGCGAATGCAGATTTTATTGACGATAGTAATGTCCAGCTTAAATTTAAAAACTTTTATCTAGATCGTCAGTATCAAGATGATTTTTCTTCACGTAATTGGGGTTCTTGGTCACAAGGTGTGACTTTGGATGCGAAGTCAGGCTATCACGATATCGGTGGTGGGGTGCAGGTTGGTGCAGATGTTTTGGTTCAACATGCAGTTAAACTCAAAGGCCGTGATCAAAATCCGGATTGGGTGTTGCCTCACGATGGTAAAGAATCTAAAGATCATTTTGGTAAAGTTGGCGCAACCTTAAAAGCTAAAGTTTCTGAGACAGAGCTGAAAGTAGGTGAATTATTGCCTGTATCTCCAGTGCTGGTATTTGATCCATCCCGTCAGCTCATCACTACTTATAGCGGTGCATGGTTAGAATCTAAAGAGATCAAAGATACCAAACTGACTTTGGCTTATATTGATAAAATTAATAACCGTTACGACAATCAGTTCCGTGATTTAGCTTTATTTTCTCCTGGTAAAACTTTACCTGATGGTACACAAGGTCATTATGACTTAGGTCCTGAATCTGATGGTATGTGGATTGCCGGTGTAGATCACCAGTTCACGCCTGAAATTGGTGGTAGCTACTGGTATGCAGATGTTCAAGACATCTACCAACAGCATTACTTGGGTGTGAATTACAAAACTGCGCTAGGCGAAAAAACCAAATTAGATAGCCATGTGCGTTATTTTGATAACTCAGATTCAGGTGACAAACTGTATGGTGATATTGATAATCAGGCATTGTCAGTAGGGGTAAAAGTTAACCATGGTGCGCATACCGTAGGTCTGGGTTATCAGCAAATGTTTGGTGATACTGCATTTCCAACACTCGGTGGCTGGGTGCCGCAGCCTTATCTGGTGAACTGGGGCGTTGCAACCTTTACTGCACCAGAAGAAAAGTCATGGAATGTTTCTTATGGCTATGACTTCTCTGAAGTCGGTTTGAAGGGCCTGAATGCTACAGCGATTTATTTTAAAGGATACGATCAGAAAGGTACTGGGGCCTATCAAGGTCAGAATTTCAATACCGATGAGGTGAATGCGATCATCAACTACACTGTTCCAGAGGGTAAGTTAAAAGGATTAGGCATTCAAGCGATGTATATCGATGTGAATTTTGCTAATCCTACTAAACCAGATCTTCAAGAATACCGCGTAGCGACGACTTATACCCATAAATTCTAAGTTAAGCGCATTTTAAGGGCAGTCAGTATTCTGGCTGCTTTTTTTTGAATTGAGAATCTAGTCAAAACCTTAAATTAAAAAAGGTTTTAAATTTAAAATAGTCAATTAAAACAAACACTTAAATAATATAATTTTTGTAGTATGCAATCGTAATTTTATATCAGTTGAAGACAGTAGAGCGGTTAATATAAGACGGTAAAAAGATCATTTTTAATGAGTCAACTTGACGTCGAGTTCTCGTCATCGAGGAACACGCAAGCAAGAAACTGTAAGAGGAATCATGATGAGCACTGTTCAAATCCCTGATTATAAAACAGATCCTTTCTTCGGCTTAGAAGACAAATGGATTGAAACTGCAGAAGGTGAGTTGACTCACTACCATGAAATTGGTGAAGGTACGCCTATTCTGTTCCTGCACGGTTCAGGTACGGGTGTGTCTGCTGCTGCAAACTGGTGGTTAAACCTGCCTTCAATCGGTGAACAAGCACGTTGTATCGCGATCGATACGATTGGTTATGGTCAAACTGTGGTTGCACCAGGTACTGCTTATGGTATCCGTGCATGGGTCGATCACGCTGTACGTACTTTAGACGCTTTAGGTATCGAAAAAACCTGGTTAGTGGGTAACTCTCTGGGTGGCTGGTTGGCATTCCAGATGGCACTTGATTATCCTGAACGTGTTCTAGGTATCGTGTCTATGGGTACTGGCGGTGCAAAACAGACTGCTGCGCTGAAAGCACACGCAAACCCAGTATTAACTGAAGAAGGTATCAAGAAAACCCTGTCTATGTTCGTGGTGAACAAAGATCTGATCACCGACGAACTGGTTAAAGTACGTTTTGCTTCTGCTGCAAATGACTATGCATCAAATCGTTTGATGGATGTAGTGGGCGCACGTGACCGTGACCGTTTCGAATTCCCGTTAGACTTTGAAAAAATGAAAGACATCACTGTACCTGTATTATTGATTCACGGTACTCAAGACGTGGTCATTCCGGTTTCTCGTACATGGGATATCCTGAACATTGTGCCAAATGCTGATGCGCATATCTTCAGTCAATGTGGTCACTGGTCTCAAGTTGAAAAATCAGATGAGTTCAATACTGTGATCAAAAACTACCTGGCTGTACACGGCGTAAAATAAGTCGTACTCAGTTTAAAAAAAGGATGGCTTCGGTCATCCTTTTTTTCTTTCTAAAATATTTAATTTACAGCTGCCAAATGAACACCATTTCCTTCAGTAAATTTTTTAAACATTTTTAATGCTTTTTAGCTATTAATCAGAATTTCAAAAATTAAAATGGGCCTTAGACTTCTTATTAGACTTAAGTTGTAAAAGAAGCCTAATTCGAGCAAAAATTAAACCTAATAAGCCATGGTCGGAGATGTTGGAAGCCAAGCTAGATATGGCCTGTCATAGGAAAAATGAATATAAAATGAAATTTTGATCAGAAAAAATAAAAACAAAAAAGCACACGTATTCTCAGAGGAAATTACGTGTGCTGCTATAAAAATAGAAAATTAATGTGGTTCGTCGCGGTTAATGTCTAGGTAGAATACGCGAGTCAGGAGTTCCAGGAACTTCTTCACTGCGACTGAATTAGTATCCTTGCGATAGCTAACATACAGATCTAAAAAGGGAAGTTCTACATCCAGCGGGCGGATCACAGTATTGTTCATGGTCAATGGCGCGATATAGCCTGGCAGGATGGTACAGCCCAAGCCCATACCAATCGAGTTGATATTGAACAGGATATTATCAGCCTTTTGGACAATATTAAATTCAATCCCGTTGGCTTTGGCAAAATCCAGAATAGTATGATGCAGGGTCTGTGACTGTTCTGCAGATGGAATAATAAAATCTATGCCATTCAGTAACTTAACTGGAATTCGGTCGTATTTTGCTAAAGGATGATCTTTCGGCAAAATGAAGATCAATGGCTCACGAATGACAAACTGGCTTTCAATTTCATCACTATGGAAATTGTGACGGGTAAAGGTCAGATCCAGTTCGCCTTTCTTCAATAATCGCATTTGCTCATTATTGTTCAGACTGAGCAATTCAATTTTTAAATCAGGGTTTTGCACACGCAGATTCGGCAGGATATACGGGAAGATTTTCATCTCCGCGACAGGGACGAAACCGATGCGCAACATCTGCTGCTTGGCTTGTGAAACCTGACGCGCCATGGCAATCGCCTTGTCGGCTTGTGCCAGCGTTAGGCGGGCCTGTTCAAGGAATACAGCACCTTCTTCGGTCAGTTCGACTTTACGCTTGGTACGGTGTAGCAGTTTGACACCGACATCTTCTTCCAAATCTTTGATTTGCTGACTGAGTGATGGCTGAGCCGTGTAAAGTTTGAGTGCTGCCTTACTGAAGTTGAGTTCTTCAGCCACAGTAATGAAGTAGCGGAGGTGTCGTAATTCCATATCATCAGCCCGTCGAGTAATCCAAAAAATGTCTTACTATAATTTCAGAAGAGTATAATCTATAAACAACTATGTCGTGAAGATTATTTTGTCATTTAGAAAGTAAATGCCTTGGAGGGATTGATTAGTGTTTTAATATAAAAATACACGCCTAGAATAATTGCTTAAAACTATTAATTGAAACAAAAAAAATATTTCCCCAAAACCGCCCTAAAATCCATCATCGTTGAAAAGTTGAGTCTATTACTTTGTGCCATAACTGGTCACAGGAGAGCTTTTCATGAGTGGAAAAATTGATGTGCGCGAAATCGACGCTTTAGTCGATGCACAAAATGGACGTATCACGCCATCTATCTATACAGATCCTGACATTTACGAATTAGAACTTGAACGTGTCTTCGGTCGTACATGGTTATTCCTTTGCCATGAAAGCCAAATTCCTAAGGCTGGCGATTTCTTCAATACCTACATGGGTGAAGATCCGATCATCGTGGCACGCCAAAAAGATGGCTCAATCAAAGCATTCTTAAACCAGTGCCGTCACCGTTCTATGCGCGTAAGCTTCGCAGACTGTGGTAATACACGTGCGTTCACTTGCCCATACCACGGCTGGTCATACGGTATTGACGGTTCTCTAAAAGACATCCCGCTTGAAGATCGTGCTTACCCACATGGTGCATGTAAAGAGCAATGGGGTCTGGTAGAAGTTAACCGTGTTAAATCATACAAAGGCCTGATCTTCGGATGCTGGGATGAAACTACGCCAGATCTAGAAGAATACATGGGCGATATCGCTTGGTACCTGGACGGTGTTGTAGATCGTCGTGAAGGCGGTACTGTGATTGTGGGTGGTGTACACAAATGGGAAATCGAGTGTAACTGGAAATTTGCAGCTGAACAGTTCGCATCTGACCAATATCACGCGTTGTTCTCTCACGCATCTGCAATTCAGGTGCTTGGTGCGAAACCAGACGACGAATCTTCTAAGAAATTAGGTGCTGCACAAACTGCTCGTCCAGTTTGGGAAACTGCCAAAGACGCGATCCAATACGGTTCACGCGGTCACGGTTCAGGCTTCTTCTTCACAGAGAAACCAGATGCAAACGTATGGGTTGATGGTGAAGTTGCAAACTACTTCCGCGAAACTTACGAAGAAGTGAAAGAACGCCTAGGTGAAACTCGTGCACTGCGTCTAGCTGGTCATAACACCATGTTCCCTACATTGTCTTGGTTGAACGGTACTGCAACACTTCGCGTATGGCACCCACGTGGTCCAAACAAAACTGAAGTTTGGGCATTCTGTATCTGTGATGCGGACGCGCCAGAAGATGTACAAGCAGCATTTGAACGTTCTGCAACTCGTGCCTTCGGTCCTGCTGGTTTCCTAGAGCAAGATGACTCTGAAAACTGGATCGAAATCCAAAAAGTTTTACGTGGTTACAAAGCACGTCAAAACAAACTCATTATGGAAATGGGTAAAGGCAACGAGAAAGTACGTGAAGATGGTATCCCGGGTATCACTAACTATATTTTCTCTGAAACTGCAGCACGTGGTATGTACCGCCGTTGGGCAGATTTATTGATTCATGAAAAATGGGAAGACGTTGAAGCTGCGGCTGACGAATACGAGAAGGAGCTTATGAAATGAGTCAAATCAGTTTAGAACTTCATCACCAAATTAGTCAGTTCCTATATCAAGAAGCCAAGCTTCTTGATGACTGGAAATTCCGCGAATGGTTAGACACGCTGGCTGAAGATATTTCTTACACGCTACGTACTACACCAAACGCTCAAACGCGTGACCGTCGTCGTTCAGTTGAACCACCTACAACTTGGGTATTCAACGATACGAAAGATCTTCTGGAACGTCGTGTTGCTCGTCTGGAAACAGGTATGGCTTGGGCTGAAGAGCCTCCATCACGTACCACTCACATGGTGAGCAACGTGATTGTTGAGCCGACTGAAGTTGAAGGCGAATACGATGTGTACGTGACATACCTTCTGTACCGTACCCAGAAAGAGAAAGACGTTACGATTTATTGTGGTAAACGTCATGACAAGATCCGCAAAGTTGAAGGCGGCCTGGGCTTCCAGATCTTCAACCGTAAGATCACGCTTGACCAAGTTACCTATAACTCACATAACCTGAGTGTGTTCTTCTAATGAATAAGATTTTTGTTTGCCAAGTTGACGAATTAGACGAAGGCGAAGCATTAAAAGTGGATTGCGGCGTAAACGGTATCGAAGCGCTTGCAGTATTCAACAACGGTGGCGAATTCTTCGCAATGAACGACCGCTGTTCACACGGTAATGCTTCTATGTCTGAAGGCTACCTTGAAGACGACGGTACAGTGGAATGTCCACTTCATGCAGCTCGTTTCTGTTTGAAAACAGGTCAGGCACTTTGCTTACCAGCAACTGACCCAATTCAAACATTCCCGGTTGTACTTGAAGATGGTGCGTTATACGTAGAGATGGCAGGAGAGTAATCATGGGTTGGCTACAAGGCGAAGTTGCACTGATCACTGGTGGTGGTTCAGGCCTCGGTTGGGCACTGGTAGAACGTTTCCTGGAAGAGGGCGCACAAGTGGCCGTTCTTCAACGTTCACAGTCTAAAGTCGATGCACTGAACGCACATTTTGGTGACCGCGTGCTGGCAATCGCAGGTGATGTGGCCAGCTATGAAGACAACGTCCGTGCTGTTAAAGCGACTGTAGAGCGTTACGGTAAACTCGACTGTTTCGTGGGTAATGCCGGTATCTGGGATCACTATGCAGATATCGTCAATACTTCAGGTGAGCAGCTGGAAAAAGCCTTTGATGAGATTATGGGGATTAACACCAAATCTCTGATCTTAGGTGCGAAAGCTGCACTTGATGAGTTGGTAAAATCTGAAGGTTCGATCATTTTCACACTGTCAAATTCTGCATTGTATTCTGCAGGTGGCGGTCCGGTTTACACTGCATCGAAACATGCCGGTGTAGGCATTATGAAAGAACTGGCTTACGAACTTGCACCTAAAGTACGAGTCAATGCCGTTGCGCCATCAGGTATGAATGTGAACATCAAAGGTGCTGCATCTTTAGGTCAAGAAAATCTTGGCCTGCTCGATGCACGTGATCCTGAGAAAATCGCACGTGGCATGCCACTGAATTTCTTACCTGAGCCAGAAGATATGACAGGTTCATATGTGCTCTTGGCATCTCGTCAAAATAACCGTCCTTTGACTGGTGTTCTGATCAATGCAGAATGCGGTCTGGGTATTCGCGGCTTACGTCAGCCACGTGCCGGTTTCTTTGACGAATAAAAATCTAGTCTGAAATGGACTTTTCGGCAGCCTGTTCTTGGCTGCCTTCCTTTTAAGGAGTCTCTCATGGCCGTTAAACTTATTTGTGCATCGCACAGTCCTTTAATGGAATTTGCTTCGCCGCAGGAAAAACGCAAAGAACAGGCCGTTCGCGAAGCGTTTGAAAAACTGTCTGCTGAAGTAAAAGCTTACGACCCAACCCTGATCATTACCTTTGGTCCTGACCATTTCAATGGTTTTTTCTATGACCTGATGCCAAGCTTCTGTGTGGGCATTCGCGCGACTGCTGCAGGTGACTGGGACTATGGTAAAGACAATGCACACATTGATGTACCAGAAGACAAAGCACTGGGCTTGGTCCGTCGTGTACTCGATGAAGGTGTGGACGTTGCGTATTCTTACCGTATGCAAGCTGACCATGGTGTGACTCAGCCATTGCACTTCCTGTGCGACGGCAAACTTGATCGTTATCCAACGATTCCAATTTTCATTAATGGCGCTGCAGCACCGATGCCAACCACCAAGCGTACCATCGCTTTAGGCCGTGCTGTAGGTCAGTTCATCAAATCTCTGAACCTTGAAAATGAGCGTGTACTTGTTCTGGGTACAGGTGGTCTGTCACACGATCCACCAACTCCACAAATGGGTTCTGTACCTCCAGAAGTGGAAGAGTTCCTGATTGCAGGTCGTAACCCGACACCTGAAGCACGTAACGCGCGTCAGTCAAAAATCATTGCTGTGGGCCAGAGACTGGCAGCAGGCGACACCTCTGTTGCAGTTCCTCTGAATGCTGAATGGGATATCACATTGCTTGAAAAATTCAAGAATGCTGATTTCGCTGCACTGGAAGCCATGACTGAAGCTGAAATCCGCCGTGATGGTGGCCGTGGTGGGCAGGAAGTTCGTTCGTGGATGGCTGCTTTTGCTGCTTTAAGCGAAATGGGCGAGTACGAAATGACAACGCACTGTTATGAAGAAATCAGTGAATGGATTGCGGGCTTCGGCATCGTATCTGCAGAGTTAAAAGGTTAAAGACATGAGCAACATCGAAACCATCGTAATTGTAGGTGCTGGCCAGGCAGGTGCAAGCGCGATTTTAGAACTTCGTGGCAACAAATACGAAGGTAAAATCATTCTGATCGGTGATGAAACGCATCTTCCTTATGAGCGTCCACCACTGTCTAAAGACGTGATTCTAAAACCTGAAGAAACCAAGATTGAAATTTTGTCAGAAGAAAAACTGGCGGAACTTGGTGTAGAAACCATTCGTGGCAATGGCGTGAAAAAAATCAACGCTGAAGCGAAAACGGTTGAACTTCAAAATGGTGACGTTGTTGCTTATGACAAACTGTTGCTTGCTACAGGCGGCGCAGCACGTCGTCTGCCAAACTTCGATGCGTTGGGCAAACACGTTTATACGCTGCGTAACCTGGAAGATTCACAGGCACTGGTGCCTGTATTGCAATCAGGCCGTCGTATTGTCTTGATCGGCGGTGGTGTGATTGGTCTGGAACTGGCTTCTTCTGCACGTTTCAAAGAGTGTCAGGTAACTGTGATCGAAATGGGTCCTATGGTCATGGGTCGCTGTTCGCCACGTATTCTGAGCGAGTTCCTGCTTGAACAACAACGTTTGGCTGGTATCGACGTTCGCCTGGAAACCAAGATTGTAGATTGCAAACTTGACGGTGAAGAAGTGGTTATTACCCTTGAAGGTGGTGAAGAGCTTCGCGCTGATGCTGTAGTTTATGGTATTGGTATCGTGCCAAATGCACAATTGGCAGTTGAAGCAGGTCTTGATGTTGATTTCGCGATTAAAGTGAATGAAAACTGCCAGACTTCAAATGCAGATATTTATGCAGCGGGTGATGTAGCAACTCAACTTCGTAAATGTGGTAACCATCGTCGTGTCGAAACCTGGGAAAATGCCAATCTGCAAGCAGGGATCTTTGCGCGTCATGTGATGGGCGTTGAACATCCGACTCCAAATCCAGCTTGGTTCTGGACAGATCAGTTGGATATCAATTACCAGTTCGTAGGTGATATGGCGGCTGCTGAATGGCAAGTTCGTGGTGAAATCAATCCAGAGCTTCGCGCTGACTCATCATTCGTGATGTTTGGTGTGACTGATGGCGTTATTGTTGGCGGTATTACTGTAAATGCGGCAAAAGAAATGCGTCACCTGAAAAAGCTGATCAGCAAGAATGCAGCGTTTGAAGCAGATAAATATTTAGATCTAAGCCAGGATCTTCGTAAACTTGTGAAATAATTTGCTTTATTGATAAGTTTACAAAAGGGCAGACCTTAGGCAACTTGGGTCTGCTTTTTTATGGCTACTGTTTTAGTAAAATTACTGTCGCTAATTACATTATGAATGGGTATTTTTTGAGTAAGTGATTCTTACTTTTCAAAGGTGATGAGAAGTATGACTTCGCAAAACAAAAATCTTTTGATGATTTAAGGATATATCCCTATATCCCAGTTTAGCGGCGGCATCCCTGCCGCCATCAGTATTGTTGATTATGGATTTGAGCGAGAAGTTAGTTCAATTCTTTCTGATTAAAATTTAATTGAGTCTTTTATGAATTCAAATTCATCTCCCATGCTGGTGACGGCAAGTATTTATGCCTTGCTGGTGCTGATCTGGGCAGCGACGCCACTGGCGATTGTCTGGAGCGTTGCAGAAGTTCATCCGATGTGGGTGCTGATCATTCGTTATTTCGGTGCTTCTGTGCTGGCTTTGGTGATCTTGGCTGCCATGCGTAATCCATTGCCATTTGATCGAACCTCCATGATGAGCTATGTGGCAGGTAGTCTGAACCTCATTGGTGCGCAGTTATTTATCTATCTGGCTGCGAACTATTTAACTTCAGGTTTAATGGCTTTAATTTTTGGTTTCTCACCACTAGTTGCAGGTCTGATCGGGCATGTCATCCTGAAAACCAATCGTCTGATTTGGCTGCAATGGGCTGGTATGGCTGTGGCAGTCGGTGGTTTAAGTTTTGTCTTTGCGGAGTCAGCAGATAGTAAGGTGAATCCGTGGGGTGTAGTACTGATGCTGATTAGCATGGTGTCTTATATTAGCTCGATTTTCTGGGTGAAGCAGATCAATGCTCCTTTAAAACCGATGTCCCAAGCCACCGGTTCTTTGATTGTTTCCTCATTGGGATCATTACTAATCATTCCTTTTATCTGGCAATCTTTCCCAACACAAATGCCAAGTATGCAGGCACTGTTCGGCTTTGGTTTTACCATGATCCTGTCTTCGATTGTGGCGATGCTGTGCTATTTCTGGCTGATTCGCCGTCTGGCCGCATCCACCGTATCCCTCAGCAATGTGATGACGCCAATCATTGCCCTGATTCTCGGTGCAACCCTGAATAACGAAGTGATCAGCAGTCATGCCTTTGCCGGAATTGCCGTGGTGATGTTCGGGATCGTGATGTACTTCTGGAAAGAATGGCGCGAGCAGTATTTTTCTAAATCTTAAAATAGATTGTTCGAGTTAAATTTAGACCTAAAAGGAAGCTTTGGCTTCCTTTCTAGTTTTTCAATTGTAGATGCAGAATCGGGTAGGGATTACCTTCGCTATCGGTTTCTGAGCGTCTGATGATCTCAAAACCATGTTTTAAATAGAAAGCAGTCGCATCAGGGTTCTGCTCATTCACATCAACTTCAGTCACATCCAGAGTAAGCGCATGTTGCAATAACTGACTGCCAATGCCTTGCCGGAAAGCAGCAGAGGAGATAAACAGCATTTCCAGTTTATGGCCGGCAATGCCCATAAAGCCCAGAACCTGCTGCTGATGTTCCACATGAAACAATTGTACCTGATCAAAATAGCCAAACTCCATGATCTGCTGGCGAATCTGCAGGATCTGTGCTTCCGTTAGGAAATGATGAGTCGCACGGACGGACTGTTCCCACAGTTCGAGCAGGGCAGCGTGCTGGTCAGCAGAAGTGGAGACAATTTCAGGCATGAAGATTCCGATTAAAAATGAGAACAACAAAACAATAAACAATTTATCGCAGCAGTTTATTAAGATGCAAAGAGATAAAATGAAAAATCAAATAGATCCATCTGTTTGAGGAAAAACTAGGACAACTTTGAATGTCATCTGAATCTAATAAAATTGTGGTCTATGCAGCGTTATTTGGTAACTTGGCTATTGCGCTGGTTAAATTCGTCGCAGCCTATATTACCAATAGTTCTGCGATGCTGAGTGAAGCGATTCACTCGGTGGTCGATACCCTGAATGAAATTCTGTTGCTGTACGGCATGAAAAAGGCAGAGCAGCGTCCAGATGCCCACCATCCTTTTGGCTATGGCCGTGAACTGTATTTCTGGGCCTTTATTGTGGCCTTGATGGTCTTTGCACTGGGTGCGATTGTATCCATCTATCAAGGCATCCTGCACATCATTCATCCTGAAGAAATGCAGGATCCGATGATCAACTATATTGTGCTGGGCATTGCGATTCTGTGCGAAGGATTCTCCTGGACAGTGGCTTTAAGAACCTTCCGTAAAATGAAAGGGAAGATGGGCTATTTTGAAGCTTTTAGGCGCAGTAAAGATCCGACCACCTTTACCGTATTATTTGAAGATACTGCTGCGCTAGTAGGTCTTTTTATTGCCCTGATCGGGATTTTCCTGGCTCATCAACTGAATATCCCTGAGCTGGATGGTGCTGCCTCTATTTTGATTGGTGTCGTGTTGGCGGTATCGGCCTGGTTACTGGCACGTGAAACCAAAGGTCTATTGCTGGGTGAAACAGCAGATCCTAGACTGCGTGAAAATGTACTTAACATTGCCCAGCAGGATGCTGCGGTCTATAGCGCCAATGGTGTATTAACCGAGCAAATGGGCGCGCATCAGGTGATTGCCTCCTTAAGTCTGGAATTCAAAGATGACCTGACTTCCGATGAAATCGAAGCGTGCGTTAACCGGATTGAAGCACAGATCAAACAGCTACACCCGGAAATTATTACCCTGTTTGTGAAACCTCAAACCAAAGCGGTATGGCTGGAACGGACTCAAGGTCGTATTTAAGGAAGTGAAGATTTCAGTAGATAACTTTCGTCGGATAGTCAGAAGGGCATCAAGCGTGATTACATGAATACGGGATAAAAATTTAGGTCATGAAGTCATGTACAGTCAGGTATGGAGTGGGAATTATCGGATGAATATCGATCATTCTCCAGTCTTTTTAGAAAGCAGAATGGGCACAAACTTGATCTCGAGTATTCATTTTTTTAGAAGCTTTTCATCGGTTTTAGTCTTTCCATGGGCTCGATGTTTTGCTAAAAATAACAAAAACATAAATGAATCTTAGGCACGTATTTCATACTATGCTGGAATACCGAAGTATATAAGTTTGTATGCGATTTAAAGAGATGCTCCGTTTGAAAATTCCAGGTGGATGCTGTCTTGCATATAACAAATAATAAATAGTGGATATTTATGCAAGATCTTTTCAAGACTAAAAAATTTCAGCTTGAGACTGAGTCCAGTTGGAAACATCTCTGGTCCAAGCCGGTATTTGATTATCTACATTCCGATCATTTTGATGGTGAGCGGTTTAAGAATCTGGAGCATCATTCGCTCGAGCAGAGTCGCTTTGACTTGTATAAATGGTTATTCACCAGAAAATCCAGCACCTGGGAAGTGAATCTGGAACAGGAACGTGCCGAGTTTTTTTCACGTCCGCGTGCCTTGCCACAAAATCGGCCGGAAGCCACTTTAGATGACTGGCAAATCTGGTTTATTGGGCATGCCACCGCCCTGATCCAGATCGGGCCGTATAATTTTCTGACTGATCCGGTCTGGTGTGAATATGCCAGTCCTTCTGCATCCCGAGGGCCACAGCGCGTTATTCCTGCTGGCATTGCCCTGGATGAGCTGCCGCATATTGATGCCGTATTGCTCAGCCATAACCATTATGATCATATGGATCTGGCGACCTTGGCCTGGTTGCATCAGACCTATCAAATGCCGATCTATACCGGTCTGGGCAATGGCTGGTACCTGCCTAAAGACTATAATGTCATTGAAATGGACTGGTGGGAAAACGCATTTTTTGAAGATATTCAGATTGTCTATTCGCCAGCACAGCACGCTTCAGGGCGCGGAATGCGTGATCAGAACTGTGCATTATGGGGTGGTTTTTCTTTATTGAATGGCAAGGATCATTGCTATTTTGCCGGGGATAGCGGCTATGCGCCGCATTTCAAGGAAATTCGAAAACGCTTGGGGCCACCACGAATTGCGCTGTTACCGATCGGTGCCTATGAACCACGTGAATTGATGCGCAATATTCATATGAATCCGGAAGATGCTTTCCATGCCCATCAGGACTTAATGGCACGGTGTTCAATGGCAATTCATTATCGAACGTTCCAGCTCACCGATGAAGCACGTGACCAGCCTGAAAATGAATTGCAGCATATTATCCAGCATTCCTCCAAGCTGATTAACCCGTTTTACTGTATTCGTGAAGGCAAGCGGATTATTGTCTAAGGGCTTCATGTCATTCCTGTATAACGATTGAGTCGTTAGCTAGCATAGAGAGGAACTCTCATTTCTATGGGATTAAATCCTATGCTGAAGGGTACAGGTGCCAATCATGGTGGAAGCAAGCATGGCGTACTGACTGATCGGGTCGGTGTATTGAGCAATGATTTCTTTGTGAACCTGATGGATATGAATAATGTCTGGGTGCCGGTAGAAGAAAACCTTTATGAAATCCGTGACCGTCAAACACATGACCTGAAATGGACTGCAACCCGTGTCGATCTGGTCTTTGGTTCCAACTCAATTTTACGTGCCTATTCTGAAGTTTATGCTCAGGATGACAATAAGGAAAAATTTGTACGTGACTTTATCAAAGCCTGGACCAAAGTCATGAACGCTGACCGTTATGATGTTAAACATCAACGTGAAGCCGCTTAAATTGAAATGCCATTCATATTCCTGATGCTTTAATTTAATATCCATAAAAAACCACCCTCGGGTGGTTTTTTTATTTGCTCAAATCAAGCCGAAAAACTTAGAGAAAGCTTGGTAAGCCTTTGGCTGGATCAGTTGCGCGAGCCATCTGGGCATCAGCTACGCTCATCCCAAGAGCTTGGGCAACACCTTCACCATAGGCTGGATCACAGGCATAACAGTTACGGATATGACGGTACTTAATGAAATCAAGCGCATCACCCATTGCGGCTGCGGTATTATTAAATAGAGCCTGTTTCTGCTCATCATTCATCAGGTTGAACAGGGCACGTGGCTGACTGAAGTAGTCATTATCATCTTTGCGATAATCCCAGAAATCTGCATCACCCGTGATTTTGAGTGGTGGCTCTCTGAATTCTGGCTGTTCCTGCCACTGGCTGAAACTGTTCGGTTCATAATGCGGCAATGAACCATAGTTACCATCCATACGCCCTAAACCATCACGGTGATTTGAATGTACTGGGCAACGTGCGGCATTGACCGGAATCTGGGCATGATTCACGCCCACGCGATAACGAGCAGCATCAGCATAGTTGACTAAGCGTGCCTGTAGCATACGATCCGGTGAGTAACTAATACCTGGCACCAGATTACTTGGAGCAAAAGCAGCCTGTTCTACGTCCTGGAAATAGTTTTCCGGATTACGGTTCAGCTCAAATTCACCTACTTCAATCAGTGGATAATCACCTTTCGGCCAGACTTTGGTCAGGTCAAACGGGTGATAAGGCACTTTCTCGGCATCGGTTTCAGGCATGATCTGAACGTACATTTTCCATTTTGGATAGTCGCCACGTTCGATTGCATCAAATAGGTCAGTCTGGCTGCTTTCACGGTCTTTAGCGATTAGCTCTGCTGCCTCAGCATCAGTCAGATTCTTGATACCTTGCTGGGTACGCATGTGGAATTTTACCCAGAAGCGTTCATTTTGGGCATTGATAAAACTGTAGGTATGACTGCCGAAACCGTGCATATGACGATAGCCGGCTGGAATCCCACGATCCGACATTACGATGGTAACTTGATGTAGTGCTTCCGGCAATAAAGTCCAGAAATCCCAGTTATTGGTGGCGCTACGTTTATTGGTTTTCGGATCACGTTTTACTGCTTTGTTTAAGTCAGGAAATTTACGTGGATCACGCAGGAAGAATACCGGTGTATTGTTACCGACTAGGTCCCAGTTACCTTCTTCAGTATAGAACTTCAGGGCAAAACCACGAATATCACGTTCTGCATCAGCTGCACCGCGTTCACCAGCGACGGTTGAGAAACGGGCAAAGAGTTCAGTTTTTTTACCGACTTCCGAGAAAATTTTTGCACGGGTATATTCGGTAATGTCATTGGTTACGGTAAAGGTACCAAATGCACCTGAACCTTTTGCGTGCATACGGCGCTCAGGAATCACTTCACGAACAAAGTTAGCCAGTTTTTCATTCAGCCATAAATCTTGGGCCAGCAATGGGCCACGGCTACCTGCCGTCATACTGTTCTGGTTGTCGACTACAGGTGCGCCAGCTTCAGTAGTCAGATGGGTGACAGGGCACTTTTTCATATCTTGGCTCATTTTTCTCTCCAAGCGTTGAGGATTTTATTGTTTATTCCGGCAGTTAAAAATCATTTATAAGTGCAGGAATAACATTGGGGGTTTTATTTCCAACAAATTTTTAATTAAGTGAGTCGTTGAATCGGGTGTTTTGGCAATAAGTTTGGTTTTTCTGTAACTTCAGAAAATACTGCCTAAATAAATAAAAAATTAAGTCATTGAAAATAAATAATCTAATTTTAACATAAGATATTTCTAGAAATGTGACAATGTTAAAATATGCAAATTTTTCACTCAGTTTAAAATGATTAAATAATAAAATCAAAGCTTAAGATGTTTTCTTTAAATCAGAAAAATGCTTCAATATTTCTTTTGTTTTTTATAAATTATTGAGTAAGTTGTTAATTATATAAATATTTTTAAAATAGCTAGATTTAAAATTAAAATATAAAGATTAAACAGGTAGTTAAATCAGCATTCTCTTGCTCACAATTTTCTGATTTTTACAGCAAGAATATCTACCAAATTATCTATTTTCTGGAAAATATTTAAGTGCTGATCTGCTTGAAAATTGGCCAGTCGCCCTTATAATCATTTCACATCCCGAGCGGATCATTTCCTTAGCCCAAATTAAACAGAGAGCAAGATGGCAAAGAAAAAAGCTGTAGAGGCAGTCATGCCAAACTTCGTGGCCAAACATATGCATGAAGTCAATAAAAGCCAGGTTTTTGTAGATCGGAAGAAAAATGCAAAACGTGGTTATACCAAGCACAAACAAGGGCGATATCAACAAGATGATCGCCCTTTTTTATGGGCAGCTTAGGGCGGCCAGGAAGAAGTGGATCTGTTCTGGACGGGAGCTGATTTTAAGGGATTCTGGAGGGTATAGTTAAAAGATGAATTTCTTTTCGAAGAATGCGGTGAGTTTTGTCGGGTAGTTGAAGAAGCTTCTTCGGGAAACATATTTTGAAAAAAACGGGGCAGGGTCGCAGAACTCGAAGATCTATTTGGATCAGCATCAGCCATAGGCCGAGTCTGCTGAAAACTGGCAAATTTTCCTAGCTGTTGCCGATACAGTTTCGCCGCAATGACCGATGGATCATTCTTGCCTAAACGCCGTTGCTGGGTACGAGAAATTTCAATTCCCCATAAGGGACAGGCTTTAGGACGTTCAGTTTCACGGATATACTGGTGACTCGAGCTGACATTATTACGATCACGAGAAGATGTATATCTGGATTTTTGTGAACGTAAGGCTGGTGCAACAATAATAAAATAAAACGCTGCAGCTAGCATAAGCAGGATAAGCACAAATTCCATAAGTACCTCGACTGATGCAGAGGAACCTGGAAAAGTTCCTCCTTAAGCGCTGACCATACGGGTGGTGGATTTCACCATATCTCCTAAACCATGTGTTCTAAAATAATGCTCCATCCAGCTTTTTACCATGAGTGGATTGTCCAGTTTTAGTACATGTTTGAGTAATTCCTGTGCATCAGGCATCGGTACATGACAGATCGTTTTTCGGACTCTCAATATATTACTGGAACTCATGGACAGGGTATTGAATCCCATGGCCATTAATAGTACGGCCGATAGAGGATCACCAGCCATTTCACCACAGATACTGATCGGTTTGTTATTACGGTGACAGTCTTCTACCAAGCGGGTCAGGGCGCGCAGAATGGCTGGGTGCAAATGTGAATAAACGTTGGCCACACGCGGATTATTCCGGTCTACGGCAAGTAAATATTGAGTCAAATCGTTAGAACCGACCGAAAAGAAATCGACCAGTTCAGAAAACTCATCAATCTGATGCAGTACGCTTGGTACTTCCACCATAATCCCGATTTGCGGCTTGGTAATTTTGACCTGTTCTTCTTCCTGAACGGCATGATGATCACGTTCTAACAGGTATAGTGCTTCTTCAACTTCACTGACGCTGGTGACCATTGGCAACAGGATATGCAGATTGTTCAGACCAATACTGGCTTTCAGCATGGCGCGAATCTGGGAAGAGAAAATTTCAGGATGATCCAGCGTGAAACGAATTCCGCGCCAGCCCAATGCTGAATTCTCTTCTTCAATCGAGAAATACGGCAGATCTTTGTCTGCACCAATATCCAGTGTTCGCATCACCACCGGTTTATTGGCAAAGTGACTCAGTTGCTGCCGGTAAATGGCACGTTGTTCCTCTTCTCCCGGGAAGCGGTCACGTAGCATGAACGGGATTTCAGAACGGTACAGGCCGACACCTTTGGCACCGCGTTGTACACCACGAACCACGTCAATCATCAAGCCGGTATTTACGAACAGACGTACAGCGGTACCATCTGGCGTAATTGCATCTTTGGTCTCGTATTGACGTAGATCTTTGGCAATCTGTTCTTCTTCTTTCTGAATCTCTTTATAACGGGTACGCAAACGGCGTGGTGGATTAATAAAGATGCGGCCCTGATGTGCATCGACAATCATCTCGACGTCATCCAAGGTGTTGATTGGCAGTTCGGTCACACCCACGACAGTCGGAATACCCAGCGCGCGTGCCACAATCACCATGTGTGAATTCATGGCACCTTCAGTGGTGACAATTGCTGCAATCTTATCGACAGGTAATTCCACCAGCGCAGCTGTTGAAATTTCTTCACCAATCAGGATGCTTTCATCCGTCAGTTCGCGATGGCTTTCATCAGCTTCCTGTAATTTGGCCAGAATACGGCGCCCTAGATCTTTCAGATCAGAGACACGTTCACGCAGGTAATCATCTTCCATCTGCGCAAACTGCGCGACATGGTTATCAATCACGATGCGAACTGCACCTTGCGCCCAGTGACCATCACGAATCAAGGCTTTAATTTCCGATGGCAAGGCATTTTCATCCAGCATACGCAGGAACACACTGAACAAGGCGCGTTCTTCGGCCATCAGCGCATCCTGCATTTTGTCATCCAGGAACTGAATTTCTTCACGTACCGAATTTAAGGCATTATCCAGTAAAGCCAGTTCTTCGCTAATATCATCTGCTTCACGATCCGGAACGGCACCCAGATCTGCAGGTGGATAAAGCACAATGGCGCGGCCGAGTGCGATACCGCCAGAACCGGATACACCCTGGAAGGTTTTATATGCCGGTAAATTATTTGGCTTGCGGAATACATCAATATTGCCGACTGCATGGGCGTGAGCGATTACGCCCGAAAGCTGGGCACATAGCGTAACCAGGAACGATTCAGCCGCTTCACTAAAATCTTGGGATTCTTTATTTTGGACAACCAGTACGCCCATGACCTTACGGCGATACATGACCGGAACGCCCAGAAAGGAATTATAAATTTCTTCGCCCGTTTCCGGTAAATACAGAAAACGATCATGCTTAGGGGCATTGTCGAGGTTAACGATTTCCTCTCGTTGACCCACCAGACCAACCAGGCCTTCACCGGTATGTAGAGAAACATGACCGACAGCTTCAGGCTTCAGGCCTTTAGATGCCATTAACAGATAACGCTGGTTGCGTTCATCGAGCAGATAAATGGAGCAAACATCCACATGCATGGCCTCAGCGACCTGATTGACCATAATATCGAGTGATTCATGCAAACTGGTAGACGCATTAATCTCTTGGACAATGCGTCTCAGGGTATCCAGTTGCATATTCGACATGGGAGCTGCTCCGTATTTTTTTTAGAAGTCCGGTAATTTAGTTTATTTATAACAATAGCCGAGCAAAAAATCTGCACATGCACGCGATTTTTTTAAGGTTTTTGTTGTGGTAATTGCTGACAGAGTTCAATCATGGCCTTGCGATAAACATCGCGTTTAAAATTCACCACTTGGCCTAATGGATACCAGTAACTGACCCATTGCCATTGATCAAATTCGGGCGGATCGGACAGATCAAGTTGAATGTTCTGTACGGGCGCCGTCAGTTTGAGTAAAAACCACTTCTGTTTTTGACCGATACATACCGGATCTGAATCCGTGCGAATGTATCGATACGGCAAACGATAACGCAACCATCCTTTGGTCTGCGCGATAATCTGGACGTGTTCAGGCAGTAAGCCAACTTCTTCTCTCAGCTCACGATAAAGTGCCTGCTCAGGGGTTTCTCCATATTGGATACCTCCTTGTGGAAATTGCCATGCATTATGACCAATGCGTTTTGCCCATAAAACCTGTCCAGCATCGTTTGCCAAAATGATCCCGACATTCGGTCGGAAACCTTCTGAGTCGATCATTTGGCTACCTAAAATTGTTTAATTTATGCCTTTGCTTTCGGGGAATATTATTTCTTTATCCAACTCGAAAAAAAGCAAAGTTTAAAAATGTTAAAATTGCTATGATCTTAACGAATTTCTATCGACTAGCGGAGATAGATTTACAATTTTTTTCTTAAATTTCAGTTTTTACGAGTATTTTCATGAAATTGGCGCTATTTGATCTCGATCACACCCTGTTAAACACCGATTCGGATCATTCCTGGGGGGAATTCCTGGTCAATGAAGGTCTGGTGGATCCCGTTCATCACCGCGCCATGAATGACAAGTTCTATGAGGACTATAAAAAGGGTCAACTGGATCCCTATGCCTATAATGAATTTGTGTTCCAGTTTTTGACCCAACATGACCATGATTATCTGACCGAATTACATCAACTGTTCATGCAAAAAGTCATTCGCCCACAGATGCGTCCGGAAGGTTTTAAAGCGATTCAGCGCCATAAAGATGCGGGACATGACATTGTCGGCATTACTGCAACCTCGGACTTTATTACCGCACCGATTTTCCGTGAGTTTGGCATTACTGAAATTATTGCCACCAATGCTGAAGTCATTGACGGTAAATATACCGGTAAGGTGACCAATATTGCCTGCTATCAGCAAGGTAAACTGACCCGTCTGGAACAATGGCTGGCAGGTCGTGACGTGACCGAGTCTTGGGCATATTCAGATTCAATCAATGACCGTTTTCTGCTGGAACATGCAGATCATGCCATTGCTGTGAATCCGGATGATCGTCTGGAAGCACTGGCCAAAGAACAGGGCTGGGAAATTCAGGACTGGTCGATTTAAGCAGTTCTTTCGATTTAATCAGGCACAACTTCGGTTGTGCTTTTTTATAAGCAGAAGAGGGTACTTTTTGACATGCCCGTTGCTGAATAAACATGCTATGCTTAGAACAAATAAAGCAAGTCGACAATAACGATAGCAAGCGCTGAGGTAATGAAAATGACCCAAGTTAGACCGCGTATGACTCATTTATTTGCACAGTTAGGTCTGGATTCAAGTGCAGAAGGGATTGCCCAATTTATTCATGAGCATCAATTACCCAAAGATGTGAACCTGATGGAGGCGCCGTACTGGTCAGATGCGCAGCGCCAGTTCTTGGCTGAAAAAATTGCTTCAGATGGAGAATGGGCCATTGTGGTGGATCAGCTCAATGAATCTCTGCATGAGGATGCCACTAGCGGAATTGAGTAGTGAACAAAAAGCCAATCAACTGATTGGCTTTTTTCATTTGGGGCATTACTGTATCCGTTTCCATAAAGTTACTTGGGACAGGGTATGTTGATATTTACGCGCTGTTTCCCGGATCACAAAAGGCATATCCACAGGTTCGTCCAGCATTTCAAAATGTGGGCTGAGTAAAGCTTTGATGCCCTCTAAGGTACTCAGGTTTTCTCCCGCCTGCTTAAATCCGCCGATCCATTCACTGCGTGCTGTATGTTCTTCCAGCCAGGTATAAGGCGAGGCCAGCATCAAAATGCCGCCTATATTCAGGCGATTATGAATCTCACTCAGAAAAGCTTTAGGATGATGCAGACGATCAATCAGGTTAGCTGCCAGAATAAAATCATAATCTTTAAGCTGCGGTTTCAGGTTGCAGGCATCGCCCTGATAAAACTCGACCTTATTGGCAACCTGTTCAAGTCCAAGTTCTGCCAGTGAGCAGGATTTATATTCCACCAGTTCACCTTCAACAGGAATGCTATAGCGCAGGGTCTCTCCTTGCGCCAGCACCACACCTTGCTGAATAAAACGGGCTGAAAAATCTAGACCGGTGACCTGATCAAAATCTTGGGCCAGTTCAAAGCTGGCGCGTCCGGTTGCACACCCGATATCCAGCGCTTTATGACACGGAATGTTTTGAAAATAAGAACGAGCTAATTGAATCAGGCTTTGGGCAAAGTTTGGAACAGCAAAATATTCTGCTCCATACTGGAATTCCAGATATTGGGAAATCAGCTGATCACTTTCATATTGCGAGTGAAACTGCGGTGATGTCTCTTCCGCGGCAACATAGCGAAAACCGGCATGCTGGAAAAAATGTCGCCGGAATGCATAGCGTGAACTGTGCAGGGCTTCATTACCGGCTGAAATCCAGGAACCGCCTTTAATTAGATGATGTTGGCCATCAAAAGTAGGGGTACTAAAATCATCGTAGAAGGGATGGACCTGAAAGCCTTCGAAAGGATAAATCGGGGTCTCGGTCCATTGCCAGACATTGCCCTGAACATCATAAAAATCGCCATGCTGAAAATGATCCACCGGACAAGAGCTAGGGCCATATTTTAATTCAATATTGGCTTGCTCAGGACTTGGCAATTTGGGATCCAGTCCTGAAACTGCATATAGTCGATACCATTCATCTTCAGTTGGCAGACGAATGGATTCTCCGGTCTGTGCTGATTTCCAGTTACAGAAAGCCTTGGCTTCATGATAATTCACTTCGACTGGCCAGTCCCAAGGCATCGGAACTTCTTCCAGCATCAATCTTAATGACCAACCCAGTTCCGTTTTGACCCAGAAGGTAGGATGTGTGGCTTGAGAAAATGCCAACCATTGCTGGCCTTCTTCAGTCCAGTAGTCAGCTGTCTGATAACCTTCTGCTTCTACAAAGGCTAAAAACTCCTTATTGGATACCAGATATTTGGAGGCTTCGAATTCTGCAATTTCGGCATGATGGTGGCCGTATTCATTGTCCCAGCCATAAAAAGCATGTTCGAAATTTTTATGTAAATTGACCTGACCTGCCGGTACCTTTACCAGACTATTTTCAGGTGCAATACTGGTAATGACATTGGCACGCCACTGCGGATGATTCTGTACATAACGTAACTGATGCTGGCGGATTAAAACCGAAGACGTTTCCAGATGAATTCGTTCATGCTCAATGCCCATGATGATGGTCCACCACGGATTGTGCCAGTTCAGTGGAAGTTGTAGCGGCGCATGTTCAATCACTTTCAAGACCAGGGCACGTACCTGATGCCGGTAATCACGTACCGCCTGAATGCTAGGCCAGTGATAATTCTGTTCATCCAGATCATCCCAGCTCATTTCATCTACACCAATCGCGAAGATACTTTCCAGATGCGGATTCAAACGTTCCGGGATCAGTTGAGCCAGCAACAGCTTATTGATAAAAAAAGTGGCAGTATGACCAAAATAAAAGATCAGCGGATGACGTAAGGCAATCGGTTTGACATAAAAGGCTTCTTCATTTTTCAGGCAGTCAAACAGTTGCTCATAGGTGTCAAAGGTATTTAGGAAATAATCACGTAATACGGCACGCGCTGTCGGTTCATCTTCAAAATCAAGATTGGGAGTCGGGTGTAGCGTTGGTTTAAGCGGTTTCCATAAACCCATTTCTTCGAGCAGTTTATGAGAAGAAGATAATAAAGTTTTGGAGTCAGAAGATTTGATCTGCATTCTTTGCTTCCTTGAATACGTTTTAATTTTTCATCTTCAGGAAAATGAATTTGATACTTTTAAAAGTACTTGAAAGGAAGCAACTGATGCGATGTTTTTAGGTAACAAAATGCTGCATCCATATGGCTGCAGCAGAGAAATGTGAAAATTAATTTTAAATTGACGGGCCTTGCATCAGTTGAACCAATGCTTCAGCCGCCTTCGATTGAGTACGACCCGGATGCCAGACCATCCCGAGCTGACGGTTCATTTCCAGATTCAGATCCAGTTCTTGCAGGTCATGATTGACCAGGGTTTTGGGCAAGACTGACCAGCCTAAACCAATCGAAACCAGCATCCGGATCGATTCAAGCGGATTATTACTCATGGTCGTTTTCGGCTTGATACCCTGTTTTTCAAACTCAGCCATCGTAATCTGCGTGGTATAGGTCTGCGCAGAAGGCAGCAGGCTTGGGTAATTCACCAGATCTTCAAGAGACAGGTTTTTTTGCTGAGCCAACGGATGGAACGGTGCTACCACAAAAACCAGAGGATCATTCCAGATAGTGACATATTTCAGGCGCTCATCCCCATGCGGCGGTAGCGTCAGAAAAGCCAGTTCCAGATCACCGGCAATGACCTGTTCATGTGCCTGTTCAGAATCTACAAAATGTACATCCAGGGTCACATTCGGATATTGCTGTACATATTCACGCAGATGGCTCGGTAAATGATGCAGACCAATATGATGGCTGGTGCCAATTTTCAGTTTGCCTTGTACCTGACCTTGTTCATGACTCAGGGTATAGTGAATATCACCCAGCTCGTTCAGCCAGTTTTTTACTTTAGGCAGCAGGGAATGTGCTGCATGAGTGGCCTGTACACCACGGCCCGCAGATTCAAATAATTTCACCCCGAAATATTCTTCCAGACTGTGAATACGTTTGGTCACAGCTGGTTGGGTAATAAAAAGCTGATCTGCAGCCAAAGAAATCGAACCTGTTTCCATGACTTTTACAAAGGCTTCAAAAGCTGCGAGATTCATCTTGATCACCTATAAAGTTTTTTTATGCTTAAGTTTATTATTGTAATAATTTAAGAATAAATCAAAGTAAAAATATAGAACTATTGGTTTAATGTTGAATTAATACACATTTTTAAATGTTTTATTTTATGTCATAAAAAAAGCCACCGAGGGTAGGTGGCTAAAAGAGGAAGATCGACAAAAATTTATGCGGTGATTTCCTCATCCTGTTGCTGGCTTTTTGCTTCCCAGATTTTCTCGTGGAAGAAGAAAGCAACCGCCTGTACAGTCGGTTCTAATAAACTCAAGGCAATCGCCATGGTTAAACTGCCTGTGACAAAATAGCCCACTAACATCGCGACAGTGATGTGCATGATGTAATAGCTAAATGTCTTTTTGAACATGCGCTGATTGTTGTCTACGAAACGTTGAATATGTGCCATGTTGATCTTCCTCAAAACAAATGATCTGTGCCGATGAGGAAATAATAATAACTCTCATTTAATTTGTAAAAACGAATATTCTTGATAAATTAATCGGAAAATTAGATTTTTGAAAAGAGAGCTAAACCATGATTTAATTTAAGTTTTAAAAGATTCCAAAAAGTTTTTTAACTAATAAAAATGATAAATTAGATTTATGTGAATGCAGCGATATAATCAAAATTAGCGAAAGAATTTACCCAGTCCAGTGGAGCACATCGACATGGCAGGCGAGACCCAAACAGCAAAAACATTATACGATAAGTTATGGGATGACCATTTAGTAAAACAACGAGATGATGGTTCAGCTCTACTTTATATCGACCGTCATTTATTGCATGAAGTGACTTCACCACAAGCCTTTGAAGGCTTGCAACTTGCTGGCCGTAAGCCATGGCGTTTAAGTGCCAACATCGCAACACCTGACCATAACGTACCGACCTCTAAAAAAGAGCGTGAGCAGGGTGTGGCTGGGATTGAAGATGATACTTCACGTATCCAGGTACAAACCCTGGATGACAACTGTAAGACGTTCAATATTGTTGAATTTGATATTAACGATATTCGTCAAGGGATCGCGCACGTGGTAGGTCCTGAGCAGGGCCTAACCTTACCAGGTATGACCGTTGTATGTGGTGACTCACATACTGCAACACATGGTGCATTTGGCTGCTTGGCACACGGGATTGGAACATCAGAAGTTGAACATGTATTGGCGACCCAATGTCTTGTTCAAAAGAAAATGAAAAATATGTTGGTGCGCGTTGACGGTAAATTAGGTCAGGGCGTAACACCGAAAGACGTTGTTTTAGCCATTATCGGTAAAATTGGAACTGCTGGCGGTACAGGTCACGCGATTGAATTTGGTGGTCAGGTGTTCCGTGACATGTCGATCGAAGGCCGTATGACCGTGTGTAACATGGCAATCGAAGCGGGCGCACGTGTCGGTATGGTTGCAGTCGACGAAAAAACCATTGAGTATGTCAAAGACCGTCCATATGCACCGAAAGGCGAGCAATGGGATCAGGCGGTTGCGTACTGGAATACCTTGCATTCTGATGAAGGCGCGCACTTCGATACAGTCGTGGTGTTGCAAGGTGAAGAGATTGAACCACAAGTCTCTTGGGGGACTTCTCCTGAGATGGTGATTCCGGTGTCTCAAGCGGTTCCAACTTTGGAACAGGCCAAAGATGATGTACAGCGCAATGACTGGAACCGTGCTTATCAATATATGGGCTTAACCGCAGGTCAGGCTTTAGCAGATATTCAGTTAGATCGTGTATTCATCGGTTCTTGCACCAACTCACGTATCGAAGATATTCGTGCTGCGGCTGAAGTGATCAAAGGCCGTAAAGTGGCTTCTAGCATTAAACAGGCAATGGTGGTTCCGGGTTCTGGTTTGGTGAAACAGCAGGCAGAATCTGAAGGTCTGGATAAAGTCTTTATCGAAGCTGGTTTTGAATGGCGTGAACCAGGCTGTTCTATGTGTTTGGCAATGAATGCTGACAAATTGCAGCCAGGCGAACATTGCGCCTCAACTTCAAACCGTAACTTTGAAGGTCGTCAGGGTAATGGCGGTCGTACCCACTTGGTGAGTCCAGCCATGGCGGCGGCGGCAGCGATTGCCGGTCACTTTGTTGATGTCCGTTCATTTTAATTGGTACGCAGGAGCAGAAATATGAAAGCTTATACCGTTGAACAAGGTATTGTTGCACCTTTAGACCGTGCCAATGTCGATACAGATTTAATTATTCCAAAACAGTTTTTGAAATCGATCAAACGTACCGGTTTCGGTGAAAACCTGTTTGATGAGTTGCGTTATTTGGATGAAGGTTATCCGGGTCAGGATAACTCGGTTCGTCCGATTAACCCGGACTTCGTGTTAAACCAGCCACGTTATCAAGGTGCATCGATTTTAATTTCACGTGCTAACTTCGGTTGCGGTTCAAGTCGTGAGCATGCGCCGTGGGCATTGAATGAATACGGTTTCCGTACTGTGATTGCGCCAAGCTTTGCTGATATTTTCTTTAATAACTGTTTTAAAAATGGCATGTTGCCGGTGATCTTGCCGGAAGAAACGGTTGATCAGTTATTCAAGGAATGTGCAGCAGCTGAAGGCTATCAGTTAACGATTGATCTGGAAGCGCAGGAAGTTCGTACACCAAATGGCGAAAGCTTCAAGTTTGAAGTGGACCCATTCCGTAAGCATTGTTTGTTAAATGGTTTGGATGATATTGGCTTAACTTTGCAGGCAGCAGATGATATTCGTGCCTACGAAGAAAAAACCAAACAATCACGCCCATGGGTATTTGCTGAAATTCATTCATAAAACAGCAAAAATTGTCATGGCATGACTGCGAAGGCCTTGCTAATATCAGAAGATTATTAATTTTTTTTGATAGGTTAATACAGACATCATGGCAACGTATTGGAAACAGTGGCTTGCTCTAAGTGCAGTATCAGTGCTGATGACCGCGTGTCAAAGCATTGATACCTTCAAACTTAAACACGCCAAAGAAGATGCAGAAAGCAAATCCAATGCCTTGATTTATTGTGCAGGCACACCGGATTGTCAGTTTGAACGTTTAGATCGGACCATGATTGTGGATGAGTCCACCAAGCGAATCAGCCCAGAAGCGCTGGATCAGCGTCTGGTTCGTTTGCAGGCCAAAAACCTGAAACAGGATAATCCGATTTATTTATCTGTGCCGGAAGGGCAGTATGAACTGGTGGTGCGTTTCTATCCGATTAGCAAGGATAAGGCTGAGACCTTGCATCTGTTCCAGCAGTTTAAGGCGAATAAACGCTATACCTTGAAAATGTTCCGTGACCGAAATGCACGTAGCACCAGTTTATTAAATGCCTCTGCACCTGATCCATTGTGTGTGGACCTGTTGCAAGAGCAGAAAGTGATTCGTCGTTTTTGCAAACCCTATAATGTCATCAATGGCATTGCAGAGTTTGTAGAAAAAAAAATTTAACCTAGTCAGGTGGATGCCTGACCTTATAAATGGAAAAGCTCATGTCTAAACAAATTTTGATTTTAGCTGGTGACGGTATTGGTCCTGAGATTGTAAAAGCCGCAGAACAGGTGCTTACACGAGTTAATGAAAAATTCAATCTGGGTTTAACATGGGAACAAGGTCTGTTGGGTGGTGCTGCGATTGATGCACACGGTTCACCTTATCCAGATGTAACGTCTGAACAGGCGAAAAAAGCAGATGCAATTCTACTCGGTGCTGTAGGCGGTCCAAAATGGGATACGATTGAGCGTTCAATCCGTCCAGAACGTGGCCTGTTAAAACTACGTAGTGAATTGAATCTCTTTGCGAACTTGCGTCCAGCAATTCTTTATCCGCAATTGGCTGATGCCTCTAGCTTGAAACCGGAAATTGTCTCAGGTCTGGATATCCTGATTGTACGTGAATTGACTGGTGGTATTTACTTCGGTCAGCCACGCGGGATCCGTGAACTGGAAAATGGCGAAAAACAAGGTTTCAACACTGACGTTTATGCAGAGTCTGAAATCAAACGTATTGCCAAGGTTGCGTTCGAACTTGCTGGTCTGCGTGGCGGTAAAGTATGTTCAGTTGATAAAGCCAACGTGCTTGAAGTGACTGAGCTTTGGAAACAAACCGTGACTGCACTGAAAGAAGAGCAATATCCAGACATTAACCTGTCTCATATGTATGTAGACAATGCTGCGATGCAATTAGTACGTGCGCCTAAACAGTTTGACGTGATCGTAACGTCTAACCTGTTCGGTGACATCCTGTCTGATGAAGCTGCAATGCTGACTGGTTCAATCGGTATGTTGCCATCAGCATCATTGGATGAAAATGGTAAAGGGATGTACGAACCTTGCCATGGTTCTGCACCAGACATCGCAGGTCAAAACGTAGCAAACCCATTGGCAACTATTCTGTCTGTAGCCATGATGCTGCGTTATACCTTCCGTGAAGAAGCAGCCGCAAAAGCAATTGAAGATGCAGTAGGGAATGTTCTAGACCAAGGTCTACGTACTGCTGACATCATGTCTGAAGGCATGACTAAAGTGGGTACGGTAGAAATGGGTCAGGCAGTTGTGACTGCATTGAACTAAGTTACTCATTAGTTCCATGTAAAAAAACGCAGCCTTGAGCTGCGTTTTTTTATGACTGATTTTGATTAACAGGTTCGACCCGAAAGGCTGACAGAAGTTGCAATATTGTCTTTAAGCAAAAAGGTAATCTTGCATTGCAAATTCACATCATAACCTGATGCAGGGCTCACAGTGACTGGAACCGGAACTGTGCCAGTACCTGCTGCCGGAAACTGAGCAATTGGTAAGGGAACGGTCACAGGACGTTCTACGACATAGCTGAGCTGTTGGGAGCTGAGCTCAGGTTCACTGATTTGCTGATAACCCAAACGTTTCAAATCTAAATTGCGATCAATATACTGGCTGCTCTGACCAATAAATTGCTGTAAATAAGCTTCACGGTCGGTCTGGCTGATCGTGGGTGTCTGTGCACACCCTGACAGACCGAGCAACAGGATGCTCAAGCCCAATACCAGAGAAGTACCTTTGCTTAACAACATCACATCACTCCTACTCAAGGAACGCTTAAAAACAGTGTAGTCGCAAAGTGTGAGAGGAACTGTTGTAATTTATTATTAGGCAAGACAGGAATAATCAGGCAGTTAGATGTTAGCTTTAGCTGTCAAATTCAAGACAACTTAGAACGTTTTTAAGTCCACTTTAAAATGAATAAAACGCCAAAATAAGTCTTAACAGGCACGTCCGCTATATTGCACGGATTGGGCAATCCCTTGTTCTAGCTGAAAATGAATCTGACAAGGCATTTCAGCCTGATAACCCGGGCCGGGTGCAGTTGCGAGTCGTACAGGGGCGCCTATACTGACACTTTGCTGAATGGCCGGTATTCCCAGCGGAAGTTCAATGGTAGGAAGTACGGTATAACTCAGACGTTTTTCCATTTGTACAGGTACTTTTGAGGTCTTAAAACCGAGTGTAGTTAAATCCAGATCCTTACGAATTGACTCTGCAGATTGGCCGATATATTGCTGTAGTTGCTGATCTAGTTGTCGTGATTTTGTCGAATTGGTAGTGGCGCAGGCAGTCAGGCTGATTCCTAGGATCAAAGAAAACAAGATTTTTTGCATGAATGATTCACTGTTTTTATTAGAGGAAAATAGAAATTATTATCTTCGGATGAAGTATAGGGAATGTGCAGGGGGAATTGATATAAAAGAAAAGGCAATAAAAAAGCCACTGGATGAGTGGCTTTTGCTTCCGCTAAAACTTAGCGCGCACGGTATGTGATACGACCCTTAGTTAAATCATAAGGTGTCATTTCGACCTTCACGCTATCGCCAGTCAAAATACGAATATAGTGTTTACGCATTTTACCAGAAATATGGGCAATTACTTCGTGACCGTTTTCTAAACGTACACGGAACATAGTATTAGGAAGCGTCTCGGTGACAACGCCTTCGAACTCGATGAGTTCCTCTTTATTGGCCATAGCCTACCTGAATGAATAAATTGGAAAGGCGCAAATTATAGTCAATTTTTTCGCAAAACACAAGGTGTAACGGGCGTTAGACTGATCATCTGTCAGTAAAATAAGCGAAGTATGAGTTTAAACTTTTTAACTAAAAAGCGTGTGGTATCTGTTGTCAGTTTGGTCAATCACAGTTAATCTAATTTCAATCTTTTTAAGTATAAATGAAGTACATACAAGGAAGGTTTTTGAGTGAGTCAGCTAACGGATGCATCAGTCGTATTGCGTTTAGGCTATCAGGCGATTCGTCGTGCAGGTTTGCCAACAGAAGAACTTCTGACAAAAGCAGGAGTCGCTTTAAATCAGGTGGAGACCAATGACCGTACTCCACTCAGTGCTCAGTATGCCTTCTGGGTTGCCGCAGAAGAGGTCAGTAAGGACCCAGATATCGGATTGCATCTGGGTGAACATTTGCCGCTCTATCGCGGACAGGTGATCGAGCATCTGTTTATTTCATCAGAGAATTTTGGTGAAGGCTTGAAACGTGCGCTGGCTTATCAGCGTCTGATCAGTGATGCTTTTCATGCCAAGCTGGTGGTCGAAGATGATCGCTGCTATCTGACCAATGGTGAGCAGCCTTTCGCTGAAAGTCTGGTCAATCGTCACTTTACCGAATGTGCGATGTCAGGTGTGTTGCGTTTCTTTAAATTTATTACTGAAGGTCGCTTTGAACCGATCTATATCGATTTCAATTTTTCCAAAGGCGCGGCAGATGAAGAATATTTCCGGGTCTATGAATGCCCGGTAAGTCTGGGGCAGAAAGAAACCCGTTTGTATTTTGATCCAAGCATTCTTGATTTCCCGCTTTGGCAGGCAGAACCGGAACTGTTGCAGCTACATGAACAGCTGGCAATTGAAAAATTACAGGAACTGGCTCGTTACGATTTAGTCGGGGAAGTACGTCGTGCAATCGGTTCTACTTTAGAAAGTGGTGAAACGACTTTGGAAACTGTAGCCGCTCAACTGAATATTACCCCACGCCGTTTACGTACCCAGCTCAGTGAGGCTAATACCAGTTTCCAGCAGATTCTGTCCGATTATCGCTGTCGTCTGGCTAAACGTTTATTGGCGAGTACCAATGAAAGTGTAGAACGTATCGTTTATCTGACTGGATTCTCGGAGCCAAGTACCTTCTACCGTGCTTTTAAACGCTGGACCAATGAAACGCCGGTGGAATATCGGAAGCGCAAGCAGCGTTAATTACTATCTTAAGTCCCTCCTTTCTTGCGCTTCAGCTTAAAGCAGTGCTTAAGCTTTGCTCAGGAGGAGAGTTCCTCCCTTTTTCAAAGGGAGGTTAGGAGGGATTTAAAAATTAAAAATAATTAGCTTATTCCGGCATATTTAACCAGTATGGACCCAAAGGTACTTTGGGTAGGTCAAAATACTCTGGATATTCAGCCTGGATAAAATACAGACCGTCCGGTGGTGCGGTAACACCGGCTGCTTTACGATCTTCTGCTGCAAAAATATGGTCAATATGGTCAACCCCATACATACCTTGGCCGATTTCCAGCAAACAGCCCATGATATTGCGTACCATATGATGCAGGAAGCCATCCGCCTGAATATCTAGAATCAGATAAGGCCCATGCTGGATCAGGCGGCAGTGACGGACGTGACGTACCGGCTGATTGGACTGGCAGGCTGCTGCACGGAAACTCTCAAAGTTATGTGTGCCTTCAAACTTTGCAGCCGCTTCAATCATCTTTTTGACATCAAGTGGATAGTAAATATGAGTGACCTGTTTATGCAGCAAGGCAGGGCGTACCGGATGGTTATAGACAATATAACGATAACGGCGTGCCTGTGCTTTAAAGCGTGCATGGAAGCCATCATCCATCTCCTTGATCCATTGGATTGAGATATCCTTAGGTAACTGGCTATTTGAGCCCATTAACCAGCCTCGTTCAGAACGCAAGGCATGGGTATCAAAATGTGCGACCATATTGGTCGCATGCACGCCGGCATCGGTTCGGCCTGCACCATGCAGAATAATCGGTTCATCGGCAATTTTACTGAGTACCTTCTCGATGGTTTCCTGAACACTGATTACGCCCGGTTGTTGAGTCTGCCAACCTCGATAATTCGTTCCACAAAACTCAATTCCCACCGCAAAACGCTGCATAATGACCTCAAAACCTGACTAATTGTACCAATGGGCATGCCATTGCTCTACCGTGTCATATTGTAAATACATTTTTAGGGCTTTTGCATAAAGATCAGCATGGCCATAACTTTCATTGAGTAGAATTTTGCAATCATGCACCCATTCAGCAATGGCATAACGCTGATCGGTGGCACCGAAAGGTACTTGAGTAGTTAAGACCAAGATACAGCCTTTGGCATAGAGCTGATTGATAAAATCTACGATCTCTGGATTGACGGCCAGATTGCCGGTTCCAAAGCCTTGCAGGAATAGAAAATGCGGAGGATAGGCCAAAATATTTTTCAGATTATTGAACTGTTGAACTAAATCGATCGGCTGCATCATCAAGCTCATACAGTTAAAATCCAGAGCTTTGGCAATATCGTCTGCTGTAACCTGATGACTTTGCTGGTTGGCCTGAATAGCGATATGCGCATCCAGACCAGCAAAGGCATTCAGCTCAGTGGTATGTTGCTTTAAGGCAGTTTGAGCATGAATCAGTTGCTGATGAAAAGCCAGATAAACACCTGCATTACACTGAGTTACTGAAGCGAGCGCAAAGCTCAGATTGTCCATGGCATCGCTAAATTCGCGTTGCGCATCGCCTTCAGCATTCAGGAGGGGATACTGGCTGCCAGTCAGCACAATATGAGCCGAATTCCCCATAAAATGTGCCAATACTGCGCTGGCATAGCTCAGGGTATCTGTCCCGTGAATAATCACAAAATGTTGTATCTGCTGTACAGATTGCAGATTTTGGATAAATTGCACCAGTTCTAACCAGTCTGTAGCAGTACAGGCACTACTGTCCTTAATCACAGGAGCGCAGTAATACTGAATGAACGGTTGATCTGTAAGTAGCTGTTCCAGTTTTGGAATAAATAAATCGGCAGACATAGGGGCGAGCGGATCACCGACACAGCCAAAGGTGCCGCCCATATAAATCAGTGCAATATCTTTCATCATAAAAAAAGCAGCCAAATGTGACTGCTTTAGTGTAAAGGGAAATTGATTAAGATGCGATTTGATTCAGCAACTGATCGGCTTGCTGACGTTGTGCTGCTGTATATTCAGCTTCACGTTCAGCTATGACTTCACGGGCAGCTGCATAAGCGCCTAACTGGATATATTGCTGTGCCAGCTCCAGGTTAAGGTCCGCTTCATTAACTTCCATCAGTTCCGGGAAGGACTGCACCAATGGATCATGTTGATCGGTTGTTGAAGTCACAGGCGCTGTCGGAATCTCAAAATTCACCCCTGTAGAAACAGGAGCTTCTTTTACAGCTTCGACATTATCAAGTTTAAAATCTAGTCCAGATGTTTCAGTCGCAGCAGGCGTTTCAGTTGCAGGCGTTGCAATATCGAGGCTAGACAGGTCAAACTCAGTCGCAGGTTCGGCTGTTTTTTCCGCTGCAGGTGTTGGAGTGTCTAGAGAGAAAGAGAAATCTAAAGGCTGGATTTCTTCTGTTGTTGCAGGTGCTGATTCTGTTTTTAAGGATATAGATGGTTCAAGCTCAAGCTTAAAATCCAGAACCGGTGCTGACTCAGTTGCTGCTGTTGGAGCAGTCTGGGTTTCAGCAGTATTCATCTGAAGATCAAATTCAACTGAATTATCTGATACAGGCGGAACTTCTTCCGTTTTTACTGGCTCAGCCGCTGGAATCTTCGGTTCAAAGTTGAACTCTAAGGGTTGGATATCAGGTACTGGTTCCGCTACAGCAGCTGGTTTACTCGGTTGCAGTTCCTGTTGTAATGCATCAAATGCCTGTTCGTTTGAAGCGGGGGCGGCAACCAGGTCTGCAAAGGCATCTGTAGAAGGTTTGCTTTCCTGTACAGGAGGGGTTTGTGGCTGAGCACTTGGGAAATCAATAGTATCCTGAACAGCGACCGAAGAGTTTTCAAACTCACGCTTTTTGACCTCAGCCTGAGCCAGAATATCTTCCAGTCCTAGAGAACGGACATGATTAATCAGCTGTGAAATCGCAAATTCATCTTTTTGCAGGATATGAATGTCGAGTAGCAATAAATACAACTCATGTTGAGAATTATCGCGATTCAGTGCCTGATTGATTTGCGCTTCGGCTGCAAAGAAATTACGTTCCTGAATCAGACCTTCAATTTTCTTGCGTGTCTCTGCTGATAGAGGCGTTGCTGATTTTTTAACGACTCCGGCTGGCTCGACCACTTTGGTTCTTTGGGAAGTGGATTTTGATGCAGCGCCAGGTTTTTTCGCTTTTACAGTTTTAGTTTTTGCTTTATCTGATTCTTGAGCATCTTGTCGTTTTTTTATGACAATTAATACGATGATCAATATCACTAATGGAATCACATAAATCAGCATGTTTTACCCCTTGGGGATAGAGTCATTAAGTTCGCCTATCCCAATAAATCGTCATGTGTAACTTTTTAATTAATTGGCTTTTTATCTGCCTGTTGTGCTTTAAGCTGTTGTTGCAGCTGGGCAAGACGAGCATTTAATAATTGAATTCTGTGATCCTTCTGATTGAGTGCCAATTCTAGTTCAGTTACGTTTCTCTGTAATTTAACGGTTTTTTCACGGGCTGTCATAACTTTTAATGACAACTCTTTCGAAGTTCGATTTTCTTTTGTGTTTGAGTTGGCAGAAACCTGGCCGGAATCACGCTGATTCTCGGCAACCAGGCTCATTTCAGCCTCATTCAGGCGATATTTGGTTTTTGCAGCAGGTTTGGAGGGTACTTGAGTGGACTTAATCGCTGCGGCCTGGATCGGAGTTTTCGCAGTATGAATGGTCGCTAAATTAAGCGCTGCACCTTTACGCAAGCGGTTGGCATCGCCTCCAATAAAAGCATGTTCATTCTCACGTTTGATTTGCTGCATGACCTCACTCACTGGACGCTGCTGTTCATTGGCAATCCTGGAAGCAATGCCCCAAAGCGACTCATTTGACTGTACTACATAGGTCGGTTTGACCTGGGTTGAGGTGCTTTGTTTGATGGCTGCCGGCTGTGCTTGAGTTATAGCTGCTAAATTTGGTTTGTCCTGTGCAGTAGTGGATGCCGCCTGCTTGCGTGCCTGTTGTTCTGCATATTTTTTGACAAGTGGATCACTGGACACCATCTGATTTTCAGTGCTTGTCGGTGCAGAAACTTGCGCTGAGGCTGCATTTTTATTTGTTGGATCTACTGCAACTTCAGCTGGTTTTGTTTCAGCCTGAACTTTTGTCGCTGCAGCCTGTAAGTTGGGCGTTGCATCTGCTTGAGTCACCGCTGTGTTGACTGCTTTGGATGGAGTATTTACTGGCGTAGTGTTTACAGTACTAGCCTGCTGTGCACTATGACTTGTCGCTGCTACCGCAGTTTCGGTATTAAGTTTTGTTGGGCTTGCGACTTGAGCTGCAATACTCGATGTCGGCTCATGGGTCACAGCAGCTATCGCTGTTTTAGGAATCGAGCTGGCTGATAATGCAGGAGGTGCTGTGTTTTGTAAGGCTAACGGTTTTTCTGCCACAAACGAGGTGGCTGGTTTGGATGGGGCATTGGTATAGCGCGTACTCACCGGTAAGTTCAGAGCAATATCTTTTTCACTCACGACTACGACAGGCGCGAGGGGCTGTTCAGTCTGTTTCAGGCTGGCCTGTAACAAATCAGTTTTAGGTCTTAATGCAGTACGGATATGCTGTAGGCGTGCTGCATTGCCTTCCTTGATTTTTACAATGATATTTAATTCACGATCAGTGACCGGGCGCGACGAGGTAATGGTAATAACCCCAGTACCATTACTGTTGCGACGGGTGAAAAAATTCAAATGACCCGGTGGCTGATGCGATGCACCCATAGAAATCAGGTCTTCTGGCGAGGCTAAACTTACCTCAATTGGCAAGTTAATATCTGATTGACGGAAATTCATTTCCGCATAAAGCAATTCCCCAGGTGCAGACTGGATTTGTACCGGATCTACATTAATCGCATAAATATTTTGTGAAGCAACAATGGCTAAAATGGCAAGCTTTAATTTGTTATATACAGTCATCTGTGAGCTCAGTCATTATCGCATAGCGAAAATTATAGATTAACGGGATGTTTGTTTTTTGTAAAATACTTACGCAATAGTTACACAAAAAAGCCGATCAATAAAGATCGGCTTTGTGCTTTATTTCTTGACGGAAACTTAAGAGTTTTTATAGTCAATCAAGATGCGCAGCATACGGCGTAAAGGTTCTGCAGCACCCCAAAGTAACTGGTCACCTACTGTGAATGCGCCTAGGTATTCTTTACCCATGTTCAGTTTACGCAGACGACCAACAGGTACAGTTAATGTACCAGTGACTGCAACAGGAGTCAGGTCAGTCATTGATGCTTCACGAGTGTTTGGCACAACTTTAGACCAGTCATTTGCATTTGCAATGATATCTTCGATCTCATCCAGTGGAACGTCTTTGCGAAGTTTCAGCGTTAATGCCTGAGAGTGACAACGCATTGCGCCGATACGTACACAGTGGCCATCAATCGGTACAATCTGCTGGTTACCCAAGATCTTGTTGGTTTCAGCCTGACCTTTCCATTCTTCTTTAGACTGGCCGCTTTCCAGCTGCTTGTCGATGTATGGAATCAGAGAACCCGCTAAAGGCACACCGAAGTTTGCAGACGGGAAGCCTTCGCCACGTTGCAATTCAGCAATTTTAGAATCAATGTCCAGAATTGGAGAACGTGGATCATCTAGCAAGTCTTTGGTATTGTTATATAAATAACCCATGCCAGTAATCAGCTCACGCATGTTTTGCGCGCCAGCACCCGAAGCTGCCTGATAAGTCATGGAAGTTGCCCATTCCACCAGATTGTTCTGGAACAGACCGCCTAAGCCCATCAACATCAGAGAAACGGTACAGTTACCGCCCACGAAAGTTTTGGTACCTTTGACCAGACCGTCTTTGATCACATGCATGTTCACCGGATCAAGTACGATGATTGCTTCATCATCCATACGCAGGGTAGATGCTGCATCAATCCAGTAGCCATCCCAGCCTTCAGCTTTCATTTTCGGGAAAACTTCAGTGGTGTAATCGCCACCTTGACAGGTAATAATGACATCCATTTGCTTCAGACTGTTAATGTCTGTTGCATCCATAAGTGCTGGGGCAGTCTTACCACCAAATGCAGGAGCTTCACCACCTGCATTACTGGTAGAAAAATAGAATGGCTCAAAATGAGCAAAATCATTCTCTTCAACCATACGTTGCATAAGGACGGAACCCACCATCCCGCGCCAACCGACCAGACCTACTTTCATGTCACTTTGCCTCGGTGCGTTAAAAAATCAAAAGGGATTCGAGTGTATCAAAAAGGGACGCGACTGCAAGAGCTACACAATCAAAACATCAATATTCTTGAGCGAAATATCTGCTTTATGATACATACAAAATTGATAAAGTAATTTTTCTTTTAGAAAAAATAATAACTTAGTAAAGAGTGTATCTTATGGTAGGGTTTATCCAGATCATGGCAATCGTGGTCATCTGGTTAAGTTTCTGGTCGCTGATTCCCCGAGATGAATGGTGGATTCGTGGTGCAGATTTTCCACGTTTACAGATTCTGGTTTTGGGCTTCATTGCCTTTGTTCTTTTTCTCCTGGTCGATCACCCGTGGACAGCCTTTAATCAGCTGCTTTTTGTTGGTCTGATCGCTGCTTTGGCGTATCAGCTGAAAATGGTCTTGCCTTATACCTTTGTTTGGAAAAAACAGGTCAAGCAGGTCAAGCAGGATCAGCTGGATCCGGATCGTCAGATTTCCCTGATTGTCTCTAATGTCCTTACGACCAATACTAAATATCATTTACTGATTGAACAGATCCAGACCCATCAGCCAGACTTGGTCTTAACGTTGGAAACCGATCAGGCATGGCAGGATGCATTGGCTGTCATTGAGCCAGATTATCCCTATCGGGTACCCGTACCTTTGGATAATCTGTATGGCATGCACCTGTACAGCAAACTTGAGCTGAGTGAGACTGAGGTTAAATTTATTTTGAGCGATGAAATTCCTTCGATTCATACCAAGGTGATGTTACGTTCCGGACAGCCGGTACAGCTCTATTGTCTGCATCCGAAGCCTCCAAGCCCAACTGAAGCCAAAGATTCAACCTTACGTGATGCGGAACTGCTGATTGTAGGGGATCAGATTAAAGATCTGGATGAAAGCAGCATCGTGATGGGAGATCTGAATGATGTGGCCTGGTCACGCACAACACGTTTATTCCAGCGTATTAGCGGTTTGCTTGATCCCCGTGTCGGTCGACGTTATGTGAATACTTTTCATGCCGATTATCCTTTATTGCGCTGGTCGCTTGACCATGTGTTTCACAGCACCGATTTCGCTCTGGTGCATATGGAGCGTTTAAAACACGTCGGATCAGATCATTTTCCAGTTTATCTGGTATTACAAACTGGCCGGGTATTTGAGCATCATCAGGAAGAGCTAGAAGAAACGGATCAGGATGATCAGGAAGCCAAAGAAGCAATTCAGGAAGGAATTGAAAAGGCAGAGAAAGAAGAGAAAAAGGTCACTGATAAGATTGCGATGGCTTATAAGAATGAGGAGAAATTCTTATAGTTTTAGCTGAAAAGTGTACGATATTGCTTACAGCAGTTTCCGCTTCTTGCGAATGGGCAGCACAGAGGAATCCACGTATTCTAAGCTCATCAGCACAGGGAGTCGAGAAAGGATATTCTCATAAGGAAGACGAAGCTGAATGAAAACATCATGGAAATGATGCTGAAAGGGAAATCACAACAACGAAGAAGCAATTATAACATATGAAAGCACAACCTCATTAACCCGGGTTTTACAGGATGTAGAACCCGGGTTAAATTATTTTTGGCTCATTTATTTATTATAATTAATTGATTATTAAAATAAAATTTAAATTAAAAAATGGATATTACCTGAATGGAAGTTATGATTTCCGATCATGATTCAGTCAATGAATCCGAAGTGCTACAGCTCTATCTTGTCAATCAATGGTCAGCTGCAGAAAAACCTCAATTGCTTTTAAAGGCTTTGCAGCATTCTCATAGTCTGGTGACGGCACGTATCAACGGTCGGCTGGTCGGCTTGGGAAATGCGATTTCAGATGGTTATCTGGTGGTGTATTTCCCACATTTATTGGTTCACCCGGAGGTGCAGCGACAGGGTATTGGTCGTCTGATCATGCAAGAAATGCTACAACGTTATTCAGGATTTCATCAGAAAATTCTGGTGGCTGATCAGCATGTCACTGAATTTTATAAAGCTCTAGGTTTTGAGCGTGCAGGGCATACAGAAGCAATGTGGATTTATCAGGGAACGGATCATTGATTTTTCTTGCCAATAATACCGTGCATATTGTCTCTAGTGCTTAATAGATTTTATCGTAGCCTTCAGGACGGGTCTTAAAGCGACGGTGAAACCACATATATTGCGTCGGTGCAATGCGCAACTGGCGTTCAATAATCAGATTTACCCGGGTTGCATCATCGATTTCATCCGCACTTGGCAAGTTCTCTACCGCCGGCTCGATCAGCACACAGTAGCGTGGATTTTTAATATCCCCAGCCCGGTAAAAATAGAGGGGAATTGCAGCAGCTTTGGTCATTTTGAGTAAGCGACGATGTGCAGTCACTGTGGCTGCAGGTACCCCAAAAAAGGGCGCCATTACACCCTGTTTTAAACCAAAATCCTGATCCGGACTGTACCAGATGGCATGGCCATTTTTCAGGTTACGCACCAGACCACGCATATCATCATGGTCAATCTGGTTGGCATAAATGGTGGCACGGCAACGGTAAATCAGCATATCAAGCAGGGGATTATTTTGTGGTCGATACACCACATCTGGCTCAAAATACTGTGCACATAAATAACCGCCGGCATCTAGCAAAGTCGAGTGGGTGCCGAGCAATAAAGCCCCTTTACCTTCTGCCTGAGCCTGCTGGATATGTTCCAGCCCTTCAATTTGTACCCGGCCTTTAAACCATTTTGGGCAATACCAGGCATTCAAGGTCTCAAATACACCGAGCATCTGGTCAATAAAGACCATACGGGCATTGTCCTGAACTTCTTGAGCTGACCATTCCGGGAAACAGACTTCCAGATTGCGAAGCGTGGTTTCACGGCGAGATTTCAAATATTTAAATGCCATCTGGCCGAGTAAATCTGCCAGACGATGCTGAATCGCCCAAGGTAAGATGGCCAGAATCATCAGAAATACAATACCCACCCAGATACCCCAGTATTGGGGTAACAGGAATGACCATTGAAATTCACCGGGTTTGTATTCTGGCGTTCGACTCATAAATTCAATATTTGAAATCAAAGATGTCAGCAGTGTAGCAGAAGAGCTTTTTGAAATAAAAAACTGCAAATTAAAAAAGCACCTGTACGAATACAGATGCTTAGTGACTAGGCGATTGAAAGATTAACCCTTGGTCATATTTTCCAGTTCGTCCCAACGTTCCATTTTTTCCAGCAAAATCTCATCAATTTCGCCTAAACGTTCAGATGCTTTAGTCGCTGCTGCGGCATCTGTGACAAACCAGGAACCATCCGCCAGTTTATCGGAAAGTTCAGCTTGTTCTTTTTCCAGTGCTTCAATTTCAGCCGGTAACATTTCCAGTTCACGCTGATCTTTATAGCTGAGTTTTTTCTTCGGAGCCGGTGCTGCAGGTGTAACCGCTGCTTCGGCTTTGGCCTGAGCTTTTTTGACAGCCATTTTCTGGTCAACCACAGTCTGATCTGGACGTTGTTCCAGATAATCCTGATAGCCACCGACATATTCATCAATATTGCCTTTGCCATCAAAGACCCAGGTTGATGTGACGACGTTGTCCATAAAAGCACGGTCATGCGAGATCAGTAGCAGGGTGCCTTTGTATTCCGCCAGCATTTCTTCCAGCAGTTCCAGCGTCACCATATCCAGATCGTTGGTCGGTTCATCCATCACGATCAGGTTTGATGGTTTCAGTAACAGCTTAGCCAGCAGAATACGGTTACGTTCACCGCCAGATAGAGCTTTAACTGGCGTACGCGCACGTTCTGGCGAGAACAGAAAGTCTTGCAGATAGCTGTAGATATGACGACGTTGACCATTTACATCGACATGATCCGAACCTTCCGAAACGTTATCTTTAACTGATTTTTCCAGATCCAGCACATTACGTAGCTGGTCAAAATAAGCAATTTCCAGCTGGGTTCCGGTTTTGACTGTACCGCCATGCTCGATTTCTCCCAGAATGGCTTTGATCAGTGTAGTTTTACCGACACCATTATCACCCACCAGACCGATCCGATCGCCACGCATTACCAGCGCCGAGAAATCATTAATGATCGGTGCATTGTCACCAAACTTCACGCTGAGATGTTCAATCTCGAACACCACTTTACCTGAACGTTGGGCCTCCTGAGTCGACATGTTGACTTTACCCTGCTGGAAGCGGCGTGCTTTAGACTCTTCACGCAATTCTTTTAGAGCACGGACACGACCTTCGTTACGGGTACGGCGCGCTTTAATGCCTTGACGAATCCAGGCTTCTTCTTCAGCCAGTTTTTTCTCGAACAGGGCATTTTGCTTTTCTTCTGCTTCTAGCTGCTGAGCTTTCAGGTCGAGGTAACGTGAATAGTTGCCTTCATAGCTACGCAAAATACCACGGTCTAGTTCGACAATACGGGTCGCAATACTGTCCACAAAGGCACGGTCATGCGAAATAAATAGTAAGGTCAGATTGTTTTGCTCGAGCAGGAATTTTTCCAGCCATTCAATACTTTCGACATCCAGATGGTTGGTCGGTTCGTCGAGTAACAGCACATCAGGTTGGGTGAGTAAGGCACGTGCCAACAGAACACGGCGCTTACGACCGCCAGATAAATCGGCCAGATCCGCTTCCGGATCCAGTCCCATTTTACTCAGGATTGAGTTGACCTTAGTTTCTAAAGCCCAGCCATCCAGCTGGTCCATCTGATGCTGCAAATGTCCCATACGGTCGCAGGCTTCCATATCACCGAGCACGCAAGCTTCACTGGCTTCATGATAGGCACGCAATACTTCTGAAGCTTCACCAGCGCCGTCGGCAACAATATCTGCAACCTTGCCAGAATCCATCGGCACGTCTTGGGCCAGCATGGAAATGGTGATGCCATTTTGTAACGAAACTTCACCACTATCCGGGAGTAAACTTCCTTCAATCAGTTTAAGTAAGGTAGACTTACCCTCACCATTACGGCCAATCAAACATACTCGTTCACCGCGTTCCAAATTAAAGTTGGCGCCGTCGAGCAAGGCAGGTCCGCCAAATGCCAGTTGGACATCCCTTAAAGTAATATAGGCCATAATGTTAATGTTTCCTGAAATCCCAAATGAGGACTTAAAATGACTAAACAACAAAATCTAAATGATCAGGCGTCATTTTCCGCACCCATTGAAGATTTGCAAGTGCGAATTGCATTTTTAGATGATTTAGTTGAACAGTTGAATCAACAGGTCACTCGCCAGAATCTGGAAATTGCCGATTTAAAAAAACAAATGCAGTTGTTATATCAACGTGTTGAGTCTGCAGATTTGTCCGAAGGAATTGATGCTTTTGATCCGGTCACCAACCGTCCACCGCATTATTAATTTACAAATAATTTTAAAAAAGAAAGCAAAAAAAGCCCTCCAGGCGCGAGGGTTTTCTTTTAAGCTGGTGAAGCTCGATAAACCTAAACCAAGTCACCATTTTTATTCCGTCCAAGATGATCTTTAAAATCTAAATATCGTCATGGAAGGTGGAAACTATTTGACCTTTCACACACTTCCTACTCTAATAGTATTTTCTAGCTCAGTTTTTAATCTTGCCTTATGCGCCAAAAAGTTGTCCTTCTTGATCTCGAAAATAACTTTCCTACAGCCAAGCTGTTACGTGACATCGTTGAACATTATCCGACCTTGTATCTGTTTAACTGTGCCGGAAAATTCGAGTTTGCTCTAGAAGAACTAACTGAGTTGGCCAGCTGGATCAGCAGTGGACAAATTATCATTCTGGATGTCCCGGAAGCAGAGCATAAGGAATATGAATATGCCGTGATTGTGGGTCAGCTAATGGCTTTGCTAGAAGCAGATACTCATGTCGAGCTGATTTCAGCCATGGATAACAGTGAAATGCTAATGCAGATGCTACAGGCTTCAGATATTGATTGCAGCCTGATTCAGGTGTTGCCAGAGAATGCATCCACAGAGACTCAAGATAAACCTAAAATCCAGTTGCCGAGTATTGAAGCCATTAAAGCAAAACCAGCTTTGCAGCTAGTGAAAAAATATTGTGATGCGCTCGGCAAGATGAGTGGCAAACCGACCACGCTCGAAACCTTAAAAAATTCTGTCACCAATATTCTGCAAGTTTTACCAGGCAAAGCGCAGCATGTAGTTGGCATGCTGATTAATCTGAAAATAGTCAAACGCTATGACGAGCAGATCAGTTTCCGTAAAAAAGTGCTGAAACAGTGGATGCAGCTGGATATCAATGACAACCAACCTGCTGAAAAACCAGCTTTGGATCAGGTGGTCTCGAAGCTTAATCCTGAAGAGCCTGTTGTTGCACCTGCTCAATCTCCAATTCAGTCTGCCCAGCAAGATCTGTTCAAAAACTTTAATAAAATTGATCCGGTACAGCTCGAAGTTGCGCGCAAGCTGCGCGAATTACAGGGAAATAAGCCTAAAGATATTTATGAATTACGTGATTTGCTCGAGCAGTTATTTCCAAAGTCAGATGTCCGTCTTTTACTTAAAGAATTGATTGAAAAAGGATATATTTATTGGAATGGTCACGAAGTGTTATATAGTCATGAGATGTTTCTGAATTAGAATAATCTCATGAGGGCATATGAAAAAAATACTGTTACTGGATATTGAAAATCAGCCTAAAACAGAAAATGAGTTACTCAGCCTACTCAAATCTTATGCCCTCGTTTATCTGGTTTATGCAAAATCACCTGTAGCCTTGAGTCTGGATGGATTGCAAAATTTGTCTGATCATGTAGTTCAAAAACGTCTGGTTCTCATTAAAATGCCAAAAACCGGACCTGATGCTGCTGATTTTGGCTTGGCATTTGTAGCCGGGCAGTTGTCTGTACAAATGCAGGCATCTGAAGCTGAATTTGATATCATGTCGAATGATAAGAAATTTGAATATATTGTCGATTTACTCAAAGTCATGGGGTTTCAGGCACAACAGAAGAAAAAAGAAATTCAGTCCACATGTTCCACTAAATTATCTTTAGAGCACATTCATCCAGAAAAAGCTGAATTCAAACTGCTTTTCGCTGCGGTTAAACTGTTAGTGAAAAATCAGCCCAAACAATTTAACTCTCTCAACAATGCCTTAAAGTCCTGGCTAAAAGGCACTTCTGCCACTATCAAGCAGGTCATTGGCCAGTTAAAAAATTATCAGCTGATTCGGATTCAGGATCAAAAAGTAAGTTATGAGCTAAACCGGATGCGCGAACTGTTAAAACTGGAAGCGCTCAAACAATCGAAACCAGTAGCCATTACTTTACCAAGTATTGCTGATATTCAGTTAAAACCTCATTTACAGCGGGTCAAAATCTATAGTGATTATCTGGCGAAGAGTGGAAGTAGCCGTCCGGCCAAAACAGCAAGTTTATTAAATTCAGTACGCTCAATCTTAGGCTTAGAACACCAGCAAGCAGCGCAAGATTTCATTCAGGTTTTAAAGAAGCAGGATATTTTCAAACAGGACAATACCAAGCTGATTTATAACAGCCAGCTCATACAGGCTTGGGCCAATCTGGATGAGTCCTGCCTGATTCCAATGGCGATCCAACCGCATATCATCAATCAGCCAAAAACTGAAATCTTATCTTAAAACAAAGACGTAAAAGTAATAAGTACAGAGAATAAAATAGTATTTCGCAAGCGGTGCTTGCCTTTTATAGCGGGCTTATGCAAATCTAATATAAGAACATAAAGGTTGAACTATGGAAAATACCGGAATCTGGGTGGCAGTTGTCATCATCGTTTTCGTACTGGGGTCTATTTTTGGTCTGCGTGTGAGTCCTAGAGAAAAGGCATTAGGACTCATGCGTGATAAAGCCCGCAAGATGGGCTTACATCCACGTCTGGTGGTTGCACCTGACTGGACTAATATTCCCAAGGTGACTGAAAGTCGTGCCAGTATGGTGGCCTATTATAGTGTGCTGCTTCCAGATGCCCGTTTACCGCTGATGCGTGCCCGCGTGGTTGATAACAAACTTGAACTGGTGCATGGGGATGACAAATTTAAAGATTTTCCCATTGCATTAAAGGGCATTTATGCTATTGATATGCAGGCAAACTGTGTAGGACTCTATTGGGATGAAGAATCTGACCTTAGAGCCACGCAACTTGATGACATCAAGGCACTATTACATTCTTTGGCTGAACTTTAATTTTAGAAATAAACAGGATTAAACGGTTAATATGGCGAACGCTCCTCGGTCCACATCAAAAAGCAGCACGGCGAAGTCTTCCGACGCTGGAAGTAAACGTGCCTTGGTGATTGTGGAGTCGCCTGCAAAAGCGAAAACAATCAACAAGTATCTCGGTTCAAACTACATCGTGAAATCTTCGGTGGGTCATGTGCGTGACTTGCCGACGGGCGGCTCTGCGAAAACTGCAGAGAAAAAACCGGTGACCCGAACCAAGCTGACTGAAGCAGAAAAAGCAGAAAAATCACAGCAGGCGTTGATTAACCGGATGGGTGTCGATCCAGAACATGACTGGAAAGCCAAATATGAAGTCCTTCCGGGCAAGGAAGGCGTAGTCGCTGAACTGAAAAAACTGGCATCGCAAGTCGATGAAGTCTATCTCGCAACGGATTTGGACCGTGAAGGGGAAGCGATTGCCTGGCACTTAAAAGAAGTGATCGGCGGTGATGATTCGCGCTACCAGCGTGTGGTCTTTAACGAAATTACCAAAAATGCCATTCAGGAAGCGTTTAAACAGCCCTCACGTCTAGATACCAATAAGGTCAATGCCCAGCAGGCGCGCCGTTTCCTGGACCGTGTCGTCGGCTTCATGATTTCGCCACTGCTATGGGAAAAAATTGCCCGTGGTCTGTCTGCGGGGCGTGTACAGTCTGTCGCTGTAAAGCTGGTCGTAGAACGTGAACGTGAAATTCGTAAGTTCATTCCTGAAGAATACTGGCAGGTTTTTGCAGATACCAAATCCAAGAAAGATGATATTCGTCTGGAAGCGGTCAAGCAAAATGGCAAGACTTTAAAGCTGCATAATAAAGCTGAAACAGATGCTTTACTGAATCTGATCAAAGACGCCGAATATAAAGTTATTAGCCGTGAAGATAAACCGACCAAGGTCAATCCAAGCGCGCCGTATATCACGTCCACCTTGCAACAGGCCGCAAGTACCCGTCTAGGTTTCTCGGTGAAGAAAACCATGATGCTGGCACAGCGCCTGTATGAAGCTGGTTTCATTACCTATATGCGTACTGACTCCACCTTCCTGAGTGATGATGCAGTCAACATGGTGCGCGGTCATATCGAATCTGAATATGGCGAGAAATATCTGCCAGCCAAGCCGAACCGTTATGGTAATAAAGCTGGCGCGCAGGAAGCCCACGAAGCCATTCGTCCATCTAATGTCGCGCTGAAAGGCGATAGTCTGGCTGGAGTGGAACGTGATGCACAGCGTCTGTATGACCTGATCTGGCGTCAGTTTGTAGCTTGTCAGATGACACCAGTAGAATATTTATCATCGACTATTTTAGTGGATGCGAATGGTGTTGAACTGAAAGCCAAAGGTCGTACCCTAGTATTTGATGGTTTCACCAAAGTTCGTGGCCAGAACAAATCTGATGATGATGTACTGTTACCGGCAGTGAAAGTGGGCGAAGTACTGAAACTGGAAAAACTTGATCCATCTCAGCATTTTACCAAGCCACCGGCACGTTTTACTGAAGCATCTTTAGTCAAAGAGCTTGAGAAAAAAGGTATTGGTCGTCCTTCGACTTATGCCGCCATTATCTCGACCATTCAAGATCGTGGTTACGTAAAACTGGAAAACCGTCGTCTCTTTGCTGAGAAGATGGGTGAGATCGTCACCGATCGTCTGGATGAAAGTTTCAATAACCTGATGAACTACGACTTTACTGCAGACCTTGAAGGTCAGCTGGATAAAGTGGCAGATGGTGAACGCAACTGGAAAGATCTGTTAGACAGCTTCTATGGTGATTTCAAGAAACGTCTGACCAATGCTCAGGGTGAAAACGGCATGCGCCGTAATCAGCCTGTAGAAGTTGAAGCAGTCCATTGTAAAGAATGTGACCGTCCGATGCAGATCCGTACCGGCACAACGGGTGTATTCCTGGGCTGTTCGGGTTATAACCTGCCACCGAAAGAACGTTGTAAAGGTACATTGAACCTGACTCCGGTTGAATCTCTGGCAGCATTATCTGATGATGATGCAGCAGAAACTGCGGATCTGATGTCGAAAAAACGTTGTCCAGTCTGTGGCACTGCGATGGACAGCTATGTGATTGATGGTGGCCGTAAGCTGCATATCTGTGGGAATAACCCGGACTGCGCTGGTTATGAGCTGGAAGAAGGCGAGTTCAAGATCAAGGGTTATGATGGCCCAACCATTCCATGTGACAAATGTGATGGTGAAATGCAGCTGAAAACCGGTCGTTTTGGTCCATATTTTGCCTGCACCAGCTGTGAAAACACCCGTAAAGTCCTGAAGAATGGTCAGCCTGCGCCTCCGCGTGTTGATCCGATCAAGATGGAACACTTGCGTTCAACCAAGCATGACGATTTCTTTGTTCTGCGTGATGGCGCAGCCGGTCTGTTCCTGGCCGCCAGCAAGTTCCCGAAAGTCCGTGAAACGCGCGCACCGAAGGTCGCAGAACTGCGTACTGTGGCGGATCAGCTAGATCCAAAATATCAGTTTATTTTGCAGGCACCAGATGTGGACCCTGAAGGAAATCCAACCTTGGTGAAATTCAGCCGTAAGAACCAGTCTCAATATATTGGTTCGGAAACCCCTGAAGGCAAGCAAACCAAATGGTCGCTGGTCTATCAGGATGGCAAATGGGTTGAGGCCTAAGCTATAAGACATCAAGAAAATGCTGACGAAAGTCGGCATTTTTTTATGACTAAGTATTTTTGATCAACACAGTTCTAGGATATTCTAGGCGTTAAATAATAAAAGATTAAAATAGGAATCATGCATGACTTGGCTAGATAAATTCCTGTTCTTAAGTATCGGATTAGGATCTATCCTCTATTTCATGCTTGGAAAGATTAATGAAATGGGTATTCCTATGGATCGGGGAATGATGATTATTTTGGTGATTATTATGTCGCTGGTTACTTTGAGCTGTGTTTTATATCTACGCTCTGAAGATCAAAAAACGAAACAAAAATAACTTTTAAATAAACTCTCTATTGGCATGTTCATATGTGGAAAAAAATCCGAATCCTGATTTTATTGATGATTTTATTTGTGGTGGCAATTAACGCTTATCGGGATCAGAATCAGGACTGGAACAAACCAATCTTTGTTCTGTTGCATCCGATCAATGCAGATGGATTGGCAACCACACAGCAATATATCCAGCAATTATCTGCTCAGGATCTAAAAGGGACACAAGAATATCTGGAAAAAGCGGCCCAGCAGTACCGTGGACAGCCTACTTATTTTTATTTTAATCTGGGACGTGAACTCAAAGAATTGCCGCCTAAAGTGCCGGAGCAGGCCTCCTTACTTGGCACCATTTTATGGAGTCTAAAATTCCGTTTCTATGCCTGGCAACAGCAGCAAGGTTCAGATCCTTCCTCGAACGTTACTCTCTTTTTAAATTATTATGATCCTGTACACACCCAGCAGTTAAAGCATTCAACAGCTCTGCAAAAAGGCCGGATTGGTTCAGTTAATCTATTTGCTTCAAGCAGACAGTCTGACCAGAATAAAATTGTTCTGGTACATGAATTACTGCATGCCTTTGGTGCTTCAGATAAATATGATCTCGCCACAGGCCAGCCGATATATCCCGTGGGTTATGCCAATCCGAATCAGCAGCCTTTATTTCCCCAAACTAAAGCTGAGCTGATGGCGGGTCACATTCCAGTATCGCAAAGCACCAGTAAAATGCCGGAATCTTTAAATCAGACCCTGATTAATGAAATCACGGCAATTGAACTTGGCTGGAAAAAATAATTAACAAAGTGCTGAATAAACTGGCATAACTTACTATTTTTATAGATAAACTCAGTGAGTTTCTAACAAATTTCTCCATGATTTAAGAGCATAATCAAAGTTATAGCCAATGACTTGAGAAGAATATGAAGACTGTTGGAAATGATCTGGTTCGGCATCAATTGCATGAAAACCGTAAATGGTATTTAGGCCTGGGTGCCTTATTAGTGTTATTTGGAATCGTACTGTTAGCATCACTGCCTTTTGCCACCTTATCCGTAGTATTCCTGTTTGGGGTCCTGATGATGATAGGTGGAGTAGTTCATCTGATCGCCGGGATTAAAATCTTCGATGGGGCATTTCGCTGGCTCTGGCTGCTATTCGGTATCATCTATTTTATTGCGGGCTATTATGCCTTTAGCACGCCAGCGAAAACTGCGATTGTACTGACCCATCTGCTTGCGATTGCTTTGATTGTGGCGGGAATAATTCGCGTCTTCAATGCTTTTATCTTTAAAGCATTCCGCGGCTGGGGCTGGACTTTATTTTCCGGAATTTTGACTTTAGTTACAGGTATCCTGATTCTATTGTCACCGAATGCACCGTTCTGGGTTCTAGGTGCTTTTCTGGCAATCGATATTTTGTTCCAAGGAATTAACTATCTGACTTTGGCTTCCTATATCAAGCATCGTGTGCCAAAAAGCTCCGCAGATCTTTAAGTAAGACCAGTATAAAAAAGAGCGCGAATCAGCGCTCTTTTTTTATTGGCATATTCAGCTTTGCCTGTAAGATGGGTATGCATTTCAAATTAGTATAAAACCTATCACGCGGCCGATCATATTCATGAAAACCTTTGTTCTAGCTCCAGATTCTTTTAAGGAAAGTATGACTGCCGAGCAGGCTTGTCAGGCGATGCAGCGTGGTATTTTGCAGGTCTTTCCGGATGCAAATTGTATCACTGTACCAATGGCAGATGGTGGTGAGGGAACTGTAGATGCATTAATTTCAAGCCTAAAGGGTGAACGAGTAACGTGCCAAGTCACCGGACCATTAGCCAGTCAGTCGATCGAAACTTACTTTGGCTTGGTTGATGCTGGTCAGACCGTAGTGATTGAAATGGCCAAGGCAAACGGGATTCATCTGCTCGAAGTTGCTCGGCGTAATCCTATGCTGACTTCAACCTATGGGACGGGTGAAATGATCAAGCAAGCACTGGATCTTGGTGTAAAGAAAATCATTATTGGACTTGGTGGCAGTATCACTAATGATGGTGGTTCCGGGATGGCGCAAGCATTGGGTGTGCAGTTTTTTAATGCTACAGGTGGAGTCATGCAGGTCTGTGGCGGTAATCTCAACCAGATTGATCGAATTGATTTTTCCCAGCTTGATGCCCGTTTAAACAATACAGAAATCCTGATCGCTTCAGATGTGAATAATCCACTCTGTGGACCGAATGGTGCTTCAGTGATCTTTGGGCCGCAGAAAGGTGCAACATCGGAAATGGTGCAACAACTGGATCGAAATCTAAGACATTTTGCTGATCTGGTTGAAAAGAGCTTAGATATTTCTTTTAAAAACTTTACCGGCGCAGGGGCAGCCGGTGGGTTAGGTTTTGGGTTGATGGCGTTTGCAGGAGCAAAGTTGCAATCCGGTGTGGCGTTAATTATGGAACAAAATAGGCTAGCGGAAAAAATTGCAGATGCAGATTATGTTTTCACTGGCGAGGGCAAGATTGATCATCAGACCGCTTTAGGAAAAACTCCATTTGGCGTGGCGCAGGTCGCCCAGCAATTGAATAAACCGGTAATTGCGTTTGCCGGTCTGGTCGGTGAGAGGATTGAGTCACTGTATCAGACTGGATTTAGCCAGATTGTGGGGATTAATCCACCAGATTGTTTATTGGAAGAAGCCTTAAAGAATGCAGAAATCAATCTGGAAAAAGCGGTTGTTCAAACTGTTCAAAATATTCAGGAACAGGGTGTTTGAGTAAGATGGTCATTGCCGCAAAAGCTTTATAAAAAGATAAATATATACGCGTAAGCAGATTTTACTTTTCAGGGATGAGCATCCTCAAAATATATTTTGGGTTCGCAAGGTAACAAAAATCCTTGGCTAGGTTGAGAGTATATCCCTATACCCCCAATCCAGTAGACGGCATCCATGCCGTCAACCCTATAGCTAATTAAGAATAAAAGTTCGGTCTGTTTCAGAGCAGCTCAAAGCTATAATAAGAGTGATCTGTTAAACTACACCTATCCACAAATTGATGAGTGACCATGAGTTTAGCCTCCCTGATTGATGAACTGAATCCGCAACAAAAGCAAGCTGCGACGACAGAAGCAAAGCACAGTTTGGTTTTGGCTGGGGCAGGCTGTGGCAAGACCAAAACTATCGTGGCACGTGCAGCTTATCTGATTGATCAAGGCGTACCAGCGAATCAGATTCAGATTCTGACCTTTACTCGTCGTGCGGCGAGTGAAATCGTGGCACGGGTGGAACTGGCACTCGGTGAACAGGCCAAAGGCTTACGTGCATCTACGTTTCATACCTTCTGTATGTATCTGCTGCGCCGGATTCCAAAGGCTTTTGGTCTGGAACAGTTTTCAATTATTGACCGTGATGATCAGCTGATGATGTTCCGCCTGATTCGCGGGCGTGATGATAAGAAAAATCCGAATTATCTGCCGAAGCCACAGGAACTCTGTGACCTATATTCCTTTGCGCGGAATACCCGGCAAAAACTGAGTCTGGCTTTGGAGAAACAGATGCCGGAATATCTGGCACTGAAAGACCAGATTGCCGACATCATGAAAGAATATGAAGCGCGTAAGCGTGCGCGTAGTTTTCTGGATTATGACGATATCCTCGCTGTGGTGGCGACTGCTTTGGCACAGTCTGAAGGTCTGGTGGACTATGTGGCTTCGATCTGTCGGCATATGCTGGTGGATGAAATGCAGGATACTAACCCACTGCAATGGGCATTACTCGAACCTCTCAAAGAACATATTAGCCTGTTCTGTGTTGGAGATGATGCGCAGTCAATTTATGGTTTCCGTGGTGCCGATTTTGAAAATATTCATCATTTCAAAGAGCGTATCCCTGATGCCCAGATTTTTAAATTAGAAAAGAATTATCGTTCAACCCAGGAAATTCTGGACTTGTCCAACTGGCTGCTGGATCAATCCGAAATCAAATATGATAAGCGTCTGGATGCGCATCGCGGTGAAGGCATCAAGCCAAAGATGCATATTTTCCCGAATGAGTTTGATGAAGCCAAATGGATCGCGATTGATATTAAAGAGCGCCACTATCTGCAAGGCAGCAAATGGTCCGATCATATGGTGCTGGTACGTTCCAGTTATGCAGCGCGACATATTGAAGCAGCCTGTATCGCGGCCAATGTTCCGTATCGATTCATCGGCGGGATGAAACTGTTAGAAACTGCACATGTAAAAGATCTGCTCAGCCTGTTGCGTGTGGTTGCCAATCCGCTGGACGATATTGCCTGGATGCGTTTTTTAACGTTGTGGAATGGCGTCGGTGATGTGGGTGCCAGCAAACTGTCTCAACAACTTTTAGCTGAGCCAGAGATGGAAAAGATTGCCGACAAGCTAGAAAAATTCGGCAAGATTCCGCTAGAAACCATTCTGATCATGAAACAAATGGCGGTACTCAAAACCGAAGTACAGGCTTGTGTTGGTTTGGCGGTACAGGCGATTGAAGCACAACTGGCCGAGAACTATAAGAAAGACTGGAGCCGCCGTCAGGGGGATTTCGAATTGGTAAAACAGCTGGCTTCCAAGCATGCACAAGTGAGTGAATTTCTGGAAGAGTATGTGCTCGATCCGGTCTCTATTTCCGAAATTGAACGCCAGTCGGATACAGATGTGGTGACCCTCATTACCATTCACTCGGCCAAGGGTACGGAACAGAAAGTCTGTTATGTGGCCAATGTCACGCCGGGACAATATCCGCATGCACGGGCGCAAGGGGATTTCGATGATGTCGAGGAAGAGCGTCGTGTGCTATATGTAGCTTTGACCCGTGCACAGAATGAACTGATTCTGACCAAGCAAAACCTGAATCACTGGGCACGTGAAACGGTGGATGAGCAGGGGCGTAAAATTGAAAGCTATTTTCTCAATGATTTGACCCGCAATTTATGTGTCACAGAAACCCATTACAAAACCCGTCAACAGACTGTGAAAAGTGCTTTAATTGAGCGCCAGTCGATTAATTTAGATTTTGGGATTGATCTCGATTAAACTATCCCTTCTGGGTTTGACGCAAAAAGTAGGGTAGGCACGTGCTTTTTGATTATTTTTGCCTATCTTCTTAAGGTTATCCGATGAAAATTTTAGTTCGTAACTTGGCACGTACAGTAACAGAAGCTGAATTGCTGACCCTGTTCCAACAGTACGGTACTGTTGAATCTTGTGCGCTAGTCATGGATGCAGAAACAGGCAAGTCTAAAGGTTTTGCTTTCGTAGAAATGCCACATGGCCGTGAAGCTGTTAAAGCAATTAAAGGTTTAAATACACTGCGTCTGCATGGTCAGGGGATTCGTGTGAAGCAAGCTGAAGAAAAGCCACAGGCTTAAATAACAGCTGATAAAAAGAGCATGTGTGATGCTCTTTTTTTTGCCTTTAAAAAGGCTTGGATTTTTTACTGAAGGGTAAATATCAGCAGTCTGAAGTATCAAGATCATGCAGAATAGAGCGGCAGCGTAGACAATCTTGCATTGCGTAATACGAGCGGACGTTTTACTTTATAAGAGCCAAAATTTGTTTTAATGCTTAGGAAATCTCGATGACACGAGTTGCTCGCTATCATGCGGACCGTACCAATCAAAAACTTTATTTCGCCCGTCTGGCCTGTCAGCAGGCTGAACAGACTGATCATGTGCAGCAGGCACAAGCTTATCGTGAAGCTGCCGTATTCCATCTGCATGGGGCACTGCTGGCCTTTTTACAGGAACTGGTACGCTACTACCGTCTGAATGACCTGAGCCCGACACTGAAATCGATTGAAGAGCTGATGGCGGCTAAGGGGCAGGTGTCGCCTGAAGTGACCGTATTACAGCATTTATCCAAAGATGGTTTTTTGGCTGAACTGAAACGTGCTTACCGTCTCTGCCAATATGCGCCAGAGCCAAGTTCGCCACAACCCGAAGACGAAACTTCTTCAAATCTCATCATTAAAGTCACACAGACACCACAAGCCTGGTTACCTGATACTGCTATATTACGAGAATGGCATCGTGACCTGACGCAGCTTATTGATGGTTTTCGTAATGAGATGGTTGAATTTTAATCTGATCAGCTGTGCTTGAAATTGCGATTATTAACCCTATATCAATTACTCTAATGATGCAAAGTGCAATCGCTCTTTGCCACCATGTTGAACATGGAGGATATATGTCTATAGAACAGTTGAAAGATTTATTTGGTAATCAAGATGCGATTTTGGAACTCGTTCAACTTGAAGGTGGCGCGTTGGCATTACGAAATGCGGGCTCAAAAAAACAGCCATTAGTCATGATTCAGTTTAATGACGAGGTGAAAGCCCTGTTGGGTGATCAAACGCCTGTGATTGCACAACACATGATTCAGGCCGCTTTATATGGTTTGCTGGAACAGCAGGTCAATGAATGGCAAGCTGAAGTTGTGGATGAAGAGCCCAAATATATGAGCTAAATTGCCTACCCTGGCGAGCAGGAAAGCACACTTGAAGTGTGCTTTTTTTGTGTTTATAAAATGAAAAAAATAGAGAATAAGAGAAAAAATTAAGTCTATTAAACAGAAAAGTAATCTGAAATTTTATGGTTTGTCGAGGTGATAAATTCCAGTCCAATCAATAAAAAAGAAGTTGCCAATTTTGACAACTTCTTTAATGAATCAGCCTGAATAATGCGTAGGTGGATGGTTATGTGCAATCTCGATCTGGTTCAAAATATGATTGCTCATATTTCTCGCCATTTCCTCTTTGGCATAGTACACCTCGCCAATATTGTCACGGCGAATCACTTCGGCTTCTTCCTTGCTTTCCGAACATAGCAGGATCTGAATAGCAGGGTTTAGGGTCTTGGCAATATCCACGATTTTATGGATATCAATAATATCCATCGGTGAGATCACCAATAGACGTGCATGCTGAATGTGAGCCTGAATCAACACACCGGGTTCAGTTGCGACACCAGAAACTGCCGCAATGCCTTTTTTACGCAAGTTCTCTACGATCTCACGGTTTTCTTCGGCAATGACTACCTTAATATCTTGCTCCATTAGAGATAAGGTAATTCGACGACCGACTTCACCATGCCCCACAATCACCACCTGATCACGCAGATAGTCCTGCGAGACCTCATCCGGTAGCATGGCAAGCGGATCACCACTACGCTCCAATAAGCGCGCCAGAGACGAACGTTCGCGGATCCATTTTTGTACCGGTTCTACTGCCGAGAAAATAAACGAGTTCAGGGTAATCGAAATCAGGGCACCCGCCAGAATCAGGTTTTGTCCATCGAGTGACAATAGATTTAGCGATACACCAAGTGCGGCCAGAATAAAAGAGAATTCACCGATTTGTGCCAGAGATGCACTGACGGTGAGTGCCGTATTGATTGGGTAGCGGAAGAACAGCACCAGTGCCATCGCTGCGATGGTTTTACCAATCATGATAATGCCGAGTACAGCCAATACATGAAGCGGCTGATCCATCAGAATACGCGGATCAAACAGCATACCGACGGACACAAAGAACAGAATCGAGAAGATTTCACGCAGCGGTAAGGTTTCTTCTTCGGCACGGTGGCTGAAGTCAGACTCTTTCACTACCATCCCGGCAAAGAACGCACCGAGTGCCATGGATACGCCAAAGACCTTATAAGCCCCAAAGGCAATCGATACGGCTGCAGCTACGACGGTTAAGGTAAACAGCTCACGTGAGCCTAAACGTGCCACCACCTGCATGATCATTGGCACTAAACGTTTACCAATAATCAGCATGAAAGCAATAAAGCCGGCTACTTTGAGCAAGGTAATGCCTAAGGTGATCCAGACATTCTGATCGCTACTACTACCTTCCAGTGCCTGACCACCGAGCAATACTGCGGTTGCAGGTAGCAATACCAATGCCAGAACCATGACAAGGTCTTCAACCAGAAGCCAGCCGACTGCAATTTTCCCGTTAATGGATTCAAGCAGGCCACGATCGCCTAAGGCTTTGAGAAGTACAACAGTACTGGCACAAGACAGGCTTAAACCAAAGATCAGGGCAGAGCCGAAATTCCAGCCCCAGAGCATAGAGACCCCGACTCCGAGCAGTGTCGCGACTGCAATCTGCAAGACCGCACCCGGCAAGGCAATACGCCTGACCTGCATCAGGTCATTCAGAGAAAAGTGCATCCCGACACCAAACATCAGGAACATGACGCCAAGTTCGGCCAGCTGGTTCGCTAGATGCACATCTCCGACCACGCCTGGGGTGTTCGGGCTAATCAAAATCCCGGCAACCAGATAACCAATCAGTGGGGGAAGGCGTAGACGTGCAGCGATATAGCCAAAAACCAAGGCCAAGCCAAAACCGACAGCTAACAGAATAATGAGCTCTACGTCATGTGGCACTAAACACTCCTTTAAAATAAATTTTATGAAATTTCAGTTTTTTATGGGAAATAAGCACAGAAAATGCCAGAAGAAACAGAAAGTTTATCAAGTCGCATAAAAAAAATGCAAAAAAAAACGACCGGGAAGGTCGCTTTTTTCAAAAAACTAAAATTATTTGATTTTAGCTTCTTTGAAGATTACGTGTTGACGGATTTTTGGATCAAATTTTTTGATTTCCATTTTTTCCGGCATAGTACGTTTGTTCTTAGTAGTGGTATAGAAATAACCTGTACCAGCTGAAGAAACTAAGCGAATCTTATCACGCATTGTCCTGACTCCTTACTTAGATCTTTTGACCTTGAGCACGAAGGTCAGCAACAACCTTTTCAATGCCCAATTTGTCGATAATACGCATACCTTTAGTGGTTAAACGAAGACGTACAAAACGTTTTTCGCTTTCTAACCAGAAACGGTGGTGGTGCAGGTTCGGCTCGAACCGGCGCTTAGTTTTGTTGTTGGCGTGTGAGACGTTGTTACCAACGACTGGACGCTTGCCGGTAACTTGGCAAACCTTAGACATGGTGTAACTCCATTGATTTAGCCAACAGCAAATCTGTATGGCCAGTCAAAAATAAACGGATTGAATTCATTCAAGGGGCGTTTTATATCAAAAATGCGCTTAAAAGACAAGCGATTTTGTCTAAAACGAAGCATGAGCCCGTGTGATAGCTCATGCCTTGATCATTTATCGAAGAAGTGTCTTCGAAATCAGCTTATGGATCGGCTTATTAAACGGAGGCAGAATGTATTTCAAGCTATACAGCTTAGGATTCGACATTACTGACCGTTCATGCGACAAACTGAAGAAGCCTTCTGGCCCATGATATTTACCCATACCGGAAGCACCGACACCACCAAATGGCAGGTCATCCTGTGCGACATGGGTTAATACAGTATTTTGCCCGAAATGCCCTGAATGGGTACGCTGTGCGACATAATCAGCACGCGCCTGATCAAAGTCGAAATAGTATAATGCAAGTGGACGCGGACGGCTATTAATAAAGTCGATAACGTCGTCAATTTGATCATATTCCATGATCGGCAGGAGCGGCCCAAAGATTTCATGCTGCATGATCTGCATGCTTGGCATGACATTGGTCACAATGGTCGGTGCAATTTTACGCAGGTCTGCTGGCGACTCATTACGCGGATTGATTTCAATAATCTGCGCGCCTTGCTCACGGGCATCATCCAGATAACCTTGCAGGCGGTTGTACTGCTTATCATTGATAATCGAGGTGTAATCCTGATTATGGCTGATGTCCGGATACATGCTTTCAACACAGGCTTTAAAATGATCGATAAACTCGGCAGTCTTGCCACGTGGCAGGAACATATAATCCGGTGCTACGCAGGTCTGACCAGCATTCCAGAGCTTGCCCACAGCGATACGCTGAGCCACATCACGCAGGTCAATCGATGGATGCACCAGTACAGGGGATTTGCCACCCAGTTCCAGGATTACCGGTACCAGATTTTCTGCAGCTGCTGCCATCACGGTCTTACCGACAGCCGTTGAACCAGTAAAAATCATCTTGTCAAAAGCCAGTCGGCAGAAGGCATCAGATACCGTACCGCCACCATTCACCACGGCAACCAGTTCTTTAGGAAAGGCTTCAGCTAAGGCTTTTTCCAGTACCTTACCGAAAGCAGCCGATGAACTTGAAATCTTGATCATGGCATGGTTGCCCGCAGCCAACGCACAGATCAGAGGACCAATGGATAATAATAAAGGGTAGTTCCACGGTGCGATGATGCCGATCACGCCTAGAGGCTGGTATTGCACCCAGGCTTTTGCCGGCTGGTGAATAATACCGACATGACGCTTGGACGGTTTCATCCAGCCGGTCAGGTTTTTGCTGTAATATTTAATATGTTCAAGACAAGTCAGTAACTCGCCAATTTTGGTTTCCCCGACAGAGCGGTTACCATAGTCCTGATTAATTGCATCGGCAAATTGATCTTGATACTTAACTAAGATACGCTTAAGCCGAGCTAAACGATCGATACGTTCCTTTGCAGTCGGCAGTGGGTAGCGTAAGTAGGCGTGTTTTTGTTGAGCCAGAATTTCATTGAGGTGCTGGCTATCAAGAAAATGTGGTGTCATTGAAGTTGTTTTTGTGTGACTGTTCATGCCGCACTACCATTATTCAAAATCGATTAATTAATTTTTAGAGCAAATACTCTAATTAGTCAAGTTACTTTGTGTGTTAGCCTTACTAATGCATGAACTGAATGGTTATTTTAGGATGTCCCAAACCAAAACGTTAAAAACCAAAGAGCGTATCTTACAGCTCAGCTTGCAGTTGTTTAATGAACGTGGCGAACGATCTGTAACCACCAACCATATTGCTGCTGAACTCGGCATGAGTCCGGGTAATCTGTATTACCATTTCCGTAATAAAAATGAAATTATCAAGGAACTGATGGAGCAGTACCAGCATCAGACGCTGGAAATGCTGGCACTTCCGGAAGATCGTGCTCTGGATGCCAATGATAAGATTCATTATTTTCAGGTACTGAGCAGTCAGCTTTGGGCTTATCGTTTTCTGCATCGTGATGTATACCATCTGGTCGAAAATAACGAAGATTTCCGCAAGCTTTATCCACGCTTTGCTGGACAGGTCATGCAGCAGGGACAAAAAATTTATAAAGCCTTCGTAAATGCCGGCCTGATGGAAATGACCGATTCAGAAATTGAAGCGCTGATCATTAACCTCTGGATTGTACTGACCAACTGGACCAACTTCCTGTATATGTCGGGGCATATTACCGATTCCAACACTCTGGAAGAAAAATGGGTCTGGCAGGCACTGCGTCAGATGGTGTTCCTGGAAGGTGCTTATCTGCGTGGTGAAAGCCGTCAGACGTATGAGAGCCTGCTCAATTCGTTTGGTTCTTCAGAGCTGTTTGCCAGTCTGTCATCGCCTAAACCGCCTGAATCTGAACAAACTATTCAGAATATCTAAGAAACGCGTTAGAATACTCGGCTTATTTTTTTAATTTAACTAATTAGTGACCTTAACCAACATGAATATGACGACTGCTAATACCGCACGTTTATTGATTACTTGTGAAGACAAGCCGGGCATCGTGCAGGCTGTTTCAAGCTTCTTGTATCATCAGGGTGCCAACATTACGGCGCTTGATCAATACGCGACAGCAGCGCAGGGCGGACGTTACTTCATGCGTGTTGAGTTTGAACTGGACAATCTGCAAAGCCGTAAAGAAAGCCTGTTGCAGACTTTTGCTGCCAATGTTGCAGAGCGCTATGGCATGCACTGGCGTCTGGCACTAGTCAGTGATGTGAAAAAGGTCGGTATTCTGGTGTCTAAAGTCGACCATGCGTTGCTTGAGCTGCTATGGCGTCATGCACGCGGCGGTCTGCCATGTGAAATTACTAAAGTGGTATCTAACCATGAGACTCTACGTGAATCAGTAGAAAACTTTGGTATTCCGTTTGAAGTGGTTCCGGTGACCAAAGAGAACAAACGTGAGGCCTATGCACAGATTGATGAACTGATGCAGGGTAACGATCTGCTGGTATTAGCCCGTTATATGCAGATTCTGGATGAAGAATTCGTAAGTAAATGGGAAATGAAAGTGATCAATATTCATCATTCATTCCTGCCAGCATTCGTAGGGGCTAATCCGTACAAACAGGCTTATGACAAAGGTGTAAAACTGATCGGTGCAACTGCACACTATGTGACAGCTGATCTGGATCAGGGGCCAATCATTGAGCAGGATGTGGAGCGTGTGAACCATGACTTTACTGTGGAACAGCTGCGTGAACTGGGTCAGGACGTTGAACGTAATGTGCTGGCACGTGCAGTGAGATGGCATTTGGAAGACCGTGTCATTGTCGACGGCAATAAAACTGTCGTGTTCCAATAAGCGCTTGCATCTCTGTTTAAAAAAGGCATACTTTAAGTATGCCTTTTTTGTTTGAAACAAAAATAATGGAGAAAAGTGGGATTAGTAGTTGCAAATGAAAACACTTCTCATTTATTATTGGCGTACTTTAATTGTGCTAACCGATGAGCTTGATAGTTTGTTTCACATCATCTCCTCGAGGTAAATAGATTTAATGAGTCAAGTTGCTGCTCCCATGACACCACCACCGTCAAATCAGATGAAAAAGAAAGTCGTTTCTATTCTGGCGGCGGTTCTGGTTGGACACGTGGGTCTTTTATGGGCAGTCAGCCAGATGGAAGCACCTGAACTGAAACAAGTCGATAAAGAGCCTTTAAAAGTCCGCTTCGTCAAACTTCAGGAAGCCCCAAAACCTTTACCACCGAAGCCAAAGCCGCCAGAGCCTAAACAAGAGCCACCAAAGCCGAAAGAAGTTAAAATTGTAGAAAAACCGCTGCCACCGCCACCTAAAAAAGTAGAAAAAATTGAGCAGGTGAAAAAAGCAGAAACACCTAAACCTGTTACTGCACCGCCAGTTGAAACCAAACCTGCACCAAGTCCAGTGGTTCCTGTGGTCGTGACTGAAACTAAAAAAGTGGCACCTGCGCCTGCACCGGTTGCGCCACCAGCACCTGTCGCACCGCCGGCTCCACCAGCACCGAAAAGTGTTGCAATTGGCGGCGGCGTATCCTGGCAGCGTGCACCAAAAGTGTCGCTCTCGGCAGGAGAGTTAAAATCAGCCTGTTCATTGGTGGTAGATGTATCTGCAAATGAGCAGGGGAAAGTGGTCTCTGCGACCGCACGAAATTCGAGTTGTAGTCCGGCCGTTACGCGCAAAGTCGAATCAGCGGTACGTCGTGCACAACTGACCAAATATGTTGAAAATGGTGTGGCTTATCCAACCCGAGTGGAACAGCCTTTCGATTTTCAGATTACCAAATAACGGCTAACCCATTAGGAGTTCGAATATGAACTTTTCAGTTTATTGGCAACACGCTGATGCAGTCAGTAAAACACTGTATTTCGTGTTATTGGCAATGTCGATTGCGACATGGACCATTTTTGTGCTGCGTTTGATGGGCACTCGCCAACTTAAACAGATTGCCTATGCTCAGTTATCTAACGCATTAGGGCAATTGAAAAATAAAATGACTCCTTTGGCATTTGAACAACGTAAAGCTGTAGCTGAACAGGCTTTACTGCGTCAGATCGCATTAGAAAAAGGCAATGCAGAAAAAGGTGTATCCGTCCTGGGTACTATCGCTTCAATTTCACCCTTTGTCGGTCTGTTCGGTACAGTATGGGGAATCTTCCACGCACTGGTTGCTGTGGGTAAGAGTGGTCAGGCAGGTCTGGCACAAGTAGCCACTCCAGTGGGTGAAGCGCTGATCATGACCGGTCTGGGCCTGGCTGTGGCGATTCCTGCGGTACTTGCATATAACATCTGTGTACGTGTTAACCGCACTTTAAGCAATGAACTGCAAGACCATGCGCATAGCTTATTGATTGACACCATGTTGCAACAGGATTCTTCTGCAAAGAAGGCTGATGCGAAAGTAACACAAGACAGTTTAGTTGGAGGTCAAGCTTAATGGCTTTTCAATTGGGTGAAGACAACGATACAGGCATGAATGAGATGAATCTTATTCCCCTGATCGACATTATGTTGGTATTGATGATCATCTTTCTGGTGACAGCGACCGTTGCGAACCCATCAATTCCATTAACCTTACCGCAAACCACTGCAGAAATTATTGACCTGCCACCGGAAAATGTCACCATTAGCATCAATGCAAAAGGTGATGTAGCATGGAACGGCGATGTGCTGACTCTGGAACAGCTTGAAACCCGTTTCAATGAGGCGAGCCAGGCAGAGCGTCAACCGACCATCGTATTGAAAGCAGATAAAGAATCACGTTATGACACCGTTGCTCAAGTGATGTCACGCGCGAGTGGAGCCGGACTCAGCGATATTGCTTTTGCAACCGATAATTAATTTTTTGCTCTCAATGAAAAAAGCGACTGATCTCAGTCGCTTTTTTATTGCCTTAATTTAATAGGGCATTTGATCAAGCAGAATCCAGTTTAATGAGTTTTAAGCAGCGTCATAAACTTGTGTTGTAATTTGTTCAACTTAGGTGGAATCGCAAAATTACAGTAGCCCTGATTCGGATTCTTGGCAAAGAAATTCTGATGATATTCTTCGGCAGGGTAGAAAGTCGGTGCAGGGCTAAGTTCAGTCACAATATTCAGCCCTTCAGCTTTCAATGAATCTATTGTGAGCTGTGCAGTTTCTTTTTGCTCATCATTAAAATAATAAATCACAGAACGATATTGCGTGCCGACATCATTGCCCTGACGGTTTAATGTCGTTGGATCATGGGTTGCGAAAAAGACTTCGAGCAACTGACTATACGTAATCTGATTTTCATCAAAATCGATCAGGATCACTTCGGCATGATTGGTATCACCGCCACAGACTTGCTCATAGGTTGGATTAGGATTTTGTCCGCCCGCATAGCCACTGACGACCTTCTGTACGCCCTGAAGCTGTAAAAATACTGCTTCGGTACACCAAAAGCATCCACCACCAAATAGTGCTTGTTGCATGGTTAAGTCCTCATCATTGTAGAGTGCTGATTATTGAATGTTCATATGAGTATGAAAGATATAAAGCCTGCATGACACAGGCTTTTTGTAGTCAGAACTTAGCGAGGCTGTACTGCACTTTCTAACTGGATGAGTAAATTGCCATGACGGTCCATTAATTTCAGGGTTTTACCATAGACCTGATAATGGGTCACTTTGCTCAGTGCCTCCTTAAATTTCTGATCCAGACCTTCATTATCTAGACAAGCCATTTCAGTACTCGCTATCTGGCTTAAGTTAAGGGTGTCTTTGCCGGCAGTGTAGCTGCCCATGACACGGTTACAGCCATCTGCGCCAGACACGCGTTGAGTCGCTGCATCGAATTGCAGACTTGGAATATTGCGTGCTGTCGGTGCTGTAGTAATTTCGGTATTGCCAATCTGGTTCACAATCCAGGTACGATTTTGCAAGAGCTGTAAATTATTTTCAGTTTTGACTGATGAGGTACTCGGTACGGTTTCACAACCTGACAGCGTAAAAACTGAACCTAAAATCATGATTGCTGTTAATTTTTTTAGCATGCGAGAGACTCTAATTCTGAGTTAGCTATTTGTATATAAACAAAAAAATGCAATATACGCCAGTTGATTTTGTATCTTTCTTTAAGTTGGATAACTTGGAAAATTATCTGGAACTCGGCTCAGGTAGGCCTTGACGCAGGCGTTGTGAATACTCTTGACTGGAAATCTGACCGGTATCTTTAACCCGTGGATTAACGTGTGCACGCTGATACCAGGTTTGTATATCCCAGCGCTGATCTAGCGCTTTTAAATCATATAAATAATCGGGTAAATACCCAGAAGCCAGCAAGCGGTAATCTGAAGGAAGCTGTTGCTGAGATACTGCCTGAGCCATATCAAAGACCAGCGTCGTGCAGTTACTGCTCAGGGTGTTATACCATTTAGGCTCTTTGGCCAGTTCATCAGCCTTACGCAGATATTCTTTAAATAGGGCTTGAGCTTCTGCTTGTGGCATTTTTACCGGAAAAAAGTAAACCTGCTCGCCACGAATATTGCTACGCGTATATACAATATCTTTCTCATCTGAGGCGACCAGACTTAGTTCATATTTTCGGAAGAAGCCACCAATAGCAGAAAATTTCTCATCCTTTTCTTTGCGAATTTCGATCGAGAAGGCGAGCGGTTTCTGATTGGCAAAATCAAAACTGACCAGCGTATGGGCAATTTTAGGTCCCATCCAGTAGGAGGTAATAATGTTTACCCCGGTAATGTCGTTTAGATCAAAACTGCGGCTTTCCCAGCGTTCGATATACTGACCCTCTGCTTGCCAGTCAAAATTACGGATATTGTGCAAGGTGACTTGATTGCCTTGCTGCTCATAGGAGAGTAGCCGGGAAACCTCAGGATTCCAGTCCCGATCCTGACGAGGCTCCATGCTCAAATAAGCGAGTAAGCTGACCAGAAAGGCCAGCAGATAAAGCACCGTATCCACCTGTCGGGAAATCAGATGCTTGGTGAAGTAAATGCCCAAGACCACACAGGCAAACAGAAGCCAGAGACCGATCAGAATGATGCTGCCAATTTTGCCCAAGGGTTGTTGCACCCAGAGCATCAGGCTTAGCCAGAGACTTGAACACAGGACAAATAAACTAAATAGACTCCCTAATAACCACAGGCTCCAATGCTTTTCTGAATTGTCTTGTCCTTGCATGTTCAATCTTTTATAGAAAATAGGCTTTATTTTCTGTATGTTGCGAACTCAAATGCAATACCGGTTTTGTCATCGATATGTTGTTCTGATGCAACTTTTTTGAACTCGACCGGAATTTCCGGATAGTAGGCATGACCTTGTACATCTAGTTCAACATGGGTCAGTTCCAGACGATCAGCGATATCCAGAGTCTGTTTAAAGATTTCACCACCACCAATGATAAAAATAGCAGTCGGTTTTTCTGAAGTCTGCACATCGGCCACGGCTTGAGTCAGGGCATCTTCAATCGTATGCGCGACTTTGACGCCTTCAAAAGACCAGTCAGGATCCCGGGTAATGACCCAGTTCACACGTTTAGGCAGCGCACGGCCCATTGATTCAAGCGTTTTACGGCCCATCACAATCACACCACCTTGAGTGATTTCCTTAAAGTGCTTGAGATCTGCTGAGATATGCCAAGGCAAGTCATTGTCCTTACCAATACAGCGCTGCTGATCCATTGCCACGACATGAACGACTTCTAAATCCTGAAATGCCATACCCATACTCAAAAACAGATAAAAATTATTGCTATTAAAATGCAAAATCCCACTTTAAGCAAAGTGGGATTTGAATATTTTCCGAGGTTTAACCGAAATTAAACTGCAACGGGTGCCTTGATTCCTGGATGTGATTCATAACCGACAATTTCAATATCTTCGAATTTGAAATCAAACAGGTCTTTAACTTCAGGATTCAGTTTCAACTGGCATAGGCCTAAAGGCTCACGACTGAGTTGAAGTTTGGCCTGATCAAAATGATTGGCATATAAATGTGTATCACCGCCCGTCCAGACAAAATCGCCTACATCCAGATCACACACCTGCGCAATCATATGAGTCAGCAGGGCATAGCTGGCAATATTAAATGGAACGCCAAGGAAAACGTCAGCACTACGTTGATAAAGCTGGCAAGACAATTTGCCATTATGGACAAAGAACTGGAACAGGGTATGGCAAGGCGGTAAAGCCACCTGACTCGCTTCATTTGGATTCCAGCCCGATACAATCAGACGGCGTGAGTTCGGATTGGTCTTAATTTCATTGATCAACCATTTGATCTGGTCAAAACCATCCTGATTGTAGCTACCATCTGCATTTTGAGTGGCACCAAAATTACGCCATTGATGGCCATATACTGGACCAAGTTCACCTTCTGGGCGACCAAAACGTGCGGTTTGTTCCGCAGTTGCCCATTCATCCCAGATGGTCACTTTATTATCCTGAAGATACTTTACATGGGTATCGCCTTTCAGGAACCACAGCAGTTCAATCACGATCGAACGGAAATGAACTTTTTTAGTGGTAAGTAAAGGGAAGCCCTTGGAAAGATCAAAGCGCATCTGATGACCAAATACCGAGCGTGTACCTGTGCCGGTACGGTCGCCTTTATCGCCGCCGTTGTCGAGGATATGTTGTAAAAGGTCAAGATATTGGCGCATAGGTCTCTCTTAAAATCTGTTGCAAATTGCTTTTCTTTGAATTGGGCAATTTAAAATTGCGCTCATCATAACATTTTTTTGAGTACTTCCGCATAGCAGTGAAAATGATTAAACATGAGAGAAAAGGGTATAAAAAAGCACCCATGATGGATGCTTTTTTATCATCTTTTTTTAAGCTGTTGGCTTACCGGTGTGTACCGTATGGATCAGATCGGACAGGTCATAACCCAGAGATTCAGCATAGGCCAGATATTCCTGTTTGGTTGCTTCATCTAGTGTCGGCTTACGATGCAGGAGCCATAGATATTTCATGTTTGGCTCACCAACCAATGCAGTTTCATACTTGTCATCCAGTTTGAGAATCCAGTAATCCCCTTTGGTAAAAGGTACCCAGCGCAAACCTTCAGGCAAGAAACTGACTTCCAGTTTGCCATGTTCTGCATCCACAATGGTGGCTTCCCCAATCGATTCATCCAGTTTGCCCGCACCATCCAGACAACGGTTCTGGACACGGACTGTGCCGTTTTCATTCAGGCTATAGACTGCGGAAATATCAGTACTGTCTTCAGGCTGGTGTTTCATGGGCAGACGGGCAATTTCGTACCAGATCCCTAAATATTGTTCTAAATTGAAATTTGAAATAGTCTTTACATCATGACTCATATTTTTTTTCTTCCTCATCATCTCAATTTAAATTTACTAAATCAGTCTAATACGAGAGCTACTGGCCAGAATGATGTAATCCTGTAGTGAAATGTTGACTTTATTATCGTGAGTAAAATTACAGATTTAGTCAGAAAGGCGCTCAAATATTGATTTAGAAATAGTCTGAGCAGGATCGGTAGTAGATTTGAAAAGTTGTGAATTTATAACTTTTTTGTGAAAATTGTAAATTTTATAAATCTAAAAGAAATAACAAGTTAAGTAAAATTAAATAAATATGGAAAAATATATTTACATTTTTAACGTGAAAAGTAACATTTAACCGTCTAGTATTCACCGCGTGTTGAAGATTTGAAAGCCAAACTTACAGGCGAGGAGTACTTGGTCCAATATGATTTATGATCATCAAGTGAATATGAGCGAAGTGCATGCTCCTGTTCAAGCGAACGTCATAATTCGTTCCCAATCGGGACAAAATTCCAAACGTCAGCCTCAGCGCTATACCTCTGCGTCAGCTCGTAGCAAAAACTCTGAATCTCGCAAGACTTTCGGTGCAATGAACGGCCAGCGTTTCGATATTGAAAAATTCACCAGCTATCTGCAAGGCATTACCCGCAGTACCAGTACACAAAAATGTGCACGCAGTATTCGTGTCGGTTTGCAGTCTTCAGGCGCAAAAATTGTGAATCATCCTGTTGCCGCAGCTGACTGGGGCAATACTCTGCAGCAATTGGGCTATCGAAAAATCAACCTGTCTTTTGACCGTCCGAAAAAAGGTGATATCTATATTATTGACCGGACTTCACAGCATCAGTATGGTCATATTGCAGCGTATTCTGGTTCGGCCTGGGTTTCTGATTTTAAACAGAATGGCTATGCGGTCTATCGTAATTCCGATGTGAAATACACGTATTACCGTCTGGATTCATATCTTTAAATCAGACGCTGAAAATTTTAGAACGTAAAAATGAAAGTCGCGAAATGGTTCAATCTTCGAAGCGTTTCGCACGTTGATTATAAATCGACACGATAAACAGTCCAATCGCCACAAAACCCAAGCATTGTAGACCTAGCGCTATAGTTTCCCCGATCTCACCCGTTTTAGGTAAATAACCGATCAGGCTAATTACTGCCACAATCGGAATAGCTGTTGTTAAAGCACGAAAACCTTCGGCATAAGGATTTTCAGGAGAAAGCTTTAATCTGAATTCACGCAAGACGTGTATCAGCATTCCAATCGCCAGACTTATTCCAACAAATATCGGACCCAGTTTCGCTACAGTCGATGCTATGTAAATTACGATACATACCGCAATAATAATGATGAGCTTGAGCTGACGGTTGCAGCGTTCGGAGTACCAGAACTCAAGCATGTGGGGAACCTGAATCCGACTTGTTCTGATTAAGCAAAGACAGAGGCGAAAACAGGCAGATCGCCAAAGCCATAAAGGCAATTCCCTGAGCGCCCGGTAGCAGAATTTCACCCTGTTTCATGTTCATAAAAATCAGGCTGATTAATAAGGCAATCGGAATCCAGGTCAGGACACGATAGAACAGGCCAGTCGGATTTTTTGCTGCGAAATGAATTTTGCAGTAACGACAAATCAGGAAAATAATTCCAGTACCAGCAAACATCAGGATGGCATCTAAAGGCAAAGGTTCCATCCAGTACAGACCTACGGCAATTGCAGCAATCACAACAAAGAACAGCAGTTTTTTCAGGAGCGACACCTGCGGATTGAACCAGAACTCAAGCATGATGATGTATGAACAGAAAAGATAAAAAGCACTTTAGCATATTTTAAATATAAAAAAGCGAGGCAGATGCCTCGCAATATTTAGGAAAATTATCCGTTATTTTTCTGTGGACCCCAGTCATAAACTTTCTTCTGATAGGCATACCAAAGCATCCACAGACCAACCAGGATCATTGGCAGGCTCAGGAATTGTCCTTTACTCATCCAGCCAATAAATAGCTGACCATTATCCGGTTCACGGAAGAACTCGACGATAAAACGGGCTAGACCATAGCCGGTCAGGAATACCGCAGAAACTGCCATACGTGGACGTGGCTTGCTACTAAACCACCACAGTACGATAAACAGAATCAGGCCTTCACAGAGTGCCTGATACAGTTGTGAGGGATGACGTACCAGTTGCAGCGGATCGGTTGGGAAAATCATGCCCAAGGCAAAATTTGGATCAGTCACTTGACGGCCATAGAGTTCACCACCAATAAAGTTACCGATCCGGCCAAACATCAGACCTGTTGGAACGCAGGGGGCAATAAAGTCCAGCGTCTGAAACCAAGCCATTTTATATTTCTTGCACCACCATAACATCGCTAGAATTACGCCGAGGAAGCCGCCGTGGAAACTCATGCCACCGGTCCAGATCTGGAACAGCCAGAGTGGATTTTCCAAAAACTGAGAAAAACCGTAGAATAAAACGTAACCGACCCGGCCACCGATAATCACACCCAAAGCCCCAAAGAAAATCAGATCCGAGACCATATCTGGTGTCCAGCCGCGTTGTTTAGCGCGATAAGTTGCCAGTCCCCAGGCAAATAAAAAAGCCAAGAGATACATCAGTCCATACCAGTGGACTTGTAAAGGCCCGAGCGAAATTGCAACGGGATCTATGTTTGGATAGGTGAGCATTCCTGTTCCTTGTGATTCTGTTTTGCACAGATTTTAGCTGAAAGCGAAGAAAAATGTTGTACATTCAATGTGTAAAGATCGAGAGCATCAATTATGTGTATTGTGGCACTGGCTTGGCGAGTTCTGGATGAAACGCCTTTATGTCTGATTTCAAATCGTGATGAGTTCTATCAACGTCCAACCCAGGCATTATATGAATGGGAGAACAGTCCGATTATTGCCGGGCAGGATCTGCAGTCTGGTGGTACCTGGATGGGTATAACTACTTCAGGACGATGGGCAGTGATTACCAATTTCAGGGATGGTAATGACAAGAATAACTACCCAACTTCACGTGGACATATTATTCAGGAATTCCTGCAATCTGAGCTGACACCTATCCGGTTTGCTCAAGAGTTGGAAAAACGTCAATGTGATTATGCGGGCTTTAACCTGTTTATCGGCGATCGAGAGCAGGCGGTCTATATGAGTAACCGTGGTGAGGCACCCCAAGTACTGGCACATGGGGTATATGTGGTTTCGAATAGCCTGATGAGCGAAGACTGGCAAAAGACCCGGCATTTGCGCAAGCGCTTTACTCAGGAGTTTCTGCCGATGCTTCAACAGCACAGCATCCCACAAGCGGATATATATCATGCTGCCTGGGATATTCTGGAAGATGAGCGTAAAGTGATTCCGGCACTATTGCCCAAAACCGGAATTAACGAGGAGATGGAAGAACTCCTATCATCTACATTTATTCAAAGTCCGGTCTACGGCACACGTTGTTCCAATTTTCTAAGATTGCATCAGCAGCATTGGCAATGGCTGGAAAAGTCCCAGCAGGGAGATAGTGCAGGACAGATCGTAGAAAAAGTCATTCAGATCATTGTATAAATAATAGTATTCATGATGATCTTGATAAAAAGATCAGTTTAAACAGTGAACTCTGAGAGTAGATAGGTGTGCTAGGATAAAGCCCATCTATCTATGCAATTTTCAGCTTTCCTATGGCACTGCTCCTTCCGCTTATTTCATTTCTGATTGGATTCTGGGGCGTCCATTATTTAAAGTCGATCCGCCCATTCATGGCGGCCTTGCTGGCGCGTCTTTTGATTCCCTTGATTATCATTTACAACATGGTGTTTTATAAGCCGGGCAGTCTTTGGTTGATCGGTTTTAGTATCTTTAGCTCGCTGTTTCTGTTTGGCCTGTTCTTTCTTTTCTCCAAAGATAAGTTGAGGGCATTATGTTTTAGTTATTTAAATGGGGTCTGGCTTGGCTTTCCTTTTGCCTTAGCTGTATTTGGTCCGGATGCTTTAAATACTATTGTTGCTCTTTATATTGGCGGTTCCTTATTTGGCAATGTCAGTGCAGTGGTGGCAGTCAGTGCTGAAAAACAGGCTCCCCAATTCATTATTAAAAATATGCTGAAATCCCCGCCAGTGATTGCGCTTTCTATTGCAGCGATTCTGTCCTTTTGGGATTTTAGTGCCTATGAATCGCATCCGCTGATTCAATGGGGCTATGCCGCGAACAAGTTTCTGGTGACTTTTGCCGGTATGTGTATTCTGGGGATGTGGCTGAGTAAAGTCAGGATTCAACTGAGTGATTTAAAACGCAGTTTGATCTTGATTAGTGGTCGTTTTGTGCTGGCTCTAGGTCTGGCAGCAGGGACTTATGTGTTGTTGCCGATTCCGCATCAGGTCCTGACCTATGCTGTGATGATGATGTATTTCCTGCTTCCACCCGCAGCCAATATTGTGGCACTGGAAACCCATTATCAGGGGACGGGTTATTCTGCCAAATATATTGCCTCAGGAACGATTGCCAGTGCAATTTTGATTGGGGTGTATGGGGTGGTGATGCATACGGTGGTGCCGGGTTTATAGCAAGTCCCCCTTTTATAAAGGGGGATTTTTGATAATAGGTAAATTTAAATCCCTCCCAACCTCCCTTTGAAAAAGGGAGGGGCTTCTTCTCCCCAAGGGTGAGGGAATGACCTCCCTCTAACTCCCTCCTAAAAGGAGGGAGGACTTCTTTTAGGAATTAGATTTATTTTTCCAAACTCGCCTTAAACAGTTTCATCGCCTGACCACGATGGCTGATTTTATTTTTTTCTTCTTTGCTCATTTCAGCGCTGGAAATGCCTAATTCTGGTAGCCAGAACAATGGATCATAACCAAAGCCATTTTCACCGCGTGGTGCTTCCAGAATTTCACCTTTCCAGATGCCCTGGAAAATTTGTGGCAGTGGATCTTCAGCATGCTGGACTAAGGCCAGTACACACACAAACATGCCTTCAATCGCTTCACCATCTTTGCGTAACGGTTTTAGTCTGTTTAAAAGCTTTTCATTATTGGCTGCATCATTACCATGTTCACCGGCAAAACGGGCTGAATAAATTCCTGGCATACCACCGAGCACAGGCACACAAATTCCTGAGTCATCGGCAATGGCTGGTTTACCCGAAATACGTGAAGCATGACGTGCCTTAATAATGGCATTTTCCACAAAGCTTAAACCATCTTCAATCGCATCTTCGATATTCAGCTGACCTTGAGGAATCACTTCAACCGGTAGATTAAGCTCAGCAAACATCTTTTCGAATTCCGCAATCTTGCCTTTGTTATTACTTGCCAGTACCAGAGTGCCTTGGGAGAGCCAGTCAGTTGAAGTCATATTAATTACTCATCTTTCAAATTACATATATACATAGTGTAGCAACTTGCTACAGTTTTCAGACCATAAAAAAGCACCCGAAGGTGCTCTTTAAAGATTTTAGCTTATTGTGCCTGAATCCATTTGTCTGCACGGTCACGTGCCTGACGGATCTGCTCTTGGGTTAAGTTGGCTGCCAGTGCAGTTTTCTTGCCTTCAGATAAAGTAATCACTTTATTGTCCAGCATGCCATCGCGGGTAGAGAGTTCATACCACTGGTAAGCACCCATGTAGTTTTTCTTCTTCTCTTCCATCATGGCCAGATTGAAGCTGGCACGGTTATCACCGCGGCTGGCTGCTTTTTCAAAGTATTGACGAGCCAGTGTTTCATCTTTTTTGGTACCAATACCATCTGCCAGCATACGGCCAACATTCAGCTGAGCCACTGCCAGACCTTGGTCAGCAGCAGCTTTGTACCATGCAAAGGCCTGACGTTCATCTTTCTGGACGTCTTTGCCATATTGATATTTGGTTGCTAAATAAAATTGTGCACCAGGCTGACCCGCTTTAGCTGCTTTAGTCAGACTATGAATGTCCATTACTGAATATTGCGCTGCTTGGCTGGCCACAGAAGGCGTTGGTGCAACGTAATCGGCATGGGCCTGCATGCCAAAAAGTCCAGCCAGTAGCGTCGTACTTAATAATAATTTTTTCATAGAGCGCTCACTCGATAAATTGCGACTTCACCAAACAGATTTGGGAGATGTTTGCTGAGCAAACTATCTTCTTGATTCCCATTTACAGCGAGTCGATTAATAATTTTTATGTTGTTTTCCGCGCATAATGCTTCAAAGTCACGGAAGGTACATAGGTGAATGTTCGGGGTGTTATACCACATATAGGGTAAGGCTTCCGAAACCGGCATTTTCCCTTTTAATGCCAAGAAAGAACGAGTCTTCCAGTGCGCAAAGTTTGGAAAGGTAATAATGGCCTGTTTCCCTACACGCACCATGTCACGCAATAATACGTCTGGTGCATCTACAGCTTGCAAAGCTTGTGCCATCACCACATAGTCAAAAGACTGGTCAGCAAAACGGCTTAAACCGAGGTTTAAGTCCTGCTGGATGATATTTAACCCGCGACTGATCGCAATTGCAATCTTTTCTTGATCAATTTCTAATCCATATGCACGAATATTGTGCTTTTTGCTCATATGGGCCAGCAGTTCGCCATCACCACAACCGAGGTCGAGGATACGTGAACCGGGCTTGATCCATTTCTCAGCAAGTTGTTGGTCAATACGCATTACACAGCCTCCTTCGGTGTTGATCGCAGATGTTCTTCACCGCCCAGGAAGGCGCGCAAGGATTTTACATACAGGGGAATCGGGAACAGGAAGGAGTCATGGCCTTGTTCAGCATCAATATCCACGTAGCTGACCGGCTTATGATTGGTAATGAGGGCATCCACGATTTCAACAGAACGTGAAGGCGAGAAACGCCAGTCAGTCGTGAAAGAAACTACCAGGAACTTACATTTGGTTTGCGCCATCGCTTTGACCAGTGACTGCTGATATTCACGTGAAGGATCAAAATAATCCAGTGCCTTGGTCATGATCAGGTAAGTGTTGGCATCAAAGTTACGACTAAACTGTTCACCCTGATAACGCAAATAACTTTCCACCTGGAATTCCACATCGAAGCCATACATGAATTTGCCAGATTTTAAATCACGGCCAAATTTCTGCTTCATGGCTTCTTCAGATAGATAAGTAATATGACCAACCATACGCGCCAGAATCAGACCACGTTTTGGATAGCTGTCATTTTCCAGATAACGGCCATGATGGAAGTCTGGATCAGACAGAATGGACTGACGCGCGACTTCGTTAAAGGCAATATTTTGTGCAGACAGTTTCGGTGCACTGGCAATAATCACGCATTTTTGCAGACGGTCCGGATAATCTACCGACCATTGCAAGGCCTGCATGCCCCCGAGTGAGCCGCCAATGATGGAATACCACACATCAATTCCCAGACGGTCAGACAGCATCGCCTGAGTTTTTACCCAGTCACGCACAGTGACCAGTGGAAAGTCTGGGCCATATGGACGGTTATCATTTTCGGGATTAGGAGAGGTAGGACCAGTAGAACCATTACAACCGCCGATATTATTCAGCGCCACCACAAAGAATTTATTGGTATCGATTGCCTTACCCGGGCCAATACAGGCATCCCACCAACCTGGTTTTTTATCATCTTCATGATGATAACCGGCTGCATGGTGATGGCCAGACAGGGCATGACAGATCAAAATGGCATTGGACTTATCGGCATTCAGTTCGCCATAAGTTTCTACCATCAGTTCAAAACGTGGGAGGATGCGACCGCATTCAAGCTCTAACGGCTGTTCGAATTGGAACTTTTGTGGGATAACAAGGCCCACTGAGTCAGCTGGAAAAGACACGGGAATGATTCGCCTTAAATCTTTAGTATGAATAAATAAAAGGATACCATTTGCAGGTATCCTTCTAAAGTCTTTTTAATGCTATGAATTATTGCTAATTCAAATACCGGGTTTAAACGGCAGCAGCAATCACCTGTTCAGTGCTTAGCACATCCTGGTCGATCAGGCGGTTGGTACATGCAATAATCGCTTCAATTGAAGAGGTCACGATGTTGTCATGTACGCCAGCACCAAAGGCAGATTTACCTGTACCTTTTACTTGAAGTTCAACCAATGCCAAGGCTTTGGCATGTGCACCTGAGCTGATGCTACGTTCTTCATAGTTCAAGACATCAATCGGCAATTGTAGGGCATCCAAGATCGCAGAGATCGGACCGTTACCTTCACCACGCAAGTGCTGGGTTTCACCATTGACTTCAATATCCAGCTCAATCACCTGATTGCCATTTTCATCTGACAATTTGTAGTTTTTCGCAGAATAATGGGCATCTTTCGCGGCAACATATGTCTCTTTGAACAAGCTCCAGATCGCTTGTGCTGAAATCTCAGTACCATCTTCATCAGTTTTTTGCTGCACGATTTGCGAGAATTCAATCTGTAAACGACGTGGCAAGGTCACGTTGTAGTTCGATTCTAACAAGTAAGCGATACCGCCTTTACCAGACTGTGAGTTCACGCGAATGACAGCGTCATAGTCACGGCCCAAGTCTTTTGGATCGATCGGCAAGTACGGCATATCCCAGATTTCTTCGTTTTTCTGGAATTCGAAACCTTTTTTGATCGCATCCTGGTGTGAACCAGAGAATGCAGTGAACACCAAGTCACCCGCATATGGATGACGTGGATGTACAGGCAAGCCAGTACATTCTTCAACAGTAGCAATGATTTCGTTGATATTCGAGAAATCCAAGTCTGGTGCAACACCCTGGGTATACATGTTCAAGGCAATTGCCGCTACGTCCACGTTACCGGTACGCTCACCATTACCGAATACACAACCTTCAACACGGTCAGCGCCGGCCATAATTGCCAATTCAGATGCTGCGATCCCACAGCCACGGTCATTATGACAGTGAACTGAAATGATCACGCCGTCACGACGCTCGATGTTACGGTGCATCCATTCAACCTGGTCGGCATACACATTTGGTGTAGAGACTTCGACAGTGGCTGGCAAGTTCAAGATCACTTTGTTTTCTGGCGAAGCTTCCCAGATTTCAGTCACAGCATCGCAAACGTCTTTCGCCACTTCCAATTCAGTAGCAGAGAAACATTCAGGACTGTACTGGAAAACAAATTCAGTTTCAGGCTGTTTTGCTGCGTATTCTTTCACTTTTTGCGCTGCATTGATCGCTAACTGTTTTGCACCTTCAACGTCTACGTTCAAGACTTTTTGACGGAAGGTTGGAGAGTTAGAGTTGTAGATATGCACGATTGCGCGTTTCGCACCTTGTAAAGATTCAAAAGTACGTGCGATTAAATGGTCACGTGCCTGAACCAATACTTCGATGTAAACGTCATCCGGAATATGACCTTCTTCGATCAATTTACGGGTAAAGTCGAAATCAATTTGCGATGCAGACGGGAAGCCGATTTCAATATGTTTGAAACCAATTTTCACTAACATCTGGAACATTTTGAACTTCTGCTCGATGTTCATTGGCTCGAAGATCGCCTGGTTACCATCACGCAGGTCAGTACTCATCCAGATTGGCGCTTTAGTGATTTCATTGTTCGGCCATTGACGGTCTGGCAAGTCCACACGTTGATACATGCGACGGTATTTTTTACTTGGATCAGCCAACATCATGAGAGAGCTCCTTATGCTAACTTGAGTACCGATATCTTGGTTAAAGCGGTGCTTCGGTCAGCGGCATAGATTTTGTCTATAATCTTGAGTAGTTAGTGCGGAATCTGGGTCAGAGCTGAAATATTTTCTGAATATTGATAGCTTAGATATACCAGATACACTAAATACCTTACTTATAATTAAAGTTTAATCCACTTATTGAGAAAAGTTTTTGCTATTTTTATGGATTTTAGTCGTATCTCAATAAAGATTTTCTTATAAAGTTGTTAATTGGAAAAATATTTCTTTGATCTATTTTAATCTAGTTGGATTTTCCTGTAGTTAAGCGATAAGGCTAAAATATTTCTTTATATGATAGCTTTGTTGGAAGTTCTTAAGCAATGCGTACATGAAATCTTTCATATCAAAAAATAAAGGCTAGCCTGATGGATCCAGACTAGCCTTTAATAGCATGAAGATTGCTCAGATCAGTATTTAAAATGCAGCCCTAAAACGGCACTGATGCCTTCTGCTTCAGTGGCATAGTGGGAAGAATAGGCTTTGGTAAAATAACGCGTATCGGACAGGTTATTAATATTTAACTGCAGATCCACATTGGGGTTCACCTGATAACGTGCCATGGCATCGTAACGCACATAACCGGGAACAAATTTGGTATTGGCGGCATTGCCATAGACTTTATCCATTGCCACAGCACCGGCACCTAATGTTAGTTGAGGTAATACCTGATAGGTCATCCATAAGGTTGCACTGTTTTCTGCTACGTTCTGAACCTGATTGCCATTGTTTGTGCTTGGAACATAAACCGGTTCTGCCGTGGTTCCAATATTTTCAAAGCCACCATCAATCAGTTCACTATCCAAATAGGTATAGCCTGCGGAAATTGCCCATTTCTCGGTAACATTTCCATTGATACCCAGCTCAATCCCATCGACACGGGTCTCACCAATATTACGGGTGGTGCCATCAGCATCGGTGGAGCGGGTATTGGTCTTTTCAGTACGGAAAATGGCGGCCGTCAGATTCAGTTTATCTTCCAGAAGGTCCCATTTAGTTCCCAGTTCCATGGTGCGGACTTTTTCAGCTTTTAGATTTTCGATAGCTGCGCTAATACTTTCAGAGCCATCACCGCCATCGACACCGACCGGATTAGAGGAAGTGGCATAACTGATATAAATACTGCCATTTTCTCTTGGCTTAAAGACCAGACCTGCTTGATAGTTAAAAAAGTCTTCTTCATTCCCGACAGTGAGCTGGTCACCTGGAACGGCGGTAATCGGCGTGTTGTTAGCACCTGTCACTGCATTATTGAATCGTCCATAAGTCAAGGTTTGCTGGGTTTTATAATCATCCCAACGTATGCCCAGATCTAGAATCCATTGCGGATGCAATTCGATACTGTCCAGTAAGTAGATCGACTTTGATTTGGTCTCGATATCATAACGGTCCGCACCGTCCGTACTAATAGTCCCTGTCCACGCACCCCGGTCTGGATTGTCTACTGAGGTACACCAGCCTAAGGCCACATTGGCAGGGGTACCACAGGCCGCAAAAGAGCTTCCAGTAGCATTCAGACCATTAATAATATATTGGGTACGCTCGGTATCCTGATCTGAATATTCTGCACCTAGGTTAAAGCTGTGCTGAATAGCACCAGTATCGAATTTACCGGTTAAAGCCAGTAGGTCAGTAAAGGTATCGGTATCTGCGATACGTGAATTGGCCCGCGCCCAGACATTGTCATTTAAAATGAAGTTCCCGCGTGAATCATCGGGGTTGGTCCAAAGATAGTCATTTTTGGAACGGTTAAATACTGCCGTATTACTCAGGGTTAGATTGTCATTCAGGTCATGTTCTAATTTTAAAGTACCAATCTGGTTTTCCTGTTTCTGGAAATCACGATCTTTCCAGCCATAGTATTGACCTGCTTTCACATCAATTGGTTTCCCATTGCCATTTAAAGCGACATTGGCATTGGTCGCTGCAAATGGATTGTTATAGGGAATGCCAGAGTCTGGAATATCATCAGTTCTTAGATAGTAATAACTGAAAGTACCACGCGTTGCGCTGTCCAGGCCGAAACTGAAGCTGGGTGCAATACCAGCACGTTTATATTCAGCACCGTCATGTTGACCGGCCTTTTCATTTTGATGGCCCATGACCGCGACACGAGCCGCCATACCATTGCCGAAGTCCTTGTTAGCATCCAAAGTGATACGGGCATACATATCTGTACCACCCGCAACAGAGCACTTCCAGTGCATCTCCTTTTTTCGCCACTTTGGAAATCATATTAATGCTGCCACCCGTGGTTCCGGCACCACCCATGGCAGAAGCAGAACCTTTGGTGACTTCGACCTGCTCAATGGCAAACATTTCCCGGTTTTGTGAAGTTGAATTCCGCACGCCATCGACATACATTGAACTTTCCGAGTTATAACCCCGGATAAAAGGCCGGTCCCCATTCGGATTGCCACCTTCACCTGCGCCTAAAGTAATCCCCGGTACAGTACGCAAAGCATCAGCCAGAGTGGTAACTTGAGTGTCTTCAATCAGTTGTTGAGGAATCACGACCACAGATTTTGGCGTGTCGAGGAGTGGAGCAACAAACTTGCTATTTGCTGACTGATCGACTTTTAGACCCGGCACGGGTTCAGCTTGTACTTCCTGATGAATGGTCTCAAGCTGTACCACATTTTCCTGTGCAATCGCGTGTGCAGATGCAAAAGAAAGGGAAGAAACGATGGCTGAAGAAACTATTTTTTTACGAGATTTTATATAGCTCATAATCATTCTTTTTTATTTTTAAGTTTGGATTCGCAAATAATAATTATTATTGTTATCGTTGCTATCCTTCTTGCATTGATATTGGCGATGAACAAAATTTAATCAATTTAAAAAATAGATAAATTAGAGTGAGAAGAGAGAATTAAAACTATGTTTTTAATATAGATTGATTAAATATGGATCTTATTTGGTTTTTATTGATAATAGCTATTGATATATAAAGCTATGTTGAATTGCTTTTAATAAAGCTTCAATGAGTTAAATATAGAATATATAACTCATTGATTTTTCATTTTTATTTTCAATTAAATCCTCATTAATCAATTCTACTAAACAGACAGTTCGGTTGAATATCTGCCACGGTCGCTGTTCCCATTAAGGCCATGGTAATTTCAAATTCTTCTTTCAGGATTTTGATCACATGCGCGACCCCAAGTGCTCCGGCAGTCGCCAGACCATAAATATAAGGCCGGCCAATCAGGATAGCAGAAGCACCTAAGGCAATGGCCTTGAATACGTCTGATCCACGGCGGATGCCGCCATCATAGAGCAGAGGAAAATCTGCTGGCACCACCTTTTTAATCAGCTGCAAGGCAATGAGAGGAGAAATGCAGGTATCCAGCACGCGACCGCCATGATTGGAAATGATCAGGCCTTTTACCCCATGCTGAATGGCCAGCTGGGCATCCTGAGGATGCACGATTCCTTTTAGAATCACGGGTAAATCGGTTTGCTGTACGATCCAGGCAATATCTTCCCAAGTCGGGGCAATTTTCATCAGTCCATTAAAAACGGGATGATCACCTTCCTTTAATTCCGGAAGGGGAATATGGGTAGGTGTATGTGGATGTTGCATGCCTTCCGGTAAATGGAAAAAGGCACGACGTTCACGATCGCGGATGCCGGTGTGTGGTGAATCCACGGTAATTACCAGCGCCATATAATTGTGTGCTTCAGCCATTTTCACCAATGCTAAAGATTTTTCCCGATCCCCCTGCCAATACAGCTGAAACCATTTGCGTGGATTGTCCTGCTTTAATGCACGCATATCAGTATTAGTAAAAGTACTGAGAATCATATTGCTGCCCATCACTTCTGCTGCGAGGGCAGACGCGGCTTCTGCTTCAGGATGAAACTGCTGCTGATGTCCAATCGGTGCCAGAAAAATTGGATGCGGAAATTTTTGTCCGAACATCTCGATTTCAGTGCTGCCTTGAGTCAGATCTTTCAGCATACGCGGTAGAAGCTGAATATCCTGAAACTGCTGCAGGTTGTCCCGGACACTGACTTCATCCATGGAGCCACCTTGCAGATAGTTCCAGACCATACTGGAGAGATGTTTTTCTGCTTCGACCTCATAATCAGCGATGGTTTGTAGGTAGGCCGGGATCTGGGTTAATGGCGCCATTGGTTCACGTAACATTATAAATCACCCCACTGACGAATCAGGTTGTGATAATGATGGGTGAGTTGTAGGACTTCTTCGGTATCGCCAATCTGTTGGCGTAGTTTAATAATCGTCATGTCCAGATCAAACAGCATGCTGCGTTTGGCATCTTCACGAACCATACTCTGAATCCAGGTCACAGCCGCAATACGTTTACCTTGAGTCACCGGTTCAACCCGATGCAGGCTGGTCGATGGATAAACAATCACATCACCAGCGTCCAGTTTCACTTCATGGCAGCCATACTGGTCTTCAACGACCAGCTCGCCACCTTCATATTCATCGATTTCAGATAAAAATAAAGTCAGTGACACATCAGTACGAATGGGCTGTCCAAGTAGGGGAGAATAATGAATGGCATTATCCACATGATTGCCATAGGTACCTGAATCCTGATAACAGTTAAACAGGGGCGGCAGGATATGTTTCGGCAGGGCAGCAGAGGTAATTAAATGATGACTTTTAAGCGCCTGTAAAATGATAGGGCTAATCTGCTGATACAGGACAGAAGAAGAATCCAGCTGCAGATTCTTTTTGATTTTCTGTGCCTGACTCCCGGCACTGAGTTGCCCATTCATCCAGTGTTCTGAACGATCCAGTTGTTGTCTCAGTTCAGCAACTTGTGCTTTGCTTAATACTGCCGGGATATGTAACATCATTTTAAAAGCATTCCTGCAATTGAAAATATCGTGCATTCAAGAGAATACACGATATTGATAGATAGAGATAAAAGCTAAATTAAAATTTATAGTTCAAGGTTAAAGCTGCTGAACGTGGTTGACCCAAGATCACACGACCACCTCCATTATTCAGCGTGCTGATGTACTCTTTGTCTGCCAGATTATAAACATTCAGGTTTAAGGAAGTCTGGTCATTAAAGGTATAACCGGCCATAGCATCAAACACCACATAGCTTGGAATGCTTGGCATATTCGCTGCTGCAGTACTGTCGGTAATCACACGTTTTTGCTCATCCACATAACGTGCCCCCAAGCCTAGTTTTAAACCGGCAATGTTATAGGTTGTCCATAAAGAAGCGGTCCATTCAGGTGACCAGCGTACACTATTGGTCTGGGTCACTACACCCGTGTTGGAATTGACACTAAACTGGTCTTTTTGCTCGGTTTTCATATGGGCAATACCTGCTGAAATATTCCAGGCATCGGTAATTTTACCGACAGCGCTCAATTCGATTCCTTTAACTGTAGTTTTACCTTCCTGAACAGACTCGCGAGTAATCGGATCTTGGGTAAACTGGTTTTCATTTTCGGTGTAGTATGCAGCAGCATTTAAAGCCAGATCGTCATCCAGCAGGTCCCATTTGGTGCCAATTTCATAATGATGAGTTTCTTGAGGGTCTGCGGCTGAGCTGTTTATTCCTGTGGTTGAAAGGCTAAAGTTGCTGCTACCCGGCGGTGTCAGGGATTTGGCATAAGATGCATAGACACTGCTGTAGGCGGTTGGCTTATATAAACCACCGAGCTTCCAGCTGAATAAAGTGTCATGGGCTTTTAAATCTGTTTTGGTTTCAGTTACTGCTAGTGTCGTACTATCGGTTGAGTAACCTAGTGCATCGTAATTGGTATCGTAATAATCGACACGGACGCCACCATTGAGTTGAAAACGTTCACTAAACTTGAGCGTATCAAAAAGATAAGCAGCCGCCGTCTGGGTTTCACCATCTGAATAAGCGCCCGTATACATAGGATCAGGTAGATTCTGGTGACGATCAGGATGGTATAGATTCGCGGGTGGCGTACTGTTAGTAGGCTGCCCTGGCATTTGTGTAGCCAGTGTTCTGGAATGTTGCTGCTCTTTTAATAGTTCTACACCAGCGACCACATCATGCTCCACTGAACCGGTTTTGATATTCCAGTTCACCATGCTCTGATTAGCCAGAATTTTATTTTCCTGATCGACACCCTGGCGTGAACGGCTTACTGTCCAGTCTTGAGGATCGGTAGAGTCATTTCTTGAAAGGCTATTAATCCCCGTCAAAGTACGCTGCATATGGGTATTGCCCAAACGGGTAATATTGGTAAATTTCAGATTTTCAGCCCAGTCACTTTCGATTTTGGCTGTATACATGTCAGCATCAACATCTTCATGGTCATCTGCATGGCCATAATAATTTTCACGGTCTACTTTAGGTGCGCTGGCGATCAGCGGGTCTGCATTCCAAAATCCTTTCATGCCAATCGTCGGAATACCGCCATCCGGAATGTTACGTTGGCGGATATGCTGGGAATAAAGATACAGGCGAGTATCACTATCCAGACCAAAGGCGATAGAAGGGGCAACAGCCCAGCCTTGATTCTCGATAAAGTCGCGGCCTTCTACACCGCCATCTTGACCCATCGCATTTAAACGGACAGCAATGCTGTCATTGATTGCCTGATTGATGTCAGTGGCAAGACGCGTATGTTCAGCCGTATTGTAGGTGGCAGAGACTTCACGACTGTTTTCTAAATGAGGCAATTTGCTGACCAGATTCACATAACCAGACGCCGTACCACGTCCACCTTCGGCACCAGCAGGGCCTTTTACGACTTCCACCTGTTCCAGGTTAAACACATCACGACTCACAGCGCCGAGGTCACGAATGCCATCCAGATAGGTGGAGCTTTGAGTTGAGAAGCCGCGCATCTGGAAGGCATCGCCAGCACTGGTATTCCCATTCTCACCAAGTTGTAAGGTAATTCCTGGCGTATTGCGCAAGGCTTCAACCAGGGTGGTTGCACCTTGTTCTTTTAATAAGTTCTTGTTGATAATCGAAACGGTTTGAGGCGTATCTACTAAAGCTTGGCTAGATTTAGCGGAACTCAATTGATCCACTTTATATTCATTTGCAGTTTTATTCTTAACTGTAATTTCTGGAAGCTGAATAACGCCTTCATTGGTGATGTTATCTGCATGAGTGATCAGTGGCAAAGTTGCAGCAAGTGCGACCAATGAAGTCTTGTAATGATGTTTCCGGCTTTTGATATGCGCCATGTGACAGAATTCCTGAAGTGAATAATATTTCCCTTACCACCTTGATATGCTCGAGTTCATCAAATAGCAGCAATTATGGAGTTATTGTTATGGCTTTTAACAATTTTGCGAATTGTAGTGATAATAATTATCATTAACAATATTCAATTAAGTCATTCTTATGAATTTATGGATGAAATTACTGTTTAATATTCAAACTTTAATCTAGGATTTCTATTAAGAAAAATTTCAAAATAAACTTATTTTTCAGTTTTTTACGTAAGATTAAAAAATGTAATTATTTTCTATTTAAAGCTTTTTATCAAAAGGTGTGTAAATAGAACTAAATCTAGATTTAAAGTTTTATATCTTTCAGAAAATAAAAATAGCCTCACGAATGAGGCTATTTTTTGAGGAGGGAAGAAGCTAAAACTTAGTATTTAAAGTTCAGAGAAAGAACTGCGTTACGGCCTTCTGCTTCAGTTGCATAATGTGATGAGTATGCTTTAGTGAAATAACGTTCATCAGATAAGTTATTTACATTTAACTGCAGGTCAACGTTTTGATTTACGTTATAACGCGCCATTGCATCGTAACGTACATAACCTGGAACATATTTGGTGTTATCGGCATTACCATAAACTTTATCCATAGCAACTGCACCCGCACCGATTGTTAAAGCAGGAGTGAGATCGTAAGTCGTCCAAAGTGTGGCAGAGTTTTTAGCTACGTTTTGAACCTGGTTGCCATTATTTAAACTTGGCTGGTAATCAGGAACGTCAGAAGTACCTGCATTATAGAAACCGGCATCTACAATTTCGCTATCTAAATAAGTATAACCAGCTGAAACTGCCCATTTATCAGTAAGATTACCGCTTGCACCTAGCTCAATACCATCTACACGGGTTTCACCAATATTGCGTGTGAAACCATCCACGTCAGTAGAGCGTGTATTGGTTTTCTCAGTACGGAAAATGGCAGCGGTTAGATTTAATTTATCATTAAATAAATCCCACTTTGTACCAAGTTCCATAGTACGAACTTCCTCTGGTTTAAGGTTGTTCATAGCCTCAGCTTGTGCTTCAGTCGTATTACGTCCAGGAACAGAAAGTCCTTCTGATCCATCAGCCGCATCTACCCCAACCGGATTTGCGGAAGTAGCATAACTTGCATAGATAGAACCATTTTCTAATGGCTTGTAGGTTACGCCCGCTTGGTAATTAAAGAAATCACTGTCATTTGCGTATCTGGTATTTGAAGCGTGAATATTTTGTTTAGTTTCAAATTTATCCCAACGAACACCTAAATCTAATAACCACTGTGGATTTAATTCAATATTGTCTAATAAGTAGATACCAGTACTTTCTGTGTCGGTCGTACTCGCTTTTGGTGCAGCAGTGATTGAACCTAACCAAGGATCTTTTGAATTGGGATTATAGGCACTTGTACACCAATTATTTGAAGTAGCACTTGTAAAGGTACTACATGCCTTGTTTCCACTAATAATGGCTGGAAGGGTAGAGCTTGGTGCTTGGCCCAAATCTGTAAGTAAATAATTTCCTTTATCAGATTCCTGTTTTGAATATTCAGCGCCCACATTAAAGCTATGTTTTAGTGTGCCTGTATTAAATTTACCAGTTAATGAAAGTTGATCACTAAAGGTTTCAGTATCAGTAATACGTGTATTCGCACGACGAACTACTTGTCCATTAGCAATATTTGATTTCGAATCATCCGGTTGTGTCCAGATATAATCGTTTTTAGATTTACCATAAACAGCTGTATTACTAATGGTCAGGTTATCCGTTAAATCGTGCTCTAATTTTAAAGTGCCGATTTGATTTTCCTGTTTCTGGAAATCACGATCCTTCCAGCCGTAGTAAATGCCTTGTTTAGCATCAAGTGGCTTACCAGTTGTAGTGTTATCTTTAGAGTTCCAATAAGGTACGCCTGAGTCAGGCGTATCATCAGATTTTAAGTAGTAATAGCTTAAAGTCCCACGGGTAGGGGTATCCAGACCAAAACTGATACTTGGTGCAATACCTACACGTTTATATTCAGCGCCGTCTTTCTGACCTGCTTTTTCATTTTGATGACCCATCACAGCAATACGCGCTGCAATGCCATTACCGAAATCTTTGTTGCCATCTAAAGTGATGCGCTGGTAATTATCGGTACCTTGTGCAATGGAACCTTCTAAAGAATCACCAGCTTTAGCAACCTTAGAGATCATGTTGATGCTACCGCCAGTCGTACCGGCACCGCCCATTGCAGAAGAAGAGCCTTTGGTCACTTCAACCTGTTCGACCGCAAACATTTCACGGTTTTGTGAAGTCGCGCTACGAACTCCATCTACATACATTGAGCTTTCAGAGTTATAACCACGAATAAATGGACGATCGCCATTCGGGTTGCCACCTTCACCCGCACCCAAAGTAATACCAGGTACAGTACGTAAAGCATCAGAAAGTGTAGTGACTTGAGTGTCTTCAATCAGTTGCTTAGAAATGACTGATACAGATTTAGGTGTATCCAGTAAAGGTGCAACAAATTTCTTATTTGCGGAATTATCTACTTTTAAACTTGGTGTCTGTTCAGCTTTAACTTCTTGATGAATAGTTTCGAGCTTGACCACATTTTCATCAGCCACAGCATTTACGGTTACAATCGAGAGGGAAGAGGCAATCGCCGATGAAACGAGTTTTTTACGTGATTTGATAAACGACATGTGGGAACCCGAAAAAAGCTTAAAATTTATGTATGCGAATAATAATAATTCTTATTTAAATTAAGAATTACTTGCCGATAGGAAATGACGATTTTAAGGATTGTATTAATTGGTTTGAACAATGTGATAGTGTATCAAAATGTTTCTAAGTTAATGTATTTAAAATAGATCTGATTAATAGATTATTATCGTTACTTTTATTGAGATTATTAGAGTTTAAAAATTTTGAAGAAAAGATAAAGAAAAGTTTACTAAAAGCACTATAAAAATCCATAAATGCAGATGAATGAGATGATCTGTCCAGTTTCAGTAATCAATATATCTACTCTTATTTGAGGGAAGGGATATTTAATCAAAGAAAAATGAATTTGACTGAATAAATTTGATTATTACAGCATCAATAAAGACGATTCAAGTATTGTGTTTTGTATATCTGCAAATGTTGTCATATAATGTGGCACATTTTTATAAACCTGTTATTACCAAATATATAGAGGAAGCCATGCAAGTAACTTCTGAAGCGGTTTCGGGCGTTGCCCGTCGTTTAAATGTTTCTGTACCGACGAGCCGTATTAATGAGCAATTTGAAGCTCGTTTAAAACGCACTGCTAAAACTGCGAAGATCAACGGCTTCCGTCCAGGTAAAGTACCTGTAAACGTAGTTCGTCGTGAATACGGCGCTGGTATCTACCAAGAAGTTGTCAACGACATCATTCGTGACACAGTTTTCGAAGCAATCCAACAAGAAAAAATCAACGCTGTTGGTATGCCAAACATCGAAAAAACTGAAATGAAAGACGACGCTTTAGTTTATGAAGCGACTGTTGAAGTTTATCCAGAAGTTGAAGTGAAATTCGAAGGTCTGGAAGTTGAACGTAAAGCGTCTGAAGTAAATGACAAAGACGTTGAGAAGATGATTGAAAATCTTCAAAAACAACGCGCTTCTTGGGCTGAAACTAAAGGCATGGCTAAAAAAGACATGCAAGTAACTTTCGACTTCGAAGGTACTGTTGATGGCGAAAAATTTGAAGGCGGCGCTGCGCAAGACTTTAAACTTGTTTTAGGTTCTGGTCGTATGATCCCTGGCTTCGAAGATGGCATCATCGGTATGAAGAAAGGCGAAGAGAAAGTGATCGATGTTACTTTCCCTGAAGATTACCAAGCTGAAAACCTTGCTGGCAAACAAGCTCAATTCAAAATCAATGTGAAACTTGTTGAAAAACAAAAACTTCCAGAAATTGATGCTGAATTCCTGAAAATCTTCGGTATTTCTGAAGAAGATGGCGTTGAAAAACTGAAAGCTGACGTTCGTAAAAACATGGAACGTGAAGTGAAAAACGGCCTGCGTAACCAGGTTAAAGGCGCAACTTTCGATGCACTTGTAGCTGCAAACGAAGTTGAACTTCCATCTGCAATGGTTGCTCAAGAAATTGACCGTCAACGTCAACAAATGATCCAGCAGTTCACTCAACAGTTCGGTGCTCAAGGCGCGAAAGCATTTGATTCAAGCATGCTTCCAGATGACCTGTTCAAAGAACAAGCTGAGAAATCAGTTAAACTTGGCGTATTGGTAAGCCGTATTCTTGCTGATGCGAAAATCGAAGTAGATCAAGCGCGCGTTGAAGCTTATATCGAAGATATGGCTTCTTCTTACGAAGATCCAAACGAAGTGATCGAATACTTCAAAAACGACAAGCAACAACGTGCTCAAATCGAAGCAGTTGTACTTGAAGACCAAGTTGTTGATCACATCCTAGCATCTGCTAAAGTGACTGATGCGACTGTAAGCTATGAAGACTTATTGAAAGAGCAACAAGCTCGTCAACAAGGCTAATTCAAGCTTTCCATAAAAAGGCGCTTCGTGCGCCTTTTTTCATATTAGTAATTTCTTGACATATCTGATTTTCACAAAACTAATGCAAAAAATATGATGGAATTATTCGCGATTATTTTGCAATTTCATTGATTATCCCTCATATTGTGATTATGGATTAAGTCACAAAAATTTAGGAATAAATAAACCTATGTATGTTCCAACGATTGAAAACGCTTTAGTGCCAATGGTGGTAGAACAATCCTCTCGTGGTGAGCGTTCTTTTGATATTTATTCACGCCTTTTACGTGAGCGGGTAATTTTTCTGACAGGTGAAGTTGAAGACAATATGGCCAACCTGATCGTTGCGCAAATGTTGTTTTTAGAAGCTGAGAACCCAGATAAAGATATTCATCTATATATCAACTCACCGGGTGGTTCGGTGACTGCTGGCATGGCGATCTACGATACCATGCAGTTTATTAAACCGGATGTTGTGACTTACTGTATGGGTCAGGCAGCATCAATGGGCGCATTCCTGCTCAATGCAGGGACTAAAGGCAAACGTTATTGCCTTGAAAATGCGCGTGTCATGATTCACCAGCCTTTGGGTGGTTTCAAAGGCCAGGCATCAGATATTGAAATTCACGCACGTGAAATTCTGTTCATTAAAGAACGTTTAAACCGTTTAATGGCTGAACATAGCGGTCAGGACTATGAAAAAGTGGCACGCGATACAGACCGTGACAACTTCATGACTGCTCAGCAAGCGAAAGAATACGGTCTTGTGGATGAAGTTCTAACGAAACGTCCATAAGTTTTAGAGATTGAGATATTGGAGTAAATATGTCCGAACATCCTCAAGGACAAAAGCATTGTTCATTTTGCGGTAAAACGCAGTCTGAAGTCGGAAAGCTGATTGCAGGCGAGGACGCATACATTTGTAATGAATGTGTGGACGTATGCTTAGATTTGGTTCAAACCAGTCAACAGGTCGAAACCAATGACTGGGCGAACCGTCCTTTACCGAAACCGCATGAAATCCGTGCGGCGCTCGATCAATATGTGATTGGTCAGGACGTAGCGAAAAAGACATTATCTGTGGCCGTATACAACCATTACAAACGTCTGAAAGTACAGACCAATGGTAAGAAAGCAGATGATTCCGTTGAAATTGCCAAAAGTAATATCCTGCTGGTCGGTCCGACGGGTTCAGGTAAAACCTTGCTGGCACAAACCCTTGCCCGTCTTCTGGACGTTCCATTTGCCATGGCAGATGCAACAACCCTGACTGAAGCTGGTTATGTGGGTGAAGATGTTGAAAACATTGTACAAAAGCTTTTGCAAAAAGCTGATTACGATGTCGAAAAAGCGCAAAAGGGCATTATCTATATCGATGAAATCGACAAGATTACCCGTAAATCTGAAAACCCATCGATTACCCGTGATGTATCAGGTGAAGGCGTACAGCAAGCCTTGCTGAAAATGATCGAAGGTACGGTTGCTTCAATTCCACCACAAGGTGGCCGTAAGCATCCGCAGCAGGAATTCATTCAGATTGATACCTCGAATATCCTGTTCATCTGTGGCGGTGCATTCTCAGGTCTTGAGAAAATCGTACAGCAGCGTCAGGAGAAAGGTGGTATTGGCTTTACTGCAGAAGTCCGTAATAAAGACGAAAGCAAAAAGCTGTCTGAATTGTTCCGTCAGGTTGAAGCGACTGACTTGGTGAAATTTGGTCTGATTCCAGAATTCATTGGTCGTTTACCAGTGATTGCGACTCTGGATGAGCTGGATGAAGAAGCTTTAATGCAGATTCTGACTGAGCCAAAGAATGCATTAACCCGTCAATATAAACACTTGTTTGAGATGGAAAATGTGGACTTGGTCTTTGAAGATTCAGCACTACGTGCGGTTGCGAAAAAAGCACTGGAACGTAATACTGGTGCGCGTGGCCTGCGTTCGATTCTGGAAAATTCATTGCTAGAAACCATGTATGACCTGCCGAGTCGTAGCGATGTAGGCACCGTGGTGGTGAATGAAGCGGTCATTAATGGCGAAGCTGCACCAGAATTTCGTGCTGAACGTCAACCACATGACGAGCCAGAAACAGCGGCAAAAGTTGATTTAAAGGTGGTGAATAGCAAATCTGCTTGATTGCTATTCGTCAGAAACGTGCGAAAACCCCGTGTTTTCGCACGTTTTTTATTTCCAAAAGATAAAAGCAGATGCTAATCTCAACATCTAGGCGTGGACGCCGAAAGCTATAAAAATATATCGCAAAGCACTTGCATACAAGAATAAAGACGCAGTGAGGGATAAGCATGCGTGGAGTCGCAATGATGCTCATCGGCAGTTTGGCGCTGATGGGTTGTCACGGTAAAAAAGCCGTAGTTGAGCCTACACAGCCACTCAGCACTTTAAAAAATATTGATCTTGAAAAGAAACCGGGCTTCGTCGAACAGCATCGGGTGGGGATGTTTACGATTGGTGGCTGGGTCAACCAGAAACAGGGCAATCATTTTCAGGCAGTTAAACCTCAGCATGAGGACGCTGCGATCGTTTATTTATACCGCCCGGATTCAAAATGGAACCGTCAGGAAATTGTTGCTGCCAGCCTATTTATCAATCAGCATCGTATTCCGAGTTTATTACATAATCATCATTACTGGATTGAGCTACCTGCAGGTACTTATCGCTTGAGTACCAGTCGTCCTTTAGGTGTGTTGCACTTCCAGAAACCTAAGTATCTGGACTTTACGGTAGAAGCGGGGCAATCCTATTTTATTAAGTATGATGAAGAAAATCTAAGCACCCGTCGTAGTGTTCCGGGTCCTCTGATGCTGATGCCGAGCAGTGTAGGCCTCAATGAAATCGCTTTTACCCAGTTAAAATCGGACAGTTTTAACTTTTTTGCACAGGATCAGGAAACTGGGAAAATCCGCAAGAAAGCTCAGAAAATTAAGGCAACTGAATATGATCCATCTACAGATGTACAGTTAACCACACCGTTTAAACTCTGGGATCCAAGAACCTGGTAATTAATTTTCAAACGCCAATAAAAAAGCACCCATCTGGGTGCTTTTTTATTAGCTTAAATTAGCCTGCAGCAGCGTCAACTACTGGAATCTTGCCAATTTTCGCTTGCCAGATTTTTGGAGCAGTCGCGTGTACAGATGTACCATTTACGTCAACTGCAACAGAAACAGGCATATCTTTCACTACAAACTTGTAGATCGCTTCCATACCCAGATCAGCAAATGCAACCACTTCAGCTTCACGGATTGCTTTAGATACGAGGTATGCAGCACCACCTACAGCCATGAGGTAAGTCGCTTTGTTGTCTTTAATTGCTTCAACAGCAGCAGGACCACGGTCCGCTTTACCGATCATGCCATAAAGACCAGTTGCTTCTAATACTTGGCGAGTGAATTTATCCATACGAGTTGCAGTTGTTGGACCTGCAGGACCTACAACTTCGTCACCTACTGGATCAACAGGACCTACGTAGTAGATAAATTTGCCTTTCAGATCAACAGGAAGTTCTTCACCGTTGTTCAGCATGTCTACCATACGTTTGTGTGCAGCATCACGACCAGTATAGATTGTACCGTTTAGAAGCAGCGTATCACCTGGTTTCCAAGAGTTCATTTCTTCTTGAGTAATGTTATCTAGGTCAACACGTTTAGAAGATGAAGAATCCCAAGTAACTGATGGATAGTCTTCAAGGCTTGGTGCTTGAATATGCGCAACGCCTGAACCATCAAGTGTGAAGTGTGCGTGACGGGTTGCAGCACAGTTCGGGATCATGCCGACTGGTTTGCCCGCAGCGTGACAAGGGTAATCTTTGATCTTGATGTCTAGAACAGTGGTTAAACCGCCAAGACCTTGAGCACCAATGCCCAACGCGTTTACTTTCTCGAAGATTTCGATACGAAGTTCTTCAAGTTTGTTTTGTGGACCACGACGAAGCAATTCGTCCATGTTGATCTCTTCCATCAATGCTTCTTTTGCAAGCATCATAGCTTTTTCAGCAGTACCACCAATACCGATACCCAGCATACCAGGAGGACACCAGCCTGCACCCATAGTTGGAACAGTTTTCAATACCCAATCCACGATTGAGTCAGATGGGTTCAACATTGCCAGTTTAGATTTGTTTTCTGAACCGCCACCCTTAGCAGCAACAGTGATGTCTACTTTATTACCTGGAACAAGTTTGTGGTAGATCACAGCAGGCGTGTTGTCTTTGGTGTTCTTACGGCCAAAAGCAGGGTCAGCCAGTACAGATGCACGAAGTACGTTAGAGTTTTCAAGATAACCTTGACGTACACCTTCGTTGATCGCATCGTCGAGGCTCATGGTTAAATCAAATTTAACGTCCATGCCCACTTCAACAAATACGTTGACGATACCAGTATCCTGGCAGATAGGGCGGTGGCCTTCTGCACACATGCGTGAGTTAATTAAGATTTGCGCGATCGCATCTTTCGCAGCTTTGTTCTCTTCACGGTCGTACGCACGGCTCATCGCTTGGATGAAGTCTTGTGGATGATAGTAAGAAATGAACTGAAGCGCATCTTTAACCGATGTGATCAAGTCATCTTGCTTGATAATAGTTGTCATACAAATATCTCTTGAGCGGGCTGTTAGCTAGCGGGCTAAATTATAAGACAAATGAATCCGGTTGTGGGCGTTTTGCAGGGACATTGGCCAAAAGTTTATAGTTTAAGCAATAAGGCATATTACTTTGGCTGAGAGATCTGTTAAAAATGACCAGTTTTTGTCATATTTACTGTCATATTTCAGCTTAAAGTTTATTTAAATATAATTAATTTTATTTTAAATATTTGATTTTTATTAGTTAATTAAAATTAGGAAAATTTCATCATTGTCATATAACTGTCATAAAAGTTTTACATAATGCGCTTATCAAATGAATGATGAGTTTTCTTTATGACCCTGACTAGTGTATTGATGGTAATTGCTTTTAGTCTTTATATCGCTGCTACTTGGTTCTACGGCCAGAAAGAAGATCAAGCTTAAGCTTTATCTTCTTTTTTACATTTTAAGAGCTAAAAAATTAGCCTATCTTCAAATCTTCAAATCTTCAAATCTTCAAATCTTCAAATCTTCAAATCTTCAAATCTTCAAATCTTCAAATCTTCAAATCTTCAAATCTTCAAATCTTCAAATCTTCAAATCTTCAAATCTTCAAATCTTCAAATCTTCAAATTACCTTAATAAAAAAACAATATTTCAATCATCTTGCCCTTGCCACAACATGCCTGTGACATAGTTATTTTTCTTCATTACATTATTAACCCAGAAAAACCCAAAGCCTGAAAACCCTTACACACAGCCAATTTTTTAGGGCTTAGACTGAGGTCTCCCAACTTCTATAAATAGGGCAATTGGAATGAGTAACTTTAATACAAATAACATCAAAGAACATGCTTCAGTAATTGCTTCAGATGGTACTCAAGTTGGTAAAGTGGATCATTTAGAAGGTCAGGACAAGATTAAATTGACAAGAAGTGATGACGAGAATAATGAGCATCATCTGATTCCGATCAGCTGGGTAAGCGAAGTGAAAGATGACAGCGTGATCTTGAATAAAACAGCAGAAGATGTGCACAAAGAATGGACCACGGTATAGGCATGATCTTTGCCTGACTTATTCTGGTTTGGCTTAAATAGTCAAACTGGATGTAAGTTTAAAATAGGCAAGTCTGATCTGTTAAAGTGGTAAATGCCAGCCTGTTCGGCTGGCATTTCTTTTGTGTCATCAATCTGTTTATTTTAGTTTCATTTACTCATAGAGCAGATTAAGAACCTGCATAATTTTTTGAGCTAGATAATCTGTAGATTATAGAACGTCTAATAATTACTGAGAAAACTTATAAAATAGATCAATAAAAAAACCACCCGATCTTTTGATCGGATGGTTGTGGAGTGTTAAAGAAAATTAACTAGCTTGCTGATCAGCCTGAATCGCAGTTAAAGCAATGGTAAATACAATGTCATCGACCAGCGCACCACGTGACAGGTCATTCACCGGCTTGTTCAAGCCTTGCAGCATCGGACCGACACTCACGACATTTGCTGCACGTTGTACCGCTTTATAAGTGGTGTTACCAGTATTTAGATCAGGGAAGATAAACACATTGGCACGACCAGCGACTTGTGAATCTGGTGCTTTCTGACGACCCACACTTTCAACTGAAGCGGCATCGTATTGAAGTGGACCATCAATCAGCAGATCAGGACGACGCTGTTTGGCAATCTCTGTCGCTTTCGCCACTTTTTCTACGTCTGCACCTGTACCCGAAGTGCCGGTAGAGTAAGAAATCATGGCAATACGTGGATCAATGCCAAAGGCTTTTGCAGAGTCAGCAGACTGAATCGCAATTTCCGCCAGTTGTTCAGCATCCGGATCTGGATTAATCGCACAGTCACCATAAACATAGACCTCATCTGGCAGCAGCATAAAGAATACTGAGGAAACCAGTGAATATTCAGGCGCTGTCTTGATCAACTGGAAAGCAGGACGAACGGTATTGGCAGTCGTATGTACTGCACCAGAAACCAGACCATCCACCTGATCAAGTGCCAGCATCATAGTGCCGAGTACCACAGTATCCTGTAACTGTTCACGCGCCTGTAATTCATTGATTTTGCCTTTACGCAGTTCAACCATTTTTTCGACATAATTCTCGCGAATCAGGTCGGGATCAATAATTTCAAGATCGTGCGGTAATTCAATATTGCGTGCTTTGGCAACTTCAACCACTTCTTCCGGTTTTGCCAATAAGATACAGTGTGCAATCCCGCGAGATTGACAGATTGCAGCTGCCTGAATGGTACGCGGCTCATCACCTTCCGGAAGCACAATACGCTTTTTCGCAGCAATCGATTTTTGTACCAGTTCATGACGGAATGCAGAAGGCGACAGGCGTGGTTTGTAAGAACCATTGATTAGCTGTGCAATCCATTCTTCATTTAAGTGACTGGATACAAAACGGGTCACCTGTTCAGCACGTTCAGTATCATCACATGGAATTTCATTGCTTAAATTGGCCAGACTTTGGGCAGTTTCAAAAGTGCTGAGTGGCGTATGCAGAATAGGCAGGCCATGTTTGATTGCTGTCTGGCAGAACTCCAGTACTGCCGAATTTGGCTCATAATGTTCAGTCAGCACCAGACCTGCCAATGGAATGCCATTGCTGCTCGCCAGGCTACTTGCCAGCAGGACATCAATGCGGTCTGATGCACTGATAATCAGCTCGCCAGCCACGAATTTATGCAACTCATGTTCAATGTTGGACGCAATTAAACTGCTGTGTAAGACACGGCGCTGCTTTGCTTCACCCAAGTTCACCCAGTCTGCTGAAATATGCGCTGCCAGGTCAGAAATACGTGGCACACTTAAAGTATTGCTGAATGGAACAAGACCAATCACTGGAAGCTTTTCAGAACCAATATGGGCATGGGTTTTTTGAATATCAGCTATAAATTTGTTGGTATCACTAATCAGACGTAAACCAGGATCAATGGTCACCGGGATCTGGGCAGAATCTTCCGGTAAGCCTTTGGTGCGCATAAACAATACGCCAGCCATACGGGTAGAAGAGGACCCACCCAAATAACGTAATTGGCTTTCAACTTTTTCAGCTGCCACTTCAGGCTGGTTGATATCAGCATTGCTGACAATAATGACTTTGGCATCTAGTGCCTGTGCCAAGGCTGCATTAAAGCTTGGCGCAAAGGTATCACGGCTATTGGGTACCAAACCTTCAACAATAATCAGGTCGTGATTTTTGGCAATCTCACGATGCAGGCGTACTGCATCTTCAAGCAATTCATCTGTTTCACCAAGATTAAAGCGCTGAATCAGACTTTCATAAGCAATCGGTTCAACGGTTTCACTTTGGGATAAATGACGATAGAGTGCTGTAGTGCGATCTGTATCCTGACTTTTTTCCTGTGAAAAAGGTTTCACAAAGCCTGCCTTTACCCCTTGGCATTCTAAAGCATATACCAAACCTAAACAGGCTGAAGTTAAGCCGACGCCTTCCCCGGTCGGCACCAATAAAATCGTTTTCATAAGTAATATCAGTCGCGCAATAATAGAAATTAGGTAAAAGGGAACCAGGCTTGCTTATGCAAGCGCAGTCTCAGGTTCAGACTTTTTTGCAGTGGCTTGCTCCACTTCATGCTCTACCACAGAATGAGTTTCTTTCGCGATTCGGCCTTCTTCATCAGTCGGAACTACCCAGATTTGTGGGCCTGTACCATTATCGATCCGGCCTTCAGTACCGCGTTTCAAACTACTATTAGCGTCTTTATCCAGGTTGAAACCGAAATGTGGTAAATAAGTCATGGTTTTTTCACGGATATACGCCGAGTTTTCACCAATACCCCCAGTAAAGAACAGACCATCAATACGTGGCAGACCACAGCTTAAAGCAGCTAAAGATTTCGCCAGACGGTAGCAGAATACTTCAATCGCAAGAGTCGCATCTTCATTACCTTGTTCTGAGGCTTCAATCAGAGTACGCATGTCATTAGACAGGTTGTCAGACAAACCAAGCAAGCCACTTTCTTTGTTGAGCATCTTGTCAATTTTATATACATCCCAGCCTAAGTTTGCAGCCAGGAAGCTATGCAAACTTGGATCGACATCACCACTACGAGTCCCCATCACCACACCTTCAAGTGGCGTCAGACCCATTGAGGTATCTACACTTTGGCCATTCCACACCGCACAGGTCGAACTACCATTACCGAGATGTGCTGTTAACCAGCCACCTTGCTTAAAGCTGCCAGCCAGTTCAGAACCGCGATCGGAGACATAAGCATGGCTGGTACCATGGAAACCATAACGACGTACGCCATATTCGGTATAAAGGAATTTAGGCAGGGCATAACGGTAAGCATGTGCCGGCATGGTTTGATGGAAAGCTGTGTCGAATACTGCGACTTGTGGCAAATCTGGGAATAAACGTTTAGTCGCTTCGATCCCGATCAGGTGAGCCGGATTGTGCAAAGGCGCAAGTGGAGTTGCTTCGCGAATTTTTTCAATAATTTCGTCAGTAATCAGTTCAGCTTTGGTCAGACTGCCGCCATGTACCACGCGGTGACCAATGGCATCCGGCTTGTAGTTCGCCAAACGCTCTAAACCTACTTCTAATGCTTTTTTATGATCTGCAAAAGGAATATGAATATCGACGGGTTCATTGCCGACAGTCACACCTTTAATACGGGCATTTTCTGTGCCTAAGTTCTCAGCTAAGCCGTGAATACGGAAATTCTGTTCTTCAAGCAATAGGGCAAACTTGATTGAAGAAGAGCCACAATTAATAACTAATACTGATTTAGACACGATTGTTTACCCGATTCTAATTAAAATTCTCATCCATTTCGTTGACCTGTCTGCTGGCAAAAGCGACATAAGATAGGTCTGTGATCATGTTTTAACATGGGTTTTTTTACTGTCCTAGATAGACTTTAGCCGATTAGACTTAAGCATTATCGACCTCAGCGACAATAATAATTAAAATTTATCAGTTCATAGTTTTCATTTATAAATAAAATACTGTTAAAAAATGATCTATTAAACTGTAACTTATATTTCTTAAAAAGAATGTTTATTTATTCTATCTTTTAAGTATGGATATGAAGAAATTATATACAATTTTATAAAGGCTTTGTATTTACTTGAACATGTCTTTTATCAACTCACTGCATAAAAATCAGCCTTGCGAACAAGGCTGATTTTATTATCTATTTACTGACGAATCTGACCATCACCAAAGACTACCCATTTCTGGGAAGTCAAACCTTCCAGACCAACCGGGCCACGGGCATGAATCTTATCCGTCGAAATACCGATTTCCGCACCCAGGCCATATTCGAAGCCGTCAGCAAAGCGGGTAGAGGCATTGATCATGACTGAACTCGAATCTACACCTGCTAAAAATTCACGAGCGATGCTGTAATTCTCAGTGATGATTGAATCGGTATGATGTGAGCCATATTTATTGATATGTTCAATGGCTTCCTCAACACCCGATACGATTTTAACTGCCAGAATCGGACCCAGATACTCGGTGTACCAGTCTTCTTCTGTTGCGGCAACTACCTGATTGCCCAAGATACGCTGGGTTTCACGACAACCGCGAAGCTCTACCTGTTTTTCCTGATACAGCTCAGCAATTCGAGGCAGGAAATCTTCAGCAACTTTCTCATCAACCAACAAAGTTTCCATGGCATTACATACGCCATAACGATGGGTTTTGGCATTTAAAGCAATGGGCAGTGCTTTGAGCAGATCAGCCTGTGCTTCAACATAAACATGACAATTCCCGTCCAGATGTTTGATTACAGGCACACGTGCTTCTTCAGTAATGCGTTCAATTAAACCTTTGCCACCACGCGGTACAATCACATCGACATATTCAGTCAGGGTAATCAATTGGCCAACTGCAGCACGGTCAGTCGTATTAATCACCTGAACTGACGCTTCAGGTAAACCTGCTACTTTCAAGCCATGCTGGATGGCAGTCGCAATGGCCTGGTTAGATTCCAGAGATTCTGAACCACCACGCAGAATAATCGCATTTCCGGATTTCAATGCCAGTGAAGCAGCTTCCAGAGTTACATTGGGACGCGATTCATAAATCATGCCCACTACGCCCAAAGGCACACGCATCTTGCCAAGCTGAATGCCGGTAGGACGGTAAGCCATATCGGTTATTTCACCAATTGGATCTTTCAAGCTGATCACATCTTTCAGGCCCTGTAACATACCTTTAAAGCGTGCGGGGTTGAGTTCTAAGCGATCAAGCAGGGCACTATCCAGATTGTTCTGGTGAGCTTTATTCATATCAATCTGATTGGCAGCCAGAATAGCGGCCTGACTGTTTTCTAAAGCGGTATAAATTGCTGACAATGTGCTGTTTTTAGTTTGGGTAGACGCACGAGCCAAAATGCGAGAAGCCTGGCGTGCCTGCTGTCCTACCGTTTGCATGTATTGTTCAATAGACTCTTGCATAGCGGTTCAATCACTTAGAAATTTCACTTTGATATTAACAGTCTGATGCCGGACAATGAAGCCCAACACTTAAAAATCATAAGCTTTTCACTGTTTCTAAACATTTTGAAATTGTTTTATCTTTAAAAGCAGATAAGTGGTTGTCGAATCAGTTGCTTGTGAAAAGCCGCTCTGTATAGAATGAAATGTAGCGACATAGATGTCATTGATATAATTACTACAGCACAGGATGCGTGTTCAGGATAATCGGAATAATCCTGAAGCATAAGATCTGTAAATAATGACTTGCACAATAAAAATAAGGCAAGGACGGAGGAAAGGAATATGAATTCCATTATCCAGATGGATGCCCAGGCATTGGACCAACATAGCCATTACGGTTTTTTTGATCTTTATGATAAGCACAGTTTCAAGCAACCAGCACGTACGACATGGATCGATGGCTGGAAAATCGAGTATATGGCCATTGCGCGTCCTGATACTTTGCATATGCGCCCAATGGTGATTATTGGGGGAGCTTTTCAGAACTTTAATTCTTACAAATATTGTGTAGAGCAGTTATTTGATGCGGGACCTATTATTTTAATTGATTTACCTTCCATGGGGGCCAACCAGCAAATTACTAACGTCGATACCGGCTTATCCGCAGGAACACTTGAACTCGAAGATCTGGCCGCAATGCTAGGCCAATGGCTGGAGCAGATGCAATTGCCTAAGGTGGCTATTCTGGGAATGTCTCTGGGTTCAGTGGTGGCTTCCTGTCTGGCGGATCAGCGCCCTGAACTGGTAGATCGTATGATTTTAATGGGTGTGATGCAAAAGACCCGCAAAAGCTGGCGCATGCTGCTGGAAGAATCTCTGCATTTAATGAAAGAACAGCGCATGGACGAATTTGGCCAAGCAGTAATTCTGTATCTGGTTAATCATGCACGTTTAAAAGAAACCCGTATGTCGCCAACAGCAAAACGGTTGTTCTTTAAGCAGATGTCAGAATTTACAGCGACAGAACAGGACCGCTATGACATTAATTGTAATCGTCTTTTAAGACTGACCAATGTACCGATTCCTCAATGTAAGGTTCTAGTCGCATGCGGGCAATATGACAGCTTTACCTTGCCACATGAAAATGCCAATTTTGCCCTGCAATGTCCAAACATGCAGTATGTGCAGATCGCTTCTGCAGATCATGTGCCTCAGTTACAGCGTCGTAAAGAAACCATGCATTTATTTGCAACTTTCTTGCGTGATGAGCCGGTTGATCAGCTCGAAGGTATTATCCCGTTCACCCGTGAACAGATGCAGCAGATCGAACGGCGCGGTGAAGAGCGGATTACGGTTCAGGATCCACAGCGTTATTTAAGTCATCGCCATTCTGATCTGGTACTCAAGGCAGAAATTGTTGATATGAATTTCTTTGGGGTGTTACTGGAATTGGAACCTGGATTAACTGATCAAGCAGCCGCGTATCCACGTGATTTGGCTTTACATTTGGAAGATGAAGAAGGCGAGTTTAAGATCGAATGTTTAATCTTCGAGCATGATGGCACTCAGTTACGTGCTTTGTTCAAGCATGGCAGTTTTGATGTAGCAGAGCGTTTATTACGCTTTGTCCAGAAAGAGAAAGCCCTTCAACAGGCTGAAGTATTCGATGCAGTCATCTAATCAATAAAATTCATAAAAAAACAGCGTAATTAAACGCTGTTTTTTTTCACTGCATGAATCATCCAGACTAAATCTCCCAAATGTTCATCCTGTTCATAATGAGGATTCTGCTGTCGAGGTTCTGCAAAATAACGTTGTGGCTGTTCGACCTCCACTTGCATAAACCCAGTTTGCTGAAAAAACTGCTGTAGTTCTTGGGGTGATTTAAAATGAAAGGTAAATGCACTGCGTGACATGAATTTTAGCAGACGGCTGCAGGTCCAGATAAAGCTTGCCAGTTTATTTTTGACCGGTTCAGGATAAATATCACTGAGATAATGCACTTCACTAAAGCCTTGACCATATTCGGTAATGCCTTTGAGTAAAGTAAACAGCATCTTTTGATCAAAGTAATTGATCAGGCCTTCACTAATAATCACTAGAGGCTGTTGTGGGTCAAAGACTTTAAAAATATTCGCCAGTTCTGCACTAAAAATATCGGCACTCAATACTTCCGGGGCATCCTGATCAATCTGCTGCAAAGCATTGGTTTTGATCCTGGCCATATCGGGCAGATCCAGCTCCCGATAATTAATCCCGGGAAACTTCTGTCTAAAATTCCAGCTGCGTGGAGAAAGACCACTGGCAATTTCCAGTACCTGTAACTGAGGATATTTACTAATTAACTGGCTTAGGTGTTCATCAATCATTTGATGACGCTGTTTCAGGGTAGTGCGCATACTACCACCTACATGACGCTCAGCCCATGACTCCAGCGGATGAACCAGTTTGGCAAGGAATTTGCCTTTAGAGGTGGCAAATACCGGATGTGAAATCCCCATTTTGTACCAGATATAGCCGGTATAATGTGCAGTAAAAGAAATGTGGCGATGTTGTGAAAGAGATTCTGTCATGTCGTCCTGACCTTATTGTTGTTTTAATTCAATGCTGCTCATTAATATAGCAGTCTTTTCAACATGATAATAAAAAAGGAACACCTTGTCGTGTTCCTTTGTCGTATTCAGATCATTAAAAAATTACAGAACCTGATCTTTAAACTGGCTGATTTCATCACGGATCTGGCGCCATTCATCTCCAAGATCCAGTTCAGTGCCGATCTGAATCTCTGGAATTTTTCCACGCATACGTTCCAGACGCTGCTGATTTGGCAGCGGTAGCTCCTGAATGCCCTCAAGCGCAATACATTGTGCTGCGCGATCATTGCAGACCAATCCCATATCACAACCTGCTTTCAATGCCGCCTGAATACGAGCATCGGCACCGCCAGCCACACAGGCAGCCTGCATGCTTAAATCATCCGAGAACAGTACGCCGTCGAAGCCAAGTTCTTGGCGTAACACTTTCTGAATCCAGAATTCTGAGAAACCGGCTGGATTTGGATCTACCTGACTATAGATGACATGGGCAGGCATAAGCGCATCCAGTTGTGATTGTAACTGGATAAAAGTCTGCATATCTTTTTGCTGGATTTCTTCATAGCTGCGCATATCAATGGCAGCGGCTACATGCGAATCTGCTTTAACCGAACCATGTCCCGGGAAATGCTTACCAGTTGAAGCCATGCCAGCACGTTTCATACCTTTCAGGAAAGCACCAGCTAGTGGAATAATATCCTGAATATTTTTGGCAAAGCTGCGGTCACCAATCACATCGCTAATATCATTTAAATCCAGCACAGGCGCAAAACTAAAATCAATTCCGACAGCCAGTACTTCGGTGGCCATCAACCAGCCACATTTCTCGGCCAGTTCCAGCGCTTTTTCACGATCGGTCTGGTAAAGCTCACCAAATTTACCCATAGCAGGTAGCAGAGTAAAACCTTGTTTGAGGCGCTGTACACGGCCACCTTCCTGATCCACCGCAATCAGAATATCTGGACGGACCTGACGCATATGATCAGTCAAAGTGCGGACTTGGGCAGGAGATTCAATATTGCGACCGAATAAAATCACACCACCGACTTGTGGTGCACCCAAGAGTTCAATATCTTCTTGAGTAAGGGTAGTGCCTGCGATGTCGAGCATCAATGCGCCAATCATATGCGGAATCCATTTTAGAATTTTCGGGGAAAACAATACCTGAATTCTGCAATGATTTGCTACACTTTGTCAGCACAGAATATGATAAAACTACACGACATAAACATATTAAGTTGTTTAAGATGCTGAATACTTTAAGTTCTGCTCGAAAAGCAACACGGTCAAATTGGTCTTGAGGCCAAGGAAGTACGAATTATTTATGAAATTTCAAACAATAGCTTGTGCAGTTGCGATTGCGACAGGCGGATTATTTTTTACCCATGTGGTGAATGATGCAATTGCAGCTGATGGTAAAGAAGTAGTCAGCAAAGCAGTGCTTCAACCTTCTCAAGAACAGGCATTGGTATCCCGACAACTGGCAACTCTCGTTGATCGCCAACATTATTTGAATATGCGTCTGGATGCTCAGACTTCACAGCGTATCTTTGATTTTTATATTGATAGTCTGGATGCAGATCACAGTCTTTTTCTGGCATCTGAAATAGAAGATTATAAAAAACGCTATGGTGCTACTTTTGGTGCCAATCTGAAAGCCGGTAATTTGTCTGGCCCTTATGAAATTCATGCGCAGTATCGTGAGCGTTTAGCCCAGTTCTATACCTTTATGCTGGAAGAACTGAAAAAGCCGCAAAACCTGAACCAGAAGAATGTATATATCGAAACGGATCGCGAAAAAGCACCGTTCTTTAAAACTCAGGCTGAACAGCGTGCTCACTGGTCAAAAATGCTGGTTTCTCAGCTCATCAATCTGACTATTAGTAAGGAAGAAGAGCAGGCCAAGCAGAATGCACTCAAAGCCAACCCTGAACTGGCGAATGGTCAGGACCTGACTGGGCCGGAAGATTTAACGCCTGCTCAAACTCTGACCAAACGTTATACCCGTCAGTTAGAACGTCTCAGCCGGATCAAGAGCGATGATGTGCTGGACAAAACCCTGAATGCGATGATGCTGACTTACGATCCACACAGTAATTATTTCCCGCCTGTAGATGCGATGGAGCTGAACCGTCAGACCACCTTACAGCTGGAAGGGATTGGGGTGTCGATTCGTCCGGAACGTGGTAATGAAGATTACACCAAGATTGAAACCATTGTAGAAGGTGGGCCTGCCAGCAAATCAGGACAGGTAAAATCAGGTGACCGTATTGTTGGCGTTGCTCAAGACGGCGAACAGATGGTTGATGTAATCGGCTGGCCAAGCAATGAAATTGTTGGTCTGATTCGAGGTAAGCGCGGCACCAAAGTAACGCTGAAGTTATTAGGCCCGGGTGCGACCATGGGACAGGCGCGTAATGTCAGTCTTGTACGTGATGTGATTCAGGAAGAAGATGCCGGGGTTAGAACCCGTACCGTTGAAATCCAGCGTGATGGTAAAAAATATCAGTACGGTGTGATTGAAATTCCATCTTTCTATCTGAACTATCGTGCCCGTCGTGCAGGTACTGACTACCGTTCTGTATCAGAAGATACCAATAAGGCCCTGAAAGAGCTGGCTGCGAAGAATGTTGCCGGTATTATTGTAGACTTGCGTAATAACCCGGGTGGTTCACTTGAAGAAGTGGCACGCATGCTAGGACAGGTGATCAAGTCGGGTCCTGTGGTTCAGATTCGTGATGGTAACGGTAATGTTAGCGTCTTTGAAGATGATGATGGCGGTGCGCAAACCTATGCTGGCCCATTGGCAGTAATGGTGAACCTGGCTTCTGCATCTGCAAGTGAAATTTATTCGGCGGCGATTCAGGATTATGAACGCGGCATCGTGATCGGTAGTACCACAACGGGTAAAGGAACTGCACAGGTTCAGCTGGATAGTTTGGCACATGGTCAGGCAACGCTGACCCAGCGTAAGTTCTATCGTGTGACCGGTGGTAGTACCCAAAACAAGGGCGTGATTCCGGATATCAAGCTGGTCGACATCTATAATGAAGAGTTTGGTGAACGTAAGGCTAAAAATGCCCTAGAGTGGGATACGATTCCAACTGCGCCATTTAAACGTGAAGGTGTGGTACAGAAATATGTACCGGAACTGGCCAAGTTATCTCAACAGCGTGTCGCTCAGAACCCTCAATTCAAGTATCTGGAACAGCGTACAGCGGCTATGAAAAAAGTCGAAGACCAAAAACGTGTAGTTCTGGATCTGGAACAGCGTAAAGCTGAGTTGCTGGATATCGAGCGTAAAGCTTTAGAAGCTGAAAATGCCCGCCGTGCGGCAACCGGCCTGAAACCTTATCCGAACTGGGAAAGTTATCAGGCTTCTCTGGATGCCATGGTTGAAGCTCGAGCGAAAATGAAAGCCAAAGAGCGTCCGGCATTACCGGAAGAAGAAGCTTTTGTACTGGAAGCCGCGCATGTCTTGGCTGACTATGCTCAAGCACAGTCAAAACAGTAACTTTCACATAAAGTAATACAGTTTCTAAAACAGCCTATCTCGATAGGCTGTTTTTTTGTGCAAATAGAATGCAATATCAATTAAATATAAAGTGCTATGTAACTAAATAAAAAAGAAAAATTTGTGATTTATGTCGAATAAAAAAGCTGGAATATTAAATTTAATCAATTGATAAAATCTCAAAGACTTCTAATATATAAGCTTAATTTTTTATTTTATCGATTCAGGGCAATTTTAAACTCCACTCCAGCTACTGAAGAGATAAAAATATTGCAATAAATTTTGTATATGGCTTCAAGTTTGAAGCAGTTGGGATGAACTCTGAAAAGAGTATTTTATTTTTTATAGGGCGTAAATTTAGCGGGGAATCGTGCGAATACAGCTGTGCAATAAAATAAAAATGATCGCCCAGATGGAACATTTTATATGATTCATGCTCATCATGATGTCAGTCTGCTCATTGGATCGATGGCTGTGGCATTTATTGCCTGCTATTTGACGCTTACGCTTGAGCAGATGCTATTTCGTAATGTGTCGCTAAGGTTGAAAACCCTTATTTTACTGTTCAGCGGTGGCTTGCTGGGACTGGCGATCTGGGGAATGCATTATGTCGGCATGACGGCAGCTCATTTTCCTGATGCTTATGATATCGATACTGCAATCACATTAAGTTCTTATGTGATTGGCTTTGTGGGAGCAACCTTTGCCATCTGGCTCACTACCCGTAAAACCTTGCCTTGTGCCCGCTTGATTCTAGGTGCTGTTCTGATGGGGCTGGGCATGTCAGGAATGCACTATGTGGGCATGCTGGGCCTGAATGTTAAAAATCATGTGACTGCCTATCATCCTTTATTAATGATTTGTTCGATCCTGATTGCAACGAGTGGAGCGGGACTCAGTTTTTGGGTGGCCTTCAAATATCGACAGGCAGTGCAAAGTACAATCCGGATGAAGCTCGTGGTCGCGAGTATGCTCACGTTGACCATTGTCGGGATGCATTATACGGGTATGGCGGCACTTAGTTTTTATGAAGATGCCCATCCATTGCCCCAAGTCAGTCATTCACACTATGACTTGTTATTTTCAGTCATCCTGATTAGTTGTCTGGTACTGGTGACTGCATTTGGTGTAGCCATGCTGGAGTTACGCTTTGAATCACGTAACCGTCAGCTAATGCTGGCCAATAAAGAGCTGGCGAATCAGGCGATTCAAGATAATCTTACCAAACTGCCAAACCGTTTATATCTGGTCAAATATGCACAATTGCTATTTTCTGGCCGGCAGCAAGATACCCAGCATGAAATCGCTTTTTTATATATTGACCTAGACCGTTTTAAAGCCGTGAATGATGTGTTTGGCCATCACGTTGGGGATCAGCTACTGATTCAGCTGGCTTATCGTATTCATCAAATTCTGGGAGATGATTCCAAACTGCTACGCATCGGTGGCGATGAATTTCTGCTGGTGCTGGAAAATACTTCAGTAGAGCAGGCCTCGAAAATATCGGAAAGGATTCTGGAACTAATTCAGGAAAGTTTCCAGATCAGTGGCAAGACTATCAATATTTCGGGCAGTATCGGGATCGCGATGTATCCGAAGCATGGCCAGAATCTGCAAGATCTGCTGATCAATGCAGATGCCGCCATGTTGACTTCCAAGTATCAGGGACGAAATACCTATTCGGTTTTTAATTTCTCGACTGATCAGCATGAAAGCAAGAGCCAGAGCAAACTGATCAATGATCTGTATAAGGCAGTAGAAGAACAGCAATTTATCTTGGTTTATCAGCCAAAATTTACCCATGATGAGCAGATCTGTGGTGTAGAAGCGCTAATCCGCTGGAAGCACCCATTGCATGGTTTGCTGGGTCCAAATATGTTTATTCCGGGGGCAGAAAAAACCGGTCTGATTATTCCGATGGGCTACTGGGCTTTAGAGCAGGCCTGTAAACAGATTCAGCTCTGGGAAACTGATCATGCTGATTTTTTCCCGATCGGTGTCAATTTATCTGCGGTTCAGTTTGAGCATAAGCATCTGATCAGTACGCTGGAGCAGCTACTCAGTCAATATAAAATTGATCCTCAACATTTGATGATTGAGATTACTGAATCGACTGCCATGCATCACATTGATTCGAGTATCCGGACTTTGCAGCAGTTGCGTCAGATGGGCATCCAGCTGGCGATTGATGATTTTGGTACCGGGCATTCCAGCTTTCTGTATTTAAAAAACCTACCTGTCGATGAGCTGAAAATTGACAAGGAATTTATTCAGGGTCTGAGTGCAGGTTCCAAGGAAGAAATGATTCTGGAAAGTATTATTCAGCTGGCCATTAAACTCGGTTTAAAAGTGACAGCTGAAGGCATTGAAACTGTACAGCAAGCGGAAATTTTGACCCGTTTGGGCTGTCAGCAGATGCAGGGCTATCTGCTGGGTAAACCGATGGATGTCGAGCAACTTGAAGCTAGGGCCTTTATTTCTTGAACTCAGTAAATCACTATTTAGAAATTTTTATGATTAAGCTAATCAATTGTAAATTATAAAATTTATGTGATTATTGATTTATAATTTCTAGGTTGAGTAGTAAATTAAATCTGCTAAATAGACGAGCCAAAAAAATATCAGTTTAACCTGAAAAGAGAATAGGAAACTACGATTTCTCCAGTTTATAGGGCTGCTTATTGGCTCTAGAAATCTGCTACAATATTATCAATTTTTCATATTGATCGTATTTGATCTTGAGCACTGCGGTTCTGCAGTAGGTATTTTCCATGAGTTTTAAAGATGAGTTAGCGGCGCAGGTCGCTCAGCGACGTACATTCGCCATTATTTCCCACCCCGATGCCGGTAAAACTACCATGACAGAAAAACTGCTGTTATGGGGGCAGGCCATTCAGGTTGCAGGTATGGTGAAAAGCCGTAAATCGGATCGTGCAGCCACTTCTGACTGGATGGAAATGGAAAAAGAGCGTGGGATTTCGATCACCACGTCCGTCATGCAGTTCCCGTTCAAGGACAAGATGATTAACCTGCTTGATACCCCGGGGCATGAAGATTTCTCGGAAGATACTTACCGTACCCTCACTGCGGTAGACTCGGCGTTGATGGTGATTGACGGTGCAAAAGGTGTCGAGGAACGTACCATTAAATTGATGGAAGTGTGTCGTATGCGTGACACACCGATCATTTCTTTCGTCAACAAAATGGACCGTGAAATCCGTGAGCCTTTAGAGCTGCTGGATGAGATCGAAAATGTCCTGAAAATTAAATGTGTACCAATCACCTGGCCACTCGGTACAGGACGTGACTTCGCTGGTGTATATAACCTGCTTGAAGAAAAGTTCTATGTCTATAAAGCCGGTTTTGGTTCAGTGATTACTGATATCGAAGTTCGTGATGGCTATGACCATGCAGACTTACGTGAAAAAGTCGGTGAGCTGGCTTGGGCTGCATTTGAAGAATCATTGGAACTGGTACAAATGGCCAATGAGCCATTAGATCGTGAAGAATTCCTGGCAGGCCGTCAAACTCCAGTGCTGTTCGGTACAGCTTTAGGTAACTTCGGTGTCGACCATGTTCTGGATACATTTAGCGAATATGCACCGCCTCCCAAAGCGCATCCGACTCAAGACCGTAAAGTAGAGGCAGATGAAGAAGGTTTCACAGGCTTTATCTTCAAGATTCAGGCCAATATGGACCCGAAACACCGTGACCGTATTGCCTTCATGCGAATCTGTTCAGGTAAGTATGAAAAAGGCATGAAAATGAAGCATGTGCGTATCGATAAAGATATCCGCATTAGTGATGCCTTGACCTTCCTGGCCGGTGACCGTCAGCATCTGGAAGAAGCATGGCCGGGTGATATTATTGGTCTGCATAACCACGGTACCATCCAGATCGGTGATACCTTCACTTCAGGTGAAAAACTGCAATTTACTGGTATTCCGCACTTTGCACCGGAAATGTTCCGCCGTGTCCGTCTGAAAGATCCATTGAAGTCAAAACAGCTGCAAAAAGGTCTGAAAGAGCTGTCTGAAGAAGGTGCAACTCAGGTCTTTATGCCACAAAACAGCAATGACCTGATTGTCGGTGCTGTGGGTGTGTTGCAGTTCGAGGTGGTCGCGTATCGTCTGAAAGAAGAGTACAAGGTGGACTGTATTTATGAGCCAGTGAGCATCAATACAGTACGTTGGGTATCTTGTGAAGATGAGAAAAAATTTAACGAATTCAAGAAAAAAGCCCATGACCAATTATCTGTTGATGGTGGTGGTCACTTGACTTATCTTGCACCAAGCCGGGTGAACTTACAGCTGATGCAGGAACGTTATCCGGATATCGTATTCTGTAATACACGCGAACACTAAGCCTTCAGGCTTGGAAAATGTTAAACAGCTTCTCCGGAAGCTGTTTTATTTTGTGCTACATTTAAACGACTCATTACTTATATCTCTAAAAAATCATGAAGTTTAGTAAGGAAATTCTGCTCGGTTCAGTCATTGGCTGTAGTTTGTTACTTGGTGCATGTGATAAAAATGAAAAAGAACAGGCAGCGACGGAACAGAAAAAATCTGCAGCAGTCACCCCTGAAGAAAAAGCCAAGGTCTTGCCTTACCTGAATATTCAGGAGAAATCGGCCGATATTGCCTTGCCATTTTGTGAAACTAAAAACTGTATTAATCTGGATATTCAAACCTTAAAGACAGCCGATGCCTGGCTAAACCAGTCTATTGAAAAGCAGCAGGCAAAAGTCATTCAGGATCAGATTGGCTTAAAGCAGGATATGAGTCTGCAGCAGGCGGTTAATGCCTATGTAAAAAAATCAGATGCTTGGCAAGCCCAGCTCAAACTGAATAAGGCCTATGAGTTATCGCTATATACTCGTATTCCTTATCAGCGCAATCAATTTGTGTTAGTACAAATTGGGGTAGATAGCACTCAGGAAAATATCCGCGTCAATGAACGCTATTATTTCTTTGTGGCTGACCGGCTGCAGCAAAAAATACTCAGCCCTCTGGATATTATCAATCCTGAGCAGCAGTTGCAGATGGATCAAATTGTGCAGCAAGCTTATCAGAAATGGTTAAAAGACAATAATGCGGAAGTCCAGCAGAAAGCTCCAAAAAAACTGTATTGGGGACAGGCGGACTGGTTCTTTGATCAGGAAGGAATTGGTCTACATTATCGTAGTCAGGAAATTAGCAAAGATGCCAAACAACTGGACATCTATTTAACCAAAGAACAAACACAACAAGTCTTGAAAGTGGATATTTATCAGAATATGTTCTAACAGGTAGGTCCTGCAAGGATAAATGATGATGTTGAACAAAGGTTAATGCATGTCAAATTATAAGAATGTTTTATGTCTGTCAGTATTGGCATCAGCGGTTTTGCTGAGTGCCTGTCAGCCTAAAGAAAAAGAGCCAAAAGATACTGCTGCACCTGAAGTGGTACAGGCTCAGCCTGAAGTGCTGAAGCTGAGTGGTGATACTGAGAAGCTGAAACTGGCCTTGCCTGAATGTGAAGGAAAAAACTGTCCTGAGATTTCTATTGAGCGATTGAAAAGCAATCAGCCATTTATTGATGAATGGATAGATCAGCAGATTCTGCAGCAGCTACAGGGTATTTTGTCTATTGATGCAATCGAACCGGCAAAAGCATCGGCTGCCAGTGAAGCTGAAGCCGCTGCTTCCGAACCAGAAACCGCATTAGCCAATGTCAAAACTCCAAAACAGCAGCTTGAACAGCAGATTCAGCCGCATATGCAGACTTTCCTGAATCTGGATAAGGAGTTGAAAGCACTCAGTGCCAGCCATAGTATCAGCTTGATGATCAAACCGAGAATTCTACAATCTGGTGATCCACTCGCGACTGTGGTCTTAAACAGTACCCATTATCTCGGTGGTGCGCATGGCGCTTCTGCTCAAACCTACTACAATTTTGATCTTGAGCAGAAAAAGCTGATTAAGCTGGACGATATCATTTTGCCTAAACAAAAGGCTCAACTTGAAGCCAAAGCTTATGAGGCTTTTAAAGCCTGGGTGATGGAATCCAAACTGGCCAATGATGTAGCTGAATATGAACAGGCCTGGAAATTCAAACTGACGGATAATTTCTATCTGTCTAAACAGGGATTGGCGCTGCAATATGCCGAATATGAGATTGGTCCTTATGTGGTCGGTTTACCACGTCTGGTCATTCCTTATGAACAGCTGAATGGCATTCTGAAACCTGAATATCTGCCTCAAACAGAGAACGCTGCTTCAGAAGCCGAGCCTGCAACTCCTGCCAAAGCACGCTGATGGTTTCGTTATTTGATACCCATACCCATTTTGATGTTCCCGATTTTGATCATGATCGGGAACAGCTGGCTTATGCAGCTAAAGCAGCAGGGGTGGAGCATCTGGTCTTAATTGGTTTTTTACAGAGCCGGTTTAAGGATTTATTGCAGACGCATCATTTTATTAATCAGTTAGACAATGCGCCTCAAAGTCATCTGGCACCCGGCCTGCATCCATTTTATATTGAGCAGCATCAACCTGAGCATTTACAGGATCTGGAGCAGTTATTAAGCAGAGAGCCTTGCATAGCCATTGGTGAAATTGGTCTAGATACTTTTGATAAGCGACATAAACAGCCGGAACTTTTTCAGAAACAGAAGGATTTTTTTGCTGCACAGCTGGAACTGGCGCAGCAGTTTGATAAACCTGTGTTACTGCATATCCGTAAATCTCATGCCGATGTTTTACAGATTCTAAAACAGCATCAGTTTAAACAAGGCGGTATTGCCCATGCTTTTGGTGGTGGGATTGAAGAGGCAAAAGCCTTTATTAAACTGGGCTTTAAGCTTGGGATAACAGGACAAATCACCAATCCGAATGCCAAAAAACTGCATCAGGTGGTAGAACAGGTAGGACCGGAACATCTGGTGCTTGAAACCGATTGTCCGGACATGACGCCCTTATGTTGTCAGCATTCTACTGAACAGCGAACTCGCAATACACCTGCCAATCTGCCTTATGTCTTGCAAGGCTTGGCCAAGGGTCTGCATATGAATCAGGATGAACTGGCACAGCAGCTCTGGAAAAATACCCATCAGGCTTTACATCTGACGATCTAAGATAAAACCCTACATCGGTCGGAAACCGGATTCCAATTTATGATCCAATGAAAAAAAGGCGCATTATGCAATTTCTAAAATGCTTTAGACTTGGCATCATGCATATAAATTATTTTGAGTGAGATTCACATGGCACAAGGACTATTGGCGGGTAAGCGCTTCTTGATCGCAGGTATTGCAAGTAAATTATCAATTGCTTTTGGTATTGCTCAGGCATTACATCGTGAAGGTGCAGAACTCGCTTTTACTTATCCAAATGAAAAGCTGAAAAAACGTGTAGATGATTTTGCTGCACAATTCGGTTCGGAATTGGTTTTTCCTTGTGATGTGGCTGTAGATGCAGAAATTGACAATGCATTTGCAGAACTGGCAAAACACTGGGATGGTCTGGATGGTGTCGTACATTCAATCGGTTTCGCACCAGCACATACTTTAGATGGTGATTTTACTGATGTGACGGATCGTGAAGGCTTTAAGATTGCCCATGACATCAGTGCTTACAGCTTTATCGCGATGGCACGTGCTGCGAAGCCATTACTGGCTGCACGCCAAGGCTGCCTGTTAACGCTGACTTATCAAGGTTCTGAACGCGTGATGCCGAACTATAACGTGATGGGTCTGGCGAAAGCCTCTTTGGAAGCAGGTGTACGTTATCTGGCATCTAGCCTGGGTGCAGAAGGTATCCGTGTCAATGCGATCTCAGCCGGTCCAATCCGTACATTGGCGGCGTCTGGTATTAAATCATTCCGTAAAATGCTGGATCTGAATGAAAAAGTGGCTCCACTAAAACGCAATGTGACCATTGAAGATGTCGGTAATGCAGCATTGTTCCTGTGCTCACCATGGGCGAACGGGATTACTGGTGAAATCATGTATGTCGATGCGGGCTATAACACAGTAGGCATGAGTGCTGAACTGATGCTGGATGCAGAATAAGTCTCTTTAAAAGATTAATTCTCAGCAAAGAAAACCTCTCATTATTGAGGGGTTTTTATTTTTAATTCTAATCGTCAATGATGTAAATCTAATGACAAGGGATACAAGAATTTGGATCAAAATAATTTATCTTTCAAGGCTTTCCCACTAAGATGCTTAATATAAAAACAATACAGGACAATTAAGGATGTTTAAAAATTTTTTAATCAGCATGATTTTTGTGATGGGAACTGTGGGGATCACCACGTCGAGCATGGCAGCAGACAATCACTATCATGACAATATGCATGAACTTGACCATCATTTAAAGAAATTCAAATCTGCCAAAGATAATAAAGAGGCACAAGCAGCATTGCAGAGCATGCAAAAATCTGTGGAAGTTTGCCAGAAAAATTTACCATCAGGTCTGCAAAAGCTTAAACCGAAGGACGCAAAAATCACAGCGTATCAGGGATTGTTAACTGACTTATTGAAAGAGATTAAACAAGCTGAACAGCTTGTTGCAGGAGATCAGTTAGCCAAAGCTCAAACCCTCACGGTGAAAATGGATCAGATTAAGAAGCAGGGGCATCAAGCCTTTAAATAAGCCATAAAAAAGACCGCAATTGCGGTCTTTTTTAACTTCAAGATCAAGTGATTAAGCTTGACCTTCAACAGCAGCAGCTTGCGCACGTTGCATGTTCGCTTCAAATTCAGCATCGAAGTTGATTGGTGTAAGCAGCAATTGCGGGAAGCTACCTTTAGTCACCATATCATTCACCGCTTCACGAAGGAACGGGAACAGGATGTTCGGGCAGTAAGCACCAAGAATGTATGGCAGACGCTCTTCTTCCACGCCATCAATCAGGAAGATCCCCGCTTGAGTCACGTCAACGATAAACGCTGTATCACCTTCATTGGTTGCTTGAACCACAACTTTTAAAGCCACTTCAAAATGAGTCGGATCAATTTTTTCTGCAGAAGAAGAAAGGTTGATGTTTAACTCAGGTTGCCATTGCTTGGTAAAAACTTGTGCCCCAGGAACTTCAAAAGAAATATCTTTAGTGTAAATACGCTCTAATGCCAATTGTGGTTGAGCTTGTTGTTCTTCACTCATTCTTTAATCCTTGATATGAGGTAGGTTTTAGTAGATTAAGCCAGTAATTCGTCTAGTTTGCCTTCACGCTCTAGGGCATAAAGTTGATCAAAACCGCCGATGAATTGTTCATTAATAAAAATCTGTGGCACGGTACGATGATTGGTACGTTGCATCAATTCAAGACGTACTTCAGGGGCTTCATTCGATAAATTAATTTCTTTGAATGCAACACCTTTGCGCTCAAGGAGCTGTTTTGCACGGATACAATACGGACATACTGTCGTCGAATAGATAGTAACTTCAGCCATGATCAATCTCCTGTTCGCTGATTATTTGCTTTTCACCAAAGGTAAACCTTGAGCTTTCCAGTTTGTAATGCCGCCATCCAGACGGTAGGCATCTGCATGACCTACTTGTTGAAGCGCAGAACCTGCAACTTGCCCAAGATTACAAATGAACACCAACGGGCGATCAGATGCTTTTAACTCATCAACGTGTTTTGTAATTTGGCTATATGGAATGTTACGGCTACCACTGATGTGACCTTCACGGAAGTCTTTGGCATCACGTAAATCAATCAGCATGGCATTTTTTGCTTTAACTAAAATTCCCAGCGATTGCGGAGAGATTTTACGACCATTACGTTGACCTTCGATGATGAAGAAGACAACCACGAGTACCGCGAGTGTTCCAAACAAGAAGGGGTGATTCCCCATAAACTCGAACCAACGTTCCACAATTCACCTAATTACAATTTTAAAATTGCCAAGAGTATAGCTCATAAATATGGTGATCAAAATCACCGCTTCAAGGGCTAAGCCTTAAGAAAATTAATTTTTTTGCTGCGCTTCGTTAATTTCGTCAATTAAACGTAAATAGCTATCCAGTCGGCGCGGCAAAATTTCCCCTGTTGATGCTGCCTGACGTAAGGCACACTGTTTTTCATGTTTATGTGTGCAGTTACGGAACTGACAGTGACCGAGCAGATTTTCAATTTCCGGAAAACCACTTTGAACTTTGTCTAAAGGCAGATGCCAGAGACCAAATTCACGGATTCCCGGTGAGTCGATGAGAGCAGCGCCATCGCCAAAGGAAATCAGACGTGTGGAGGTCGTCGTATGCTGACCCAGTGCTGAGTTTTCAGAAATGACATTGGTTTTCTGTGCAGCATTCGGAACGATCGCATTAATCAGCGTACTTTTACCCACACCAGACTGACCGACAAACGCTACAGTTTCTTCATTTAGACGAGCGGACAGTTCTGTCAGATCGCCATCGGACTGGGTTTGCATGACTTCATAACCCAAATCTTTATATTCTTTAAGCAAATCCAGAATCGGATCATTTTCCTTAAGCAAATCTGATTTATTGAGCACTAAAAGTGCTGGAATCTCTGCATCTGCACAAGCCACCAGATAACGGTCAATCAAACCCGGGGCTGGCTCAGGCAATGGTGCAAACACAATCACAATCAGGGAAATATTGGCGGCAACCGGTTTAACCTTGTGGTAACGGTCAGGACGGGTCAGCAAAGAGGTACGCGGATGAATCGCCGTAATAATGCCGAGTCCAGTATTGGGATCAGCCTGCCATTTGACTCGGTCGCCTGTTACCAGCAATTCCAGGTTGGTTCGGGTATGGCAGCGCCAGACACTACCCAGTTCAATCGGCTTCCAGAATGGCTCAGGTTCGCCTTCAGCCACGACCGGTTTTTCAGGATGCTGTTCAGGTACGGACAAGGCCTGGACCTCAAGCTGGCGGCCATAATGCTGCACGACCAGCCCTTCCAGGTCTTGAGAGGTATCGATCTCTTCCTGACGCGTTTTGTGCTGTTTTTGAATACGACGTTGTTGTTGTTCAGTTAAACGACGTTTACGTATTAAAGCCATTCAAATCCTAAAAAACCATGGGAGCGAGATGGCAAAAATAGCATGAAGCGGGGTGTCAGTTACAGCATCGACGTAATAAATTTGCTACTATAAATGTTTTATAGCCTAATAAGATTGCACATTTATGAGCAGCACCCCGGATAGCCGCCTGATTTGGATTGACCTGGAAATGACAGGTCTGGATACAGACAATGACCAGATTATTGAAGTTGCCACGATTGTAACGGACGATAACCTGAATATTCTTGCCGAAGGGCCCGTGCTAGCTGTGCATCAATCTGACCGTATCCTGAATGCGATGGACGAGTGGAATACTCGCCAGCATGGTCAGTCTGGCTTGATTGAGCGTGTGCGCCGCAGTAAATTGACTGCTCAGGATGCAGAACGTGAAACCATTGAATTCCTGAAAAAATGGGTCAATCCAAAAGTATCGCCTATGTGTGGTAACTCGATCTGTCAGGACCGTCGTTTTCTGCACCGTTTAATGCCGGAACTGGAACAGTATTTCCATTACCGTAATCTGGACGTATCTTCAGTGAAAGAGCTGGCAAAACGCTGGCGCCCTGAAATTATGAGTGGCCTGAAGAAAAATGCTTCGCATCTAGCCATGGATGACATTCGTGATTCGATTGCTGAACTGAAATACTATCGTGAATATTTCTTCATTATGAATAAATAATCCGAACAGTGAAAAAGAGGCGAAAGCCTCTTTTTTTTATTTGCTTGAAGATAGTTTTTTATTATAAAAATTCTCGCTGCTCTCAAAGAGTACCCATGTTAGTAGCACCAGAGCAAGATGAGTCTGGGTTTCATATTGATCCAAGATAATCAAAGCAAATAATCCCAAAGTCAGGATACGGATCATGATACTGAGATAATAATTTTTCTGCTTTTTAAAGGCTAAAACATAAAGATACAGCACGAACAGTAAAACCATCAGGGCAAAAAGGGCGTTAAATAGCATGCTGATCTGACTCTCTTTAAGACAATAATAATTCAAATATTGTGAAGTTTATGATGGTTGTAATTTGATCAATTTTACGTATTTCAGCGATGGCACAAGAAAGCTTTTTTGACTGATTTTGTATCTGAATTTTAGTGGCAGTAAAGTGCCCATGATTTTGCTAAAATGCTCTGGTGTTTTTCTTGCTATTGATGACCTATGACTGATCTGCTTCAAGATGATGAGTATGACCGCCGTTTTGCGGGTGTAGCCAAAATTTATGGTGACGATAGCTTTCATCATTATGAAAACAGTCATGTGATGGTGATCGGAATTGGCGGTGTTGGTTCATGGGCAGTCGAAGCACTGGCACGTACCGGGATTGGCGAGCTCACACTGGTTGACATGGATGTGGTGGCAGCATCGAACATTAACCGTCAGTTACCAGCCATGACGGCGACGCTAGGATGTGAAAAAATCGAAATCATGGCGGAACGCTGCCGTTTGATTAATCCCCGAATCAAGATCAATCTGATTGACGATTATCTGACACCAGAAAATGTGAAAGAAATTCTGTCAGGAAAGCCTGACATCATTCTGGATTGTATCGATGACGTCAAAGCAAAGTTTGCCTTGATGCTGCATTGCCGTTTTAACAAGATTCCTTTGATTGTGTCAGGTGGGGCAGGCGGTAAACTGGATCCTTTAAAAATCCGGGTAGCTGATTTATCCAGAACCGAACAGGATCCAATGCTGGCAAAATTACGTGCGCAATTACGTGCTAAAGGCATCTGTAAAAAGCCAAAAGAAAAATTTGGTATCACTTGTGTCTATTCTATCGATAACCCATTTTCCAGTGCGGATGTTTGTGCAAGCGCAGGCTTACGCTGTGGTGGTTATGGGTCTGCAGTGGTAGTGACCTCTAGCTTCGCTATGGTTGCGGTATCGGAAGTATTGAAAAAGCTTGATAGCAAAAGACTTAAAGCCTGATTGAGTCAAAAAAAAAGCACACGATCTGTGCTTTTTTTTATGCTAAGTTTAAAATGAATTTTTATACATATAACAAAAACAATCTTTTGGTTTTGGAGCAGCTATGTGGTTTTTGCTAGTGCTGGTTTTGGGGATTGGGGCTTTAGCAATCTGGATGTGGAAACGTCCTGATCCAGTGAAACGTGATCAGGCCAAAGCCGTGCATCATGATCTATGGATTGAGCAGATTGATGCTCAATTGAAGTATGCGGCGCGTCTAAGTACGGATCCACATCATCCGGATTATGAACGTGCCTATCAAATTTATCACGGGTTAGCCCAGCAGCAGGACTTGCCACAGGCTTATGTGGGCATGGCTCTAATGCATTTAAACGGACAGGGTCGTGAGCAGAGCACGGAAAAAGCCATTAGCTTTCTTGAAAAAGCTTATAGTTTAGGTGGTGAGGATGCGGCCTATCATTTAGGCCAGATCTATGATTGTCATCAATACCAATTAAATGACCCTGAAAAAGCCTTGTACTGGTATCGGCATGCGGTCGCGCGCGGTCATCTGGATGCGCAGTACCGCATCACTGAACTAGCTGAATCTGATCATGACACTGCAGAACAGCAACGTCTGCAACTGTTAATTCAAAATGCCGAGCAGGGACATGCCAATTCACAGTATCAGTTAGCCCAATATTATTTGGCAGATGGTGCAGCGCAAGATTTAAGTTTGGGGATCCACTATCTGTTTCTGGCAGCACAGCAGGATCACTTGGCGGCCAATCAGGATATTGCCGAAGCCTATGCAAATGGCAAAGTCTTGCCCAAAGATCAACAGCAGGCTTTGAATTTCATTAAACGCTGTATTCATCTGGGTGATCAGAGCGGTTTATATGATTACTATGCCGGCGTGTTACTCGGCACTATTGATCCTGATCAACGCCAACGGGTGTTTCGGCATCTATTACAGCAGTCCAAAGAGTATAAAGATGCACAGGCCAAAACCCTGATCGGTCTGGCCTATTTTCATGGCTGGTATGTACAAAAAAATGAAACCATGGCATTTCGCTACTGGTCTGAAGCAGCACAAACTCAGCATCCTCAGGCCTTGAGTCTGATTGCCGCACTATATTTTGAATCCTATCTGGTCGCACATGAACCGGAGAAAGCATTTGAACTCTATCAACATGCCTTGCAAAGTGATCCTGATCATGGCTTTAGTCAGATGGGTCTGGCACTCTGCTATTTAAACGGAGTAGGTGTAGCCAAAGATACGGCTAAAGCCACCCAAATGATTCAGGCAGTTGCACAGCAAGAGCAACTTGTAGCAAAGTCTGAAGCTGATCTGATTTATATAGTGGGACGTTTTTATGGCTTGCCTGAATATCCGCTGTCGACCCGAGAAAAGGCAATTCAATATTTGAATCAGGCTGTGGCAAAAGGATCAAGTAAGGCTGCCTGGTATTTGTATCAGGCTTATAGTGGTCTTTATCCAGTCTTTGAAGTGAATGAGGAACAGGCCAAACGTTATCTGCATCAGGCAGCTCAATTGGAAGATGCACAAGCACAGGCCGAATTAGGCTTGATGTATTTAAAGGGCAAGAAGGTGGAGCAAGATACGGCTTTAGGACTGAAATATCTGCAACAGGCTTTGAGCCAGCATAATGGTCTCGCACTAAATGCTTTAGGTGAGGCTTTGGAACAAGGAATTGGTACTGAAGCCAATTTGGAGCAGGCAATCCAGTGCTATCGTAAAGCGGCTGCGCAGGTCAATGCCGATGCTTATAGTCATCTGGGGCGCTTATATACCAAAGGCATTGGTGTAGAACGTGATATTGCAATTGCCCGTGAATGGCTGGAAAAAGGCAGCTTGTTGGGACATGAACCTTCTATTGAACAGCTCAACAATGTAAATGCTTATCTGCATATGTAAACTTCAAAAAAAACCGCTGACTAACAGCGGTTTTTTATTGAGTCAAATATGTTGCTTAAGGCAGTTGCTTGATCGGACTACCACCCAAAGCTTGCATCAGGGTCACATAAGCATTGTATTGGCTTTGTCGGGTTTGCACCAAAGACAGACGGGCATTCCGCGTGGTTTCCTGTGCATCCAGCAGATTTTTCAATGCTACTGCACCATTACGATAACGTACTTCGGTCAGACGTTCAGTACGTTCAGCCAGTTCAATATTACGTTGTTGTAACGCAACCTGTTTGGTGAGTTCAGTACGATTAGACAGGGCATTCTCTACATCGGCAAAAGCTTCGTACATGGTCTGACGATACTGGATAATCGCTTTTTCATATTCCAGTTCATTCACCTGCAAATCACGTTTCATATCATTCCATTGCAGGAATGGCAGGCTGAGTCCTGCGCCTAAGGTCGCCACCGGATTTTTAAGTGCATCTGACAATGATGAACTGGTGCCCACGCCAGTACTTAGGCTGCCAGTCAGGCTGATCGAAGGATAATAACTGGCCTTGTTGGCATCCTTGTTGGCCAAGGCTTTACGCAAACGCAGTTCAGTGGCTCTCAAGTCAGGACGACGGGAGAGAAGGCTAGCAGGCAAGCCGGCTTCAATCGATGGTAAAGCAATATTCGGTAAACGTTTCGGTTCCTGAATCGAAAGCTGTTGCACAGGCATATTCATGAGTACTGCCAGCGCCGTACGTGTTTCCACACGTTGCTGTTCAATCTGGCTTAAGGTCGCTTGCTGGCTTTGGATGGCCTGTTCAGCTTGAGTTAAATCCAAACCAGATACTGCACCGGCACGATACTGGACATTGACCAGATCATAGGTACGCTGTGCAGTCGCCAGGTTTTGTTGAACCACGCTATAACGTTCATTTAGATAACCCAGCTGCCAGTACAATTGCGCAGTTGTGCCAATCAGACTTTGTGCAGTTGCCTGCAAGTCCTCTTCAGATGCCAGGGCTTCCCAGCGTGCTGCTTCAGTCTGATTGGCCAGTTTACCGAACAGATCCAGTTCATAGCTTAAGCCAGGAAAATTGACACCAAAACCAGATGAACTGCTGCCATCTTCCAGATCAAAGCTTCTACGCGTGGTTAATCCCGCATCACTGATACGTACACCTTGCTGGCTTTGTGTCTGTCTGGCCTGAATACGGGCTTGCTGTAAATTAATCCCGGCAACGGCCAGATCACTATTGGCTGCCAGTACATCATTCACCAGACTATTCAATTGCGGATCTTTAAATAGAGTCCACCATTGATCTGCCAGAATATCAGCATGAATTTGCTGGCTTACAGCTTTACTGTTTTGAAAGTTGTTAGGCACCTGTACAGCAGGTTGTTCATACGGTGTTTTCACCACGGCCGCACAGCCGACCAGTGAACTCCCGAGGAGTAGGGCACTGGCAAGTTTGGTAAGAGTATGCATATCAGATTCCTTATTCTCGAGAAAGTGCATCGACCGGATTCAAACGGGCTGCGTTACGTGCCGGGATAAAGCCGAACACAATACCGATTAGGCTTGAGCAGACAAAGGCTGCGATAATCGATGTGGTCGAGTATGCCATCTGGAAGGTTCCTCCAGCAAAATGGGTAATCAGTTGACCGATACCGAGTGACAGCAATACGCCTAAGATGCCGCCCAGAATACAAACCAGAACAGCTTCAATCAGGAATTGCTGCAGAATGTCGCTTTGGCGCGCACCGACCGCCATCCGTACCCCGATTTCCTGAGTACGTTCAGTCACGGAAACCAGCATAATATTCATTACCCCGATCCCACCGACGACCAGTGAAATCACTGCAATTGCAGAGATCAGCAAGGTCATGGTTTGAGTCGTTTGCTGAATCGTTTCACGGATACTGTCTGCATTTTGTGTAAACACATCCTGCGCACCGTGACGTTGGACCAGTAGATTTAAAATGGCATTTTCAGCGGTTGCACTTGGATATTCATCCTTAATACGCACAATAATCTGACGCACATTGGGCTGACCCAGCATACGGCTCATAACAGTAGAGTAGGGCAGATAGACATTCAGGCTATCATTATTGCCCATCATGCCTTTTTGCGCATCAATGACGCCAATCACCCGGCTCGGTACACTGCCTAAGAGCAGCACCTGACCGACAGGATTGGTGCCATCTGCAAAGAAAGTATTTTGGGTGTTGGTATCAATTACCACATCCTGCGCCTGCTCAGTAATACTTTCTTTATCAAATGGCTGACCTGATTTAAAGGTCATACCTTTGACATAGAAGAAGTCTTCACTGACGCCGTTGACAGTAGTCGATGCTTCGATCTCTTTGAAGCGTCCGGTGACACTACTGTTGACCGATGGACTGACCCCATCCACATAAGGCTGTTCTGCCAGTGCATCGGCATCAGCGGGAATCAGGGTCTTGGATTGGGAGGAACGTGAGTTATCCCCGAAGCCCCGGCCCTGGAACACGGTAATGGTATTGGTCCCGAGACTGCTGATATTTTCCAGAATCTGCTTTTGTGAACCGTTACCGAGCGCAACAACCGAGACAACCGACGCGATCCCGATAATGATCCCAAGCATGGTCAGGAAGGTCCGCATCCGGTGCGCATTCATGGCCAATAAAGCCATACGGAAAGCTTCACCGAGACGGTCTACCGCGGAACGCCAGCTCGAGATTTTCTTCTGTTCATTTCGGACCAGATTTTCTTTCTCAAAACCATCATCAACTTCAGGCACATTCGGTTTATCTGAAATGATATTCCCGTCTGAAATCTCGATAATGCGCGTCGCATTTTTTGCCACGTTATGATCGTGTGTGACCAGAATAATAGTATGACCTTTGGCATTCAGCTCACGCAGAATCCGCATCACTTCAATACCGCTATTCTTGTCGAGTGCACCGGTCGGTTCATCGGCAAGAATCACGTCACCGCCGTTCATCAAGGCACGGGCAATCGAAACACGCTGCTGCTGACCACCAGACAATTGACTCGGACGGTTCTGGGTTTTTTCACCCAAGCCCAAATCAGTCAGTAACTTGACAGCACGTTCATGACGGGCATCTGAATCTGCGCCAGCATAAATTGCAGGAACTTCAACGTTACCTGCCGCACTTAAATCACCGAGCAGATGATAACGCTGGAAAATAAAGCCAAAATATTCACGACGTAACTGCGCCAGTTCATCGGCTTCAAGTTCACGGGTTTCACGGCCTTTAACTTTATAGCTGCCCTTGGTCGGCTTATCCAGACAGCCCAGAATATTCATCAAGGTGGATTTACCGGAACCGGACTGACCGACAATGGCGACCAGTTCCCCCGGATAAATCTCCAGATTGACCCCTTTTAAAATCTGGACCGTGCTTTCACCCGCAGGGAATTCACGAACCAGATTCTTGACCTCGAGTAGAGGTTGCTGTTGTTGATTCATGCTTACATTCTCATTGGGCCGGCGCCACCAGGACCACGGCCACTGCCGCCACGTTTAGCACCGTCATTAGAAGTATCAGAGCCATCTGCAATCACAACCTGATCACCACGTTTCAAGCCTTTGATCACTTGTGCAGTAACACGGTTATTCAGACCAATCAGGACGGGGGTTGGTTTTGCTGTACCGTCTGCCTGCAATACACGAACCATGGCACGCTGAGCTTTGCCTTGTTCAATCAGGGCACGTTCAGCATCAGAAAGTTCTAAGCGAGGAGGGCGGTCACCTGCCGGACGTTTACTATCGCCACGGGCTTGATCCTGACCTTCGCCACGTGCAGATGGGTCACCGGCACCACGAGAGCCTTCACCACGATTTGGACGTTGTGGACGGTTTGAACCTTGAATGGCAGCCGCCGGCACAGTCAGTACATTTCGTGCTTCATCTAGCACGATATAGACTTGCGCCGTCATATCAATACGCAGCTTGCCATCTTCATTCGGTACATCAAACAGGGCGTTGTAATACACTGCAGAACCTGAAGTCGAGCTTGAAGTATTGGTTTCGGTATTAATTGAATTTGGTGCAGGTTCAACCTGACGAAGTTTTGCGTAAATTTTCTTGTCAGTATTCCCCAAAGTAGTGAAGTACACTGTTTGACCTTCCTGAACTTTCATGACATCGGCTTCAGAAATTTCAGCCTTAATGGTCATGGTATCCAGCTGCGCCAGTTTCACAATCGTTGGTGCACTTTGATTGGCGTTTACAGTCTGACCTTCTTCAGTCACGATCGCTACGATGGTTCCGTCCATTGGCGCCACAATTTGGGTATAACCGAGATCTTCTTTCGCAGTGGCTAGAGTTAAACGTGACTGTTCGATCTGTGCATTAATCGCAGTAATATCTGCCTGAGCGGTTTTGTAGCTAGCTAATGCAGATTCCAGTTCTGAACGCGAGGTTGCATCTTGGGCATACATGGCTTGCTGACGCTTATACTCGGCTTCCACCTTGGCGAGGTTGGCCTGTTTCACGGCAAGCTGTGCCATCTGGTTTTTAATGCTGGCTTCAGCAGTCTTTAAATCATTTTCCTGACGAACAGAGTCAATTCGGGCAATTAACTGGCCTTGTTTGACCTGATCGCCGAGTTGCACATACATTTTTTTAACCTGACCCGAAACCTGGGCACCGACACTGACCATTTTGGTGGCTTCAAGTACACCAGTTGCCAGTACCGAATTTTCAATATCCCCTTGGGTCACTTCGGCTGTAATGTATTGTGGCTGCTGCTCTTTTGGTTTCAGAAAATACCAGGCAGTGACTGCCACCAGGATGGCAATTACAATCGCCATAATGAGTTTCGTAGGTTTTATTTTTGGCATATGGATTCAGATTCGGGTCGTAGGATAACAGTTGATTATAAAAGCGAAATTAGGATAAAACGTGAATTTTTTTTATTTAAAATGAGAACTACTTTCCACTGCCTGGTTTAAAAAAGCATATAAGATAAAACCTGATTTTATATAAGGGATTCATTGAACTACTCCTATTAGAGTTATCTTTTTTAGGTGAAATTTTATACGATTTAGCTATCTGAAAAATATTGATCATATGATGAATTAATTAAAACTTCATGGGAGTATAAAGTACTTCTCAGACATACTGCATGCAAAAACCTGGCCACTAAACTGCTGGTAAAAATACGCCATAATGCTGCTCAATATCATGGAAGTTTTTAATGATATTTGTTGTAAAAATAATTCTGCGCTAAAGCCAACCTCTTTCATTTTTAATCTAATTTTTCGAACGATGTGTTCTACTAAAATTTAAAAAATCTATGTTTTACATATAGATTTAGGCAAATAAAGTTTATAATATTTAATTCCATAAAAAAAATATGGGTTTATTTATTAAGAGAATATGCTCATTTAATGAGCGGAAAATAATACGACTTTACTAAGAAAATTGATGAGGTTCATAGATGGAATGGAATGAAAGTTACAATATTGGAATTGAGGTGATTGATCATCAACATCGCCAGATTCTGGACTATATAAATGCTTTAGAGCAGGTCAAAAGTACCGGAGATCGCGATAAAATCCGGGAGGTTTTAGACGATTTAATCGACTATACCCAGTCACATTTCAGCTTTGAGGAAAACCTGCTGGAACAGGTGAGTTATCAATATTTGCCTTCACATCGTGGCATACATGAATTATTCGTCAAAAAATTGAATGATTATCGCCTGAAGTTTGAACAAGGTCAGTCCATTGAAAAGGATTTGTATCGTCTTCTGTCCAAATGGCTCATCAACCATATTCAGCACGATGATCAGGATTATGTCGAAGCAGTACGGGACAATATGCTGAGCTACCTGCGAACGCAGGAGAAGAAAAAAGGCAAAGGCTGGTTTGCGCGTTTCTTTAGTTAGGCACTCGAGGATGCAAACAAGCTTTGACCGCACATTTCAGCAATGGCCTGCAAGATCAGATGTTCAGGGTTCTCTCTGGACATCCCTTTGATTGCAGCATCGATCCGGATCAAAAGCTGAGGCCAGCTTAAAAAGCGTTGTGGACTTAAACGACGCAAGGCTTGCTGATATAAGCTCACTTTGGTTTTCCAGATACCGATTTGTAAGGCATTTTGTGGCTGTTCAAATAATTGCATCAATAGACGCATTTCTTTACTGATACTCCACAAAATCAGGCTCATCGGTTCACCTGAGGCAATCAGATACTGAAAGATCTTAATTGATTGTGCCAAATTCCCATTCAGCAAGGCATCACTCAGATCATAGGTGCTGTAACGGGACTGATCCTGCAAGCAGGCATACAGATGGTCAATCTGGATAATATCTACTTCAGCAAAGGTATCTGCTACGCGCATCAGGCTGTTTTTAGCAGCCAGCAAATTGTGCTCATGATGCTGCTCCAGCCATTGCCAGGCGTCATTGGCCAGCTTAATTCCCAGTTTTTCCGCTTCAATCCCGAGGATCTGTTGACGATCCTTTGGGTAATTCGCTACCAGTGACACATTTACGCCATTGGCATCAATGGTCTGGAAAAAGCTGGATTTCAGGCTGCTGGCATCTTGCTTCGGCATGACCACCAATAGCAGGTTATCACTGTCCTGTTGCAGATAGCTTTTTAATAGTTTGAGACCACTGGCATCCGGTTTGATATTGCCATGCACTTCAATTGCCAATTGGCTAGAAAATAATGACAGGCTGTTTAAAGCATTGAAGACATTTTTCCAGTCGGCGGCAGAGCTAATATCATAACGCTGGCGTTCAACTTCACGGCTTTGCCAGCTGTTACGAAAGGCATCTACCAGATTCTGTTCCAGCAAAGGCTCCTGACCATGCAACACCCAGGCACCGCGAGCTTCATTGACACGTTTTAATGCCTGGAGGTAGTCAAGTTTCATTGGGTCGTCTTATTGGGCTGGTTGAGTCGAAGTTTTTGGTTTTGCCAGTGGCAAACGATTCGAAGAAATTTGACGGGCAATCTGCTGGGCCACATCATCAATCAGGACCTGATTTAAGAATTTCTGTTCCTGGTCATCCGTATTTACGGTTTCAATATCATATTGATAGGTACGGGTTGCGATTACTGTACGAGGTTCAGTCACCGGATTGCCTTGTGCATCTTCAATTCGGAAAGTGATATTCAGGCGCAATAAGGTTTCCACCAGTTTGCCATTCAATTCTAAACGGCGAGGGGTGTAATCTAGGACACGTAAGACATAAGCATCAGGTGCATTACTCAGCTGTACTCCAGCAGCACCCAGGTAAACAGCCAGTTTTTCCTGTAGATCTTCAGTATTGTCAGGCAGGGCCAGACTCATGACTGAGTAAGCTACAGGTGCGGAACTCGGATTGGTTCCTTTTAAATGAAAGCCACAGCCAACGAGGCCTGCACTTAGACCACAAGTTAAAACAATTGCTGCTAAACGTTTGCCTAAATGCATGAGTATCCTCTTTTTCCCTCAGGGAAATATTTGAAATCCTGAACCGGATTGTAAAGTCAAAGCCCGTTGGCTGGCAACGGGCTTTGTTTGGAATTGTGAAATCCTTTCTCTCATCCTAACCTTCTCCCAAAGGGAGAAGAAATTTCCCTCTCCTACAAGGAGAGGGTTAGGGAGAGGTTAATTTAATCCCTCCCGACCTCCCTTTAAAAAAGGGAGGAGACTTCATTTTTTTATTTGAAGTGGGAAGTCCCCCTTTTGTAAAGGGGGATTTAGGGGGATTAAATTAAACCACCAAGTTCACTAACTTATTCGGCACCACAATTTCTTTCTTGGTTGGGCCCGTCAAGAATTGTTGTACTTCAGGCAAGGCTTTGGCTTGTGCAAGAATATCTTCTTTAGAAGCATCGACAGACACTTCTAATTTGCCACGAAGTTTACCGTTCACCTGAACCACAATGGTTTGGGTGTTACGAGTCAATGCAGATTCATCCACTTGTGGGAACTGCGCTTGAGTTAACTCGATTCCAAACTGAGCCAATAAAGTCTGACTTAAATGTGGTGCAAATGGTGCCAATAAAGTAAGAAGCGTAGTGATCGATTCACGTGCTACAGCAACGTCATTGTCATCTTTCGCTTCAAACTTGTTGTTCGCATTTAACAGTTCCATCATTGCTGCAATCGCAGTGTTGAATGCGTGACGACGTTCAATATCATCACCCACTTTCTGGATGGTTTCGTGAGTCTTACGACGTAAATCTTGCGCAGCTGTAGAAAGAGCAGCTTTATCGAATTCAGTCGCAGTATTACCTTTTTCAAGGAAACCTGTTACCAAACGCCATACACGTTTCAAGAAGCGGTTTGCACCTTCAACACCGGCATCAGACCATTCAAGTGATTGATCAGGTGGCGCTGCAAACATCATGAACACACGTGCAGTATCTGCGCCGTATTGGTCAATAATCGCTTGCGGGTCGATACCGTTATTTTTCGATTTCGACATTTTTTCCTGACCGCCAACAATGACGTCTTGACCATCACCTTTGTATTTTGCAGACGTGATACGGCCTTTTTCGTCACGCTCAAGTTCGATATCAGCAGGGTTAAACCATGTTTTCTTACCAGACTCAGATTCGCGGTAATAGGTATCCGCAAGCACCATACCTTGTGTTAACAAGTTCGTGAACGGTTCGTTGCCTTGTACCACACCTTCATCACGCATCAATTTGTGGAAGAAGCGTGCATAGAGCAAGTGCAGAATTGCGTGTTCAACACCACCGATGTATTGGTTGACAGGAAGCCAAGTTTGACCCGCTTCAGGTTTTACCATACCGCCAGTGAAGTCAGGTGATGCATAACGTGCATAGTACCAAGATGATTCTACGAAGGTATCCAATGTATCGGTTTCACGACGTGCGTCGCCACCACAGCATGGACATTTGGTTTCATAGAACTCAGGCATTTTGTTCAGTGGGTTACCTGAACCGTCTGGCACTACGTCAGTTGGAAGTACAACAGGAAGTTGATCTTCAGGCACTGGCACTTGACCGCAAGTATCACAGTTGATCATTGGAATTGGACAACCCCAATAACGCTGACGAGATACACCCCAGTCACGTAGACGGAATTGAACTTTAACGTTCGCAAGACCTTGTGGTTCTAATTTTGCAAGGAAGGCATCAAATGCGCCTTGGAAGTCTAAACCGTCAAATTCGCCTGAATTGATCAATTTGCCTTCTTTAGAGCCGTACCATTCTTGCCATTCAGTTGCAGAGAAGTCGCTATCGTCTGCGCCTTTGGCATCAATCACTTGCTTAATCGTTAAGCCGTATTTATTGGCAAATTCGAAGTCACGTTCATCGTGTGATGGCACTGCCATCACCGCACCTGAACCGTAAGACATTAAGACATAGTTTGCGATCCAAACTGGAACTTCTTCACCAGTGACAGGATGCTTAACAGAAAGACCTGTTGCCATGCCTTTCTTCTCAGCAGTGGCAAGATCCGCTTCTGCCACAGAACCCATACGGCATTCTTCGATAAATGCAGCCAATTCAGGATTGTTTTCAGCAGCTTTCAGTGCCATTGGATGTTCTGCTGCCACAGCAACATAGGTTACACCCATCAATGTGTCGGCACGCGTGGTAAATACAGTTAAACCGTCTGCATAGACTTCCGGATTCGCTGAAGGGAAGGTGATTTCCATACCTTGTGAGCGACCAATCCAGTTACGTTGCATAGTCAGGACTTGTTGTGGCCAGCCGTTTTTTAATGTTTCAAGATCGTCCAGTAATTCTTGCGCATAATCAGTGATGCGGAAGTAGTACATTGGAATATCACGTTTTTCAACCAATGCACCTGAACGCCAGCCGCGACCATTTTCAACTTGTTCATTGGCAAGTACAGTTTGGTCTACAGGGTCCCAGTTCACAGTGGAAAGTTTACGGTAGATCAGACCTTTTTTATAAAGCTGAACGAATAGCCATTGTTCCCAGCGATAGTATTCTGGTGTGCAGGTTGCGAATTCACGATCCCAATCTACAGACAGGCCAAGTTTCTTCAACTGATTACGCATGTAATCAATATTTTCGAAAGTCCATTTTGCAGGAGCGACCTGGTGTGCAATGGCAGCGTTTTCCGCAGGAAGACCGAAAGCATCCCAACCCATTGGTTGTAATACAGTTTCGCCTTTTAGACGGTGAAAGCGGCTGATCACGTCACCAATCGTATAGTTACGCACATGACCCATATGCAGTTTGCCACTTGGGTAAGGGAACATCGAGAGGATATAACGACGTGGACCTTCTACAGTGTCGGCAACTTTAAAGGCTTTGCGAGATTCCCAGTCCTGTTGGACTTGAGGCTCAATCGCACTGGCTTGATATTCTGAGTCAATGTGAGTAGTCATATACGTAATACAAGAGAACGGTTAAAAAAATATAAGGCACAGCATAGCGCAAAAAGCACCTAAAAGTGAATTTTGCGGATGGGATTCTGCAGGAAAAATCTAAATTGGCAGGCAAGTATGATTAGAAGGCGACACGCTCAGACTGACCACGTTGTAAAGCTTCATTGGCTTCACGCTGTTGCTGCTCATTTTCAGAAACGGCAGGCACAGGTGCAGATGAGTTTGAGTTATCCGTTTCGGTCTGGTTCTCATTTTTGGTTGTTCTTGCTGGGGTAGGTGCGGAATTGGTCCAGCCATAGATTTCTACTTTGCTTTTGTGCTTGGCATTTTTAGGAGGCGGGGTTTTGGTGTAGTGAGTCACGCCTTTGGCATCGACCCATTTATAATATTCAATCGCTAAAGCAGAGCTGCTCGCTACACCTAAAACAAGCGTAGTGGTAAAACTTAATGCGGTCAGGAAAGATCTTTTCATCAGTAAAAGTCCTGAAAATTTCAAGCGGTTAAATAGGGTTATTATTGTAGAGAATTTTTTGCCATAAGATGATTTTTAATTCAATTAATTTTGTGATCAGTAGCGGTCTTAATGTTTTGAGCTGAGACCTAAAAAGAGTAATTTTATATAAAAAGAAATTTATTTATAAACAGTTGCATTGAATTTCTTAAAAATTCATTCAATTTTTTTATATAAGACATATTAAAAATTTATAAAATTAAAGTTTTAAGTATATGAAATTTATTAATTTAAATTAAAATTTTAAAGCTAAAACCCAGAGTTAAAGTCGAAATTGTCTGTAAAAGCAGCAAATTTTAGACGTATAAACAATAATAGCCTGTTTTTTAAACTTGACTTTAAAGGCTGAAAACACAAGAATGCAGCAATAGTTTTATATGCCTTAGATCGATCACCCTTCGAATAAGTGTCATGTCATGCAATGGGCAATTTTTCTAGCCGAAAAATTGAACAAAGCGAACAAAATATGTTTACCCCAACATGTTTTAGATCTTGTATTGCTCGAACAGCAGGTAGATCGGATTTTTATTCCTATTGCTTTGAAAACTATGAAATTTGTGTGCTATAACAGTGCAGACAGTTAATGAATGAACACTGCAAATGCCTCCCATTTGTGCAGTGAATAATATAGGGTGAATCACGTTGGAACTTCTATCTGGTGGTGAAATGCTCGTTCGCGCATTAGCGGATGAAGGCGTTGAACATGTTTTTGGATATCCAGGCGGCGCAGTACTGCATATTTATGATGCGCTATTTCAACAAGACAAAATTAATCATTACCTCGTACGTCACGAACAAGCTGCCGGTCATATGGCGGATGCTTACTCACGCGTAACAGGTAAAACTGGTGTTGTGCTGGTCACTTCTGGCCCTGGCGCGACCAATACCGTTACTCCAATTGCAACGGCTTATATGGATTCCATTCCAATGGTGATCCTGTCTGGTCAGGTCGCAAGCCATTTGATCGGTGAGGATGCGTTCCAAGAAACTGATATGGTCGGTATTTCTCGCCCAATCGTGAAGCACAGCTTCCAGGTTCGCCATGCCAGCGAAATTCCTTCAATTATCAAAAAAGCATTCTATATCGCGTCATCTGGCCGTCCAGGTCCGGTGGTTGTTGATATTCCTAAAGATGCAACCAATCCAGCAGAGAAATTTGCTTACGAATATCCTGAAAAAGTGAAGATGCGTTCGTATCAACCACCATACCGTGGTCACTCAGGTCAAATCCGTAAAGCGATTGATGAACTGATTCATGCGAAACGCCCAGTGATTTACTCAGGCGGCGGCGTGGTTCAGGGCAATGCTTCAGCACAATTAACTGAGCTTGCACATCTATTGGGTTACCCAGTTACCAATACCTTGATGGGTCTTGGCGCATTCCCGGGCGATGATCCACAGTTCATCGGCATGTTGGGTATGCACGGAACTTACGAAGCAAACATGACCATGCACAATGCAGACGTGATTCTGTGTGTAGGCGCGCGTTTCGATGACCGTGTAACCAATAATCCTGCGAAATTCTGTCCGAATGCCAAAGTTATTCACATTGACATCGATCCGGCGACCATTTCTAAGACTATCATGGCGCACATTCCAATCGTGGGTGCAGTAGAACCTGTACTGAACGAGATGCTGAATCAATTGAAGCAAATGAATGTGTCCAAGCCAAATCCTGAAGCGATTGCGGCATGGTGGAAACAGATTGATGAATGGCGTCAGGTTCATGGCTTGAAGTTCGATGTACCGACTGATGGTTCTATGAAGCCGCAGCAAGTGGTTCGTGCTTTAGACAAAGTCACCAATGGTGAAGCGATCATCACCTCTGATGTTGGTCAGCACCAGATGTTCGGCGCGTTGCACTATCGCTACAAACGCCCTCGTCAATGGATCAACTCTGGTGGTCTAGGGACTATGGGTGTAGGTCTGCCATATGCAATGGCGGCTAAGCTTGCATTCCCGGATCAGCAAGTGGTTTGTATTACTGGTGAAGCGTCTATTCAGATGTGTATCCAGGAACTTTCTACCTGTAAGCAATACGGCTTGAACGTTAAAATCCTGTGCCTGAACAACCGTGCCCTAGGTATGGTGAAACAGTGGCAGGACATGAACTACGAAGGCCGTCACTCTAGCTCTTATGTAGAGTCTTTACCTGACTTTGCAAAATTGATGGAAGCTTATGGTCATGTAGGTATTCAGATTGACCATGCAGACGAGCTTGAGTCTAAGCTTGAAGAAGCAATGGCGATCAATGATAAGTGCGTATTTATTAACGTAATGGTTGACCGTACAGAACACGTATATCCAATGCTGGTTGCGGGTCAATCGATGCAGGATATGTGGTTAGCAAAAGGGGAGCGCACGAAATGAGACATATTATCTCTGTACTCGTAGAAAACGAAGCAGGCGCGCTTTCTCGCTTGGTGGGTTTATTCTCACAACGCGGCTACAACATTGAAACATTGAACGTTGCGCCAACTGAAGACCCAACACTTTCACGTCTGACTTTGACCACGTATGGTGATGATCACAAGATCGAACAGATCACCAAACAGCTGAACAAGCTGGTAGAAGTGGTTAAAGTAGTGGATCTGTCTGAAGGTGCGCACATTGAACGTGAGTTGATGCTGATCAAAGTGAAAGCTTTAGGTGCAACCCGTGATGAAATCAAACGTACGACCGATATTTTCCGTGGTCAGGTGGTTGACGTAACGCCAACAACCTACACGATTCAAATCGCGGGTACGACTGAAAAAATCGACGGTTTTATTGATGCATTAGCAGAAAACACGATTCTGGAAGTGGTGCGTTCAGGCGTATCAGGTATCGCACGCGGCGAAAAAGTACTAACCATCTAAATTTTTTAAATTATTTCCTCATTCTAATAAGAAGGGGGCTTCAGGCAATGTGATCAAGGATCATTGCCTGATGAAACGGACACACAAGCATTTAAGCGGAGACAGCAATGCAAATTTTTTACGATAAAGACTGCGACTTATCTATTATCCAATCTAAGAAAGTAGCAATCATTGGTTATGGTTCACAAGGTCACGCACACGCGCTTAACCTTAAAGATTCTGGCGTTGACGTAACTGTGGGTCTACGCGCGAATTCTACTTCTTGGAAAAAAGCTGAAAACGCTGGTCTTAAAGTTGCTGAAGTTCCTGCTGCTGTAGCTCAAGCTGACGTAGTCATGATCTTGACTCCAGATGAGTTCCAAGCTCAACTTTACCGCGACGTGATCGAGCCAAACATCAAAGAAGGCGCGACTCTTGCATTTGCTCACGGTTTCTCTGTTCTTTATAACCAAGTTGTTCCACGTAAAGACCTAGACGTAATCATGGTTGCGCCTAAAGCTCCTGGTCACACTGTACGTTCTGAATACCAACGTGGTTCAGGTGTTCCTGACTTAATCGCGATCCACCAAGATGCTTCTGGTAATGCTCGTAATGTTGCACTTTCTTACGCTTCAGGTGTAGGTGGTGGTCGTACTGGTATCATCGAAACTTCTTTCCGTGAAGAAACTGAAACTGACCTGTTCGGTGAGCAAGCGGTTCTTTGTGGTGGTGCTGTTGAACTGGTTAAAATGGGCTTTGAAACTCTGGTTGAAGCTGGTTATGCACCTGAAATGGCTTACTTCGAATGTTTACACGAACTTAAACTGATCGTTGACTTGATGTTCGAAGGCGGTATTGCTGACATGAACTACTCAGTATCTAACAATGCTGAATACGGCGAATACGTAACTGGCGTTGAAGTAATCAACGAACAGTCTCGTGAAGCAATGCGTAATGCGCTTAAACGTATCCAATCTGGTGAATACGCGAAGATGTTCATCCAGGAAGGTGCGTTGAACTACCCATCTATGACTGCTCGTCGTCGTCAAAACGCTGCACACGGTATTGAACAAACTGGTGCTAAACTGCGTGCGATGATGCCATGGATTCAAGCAAACAAAATCGTTGATAAAGAGAAAAACTAATTTCTTGAATCATTTGATTTAAATGCGAAAACCCACTCACTAGAGTGGGTTTTTTTATATAGTCGAATAATAATTTAAATAAATATAAAAAGATAAGATGAAAGATCGAACTGAATTTTTAATATAGAAAATCATATCTATGCTTGGACTGAAGTAGGAGTAGGTGATCAAGAGTTTGAGCAATATGCATTCGAATTAAAAAATACCAAAACTTCATGGCAGCAAATCCAAACAATTATTTATCGTGATGTATTGTGGGGTAGTTGGCTTTCATTAAGTTTGTGGTTAGCTGTTTTAATTTTAATTTTAATTTTAATTTTAATTTTAATTTTAATTTTAATTTTAATTTTAATTTTAATTTTATTGCTTAGAGCAGCTTTGTTGGTTGACTGGGGATTTGAAGATAAAAGGTTATCTCAAAAAATAAATCATATTCAAAAATGGCAACTATTTTACAAGTTGAATTCATTGGCATGGATCAGGTATTTAATCGGTTATTAGTTGAGCATAAGTATAGTAAAGAAATTGAAAAGGTAGATGGAACAGACATAAAGCATCAGCAAGTTTGATAATGTAAGAAATGCTAAGCTCCCATAAATCAATTCATAAAACAGTCACACCTGAACCCCATACTTAATCAAAAGTATGGATAGTTATATCTCATTAACTTTTAAATGCTTTGAAATAACCAAATTTTGAGTAAGAGCAAGGCAAGAAGCGGCTTCCAGATACATTTTCACCAAAGTCTTGGGCGCTATAACTGCACTATACTCGAAGCACATTCGATCCTTCTCAGGTTTTGTTCAGGCTTATTTCAATAAATATCAGTACACATAAATCATCTATTAACAGTTCAGGGATAGGTCGGATTGAAAGGTTGAAAATATAGTGCAGGAGGCGATGGCCAGCGGTAGAGCAGTGATCGCTAATGATCATGGACGTACTGATTTACAGGTACAACATGATTGGATAGGTTGGCTGAGTAGGTTGGGATAGTGGCAAGAATTCATCTGTTAGATGTCTGAATTAAGCGATTTATAACGATTACAGAAGGATGTAGACATTAACAAACTAAAAAGGTGAATAGCGATTATCTCATGTGTCAATTTGAACAAGCTCTATTTTTCAGTCGTGCAAAACCTGAAATACAGGGCATAAAACAATAAGAGCTCTACAATGAAATTTCAGAATGCAAAACTAAAATTTTTAGAAATTGATTTAAAAGGCTGTATTTATCTTAATCATTTTTCACATTCAGAACGCATTGCAGCTTTTTTCAAAATCATTAGCCGGTTGGGCAATGGCGTATTCTGGTATTTGATGCTCATTGCCGTCTGGCTGATTCAGGGCCTGATGTATACCTTGCAGATTGTTTATCTGGTGTTTGGCAGTATGGTCGGAACCCTGATTTATAAACTTCTAAAAACCAAAACAGTACGTCCACGTCCTTATCAGGTGCATCAGGTGATTCGGCTCTGTGAGCATCCGCTGGATCATTTTAGTTTTCCTTCGGGACATACCTTGCATGCAGTGATGGTAACCATTGTGCTGGGTTATATTGTGCCTTTTTTACTATTTTTGATGCTGCCATTTGCCATTCTAGTCGCGATCTCCCGAATGGTTTTAGGCTTGCATTATCCAAGTGATGTGGCGGTAGGAGCCATATTGGGCGCACTGGTGGCCACCATGATTGTATTTACGGCACCTTTTTTTAATATCATGTTGTAAAAAATCACGAGATGATCCGGCAAAGACTCGCAGAATTTTGCAGATTTGCTAAAGTACTACATCACAGTAAATAGGCTTAGGAATAGACATGGGTTTACGTTGGACAGATACCCTCGATATCGCGATTGAATTGTATGAAGCGCATCCAGACGTGGATCCGCAATGGGTTCGCTTTACCGACCTGCATGCCTGGGTATGTGCACTTCCTGATTTTGAAGACGATCCAACCAAATCAACCGAAGGGCTTCTGGAAGCCATTCAAATGGCATGGATTGACGAAGCACGTTAATTGCCAATTGAAAAAAGCAATTTTTTTACAGTTTAAAGGCAGAAAAAAGTCCATTATTCGGTATAATGCGGCAAATTTTCATGTCAACAATTGACTTAAGGAGCCAATCATGGCTATTGAACGTACATTATCTATCGTAAAACCAGACGCAGTTGCTAAAAACCACATCGGTGACATCTTTGCTCGTTTCGAAAAAGCAGGTCTTAAAATCGTTGCGACTAAAATGAAACACCTGACTCAAGCTGAAGCTGAAGGCTTCTACGCTGAGCACAAAGAACGTGGTTTCTTCGGTGACCTAGTTGCATTCATGACTTCTGGTCCAGTTGTTGTTTCAGTTCTTGAAGGCGAAAACGCTGTTCTTGCTCACCGTGACATCCTTGGCGCGACTAACCCTAAAGAAGCTGCTCCCGGTACAATCCGTGCAGACTTCGCTGTAAGCATCGATGAAAACGCTGCTCACGGTTCTGACTCTGTAGCATCTGCTGACCGCGAAATTAACTACTTCTTCGCGCAAACTGAGATTGCTCCACGTACTCGTTAATACGCAGTATTCAAACCAGATAAGTGTTATTATACTTATCTGGTTTTTTTATTCTCTGAATAATTCTTTGCTCAGATATTGAGCTTCTCCTTTCATCTTTAGACATGGTTTAGGTATACACATGAGTACTGAAGTGGTCGCTACATCAGCAGTTTCTGATGCACAGCAACAATCTCCGTCCACTCCTGCACAGCAAAATTCTGTGGAAAAAGTGAACTTACTAGGCATGTCACGTCCGCAAATGGAAAAATTCTTCGAAGATATGGGCGAGAAGAAGTTCCGTGCCGGTCAGGTGATGAAATGGATTCATCAGTATTTCGTGACTGATTTTGCCGAGATGACCAATATCTCAGGCAAGCTGCGTGAAAAACTGGAAAAGATTTGTGAAATTAAAGCACCAGAAGTGGTGCATAAAAACTATTCCAAAGACGGTACCCGTAAATGGGTGTTCCGTGTCGGTGATGGTGATGGCTCTTTGGTTGAAACGGTCCTGATTCCGGCAGAAGACAAAACCGGCTCACGTAAGACCCTGTGTATTTCTTCACAAGTGGGCTGTGCTCTGGACTGTTCATTCTGTTCAACCGGTAAGCAAGGTTTCCAGCGTGACTTGACTCAAGCTGAAATCATTGGTCAGTTGTGGATGGCCAACTATTCCTATATGGAAGAAGTGCCTGTGGCTGAGCGTGAGCGTTCAGTGACCAACGTGGTGATGATGGGCATGGGTGAGCCACTCCTGAACTATGACGCTGTATTAAATTCTATGCGCATTATGCTGGATGATTTTGCTTATGGCATGTCTAAACGCCGCGTAACGCTTTCAACGTCTGGTGTCGTGCCGAAAATTGACCAGTTGGCCCAAGATATTGATGTGGCTTTGGCGATTTCATTACACGCAACCAATGACGAGCTGCGTAATGAGCTGGTACCAATCAACAAAAAATATCCATTAGAGCAGCTTATTGCAGCCTGCCAGCGTTACATTACTAAAGATGGTAATGAAAGTGCGCGTAAGCACGTGACCATCGAATACGTGATGCTGGATGGCGTAAATGACAAACCTGAACATGCCCAGCAGATGATCAAGCTGCTCAAAGATCTGCCAAGCAAGATTAACCTGATTCCATTTAACCCGTTCCCGCATGCGCCATATGGCCGTTCAAGCCGTAACCGGATTATTTCTTTCCAAAAAACTTTGTCTGATGCCGGTTTTGTGTGTACGATTCGTCAGACACGTGGTGATGATATCGACGCTGCGTGTGGACAACTGGTAGGACAAGTTGCTGACCGTACCCGTCGTGCGGAACAGTGGAAAAAGAAAATTGCGCAGTCCAATGAGATTATGCGCTCACAAGGATAACAAGAGGTCGCCAATTGAGTAATCTGACATCTAAACTTGCTTTGGTTTCAGTAGTATGTGGGTCTTTGGTTTTAACTGCGTGTCAAACACCAGATCTGGGTCAGAAGGATCCGGAAAAAGCCACCAAGGTTCGTACTCAGTTGGCGGTTGAATATCTTAAAAACGGTGATCTGGATTCAGCCAAACGTGCGCTGGATCAGGCACTGGAAACCAATCCGCGTGATTCGCAAGCCAATATGATGATGGGCGTGCTGCTTCAGCAGGAAGGCAGCAAACCTAATCTTGAAAAAGCCGAAGGTTATTTCAAGCGTGCAATTTCGGCAGATCCCAAAAATGCCCAGGCACGAAATAACTATGGCACCTATTTATATCAGCTTGAGCGCTATAAAGATGCGATCGAGCAGTTCGAAATTGCCGGCGCAACTTTAGGTTATGACCAGCGATTTCGTGCCCTTGAAAATATGGGGCGAATTTACCTGAAACAGGGTGATCTGGCGAATGCTGAAAAATCATTCAAACAGGCACTACAGGCTAATCGCGCTTCGTATATATCAATGTTAGAGTTGGCAGAAATTTTTTATCTGAACCAGCAGTTCCCGGCCGCGACTCAAATGTATGAACAGTTTGTGCGTGGTGTGGGGCAGAAAAACCAGAGTGCCCGTGCGCTCTGGATTGGCATTCGCACTGCGCGTGCCAGTGGCGATCAGTTAGGCATGCAGGTATTGGTGAATCAATTACGTGCATTGTTCCCTGAAAGCCCGGAATACCAACGTTATTTGCAATTACAGTACAGTACTGAGGCCGTATGGAAGTAAATCCTAATTCAGATTCGAATAATTCGAGCGTAGCTCCAAACGCGTTAGGAAATGTTCAGCGTCCAGGTGAGTACTTACGCAAGATTCGTATTAATCAGCAACGTGAGCTTGAAGACGTTGCCAAAGAACTCAATATTCCGGTAAAGACCCTGAATGCCTTGGAAAAGGATGATTATAAATCCTTGCCTGAAGCAACCTTTATCAAGGGCTATTACCGCACCTATGCCAAATATCTCGGTGTCGATGCTTCTAGCCTGATTCAGCGTTTTGATGAAATTTATGCCAGTGATACCGGTATGGTCGCAACGCATGCCCTGAAAGATTCTCCAATCAAGATCATGGGTAAATTGCCAGGATCAAAGCGTGATCGTAACCGCAAATGGTTAAAGCGTGGCCTGATTGCACTGGTTATAGTACTGATTTTGGGTGCACTGGTCGCAATGATCCAGAACTGGTCAGAGAGCAGCGAGAATAGTGCCGAAGTTGCGGACACCTCTTCTGATGTCGAAATTTTAAATCTGGATGCCGGTGCTGCCATGTCCGGTGATCAGCTTAAGCTTGATTTTAGCCGTCCGACCTCTGTGCATATTGTAGATGCAGGCGGTAACGTGCTGGCCACTGGCCGTCAGGCGTCTACTTTAGAGCTGAACGGTGAAGCGCCATTCCAGATCCGACTGGATGATGCGACCGCAGTATCACTCAGTTTAAATAATGAAAGTATTGCATTGTCACCTTATACGGTTAACGGAAAAGCAGATTTCCGTTTATCACGTTAATGGTGAGCAGATAGGGCGAAATCATGATCGTAAATCCAATTCAGCGCCGTCCAACACGTAAAATCCGTGTCGGTTCTGTCTATGTCGGTGGTGATGCACCGATCACTGTTCAGTCAATGACCAATACTGAAACCTGTGATGTCGCAGCAACTGTTGCACAAATTCAGCGTTGTGTGGATGCAGGCGCAGACATCATGCGTGTTTCTGTCCCGAGTATGGAAGCAGCGGCTGCATTTGGTGAAATCCGTAAGCGAGTTGACGTACCACTGGTTGCAGATATTCACTTCGACTATAAAATTGCGCTGGCTGTTGCTGATCTGGGTGCAGACTGTCTGCGTATTAACCCGGGGAATATCGGTTCAGAAGCCAAGATTCGTGAAGTCGTGGCAGCAGCACGTCACAACGACATTTCCATGCGGATTGGTGTGAATGCCGGTTCACTGGAAAAAGATATCCAGAAAAAATATGGCGAACCAACTGGTGAAGCATTGCTGGAATCTGCGATGCGTCATATCGACATTCTGGATCGCCTGAATTTCCATGAATTCAAAGTATCGGTCAAAGCATCAAACGTGTTTTTGACTATGGATGCTTATCGTCTGCTGTCTAAACAGATTGATAATCCACTGCACTTGGGTGTGACTGAAGCGGGTGTGTATCGTACCGGTTCAGTAAAATCAGCGATTGCTCTTGGCGGTCTACTGATGGAAGGCATTGGCGATACAATGCGTATTTCTCTGGCAGCTGAGCCTGAAGAAGAAATCAAGATTGGTTTTGATATCCTGAAATCGCTGGGCCTTCGTTCTAACGGAATTAATTTCATTGCCTGCCCAAGCTGCTCACGTCAGGAATTTAACGTGATTAAAGTAATGCAGACCCTTGAAGAACGTCTGGAAGATGTCCGTGTTCCGATGGATGTGTCTGTGATTGGCTGTAAAGTGAATGGTCCAGGCGAAGCCAAAGAAGCCGATATTGGTGTAGTAGGTGCAAGTCCGCGCTCACTAGTGTATCGTAATGGCGAAAAGAGTCATTTAATCGATACCAATCAACTGGTTGATGAAATCGAATCAATGGTTCGTCAACGTGTTTCCGAGCTTGAAGAAGCCAAATCAAAAGAAATTATTCGCACAAGTTTTTCTGAGTAGATCATGAGTTCAATCGTCGCAATCAAAGGTTTTAATGACATTCTCCCAACGCAAACCCCAGCTTGGAGACGTCTTGAACAGCATCTGTCAGGTCTGATGGATGCCTATGGCTATCAACAAATCCGTTTGCCGATGGTTGAACAGACCAATCTGTTTAAACGTTCGATCGGTGATGCCACAGATATCGTTGAAAAAGAAATGTACACCTTTCTGGACAAAGGTAATCCGCCTGAGTCTCTGACTTTACGTCCTGAAGGAACAGCGGGCTGTGTACGTGCGATGCTGGAACATAACCTGCTTCGCGGTGCGACCCCCAAAGTCTGGTATATCGGACCGATGTTTCGTTATGAAAAACCGCAAAAAGGCCGTTATCGTCAGTTCCACCAGTTTGGTGTAGAAACCTTTGGTGTGGCAACGCCTGATCAGGATGCAGAACTGATCCTGATGACAGCGCGTCTATGGAAACGTATGGGCGTGGCTGACAAAGTTCAACTTGAACTGAATACACTGGGCGAGTCTGACGAGCGTGCAGCATACCGCGCGGCATTGGTTGAATTCTTACAAGCACATAAAGCGGATCTGGATGAAGATTCTCAACGCCGTCTGACGACTAATCCACTGCGTATTCTGGATTCGAAAGATGCCAAAACTCAAAGCATCCTAGAAAATGCACCAAAACTTCACGATTTTATGGGTGAAGAAACACTGGCGCACTTTAACCAATTACAACAGTACTTGTCAGATGCCGGTATCAGCTTTGTCATCAATCAGAAACTGGTACGTGGTCTGGACTACTACAACAAAACCGTATTTGAATGGACAACGACTCATTTAGGTTCACAAGGTACTGTGTGTGCCGGTGGTCGTTATGATGGCTTGGTCGGTCAATTGAAAGGCAAAGCGGATCAATCTGTGCCTGCAGTTGGTTTCGCGATGGGGATGGAGCGATTATTGCTTCTACTGGAACAAGTTGAAGACAATACGCCAGTACGTGATTGCGAAGTATTCCTGGTTGCTGATCCTGCTTCTCAAGGTAAAGCACTGGTATTGGCTGAACAGATTCGTGATCAATTGGAAGCTGCAGGCAGTAACATTCGCCTGAAAGTCGGCTCTCAAGGTTCAATGAAATCACAAATGAAAAAAGCCGATCAGGCCGGTGCTTTATATGCAGCCATTATCGGTGAGCGTGAACTTGAAGCACAAAGCTTTACAGTGAAAGAGCTGGCGACTGCAGAGCAATCTACTGTGCCATTTGCTGACTTTGTCGCATTTTTCAGTACTAAAATTTCTTCAAAATAATCGATAAAACATTAGGAAAAAGGTAATCGCATGAGCGCAATGACTGATGATGAACAACTTGAAAGTTTAAAATCCTTCACGAAGAAGTATGGTTCTTCGATCATTATCGGGATTCTGGTTGCGCTGATTGCCTTTTTCGGATGGGAATATTGGCAGAAGAAAAACCTGGCGGAATCGCAAATGCAGACTGCCAAGGTTCAGCAACTGATGGATGAAGCACAGGCTGCAGATGGTGATGCTTTTGCTAAGCTGTCTGAAACTGCAGATAAGATTGTCAAAGAAGCGCCAGATTCAGCTCAAGCGATTCAAACCCAGTTGGTCATGGCGAAACTGGCTTATGACAAGCAGGATTACGCTGCCGCTGAGAAAGCATTACAAAAAGTTGAAAACTCTAAAGTTGATGATAAAGGCCTGGTTCAGGTCGTTAAATTGCGTCTGGCTTATACACAATTAGCACAGAAAAAATATGATGCAGCTCTGAAAACTTTGGATGCAGTGACTGAACCTGCATTTAAAGCAACCGCTGATGAAGCACGTGGCGATATCTATGTTGCCAAAAATGATATTGAAAATGCCAAAAAAGTATATCAAAGTGCATGGGATGCTTTGATTGAACGTAAAGAAGAACGTCAAATTTTACAAATTAAGCTCGAAAGCGTAGGCGTGTTGGTCGATGACCCGGAAATCGAACGCCCAATTATAGAAACACAAGTGGAAGAAGCTGAATGAACAGAACATATAAAATCACCTGTGCTTTAACTGTTTTAACTCTTGCACTCGCTGGCTGTGCGGGTAAGACCAATAAAGTACCAGAAGTAAAACCGAATCCACTTCCAAAAATCAGTCAGACTAAAACACTTGTTCCTGTATTTTCGACCAGTGTTTCTTCAACAGAGAAGGCTGATCCACTACGTTTACGTCTGGATGCGGATAACGGAGTCGTATTTGCGATCGATCCTAAGGGTGAAGTCACTGCTTTTAATGGCAAGCAGCGCCTGTGGCAGAAAAAAGTTAGCAAAGATACGTTAAGCTCTGGCGTTGAAGCCGCAGATGGGATTGTGGTGGTTGGCAGCAACAAAGGCCAATTGATTGCATTAGACCAGCAGACGGGTGAACAACGCTGGACTGCACAATTGACTGGTGCCATCTTGACACCTTCACTGATTCATGCAGGTCGTGTAATTACTGTCACTAATGACGGTACTGTATATGCCCACGAAGTGGCTTCAGGCGCTCAGGTCTGGACTTACGATTTACCGAATGTCCAGTTTAGTCTGCGTGGCATGGCGGCTCCGGTGCCTTTAGATGCACGTAATGTATTGATTGCGACTTCAAATGCTTATATCTATGCAATTGATGCCTTAAGTGGTGTGCCTAAATTGCAGCGCCGTGTTGCGATCTCGGATGGCCGTTCGGACATTCAGCGTTTGATCGATATTGATGGTGATCCAGTAGTAGCGGGTCAGTTTATTGTGACCACCAGCTATCAAGGTCAGGTGACTGTATTTGATCTGGCTTCACAACAGGTGATCTGGAGTGAAGATGCCAGCAGTATCCAGCGTCCGGAAGTGGTTGGCAATGGCGTCTTCGTTGCCCAAACCGATGGTAAAATCAGTGCTTATGAAATTACCACTGGCCAGCCTTTATGGGAAAATGATCAGTTGTTGAATCGTCAGCTGAGCAATCCGGTAATGCTCGGAACTGAGCTTGTCGTAGGTGATCTGGACGGGGTATTGCACCTGCTGGATCCATCGACAGGGCAGATTATTGGCCGTGCCAAAACCTCTGGTGAAGTGCGTCATTTACGCGTAATTGACAACCAGCTCTATGTTTCGACTCGCAAGGGTGCATTAAGCATCTGGCAGAATCGTTAATTTTTGTTTGGCTTATGCTAAAATAAGCCAACCGTATTTTTTACGCGGGGTGATTGAATGTTCAATGCCCCGTGTTTTTATTTATTTTAGGCTTTAATCCTATTCCCTTTTTCTTCCAAAACTTTCTGATGTTCAGGCCATTTTTAGACAGCCTGATATTGAATAAAGGTTAATCTATGAAACCCGTAATTGCGCTCATTGGTCGTCCGAACGTCGGAAAATCAACTCTGTTTAACCAGATAACCAAGAGCCGTGACGCATTGGTAGCAGACTTTGCAGGTCTGACACGCGACCGTAAATATGGTGATGCGATCTATCAAAACAAATCTTTCATTGTCGTGGATACTGGTGGTATCGGTGAAAATGAAGGCGGCATTGACTCCTACATGGCTGAGCAGTCTAAAACTGCGATCCATGAAGCCGACATGATTATTTTTGTGGTCGATGCACGTGCAGGACTTCTGGCATCTGATGAACAGATCGCTCGTGAACTGCGGACTTTGGGCAAGAAAGTTTTCCTTGTAGCTAACAAAGTTGATGGCGTACATGCTGAAGCTGCTCTAGTCGAGTTTTATAAACTCGGTATGGGTGAGCCGATGCAAGTGGCTGCCAGCCACGGCCGTGGTGTACAGCAAATGCTGGAAGAAGTACTTGAAGATGTGCCTGAAGATGAAAGTCCGGAAGAACATGACAAGAATACTGGTCTACGTCTTGCAATTATTGGTCGTCCAAACGTAGGTAAATCGACACTAGTAAACCGTCTATTGGGTGAAGAGCGTGTTGTAGCGTTTGACCAGCCAGGAACGACGCGTGACTCAATCTATATTCCTTTTGAGCGTGATGGTCGTCAATACACCCTGATTGATACCGCTGGGGTACGCCGTAAAGGTAAGGTTGATGAAATGATTGAGAAATTCTCAATCGTGAAAACCTTGCAGGCGATGAAAGATGCGCACGTAGTGGTGATCGTGGTGGATGCCCGTGAAGGCATTGTAGAGCAGGATTTGCACCTGATCGGTTATGCATTGGAAGCTGGCCGTGCCATGGTGATTGCGATCAATAAATGGGACAACATGTCCGAATATGATCGTAAACAATGTAAGCTCGATGTGGAGCGTCGTTTTGACTTTATTCCTTGGGCGAAAATCCATTTGATTTCTGCGCTACACGGTACAGGTGTCGGTGAGATGTATCCATCGATTCACCGTGCTTATGATTCTTCACATCTGAAAGTATCACCAGCGAAGTTGACCCAGATCCTGAATGATGCCACTGAAGCACACCAACCGCCTACTGTACAAGGTCGTCGTATCAAGATGCGTTATGCGCATATGGGCGGACAGAATCCACCGACTATCGTGGTTCATGGTAATAAGGTAGATAAGACACCTGCAGATTATCGCCGTTACCTGGAAAACGTATTCCGTAAAGTGTACAAACTTGAAGGTACACCGGTAAAAATTGAATTTAAAACTTCAGAGAACCCGTTTGAAGGTCGCAAGTCACAACTGGACGAACGTACTGCTGCGCGTCGCCGTCGTTATGTACAGAAATTCAAGAAAGCTGAGAAAAAATTTAAACGTGGTTAATTGTCATATTTAAATAAAAAAGCCTGCGAAAGCAGGCTTTTTTATTTATTCATATTTTAGATTGAGCATTTTTTTGCTTTTTGATAAATACGAATATTTTCAAGATTAGCTAAAGCTACGTCAGCATCGGCTTGAGAAGCAGCAATATTATTTTGATTATTATTACCAGTAAAAGCATTGGTGATTTCAGTTGCGCGCGCAACTGTTTGTGATTGACCTGCAAAAGCAGATAGTGCACCACTTGCAATACCTGCCAATTTAGAAACAGGATTATTGGCTTGAGCATTCGCTTGGTTGAGTGCATTTTGACTTGCTTCTAAGGTGCGTTCAAAACTGCGTGCTTCTACTGCCAAATCTGTACAATCTAAACCTTTTAAGTATGTTGTTGAGTAGACACCGTTATTTTGATTTGAAGCATTATTATAATTAGAAGCATAAGCACGATCTGCACGTGCAACAGCAGCATTCGCCTGTGCGCGGCTACGCTCCATATTTGCTTCAGCTTGATCCATGATTGCGCCGTTTCTAGCTCCCATCACTGCAGTAGCAGCTTCTAGCCAGGAGCCAGCTTGCGTTGAAAATGATAGTGCAGCAATTGTCGTACTGAGTATGATTCGCTTAAACATATGACCCTCTGTTTTTCTATGTATAAAATTGTAGTTGGATTGTAACTATTTTTTATTCGATTAAAAATAGCTTGAAAGCTCAATTATTTATTTTGATTTACAGTATATTTTATTGTTTTATTTAAGTTTTATTAAAATATATTTTAAGATATTACCTATAGTTTGTTAGAAAGGCAATCAGGTTGATTTATACTGAAGGCCCTAAAAGTAACATTTTTTATAAGGGCGACTATTTTGAAGTCTATTATTCATATTGATTGGGTCGCGCTGGCACCACGACTTAGGCATTTACAAGACTTAGATCGAAAAACCTATATTCAGCAGCGTAAACAATTAATTTATAGCTATCGTAATCAGTTGCTAGCTGCACATTTAGGTTGTGTTATTGACCAGCAGGACTTTACTACAACCGAATACGGCAAACCCTATCTTCCAGCCCATCCAGACTTTGGTTTTAATCATACGCATAGCCAAAACTTTTATGGATTAGCAACAAGCAAACATATTCAGAATTTGGGAATCGACATTGAAGAGCTGAATCGAAATGTACGTTTTGAAGCCTTAGCCCAACACGCTTTTCATCCTGAAGAGCTGAAACAGTGGCAGGCATTGGATTATGATCCTGAATACTGGTTTAAAGTCTGGACCACCAAAGAGGCGGTCCTAAAAGCGTCAGGACTCGGAATCCGGATGAACCTGAATGAACTGAATACCCAAATCCATCCACATCAGGATGGGGGGCGTTGTGAACATCCAGAAATTGGAATTTATGCCTATCAAAATTATATTTTAGCGGGCTGCATGCTCACTGTGGCCTGGCAAAGCGAGCATTCCTGTAAAGGTCTAAGATTTCCAATGATTCAGATTCATCAAGCTGTTTGAAAGTAGAGTAAGCCCAAAATATTTCTTATTGTTTGGCAATCATTAAATTACTCAGCCGGTTAACGAACTGTGGGCTCATTCGAGATAAATGGAATAAAAACTTACTCTTGAATCCGACCGGATGATGCGTCACTTGCCAGATGGAGTCCTTTAATTGTGCCAATTTGAAAATATCTTGTGCAACATCCTCAGCTTTCAAATGCACACCCATTTTTTTGATACTTTTAGCCTGCATATCTTTCACCATTGCAGTGCTAACAAAAAGGGGCATCACATCGAATACCCGAATCCCATATTTTTGCCATTCAATATCTAAGCCTTCAGTCAAACCACGAACCGCAAATTTGCTGGTTGCATAGGAAGCCAGATCCGCTTGGCCATAAATCGCTGAGGCTGAAGACAGGTTAATGACCCGAGCAAAGGAAGCCTGCTTTAAATAGGGCAAAGCAGCATGACAGCCATTCAGAACGCCTTTGATATTCACGTCAAGGGTGCGATAGTGGTCTGTAATATTCGTTTCTTCAAAAGGACCGGAATATAAAATCCCGGCATTATTTACCAGAATATTGATTTCACCGGCCCAGGGTGCGAATTCAGATAGAGCGGTTTCCCAAGCAGCATAATCGGTCACATCCAGAAAACCGGCTTTGGCATGCTCACCGAGTTGCTGGGCCAATTGTTCTGCCTGTTCAAGATTAATATCATAAATTCCGACTTTATACCCTTGCTGGTAAAATAGCCTGGCTATCGCGGCACCAATTCCTTGTGCTGCACCACTAATCAATATACTGTGCATGTGCTTGATCTCCTTATTGTCTTTTTTTCTTGAGCATAGCAAGAAACAGGCAAAATAATGCGGCTATTTGGTAAAGAAGAGGTTTTACGGTGGAACAATTACTCCAAGTCATGCGTGAGTTACGTGAAAAATGTCCATGGGATCAGCAGCAGACTCCTGAATCTCTGACTAAATATGCGATTGAGGAAGCCTACGAAGTTGAAGCAGCGGTGCGCTCTGGCCAAACCAATGAAGTGCGGGATGAGCTGGGTGATCTGCTGTTACAGGTCGTGTTTCAGTCGCAAATGTATAGCGAGCAGGGCGCTTTTGATTTTCAGGATGTGGTGCAGGCCATTACCGATAAACTGATCCGACGCCATCCGCATGTATTTCAGGCTGAACAGTTTGCACAGCTGAGCCCTGAAGATGTCTAGGTGCTCTGGAAAGAAATCAAGCAGAAAGAAAAACAGGGTAAGCCACGTTCACGTTTGGATGAGGTTAAGCATGCACCCGCACTGCAACAGGCGGATGAGATCCAGAAAAATGTCGCCAAAATCGGCTTTGATTTTCCAGATGTCGCAGGTGCCTATGGCAAGCTGGAAGAAGAACTGGCTGAACTCAAGGAAGCCGTTGCTGGACAAAATTCCGATGAAATACTCGAAGAATTTGGAGACTGCTTATTTTCACTGGTGAATGTTGGTCGTAAACTTGGTGTCTCAAGCGAGATGGCATTATTGGGCACGATCCATAAATTCCGGACCCGCTTTGCCCTGATGGAAGATCGGGCAGAACAACAGCAACTCAATCTGGAAAGCCTGTCATTGGCTGAATTGGATCAGCTCTGGGAACAGGCCAAATTAGAATTAAAACAAAGAGCCGCTCATGAACAAAGTACAACATCGCATAGGTCCAGTATGGATTAATACTGTCCTGCTAGGCATTTGGCTGGCCTATACTTCAATTGGCACAGTACACGCAACTGCAACTGATTATGCAGAATGGAAAGTACGTCAGCAGCAACATGATGCACGCCTGAAGAAGAAAGTTGCTGCTACACCACCTTCTGAAAACAATCATTATCTGGCTAAACCTGCATTATCCGCCTCTTCAGCTGCTGATAAAATTAATCTGAATCGGGCCGGTATTGAGCAGTTACAGCAGTTAAATGGCATCGGACAGAAGAAAGCAGAAGCGATCATTGAATACCGGCGGAAAAACGGTAAATTTAAAACAATTGAAGATATTCAACAGGTCAAAGGAATTGGGCCGGCCTTATTTGCCAAAAACAAGGATAAACTGGCTTTGTAACCCTGCTGAATTTATTGTAAATAAGCCATCCATCTGAACCATGAGAATGACATAATCAAATTGCCCTTTAGCGGTGTAAGCGATATGATTAGCGTCATCTTAGAATTTTACGTTCAGACGTAGGAGACAGCGTCTTTTGCAAACTTTGCGCGCGTCAAAATGTGGTTTATCAACCGCTCAATTACCTTCTTATATTCTCGATGTGATTGATGCCTTAACCAAGGCAGGCTATGAAGCTTATATCGTAGGTGGTGGTGTCCGGGATCTGATGCTGGGTTTAAATCCCAAAGATTTCGATGCAGTGACCAATGCTACACCAGCTCAGGTTAAAGAAGTGTTCGGACGGCGTTGCCGGATTATCGGACGACGTTTCGAGCTGGCGCATGTCTATTCGGGCCGTGAACTGGTTGAAGTGGCAACTTTCCGTGCGCCTCCTAAAAAAGCGGTGACTTCTGCGGCGGGGATGATCCTGCGCGATAATAACTGGGGCACCATTGAGCAGGATTTTGCTCGTCGAGATTTTTCAATCAATGCCATGTATTACCAGCCACGCAAAGGTATCGTGCTGGATTTTTGTAATGCAGTAGATGATATTAAACATAAAACCCTGCGTTTACTGGGTGATCCGACTTTAAGATTTGAAGAAGATCCAGTCCGGATGCTGCGAACTTTACGTTTTGCAGCCAAACTCAATTTCAGTATTGATGAAGCCATTCTGGATATTTTCACTCCGGAAATGACCCAGCTTCTACGTGATGTGTCTCCACACCGTCTCTATGATGAATCGCAAAAGCTATTCACTATGGGACATCTGAATCGTGTGATGCCAATGCTGATCGATTTTGGCATCTGGCGTCAGCTGTTTGCCGATATCAAGCCAGACATTACTGCATTTATTGAACTGGCAGCAAAAAATACCGATCAGCGTATTTCAATTGGCAAGACCATCAACCCGGCTTTCTTCTATGCGGTATTGTTGTGGCAACCGTTCCTGGAGCGCTGTAATTTCTATCTGTCCAAAGGTGTGGTACCTGCGGAAGCACGTGCGCAGGCAGGACTGGATGTACTGAAACGTCAGGCTACCCGTACTGTGATTCCACGCTTTGCGGAAACTTTCATTCGTGAAGTCTGGGAAATGCAATCCCGCTTGCTCAATCCAAAACCGCAACAGATTGAAGCATTATCAGGTCATGCACGTTTCCGTGCCGGCTTTGACTTTTTGTTGCTGCGTGAAAAATCAGGCGATGAAACTGCACAGGGTATGGGAAGCTGGTGGGAAGCCTATCAGCAAATGGGCAGCGATGAAAAAGAGCGTGCCATTGCCCAATATAACCGTCAGCGTGCCAAGAGCCGTCGTAAGGCTTCTCAGGAAGAACATCTGGAACAGCGTCTGGCTGCACAAGATGTAGCAACCGAGATTGAACCTCTGGTGAATGAGCCGGAACCACGTAGCCGTCGTGCACGTAAAGCCAAATTTGAGAATGAGCGTAGCAAACCGGTTTCTCATGTGGCGGCCAGTGCCAGCGGTGACATTGGTGCAGACCATCCAATTACCAAGCGTAAACGGGTGCAGCGTGATTTAAGCCAGGTTATTTTTGGGCCTACACAATGACAGTGACCTATATCGGTTTAGGAAGTAACCTGGGTGATTCACGCCAGATTCTGGCTGAAGCCGTGCAAAAGCTGGCAAGTTTGGGGCAGGTCAAAACCTCTCATCTGTATCAAAGCCCACCTATGGGGCCACAAGATCAGCCGAATTATTTTAATGCTGTCGTACAGTTAATTACGGATCTGGCACCGCTGGATCTGCTGGATCGTCTGCAAGCCTTCGAACAAGAGGCTGGGCGTGTGCGTCTACGTCATTGGGGTGAACGTACCTTGGATCTGGATCTGCTGATCTACGGTGATGAACAAATTCAAAATGAACGTTTAACCGTGCCGCATGTGGGCGTGTTGGAACGTGATTTTGTATTGGTGCCATTACTGGATATTGATGCCAACTTGCAGCTGAATGGAAACACATTAAAAGACCTGGACATTGTCAAGCAATCAACCTTAACGGTTTTTGACCACACGAATTGGGCAAATATTTAATTTTTAATTATTGGCATGTTCGAGAGAACTTCAATAATAGAGGAACATCTTCATGATCAGTCTCAGTGATTTAAGACGATATAAAGCGGAAGGACGCAAATTTTCTTGCCTGACTTGCTATGACGCCAGTATGGCCAAAGCCATGGAAATTGCTGAAGTTGACAGTATTCTGATAGGCGACTCTTTGGGTATGTCGATTCAGGGACGTGATTCAACTTTACCTGTGACTGTAGAAGATATGGCTTACCATACCGCAGCGGTACGCCGTGGCAATCAGCATGCACTGATTATGACTGATCTGCCATTTATGAGTTATGCCACTCTGAATGATGCATTACAAAGCTCAAAAACGGTGATGCAGGCCGGTGCACAAATGGTCAAGATGGAAGGTGGTGCCTGGTTGGCGGAAACCGTTCAGGTTCTAACCCGTAACGGGATTCCAGTCTGTGTTCACTTGGGTCTCACTCCGCAGTCGGTGCATGTCTTTGGTGGCTATAAGCTACAGGCCCGTACCCGTGAAGCGGCCGATCAACTGATTGCTGACTGTAAGGCAGTGGTTGAAGCCGGTGCAGCAGTGCTGTTGCTGGAATGTGTGCCTGCACAATTGGGTCAGGAGATTACTAAACTATTCCCGCATATTCCGGTGATTGGCATTGGAGCAGGGGCAGCTACTGATGGTCAGGTACTGGTCGTTCAGGATATGCTCGGTCTGACCTTTGGCCACACTGCAAAATTTGTACGTAACTTTATGAAAGAACAGTCTGGTGCGACTGCAATTCTGGATGCATTTAAAGCCTATCATGCGGCTGTTTTAGATGGTTCATTCCCAGCACCTGAACAAACATTCCAAGTCGAGTTGTAACATGAAAACAGAAACAACCATCCAAGGATTATCTGCTTCGCTCAATCCTGCACGTTCTGCGCGTAAAATTATTGGTTTTGTCCCGACCATGGGCAACCTGCATCAGGGTCACCTGAATCTGGTGCGTGAGGCGCGTAAACTGTGTGATGTCGTTGTTGTGAGTATTTTCGTTAATCCAATCCAGTTCGGACCAAATGAAGATTTTGATAATTATCCACGTACTTTAGAACAGGATCAGCAGTTACTGGCAGATGTGGGTTGTGACATTGTCTTTGCCCCAACTGTAGAGCAGATGTATGGTAACAAGCCACGTCTGACCAATATCAGTGTATCTGGTATCACCAATGATCTATGTGGCTTACAGCGTCCAGGTCATTTTGATGGTGTAGCGGTCGTGGTGACCAAATTATTTAATATTGTTCAGCCCAACTATGCATTCTTTGGTCAGAAAGATTATCAGCAACTGGCTGTGATTCGTCAGTTTGTTCAAGACCTGAATATTCCGCTGGAAGTGATTGGTGTGCCGATTGCTCGTGCTGAAGATGGTCTGGCCCTTAGTTCGCGAAATGGCTATCTAAGCGAGCAGGAACGTGCAACAGCACCGGTTATTTTCCAGAGTCTGAAAACTGCTGAGCAGCAGCTACATGCAGGTAAAACTTTGGAGGGAGTACTGGCAGGTATCCGTCAAACTTTGACAGATGCAGGTCTGGTAGTGGACTATGTAGAAGCCCGTACACCGGAATTGCAGAAAATTGATGAGTTTAATCAGGATGTCGTGATTCTGATCGCGGCGAAATTAGGGAAAACTCGTCTGATTGATAATCTGCAGATCAAATATGCAGCTGGATAAGTAAAAGGATCGTAAGGCATGAAGCGCATTTTAATTGTGACAGGACAATCTGGCTCAGGTAAATCTTCTGCATTGCAGGTACTTGAAGACTTGGGTTATTACTGTATTGATAATCTGCCTTTGGCCTTACTTCCTGAAATTGTGGCGAAGCTGGATTGTGAAAATAATCTGGAACAGTTAGCGCTTGGGGTGGATGTTCGTAGTACCCGTGCAGATTTGCAGGAATTCGACCATGTGTTTGAACAGCTGCAACAGCATGGTACGGTGGATGTCATCTATCTGACCACGCAGGATCAGGAGCTGATTGCCCGTTTTAGTGCGTCACGCCGTCCGCATCCTTTGGCTGCCCGTTTCAAGAGCCTGCATCAGTGTATTCAGGAAGAAAAAGTCCTGCTGATGCCGATCCAGCTACGTTCTACAGTGCATATCGATACCACTGATAAAAGCGTACATGATCTGAAACATACCTTGCTGTACAAGCTGGGGCAGACCGATAACCTGATTGTGATTTTGCAATCTTTTGGCTATAAGCATGGCATTCCTTTAGATGCTGACTATGTTTTTGACGTCCGTCATTTGCCGAATCCGCATTGGGAACTCGAACTGCGCAAATATTCAGGCCTCGATCAGCCGGTACAGGAATTCCTGGAAAAAAGTGATCAGGTCGAAGACATGTTCCAGGATATTTATCACTTTTTAGACAAATGGTTGCCGACCTTTGCTGAAGGTCATCGTCATTATATGACCATCTCGATTGGTTGTACTGGTGGCCAGCATCGTTCTGTTTATATTGTGGATAGACTAAAAAAAGCGCTTGAGGCAAAATGGTCTATTCAAGTCCTCCACCGAGAAATGAAGCACTGGTCATGATTGATACGACTGTTGACGTAATTAATAAACTAGGTTTACATGCGCGTGCATCAGGTAAACTCATTGAAGTTACCACCAAATTTCGTTCCAATATCCAGATTGGCAAATCGGACAAATTGGTTGATGCCAAAAATATTATGTCCTTGCTGATGCTTGGTGCGGGCAAAGGAACAACTTTACGCTTGGTGATTGAAGGTGCAGATGAGGAAAAGGCCTTATCTGAAATTCAGGCACTGTTTGCGGCAAAATTTTATGAGGCAGATTAATCGTGGCACGTCGACCGAGCAGTTTAACTGAAGAAGACTTTGAATCTTTAGAGGGACGCGCAAGTAAAACCGAACAGAAAAAAGCAGTTCAGCGTATGGCAGCTTTAGGCGCACAGTTGGCAGAACTGAGTGCGAAACAAATTAAAAATTTACCCGTTGAAGAACGTCTGATTGAAGCTTTGCTGGATGTCCAGCAAATCAGTTCACATGAAGCACGTCGTCGTCAATTTTCACGTATTGGTAAATTACTTCGTAATGAAAATGAAACCGTGATTCTGTCTTATCTGACTCCGAAACAGGGCTTAAAAAAGACAGCACAATTGCAGCGTTGGGTTGACCGTATTGTGAAAGATGGCGATCCTGCAATTAACGAATTTACCAAGACCTATAATGCGACAGAGCGTCATACCTTACGTCAGCATTATTTACGTGTACATCGTGATCTAAAAAATCAGGCACCGGAAGAAGAAGTGGCAGCCTCAAAGCAAAAGCTGTTTAACTATGTGCAGCAAGTTGCCCTGATTTCAGATAACTGATTGTAATCTGAATTAAAGAAAAGCGACATTTTGTCGCTTTTTTATTCACTATAATTAATTTTTATTTTCCATGAAAATTCAAGAATGTTCCTATAAGTCATTGTTAACTGTAAAAAAATGTAAACTTTTAATATTTTTGATTACGTAAGAAATTGGTTTTAGTGCATAAATAAACTATTTAAATCACTCAATATTTTATGATTATTAAGAATATTTAAAAGATAGAAATAAATTTAGGTCAAAGTTAATATTATTAGCGATCTATTTTTTCAAAAAGTGACAATAAGTATTTTCTATATATTTGAAAATTCAAAAGCTTTTATTTACCTAAAGATCAGAAGAAAAATGAGCTGTTTTTATCTTCCTTAGATTTCAGAACTCAGATGATATTGAAACAATTTGAAATGAATTCAGGAATTTCAAATAATTATATGTAATTTTTTATAAGAGGAATATTTTTTCAAGTAATTCTTAATATTTAAATATCAAGGTATTAAAGCTATCAATGTATCTTTAGAGAAATAAGTTAACAAATCCTTTGGTCGATAAATGAGATTTTAACGTTGAGTAAATATAGAATCTTTGTTATTGATTGTATCAATTTAGTCGGTTTTAATTTTTATCCTATATTCCATAACATCCAGAGAGGCAGACATGGAACTAAAACTGCTAGAGATCGGTCAGAATACGGAGCAGTTAAGCTCGTGCCGTATATCTCTCATTTTAGGTGTCTATACCTCTGACAATTTATTAGACACCTTCTGTAAGGTCGCGCGTAAAGTGCTCGGCGCCAAGACCTGTATCATTGGATTCCATACGGAACCCTATATCTGGTACAGCTGTCCGCTCGGTTTTCGTGGTTTGCACGTATCACAGAATGTGGACATACCTAAATATCTGCAAGAAACAGATGTGATCGATCAAAATCATCCTGCATATGCAGAATTATCAGATCATGTGAACAGCCTTGGTGTAGCTCATCAGCGGCTGGTGGCGTTCAATTTAAAATCAGCCCAAGGCCAGTCTTTGGGGCAGGTGGTTTTCTTTGATGATCAGACTGAAGTATTTGATCAGGAAGCTATTATTATCGTCCAGCAATTTGCTGAAACTTTAGTCAAGCGAGTCAAACTGAATGAGGAACATACACAGCTGAAAGAGTTATACGAACAGCAGTGTGCACAAAACTTCAGTAAAACCAAATTCTTCCAGATTATTGCTCATGACCTGCGTGCACCTTTCCATGGCCTGTTAGGCTTCTCGGAAGTGCTGGCACAGGAACGTGACACTCTGGATGAATCCAGTATCCAGAGTATTTCTGATTACTTATATGATACGGCTCAATCGACGTATAACCTGTTAGAAAGTCTGTTGACCTGGGCGATGGCCGAGGGTGGGCGTTTCGTTTATCATCCAATTAATTATGAATTAAAACAGTCTACTAAAATTGTCTGTGATGTACTGAAAAGTCTGGCGCTGAAAAAGAATATTGAGCTGATTGACCAGGTTCCTGAAGATATCAAGGTGCATGCTGATATTAATATGATTACTTCGGTCTTGCAGAACCTGGTATCGAATGCGCTGAAATTTACTCCAGTGGATCAGGGTGGACAGGTGATTCTGGCTGCTGAAATGGAAGGTGAGCAAGTCAAGATTACTGTTCAGGATACTGGTCTCGGTATGACTGAAGAACAGATGGAAAATCTGTTTAGACCCAATCTCACAGTGAGCTTAAAAGGCACAGACAATGAGAAAGGCGCAGGTCTGGGTCTGGTACTGTGTAAGCGTTTTGTGGACCTGAATCATGGACAGATTGCCGTAGATTCTAAAGAAGGCGCTGGAACCACCTTTACTGTGCATTTACCAAAAGTGACCAATGATCATCAGGCATTGGTGCTTGAAGACCTGCATACTGAAAAGTCCTGAAAATCATAAATTTCTATTAAAACCGTTCCCACTCGGCGTGAACTCCTGCTATAACTAAATAAAAGTTTTGAGGGAATCACCGAGTGATGGACGCGGTACAATTGCAGAAAACCTTAAGAGCCAGTCAGTATGCAGAACAGGTATTGGCCAATCATCAAGATCTATTGAATCAGGATTATGCAATTGATCAGTTTCAGGGATCACTCGGCACTGAACAGATTCAAGACTTAATCTATTCCAATCTATTAAATATCAGCGATGAAACCATGTGGATGCGTAGTTTACGTATTCTGCGTGCTCGCCTGATGTTCCGCTGGATCTGGCAGGATGCCAATCAACTCACCGATGTCATCACACTGACCCGCGAGCTGTCTGATTTCGCTGATGCCTGTATCTGTGCTGCCAAAGAGTTTGCCCGTATTCCTCTAGTCGCCAAATATGGCCAGCCAATTGGCTATAATGGTAAAGTTCAGGATCTCATTATTATTGCAATGGGCAAGCTGGGCGCTCAGGAACTCAACCTTTCCAGTGATATTGACCTGATTTTTGCCTTTGATGAACAGGGTGAAACGGATGGGCGCAAATGCATTGATGTTCAGCAGTTCTGCATTCTATGGGGGCAAAAGTTAATCTATCTGCTAGACCATATCACTGCTGAAGGTTTTGTTTTCCGTGTTGATATGCGCTTGCGCCCTTGGGGTGATGGTTCTGCTCTGGCTATCAGTCATGCCGCACTAGAAAAATATCTTAGCCAGCATGGCCGTGAATGGGAACGTTATGCCTGGATTAAAGCCCGCATCGTTAATCCGAGTCCAGAAGGTGATGAACTGCTGGACATGACCCGTCCTTTCGTTTTCCGTAAATATGTCGATTACAGCGCTTTCGAAGCGATGCGTGAAATGAAAGCAATGATTGAGCGTGAAGTACAGCGCCGCAATATTGAAGACGATATCAAGCTTGGCGCAGGCGGGATTCGTGAAGTTGAATTCATTGTGCAGGTTTTTCAGCTGATTTATGGGGGAGCCAAGCTGGAATTGCAGGATCGGCAATGTCTGGTCAGCTTGAATCATCTGGATGAGGCTGAACTGCTGGATGAGCAGGCAGTGACTGACCTTGAAGATGCCTATTTATTCCTCCGCCGGGTAGAACATGCTATTCAAGCGCTGCATGATCAACAAACCCAATGTTTGCCGACAGAGCCAGATTTACGTCAACGTATTGTAGATACTTTAGGCTTTGCAGACTGGTCCGCCTTTATGGAGGTGCTGGATCAAAAACGCGCTAAAGTGATTTATCAGTTTGAGCACTTGATCAAGGAAAATGGACCAGAGCCCCAAGGCAAAAGTTTTTCTCAGCTGGAACAACAGCTGAATGAAGTTTTAGATGATCATGCAAAAAATCTGGTACATGAATTCTGGCATGGACATGCCTTAAAAAAATTGCCAGCTAAAGCTATTCAACGTTTAAAAACGTTTTGGCCTTATCTGATAGAGGCGATTCTAGAATCAGATAAACCACAAGTTGCACTGGTCCGCCTGATGCCATTGGTTGAATCAGTCATGCGTCGTACAGTGTATCTGGTGATGTTGATTGAAAGCAAAGGTGCTTTACAGCGTTTGGTAAAAATGGCGACTGTCAGCCCCTGGATCTGTGAGGAGCTTACCCATTATCCGGTATTGCTAGATGAGTTCCTGTCGATGGATTTTGAATTGCCTAAGCGTCAGGATCTGGAAGATAGCCTGCGTCAGCAATTGCTCAGAATCGAAATTGATCAGGTTGAAGACCAGATGCGGGTGCTGCGCCTGTTTAAAAAATCCAATGTGCTTGCGGTGGCTGCCAGTGATGTGCTGGCAGAAAGTCCTTTAATGAAAGTCTCGGATGCCTTAACAGATATTGCAGAAGTCTCAGTGAATGCTGCGCTGCATCTGGCTTATCAGATTGTAGCCAAAAGACATGGTTTTCCGCTGGATGCAGAAGGGCAGCGCTGCTCGATAGAACATACAGCTTTTGCCGTTATTGGCTATGGTAAAGTCGGTGGCATTGAATTGGGCTATGGTTCGGATCTGGATCTGGTCTTTATTCATTATATGGGTGAGCAGGCTGATACGGACGGTCTCAAGCCAATTAGCGGTTTTGAGTTCGCTATGCGCGTAGCACAGAAGTTTATGTCACTGATGACTACACAAACACTGGATGGACGTGTCTATGAAGTCGATACCCGTCTGCGTCCTTCAGGAGAGGCCGGGCTGCTGGTCACTAGCCTGAAAGCATTTGAGCAATATCAATTGAAAAATGCATGGCTGTGGGAACATCAAGCCTTAGTACGCGCACGTTCCATTGCTGGAGAAGATAGCCTGAGAGAGACATTTGAAGCACTACGCTGTAAAATTCTTACCCAGAAACGCGATATCTGTCATGTACGTAGTGAAGTTCTGAAAATGCGTCAGAAAATGAAAGATCATCTGGGTTCTTCCAAAGAGCAAAAAAAAGATGGGATTTTTCATTTAAAACAAGATGCAGGTGGTATCGTTGATATCGAATTTATGGCACAGTATGCGGTGTTAGCTTGGAGTGGGACGAATAAAGATCTCGCCCATTACTCCGACAATGTAAGAATCCTTGAGGATGCCGCAAAATCAGGTTGCTTATCCAGCGACGATGCGACTGCTCTGATTCAAGCTTATCTCCGTGAACGCGCCGAGAGCCACCGCTTAGCCCTTGCAAATCAATCCATGCGAGTGTCTGCAAGCGACTGGCACGATACCCGAAAGACCGTTTGCAAGTTATGGCAAAGACTGATTGATCCAAGTGCAGTATTTGCACTGGATAGTGAATAATTGTGAAAAATTGGAGTTTGTGGCATGAATTTGGCTGATCGTGATGGTTTCATTTGGCAAGATGGACAACTAGTAGACTGGCGTGAGGCGAAAACTCACGTATTAACACATACTTTGCATTACAGCATGGGTGTGTTTGAAGGTGTCCGTGCTTATGAAACCCCGAATGGAACGGCTATTTTCCGTCTGAAAGAACACACCAAACGTTTGCTCAATTCTGCAAAAATTTATCAAATGAAAGTTCCATTTGATCAAGCAGCTTTAGAACAAGCTCAAATTGATGTGGTTCGTGAAAATAAATTGGCATCTTGCTATTTACGTCCAATTATTTTTATTGGCTCTGAAAAATTAGGTATTGCTGCTACTGACAATACTATTCATGCTGTAGTTGCAGCGTGGAGCTGGGGTGCTTACCTTGGTGATGATGCGATGGCGAAAGGTATTCGTGTAAAAACTTCATCATTCACACACCATCATCCAAACGTGACTATGTGTAAAGCCAAAGCATCTGGTAACTACACATTATCGATTCTTGCTCACCAAGAAGTGGCACATTCTGGTTATGACGAAGCAATGCTGCTTGATCCGCAAGGCTATGTATGCCAAGGTTCAGGCGAAAACGTATTCCTGGTACGTGATGGCGTAATTCATACTCCAGACATCGCTGGTGGCGCATTAGACGGTATTACACGTCAATCGATTATTACCATTGCTAAAGACCTTGGTTATGAAGTGGTAGAACGCCGTATTACCCGTGACGAATTCTATATTGCAGATGAAGCTTTCTTCACTGGTACTGCTGCTGAAGTCACACCAATCCGTGAATATGATGACCGTCAAATTGGTGAAGGCGTACGTGGTCCAATCACAACTCAAATCCAGAAAGCTTATTTTGATGCAGTTCAGGGTAAAGACCCTAAATATGCACACTGGTTAACTTATGTAAAATAAGTGAATTAGCAAATAAAAAGGACTCATTTGAGTCCTTTTTATTTTTAGTGAACCTTCCTTAAAATATGAAAACGATTAGGTTGTTAGGTAAAGAAGTCAATAAATTGCAGAAAAAAATGACGACTCTCATATTTTGGAAAGTTATATATTCACTATAAAAATAAACGAATAAGCGTAATGAACAACTAAAATTAGTGTTGCTCTATATGTATCATTCAAATATGAACTTTATTTCGATCTAAGTTGTTGCAAAAACATTCAATTCTTGTGATGAAAAAATGAAGATTATATTTCTTTATGAGATTTGCGGTAAACTGTGCAGAAATGAAAAGCAATAGGCTCAGTCAGTACCAGTAATGGTATGATACTGATATTGCATAGGTGGATGATGGGTGCATGAACGCAAAGCAAAATGACCTTAAGACTCAGGGTGAACAATCACCTGAGCAAAATATTGTGATCTGTATGAAATGGGGCACAAAATATGGGTCTGAATATGTCAATCGCCTTTACAATATGGTGAAGCGACACACAACCGTTGATTTTCAAATGGTGTGTTTAACTGACCGAACTGAAGGGATTGATCCAAATGTGCAATGCTTTCCTATTCCACCGTTGGCTTTGCCAGAAGGTGCACCAGAACGTGGCTGGAATAAGCTCTCTACCTTTGAACCTGATCTCTATGGTTTGAAAGGCAAAGCTTTATTTTTAGATCTGGATGTTGTCATTGTCGATAATATTGATGAATTCTTTACACATCCGGGTGAGTTTCTGATTATCCATGACTGGAAACGACCATGGCGTATTACGGGTAATAGTTCAGTTTATCGCTTTAAGCTCGGAGCTTTTCCAGACCTTTTGCCATATTTCCGCGAACACTTTGATGAAATCCGCCAAAAATTCCGTAATGAGCAGGCTTATCTGTCTTGGTATGTAGACCAAGAGAAGAAACTTAGCTATTGGCCGGATAGCTGGTGCAAGAGTTATAAATATCATTGTCTGCAAAAAATTCCGATGGCTTATTTCAAGCCGCCAGTAAAGCCTGAGGGCGTAAAGATTATTATTTTCCATGGGGAAATTAATCCACCTGATGCCATTAATGGTGGTGGTGGTAAATGGTATCGCTATGTGTTGCCATCCCAGTGGATCAAGGATGCTTGGCAGTAAGTCCTAAGACTTACATAATCTGATTATTGATTAGAAAAATTATGGAAAAAATAGATTTTGTTATTACTTGGGTTGATGGTAAGGATGAAAAACATCGATTTAAAAGACAACAGTTTCAGCCTGCTAATATTGCCAAAGGTGCTGTAGAGGAAACTCGATTTGCCAGTAATAATGAAATCTACTTTTCAATTGCTTCAATTCTTAAGTATGTTCCTTATTGTGGAACAATTTATATTATTACTGATGAACAACAACCGGCAAATATTTATGATTTCGTCGAACAGGGATTATGTAATCCGGATCAGATAAAAATAATTGATCATCGAACAATATTTACTGGGTATGAGCAATACTTGCCTACATTTAACTCTTTAAGTATTGAAACTATGCTTTGGAATATTCCAAGCTTATCTCGCTATTTTATTTATTTAAATGATGATTTCTTCTTCAATTCACCTTCTGAATTTGAGGATTTTTTAGCGAATGACCAAATTAAAATTTATGGGCATTGGGAACGCAGTTCATTAATTAAAGCAAAATTTAATCTGCGCAAAGGCCTCAATAAATATTTTGGTAAGTCTTTACAGCCTAAATATACAATTGCCCAAATGCTTAGTGCTGACCTTTGTGGATTAAATCAATATTATGAAATTCATCACCGTCCCCACATAATGGATCGTGAATTTTTGAAAGAGTATTTCACAAAGTATCCTAAAATATTACATCAACAGATTAAATACCGTTTTAGAAGCGCTTTACAGTTTTTACCGGTTGGATTAAATAATCATTTAAAAATTCAAGCTAGTAAAGCGTTATTATGTGATGATATAAATATTGCTTATCTTAAAAATGAAGCCTCATTATCTTCATTTCTATCTGACTTGAATGACACAACTATTAAATTTGGCTGTGTACAAAGTTTAGATCAATTAAATCCTGAACAATCGTTAAAGATAACCTCTGCTTTAATAACTAAATTTAAAGATTATTTACCTTTATTTATTCATCATTACTAAGAGCTAGTCATGAAAGTTATAACTTATTTAATTAATTTAGACGGAAGTGATAAACGGCTGGCTGATGCAACTCTACAACTTAATAGTGTCGGTTGGGAATTCGAACGTTTTGCTGCATACGATGGGCGAGGTAAAGTTCTCTCTGAATTCACACATTATAATGATGATGAAGCGAACCAGATATTAGGTCGTAGTCTAATGAGTTCGGAGCTAGGATGTTATCTAAGTCATTATGGCTGTGCAGAAAAGTTTCTTGCTACTGATGCGGATTATCTTATCGTACTTGAAGACGATATGAAGATTGAACCAGATTTTAAAATAAAACTTGATCACCTGATTGAGTATCTAGACCAGCATAAAAACTTAGATTGGTATTTAGTGAATATTGCAGCTAAAAAGAAAAAGCTGGCAAAAAATATTACTCAAATTGAGAATATGAGTATATGGCATGCTTATTATTTTCCAATTCGTGGCTTGGGATTGATTTGGTCTCGTCAGGGAGCACAGGCTTTCGTTAACGCTGGAAAAACTATAAATATGCCAGTAGATATTTTCTTTCAAACTTGGTTAAGTAAAAATGGTAAAGGATTAGGAGTTTGGCCACCGTTAGCGAAGCCAGCGGGGGTAGATAGTGATATTTTGGGGACAGTTGCCACGCAGGGGATTTCTCGTAAAGAGAAAGAAAATCGTGCGTTTTCGTATGGTTTTAAAAAGCAAAAACGTATGTGGCGTGACCGCTGTTTCGCTTTAAAACATTTAATAAAATCAAAATAAATAATTCTGGGTTATGAAAAATATTGTTATTAGTTTAAAAACAGCTACTGCACGTCGCGAACACATTCATAAGGAATTTGGAAAGCAAAATATAAATTTTGATTTTTTTGATGCTTTGACACCAGATTTAGCCAAACCTTTAGCGGAAAAAATGCAGTTGAATGTTGGGGATGAAAATTTAACAGGTGGCGAGTTGGCATGTTTTATGAGCCATGTCTCTGTTTGGCAAAAGATGGTCGACGAGAAGATTCCATATATTGCAGTATTTGAAGATGATGTTTTTTTGGGCCAAGATGCATTCTCAATTTTTAGTACATCTGCATGGATTCAAGAAGACTGGCATATTATTAAAACTGAAGCATTCTCCGAAAAAGTTTTATTAGCGAAAGATACATATAATATCGAAAATACTGACCATGAAATTAAAAGGTTAACTAGTAAAAACTTAGGAACGGCTGGATATATTTTGTCCTTAAAAGGGGCAAAGGAATATCTAAGTTACATCAAGAAAAATCCTTTAGTTCCTTTGGATGAGATGATGTTTAGAGACTTTATTCAAACTAAGCAATGTGATGTTTATCAAATGTCACCAGCTATTTGTATACAAGAAATGATGCTCTACCCCGAAAAAAATACTGTCCTTTCAAGTGAGCTTTTTACAGAGCGTCGTGCTCGTATGAAAAAAATGAAGAAGAAAGGAATAGCTAAAATCAGACTCGAAATCGTACGAGTTTTCACGCATCTGAAATCAATAATATTTGCAAAAAAAGTAGGTTTTAAATAGTGTCTCACCAAACTAATAAACGTGTAATCACCTTTGGAACTTTTGATTTATTTCATATTGGCCATTTAAATATTTTACGTAGAGCTGCAGCTTTAGGTAATCAATTAATCGTTGGAGTATCTACAGATAGATTAAATTTAAGTAAGAAAAATAGAGCTCCAATCTATTGTCAAAATTCAAGAGCAGATATTATCCAATCTCTTAAGTTTGTTCATGAGGTTTTTTTTGAAGAGTCTTTAGAACAAAAGCGACAATACATACTTGAGCATCGTGCGGATATCTTGGTCATGGGTGATGATTGGGCGGGACGTTTTGATGAGTTAAATGATATTTGTGAAGTGGTTTACTTAAAAAGAACACCTTCAATTTCTACAACTGAAATTATCGAGATCATTAAAGAGTAGATTGACATGATCGATAAATTATTTAAACAGTTAATCTATTTTTTCTCAGGTTGGATAAAACGAGATTCTTCAAAATGGTTGTTTGCCAGTCATAATGACTTTGGCGGTAATGCACGATATCTGTTTGAAGACCAATATAACCCAGCTGATATTAGGAAAATATGGATAGCAACTAACAAGCATGAATATCAGCTTGTTAAGGACTTGGGGTATGAATGCTATTTAAAAGGAAGTTTTAAGGCAAAATTTCATGCGTTGACTGCAAAAAAATATATTTATACATGTTATGTGTCTGATATAGGTTATCAATATAGTCGTAATACAATATGTATTAACTTATGGCATGGAATTCCTTTAAAAAAAATTGAATTTGATATTCAAAAAGGTCCTCTGGTCAAAAAATTTAATGGCTCTTTTATTAGTCGATTAAAGCATCCAGAAATTTATCGAAAACATGATTATGTCTTGTGTCCTTCGAATTATGTTTATGAATATTCTTTTGCGTCAGCCTTTAAAATTTCAGAAAAACAAATATTAAAGTTTGCATACCCTAGATCTATATTTTTACAGAATATGATTAAGCAAACAAAAAAAACGAATTTTTTATATGTGCCTACATGGCGAGATAATGGAAGAGATTTATTATCTTTAGATGCATTAGATTTAGACTTAATTGATCAATTTTGTAGAGAAAGGGATTGTTACTTCAATATTAAATTTCACCCCAATACTAATATTGAAATTGATATTCAAAATTATACTAATATTTCAGTTGTTAATAATAAGGATGATCCTAATCGATGTCTTGCAGATGCAGATTATTTGATTACAGATTATTCCTCTATTTTCTTTGATTACTTAGTATTTAATAAGCCAATTTTGTTCTATGTATATGACGAAATAGAGTACAAATCAGAAAGCCGAGAAATTTATGCTAATGTAGAAAATATTGATTGTGGGCCAAAAATCTATAGTCAATCTGAATTGTTTACCGCTATGCAAGAACTATTGGAGGGGAATGATGAATATATGAGTAAGAGAGCAAATATTATTAAAAAATATAGTCTAAGATCAAAAGACATAAATAATAAGAAGTTATATGATTATTTATATCAAAATGTTTAAAGCCGGTAAGCGTTTTTTTGATTGAGTAAACGTCTAAACCTTTTATAACCCCACAAATACTGCTCTGGAGCAATGTTAATCATTCGCTCCATTTCCTTGTTTAAGGTATCTACAGAAAGCTGTAAGTCTTTAGAGAGAATATCTGTTGATAATTTAGTTACATGAATATCAAAGCCGTTTAGATCATCATGACGTAGACAACTCAAGCCAATTACAGAGCATTGGGTTTTTGCAGCCAATTTAGAGAGCAGGGTAGAAGAGAGAGCATTCTGTCCATAAAAAGGTGAGTAAATACCACCACTTTCTTTAGGCACATGGTCAGGAAGAATGGCAGCGAATCCACCCTGTTTTAAATGTTTGAATAAAGCCCGTACTCCCGTTTCATCAGTCGGAACAAGGGTAGCATTTAAACGTTGCCGTGCTTCGAGCATAAACCGATCGACATCAGGATTTTTACTTGGCTTATACATGATGACTGGGCTAGTGTGTTGATTCACCCAGGCATTAAGTAGCTCCCAAGTGCCAAAATGAGGAACGACTGCTAAAGTTCCATTCGGGTTTTTCAGTGCATCAGTAAAAATTTCCGGATGATGAATATTCCGAATCTGTTTTAATGCAAATTCAGGTTCAGAACCCCAAATTTTGACTGATTCGGCATAGGTCATACATTGGCTTTGAACACTTCGTTTTGCCAGTCGTGTACGTTCCGATGCTGACAGTTCAGGATAGGCAATTCCTAAATTAATTTCTGTAGTACGACGAATCGAGGAATTTGTAATATAGAGAAGTGATCCAACACTTTTCGCCAAATTTTGAATGAATCTTAACGGGAGTTTGGAGAGGTTTTTGAGTAATGCGTACATAATGTGCAGCTTGCCTGATTAAGATTCTTGATCAGGATTGCCTTTAAGCACCATATAAATCAAACCTACAAAAATGACAAGTGCACCTAAAATACTGCTCAGGCAGAAGTACACAATACGGTCATTGGTGTCCAGATTAAACAGGTTGTTTGCAAGGATATAGCGCATGAACAGCCATTGTACGACTGAAAACACGATCAGCATGATGCCACGGTTACGAACAGCAGGACGCATCGCCATTGCCAAATCACCTAAAAATAGAAACTGAAGCTATTATGCCACTGTCGTGCAGGCTTCTCAATGCAATAAAAAAGCCCTGCTAGAACAGGGCTTTTTTACTTAAATCATCAAGAAATTATTCTTGAGATTCAGCTTTTGGTTTTTCACGTAAGCGAATACCCAAATCACGTAGTTGAGTTGATTCAACTGGTGCAGGTGCTTGAGTCAATGGACATTCAGCAGTTTTGGTTTTCGGGAATGCAATCACGTCACGGATTGAAGATGCACCAGTCATCAACATGACTAGACGGTCAAGACCGAATGCCAAACCACCGTGAGGAGGCGCACCGAATTTCAATGCATTTAACAGGAAGCTGAATTTCTCTTCTGCTTCTTCTTCAGAAATACCCAGCGCTTCAAAGATCGCTTTTTGCATTTCCAAAGTATAAATACGCAGTGAACCACCACCGATTTCAGTACCGTTCAATACCATATCGTAAGCCACAGACAATGCTTCGCCTGGATTATTCTTCACATCTTCAACGCTTGATTTCGGAAGCGTGAATGGATGGTGAACAGAAGTCCATTTACCATCATCAGTTTCTTCGAACATTGGGAAGTCAACCACCCAAAGTGGAGCCCATTCGCAAGTTGCAAGGTTCATGTCATGACCAATTTTCACACGAAGTGCGCCCATTGCATCATTCACAACTTTAGCTTTGTCTGCACCGAAGAAGACGATATCGCCATTTTCAGCACCAACACGATTCAATAGATCCAGCACGATAGGCTCGATGAATTTAACGATAGGTGATTGAAGACCTTCGATACCTTTTTCAAGTTCGTTGACTTTGATGTAAGCCAGACCTTTCGCACCATAGATACCAACGAATTTAGTATATTCATCGATTGCACTACGTGGCAGTGAGCCCGCACCTGGTACACGAAGCGCAACAATACGCCCTTTAGGATCTTTCGCAGGACCTGCGAATACTTTGAACTCGACGTCTTGCATCAAGTCTGCAACATCGACAAGTTTCAAAGGAATACGTAAGTCTGGTTTGTCAGAAGCATAGTCACGCATTGCTTCTGAATAAGGCATGCGTTGGAATTTGTCGAATTTGATGCCAAGAAGTTCGTCGAACATCTTAACAGTCATGCCTTCCATCAAATCCATAATATCGTCATCGCTCATGAACGATGTTTCGATGTCGATTTGAGTGAATTCAGGCTGACGATCTGCACGTAAGTCTTCGTCACGGAAACATTTAGCGATCTGATAGTAACGATCTACACCACCTACCATTAACAACTGTTTGAACAGCTGTGGTGATTGTGGAAGAGCATAGAAGCTACCATTAGATACACGGCTTGGAACTAAGTAGTCACGCGCACCTTCAGGGGTCGCACGAGTCAAGATCGGAGTTTCAACGTCCAGGAAACCGTGATCGTCTAAATAGTTACGGATCAGGTTGGTCACTTTAGAACGGAAACGTAAACGATCGATCATTTCAGGACGACGGATGTCCAAGAAACGATATTTCAAACGGATTTCTTCAGAAATGCTTGTGTTTTCGTCATTTAATGGGAATGGAGGAGTTTCGGATTGAGCAAGAACTTCGATTTCTTTACCCAATACTTCGATTTGACCACTCACCATGTTGGCATTTTCAGTACCCGCATAACGGCGACGTACACGGCCTGTAATTTTTAATACGTATTCAGAACGTGCTTTGTCTGCTGTTGCAAACGCTTCAGGTGTATCTGGGTCGATAACCACTTGAACAAGACCGTCACGGTCACGCATGTCAAGGAAAATGACACCACCGTGGTCACGGCGACGGTGTACCCAACCGCATAATGTTACGGTCTGGTCAATTTGAGCTTCGGTTAAAGAACCGCAGTAATGAGTTCGCATCATAGCGTTAAAAATCCAACTATATGGGTTAAGGAAGCGTATACGTAAACAGCGTACCGCCTTTAGCAAAGGTAGGATTATGCCTCTTTGGGCATGTTGTCACAAGAACTTGAGGCAAAAACAGTATCATTTTAAAGTGAATAAGCAGGAAGTAGGAGATTTTCCTAGCCCATACGCCGATCACGATCCAGAAATAAAAATAGCAGACAGCCCAGACTAAAAGTGATTAAAAAGCCTTGGCTAAATTCATTGATAGAGCGGCCGGTAAAATAATACAGATTAGAACGCCAAGCATCATCCGGAATATAGCGTATATAGTCCCATGTCGAAAATAAACCTGTGAGCGTAGATAGACCGAATAGACCCCAGCAAAAGATGAGGATCTTGTGACTGACGCTTAGATATTGCCGATGAGTTTTATAGTAATGCAGACTCATCCACAGAATAAAAGGTAGCGCAAGAGCAGAAGTGCCGATCTGTAAAATCCGGTGTAGGGGATAAGTTCGTCCTAAAATTTGATACTGCTGGCTGAGAATGTCATAAAAGGCAAAGGTTCGAAAATCCGCATGGGTGAGACCATCCCAAATAATATGGGTGGCTGTCCCAATCACCACTGCAATACACATAGCGCAAATAAATCTGAACGCTGAAAATAGATTATGAATGTTTAAATCATGCTGTATGCCAATGAAACGATAAATCACTGGCCGGTAAATCAGGTACCAGACCGCACAAAAAATAAGACCAATCCATAAATCGGGGTGAATCAGCGAAGACCATAAATGGGTGATATTAGAATTTTTATGGGTGAAAAGCCGGTATAGGTCTGGAACCATACTGCCAATTGCTAGCGCAGCAACAGGAAGCCGGTTGCCGGTCAAATATGAAATAGGCGGTGCGAGTACAGCATGGGATAAAGTAAAGGGCATAAAAAATAGTGTTTTACTACAATGAAAAATATTCAAACGACATTCTAATAAAATATCTCATTGATTACCGTAAAGGATTGCAAAAGCAATGAAATGTTATATTATAACAATATTCGAAATTGCTGAATTTGAGCTTGGGTCATGTCCTTTTCTAAGAATCTAATAACACTCTCAATTTTTGCTGTAGTTGCGCCTACAGTATTTGCAGAACAGTCATCTTCTTCTATTCCTGTACAAACCATGGATACCATTCAGGTACAAGCTCATCCACTGGTACAGACTGCGGCCGATTTTGCAGTTGCTGATCTGATGGTGGACCAGAAAGCTTTGTCTGAACGTGCAACGACTATTGGTGATGCGCTGGCAGATGAACTTGGGGTGTATTCAAATCAGTATGGGACCGGAGCGAGCCGACCGGTAATTCGAGGACAAGATGGTCCACGTGTCAAAGTTTTGCAGCATGCTTCCGAAACGGCTGATGTATCTACTCTATCTCCTGACCATGCGGTGACGGTTGATCCGATTCTGGCCAAACAGGTCGAAGTGATTCGCGGCCCATCAACTTTGCTTTATAGCGCGGGAACCGTCGGTGGTCTGGTCAATGTCACTGACCAGAAAATCCCTACCCAAATGCCGGAAGATGGTCTGGAAGGGACTGTTGGACTACGTTACAACTCGGGCAGTGATGAAAAACTGGCAAGTGCAGGCGTGACTGCTGCAGTCGGTGAAAATTTTGCGCTACGTGTCGAAGGTACTAAACACAAAGCCAATGACTATATTGCGCCTGATTATGTAGTAGAAGAACCTCATAGCGATCATTCACATTTTCACAAAGAACGTCGTGTAGGCAATACTTTTGCTGAAGGCCAGACTGTAAATATTGGTGGGTCATGGATTCATGATCGTGGTTTTGTGGGGCTATCTTATAGTAACCGTCAGGATGAATATGGCTTGCCGGGGCATAGTCATGAATATCATGGCTGTGTATTGCATGGTGATCATTTCCATGGCTGTCCAGAGCCGGGGGCTGCCGTAGAGCATGAAGAAGAACATGGCGGACCATGGGTAGACCTAAAATCTGAACGTTATGAGGTACGTACTGAACTGGAACAGCCTTTTGCCGGTTTTGACAAGTTACGTGCCCATGCCAGTTTTACTGATTATGAGCATGATGAGCTGGAAGAAAATGAAGTCATTAGTAATTTCAAAAGCAAAGGCTACGATGGTCGTTTAGAACTAGTCCATGTTCCGGTTGCTGGTTGGGAAGGAGTAATTGGCACCCAATATAGCCAGCAGAAAATCAATCTGGCTGCTACTGAACATGATCATCATGAAGATGGTGACGAGGATAATGAAGAACATCATGTTCATGGTTCAAGCGTGGTCATGCCAGATACTAAAACTGAAAAATACAGTCTGTTTGCCCTAGAGCATAAACAACTCGGTGATGTGCATGTCGAACTGGGTGCACGTGTCGATCATCAAAAAGTACAAGTTGAATCTAAACAGAAAAATTATTCAGGCACAGGCGTCTCTGCTTCAGCAGCGGCGAATTGGGAATTTGCCCCGAACTATAAGTTATCCATTGTAGGTTCACATCAGCAACGTTTACCATTGGCGCAAGAGTTGTATGCCAATGGCCTGCATTTTGCCACCAATACCTATGAAGTCGGTAATCCTGATCTGGAAAAAGAAAGCTCGAATAACCTAGAGCTGGGTTTCGAATATGAAGGTGATAAGCTGGATTATCATGCGCATATTTACCATAACTGGTTTGATGACTATATCTACGGTGCGACTACGGCCAGAAATGGAAATTTGCGTGGGGTAGAATATACTCAAGATAAAGCTCGTTTCTATGGGGCTGAAGCGGAAGCTACTTATGCATTAAATGACACATACAAGTTTGGTGTATTCGGTGATTACGTACGCGGCAAAATTGAGGGTGAAAATGCACCCCGTATTCCAGCAGGCCGCTTAGGAACCAAGGTTGAAGCAGACTTTGCCGATGGCTGGTCAGGAATGGCAGAGTATTATCATGTCTTTAATCAGGACAAAACGGCCAGTTATGAAGATGAAACCCAAGGCTATAACATGGTCAATGTCGGTCTAAGCTATGCCAATAGCATTGCTGATAAAAATGCCTATCGGGTTTATTTTAAAGCCAATAATCTGCTCGATGATCAGGTCTATTCGCATAGCTCATTCCTGTCGAATATTCCGCAAGTCGGACGTAATTTCACAGTCGGCGTACAATATGATTTCTAGGATTCAGATGAAATAACTGACTGAATCCAAGTACTGTCACTGAAATAGACTTGAAAAATCATCAGATTAAACCTAGCCTGAGCATATTGGGTTAGGTTTTTTCTTATGCGTATCTTTCAACGAATTCACAATAAACTGAACTGGTCAAACCGCCGTTATGCGGCCTTGATCATTGGTGTGCTGATGGCCAGTTATCTGGCTTCAGCAATTTATCATACTTATAAACCGTTACCTGAAGGGCTGAATTACACGGGTAAGCTGCGCCACGCACAGGTGAAATTTCTGGTCGATCAGACTTATCTGGATGCACAGGGCAAGCAACAACTGGATCATCAGATTTTTAATGAAATGCTGAAGATGGTTGAGGAAGCAAAATCCCTGATCGTGCTGGATATGTTCCTGTTTAATCAGCAAACCGGTGCCTCTAAACAGGAACATCAGGCACTCAGCAAACAGCTCACAGAGGCCTTACTTAACAAGCGATTAATGCAGCCTGAAGTGGAAATCAAATTTATTACCGATCCGATTAATTCTGTCTACGGTGGAATTACAGCACAGCATTATCGTGAACTGCGTCAGGCAGGGGTGGATGTAATCGAAACCAATCTGACACCGCTGCGTGCTTCTAATCCAAGCTGGTCAGGTTTCTGGTATCTGTGCTGTCAGGGGATTGGCAATAATCCGGAAAAAGGCTGGTTGCCGAATCCGTTTGGTCCAGAAAAAGTGACCTTACGCAGTTATTTCGATTTGTTTAATTTCAAAGCCAATCATCGTAAAACACTGGTCGTCGATACAGATCAGGGCTGGAAAGCACTGGTCACTTCAATGAACCCCCATGATGGCAGTTCACGGCATTCCAATATCGGTCTACTGGTTTGGGGCAGAACAGCGATTGATATTCTTGCGACAGAACAGGCGGTCGGGATCATGTCTCAAGCCAATATGCCGGCTGTGATTGCAGGTGAGTTTGAAGCAGAAAAAAAACAGCCTCAAGTTCAGGTGCTAACTGAAAAAGCCATTTATGAGGGAGTTCTAAAGCTGCTTGAAACGGCGAAAGCAGATGAGCAGATTGATCTGGCCATGTTCTATCTGTCAGAACGTAAGATTGTGAAAGGGTTGATTGCAGCGCATGAGCGCGGAGTGAAACTTCGGGTTTTACTTGATCCAAATAAAGATGCATTTGGTCGTGAAAAAAATGGCATTCCTAACCGGCAGGTGGCTTCAGAACTGCATAAAGCTGGTATTCCGGTACGCTGGTGTAATACTCAAGGCGAGCAATGTCACAACAAAATTCTGATGAAATCCGGTGCCCAGCAAGCTGAAATGATTTTAGGTTCCGCCAATTTCACGGCACGTAATCTGAAAAATTATAATCTGGAAACCAATCTGCGTGTGGTGGGTCAGCCTCAGGCAGAAGTCTTTAGCGATGCGCAGCAGTATTTCAATACGGCCTGGTCTAATTTGAATGGCCGTTCCATGAGCGTGGACTATGCTCAATATGCTGAAGAGTCATTCTGGAAATACTGGCTCTATCGTTTTATGGAATGGAGTGGCTGGTCGACGTTTTGATTTTAAATCCCTCCTAACCTCCCTTTAAAAAAGGGAGGAAAGTCCCTCTTTATCAAAGAGGGATTTAGGGAGATTTCTAGTATTAGCTTTTCGGTTCCGGATTCGGCGGAACCAGTTGATCCAGTTCTTTATCTGTCAACTCATCCAGTTCAGAAATATCAGTCTTGATTTTCCATTGTGCTTCATCATCCACCGGATTTGGTAAACGTGCTTCTAGCCAGTCACATACCACATCTGGTGGAAAGTCGGCATGATTGCACTGGATCACCCAAGACAGGAAATCTTTAGCGACACCATTCATATAAGGCGGTGGAGAAACTGGCAGAAACTGAGTCGGCAGGCGCTCATTTTTAGAAATATAGTTCAGGACATGACCCAATTCCTGCACAGTTTGCCATGCTAAAGGATGATCAACATTGATCTGAAATTTAAACCACCAGGCCTGTTTCCCATCCGAGCCATAGCTATCAATCAGTCCTTTTTGAACACTGGGTACCTTGCAAAAATATTCATATAAACGATCGAAATTTAAATCAGACACAGTATGCAACTCAAAGCATTAAAAAGGTGATATTAGCATACGCACTTCAGCGCTCATCACGCAAGCTGATTAAAGTCATGGAATCAATTACAAAACTTTGCAGCGGCAGGGGATTTATCCATATTTTCTGCATGGATTTTGGTTAAAATATGGACAGAAATTTTTGGAGGACGCACTTATGAAAACATTAGCTTCAGGTGCATTGCTGGCTTCATTTCTGTTCGGTATTGCAGCGCCCGCTTGGGCGGATAATGCCTGGGTAGGCTATACTGGTATTGATCGTTCTAAACCTCAACATCGTCCTCCATCGCGTCCTCATTATGCACCGCAGCCGCCTCATTCGCAGCGGCCCTATTATCCGCAACGTCCGTCCCATGGCGGATATTATCCTCCTGCACAGAGCCAAAGCGGGTTCAATATCCAGTATCAGGCACCGACTACGATTTACCAGAATTCCAATAGCTATAGTTGGGTTAATGGTGATCCAAATGTGGCCTACATTGAAAGTTCGAGATATACAGTGATTACTGACTGGCAGCGTTTGGGATTGCCGGCACCACCACGCGGAAGTTACTGGATTTATGAAAATGGACGTTATGTGTTGATGAATAACCGTTAAAAGAAATTCCCTCTCTTGTTAGGAGAGGTGATTAATTACCCTCTTGCGAAGCAGTGCTTCTCACCTTTTACAAAGGGGGACTTTTCTATGACTATGCCAACTCATCATCTTCCGGGCGTGGGGTTTTACCTTCTGGTAATGGCTTTTCGCTATGCTTGTCACGAATGACGGATGGATAGGTCCAGGACGCATAACGGACCACCAGAATGGCAAAAGCCAAAATCAGAATCGAGCCGGTAATAATGACCTGATCCATGCTGGCTTTGTGCGTATGTTGAATATCAGAAATCAGTAAACGGGTCAGGGCAGTAATCGCAATATAAATCAGGAACCGAACCGGCATATGATTGGTCTTGAAATAAATGCCGACCATGGCACCAAGTTCCAGATAGATAAACAGTAAAAGAATATCATCGATAGAGGCAAACTGTTTGACGGTTAAAATGTCAAATACGGTATGACCTGCGGACCAGATCACCATACAGCCAATAATAAACAGCGCAAGATAATGGAAACTTTCAACGGCAAGGTTGCCAAAACGGTCGAGGAGAGTTTCTATTCTTTTTACTTTAGACTCAGATTTACTCATGTTCTCCTCCAGATTTTTCATGTGAAATAACATATGAACAGGAAAGAACTAGCAAAGATCATGCACAAAAAGAGAAAAATAAAATAAAAGTGAAATTATTCGAACTTTTGCACTTTTTTTGCACTAACTTGTTATATTGTATGAGAACTACATTGAATAAATAGGAGAAAAAAATGTTGGACAAAATTCAAACAAAAATTAGTCAATTAGAAGCAGGAAAAAAATTAATCCTGGGCACGGGGATCAAGGCTGAAGAGATGCAAAAAGTGCTTGAACTGTGTGAATCTCTAGAGTCGCAAGGGGGAATTAAAATAGTAAATAAGCATTTCAATCCTAAAATAACGACGCAACCAGATACAATTTTGATTGAAAAAGTATAATGTATAAAAAGCCCTGCAGATGCAGGGCTTTTTATATGGATTCACGTCAAGATTAAGCTTGAGTTGTGAAGTAATCTTCAGAGAAATTCATCACTACTTCGCAACCAGCTTTCACTTTAGTGATACGCAGTGCTAGTTCAGGCAAGATGCGTTGCGTGAAATAACGCGCAAGCGCAAGTTTGTTTTGGTAGAACTCACCATCTTTGTCTTTTGCAGCATTAGCAATACGTGCAAACATATAAGAGAAGCTCAATAGGCCTACTGCGTGTAGATAATCAACCGCTGCAGCATTTGGGAATTCTGCATTTTCGCCAGCAGCTTCAAGCACGAACTGAGTCAATGATTCGACTTCAGTAGCTGCATCTAAAGTTGCATCTTTAATGAAGTTCAGGTCTGCATCTAACTGGTTCGCAAAGTCGCGGATTTCTTCGATGTATTCACCGATGTACGCACCGCCACATTTAATGGTTTTACGGCCGATTAAATCTTGTGACTGAACACCGTTGGTTCCTTCGTAAATCTGTGAAATACGCAGGTCGCGGATACACTGTTCCATACCCCATTCACGGATATAACCATGTCCACCAAAGACCATTTGTGCATCTAGGGTTGCTTGGAATGCAGTATCCGTCAGGTAAGCTTTTGCAATTGGTGTCAACAGTGCCACACGGTCATTGGCTTTTTTCACGGCTTCAGGATCAGTCGAGAACTTGGTGATGTCCAGTTGTTGACCTACATAGACTGCAAATGCACGAGATGCTTCGTTGTTTGCACGAACATTCAGCAACATACGACGTACATCACCATGTACCAAAATGCTGTCTGCCGGTTTAGCCGGTGATTGAGCACCAAGTGCACTACGACCCTGTAAACGGTCTGTCGCGTATTGTGCAGCATTTTGATAAGCAAATTCTGAAGCGCCTAGGCCCTGGATGCCCATAGACAGACGTTCGTAGTTCATCATCACGAACATGGCTGCCAGACCTTCGTTTTCTTTACCCACCAGGTAACCTTTGGCACCGTCAAAGTTCATAACGCATGTTGCAGATGCCTTGATTCCCATTTTGTGTTCGATTGAACCTGGGCCAACCGGGTTACGTTCGCCAATTGAACCATCTTCATTGACCAGGAACTTCGGTACGATGAACAGGGAAATACCGCGAGAGCCGGCAGGCGCATCAGGCGTTTTTGCCAGCACCAGGTGAATGATGTTTTCAGCAAGATCGTGGTCACCACCGGTGATAAAGATTTTGGTACCGGTAATGCTATACGTACCATCTTCATTACGTTCAGCTTTGGTTTTGATAATACCCAGATCAGTACCGGCATGTGGTTCAGTTAAGCACATGGTGCCTGACCATTCGCCAGAATAGATTTTAGGAAGATAGGTTTCTTTTTGCTCTTGAGATGCATAGCTGTTTAAAGCCATACCTGCACCCACAGAAAGAAGCGGGTAGAGCATGAAAGATGGGTTGGTTGCAAACAGCATTTCATCAGAAAGTACGGTAAGCATTTTCGGCATTTCCTGGCCGCCCCATTCTGCATCGGCACCCAGACCGATCCAGCCACCTTCAGCATATTGTTTGAATGCTTCTTTAAAGCCAGCAGGTGTGGTGACATTGCCATTTTCATATTTTGCGCCTTCTTCATCACCGGTACGGTTTAGAGGAAGCATGACGTTTTGCGCAAACTTCGCCATTTCTTCAAGAATGGCTTCTGCTGTGGCAGTATCCAAGTGGGCAAGATTTTCATTCGCCTGCCAGAACTGTTCTGCATTGAAAACATCATTCAGGATGAATTTCATGTCAGCAAGTGGCGCGTTATAAATTGGCATAGTATGTCACCTGTTTTATTGTTTAATTGGATTGTTTTGGCCCAGTCTAAAGCATTAAAAATCTGAATGTTAGACGACTAAAGGTTAATTCTGTAACTCTTTATAAAGAAAAAGGACTGCCTGAAGATGACCGTCCTTTTTCTTATTATGCATTTAAAACTGCATCAGCTTAGAATGCGAAATGTTCAGCATCTAAAGACATAAGCGGTTCTACACCAGTTGCAATCACGTCAACGTGAGAACGAACACGTGGCAGGATTTTCTTGAAGTAGAAGCGTGCAGTCGTCAATTTGGCATTGTAGAAGTCTGCATCAGTGGTACCTGCAGCAAGAGTTTCTTGAGCAACCAGTGCCATACGAGCCCACAGGTAAGCCAGTGTTACATAACCAGAGAAGTACAGGTAATCTACTGCAGCTGCGCCCACTTCTTCAGGGTTTTGCATCGCACGCATACCAATCTGCATGGTCAGGTCTCCCCATTCTTTGTTCAATGCCGCAAGCGGTTCAACAAATTCTTTCATTGCAGAATTGTCTTTGTTCGCTTCCGCAAATTTATGGATGATCTTGGTGAAGTCTTTCAACATCGCACCTTGAGTACCCAGTACTTTACGGCCTAACAGATCCAGTGCTTGAATCTCAGTCGTACCTTCGTACAGGCAGGCAATACGTGTATCACGTACGATTTGTTCCATGCCATGCTCAGAGATAAAGCCGTGACCACCGAAGACTTGAACACCATGTTTCGCAGCTTCTGAACCAGTTTCAGTCAGGAATGCTTTTGCGATTGGAGTTAATAGCGACAGGATATTGTCAGCGAACTTGCGCTCTTCTTCAGAAGTACCTTGTTCAACCACATCAGCATATTGAGCCAACAGGTAAACCAGTGCACGACCACCTTCAGCAAATGCTTTTTGAGTTAAAAGCATGTTACGTACAGCTGGGTGAACGATAATTGGATCTGCTTCTTTTTCAGGTGCCTTAGGACCAGAAAGAGAGCGCATTGCCAGACGGTCTTTAGCATAAGTTAAAGCGCCTTGGAACGCTGCTTCAGATGCAGACAGACCTTGTACGGCAGTACCGATACGTGCAGTGTTCATGAACGTGAACATGCAGTTCAGACCACGGTTTTCAGGACCGATCAGGAAGCCTTTTGCGTTATCGAAGTTGATGACACAAGTTGCGTTACCATGGATCCCCATTTTGTGTTCGATTGAACCACAACGTACACCGTTACGCTCGCCGATTGAACCGTCAGCATTCAGGTTGAATTTTGGTACGATGAACAGAGAAATACCTTTAGTACCTTTAGGCGCGCCAGGCAGACGAGCAAGTACGATGTGGATGATGTTCTCTGCCATGTCGTGTTCACCAGCAGAGATAAAGATTTTCTCGCCAGAGATTGCATAGCTACCATCAGTTTGTGGTTCAGCTTTAGTACGGATGATGCCGAGGTCAGAACCTGCATGAGATTCAGTCAGACACATGGTACCTGTCCATTCACCTGAAACCAGTTTAGGCAGGTAAGCGTCTTTTTGTTCTTGAGAACCGTGGTGTTCTAAAGTACGAACTGCACCATGAGATAGACCAGGGTACATACCCCATGCCCAGTTCGCAGTACCCACCATTTCAGAAATAGTGATACCTAAAGAATTTGGTAAGCCTTGACCGCCGTATTGCTCTTCAGCAGAAAGAGAAGGGAAGCCTAGCTCGATGTATTTTTGGTACGCTTCTTTAAAGCCAGTCGGTGTTGTTACAACGCCGTCATTCCAGGTACAACCTTCACGGTCGCCAACTTGGTTTAGAGGAGATAATTCATTTTCACAGAAGTCAGCTGCAGCTTCTAGGTACTGATCAACCAACTCACGGCTTACGTTTTCTTGAAACGCAGGAAGTTTTGCGTAATGTTCTTCAGCATTTAATAATTCGTGTAGAACGAATTGCATGTCACGTAAGGGCGCTTTGTATTGTGGCATATCGGTTTCCTCAATACTGGTTTAGACCAGCGTTATCATCCTAAATTAATTGAAACGTGCCTTCAGTGACACGTATTGCTATGAATCTAATCGTGCAACATCTTGCCCAGCCATACAAGCTTTCAGGCGGCTTTCTTGGTGACTATAAAGTCAAAGATTAATCTGCACAGAACAGTAAACATATTGACTGCAAAGACTTTTGTAGAAATTAGCAGAACATGAATGGTCAAAAGAGGACTGAGGAGTCAGCCATAAAAAAAGGCACCCGAAGGTGCCTGAATTTGAAGGAATAAGAAACGTAGAAGAAGATCAAGATGCAGCTTTAGTCATCTTAATGGGTGCATTCGGCTGGAAGTGCACGATACATTGACCATCAATGGTTTGAGTACCCGCTTTCACTTGAACGGCCTTGCCGTGGGTTTGACCTTTACAAGCGTTGGCAAACGCAGTTTGTAGAGCCTGACGTTCTGATAAACGCTGATCATACTGTTTAACCATTTCTGCACGTTGACTATCCGTTAATGCTTCTCCACGGTTCATACCACCTCGGAATTCACCACGCATTGGACGATGTTCACCGCGCATACCACGGAATTCACCACGTTGACCTTTCATGCCTTTATGGTCAGGTTTGAAAGAAATCTTGCATTGACCATCAATAGTCTTATCACCCGCCTTGATTTGGACTGCACTACCTACAGCTTTACCGTCACAGGCCTGTTGAATCTGTTTATGCAATTGCATGCGTTCTGCACGAGCGGCTTTGAATTGTTCGCGTTGCTCTGGAGTGAGACGATGCTGTTTTTGACCTTCATGATGTTTCATCATGCGAGAATGATCTTTCTGCTCATTCACGTTGCTAGTAGATTGACAGGCAGTCAATGCACCCATCGATAAAACGCTGGCACTGATTAAGGCGATTTTTGTCATTGCTTTCATGTTTTTACCCCATTCAAGAGCTGATTTTTTTGATGAGTAAAGATTAAATAATAAAGATGAAGAAACAATGGAGAGTTTTTTAAGTCTGTGTTCGCTACAATAATGAATATAGAGAAGAAAAACTGAGATTTTTACTTTGAAGATTCGTCGTATTCCGATTGCATTACGTCTGTTTTTGACTGTTTTATTGACCACCCTGGTAATTACTACGGTGAGTCTGGGCGTATTGCATCTGAATATGCAGCGCAACTTTACCCGCTATGTGGCGGATGTAGAAATGCAGAAGCTGGATCATGTGATCGAGAATCTGGCTGATGTCTATACGGTATATGAAGACTGGGGTAATGCCATTCAGGCGCAGATTCTGCAAATCGAAGGTGAAGCCGCACCGGATGATTATGACCGTTTATCGCGCTGGTGGTTGCGCCGTCAGTATGATATTGCCTTGCAGCAGCGTTACTTTCAGGAGCAAACTTTAGCCACTGTAGCGCCTTCAAGTATGGTCGAGCCAAATCTGACACCGCGCTCAGTCAATGAAGAAGAATTGCGTATTCTGGCATCTAACCTGCCTTCACAATTCCAGCCCTTTGAAGGTTTAAGATTTCCACTTAGCTCCAATCAGAACCTGTTTAGAACTGACCGTAAAGACAATAATGGCGGTCAACAGCCGGTTCAGCAGCCCACTGGCAAGAAGCAGTTTATCCAGATGCCAGACCGTCTGGGTCTGAGTTCACGCCTGTCACTCTATGATGCCAAACGTCGTTTTGTAGTAGGCGAAGCATCTGATGAGCAGATTTCCTATCGTCCAATTATGGTTGAAAACCAGGTGGTCGGTTATCTGGGCTTGAAACCGGTTTTAGACCAAGATGATGCTTTAAGTATTAATTTCTTTAGTAATCAGAAACGTTACCTATTTTTAGTTTATGGTTTAAGTATTCTAGCCAGTCTGATTGCTGCATTATTACTGGCAACTTATTTTAAAAAACCGATTCAGCGTTTGTTGAACGGTACGCGTGAATTGACTCGTGGTAATTATCAGCATCAGGTGAAAGTGAAACGTAATGATGAGCTGGGTGATCTGTCTAATGAGCTGAATCAACTGGCCGTGATTTTGGATCAGCATGAAACTTCACGCCGTCAGTGGGTAGCAGATACCTCACATGAACTGAAAACTCCGCTGGCAGTCTTGCAGGCACAGATTGAAGCGATGCAGGATGGAATCCGTAAACCGACACCAGAGCATTTTGCGTCGATGTTGGCACAGGTAACCAGCCTGAAAAAATTGACTCAGGACTTGGCAGCTCTAGCGCAGGCTGATGCCCAGCAATTACAGTTCTATTATGCAACTGTAAATCCATGGGATGTGGTGCAGCAGGAATTAATGAACTTTCAGCCTAAATTTGAACAGGCTGACCTGAAAGTGACTGTTGAAGGTGACGGTGCTGAAGTTGATCTGGATCTGGACCGTTTCAAGCAGATCGTAGCCAACCTGCTCAGCAACAGTATTCGTTATACAGAAGCCGGTGGCCAGGTACATATTCATACCGAACAGAATGAGAAAGAATGGACCTTATATGTCGATGACAGTCCATTCGGTCTGACTGATGAGCAGCTGGCTCGCATTGGTGAACGTTTCTATCGTGTCGATGATTCGCGTACTCGTGCCACCGGTGGGACAGGCTTGGGTCTGGCCTTATCTTGTAAAATTACTCAGGCTATGGGTGGTAGCTTAAGCTTTGCACATTCACCATTAGGTGGTTTACGATGCAAACTAAGCTTTCCTAAACAAATGAAACTATAAAGGAAAATATATTCATGAAACATATCATGCTGGTTGAAGACGAAGTCGAACTTGCCCTGTTGGTGCGAGATTATCTAGAGGCTGCTGGTTTTGAAGTCAGCGTGTTTCATGATGGGCAAGAAGCATATAACAGTTTTACCCAGCGTAAACCAAGCCTGATGATCCTGGACCTGATGGTGCCACGTATGGATGGTCTGACCATTTGCCGTAAAGTACGTGAACAGTCAGACTTGCCGATCATTATGGTGACTGCGCGTACTGAAGAAATTGACCGTGTACTTGGCCTGAATATGGGCGCGGATGACTATATCTGCAAGCCATTTAGTCCAAAAGAACTGGTTGCCCGTGTGCAAGCCGTATTACGCCGTTTAGACCGTAAAGCTGAGCCGGAAAGTAATGATCTGTTCCGTATGGATAAATCACAACAGCGTATCTGGTATCAGCAAAAAGCCTTGAACCTGACACCGACTGAATTCCGTTTGCTAGAGTTGTTCCTGGAGCATGTCGGCCAGGTGTATTCACGTGCGCAGCTACTTGATCATATCAATCCGGACAGTTTTGATGTGGCAGACCGTGTGATTGATAGTCATATCAAAAACCTGCGTCGTAAAATTTCAGATGCGGCAGAAACCGGAAACCGTCATGAATGGATTCAGGCCGTTTATGGGGTAGGTTATCGTTTTGAATATCCTGAAGACTGATATTCGAATTAGTTAAAGAAAAGCGGATAGACTTATTGGTTTGTTCGCTTTTTTTTATTTCTGAAAATGATCAATATAAGAGAGCCAAAATAATGAAAATTATTATCCGGGATGAACAGCTAGAAGATATTCCAGCCATTGCTGCTTTGACTCAAGCAGCTTTTCAAAATGCTGCCCATTCAAGTCATACTGAACAATTTATTGTCAATGCTTTGCGCACGCATGGGCAGTTAACGATTTCTCTAGTTGCACTTGAAAATAACCAGTTGGTTGGTCATGTGGCTATTTCACCTGTTAGTATCTCTTCAGGTGAAACTGGCTGGTACGGTCTTGGCCCAATTTCGGTATTACCTGCAAAACAAGGACAGGGAATCGGCACTTTACTTATGCAGGCAGCTTTAGATCGTCTGCAACAGTTAGGTGCTCAAGGATGTGTAGTGCTCGGTGATCCTCAATATTATGGTCGTTTCGGATTTAAGGCTTTTCCAGAACTTTACCTAAAGGATGTTCCACCAGAATACTTTCAAGTCATTGCATTTAATGGATCTATTCCACATGGAGAAGTGGTCTACCATGAGGCGTTTAATGCGACGCAATAATTCAGCAAAAAAGAGCTATTTTTATTTAGAAGTTATAGAGTTTTAAAATAAAAATAGCTTTTAACTAGCATCTATTATGAAATCAATTATTTATATTTCTTTTTATCTTAGTAGATACAAAAAATAAAAGTTTAATAATTAATAACTTAAATTTATGTATTAGTTGATCAGTTGGATACCCGCTACAATTCGGTTTTTTATTCATCATGAGAGCGTGTCTTGGAGAGTGAAACACCGCAACTACAGCGCCGTTTAAAGAACCGTCATATCCAGCTGATTGCTATGGGCGGGGCCATTGGAACCGGATTATTCTTGGGGTCTGCACAGATTATTCAGTCCGCAGGACCTTCTATTATTCTGGGCTATTTGATTGGTGGTTTGATTGCATTTCTAATTATGCGCCAGTTGGGCGAAATGATTGTGCATGAGCCTGTGACTGGTTCATTCAGTTATTTTGCATTTGAATACTGGGGTAAATTTCCAGGCTTTTTAACCGGCTGGAATTACTGGATTTTATATATTCTAGTCGCAATGACAGAGCTGACCGCCATAGGCAAATATATCAATTACTGGTGGCCACATATTCCAGCCTGGGTATCTGTACTCATTTTCTTTTTGGCGGTAACACTTGCCAATCTGGCCAATGTCAAAATTTATGGTGAGTCCGAATTCTGGCTATCGATGATTAAAGTCTTTGCTATCATTGCAATGATTATCTTTGGCATATATTTACTCCTCACTGCCGATGCAACTTCAACCGCTTCGATCAGCAATTTATGGATTCATGGTGGATTTTTTCCGAATGGCTTTGATGGGCTGTTTTATATGCTCGCCTTTATGATGTTTGCTTTTGGTGGTATTGAGCTGATTAGTATGGCAGCGGCAGAAACCGAAAATCCTGACAAGAACATTCCACGTGCCGTGAATCAAACTGTGATTCGGGTATTTTTATTTTATATCTGCTCGCTTGCCGTATTACTTTCACTTGTACCATGGAATCAGCTGAATTTAGGCGATTTAGATCATAGTCCATTTGTAATGATTTTCAGCCAGATGGGGATTGAATGGGCTGCACATTTACTGAATTTCATTATTTTAACTGCTTCACTTTCAGTCTGTAATAGTGGCATGTATGCCAATAGCCGTATGTTGATGGGGCTGGCTCAACAAGGGAATGCACCACAATTATTTAAGAGCGTAAATAAACATGGTGTGCCTGTAGCTGCGGTATTGTTCTCAGCATTTTTGATCTTTGGCTGTGTGATTCTGAATTACTTTGTGCCTGAAAAAGCGTTGAGTTACCTGATTTATATTGTGGTAGCAGCTGCGGTATTGAACTGGATGATGATCAGTTTGATTCATTTGAAATTTAGACAAGCCATCAAACGAAAGGGGATTCAAACCAAATTTCCAGCAATCTTTGCGCCGTTTAGCAACTATTTTGTTTTAGCTTTTATGCTGATGATTTTATACATCATGTGGACACAAGGCTTTATGTTGTCAGTGTTAATGTTGCCGGTGTGGATTGCGGTGTTGTTTGGCGTGTTTAAGTTTCTGAATAAAAGGAATGCTTAAGCCTAAAATCTCCAATCAGAAGAAGCCCGACCAGAAATGATTGGGCTTTTTTCATATTGTCGCAATATCTAAAGCTTTTAGATGAGTTAAGGTTTATTTTGATCTTAGTGGCAGAATATACTGAATACAGTCTTTAAGGTCATTTCCCAATAAAGGAAAGATGGTCCAAGCACGAAGCAGTTACTGTTTATGAAAACCTGTTTTTTCTAATACTTGTCTTGACGCTAAATGTTCAGTAGCACAAAAGGTTTCAATTTTATTGAGTTTTTTAGTCTGTTTTAAAAATTGGATTACCGAAGTCATCGCTTCACACATAAAACCTTGTCCCTGATAAGGAGTTCCAAGCCCGAAGTGAATTTCCCCAATGTCATGCCTTTGTATAAAGATCAAAATACCTATGGGTTGCTGAGTTAAATGATCTGCAATAATCCACATAAACTCAGGATCTGAGTTTTCCCACTTTTGCCTTGCCCAGTTTTCTATAGTTTGTCGAGTTTGAGTTTGGTTCTGATGTGGATGTCTTTGCAAATATTTTGAAGCTGCTAGATCGCTGAAATAGTTTTGAAATAAATTGATTTCATCACCACAGTGGTAGGAGCGGAGAATTAAACGCTTTGTCCTTAATGTTATTGGCTTGATCTTAGTCATCGGTGGTATCTGCACTTATTTTTCTAATGTTCGTAATAATTCAATTCGTACTTTTTCTGCTTTCTTTAATTTCGATATTACTAATTCATAAGAATTCTGTACTAGGTCCTCAACCAGAGATTCATCCAGTTCATTATTTTCATACACTGAAATCCAGTGCTGTTTATTCATATGCCAGCCTGTATGGATGTAAGAGTAAATATCTTGCAGCATAGCACCATAATCAGGCGCTATTTTTAAATTAATGACAGCTTTGCCTTGAAGATAGAACTGAAGCATAAAGACTTTATCTAGCACTTTGAATACATCACAACCTTCACCGAAAGGCTGAGTCACAGTGACTTCAGGTAAACTTATCGCTATCTGTGCTGAGATTTGATGTAAGGTCATAAGTTATGAATAAATCAAAATAAAACTGTGGATAATGCTTAAATTATCCACAGTTTTTCATTGCCTTGTGAATAAATTAAGATGAACAACTCACCATGACTTCAGGCACGTCACTCGGCAATGGCCCTAGATCTTCAGGGTTTTCCATATTTGGCTGTTTTAAATAAGGCTGACTCAATAATTTAAACAGGCGGTCGACTTCGGAAAAGTCATCCCGCTCAGCCAGTTCAATTGCTTTTTGTGCCATATGATTGCGCAGGATATAGTGTGGATTGACGAGTTGCATGGCAACATCTAATTCTTCAATATCCTGATGTTCGCGGATCGCTTCATATTGAGTCAGGAATGCTTCAAACTGACGGCGATCCAAACAATCATCCTTGATTGCTTCATATTCATGATTTTGCAGACGAATAAAGCTTTGCGTATAGTCGAGTTGCTCGCTTTGCAAGATTCTGAGAAAAGCCATAGCGCAGTCAAAGCTGTCTTTGTGAAAACTCGGTAAGCCCATTTTCTGGTTTAGGCCATACTTATAATGTTCCAGGAAGGTCGGTTCATAATGTTCCAGACATTGAGCCAGATCCTGTTTCCATTGTTCTTCATCATAGTTTTCAGGACATAATGGAATCAGGTTATTCAGCCACATCCACAAGTTCCAGTGGCCGATACTTGGTTGCTGCTGATAAGTATAGCGACCCTGATAATCCGAGTGGTTATTAATCCAGTTGGGACGGAACCGCTCCATAAACCCATACGGGCCAAAGTCTAGTGTTGAACCGGTAATATTCAGGTTGTCAGTGTTCATGACACCATGAGCAAATCCAACTAGTTGCCATTTGGCAATCATCACTGCCGTGCGCTGAATCACTTGAGTAGCAAATGCCAGAATAGGCTGTTCTGCTTGCAGACATTGCGGATAATGCCATTCCATACATTTTTGTGTGAATACAGGCAATAGGTCTGGCTGATACTGATTGATCCATTCAAAATGTCCAAACCGGATATGACAGTCAGACGTCCGTAATAGCATCGCGCCCGGTTCCAGTTTTTCACGCTGTACGCCTTGAGCGGAAGAGGTAAAGCCAACCGCATTACTGGATTCTACACCTAGTGCATTTAAGCCATGTCCGGCCAGATATTCCCGAATCACCGAGCGTAACACCGCACGACCATCTCCCATACGTGAATAAGGCGTTGCACCAGCACCTTTTAAATGCAGGTCAATGGTCTGGTTATCTTTATCCAGAATCTGGGCGATCAGTAGACCACGTCCATCACCCAATTGACCCGCCCATTGACCAAACTGATGGCCAGCATAAACCATGGCCAAAGGTTCAAACTCAGTAAAGGTTTTTTGACCACTACAGATTTCGACCCATTGTGCTTTATCTTCTTCAGACCATTGCAGTTGCTCAGCAAGTGCAGCATTAAAATGTCCCGCTTTAGCACCTTTTAAAGGCAGTGGGGGCTGATGATGATAAAGGCGAGAAGGGAGAGTTTGATATCGGGAATTAAAATACATGGCAGTTAAAATACTTAGGCAATAGAAGCAATATAACAAAGATCTTTGTTTAAAACTGTTGTAAAAGGAAAGTATAAGTAAGACGAGTAGAAATAAAAAAAGCCCCTGATTTCAGGAGCTTTTTTGAGAATCTAAATCTTATTGAGAGACAGGCGCTTTTTTCAAATTACGTACTAACAGATTCAGTGTTTCACGATGATGGGAAAGACGCTGTTCAACCAGCTGGAATTCAACTTTAAGTTTGTCATCCATCTGGTGAATCTTTTCTGCCACAGCAGCCTTTTTCACCTGAATTTCCTGTTCTTTCAGTTTGGCCCAGTCATTCAATGTTTGAGTAAAGGCTTCATATTCCTGAGCAATCTTACTTTTTACATTGATAATGTCTTCATTGACATTATGACCATATACCGCCAGATCCTGCTCAGCATATTTAAACTTCATTGCCAGTTCAGCTTTTTTGATATTAAAGCTTGGAATACGGCGCAGATTTTTAGCCAGACCCAGTTTAGAGCAAGTCCAGATTAACCATTTAGTTGGGTCATATTGCCACCATTTTACGCCATTACGATAATCGTACTGGAAGATGTGATGATAGTTATGATAACCCTCACCCCAAGTTGCAATCGCTAACCAGAAGTTGTCACGTGCAGTGTTTTCATCCGTATAAGGACGTGAACCCCACATATGGCAGAGTGAGTTGATGAAGAAGGTCACGTGATGGCTCAGGATCAAACGAACCAGACCACCCAATAATAATACACCCCAGACATCGCCTACAGCCCAGCCAATTGGCAATAGAATCGCAGCATGTACTGCAATGACTAGAGGCACATAGTATTTGTGCTGGAACATAACGACTTTGTCGTTTTGCAGGTCTGGTGCATTCTTATAGTTTGGCTCTGCAGCAGGGTAGTCACGCAGCATCCAGCCCAAGTGCGCATACCAGAAGCCGTTATTAATTGAATATGGGTCTTTTTCCACGTCATCGACATGACGGTGATGGGTACGGTGACCTGAACCCCAGTACAGAATACTGTTCTGCACCGCAAAGGTACCCATGATCATTAAAATGATTTTTAAAGGTAAAGTCGCTTCATAAGCACGATGTGCCCAAAGACGATGATAGCCCGCTGTAATCCCCAGGCTACTAACGCCGAGCAAAACAAACATACTGATCCAAGCGGCAAGGCTAAAATCATGGTGATACGCATATAACGGAATCGCGATAACAGCTACAATGGGTAAAACTACCAGAGCAAACACAGCGACCCAGTTAATTGGGGCTTGAGGTAGGGGAGCATTCATCTCCAACAGCACTCCTGGAACCTGGGAAGGTATAACAAAAAGCAGAGGCCGCTATTGTTTATTTTAACAGCGGTTAAGTCATTCATATTAGCACGCCCCCTAGAGCATCACTAGCATTATTGTACGGTTGTATTGTACTTATCGGTAACAGAATAAGTAGGATGAAAACTACCATTTTCACGGGCTAGACAGGCTCTGATTTCCGAGTAAATCACTGAGATTTTTGAAGCTTTTAATCAAATTTATTTTCTTAAAATGAGTCAAATGAATGTTCATTTTTTCTACTAGATTGCAGAGAAATAAATTTGTAAGCAAACCCGTAACCCAAAGTTAAACAAGATTACAGACATGCATGCTTCTTTAAATAATTTTTCAAGGCTTAAAGAAAAATAATCTATATATAGAATCTTGCATTTTGGGTCATTTAAAGATGTTGCATCATTAGCTTCGGATAATCGGTAATGAGACCCTGAATACCCCAGTCGCGTAATTCTTTGGCACGATTAACATCATTTACGGTCCAGACGCTGATGGTGAGTTCGGCAGCTTGTGTGGCCTGAATAATATCTTTGTTGGCCAGTTCATTCATCCAGCCAATCTGGCAGCAACCAAGTTCCAAGGCTTGATCAATTGCCTGATATTTCACATCTGTTTCAATCAGAAGGCCGCGTTTTAAACTGGAATTTTGCTGTTGCAAGGCCTGATGGATTTTTGGATCAAAACTGGTGATTACAACTGACCGCTCATAACCCTGTAACTGCTGTTCAAGCTCAAGCGTGATTTTTTCGGCATCGGCCTGGCTCGCTACACTTTTGACTTCAACTTCAATATGGTCAAAGTTGTGAATCACAGTTAAGGTCTGATCCAGCATGGGGGTCGCTTCGACCTTGTTCCATTCTGACCATTTCACTGCGTGGTTATATTGACTGAGATCCTGACGGCTACATTCGTAGAGGGGTTTTTGCAAACCGGTAGTCCGTACAAAGTTATCATCATGCATGATGATGAGGGCATTGTCTTTAAGCTGGCGTACGTCAAATTCAACCGCACGAATCCCGATATCCTGAATATATTGAAAACCGCCTAGTGTATTTTCAGGTGCTTCCCCACGCGCACCGCGATGTCCGATTATGCGCATGCTGCGATAACCTGAAGAAGTGAAGATGAAAACATAATGATGAAGAGTTGTGACAGGAGTATTGCAATATTCTGCGCCTGAAACACTTTGTTGCAAATACTGTTGGCGCAGAATTTTCCGTGCAATTTAATACATTTTAGCGGATTTATTGATCAATAGTCTCGTTGATATTTTTTTGCCATAACACCTCAGAACCACCTTCAACACGTTGCAAGGTGCGTGAAGCCACAAACAGCCAGTCAGATAGGCGATTTAATAGCTGCAGGGAAGTCGCCTGAATATTCTGGTCGCGTGAGTGAACTGACATCACGCTGCGCTCTGCACGACGGCACACGGCACGGGCTTGATGAGCAAAACTGCAAACTAAAGTACCCGCAGGCAAAATAAAATCTTTCAGCATCGGCAAAGCTTCATTCATACGATCGATGTCATTTTCCAGAAAATCAATCGAGACTGGTTGAACCAGGTTAAAGCCAGGGATACACACTTCACCACCCAGATCAAACAGCCAGTGCTGGATCAGGCTTAAAGATTTATCCCAGGTCGCTTTATCCTGAATGCTGCTTGCCGCGATTTGTGCGCGTAAAACCCCAATGATGGCATTTAGCTCATCCACATCACCGAGCGCGGTAATACGCAAGTCGTCTTTGGCAACGCGTGAGCCATCACCCAATCCTGTGGTGCCTGAGTCGCCAGTGCGGGTATAGATCTTACTTAAACGGTGGCCCATATAAGTTCCTTAAATGATTAAATGCTGTCAATAAAAAGAATCATGCCATAGGCATGACATGATTCTCAAAAGTATTTGCTTGGATTTGGGCGAGTTTAATATTTAAAGGTCACACCGGCAGAAGCGAGTCGGCCTTCATCAACATAATAATTATTCCAGTTGTATTCGATCTTATGACGAACATCACCGACATTTTCTATGTTGGTAAATACTTTGACATGTGGGTTGATATTCCAGTAAGCATTTAAATCGACGGTCGCATAGCCCGGATTATGGTCTGAATCACTCCAGCTTTTTGACTTGGAACGGGCAATAAGAGAAGCACTCATCCCATAAATTTCATTTTCCAAACCTGTGGTCAGAGTGAGGGTTTGACGTGGTCGTTTAGCTAACTCAATATTCGTTTTGCTATCTTTAGCTTGTACATACGCAAAAGCAGTATCGATGAACCAATCGTCTTGTTTCCAGTTCCATGCAAGCTCGCCACCACGAAGCGTTGCTTCGCTGATGTTATTTAACTTGCCATCAACTTTTTGGATCATGTTATCCACTTCGTTTTGATACACGGAAAGTGAAATAGATGAGTTTTGAGTGAGGGCCTGGTCGAAGCCAATTTCATAAGACAGACTTTCTTCGGCTTTTAAATTTGGATTTGCAGATTCACCACTGTACAGCTCATTTAAGTTTGGTGAACGAAAAGCTGAACCAATATTCGTATAGACGCTGAGTTGAGGTGATATTGCATAACGTGCAGCAGCTTGCCCTACAGTATGAGAGCCATATTTCTCGTTATCTTCAACACGGATGCCGAGTTGAGTATTGAGTTTATCTGATTGATATTGATGCTGTGTGTAATATCCTTGAGAGGAAACATCACCTTTGTAGGCAACTCCATAAGAAAGAACATCACCATCAAGATTGCTATGCGTTGTCCCTAGTAAAATATGATGCTGATCATTTAGATTGAGTTTGGCATACAATTCTGCTTCTTGAGTAGTGCTATATGAATAATCGACCTGACCTAGATAATTCGTAGCATTTTGATCTAATTGATCGTCAAACTGGGATAAGCGAGCATTGAGTTCTAATTGTGAGCCTAGGTTAATTCGTCCTCTCAGGTTAACCATTTCATTTTCAAAATCTTGTGAAGTGAGGCTACCTGCATTGTAATCACTTGTGCCTTTATTTTGGCTGTAATCGAGAGATAAGCCATATTGGTCTTTGTGGACGCCAAATTTTGTGCTGAAACCTTTTTGGTCAAAGGAGTAATTTTCATCTTCATCATCTAGAACAGATTTTCCGTCAGTTTCCAGGCGTTGACCACGGATTTGGGCATAAAAACCATCTTCAGCTAAATCGGCACCCACGAGTGATTTGTAAGTTTTATTCTCGCCAATTTCACCTGTTATAAATGCACCTGATTGTTCAGGTGTTTTAGAAATCATATGAATGACGCCGCCAATGGCATCTGTACCATATAAAACTGATGCTGGACCCTTCAGAATTTCAATTTGCTTGATATCGGTAGTATCAATAAAAGGGAGAGAAGCTGAACTGCTTAAAGCAGTATTCAATCGCATGCCATCACGCAGAACGAGTGTATGTGACGAGCTTGTGCCTCGCATAAAAATAGAGGATTGTTGTCCATAACCGCCTAGTTGAGCGACGTTTAAAGCAGCCTCTTTTTTCAATAAGTTTGGCAATGAAGCAATAGAGGATTGCTCAAGAGTCGCAGGTTCAATCACTGAAATTCGCGCAGGTACATTTTCAATGTTTTCTGCAGAGCGAGTTGCCGTGACTACAATGGTATCTAAAGAGGCTTTTGCAACTTTTTGCTCGGCGGCATGAACAGATGAAGTAAAACCCAACGCAAGTGCGATCGCACCTACCAAGGCAGTAGGTTGAAATGGAATAGACATGAGATGTGCTCCATACATTCACTCCCCGTGAATGATTGAGTTAAAGAACACAACAAGCAGGTATCCGGACTTAAATGCAGTATTGAAACTCATACTTACTTATCCACCTTCCCACATATTGATGCAGTGATGTAAATCCTGAAGATTTATAAAGACAAGCTTTTCATTTTTTACCGTTGCGGGGGCAGTGTTGGATTTGCACCAACTTCCCTAAAGCCTTAAGGCCTTGACTCGTTGCAAATTGTAGCAAGTATAAGGTTTGCTTATGACTTAAACAATCAAGATCAAGAATAATCCGTATGAACTTTACGCAAGATCGATGATTTGCATTACAATGATTCACCCCAATCTTATAGATTACTTGATATCTTGGTAAATCAGAGCCAACACTATATGCGAACCCGTGCCAAAATCTGTGGAATCACCCGAGTTGAAGATGTCCAAGCTGTTGCGAATGCCGGCTGTGATGCCATTGGATTTGTGTTCTATCCACCGAGTCCACGTAGCGTGACTCAGGCACAAGCTGAAGTATTGGCCAAAGCAGTGCCAGCTTATATTCAAGTGGTTGGCTTATTTGTTAATAGTACGGCAGATAAAATCCAGGATATTTTAAAAACTGTTCCGCTGGATATTCTGCAGTTTCATGGTGATGAAAGCCCGGAACAATGTCAGGTTATCGCAAAGCAGGTTGGGCGTCGCTGGTATAAAGCGATTCAGGTCAAACCTGATCTGGACGTAGTTGCTGAAATTCAACGTTATCAGACAGCAGGGGCCAGCGCAGTACTGTTAGACGCTTGGCATCCTGATTTAAAAGGTGGCACCGGACACAGCTTTGACTGGAGCACCTTTCCTCAATTAGATATTCCCTTGATCCTGGCTGGGGGCTTAAACCCGGACAATATCGAGCAGGCAATTCACACCACACAGGCTTATGCTGTTGATGTTAGTGGTGGTGTCGAATCCGCAAAAGGTATAAAAGACCAACAACTCATAGAACGCTTTATGCAAGGAGTCCATCGTGGATCAGCAAAGTACTAATCACAACAAGCCCGTGATTGACTATACCCAATTCCCGGATGAGCGTGGACATTTCGGTATCCATGGCGGGCGTTTTGTGTCAGAAACTCTGATGGCGGCTTTACAAGATCTGGAAAAGCTTTATTTCCGCATGAAAGATGATGAACAGTTTCTGGCAGAATTCGACCGTGATCTAGCCTACTATGTAGGTCGTCCTAGTCCTTTATATCATGCTGAACGATGGTCAAAAGAGTTGGGTGGCGCACAAATTTACTTGAAGCGTGAAGACCTGAACCATACCGGCTCGCATAAGGTAAATAATACGATTGGTCAGGCTTTGCTGGCGAAATTGTCGGGTAAAAAACGTATTATTGCGGAAACCGGGGCAGGTCAGCACGGGGTTGCGACAGCAACCATCGCAGCACGTTTGGGTCTGGAATGCGTCGTGTATATGGGTGCCGATGACGTGAAGCGTCAGGCGATGAACGTGTATCGCATGCGTCTGCTCGGTGCCACTGTCGTGCCGGTACAAAGTGGCTCTAAAACACTGAAAGATGCCATGAATGAAGCGATGCGTGACTGGGTTACTAACGTTGACTCAACTTATTATGTGATTGGTACGGTGGCTGGTCCACACCCATATCCACAATTGGTTCGTGACTTCCAGTCTATTATTGGCCGTGAAGCACGCCGTCAGATTCAGGAACAGGCAGGTCGTCTTCCAGATGCATTGGTTGCTTGTGTCGGTGGTGGTTCGAATGCAATGGGCTTGTTCTATCCTTTCCTGAACGATCAGGATGTGAAAATGTATGGTGTTGAAGCGGCAGGTTTAGGGATCGAAACGGGCAAGCACTCTGCACCACTGAATGCGGGTCACGTCGGTGTACTGCATGGTAACCGTACGTATCTGATGTCTGATAAAGAAGGCCAGATCATTGAAACGCATTCAATTTCTGCCGGTCTGGATTATCCAGGCGTAGGTCCGGAACACAGCTTCCTGAAAGATATGGAACGCGTGAACTACGTGCCAATCAATGACCAGGAAGCATTACAAGGTTTCCGTGACCTGACCAAGATCGAAGGGATCATTCCTGCGCTTGAAAGTTCACATGCGATGGCCTACGTAACGAAACTCGCTCCGACTATGGACAAGGATCAAATCATTATTGCCACCGTTTCTGGTCGTGGTGATAAAGACTTGATGACTGTTGCCCGTATTGATGGCGTGGAAATGGTTGAGATGTAAAATCTCCCTCAGCCCCTCTTTTCAAAGAGGGGAGAAAGCCCTCCTTTCTAAAAGGGGGGTAGGGTGGAATAAGAAAAATCGTGTTGGATTATTCAGCACGATTTTTTTATTTTTATAGATAGGAAAATTTTTAAAGATTAAGAGGAAGAAGCAATCTGGCTAAAAATGGGATAAAAACTATTCAAGTTCTGGATAAAACAGCAAAAAATCAGTTCTTCATCTATAAAATTAAAAGGGTTGTTTTAAGCAGAATTGGCCGGAAGAACTGACGAACGGTTTTAAAAAATTCTTTATCAAATCTCAATAATCGGCATAATAGCTTCAAGCAAAAATAGTTTTTGATTGAGATGGAATGTCTTAATGGATTTAATTCAGGAAAATGGACAACCACGTTACGGACGTTTCAAGGAAATTCCAAAAAGTATTGATTACAATGCGTACCAGTACAAAAATCCCTATGGTGATGTACTCAAGGGATGGCGTAAGCAACTAAAATATAAAAAATTTAAATTCTGTAGTATTCAACACGAGCATTATACGATTGGCCTTGCGATTGCGGATATTGCTTGGGCCGGGCACAGTTTTTTCTATATCTATAATCATAGCACCAATGAAGTACAGGAATGGAATGCGATCAATTTCTTCTCGCGCAATACGGTGCTAGATGAACAGCCATTGTTTAATCATAGTTATTTTCATAAATCTCCCTTTCAGATTGATATCCAGCATGCCAATGGGGTGCGTTATATCCATGTGACCAAATATGGTGAAATCAAGCTTAGTGCCCGAATTTTCTGTGCAGGTACAGATCCGCTGAGTATGTGCAGTCCGACCGGAATCAATGGCTGGACCTATACCCAGAAATTGACCACTTTGGGTTGTGAAGGTTATTTCGTAAATAAGCAGGGTGAAACCATCCAGTTTAATGAGCGCACCTTCGCCTCTCTGGATGATACCTGCGGCTTTTTGCGTCCTGAAACTGCCTGGTTCTGGCTATCTTGTAATTTCTGGGATACCAATCGTAACCGTATCGGGATCAATCTCGCTTCCGGCGTCAATGAAAGCTTTGGCAATGAAAACTGTTTGTGGGTAAATGGCAAAATTTATCCTGTGGCGGATGTATTGTTTCAGCAGGAATCTGACGAACGCTGGAACATCCAGTCATTAGATGGCTGTTTGAACCTGAATGTACACACAGGCTGGCGCCGTTATGAAAATCTGAATCTGCGTCTGGTCGGCAGTCAGTTTAGTCAGTGGCAAGCGAAAGTATCTGGTACTATCCGGCAAGATGGCCAAGATATTGTACTGGTCAATGAATATGGACTTTTAGAACAGCACTATGCTAAATGGTAATTCATTTTTCCAACTTCTAAATCTAAAAAAGCCTTCGATTCTGAAGGCTTTTTGATTTCTATATTCAATCTTCTGCAGCTTGCCAGAGTGCTTCTCCAGCCTGAATGGGATCACCGGTTTCAGCCAGCGTCTTTATCCAGATATCATATTGCGCAATCACCGGATGCTGGCTTGGATGAAAGTCTTTTTTAAACCAGTCACGATACTGTTTACTCATACGGGTCAGCGTGCCTTTTTTGCCAAAGAACCATGGCAGGCCACGGATATTCATCTGTAGACGTTGGCGAGGTGTAAATCCGTCATGCTTTAACATCACATTGGCACGATAAATGGTAAAGCCGATCATCAATGCACTGGTCCACGCCAGGGTAAATTTACGCAGATTTTCTGGTACATCCCCGACCTGTTGCATGACATCAAAGGCCACATCACGATGTTCCATTTCCTCAATCGCATGCCAGGCGAATAGGGCGCGTACATAAGGATGCGCTTCTCTCAAGGTGTCTTTATAAGAATAGAAAGTTTCTGCCATGAGGGCCGTCATATGCTCAGCCGCAGCGGTCATGGCAATGTTATATTGAGGTGAACGTCTTTCCAGTTCAAATTTAAACATCTTGTTTAAGCGCTGAATAAACTGATCGACCGGCATGCCTTGTTCCCGCATCAGGTTATTCATCTTGTCATGGGCAATGCCATGCTGGGCTTCTTGACGGATAAAATCCGCTACCCGTTTCTGTAAATCTGGATCTTTGATCTGGTCGCGGAACAGACGCACACTCTGAATGAAATAACGTTCACCATCCGGAAAAGTCAGGCTGAGCGCATCAAACATACGGGTCAGGAATGGATCGCCACCAAACCAGTAACGCGGAATTTCACTCAGCTTAAAATCAAGATTACTGCGTACCACAGGCTGTACGGAAGATTTTAAAGGTGCGTTCATCTGCTTTCATTCTTTTTCTGAAGATGCTGACAGTATGTTCAGAATTGCACAAATTGTTTTGACAGATATGGCCAATTTTTATACATTTTACGCCAGAGAAAAATAAAATATACATTCGCAGCGGAGACAGGGACGCGCTCATGCAGGACATCAAAATCTCTAATGGCTATATCCAGCTATGGGCCACCTATTTACGTAGCTTAAATATAGAACCTTTAACCGCAAAGTTTCTTACAGATCTACGACCTCAGCTCAGTGGACTGATTGATCAGCCTTTTGATGCGCAAGTTCCGCTGGATTTTCTCAATAGCATCCTGTTAAGAACCCAAAAACAGCTAGCATGTCCACAGTTAATTTTTGAAATTGTGCAATGTATTCGGCCAGAACATTTTGGTGTACTGGGCTATATGGTATCCAAAAGCAGCAGTATTCCTGAGATCATCGGCTATATCATGCGTTTTCAACGACTGGTCATTGATGGGAGTGAGTTTGTCCCATTGCAACTGAGACAGCATGCACAGAGTATTGAGTTATATTGGGTCTATCAGGATGAGCGTTATAACCTGCTGAATGAGCTGACCATCGCGGCCATGGTGCAATTGGGGCGTTTTATTTTGCAGGATCATCCTTTGCTCTTGCGTCGGGTGCGTTTTGCCCATGCTCCTGAAATTGCCCGAATTCATTATCAGAAATTCTATGCTGCGGAAGTGCAGTTTTCACAGCAGGATTATGGCTTCGAACTGGATATACAGGGACTGAACCTGAAATCGGAACAGGCCGATCCAATGCTATTACAGTTATTGATTCGTCAGGCTGAAGAAGCGATTGCAGCCAAACCGCCTGTGGAAAGTATTTTGAGCCAAGCCCAAAAAGTGGTTGCGGAGCATCTAAGAAGCAGACAGCAGGCCATTAAAGTTGAACAGCTGGCCGAGCAACTGTTTGTATCGACCCGCACTTTGCAACGTCAATTAAATGAACAGGGTATTTCTTTTAAAAAACTGTTGGAACAGGAAAGGATCAAGCGCTGTGAAAGCTTATTGCATCAGCCCCTAAGCCTGACCGAGATCGCTCAGCAACTGGATTATTCTGACCAGTCGGCTTTGGCCCGAGCCTATAAGGCGGCAACAGGCCGGACTTTATTGCAATATAGAAAACAATTAAAACAGGATCAGGCATAAAAAAACGACCGTCATTGGCCGCTTTATCTTATGACTTAATTTAAGCTGTTTTTAATTTAGGGTACCGGAAAGTAATTGCGATCACTGCAAATATTGCCAGAATCCAGCAATAATACACGCCTCCGATTAGCTCGACAGGAGAAAGTTTGGCAATTGAACAGGCCAGTAATAATTGTGCGCCATAAGGAATCAGGCCCTGTACCACACAGGAGAAAATATCCATCAGGGCGGCGGCACGTTTTGGATCAACCCCGTATTCTTTCGCCACTTCACGGGCCATGTCCCCGGCCAGAATAATCGCGACAGTATTATTTGCCACAAACAGGTTGGAAAATACGACCAAGAAACTGATCCCGATTTCACCGGCACGTTGACGGCCCACTTTAAATAAGCGAGTCAGCACGTAGATGCGTTCGATCAGCCAGCGTAGGCCACCTTCACGTTGCATGATCGCAGACAGGCCACCCAAGAACATGGATAACAACGCCACTTCAAACATGCCGACAAAGCCGTCATAAATGGAAGTGTTCAGCTTGAGGATATTGAAGTCTGGCGTTGCAAATAGCCCAAATAAACCCGATAACACGACACCGATGGTTAAAACCGCCAGAACATGCAGGCGGCTAAAAGCCAGTAAAAAGACCGCAATATAAGGCAGGACCAGGATCCAGTTAAAGTCCTTGTATTCTACTGGACTGGAACTGCCAGCATTGAAGATATAGATCAAAATCGTGACGATGGAAGCCGGCACAGCAATCCAGACATTGACGCTGAATTTGTCACGTAACTGAACTTTCTGGCTGCTGGTTGCGGCAATGGTGGTGTCGGAAATCATGGACAGGTTATCACCGAACATCGCTCCACCGACCACGGCGCCAATTGCATAAACTACCGGAATCTCGGTCACTTGTGCAAAGCCAAAGGCAATCGGTGCACAGGCGGCAATGGTTCCCATAGAGGTACCCATCGCCGTCGCAATAAATGCCGAGATCACAAAAAGCATTGGTAACACAAAGCTTGGAGGAATGACAGACAGGCCCATTTGTACGGTGGCATCAACACTGCCAATGGCACTGCTAACACTGGCAAAAGCACCGGCCAGCATAAACACCATGAACATCAGGATCAGGTTGGGATGGCTGGCACCTTTAAGAAATTCTTCAATACCCTGATTGAGTTTGCCACGATACACTAATGCAGCCAAGATAATCGCGGGCAGGGCGGCAACAGGTGCTTTAATCTGATAAAACGCAAATTCAGTTCCGATCAAAGAATGATAGATCCCGCTACCTAAAAAGATGGTTAAAAATACAATAAGCGGCAGCAGTGCAATGGCGCGTGCCTGCACTGTACCTTCAGAGTCAGTCTGCATAGGAGATAAAAAAATAAGAGAATGGGGCTAGTATAAAACAGGTTTTGCAATTTCAGAAAACTTTAAATGAATGCGCTAACATCTGCATTTTTATTAATTTTTCCATGATAAAAATAAGTTTATCTAAATATTCAACATTTTAGGGAATGCCAAAATTAGGCATCTTTGATCATTGAGAAAAAAATCAAAATAATCGTAAATAGATCCCTTCGGGTTGTTCTGAAATCCTCGCACAGGAAATGAAATGCCAGAGGTCGATGTTGCACACTGTTCAATGTACAAAAAATAGCGTTACAATGCGATGTCTTGTATTTCTACATAGTCAATGTCTCAAGTTTGAAACACCTTAAGGAAAGCTCAGCCCTATGTCACGTTTAGCCACACGATTTGGACAACTTAAATCTCAACAGCGTAAAGCTTTAGTTTCTTATGTTATGGCTGGTGACCCGCATCCAGAGGTAACCGTACCTTTGCTGCACCAGATGGTGGACGCTGGCGTCGACGTGATTGAACTGGGTCTTCCTTTCTCAGATCCAATGGCAGATGGTCCGGTGATTGCTCTGGCTGCTGAACGCGCGCTGGCCGGTGGCACTAATACCCTAGATGCACTGCACATGGTGAAAGAATTTCGCTTGAAAGACCGCGAAACACCAGTGGTACTCATGGGTTATCTCAATCCGGTTGAAGTCATTGGCTATGAAAAGTTTGTGGCTTATGCCTATGAATGCGGTGTCGACGGCGTGCTTCTGGTCGATCTTCCTCCTGAAGAAGCTCAAGATCTGGGTCAAGTGCTGGAAAAATATGAAATGGATCAGATTTTCCTGTTGGCTCCGACCTCAACTGATGAGCGTATTCAGCATGTAGTAAAACAGGCCAGTGGCTTTATTTACTATGTGTCGTTGAAAGGTGTGACGGGTGCTGCAACATTAGATGTATCTGAAGCAGCTGCACGTATTCAGAAAATTAAGGCAGAGACAGATGTTCCTGTAGGCGTTGGTTTTGGTATCAGTGATGCTGCATCTGCGAAAGCGATGGGTGTTGCTGCCGATGCAGTTATTGTGGGAAGTGCGTTTGTGAAACAGTTTGCAACCCTCGCGCCAGAACAAGCCGTTGAAGCAACGGTGAATAAAGTCAAGGAGCTTCGAGCAGCGCTCGATGAGTTATAGTATGAGTCAACAAGTGAAATCAGGCAAAATTCTGAGCCCATCGACCCCATGGACGGAGCGTATTGTTCCGGGCATTCATGTACCTGATGAGCAAACCACCCTAAAAGCGACATTCACAGAGCCAACAATTGAGTGCCCTGAATGTCATGCTTTGGTGACACGTACTGCAATGTCATTTAATGCTTATGTTTGTCCACAATGCGATGAACATCTGAAAATGAAAGCACGTGACCGTCTGAACTGGTTCTTTGATCAGGTACAGACTGAAATGGGTCAGGAATTTACTGCTAAAGATCCACTGAAATTTGTCGACAGCAAAGCTTATCCAGAGCGTATGTCGGAAGCGCAAAAGAAAACAGGTGAAACTGAAGCACTGATTGTGATGCAAGGTCTGCTGAAAGGCGTGCCAATGATTGCAACCGCATTTGAATTCGACTTCATGGGCGGCTCTATGGGTACCGTAGTGGGTGACCGTTTTGTGCAGGCAGCAGAGCGTGCGATTGAAACACATCAGCCTTTGATCTGTTTTGCAGCTTCTGGTGGCGCGCGTATGCAGGAAGGCATGCTGTCTTTGATGCAAATGGCACGTACTTCAGCAGCGATTCAGCGTTTGAAAGAAGCAGGTCTGCCTTATGTGGTGGTATTGACCCACCCAGTCTACGGCGGTGTAACTGCATCTTTAGCCATGCTGGGTGATGTGCATCTGGCTGAACCAAAAGCGATGATCGGCTTCGCGGGTAAACGTGTCATCGAACAAACTGTACGTGAAAAACTGGACGAACCGTTCCAGCGCGCTGAATATTTGCTTGATCATGGTGTAATCGATCAGATTGTTCACCGTCATGCATTACGTGATACAGTTTATCGTATTATCACGAAATTGATGAACCTGCCTTGAACACAGCACCATTAGCAACTGATTCACTTGATACATGGCTCGATTATTGGAGCCATGTTCACGTTACGGGGATTGATTTAGGTCTGGAACGTGTCATTCCTGTGGCTGAAAAGCTGGGGGTGATCAATCCGGAGGCTAAAGTCCTGACGGTTGCCGGAACCAATGGTAAAGGTTCAACGACCACGACTCTGGCTGCCATTCTTAATGCTCAGGGATTTAAAGTCGGACTGTATCAGTCTCCTCATGTATATCGCTTCAATGAACGGGTGAAATTACGCGGGGTTGAAGTCGAAGATCAGTTACTGATTGATGCGTTTGTTGAAGTCGATCGGGCACGTCGCGAATGCGATTTAAGCCTGTCATTCTTTGAAGCGACCACACTTGCTGCATTTGTGATTTTTAAACATGAACTGTGTGATGTGTGGGTGCTGGAAGTCGGATTGGGCGGTCGTCTGGATGTGGTCAACGTGGTTAATCCGGATGTTGCGGTCATCACCAATATCGGACTGGATCATACCGACTGGCTCGGTGATACCATTGAAAAAATTGCTTTTGAAAAAGCTGGTATTATCCGTCCGAATATTCCCGTGATTTTTGGCGGTCAGCAAGATATTCCGCAAGCCATTCTGGATAAAGCTGCTGAATGCAATGCGCCGTTGTATGCTATCAACCGTGATTATTTCTATGAAGCCTTTGAAGATGGCAAAACCTGGGCTTTTGCATCGTCGGGTACGACTTTAAAATTGCCGACAGGTTCACTGGCGCTGGATAATATTTCGACAGCGGTTGCAGCGATCTTGCTGAGTGGTCTGGAAGTCAACCAGACAGCGATTGCGGAAGGAGTTCAGGCAGCTAAATTGCCGGGTCGTTTTGAAGTCCGAGAAATTCAGAATAAGACCGTAATTTTTGATGCCGGACATAACCCGCATGGGGTAGAGTTCCTGTTAAAACAATTACGCAATTATTTAAATTACAACAAGAAATACAAAGAAGTCATTTGTGTATTTTCCATGCTGGCAGATAAAGATATAAATTCTGTCGTCAAGTTGTTGAAAGACACTGTTCATTTGTGGAAAATTGCACCATTATCTGTGCCACGTGCGGCAGAGGTCACACTTTTGACTGATGCATTGCAAGGTGAATTGATAGAACAATTTGACAATGTAAAATTAGCTTTTAAATCAGCGCTGGATGAAACAGAGAATAATCAGCTGATTTTGGTATGTGGATCATTTCATACCTTAGAAGCGGTATGGGAGTATTTGGAAGAATGTCAATGAATAACAAACAACGCTGGATGGGTGGCGTTGTTTTACTAGGTGGTGGTGTTTTATTGGCAGCATTACTCCTGAAAGGCCAAAATGAAATTCATCAGGATCGTCAGCAAAACCCGGCATTGGCTGCAGAAGTAGAATCAAAAGATACAGTCAATAATTCATTAGGTTCTTTAACAGTTGATGTGGAAACAGAAAAACGTCTGCTGGAACAGCAGCGTCGTGACCGCGAAAAAGCAGTGGCTGAACAGGAAGCCCGTGCAGCTGAATTTTTAGCCATGCAACAGCAGGCTGAGGCAGATGCGGCACGTCGTGCGGCTGAAGAATATGCCGCTTTGAATGCCCATCGTATGGGACAGCAAAGTTCAGACAATATTCCGCCTGAGCTGGCAGAAGATGAACAGACGAAGCAAAAACGTCTGGCTGAAGACAAGACTGCTGCACAAAAAAAGTTAGAACAGCAGAAGCTTGAGCAGCAAAAAGCCCAAACTTCAGCTGATACTGCCAAGAAACAGGCAGAGCAGAAGGCTGCAGAAGAAAAACGTAAGCTAGAAGAGAAACGTAAAGCTGAAGAAGCGCATAAGGCAGCTGAAGCAAAACGTAAGGCCGAGGAAGAGCATAAAGCGGCTGAAAAGAAAAAAGAAGCTGAGCATAAAGCTGCTGAAGAAAAACGTAAGGCAGAAGAAAAGCGCAAAGCTGAAGAGAAACATAAAGCAGAAGAGGCCAAGAAAAAGGCTGAAGCTGAAAAAGCCCGTAAACTTCTTGAAGGTGAAAGTGATAAACAGTGGATGGTGCAGGTGGCATTGGCTGCCAATGAAGCCAATGCTGATGCCATTGCGGCCAAACTGCGGGCCAAAGGCTACAAGGTCACCAAGAGCCAGACATCTAAAGGTGTGCGTATCATGGTGGGTCCATCCAAAGACCGTGAAACAGCAGATGCACTGCGTAAGAAAATCGCGTCTGATGCCAGCCTGAATATGAAATCAGCTTGGGTGAATGATTGGGTGCCGCTAGATAAGCGTTAATTTTCTTACTTAACCGAAGTTTCTGTAGATGGATTCGTGAGTTGCTCGCGAATCCATTTTACATTTTCAGGGGTAAATAATTTTTCAATATTGCGCCAAATGGAATGAAAGCCATAACCACCATGCTTCATTTCCTGTACTGCATCTTCAATGTGCCAGTTCTGAAAAATAATCCGGTACATGGCCACACTGGCACCGGTACGGTCTGAACCGTGATAACAGTGTAAAAGTATTTTTTCATTATTTTGTCGTGCCTGCTGGATTAACTGCATCACATTCAGTAAATCCTCGCGATTCATAGCCCAGGTATGAATGGGAACATGTTTAAGCTTGAGGTCTTCATTTGACAAAATATCCGTATCTTTATCGCGTGAACGCAGGTTGATCACCACATTAATGGCATATTGTTTTAATAAGGGCGTCAGTTCATCGCTTGGCTGTTCACTTCGGTAAAGTTCATTGCTAATCTGATAAAAATTATGTTCTTCATGCAGTTCCTGTCCCCAATGCATTGGGCGTTCCTGTTCAGGCAGCGCTGGAGTACAGCCAGATAAAACAAGCGTAGAAACCAGAAGAAGTACATAATTATTTTTCATTGCAACCTAACTCACCTTTTTAATCATTCTCTTCAACAGCATATCGGCTTTTTCAAAAAAAAGCCTGTCCGAAGACAGGCTTGATGGGAAAAGTTCGAAAACCCGGCTCGTCGGTGGGTATCAAACAAAACATGAAAATGAGGGTTGATGGCTATCATTTTCATGGTGGAGAGTTGATTGCAGTTTTTTAATATTCAAAAAGGATAGAACAGCAGTTAGCTTATCCTCTTGTACTCACGGCATAGCCATGGGTCTTCTTGCGGAATATATTCCTCAGGGCGGAGCAGTGTTTCGCTTATCCAATACTACGCGCTTTGTTTGTCTTGCGAAAAACTAAAGCAGCGCTTTCGGTGTTATCAGTCAAAGTATAGCTTCTCGTCTTGCGCAAGGGCAGTACTATGGAAACTGCGCGCTATGCTTGCCTTGCTCAAAATTAAAAAGGAGTCCTTTTAATTCCTTACCAGCCATAGCATAGCTATGGCTCTTGCGCTCGGGCGAAGCAGTGCTTCGCTTATCCTCGCTCAGGCTGTGGCGTAAGACGTAAATAAGGAGTTACTGCTTTATAACCTTTAGGGAAGCGTTGTTTGATTTCTTCCTCATCTTTTAATGAAGGCACAATCACTACATCATCGCCATGTTGCCAGTTAGCCGGGGTTGCGACTTTATGGTTGTCGGTTAACTGAAGAGAATCAACTACACGTAATACTTCATGGAAGTTACGCCCTGTTGATGCAGGGTAGGTAATGATCAGACGCACTTTTTTGTTTGGATCAATGATTACCAGAGAGCGTACAGTTAAAGTTTCGCTGGCATTTGGGTGAATGAAATCATACAGCGTAGAGACTTTACGATCCTGATCCGCGATGATCGGGAAGTTAACGGTGGTACCTTGAGTTTCATTAATGTCTTTGATCCAGCCATGGTGCGATTCAACATCATCAACAGAAAGCGCAATCGCTTTCACGCCACGCTTTGTAAACTCATCTTTCAGCTTTGCGGTAAAGCCCAGTTCAGTCGTGCACACGGGGGTGTAATCTGCTGGATGTGAAAATAAAATGCCCCAGCTATCACCTAGAAAGTCATAAAAGTTAATTAAGCCTTCGCTAGATTGCTGTTCAAAATTCGGTGCGGTATCGCCTAAACGTAAACTCATTTTCTTGCCTCAATTGATCTTGTAATGTGTCGATGAGAATAAATATGAACCAATTTTTTTATGATTAAAAATAGTGTTTTTAGAATTTCTTATGAATAAACCGAATAAAGAAATAGGCTGTTGATTCAGAATCAGACAAATCAGTCGTCTAATTAACTATATTGCATGGGTAAAATTTGCTACATTACTTTGCCTTAGGTCTCAGGGCTAGGACGAAGGATGAGTTTTTTCATTGGTTTTCTGGCAAAACCCTTGTAGTTCAAATTTCTAGCACCATAATAACGACTAAGAACATATTTATTTGACAAGCAAGATTTAGAGAGTCTATTCATGTTGGCAAGTCTGATCGGAGGAATCTTCGGTACCAAAAATGAGCGCGAACTCAAACGCATGCGTAAAATCGTAGACAAGATTAATGCGCTCGAGCCGACGATATCAGCCCTAAGCGATGCAGACTTATCTGCAAAAACTGAAGAATTCAAACAACGATATAATAAGGGTGAAAGCCTAGATAAGTTACTTCCTGAAGCATTCGCAGTCTGTCGTGAAGCTGCAAAACGTGTCATGGGAATGCGTCACTACGACGTACAGTTGATTGGTGGTATTACCCTGCATGAAGGCAAGATTGCCGAGATGCGTACCGGTGAAGGTAAAACCCTGATGGGGACGCTGGCCTGTTATCTCAATGCTTTGAGCGGACAGGGTGTCCATGTCATCACGGTGAATGACTATTTGGCACAACGTGATGCTGAGTTAAACCGTCCATTGTTCGAATTCTTGGGTTTAAGCATTGGGATTATCTATTCCATGCAGAATCCGATAGAAAAATCTGAAGCCTATAAAGCAGATATCACTTACGGTACCAATAACGAATTCGGTTTCGATTATCTTCGTGACAACATGGTGTTCTCGCTGGCTGAGAAAAAACAGCGTGGTCTGACCTATGCTATTATCGATGAGGTCGATTCGATCCTGATCGATGAAGCGCGTACACCACTGATTATCTCTGGTCAAAGTGAAGACTCCTCCCAGCTTTATGCAGCGATCAACAGCATTCCACCGAAGTTAAAAGCACAGAAAGAAGAAAAAGTACCGGATGGCGGTCATTTCTGGATTGATGAAAAACAGCGTTCTGTTGAAATTACTGAAACCGGTTTTGAAACCATTGAAAGTGAATTGATTGCAATGGGCTTGCTGGCTGAAGGTGAAAGCCTGTATTCAGCTTCTAATTTGAATTTGCTGCATCATGTGACTGCTGCGATTCGTGCGCACTATCTGTATCAACGTAACGTGCATTACATCATCCATGAAGGTGAAGTGATCATCGTCGATGAGAACACCGGTCGTACCATGCCAGGTCGTCGCTGGTCTGAAGGTCTGCACCAGGCAGTTGAAGCAAAAGAAGGTCTGGAAATCCAGCCGGAAAACCAGACCCTTGCAACTACTACATTCCAGAACTATTTCCGTCTGTATAAAAAATTATCCGGTATGACCGGTACTGCAGATACTGAAGCTGCGGAAATGAAAGAAATTTACGGTCTGGATGTGGTAATCATTCCAACCCACCGTCCAATGATCCGTAATGACCAGAACGATTTGATCTACCTGAATCGTGAAGGCAAATACAACGCGATTATTCAGGAAATCCAGCGTGTTCATGAAGCTGGTGTTGCGCCAATCCTAATTGGTACGGCCACTATTGAAGCGTCGGAAATTCTTTCTGACAAGCTTAAAGAAGCTGGTATTGAACATGAAGTCCTGAATGCCAAACAGCATGAGCGTGAAGCAGATATTATTGCCCAAGCAGGTGCACCGCGTGCCGTAACGATTGCGACCAACATGGCCGGTCGTGGTACCGATATTTTGCTGGGTGGTAACTGGAAAGCGCTACTGGCCAAAATTGAAAACCCAACCCCTGAAGATGAAGCACGCCTGAAAGCAGAATGGGAAGCGAATCATGAAGCAGTTCTTGCTTCTGGTGGTTTGCATATTATCGGTTCTGAGCGTCATGAATCTCGCCGTATCGATAACCAGTTGCGTGGTCGTGCGGGCCGTCAGGGTGACCCGGGTGTATCGCGTTTCTACCTGTCTCTTGAAGATGACTTGATGCGTATCTTTGCGGGTGACCGTGTGGTTGCCATGATGCGTGCAATGGGCTTAAAAGAAGATGAAGCGATTGAACACAAAATGGTGTCACGCTCAATCGAAAATGCACAACGCAAAGTAGAAGCACGTAACTTCGACATTCGTAAGAACCTGTTGAAATACGATGACGTGAATAACGAACAGCGTAAGATCATCTATAGTCAGCGTGATGAGATTCTGGCTGAAAGTTCATTGCAGGATTATATCGAAGAGATGATCCGTGAAGTGATGCAGGGTATGATCGCCAACTATATTCCGCCTGAATCAATTCATGATCAGTGGGATATTGAAGGTCTGGAACTTGCACTACGTGAAGACTTGTCGATTGATCTGCCAGTTGCACAATGGTTAGAGCAGGATCGTCGTTTAGATGAAGAAGCACTGGTTGAGCGAATTACTGAAGAAGTGGTAAATCGTTACCGTTCACGTCGTGAACAAATGGGTGCTGAATCTGCAGCATCACTTGAACGTCATTTCATGCTGAACTCTCTGGACCGTCACTGGAAAGAGCATCTGGCTGCGATGGATTACCTGCGTCAAGGGATTCATTTACGTGGTTATGCACAGAAAAATCCAGAGCAGGAATACAAAAAAGAAGCCTACAACCTGTTTGTAAACATGCTGGGCGTGATTAAGTCTGACGTCATTACTGATTTGTCACGTATCCATGTACCAACTCCTGAAGAGCTGGCTGAAATGGAAGCACAGCAGCAGGCACAGGCTGAAGCGATGCGTTTGCAGTTATCTCATCAGGAATTTGATGGCTTACTGGCTGAAGAAGATGAAATCACCACTGAACAAAATGCGCAGGCCAATCCGGTTGCACCAGTCTTTGAAGCACCGGCAAGCCGTAATGCACCTTGTCCATGTGGTTCAGGTCTGAAATACAAACAGTGTCATGGCAAGATCTAATTTCTGCTAAGTTTCTAAACTATAAAAAGATCAGGGCCAAATGGCCCTGATCTTTTATGTATATGGACTTTTCAACTGGTGAATACTGTTTGCACTGCACTGGATTAAATGGTATTTAATGGCAGATTGAACACCGCAAAGTGGAAGAAACAATGACAAAAGTATTAAAAACGATGATGGTTGCTGCTTTGGCAATCCCGGCTTTAAGTTTTGCAGAAACAGCAACAACGACACCTGCTAAAGTTCAGCAGGCCATTGGTCCAACTACGGCTCAGGTTCAGACGGGTACAGATGGTCAGGTGACCATTGCAAGTCCGCGTACCGGCATTCGCTATACCTTTAATAATTCAAACCGTCCAATCGTTTTGCAGACTGCAGCGATTGCAGCAGCTAATGCAGCCAATGCAGACCGTATTGTTGCTTCTAACCCTGCGCTTTCTGCGGCAAGTCAGCAACAGGCGAAACAGGCTTTATTGAGTGAATCAACCCAGCTGGCTAAAAACTAAGTTTGATCCAGTTTAATAAAACCAGTCACTATGACTGGTTTTTTATTGTGAAAAACCATAAGAAAAGTGAGTGTTCATCTGGCTTTGGCTCGATTTTTTAATGAAGATCAACTAAGCTGTATTTTTCTGAAACTTCAATATTGGACATTTAAAAATGGCAGTTGGTGACGTATCTATGCCACAGATGCATGTGGTAAAAGGGGTGAGAATTGGTTCGGCAGAAGCGTATGTACGCTATCAGAACCGACGTGACCTGGTGATATTTGAACTGGCTGAAGGCTCCAATGTTGCAGGTGTATTTACCCAGAATGCTTTTTGTGCTGCCCCTGTACATGTTTCTAAAGCACATCTGGCGGTAGGTAATCCACGTTATTTAGTGATTAATACCGGAAATGCCAATGCGGGTACAGGTGCTACAGGTATGGCAAATGCTGAAGCCACTTGTGCCAAACTGGCTGAACTTGCAGGCGTGAAAGCTGAAGAAGTATTGCCATTTTCAACAGGGGTGATTGGCGAACAATTACCAATGGAACGTCTTCTGAATGGTTTGCAGCCTGCATTAGAGTCATTGCGTGATGATGCCTGGATCGATGCGGCAACCGGCATCATGACCACAGACACTACACCAAAAGGTGCATCTGAACAGTTTGAGCTGGATGGTATCACCTATACCATGACCGGGATTTCCAAAGGCGCCGGCATGATTCGTCCAAATATGGCCACTATGCTGGGCTATGTGGCGACTGATGTGCCAATCAGCCGTGAACTGGTTCAACAGCTTTTATCCGAGACAGTGAATCAGTCATTCAACCGTATTACCATTGATGGGGATACCTCAACCAATGACTCTTGCATTTTTATTGCTACAGGTCAGGCCGGTGGAGCAGAAATTTCATCAGTTGAAGATCCTCGTTATGCAGCTGTGCTTGAAGTATTGATGCGTACCATGAAGCGTCTTGCACAACTTATTGTGCGTGATGGTGAAGGTGCAACTAAATTTATTACTGTGGCCGTAGAAGGCGGCGCCAATACTCAGGAATGCTGTGACGTGGCCTATAGCATTGCGCATTCTCCATTGGTGAAAACTGCGATCTTTGCTTCTGATCCAAACTGGGGGCGTATTCTGGCTGCAATCGGTTATGCAGGTGTGGCGAATTTAGACGTTGCAAAAATTCAGGTTTGGTTAGATGATGTACAAATCTGCAAGGATGGTGGTGCAGCAGCAGATTATACCGAAGAGGCAGGTGCACGTGTGATGGCACAAGCTGAAATGACGATTCGTGTTGATCTTGGACGGGGTGAAGCAAAAGATACAGTCTATACCTGTGACCTGTCCTATGATTATGTGAAGATCAATGCTGATTATCGTTCATAATTCAGATTGTTTCTTAAGCCTCCGTTGTGGGGCTTTTTTTATATCTTATGATTTTTAATGACTGGTCAAAAAGCATTTTGCTGGAGATGGCCGGGATGTAGGGTGAAAGGTTCGTTGAATAATGAGCCATGAGGGTAGAGTAAGAGTTGTTATGAATGATGCGACCAAATTAATAGCCAATGAAGCCAAATCGATTGTACAGGCGCATTTAGATCGTTTAGGAGAACCCAAAGAGCATCAGATCAGTGCACAGGCCAAACAGGAAAAATTCGCACAGATTCAAGCTGAACTGGAAAAGCAGAATGCAGTGCTAGTTGCGCATTATTATTGTGATCCTGAAGTACAAGAACTAGCGGAACTGACTGGTGGCTGTGTCTCCGATTCATTGGAAATGGCACGTTTTGGGCGTGACCATCCTGCGTCGACCTTGGTGGTGGCCGGGGTTAAGTTCATGGGTGAAACCTCAAAAATACTTTCACCAGAAAAAACCGTCCTTATGCCAACTCTTGAAGCAACCTGTTCACTGGATTTGGGCTGTCCGGTAGAGGAATTTACCAAATTCTGTGATGCGCATCCTGATCATACTGTAGTCGTTTATGCCAATACTTCGGCTGCGGTTAAAGCCCGCGCTGACTGGGTCGTGACTTCAAGTTGTGCAGTTGAGATTATTGAACACCTCGATAGTTTGGGCGAGAAAATTATCTGGGCACCGGATCAGCATCTGGGGCGTTATATTCAGAATAAAACTGGTGCTGACATGCTGCTTTGGGATGGTGCTTGTATTGTTCATGAAGAATTCCGTTCGCGCGGAATTGCCAATATGAAAGCCTTATATCCTGATGCGGCAGTGCTGGTTCATCCAGAATCACCGATGTCTGTGGTAGAAATTGCTGATGTAGTTGGAAGTACTTCTCAGTTAATCAAAGCAGCTCAAACCTTGCCACATCAGCGTTTGATCGTGGCAACGGATCGCGGTATTTTCTATAAAATGCAGCAGGCTGTACCAGATAAGATTCTGATTGAAGCTCCAACCGCTGGAGAAGGAGCAACCTGTCGTTCATGTGCACACTGTCCTTGGATGGCCATGAATGAACTTGAGGGAATTTTGCATGTTCTGCAACATCGTGATCAGGAGATTCATGTTGAGCCTGCCTTAGCTCAGCGAGCTAAATTACCTTTAGATCGTATGCTGGATTTTAGTGCTAGTTTGAAACGCTAAGATTTTGTATAAAAAATGTCTGAAATGCTTGATAAATAAACGCTTGAAGTGTTTTTTTGATTTTTTTTAAATATAGGTGTTGACGTCTTATGGCGTCACGCCTAGAATGCACACCGTACCAAGCGATAAGCTTGATACGAAAGCTGAGATGAATCGGAGCATAGCACAGCCTGGTAGTGCACCTGGTTTGGGACCAGGGGGTCGTAGGTTCGAATCCTACTGCTCCGACCAATTCTTCAAGGCGGATGGTGAAAATCATCAGTAAAGCGCTTGTAGCTCAGTTGGATAGAGCATCCGCCTTCTAAGCGGATGGTCACAGGTTCGAATCCTGTCAGGCGCGCCATTTTTGGTGGCTTGATATTTAAGAACCAAGGCAATGGTGGATGTAGCTCAGTTGGTAGAGCCCCGGATTGTGATTCCGGTTGTCGTGGGTTCGAATCCCATCATTCACCCCAACTCTTTGAGTTGAACATCGGAGCATAGCACAGCCTGGTAGTGCACCTGGTTTGGGACCAGGGGGTCGTAGGTTCGAATCCTACTGCTCCGACCATCTTCTTCATGGTGGTTAGGATTAATAATACCGCGTCAAGCGGTTTTTTTATGTCTAAATAATGAAGACACCGTGATGGTGGATGTAGCTCAGTTGGTAGAGCCCCGGATTGTGATTCCGGTTGTCGTGGGTTCGAATCCCATCATTCACCCCAACTTTTTTGAGTTGAACATCGGAGCATAGCACAGCCTGGTAGTGCACCTGGTTTGGGACCAGGGGGTCGTAGGTTCGAATCCTACTGCTCCGACCATCTATAAAAATGATTAATTATATGGATACCGCATTAGGCGGTTTTTTTATGTCTAAAATTTAAGTACGAACTAAATTTATCAATCAAAATAAAAAATAGATTAGAAACTGGTTATTGGTTAAGTTCATTCTTCATTCTTCATTCTTCATTCTTCATTCTTCATTCTTCATTCTTCATTCTTCATTCTTCATTCCAGAATTATGTTTTTAATAAGTCGAGCTAAATGTACCTAGATCTTTTTATGGGTGAGTCGCATTTATTGGGGGGTCCATAGGGATTGTGAAAATAAGAAAAATATTTATTCGAGTGAGTTGGAAGAATATTTTAAGCAAGAGTAGTTATAGGAATAAAAAACTAAATTGCACTTTATTAAGCTGAAACGAAATAGCCCCTGTTTTTTAAATTAAAAAATGGAAATAGTAAAAAGATATCTAAAAATAGGGTTTTTAGATTAAAGAATATGCATATGGGGCCATTTTGTAGAAATAATAATCAACTGAAGTATTTTCTTAAAAATAGGGGTTGCGCTTGCTTGGGATTGGTCTATAATGCACATCCATCGGCGGTGATGAAGATTAAAACTTCTGATAAAACAGTAACTTAGCATAAAATGGTTGAGTTAGGTTTTAGAAAGGAAGTTTAAAAATAATTTTCATTACTGGTTGACTTTCTAGAGATAGAGAGTAATATAGCCGACCTAGCTTGCTACTGACGAAGTAGTGAGAAGATCATTAAGAGATTATGAAGAACAACTTGTGTGGATTTTTACTGGTTGATCGATCGAAATTATTTTCATTGATTGAATGGTAGAAATTACTCGAAGTTTATTTGAGAAATATTTGTCAGAAAATTGATGAGCCAAGTTTAAGAGTTTTACTTATAAAACTCGAAATGATTTTAACTGAAGAGTTTGATCATGGCTCAGATTGAACGCTGGCGGCAGGCTTAACACATGCAAGTCGAGCGGGGATAGGGTGCTTGCACCTGATTCCTAGCGGCGGACGGGTGAGTAATGCTTAGGAATCTGCCTATTAGTGGGGGACAACGTTCCGAAAGGGACGCTAATACCGCATACGTCCTACGGGAGAAAGCAGGGGATCTTCGGACCTTGCGCTAATAGATGAGCCTAAGTCGGATTAGCTAGTTGGTGGGGTAAAGGCCTACCAAGGCGACGATCTGTAGCGGGTCTGAGAGGATGATCCGCCACACTGGGACTGAGACACGGCCCAGACTCCTACGGGAGGCAGCAGTGGGGAATATTGGACAATGGGGGCAACCCTGATCCAGCCATGCCGCGTGTGTGAAGAAGGCCTTTTGGTTGTAAAGCACTTTAAGCGAGGAGGAGGCTTACCTGGTTAATACCTGGGATAAGTGGACGTTACTCGCAGAATAAGCACCGGCTAACTCTGTGCCAGCAGCCGCGGTAATACAGAGGGTGCAAGCGTTAATCGGATTTACTGGGCGTAAAGCGCGCGTAGGTGGCTAATTAAGTCAAATGTGAAATCCCCGAGCTTAACTTGGGAATTGCATTCGATACTGGTTAGCTAGAGTATGGGAGAGGATGGTAGAATTCCAGGTGTAGCGGTGAAATGCGTAGAGATCTGGAGGAATACCGATGGCGAAGGCAGCCATCTGGCCTAATACTGACACTGAGGTGCGAAAGCATGGGGAGCAAACAGGATTAGATACCCTGGTAGTCCATGCCGTAAACGATGTCTACTAGCCGTTGGGGCCCTTGAGGCTTTAGTGGCGCAGCTAACGCGATAAGTAGACCGCCTGGGGAGTACGGTCGCAAGACTAAAACTCAAATGAATTGACGGGGGCCCGCACAAGCGGTGGAGCATGTGGTTTAATTCGATGCAACGCGAAGAACCTTACCTGGCCTTGACATACAGAGAACTTTCCAGAGATGGATTGGTGCCTTCGGGAACTCTGATACAGGTGCTGCATGGCTGTCGTCAGCTCGTGTCGTGAGATGTTGGGTTAAGTCCCGCAACGAGCGCAACCCTTTTCCTTATTTGCCAGCACTTCGGGTGGGAACTTTAAGGATACTGCCAGTGACAAACTGGAGGAAGGCGGGGACGACGTCAAGTCATCATGGCCCTTACGGCCAGGGCTACACACGTGCTACAATGGTCGGTACAAAGGGTTGCTACTGCGCGAGCAGATGCTAATCTCAAAAAGCCGATCGTAGTCCGGATCGCAGTCTGCAACTCGACTGCGTGAAGTCGGAATCGCTAGTAATCGCGGATCAGAATGCCGCGGTGAATACGTTCCCGGGCCTTGTACACACCGCCCGTCACACCATGGGAGTTTGTTGCACCAGAAGTAGGTAGTCTAACCTTAGGGAGGACGCTTACCACGGTGTGGCCGATGACTGGGGTGAAGTCGTAACAAGGTAGCCGTAGGGGAACCTGCGGCTGGATCACCTCCTTAACGAAAGATTGACGATTGGTAAGAATCCACAACAAGTTGTTCTTCATGACGATGTATCTGAGGGTCTGTAGCTCAGTTGGTTAGAGCACACGCTTGATAAGCGTGGGGTCACAAGTTCAAGTCTTGTCAGACCCACCATCTGCCAGAAAACAGAAAATCAGAACATTGACTTATTGATAAGCTGGGGACTTAGCTTAGTTGGTAGAGCGCCTGCTTTGCACGCAGGAGGTCAGGAGTTCGACTCTCCTAGTCTCCACCACGTATTCGTTCGAATACGTAATAAGCAAACGGTTTGATAGCTTATAGAGCTTAGTAAGAAAGCGGCGTATAATGCGCGGCATTGTTATTAACCTCTGTGATTTATCACAGTAATGCAGTCCGACGAGGATGCATTAAATCATTAACAGAATATATTTGAGTTGAAATAATTTGTTCATACTCATACAAGAGCGGAAACGACACGACTTCGGTTGTGAAGTTGAAGTGATTGAATGAGAACTAGCGAAATTAACTGAATCAAGCGTTTTGGTATATGAATCTAATTGAAGCTGTACAGTGATTAAGTTCACGAGATCGCAAACAACTATGTTGCTACACTGACTTGTAGGTGTAACGACTGTTTGGGGTTGTATAGTCAAGTAATTAAGTGCATGTGGTGGATGCCTTGGCAGTCAGAGGCGAAGAAAGACGTGATAGCCTGCGAAAAGCTCCGGGGAGGCGGCAAATATCCTGTGATCCGGAGATGTCTGAATGGGGAAACCCACCGGCTATAAGGTCGGTATCATAAACTGAATACATAGGTTTATGAGGCGAACGCGGAGAAGTGAAACATCTCAGTATCCGTAGGAAAAGAAATCAATTGAGATTCCCTCAGTAGCGGCGAGCGAAAGGGGAACAGCCCATTAAGTCATATCAGTTTTAGTGGAATGCTCTGGGAAGTGCAACCATAGTGGGTGATAGTCCTGTACACGAAAGGGCTGATATGATGATGTCGAGTAGGGCGAGGCACGTGAAACCTTGTCTGAATATAGGGGGACCATCCTCTAAGGCTAAATACTCCTGACTGACCGATAGTGAACCAGTACCGTGAGGGAAAGGCGAAAAGAACCCCTGTGAGGGGAGTGAAATAGATCCTGAAACCGCATGCATACAAGCAGTGGGAGCCACTTTGTGTGGTGACTGCGTACCTTTTGTATAATGGGTCAGCGACTTATATTCAGTAGCGAGGTTAACCGAATAGGGGAGCCGTAGAGAAATCGAGTCTTAATAGGGCGTTTAGTTGCTGGGTATAGACCCGAAACCGGGTGATCTATCCATGAGCAGGTTGAAGGTTGGGTAACACTAACTGGAGGACCGAACCCACTGTCGTTGAAAAGCCAGGGGATGACTTGTGGATAGGGGTGAAAGGCTAATCAAACTCGGTGATAGCTGGTTCTCCCCGAAAGCTATTTAGGTAGCGCCTCGGACGAATACCATTGGGGGTAGAGCACTGTTTCGGCTAGGGGGTCATCCCGACTTACCAAACCGATGCAAACTCCGAATACCAATGAGTACTATCCGGGAGACAGACTGCGGGTGCTAACGTCCGTAGTCAAGAGGAAAACAATCCAGACCGCCAGCTAAGGTCCCTAAATCATAGTTAAGTGGGAAACGATGTGGGAAGGCATAGACAGCTAGGAGGTTGGCTTAGAAGCAGCCACCCTTTAAAGAAAGCGTAATAGCTCACTAGTCGAGTCGGCCTGCGCGGAAGATGTAACGGGGCTAAAACTATGTACCGAAGCTGCGGATTTGCAATTTATTGCAAGTGGTAGGGGAGCGTTCTGTAAGCCGATGAAGGTGTGTTGAGAAGCATGCTGGAGGTATCAGAAGTGCGAATGCTGACGTGAGTAACGACAAAACGGGTGAAAAACCCGTTCGCTGAAAGACCAAGGGTTCCAGTCCAACGTTAATCGGGGCTGGGTGAGTCGACCCCTAAGGCGAGGCCGAGAGGCGTAGTCGATGGGAAATTGGTTAATATTCCAATACTTCAGTGTAATGCGATGAGAGGACGGAGAAGGTTAAGTCAGCCTGGCGTTGGTTGTCCAGGTGGAAGACAGTAGGCATGCATCTTAGGCAAATCCGGGGTGCTCTATGCTGAGAGTTGATAGCAAGCCAGTTTACTGGTGAAGTGGCTGATACCATACTTCCAGGAAAAGTCTCTAAGCTTCAGTTACACTGGAATCGTACCCGAAACCGACACAGGTGGTCAGGTCGAGTAGACCAAAGCGCTTGAGAGAACTCTGCTGAAGGAACTAGGCAAAATGGTACCGTAACTTCGGGAGAAGGTACGCTGCCGGCGGTGATAGGACTTGCTCCTTGAGCTGTTGGCAGCCTCAGAAACCAGGCCGCTGCAACTGTTTATTAAAAACATAGCACTCTGCAAACACGAAAGTGGACGTATAGGGTGTGATGCCTGCCCGGTGCTGGAAGGTTAATTGATGTGGTTAGCGCAAGCGAAGCTATTGATCGAAGCCCCAGTAAACGGCGGCCGTAACTATAACGGTCCTAAGGTAGCGAAATTCCTTGTCGGGTAAGTTCCGACCTGCACGAATGGCATAATGATGGCGGCGCTGTCTCCAGCAGAGGCTCAGTGAAATCGAATTCGCCGTGAAGATGCGGTGTACCCGCGGCTAGACGGAAAGACCCCGTGAACCTTTACTGCAGCTTGACATTGAACTTTGATCTTACTTGTGTAGGATAGGTGGGAGGCTTTGAAGTGGTGACGCTAGTTGCCATGGAGCCGTCCTTGAAATACCACCCTGGTAATATTGAGGTTCTAACTCTGCTCCATAATCTGGAGCGAGGACCATGTCTGGTGGGTAGTTTGACTGGGGCGGTCTCCTCCTAAAGAGTAACGGAGGAGTACGAAGGTGCGCTCAGCGTGGTCGGAAATCACGCGTAGAGTATAAAGGCAAAAGCGCGCTTAACTGCGAGACCCACAAGTCGAGCAGGTACGAAAGTAGGTCTTAGTGATCCGGTGGTTCTGTATGGAAGGGCCATCGCTCAACGGATAAAAGGTACTCTGGGGATAACAGGCTGATACCGCCCAAGAGTTCATATCGACGGCGGTGTTTGGCACCTCGATGTCGGCTCATCTCATCCTGGGGCTGAAGCAGGTCCCAAGGGTATGGCTGTTCGCCATTTAAAGAGGTACGCGAGCTGGGTTTAGAACGTCGTGAGACAGTTCGGTCCCTATCTACCGTGGGCGCTGGAAATTTGAGAGGATCTGCTCCTAGTACGAGAGGACCAGAGTGGACGAACCTCTGGTGTACCGGTTGTGACGCCAGTCGCATCGCCGGGTAGCTATGTTCGGAAGGGATAACCGCTGAAAGCATCTAAGCGGGAAGCCTACCTCAAGATAAGATTTCCCCGAGACTTTATGTCTCCTAAAGAGCCGTTGAAGACTACGACGTTGATAGGTTGGATGTGGAAGTGCAGTGATGCATGAAGCTGACCAATACTAATTGCTCGTGAGGCTTGACTATACAACACCCAAGCAGTTGTATATAAAGCATCAATTGATTTCATATTGATCTAACGATCAGACGAAACCTTGATTTAGTTAAGCTAATCGAACAAACTACTGCGACTCAGATACATCTGTTAATGCATTCTATTTGAAGAAAGCTAGGCAAACGAAGCGTAAGCAACGTAGATAAGACCATAGCGAGTAATCATACCAGTTGTGCTGGCGACCATAGCAAGAGTGAACCACCTGATCCCTTCCCGAACTCAGAAGTGAAACCTCTTAGCGCTGATGGTAGTGTGGGGTATCCCATGTGAGAGTAAGTCATCGCCAGCTCATTATTCCTAAAAAGCCCTCTGCTCACGCAGAGGGCTTTTTTATGCGTGAGATTTAAAAAATTAAATCAAATTATATTAATTTACAAATTGGTTAATTACTGTTTAATAAAAATAAGTGATTAATAATGCTTAAAAAATTATATAAAAGTGACGGTAGAGTTCATGAAATCACTATAGTTTTGTGTGTTTTTTTATCAAACTATGTTATAAAAGTTAAAACGGCATGAAAATTGCTTATAAAACGAGATTTTTATTAGGGGGTCATATGAAATTATCAGTGGGATTGCGAATTGCCAACTCGCTGTCATTAACTCCACAGTTACAACAAGCAATCCGCTTATTACAATTATCCAGTCTAGAACTAGAGCAAGAAATCCAGCTACAACTTGATAGTAATCCTTTGTTAGAAAAAGTTGAAGAGCAAATCAGTGTTGAAAGTCTTTCGACTGTTGATGCGAGTCAAAAGGATTTAACCAATGAACTCAATGCAGACCATCTTCCGGACGATCTACCTGTAGATACCGACTGGGATGATGTCTATACTCATCAACCGACAAGTCTGGGTGCAGCAGAATTCGAAGAGCGTGAAGATAACCGTCAAAGCCAGCAAAGCTTACAAGAATATATGCTCGAGCAGATTAATCTACTGCACTTTTCTCGCATTGATCAGCTGATTGCATACTGCATTATTGATTCTCTAGACGAAAAGGGTTTTCTAGATGCAGAAATTTCTGAAATTACTGCATCAGTACAGCATCTTTTATCTTCCATGGATTATGAGGAAGAAATCGAAGAGGATGAAGTACTCGTTGTTCTCAAGCATATTCAGCGTCTTGATCCGATTGGAGTAGGTTCCAGAAATCTAGCTGAGTGTTTATTGATTCAGCTAGATAGCCTACCAGTTAATACCCCTTGTCGTAATGATGCGGTTAAATTGCTGCAACATTATGAGCTGCTGATTACCAATGAATTACCCAAACTCATTAAGCAAACTGGTTTAAATCAGGAACAATTACGCTGTGCGGTTGATTTGCTGAAAACTCTTAAGCCATATCCTGGGCTGGAGTTTGAAAGTAAAGAATCTGATTATCAGATCCCGGATGTCGTGGTAATGAAAAAGAATGACTGCTGGCAGGTGACGTTAAACCCTGATGTGATGCCTAAGTTGAGACTAAATTCTTTTTATACCAATATGATTCGTCGTGCTGATCAGAGCGAAGATAATCAATATCTTCGTAATCAGATGCTGGAAGCGAAAAACTTTATTAAAAGTATCGATGAACGTCATAAAACTTTATTGAAAGTAGCCACCTGTATTGTTGAACATCAGAAAAGTTTTTTAGAAATTGGCCCTGAAGGTATGAAGCCTCTGGTTTTACGTGATATTGCTGAAGAAGTGGAACTACATGAATCAACTGTATCCCGTGTAACGACTAACAAATATATGCTGACCCCACGTGGTTTATTCGAACTGAAATACTTCTTCTCGAGTCATGTGGGAACGACTTCTGGAGGAGAGGCTTCATCTACTGCGATCCGTGCCAAAATTAAGAAAATGATTGCAGAAGAAAATGCACGTAAGCCTTTATCTGACAATGCAATTGCCAATCTTTTGAAAGAAGAGGGGATTGATGTGGCACGACGCACGGTCGCGAAATATCGTGAATCGTTACATATTCCTTCCTCTTCTGAGCGAAAAGTCTTGATCTAGTTTTTGAAATTTGATTATTCTAGAGATTCATTATGACATCGTAATGAATCTTTTTTCTTTTGAGGAATGGTAAAAATGATCTGAATAAATACTTTAAATCACGATTTTGCTTGAGCAAGTTATTGTATTCTTTTCATTTTTAACTGTGACTCTTCTGATCCTAACGAAGGTGAGGGATAGAACTATGCAAATAACAATTCGTGGACATCATTTATCAATTACGCCAGCGATTGAAGAAACTATAAAAACGAAATTTTCACAGATGACCAAACATCTGGATCAGGTGAACAGCATGCAGGTTAAGCTTTCCAAAGATCATCAGATTGATAAGCGCTCAAAAAGAGGCAGTAGTAACCATATCGCAGAAGCGATTGTCCGTTTACCGGGTATTGAGTTTTTTGCTCATGCCAATGCTGATGACATGTATACCTCGATTAAAATTTTGACGGAAAAATTAAAAAAACAGATTGACCGATATCGCGAAATGCAGCTGAATCATCAGAGTTTAGCCATTTAAGCGACCAAATGGGGGAAAAGAGGTTTTTAAAAGCCTCTTTTTTTATATATATAATGTATGTGACTAATGAATTATTTTTTACATTTATAGTAAAATGACTCGTTTTACACCCTTAGTCCTATAAGAGGTCTTGTGATGAATAATGAACAGCTCGCTGAAATTTTAAAAGCCGCTTTTCCTGAGGCGGATGTTGCTGTGAGTGGTCAGGGCGGAAAATTCGATCTCCGTATTGTGGATGATCAGTTTGAAGGTAAACGTCCGGTTGCACGTCAACAAGCTGTTTATGCTCCTCTCAATTCCCATATTGCCAGTGGTGCAGTGCATGCTGTGACCATTCGTGCATTGACCAAAGAAGAATGGCGTAAAGCAAGCTTATTTGGAGCTTAATCAATTAATGGATAAATTCTTAATTCAGGGCGGTATTAAGCTCGACGGTGAAGTGCGTATTTCTGGTGCAAAAAATGCAGCGCTTCCATTATTAGCAGCAATGATTCTTGCTGATACGCCAATCACACTTAGAAATGTTCCAAATCTAAAAGATGTAAATACCTTGGTAAAGCTGATCGCAGGTCTTGGGATCACGATTAGTTATGAAGGCGATACAGTTATTGCAGATACCTCTACTTTGGATAACCAGTTTGCACCTTATGAACTCGTAAAAACCATGCGTGCTTCTATTTTGGTGCTTGGTCCTCTATTGGCGCGCTACGGTAGTGCAAAAGTATCCCTGCCAGGTGGATGTGCGATTGGTTCTCGTCCAGTCGATCAGCATTTGAAAGCACTAGAAGCTTTAGGTGCCGAGATTGAGGTTGAGGCCGGCTATGTCCATGCTAAAGTCGATGGTCGTCTGAAAGGCGGTGAAGTTGTCTTTGATATGGTGACTGTGGGTGGTACTGAAAATATTCTGATGGCTGCAGTATTGGCGGATGGTGTGACCACGATTCGTAATGCGGCGCGCGAACCTGAAATTACTGATCTTGCTCAAATGCTGATTAAGATGGGTGCGAAAATTGAAGGTCTAGATACCGATACCCTAGTGGTTACCGGTGTAGAAAGCCTGCATGGCTGTGAATATGCAGTAGTGGCCGACCGTATTGAAACTGGTTCTTATCTGGCTGCTGCAGCTATTACAGGTGGTCGTGTTAAAACCACACATACAGATCCAGCTTTAATGGAAGCTGTACTGGATAAGTTTGAAGAAATGGGTGCAGAAGTCACTCGTGGTGATGACTGGATTGAACTGGATATGATGGGCAAACGTCCGAAAGCGGTGAGCTTCCGTACCTTGCCACATCCAGATTTCCCAACAGATATGCAAGCCCAATTGATGGCAGTCAATGCTATTGGTCGTGGATTTGCCACAATTTCTGAAACGATTTTTGAAAACCGTTTTATGCATGTTCCTGAATTGGCCCGTATGGGAGCCAACATTCAGGTCGAAGGTAATGATGCTGTCGTAACGGGTGTAGAAAAACTTTCTGCAGCACCTGTGATGGCAACAGATTTACGTGCTTCATTCTCTTTAGTTCTTGCAGCACTTGCAGCCGAAGGAGAAACATTGATTGACCGTATTTATCATATTGACCGCGGTTATGAAGATGTCGAAGCAAAGTTACAAGGTTTAGGTGCCCAAATTAAGCGAGTAAGTTAATGAGTGATATGAGAAACGATGATCCAAACTTTGACGTAATGGGCAATTTTGATCATGGTTTAACGTTAGCATTAAGCAAGGGCCGTATCTTAAAAGAAACTTTACCTCTGCTTGAAACAGCAGGGATTAACCTGCTGGAAGATCCGGATAAATCACGTAAGCTGATTTTTCCAACCACGCATAAACAGGTGCGTATCCTGATTTTACGTGCCTCTGATGTGCCGACTTATGTTGAGAATGGTGCGGCAGATATCGGTGTAGCAGGTAAAGATGTGTTGATGGAACATGGCGCGCAAAATGTCTATGAACCATTAGATCTTAAAATTGCCAACTGCAAATTGATGACAGCAGGTAAAGTCGGCATGGAGCGTCCGAAAGGCCGTTTAAAAATTGCGACTAAATACGTGAATCTGACCCGTCAATACTACGCGAGCCTCGGTGAACAGGTTGATGTGATCAAGCTTTATGGTTCAATGGAACTTGCACCATTGGTGGGTTTAGGTGATTACATTGTTGACGTGGTCGATACAGGCAATACACTGCGTGCCAATGGTCTTGAGCCACTTGAAGAAATCTGCAAAGTCTCTTCACGTCTGATTGTGAACAAAGCCAGCTTTAAACGTAAGCAAGCATTGCTGAATCCAATTCTTGCCCAGCTTGAACAAGCGGTTGAAGCACGCGAACAGGCGAAAAAAGCTTAAATTTACGCTGTATTAAAGACCGTCCACTTTGGGCGGTTTTTTATTTGTGCTCAAAAAGATAAGAAGCCTAATGCTTTCATCAATTTTATCTAAAGCTATTTCCAATAAAACTCATAGCACAAGTCTGTTCTAGCTACCGACAAAGTCTTTGAAAACAGGTAAACTAAAGCCTTCGAATTCAAACCTTATGGGTAAATTGATGCGACGTTTATCGACACAAGATCAAAACTTCAAGCAAGCATTTGCTGACTTGTTGGCTTTTGAAACCGTGAATGATCCTGAACTTTTAAAAACTGTAGACCAAATTATTGCTGACGTGCGTCAGCATGGTGATGCTCATGTTCTTAAATTGACTCGGCAGTTCGATCGACATCCAGCGCATCAATTTTCAGATTTGGAACTGACTCAAGAGCAACTTAAAGCAGCCTTTGAAGGCTTGACGACGGAAGTGCGTGAAGCTTTAGAATTGGCTGCAAACCGCATTCGTGAATTCCATCAGGCACAAAAACAGGATGGTTGGACGTATGTCGACGCTCTAGGTAATACCTTGGGTCAGAAAGTGACGCCATTGGATCGCGTAGGGATCTATGTACCAGGTGGCTTGGCTTCATATCCATCTTCGGTGTTAATGAATGCTGTTCCTGCACATGTGGCAGGTGTAGGTGAAATTGTTATGGTGGTGCCTGCTCCAAATGGTGAACTGAACCCATTAGTCTTGGCTGCTGCCTATCTGGCTGGCGTACACCGTGTATTTACCATTGGTGGCGCACAAGCGGTTGCTGCATTGGCCTATGGTACAGAAACCATTCCACGTGTCGATAAAATCACTGGTCCAGGTAACCGTTTTGTGGCTGCGGCAAAACGTGCAGTATTTGGTCAGGTTGGTATCGACATGATTGCTGGTCCTTCAGAAATTCTGATCTATGCAGAAGGGCAGAACAATGCCAAATGGTTAGCGATGGATTTATTATCTCAAGCTGAGCATGACAATGTTGCTCAAGCTGTATTTATTACGCCTGATGAACAGCTTCTCAATGAAGTAGAACAAGCAATTGAAGAGCATTTGCTAGCTCTACCAAAAGCAGAAATTGCCCGCACTTCAATTGCCAATCGTGGTGCATTAGTGCTTGTGAAAGATCGTGCTGAAGGTATTGAGCTGATTAACCAAGTAGCACCTGAACATTTAATGCTGTGTTTGGATGAAGCTCAAGAAATGGCTGAAGAGATTCGCCATGCCGGTGCGATCTTCATGGGACGTTATACGCCTGAAGCGATTGGTGACTATTGTGCAGGTCCAAACCATGTATTACCGACATCGGGTACAGCACGTTTCTCATCACCACTGGGTGTGTATGATTTCCAGAAACGTTCAAGCCTGATTATGTGTTCTGAAGATGGTGTGAAAACCCTTGCGAAAACTGCAGATGTTCTGGCACAGCAGGAAAATCTGGATGCGCATGCCCGTTCAGCACGCTACCGTTATCAGTAATTAAATACTTATATTGAATAAAAGATATTTCTTTCCCTTCGGGAGAGGTTAGGTAAGGGGAATTATTTGACCTCTCCCTAACCCTCTCCTAAAAGGAGAGGGAGTTTGAGAATAGAAAATGTCGAATATCACCATAGAGCAAATGCGTTTTTGGAGCCCTGAAGTCCGTGAGCTAGAGCCTTACGTTCCAGGCGAACAGCCCAAAATTCAAAACCTTTTAAAATTAAATACCAATGAAAATCCGTATCCACCATCACCGAAAGTCGTGGAAGCGGTGCAAAAAGTTTTAGCCAATGGCGCAGATGTTTTACGTCTTTATCCAGATCCAGATGCATCTGAATTGAAACATGCCATAGCTAGACAGCAAAATGTTACTGTTGAAAATGTCTTTGTAGGAAATGGTTCTGATGAAGTCTTGGCACATATTTTTAAAGCCTTCTTTATTCAGGAACAGCCACTGCTTTATCCAGATATTACCTATAGCTTCTATCCGGTTTATAGTCAGTTCTTTGGTGTCAAAACCAAAATCTTGCCACTCAATGAAATTTTTGAAATTGTAGTAGATGATTATAAACAGCCAAATGGCGGTATTATCATCACTAATCCAAATGCGCCAACCAGTATTGCACTTGGTTTGTCTGGCATTGAAGAAATCCTGCAAGCGAATCCAGATTCAGTAGTCGTCATTGATGAAGCCTATGTAGATTTTGGTGCTGAATCAGCAGTGAGTTTGATTGATAAATACGAGAATCTAGTAGTCTGTCAGACGACTTCAAAATCCCGCTCTTTAGCAGGCTTACGTGTCGGTTTTGCGATTGCCCAATCGCATTTAATTGCAGCACTTGAAGCGGTAAAAAACAGCTTTAACTCTTATCCAATGGATCGTTTTGCGATTGCGGCTGCGGTCGCTTCATTCGAAGATCAGGAATACTTTGAAGCACAAAATGCCAAAGTCATTGCCAGTCGTGAAAAACTGGTTAATCAGTTGAATGAGCTCGGTTTCAAAGTCTTGCCATCAAGTGCGAACTTTATTTTTGCTTCACTACCATCAAAAGATGCAGGTGAGTTAGCGGCTGAATTACGGGAACGTGGCATTATCGTACGTTACTTTAATAAACCTCGTATCAATCAATTTTTACGTATTACCATTGGTACAGATGAGCAAAATCAGCGTTTGGTAGACACATTGAAAAATGATATTTTAGCTTAGTTAAATCCACCCTAACCCTCCTTTGATAAAGGAGGGAACCTTTTTCTTTTTAAAGAGAGAGAATCCCCCTCTTTGTTAAAGAGGGGTTAGGGGAGATTCAAGACTCTATGGAGCCGCTTTTTTATTTATTCGGGTTTATACCAGGTATTGAGTAAATCCAGCATGGCTTCAACCTTATCAAAACACTCCTGATACTCTGCATCACGGTCAGAAGAAATCGTAATTCCACCACCGGCCCAAAGTGAAACCTCATCCTGATATTTCTGAATGGAGCGAATCAGAATATTCCAGCTTCCTGTTCCATCAAAATTAAAATAACCTAATGAACCACAATACGCTCCACGTGGAGCACCTTCTAACTCTTCAATAATTTGCATGGCACGAATCTTTGGTGCACCGGTAATTGATCCACCGGGAAGTGCAGACAGTAATACATCAAAAGGATGCACACCTTCTTTTAAGGTCGCTTCGACTTCGCTAACCATATGATGTACCTGATTAAATGACTCAATATTGAATAGTTTAGGTGTCTTGACTGAACCTGTTTCTGCATAAACACTAAGGTCATTGCGTAACAAATCTACAATCATGACATTTTCAGCCTGATCCTTCCTTGAGTCTTTTAATCGTTGTTTGGATTGCTCATCAAGCACCGGATCGGCAAAACGTGGCATGGTACCTTTAATCGGTTTGGTGACAATTTTTCGATGTGCTTCAAAGTCAATAAACAGTTCAGGTGAACAGCTCAATAATTCAAAATTACCAATACGAAGATAGCCCGCATAAGGTGCATTGGTTAATGTCCAGAAAGCATGAGCAGTCTCTAATAATGAACCTTCAGCAAGTGCTGTAAATTCCTGGGTCAAGTTAATCTGGTAACAATCACCGGCTAGAATATAATCCTGAATATCTTGGAATGCCTGTGCATAGCGAGATTTGTCCCAACGTGGGCTGCAAAGGGTTTTTAATTGAAATTGCGATGGTATGGAGGCTTGATTTAATAGATTTTGAAGATGATTGAAAATATCTTCTGCTTGCGGATCATGACTATAGAATACCCATTGACCAGCTTCAAACTTAATATAAGAATCAAACTGACCAATAAATAGGCTAGGTTGAGCTCGCACCGGGTATTGGGTGTGCTGTTGAGCAGCGTAATCATAGCCAATAAACCCAACATAACCTCCAGAAAATTCATTTGCTTGAATATCTGGAGTTTGCTCAAGCTCTAAGCTGAGTTCAGCTATATCAGCCTGATATTGCTCGATATCCACTCTCTTAAATGACTGAATTTGTCCATCCTGCACCATAAAATATTTCTGTGCACAGCAGGCAATAAAAGGCTGCCCATTATTATTTAAATATATCAGGTGATCTAAGGGGCTTAATGCATGCAATAGATCTTTAAGCTGAAGAGATGCAAAACTTAAAGGACAATGGTAAGGAGCTTCGTTCATTCAGTAGCGCATATTTCGATATGACCCGGTATTTTATATCAAGAATAGGAAAAAATATTTCTAAATCATCAAATACCGTTTGTCGGTAAGCTCAATATTGCGACCAACAACAGTTGATCAAAATATGACTCGACGTTAAGTTAAGTGGGCGAGCAAAATTACTCAAGGAAAGATGCTTTGCGTTGTCAGAAAATAAAAAACACAACGTCAGCACTGAGTGATTCACAACCAAAAAAAATAGTACTCTTGGGAGAGTAAACAATGAAAAAATTCACAAAATTGGCTTTAGCTGCTTCAGTTGCTTTTAGTGCAAACGCAATGGCGATGCAAGCACTGGACGATGCATCTCTAAGCGCGACTACAGGTCAGGACGGTTTGAAAATCGGTATCGGTATTTCAAAAATTGAAATTGAAAAATTATTTATCCATGATAACGACGGTTATTCGGGTGCTGGTGGCACAGGCGAGGCAGGTGCGATCTATATCAAAGCAAATGGTGAGGGTGCAACAGCGGCTCATGGTGTTGTAGTTGGTGCAAACTACGATGACAATGGTGCGTATTTACTAGCTTCACGTAACCTTGCAGATTTAACCATTGACTCAGATGCTGGTGCTGGTGATCCATTCATCAACATTGCAGCAGAAGTATCTGGCTTAGATATTAACATCGGTGAAATTGGGGTAGTAGCATCAGGTGATGAACCAGCAGCTACAGCTACTAGTATTCGCCGTGGTGGTGCTGGTAAGGAAAATGCGATTTTATCTGGCCTATCACTTAAAACAGGTCCAATGTCTGCCAATATTCAATTGGGTGCTGCTCCACAGGGCGCAATGATTAAACTGAATGCAACAATGATTGGTGGCTTAACGATTGAAAATCTGGGTATCCTTGATAACTCAACAGCTGGTGGAACAGTTGCTGACGGTGTAACCACATCAGGCCCAGGTGAAATCTTCATTGAAAGCATCAAGTTAACCGATGCTGGTACTAAAGATTTGACATTGAACCAAAGCATCAGTGTATTTGGTGAATCAACTGCAAACGACGGTTTCATTCGTATTGTGAGCACAAGTGGCGCACATGATAACTATGTGAAAGGTATTCACCTAGGTAGCCGTACTGCAGCTTCAATTGGTGACATGGAAATTCAAGGTCTGCAAACTTACTTTAGTCCAGCACAAGGTACTTATGTTCCAGGCGCTATTATTACGATCGCTGGTCACTAATTTTTACCTTAAAAAAGCGCGTGTTTACACGCGCTTTTTTTTATGACTACAACATCTATCTAAAAAAATAAAAAAAGACTGTATTTTTTTGAAAAAGAAGGTATCTTTCTAGTTACAGGGAAGTAGAGTGAAGACTCTATAAAAAGAAAAATTAGGCACATCATGCCAATGATAAGAAAAGTAAAAGAATATGTTAGAGATTGCATTGGGCTCGGCATTGATGTATTACGCTGCCAAAGAAGCTCTGGATATTAAAAAACAGCCTCCAGGCGCTGTTCACTATACTGAAGTTCTTGATTCAAGAAATGACTCTTTTGTGCGTATGCACCGCGAACATGTGGAAGTCAAACCAGCACTGTTAGACCAGTTTCAAGGAATTGTGCGTCAGGCTTATGATTATAGTTGTGGTTCAGCTGCACTTACGACTTTATTAAATGGCTATGTGGGGACCCAACTGGGTGAACAGCAAGTCATGAATGGCCTAATGAAATTTGGTGAAACGGATAAAATCATCGAACGTCGTAGCTTTTCCCTTCTTGATATGAAGCGTTTTGTTGCTGCCTTAGGCTTGGAAAGTGGTGGCTATCGTGGAGAATTTGAAGATCTGGTTAAACAGGGGCAACCCGCCATTGTTCCTATTTCCTATGCAGGATTTAAACATTTTGTCGTGTACAAAGCTTATAAAAATGGACGGGTGTATGTTGCCGATCCAGCACTAGGTAATATCAGTTTTGATGAACAGCGATTTAAGGAAATTTGGGAAAACAATACTTTATATTTAATTAATGTCCCTGAACAATATCGAAAAAACTTTTTGGCATTAAAAGATTCGGATATGCGTCATGTCGAAGATGCAACCATTAACCGTTATGCTTTAGTTGATATGCAGTATCCACAGTTCTATATGGATAAAATTGCCGATAAAGCATCGACCATCCGCATGGATCGTAACCGTAATGTAGATTCAGAAAAATTTGGGGAATATCAATATAATTTTCTCAGACTTTATTACAAGAATAAATAAAACGAAAAGATGGCTATAGAAAAATTAAAAATGGTGAAATGGATATGAACAGTAAATGGATGAACAAGACATTCTTGGCGCTCAGCATTCAGATGGTCATGGGAGTGGCATGGGCTGCGGATGAGCCTGAACTGGGTGAGTATGAAACGGTTGAGGAAGAAGTAGTCGAGACTGCTGCATCCGTTGATATTCAGCCTGAACCAGCAGCAACTCAAGCTGTAGAAGAACCTGAACTTGGGGGGTATGAAACAGTTCAGGAGGAAGCTGTAGCAGAGCCTGAACTGGGAGGATATGAAACTGTTCAGGAAGAAGCTGTTGTTGAAACAGCTGCACCTGCTGAAGCTCCAGCCACTCAAGCAGTAGATGCATCTCAAGCCTTACAGAAAAAAGAAGGAGATGCTACTCAGGAAGCAAGTCTAGAAGAAGTATTTACTTCAAATGAGCGTCAATACTCACTTATTAAACAAGGCGAAATTTCATCCTATTATGATATTGATTATACCTATTATCGAGATACACAACTCGATATGGAAATGGCACAGGGCCAGTTGTATCAGCTCCGTGTTCAGGAAAATGCAACACATAGCCTGACCAATACTTTCACTTTTCAGTACGGGGTGAAAGATAACCTGACCTTAACAGCTTCCTTACCTTTGGTGGCTAAAACAGATTTATTAAAAGATACCTCTACAGCAGGATTAGGGGATATTAGTCTAGGTGCGCGTTGGGAGCCATTCCCTTTAAAAGCAGGTCGTTTACCACTTATTTTATTTGCCAATTTGTCGACTAAAACAGGTGATAGCCCATATGAAATTAATGCAGCAAAAGATCTGGCTGCAGGTAAGGGGTATTACTCAGCGGGTGTAGGGGCGAGTACACGTAAATATATTGATCCAGTGGTACTATTTGCCTCTGTTTCTGCAAATTATGGGTTTAAGGAATCTGGCTTAGATCAGCGTCGCGGTACACGAATTATTGAAGAGTTTGAACCAGGGATTAGTGGTGGTTTTGCTTTCGGTTTCGCTTATTCATTTAACTATGACGTTTCCATGACCATGTCTTATCAGCAAAGCTTTAACACTGGTGCAGAATTTAAGTATCACACGGGTGAAAGCTATTCAGCCGCTGATCAGACTAGTTCTACTTTTGCGATTTCTTTAGGGGTGCGTGTATCCCCAGAAACCATTGTAAATGGTACGGTCGGATTGGGGCTGACCGAAGATGCACCAGATGTTTCACTGGGACTTTCATTCCCACTTGATATTTTAGGTTTCGGTAAGAAATTCAGTTAATAGGGGTGTCGTATGAAAAACATTCGACTTAGCCCGTTATTAACAGGAATTATTCTTGCGGGCTGTTCAAGTTATACCTTTGCACAATTAGGTACCAACCTTTCTGTTGACCTGCGTGCATTGTCTATGGGGAACGCAGTTACTGCAGATCCGCCAGGAGTGAATGCAATTCACTTTAACCCGGCTGCATTGGCTAAAATTGAAGGCTTACAAACCGAACAGCAAATTATTGTTGCGAACTTTGATATTCAGCGTGAATTTACTGTTCCTGCTGGATATAACGTTTTTGGTTATTCAGATGATCCAATGGTCTGTAATGATGGGCCTGAAGTATCTTCTGATTTATGTACAGATTTTAAAGGTCCAGTGAAGGGTGATGTAGAGTATGTCAGCCTCTACGTACCTATTCTGAAAAAAATGGTGGATTTGGGTGAAGGCCTTCCGATGGCAGCACCTACTATGGGGGTTTCTTATAAACCACCAGGCTCTAAAGCAACTTATGCAACTGCAGTCTATGCACCACTAGTGGCAGGTTTTGGCCATGAGGATGGTAATCCTGCCAATTTTATGGGACAACAGGTTGCTTTAGAGCGGATTACATATTTATCTCCATCAATTGGTTATGAAGTCAACGACCAGCTTTCGATTGGTGCTTCAATCGGGATGTCTTATCAAGCCATTGCTATGAAAACAGATTTACGTTTTCCCAATGAGCTGATTGGCATGTTGCGTATGATTGATGAAGTCGTATGTACACCATTTAAAGAAAATTCTGACATCATTACTGATATTTTGTTGCTCGGGATCTGTAATGCTGATGAAGGAATGAACCCATTTGGCAAATTTGGCCAAATGCAACTTTCATTAGAACAAAATTTAAGTCCAAGCTATAACCTGGGTGTTCTATGGGAGCCCACTGAAGATTTCAGTTTTGGTATGGTTTATCAGAGTGCTGCCAAAATGCGCTTAAAAGGTAAATATCATATCGATAATGCCAAAGCACCACAGGAAATGATTAAAGGTCTGATGACCTCCCCAACTGGCCAGATTTTAGCTGCAATTCTTGGTTTTCCAAATTATATCCCTTCAAGTGAATCGGGTCTGGTTTCCATGGATTTCGAATACCCAGCTCACTTTCAGGCGGGGATCAAATATAAGGTGATGCCGGATTTGCAGGTCAATTTTGATATTGGCTGGACAGATTATGCTGCTTGGGACCAATTCAAGTTTGAGTTCGACCGCACCCTTTCTGCCTTGAAGATTGCCAAACTGTTATCTGCCAATGTAACGGATTCTTCACTTGCATTACCGCTTGGGTTTGAGTCGCCATGGAACTTCGGGATCGGAGTAGAGTATTCAGCAACGGACCGACTGAAACTTCGTGCTGGTTATGAACCACGTACCAGTGCCATTCCAAAAGATAAACGCAATACCATGGTACCGATTAATGGTGCACAGCTATTTGGTTTAGGAGTAGGCTACCGTTTTGACGCAGATACGGATCTGGATCTATCTATTGGTTTCTTACGCAGTAAAGATAATATTCCAGCAAATACCAGTAGTTTGGCGAACCAGACTGGGGTAAATAACCTGTTACTGAATCCATATGCAGGCTTGAATGTCAAAACAGATACCAAGATCACAATTTTAGGTTTGAACTATCGCACGCGTTGGTAAGGAAGAAATGATCAGAACAGGGAACTTAGGGATAAAAATGGTACTGGCATTAAGTCTGGTACCATGGTCTTTTTATACAGATGCCAGAGAGTTTATTACGATCATTGGACCAGATGGGCGACCTCTAGTTGTGCCACGTCAAAATAATGGGCAGAAAGAAACAACAAAAAACCAAGCGGCCACTACTTCGAAAAAATTGACTACACCCGTTACATCTACTGTACAGGATCTAAAAAAATCCGAGCCAAAGATAGTCGAAAAAAGTGTGGCAACAGTTCAGCAAAAAAATAATATGGTTGTACAACCAGTACAACCAGTACAACCAGTACAACCAGTACAACCAGTACAACCAGTACAACCAGTACAACCAGTACAACCAGTTAGGCACGTTGAGTCTAGATTACCGCAACACTTACCACGAGTGACACAGCCTCAAACCTCTGAGCCTGTCATTCAGGCAGTACCTGATCCTGTTCAAAAACAGGGTTTCAGTCAGATTGAAGGGGTGGAATATGTGGATAGTGAATATCTGGAAAATAAAGAATTTAATCTGGAAGGTAAAAAACGTTTCTATAGTATGCCTGAAGGGATAGTTGATAAAAATATTGGGTCAACACGTGTACAGACGATTGAGCGTGAAAAAGGAGTTGGACAGTCGATTATAAAATCCTTGTTTCAACAACCTGTCATAGATTCTGGTCCTGTTGTACTGGCCCAAACCTACTACCGTATTTCTCAGCCTGAATCTGTAGAAAGCTTAGGTAAGCAGTGTTTTAAAGATAAAAAAGTTAAGAATGCGAAAGAGATTAGTGCAGGTAAATCCATTAATCTGTGGCCACGGGCACCGCTGAAATCAGATGAGTTTGATTATGAAATTGTGAAGCTAAAATCTGATATTAAAAATATTCAGATTCAGTCTTATGCTTCCCGTCAGAATAATCCTGCCTATTACTGGCCATTTGTTGTATTTCTGGATGAACGAGGCTGTGTTTTAGAAGGGGCGGGCGGTTTTAAAAATCAGGAAGCACAAGCCAATATTATTCAACATGAGAAGATACAGGGAATTATTCAGATTCCTGCGCAAAGCCAATATGTATTAATGACCCCACTCGCTTCAGCCATAGATGTTGAAGACAAGATGCTGACAAATTATGGACAACTAAAACTAGTCGCCATTCGATAAGGACGATTCGAGTAGAATAAGATGAAAAATAAAATATTATATCCATTTGCTTTCACTGCTTTATTTGCCGCCCTCAGCGGATGCGGAGGTGAAAGTGCGAATGTCATACCAGAACAAAATGATGAAGCCACCACGAACGGTTCCTGCTCTGCTACTGCAACGAATTGTCTGGAATGGGGGCTTGAATATCCAATTGATGGTCTTAACTTTAATTGTAGTGGTGATAAAGAAAATACCTTTATTACTTTATTTGACCAAAATGATGGGGTGGCGTCAGGTACTTGTCAAAAAGCAGATAGTATTGAATTTTATCTAAAAAGTTTTAGTGATACCAAAATCAAATTGGGTACTGTAAAGCTTTCAGAATATATGAACCTCAGTACATCGAGCCAATTACCCCGACTCAGTGTACTTGATATTGCCAAGGGGATTACTGGTCGTAACATTGCCAGAATCGAACAGACAGATCCAACCGTACAGGTGGCGATGAAACTGGTCAAAATCTGGCAGACCTTGGCACTGGAAAAAGGTCGTATCTATAATCCGACAGATGTACAGCCCTTGTATATCACAGAGGATATGCGAAAGAATCTGGGCAAAATTAATAAAGATATCAGCCTGACAGATGCAAATTTAGCAGAAACCCTTAAACCTTTTATTGATATTAGCCAGATTAGTGATGATCAGGCCTTTGAAGTCGTAAAAAAACTGGCCAATATTGCCAGTGCAGCAGTATATCAACCAGAATTTTCTCTGTTCTCAACCTCAGGCATTATTAGCAGTAACTTGACTGGTTCCGATGGTCTGGCGGGTTGTAATAAATCTGTATGTGACATTAAAGATAAAACGACTAAATATTTATTTGGACATTTTATCCTGATTACAGACCGCCAAGGTTATACCTTCGGTAGTGGACTACAGTGGCGTGATACTCAGCTAAAACTGGGCTCCAATAATCTGGGATCTTTGGGTGGCATTAATGCGGAATTGATCCGTAAGGTCAAACCACAGCAAATTACTGCAGTACCGCAAACCAGCTGGATTAGCCCTGCCACGAGAATGCTTTCATCAAATGCACCATATAAAATGAATGTGGCTAACAACAGCAATCCATTAGAAATTTACCAAGGCCGTTTGCTGAGCGATTATGTGATTGCTGGTAAAGAAGCATTTTATAAGATGGCCACAGGTAAAACTGAACTCAGCGATGCTGATCGTGCCAGTCTTGGCTTATGGCGTTTTAATGCCGATGATGACAACTATAGTGGCTCAATTGATCTTTATAAAATTTTCCCGATTAGCTATCTGGATCGTCAAGTCTTTAGAACAGCTGAAAATGTAGAGCCAGGTGAAGAATATATTTTCCCAATGTATGGCAACATGGAGTTTAAATTTAGCGAAAACTCAATTAGCCCTGTTACAGTGGGTGTTGTGATTGATAGTAATGGTGATGTGCGTACCAATATGCAGTCCGCGAGCAATCTTACAACTGATAGTATTAATGGTTGCCAGGGAGATATCTTACCGGCTGGACTTAAAGACAATAACGGCGTTCAACAATATCGTCTGGGTACATTAGGCCGTGCATTTATAGATGAAAAAACAGTATCTATGCGACTGGTCTTCGCTGATCCTGTATTTGGTTCATTAAATGGTGCCTTGGTAGGTATGAACTCCACTATTCAGGCTTCAACCAATACAGATGATAAGATTGTGATTGGTGGAGCATTACTCAATTTATCTAATGTACTGAATGGAACCAGTCGTGTGGGCTTTACCAACTCAGCTGGAGAAAGCGTAGGTTGGGCGAATACTTATGCCAGCTTCCAGAAAATCTATAACAACAATAATACTGATGAAACGACGGAGGAGACCAATCTGGCCAAGCTAAGTGGCGGAAGTGTTTCGTTTAAATTAGCGGATTGTTATAGCATCAAAACCAAATAATAAAAAAAAGCCCATCAAATGATGGGCTTTTTTATAAAAAGACATTTTAACCTGTGTGATCCAAACGGGTTCCCAAGGTCTCTAGGTGCATCGGGAAGTTATTGGTTTTACGGTCTTCAAAATAATGACGAAGCGTATGCTCTACACTCGGGAAAGCCAGTTCACTCCAGGGAATTTCATCTTCGTTAAATAAACGTGCTTCAATGGTTTCTTCACCTGCACCAAATTTTCCATCAATCAGTTGAGATTTGAACAGGACATAAATCTGGCCAATCCGCGGAATATTGTACAGGCAGTACAGCTGTTCAATATCCACTTCAGCTTCGGCTTCTTCACGGGTTTCACGTGCCGCGCCCTGTTCCATGGTTTCAAACAGTTCCATATAACCGGCAGGTAAAGTCCACAGTCCATAACGTGGTTCAATTGCACGGCGGCAGAGCAGGACTTTATCTTCCCAGAGCACCAATGCACCGCAAATCACTTTTGGATTAATGTAATGAATATATCCGCATGTAGTACAAACCTTGCGAACCTTCTGATCGCCTAAAGGAATTTTCTCTGTTGTTTTATGTCCACAGTTCACACAGAAGTTCATATTCATCATCAATGATAACAGTAAGGTCAGGATAACTGAAAAATCAAAATTTGGCATCATTTCTATCCCGCCAAATCAAAAATCAGCTATGATGAAATTATAGTCGCATAGGGAGCTGAATGAATGGATGAGCTGGGATTAATACAACGCTTGCAGAAACATTTACGATTTTCCAAACGGATTCAAACTGCACAGGCTGCTGTATTAATTGCGATCACAGATGAAGCTGATCCCAAAGTTTTGCTGACACGCCGTTCAGCTTATATGAATAATCATGCAGGAGAAGTCTCTTTTCCAGGTGGTAAACGCGATCCGCAAGATACCAGTAATATTGTAGTGGCTTTGAGAGAGGCGTATGAGGAAACGGCGCTTAATCCATTTGATGTGCATCTGATCGGGGATCTGCCGATGCAAAAGGCACGTAATGGAATGCTGGTCAAACCTGTGGTAGGTATAATTCCGCCTACCATTCAACTCATTCCTCAGCCGACGGAAATTGACCGGATTTTCTTTGCTTCCTTACAGCATTTGTTGGAAGCCCAGCCGATGCCTTATGAAGTACGGTTTGCCCAACAGTCTTTATATTTTCCAAGTATGCGGGTGGAAAATGAGATTGTCTGGGGACTGACCGCACGTATGCTGATCTCACTATTTCAGTACGGGCTTGACTATAAAAAAGACTGGCCATTTTTACTTAACTCACCTGCGTTTAAACGCTCAAAATTTTTTAACCGTTGAACAGGATTTCAGCCATGTTATATCAGTTTCAGGGACATACACCAAAAGCAACGCATCAGCCATGGGATGGTTGGGTGGCACCTACAGCGACGGTCATTGGACAGGTTGAATTAGGCAAGCAGGTGAGTGTCTGGTTTGGCGCCGTCGTTCGTGCAGATAACAGCAAAATCCGTTTAGGTGACTTCACCAATGTTCAGGAGAATTCCGTGCTACATACCGATGCTGGGATTGAAATGAATATCGGGAATTATGTGACTATTGGCCATCAGGCCATGCTGCATGGCTGTACTATTGGCGATAATAGCCTGATTGGGATTCAAGCGGTGATTTTGAATCATGCCGTGATTGGTAAGAATTGTATTATTGGTGCCAATGCCCTGATTCCAGAAGGGAAGGTGATTCCTGATAATTCGGTGGTGATGGGCTCACCAGGCAAAGTCGTGAAAACTTTAGATGAAGCCAGTATTCAAAAACTGAAAATGAGTGCCATGCACTATGCCGAACATTTCCAGAAATTTCAGGACCTGGAAGAAGTACAGCTTTAGGCTGTTATCTGAATAAAGTCCTCAGTTAAGCCTAGAATTTTCTAGGCATTTTTGTATCTGGCTTGGGAAAATCTCGCCTAGAAGATATGAGTGGAGTATTATATTCGACGTTTTTTATATTCTCTGAATTAAGGTTGTGCATGAAAGTGCTGGCATTGGAGACTGCCAATGAGCAGTGTTCCGTTTCTGTGATCGATGATACTCAAGAACTATTTTTTCAGCTTGATGCGCGCGCCAAGGCACAAACGCAAACCATTCTCCCAATGATTGAACAAGGTCTCAATGATCTGGGCTGGGCTGTGTCTGATTTGACAGCGATTGCCTTTAGTCGTGGCCCGGGATCGTTTAGTGGTGTTCGTATCAATGCGGCTGTGACCCAAGCTTTGGCTTGGTCAAATGATCTGCCTGTAATTCCGGTATCCACTTTACAAGCTTTGGCACAAGCGGCATATCGTTTGCATGGTTTAACTGCAGTAACTGCAGTACTGGATGCACGGATGAATGAAGTCTACGTGGCCAGTTATCAGTTAGATGCTCAAGGGATTATGCAGGCTGTTGATGAAGAACAGCTTTTGAGTTATGAACAAGGTGCCGAGGCAGTCAAATTTACTGTGGTGGGTTCAGGTGCCAATCTAGTTCAAGAAACAGCATCCGAATATAAAAATGTCAGTGCAACAGCGCAGGATATTGCCGTGATAGCGCGTGCAGCAGCAAAAACAGAAAATTGGGTCAGTGCAGAATTGGCACTTCCGGTATATTTACGTGATAACGCATGGAAAAAAATTCCAGAACAAGGCAAAGCATAATTAATCAGGATTAAGCATGGATCTTTTACTGCTGCTGAAAGCAGCAATTATGGGTATTGTTGAAGGTATTACCGAGTTTTTGCCTATTTCCAGTACTGGGCATCTGATTTTGGCTTCAGAATTAATGAATTTCTGGACCAAAGAAAAAAGTGATGTTTTTGTCGTCGCAATTCAGATGGGGGCAATTGCCGCGGTTATTTATGAATATTGGGCACGGCTTTGGGGTGCAGCAACCGGGATCGTAAGTGGTGAACCGCAAGGACGCCGTTTAGGGATTGGCCTGATTCTGGCCTCTATTCCCATTGTGCTGATTGGCCTGACCCTAGGACAAACCGTAAAAGAGCTGCTATTCAATAATATTGCGATTGCCATTGGCTTGATCGTTGGTGGTTTGATTATTATCTGGATTGAGAAGAATCCACCTAAGGTACGTGCCCAAGAAGTTGAAGATCTAACCGTGAAAGATGCGATCTGGATCGGTCTGATTCAGGTCTTATCCCTAATACCGGGAACTTCACGTTCAGGCGCGACCATTATCGGGGCAATGTTCCTTGGAGTATCACGTAAGGCTGCAACTGAATTTTCATTCTTCTTGGGGATTCCGGTTATTATCGGGGCAGGCCTGCTCGATCTTTATCAAAGCTATGATGTTTACAGTACCACAGAAGACTGGACAGTTCTGGCAGTCGGTATCATCGTATCGTTCATCTCGGCGCTTTTATTAATCCGTGCCTTGGTAGCCTATGTGGCAAAACGTGATTTCATGATTTTTGCCTGGTATCGTATTGCCTCAGGTTTACTGATTTTATTATTTGCCTTTACAGGTTGGAGACTATGGTAAGCACGATTCGCTTATATACCGAATCTGAGTATCAAGAGAAAGCACAGCACTTCGAGGCTGTGCTTTCTTCTCGTGGTGTAGAGGTTAGTATTGAGGTTATTGAAAAGCTGAATGCACGTTTCTTGCGTTTACATCCCGAACTGGCACTGTGTGTTGATGCTGACGGCCTATGGCTCTGTGCCAATGGCATGAAAATGCAACCAGATTGGCAAGCAGAAGTAGGGCGCTTAAAACGTGCCTCTTTAAAATCGGAAATGATTGCTCGTGCTTGTAACCTCGGAGAAAAGCCGACTCTTATCGATGCGACAGCTGGTCTAGGTCATGACAGTCTGTTGATGGCACATTTGGGTGCTCAGGTGACCTTGGTCGAACGACATCCTATTTTATTTACCCTACTTGAAGACAGTCATAGTCGAGCCCAAAATAATGCTTTTCTAGGTCCGGTGGTTAACCGGATTCATCTGGTTTTTTCCGATTCTGCGGATTATCTAAAATTACAAGCTGAGCAGAATGCAGTCGTCGATGTAGTTTATCTGGACCCGATGTTTCCACAACGCGACCAGAATCAGCAGGCACCAAAAAAGCAGGCACAGGTGAAAAAACAAATGCAATTATTACATCTGCTTTTACCGGAAGATGGTGAAATGGATCTGGGAGATAATCTCTTAGAATTGGCACAAAAAATTGGCAAGCGGGTGGTAGTGAAACGTCCTCGTCTGGCTGTATTTTTAGCTGAAAAAGAGCCAAATCATCAATGGTCTGGTGATGCTTGCCGTTTTGATGCCTATTTTCAGCATGAACTGGTTACTTAATATGAGAATTGCTTCAAAATAGATCAAGGATTTGTTATATATTTAAAAATTGGCATTGATAAAACTTATATCAAGCATAAACTTATTGGGCACATTAGCGAGCCACTCATCTCCCTGAAATCATATGATCGACTTTAAACCCTCCATCAATTTTTGGCACGATTTTAAAAGCAACCAAATTGCCGGGATGTGGTTATTTCTGGGATCTCGGCGTTCGCTGCAACTGGTGCGTCCCTCTATTCTGCAACTGGTATTCTGGGGCATTTTGGGCGGCTGTGCTAACAGTCTCTTTAGCTGGCTCAGTTCTGGCCGTATGGGAGATTTCAACTCTCAAGGTCTGATCAGTTATGCGCTTTGGCCCTTTATTGCCTTGATTGTCGGGATCTTTTTGTCCCAACGGGTGAATAATCCTCGTCTGATGCTGGTACCTGCATTACTCTGGCTAGTGCTGGATACACATATCATGCTGTTTCAGAGCCTGATCCAGTATCTGGGTGATCTGGATTATCTACCTTATATTTTCTATGCTTATATTCCAACCCTGTTTGTCATGCTGTTTGTCTGGCAAAGTCTGGCTGTGGTCTGGGTGATTTCACGTGAATTAAAATGGCCATGGTGGGAACGGGCACTGATTATGCTGGCCACCCTGTTTACTTTGGTGGTGTGGCAGATTTCGGTGAAAGATCAGCCCATCTGGAAAGTTGAAGAAATTCCACCAAGTTTTGCTGAAGATGCTTTCTATGCTCAGTCGATCTTACTGAACAAGGCGTTGGATGCAATTGAATATGGCGAATTTGCACAGTCGCATTGGTACTTTATGGGTGTGGCTGGTGCGAGTTATCAGGATGTGTTCTATTCAGAAATAGAGCGGATTAAAAAACAGTTTGATACCCGGTTTGGGACTTTCGGCCGTTCGATTATGCTAGTCAATCATCCGGCAACACGGACTGAAATTCCACTAGCTTCTAAAACCAGCATGGAATTGGCCTTGCGCCGTATTGGTCAGCAGATGAACCGGGAAAGTGATGTGCTGTTCCTGTACATGACCTCACATGGCTTGCCAAATGAATTTGAAATGGAAAATGCACCGCTAGACCTGGCATCAGTCGATCCAAAATGGTTACGTGATACTCTGGATGCCTCAGGTGTGCGTTGGCGAGTGATTGTTATTTCCGCCTGTTTTTCAGGAAGCTTTGCTTCGGCTCTGCAGAATGATAATACCTTGATCATTACTGCTTCTGCTGCTGACCGTCAGTCATTCGGTTGTTCGAACGAAGCTGACTATACTTATTTCGGCCGTGCTTTCTTTGATGAGGCCATGCGTGAAAATAACAGCCTGAAAGCCTCTTTTGAGCAGGCCAAGACTACAGTGGCTAAATGGGAAGCAGCTCAAGGATTTGAACCGTCAGAACCACAATGGGTAATTGGCAAAAACATGGAATTGATGTTGCCACAACTGGAACAGCGTCTTTTCCCTCCAGCGACGACCACTTCAGCATCTCCGTCTGTCGCTTTGACTCCATAAACCAATCTACAACTTTAGAAAATAGAAAAAGGAATGATGATGGAACTGGTACAGAATAATCGAAGCTTTGAGGGTGAACAGCGGATTTATAGCTTTGAGTCTAAAATATTAAAAAAGCCAACCAGATTTGGAATCTTCCTGCCGCCACAAGCTCTGGAAGGGCAGAATTGTCCAGCTTTGTTCTATTTAGCTGGCCTGACCTGTACGGAAGAGACTTTTGCGATCAAGGCACATGCCCAGCGTCTGGCGGCCCAGCTTGGCCTGATTCTGATTACACCTGACACTTCACCACGTGGAGATGATGTTGCCAAAGGTGATCACTGGGATATCGGGCAAGGTGCCGGATTCTATATCAATGCCACTCAAGCACCGTGGGCTGAACATTATCAGATGGAAAGCTTTATCGTCGATGAGTTGTATGAACTGGTGTGTGAAGAATTCGTAGTTCAGGCGGATAAGATTGGGATTTTCGGTCATTCCATGGGTGGACATGGCGCTTTAACTTTGGCTTTTAAATACCCGGAAAAATTCTGTTCAGTTTCGGCATTCGCACCGATTTGTGCACCAAGCCAATGTCCATGGGGTGAAAAGGCATTCTCGAATTATCTGGGTGAAAACCGCGAAGAATGGTTGAAGCATGATGCAACTGCGCTGGTTCAGGAAAAAGGTGCACTGTTTAGCGATATCCTGATTGATCAGGGCTTTTCTGACCAGTTCTATAGCCAGCTGAATCCGGCTTTATTTCAGCAAGCTTGTGATGCCGTGAACCAGAAATTAACCTTACGTGAACATCAGGGTTATGATCATGGTTACTATTTTATTCAAAGCTTTGTAGATGACCATCTACAATTCCATGCCGTGCAATTAAATCCATGAGCCAAGCAGCGAAAGCGAAGCAAACTTAAAAGTACAATGAAACTCCAAAAATAGGTCATATTTTTGGAGTTTTTTATATGAATATCAAATAAATATAATAAAAATGGCATACAAGTTGCTATTCAAAAATTAGGTAGAACCAGTTGCAGTTAAGAACACGATGCACAATAAGCCTGAACCAGAGATTGACCAGCCATCACCTTCATTAGAAAAACACAGCTTCCGATTTCATGGCAGTGCCACGGAATATTTTGGAATCTGGATGGTGAATCTGATGTTAACTATCATTACGCTTACTTTGTATAGCCCGTGGGCAAAGGCACGCCGTATCCGTTATTTCTACGGTAATACCCAATTGTTAAAACATCGCTTTGACTTCATCGCCATGCCAAGCCGAATTCTGCTAGGTCGTCTATTGGCATTAGAGCTGTATGTGGTGACAGTGATCTTGACCAATTACTCCATTCTTGCCACCAGTTCATTATTTCTGATTGCTGCGATCTGTCTACCCTGGTTAATTCGGATGACTCTGAAATTTAAGGCCCGGAATAGTAAATATGGTAATGTCCGGTTTCATTTTTGTGGAAGCAATCGGGAAGCCTATAGAGGCTTATGGCTCGCGATATTGATCAATATTTTTACCCTGTTTCTTTTCAGCCCAGTGGTGATCTGGCTATACAAACGTTACTGCTTTAATCATTTATCGATCGGACAACTTCAGTTCAGGCTGGGAATTCAGTGGCCTAAATTTATGTCGGCAGTCTATATCCCCTTATGTCTGTGTCTGCTGATTGGTATCGCATGGAGCGCAGCAATCGTTTACTGGGTCGATTTGATCGGTACAAACTTGTTTACCTTAGGTGTTGTATTGAGCTATTTGTTTTGTCTGGCCTTGGTCTGGCCGATAATCTCTGCACGTTTATATATGTACACTTGGAATTATGTAGAGCTTGGTCAAAGCTACTTTAAAACTCGGGTAACGACATGGCGTTATAGCTGGATTGTACTGAGTAACTGGATTGTGCGTGCACTCAGTTTGGGACTCATGACCCCTTGGGCGAGCATCCGTTTATATGAATATCAATTGGCTAACCTGGAACTCTATCTGGCAGAGGACGAAACTAATCTAAAAAATATCTTGCAGCGTGATCCAAGTGCTATAGCCGATGAGGTACTGGATATCTTTGATTTCGATGCATCGTTATAGGGGGCAAGTAGGATGAAGCGACCTGTTGAAGTCAGATTTTATGATGGGGTTTTGGCTGAAGCCCAGCGTGCATGGATTGTCCCTGATCAGCAACGCGGGATTGCCTTGAAACTCAGTGAAGAAACACCCAAGCAAGTGAGTGAAGCTGACTTTTATTTTAGTTATCCTGATATGGCGTATATTGGCGGGGTCGGGGGACGTAAACCGATTATCGAATTACCTGAAGATCGTCGGATTGAATTTTTAACCAAAGCGCCGCATTGGCTGAAGATTAAATCCAAAGAAATCTATCATGCCATATGGAAATTTGAACGTTCTCCACTCCTGATTTTCTTCTCGATGATTATCGTGATATGTGCGGTAATTTTTATCCTTAAATGGGGAATTCCTTATACCGCCCAGCAGCTCGCTCAATTACTTCCCGAACAGACCTTGATCGAGGTAGGAAATCAAACTGAGCAGAAATTAATTGAGCAAACTGAGCCATCCAAGCTCTCCGCAAAGTATCAAGCACGTCTAAAAAAATTGTACGAACAAAAAATTGCAGTAGGGAAACCCGCTAAGATTATTTTCCGTCAAGGCGGAGAAACTATGGGACTTAATGCAGCTGCAATTCCGAACAATACTATTATTGTCACCGATGAATTGGTCAAGCTCAGCGGCGCAGATGAAGAAGTCCTTGCAGTACTGGCGCATGAACAAGGTCATCTGGTGCAAAAACATAGCATGCAAAAAGTGATTTCCAACCTGGGCGCAGCAGGACTATTTGCCTTGGTAACAGGAGATTTAAGTGATGTCGTGGCGGCATCTATAGCGGTACTCGCCGATGCGGGATATTCACAGGCGCTTGAACTTGCTGCGGATGATTATGCCATGCAACATTTACATCAACAGCAGATCTCCAGTATCCATTTGTCGAACTTTTTGCAGCGGGTTGAAAATGCTAGAATCCTGGCAGAGCAGAATAAAACGATAAAAATGAAAAACTTTACCCTGAATATTGATGGAAAAGAAAGACAAATCACAGAGTCTGAGCTGAAATGGTTGCGTTTGATGGGAAAACTCAAAAAATATCTCGAATCGCACCCTGAACTGGACAAAAGAATTGAACGGATTCATGCATTTGAAGAAAAAATGAGTCAACCTGTTTAGCCCTGATATTGAGTGCAACAACTCATATCTCTATATTCTGATGATCGAGGCGTGCTTAGCCTCGATTTTTTGTTGATGGAGATGCGAGTTTTCCTGAGTCCATCAATTATCTTCATTTTTATCCAGGCCAAGAAATATTGGGCACAGAAGCTGTCCAGCGTTACATAGCATTGTATTCACATAACATCCAAGTCACAGTAGCAGGACTGGATTTGATATAATGAGAAAAATCCAATTTCAGTTAGCCAGGTCCTTTCATGTCCAAGCCTTATTTAATTGCACCTTCTATTTTGTCTGCCGACTTTGCCCGTTTAGGTGAAGAAGTTGAAAATGTACTTCAGGCCGGTGCAGACGTTGTGCATTTCGATGTTATGGATAATCACTATGTACCCAATTTAACCTTTGGCGCAGGTGTATGTAAGGCATTGAAAAAATATGGTATTCAGGCACCTATTGATGTACATCTTATGGTGAAACCTGTAGATCGCATGATTGGTGACTTTCTGGAAGCAGGCGCAGATATTATTACGTTTCATCCGGAAGCATCTGATCATATTGACCGTTCTTTACAGTTGATCAAATCGGGTGGTGCTAAAGCCGGTCTGGTATTTAATCCAGCGACACCATTGCATTATCTGGACTATGTACTGGATAAGGTAGATCAGGTACTTCTAATGAGTGTGAACCCTGGCTTTGGCGGACAGAAATTCATTCCAATGACTTTGGATAAATTACGTCAAGCGCGCAAGATCATTGATGCTTCAGGTCGTGATATCCGTTTAGAAGTAGATGGCGGTGTAGGACCAGCAAATATTCGTGAAATTGCAGAAGCTGGTGCAGATATGTTTGTGGCTGGTTCAGCGATTTTTGGCAAGCCGGATTATAAAGCTGTGATTGATGAAATGCGTAGTGAGCTGGCTAAAGTCGGTCAAATCCAGCTTTAATCTCTAAAATGTTTAAGGTGCATAAATCTGTGGATAACTTTATGGATAAGTGTGTAGATATCTATGTTGATAACCATATGGATATGTTGCATATTTTGTAATCGTTTGTAGCTTGATTGATTGCATCTTAGACAAAATTTGTATAAAAAGAACTCAATTGGAGTTCTTTTTATATATGTCAGCCCTTGATTTTAGTGATCGTTTATTCATCAAAGGTTAATAATCAAGCCAAACAAAAAGTGATCAATGGGTCTTAGTTCTGTGTTTCATTGTGTAAGATCTCCACGCTATTTTTAAATTTAATTCATGTGCATAACTTAATAATATGGACTTATTCCTTGTTTGTTTTTCTTACTCAAGTCTCTGTAATGCCATAACACGATGTCCCATGTTGGCGTTCCTTAAGATAGGCTGAAATCTTCAAGTTGTCCTGAGCATTTGAGTAAGACATGGTTAAGTTAATTCTCATTCAGTCAAATTTTGTAAACGGCAGTTTGGTTTTGTCGTCTGTTTTATAAGATATTTATTTTTTTAGGAGGAACGACCTCCCTTGTTGATTAAATTTATAATATTCAACAAGAAAAATCGTCAGGACGGCCTGACTCTGTTAATCAGGAGGAAGGCAATATGGCCTGGATTATACTTGTATTTGCTGGGCTATTTGAGATTGTCTGGGCCTATTCCATGAAGCTCTCAGAGGGTTTTACCAAACTCACGCCGAGTATTTTTACGATTGTTTTTATGGTGCTCAGTTTTGTATTGTTGGCCTATGCCATGCGTACTTTGCCTTTAGGGACTGCCTATACCATTTGGACGGGCATTGGCGCAGTTGGCTCATTTCTGGTCGGTGTTATAGTTTTAGGTGAACCTGCTTCTGCTATGCGTATGCTGGCTGCGGTGCTGATTATTTCCGGACTTGTTTTGATGAAATTATCCTCCTCCTAAGAGCTGTTGAGCAGTTCTGATTTCGAGTAAAATAAAAACTGGCAAGCTTGATTCTGTAGGAGTAGGGCCATGCAACTCAGTTATATTTATATGGACTCGCCTGTAGGACAGTTGCAGTTGGTCGCCAATGAAACAGCACTGGTGGCTGTACTCTGGGATTGTGAAAAACCGAATCGGGTCAGGTTGGCAACTCTGGTAGAAGATCCACAGCATCCTGTATTGATAGAAGCTCGGCGTCAGCTTCAGGAATATTTTGCCGGTCAACGCAGTGTTTTTGAGTTGCCTTTAGACTTTGCTGGTACTGATTTTCAGAAAAAAGTCTGGCAGGCTTTGCTGAATATTCCTTATGGACAGACCCGAAGTTACCGGGAAATCGCTGAACAGGTCGGTAATGTTAAAGCAGTGCGCGCCGTGGGCGCTGCCAATGGTAAAAATCCGATCTCGATTATTGCACCTTGTCATCGGGTGATTGGCAGTAGCGGTAAGCTGGTAGGCTTTGCAGGCGGTTTGGATAAAAAAGAAATTCTGTTAAATATTGAGCGAACCCATTAAGATCAAAATCATAAAATTAATGAAAATTAAAATATGGATCAGTTCGCAACACAAATCTTAGGCCAACTCTGGTCGAGTTTATGGTGGGTTCTTCTACTTTTTATTGGTTTGATCGTTTTTAAGTTATTTAAACCATTTTTAAAAGGAAAGCTGGGAGAATTCGCTGTTACCACGCATGTCAAACTTTATCTGAAAGACCCTGAGTATCGGTTATTAAACGATTTGACTCTTCCAGATGGAGAAGGGAGCACAACACAAATTGATCATCTCTTATTAAGTCCTTATGGCCTGTTTGTGATTGAAACCAAAAACTATAAAGGCTGGATCTTTGGTGGAGAGCGACAAAAAACCTGGACGCAAAAACTTTATAAAAATAGCTATAAATTTCAAAATCCGATTCATCAGAATTATAAGCACATCAAAGTTCTGGAGCAGTTGCTGGTTGATATTATTGAGCCAGCCCAGCTGCATTCTGTGATTGTATTTATGCCAGATGCGGTATTCAAAACTCCAATGCCGAATTATGTATTTCGAGGCGCAGGTTGGACAGATTATATAAAAAGCTTTAATCAGCGAGTTATTTCTGACACCAAGATTAAACGTATCCAGATTCGCTTGGAGAAGGAAGTACTAGAAAGATCATGGAAAACCAATCGTGAACATGTCGCAAATTTAAACAGGCGGCAATCCGAACAGAAAAGCCTTTGAATCATTCAAAGGCTTTTTTTCTTAATTTTTCGAGGCTTTTAGCTTTTCAGTAATTTCAACCAGCTGTTTAATCCGTTTAACCTCATCCCAGAGTGCTTTAGCTTCAGGATAATGCTTGGACATCATCCCCAGCCATTGTTTGTAACGGCCGACCATATTCATTTCCCTTTTATAAGAACCATTCAGGAAACGGATTTGCAGTTCAAGCAGCTCATTCCAGGTGATAAGCGGCTCATCAGAATTCTGGCGAATACATTGGGTCAGATCAGGTGTAGTGACCGCACCACGGCCAATCATCAAGTCTTCACAGCCTGATTCTAGCTGACATTGCTTGGCATCGGTATTGGTCCAGATTTCACCATTGGCAATGACATTGATCTTTAAGGCTTCACGAATTGGTTGCAGCTGATCCCAGAAGGCTGGCGGAGTATAGCCATCGGCCTTGGTCCGTGCATGGACAGTAACCCAGGCCGCTCCAGCATCTTCAATGGCATGTGCATTTTCCATCATGAAGTTGCGATCCATATAACCCAGACGCATTTTCGCCGAAACCGGGATATGTGCAGGCACTGCATCACGAACAGCTTTGACCAATTCATAGACGACTTCAGGTTCATCTAACAGCACTGAACCACCACGATGACGGTTTACGGTTTTGGCTGGACAGCCGAAATTCATGTCAATTGCAGGCGCGCCCATAGCAGCGACTTTCACTGCATTGGCTGCCAGCATTTCCGGGTTATTTCCCAGGAACTGTACATGCACCGGCGTACCGGCAGCAGTTTTGCCGTCATTTAACAGTTCAGGGCAGTAGGTATGGTAGATATGATCCGGCAACACCGAATCCGTGACACGAATAAACTCGGTTACACACCAGTCGAAGCTCCCGACGGATGTCAGTACATCACGCATAATCGGGTCAGTTAAGCCTTCCATGGGTGCAAGAACAAGTTTCAACGGTCAACACCTGTTAATTCGAAAAACGGTGTTATACGGCTTTTTGGCGGGAAAGTCCAGGCAGTTTAATTTTCATATGAATTGCATAAAAAGATTGATGGTGAATGAGTACTTATTGGTCTTTTGTGATCTAAATAAAAAAACCTTAAATCGGCTGATTTAAGGTTTGGATTTCAATCTTAAAAATCTAATATTGTCTTAATCGATCAGTTTTTCGACTTTCATACTTTCACGATAATACTGACAGCCTTTATACAGCAGGAACACACCAATCAGGCCGGCTATCGCATTGACGATAGAAATTGAATTACCCACCATTAAGGTATTTTCATAATATCTGTCTGTAATCAGTGCTACAGCAGTTGTGCCTACACCGAGTGCAATCAGGTTAGAAATCAACAGGAATTTGGCTGATACCTGAGAGCGCAACTGGTTTGGTGTCAGCATTTGGGTAGCAGCGGCTGATGCTGGAATCGGGAAGGTCGAAAAGAACATCGCCACAAAGATCAGTGCGAATGAAAGCTGCATATTGTCGACCTGAGTAAATAGCACACTTGGAATGATCAGGGCAGCACAGCCAATTGCACCGGCACGGATCGCTGCATCGCTATAGCCACGTTTAGAAAAGAAGTCGATCAGCCAGCCACAGAATAAGGCACCTGAAGTATTTGCAACAAGAATAATACTTCCAAGGATATATCCAGTCTGGCTTGCATCTAGACCAAAGTGACGCATGTAGTAGGCCGGTGCCCAGCCGAGCAGGGAATACAGCATCATGGTGTAGAAAGAGAAGCCAATAAAATGACAGAAGAAAGTTTTTTTATGGGTTTTGATAAAACCAATCGAATTCTTAAAAGATGCTTTCACTGCGACACCATTCGCATCCATTTTGAGACCTTTACGTTCTGGTTCACGTACGGTCAGAATCATCAGCAATGCCAGCAATACACCCGGTAAACCTACAATCATAAAGGTCAGCTGCCAGGTCTTGATCTCACCAATTACCGGTAAAGTAATGAAGCTGACATCCTTGAGCAGACCAATGACATAACCACCGATCAGGAAAGCCAGTCCCGAACCGATAAAGGCACCAATGGCATAAACACCCAGCGCACGGCCCAGTTTATGTTTCGGGAATAGATCCGCCACAATGGAATAAAAGGCAGGGGAAAGTGCTGCTTCACCTGCACCGACACTGAGGCGAGCCAGGAACATCTGGATAAAGTTTTTGCTGAGACCACAGGCTGCAGTTGCCAGACTCCAGAAGGCAATCCCGACTGAAATAATTTTCACACGGGATTTCTTGTCGGCCAGTGCGGCAATTGGTACGCCCATAAAGGCATAAAACAGGGAAAAGGCCAGACCCTGTAACAGGCTGAACTGAGTATCACTCAGCATCAGGTCGGCCTTAATCGGCTCAATCATCAGGGATAAAATCTGGCGGTCTACGAAAGACAGAATATAGGCCACCATACAGATGATCACCACATACCATTGATAGCTGCTACGTTCTGGAGCCGCTGGTGGAATTTCTGTAGCCCCCTGTTCAGGGATAGGCGTAGTAATTTTTAGATGAGAATCGAGTGGTTGGACGTCATTGTCAACCTTGTCTATGACCAATGTTTTTTCATTCATCATGCAACATCCTGTGCAAGTTATAGTGATTGGCTTATTTGATACAATTTTAATTATTTTTATTTTTTAAATGTATTAATTAATCTAATCTAGGAGTAATTTGCACAGCCGTCAATATGTCTGGATTAAAAAGATACAATTATTTTTAAAAGAATAAAAAAGGGAATCAAATATATTCCCTTCTTACTTTAAGTGTCTGAAAATATTTGTTAAGCAGCTTTTTCTACTAGCGTCAGGATGTCATAGGTCGCGACCAGTTCATTGCGCTGGTTTTTCACCTTGATGTCCCAAACCACGACACCATGCGGTTTTTGCTCATCACGCAGTGGTTTTGGTGTTTTCTGCTTGCAGGTCAGTTCTACCTGAATAGTATCACCAATTTTCACCGGTTCTACGAAGCGCAGGTTATCCATACCGTAGTTGGCAATAACCGGACCTGGAGCAGCATCAACAAACAGGCCAGCAGCGGCAGAAACAATGAAGTAGCCATGTGCGACGCGTTCACCGAACAGGGATTCTGCAGCCGCAATCTTGTCCATATGGGCATAGAAGTAATCACCACTTAAACCACCAAAGTTGACAATATCAGCTTCAGTAATGGTACGGCGTGCAGTCAGCAGGCGCTCACCGATACGCAATTCATCAAAAGATTTCTTGAATGGGTGTACGCGGTCTTCAAATACCTCAGCACCTGCGGTCCAGCTATGACCGACCTGAGTCAGCGCATTTGGTGAGCCTTGAATAGCAGTGCGCTGCATATAGTGTTTCACTGCACGCAGGCCACCGAGTTCCTCACCACCGCCAGCACGCCCCGGACCACCATGCACTAACAATGGCAGTGGTGAACCATGACCGGTACTTTCCTTGGCGCTTTCACGGTCCAGAATATGCACACGACCATGCCAAGGCGCGATCTTGCTGAGTAGCTGTTCAATATTTTCATCATGGTTACGCACAATTGAAGCAACCAGACTTCCTTCACCACGAGCTACTAATGTTGCCAGTTGTGGCAGGTCACTATACGGCATCAGTGTAACCACTGGGCCAAAGGCTTCGATATTGTGAATCTGCTGGGCCTGAACTGGATCTTTACATAACAGCACTGTTGGCGGATAGAAAGCAGATTTTTCTGGGTGTGCGACCTGGATGCTAAAATCCTGGCGTAGGTGGCTACCCATGATGATTTCAGCTTCCTGTGCCAGTTGTTCTACCTTAGCAGCAACATCATGCTTCTGTTTAACGCTGGCCAGAGCTCCCATGGTCACACCATCCTGTGCGGGATCACCGATGACCACTTTCTGCAGTTTTTCAGTCAGGCGTTGCTGTACGGTATCGAGTAATTCTGCTGGCACAAAGGCACGACGAATTGCAGTACATTTTTGTCCGGCCTTGGTCGTCATTTCACGGAAGACTTCACGCACAAACAGGTCAATGGTTTCATCATTGGCTTGCAGGGTCAGGATGGCGCTGTTCACCGAGTCGGCTTCCATGCTGAATGGAATAGAGTGGGCATTCAGGTGTGGGTGCGCACGCAGTTTCTGGCCGGTAGCAGCCGAACCTGTGAAGGTTACCGTATCCTGTGCATTCAGGTGATCAAACAGGTCATAAGTCTGTCCGCAGATCAGCTGCAAAGTACCTTCTGGCAGTAAATTACTGGCTAAAATATCTTTAACGACTGCATGTGTCAGTTCTGCGCCTTCTGTTGCCGGCTTCACAATACACGGCACACCGGCTAGTAAAGTCGGTGCAATTTTTTCCAGCATGCCCCAGATTGGGAAGTTAAATGCATTGATATGCACTGCTACACCGGCTTTCGGGCTCAGAATATGTTTGGCACCAAAGCTGCCCTGTTTGGACAGTGGAATCCAGGCATCTTCTACCAGCGCCGTTTCATCGCTAAGTTCACGGCGAACCAGACTTGAATAGGCAAACAGGGTGCCGATCCCACCTTCAATATCAATCCAGGCATCTTTGCGGGTACAGCCAGTTGCGGCTGCTAGGCGGTAATAATCTTCCTTACGTTCCAGTAAATATTGCGCCACCTGTTTCAGAGCATTAGCACGCTGGTGGAAAGTCCAGTGGGCAATGACAGCACCTTTCTGTTTGGCATATTGCACTACGTTATGCATGTCGATGCCGTGGCTGCTGACCTGATAAATTGCTTCACCGCTAATGGCATGATAGACCGTACGCAAGTCATTTTGTGCGCTATGTTCACCACCTAAAACTAGTGAACTCAATACTTTAACTTTAGCTGAGTAATGCGCCTGTGTGTTGTCCTGAAGATCCGTGCTCTGGGTCGTGCTGTCCAGTTCCAACATTGTATAACTCCATTTATGATACGTTGTTGAGTTTATTTTTACTTTTGATGTTTCATAAATTGCAATCAAAAAGCTTAAATGTCAATCATAATCCGCTAACAAAAAAGTAACTTTCATCTAATTAAAAAATTAAAAATAATAAAAACAATAACTTAATAAAAAATACTTTTAAAAAATATATGATACTTAAAAAATAGTATTGATTTTATATTTGTATCGTTTTAATTTGAGTGTATCAGCACTTGGGATAAGTGAGACAAACATGAATAAGCAACAACAAACATTCGATCAGAAGATAGAGCAGGACATTTCTATTGAAGCGAAGGACTGGATGCCGGATGCCTATAGAAAGACCTTGATCCGCCAGATTGGCCAGCATGGACATTCAGAAGTGATTGGCATGCTGCCAGAAGGTAACTGGATTACCCGCGCACCGACCTTGAAACGCAAAGCGGTATTGCTGGCTAAAGTGCAAGATGAAGCAGGGCATGGTCTATACCTGTACAGTGCAGCAGAAACGCTTGGTGCAGACCGTGATGACATGATGGAAAAGCTGATTGCTGGCCGCATGAAATACTCATCCATTTTTAACTATCCAACCTTGACTTGGGCAGATGTGGCTGCGATTGGCTGGCTGGTAGATGGGGCGGCAATCGTCAACCAGGTGGCGTTGTGTCGTACATCCTATGGTCCTTATGCACGTGCCATGGTGCGTATCTGTAAAGAAGAAAGTTTCCATCAGCGTCAAGGTTTTGAAGCCATGATGCAACTGGCACAAGGTACACCAGAACAGAAACAGATGGCACAAGATGCAGTGAACCGTTTCTGGTGGCCGGCACTGATGATGTTTGGTCCAAGTGATGACAATTCTCCAAACAGTGCACAAAGCATGCAGTGGAAAATCAAATTATTCAGTAATGATGCATTGCGTCAGAAATTCGTCGACAACACCGTACCGCAAGTATTGCAGCTTGGCTTGACTGTGCCGGACCCAGATCTGAAGTTTAATGAAGAAACAGGCCACTATGAATTTGGCGAAGTGAACTGGGATGAGTTCTTTGACGTGCTGGCAGGTAAAGGCCCATGCAACCACGAGCGTATTGAAGCACGTCGTAAGGCTTGGGAAGACGGCAAATGGGTACGTGAATCAGCAGCAGTTTATGCCAGCAAGCAACAGCAGCAGTCAGACAATAGAAAAATCGCTTAAGGCAACGGAATAGCACAAGGATATGCAAATGAACAAGAATAACTGGTCTTTATACGAAGTATTTATTCGCAGCAAACAGGGTCTGAGCCACCGCCATGTCGGCAGCCTGCGCGCCCCTGATGATGAAATTGCCCTGCAAAATGCCCGTGATGTCTATACCCGCCGCAATGAAGGTGTAAGTATCTGGGTTGTGAAATCTGAACTGATTACCTCATCTCAACCAGATGAAAAATCAGAGTTTTTTGATCCCTCATTGAACAAGGTCTACCGTCATCCGACTTTCTATCACATTCCAGATGGCATCGAGCACATGTAAGGTAGAGGAAAGAATAATGACAAATCAGGTATTGGCACAATTTTTACTGCATGTTGGCGACAGCCAGCTCATCCTTTCACACCGTCTGGCAGAGTGGTGCGGTCATGCACCGGAGCTAGAGCTGGATATTGCATTGGCAAATATCGGTTTGGACCTGTTAGGTCAGGCACGTACCGCATTGAGCCTAGCCGGTGAAATTGAAGGGCAAGGTCGTGATGAAGATAAACTGGCCTATTTCCGTACCGAGCGTGAATACCGTAACTTACTGCTATGCGAACAGCCAAATAATGACTTCGGTCAAACTATCGTACGTCAGTGGTTGATGGATCATTACCATGCTTTGCTGTTTGCAGCACTGAGCAATAGCAGGAATGAAGAGATTTCCTCATTCGCCATCAAATCACTGAAAGAAGTGAAATACCATTTGCGTTTTTCAACCTCATGGATGGAACGCCTGAGCTTAGGTACAGCAGAAGCTCATGAAAAAATCCAGAATGGTCTGAATCAGCTATGGCGTTTTACCGAAGAGTTGTTCAGCCTGAGTGCAGATGAACGTCAGCTGGTTGATGCTCACCTGATTCCGGATCTGGAACTGCTGAAACCGAAATGGTTGGAAACCATATCTGCTGAGTTGCAACGTTTTGAACTGAGCTTGCCAGAAAGTGGTGCTTACCGTAGTGGCGCCAAGCAGGGACTACATACCGAACATCTGGGTTATGTACTGGCGGAACTGCAATATATGCAGCGCAGCTATCCAGGCATGAACTGGTAAATCCAGCACATCACAGGGAGTGAGTGGCATGAACTTGATTAGACATGTAGAAGATCAATGCTGGGAGGTCCTGGCCCAGGTTTCCGATCCGGAAATCCCGGTCTTGTCAGTCCTCGACCTGGGCATGATTCGCGGGGTCGAGATCAACCCGCAGGATGAAATCATCGTCCGATTGACCCCTACCTATAGTGGCTGTCCGGCAACTGATCTGCTCAAGGCCGAGATCACCCAGGCATTTGAAGCGCACGAGCTGACGCCAGTCAAAGTGGTGGTCGATCTGTCAGAAGCCTGGACCACTGACTGGATGAGTGAGCAAGGCAAACAGAAGCTGCAGCAATATGGTATTGCTCCACCTAAAGGTGAATCGAATAGCTGCGGCACTCATGTTGCACTCAGTGATGGTATCCAGTGTCCACATTGCCATAGCCATCACACCCGACTACTCAGTGAATTCAGTTCAACCGCTTGCAAGGCGCTGTACAAATGTCAGGAATGCCTGGAGCCGTTTGACTATTTTAAATGTATTTAAGGGCTTAAGCGCACAAGCCATAACAATAAAGCGTGAGATCGCCACAGCTTAAGAAGGATTTTGAAATGAGCCAGTTTATTCCGTTAACCATTAAATCTATTCAGCCTCAGACTGAACAGGCAATTTGCATTGCTTTTGAACTGAGTCCGGAACATGCCGAAAATTTTCAGTATCAGCCGGGCCAACACCTAACAATCCGTCATCTAACAGAACAGGAAGAATTGCGCCGTTGCTATTCGATCTGTAGCGATAGTGATGAAGACATGAGTATTGCGATCAAGAAAATTGATCAGGGTCAGTTCTCGACCTGGGCTAATCAAAACCTGAAAGTGGGTGATGTACTGGAAGTAATGCCACCACAAGGTGTGTTTTTCCAGAAAGCGGCCAAGACTGGTGGCAAACACTATCTCGGTTTTGCTGCAGGTAGTGGTATTACGCCAATTCTGTCTATTGTCAAATCAGTTTTGAACCGTCAGAAAGATGCTACTTTTACCCTGGTTTATGGTAACCGTTCCTGGAAACAGACCATGTTCTCTGAACAAATCATGGACCTGAAAGACCGTTTTAAGGAACGCCTACAACTGATCAACATTTTCTCGCGTGAACTGAATGACAGCGAGATTTTTAATGGTCGTATTGATGCAGAAAAATTGCAGCAGCTGTTCCAGGCGGGCCTGATTCCAGCAGAAACTGATCACTGCTTCGCCTGCGGTCCTGAAGAAATGATGAATGCGGTAGAAACCGTATTGCCAACCGTCGGGATTGAACGTAACAAGATTCACACCGAACGCTTCAATACCGGTACTGCACCAAAAGCCTCTGCGCAGCAGATCGAAAGCCGTACCGAGGAAAAGGTTAACATCGTTCTGGATGGTCGTGAGCTGATCATTGAGGTGTCCAAACAGGATGACAGCATTCTGGATGCGGCTTTACGCGCTGGTGCGGATCTGCCATATGCCTGCAAGGGCGGGGTATGTGCAACCTGTAAATGCAAGGTGTTACAGGGTGAAGTGGAAATGGCAATCAACTATAGCCTGGAAGAAGAAGAAATCCAGAAAGGTTATGTGCTGAGCTGTCAGGCGCGTCCAACCACTCAAAATGTTCGTCTCAGTTTCGATGAGTAAAGATTTTAAATTAAGCACCATGCAAATAAATGCATGAACTCAATAGAACTTAAAAGGTGTGTAATGGATTACCAAACAATTATTGTCGAAGAAAAAAATGCAGTGGGCTACCTGACTTTTAACCGTCCCAAACAGCTCAACAGTTTTAATGAAACCATGCATCAGGAAGTATCTTCTGTCGTAAAACGCTGGGCGCAAGATTCAGCAATTCGCGCTGTAGTGATTTCTGCAGAAGGTCGTGGTTTCTGTGCCGGTCAGGACTTGAATGATCGTGTGGTTGATCCAAATGCTGATGCGCCAGATTTAGGTCTATCCATTGAAAAATACTACAACCCGCTGATTAAACTGATTACTGAAATGCCAAAACCGGTGATCTGTGCCGTAAATGGTGTAGCAGCGGGTGCAGGTGCCAATATTGCTCTGGCTTGTGACATCGTGGTAGCAGCGAAATCTGCTTCATTTATTCAGGCCTTCTGCCGTCTCGGTCTGGTGCCAGATTCAGGGGGTACCTGGTTCCTACCACGCCTGGTTGGCCGTGCCCAAGCGATGGGTCTGGCGATGCTGGGTGACAAAATCTCGGCTGAACGTGCGCTACAACTCGGTATGATTTGGCAGGTAGTTGAAGATGACCAGTTAAAAGCAGAAGCTGAAAAAATGGCTGAACATCTGGCGACTCAGCCGACTTATGGTCTATCCCTGATCAAAAAAGCGATTCATGCCGCCGCAGACAATAATCTGGATGAGCAACTGATTCTGGAGCGGGATCTGCAACGTCTGGCAGGCCGTTCCAGTGATTATCGTGAGGGCGTTCAGGCCTTTATGCAAAAACGAACACCACAATATAAGGGCTGCTAAATCTGCCGGAGATGGATTTGACTCGGCTCAAAGTTGTGACGATCTTTCCTTACAGTTATCGCTTAGCAACTTGGTCGAGTTGAATTATTCCTGACAGGTATGAATATGATACCTATTTGGTCTGATGGTTAGCTAGGTCCTATGTTATATGTAGTATTACCCTGATAGTAAATGAAATATTAAAAAATAGATTTATGCACTATTTTTATAATCAAGTTATTGATTTTTAACTTGTATTTTATTTTATTTATTCAGAAAAATGATTTGGATGAGTAAATGGAATTTAATATGACAGAAATTTACAAATCTTAAAAAATATGTATCGTATTCTTGGTGAAGAGTGATACAACCTAGTATATATTGAACTAAGCAGACAGCGCTAGGACAGGCGCAACAAGTATCGCCAACAGACAAACGTGTGGCGGGCTAAGGAACAAGAACGATGGAACATGTTTATATTTTTGACGGTATTCGTACCCCAATTGGTCGTTACGCAGGTGGTTTGAGCAGTATTCGTGCCGATGATCTAGCCGCTTTACCGATCCAGTATTTAAAACAGCAGCATCCTAATCTGCCGTGGGCAGACGTAGATGAGGTAATTTTAGGCTGTGCTAATCAGGCCGGTGAAGATAATCGTAATGTCGCGCGTATGGCAGCACTTTTAGCGGGTTTGCCGGAAAGTGTGCCTGCCATTACTGTAAATCGTCTCTGTGCTTCCGGTCTGGATGCTGTAGGTCTGGCAGCACGTGCAATTAAATCGGGTGAAGCGCAATTTGTAGTGGCCGGTGGGGTAGAGTCTATGAGCCGTGCGCCCTTTGTGCAATCCAAGCCCACCATAGCATTTAGCCGTACTCCTGAAATTTATGATACTACCATTGGCTGGCGTTTTATCAATCCAAAATTCAAGGTAGGTTTTGGCGTAGATAGTATGCCGGAAACGGCAGAAAACGTAGCTGAAAAATATCAGATTAATCGTGAAGATCAGGATCTGTTTGCTTATCGCAGTCAGCAAAAAACTGAACAGGCACAGCAGAATGGTATTTTTCAGGCAGAAATCCTGCCAGTAGAAATCAAAGGTGCTAAAGGTTCTACTCAGGTGATTGCTGAAGATGAGCATCCACGTGCCGATACTACTTTAGAAAAGTTATCTTCTTTAAAAGCACCATTTCGCAAGGAAGGTGGTTCGGTAACTGCGGGTAATGCGTCTGGTGTCAATGACGGTGCAGCCTGTGTGCTACTGGGTAATAAATATTTCGCAGAACAATATGGGCTGAAACCGCTAGCACGGGTGGTAGGAATCGCCAGTGCAGGAGTAGAACCACGTTATATGGGTATCGGTCCAGTGCCCGCAGTGCAGAAAGTATTAAAACAGACAAACTTAAGTCTAGAACAGATGGATGTGATCGAACTAAATGAAGCCTTTGCCGCACAGGCGCTTGCAGTGCTACGTGAGCTAGGCCTTCAGGATGACGATCCACGAGTCAATCCAAACGGTGGTGCTATTGCCCTTGGCCATCCACTCGGAATGAGCGGTACGCGACTAGTGATTACCGCCATGAAAGAATTACAACGTAAGCAAGGAAAATATGCCCTTTGTACCATGTGTGTCGGTGTTGGACAGGGTGTCGCACTGATTCTGGAAAATGTGGCTTAAGGACTGAATCAAAAGAGAAATCATCAGCAGTCAGGATGACTGCAGCAGGAGCAAGAATATGAATAACAATGCAATGGAACAAATTGAAACCGCTTCAGTAGATGAATTACGTGGCCTGCAATTGGAACGTATGAAAAAAACACTACAGCATGCTTATCAGAACAGTACGGTTTACAAGAAAAAGTTTGATGAAGCCGGTGTGCATCCGGATGATCTGAAATCACTGGACGATCTGGCAAAATTCCCGTTTACCACCAAGCAGGATCTGCGCGAAAACTATCCATTTGGCATGTTTGCTGTGCCTCAGGAGCAGATTGTCCGTGTACATGCTTCTTCAGGTACTACAGGTCAGCCGACTGTAGTTGGTTATACCCAGAATGACATTAATACCTGGTCAGATGTGGTGGCACGCTCGTTACGTGCAGCCGGACTCAGCAGTAAAGATACGATTCAGGTATCTTATGGTTACGGCCTGTTTACTGGCGGGCTGGGTGCACATTATGGGGTAGAACGTCTGGGTGCCACCGTAATCCCAATGTCAGGTGGTCAAACTGATAAGCAAGCCCAGCTGATTCATGATTTCAAGCCAACGGCTTTAATGGTCACTCCATCTTATTGTCTGAATATTATTGAATGTCTGGAGAAAAAATTCGGGACTGCCAAGGACTGTTCGATCAAGACCGGGATCTTTGGCGCAGAGCCATGGACCAATGAAATGCGCAGTGAAATTGAAGAGCGTCTAGGTATTGATGCGCTAGATATTTACGGCCTTTCTGAAGTGATGGGGCCGGGTGTGGCGATGGAATGTTTGGAATCCAAAGATGGACCTACCATCTGGGAAGACCACTTCTATCCTGAAATTATCCATCCGGAAACCGGCGAAGTATTACCTGATGGTGAGCTGGGTGAACTGGTATTTACCACCATCACCAAAGAAGGTATGCCGGTGATTCGTTATCGTACCCGTGATCTGACACGCTTATTGCCAGGTACTGCACGTACCATGCGTCGTATGGACAAGATTGTCGGTCGCAGTGATGACATGATGATTATTCGTGGCGTGAATGTGTTCCCATCACAAATTGAAGAGCAAATCCTGCATATTCCGCAGCTTATTCCAAATTATCAGATTCAGATTTGTAAGCAGGGTCATCTGGATACATTGCATATTCGTACCGAAATGCGTAAAGATAATGCTATAAATATGACACACCAATTGGCAAATCAGCTGAAAGTACAAATCAAGACCATGGTCGGGATTAGTGTCAGTGTGGAAGTTTTACCGGAAGGTAGCTTGCCACGTTCTGAAGGTAAGGCTCAGCGGGTGTTTGATATCCGAAAGTCCGCTTAAATACGTCTGGATGACAGGCTCAGGTCTGTCATCCGGCTTTGACAAGGTAAATTGAACATAATGAATCCGAAATTAAAACAAGTAATTGATGATTTCATTCAGAATGAGACCCTCAGTGGAACCTCATTGGTAATGACGATTTTTGGTGACAGTATTTATCACCGTGGGGGAGTCATTAGTCTTGCCAGCCTGATTCAGCTGATGGATGTATTCAGCTTCAATGAGCGTTCTGTGCGTACTGCCGTATTCCGTCTGGTACAAAATGGCTGGCTGAGTTCAGAAAAGATTGGCCGCACCAGTTATTACCGGATTACCGAAAGCAGCCGTCAGCGTTTTATTACCGCAGACCAGAAAATTTATAGCTTCCAGCATAATGAATGGGATCAGAAATGGGACCTGGTTCTGCTCAGTTCAGTTGAACTGGAAAATAAACAGACGCTAAAAAAAGAACTGGAATGGCTAGGCTTTGCCAATATCGCGACCAATGTCATGGCCTATCCGGGGTGTGATCAGCAGAAACTGCAAAACCTGTTACTGAATAACAAGATGACCGATCAAGTCGTAGTGTTTCGTGCTGAAACTTTACAGCTTTGGCAGGAATCTTATCCAACCATTAAACGCATGGTCGAAACCAATTGGCCAATCCCTGAACTGCATCAGCGTTATGAAAAATTTATTAGTGATTTCCGTGAATTTTTCTATCTGGTGGAAAATGAAGAGGAACTGGATCCGGTACAAGCCTTTCAGATTCGTATTCTGCTGATCCATCAATACCGCCGTATTTTACTGAAAGACCCGAATCTGCCATTTGAACTGTTGCCAACAGACTGGTTGTCACTGATTGCGCGTAACTTAAGTACCAATCTATATCAGGCAGTATTTGCAGCAGGAGATGAGTTTTTCCTGGAGACTGCCCGGACAGCGGAAGGCCTTATGCCACCAGCACATCCACAATTTTATAAACGTTTTGGTGGCTTAAAGCAGCCGGAATTGACCTTTTAATATTTTAAAAAATCATGAATGTAATAGCTCAAGGAGGAGTCTATGCCATGTTATGCGATTGATGGGGTGATTCCTGTCGTCAGCCCTGAAGCTTATGTCCATCCTACGGCTGTGCTGATTGGTGATGTGATTATTGAAGCCGGAGTTTATATTGGTCCGTTCGCTTCGTTGCGTGCCGATTTTGGCCGGATTCATATCCAGAAAAATGCCAATGTCCAAGACTCTTGTACCATCCATGGATTTCCGGACAGTGTGACCTTAGTGGAAGAATATGGCCATGTTGGTCATGGTGCCATTCTGCATGGCTGCGTGGTACGAAAAAATGCCCTGATCGGTATGAACAGTGTGATTCTGGATGAAGCCGAAATCGGGGAGAATGTGATTGTTGGGGCCAACAGTACAGTCAAGGCTAAATTCAAAGTGCCAGCAAATAATCTGGTACTTGGCAGTCCGGCAAAAGTCATCCGTCCTTTAGAAGAAAAAGAAATTGCCTGGAAAAGCCATGGCACCGAGCAATATATCCAGCTCACTGCACGTTGCCTGAATACCATGCAGGAAGTAAAAGCTTTAACCGAAAATTCCGCAGAGCGACGTAGTTATCAGAACTTTAAAGCGGATTATCAAATCAAGCAAAATAGTTAAACTAGCTGATGTTTAAAAAATTTAGATAATTAAAATACGCTAATTTTTTAGTTTTAAAAATTATTGGAAATGAAACCAAATTCCTATTGTCGCCTTTCCGGATCGAGTTAAGCTGTTAGAAAACAGGTCAGGAAAGTGCAGATGGAAAGGCGGGAATTTAAAGACCATTTCTCCCAGCAGTCCCAAGATTATGCCTTGTTTCGCCCGCATTATCCGGACACTTTGGGGAAGATGCTGGCAGAGCTATCAACGAGTACCAAATTGGCTTTAGACGTCGGCTGTGGCTCAGGACAGTTTTCAGAGGTTTTGGCGCATTATTTTGATCAGGTGATTGCTATTGATGCGAGTAAAGAACAAATCGCACAGGCCAAACCTCATCCGAAAATTCAATACCTTCATGCCCTAGCTGAAAATATACCCTTAGCTGATCAAAGCACTGACCTGATTTCAGTCGCACAAGCTGCCCACTGGCTGGATCTGGACAAATTCTATGCGGAAGTTCACCGTATTGCAAAACCCAATGCCATTCTGGCTCTTATTAGTTATGGGGTATTCAGCATTGATGAAGAACATCTGAATCATTATTTCAGACATTTTTATGAAGTGACGATCGCACCCTATTGGGCACCTGAACGTCGCCATGTCGATGAAGGATACAAAAATCTGCCATTTCCATTTCAGGAAATTTCTGTACAGCCGCCGGTATTACAAGTCGAGTGGAACTTTTACCAACTGATAGGCTATATGAGTACCTGGTCAGCCGTAAAAGCAGCCACCACGGCACTCGGACATAATCCGCTGAATGTACTGGCAGATGCCTTATTGCCAGAATGGGAAGACCCAGAATTGCCCCGGGTGGTGAGTTGGCCGCTATCGCTACGAGTGGGAAGGATAAATCCAGATAAAGGAATGAATAATTAAAGAAAAAGCTCAGTCTTAGCTGAGCTTTTATAATATTGAAGATCAATTACTTTATTTGTTTAACAGCATTTCCAGCACAAACTTGGAACCGATAAAACCGAGCGCCAGCAGACCAAACCCAAGCAGGGTAAAACGAACTGCTTTCTGGCCACGCCAGCCAAATTTCCAGTGTCCGATCAGTAATGCACCATAAACCAGCCAGGACACAATACTAAAGGCGGTCTTATGGGCCAGATGTTGGGCGAAGAAATTATCAATAGTAAAGAAGCCAAAACCTAGTGCGAGTGTCAATAGAATGAAACCAGTCATCAGCATATCGAACAATAAAGATTCCATATCCTGATAGGAGGGCAACAGATTGACCCAAACCCGACGTTTCTGTTTTTTCTTCAGTTCACGGTCCTGAAACCGCAAAATGACGGCCTGAATCGTCGCCATCAATAACACAGCATAAGCGGATAGGGACAAGATAATATGAATATCCAGGCCTAGAGAATTCTGTGCAATGACTTTCGCTGGCTGGGTGAAACTGAAACCGAGAATTAGGCCGGTTGCAGCGACGGGAATACCAATCAGGTTTAAAGCAATAATCGGCCGATAGGTACTGTAAATGATACTTAGCAGCAGCATTAGCCCTGACGTAAAGGAAAGTAAGGCAAATACATCATAATTCATCCCCATCGGGGTATACATGTCACCTGATAAAACCAAAGCATGCAGTACCAGTCCAACTAAAGCTGTTAAGCCGACAAACCATTGATTTGGAGTACGTTTAGTCATTAAATGAATGAACAGATACCAAAAAGAGGAGGTATAAGCGATTAATGCTAAGATCGTGTAAACCAAGGGGAGGCTAAGCATGTCAAACCTTTTTAAGGGTGATGAATATTCATTTATATAAATTCAGTGCGAACTACAGTATCCTATAGCATTCTATGCATAAATTTTCTATTTTAAGAAACAATTTTTTGCTACTGGCTATTTTAAGCGGATTTTGCAATGTTTGATACCTTAACAGAACGACTCACGCAGAGTTTAAGAAATGTTACTGGCTCAGGGCAGCTAACCGAAGACAATATTAAAGATACGTTACGTGAAGTACGTATGGCACTTCTTGAAGCCGACGTTGCGTTACCTGTAACTCGTGAATTTATCGCGAAAGTTAAGGAAGAAGCATTAGGCCAGGAAGTGATGACTCAGTTATCACCAGGGCAAGCTTTCGTCAAAATCGTCTATGACGAATTGACCAAAATGATGGGCGAGGCCAATGAGAGCCTCGACCTTGCAGCAAAACCACCGGTGGTGGTACTGCTTGCCGGTTTGCAGGGTGCGGGTAAAACCACGACTGCAGCCAAACTTGCGCGCTTCCTGCAAGAGCGTCAAAAGAAAAAAGTGGCTATGGTGTCTGCCGACGTTTATCGTCCGGCTGCAATCAAGCAGCTACAGACGGTGGCTGGCGAAGTTGGCGCGATTTTCCTTGAATCGAGTGCTACTGAAAAGCCAATCAGCATCGTCAATCGTGCAATTGAACAGGCAAAAATCCAGTTTGCCGATGTGTTGATTGTCGATACTGCAGGTCGTCTGCATATCGATGACAATATGATGGAAGAGATTAAAGAGCTGCATGCAGCGATTAATCCGACTGAAACCCTGTTTGTAGTCGATGCCATGACCGGTCAGGATGCGGCAAATACAGCCAAAGCATTTAACGATGCGCTTCCTTTGACGGGTGTGATCCTGACTAAAACTGATGGTGATGCGCGTGGTGGTGCAGCACTGTCTGTTCGTGCGATTACTGGCAAGCCAATCAAGTTCCTCGGTATGGGCGAAAAACTGGATGCCCTTGAGCCATTCCATCCGGAACGTGTGGCACAGCGTATTCTGGGCATGGGTGACGTGCTTTCTTTGGTCGAAGAAGTTGAACGCAAAATCGACAAAGAAAAAGCCGAGAAAATGGCGAAGAAATTGCAGAAAGGCGGTAGCTTCAACTTTGAAGATATGCTGATGCAATTCGAGCAGATGAACAAGATGGGCGGCATGATGGGCTTCCTGGACAAACTTCCAGGCATGAGCAATTCTGGTATTCAAGATGCGATTGCGCAGGCGAATCCTGAAAAGCAAGTGAAGAAAATGGAAGCGATTATCCAGTCGATGACCATTAAGGAACGTCGTAATCCTGACCTGATGAATCCAAGCCGTAAAAAGCGTATTGCAGCAGGTTGTGGTATGGAAGTGTCAGAAGTCAACAAGCTGATCAAGCAGCATGCGCAAATGGCGAAGATGATGAAGAAATTTGCCAATCCGTCGGGTATGGCAAAAATGATGAAATCACTGAGCGGTCTGCAAAAACAGTTTGGTGGTGGCGGTGGTATGGGTCCACTGTTCGGCGGTAACGACAAAAAATAAATGTTTTAAATAAAAAAGGCGCATATAGCGCCTTTTTTATTGTCTGTATTTTCTTTTATATCTGGTTTAAACAAAACAACATTTGCTTACCCAAATTTCCAGAAAAATCAGGCAGACTCGAAAACATTCGAAATAAAATAATACAGAAGGATGTTTCTAATGACTCAAGTGATTGTGGTGCATGGCTATACCGCAAGTCCTGAAGAAAACTGGTTTCCATGGATTCAGGAAAAAGCCCAGCAGGAACATGTCAGCTTGAAAGTACTCAGACTTGACCCATCGACTACGCCAAAATTAGAGGTCTGGGAACAGCAAATGCGTGAACAGATTGACGGGATTGACGAAAACAGTATTTTTATTGCGCATAGTCTGGGTTGCTTAGCTGCATTACATTATTTAAGTCGCGAATTAAAAAATCAGAGAATCAAACAACTGGTTTTGGTGGCCGGTTTTAATGGCAGACTGGGACGTCTGGAAGAAGTTAATCCTTTCATTGACGCTGCTGAAGTAGATTTTGATTTACTAAAACGTCAGATTGATGAACGTGTAGTGATTTATTCGGAAGGTGATGATCGGGTTCAGCCTGACTTCAGTCTGGAGCAAGCGGAAAGTCTGGAAGCAATTGTGGTCTGTGCCGAGCATCAAGGACATTTTATTAATTCGCAAGGCTGTACTGAACTGCCAGAAGTCTGGCGAGTAATTCAGCCTTATCTAATCCAATCTTCCACTGAATAGGGAGGATGATGAACAGATTGGTTCAATGATGACAGGATGAAATTAAATAGGGAATATTGAATTTCATCCGCTAATAATTAAAAACTTAACTTTTGTCGGAGCATTTTGCTCTAAATATAATAAGTACAATGCTATGAAAAATATAACGAAGAAAGTCTATATCGTGCCTGATTATCAGGCGACCTCAAATGACCACTGGTATCCATGGTTGAGCCGGAAGATCAAAGACGCCGGGTTCGAGGCCAAACGGATCATGCTGACCAATCCTTTTCAACCTGATCTGGAAGAATGGCAGCACAACCTGAAACTGCAGATTCCGCATCTGGATGAGCATAGTTTCATTGTTGCGCACGGCTTGGGTGGCTTAAGTGCTCTAAAGTTTCTTGAAGAACATTATAGCCGTACGCAATTGAAAATTGGCGGACTCATGTTAGTCGCAGCTTTTGATACACCACTGGTGGCCTGGTCGGAACTGAACAAAATGGTGCAGGCAGTAAAGTTAGATATGAACAATCTATCACATGGTGCCAAACGCTTTGTAATGCTGCTTTCCAGCAATGATCCTTATGTGCCTGCACCGATTTCACTGCGTTTGGGCCATAGCCTGAATGCACAGATTTTTGAAATCAAAAATGCAGGGCATTTTAACAAACTGGATGGCTATGCAGATTTTTCAAAGTTGCTCGAGCTGCTCAAACTGTGTCTGGCAAATGATCTGCAAAATGCTGCAGGCCTTTAAGCAATAAGTCTGGTTCAATAATAGGCTGAAACCGTTTGAGATGCTGGGCAAAGAGTGCAGCATCTCCACCAGTTAGGATCAGCTGTGCCGGAAAATCTTGCAGTACTTTTTCAATGGTACTGAGCAGACCGAATAAAATGCCATGATGCACGGCATCAATGGTATTGCGTCCAGGACTGAGTTCCTCAAAAGCCGCATCCGGGATTTTAATGCCTTTGGTGTTCTGGATCAGGGAATCGCGCTGTAAATACAGATTCGGCAGGATATAACCGCCGAGATGTTTTTGACCTTGGGCTAGATCAATGGTCAGGGCAGTCCCACAGCTGATGACACAGTAATTTTGGTCGGCTGACTTGGCAACGGCCAGCACTTGCAACCAGCGGTCAATCCCAAGCTGGGAAGGATCATCATAGCCACAGATCAGACCGGCATAGCGTGCCTGTACCGTGGCAAAAACTACAGGAATGTTCAGGCAGGTCAGAATCGATTGAATACGGACATTATTTGCTTTGTCCAGCACTGAAGAAATTCCGACCTGATGCAGGCCCAAACTCTTAAAGTGCTGAATCAAGCCAAGAAGTAAGTCGGCAGGGGATTGCAAATGCATTTCCGCAGCATGTTCAATGATCTGGTTCTGTTCCGTAATCCAGTACTTGAGCCGTGTGTTGCCGATATCCAACCATAGTTTTTTCATTGAATGATGCCTGTTCAGCCGCCGTTTTTAAGACGGAGTTGCCCCTGATAAAATGTCTGCGTACCTGTATCCGTTTCGATAATGACCGCACCATCGTCTTGAATGCCGAGGAAAGTTCCGGAATATTGGCCTTGAATATCGGTAAATTCAACTGTTTGCTGGAAAAATGCAGCATATTGGTTAAACCGTGCCGGCAGATTCTGACTGCCATAATTAAACCATTCACCCGCTTGTTGAATAGCCAGATACAACTCGGCAATCAGATCTACACGTGAAGCATGCTGTAGTCCCAATTCAGTCAGAGAAGTTACCTGCTGGTCTGGAATGCTTTCCGTGAGTGGGCTGACATTGATCCCGACACCGACTACGACCTGTTGAGTCGAAATCGGTTCAATCAGAATGCCGCCCCATTTCCCTTGCAGGCTGTACAGGTCATTGGGCCATTTTACCTGCAAGTCTAGGCCTTTTAGACTTGGCATTTGCAGGATATTTAATGCAATTTCCAGCGCCAGACGACCATCGATTGCTTTTTGTGTATGCAGCAATGTGCTTAAATAGATGTTCCCCTCAGGAGAAATCCACTGACGTTGACGCTGTCCACGTCCCTGGGTTTGCACGCGGCTACACACCAGTACCTGTTGTACCCCTTTGGTTGCCAGTTCCCGGACATCGTCATTGGTCGATGTGGTAATGGGCTTGATCAGCAACACTTCAGGAAGCTGGCCTGCTTGACTTAAACGTTGCTGCAGTTCGCGAGTTTCTACATCCATTTGAATCTAAACGTGGTAAATGTCGTTATGGAGTTAATCATATATTTATTGATTGGTGCAATTGCAGGATTTGCCGCAGGCCTGTTTGGCGTGGGTGGTGGCCTGATTATCGTGCCAATCCTGTACATTGTTTTTACCCAGCTCCAGTACGATCCAAGCGTGATTATGCATATGGCAGTCGGAACCTCTCTGGCCACGATTATTGTGACCTCAATCAGTTCGATAATGGCACATCATCAGAGAGGGGCAGTGTTATGGGATGTAGTGCGTAATCTGGCGCCCGGCCTGGTTATTGGCTCATTCTTAGGAGCTGGAATTGCAGATTATTTATCGGGTCAGGGCCTGCAATTGCTGATTGGCTTCTTTGCAGTCTGGATTGCATTCAGAATGTTTAGAGGTGCACATTATCAGGTTGATCCGAACCAGAAATTGCCTTCAGCCGCATTACAGCTGGCAGCGGGTGGTGGCATTGGCGTGGCATCGGCCATATTCGGAATTGGTGGTGGCAGTTTGACTGTGCCTTTCCTGAATCGTTGTGGTGTCGTCATCCAGAAAGCAGTAGCCACTTCTGCTGCCTGCGGTTTGCCGATCGCAGTGGCCGGTGCCTTAGGTTTCATCTGGTTTGGTCAGAAAGCTGAAGTCGAAGTACCAAATACGATTGGTTATATTCATATTTATGCGTTTATTGGTATTAGTGTGATGAGTTTTATCACTGCAAAATTTGGTGCAAAAGTGGCGCATTTATTATCACCAGTTCTATTAAAAAAATGTTTTGCGGCCTTATTGACTACAGTTGGTCTGTATTTTATCTATCAAGGCTTTACTGCCTGAACTACTCATTTTTTATCAGCTAAATTTTTGAGGAGAATAGGTCACTATTCTCCTTTTTCTTTGACTGGGTTGGCTGTATAGACACAAGATTGTCTGACAATGTCAAAGTATTTTCTGCAAAAAAGCCGTTTAATAACTGAAAAGTCATCCAGAATGACTGCACTTGCATCAATAAAAATAAGACAGGAACAGTATGCAACAACAAGAAGCACACAGTTTGTCTGAACAGATTGCCAAGCATATCAGTGAACAGATTATCCGGGGTGAGTTGGTTGAAGGCGAACGCATCCAGGAACTCAGAATTGCATCGGAGCTTGACGTCAGTCGGGGATCAGTCCGTGAAGCCTTGCTCTTGCTTGAACGTACCCAGCTGATTGAAATCTTCCCGCGTCGCGGTGCTATTGTCTCGGAAATGTCGGCCATGCAGGTTCGCGCCCTGTTTGACCTGACCTCTTTATTGCTGGGGCAGATGGTACATCGTATGGCAGAGACCTGGCGCAGTCATGAGGCAGAACGCATTCAGCTATTATTAGAACAATTGGAAGCCGAAACCCGCCAAGGCCATACCGAAAAGTTTTATGATTTGATCTTTCAGGGAATGGCCCAGCAACAGGAGATGGTCGGTAATCTTTACCTGATGCGTTATTATCAGGAACTATTGCCATCTTTACGTCGTAGCTATTTTCTGACCCTGAATATTTCAAGACGTGAGCTACAGGAATCTTTTGAATTATTTAAACTGGTGACGGAAGCGATTTTAATTCGTAAATCCCATCAGGCGACGTTATTTATGGAAGATTTTTGTCGACACTTGCGCAACCTTGTGTTGGAATCTCTGACACGGATGAAACAAATTGAACTCGCGTGGGCCAGACGCTCACGACGTTAAATCAGGACACTATGCGTTTAAGCAGTTTAAAACTTTCAGGCTTCAAATCTTTTGCTGACAGTACCACCTTACACTTCAAGGATAACCGGACTGCAGTGGTGGGACCCAATGGTTGTGGTAAATCAAATGTGATTGATGCCATACGCTGGGTGATGGGTGAGTCCAGTGCGCGCCAACTACGTGGTGGCAGCATGCAGGATGTGATTTTTACCGGAACAGCCAAGCGCAAACCGGTGGGCATCGCCAGTGTAGAACTGCGTTTTGATAATACTTATGGCAAGCTGGGCGGTGTGTATAATGCCTATAATGAGCTGGCAGTGCGTCGTCAGGTTAACCGTGATGGCAAGTCTGAATATTTCCTGAATGGCACCAAATGCCGACGTCGTGATATTACCGATATTTTCTTGGGAACGGGGCTGGGGCCGCGTTCTTATGCGATCATTGAACAGGGCATGATCAACCGTCTGGTGGATGCCAAGCCGGAAGAAATGCGGGTTTTTATTGAAGAAGCTGCCGGTGTTTCCCGTTATCAGGCACGTCGCCGCGAGACCATGCTGCATCTGGATCACACTACGCAGAACCTGTCGCGACTGGAAGATATTGCCTCTGAACTCAAGTCTCAGCTTAAAACCTTAAAACGCCAGTCAGAAACTGCCATTCAATATAAGGAGCTGGAAGGCCAGATCCGTACCATCAAGATTGAAATCCTGTCGTTCCAGTGTGAACAGAGCCAGCGTCTGCAAGAAGAATATACCGTACAGATGAATACGCTGGGCGAGAATTTTAAGCTGGTACGTTCTGAATTGACCACCGTTGAACATGATCTGGGAGCCACCAGTGAACTGTTCCAGCGCCTGATTCAACAGTCCACGCCATTACAAACTGAATGGCAACAGGCTGAGAAAAAGCTCAGCGAACTGGAAATGACTTTGCAGCAAAAGCAGTCCTTATTGCAGCAGAACTCGACCAGTCTGGTGAAGCTCGAAGAACAGAAAGCGCAGACCAAAGAACGTTTACAGCTGATTGAATTACAGTTGGACACCCTGCATCAGCAACTCGAAGATCAGACTGCACAATTGCAGCAGCAGGAAGGTCAAAGTCAGGAACAAAACCAGGATCTGACTGATCTGAAATCCCAGCAAGGCACAATTGCTGCCCAGTTTGCTCAAATTAAAACCCAGGTTGAGCAACAGCAACAACGTAAACAGCAAATGCTGGCGCAAAGTGAACAGCTGGTTAAAAATATTGTCCGGATTGAACAGCAAAAAGAAACCTTGCAACAACAGGCAGCACAAATTCAGCAGCAGGCGCAGCAAGAAGAGCTGGAACAGTATCAGGCTGATAAAGCTGAAACTGAACAGCAAATCAGTGGCTTTGAGACTCAACTCAAAACACTGAAAACTGAGCTTGAGCAGCTACAAGCAGAACAGGCAAGTCAGCAGCAATTGCTGATGCAGCTGAAATCGGAAATTCAGGTGCTGCAATCAGAACGCAAAAACCTGAGCCAGTTATTGACCAAAGCCAATCCAAATGCTAAAGCGGATGCGGTGCAGTTAATGCAGGTGTTGAAGCTGAATCCACAGGCCAAAGCTCATGCCAGCTTGATTGAAAAGTTCCTGGCGAAATGGCTTTCTGCACAAGTATTAGAAGAAACTGAGCATTTTTTAGAGAATAGTGCACGCCAACTCAAAGCTCAGATGTCACAAGATAATATTCAGATCGCTGAACTCCCTTGTTTAGCAGACTGGATTGAAGCGCCTCAATACTCACTCTGGCAACAGGTGGCCGTAGCTGAGAACTTTAAACAAGCACTTGGTTTACAAACTCAGCTGAGAGCAGGCCAGTCGATCTTAAGTCTGGATGGCTATCATGTCGGACCCGACTGGATGATTGCACTGGACTATGATGAAGCCAGTCAGGCGGGACAAGGGGCACTGAGTCATCGTATTCGTCTGGATGAAATTGAGCAGCAACTGACTCAGCTTGAACCGAAATTTGCTGATCTAGAGCAACAGCTTCCTGAACTCACTGCTCAAGTAAAAGCTTTGCAAAGCCAGATTCAAAGCATCAATGAGCAGCAGAAGCAGGCACAAAAGCAGTTGCAACAGCTTGATCTGAACATTGCCAAAGTTCAGAGCGCGACGCAGGCCTTTGCGGTACAGAAACAGCAATTGCAAAACCAGTTACAGCAACTGGATGAGCAGCTGGAAGAAGATGCGATGCAGAAAGACGATCTGGAAATTGATCTGCATGCACTGAATTTGAAACTGGAACAGGCACTGCCGAATTACAAGACCTTGCAATTCCAGCTGGAAGAACTTAATGCCCAGCTGGAAGACTCACAGCAAGTCACTCAACAGGCACAGCAGGAATTAGAATTACTACGCAGGCAAACGGTACAAAGTCAGCAACAGGCTGAACTGCTGGAAAAAGATCAGCTGTTTTTAAAAGAACAATATCAGCAGATTATTGCGCAAATAGAACAGGCCAAAAAGTTTGTCGATCCGGTACAGCTGGAATTGCCTGCTTTACAGAGCCAGTTTAATGAACAGGCACTGATCACGGAAAAACTGCAAAAGACCTGGGCAGACTGGCAGGTTGAGCTGAATCAGATCCAGAGCAAGCAGCAGCACCTGACTGAGCAGCGCCATACTTTCCAGCAGCAGGATGAACAACTGCGTACTGAACTTGAAGCCAAACGTCTGGCTTGGCAGGCAGCCAAATCTGATTTACAGCATTATTCAGAACAGCTGAAAGAATTGAATAGTGAAGTAATTTCAGGGCTGAATATTGATGTAAAAGCACATCAGACCAAACTGGAAAAAGCACAAGCTCAATTCGATAAACTGGGTGCAGTGAATCTGGCAGCTTCTGAAGAGTATGAAGAAGTTTCGAAACGCTATGACGAACTCAACCATCAGATTCAGGACCTGGAAAATACCGTTGAACAGCTGCAGGCAGCAATGAAAAGTATTGATCAGGAAACCCGTAAGCTGTTTATGAATACCTTTGATCAGGTCAATGCCGAGCTGCAAAACCTGTTCCCGAAAGTATTTGAGGGCGGTGAAGCGAGTTTAAGTCTTGAAGATGGATGGCAATCGGGTGTAAAACTGATGGCTCGCCCACCGGGCAAGCGCAACAGCTCACTGGCACTGCTTTCTGGTGGTGAAAAGGCTTTAACCGCATTAGCACTGGTCTTTGCAATTTTCCGCCTAAATCCGGCGCCGTTCTGTGTACTGGATGAAGTGGATGCACCGCTGGACGATGCCAATGTGGGACGTTTTTGTAATTTAGTCAAAGAGCTTTCTGAACAAGTGCAATTTATTTATATTACCCATAACAAACTTGCAATGATGATGGCGACTGATCTTTTAGGTGTAACCATGCCTGAACCGGGAACCTCAAAATTAGTGACAGTAAATTTGGAACAGGCAAAAGAATACGGCTTAGCTGCGGAGGTATAACATGGAAATCACCACAATTATCGGGATTGTTATTGCAATTGTGATTATGCTATTCGGCATAAGACTGATCTTGAAAAAACCTGCGGAGGCTGTACCGTCACTGGATGCAGACCTGCATATTGATCCTGACAGCCAGACTCCGGTTATTCCAAGGCATGTACGATCTCAACTGTCTAAGACCGAAAGTCCGGCAGCTGCACGTGTTGAACCGAGCCTGAATGAAGAAGCGGTAGACAACATTGCACCTGAGACAGAACAAAAAGAAGCAGCCAAAGTAGAGCCAACTTTGACTGAAACCGCCCAGCCAGAAACTAAAGCAGCAAGTCCACTTGATACACCGGTGGTTGCAGAGGAAGCAGAACCAGAAGTAGCCAAAACTGAAGAAAACACTACGTCACCTGAACAAGAGAACAAGCCTGAAACCGTAGAAGTAGCAGAAACAGCAAAAGAGCCTAAAGCCGCTGAATTTAGCCTGAATAGCAATATTGAGAAAGCTGAAATTTCTGACTTCGATGATGAAAGCAGTATTCTGGATGCACATCTCCATGAGCAAAAAATTGTGGATGAAGAATGTTCGCTGGCTAATGCTGAAACGATTATTTCATTGCATGTTTATCCACAGGGCCGTGCTCTTTCAGGCGAAAAAACCTTAAAAGTTTTACTGAAATATGGCCTGCGTTATGGTGAGCTGGCATGTTTCCATCGTTATAGTGAAGATGGCTCGAAATTGCTATTTTCGGTATTGCGTATGGCAGATACTGGTATGGAAGGTTTTGACCTAGAAACTCTGTCGACTGAAGAAGTGAAAGGTCTGGCGTTCTTCCTGGCTTTACCGCATAGCGATGTACAGAATGCCTTCGATACTATGGACAGCATTTCACGTCTGATTGCGCGTGAAGTGGATGGTCTGGTCTATGATCAGAACCAGCAGGAAATGACCCCACAATTACGTGAATTCTGGCGTCATCAGGCGATTGATTATCGTGCTGGACAGACTGCAGAAGTTTAATATTCCAATATTGAATCTGCAGAATCCGATTTTTATAATAGCGAAAAGCTGAATATTGTATAGGGCGGATTTTCCGCCCTTTTTTATGGTGAAATTATGACCCAAGATGCCACTGTCATTGCGCAAATGCGTCAATTGATTCAACTGCTTGCCAAGCATAATCATGCTTATTATGTGATGGATCAACCTACGATTGAAGACAGTGAATATGATCAGCTCTTTCATCAGCTCAAAGCTTTAGAAGAACAATATCCACATTTACAACAGCCAGACACACCGACAGTTAAAGTAGGCGGTCAGGCACTTTCCAAATTTCTGACCGTAACGCATGCGGTGCCAATGCTGTCTTTGGGCAACGTGTTTAATCAGGACGATCTGTTTGCTTTCGCACGCCGTATTGAAGAGCGCTTACCCAATCAAAAGATTGAATACGATGTTGAGCTGAAATTTGATGGTCTGGCAATTTCCCTCTGGTATGAACATGGTGTACTGGTTCGCGGTGTCACCCGTGGTGATGGGGAAACTGGAGAAGATATTACCCAGAATGTCAAAACCATCCGTAACCTGCCGAAATTCCTGTCTCCAGTGAATGGCGTGATTCCAGAATTACTGGAAGTGCGTGGCGAAGTGCTGATGCCGAAATCCGGCTTTGAACGCCTGAATGCGGCCAATGCAGCAAAAGGCGAAAAAACCTTTGCTAATCCGCGTAATGCCGCGGCCGGCAGTTTACGCCAGCTTGATCCAAATATTGCAGCTTCTCGACCTTTGGCTTTCTATGCCTATGGGATTGCCCAGTGTGTACCGCATCATGGTCAAACCACGATGTCAGCCAGCCTGGAATGGCTACAGCAGTTTGGCTTTGCTGTTGGTGAGCGGCATTTTATCTGCAGTAGCATCCAGGAAGTGCAAAAAGTTTACGAGCAGATCATTGAAGAACGTTCAAAGCTTAGTGTCGAAATCGATGGTATGGTCATTAAGGTCAATGACCTGAAACAGCAACAAAAACTGGGTTTCTTGAGCCGTGAACCACGCTGGGCAACGGCTTATAAATTCCCTGCAGTGGCTGCATTGACCACCGTTGAAAATATTGACTGGCAAGTAGGTCGTACCGGGACTCTAACGCCTGTAGCACGGTTGAATCCGGTTGCCGTGGGTGGTGTAACCGTTTCCAATGTAACGCTGCATAATATTGGTGAAATTCACCGACTGGATGTAAGAATCGGGGATACCGTCAGTGTCTATCGTAGTGGTGACGTAATTCCTAAGGTTGAAAAAGTCTGGCCAGAATTTCGTCCTGCCAATGCGGTAGAAGTGCATTTACCTGAGAACTGTCCAGTCTGTGATTCACCCGTGGTGATGCCGGAGGGTGAGGCATTGGCACGCTGTTCAGGTGAGCTGTATTGTGCGGCGCAGCGCATCGAAACCATCCGCCACTTTGTATCACGTAAGGCCATGGACATTGAAGGTCTGGGCGATCGCTGGGTGGAGTCACTGTTACATCTCAATCTTTTAAAAGATGTCTCGGATATTTATCACTTGCATGAGCATCGTGAGCAATTACTGCAAATCGAAAAAATGGGTGAAAAGTCCGTTCAGAATCTCATTGATTCGATTGAGAACAGCAAGAAAACTACATTGGCCGCATTTATTTATGCGCTCGGGATTCGCGGTGTAGGTGAAACGACAGCACGTATGCTGGCCAATACTTTCCAAACTCTCGATGCTTTACGCAGTGCTGATCTGGAATCGCTAAAGAAAACCCCGGATGTTGGCGATATTACGGCGGAATGGATTCTGGATTTCTTCCAGGCACCGCATAACCTGGAAGTATTGGATCGCTTGTTGGCTGCCGGTATTCATTGGGATGCGCCAATTGCACCAACGCGCCAACCACTGAATGGTGAAAGCTGGGTAGTGACTGGAACTTTAAGCTCTATGGGACGTGATGAAGCAACACAACTGTTGCAAGCCTTAGGTGCACGGGTCAGTGGCAGTGTATCGAGTAAAACCAAATGTGTGGTGGCGGGTGAAAAAGCGGGTTCTAAGCTCGATAAAGCAGAAAAACTCGGTGTGCCTGTGATCAATGAAGAACAGTTTATTGCTTTGATGAAAGAGCATGGGCAAATCGAAGAATAATCAGTTCTAAACAATGATTTAAATAAAAAAGACACCCAGGATGATGAATCTTGAGGTGTCTTTTTTATTGCTAGTTCAAAACTATAGGTGAATGAGAGGGGGAGGATAGACAAATACAAGGACGGGTTCGGCAATGTAAGTTGAATTCACGTACAATATTGATTCATTTGCAGGCATAGATCCTGCCTTATTGATTCTGTTCTCCTGTTGATGATTGGCATACACATGGCGCAAGCAAAGAAATCTTTTCCGCAACAAAAATCGCAATTACATGCACGAAATCTGCATCGCAGTCGTTACGATTTTCCTCAGCTAATCAAGAGTTGTCCGGAACTAGCACCTTTTGTCAGCCCGAATCAATACAACGATCTTTCAGTCAACTTTTCTGATCCTCAAGCTGTGAAAATGCTCAATAAAGCATTGCTCAAGCATTTTTATGGTATTCAATATTGGGATATTCCTCAAGATTATCTTTGCCCACCGATTCCGGGTAGAGCGGACTATATTCACTATTTGGCTGACCTGTTGAGTGTCAATAATAACGGTCAAATTCCAACAGGGCGTGCAGTTCAGGTGTTAGATATTGGGGTTGGTGCGAACTGTATTTATCCGATTATTGGTCATCGTAGTTATGGTTGGAAATTTGTCGGCTCAGACATTCATTCGGCATCGGTTAAAAGTGCTCAATTTATCGTGGAGGCAAATCCAAATCTCAGGAAGGGGATTCAGATTCGATTGCAAAAGACACCGAGCAATATTTTCAAAGGTGTGATTAAACCTTCAGATCGTTTTGATTTGACCCTGTGTAACCCACCATTTCATGCTTCGCAAGATGAAGCAAATGCCACAGCAACGCAAAAATTACGCAAACTTGGCAAACCGGTTGATCGCTCTAAGGTGGTGTTAAACTTTGGCGGACAAAAGAACGAGCTGTGGTGTGACGGTGGAGAAGAACGCTTTGTTTGCCAGATGGTACAAGAGAGCACACAGTTTGCTGAGCAATGTCTTTGGTTTAGTACACTGGTTTCTAAGAAAACCACATTGCCTATGCTGTTAAATACCTTGCGTAAGTGCGGTGCAGTGGATGTAAAAACCATTAAAATGACGCAGGGGCAAAAAGAGAGTCGTTTTGTGGCTTGGACTTTTCTAAATACAAAGCAACAGCAAGCGTGGAAAAATGCGCGTTGGACTTCTGCTTAAGTAGATTTTTAAGCAGTCGTCATAAGCTTGCCGATAAATGACTTGATGCATAAGCTCAAACTTAATCTGACAGATACAATAAAAAATCGGTCACTGTCAGATCAGGTTTGAGCGAGTACGATTAAGGAATATATTTTTTTACCAGACCATCATCCAGTAATTGCTGGAAATGTTCGACCAGACTTTCTTTCACCGGACGATATTCCAGACCGAGTTCATCCTTACTTTTTTGTGCATTAAAGAAAATTGGATAACCCATATTGAGTTCAACAAATTTACGGCTAAAGCCTGCCAGAGGACCAAAAATCTTGAAAGCCGTTTTAGGTAACTGGTTGCGTGGAAACGGGAATTTTGGACCAAACGCTTCGCGCAGGATTTTTCCCATTTCCAGTAAACTCAAAGTCTCACTGCAGATAATATAGCGACCATGCGCTTCCGGGTTAAATGCAGCAAGGATATGTGCTTCAGCAACATCCTGAACATCGACCACACCATTCCACATCGGTGGAACACCCAGCAAGGTCATGCCATTGGCAAACTGTTGCAGAACTTCCACACTGCCTGATTGAGTATTCGGTGTTAAGGATTCCCCAAAGACCAGTGCCGGATTGATACAGATCAGGTCCCAGCGATCCTGTGCTTCCGCCATTTCCCAAGCTTTGCGTTCTGCCATGACTTTGGAATACGGATAAGGCTGATGGGTTTCTGAACTGGTGGTATTCCAGTGAGATTCATCAAAACTGGTGTGCTCGGTTTGCAAAATATCAATCGCATCGCCATATGTTGAGGCAATACTTGAGGTGACAATCACACGTTTGACAGATTCTGTTTTATTGACACTATTCAGCACATTTTGCGTACCCAGAATTGCAGGTTCAATAATGTCTTTGAGCGCATCTTTATAATTGGTGACTACAAAAGGCGAGGCCATATGAAAGACAATTTCACAGCCTTGCATGGCCGCATCAAAAGAACCGGGCTTGAGCAGGTTGGCTTCAAACAGCTTTAAGGTCCCCGGGCTGCTGTCTGCAATTTGTTCAAGGTGCGTATAACTCTGGGTTTTATTCAGGTCACGTACAGTGGCATGTACGGTATAACCTTGTTTCAAAAGTTTCTGGATGACCCAGCTGGCGATATAGCCAGATGCGCCGGTGACCAGAACAGGTGCTGTGCTATGTTGTAATGTCATATTTAAACCGTTGTTGTTTTGACTTCTTTCATCGTAGGCACAATTATGCATGAACCAGGCCAAACAGGTGAGTCCAAGATAAAAATAAGCAACAAGATAAGTGCTTATTAATATTTACAAAAATTAACGTTTGAATATTCCAGCTTGCTGGATTGAATAAAAACGGAATGAAAAATGCAAGATATTGTTTTATAAATGGGATTTGGTCGAACAGAGAGCGTAAATGCAAGTGCTTCTCATTTTAATTATATAAAAATCAGACATTTACCATAATTTTGTTTTTGCAAAACAAACATCTTTTCTCCATAATAAGATGATAAAAGCAGGGAGTAATTCAAATGCGCGGTAATCCAGAAGTCGTAGATTATTTAAATATGCTGATCGGTGGCGAACTGGCTGCTCGTGATCAATACCTGATTCACTCTCGTATGTATGAAGATTGGGGTCTGACGAAAATCTTTGAACGCATCGACCATGAAATGCAGGAAGAAGCACAGCATGCAGATGCCCTGATTCGTCGTGTCCTGTTCCTTGAAGGTACGCCAAATATGCAGCGTGATGACATCGAAGTTGGTGAAGATGTGGTGACCTGCCTGAAAGCTGACCTGAAGCTTGAGTATCATGTCCGTGAAAAGCTGGCTCAAGGGGTAAAACTTTGTGAAGAGAAGGGCGATTATGTGACCCGTGACATGCTGCGCCAGCAAATGTCAGATACGGAAGAAGATCATACTTACTGGTTAGAAAAACAGTTACGTTTAATCGAGCTGATTGGCCTGCAAAACTATATCCAGTCGCAAATGTAAGATATTGAATAATAAAAAACCCAGCACATGCTGGGTTTTTTGATTCTGTAGATTCAAGAATTGTTGTTGCTGACAATCCCGATTTTTTTCACTTCCAGACGCTGAGCCGCAGCCATCACCATGGCGATATGCTTATATTCAGTTGCGCGATCAGCCTTGATTTTAATCTGATCCTGATCGGCTTTTTGCGCCACGGTCTTGAATAAGGCTTCTAGCGCTTGGGCATTCGCCACCGGCTGATCATTCCAGAAGATCTGGCCTTGAGCATCGAGACGCAAATTCACAATCTCTGGCGGTTTTTCCTCAGTCGGTGGTGGTGTACCATTCGGCAGGTTGATATTAATCGAATTATTCGGCAATGGAATAGTGATAATAAACATAATCAGCAAGACCAGCATGACATCAATCAATGGTGTCATGTTGACGTCCAGCATTACATCATCATCCTGATTTGAGCCAACATTCATTCCCATAACTGGATTCTCTCTCAATCTTAAGGTGAAGCGGGCGGGGTCGTGACAAATGCAATCTTGCCAATACCTGCTTGCTGGGTAGTACTGATGACCTGATCAATCGCTTCAAAAGCTGTTCTTTGATCACCACGAATATGCACTTCAGGCTGAGGACGTTTCTGGGCTTCTGCCTGTAAACGGGTCAATAAAATTGCCTTGTCCGGAATATAGGATTCATTCCAGAAAATATCGCCATTTTTATTGACTGCCAGCTGGATATTTTCCGGCTTGGTTTCATACGGGACATTACGTTCTTCAGGCAGATTGACCGGTACGGTATGAATTGCAACCGGTACTGTAATCAGAAAAATAATCAGCAGTACCAGCATCACATCAACCAGAGGCGTGGTATTAATGGTACCAATGACCTCATCATCGCTGTCGTTTGAATTGACCATCATTCCCATGGTTGACCCCCATTTTTATTTTGTGTCGCGGTGAACAGGATTATTTGAGCTGATTTCGCCGCTCAGCAGTACAGCATGCAGGTCAGAACCGAAGGTACGGACTTCTTCCATCACCGCTTTATTACGGCGAGTTAACCAGTTGTAGCCAAGTACTGCAGGAACTGCCACTGCCAGACCGATTGCAGTCATGATCAGTGCTTCACCGACCGGACCAGCAACTTTATCGATTGATGCCTGACCGGAAATACCAATTGCAGTCAAGGCATGGTAAATGCCCCAAACGGTACCAAACAGACCTACGAAAGGTGCAGTAGAACCTACGGTTGCAAGGAATGCCAGACCACCACTCAGATGGCTTTGAATCTTGTCGACTGCGCGTGAAATAGAAATCGTGACCCAGGTATTAAAGTCGATACGCTCAAGTAAAGTACCGCCATGATTTTTGGTTGACTTGATGCCTTTTTCAGCGATAAAACGATATACGCTGGCTTCATCCAGATTTTGCGCTGCATTATCCAGTGAAGAAGATTCCCAGAACTGATGTTCTGCTTCTTTGGCCTGTTTGCGAATCTTGCCTTGTTGCAAGCACTTAGTGATCATGATGTACCATGTACCGATCGACATGATCACCAGAATGAACAGGGTCACTTTAGACACCATGTCGCCTTCTTTCCACATGGCTTCCAGACCATAAGGATTACTGGCAGGTTTTTCAGCTGCAGCAGGTGCTGGCGGTGTAGGTTCTGCGACAGTCGCTGGTGTGGTTTCTGCAGTTTCAGTCACTGTCGTGGCAGGTGTAGGGGATTCTTCAGCAAATACGGTTTGCAAAGGGAGTAAAATACTTGCCGCAATGACACTTGCAGCAGTCATATTTTTTAAAGGTTTTAGTGATTTTTTCATCATAGATCTCCTGATTTTTTTCTTTATCTGTTGTATCTGTTAGTCAAGGACAAATTCATATGGAATGTCATACCAAGATTCTTGCGGTTCGCCATTTTTCATTGCCGGCTTGAAGGTACATAAACTGAAAGCCTTGGACGCTGCACGGTCGAGTGAACGGCTGCCACTGGACTTTTTCACCTTTGCATCCTGGACCTTGCCAGCAGTATTTACATATACAGAGATCAGCACTTCACCTTGCTCTTCATTCATTAGTGCATCACGTGGATATTCTGGACTCTTACAGCCAGCTTCGCCTTGAGATACGCCGCGTGTAACGCCAGTTGGTTGCGGTGGAGCAGCAGGTGCTGCTGCAACAACTGGGGCTGGTGCAGCCACCGGACTTGGGGATGGTGTTGCTGCAGCTACAGGTGTTGGTTCTGCAACCGGTTGAGTGACTGTTGGTGTAGGCTGTGTTTTCTGTACCGGAACCACTTTTTCTACCGGTTTAACCTCAGGAACCTGTGCCACTTTTTCTACCATTTTTGGTGGCTCAGGTGGGGTTTCCTTAGGTGGCTCTGGTTCTGGTGGTTTAATATCCTGAATAATCATCAATTCAACCGGTTCTTCTGACGGTTTGATGATGTCTTTTGCCATACCTGCCATTAGCACCAGGCCCACCAGGATATGCAAGAAAATCACGACACCAATTCCAGTCAACTTTTTGGCGGAGCTTTTTTCTATGTCTTCAAACGTTGTGCTCATCATGACTCCTGGAATTTAAGACAAACAAGAAATAACGGTTTATTTCAAAGGTGAGGTAGCTGCATTATTTTTTGTTTGGCTAAAATGATATGAATACTGCAAATACAGCATGACGCTGTATTTGCAGAAAGCTTGTCTTAGAATTTGTAAGTACCACGGATGTAGTAAGTACGACCTGTAGGATCTGAGTAACGAGGGTCATAACCGTATTGGAAGTTATCCAGAACATCAGATGCAGCGGGCTCTTCATCAAAGATGTTAAGGATACCGCCAGTCAACTCTAGGTTTTTGAAGCCTTTATAAGTTGTTGCGAAGTTATAAAGTGTGTAGTCACCCACATCACGTTCGCCAGAGTAGTCTTCATAACCACGAGTGAACTGTTGTTCAAAGATCATTTTCCAGTCTTCATAAGACCAGTTCAGGTTGGCAACATGTTTCCAGCGAACTACTGCCGGGTCTTCATATTTGCCTACCAGACCAGACCATTCACCGCCTGGTTCACTTTGGTAGTCCAGATTGATCACGTAAGTACCATCAATACCGAAACCGAAACGACCAGTAGAAGTTTTAGGTGTCAGGTAGTTCAGGCTCAGGTCTACACCTGAAGTTTTTAAACCGCCAGAGTTCATCAGGGTAGTACGGATGTGCTGGATACGGCCTTCGCTATCACGTACGAAACGGTCAGCATAAAGGTCTGGATCACCAAAGATTGATGATTCACCCACTGTACCTACCAGACCATCGATCTCGATATTGAAGTAGTCAGCAGTGAAGACCAGGTTTTTGATTGGTTCAAATACTAAACCAGCAGTGAACGATGTAGATTCTTCTGGTTGCAGATCAGGTGAACCACCTTGGGTACGCTTGAACTGGGTATTACATTCAACCTGGTATTTAGGTTCAACTGGCGTGCCACCTGGACATAACACAGGGTCATTGTATTTCGCACCTGTCCAGGTTTCACTGATAGGCGCGTTGATTTCGTACAAGCTTGGTGCACGGAAACCGGTGCTATAAGATGCACGGAACATGATTTCCTTCATTGGTTCCCAACGAAGACCAACTTTCGGGTTGAAGGTATCACCGAAGTCGCTGTAGTCATCATAACGGGCAGCAATTTGAGCTTCCAGACTTGGCAAGATTGGGATCTGGAATTCAGTAAAGAATGCTGTGATGTCACGGTCACCCTTACTGATTGGTTTGCTCGGATCAATACCAGAACCTGGTACTTGAGCCACAATTTCAGAGTTTACTTTTGCTTCCCAGTCCTGAGTCGTGAAGCTACCACCGAAGGCAAAGCCAACATCACCTGCAGGTAATTCAAAAATTGGACGGCTAATCGTAAAGTCTGCAGTTGTAGATTCTAAAGAGGCGATGTTAGTTTCGCCATTAATTACAAATGATTCCCAAGGGGTATCGCCTGGACGTGCTGGACCGAATGGGTTAATACGACCTTCATTCAATGCAGTTTGCAGGTTGCTACGGTGTAAGTAACCACCTGTAAATTCATCAGTTGCTTCGCTTTTCGCGTATGACACGCCTGCGTTGATATCCCAGCCTAATGCCTCACCTTCAATACCGGCAAAGAAGCGGTGTGAGTCATTGGTTGACATACTTTGACGGTTACCTGCCTGAGAACGGAGGTAAAGTTCAAGTGGGTCACCGCTCAAATCTCCATCTGTAATAGCCGGAGTAATTCCATTACCTGGATAGTATTGGCTGCTTGAAGGTAAAGTCACAGTACGGCCATAAACGTCTGGTGCAATTGAAGTGGATACTTCAGAACGTGTAAACACGTATTCACCAACCGCATTTAATGAATCATTAAGTTTGAATGTCCCTTTACCTAATGCAGACAGGGTTTCAACCTGTGGTTTGATGGCAATCAAAGCCTGCGTATTCAGATAACAGAAGCCGTCATCTGGAGAAGACCAAGGAATATTGTTACAGTCATCTGGATATGGGTTACCTAAATAACCACTTGTTGGATCATAGATGTTTGCCGGGAAACCACTTGCAGAGCCTGCATCAATGCCTAATTCAGGAATTACACCACCACGGCGGCTGACTTTACGCTGTTGAGCATGAATCTGGTTAGATTTACGGTAGTCCAAGACACCCATGACGTTAAAGCCATTTTCATCCAGGTCACCAAAACCCCCGAAGATCGCAGCCTGTTGTTTCTCACCACCTGAATGTTCAGTTTCATGCAAGGCTCCGGTAACGCCTAAGCCATTGTATTCAGATTTGGTGATGAAGTTGATTACCCCCGCAATCGCATCTGCACCATAAACTGCAGAAGCACCATCACGTAAAATCTCAATACGGTCAATCATCGCCATAGGGATAATGTTTAAGTTGGTACTATCTGTACTGAATGCACTATAGGCAAGACGGCGGCCATTTAAAAGCACAAGCGTTTTGTCTGAGCCTAGACCACGTAAGTTGGCTGTAGAACCTGAAGTATTACTTGCACCTACGTTTTGAGCAGTAGAGAAACCAGCCTGGTTCGCGCTTACTTTTACTAAAGCTTCTTCAACAGTAGTTACACCCTGGTTCGCAAGATCTTCACCTTTAATGACGGTGATTGGTGAAGAACTTTGTGCAGCAACCCCCTTGATTGATGAACCCGTCACTGTCACTTTCTGAACTTTAGTTGGCTGTTCAGCAGATGCAGCTTCTTCGGCATGGGCCAGCGGCAGACACATCATACTTAAGCTGAGTGCGCTTAACTTGAGTAGTCTTTTGCTGACGGTTGGAGCCCCCATAGATCCGACCAATTTATTTTTTTTCATCGTAAATTTCACCCTTTTGTTATGTGAAGTAGTGCTGGGTTGATCTAAGCAAGGCGGATGCCAACTTATAAAATTTTATATTTTTATATTTTTAACTTATTGAAAAATATTGATTTAATTGAGTGAGGTTTAAATTTATCGAGCGATACTGAAGAAAAATTAAGAAGTCTGTGTATCGAATCTGAAGAAAGAAGGAAGTGAGACCCCTGTCAAAGCAATAAATAAATATTTAATGAATAAGAAAGTAGTCCAAAAATGAGAGGGAAATTGAATAAAGTTTAATCATGGTGCATAATTTTTACATAAAATATACAATATTTTTTTAAAATAAATTATTTATAATACAATTACTTGTGTTTATTTATTGTTTACCTAAAGGTATACAATAGTGCAATAAGATGAAACAGGGTTGAGTTATTTTTGTGCGAAATGAACTTCAGTAAGAATTTTGAGGATAAAAATTTAATTAATGATTCATGGAAAATATTATGTTATTCATAATGTTTTAAATAATTAATAAAAATAAACTTTTTTCAGTTAAAAACAGGAAGAAATCCCTATTTTTTGCAAGGATGGCATGAAATTCGCTTTGTTCAGTTTATTCCATCTGTCCAGCTTTGACCCATCCATTGAAGCAAATATGGGATGATGTATTTAAAACTTCCTATAGCAATAAAACTTCAAGATAAAGAATAGGTACAAATTTGAAATCAGCACTTTTTAGCATGACGATTTTGGCCTTGGCTATGAGCTCGGGGCAAACTGCCTGGGCAAAATCATCTGCACATCCGGATAAAGTCTTAAACCTGGCTTTCGAAGCACCTGATGATGGTTTTGATATGGTCAAAACCTATAATTTTTATAGTGGTAGCGTTGCTGAGGCCATTTTCGAGCCTTTGTTGCGTTATGACTATCTGGCCCGGCCTGCAATTTTGGCTCCGAATACCGCCGAGTCTTTACCCGTGGTTGAACAGGATGGCAAAATTTATACCTTTAAAATCAAGCCAGGAATTTATTTCAGTCCGGATCCAGCCTTTCAGGGCAAGAAGCGTGAACTGGTTGCCCGGGATTATATTTATTCCATGCAAAGGGTGATGGATCCGAAAAACCATTCGCCTTCTTTTTCCTTTATCGAAGGCAAAATTCTTGGCGCAGATCAAGTCATTCAGCAGGCCAAAAAAACGGGCAAATTTAACTATGATGCTCCGATTGCCGGTTTAAAAGCCCTAGATAAATATACCTTACAAATTACCCTGACCCGTTCCGACCTGAACTTTCCTTACATTCTGGCCTATGTCGCTTTTGCTGGTACTGCACGCGAAGTCATCGAATATTATGGCGATCGGGTAGGTCAGCATCCAGTTGGAACAGGGGCATACCAGTTACATAAATATGTGCCGCGTAGCCGTATTGAATTAACTGCCAATCCAAATTATCGCGGTTTTGTCTGGAACTTTAAGGGAGATGGTTCAGAGTGGGATCAACGGATTGTCAAAGCCATGCAAGGCAAGCAGATGCCACAAATTGGTAAGGTTAAAATCAGCATCATTGAAGAAGAGCAATCGCGCTGGCTGGCCTTAAAATCTGGACAATTAGACTATGACAAACTGACTGCAAGCGGTGCTGAACAGGCACTGGAAAATAAGCAGCTGAAAAGTGAATACAAGAAAAAAGGCATCCTGCATTATCCGAATAAAGAACCAGAAATCACCTATACCATCATGAACATGCGTGATCCGGTGATTGGTGGGGACTCCCTGGAAAAAATTGCACTACGCCGTGCTATTGCTTTGTCCTATAACCAGAAAGAAGCCATCCAGCAATTATACAAGGGGCATGCCGTTAAAGCTGAAATGATTCTTCCTGAAGGCGTGGGCGGATATAACCCGAATTATAGAAGTAGCATTGCCTACAACCCTTTGCTTGCCAATAAACTGCTCGATCGCTTTGGCTACAAGAAAGGCGCCGACGGTTACCGCACTTTGCCTGATGGCAAACCATTGGTTTTGAAAATGAACTCGACTAGCTCAAGTTCTTCCGTCATTTCTGCGGAGCTATGGAAAAAGAACCTGGATGCAATCGGGGTAAAAGTTGAATTTAAAGTCAGTAATTTTGCCGACAATTTAAAAGAAGCTACCCAGTGCAAACATATGATGTGGGGTGGTGCCTGGATTGCAGATTATCCGGAAGGGGAAAACTTTGCCCAGTTGCTGTATGGCCCAAATGCCCAGCAAGGTAACCTGAGCTGCTATACCTCTAAAGCCTATGATGCGCTGTATCAAACTGCGATGAAACTGCCGCCACAGCAACGTACTCCATATTATGAGCAGATGAACCGCCAGATGGAGGCAGATAATCCGTGGATTCTACACAATACCCGGGTACGTAACTGGCTGATTCACCCACAGGTACAGGGCTTTAAGGCACATCCGGTGACTAGAGCAGTTTGGCAATATCTGGATATTGAACCTGTTAAAAAATAACTTGAGAAGATTAAGAACCAGTATGAATGTGAATACAAACGCTTTAAAAAAGCTGGCCAGTGGGGTTTTAATAGCCAGTTTAATGATGGCAGGTGCTGCACCCACATGGGCTGCCAATCCCGCCAATCCGAATAAAGTCTTAAAAACGGTCTTTCCCGCGGCTGAAACCGGTTTTGATCCCGGTTATATCCATGACCGTTATTCTGCCAAGATTAACTCGGCGATTTTCGAAACCTTATATACCTATGATTATCTGGCCTCACCAGCGAAACTGGTGCCATTAACTGCGGTAGATATGCCTCAAGTCAGTGCAGACGGTTTGACTTATACCATTAAAGTTAAAAAGGGCATTTACTTTGCAGATGATCCGGTCTTTGGCGGTAAAAAACGTGAACTGACCGCCTATGACTATGCCTATTCTCTAAAGCGTCTCTTAGATCCAAAGCTTAATTCACCAAATAGCTGGTTGCTGGATGGTCGGATCAAAGGGCTGGAAGCATGGACAGCCATGGCCAAAAAGAATGGCAAAGTCTATGAAAATCCATTTGAAGGCATTCAGACTCCAGATCGCTATACCTTGGTACTCAAGCTGAATAATCCGGATCAGAATTTTCCGATGTTGCTGGCACACGGTCCAGCTGCCGCAGTCGCACGCGAAGTCATTGAAAAGTATAAAGACAAAGCTGGCTGGGTGATGAGTAAGCCGGTCGGTACAGGGCCTTATGTACTTAGTCGCTGGACACCGGGATCACGCATTATCTTAAAGCCAAATCCGGCTTACCGTGGTTTTGTCTGGAATTATAAAGCCAATAGTGCAGGAGACCAGGCGATTGTCAGTGCGATGCAGGGCAAAAAAATGCCTCAAATCGGCACCATTGATGTGCGTATCATTGAAGAAGCACAATCACGGATGTTGTCATTTAAGAAAAATGAACTGGATCTGGTGGAAATCGACGGCGATCTGGTCGTGCAGGCATTGGATGGTGACAAGTTAAAACCTGAGCTGGTCAAGCAAGGCATCAAGCTTTCACGCATGTTGGAGCCATCGATTAACTACCATTACTGGAATATGCAAGACCCGGTGGTGGGTGGCTTTACGCCAGAAAAAATAGCCTTACGTCGTGCGATGGCAATGGCTTTTTCTGTTGAAAACATGATTAGCGTATTACTAAAAGGAGATGGCGCAAAACTGCACATGCCTATTCCGCCAGGAGTTGCAGGCTATTCACCCGCTTATAAAACCAGTACGCCATATTCGGTCAAGGCAGCCAACATGTTGCTGGATCGCTATAACTACAAGATCGGTGCGGATGGCTGGCGGAGAACTCCTGAAGGCAAACCTCTGGTGATTGAACTGATTACGGCCAATACCAGTCGTGGTCAGCAACAGGGCGAATTCTGGAAAAAGACCCTAGATAATATTCATATCAAACTGACCAGTAAGGCCATGCCATTTGCTGAAGGCATTAAGCTGGAAAAGCAATGTAAAACCATGTTTAAAAGCTCTGCATGGATTGCCGATTATCCGGATGCTGACAACTTCATGCAGCTGTTCTATGGCAAAAACGTCAATGTCACCAATAATGCCTGTTTCAAGCATGCGGAATATGACCGTTTATATGAACAGAGTCAGAGCATGCCACCGGGTCCTGAACGGGATCTGGTTTATCGCAAAATGACCCGTATTCTAGAGGTCAATATGCCAACCATGATGCTGTATAGCACCTACCGTAATGCATTAGCGCAACCTCATGTTATTGGACACAAGTCCCATCCGATTCTGTCTACAGAATGGATGTATATCGATATTGATACTAAAAAGTAAGAAAAAGCTGGAGATGATGATGACATTAAAACACTTGAAATTTACCACACTCTGTCTGGCGATGATCGGGGGATCTCAAACCGTCATGGCAGAGACCCAAACCCAGCTTTTGCCTTTATTCAAGGCTGCAGAAATTCCGGCATTGTGCGATGCCAATCTGGATAAAATGCAAAAAGATATCCAGAAATTTGAAAGCCAGAAAATCAAAAACAAGGCTGAAGCCCGTCCTTATCTGGCAGCTTGGGATACATTGCAGGCATCGATCGGTGATTTTGTTTCGCCAATCGGTTTATATAGTAATGTCGATCCTGATCCAGCCTTGCGTCAGGCGGCAGATGACTGTGAACTGAAAATCAGTAAATACCTGACTTCCATGTATCAGAGTCCAAAACTGTATGCCCAGTTCAAGAAGCTGAAAGCCACAGATCCGGTCGATGAAAAATTCCTGAAAGATATTCTGAATCAGTTTGAAAAAACCGGGGTACAACTCAGCGCAGAGAAGCAGAAGCGTCTGAAGGAAATTATTGAAGAAAGTACCAAACTGGGGCAGGACTATTCCAAGAATGTACGTGATAATCCTGAAAAAGTTGAATTCACTGCTGCGGAACTGAAAGGTTTACCTGCGAGCTATATCGCCGGTCTAAAGAAAAATGAAAAGGGCAATTATCTGCTCGGCTTTGACTATCCGGAATATCAGCCATTTATGGAGCTGGCAGAGAGTGATGAAGCACGTAAACGCTATCAGACTGCCTATACCCGTCGTGGTACCGAGAAAAATCTCGAATACATGAAAAAGGCCATTGATCTGCGTTATGAACTGGCTCAGCTATTCGATAAAGACAGCTATGCGTATGTTGCCTTAAAAGATCGTATGGCCAAAACCCCAGAAGCAGTCAATAGTTTTCTGGATGAGGTTTATGCCAAAGTTGCACCATTAGAAAAGCAGGATGTTGAAGAATTACGTCAGTTCAAGGCAGAAACCTTAAAAATTCCTCTGGAAAAATCAGAAATTGAGCGTTGGAGCCAAGGCTACTGGAGTGAAAAACTGCGTCAGGCCAAATACAAAGTGGATCAGGAAAAACTGCGTGATTATTTCCCGACTGAAGCGGCTCAAAAATGGTTATTTGCCGTGTCCTCCGATTTATATGGGATTGAATTCAAGCCGGTAAAAGTCAAAGCCTGGCACGATGAAGTCGAATATTATGCCGTGCATGACAAAGCCACCGGTGAGTTTATGGGCGGACTTTATGTCGATAAATACCCACGTGAAGGCAAATATGGCCATGCTGCAGTCTGGGGTGTTTATGGTGGCAGCCGTTTAAATCATCGCCGTCCGGTCTCTGTTTTGGTGACTAACTTCAACCGTAAAGGTCTGAACAGTAATGAACTGGAAACTTTTGTACATGAAATGGGTCATGCGCTGCACGGAATTTTATCGAAAACCCGTTATACCGAGCAGTCAGGCACATCGGTAGAGCGTGACTTTGTTGAAGCACCTTCACAAATGTATGAAGAGTGGGCGCGCCGTTTCGAGACTTTATCTAAAGTAGCAGATTACTGTGAACCTGCTTGTCCGCGTGTCGATGAAGCCATGACCGAGCGCTTAAAGAACGTGAAGAATTATGGTCGCGGCCTGCATTATGCCCGTCAGACCCTATATGCTCAGTACGACATGGCCCTGCACGGTAAAGATGCGAAAAGTATTGATCCATTAAAACTCTGGCAGGATATGGAAAGTAAAACTGCGTTGGGTTCTGTTCCAGGTCAGCAATTCCCGGGTCAGTTCGGACATTTGATGGGTGGCTATCAGGCGGGTTATTACAGCTATATGTGGTCTGAAGTGCTGGCACTCGATATGTTGTCTGCTTATGGTGATCATCTGATGGATCCGAAAGTCGGCATGCATTATCGTGAGACTGTACTGGCACAAGGCGGACAAAAACCGGGCGATCAGATGGTTAAAGATTTTCTGGGCCGCGAACCGGACAGCAAAGCTTTCTTTAATGAAATTTCAGGACATTAAGTCAAGGAAGGAAAGCGATGCTGGCATATATTATTCGAAGGATTTGGCAAATGATCCCCACCATGCTGGGGGTGATTCTGCTGATATTCCTGTTATTTAACTGGGTCGGGGGAGATCCGGCCTATATCCTGGCCGGTAAAATGGCCAATGCTGAGCAGATTGAAAACATCCGTCAGCAGCTCGGGGTCGATCAGCCCTATTACGTACAACTGTGGATTTTTATCCAGCAGATTTTGACCTTTGATTATGGCGTGAGCTGGAGTACCGGAGAATCGGTATCACAGATTATTACTACCCGCTTGGGGCCGTCACTGACCATTCTGATTCCACTGACTATCCTGCAAACGATTGTTTCAATCATTCTGGCGCTCGGGGTAGCTTCAGTGCGCGGTTCGCTGACTGACCGCATGATCATGATGTTGTGTACTATCGGTATGTCGATCAGTATTCTGGTCTATATCATCGTATTCCAGTACGTCTTGGCTTATGAACTGAGCTGGTTCCCGGTACAGGGCTGGAGCGATAACTTTACTGAAAATTTATTCAAATATGCACTATTGCCAGTATTAATCATGCTGGTGGTGAGTATTGCACCGACTTTACGTCTCTACCGTAGTTTTGTCTTGGATGAAGTCAATCAGGATTATGTCCGTACCGCACGTGCCAAAGGTCTGGGCGAAAGCCGCATTCTGGGAGTGCATGTACTGCGCAATGCTTCGATTCCAATCATTACTGATGTCATGGCGGGACTTCCGGCTTTACTGATCGGTGCTTTCCTGATTGAACGTTTCTTTGGTATTCCCGGCATTGGCCGTGAAGTGATTATCGCAGTTGAGCGTTCTGACTTTCCGGTAATTAAAGCGATTACGGTCTATGTTGCGGCTGCGACCATGTTATTTAACCTGATTGCCGATCTGATCTATAAATGGGTCGATCCACGTGTACAGTTGAAGTAGGTGAATTATGCTGAGTGCGATATTTAAAAAAGAGCAACATGCTTCAGCAGTGCATGAGTCTGCTTCAACCGGATTATGGCAGCTGGCGTTGCGTCGTCTGAAACGTGACCGTATTGCGATGTTCTCCCTATTTGTGGTGCTGTTTTATCTGCTGATGTTGCTGCTTTCCATGACCGGTATAATTGCCAAGGACTGGAATAAGGAAGTAGCGGTGAGTTATGCACCTCCAAGTTTTATCTATACCCCGTCTGTGTCTGGAGCGGCAAGTGAAGATCAAAGTACGGAATCTGCCGTAGTACCAGTTAATCCAGTCGATCCTTTAAAAGATGTGATTGCCGAACTGGAAGCAGAAATTGCCGCCGAACAGGGTGCAGGTGCGATTGATTATTATGGTGTAGTTGATCCGCTGGCTGAAGATATGAAAGCCATTGATCAGGAATTAGGTGGTCAGTTACTGGATCAGAGCAGTGAATTAAAGCAAAGCCTGTTCTTTGGTGCGGATAAATGGGGTCAGGATGTATTACTAAAAACCATTAAAGGTGCAGAAACTTCGATTTTAGTTGGCCTGATTGCTGCGCTGGTTGCGGTGGTGATTGGTACTGTACTGGGTGCGATTGCTGGCTATTTCGGTGGCTGGGTCGATGATGTGCTGAACTGGTTCTATAATATTTTTACTTCGATTCCTTATCTGTTGCTGGTGTTAGCGATTGCAGCAGTACTGCAACAAAAAGGGATTTTATCGATTATCCTGATTTTGGGTCTGACTGGCTGGACCGGGGTGTTCCGTTTGGTTCGTGCTGAATATATGAAGCATACTGCGCGTGAATATGTACTGGCGGCTAAAGCCATTGGGGTAAGCAATATGCGCCGTATCTTCGTGCATATTTTCCCGAATGTCAGCCATATCGCTTTGGTTCAAATGTCCATTCTTGCAGTGGCCTTTATCAAGTCCGAAGTGATTCTGAGCTTCTTAGGCTTTGGCGTACCGATTGGGGTAGTGTCATGGGGTAGTATGCTGAATGAAGCACAAAGCGAGCTGATTTTAGGTAAATGGTGGCAGTTGACTGCGGCATCGGTGGCGATGGCGGTACTGGTGACAGCTTTCTCAATGTTTACTGATGCATTACGTGATGCATTAGATCCAAAACTGAAATAGGAGCGCAGCGATGTCTGAAATGAATCCAAGCACAGCACCCGCGTTACTTCGCGTAGACAACCTACGCGTCAGTTTTAAAGGTGAAAATAAACAGTATGTGGAAACGGTCAAAGGAATTTCATTTGAAATTCCGGCCAATACCACAGTGGCGTTAGTTGGCGAATCCGGAAGTGGTAAATCTGTGACTTCATTAGCAGTGATGGGACTATTAGCACCTGAGAACTCGAAGGTCGCTGAAGACAGTCAGATTCTGTTTGAAGGGCGTGATTTGCTAAAACTCAAGTCGAGTGAAATGCGTCAGATCTGTGGCAAAGAAATTGCCATGATCTTCCAGGAGCCAATGTCTTCATTGAATCCAGTATTTACCGTGGGGATGCAGATTTCGGAAATTCTACGTCTGCATTTGGGTATGAATAAAAAGCAGGCCCGTCAAAGAACACTGGAACTTTTGCAGGAAGTCGGTATTCCTTCTCCAGAAACCAAGATTGATGCTTATCCGAGTCAGTTGTCTGGTGGACAGCAGCAACGGGTCATGATTGCGATGGCAATTGCCTGTGAGCCGAAGCTCTTGATTGCCGATGAGCCAACGACAGCACTAGATGTGACTATCCAGAAACAGATTCTGGACCTGCTTGAATCCCTGCGTCAGCGCCGTCAAATGTCGATGTTATTCATCAGCCATGACTTAGCGGTAGTTGGTGAAATTGCGGATCAGGTCATTGTAATGCGTTATGGCGAGATTCGTGAGCAAGGTTCGGTGACAGAAGTCCTGAACAATCCTCAGGATATTTATACCCAAGCCTTGTTGCATTGCCGTCCACAGCTGTCGCACCGTCCTTTGCGTTTGCCGGTGATTAGCGACTTTATGAAACAGGATAGTCTGGCGCATGACCTGCATGCGAACGCTCCGCCACAAAAGGAACGTTCTCGTGGTCTAAAAGGTAATGAAGAGATTATTCTCGATGTACGTGATCTGAAAAAATCCTTCTATAGCCGTAAAGGCCTATTTGGCAAAGATGAATTTCAGGCCGTGAAAGGGGTGTCTTTTCAGCTGGCTAAAGGCAAAACCTTAGGGCTGGTTGGTGAATCAGGTTCTGGTAAAACCACGATTGGTTTGCTTTTGATGCGTCTACAGCAGGCCACAGGCGGCAAGGCGCTGTTTCAGGGCAAAGATATCTTGTCGATGACGGAAAAAGAGTTTACGGCCTATCAACGTAAAATCCAGATCATTTTCCAGAATCCGTATGCTTCGCTGAATCCGCGTTTTACCGTGGGACAAATCCTGATGGAGCCGATGCAGATTCATCATATCGGTAAAGATGACGCAGAACGTAAACAGATGGCACTCGATTTACTGGAAAGGGTCAGCTTACCGGCTCAGGCCTTCTATCGTTATCCACATGAGTTTTCAGGTGGTCAGCGTCAGCGGATTGCAATTGCACGCTGCCTGACTTTAAAGCCTGAGATTCTGATCTGTGATGAATCGGTGTCCGCACTGGATGTATCGGTACAGGCGCAGGTGCTGAATCTATTGCAGGATTTACAGGATGAATTTGGTCTGAGTTATATCTTTATTTCGCATGATTTGTCAGTGGTGAAATATATTTCTGATCAGATCATGGTGCTAAATCATGGTGATCTGGTGGAAATTGCCAATTCAGATGATCTGTATCAATCTCCACAACACGACTATACCAAGCGTTTGTTAAGTGCGATTCCACAGGGTATTCCGCAGTAACTTGCTAAAGTACGAAGTAAAAAATGTCCACATTGCTGGGCATTTTTTATGACGGGAATTCACTTTCAGGAAATAGGAAGGAGATACTCGCCTTTTATATCGGGTTCTATTGAGAAGACCAGGGATAGATAAAATTGAGTCATTATTATTGTTCTTGCAAAAAAAAGAGCCACCGAAGTGACTCTCTCTTATTCAAAGCTTAGAACTTTTTGAAGCCTTTATTCACGCCATATAAACCGCGTGGTGCATTGCCTTCACGATTTTCGCGGCGACCAAACTGGTTGTCTTCACGGTTTTCACGACGTGCAAACTGGGTGCCATTCTGGTTTTCACGACGACCAAAGCCCTGATCATCGCGACGTTCACGGTTGTTGTATTGTGGCTGCTGCTCATCGGTATCACGGCGTTGCTGACGCAGGTAACCACCACGGCGCGCTGCCATCGGTTTTTCCTGCATACGTTCATTACGACGTTTCGCCATGCCGAATAAGCCGGTACCTTGACGCGGTTTCAGCTCAACTGATTTGGTCAGGTTGTCGATATCCTGTTTATCCAGTTCAATCCAGCGACCTGTACGAAGTTCACGTGGCAGAATCACGGTACCGTAACGGGTACGTAGCAAGCGGCTGACTTTCAGGCCTTGTGATTCAAAGATACGACGAACCTCACGGTTACGACCTTCTTTCACGACAACTTGATACCAACGGTTGATCCCGTCACCACCCAGTTCAGAGAATGATTCAAACTTCGCAGGACCATCATCTAGCACCACGCCTTTCAGCATGTTGTTTTTCAGTTGTGGAGTTACTTCACCCATGACACGAACCGCATATTCACGTTCGATTTCATTGGATGGGTGCATTAAACGATTTGCCAGTTCACCGTCATTTGTGAACAGTAACAGACCGGTCGAGTTAATATCCAGACGGCCGACCATTACCCAGCGATCGCCTTGAATTGATGGCAGGTTGTCAAATACTGTTGGACGCTGTTCAGGATCGTTACGTGAACAGATTTCACCTTCTGGCTTATAGTAAATCAGTACACGACGACGGATTTCGTCTTCAATCTGGAACTGCACTTTACGACCATCGATGCGAAGCTCATCACCTGGTTCGATTCGTTCACCCACTTGGGCAATCTGCCCATTCACACTCACACGACCTGCGGCAATGACTTCTTCCATATAACGGCGAGAACCCAAACCAACACGTGCAAGCACCTTTTGCAACTTTTCACTCATGACAGCATAACCTTAGAAATAATTATTCAACAGTTCACCTATTTATGACTTCGGTGCATTCGCATCGAGCGCCATAAAAGCTTCCTTGGCATCCTGCAGGGGAGGCAATTGGCCTAAAGAATTTAAGCCAAACGCATTTAAAAATTGTGGCGTTGTCACTAACAACGCAGGTCTTCCAGGGAGTTCACGAAAGCCGGATTCTTTAATCCAGTTCCAGTCAAATAGCGTACGCAAAATCTGACTGTTATTCGTGACACCACGAATTTGTTCAATATCAGCTCGGGTCACTGGCTGATGATAAGCAATCACCGCAAGCATCTCCAGTAATGAAGGTGACAGGCGTGTCGGTCGCTCAGGCCAGGTCTGTGCAATAATATTACGATATTTTACACGCACTTGAAAACGGTAACCTTGCACAGTTTCAACCAGTTCAATAGAACGGCCATGCATCAGCATGGAAAGTTGCTGTAAATACTGGCGCAGCTCCTGCTTACTATAGCGATCCTGAAATGCTTCTTTCAGTCGAGCTAAGGAAACCGGGGAATCACTGGCAAAAATAATCGCTTCCAGCTGCATCAGCATTTCATGCAGATTATCTTCCGCAGACAAGGAGATATTATGTTCTGTGTTCATGCGTGTGCTCCTTGAATTGCGAGCGGTGCCTCAATGCCTGAGGCAATAATTTGAATTTTTTGCTGGCGGGTAAGTTCTAGTACGGCCATAAAGGTCACGACTACACCCATGCGTCCCTGACTTGGCTTGAGTAAATGATCAAAAGACAAGACTTCACCGGATTCCAGACAGCTTTCAATATAGGCAATCCGTTCTTCCAGTAATACCGGTTCCTGTTGTACTTGATGAATGACCGGTTCAGGGCGGTTAAAGACACAAAGCAAGGCATCACGCAGCAGATCAGCACTATGACCTTCATTGGGCTGGATAAACTCGCCTAAGTGAACATTGGTCTGAAAGGTATCACGTTCCAGAATTGTCATCTGACCTAGACGTTCTGCAGCCTGCTTGATCCTTAAATAATTTTCCAGACGCTCAATCAGATCCTGTTTCGGATCCTGTTCAACCGCAGCCACGCTTTTCGGTTTAGGCAGCAATAAACGGGATTTGAGATCGGCTAGTAAAGCAGCCATCACCATATAATCCGCAGTCAGCTCAATATTCAGGGATTTCATCGCATCCATATAGGACAGATATTGGGAGGCAATGGGCGCGATATCAACCTGCAACAGGTCAAAACCATTTTTCTGGATCAGGTAGATTAAAAAGTCGAGGGGGCCTTCAAAATGTTCTAACAGAATTTCAAACGCTGCTGGAGGAATATACAGATCCTCTGGAATCGTATTTTGCCATTCATCCAGAACCCGGATGTTTGGAGCAGATTCCATAGCGTTATGGGGCATTTGAGTCATTACAATTATAAGCCACGCGAATTTTCAAAGGCATGAAATGGCTTATTCCTCCGAGCTTTTGTCAGGAGAAAAAGCACATAATTTAGTAGTTGGCATTGTACTGGAAAATTGTCGTTAAATAAAATAGATATGCATTCAAAAGCAAAAAAACCATATTTATTTTAGGAGAAATTTTATTTTTTTAATTGGGTAAAACGCACAAGTCTGATATTAAACAGCATATTAGCTAAAATTAAATGCAATATAGCCTGGGTGGCTTAAGCAACTGTAACTTCATATAGAAAATTTTTAAAAGATTTTCAGCACCTATTAAATAGTGAATGTGTGAAAGCTCATCAGGAAATATGTGATAAAAATAAGAAAAAACAGTTATCTATCGCCTAAAAAATAAACTAATGTAGCCAAAAAAATATTGATAAATAACAATCATAGATCAGGTTAATTATAAAAATGCCAATCATACTTGTGTTAATCGGCGTCATCGGCTTAGGGGGATTCTGGGGCTATCCTCAATATCAGCTTATGCAGCTTGAAAATGAAATGCGTACCAATCTGAAGTCTGGCGGCTTTTCCAGCTTTGTTGAGCAGGCCAAACCAATGATGCAGGCCATGAAACTGGATTTTAGCGTACTGGATCAGTATCCCCATATTCGTTTCTATATGCGTAATACGCTTTATACGGGCAAAGATTTACCCGACGGTGTTACTGCAATGGTCAAAACCATGAGCTGTAATTCTATTGATTCTTTTAGGACTATGGAATCCACAGCCCGGACTGCGTTATTGAATGTGCTTGAAGAGGATCAAATCACTTTTCATGTTTCAGTCAAAAACAGGTTTGGTGCTGAACTGGCAACTCATCAGCAAAAACTGTCGGAATGTCCAAACTTCTTGCAGTTAAAATATTATAAAGAAGGTGATCCGTTACCCCCAATGCCAAGTTTGAATAATCAGGTTCCTTCGGTTGCACCAGCGGTCAGTACATCTACTCAGGATCGTGCAGCGAGCTATTAAATCTTGGCATGCGTGATAAGGTTATTTTAATTCTGCTCTCGCAATACATATTCGATGATACGTTGGCAGGTATCTGCCAGACAAACATTGTTCGTTGAATAAACTTGTAAAAGCTTTCTTGCCATCGCGATCTCAAGAAAGTATGCGTATTCAATATTGTTGATATTCAGATTTAATTCTGGCTTGGAATTTTTATCGATAGATGTTGCCTTGGATTCCAGTGTCCAAGGCAGTTCAGCGTAGATCAGATAATTGGCAGGAAATTCATTCAGGTTCAGGAGGATATAAAACAAATCCATTTTATTTTCTTCTGAGACTTCATTAGAAGCAGCTTTATTTATTCAAAAGCACTCACATCACCGACACCACGACGGATCACTTCAGGCTGATCTCCTGATAAATCCACAATAGAAGTCGTACTTAATGTGCCCAGACCACTGTCGATAAACACATCAATACGCTTACCGAGTTGCATCTCAATGTCATAAGGATCATCTAAAGGATCCGTCTGGTCTGGTAGGATGAGTGTTGAAGTTAGCAGCGGTTCACCGAGTTCTTTCAGCAGCATCTGACATACAGGATTGGTCGGGATACGTAAACCAATAGTTTTTTTCTTCGGATGCATTAAACGTTTAGGCACTTCGCTGGTTGCCGGAAGAATAAACGTGGTCACAGCAGGTGTATTATTTTTCAGCAAACGATAGACAGCATTGTCGACTTTGGCATAAGTCGCAAGATCGGATAAGTCACAGCAGATAATGGCATATTGGTGCTTTGGGCCTAGACCACGAATCTGCGCGATTCGCTCCATCGCATGTTTATTCCCAATCTGGCAGCCAATCGCATAGGCTGCATCGGTCGGATAAACTATAACATCACCGGCACGAATACGTTCTACCGCCTGACTGATCAGACGAGCTTGCGGATTATCCGGGTGTACACGTAAATGCAGCATAAATATTCCTCCCAACCTGCCTTAAACTTATTATGAAATGCCTTTGTATAAAGTAACAATAACAAACAGGTAGATTTGTGTAATTTAATCAAGCATTTCACGTTGAAATTCATCAGATTGTAAACTTTTGCCCGCACGGATGCAGACACAGATACAATCAATGAAGCGTTTGGCATCACGTGGCAGTTTGGCTTCACCACTAAAATAGCGTTGCACCTGGGTATAGACATTATCTTTAAAGCTGGAACCATCGCCACCATCACCGGTTAAATTATCCAGAGACACACGGAACTTACGGCCAAATGCTTTGGAGAACATCCATTCAATCGCTTGTGGCTTGATTTCGACCTGCTCAAATAATGCCTGCTGTTCCTTGGTGCGGCCATCTGGCGCATACCAGTAGCCCAGATCTGGCAGCAGACGGCGCTTGTCACCGGCAATAGTCCAGTGACTGATTTCATGCAGAGCACTATTAAAGAAGCCATGCGCAAACTGGATCCGGGCAGGGCTATCTTTTGTTGCCGGGAAATACTCCGGTTCAAAATCACCACGGACTAAAGTGACATTTAGGTGGGAAAACCAGTGATTAAAGTGTAAGATGAGCCAATCAACCTGTTCCGCTTCTGAGGATAAATTCGCCCACGGTAAGCGTTGCACTTGCTGTAGTGAGCTGTCAGAATCGGAGGTTGAAAGTGTGCTAACGAGTGATGAAACATTCACTTCTGTTTGCGGCTGCAACAGATGCATGACTGAAATTACCCAATTGGTCTGTCTAAAAATAAGTACAAAATTGTATCTTAATCTTTGACAGAGTTCTGATGAATTTGTAGAATTGCCGCCTTAATTATGTCAGCAAATACCTTTCCGGCACAGATTGAGCCGTTTAAATGGGCTGAACAGGGCTTTGTATGGTCAGGAAACCTGCCATTATCTCGCTTTGTTCGTATTGCTCGTGAAGCTGTTGGATCAATTGATGATCAATTGATTAACATAGACTGTAAGCTATCAATGGATGCCTATCATCGCATTGCATGGTTGGATGGTCATGTTGAAACGAAAGTTCCAATGGAATGCCAGCGTTGTCTGGAGACTGTTGAAATCGAACTCGTTTCAGATTTTCATCTAGCTCTTGTGGATGATGAGTCACTGATAGAGCGCTTGGATGAGGATGCTGATTTCATCGTCTTAGGTGAAAGTGAAGCAACGACGAAAGGTTCATATGATGCACCTGCCACCGCTGACTTGCTCGCACTGATAGAAGATGAATTGTTATTGTTGATGCCGCTGTCTCCTAAGCATGATGTTTGTGAGCATAAGCATCAACCTGCCGCAGAAGAAGTTGTTGAAGAAAAACGGGATAATCCGTTTGAAGTTTTGGCAGCTTTGAAGGGTAAACTTAACTAATTTTTGTGTTATACTCATGCGTATAAGACAATCGAATTTGTTCTGATCCATTTTTTCGATATTTGTAAGGAGCCATCATGGCCGTTCAGCAAAACCGTAAAAGTCGCTCTCGCCGTGACATGCGCCGTTCACATGACGCTTTAACTGAGAATGCATTAACTGTAGACCAAACTACTGGTGAAACTCATCGTCGTCACCACGTATCTAAAGATGGTATCTACCGTGGTCGTCAATTATTCGCTAAAGCATCTGCTGAATAATTGATGATGTATTAAGCGTTAAAGCTTAGTAGAAAAAATGGGAGCGTTAAGCTCCCTTTTTTTATGCTTGATTTTATACATAGGTTTTGCGGTCATCATGTGAAGTCGCGGTTTTTGTTGTATTTGGCAATTACCCAAGCCAAAATTACGTGTTAAATTGCGCTCCACAATGGGTAAGGTGATCTGATCGGCCAACTTTTAGGTCTAAGAAAAGATTCGCACCTCTTGAATGAAAGGATTTTATTTATGTCTGCTAAACAACTCGAACAAGCAGCTCAAGCAACTAAAACTGCATTTGTGTTCCCAGGTCAGGGTTCACAAAAAGTCGGCATGCTCGCTGAACTTGCAGAACAGTTTAGTGGTATCCGCGATACATTTGCTGAAGCATCTGAAGCGGTGGGTTTTGATCTGTGGCAGATTGCACAGACGGGTGAAGGTCTGGATCAAACCGAATTTACTCAACCGGTACTATTAACAGCATCAATCGCTTTATGGCGTGTATGGTTAGAGCTGGGTGGAGTAGCACCAAAATATATGGCGGGCCATTCACTCGGTGAATACAGCGCGTTAGTTGCAGCGGGTGCTTTAAGTCTGGGTGATGCAGTCAAGCTGGTGAACCTGCGTGGTAAGTTGATGCAAACTGCTGTACCTCAAGGCGTAGGTGCAATGGCAGCGATTCTGGGTCTGGATGATGCCAAAGTGATCGAGCTTTGTGCACAAGCAACAGCAGCAGGCGAAGGTTCAGTTGAAGCAGCCAACTATAATGCTCAGGGGCAAGTCGTAGTTGCTGGTAATAAAGAACGTGTAGAAGCCGTGATGGCACTGGCCAAAGAAAATGGCGGTAAAGCGATTGCACTACCAGTTTCAGTTCCTTCACATTGTTCACTGATGAAACCTGCCGCTGAGCAGTTCGCAACAGCTTTGGAACAAACTGCCATTGAGATGCCACGCATACCTGTATTACAAAATGTAGGCGCAAAAGCAGCTGCGGACGTGACTGAACTTCGTCAGGCTTTGACTGAGCAGCTGTATGAGTCAGTGCAATGGACTAAAACACTACAATTCCTTCAAGATGAAGGCGTTGAGTACATTGTAGAATGTGGCCCAGGTAATGTACTGGCCAATATGGCAAAACGTTTACCGAATATCGAAAAAGCACTTCCATTAGATACTCAATCTCGTCTGGAAGATGCGTTGAACACCGTATTGGTGGCAGAAGGGAAAATTGCATGACACAGGAACGTAAAGTTGCCTTGGTGACAGGTGCAAGCCGCGGCATTGGTGCTGCAATTGCACAACAATTAATTCAAGACGGTTATTTTGTCGTAGGTACTGCGACTTCTGAAGCGGGTGCAGAGAAACTTAACGCACAATTTGCTGAAAATGGTGCCGGTAAGGTTTTAGATGTACGTGATGGTGCTGCGATTGATGCACTGGTCAGCGATATTGAGCAAAACTATGGCCCTGTGCTGGTACTGGTGAATAATGCCGGTATTACCAAAGACAACCTGTTATTACGCATGTCGGAAGACGACTGGGATGATATTTTAAACATCCATCTGAAAGCCGTTTATCGTTTATCTAAACGTGTGCTGAAAGGTATGACTAAGGCACGTTTCGGCCGTATCATCAATATCAGTTCTGTGGTGGCGCATTTTGCTAACCCAGGTCAGGCGAACTATTCAGCTGCCAAAGCAGGTATTGAGGCGTTTGGTCGCAGTCTGGCTAAAGAAATGGGTAGTCGTCAGATTACAGTCAATGCTGTTGCACCAGGCTTTATCGCGACTGAAATGACTGAACAGTTAAGTGAAGAAATTCGCAAGAAAATGAGTGATCAAGTGGCTTTAAACCGTTTAGGTGACCCACAAGATATCGCGAATGCCGTAAGTTTCCTGGCATCGGACAAAGCCAGTTACATTACAGGTACAGTCATTCACGTTAATGGTGGTTTATACATGAGCTAAACGGCACATGTATTAACTTTCCAAATTTTATAGATTCAATTAAACTAACGGCATTAAAAACGCCACAAGCAATGAGGAGAATTCCTGTGAGCGATATCGAACAACGCGTTAAACAAGCGGTTGCAGAACAACTTGGTATCAAAGTCGAAGAGATTAAAAACGAAGCATCTTTCATGGATGACTTAGGTGCTGACTCTCTAGACCTAGTTGAACTTGTTATGTCTTTCGAAAATGACTTCGACATCACTATTCCTGATGAAGATTCTAACGAAATCACAACTGTTCAATCTGCTATTGACTATGTTACTAAAAAACTTGGTTAATGCTGATTTTCAGCTTTGCTGAACCTAAAGACCACCGCAAGGTGGTTTTTTTGTGCCTATAGAATAGATATAGGGTGATTTTACAATCGATAACCTTTTGCTTACCAATGACTAACTTTGTATCTGCTGCTTTCCTTGTACAAATAAGAATGATCTGATGAATAACAAGAATGGAGTCCACTATGGGTCTTTTTGATTTTGTAAAAGGCATTGGTAAAAAGAACACTGCAGCTGCGGAGCCACAACAAACACCGGCAGCAACTCAGCAAGCGCCTGCCGCTGCATCTAAAGCAGCATCGGCTGAACCTTCTGCACAGGAAATAGCGAACAAATTATTAGGCCATGTTAAAAGCCTAGGACTGCCAATTACAGGATTGTCGATCAGCTATAACTCAACCTCAGATCTGGCAACCGTACGCGGACAGGTACAAAGTCAGGCGGATCGTGAAAAGATTATTTTAGCAGTAGGAAATGTTGATCATGTCGCTAAAGTGGATGACCAGCTGACTGTGGCGAATCCGGAACCTGAAAGTAAGTTCTATACGGTTAAATCGGGTGATACCTTATCTAAAATTTCGAAAGAGTTTTATGGTGATGCCAATCAGTACAATAAGATTTTCGAGGCAAATCGCCCTTTACTGAAAAATGCCGATGATATTTTCCCGGGGCAAGTACTACGTATTCCTGCCTAGTCTTAGATAATCATCCATATAAATAATAAAATTTTACTTTAAACTTATCTAATTCAGATAAACGGTTCACAACAAAGCCCCTTATGGGGTTTTGTTGTGTCTACAACTTGAACCCTTGTCAGAATTAGATTCCTACATCCAGATATGAACTTTCCTTTACTTCTTCCATCACTACATAACTATGTGAGGAAGCAGAAGAGGGGAGCTTTTTTAATAAATCCCCAAGCAGACGCCGGTAAGCACTCATTTCCTTTAGGCGGGCTTTCACCAGATAATCAAAATCTCCCGAGATGAGATGACATTCCAGCACTTCAGGAATTTCGCTTAAGTCACGCGCGACCTGTTCAAATACATCACCGGATTTGGCAGAAAGTTTGATTTCCAGAAACACTAACAGGTTCTTTTCCAGCTTTTCCGGATTGAGTCGGGCATGATAACCCATGATGATTCCATCGCGTTCTAGCCGCTTGACCCGCTCGGAACAAGGTGTGGTAGAGAGGTTGACCCGGGAAGCGAGTTCACTGATTGCAATGCGTCCATCGCGCTGCAGGATATCTAAAATCATGCGATCAATGCGGTCTAATTTGCGCATCTATTATTCCCTTAATTTTTAAAAATGACGCGAAGAATCTAGTGAATTTGCTGAATATATCAGTTTAAAACAGTGAAATTCACTATTGATCCAAAAATATACTGGTGAAATAAACTATAAATGTCATTGAGGGTAATGTCATGCGCGTAATTGTATTGGGTGGTGGTGTCATTGGTGTAACAAGTGCCTACTATCTTGCGCAGCAGGGAGCAGAAGTGACTGTCCTTGACCGTCAGGCAGGTCCGGCTGAAGAAACCAGTTTTGGTAATGCGGGCCAGATTTCTCCTGGTTATTCGACACCATGGGCAGCACCTGGCATTCCATTTAAAGCAGTGAAATGGATGTTCCAGCATCATGCACCATTGGCGATTAATGTTGATGGTAGTCTGTGGCAGTTACAGTGGATGGCCCAGATGCTGAAAAACTGTAATGCTCAACATTATGCAGTGAATAAAGAACGTATGGTGCGGGTCGCCGAATATAGCCGTGACTGTTTACGTAATCTACGTCGTGATATCGGCATTTCTTATGAAAACCGTTCTAAAGGAACCTTGCAGATTTTCCGTAAGGAAGCACAGCTCGATGCAGTGCAACGTGATATCGAAGTGCTGAAAGAAACCGGCGTGGATTTTGAGTTGCTGGATCGTGAGCAGCTAGCCAAAGTTGAACCGGCACTGGCAGAAGCTAAAGATAAACTGGTGGGTGGTTTGCATCTGCCAAATGATGAAACCGGTGATTGCTACCTGTTTACCAATGCACTGGCCAATTACGCCAAAGGCATGGGCGTACAATTCAAGTTTAACCAGCAGGTTGAAAAACTGCTGTTTGAAGGTGACCAGATCAAAGGTGTACTGGTTAATGGTCAGGTATTGACCGCAGATAAATATGTGCTGGCTTTTGGCAGCTATTCCCGTGATTTCCTGAAGCCGCTACATCTGGATCTGCCGGTGTATCCAGTCAAAGGTTATTCATTGACCATTCCAATTGTGGATCAGACTCATGCACCACAATCGACTGTGCTGGATGAAACTTACAAGATTGCATTGACTCGTTTTGATCAGCGCATCCGTGTCGGTGGTATGGCAGAGCTAACAGGCTTTAATTTGGGCCTGAATGAGGATCGCCGTGCAACCTTGGAAATGGTCACTCGTGACCTGTTTCCGGGCGGCGATATGGCGCAGGCCAGTTTCTGGACCGGCTTACGTCCAATGACTCCGGATAGCACACCAATTATTGGATCGACACGCTTTAACAATCTGTTCCTGAATACTGGGCACGGTACCTTAGGCTGGACCATGGCCTGTGGTTCAGGAAAGCTGATCAGTGATCTGGTACTGGGTCAAGCACCTGAGATTAGTACTGAAGGTTTATCACTGAATCGTTATCAGCAGGTTGCTTAAGCTTTTAAGGATTATCAGTTTCAGGGAAGAAATTTATGCCACGTCCAATACACGCGGTGATTCATCAACAGGCATTGCAACATAACCTGCAAGTTGCACGTTCCTGCGCACCTCAAAGCCAGGTCTTTGCAATCGTCAAAGCTGATGCTTATGGGCATGGTATTGAGCGGGTTTATCCCGCATTAAAAAGTGCCGATGGTTTTGCCTTTCTGGATCTTATTGAAGGAAAGCGTTTGCGTGCCTTAGGCTGTGACAAACCCTTATTGTTGCTGGAAGGCATTTTTGGCCTTGAAGATTTATTCGACTGCGCCAAGTATGAGATAAGTTTTGCAATTCATGCCCAGCATCAACTGGAATGGTTAAAAACCTTTGTCCAATTACAACCAGACGTACAGTTTGATGTCTTTTTAAAAATGAATAGCGGAATGAACCGGCTCGGTTTTTTACCTGAGCAGTATCGTGTCGCTTTTCAGGAATTAAAAAATATTAAGCAAGTATGCTCCATCAGTCATATGACACATTTTTCCGATGCGGATGGCATGCGCCTTGGACAGGAAGGTATTGAACATCAACAGCTGGTCTTTACCGAAACCATTCAAAATCTGCCGGGCAAAACTTCACTCAGTAATAGTGCTGCCATTCTGCGTCATCATCAGCATATACAGTCAGACATTGTACGTAGCGGCATCATGCTTTACGGCAGCTCACCTGACTATCCTACCCATACGATTGATCACTGGAACTTAAAGCCGACCATGAGTCTGCGTAGCGAACTGATCGCGATTCAGCAGGTTCGGGCAGGAGACAGCATTGGTTATGGCTCTACTTTTGTAGTTGAGCAAGAGATGCAGATTGGAATTGTAGCCTGTGGTTATGCGGATGGTTATCAGCGAATCACACAAACTGGAACACCAGTTTTGGTAGATGGGATTCGAACCCAAACGATCGGTCGCATCAGTATGGATATGCTGGCGGTTGATCTAGCTTCTGTCCCGGATGCGCAGATTGGTAGCGAAGTTGTGCTGTGGGGACAATCCATACACGGCACAGTATTGCCGATTGATGAAGTGGCCGCGGGTTCGGGTACGGTTGGCTATGAGCTGATGTGTGCCATCACCCAACGTGTGCCTGTACAGATTGAAAGCTAAAGATTAAACAAATATTAGAAATAAGAGAGGATAAAATTATGACGGAACATGCACATATTCAGCGTTTGAACAGCAATCAGGTCATGAGTGCTGTCACCATTCATAATCAAACCGTGTATTTATCAGGGCAGGTGCCAGACAGCACCAGTCTGGATATTCGTGGTCAAACGCGTGAAGTGCTCTTGAAGATTGATCAACTCCTTAAACTGGCAGGTACAGACAAAAGCCGTCTGTTATCTGCACAGCTCTTTGTTAAAAACCTGGAAGACTTTCAAACCGTCAATGCACTCTGGATTGAATGGCTCGAGGGATATGGCACACCAGCACGCGCAACCATTCAGGCGGATCTGGTAAATCCCGTCTGGTTAATTGAAATTGCAGTGATTGCAGCCCTCCCTTAAGTTGCTTCAGATTTTTATATCTCCCAACTTGATTTTGTAAGCACATCAGGCCTGATCATTTAATTCATTAAATGAAACTGTATCTGCAATCAGGATTTCAGGAAGAAATCCGATCAGATGAGCGAGGGCCTGATGGGAAAAAGGAACCGAATATGAATACAGCCTCCTCCAAAGATGATGCATCATCATCTCCCCATGAATTACAGCGTAAGCTCTCTAACCGCCATTTGCAGTTAATTGCCATTGGTGGTGCCATTGGTACAGGCCTGTTTATGGGTTCTGGTAAAACGATTGCACTGGCAGGGCCTTCAATCTTATTTATCTACATGATTATTGGAGCCATGTTCTTTTTCCTAATGCGTGCATTAGGGGAAATTTTACTGTCCAATCTGCACTACAAATCCTTCATTGATATGGCGCATGACCTGATTGGTCCGGGGGCTGGCTATTATATTGGCTGGTCGTACTGGCTGGGCTGGATTCTGGTCGGTATTGCCGACTTAGCGGCAATTATCAATTATCTGAATTTCTGGCTGCCACCCGATATGGCTTTTACACCCATGGGGCAGGCCATGATCAGTGCTGGCTGTGTACTGCTGGTACTGGGAATTAACCTGCTGACCGTTAAGCTGTTTGGTGAAATCGAGTTCTGGTTTGCACTGATTAAAATTCTGGCGATTTTAGGCCTGATTGCGATTGGCGGATATATGATCTTCAGCGACTTCCAGGCACCAGGTGGATCGGCTGCCAGCCTGACCAATGTCTGGGCCTATGATGGTATGTTCCCTAAGGGCACAATGGGCTTTCTGGCTGGCTTCCAGATTGCGATGTTTGCTTTCGTCGGTGTAGAACTGCTGGGTACGATGGCGGCTGAAACCAAGGATCCTGAAAAGAACTTGCCTAAAGCAGTGAATGCGATTCCTACACGGATCATCCTGTTCTATGTGTTGTCTCTGCTGGTCATTATGTCTGTAACACCGTGGGTAGAAATTCCTGCTGATCAAAGTCCTTTTGTAACACTGTTTCTGCATGCGGGTATTCCGGTGTCAGCCATTATCATGAATCTGGTGGTACTGTCTTCTGTGATGTCCTCCATGAATAGTGGCGTGTTCTCTACCAGTCGGATGCTGTTTGGTTTGGCACGTGATGGTCAGGCACCTCAGGCTTTGGCTGAGCTTTCAAGTCGTGCAGTTCCGGCTAAAGGTCTGTTATTTTCCTGTGCCTTTATTATGGCAGGTGCGGCTTTCCAGTATTTTGTGCCGAACACGATGGAAGCCTTTACGCTGGCCAGTTCACTCTGTGTGATTCTGTTTATCAGTATCTGGGGGCTGATTATGGTGTGTTATATCCGTTACCGTAAACAGCAACCTGAAAAACATGCCACTTCGACCTTCAAGATGCCGGGCGGAATCTGGATGTCCTATCTGGTGCTGATCTTCTTGTTCTTTGCCTTAGTTATTTTAAGTCTCGAAGTAGATACCATGAAAGCACTGATGATTAGTCCGCTGTGGTTAGTAATTCTGTTCGCCACCTATCACACTTTGTATAAACCACGTCTTCGTAAACGTCAGCAACTTCTCTCCGGAGAATAAAGTACAGACATAAAAAATCCCCGATCAATCGGGGATCTTTTAATTTTAGGGAATCTTAGAAAGTAGGTTTTACAACCACTAAAATCACCACAGCAAATAAAATCAGCGTTGGCATTTCATTAAAGAAGCGCCAGAACTTGTGTGACTTGTAATGGGCATTTTCCATCAGTTTCTTGCGGTAATAACCACATACCAAATGGTAAATGACTAGCAAGCCAACCAAGCCGACTTTCAGATAGAACCATAAGGCTTCATGGTAATGACGCGTTGCATCACCCCAATCGACCAGAAAGTGTGCTGTGATCAGCGTGGCGACCATAGCTGGCCACATAATCCCGCGATACAGCTTGCGTTCCATAATTTCAAAGCGTTGATGACTTACGACATCTTCGCTCATGGCATGGTAGACATAAAGCCGTGGCAGATAGAACAATGCAGCAAACCAGCAAACCACAGCAATAATATGTAATGCTTTTACCCACAAGAAAGCATCAGAAGGAGCATCCATCAAGTCACCCTAAAATGGGCGGCTTAGCCTTCCCATTTTTTGAAAACGAGACAAGCATTTACGCCGCCGAAACCGAAACTGTTACTCATCACAGTATTCAATTTTGCGTCACGTTTTTCAAGTACGATATCAAATGGTTTTGCGCCTTCATCCAGTTCAGTCACATTGATGTTTGGTGCAATAAAGTCATTTTGCATCATCAGGATAGAGTAGATCGCTTCCTGAACACCTGCAGCACCCAGGCTGTGACCTGTCATAGATTTAGTCGAGCTGAGTGGAGGAACGTGACCTTCACCGAAGGCACGTGCCATAGCTTTAAGTTCAGTAACATCACCTGCTGGAGTAGAAGTACCATGTGTATTCACATAGTCAATTTTATCTACACCATGCTGTTTGGCTTCTTCTAGAGCCATCAGGATACAACGTGTTGCCCCTTCGCCAGATGGAGCAACCATGTCAGCACCATCAGAGTTAGCTGCATAAGCCACAACTTCAGCCAGAATATTCGCGCCACGTGCCTGAGCATGTTCTAGAGACTCAAGCACCACGAAACCGCCACCGCCAGCAATCACGAAACCGTCACGGTCTGCTGAATATGGACGAGAAGCTGTTTCAGGTGTGTCGTTGTATTTAGAGCACAGTGCACCCATCGCATCAAATAGCAGGCTTTGAGACCAGTGATCTTCTTCACCACCACCGGCAAGCATTAAATCCTGTTTACCCAGTTGGATCAGATTATAAGCATAACCAATGGCATCGGCAGAAGTTGCACAAGCGCTAGTAATCGAGTGTGCAATCCCTTGTAATTTAAATGCGACACCGACGTTTGCTGTAATGGTATTCGACATGTTGCGTGGTACGAAGAATGGACCAACTTTGCGTGCGCCTTTTTCTTCCAGCAATTTTGTCATTTCTACTACAGAAGCTGTCGAGTTGCCACCTGAACCACCGGCAATACCATAACGTGGATTATTCGCCAGATCTTCCTGTTTTAAACCTGCATGCTCAACGGCTGCAACAGCAGCATTGTAGGCATACATTGCACACACGCCCATAAAGCGTTTCAGCTTACGGTCAATACCATCAAAATCCTGTTCAGCAGCAGCGCTAACATGACTCTTGAAATTCAGTTCAGCATAAGTCGGATTAAAACGTGTTCCTGAAATCCCGTTTTGTAAAGAGTGATTCACATCCTCTAATGTATTACCAATGCACGAGTTAATACCCATACCAGTGATGACAACACGTTTCATCTACAGATCCTTATAGTTTATCTCTGGGGCAGCGGGAGATACTCGGCATTGATAAGACAGCAAAATATAGCGCTAACCCCTATTTCACAATGCAGAACATCATAGCAGAAAGATTTTTGAAATCTTATGGCAAATGTTATGCCGTGTGACAGTAGGTTGAGTTTATAAAGTACTGTGTAGAGCTTTTACTAAATGAAACAGAATAAGGTTGAGATAAATGCTGACTACACCTAGTATTTATACCAAATACAAGCACGTGCATGCTGAGGTAAAAATGGTAAATGCTAATAATAAACAATCTAATGGTCTGATTTCGAATGCCTTTGGAGTGGCGAAAAAGTTCAGTTCAACAGGTTTGGAACTGTTAAATCATGTTGCACCCGATTCTGTGACTAAAACCTTCAATACCGATCATGCTGTTGATAATACCGATCATGCTGTTGATGGCTCGGCAAAAGTCAAAAGCCCTTTTGCTTCAAAAAAATATGAAAATCCCAAAGACATGCTACGCGAACATCTTCCAAATGTTTCCCGTCAGCTGCTGGGCCGTCGTTTTAATACCGTGAATAATGTCGCGCATTTTGTTTCTCCCCAGCTGGCCGACAAAGTATCTGACTACTTTTATAATCACCTGAATCAGTTCAGCAACCAGATGAGTTCGGTTGATGCCATCCTGAATGAAGCAGGGGCGAAGGATTTGGAAGAATTAACTCAGGACACTACGCGTTCTCAACGCATTTCTCAGGCATTTGCTGAACAAAATAAATGGATGGCGACGGTACAAGGCGCTGTAAGTGGTGTCACTGGGGTATTGGGAACTGCGATTGATATTCCAGCTTCTTTACTGATGGCACTGCGTACCATCTATCAAGTGGGACGTTCTTATGGTTTTGACCTGAGCAAGGAAGACGATCAGGAAATTGTACAGCATATCTTTAGACAGATTGATCTCAGTCTGATTGCAGAAAAACAGGCGCTGTTGATGGGGCTTAAAGCGCTGAGCAGTACTTTGAAAACACATGACCTTTCCCAGTTGCAGACTATGCTTGGATCAAGCAATGATGTGGAAACACTGAAAAAATGGCTCAGCAATCAGGATGGTAGCATGAAGTGGGTATGGATGAACCATTTCCCGAAACTGTCTTTATTAGAGCAGTTAACCAAACTGACTCCATTGGCGAGTGCAGGGATTGGCGCAGTCTATAGTCATCGCTTTGTGAATGACGTGAACCAGAAAGCTCAAGAAGTATTCTCGAATGCCCGTCAATATCTATTACAGCATCGTGATAGCTCTGTTTCGGTACTAGAAGCCTATCAAAAATCGAGAGAACTCTTGCAACAGGCTGCACCTAAATTGCTGAATGGTGCCGCTCAAGCAGATAAGAGCGCGCCAGGAGAGCCGATTCTGGATCAGGAGATTCCGATTGAAGGTAATAAAAATATTACCCAGGTCAAGGTAGTCAAAAAGACGGATCAACCGGTCGCCGAGGAAGAAAAAGACGAGCAGGTCAGTGAGGGCTTGAATACGTTGGCAGACCAACTGGTGGAGCCGGTAGCAGATAAACATGTGCAGCAACCTGCGCTGAGTGAACCTGTCCCTGAAGATATAGAGGATACTCTGGCAGAAGCTGAACAGGAGCATGATTCAGGCTCCGAAAATGAAGATCAACAGCAAGCAGATGCACAAACTGCAGATGCGCCGGAGCAGCCTAAAGCCACTGCTAAAAGCACGGCGAAAAATAAAACAAAAAATGTTACTAAAGATGCAGATCCGTCTCAGGAAAAATAGTAGATATTTGAACCGATTAAATAATTGTAAGCGATAGCTGATGTGCATTTGAGTGCTTTCAGTGTGTTGACCAATTATACATCTTGACTTACAATTGCATGCCCTCAAAAAGTAGTAGTTTTTTGGGGCTTTTTATTAACGGGAGAATTGCCACATGGCAACAACAAATCAGTTGATCCGTAAGGGTCGTACGACTTTAGTTGAAAAATCTAAAGTTCCTGCGTTGAAGGCTTGTCCACAACGTCGTGGTGTTTGTACACGTGTTTACACAACTACACCTAAAAAACCTAACTCAGCAATGCGTAAAGTTTGCCGTGTTCGCTTAACTTCTGGTTTTGAAGTATCAAGCTACATCGGTGGTGAAGGCCATAACCTACAAGAGCACAGTGTTGTTCTTATCCGTGGTGGTCGTGTTAAAGATTTACCAGGTGTACGTTACCATACCGTTCGTGGTTCTTTAGACTGTGCTGGTGTTAAAGATCGTAACCAGTCTCGTTCTAAATACGGTACTAAACGTCCTAAGAAATAATTGATCTTTCGAGATTAATTTCTTAGTTCGTAGAACTGCAATCCTTTATCGTCTCGCTTGTCTGATTTCTGCATTTATTTTGTGAAATTCAAGCGACGTGTAGTAAGGCCAGCGAATGTACATGACACTTTGTACTCATGCTGGATAAACCTGAAGTGTCATATTTATAGGTAGTTTTAAAATGCCAAGACGTCGCGTAGTCGCTGCTCGTGAAATCCTTCCGGATCCTAAGTTCAGCAGCCAAACAATCGCTAAATTCATGAACCACGTAATGCAAGATGGTAAAAAATCTATTGCTGAAAGTATCGTTTACGGTGCTTTGGACCGCGTTCAAGAAAAATCTAAAGTAGACCCAGTTGAATTTTTTGAGGCTACTCTTGAAAAAGTTCGTCCAATGGTCGAAGTAAAAGCACGCCGTGTTGGTGGTGCTACATACCAGGTACCTATGGAAGTACGCCCATCCCGTCGTACTGCCCTAGCTATGCGTTGGTTAGTAGATGCTGCTGCTAAGCGTTCTGAAAAAACTATGGCTTTACGTCTTGCTGGCGAGTTGCTTGATGCAGCTGAAGGTAAAGGCGCAGCGGTTAAAAAACGTGAAGATGTGCACCGTATGGCTGAAGCCAACAAAGCCTTCTCTCACTACCGTTTCTAAGCACATAAAACAGGCCCTTATCAGGACGGTGATGATATGGGTTTCATCCAATCGTCATCAAAACGCTTTAAGTTGCTAGCAACTTAAAGCGTCCTGTTTTAAACAACAAAATTTAGGAATGCTAGAAATCATGGCACGTCAAACCCCAATTTCTCGTTACCGTAACATCGGTATTTCCGCGCACATCGATGCTGGTAAAACAACGACTTCTGAACGTATTTTGTTCTACACAGGTGAGAGCCATAAACTAGGTGAAACTCACGAAGGTTCAGCAACAACTGACTGGATGGAACAAGAGCAAGAACGTGGTATTACCATTACTTCAGCAGCAGTAACATGCTTCTGGAAAGGTATGGCTAACCAGTTCGACCAACACCGTATTAACGTTATTGACACCCCGGGACACGTTGACTTCACGATCGAAGTTGAGCGTTCTATGCGTGTTCTTGACGGTGCATGTATGGTTTACTGTGCTGTAGGTGGTGTACAACCTCAGTCTGAAACTGTATGGCGTCAAGCAAACAAATATAAAGTGCCTCGTATTGCGTTCGTAAACAAAATGGACCGTACTGGCGCGAACTTCTTCCGTGCTGTGGAACAAGTAAAAACACGTCTTGGCGGTAACCCTGTGCCAATCGTGATTCCAGTTGGCGCTGAAGAAAACTTCCAAGGTGTTGTTGACCTAATCGAAATGAAATCGATTATCTGGGACGAAGCGTCTCAAGGTATGAAGTTCGAATATGGTGAAATCCCTGCTGACTTAGTTGAGCTAGCTAACGAATGGCGTACTAACATGGTTGAAGCTGCTGCGGAAGCATCAGAAGAACTCATGGACAAGTACCTTGAAGAAGGCGAGTTGACTAAAGAAGAAATCGTTTCTGGTCTGCGTGCACGTACATTGTTGAATGAAATTCAACCAATGCTTTGTGGTTCAGCGTTCAAAAACAAAGGTGTTCAACGTATGTTGGATGCTGTTATTGAGTTCTTGCCAGCGCCAACTGACGTTGAAGCAATTAAAGGTATCTTAGACGACAAAGACGAAACTGAAGGTTCTCGTGAAGCGTCTGACGATGCTCCGTTCTCTGCGCTTGCGTTCAAAATCATGAACGACAAATTCGTAGGTAACTTGACATTCGTACGTGTTTACTCTGGTGTTCTTAAAGCGGGTAGCCCGTGTTATAACCCAGTAAAAATGAAACGTGAACGTGTTGGCCGTATCGTACAGATGCACGCAAATGACCGTCATGACATCGAAGAAATTCGTGCAGGTGACATCGCAGCGTGTGTAGGTCTTAAAGATACGACAACTGGTGATACGCTTTGTGATGAAAACAACATCATTACACTTGAGCGTATGGAATTCCCAGAGCCAGTAATTGCACTTGCAGTTGAACCTAAAACTAAAGCTGACCAAGAAAAAATGTCAGTTGCTTTAGGTCGTTTGGCGAAAGAAGATCCATCGTTCCGTGTACGTACTGACGAAGAATCTGGTCAAACAATTATTGCTGGTATGGGTGAGCTTCACCTTGACATCATCGTTGACCGTATGAAGCGTGAGTTCAACGTTGAAGCGAACATTGGTAAACCAATGGTTGCTTACCGCGAAACGATCAAGAAATCTGTTGAGCAAGAAGGTAAATTCGTTCGTCAAACTGGTGGTAAAGGTAAATTCGGTCACGTATACGTACGTTTAGAGCCGCTTGACCCTGAAACTGGTAAAGACTACGAGTTCGCTGAAGAAGTTGTTGGTGGTGTAGTACCTAAAGAATTCTTTGGTGCGGTTGACAAAGGTATCCAAGAACGTATGAAGAATGGTGTCCTTGCTGGTTATCCAGTAGTTGGCATCAAAGCGACATTGTTCGACGGTTCTTACCATGATGTCGACTCTGACGAATTATCGTTCAAAATGGCAGGTTCTTATGCCTTCCGTGATGGTTTCATGAAAGCAGATCCTATCTTGCTTGAGCCTATCATGAAAGTTGAAGTAGAAACTCCAGAAGACTACATGGGCGATATCATGGGTGACTTAAACCGTCGTCGTGGTCTTGTTCAAGGTATGGACGATTTACCTGGCGGTACTAAAGCGATTCGTGCAGAAGTTCCACTTTCTGAGATGTTTGGTTACGCAACTCATATGCGTTCTATGTCTCAAGGTCGTGCGACTTACTCTATGGAGTTCGCTAAGTACGCTGAAACTCCACGTAACGTGGCTGAAGGCATTATCGCTAAATTCCAGTCTGGCGGTAAAAAAGGTGACGACGAGTAATCTTTCGATTACTATAAGCCCAAACTAATTCATAGTTAAAAACCAAAATCGCTTGTAGGGCTCACCCCCTACAGGCAGTTTAAAAAGGAAGATCTCATGGCTAAGGCTAAGTTCGAACGTAATAAGCCACACGTTAACGTGGGCACAATCGGTCACGTTGACCATGGTAAAACAACTTTAACAGCTGCGATTGCAACTGTATGTGCTAAAACATTCGGTGGTGAAGCGAAAGACTACGCTGCAATCGACTCTGCACCAGAAGAAAAAGCACGTGGTATTACAATTAATACTTCACACGTAGAATACGATTCTCCAACTCGTCACTACGCTCACGTAGACTGCCCGGGCCACGCCGATTATGTTAAAAACATGATTACTGGTGCTGCTCAGATGGACGGCGCGATCCTTGTATGTGCTGCGACTGACGGTCCAATGCCACAAACTCGTGAACACATCCTGCTTTCTCGTCAGGTAGGTGTACCTTACATCGTTGTATTCTTGAACAAATGCGACCTTGTAGACGACGAAGAGCTTCTTGAACTGGTTGAAATGGAAGTTCGTGAACTTCTTTCTACTTACGACTTCCCAGGTGATGACACTCCTGTAATCCGTGGTTCAGCACTTGCTGCACTTAACGGTGAAGCTGGTCAATACGGCGAACCAGCTGTAGTAGCACTTGTTGAAGCGCTTGACTCTTACATCCCAGAACCAGAACGTGCAATCGACCAAGCATTCTTGATGCCAATCGAAGACGTATTCTCAATTTCTGGTCGTGGTACAGTTGTAACTGGCCGTGTTGAAACTGGTATCATCAAAGTTGGTGAAGAAGTTGAAATCGTGGGTATCAAAGACACAGTTAAGACTACTGTAACTGGCGTTGAAATGTTCCGTAAACTTCTTGACGAAGGCCGTGCTGGTGAGAACTGTGGTATCTTGCTTCGTGGTACTAAACGTGAAGACGTACAACGTGGTCAAGTACTTGCTAAACCAGGTTCTATCAAACCGCACACTAAATTCGATGCAGAAGTATACGTACTTTCTAAAGACGAAGGTGGTCGTCACACTCCATTCCTTAACGGTTACCGTCCACAGTTCTACTTCCGTACAACTGACGTAACTGGCGCGATTTCTTTGAAAGAAGGCGTTGAAATGGTTATGCCTGGTGACAACGTAGAAATGTCAGTAGAACTAATCCACCCAATCGCAATGGACCCAGGTCTACGTTTTGCGATCCGTGAAGGTGGTCGTACAGTTGGTGCTGGTGTAGTTGCTAAAGTAACTGCATAATCGCTGATTGTGTGAAAAAAGCGTCCCTTTGGGACGCTTTTTTTATATCTGTAAATTCAACTTACTCATTTTCAAGCATATTTAAATTGTCTAACAATATATTTATAAGCTGTCCTTAAGTGATATTTCACTGACCTTATCTGCACTTATGTGAAAAATTCAACGCAGTAATATAACTATAAGAATTTTAATAATTAGATTTCAGCTCTATATAGAACTGAGGGGAGTAAGTGTATGAATGCTCAAGTGAAAATTACCAATCGTGCAGGCGCAAGTTTTCCGGTACGTCGTATGAGTTTTGATTTTGATCAAGTGTCAGAATACTGGATGAATGGTTCAGCAGGACTGACTCACTTTATGACTGCACTCTCTGCACTATTCCCGGCAGGCGAAAAATTCTTTATTGATTCTGTTCGTGCTGTACGTCAGCATCCAGCCATTAAAGATAATGAGGCGTTGCAAAAGGAAATTTCTGCCTTTATTGGTCAGGAAGCCATGCATACCCAGGAACATGTGGGTTTTAATGCTTCAGCGCAACGTCATGGTCATGATGTTGATACGCTAGATCGTTATACTGACCGAGTCATTCAAACTGCACGCAAAATCTTTGCGGCAGTCGGTAAGCCAGTCGGTATTACCCAGGAAATGGTGGACCTCACTGCGACGACTGCACTAGAACATTTTACTGCGACCATTGCATCTCAGTTACTGACCAATCATCATATTCAGGAACTGATGAAAGATGACACCATGAAAACCATGTGGCTCTGGCATGCAATTGAAGAGAATGAACACAAGGCCGTGGCCTATGATGTATTCGAAGGTGTTTTCGGTAAAGGCTTAAAATCTTATCTGCTGCGTACCACTTCATTAGTCGCTGCAATGGTCACCCTATTCTTTGTACAAAGCTACTTTGTATTGCGTTTATTGAAAGAAGACCGTCAGTTAAGTCTCGGAGCTTTAAAAGAAATTTATACTTATGGTTATAGCCCATCTAAAGGAATTATTACCGGTATGGGTAAAGAAATGCTGATGTACTTTAAACCTAGTTTTCATCCAAATGATCATGACACCCATAGCTTATTACAAAGCTGGAAACAAAAACTGGGCCTTTAATTTAAAACTAGATTAAAAGACTGAAGAGCAACCTAAGTTGCTCTTTTTTTTTGCTCGATTTTTTAAATAAAGTTTCTATAATGCGGAGGTTAATTCTAGATAAGATGAACGAAGATGATTCGTTTGATGCAAGCTGCGGATGTACCAGCCGTTGCCAAGATTGAAACCAAAGTACAATCCCATCCCTGGACCTTTAAACAATTTGAAGATGCTGTTACTGCTTATCAAAGCACTGTGATTGAACAAGCAGGGCAAGTCGTAGGGTTCTGCATTTTACAGCCGGTGTTGGATGAAGCCAATTTATTACTGATGGCAATTGATCCTGCGCAACAGGGCAAAGGTTTAGGTTATCAGTTGCTAGATGCCTCAATTGCATTATTGAAAAATAGTCCAGTACAAATCTTTCTGGAAGTACGGGAAAGCAATACTGCTGCAATTAAACTGTATGAAAAAACCGGTTTTCATCAGATTGATCTGCGCAAGAACTATTATCCGAATTCGAATGGCACTCGGGAACATGCCATTATTATGGTGAAGTCCTGTACTGATGATTTTGCCAGCCTGTTTAAATAATATTCCAGCTCTTATTTGACGACTAACTTACTTGATGATGGGATTATTCCATCCGCTAGGCAAGGTCGTCATCAAGGAGTTTCCCAGATGTTCAATCTCCACCGGAGTAAGGGTGCGGTTTAATCGGCGCCACTGCCCGTCAATTAATAATTCAAGTGGCAGGTATTGAGACTTGTAGTTCATTTTGGCTGAATGTGGAACCCAGTAGCCCAGATACACAAACTGCAAACCAAGTTTTTGAGTGTGCTCAATCTGTTTCAGAATCGCAAAGGCACCCAGGGAACGGCGGTTCTCATCAGGATCAAAGAAAGTATACACCGCTGAAACGCCATCATCGAGCAGGTCACAAGTCGATACGCTGATCAGACGGTCATCTTTCCATAATTCCAGAAAGAAACTATCGGTACAGCTTTGTAGTAAAAACTTTTCGAACTGGTCACGGCTAGGTGGGTACATATCACCATCTGCATGGCGTTCATTAATATAACGTTCGTAGAGGGCGTAATGTATATCTGTGGCCTGTTCAGGATGGGTAATTTTAACCGTCAAATCCTGATTACGTTTCCAGGCTTTTTTTTGCGAGCTGTTCATTTGGAATTCATGAACAGGAATACGTGAAGATAAGCATTGACGGCACAGGTGGCATTCAGGCCGATAGACAAAATCACCACTACGACGGAAACCGGTACGAGAAAGCTCGGACAGCGTCACTACATCAATACGGTGCGCTGGATCAAGAAAAACCATGCGCGCGGACTTGTTGAGCAGATAGCTACAGTCATGCGGCGGCGTAATATAATACTGTAAATCGTTCAGTAGGGACTGTGGTTGATAAGAGTTCATAACAAGTGCCCTCTGTTATTTTCATTCACTTAATCGCGCAGACTGCGCTATTGTTTTACTTGAAAATACACCGTCTTGATACTTTTTCCAATTGATCGCAGGCTGTTTTATCACATCTTGTAACGATTTAAGATATGTATGGCGAGAAATTGTACAGGCACCTAGACTCATCAAGTGATCATTCACCAATTGACAGTCAATCCAGGGCAACTGATTTTCTCTGCCAATCAGCATCAGGGTATAAAAAGCCATTTTAGAAACATCGGTTTGGGTACTGAACATGGATTCACCGAAACAGCCTTTACCAATGGTCACCCCGTAAAGTCCACCTACTACGCGATCTTCATCCCAAACCTCAATACTATAGCCATAGCCTGCGTCGAACAAATCGCAATAACCTTGAATGATCTCTTCACTAATCCAGGTCTCATCTGCGTAAGCGCGAGGCAATGAGCAGGAACGGATGACTCTTTCAAAAGCATGATTCACCGTAATTTTATAATCCCGTTTTTTCATACTGCGAAGCAGGGATTTGCTGGGATGATAATCCTCTGGTCGAATAATGCAGCGTGGTTCCGGACTCCACCAGCAGATCGGATCACCTTCAGAAAACCAAGGGAAGAGACCATGGGTATAGGCCTCATACAAAGTAGAAAGGGAGAGGTCTGCACCGATACAAATCAGGCCTTCGCCCTCAAGATCCGCTTCTTCAGGATTGGGGAAAATGTACTGTGAAGGAGGAAGAAGATGCATGCAGAACCCTGATCTTGTAATAGACTGTTTTTATCATACATAAAAAAACCGCCCATGATGGACGGTCTTTTTATTTTCGATGCTTAGTCTAATTTACCCATTGCGTCGAGATATTTTTCTGCATCCAATGCCGCCATACAGCCTGAACCTGCAGAGGTAATCGCCTGACGGTAGATGCTGTCTGCGATATCGCCTGCAGCAAATACACCCGGGATAGAGGTCTGAGTGGCATTACCCGCTGTACCGCTTTGTACCTGAATATAGCCATCACGCAGTTCTAGCTGGCCTTCGAACATGGTGCTATTTGGTTTATGACCAATAGCAACAAACAGACCTGAAACTTCAACATCCTGAGTTGAATCATCTTGAGTTGATTTTAAACGTACCGCAGTGACGCCAGTGGTATCACCCAACACTTCTTCTACCTGATGATTCCAGATAATGCTGATTTTGCCTTCTTTTTCTTTTTCAAAAAGATGGTCTTGCAGGATTTTTTCAGAACGCAACGTGTCACGACGATGAACCAGAGTCACATGAGAAGCGATGTTAGAGAGATATAACGCTTCTTCAACAGCAGTATTACCACCGCCCACAACCATGACTTTTTGCTCTTTATAGAAGAAACCGTCACAGGTTGCACATGCGCTCACGCCTTGACCCATAAATGCAGCTTCTGATTCCAGACCCAGGTATTGCGCAGTTGCACCAGTACAAATGATCAGGGCATCACAAGTGAACTCTTCCATATCGCCTTTCAGGAGGAATGGACGAACGTTAAGGTCAACTTCATTGATATGATCATAAACAATTTCAGTACCAAAACGTTCTGCATGAGCCTGCATACGTTCCATTAAAGCTGGACCAGTCAGACCTTCAGGATCGCCAGGCCAGTTATCTACTTCAGTCGTTGTGGTTAATTGACCACCCAGTTGCAGACCTGCAATCAGGGTCGGTTTTAAGTTTGCACGCGCTGCATAGACTGCTGCGCTATAGCCAGCAGGGCCAGAACCTAAAATAATCAGTCGTGAGTGACGTGCGCTCATTCGCTGTATCCTTTTTTATTTAGAAATTTATTGAATTATACGTGAAACTGTATAACAGTGGTGTGAGATTAAAGTCGATATTATTGATCATCGAAATCGATTTGGGCTATATAGAAGAAGTACACAATAATGCATCTTTTTTGATGCAACAGGTGCATAATATGCATTTTATTGCGACGCTTTTTTTGAAGCATACCAGCAAAAGAATATTCATGAAGAATTGGTTACAGGACAGTATATGACAGCGGTGTCGAGTGCCTATGCACAGCGCTTAGTAATGACATTATTTTTAGTCTCATTTGGGATTTATCTGTTTCTTGCAACAGTGACCTATACACCATTTGATCCGGGGTGGATGCATATCTCTAGTGATACGCAGACAGTTTCAAATGCGAGTGGGGTTGCGGGGGCCTGGATTTCAGACCTGTTATTTGGTTTTCTCGGTTGGGCAAGCCTGCTGATCCCTGTGTATCTGTTTATGGAAGCAATCCAGGTCTGGTGGCCGCGCAGCTTCCTGAACCGCCCATTCCGTTATGCTGCCCAATTCTTCCTGTTATTGACTACATCGGCGTTGCTGTTTCTGTTCTGGCAAGTTCCAGCCGATACGCTGGATAATTCTTCAGGCGGCATTATTGGCTATGAGCTGGGCCAAAGTCTTGAACAATTACTAACCGTCTATGGCGCAGCTTTTTTCTTGCTGGTGCTTTGGGTGGTTCTGTTTACCTTGGCATTTGGTGTGAAATGGAACAAGACCTGGAGCAGTCTCAAGGCAACGCCTGCTTATCTGCAAGATCTGTTCTATCGTAATGTACCAGAAGGCATGTCGGATTTTGACCGTACTGCGCCTGTAATGAAAAAAGAAGCGGTAAAAGCAGCTGCCAAAAAAGTGACAGTACCAGTCACTGCCGCACCTGAACATGATCTGGTAGAAGTCGACCCTGTAGTTCGCGATCATGTCGCTGAACGCCTGTTTGAGGATTTTGCAGATAAAGAATCGCACCAGCCTCACCACTATGAAGAAGATATTTCTGAACCTGTACAGACATCAGCTTCAGAACCTGTTCAGGAACAAGCACCGCGAACAGTAGAGCCGGATCGTGTGGTGGCAACAGGGGAGGTGTGGCGTGCGTTACATTCCAATGAAGACCAGCGTCACAAGCAGGATATCGATGCCTTACTTAAAGCTGCAGAAGAAGAGCAAGCTGACTTTTCTCCTGACGCATTTGCAGCTGCACCAACGAATCATAGTGCTCATGAAGTGACATCATCCGCTACAGCTAAGAATAATCTGGATTGGGATGATGATGAAATTTTTGATGAGTTATTGGCCGCAGTTCCGCAAGGTAAAACAGCAACGGATGTGCATAGTCCGTTTAATTCAGCAGCAGCTGAAAAATCCCTTCGAATTGTAGAAAATGCTGGAACGGTCAGTTCCACTGCTGCTGTTCCGCTCATGGCTGCACATGCGATTAAAAATACCAGCCTGGAAGCAGATTTTGATGATCTGGACGACTTGCTTGTTGAAGCCGATGAGCCAAAACCCGCACCTGTACGTGCGTCAAGCTATGCCCAGTCTTCTGCTTTTGTTCAGGCACCGATTCAGCGTGTAGAGACAACAGCTCAAACCGCAGCGACTAATGCAGCAGTTCGGGAAGCATTGTCCAAAGAAGAATTTATTGAAGCTTGGCATGAAACTGCCGGTAAGCCTCAGGATGAAGACGAGTTTGATTTCGATGCGCCATTGACGGATGCCGCTGGACGTCCAATGTCACGCGCCATGCAGGTCGCTGAGCGCCGTAAAGACCTGTCACCATTGCCGGGTCTGGAATTGCTGGATAAAGTCGATCCGAACAAAAAAGTGAATTTCACTGAAGAGCAATTATCCCGTTTATCAGAACTTCTGGAAATCAAACTTCAGGAATTTAACGTTAAAGCCAAAGTGGTCGAGGCTCAACCAGGCCCAGTCGTGACACGTTTTGAACTGGACCTTGCGCCTGGTGTGAAAGCTTCCAAAGTCACTAATATTTCACGTGACTTGGCCCGTTCGATGTCAATGGCTTCAGTACGTGTAGTCGAAGTCATTCCAGGTAAGCCTTATATCGGGATTGAGGTTCCGAACAGCAGCCGTGAAATGGTGCGTTTGATTGAACTGGTACAGATTCCAAAATTCAATGATCCCGATGGCATTTTGTCGATGGCCATGGGTAAGGATATTTCGGGCAATCCGGTAATTACTGAACTGGGTAAAGCACCGCATATGCTGGTGGCAGGGACTACAGGTTCTGGTAAATCGGTGGCGGTTAACTCGATGATTCTATCGATGTTATTGAAGTACACACCAGACCAGTTACGCCTGATCCTGATCGATCCAAAACAGCTTGAATTGGCCAACTATAATGATATTCCACACTTGTTAACCCCAGTTGTGACCGATATGAAAGATGCGGTCAGTGCCTTGAACTGGTGTGTCAATGAAATGGAACGTCGTTACAAACTGATGTCTTTCCTGAAAATCCGTAAGCTCAGCGACTATAACCGTAAGGTGGAAGAGGCGCTTGCCAATGGTGAAGAGCTATTTGATCCAACCTGGAAAGCCAGTGAATCTGTGGCAGGGGAGCGTGCGCCACGTCTGACACCACTACCTTCAATTGTGATCGTAGCGGACGAGTTCGCAGATATGATCATGCAGGTTGGTAAAAAAGCCGAAGAAATGATTACCCGTCTGGCACAGAAATCCCGTGCTGCTGGTATTCACCTGTTACTGGCAACTCAGCGCCCATCGGTAGATGTCATCACCGGTCTGATTAAGGCCAATATTCCAACACGTGTCGCACTTCGTGTGAACTCGAAAATTGACTCACGTACCATTCTCGATGCAGGTGGTGCAGAAGACTTGCTCGGTCATGGTGATATGCTGTTCCTTGGCCCGGGTAAAATTGAGCCGGAGCGCGTACACGGGGCCTTTATTGCCGATGATGAAGTGAACCGGATCTGTGATGCATGGCGTGAACGTGGAGCGCCTAACTATGTGGATGAGATCCTGACTCCATTTGATGAAGAACCGTCTAGTCGTGGTTTTGAAGATGGTGGAGATGGTGGATCGGATCGAGATGCGCTGTATGACCAGTGTGTGGCTTTTGTTTTGGAAACCCGCAAAGCATCAACTTCATCTTTGCAGCGTAAGTTCAGTCTAGGTTATAACCGTGCTGCACGGATCATTGACCAGATGGAAGAAAATGGCATTGTCAGCTCAATGGGTGCCAATGGTAAGCGCGAGATTCTGGTTTAAATCCAGAATCTCGAGTGATAAAAAAGCCTGCTTTAAGCAGGCTTTTTTATGCATTTCAACTTATGCAAATTTTTCTAATACTGCCAGGAACTCGGCACTTTGACGTGGATAAGTGGCAATTACGTCATGAATGCGCTGTCCTTCAGGATTGGTGGCGTTAAGATCGCGACCGTCTGCGACAAATTTGGTTAGCAGGCGCTCATAGTCAAAAGGGCGCATATGCTTGAATGCATGATAAAGCACATGGAAATCTGCATTGACGCCTGCAGGAGGAAGCTGATTCAGGTAGGCATATACACGCTCATCTGACCATTCTTCGTTAAAGGTCGCTGGTTGAGATAATGCCATCGCAATCTCCTTGATGTAATTCTTCGGCATGAAAAAAGGCAAAATATGAGTTCGCAAGAGGCAAAGTCTTATCATGCACTTTGTCCATTCGAAGTATCACTTCACGTTTTGAGACTAGGTAAAATAGTAATTACTATCAAGTCAACGCGAAGCCAAACTTCTTGTCTTGCGTCTCAACAAAGCGGCGCTTTGTTGAGGCTCATATTTTGCCTTGAATCAATTTACTTGACTAATCAAAATTCAGATTATCGCTCTTCAGGTAAATTGATATTCATTTCAAGCATTTCAATATTTGCTTCAGAACGTACCTGCATCTGAATGTGCTGTTCATCAACCCCGCGGACGTAGCGATTTACCACTTGCATGATTTCTGTCTTCATCTGGTCAATTTTATCCTGACTCAAACGGCGCCCTAAACCCTGTTCAGAAGCAACAATGACTTTCAAACGGTCTTTCGCGGTTTGTGCGCTTGATGGTTTATCCTCACTACTAAAAAGTTTACTCCAGAATCCAGCCATGTTTACGCTCCAAATAATCGTGCTAACCAGCCCTTAGGTTTTACTTCGATATGACGGTAAGGACGCTCTTCACCCAGGAAACGTGCTACAAGGTCATCATAAGCCTGACCTGCGGCAGATTCGGTAAAGTGAATCACTGGTTTACCTTCATTCGATGCCTGTAGAACGCTTGGACACTCAGGAATAACACCTAAGGTTGGAACACGTAAAATATCTTTAGAAATATCGTCAATCGTTAACATTTCCTGTTTATCGGCACGTTCCGGATTGAAACGGGTAATGCACAGGTGTTTACGGATGCGACCTTCGTTTTGTTCTACTTTTTTAGTTTTACTATCTAACATGCCAATGATGCGGTCAGAGTCACGTACTGAAGAAATTTCAGGGTTAGTCACAATGATGGCTTCATCTGCATGGTACATGGCTAAAATGGCACCACGTTCAATACCTGCAGGTGAGTCACACACGATATAATCAAATTCCTGTGAAAGCTCATCCATTACACGTTCTACGCCTTCATCAGTTAAAGCATCTTTATCACGTGTTTGTGAAGCAGGTAAAATATATAAATTTTCAATATCTTTATCGCGAATCAGTGCTTGTTGTAATCGTGCTTCGTTATTGAGAACATTTACAAAATCATATACTACACGGCGTTCACAGCCCATAATCAAATCAAGGTTACGCAAGCCTACATCAAAATCGATTACCACAGTTTTGTGGCCACGTAGGGCTAAACCTGTTGCAAAAGATGCACTTGTTGTAGTCTTACCTACGCCACCTTTGCCTGATGTTACGACAACAATTTTCGCCACCGAATCCACTCCTGTTATGGTTCAAATCCCCTATAAAATGGGGTTTTTGGTGTTTATTTATACATTAAAATTGTAGAGCTTCAAATACAAGCTCTTGTTGATCATTCAAGTAAATATGCACGGGTTTTTTCGCAACATTCGGTGGAATGTCGTCGGCCACACAGTAAGTACCTGCAATAGAAATCAGTTCGGCTTCCAGCGCATGGCAGAAAATACGCGCTGCAGTATTGCCACCCGCACCTGCAATCACACGGCCGCGCGCACTGCCATAAATATGGATATTGCCTGAAGCAATCACTTCTGAACCACTGTTTATTCCAGCCGTAATAATAATGTCACCCTGATTCTGCACAATGCATTGGCCGGTGCGCAGAATTTCATCATGATAAGAAGTCACATGCGCGACGATCGGTACAGCATCAGCTTTTTCATCATCAGCAGTAGATTCAGTTTTGACTTCCACGACCTGTTCTTTGGTCGCCTTAATTTCCTGCAACTGACGGTCAGGTGGCAGAACAGGGAACTGAATTGCACGAGCCTGATCCCCTAGAATCCCTTCAGTCACTGCCATAGGCTGAACTTCGAGATCAATCAGTAACTGGATCAGGGCAATCAGTTCCTGGTCGACTGAACTTTCAATCACCGCCAATGTGCCTGGCGGAAAAGCCGCTTGTAATTTTGGTTTCAGTTGCTGGCGGATTGCATCATGATCATTGGTATCGAGGCTAATGCGTAGCGCATTGACCATTCTGCCTTTTATCCGTATGTCAGCCATAATTTTTCCTTAATACTTCTGACTTGCTGTTTTATGTCGAAGCGATGTTGTAAATAGTGCAAATCCTAGAACAAATTTCGTTAATTCTCTAGCGATCCAAGTTATTTTTTTATACGAATAGAATCCACTTATCTTAGCCGATTCCACAAATGAAAACTTATCTATCGATTGAGCCCTGATTTTGTTCGTGTTCTTCTAAAATCTGTTGCCACTGTTTCACTTTGACCTGTTTTTGAATGGCTTCAAGTGTCTCAAAAACAGCCGATTCGACCAATTTATCAATATGTGGATTATGTTCAATCTGAATCTGGCTAATCTTATCTGAAATCATGGCAAAAGTCGGGTTTTCTTGTGATCCGTTATGTGTAAAAGGATCGATCAGACCTTGGGTGATATTTTCTCCCAGACGTTGACCAATACTCTGGATCTGACGTTCCAGCCGCCCGCCTACAATGGGAATCAGACGCAGAAGCTGGGTGAGTTCAGGTGTATCTTCAATGGCCTGATTGACGACTTGCCCGACATTTTTTGAAATCATGAAGCGCTGTGCCTGTAATTCCTTGCCCAAAGACTCTTGCAAGATATCTGCCAAAGCAACAGCCAGTAATTTACGGTGATGTTCCACCAAATCATCAATTAATTGTTTATGTGATGTGCTGGTGCTGAGTTCACGTTTAATGCCATCCAGTACCGTCAATACTACACGGCTCGAAAGTTCTTCCATCAGCAGGTTATAGTAGAAATTACCCCGTCTATACCAGCTTGCCGGTATGACTTTGTATCCATGGCTATGTAGGTTGTAGCCAATCGCGACTGCACGTAACAAACGCAAAAAACGTAGCTGGGGGATGATGGATAAAATTTCATACCAGTGCACAAAGGGAAAGAACCACCAGCGGGCATGGTGGCGCATAATAATGGCAATGAACCAGCGAACGATGAGCTCAATAATCAGGAAGGTGGTAAACCATCCCTCGGTAATCACTACCCAGGGACGTAATTCACTTTTATAAAACTGCAGGACATCAGGCAGACGAATGAAATCAAACAACCAGTGCCCAAAATCGCTCATCAGAATGGCATTGGCACAGAGACAGAACAAATTGATGATGATGACAACCATCATGAAAATGTCGTAAATCAGTGCAATTTTCCAGCCCCAGGTACCTTTGCGAATAAACTTAAATGAGCTGGACACGAGGTCCGGGTTGTCGTTCTTCATAGTCTCTCTGGCAAATGTCAGGCAGAAGCGGAAATCAGATTCTGCTGCATTTGCTCAATTAATTGGTCTTTTTCAGTCCAGATCTGGTCTACCCATTGCTGGAAACGTGCACGGTAATCTGCATCATCTTCATAATTGCCGCCGAGTACCCAGTCCGGAATGTCAATTTTTCTTAAGTTCACGGCAATACGCGGAACTTCGCCTAACCAGAATTCCCCATAACCTGGCACACCGTCAGGATAAACAATAGTCATATCCACCAGTGCATCAATTTTGTCCCCCAGGATGTTCAGTGCCAGCGCAAGACCACCTGCTTTGGGCTTCAATAAATGCTTATAAGGCGATTTTTGCTGTTCATGCTTTTCTGGGGTAAAGCGTGTGCCTTCCAGATAATTCAGCAAGGTAAATGGCTGGCTAACCAGTTGTTCACATGCCTTGCGTGCTTCTTCCATATCCCGGTATTTCAGGGCAGGGTTTTTGGCAATCTGTTCCTTGCTATGCCGTTTCATCATCGGGAAGCCCAGAATTTTAAAGGCTTGACCTACAAATGGAATAAAAATTAGTTCCCATTTTGTAAAGAAGCGGGTGAGAGGCATACGCGTTAAACCGAAATACTGGTTTACTGTGGTATCTACCCAGCTCTGATGATTACAGGTCATTAAATAACGACCCTGCATGTTCAGATCCAGAGATTCGTCAATGCTGATTTGCCATTTGGTATTTTTCAGGACATTGTCAATCAGCCAGTTATTTACGCTTAACCAGCTATTGGTAATCTTGATATTGGTTTCATCAATCTTAGAAGATTTCTTAAAAAGTTTGGTCAGCCCCAAAGCCAGTACGGGTGGCCCATGGAAAAAAGTACTGCCAGTCATGACGGATGTCACCGTGAGGCCACGGGTAAGTTTTTTTAAAGTCGTTTGTTGCTTGCTTTTAGATGACATATAAAAACAGTCCCAGAGAATAATCGTCTAAATTTCATCACATTTTGAACAATATAGAGGGAGTTGAGCGAATAGGAAAGTCTGATCGTTAAACTATGAAGAAACTATGATGAAATTCAGGAAATTGGTTACACATAAACATTACAAAATATTACTAAAAGATTTATTATTAACAAAAATTCAATGGTTATCCCATTATTTTTAAATCATTATCTGATCTAAGATACAAATTACACTACAAAGGAGGCATGCAATGCGTGCACTATTAATTTCAGCAGCTGTAGCAGGGGCAGTAGCACTTACAGGTTGTCAAACTACTGGCAATAACCTGGGTGGTGTTGAGTACGACAAAACAGCTTTGGGTACAGTAATTGGTGCTGCTGCAGGTTATGGTATTTCTAAAAGTAATGCCAATACTAGCCGTCAAAACAACCGTGCAGCTGCAATTGGTGCAATTGTAGGTGGTGCTGCTGGTGTTTATCTTGACAATAAAGAGAAAAAATTACGTCAGGCTACTGCGGGTACAGGCGTAGACGTTAACCGTAATCCAGATGGTTCAATCAACCTGGTAATGCCTGGTGCGATTACATTTGACACTAACAAGTCAAACATCAAACCAAACTTCTATGCAACATTGAACAAAGTTGCTCAAGTTCTGACTGAAGACAGCCAAAGCGGTATTTTGGTAACTGGTTATACAGATAGCACTGGTAATGACTCAATCAACATTCCATTGTCTCAAGCACGTGCACAATCTGTTGCGAACTACCTTGCTGGTCAAGGCGTAGCACGTACTCGTATTAATGCACAAGGTCTTGGTTCAGCGAACCCGATCGCAGACAACTCAACTGCGGCTGGTAAAGAACAAAACCGTCGTGTTGAAATCGCAGTATATGCCGTTCAGTAATCACTGATTTTGCAGAAAAACCACCTTCGGGTGGTTTTTTTATGTCTGAAAGATGACGCAGGAAAATGAATTTTCAATTAGGCATCTGGGCATGAGATGACTATAATCGGAGCCGAATCTAGAAGAGGAAGCCATATGTCACTCGCCAGTCAGTTAAATGACAAGCAACTTGAAGCCATGAAATATACTCAAGGACCCTTGTTAGTACTTGCCGGAGCGGGTTCAGGCAAGACCTCGGTAATTACAAGAAAAATCGCGTATTTGGTCAAGCATTGTGGTATTCCGGCCCACCGGATCACGGCAATGACCTTTACCAACAAGGCAGCACGTGAAATGAAAGAGCGTGTCACCAAATTGCTGACCCGAGAAGAAGCCAAAGGCCTTTCAGTCTCGACCTTCCATACTTTTGGTCTAAATTTATTACGTTTAGAGCTCAAACACACACCGCTAAAAAATAATTTCTCGATTCTGGATGCCGATGACTGTAAGCGGATTCTGATGGATCTGATGCATCGCGATAATCTTTCAGGTGCAGAAAGCAAAGAACTGATTGCTAAAGCCATGAAGATGATTTCGGACTGGAAAAACGATCTGATTCCACCAGAACAGGCTCACACGACTTGTGAAACCCCGGAAGATGTTCAGTTCGCGCATTTATACCAACTTTATGAGCGTAATCTGCGTGCCTATAACGCCGTCGATTTTGATGACCTGATTGTTATGCCAACGCGTCTGCTACAGGAAAATGCCGAAGTTCGGGATAAGTGGCAGAACCGTGTACGCTATTTGCTGGTCGACGAATATCAGGATACCAATACTGCACAGTATATTCTGGTGAAATTACTGGTCGGGGTCATGGGGCAGTTCACCGCTGTAGGGGATGATGATCAGTCGATTTACGCCTGGCGTGGTGCTAAACCTGAAAATATGGCGCTGTTACAACAGGATTTCCCGAATCTGAAAGTGATCAAGCTGGAACAGAACTATCGTTCCACTAGCCGTATTCTGAAAGCTGCCAATACCGTGATTGGCAACAACCCGCATATCTTTGATAAAAAGCTTTGGTCAGATAAAGGTCACGGTGAAGTGATTCGGGTCATCACCTGTCGTAATGATGATGATGAAGCAGAACGCGTAGTCAAAGACCTGATCACGCATAAGCTGATGAATGGTAAAAACTGGAAAGATTACGCGATTCTGTATCGCGGTAATTTCCAGGCACGTATTCTGGAAACCCAGTTGCGCCAGATGCAGATTCCTTACAAACTTTCAGGTGGCCAGTCTTTCTTTGCGCGTGCAGAGATCAAGGACATCATGAGTTACCTGCGTCTGATCATTAACCCGGAAGATGACAGTGCCTTCCTGCGGATTATTAATACGCCGAAACGTGCCATTGGCCCGGTGACGCTGGAAAAACTCGGTCTGTTTGCCCAGGAAAATAATCTGTCTCTACTGTCAGCGGCAGGCGATCAGCGGCTGACGATGGCGATTCCAAAGAAAGCAACCACACAACTGGCAGAATTTTCAGATTTTATTAATAACTTTACCCGTAACTTGCTGGAAGATGATGAACCCGTACCAATAATCCGTCAGATGATGGTTGAAGCAGGCTATATTGACTATATCAAGGAATCCGCAGCGACTCCGGCACAGGAAAAAACCAAGCTTGATAATATTGAAGTGCTGTATAGCAGTATTCAGAGCCTGATTAATCGTGCAGAAGATGTTGATGAAAAAAATATCGAAAGTGTTATTCGTAAGATGGTGCTTCTCGATATGCTGGAACAGCAGCAGGAAGAGGAAGATACCGATAAGGTAAACTTGCTGACTTTGCATGCATCCAAGGGTCTGGAATTTCCTTATGTCTACTTAATTGGACTGGAAGAAGAAATTCTGCCGCATAAAAACTCGATTGCTGCGGAAACAGTCGAGGAAGAACGCCGTCTAATGTACGTGGGAATTACCCGTGCGCGTCAGGGCTTGACTATTACCTTGGCTGAGCAACGTAAGGCGGGTGGTCAGATGAAACAGATGACCCCAAGCCGCTTTCTGGATGAGCTTCCAGAAGATGAACTGGAATGGTTAGGCCGCAAGAAAAAACTGGCTGGTAATATCGACCCAAAACAGCAGGCTCAGCATTATCTGGATAATTTACGTGCCTTGATTAAACGGTAAAAGTAACAGAACGCTACGATTTTGATTCTTTAAATTTTTTGATATTAAACAACAGGAATAAATACATGAAAGTTCAGGTGAAAGTCCTTGATTCACGTCTGGGTCAGGAATGGCCATTGCCGACTTATGCAACGACTGGCTCAGCAGGACTCGATCTTCGTGCATGTGTCAACGAAACGACTGTGATTGAACCAGGGCAAACGATTTTAGTGAAAACTGGCTTGGCGATTTATATTGAAGATCCAGCATTTGCTGGCTTGATCTTGCCACGTTCTGGTTTGGGTCATAAACATGGTATCGTTTTAGGTAACTTGGTTGGCTTGATCGATTCAGATTACCAAGGCGAACTGATGGTTTCTGTATGGAACCGCAGTCAGACTGCATTTAGCCTGGAACCTGGTGAGCGTTTAGCCCAATATGTATTAGTCCCTGTGGTACAGGCTGAGTTTGATCTGGTGAATGAGTTTGAAGCAACCGAGCGTGGCGCGGGCGGTTTCGGTCATACTGGTAAAAACTAAAATTAAAGGATGACTTAACTTAGATGTTCTGGGTTAAGTCATTTTTTTGTAGTTTTAATCATAAAAATAATAAAAAAATGACAGAGCTATTTAATAAACTTTATTCTTGAATTTAATTTTAATGAAAAATATTTAAATAAATTTTTAGTATCATTTAAATAGAAAAATAAAATCATTTAGAATTTAAGAAAATAGGTGATAAATAATGCAAGAAATCATTTTTAGTTGGGTTTATTTATTTTACTAGTTATACAAATTAAATACATAAAAGATTAATAATTATACTTTTATAATTGATTGTCACATTCAATTCATATAAAAATACAGAGTCTTAAAACAAAAACAAATGTTTAAAGTCATGATGATTGCTTAATCATTATTTTATCTCCTTATATTCAATAGTGAAAAGAACAGTTTATGGGATCCATGAATCAACCCTTTCCGGCTCACATTTTTCGTGCCTACGATATCCGGGGTAAAGTCAGTTTACTGAGTACAGGTGTGATTGATGCTATTGCGCATGGTCTGGCTCAGCAATATCAAGCTGCGGGACAGACTCGGGTTGCGATTGGCTATGATGCCCGAATCAGCAGTCCGGCTTTTGCTGAAACCATACGCTGTATTTTTCAGGACTATGCTATTGAAGCCGCCATTATCGGCTGTTGTTCCAGTCCGATGCTGTACTACACAGCGCGTCAGTTTGATGGTAATGGTGTGATGGTCACGGCCAGCCATAATCCTAAAGAAGATAATGGAATTAAATGGATTATTGCAGGGGAGCCGCCTTGTCCCGAGATGATTCAGCAGGTCGCACAAAAAGCAAAACTTCATGTAAATAGTTCTTCATCGTGTTTGAATGATTTGCCTCACCAAATTATTCCCGAATTTTGTCTGCAGTATCAGCAGGAAATGCTTGAAGATATTCAGCTGAAGCGTCCTTTTAAAGTGGTGCTGGATGGTCTGAACGGTTCAGCAGGACGCTGTGCCAACTTGGTACTGCAAAAACTAGGTTGTGAAGTTACCGCCTTACGTTGTGAAGCAAATGGGCATTTTCCTGATCATGCGCCTGATCCTTCTCAGGAAGCACATTTACAAACCTTGCGTCAGGTTGTCATGCAACAGCAGGCGGATCTGGGTATTGCCCTAGATGGTGATGGGGACCGGTTGGTATTGGTGGATGAGCAGGGTGTCATTATTAGTGCTGATCAGCTTCTCTGTTTATTCGCAGAAATTTGTATGACTGGGACAGAAGCATGTCAGTTTGTTTATGACGTTAAATGTTCAACCCTGATTCGCGATACAGTTCAACGCCTGGGCGGAAAACCGGTGATGATTCGTACTGGCAGCTCATTCCTGCGAAAATATCTGGCACAGTCCCAGCATCAGGCCATTTTTGGTGGTGAATATGCGGGGCATTATGTTTTTAATGACGGACGTGGCTGGGGCTATGATGACGGTCTTTATGCGGCGCTTCGGGTCATGGAATATCTGGACCAGAAAGGTGTAACTTTAAGTGAAGCCTTGCGTGCTTATCCAAAACGTCATGGAACAGAAGACTTATATATTTCCACTCATCAGGTGCAGCCTGCTGAGCTTTTAAACTTTGTTGAGCAGCAATCTACGCAATTAAATGCACAAATCAGTAAAATTGACGGGATACGTCTTGATTTTGATGATGGTTTTGGCATCATTCGAGCATCCAATACAGGTGAATATTTCACGGTGCGCTTTGATGCCAATGATGCACAGGGCCTGAATGAAATTCGACATCTGTTTGTATCCATGTTGCGTGACCGTTATCCACAGATCGCTCAAGACATTTTAGATGCTCAATAAGGAGAGGCGAATGCCAAATCAGCATACAGGCATCGACAAAGCACAAATTTTGACTGAAGCTTTGCCGTATATCCAACGCTTTGCGGGTAAAACCCTGGTGGTAAAATACGGTGGCAACGCGATGACGGATCCTGAGCTGGAAAGCTCTTTTGCACGTGATATCGTTTTATTAAAAACCGTGGGTTTGAACCCGATTGTGGTACACGGCGGTGGTCCACAAGTAGATTCTATGCTGAAACAGCTAGGTCGTGAATCTGACCGTATTGACGGTATGCGTGTGACAGATCCGGCAACCATGGAAGTGGTTGAGATGGTTCTAGGCGGTAGCGTAAACAAATCAATTGTGAACCTGATCAACAAACATGGTGGTCGTGCAATTGGTCTAACTGGTAAAGATGGCAACTTGCTGCGTGCCAAAAAGCTATTAATGGAAAAGACGGCTGAAGACGGTTCAATCCAGAAAGTAGACCTGGGTATGGTCGGTGAAGTGGTGGGTGTAAAAACTGACGTACTGGAAATGTTTACCAACAGTGACTTCATTCCAGTGATTGCACCACTCGGTGTCGATGAAGAAGGCAATACCTACAATATCAATGCCGATCTAGTCGCGGGTAAAGTGGCAGAAGCATTAGGGGCAGAAAAACTGATTCTTCTGACGAATATTACCGGTGTGCTCGACGAAAATAAAAATCTGCTGACCGGTTTAACGACTCAGGAGGTTGATCGTCTGATCGAAACAGGTGTGATCTATGGCGGCATGATTCCTAAAGTCGGCTGTGCGCTTGACGCAGTAAAAGGCGGCGTGATCAGTGCACATATCGTGGATGGTCGCGTACCACATGCCAGCCTGTTAGAAATCTTTACTGATCATGGTGTGGGAACTTTAATTACCAATCGTTCTAATCCACATCGTCCATAAAGATAAATTGAATATCAAAGAGTCTCACTTGAGGCTCTTTTTTATTTCTTTTATTTTAATATTTTGATCACTATAAATATTAAAGTTAAATTTAAGATATGCATTTTTAAGCTGAGCTTTAAAACTGAAACTCCTTTTGCTAAATTAAATATAAAAAAATAGTTTATTAGCATTTTTAGCGCATAGCATTGCAATGATCGAGATTTGAAAAGGTTCAGCCTGTGATGCACAATAACCTTAAGAATACTCTGTGACCTGAATGAAGATTATGTGCCAGCTACTGGGAATGAATTGTGCGACACCAACAGATATTACCTTTTCATTTCGAGGTTTTTCTCAGCGGGCGGGGATTACCTCAGATCATTCTGATGGTTTTGGAATTGCTTTCTTTGAGGATAAGGCCTGCCGATTATTTGTTGATAATCAGTCAGCTGTTGAATCACCGATTGCAGAATTGGTGCGTAATTATCCGATCAAATCCCGTAATGTAATTGCGCATATCCGTAAGGCTACACAGGGCAAGATTAATCTGGAAAATTCGCATCCGTTTAGCCGTGAATTATGGGGACGACAATGGATCTTTGCTCATAATGGTGATTTAAAAGATTTTTTACCTGAACTTTCGGGACGTTTTACGCCAGTCGGTAACACTGATAGTGAGCGTGCTTTCTGTTATTTGCTGGATCAGCTGGTGAAACGTTTTGGTTATGATGAACCGAAGCTGGATCAGGTCTTTGATTTGCTGGCTGAGATTTCTCCATCCATTGCAGAGCATGGCACTTTTAATTTCTGTCTGTCCAATGGTCAGGCATTATTTACCTATGCAACGACTAAACTGCATTGGCTGGTTCGTGAATATCCATTTAAGCCAGCTCAACTGATTGATATCGAAGTTGAAGTGGATTTTAGTCAGGTCACCACGCCTGAAGATCGGGTCGCTGTGATTACCACAGAGCCGCTAACGCAGAATGAAGAATGGACAGCCTTTCAGGAGGGTGAAATGATTTTGTTCAGAGATGGGGCCAAATATCGTTCCCAATTGACCCATGTCGCCCGTCTGGAACGAGAGCGTCTGAATCCTTCGCTAAAACGGGTGACTAAAGCAGATTTATATTAAATCTGGTTAAAATTCGATATTAAAAAACAGGATATCGCTCCTGTTTTTTTTTGAATTTGATATTTATTTTATAGTGAAATCATTAAAATAAATAAACCATGAAATATAAAATCGATCAAAAAATACTTTATTCTTGTGGTCGGGTTTAAAATATAATTGACTGGATAAACAATGATTTACATTAATTAAATAGAAAATAAACTGAAAACCAACCGATTTACTTCATTTTTATTTAAATCAATTAGATATATGATCTTTTTCAAGCGATAAATCATTAATATCAATAGGTGGTCGTAATGAAAATGAAATGGGTTCCAGATTATAATACTGGTATCGATGTGATTGACGATCAGCACAAACGAATTCTCGATTATATCAATGAGATTGATGGAATTGATGCCAATACCGATCGTGCTCGTATTAAACAGATTCTAGAAAATATTATTGATTATACCCAGTCGCATTTTACCTTTGAAGAATCACTCCAGGAAGAAGCGGGCTATAAATATCGTGTGCCGCATAAACGTGTGCATGACCTGTTTATTAAAAAGATTGAATCTTATCGTGACCGTTTTGAATTGGGCCAATCTATTGAAGCGGAATTACATGAAGTATTATCTAAATGGCTGATCAATCATATTCAGCACGATGACGCGGATTATGTCGGTGCGGTAAAAGAAAATATGATGGGAATCATTAAAGATAAAGAAAAGAAAAAGGGTAAAAACTGGTTTGCCCGTTTCTTCTCATAACTCGATTGTTCTTAGAATAAAGACAAATCGGGAAAATAAAAAATAAAGCTTAATAATAAATTTGCGCAGCAAATCACGGGCATGGTGGTTTGCTTTTTTGTTTTTGATTTTCATCGCCTCACAAGGCAAAATAGCGCTAGATTTTTATAGGAATACATCATGCAGGACAATGCTATGTCAAAATGGTTATCGCCTCTGATGGCTTTCTGTTTATCCTTTCTTATTATTGCGACACTCGCACCGATAACAGGTATTCAGATTGACCGTCAGCTTGATTTCTGGATGTTGTGGTTAGCGACCATGCTAATTCTGGCCCTTCCAGTCTGTTATCTGGAAATTGCTCTGGCGAAACGCTCAAAAACCACTGCACTACAGGCATTGTCGAGCCTTACCCGTGAAGCTGATAGTTCTCAGCGCTGGCGGATCGTCGGCTGGCTGGCAGTTGTATTTATTCCATTCCTCGCGGGTGCGATGCTTAATCATGCTTCTAATGTGATTGCAGTTGCTAATCTTGATGTTCAGCAGCCAGTGATTTTTGCGGTGCTGGCAATTGCTGCATTTATATTATCGCTGGTGCCACGTTTAATTCTGGTTGGGATCACTGCGATCGGCGTACTTGCATCTTTGATTATGGCGAATGTGATGGGAACTGAATTACCGGCTTGGCAGGTAACACCCGTCCAATTCGTAGAGTGGGGCAATGCCACTGTATTGGCTTTGGTGGCGAGTGGTCTAGGTATGGGGCTGTATTGGCAATCAAGTCTGGCTGTCGTAAAACAGCAGGATGTTGCGACTAAAACAGCCTTACCGATTTGGGTCGCGCAGCTATTAGCGATCATCGCCTTTGGTTTCTTTGCAGTAAAAGCTGAAATCCCTGCATTTGCTTTAATCGCAGCCATTGTCGCAGCCGCTGCTTTGCTTATGCAAATGGCACGTGAGCAGTTACAGCAACGCCAAATGAATATCATCATTCAGTGGGCGATTGTGATCGCTGCCACCTTGGTCTGGTTAATTCCAAATGTTGCACCGATTTTCAATAATCTGCTGATTCTTTGGGGACTGGTGATCAGTCTGATTTATGCCTTGTTTGCTGGCTGGATCATGAAGATTAGTCATTTGCGTAAATCGATGAACTTCAGCTCAGAAGCGGTATATAACATCTGGCGTATTGCGGTTCGTATTGTCTTGCCAGTATCAATTATTCTGGCGATTGTTGCTGTATTAGGACAATTTTTCTGATGACTGAGGCAATGATCTGGGTAGCCTATGCTACCCTGGAACAACAGTTTCATATTGCCGTACCTTTCCAGCCCGGCATGACTGCACTGGATGCAATTGACCAAAGTGGCATCCGTGCACAGGTGGAATTGCCTGAACCTCTGAGTCTGGGCATTTTTGGCGTTAAGCTACAGGATCATACCCAGCCATTGGCAGCAGGAGATCGGGTAGAAATTTATCGTGCTTTAACCATCAACCCCAAGGATATCCGCCGTAAGCGCGCTGAAAAGAATCCGGTGGGTCGTTATGCCAAAGGTAACCGTTTCAAGCAAAATAAACGTTCAGATTAGTGGAATGTGGCTTTATTGAACAGATGGTCTGATTATTTGATAAATCAATCTATTTAATTAAAAAAACCCCTGATCATACAGGGGTTTTTTTATGCAAAACCGATTATAGTGGTGGGGCATTTAAGATCGCTTCTTTGGAACCTGGTAGACCTGGCTGAGATTCTGGAATGGTTTCCAGACCTTCAATACGCTCTACGATACCAGACTGATTAAAGTAAATTTTTAGATGCTGGCCTTGGGCTGCTGGGATCTTGGCTTTTTTAGCATAGGTTCCTGGGGTATAGTTGTAGATGTAGTCCCAGCGTAGCGGATTGAGCGGATCAGATACTGTTGGACTACCGAGCAGGAAACGCACCTGTTGGTGGCTCATTCCTACCTGAATTTTAGAGGCTTGTGCTTGAGTTAAAGGTGTTCCTTGAGGAATATCAACTTTGTACACACCTAATGTCGAACAGCCGACAAGCAATGAAGTGACGAATAACGTCAGCATGATTTTTTGCATTTTGCTACACTATCCCAAATTAATTATGATGCATTTGATCCAAGGATAGATCATACTGCATCTAAACTTTGTTGCCTATTCCAACTTTGATTTTGTTGAGAGACCTTTTTACATGACTATTTCAAACCAAGATTTACGAAAAGCTGGACTGAAAGTTACCCTTCCACGAATTAAAATATTAGAACTATTAGAAAATTCAAGACAACATCATTTAAGTGCGGAAGATATTTACAAGACTTTACTCGATCAGGGTGAAGATGTAGGTTTAGCAACTGTGTATCGTGTGTTAACACAGTTTGAAGCCGCGGGTATTATTGAGCGTCATAATTTTGAAAACAATCATTCCGTTTTCGAGATCATGCAGGAAGATCACCACGATCACCTGGTCTGTTTGAATTGCAGCAAAGTCGTTGAATTCATCAATGATACGATTGAAAAAGAGCAGCATGATGTTGCTGAAAAATTTGGTTTTGAATTAACCGGTCACTCTCTGAATCTGTATGGCTACTGCGATGCGCCGGCCTGTCAGGAAGTGTTTCGTAAAAAATAATTTGCACTCCGGTTGAAACAAAAAACAGGCTTCTTGAAGCCTGTTTTTTTATGTGCTCAATCTGATCAGGACTGGCCATCAAAGGTGATATTGGAATGTGCACGTAATAAATGACTGCCGCCTTCTTCTGCCAGTTTGATTTGCAGACGTAAGTCATTGGGTGAATCCGCATGTTTCAGCGCATCTTTATAGCTGATCTGCTTGGCCTTATACAGGTCATACAGTGCCTGATCGAAGGTTTGCATGCCCAGTTCACGGGAACGCTTCATCAGGTCCTTGATCTCATGCACATCACCTTTACGGATCAGATCCGCAATCAATGGCGAATTGATCAGGATTTCAATCGCTGCACGGCGGCCATTGCCATCGATAGTTGGAATTAGCTGCTGTGCCACAATGGCTTTCATGTTTAGGGACAGATCCATAAACAGCTGGCTGTGACGGTCGGCTTCGAAGAAGTGAATGATGCGGTCGATGGCCTGGTTGGCGTTGTTGGCGTGCAGGGTCGCAAAAACCAGGTGACCAGTTTCTGCAAAGGCAATCGCATAGTCCATGGTTTCGCGAGAACGGATCTCACCGATCAGAATCACGTCTGGTGCCTGACGTAAGGTATTTTTCAATGCCACTTCAAAGGAGTCGGTATCAATACCGACTTCGCGCTGAGTAATGATACAACCCTTATGCTGGTGCACAAATTCGATCGGGTCTTCAATAGTAATGATATGACCTTTGGAATTTTCATTACGGTAACCAATCAAAGAGGCGAGGGAAGTCGATTTACCCGTACCGGTTGCACCCACAAAAATAATGATTCCGCGTTTGGTCATCGCCAGTTCTTTTAGAATAGGCGGTAACTTCAGCTCATCCATAGTCGGAATGACGGTTTCAATACGGCGCAATACCATGCCTGGCTGATCGCGTTGCTGAAAAGCGCTGACACGGAAACGTGCTGATTTGTCCGGGTTGCTGATGGCGAAGTTACATTCGCGTGTGTCAGCAAATTCCTTGCGCTGCTTCTCGGTCATGATCGAGTTAAGTAGCTGTCCCACAGCCGCGCCCGGTAATTTCACCGAGCCAATCGGTACAATCTGACCATTAATTTTGATAGAGGGTTCAACATCGGCTGTGATGAACAGATCCGAGGCCTTTTTCTCTACCATGTAGTTGAGTAAGCCGTTAAAGTCCATGATAAAACCCCAAAAAATTAATTATTTTTATAAGAATGATTCAGGCTGTTTTGCTGCAGTACGGGCGACTTGCGGACTGATAATGCCTTTCGATACCAGCGTTTTCAGGCTTTGATCCAGCGTGGTCATGCCATAGTTGGCACCGGTTTGAATCGCAGAGTACATCTGTGCCACTTTGTTTTCACGGATCAGGTTACGGATCGCTGGAATACCGATCATGATTTCGTGTGCAGCCACACGACCACCCCCATTTTTCTTCAATAGGGTTTGTGAAATAACGGCTTGTAGAGATTCTGACAACATGGCACGGACCATGTCTTTTTCTTCGGCCGGGAATACGTCAATCACACGGTCAATGGTTTTTGCTGCTGAGGTAGTATGCAGGGTACCGAAGACCAAGTGACCGGTTTCCGCAGCAGTCAATGCCAGACGGATGGTTTCAAGGTCACGCATCTCACCGACTAGAATAATATCCGGGTCTTCACGTAATGCGGAACGTAATGCTTCATTAAATCCATGCGTATCGCGATGCACTTCACGCTGGTTGATCAGACATTTTTTTGATTGGTGTACAAATTCGATTGGATCTTCGACGGTCAGGATATGGTCATAGCGGTTGTCATTGATATAGTCCAGCATCGCCGCCAGCGTCGTTGATTTACCCGAACCGGTTGGTCCTGTTACCAGTACAATACCCCGTGGATATTCGCAGATATCTTTAAAGATCTGGCCCATGCCTAGATCTTCAATGGTCAGCACTTTAGATGGAATGGTACGGAATACTGCGCCTGCACCGCGGTTCTGGTTAAATGCGTTCACACGGAAACGGGCCACGCCTGGAACTTCAAAAGAGAAGTCAGTTTCCAAATTTTCTTCATAATCACGGCGTTGCTTGTCGTTCATGATGTCGTACACCAGTTTGTGTACTTCTTTATGTTCCAGTGCAGGCAGGTTGATGCGACGTACTTCCCCGTCCACACGAATCATGGGTGGCAAACCTGCTGATAAGTGTAAATCCGACGCACCATTTTTAGCAGAAAAGGCTAACAGTTCTGTAATATCCATAAGGTCCCCGAGTTCATTAAAATATTATTTATTTTGCTAGAATAATAAGGCTTTCCCACAGCTTAACCAACACTTAGTTGATGAGCAAGGGAAAAAAATCCGCACGAAATGAGAACCCCATCAATGAAAATGCTGCAACAGTCACGAAATCAGGTTTTAGCTCAGATCCAGTCCGCCTGTGCTCTGGCGAGGCGTGAGCCGGATTCGGTGCAACTTCTGGCCGTCTCCAAAACTCAGCCTAGCCCTGTGCTGGCAGAAATGTATCAGGCTGGTCAGCGTGCCTTTGGTGAAAACTATTTACAAGAAGCACTGGAAAAAATCACGGCACTCAAAGATCTGAATATTGAATGGCATTTTATTGGGCATGTGCAGCGCAACAAGACCAAACATCTGGCAGAAAATTTTGCCTGGGTGCATGGGGTGGATCGTCTGATTATTGCTGAACGTTTATCTAATCAGCGTAGTGATTCTCAAGCTGCGCTTAATATCTGTCTGCAAGTCAATATTGATGGACAGGATAGCAAGGACGGTTGTCAACCTGAGGAAGTAGCTGATCTGGTCGCACAGATCAGTCAATTACCGAATTTGCGCTTACGTGGTCTGATGGTTATTCCTGCGCCAGAAAATACCCAGGCCTTTGCAGATGCCAAAGCCTTGTTCGAACAGGTCAAAAGCCATCATGCAAAACCTGAAGACTGGGATACTTTAAGTATGGGGATGTCTGCCGACATGACCGAGGCGATTGCAGCAGGTTCTACCATGGTACGTGTGGGAACAGCCTTGTTTGGCGCACGTCCTAAAAAAACGGACTGATGTATACAGACAATTGAGTTATGGAAAAGCGTTATTGCAGAGTAGTTGATAACGCTTTTTTTCTTTGGGGTTCCAGCCATAGGGCCATGAGCCAGGCAAAGAAAATTAAGCTACACATGCTCATAAATAAGGATAAAACGGCACCTTCAAGACCATGATCAAGCGTTGCAGGAAAGCAGCCTAGAATAAAAAGCAGTAAAGGGAAATGGGTGACATAGAGTGTATAGGAGAAATTTGCAGACTGAGGCCAAACTAGTTGAAATTGGCTTTGTTGATGTTGCAGCTGCACAATCCAGCAGACAAAGGCGAGTCCCATACACAGGTTAAACGGCACAAAATAATTTACACGATATAAGTCAGCCTGTTCAATGACATGAAACTGGTAAGCATCCGCACAGGCAATCATAAACGCCAAACCAAAGAGCACTAATTTAACGGGTTGTAGTCGACTCAAAAAACGCAGCTGGATCTGCCGGAATGAACTGGCAAAGGCAACCAGCCAGAGCAGAAAATAAAACAGAAACTGAAAGTTCAGTATGGAAAGCCCTAGAAGCAAGATAAAAAAGCCGATTTTAGCGATTCCAGAATCTTTTAAAAAAGGCAGAAATCCGGCCAGCACATAAAACCAGACTTCAAAGCTCAGGCTCCAGAGCGGTGCATTGGCAGATACCGTCGGTGTAATAAAGCCGTTTAGAAAGAATAAAGAACCCAAAAAATCCTGAGTATCAATGTTATAGGCAGTCCGTATCATCATGCCGAAACTGTTCTGGAACTCATGGCTATGTGAAGCAAAAAATGTAGGTGCTAGTACATATAGAATCAGACTGAAAGCGGATGCAAACAGAAAGGGCGGTAAAATACGGCGATAACGCTGCCGTATATACTGCCGCAGATTAAAATTTTCATGTTTTTGGATGTTGTTCTGGACCGAAGTCCCGATTAAATAGCCACTAAGCACAAAAAAGATCATCACAGCAGCCTGGCCTAATAGACGTACCCAGGAATATAAGCTCAGATCAAAAGGTGCAATAAAGGCCTGAAAACTATGACTAAATAGCACCACAATGGCGCTGATCCCCCGCAAGCTCTCGAGCTGTAAGCTGAAATGGGGCGAGAGCTTGTTCGGGGTGGAGTTCATGCTTTAACCTATAATCTGAATGGTACTGGCACCGGCACCGACCGGTTTAACCTGAATCTGAACCGGAATCCGTTCATGCATCTCCTGCACATGTGAAATCAGCACTACTTTACGGCCCTGACTCTGCAAATGATCCAGTGCATTCATGACCATATGTAAGGAAGCCGGGTCTAAAGTACCAAAACCTTCATCAATAAATAGCGATTCTAGTTTCATTGAGCCGGAAGCCATATTGGCAATCGCCAAGGCCAGAGCCAGAGAGACCAGGAAGGTTTCACCGCCAGAGAGTGACAGGACGGGACGCACTTCGCTGTTCATATCCAGATCGATAATCGCCAGACTCAAACTGTCTGGAATCCGGTACAGCTGATAACGCGGAGCCAGAGGCTGTAGTTGCTGATTGGCATATTCGACCAGAATATCCAGATGATGTTCCTGCGCGATTTTCTGGAATTTGGTGCCTTCCTTATGGCCGATCAGATCATAGATCCGGCCCCAACGATATTCTTCAGCTTTGACCTGTTCAATCTGATGCTGGTAGCGTTGTAAGGTCGACTGGTTATTGGCATGTATTCTTAATTTGGTGGCTACTTCATTACAGGCATTTTCCTGTTCAGCTTTTTCCTGTGCCAGACTACTTAAGCGCAGTTCAACTTCTTCAAAGCTAAGTTCAGGCTTGGATTTCAAATGATGCTGATATTGTTCTTCCAGAATGTCCCAAGCTGTTTTGGCATTTTCAACCGCCTGATGTTGTGCCTGTAATTGCTGACGAATTTGCTGATGCTGTTGCAAGTCAATATTCAGGCAATGCTGGATATGTTCAGCGTCAAACGCAGGATGTGTATTTTGCCAGTCCTGAATAGATTGCTGGCATTGCTTGATCTGTTGTTCCAGTTGCTGAATCTGGGTGATGAAACTCTGCTTTTTCAGCTCAGCCTGTTGTAAACGCTGATCATGCCGCTGGGTCATCAGACTCTGTGCCCGTAGCTGTTCATCCAACGCCTGTTGTTGTTGCTCCAAACGGTCACGCCATTCCTGTGCCTTAGGATAAATCTGTCCGGCATGGGTAAGGGTCAGGTGGTTGAGCTGTTCACGTAGCGCTTTACCCATATTCAGCGCCGTATTCATCTTTTGCTGTAACTGTCCATCATATTGTTGATGCAGGCTGAGCTGATCACGTGCCTTTTCAATCTGCTGATTTAAGCTTTGCATGTGAGTCTCTAGGGTTTTGAATTCCTGAGACTGTTTCTGACGTTGTTGCAGTTGTTGAGATAACTGCTGACAACTTGATGAGGTATCAGTAATCCAGGATTTCTGCAAGGACTCAGGCAGTAAATTAACAACCGGCTGAATCATTTGTTCTAACTGTGAATGCTGCTGCATGCTAAAACGTAGCTGATCCAGCTGTTGCTGTTGCTGGCGCCATTGTTTCCAGTCACTTTGCTGATTTTGCAGGGTTTGTGCTAGCTGCTGTTGTTCTTGTTGAAGTTGAAGCACATGCTGGCCAAGCTGTTGCTGCAAATGATCTGTGCTCTGGCTTAGATCAAACTGTAAACCGAAGTGTTGCAAATCCTGACTCAGTTGAGCCTTTTGCTGTGCAAGGGTCGTATTGAGTTGACTGCTGCGTTGCTGATGTTGCTCAATTAGGGTTTGTAGTTGAGATTGCTGGATTTGTGCTTGCTGATATGCCTGAGTCAGTTGCTGTAGTTTTTTCTGAGCTTCCTGAAGCTGCTGATCATGTAGCTGTTGCAAAGCATTTTCTAGCAGTTCCTGATGCTGTACAAAAGGATGCTCATGACTGCCACAGACCATGCAAGGTTTATTTGGTTTCAGCTGTGCACGTAATTCCTGCACACTTTGTGCTTGTAATAAACGTTGCTGAGCCAGTACTTGTTGCAACTGTTCGAAGGCTTGTTCTGCTTCCTGGCGTTGTTGCTGTAATTGAACAAGTTCAGTTTCTAGTTGCTTTAAGCGATCATGATGGTTTTTTAAATCTCGGTTCAATTGCAGGCTTTCAGCTTCTAAGCCAACCATTTGCTGTGCGGTGCGCATTAAAGCTTCAAGCTTCGAATGCTGGGTACTGAGTTGCTGTTGTTGGGTCTGGAACTGTTGGATCTGCTGTTCAAGCTGATCCAGATGAGTATAACGCTGAGTGAGTTCCTGCAAGCTAGCAGATAAAGCCTGTTGCTGCTGTTCCAATTCAGGCCGGCTGGATTGGAAAAGTGCCGGGTGCTGCCGCATGAATTTCTGGTGCAGTTCCTGATAATCCTGTAAGCGTTGCAGAGTCGCCTGCGGTTCGTCATCGAAAACCGCTAAGAAGCCCTGTTGTTCCAGTTGCTTTTGAATCTGTAGATATTGAGCCTGAACCTGTTGTAAATGCTGTTCAGTCTGCACCAGTTGATTCTGAACAGGCTGAATCTGCTGGGTTCTATAGGTCTGCTGTTCAGCTAGAAGCTGTTTATACTGCTCGCCAATCGACAGCATTTCATGATCCAGCTTGAGTCCCTGATCCAGATAAGGTTTGATCTTCTGAAAGTCTTGTTGCTGCTGTTGTTGCTGTTGCTGAATGTGGTGCAACTTGTGCTGTTCACTATCACGCTGCTGCTGCACTGACGTGAATTCGGCAACAAAGTTTTGTTGCTCAGTCAGTAAATGGCTACGCTGCTTCTGAAACTGATGTTGCTGGACAAACTGTTCCCGAATCTGCTGAAACTGGTCCAGTTGATCTAATAACTGTTTTTGCGGTGCCATTTTCTGTTCAGCATCCAGCTGAACCGTATAGATTTCTTTTTTGGCCTGAATTTCAGTATAGAGATAATGCTGTTGGCGATGCCATTTTAGGTCATTTTCCAGTACCTTTTCGCTCTGGTTTAGATGCTCAACCGCCTGTTTTAAAATAGTGTGTTGCTGCTGTAAGGCAGCAATATCTTCTTCAGATAATAGTTCCAGATGACCGATTAATTTTTCCAGGTCAGCGCGTTTCTGCTTCACTTCACTGTGTTTTTCAAATGCTTTCTGGCTGACCAGACTGAAAATCTGAGAATTGGTCAGATATTCGAGTAAATCGGCACGTTCATTATCTTTGGCTTTTAAAAAGGCACCAACCTCAGACTGTGCTAATAGAACCGCACGGGTAAACTGCTCGAAACTCAAGCCGACCAGTTTTTCAATCAGCGGCGTGCATTCAGAAATCTTCTGGTTTAGAATCCGTTGATCATCCAGACAGGTAATGGCACGATCGACCTTTAAATTACCATCCACTTTCTGCCGGGCACGACGAATTTCCCAACGTGCGGTATAACGTTTTTGGTCTAAGGCAATAAACTCAAGCTCGGCAAAACCCTGTACGCAACCACGGCGCAGAATATTTTTGGAATCCTTGATCGAGACATCCTGTCCACCTGCATCTTTCAGACTACCTGTGGCACCTTTTAAACGTGGAATTTCGTTATACAGCGCCAGGCACATGGCATCGAGCAGAGTAGATTTACCAGCACCGGTTTTTCCGGTAATCGCAATCAGTCCGGCATGTGCCAGTGGATTCGATTCAAAATCAATATGATGTGTACCAGCGAGAGAGGCGAGGTTATTTAGGCTCAGACGGATAATTTTCATGGCTGATCCTAAGCTTGTTGTTTTTGTGCAAGTTCATGTTGGGCTTCGACCAGTAACTGCTGAAAATCCTGCTGCACCGAATGATCCTGGCTATAGCCCATTTTTTCCCAGATATTGAAAAACAGTGATTCAGGTGTTGGAGGTGCCAAGTCAATTTTAGAGCTATCAGCCTGATCTTCTGCTTGTCGTTGATAAATTCGGCTGATGCGTAGCAGACGATAACGATTTGGCGGCAGTGCCTGTTCAATCTGCTGACGTAAATCTACCGGTGGCGGTGCATCGGTAGTGTATTCAATTTCCAGAAAATGTCGTGCTGCCAGATGCTCAATTTCCCCAGTCGGCAGTGCTTTTAATTTGCTGAGCAGATTTTCCAGATTTTCCCGGATTCTAAACAGCTCGACAGTACGAGGAACTTTCAGTGCTTCAAACTGAAAACGCTGTTCAGCATTTTGCTCAGGATCGATTCTGACTTCAACGACCTGATGCGAATAGTTGATCTCACTAAAGGATAAGGGAATCGGGGAGCCACTATAGCGGATATGCGGCTGACCGACTTTTTGTGGTTTGTGCAGATGTCCCAGAGCGACATAGTCAATGACTTCATCAAATAACGCCGTTGAGAGAGCTTCTTCATTGCCGACAATAATGGGGCGTTCGGAATCGGAAGTTTCACCGCCTTGCATATGCGCATGTGACATGAGAATCAGTGCCTGATGTGGCTGCTTACGTGCTTTGGCTTCGGCAATCAACTGTTGGTGCAGATAGCTGATGGCATTCTGGCTATTATGGGTATGTTCATTAATGCCGGTAATTTCGGCACTGCGTAAATAAGGCAAGGTTAGGCACCAGGCAATAATCTCTTGCTGCTGGTCATAAATCGGAACCAGCAAACGATCCAGATCAAGAGCATTGTCCGCAGTCCGGCCGACAATACCCACCGCTTTGGCATTAAATTTGGTCAATAAAGGCTGAACCTGTTCAATTCGATAACCTGAATCATGGTTGCCGGCAATCATCAGGGTTTGCATATACGGTGCCAGTTCATGGGCATCAGCAAGAAACTGGTATAGCTGTCTTTGGGCACTGGAAGCAGGATTGATGACGTCAAAAATATCACCAGCAATCAGTAGGGCATGTGGCTGTTTTTCCTTGATTTGTTCAAGGAGCCAATTCAGGAATTGTGCATGTTCAAATTCACGGTCATGGTTATGGAAAAACTGTCCCAAATGCCAATCAGAAGTATGTAGAAAATGAACTGCCATGTATACCCACCTTTATTTTTGCCTTCCTACTATAGAAAAAAGCCCAGCTAAAAATCTACTTGAAAAAAATATTTTGATCTATTTCATTGCTACACGTCATTGAAACTATTTTCAGCGTAGTTTTGAATATCAGAATAATACTAGTGAAATCAATAAAATGTGATGTTCATATATAAAGTATTGAATACAGCGTTTTTATTTTAAATTTTACTTCAGGCAATTTCATAACATCTGAATCGCAGAACCAATATTTTTTATAAAAATTGCTAAAAACAGACTTGAAAAAATGCAGCCGATCATTATTTTATGCTGCATAAGAAACTGATAAAAATTTGCAGGCGAATTGCTAAAAACGGTTCGTCCAAAAAATAAAAACCGACGATTCGAGTGATGATGAAATCGTCGGTCAAAGATTTGTGTATAGTGAAAATTTTGGCTGCTATTCAAAATTTTCTAAAACACTGGACTTATTGCTTTAGCAAAGAGAACGAAAATTTGTGGATGCCAGTCCAAATTTCCGAACCTTGTACCCTATATAACGTCAGCATCTCGCTTTAGGTTGACAATAAAATGAAAAAAAAATTAATTTTTTTTATACTAGTTGATTAATCGTCCTTGAGTCCTGCTGATGGTGTCTCTAACTCGCTATTTTCTCTGGTTTTTCTTCCTATGCTTTATTTTTACCTGCATTTGCGGGGTTGTGGCGGCGTTGATGCCGACTGGCATGGGCGCAGTATTAACCATTGTGCCTTATCTGGTGGCGATGATCTGGGTACTGTTTAAGTTTTTAAAAAAGGAACAACGGGCGCCCACCCAGGTAGAGCGTAAAAAATTCACCTTGGGATTTAGCCTGATTTATTGGGGCTATAACCTGGCATTTTTAATTTTAGGGATTGCCATTGCGACGCGTTCCAATCCGAATGCCTGGCAGGACTTTTTACTATATCTGCAACAGCCACAATTTATGAGCATTGTCGTGATTATGTTCCTGCTCATCGCGATTCCGCTTTATCTGCTGACCTACTGGTTTTATGGCAAACAGGCACAGCGTATGGCTGATAAAATGTTTGGCTAAAATTTCCTACGCTTTATATCAAAATCGTTGAGATCAAATTCAAGATGCTAAATCAGGCTGATAGAAAATCAGAAGTTTTCCGTATAGCCTGATAACAATTCCTCATTTACCGATCCAGCCTATTTCATCCAACATTCTGATTCATAAGTGACGTATAATTTGGGCAATACAATAATAATGGCTCAGAATAACCATGTATAAACCTGTAGTCCTTATGACAGGCGCCAGCGGTTTTATTGGCAGCCATCTGGTGAAATTTTTACTGGCTCGTGATTATGCAGTGATCGGCCTGACCCGACAGAAAAAATTGCGAGAAGAACATCCTGATTTTCACTGGATTAATGATCTGGAAGAACTGAAAAAACATCAAATTGACTATGTGATTAATCTGGCCGGTGAAAGTATCGGTCAGGGTCGCTGGACAGTTGCACGCAAAAAGAAATTGCTGGACAGTCGATTAAATACCACCAAGCAGTTATATGACTATCTGGAGAAAAATCAGATCAAGCCCAAACGTATTATTTCGACTTCAGCGGTTGGCTACTACGGAATCGATCCGCAAGAACGCTGGGATACGGTGTGTACTGAACAAAGTCCACCACAATCCATTTTTATGTCAGAACTGTGTGAGAAATGGGAAAAACTGGCCTTGTCCTATACCGGGCAGGACACCAAAATTGTTCGCTTTGCTGTGGTGTTTGGTCAAGGAGGCGGGATTCTTCCGCAGATGTTATTGCCGATTAAGCTGAATATGTTTGGCCGGATTGGCCATGGGCGCCAACCGGTGACCTGGGTGCACCTACAGGATGTCATGCGTGCGATTGAATTTCTGATGCAGCAGCCAACCCAGCAACAGGTATTTAATGTAGTTGCTCCAGAAAAAGTCAGTCAGGCGCAGTTTGCCCGGATCGCGGCACAGGTGCTGAAAAGAAAACCTTTATTGCCCTTACCAGCTTGCAGTATGAAAATGATGCTGGGTGAACAGTCACAACTGATTCTGAATGGTCAATATGTCCAGCCCAAAGCTTTGCAGGAAGCCGGATTTGAATTTAGCTATCCGACCCTGAAAGAAGCCTTGATTGAAATTTTAAACCGTTAAAGAGTGCAGCTGTAAACGCTGTATCGGACTATAAGGCTGTGGATCTACGATAGTCGGTTGTTCCAGGATTAACTGAGACAGCAGTTTTCCAGAAGCAGCGCCCATACATAAGCCATTACGGAACTGGCCGAAATTGGTCCAGAGATTGTCTAGGTGAGGAATTTTGCCGATATAGGGAATGCCATGAGGAGAGCTTGGTCGTAGACCAGCCCACTGTTTCACAATTGGGAAATCAGCCAATTCTGGTACCATTTCCAGGCAGGCTTCCAAAATATCCTGACGGATTTCAGCAGAAGGCGAAGTATCAAAACCGACCTGACGCATGCTGGAACCACACAGTACATGACCATCACGACGTGGAATCAGATACATGACATTGTTCATGCACATGGTTGGCAGCCAGTTTTCTGGTGTTTTAAACAGTAGCATTTGTCCTTGAACCGGATGAACTGGAATATCCAGACCGAGCTGTTCAGACCAGTGTGCAGACCATGCACCGGTGGCAATGACGAACTGATCTGCTTTAAAGCTCAGGCCATTTTCAGTAGAAACACTGTGCACATGATCTTGCCGGATACTTAGCTGAGTGATTTTGCAATGCTCTTGCCAGCTGACACGCGGATGCTGCTTGAGGTAAGCAATAATGGACTGTAATAGTCGCGGATTGCGGATATTGGAAAGTTCTGGAAAATAGATCGCCTGTTTAAATTTTGGATCTACTTTACTATTAATCTGCTGGATTTGAGGCTGATTCAGATATTCGGCATGTTGCTGTGGATCCTGATATTGCTCGGCATAGCGCAGTCCGATTTCAAAATCCGTTTCATCAAAAATCAGCATACCGGTTTCATGAATCTGGAAATCAATCCCGGTGATCGGTTGCAGTTTCTGGTTCCAGGCTTGATACAAGGGTTTGGCATGGCGGGCGAGGGCATTGACGGCATCGGGATAACGCCAGGGATACATCGGGGAGAGAATGCCACCTCCGGCCCAAGAAGCTGCCTGTCCAGCCGCGTGTTGATCAAAAATCGTAATAGAACATCCCTGTTCAAGCAATTCCAGAGCTGACATCAAGCCGGTGATGCCTGCTCCGATAATGGCGATATGCATTGCGCCAAGGTCCTTCTATTTTATTTCATGTCTTTCAGTTTGAGCGCAGCTTCTTCCGCGAAGTACGTCCAGATACCATCTGCACCGGCACGGCGGCAGCACATCAAGGATTCAAGAATCACGCTATCAGATAACCAGCCATTCTGAATCGCAGCAGCCAGCATGGCATATTCACCACTAACCTGATAAATAAAGGTGGGTATGCCGAAGGTATCTTTGACTTCACGAACCACATCCAGATAAGGCATGCCCGGTTTAACGATGACCATATCTGCACCTTCCTGAATATCGAGGGCAATTTCATGCAGTGCTTCGGCACGGTTACCGAAATCCATTTGGTAATTGTATTTATTGCCGCCTTTCAGGTTGCTGGCAGAACCAACCGCATCACGGAATGGACCGTAGAAGCTAGACGCATATTTGGCTGAATAAGCCATAATAGAGGTATAGATATGGCCATTCTGTTCAAAGGCCTGACGAATTGCACCGATGCGGCCATCCATCATGTCACTTGGCGCGACAATATCAGCACCGGCTTCGGCATGGCTTAAAGTCTGTTTGATCAGTGCTTCAACCGTTTCATCATTCAGCACATAACCGGTTTCATCAATGATGCCGTCCTGGCCATGCGTGGTATAAGGGTCTAGCGCGCCGTCGGTAATCAGCACCATTTCCGGTAATTCTTTTTTCAGCAGGCGAACAGTCTTCTGTACCAGACCATCTTCATGCCAAGCCGCTTCTGCAGTCAGGCTTTTATCTTCTTGTGGTGTAACCGGGAACAGCGCCAGCTTATTAACACCCAGTTCCAGTAAACGTTCTGATTTTTTTAACAACAAGTCAGCAGACAGGCGCTGCACATTTGGCATACTTGGAATGTCTTGGGTCTGGTTTTGTCCCGGCAGCACAAATACTGGATAAATCAAGTGATCAGCACTGAGATGGGTTTCACGTACCATAGAACGTAAATGCTCATTTTTACGAATACGACGCATGCGAGTTGCAGGAAACGCGGGACGATTGAACGTATAGGTCATAAAAATCTCAGTAATCAGTATTAAACTAGGCCCCTATTGTAACCCTATCTGAATTTTTTGGGCATAAATTAGCGGTTTTTTATTGTTGTAGCTTCGGGCAGACTTATGACTAAGACAGAAAGAAATTGGACAGGTAATATACATTTAGGTGCAAAAGTGGATATTGAAGTGGTCTTAAACCAGTTGGTACACGCTTTTAATACCTCTCCTTTTTTTAAGCATAATGGCATGACCATGCGGGTGGTTGATGGTCAGATCGAAGCATATGTTGAAATGCAGGATTTCATGATTGGCAATGTGGCTTTTCAGATTCTGCATGGCGGTCTTGCAGCCACCATACTCGACAGTATTGGCGGAATTGTGGCGATGGGGGAACTGTACAAGAAAGCCGAACCGGAAACCATTGCCGATACGATTAAAAAGGTATCACGTCTGGCGACGGTAGATATGCGCGTGGATTATCTGGCGCCCGGTCGTGGCAAATATTTTATTGCCCGTGCAGAAACCTTACGTTTGGGGCGTAAGGGTTGCACCATGCGCATGACCATGGTCAATGATGATGACAAGCCGATTGCTACAGCGATTGCTTCATATGCCTATTAATTAAATTTATCTTCTCGATTTTGGCTCACTCTGGGCCCGAACTAAGCCCTTATTCCTGGAATAGGGGCTTAGTTTTTTAAACTTCCGAGTAATATTTTTTTGCATATTTTCTAATTTTTATTATTAGAATGCATGAAAATTAAATTAATACGGCTTTCTCATTTTACCCATTGATCAATAAACGGGATGTGAATCTATACATTCATGTCAGTACTGGTCAGTGTGGCTGCGTGACCAAGTCTGTTGGATTTAGGAAAAAATCAATGACAGATGTACAAGACACCCTGCCAGAAAACGCATCAGATACAACTTCGGATCAAGCTTTAAAAAATAAACGTAAAAAGGCCCTGAGTATTGTTGCCATTCTTATAGTGATTGCACTGGTGCTATTTCTGGTTTGGAAATTCTTCCTGAACAATTCAGTCAGTACTGAAAATGCCTATGTGGGTGCTGAAACGGCTTCTATTACGTCTATGGTGAGTGGTCAGGTCGCTGAAGTACTTGTCCATGATACTCAAGCAGTCAAACAGGGCGATATCCTTGCCAAAATCGATGACCGTGATGCCAAAATTGCAGTGTCTCAGGCACGTGCAGAGCTAACCAAAGCCAAGCGCCAGTACAAACAGACAGCGGCCAATAGCGGGGCTTTAAGCTCACAGATTGGGGTTAGTGATGATGCAATTCGCAGTGCCGAAGCCCAGCTGGCTCAGGCTCAGGCAGCTTTACATAAAGCACAAGATGAATATACGCGTCGTGAAAAACTCAGTGCGAGCGGTGCAGTGTCTAAAGAAGAACTCAGTACAGCACAATCTGCATTGGATACGGCCAAAGCTGGCGTAGCTTCTGCTGAAGCGGGTCTGGCACAAGCAAGATCCAGCCAGAAAGCCGCACAAAGCAATTTAGCGGCGAATGAAGCCTTGATTCAAGGTGCGAATGAAAATTCGACTCCTGATGTACTTGTGGCTGAAGCCAGACTGAAACAGGCCGAGCTAGACTTAGAACGTACTGTAATTAAAGCACCTTTTGATGGGGTGGTTTCACGCCGTTCAATTCAGGTGGGTCAACGTGTTGCGCCAGGTACAATGCTGATGATGGTCGTACCAGTAGATCAGCTCTATGTTGATGCCAATTTCAAAGAAAGCCAGCTGGAAAAAGTCCGTGTCGGGCAGAAAGCTGAACTGACGTCTGATCTGTATGGTAAATCGGTGAAATATCACGGCACTGTGGTTGGCTTCTCTGGCGGTACAGGTTCAGCTTTTGCTCTGATTCCGGCTCAGAATGCAACGGGTAACTGGATCAAAGTGGTACAGCGTTTGCCAGTGCGTATTCAGCTGGATCCGAAAGAGCTGGCTGAGCATCCGCTACGTGTGGGTCTGTCGATGGAAGCTGAAATCCACTTCAAGAAGTAATTCCCGATGAATAAATATGTTCCATATGGGAATCTGACTGGCGGCAAGCTGATGCTGGCGGCCTTTGTGCTGGCATTGGCCAATTTCATGGTCGTGCTGGACATGACCATTGCCAATGTCTCGGTGCCGCATATTACCGGTAGTCTGGCAGTTTCCAGCTCGCAAGGCACCTGGGTCATTACGTCTTATGCAGTCGCAGAAGCGATCTGTGTACCTTTGACAGGATGGCTGGCGGGTCGCTTTGGTAGCGTGCGCCTGTTTGGTGTCTGCCTGCTGGGTTTTACCATTTTTTCAATTCTGTGCGGGATTTCAACCAGTCTGGAAATGCTGGTATTTTGCCGGATCGGGCAGGGGCTGTTTGGCGGTCCAATCATGCCGCTGAGTCAGACTCTATTGCTACGCATCTTCCCACCTGAAAAACAATCCCAAGCGATGGGTATGTGGGCGATGACCACCGTAGTCGGTCCAATTCTTGGTCCAATTCTTGGCGGTACGATTAGTGATAACCTATCCTGGCACTGGATTTTCTTTATTAATATCCCGGTGGGTCTGTTCTGTGGTCTGGCTGCATTGAAGCTATTAAAACCAGCCGAAACTGAAACCAATGCTTTGAAGATTGATAAAGGTGGTTTGTTCTTACTGATTCTTTGGATTGGTGCGCTGCAATTAATGTTAGATCTCGGTCATGAACATGACTGGTTTAGCAGTTCCTTTATTGGGACCTTGGCGGTGCTTGCCATAGTCGGTTTAATCATCTTTACCATTTGGGAACTGACCGAACGGCATCCGATTGTAGATATCCGGATTTTCCGATATCGCGGGTTTACCTTTGCTGTGCTGTCGTTGGCCTTTGCCTTCGGTGCTTTCTTTTCCAGTATTGTTCTTATTCCGCAATGGGTGCAGATCAATCTGGGTTATACGGCCACTTGGGCAGGTTATCTGACTGCGACCATGGGTTTTGGTAGCCTGTTGATGTCACCGATTGTGGCGAAGATGGCGACCAAATATGACCAGCGCATTCTGGCCAGTTTCGGTTTGACCTTGCTTGCCGTTGTGACTTTGATGCGGGCATTCTGGACCACGGATGCGGATTTTATGGCATTGGCCTGGCCACAGATTCTGCAAGGTTTTGCGGTGCCATTCTTCTTCATTCCACTCTCCAATATGGCATTGGCCTCAGTCCAGCCTCAGGAAATGGCTTCAGCGGCTGGTTTAATGAACTTTCTGCGGACTATGGCTGGAGCGATCGGAGCTTCAATTGCAGTCACGATCTGGGATGATCATAGTAAAGTGGCCCGCAGTGAGCTGGTCGGTAAACTGAATGTTGAAGAAACTCAAAATACCCTAATAGCTCAGGGCATGAGTTCAGACAGTGCCTTGGGTTATATTTCCAGTCTGGTGGATAAAGAAGCCTTAACCCTGTCAGCCAATCATCTATTTTTGATTTTGGCGATGGTTTTTATTTTTGCAGCCTTAATTGTCTGGCTAGCTCCACGACCGAAAGCGGGTGTCGGTGGAATGCCATCACATTAATATTTTCCAAAATTAAAAAAAACCGCTAAATATTTAGCGGTTTTTTATAGGATTATAAATCTGATTTGGCCCGTTTTAAGGCATTTTGCCATTTGGCCAAATGGGCTTCACGTTCATCGGACTGCATTTTCGGTTCAAAGGCGCGATCTAGCTGCCAGGATTGAGAAATTTCATTTAAATTAGAAAATACCCCTGACTTTAAACCTGCCATCGCTGCTGCACCCCAAGCGGTGGATTCCAGCATTTTTGGACGCAAGACAGGCACATTCAGCAGGTCAGCCTGAAACTGCATCAGCATATCATTACAGCTGGCGCCACCATCGACGCGTAGCTCTTTTAAAGGGTGAGCAATATCCGATTGCATGGCAGTCAGTACATCGGAGACCTGAAAGGCAATCGATTCCAATGCAGCACGGGCAATATGAGCCTTATTGGTTCCTCGTGACATACCACAAAGCAGGGCACGCGCTTCACTATCCCAATGCGGTGCACCCAGTCCGGTAAAGGCAGGAACTAAGACCACGCCGTCAGTATCTTCTACTTTACAGGCCAGCTTCTCTATATCACTGCTTTTCTGAATGATGCCAAGCCCATCACGTAGCCATTGCACCACTGCACCGGCCATAAAAACACTACCTTCTAAGGCATAACTGGTCTGTTCCTGTGCCTGCCAGGCGAGGGTAGAAAGCAATTTATTCTGGCTGAGCTGAATGTCATGGCCGGTATTAAATAGCATAAAACAGCCAGTGCCATAGGTATTTTTTGCCATACCGGGTTCGAAACAAGACTGGCCAAACAAGGCAGATTGCTGATCACCCAGAATGCCGGTAATGGGAATGGTGGCTCCTAACAAACCCGGTGCTGTATCTGCAATATGACAATCGGAACTGATGATTCGTGGCAGGACTGAAGAAGGGATATTAAATAGGTCGAGTAGTTCCTCATCCCAGCGTTGAGTATGCAGATTCATCAACATGGTGCGGGAAGCATTACTCGCTTCAATAATATGCTCAGCACCTTGAGTCAGGTTCCAGATCAGCCAGCTATCAATAGTGCCAAAAGCGACATGACCTTGTTCTGCAAGTTCACGTAAGCCATCCACATGTTCTAATAACCAGACCAGTTTCCCGGCACTAAAATAAGGATCAATCCGTAGACCGGTTTTTTGTTGGACCTGATCCATTTGACCTTGCTGTATCAGTTGATTACACCAGTCTGTTGCACGACGATCCTGCCAGATAATCGCTGGTGCAAGAGGCTTCCCATTACGACAATCCCATACCACAGTCGTTTCACGCTGGTTGGTCAGGCCAATCGCTTTAATATCTTTGGCCAGAATCCGGGCAGTAGCAAGCGCCTGTTGTACCACTGCAATTTGCGAGCTCCAGATTTCCTGTGCATCCTGCTCAACCCAGCCGGAATGTGGGGTCTGGATATGGGTTTCGCGTTGAGCTGTTGCCTGAATCTGTCCGTGTTCATTAAAGATGATTGCACGGCTAGACGTCGTTCCCTGGTCGAGTGCCAATAAATAGCTCATAATTTTTTTAAATGCTGACTTGAATTATGAAATATTAGCGCAATTATGTAATCAGGCGCATTCAAAAGTGTATTTGTGTAGAAAATGCATCGTATTTTTTGCCAGTTATGCTATGATGAGCTTGTACTTTGGGGATGTTCTTGGCTTCGACGCCGATGATGAAACTCATAGATGCATGCCGAGAGCGCATTTTCTCTCGTAAATAAAATTTGCATTTAAATAGTCGCAAACGACGAAACTTACGCTCTAGCAGCCTAAGGGCTGCTTGTCCGCATCTCTGAATACTTGTGGTTAGAGATCCCGACTGAAGCGAACGCACACAAGTCCGTATAGAGTCAAGCCTCGGGGCTTTATACCAAATCTAGAGGATCGCACCTTGAACCCTGTTCGTCGGGTCTCTTGGTGTTAAAACAATAGACGATATCTAAGCATGTAGTATTCTCGAGCGTAGTGTTGGCGGACGCGGGTTCAACTCCCGCCATCTCCACCAAAATTCTTGTTATAAAAAAGCCACTTATATAAGTGGCTTTTTTATGTACCACATTTTTTTATATTAAGAACGGCTTTGTTGCACAAACCTATCTGTAAAGGCTTTTTCAGCGATATAATTTTCAAATGAAGAAGCCTACACATAAAATCTACCGCACAACCAATTGGCCCGCATATAACCGAGTACTCATGAGTCGCGGAAATATTGCCATTTGGTTTGATCCTGCTACGCAATGGTATGCTCCATCAAAAGGCAAACAAGGGCGAAATCAAACCTACTCCGACGCAGCTATCCAATGCTGCTTAATGATTAAATCCTTATTCCGTCTATCTTTACGTCTGGTCACTGGCTTTGTGCAAAGTCTGATTGAACTTTGCGGATTAAATTGGACCGCACCAGATTACAGTACGCTTTGTAGAAGACAAAAGCATATTGATATTGCAATCAGCTACCAAAAAAGTAGCGAGGGGCTGCATCTACTTGTAGACTCTACAGGCATGAAGTTTCTAGGTGAGGGCGAATGGAAACGCAAGAAACATGGAGCTGAATATCGTCGCCAATGGCGTAAACTACATATTGGTATAGATGCCAAAACCCTACAAATACGCGCTATTCAGCTCACGACCAATAATGTCAGTGATTCACAGGTGCTTGGTGATTTACTTAATCAGATTCCACAAGATGAGCAGATTGACTCTGTTTATACCGATGGAGCTTATGACACCAAGCAATGCCGTCAGGTCATTGCAGATCGGCAAGCACATGCGGTGATTCCACCTAGAAAAAATGCGAAACCATGGAAAGATAGAAAGAGTAGCTCGCTAGAGCGAAATGAATTACTTCGAACAGTTAAACGTTTAGGCAGGACATTATGGAAAAAATGGTCAGGCTATCATCGCCGCAGTTTGGTGGAAACCAAGATGCATTGCATCAAATTATTAGGCGATAAATTAATGGCAAGAAGCTTTCCTAGTCAGGTGAATGAAATTCATGCACGTGTAGCAGTCCTCAACCGATTTACGGAATTAGGTCGACCACTTACCCAAATTACGCCTTAAATTTGGCTCAATTAGGGGCGCTTTGCATTTCAAATCTTTGTGCAACAAAGCCAACTCTAACTGAAGTAAAAGCCTCCTAATTTCGGAGGTTTTTATTTTGTATCGATAAGAGTGGTAGATTTTACTGGTTGAGAAAAATTCATCCTATAAATTTTAAAATGAAATTTAATAATATTAAAGTTCAAAATAGGGTAAGCTTATTTAATTAAGATTGGATCAGATTAGATAGTTTCAGGTCATTCATGTTAGAACTTCGTCATTTAAAAACCTTAGTCGCGCTACGGGAACATGGTTCACTGGTTGCAGCAGCAGGAGATCTTTGTCTCACGCCTTCAGCTTTGTCCCATCAGCTTCGTGAATTGGATCAATGGTTCGGAGTCGAAGTCGTTAATCGCCGTAGTCGCCCGGTGAGTTTTTCCAATGTCGGGCAGCGCTTGCTGAAGCTGGCAGATGATATTTTGCCTCAAGTCCATGTTGCGCAGAGTGATATTACTCGTATTGTGCATGGGCAGACTGGACGGATCATTTTTTCTTCCGAATGCCATAGCTGTTTCGACTGGTTGATGCCTTTACTGAATCAATATCGTATTCAATATCCAGATGTAGATTTGGATTTCGCTTCTGGCTTTGAGGCCAATCCGCATGAACTGTTACAAACTGGGGAATTCGATCTACTTATTACCGCCGATCCGATTGAACTAAAGGGCATAGAGTATTTCCCGATTTTTGAATATGAATCGCGTCTGGTTCTTTCTAATACCCATCCTTTAGTGCGTGCTCAAAACATTAGCATCCAGGAATTGGCAGAAGAAACACTGATTACTTATCCAGTGGATAAGCACCGTCTGGACATCATGTCACATCTGTTTATTCCAGCGAATATTTTACCGAAACAGATTCGAACCACCGACTTAACTCAAATGTTGATTCAGCTGGTTGCCAGTGGTCGGGGAATTGCAGCCTTGCCAGATTGGGTAGTGAATGAATATGAACAAAAGGGCTGGGTGACTTCATGCCGTTTGGAGTGTGTAGCACCGAATGGACTGCGCCGGACTTTATATGCAGGTTATCGAACTGAAGAAAAGCAGAAAGATTATTTCGAAGGATTTTTAAAGCAGCTTGATCGATTCTCAAAAAAGAGAATCACATATTATGATTAAGTGGTGATAAAGGTTTCCTCTTGACTCTTTAAAACTATTCTTTTTGATGACGCTTTCAGTCAATTAGATTGATAAATATACAATTCTAAAACAGGCTTATTCTCGTTTTAGGTGAAAGATGGGAAGAGTAGGACTCAACTAATAGATGAGATATTTAAGAGTTCTTAAGTATTCTAAAACCTATTCTGAAAGAAAAAGTGAGATCATGAATATCGCAAAGAATACCATCTGTCTTTGGTACGATCATGATGCTGAAGAAGCTGTACGATTTTATGCAGAAACTTTTCCAAATTCATCTATAGGTGCCATCGTTCTTGCACCTGGAGATTATCCCTCTGGTAAAGCAGGTGATGTCATCACAGTAGACTTTACCGTACTGGGTATTCCATGTATTGGTTTAAATGGAGGGCCTGTATTTCAACATAATGAATCTTTCTCATTTCAAGTTGCCACAGAGGATCAGGAAGAAACTGACCGCTATTGGAATGCGATCGTCAATAATGGCGGTCAGGAAAGCGAATGCGGATGGTGTAAGGATAAATGGGGGTATCTTGGCAAATCATCCCTAAAGCTTTGCTTGAAGCATCATACAGTTCAGACCGTGGTGTTGCTAAAAGAGCTTTTGATGCCATGATGACCATGAAGAAAATTGATGTCGCTGCAATTGAAGCTGCCATCCGAGGCTAAGGCATGGTCTTGATATCAGTGATTAATGCCATGTATTTAGTTTAAGCGTTTGGCCTTATTACTTATATAAAGTGAGAGGTCATTGATAATAATCAGAAGTTCATCCTTTAAGGTATAGCCAGTGAGTTGCTTATGGCGGCCGCTGGCTAAAATCTATTTAAGCTTTCTCTATAAATAATTTTTATTTTTTAAAAATAAGTAAATAAAACTCGAAAATATCTCTGAAAGTGAACATTCATATTTGAAATATTTAGCTTAAAGTAAGATGATAAAATAATAAGTGACTAAAATTTAAAATCTTATTTCATCCGCTAGAAGAACGAGAAAAACATGCCTCATTCCCATCATCATGAAAAACACTACATACAACGTTCTGGCTGGTTACGTGCTGCCGTGCTTGGTGCCAATGATGGAATTATTTCCGTGACCAGTCTGGTTGTCGGGATGGCAGCCAGTGGTGCTTCGTCACAAACACTTTTGATTGCTTGTGTTGCTAGCCTGATTTCTGGTGCAGCTTCGATGGCAGCTGGGGAATATATCTCGGTCAAGTCGCAACAGGATATTGAAAAAAATGATCTCGCCATGGAAGAGCGGGAATTAAATCTGCATCCCGTACATGAATTAAGAGAGCTGAAAAACATTTATATCAAGCGAGGTTTAGAAGCTGATCTGGCCGAAGAAGTAGCAAAACAGCTTACTGCACATAATGCCTTGGATGCGCATGCGCGTGATGAAATTGGGATTCTGGAACAGACGGCTGCCCGGCCCTTTACGGCGGCATTTTCTTCAGCATTAGCATTTACGGTGGGTTCTTTATTTCCATTGGTATCCATTTTAGTTTTGCCTTCACACCTGCTAGATCAGGGCGTGATGCTGGTGGGAGTACTTAGTCTGGGAATGATGGGAGCATTAGCCAGTTATGCGGGTGGTGGTGGCATGTGGAAAGGCGCACTGCGTGTCATGATTTGGGGCATCGTTGCCATGCTATTCAGTTTCTGGATTGGCTCTCTATTTAATGTTGCTACCACCTAATCATTTAAAAAATATGGAATAAATTTATATTTTTCTCTATATGTCCGAAATTCAAGTGAAGTAGACAATCTGAAATTAAAATTTCCAAATTTAATTGTATTAGACATATTAGGTTTCTTAATTAGCTAACTCATTTAAAAAGTTTAAGATTTAACTACAAGTTTTTCTTTAATTAAAAAATATCTAGTTTGATTATGTTCTTCCTTGCACTAAAGCTGTGCCAAATAGTGCAGTGAAGTGGCAATTTTAAAACCCAGATATAAATATGCTGAGAAAAATAAGAGAGAGCTTGGTTCGAAGTCACTATAATTTAGAAAAAATATAAAAGTATTTTTAGATAAACAATATAAATACAAATACTTATTTATAGAATTATTTTATTGGCACGCTTTGTGCTTAATAGAATTTGAGTCAAAGACGACTCTAAAGAAATTTGTAAGACGGCCAATGACGTCCGTTCTGATCGCATCTGGTGTGCAGCGATTCGCATAGCAGATAAGCCTATACGTTCAGTTCTGGAAGGAGATGGTGATGTCTTCAAATTTATATGAAAAGAAAGCAACAAAAATAAGTCTTTTGAATTTCAGCAGCGCAGCAATGAGAGCCTTCCATATGAGTTGGCTCGCGTTTTTTGTCTGCTTCTTTGCCTGGTTCGCCTGTGCACCGCTGATGCCTGTGATCGCGGGTGAATTCAGCTTAACCAAAGATCAAATCGCCAATATCAATATTGCAGCAGTCGCGATCACCATTCTGGTTCGACTGATTGTCGGTCCCCTATGTGACAAATATGGTCCACGGAAAACCTATACTGCATTACTCGTACTCGGCAGTATTCCGGTCTTTGGTGTGGCCTCTGCGAATAGCTATGAATCCTTCCTGTTTTTCCGCTTACTGATTGGTGCCATTGGTGCCAGTTTCGTGATTACCCAATATCACACCAGCATCATGTTTGCGCCGAATGTGGTCGGTACAGCCAATGCAGCAAGTGCAGGTTGGGGCAATGCCGGTGGTGGTGCGACTCAAGCCTTGATGCCATTACTTCTGGCTGCGCTGGTGATGTTCGGTGTTGAACAGGCGATGGGCTGGAGAATTGCCCTGATCGTTCCTGGTCTGATGATGCTAATTGTCGGTGCATTGTACTGGAAATTCACTCAGGACTGTCCACAAGGCAATTTTAGAGAACTGCGCGCAGCAGGAATTCAGGTTGGGAGCGAGAAAAAAGGTGGCATGGCAATTCTGATGCATGCTGCACGTAACTACCGTGTCTGGATTCTATTTGGCGCTTATGCGGCCTGTTTCGGTATCGAAATCTTCATTCATAACATCGTAGCCATGTACTACGTAGAAAACTTTAGCTTTGGTTTAAAAGAAGCAGGCATGACGGCCGGGATCTTCGGTCTGCTAGCACTATTTGCCCGTGCACTGGGTGGCATCGTTTCAGACAAAGTTGCCATCAAAAAAGGCCTGGACGGACGTACCAAAGTACTGTTTGCCATGATCTTGATGGAAGGTTTATTCCTGATTTTATTCTCGCAAATGAACAGTGCCATGCTGGCCATCATCACAATGACTGTCTTCGCATTATTTACCCACATGGCATGTGGTGCAACATATGCGCTGGTGCCATTTATTGACCGTGATGCTTTAGGCGGTGTGGCCGGCATTATCGGTGCAGGCGGTAACGTGGGTGCGGTCGCAGCAGGATTCTTACTCAAAGGCATGCTGGATATTCAAACCTGTCTGATGGCACTTGGCGGCCTGGTCGTGATTGCAGCAAGTTTTGTTCTGATGATTCGCTTCTCGGTTGAGCATAAGGCCAAAGAGCAAAAGCTGTATGAAGAAGCTGTCCTTGAACGAAACAACCTGGCTTAAAACACAAGATACAAGATTTAGAAAATTTAGGAGAAGGAATATGAAACTGGTAATGATTGGCCATGGCATGGTAGGACACAAATTTATTGAATCTGTGCTTGAGCATGCGGGTGATGACGTTGAAATCACGATTCTGGCAGAAGAGCCGCGTCTGGCTTATGACCGTGTGCATTTAACTGAATATTTCACTGGAAAATCAGCCAAGGATTTAACCCTTTGCCGTAACGACTTTGCAGATGCGTATGGAATTGATCTGCGTTTAAGTACCAAAGCGACTGCAGTCGATACTGTTAATAAAACAGTCACCACTAATCATGGCGATGTGATTGCTTATGACAAACTGGTTTTAGCTACCGGCTCCTATGCTTTTGTTCCACCAATTCCAGGCAACGACCGTGAAAACTGCTTTGTTTACCGTACCATTGAAGATCTGGATGCAATCCGTGCAGCGAGTCTGAATGCCAAAAACGGTGTCGTGATTGGTGGTGGTTTGTTGGGTCTGGAAGCAGCTAAAGCGCTGCGTGACCTGAATCTGGAAACACATGTGGTTGAATTCGCACCACGCCTGATGGCAGTTCAGGTTGATGATCTTGGCGGTAAAGTATTACGCACCAAAATCGAAGATCTGGGTGTTAAAGTCCATACCCAAAAAGCAACCTCGTCAATTGAAGATGGTGTCAATGCTAAACACGTAATGAAGTTCGGCGATGGTGCTGAACTGGAAACTGACATCATCCTGTTCTCTGCCGGTATTCGTCCACGTGATGAATTGGCACGTCAAAACGGTCTGGCGATTGGTGAGCGCGGTGGTATCGTGATCAATGATTACTGCCAGACATCAAATCCGGACATTTATGCGATTGGCGAATGTGCGCTTTGGCAAAATAAAACCTTTGGTCTAGTTGCTCCAGGCTATGACATGGCACGTATTGCTGCGAAACATGTCCTGCAAGAAGAATGTGCAGCATTTGCTGGCGCAGACATGAGCACCAAGTTGAAACTGATGGGTGTGGATGTTGCATCAGTTGGCGATGCACATGCCATGACACCAGGTTCACTGAGCTATTTCTATGCCGATGAAGCAGCACAGATTTACAAGAAAATTGTCGTAAACGCAGAAAAAACCAAACTGCTGGGTGCAGTGCTGGTGGGTTGTGCCAAAGAATATAACGACCTGCTGCAAATGATGCTAAATGGTCTGGAAATTCCAGAAAATCCAGAAAGTCTGATCATGCCAGGATTTGATCAGGCAACAGCGAAAACGGGTGGCAGCGGGGTAGATCTACTTCCAGATAGCGCAACCATTTGTTCATGTAATAACGTATCTAAAGCGGATATCTGTTCAGCGATTGCCGATGGTTCAACTTCACTCGGCGCTCTGAAAAAATGCACCAAAGCCGCAACGGCTTGTGGTGGCTGTGCACCGCTAGTGACGCAAGTTCTGAAATCTGAGTTACAACGTCAAGGCGTTACCGTAAACAATCATCTCTGCGAACACTTTGCTTATTCACGCCAAGAGCTGTATCACCTGGTTCGTGTCAATGAAATCAAGACCTTTGATGACTTGATCCAGCAACATGGTCATGGTCTGGGCTGCGATATCTGTAAGCCAACAGTGGCAAACATCCTGGCATCTTGCTGGAACGACTTTGTCCTGAAACCAAGCCATGCCGGCCTGCAAGACAGTAACGATTACTACCTCGGTAACATTCAAAAAGATGGTACTTACTCTGTCGTTCCTCGTATGGCAGGCGGTGAAGTCACACCAGATGGTCTGATCGTCATTGGTCAAATTGCTAAAGAATATGGTCTGTATACCAAACTGACTGGGGGCCAGCGTGTCGATATGTTTGGTGCGCAACTCCATCAATTACCAGAAATCTGGGAAAAACTGATCAATGCCGGTTTTGAATCGGGGCATGCTTACGGTAAATCGCTGCGTACTGTTAAATCTTGTGTTGGTAGCACTTGGTGCCGTTATGGTGTAGATGATTCTGTGGGCTTGGCGATCTATCTGGAAAACCGCTACAAAGGCCTGCGTTCTCCACACAAACTAAAAATGGCGGTATCTGGCTGTACTCGTGAATGTGCCGAAGCACAAAGCAAAGACGTCGGTGTGATTGCCACTGAAAAAGGCTGGAACCTATATGTCTGTGGTAACGGCGGTATGAAACCGCGTCATGCTGAACTACTGGCATCAGATCTGGATACACAAACTTTAGTCCGCTATATCGACCGTTTCTTCATGTTCTATATCCAGACGGCTGATCGTCTGCAACGTACTTCGGTATGGCGTGACAACCTCGAAGGTGGCTTAGATTACCTGAAAGATGTCGTTGTGAATGACTCACTTGGTTTGGCAGCGGAATTAGAACGCCGTATGGAGCATGTGGTGGGCACTTATCAAGACGAATGGCGTACTGCGATTGAAGATCCTGAAGTGCGTAAACGCTTTAAAACCTTTATCAATGCCAAAGCTGAACAGCAAAACGATCCTCATATCCAGTTTGCACAAGTGCGCGGACAGATTCGTCCAAAAACTGAGGTTGAACGTGATGCCAGCCGTATTCCGGTAGTTGAGGCCTGATTCAAAGAATAAAGGAGCAAGAATATGACAATGTTTAAAGATATGAATGAACTGAATTGGGTTGAAGTGTGTGCACTGGATGACATCACGCCTAATACTGGCGTTGCAGCCTTGGTGGAAGGTCAGCAAATTGCGATATTCCGTGTGGGTTCAGAAAAGCGTGTTTATGCACTCAGTAACCAGGATCCATTTAGTAAAGCATTTGTGATGTCGCGCGGCATCATTGGTGATCTGCAAGGCGAGCGTGTTGTCGCTTCACCAATTTACAAGCAGCATTTCAGTCTGGCGACTGGCCGCTGTCTGGAAGATAAAGACCAGAAACTACTGGTTTTTCCAAGCAAGATTGAAAACGGCAAAGTATTCATTAGCCCAGTGCCACAAAAAACCTATATCACCAATAACGGTGTTTCACCGGAAAAAATGAAACTGGTACTGGTCGGTAATGGTCTGGCAGGCATGCGTTGTCTGGAAGACCTGCTGGATATGGCACCAGACCGTTATGAAATTACTGTGATTGGTGAAGAGCCTTGGGGTAACTACAACCGCATCATGTTGTCGCCAGTGCTTTCTGGTGAAAAAACCATTGATGACATTATGCTGCATCCGCATGCTTGGTATGCCGACAAAGGTATCCGTCTGATTGCAGGTGATCCGGCGGTTCGCATCGACCGTCCGCGTAAGCAGGTTTATACCGAAAAAGGCGAAGTGATCAGTTATGACCGTTTGATTCTGGCGACGGGTTCCAAGCCATTCGTTCCGCCAATTCCAGGTAGCGACTTAAAAGGCGTACTCAGCTTCCGCGACATCTATGATGTAAATACCATGCTGGACTACTGCAAAACCAAGAAAAATGCGGTGGTGATTGGCGGTGGCTTACTGGGCCTAGAAGCTGCTTATGGCCTGAAACAGCAAGGCATGAATGTCACAGTATTGCATCTGATGGATCGCATTATGGATCGTCAGCTGGATAGCAAAGCCAGCCAGATGCTGAAAACTGCAATTGAGCAGAAAGGTATCACTATTCTGACTGAAGCGAATACCGAATGCCTGATGGGTGAAGAAGGTCATGTGACCCAGGTGAAACTAAAAGATGGCACCGTGCTGGCTGCTGATTTGGTGGTCTTCGCAGTGGGTATTCGTCCAAATATTGCATTGGCGCAAAGTGCTGGTCTGCGTTGTAATCGCGGTGTGCTGGTAAATGACACCATGCAGACTTTTGACCCAAGTATTTATGCGGTGGGTGAATGTATCGAGCACCGTGGTCAAACCTTTGGTCTGGTTGAACCACTTTGGGGCCAGGCGTTTATTTGTGCATCACATCTGGCCGAGCATGGCAGCTTGACCTTTAAGGCACCAACGGTTCCGACGCAGCTGAAAGTGAGTGGTTGTGATGTGTTCTCTGCAGGTGACTTCGAACCAAAAGATGATTTTGAAGATATCGTACTGAATGACGAGAAACGTCAGATCTATAAACGCATTATTATTCAAAAGGATAAAGTGATTGGTGCAGTGCTGTTTGGCGATACTGAGGATGGTGCATGGTATGCCGAGCTGATTGCAGATCAGACACCGATCACTTCGATTCGAAATAAACTGCTGTTTGGTCGGGATTTTGCATTAAAGAAAGCAGGGTAATTCATCACATAAATCTCTCCTAACCCCTCTTTAAAAAGAGGGGAACCTCCCTCCTTTAACAAAGGAGGGTTGGGGAGGATTAAAGCTTTTATACCAAGAAAAAATTTAAATCAAACTTATAAAAGCTAGACATTATAGATTTGGCGAGATAAGTGAACTTAGATAATTTAGGAGCACAGCAGCAATGAATAGTATCCCAGTGGTGGAACTGCATAGCTCCACAGAATTAAAAACGATGACGACTCAAACCACCTGTCCATATTGCGGCGTGGGTTGTGGTGTGACTGCACATGTAACACCGACCACATCAGGCCCGAAAGTGACTGTTGAAGGCGATGCCAACCATCCTTCCAATTTCGGCAAGCTGTGCATTAAAGGCAGTAATCTGGCCGATACCCTAGGACTTGAAACTCGTGTATTAGAACCGATGATCGGACGTAAAGGCTCACGTGAAGTCACGAGTTGGGATACTGCAGTTTCGTCCATTGCCAATAAATTCCAGCAATGCATCGATCAATATGGCCGAGACAGTATTGCGTTTTATGTTTCCGGTCAGTTGCTAACCGAAGATTATTATGTGGTGAACAAATTCGTCAAAGGCTATCTCGGTACGGCAAACATCGATACTAATTCACGTCTTTGCATGTCCTCTGCGGTTGCGGCACATAAACGTGCCTTTGGCGAAGATTTGGTTCCAGCCAGTTACGAAGATTTCGAACATACTGACATGGTGGTACTGGTCGGTTCCAATACCGCTTGGTGCCATCCAGTGCTGTATCAGCGTATCATGAAAGCCAAAGAACAGCGCGACCTGTTTGTGATCGTGGTTGATCCACGCTTTACCAGCACCTGTGAAGCAGCAGATTTGCATTTGCCAATTCTGCCGGGTCAGGATGTGGCGCTATTTAATGGTTTATTACAGTACTTGCATCAGCATGGTTACGTTGATCAAGCATTTGTTGCGGCACATACCCAGGGGCTGGAACAGGCTTTAGCGAGCAGTTCTACTGAAGCTTCGATTGAGGATGTGGCTGCACGTACCGGTATTTCAGAAGTTAAACTCACTCAATTCTTTGAAAAGTTTGCCCAGACAGACAAAGTAATAACGTTGTTCTCCATGGGCGTAAACCAGTCATCACGTGGCGTCGATAAAGCCAACAGTATTATTAACTGTCATTTGCTCACGGGTAAAATCGGCAAACTCGGTGCAGCGCCATTTTCCATGACCGGTCAACCAAATGCGATGGGTGGTCGTGAAGTGGGTGGGCTGGCGAATATGCTGGCTGCACATCTGGATTTAGAAAATCCGGGACATCAGCAGCTGGTACAAAATTTCTGGCAAAGCCCGTATATTGCTAAACAAGCAGGACTGAAAGCAGTCGATTTATTCCAGGCCGTTGAAAGCGGCAAGATCAAGGCGATCTGGATTATGGCCACCAATCCGGTGGTCAGCTTGCCAGATGCCGATCAGGTCAAACGCGCCCTGGACAAATGTGAATTCGTGGTGGTGTCTGATATCTGTCAGGATACGGATACCACACAATATGCTGATGTCTTGTTACCTGCTTTAGGTTGGGGGGAAAAAGATGGCACCGTGACCAATTCAGAACGTCGTATTTCCAGACAGCGTGCTTTTTTAGATGCACCGATGCAAGCCAAAGCTGACTGGTGGGCGATCAGTCAAGTGGCTCAGAAGATGGGTTTCACAGGTTTTGATTTTAATAATAGCCATGACATTTTTCTGGAGCATGCCCAATTATCTGCTGAGCAAAACTCTGATTTAAGTCAGCGATCTGAAACGCCATATTTCCGCTATTTTAATTTAAAAGGCCTAACCGATTTAAGCCTAGCTGAATATGATGAACTGAAACCGGTACAGTGGCCAGTATGGAGAAAAGATCAGGCAGAAGATTCAGTAGCTCGACTCTATAGCGAAGGCCAGTATAGCCATGCAGATGGTAAAGCCAAATTCATTGCAATTTCAGCAGTCAATCCGGTTCATCAAACCTCTAGTGAATATCCTTTAATTTTGAATACTGGCCGGATTCGTGACCAATGGCATACCATGAGCCGTACCGGTTTATCGGCGAATTTGAGTACGCACCGTGCCGAACCTTACTGTGAAATTCACCCGAATGATGCACTAAAATACGGGATTCAGGATGGTGAATTGGTTGAGGTGAAATCGCAGTGGGGCAATTGTGTCTTGCGTGCGACTATTAGTGACAATATCCGCCGTGGACAGGTCTTTGCCCCGATTCACTGGAATGATCAGGTCGCATCCGATGCCCGGATTGGCAAGGTGGTGAATCCGGTAGTGGATGCTATTTCGGGTGAGCCAGAATTCAAGCATACTCCGGTTATCATCCATCCATTTTATAGCCAGTGGCAAGGCGTATTTTATGTGCGTCAAGGCTTTGAAAAAATCGTACAGCCGTCGATTGAAGCTACCGTGTGGTGGACTAAAATCACTACCAGCAATGCAATACGTTATGAACTGGCGGACCGGAAAAAATTTAGCTACACCACTGAGCATTTAAAAGAATTATTGCCATTTCAGGATGAAAGTTTTGAATGGCTGAATCTCGAAGATCAGACCGCCCACATCAGTCATAGCGTGATACTTCAGGATGGTCATGTGATTGCCAGCCTATATATTGCACCGAAGGCTTTATTGCCGGACCGCGACTGGGTAGCAAGTCTGTTTAAACGTGAACGTTTAAGCGCTATGCACCGTAAGGCTCTACTTGCCGGACAGCCGATGTTGATGGCAAATAATGAAGGTCCACTGGTGTGTAGCTGTTTTAAAGTCGGTAAAAACCGCATCATTGAAACCATTAAAACTAAAAATATTACGGATGAAAAACAGGTGACCGCATGTTTAAAAGCCGGAGGGAATTGTGGTTCGTGTTTACCTGAAATCCGTGGCCTGATTAAAACATGTCAATTGGAGACGGTAGAATGAAAAAAGGAGCCGATAGAGAAAATAATAAAACAGCCTATCCGCGTACCGATCTGGTGATTCTGGCGGGTGGACAGGCAAGACGCATGAATGGCATCAATAAACTGTTGCAGAAATTCGATGACCAGATTCAGCTGATCAAAATTCACCAACAGCTGAAATCGAATGTTGCACAGGTCTGGATTAACAGCCATCGCGACTATTCCATTTATCAGAAACTTATTCCCAGTGTTCATTATTATCAAGATGATGAGCCGGGATTTCAGGGGCCGTTAATGGGCATGAAAAGTGCCTGGTCGCATGTGCAGTCGGATTATGTGCTGTTTGTCCCTTGTGACCTAACTTATATTCCTTCCAGAGTATTGCTCAAGTTGCATCAGGCTCTAGCCAAAAACAGTCTGGCTGAAGTGGCTTATGTGGAAATTAACGGCAAGCCACTTTATCCATTTTGTCTGGTTAAACGCAGCAGTCTGGCAACCCTGAAATTACATCTTGAACAGGAACAGCGCAGCCTTAAACACTGTTTTGCTGATTTGCACGCACAAGTGGCACGTTTTAAAAATCGTGCGCTATTTTTTCACAGTATTAACTCGCTGGATGAACTGCAACAGTATCAACAGCTCAAATTTCTGCACTAAAAACTGAATATTTCACTTTTGGCACAAAGTTGGAACACTTATTGCAAATCTAATTATTACAAGATTGGGCGATTTGAGTTTCGCGCACTGCATGTGTGCAACAACCCACCCAATGCCTGAAGATGGATGTTCAACATGAATATGATGACACAGCTTAAAAATGATGCCTTGTTTGTCGATCAGTTCGGTCGTGGCAAGCGCAAGCTAAGGATTTCAGTGACTGATCGCTGCAATTTTAAATGTGTTTATTGTATGCCTGAACATCCGGAATGGATGAAAAAACACGATCTGCTCAGTTTTGAAGAGCTGTATCAATTTTGCGATTTTATGGTGCGTCATGGCATCCAGTATATCCGCATTACCGGTGGTGAGCCTTTAATGCGTCAGGGCGTGGTGCATTTTGTTGAACAACTGCAAGCGCTGAAAAAGCTGGGACTACAACGCATTTCCATAACCACCAATGCGCATTACTTAAAACGATATGCACAAGCCTTAAAGCAGGCGGGACTAGATGACCTGAATATTAGTTTGGACAGTCTGGATGCTGATCAGTTTAAGCAGCTCACTCAAAAAGATTTAGCACCTGTGCTGGAAGGGATACAGGCAGCACAAGTTGCTGAATTACCGATTAAGATCAATACCGTATTGATGCAAGGTATAAATGACGATCAGATCCTGCCATTGGCGCGCTGGTCAGTTCAGCAAAACATTGTCCTGCGCTTTATCGAATTTATGCCACTTGATGGTGATCACAATTGGTCTACTGAGCATGTAGTCAGTGAACAATACATTTTAGAAACTTTGGCGACTGAATTTACGCTCACTCAAAAAACTAATAATTCTGCCCAATCAGCTTCGGAACCCGCACGCCAGTATCTGATTGATGGCCATCCGATTGGAATTATCTCAACTATTACCAATTCATTTTGTGGTAGCTGCGACCGCTTGCGATTGACTGCACAAGGTGAATTTTATAACTGCCTGTTTGCACCTCAAGGCTTGAATCTTAAAAAGGAAATCAAATCACTAAATTCATCTGTAGCTCTAAGTGAGTTGAATTTGTATGGTGCTTTATCCCGATATATCTGGAACAAAGAACAGGGCTTTCATGCCATAGAGCAGCGCTTGAAAAATCAAAGTATGAATCAAAGCAGCCGCAAAATTAGTATGCACATGATAGGAGGCTAAGATGTCACAGATCAGAGTCAGAATTGAAGCCTTCGGTGCGGTAGAACGACAGTTACCGCAAGATCTCGAAATTATCTGCAAACCTCAAAGTACTGTATCTGAGGTTTTGAATCAGGTGGGGCAAGATTATCCTGAAGCTTTTGCCATGATCGAACGCTGTGCCTGTGCCATGGGTGAAGACATCATTTCACGTCAGACACCTCTTAATGCTGACAGTACTTTGGTGCTGTTGTCACCTGTCGCAGGAGGTTGAAATGAGCGAATTCAAGCAATTTTCTAGGATTCAGAATACTGCTTTAGATCTGGAAAGTTTTGATTCGATCCAGTCTTTTCCTGAATGTGGTGGAGTCGGTGTATTTATTGGAACAGTACGCAATCACCATGAAGGTAAAGCAGTCAAGGCACTGAAATATACGGCCTATGCACCTGTTGCAGAAAAAATGATTCGCCAGATTGAACAGGAAATCCAGGCCAAATACGGTGTGTCCTATGTGCGGGTAATTCATCGAATTGGGGCACTAGATATTGGCGAAAAAGCCATTATTGCAATTGCTTATGCTGCACATCGACGTGAAGCTTTTGCTGCTTGTGAGGAAGCAGTGGAGCGGGTTAAACATGAAGTGCCAGTCTGGAAAGAAGAGTTTTATATGGATGGCAGCAGTCAATATGTTGAGGGGTGTTGTATCCGTAAAGATGTAGAACCTACTCACATGCATCATCATCCAAAACATTCAGATGAGACGCATCAACATTGTCATCATGCCAAAGAGAATACGCCATTCATCTATCAATGGCCGATATAAGTCAGAACAGACATACGTTTAGAGAAGAAATGAACTATAGGAACATGCAATGAAAAATGTCGGGATGAAAGCAGAAAGTTATCGGACTGCAGTAGCTACAGGGATTCTGCACGCACCGCCACATTGCATTGAATTATTACGGAATGGCAATACAGAAAAAGGTGATGCACTAAAGACAGCTCGTATCGCCGGGATTTTAGGGGCTAAACGTACTGATGAACTGATTCCACTTTGTCATCCCTTACCAATTTATCGTGCAGATGTAGAATATGAACTGTTTGATGCACATGTCGAAATTATTGCCACAGTAGAAACTATTGGTCCAACCGGTGTGGAAATGGAAGCCTTGACTGCCGTTAGTCTGGCTGGATTGACTTTATACGACATGCTCAAACCGCATTGTGAACCGGAAGACTTATGTCTGGATCAATGTAAATTGCAAAAGAAAAAAGGCGGTAAATCGCATTTTACCCGTGTCTTAAAAGAAACATTGCCAGCATCCATCATTGTGCTTTCAGATACAGTCGCGGCCGGTAAAAAACCGGATACAGCAGGGCAAAATGTCCTAGAAATATTACAAGAAGCCAATTTTGAAAATATTGCCTATCAGGTAATTCCAGATGAGCCTGAACAGTTATTGGCATTGGTTCATCAACAGAAAAATGATTATCCATTGATTTTAACTGTGGGTGGAACAGGCCTAGGTCCTAAAGATCTAACGGTTGAAACTTTACAGCCTTTACTGAAACGGGAAATTCCTGGACTCATGGAAGCTTCACGCAGTTTTGGACAGAAACGCACGCCGTATGCGGCTTTAAGTCGTGGCGTTGCTGGCTATATTGATAACAGTTTGGTAATGACTTTACCGGGCAGCCGACAGGGCGCCAAAGAATCTTTAATTGCTGTACTACCAGCGTTGGTACATTTATTTGATGTGCAAAAAAATATTCCACATCAAGGCGGTTATCAATAATGTCTGGATGCGGAGCAGAACATGGTCTGATTACAGTAGATCAGGCTTTGGAATTAATTTTGCAGCATACTCAAGTGTTAGCAACTGAACGACTGAAGTTGAATCAGGCCTTAAATCGTTATCTGGCAGAAGATATTTATTCTGGGATTAATCTACCGTTATTTTCGCAAAGTGCCGTAGATGGTTATGCACTGTGTACCCAATCTGCAATTCAACCAGAACGCGAATTCCAACTGATTGGTGAAATTCGGGCAGGACAACAGGGTGAACTGCAACTTCAGGATGGTCAGGCACTCAGGATTTTTACTGGCGCTAAAATTCCGCTTGGGACTACTACGGTCGCACGTCAGGAAATTGTTCAAGTGATCGATTCATCCAGAATCAAAATTATGGAACAGCTCAAAGCTCATGCTGATATTCGCGATGTGGGCGAAGAAATTTCAGTCAGGCAATTATTGGCCAATAAAGGTCAGCAACTGTCAGTCGGTGCAATTGCCTCTTTAAGCATGGCGGGGATCAATACTGTTGAGGTTTTTCAATATCCTAAAGTGGCTGTAGTCATTACAGGTGATGAAGTTGCTGAAAGTATAGAAGACTTTGTAGCGGGTAAAATTTTTGATGCCAACGGTCCCTTGATTGAAGCCTGGTTTCAGCAAGCCGGGCAGCAGGTTGAAATTTTTCATGTTGCAGATACTGAGGCGGCAGTACGGAAGCTCATTCAAGAATTATCTGCAAGCCATGACCTGATTTTAACCACAGGCGGTGTATCTGTCGGAGATTATGATTTCATTCGGCCTGTAGCACTAAATTTAGGTTTCGACCAGATATTCTGGAAAGTAAAACAGAAGCCGGGCAAGCCGATGCTCTTTGCCCAGTTACAGCGCAATGATAGTTCACATTGTTATCTGCTGGGTTTGCCGGGCAATCCCGCAGCAGTGTATGTCGGCATGCAGATCTACACTGCAACTTTATTAAATGCCTTACAAGGACACAAATCTCAGCCGAACTGGTTTAATGCTGTACTCACCCATGATCTGAAAATGGATACTAGAGAACGTTTTTTAAGAATGTCCGCCAGTTTTGAGCAATCGGTTTTACAAGTTAAAAGTCTGTCCAAACAGCAATCACATATGCTGAGCAATCTCATGCAGGCCAATTGTCTGGTTCGAATTCCGGCAGGGAAAAGCCTGAAAGAAGGGGATATTGTTCAAGGCTTATTTATTCACTGATGAGGGTAGATGCACATGAAAAAATCTCTGTTTTTAACCATGTGCATTGCCACGATGTTGTCCTCAGTCCATGCAGGAACAGTGAAGGTTTACGCCGCAGCGAGTCTAAATAATGCTGTGACCGAAATTTCCAGAATTTACCAAGCTCAACATCCGCAAACTAAGATTATTTCCGTATTTGGTGCATCTTCTGCTTTAGCCAAACAGATCGAAGCAGGAGCCAGTAGTGATCTATACTTTTCAGCTGATCAGGATTGGATGAATTATCTGGTACAAAAGAAACTGATAAATTCCAGTTCAGTTCATCCCATCCTGTTAAATCAGTTGGTGGCCATTAGTCCCAAACATCTGACTATTCATTTTAAACCCCAATCTAATATTAATTTTGCCCAATCTTTTAAAGGTTATGTATGTACCGGGCAAATGGAGTCAGTGCCTGCCGGGAAATATGCCAAGCAAAGTCTGACCAAACTGAACTGGTTAAATGGCTTGAAAGGACGAATTGTTGGAACGGATGATGTACGCTCGGCTTTGGCTTTCGTCGAACGCGGTGAATGTGAAGTGGGGATTGTCTATAAAACTGATGCCTTGATCAGTCGAAAAGTGAAAATCATCGGTACTTTCCCAGCAAATTCACATAGTCCGATTGTCTATCCTTTAGCTTTGACACGGCAAGGCGCACAGAATAAAGAAGCAGTTCAATTTGAGCAATTTATAGGAGAAAGTGCGCAGGCCAAAGCCATCTTTCAAAAATATGGATTTAGGCTGAACCCCTAGACAATGGCTGGAGAAATAACTGCAAGATGTTAAGTCCAGAAGAACTCAGTGCGCTCTACCTGTCTGCCAAGGTGGCCAGCTTTGCGACCTTATTTTGCTTACCTTTTGCAGTAGCATTGGCTTGGGTTTTGGCCAGATATGAATTTCGGCTTAAGTTTGTGGTTGAAGCATGTTTGCAATTGCCGATGGTGCTGCCACCTGTGGTCTTGGGTTATCTGCTTCTGGTGCTGTTTGGCAATCAAGGCATGATTGGCCAATATCTCAATACACTCGGGCTGCAACTGGCATTTAACTGGAAAGGAGCAGTACTAGCCTCGATGATTGTCGCATTCCCATTGATGGTGCAACCGATCCGTTTATCATTTCAGCTCATGAATCAACAACTCGAACACATTGCAGGTTCATTGGGCGCAGCACCGTGGAAAGTGTTTTGGAGTATCAATTTACCTCTGTCAATTCCCGGTATGCTGATTGGCAGCATCTTATGTTTTAGCCGAAGTCTGGGTGAGTTTGGCGCCACCATTACTTTTGTGGGCAATATTCCGGATGAAACCCGCACTATTCCCATCGCAATTTATTCCTTACTGCAACAACCGAATGGTGAGGAAATGGCGATGCGTCTGGTGGCTTTATCTATTTTCTTGGCATTTATTGCTTTAATTGCCAATTATTTTATTTTGCAAAACTATCAACGGAAATTGGGAGGCTGAAATGTTGAAATGTAATTTTCATTATCAACAAGCCGATTTCGGGTTGAATATTAAACTGGAAATGTCGCAGCAACTGTTAGGGATCGTCGGTACATCTGGAAGTGGAAAAAGTACTTTGCTTAAAAATATTGTCGGGTTATTGAAACCTGACCAAGGATATATTCAGTTTAATCAGCAGGATTTAATCAATACAGAAAAGAAAATTAATATTCCAATGCATCAGCGCAAGATTGCATTAGTTTTCCAGAATGCTTTGCTGTTTCCACATATGAACGTGCAGCAGAATCTATGTTATGCAGAAAAACTGGTATCTAGAGCAGATCGAAAATTCCAGTTTGAAGACATCGTAGAATTATTAGAATTAAAACCTTTAATATATCGTAGAGCACACCAGCTCTCAGGTGGAGAAGCGCAGCGCGTTTCTATTGGTCGAGCATTACTGTCTTCACCGAATCTTTTATTGCTGGATGAACCTTTAACAGGCCTGGATCAGCAGTTAAAACAACAGATTTTACCTTTTCTAAAACGGATGAAAGATGAGTTAAATCTACCCATGATTTATGTGACCCATCATTTAGAAGAGTTAGCTTACTTAGAAGCTGAAACTGTACAGCTCAAACAGGGCATACTCATCAGGAACTGATTAACTCCAATTGATTGAGTCGGGCAGGTTTTGCATAGTAAAAACCTTGCAGATAATCACAATGATGTGACTTTAAGCACTCAGCCTGTTCAGGATTTTCAATTCCTTCCGCAACAACTTCCAGATCCAGCTTATGCGCTAAGGTAATCATGGCTTCAATAATGGCCTCATCTCGTGGATTGCCGGGTAAATGCTGGACAAAGCTGCGATCCAATTTGATCTCATCGATCGGAAGACTACGTAAATAACTTAAACTCGAATAACCAGTGCCAAAGTCATCCACCGACACTTTAATGCCCAAAACCCGGACATTTTTTAAGATCTCAATCGACTTATCACCGCTGGCAATCAGCATGCTTTCAGTCACTTCGAGTTTTAGTAACTCATGCGGGAAGTCAATTTCCGCCAAGAGTTGCTGCAGATCGCTCAGGAATCCACTTCTTTTAAACTGTAAGGGAGACAGATTGACGGCAACCGAAATTTGAGTCTCATGTTGCATATTCCAGGCTTTCACTTCCTCACAAGCCTGTCTAAGTACCCATTCGCCAATCGAGACGATTTGACCGGTCCTTTCTGCAAAAGGAATAAAATCGGCAGGAGAAATAAAGCCTTTTTCTGGATGTTGCCAGCGGATCAAAGCTTCCAGACATTTGACCTTGCCCGTTTCACTGTCCAGAATCGGCTGATAAAACAGTTTAAACTGCTGTTCATGCAGAGCGACCATCAGTTCATGACGAAGCTGTACATAATCTATCTTCGGTAAAGGCTCTTTCGTGAAATTATACCAGTGCCAGGTATTACCCCCTTCAGCATTGGCGTCACGCATGGCATCTTTAGCAGCATTGATAAACTGCTTAACACACTTAATATCTGGGTCAGCATCAGCGACACCAATACTGGCACTCAGATGAATGTCATAACCATCTACGTGAAAAGGCTGAGATAATCCAGCGATGATTTCTTCGGCACGTATAGCAACTTGCTTGAGATCAGTCATTTGAGTTAATAAAATTGCAAACTCATCCCCTGAAAATCTGGAAATCACATCTTCAGGCTGCAGATTTTGACTCAGACGATTGCCCACCAGTTTTAAAATTTTATCGCCAATATCATGACCGAGGCTTTGATTCAAAGGTTCAAAATCATCCAGATCCAGATATAAAAGCACCAGATTTGCAGAACCTGTCTGAGCTAAATGCAGTTTTTCCTGTATCACTTCTTCAAACAGCTTATTGTTAATAAAGCCGGTTAAATGGTCATGTGATTCCTGATAAGCGATTAGTTCTTGCTGGGCAACATGCTGACTCACATCCTGTTGAATGGCAATAAAATGAGTGCATTTATGATTTTCATCAAAGACCGGGCCGAGATTCAGCTTGTTCCAGAACCAGTGCCCATCCTTACGATAATTTTTCAGGACAATCTTGATTTCAGATTTATTCTGAATGGCTTCGCTGATTTGCTGGACGCTTTCCGCTGAAGTATCGGGTCCCTGCAAGATGCGGCAATTTTTCCCTTTGAGTTCTTCCAGGCTATAACCGGTAATCTGCTCAAAGGCCGGATTAACATATTCAATAGGCTGGTCATTTTCTGCCGAGGTTAAAATAATGCCATGCGGATTTGCATCGACACTACGTTTCATTAATCTCAGCATTTCATTGTTTTGATAGCGTTCAGTAATATCGCGTGCCACGCTAAAAATACCGACAATTTCACCATTCACTTTAATTGGCAAAAAAGTTAAATCGAGCCAGTATTTCTGTCCTGCCGAGTTATGTACCTGAACTTCAAGGTGTCCAGTCAAACCATGCTTGGCCTGCTCAAAGGCTTCTAAGGCAAGAGGGCGATGCTCTGGTTCAATAAAATGGTCAATTTTAGTTCCGATATGCGATTTAACACCAACCTCATTAAAAAATTTGGTGGCCAGATTGGCATCTACAATATTGCCATCCAGATTATGCTCAAAAATTGCATCGGGATGAAAAGAGAAAAATGACTGATATTTATCTTTGAGCTGATTTCTTTTTTTGCGTTCTTCATACAGCTCAAAAGTTAAGGCAATCAGCGAAGCTGCATATTGCAGCAGGTCAATTTCATTGGGAGTAGGAGACTTGATCGAACGATAATAAGTACCAAAAGAGCCAAAAAGTTTGCCACTCCCGTTGGCAATTGGTACCGACCAGCAGGCTCTTAAACCATTTTGTTTAACCAGATCTTTATATGCGACCCAGTTCGGATCATTGAGTAAATCCTCACAGACCACTAAACGACGATGATATGCAGCTGCACCACAAGCGCCAACATTCGGGCCGATTTTTAGATCTTTTAAAGCTTCTACATATTCTCTGGAAAAATAGGCTGGTTCTTTTATTAAATTAAGCGTTTGTTCCTGTTCCGAATACAACATGACAGATACCAGTGCATCCGGGATTTTGTCCCCTAACCATGCGGTAATCGCATCTATGATATCCTCTAAGGCAGCAGCTTGACCAATCAGATTAAAAATCTCTTGGCTGGTGCCTCCATTATAAAAAGAAGTCATATTGTATCCTTAAGTATAAACCTCTATATAAACCTAGAAGTATTAGAGAAATTATACTGTTTTTTTGAATAAAAGATCTAAACCCCATAACACAATAACAAAATAATATATTTAAATTATCTACTTAATAACTGCTTTGCATTTCAAATCTTTGTGCAACAAAGCCAAATAAAACTATAAAATTATAAATTTTATACAATCAATTACTTGTAAAAAATTTAAAAATTCATCTCTAAAAGCTATTTCATTTAGAAAAATTCTGTTTATAATTCACACAAATTAAGCCCTGCTACTTATATTTTTCAGCTATAAGTCCGCGGGGTTTTTCTATGGATGATCGGTAATGGATGCCTGAGCTCTTTCTTTTGGAATGACAATGTTAAATTCACAGTTAATTTCTCGTCTTCAGTCTCCATCACCGTATCTCTGGCAGAAAATCGCCACTGCACTGTGTTTTTTTAGTCTAGGTTTTAGTACAGCTGCCTGGGCGCCATTAATTCCTTATGCGCAGCAGCGCTTATTACTGAATCATGCTGACTTTGGTTTGCTTTTGCTATGTGCCGGAGTTGGCTCAATGCTGGCAATGCCATTGGCAGGTCGTATGGCAAGTAAGTTTGGCTGCCGTACAGTGCTGGCTGTTATTTTGGCTGCATTTCTGTTCATCTTGCCAGCGCTAGCGATTAGCCCTACCAGCTTGATGATGGCAATTACCTTGTTTTTCTTTGGTGCCAGTGCTGGTGCTTTGGGTGTGACTGTAAATATTCAGGCTGCCCAGATTGAGAAACTCATGGATAAAAGCTTGATGTCGGGTTTCCATGGCGTATGTAGCTTGGGTGGTCTGGTTGGTGTATTGGGCATGACCACGTTAATGGGATTTGGTCTGGCACCTTTAACTGGCGCACTGGTCGTAAGTGTGATGTTGCTTGCGATTGCGATGCTGGCAATTCCATTTTGCTTAGGTGGTCAGTCATCAACTACAGAAGAAACTAATACAGCTACTGCAAAACCTGCGAAAAAAGCGCTACCAACATTCGCAATTTTAGGTATTGGTCTGATCTGTTTTGTATCCTTCCTGTCTGAAGGCGCAGCGATGGACTGGAGCGGTATTTATCTGGCAACCCAGTTTAACGTACCTGCGGCGCATACCGGTTTGGCTTATAGTTTCTTTGCTGGCTTGATGGTACTTGGACGTTTTAGCGGTCATCTCATCATTCAAAGCTTGGGTGAAAAAACTACTATCTTACTAAGTGCTTTGCTGGCTGCAGCAGGCTTATTTATGGTGATCTTTGCACCAGTATGGCAAGTCGTTTTAACTGGTTATGCGATCTTGGGTCTAGGTAGCGCTAACATCGTTCCGTTAATGTTCTCTCGTGCGGGCCGTCAAAAATCTATGGCTTCCCATGTAGCATTATCCTATGTATCGGTATTTGCTTATACCGGTTCATTGATCGGACCAGCGCTGGTAGGTTTCGGTAGTGAAATTATTGGCTTGCGTTTAGTGTTTACAGTCATTGCAGGTGCTTTAATGAGTATTGTAATCTTGAACCATCTGACTGCCGGTCATAAAGAATCAGAAAAAGCAGAAGGTCTTATTGCCGGCCTAGACCACAAAACACCAGCATAAAGCTGGTGTTTTTTTATAGGTTTCTAGATCTTAGGCATGCATATTGAACTGGGTTGAGATGCCTTTGGCCACTGGTCGATAAATTCGCAGGCTTTGTGATTTTTTCAGGTCCGACAGGAACTGATCACGCCAGCGAATGATATCGAAATTCTTCAAGCCTTGCTGTAAATAGCGGTAACGTTCCAAACGTTCCGACTTCGGCATACGCAAGGCTCTTTTCAAGGCTTTGGCCATACTGTCCTGATCATAAGGATCGACCAGTAAGGCTTCCTTCATTTGCTCGGCAGCCCCGGCATATTTAGACAGAATCAATACGCCTGGATCTAATGGATCTTGCGCAGCAATATATTCTTTGGCGACCAGATTCATCCCGTCACGGATTGAATTCACCCAGCAAATATCCGCCTTACGGTAGAGCTGCATCAGGGCTTCATGGCCCAAAGTGTAATAGCTACAGTCAAAAGGCAGCCAGTTTGCATTGCCATGCTGATGGTTTAAATTCTGCACTGCAGCCTGGAACTGTTCATAGAGTTTTTTATAGCTGTTAACATCCAGTCGGCATGGGCAGGCAATCTGCAATTGCTGGAACTGATTTTTAAATTCAGGTTGTTCATCCAGCAACTCTTGGAATGCATGAATTTTCTCCAGTAGCCCTTTACTGTAATCAATCCGGTCAACCGAAATGATGGTCTTATGAGCATGTGCTTTATCCAGATCAAAGGGCAGGTCAGTGACTTGACTCTCAGCAGCCTGCTTCTGAATCTGCGCCGGGTGTACACCGATTGGATAAGCCTTCACATAAATCCGTTTAGACTGATAACTCAGGATTTCATCATTGCGATGCTGGATATTTAATACCTGTTCCAGGAAATCAATACAATTGGCCTGATAGCGTGGAGTTTGCAGACCGATGACATCAAAATCTGCCAGATGTCGAGCCAGTTCCTGATAAGGAGGTAGCGTTTGCCAAAGTTTCAGTTCCGGGAAAGGAATATGCAAGAAGAACCCAATCCGGTTACGCATGCCTAGTTTACGGCAGTAATGCGCAACACTCAGAAAATGATAATCATGAATCCAGATGATGTCATGCGGTGAAGCCACCTGTTTCAGGTGTTTGGCAAAACGCAAATTGACATCTTTATAGGTTTTAAAATCCTGCGGCTGATATTCAACACGTTGATGCTGGTCATGCATTAATGGCCATAGAGCATTATTAGAAAAACCACAATAATAACCTTGGTACTGGGCTTCGCTTAGTGCACTGGTATGATATTCCACATTCTGATGTTTCAGAATCTGAAATTTCTGTTCCTTGTTCTGGTCAACTCTGGAGCCATTCCATCCAACCCAGATACCGCCTATATCTTGCAATGCATCCTGCAATGCAACAGCCAATCCACCAGCCTTCGTACTTTCTGGGTTAGGTAGATTCACACGGTTTGATAACACAATGAGTTTAGACATGTGATTTCTCCAATCGTTTTTGTTCTTGTACTTCAATTACATTTAAAAATTCTTTCAGGAAGGCCTGAACTTGAGAGACATTTTCCAGTCTGTACCGTGCCAGGGTCTGGCCAGAACCTACTTTGATTGAGCAGCCGAGAAGGGCATTGATGATCTTGAATCCGGCTTCATCAGTCAGGTCATCGCCGATAAACATGGGATAATGATCAGTGAGATGGTATTGCTGAATAATCTGTTGAATCGCTGAACCTTTATTGGCGCCTTTGGGTACCAGTTCAAAAACATACTTGCCAGCTTTTAACTCAAAGTTGGAAAACTGGTTGAGACATTCCAGCGCAAAAGCATGCACATGATCTTCTAGTTGAGGATGTTCACGAAAATGTAGCGCAACAGAATAATCTTTGACCTCGATACGCAGATCAGGGATTTGAGCTGCCTGTTCCTGAATATACTGTTTTAGGGCTTGTAGCTGCGGCTTATTTAAAGAGATTAATGTCTTTAAATCAGCTTGATAGATTAATTCCAGACCATGTGATCCAGCGATATTCCATTGCAAAGGGTAAATAAGTTTTTGAGCTTGTAAAATAGAACGACCAGTAACTAATATCAGCTGAATATATTGTTGTAAATTTTCCAATATATTTATAATTTCAGGATGAATTATACTTTTATCTGGATCTGGGTGAAATTCAGAGATTGTTCCGTCAATATCAAGAAATAAAACAACCTGATCTGAGTCCATATTCAGGTTGCAATCATTTAAAATCATCTTTGGCGATATATAAAAAGATGAGCTAGATGAATCTTCTAGATCTTTTTTCCTATGTATGCCTGACATAAATTCACCTAAGTACATGATATAAAATAGATTAAAATTTAGAGTTAAACTGTGTGATTTTTATTCTAATTAGTTTTATAACATATTCTATTTTTCAAAATGGCTTTAGGCGCAGAAAAGAAACACTTTTGACATGTAAAGTTACTTTGTAAAATTTGGAAATATTCAGCAGGAAAGGTTGATATTCTTTGTATATTTGTAAAATAATTTTTCAGTGATTTTTAATATATTAATAATGATATTTAAGGTTGTGCATATTAAGTGATTGAGTAATTTTGAGTGCTATAAATAAGATTATTTTGATTATTTAATGTAAAAAATGGTTTTGATTTATATTTTTAAAAATTAATTTATCAGCTTTTCTATTAAATAATAGGCATTAAATTAGAAATATTAAAAAACACATTTAATATAAAATAGGAATATAGCGCAGCCTATTAATTTTTTATTAGAGCCAATTTTGAAAGGAAGGATAAATTATAAAATCTTGGTGCTACAAAGAAGAGTTAGGGTTATATCATTGAAGAGACTAGGTAGACATAACCCCATAAAGAGGAGAGCAGATCGCTTATAGCTCTCTCCAGACATCGTTCTCATCTTTCAATGGAATAGTAAAGTTAAAGTCATCATCATTACTGACCAAAAGACTAGTAGGCGTTTGCATCACAACTTTTAAAACAGTACCAGCTTCAAAAATAATCGGGTGACAGTTTTCCTTTTCCAAGGTCACTGGCTTAAGTAATTCAATCACAGAACTTTCCATATTTTTATTCCCAAATATTGATACTTCGCTGTTTTTTAATCTTAACATGATTTTTGCAAATTTAACTAATTTTTGAAAAACCGAGACATAAGTCAACAAGTCGGTCAATTTTTCTTAAAAAGCGCTTAAGTCAGTAAATTAAAGGGCTAAAGATTAAGATTTAATTTTCAAACGATTTGTGTTTCTTAAACTTGAATATTTTCAGTCTATTTACCGACGAAAAGAAGAGAAAAAGACAAACGGTACCAAATAGTCAATCTAACGCAAAATCTACTTGTCACTTTTTGACAGGCCAGTCATGATCTCCTCCATTATATTGCGTACGTTATGCGCTAGTATTAAAGCAAGAATCATATAATCTGATATTAATTCGGCTTTAGCGATTTTGTGTTTGTATGTAATTTTTTACATTGAATTGCAAATTTATGCTGCAGTTCGTTGAAAGTCTGAAAATAAGAATAAACTGTGCGTCATTTGGATGACCCGTACATCTATAAGGAGAATTAAGCCCCAATGTTTAAGTCATTTTTTCCACAACCAGTGTGGTTCTTTAGTAGTCTGGTACTGTGGTTTCTGATCAATCTTGGCCTTTGGCATAGTGGTGGATCAGGCTGGGGTGTCTATTTGGGTATGACTGAAGGTTATCATGATCTTAAAATGCCGATAGGAATCAGCCGCTTCTGGGCGCCAAAATTTCTCTGGTTCTATCTCTGGTTTTTTGTGAGTACCGCGATATTCGCGACCTTCTGGTACTTTAAAACGAAACATCCTTGGCAGCGCTGGTCTGTGTGGGGCTCGGCTTTTATCCTGTTCAATATCTGGTTTGGGGTGCAGGTTAATGTCGTATTAAATGAATGGTATAGCCCGTTCTATGATCAGATCCAGAATATGCTCACCCAAGGGGGCGGAGATGTCAGCCTATTATATCAAGGTGCATTGACCTTTATTTATATTGCCATGGTCTATGTCACGCTGGCGGTATTTAACCTGTTCTTTGTCAGTCATTATGTATTCCGCTGGCGTACGGCGATGAATAATTACTATACGGCGCATTGGGAAAAGTTACGTCATATTGAAGGGGCTTCACAGCGTATTCAGGAAGATACTATGCGCTTTGCCAAAACTACGGAACAGCTCAGTGTCTCGCTCATCGAATCTCTGATGCTATTAATGGCATTCCTGCCAATTCTGTATGAGTTATCTAGTCATGTAAAAGTACTGCCGATTGTCGGTGAAATACCGCATGCATTAATGTGGGCGTCGATCGGATGGGCAGTTCTGGGTACCGTGATTTTAATGATTGTCGGGATGAAACTCCCTGGACTGGAATTCAATAATCAGAAAGTAGAAGCGGCTTATCGTAAAGAGCTGGTTTATGGTGAAGATTATGCCGATCGTGCTCACCCGCTTACCTTGCAAGAACTGTTTAGCCGGGTACGTAAGAATTATTTCCGGCTGTATTTCCACTATGCCTATTTCAATATGGTCCGCATCTGGTATTTGCAATTGGATAATATTTACGGATTATTTATTTTGTTTCCAAGTATTGCCGCGGGTGCGATTACACTCGGTTTGATGATGCAGATCCTGAATGTTTTCGGTAAGGTTCGTGAATCTTTCCAGTATTTGATTTTATCTTGGCCTACGATTATTGAATTGCTCTCCATCTATAAACGTTTGAAAGCATTTGAATCCCATCTCGATTAATTTTTTCTTATATTCATCGACAATTTTAAAAGCCAGCCAGGGTGGTGTTTAATTTCCAATAATATGGCGTATAAAAATAATTAGTGTACGTAAAGGAAATTATTCAAATTATAATCTCATTCAGACAGCGATAGAGAGCATAATTGCCGTTATCATCCATGATAATAATATCTCTAATTTTTGTTGAATGAGTAACCGGAGAACTGATCTGTTTCTTCGGTTTTTTTATATCTTTTTTTCTACTGCTCTATCTTCTAATTGGCGAATAATCCAGCGTATTTACTGGCTTGGAGAATGTTAATTCGATCAATTTATCCGGCTATAAGCTAGATGGATTAGGCATTCTATTTCCTATTTTTAGTGATAGGTCTCGCTATATTTTTATATTTATCAATCTGTTGAGATTGTTGTTTTAGCACATTTGCTATATGTTATAGAGGCCTGGGGGAGATAAGCAGTGAAGCTAAAATTAATAATTCCAACAATATGTGTAGCAAGTCTGGCTGGCTGTAACAGTATTCAGCAAATGAAATCAGATATGCAGCATCCTTATGCAAGTCCTCAAGAACTGATCGTTAAAAGAAACCTGAATCAGGCTGACGGTTCGGCAAAAGAATATGTTTATTCATGGGAAAAATCCAAGCAGCATTTAGAGCCACAATCCCTCTATCCACGAACCACTTTAAGCCAGTACTGTCATGAACGGGGCGGCAAGTTTTCTCTACTGTATAAGAGCCAATTGGCTTCAGTAAAAGATTCTGCCCAGAAGAACCGTTTAAACAAAAACCGTTATGTCACTCAGGGTATTGGTGCCTATCAATGTACGATGCCCCAAGGGCAAAATTGGGTTGTTTCTATTGAGCCGATTTCTGAACGTCAGCCATATAAGAATAATACTACCCGTGTAGTCCGGATCTTGAGCAAACTTCAAAGCTCAGCTGAAGCGCGTCATTTCTATCAGGGCCATAAGGTTACAACTAAGTCTAATAAAATTGCTGAAAAGAATGCAGCCAAAACCTCAGTCAAAGATGAGAAAAAGGAATTAGATAAAAAAGAAGCTGATAAGAAAGAGCTAAAAATACCTGCTGTTGAACCGGCAGTGGTTGCTGTTCCTGCCGCTCGTACAACTAGTATCGAAACGCCACAACAGCAACAGATGAAATTGTATGTAGCTGCACGCCGTGATATCAATAGCGGTAAGAACCTGAACAATGCCTGTAATAATGCCCAGCGTGCCTATAACTATGGCAAATTACAGGGTACAGAAGGAACACGTGTCTATACCGAATCCGGCATGTTAGTGGCACGCTGTTTAAACAGTATTCCAGCCTATGCCAACCGTATTCCAAATTCCAAGGTTCAGGCCAAACGAGTACTGCAGAATCTGGCCACCAACTATAACCATACTGGGGCAAAGAATCAGTTGAGACAGTTAAAATAAGTCTATTATTTTCACATTCAGTTTGATCATTTATTTGGCAGAGTAGATGCACATGAAAAGTCATCTACTTTAAGTATTAGTGATATTGAAAATAGTATTTCTTAAGTATAGGAGAATTTAAAAATAATATTTTTCTTTTGAAGATCAATGATAGAAGATAAATAGTTATCCTATTGATAGGAATAAAAATTAATTATTATTAGATTGCAAATCGAACCTTATTTCAGAGTAAATCTCCCACCTCCATCTCAGATTTTCTCCTCTATCTCTCTTGTTAAATACAAGCCCATTCAACGGCATATTTTAAAAATTATTGGTACATCTTTTGCTTAAAAATTATCAGTTTTGTGCTTATGGACAGAGCAAGAAAAACTAATTGATTTTTAACATACACAATAATGAGATTTATCGCTTGAGAAAACATATTTTAAGTCATTTGATTCTTGTGGGTGCATTTCTACATTCACCTGTGAGCCATGCAGTGAGTACAACTTCATTAAAATCGGCAATTGATCTGAATGCGATTGATCGGACGGTTGATCCAAAGCAGGATTTTTATCAATTTGTGAATGGAAACTGGCTAAAAACCGCAAAGATTCCAGAAGATCAGGCATTGTCGGGTGCATTTGCTGAAGTGAGTATGAAATCAACCCTGCAGCTATTTGACATTTTTAATGAGCTGGCCAAAAAACAGCATCCGCAAGGTAGCAATGAACAAAAGGTCGCAGATCTCTATGCCAGTTATATGGATACTAATCGGCTTGAACAGCTCGGACTTGAGGCATTGCAACAAGACCTGCAGCGGATTGAAAGAATCAAGACCAAAAAAGATCTGGCAGAATTTTTTGCCTATGCGGAAAAAATCAATCTGAATTTGCCATTCTCTACCCGTTTTTATCAGGACCGTAAAGCTTCTTCCAAGGCGATGATGTATGTAGGGCAAGGTGGCTTGGGGATGCCTGACCGTGATTTTTACCTGAGTGAGCAGCCTCGACAACAGGAAATTCGCAATACTTATCTGCTTTATATCGCCAATACCCTGAATTTTGCCGGTCAGCCTAAGCCGATTGAAGATGCTCGTACTATCCTGGCTTTGGAAAAGGCACTGGCAAAAATTAGCTGGTCCGCTGTGGAGCTGCGCAATGATGAGGTGAGAACCTATCTCGTTGAAACTAAAAATATTATTAACTATATGCCTTCTTTTGACTGGATGAATTATTTCTCAGAACTGGGCTTAAAAGGTGCAAGAAAAGAGGTTGCGATCTCGCAGATTAATTATTTGCGTCAGCTGGATCAGTTATGGAAGGTCGTTCCAATTGAAACCTGGCAAACCTATTTGAAATTCAACCTGATCAATAGTTATTCGCCATTTTTAACAGAAGTTTTTCAAAATCATCATTTTGAATTTTATGACAAAACGCTAGAGGGTGTACAAGCACGTTCTCCACGGAAAGAGTCCGCTCTGGAACTAACTAACGGTATTTTAGGTAATGTGCTTGGCAAGCTCTATGTAGAAAAGCACTTTAATGAAAGCCAGCGCCCGGCCATGCTGGAAATGGTGGAAAATGTCCGTAAAGCCTTTCATCTGAAACTGGATCAGGCAGACTGGATGGGTTCGGATACTAAAAAACAAGTGCGGCATAAACTGGATAGCATCAATATCAAAATCGGCTATCCGAAAACATGGCGGGATTATTCAGCCCTAGAGATTCGTAAGGATGATCTGATTGGGAATATCCAGCGGACCCGGCTGTTCAATTACCAGCGTGAACTGGATAAGGTGGGAGAACCGATCGATCCAGAAGCCTGGCACATGTCGCCACAAACAGCCAATGCTTACTATAATGTCAAGCTGAATGAAATCGTATTACCTGCGGCCATCTGGCAGGCACCATTTTATTATGATGATAGTCATGATCCTGCAGTGAATTATGGTGCCATCGGGGCTGTTATCGCACATGAAATTAGTCATGGTTTTGACGATAAAGGAAGCCGCTTCGATGCCAAAGGCAAGGGTGAAGAAACCTGGAACGAGCACGATCGTAAAAAGTTCAATGAACGTACCAAAGCCTTAGTCGAGCAATATAAACAATACGAAGCTCTGCCAGGGCATAAGGTGAATGCAGAATTAAATAAAAGTGAAAATATCTCTGACAACCTAGGCTTAGGGATCGCTCATATGGCTTACCGCTTATCGCTCAAGGGTCAGACAGCACCTGTTATTGATGGCTTTAGTGGAGATCAGCGTTTTTATATGGGTTGGGCACAAGTCTGGCGTAGCAAAAGTAATCCTGAATATCTGTTAAATAGTCTGAATCTTGCCAGCCATGCACCCGGTCATGTACGTGGCAATGGCGCTGTCCGCAATCAGCAAAGTTTCTATGAAGCTTTTGAGATTAAAGAAGGGGACAAGATGTATTTATCACCTGAAAAACGAATCTCCATTTGGTAACAGGATTTAAAAAAACGGGTCTGCTCATCTGAAAAGAGACAGGCCTATTTTTTTATCTAAACGACTAACATGCAGAGCCAAGACCAGTTTAAAAATTGGCATATATGCTGCTTATAAAGATTTAAGTGTTTGATTATTAGGTCAACACGCATTGATAAATTCAACTGCGCAGTGAAGCGCGAGGATAGCAAGCTTTGAAAATTTTTCTAAAAACCGCATTGGTAAGTGCTTTATTAGCCATTTCCTCTGCAAATTATGCTTCAGATCAAACCGCTATTGCAGCACTTGGCTCGGGGATTCATCTTCAACATTTTGATAAAAAAATCGCACCACAACAGGACTTCTATCAGCATGTAAATGGGCACTGGTTAGAGCATGAGGAAATTCCGGCTGATATGCCAAACTGGGGTGCATTCACAATTTTGCGTGAAAACTCGACCCAGCAATTACATGATATTGTAGAAGAGCTGGCGAAAACCAAATCGGAATATGGCAGCAATGAGCAGAAAGTGGGAAGCTTATATGCCAGCTTTATGGATACGGAAACTTTAAATGCAAAAGGCATCCAGCCGCTCAAAGCAAATCTGGCCAAAATTGAGGCCATAAAAAGCAAGAAAGATTTCACTTTGTTGCTTGCAGACTATGCAAAAAACCGTGTCACTACACCTTTTGAATTTGGCGTGATTCCTGACTTGAAAAAGTCTGATCAAATGGCGGTGTTTTTGGGCCAAAGTGGTTTAGGTTTACCGGATCGTGACTACTATTTAAAAGACGATGAAAAACTGAAAAGTGCCCGTGAAACTTATGTTAAACATATTGCTAAGCTGTTGACGCTATCGGGTGAAACGGAAGCAGAAGCGGCTGCACATGCACAATCTATCCTGAACTTAGAAACTGAAATTGCCAAAATTCAGTGGGATAACGTGCAGAACCGTAATCTCGAAAAAATGTATAACGTCTATACATTAAAAGACGTCAAAAGCCTGGTGCCAGAATTTGACTGGAAAACCTATTTTAAAGCGACGGGTTTAGACAAAAAAACCAAAACCGTGATTGTGGCGCAAAAAAGTTATTTTGAAGATTTAAACAAGATTTTAAGCAGCACACCACTGGAGGTATGGCAGACCTATTTCAAATTCCATCTGATTGATGGTGCTTCGCCTTACTTAAGCCAGGAATTTGCTGATGCAAACTTTGAAATGTACAGCAAAACCTTACGCGGTGTGACCGAGCAACGGGCACGCTGGAAACGTGGGGTTGATATGACCAATGCTGTACTCGGTGAAAGTCTGGCACAAGTCTATGTCGCAAAACATTTTCAGCCTGAACAGAAACAGCGTATGGAAAAACTGGTAGAAAACCTGTTGCTGGCATTTGAACAGAATCTGGAAAAACTGGACTGGATGGGGGCAGAAACCAAAGCACAGGCACATCGTAAACTGAAAAGCTTTAGAGTAAAAATCGGCTATCCGAATAAATGGCGTGACTACAGCAAGCTGGAAATTAAAGATGGCGACCTGATTGGTAATCTGCGTCGTACCAACAGTTTCAATTATGACATCGCGCTGGATAAACTGGGTAAACCGGTTGATCGTGAAGAATGGCATATGCTGCCGCAAACGGTAAATGCTTACTACAATCCGATGGGCAATGAAATTGTTTTCCCTGCTGCGATTTTACAGCCGCCATTCTTCGATATGAATGCCGATGATGCCGTGAACTATGGGGCGATCGGGGCAGTAATTGGGCATGAAATCAGTCATGGCTTTGATGATCAGGGCAGCCGTTTTGATGCAGATGGCAATATGAAAAACTGGTGGACTGAAGAAGACGATAAAAAGTTCAAGGAAAAAACCAAAGCTCTGGTTGAGCAATACAATGCCTATGAAGCGATACCGGGCTATCACGTCAATGGTGAACTGACCTTAGGTGAAAATATTGCCGATAACTCAGGTCTGGCAATTGCTTATGAAGCTTATAAACTGTCACTGAATGGAAAGCCTGCTCCGGTGATTGATGGCTATACTGGAGATCAGCGTTTCTATATTGGCTGGACGCAGGCATGGCGTGCCAAAGTTCGTCCAGAACTGGCATTGCAGCTATTAAAAACAGACCCACACTCACCAGCGGCTATTCGTGGCCGTGCAACCTTACTTAACCAGAAACCTTTCTATGAAGCTTTTAGCGTCAAGCAAGAAGATCCAATGTATCTGGAAGAAGATAAACGGGTAAAAATCTGGTAAGTCTGATTTCCTCATTCGATTCCAAAAATCCTGACTGATGTCGGGATTTTTTTTTATCTCTCAGGTTACAGAGTTCTACAGGTTTTCCAGCCTTTTACATGCTACAAAGAAACTGCATTGTTCAAGCAGTTTGAACGGGTGAAAAAGGAAAGGAATATGGGGTTCAAAGCTTTATCGGGTCTTCGGGCAGTCTTCATGACCACAGCATTGCTGGGTACAACTCAGATTGTGACAGCCGGTCCAACGATTGATCAGCTTAGTGACTGTTTGATGAAATCGACGACAGCCACTGATAAAACCACAGTCTTGCAATGGACCTTTGTGGCATTGGGTAATCATCCCGATCTGAAAGCTTTTAGCAATGTAACTGCAACTCAAAAGGAAACACTCGACAGAAATTTAGCGACAGTTTTACAGCGGATTCTGGTTGAGCAATGTCCAACCCAAACCAAAGCGGTGATTCAGGCTGAAGGAGTACAAGCAGTGGGTGAAAGTTTCCAGGAGCTTGGGCAGGTCACAGGTGAGGAAATACTGAAAAATCCCGAAATCAAAAGTCAGCTGAATGGTGTACTCAAATATATCGATATGAGCAAACTGGTCACGACATTTTTGACCCCTGACGTGTGGAATAAACTAGGCATCACCCGTTAATGGATTGCAGATGCAGCCAAACTTAAACCGCAAAAATGTGGTTTAAGTTTTATAGAGCTTGCCTGGAAACAGTCGGTCCCGAATTTCATCCCAGTTGGTCGACAGCCAGCAAATAAATGAACCTAAGGTAACCATCATCGTACCGATCCAAAAGGTGTGGGATAGACTGGTATTCAGTACCCACATCGAAATGACAGACGAAAAGATCGGGCTAAAATAAGATAACGCGACCAGCATCGCAATATTACCTTGGTTAATTCCGATATTCCACGCTGCATAACCCAAGCCAGTTACGACAGAAACCAGCAACATATACAGCATAATATTCAAGTCAATATTAAGAAGTTGTGGCAGTTGTTCGTGATCTAACAGCAGCGTCTTGCTCCAGAGAACCACACTTACCATCGCGAAAAAGAACACGATCGGGTTATGTCCTTGGCTGTATTTTTTGGTAAATACACAATATAACGACCATAAACTCGCCCCAATAAATGCCAAAATGTAACTGGTTGGATTGGCTTGTATATTGTGAATGACGGTTGCTAAATGAATATCGCCGTTGCCTGTCTGGATATAAAAAATACCTGCCAGACTAATACTGAGCCCCACCACCACTAAGCTGTGAAATTTCAGTTCATGAAATAAAATCAGCATGGCGATGGTCATACTCGGCCAAAGATAATTCACTAAACTAATTTCAATGGCTTGCTGTGCAGTTTGTGCAAGTGCTACGGCATAGGCAAAACAGATTTCATACACCAGAAATAATGCAGCTGCACTTAGCAGATAAAATTTGGGTATGGTTTTGAGTTTGGGAACGCCAAAAACAGCCAGTAAGAGCAGGGTGCTTAAGCTATACATCATAAGTACAGCCAGGTCAGGTCCAATACTAAAACTGATCTTTTTGAGCAATCCCACGATAGATGACCACTGTAAAATGGCACTTAAGCCAATCAGCGTAGCGAGGTTTTTCGACATGGTAAGGGCGGGATGGGAGAATGTGCAGATTGTATTCCTGTTGAGTGATTTTCAATATGGGACAGACACGATTTTATGAGCAAATTCAAAAAAATCGTTAACAACGGCTTTATGATTTGAATATCCCGATCATGAGTTTAATGATCCAGAAAATGGGCGTGAAAATTAGCTCGATACCATCGGCAAGGTTGGCAAGTTTGCTTTCTCTGGCTGTGTGCCTCCGTGGTTTGATGGGTTTGCATTGTCTTGACTGATATGCGCCAATGATGAATATAAGAATGATCAGGATAATGCTGAATAAGATAATGTAATTTGACATGTTTTTATTTTTCTTCGGTTTGTTTTTGATTTTATAGCATGTTTTAAATCTTTTCCCTAGTCCTCATCCTTTCTTACGCTTCGTTTTAAAGTAATGCTTTAAAAGTTCCTCAGGAGAGGGAACTACACGTATCAAAATGATGAGGTGACAAAGTCTCCCTTTTAAAAGGGAGATTTAGAGGGATTCTTTAAATTCACCTCTCCCTAACCCTCTCCTAAAAGGAGAGGAGATTATTCACTATTAAATTAATGCAGTCATAAAATTATTTGATGCTCCCTCTCCCTATGGGATGAGAAGCACTGCTTCGCAAGGGGGTGAGGGAGAATTACAAAAAAACAGGATAAAACTTCTCAAACTCCGGATTTATAGCTTCACCCCGCAACAAATAACCTTTCGGTTGAATATAACTATAAATTTCCCGTACTGGCTGTTCATGCCAACCGATGTTGAAAGCACATAGTTTTGGGAAAAATTGCAGATGGTTATAGTTCAAATGGTTATGAATCCAATAAGCAAGTTGTTGCCAATTACTTTGGTCTTTTTCATACAATTCTAAGAATGATGGAATAACGATACACGCCGTCGCACCATAGCCTTTTACATCGGGATAGTCCCAAATATGACTGGCAAAGTTTTTCTCATTAGTTGCGCAGTTATGTCCTTTTTCATTGCCGAGTTGATTCACGCTTGGTGAGCGATAAGCTGAACGAATGGCAATACGTCCAAACTTTTGTTGTAGTGGCTCGAGCAGTTGTTGGCAGAGTTCTGTTCCTGTACGAATGGCGATGTCAGGATGATCTGGGAAGTTGGGTACACCGTACCAATTGGCGATTTCGCTATAAAGGAAATCACGCATGAAAAAGGATTTAGACAGCTGAATGCGTCCTAAGTCTTCGAGTTTGGCGATTGAGGTTACTTTTTTGATGGCCATAAAAATTACCCAACTCAAATAATATTATTTTGCTTAGCTCTAACTAAGTAATCGAGTTTTAAATTGCCTTCAGCAGATTTTAAAGTCCATTCTTTTGAAAATTTAAACTTGAGCATTGATCTTAATGTATTAGCAATAGTTAAAACAGGAAATGTAGTTGAAGCAATATCAATAATCCCAGTTTTTATCATTTCAGCTAATACACTTTCATTAAATTCTAAACTTACTGAATGATCGACTCGAGAGGTAAAGCGAAAACGTTCAGTGAGAGTTCTGTCTAAGTTATGAATTGCTACTTTTAGATCATAAAATTCTTTTTTCCTTCTTAAGTCTTTATCTTCGCTATTTAATATTTTTTCATATATCTCATCTAAAGAATTATGTAATGCTATCAATTCAGCATTTCTTTGTGTTTTGAAATCTAATAAATCGTGAATAGCTATATCTTTTCGCGGAACAGGTAATAATTTTCTTAGCTCAACTTTTAAAACATCTTTATTACTATATTGAATTGGATCATTGTCTTTGGAGTCGAGCATATTTACGAGAGTCCAATCATTTTCAGGATCTTGAAGTTTTATATTAGCCACATATGTATGAGATTTTTGAAGTATATTTGCCATTTCGCCTGAGTTAAATGGGGACTTAACAAGCTCTAAAATCCCTGCTTCAACATAATCCTGTTCGAAAGGAAGTCCTAATTTTATAGCTCGTTGTTCAGGTATCGCTATTTTGTCCCAATACAAAGAAAAGTATTGTAATTCTTGAGTGTTATATGACCTTTCAATAAAGACACTATTTTTTTCTACATCACATTTCATTAAGGCTGGAGGAATAATAATACCTCTTTGCATTATTTTAGTTCTCGAAAAAATTATTACCTTAATTATAAGTGATAAATAAAAAGAAAACCCGCTCTAAAGCGGGTTTTCTTTTAAAGAAAGATCAGATCAACCAATCAATTTCTTCATCAATTCATTCACTTGAGCAGGGTTAGCCTTACCACGTGACGCTTTCATCACTTGACCCACCAGACCGTTGAAAGCTTTCTCTTTACCAGATTTATACTCTTCAACCATCTTCTCGTTGGCAGCCAGCACTTCCTTAATAATTGCTTCAATTGCGCCTGTATCAGTTTCCTGTTTCAAGCCTTTCTCAGCAATAATTTCGTCCGCAGTTTTGCCTTCTTCCCACATAAAGCCGAACACCTGTTTCGCGATCTTACCGCTAATGGTGTTATCAACAATACGCGCGATCATACCGCCCAATTTCTCACTCGACACAGGAGAGTCGGCAAGGTCTAGGCCAGCTTTGTTTAAAGCACCGGAGAATTCACCCATTACCCAGTTTGCAGCAATTTTACCTTGTGCAGCGCCGCCAGCAGCTTTCACCACATCTTCGTAAAACTCTGACATTTCACGAGTCAGTGTCAGTACGTGAGCATCATACTCAGTCACACCGAAGTCAGCCACGAAACGCGCACGACGTGCCGCAGGCAGCTCAGGCATTTGCGCTTTAATCGCTTCGATTTGCGCATCTGGAATCACCACAGGCAACAAGTCTGGATCAGGGAAGTAGCGGTAATCGTTCGCTTCTTCTTTAGAACGCATTGAACGGGTTTCCATCTTCACAGGGTCGAACAGACGGGTTTCCTGATCAATAGTGCCGTCCCATTCCAGAATTTCCATTTGACGTTCAATTTCAACATTGATCGCCTGTTCAATGAAACGGAATGAGTTCAGGTTTTTCAATTCACAACGTGTACCGAACGGTTGACCCGGACGACGTAAAGACACGTTACAGTCCGCACGGAACGAACCTTCTGCCATGTTACCGTCAGAAATGCCTAACCAGCGTACTAACGTGTGAATCGCTTTAATATAAGCAACAGCTTCTTCAACCGAACGCATATCCGGTTCAGATACGATTTCTAGAAGCGGCGTACCGGCACGGTTCAAGTCGATGCCTGACATGCCTTCGAACTGGTCATGGATCGATTTACCCGCATCTTCCTCAAGGTGGGCACGAGTCACGCCAATGCGTTTAACTGTGCCATCTTCAAGCTGGATGTCGATATGACCCAGGCCTACAATCGGGTTATCCATCTGGCTGATCTGGTAGCCTTTTGGAGAATCCGGGTAGAAGTAGTTTTTACGTGCAAATACAGAAGCCTGGTCGATATAAGCATCGATCCCCAGACCAAAGCGAATCGCAAGATCAACCACTTCTTTATTCAATACTGGCAACACGCCCGGCATTGCCAAATCAACAAGGCTTGCCTGAGTGTTTGGATCATTACCAAATTCAGTTGATGAGCCAGAGAAAATTTTTGATTTCGTCGCAAGCTGAGTGTGAATCTCGATACCAATAACGACTTCCCAACCATCAATCAGGTTAGATTTTGGTTTAGCAGCGTTTTTAGCCATTATGCATTCTCCTCAGCAATTGCAGCGCGTTTTGTATGCCAATCCGTTGCTTGTTGATACTGGTGTACCACAGACAACAATTGAGATTCTGACCAGTAGTTACCAATCAACTGTAAGCCAACTGGCAAGTTGTCTTTATCAAAACCAACAGGCGCGTTAATCGCAGGAAGACCTGCAAGGTTGACCGCGATGGTGTAGATGTCACCTAAGTACATTTCAACCGGAGACAGGTTTGCACCGATACGGTATGCAGTAGTCGGTGCAGAAGGTGCAGCGATGACATCTACAGATTCAAATGCTTTTAAAAAATCTTGCTGGATTAAACGACGTACTTTTTGTGCTTTTACATAATAAGCATCGTAATAACCAGCAGACAGGGCATAAGTACCGATCAGGATACGACGCTGAACTTCAGCACCGAACCCTTCTGAACGGGAACGTTTGTAAAGGTCGAGAAGATCTTTTGGCTCTTCACAACGGTAGCCATAACGTACGCCGTCATAACGAGACAGGTTAGAAGATGCTTCCGCAGGTGCGATCAGATAGTAAGTTGGAACATAAGCTTCAGTCATGTTGAGATCAATCTCAACCAGAATGGCGCCCATTTCTTCCAGTTTTTTCAGTGATTCTTCAACGCGTGCTTTCACGTCTGCATCCAGACCTTCAACATTGAAGTACTGTTTTGGAATGCCGATGCGCAGACCTTTTACAGAAGTACCGGTCAGGTTGGCAACGTAGTCATCAACATTTTTGTCCATTGATGTTGAATCTTTGGCATCATGACCGGCCATGACATTCATCAGATAAGCACAGTCTTCAGCCGAACGTGCCATTGGGCCGCCTTGGTCTAGAGATGATGCGTAAGCGATCATACCGAAACGTGATACACGGCCATAAGTTGGTTTTAGACCAGTCAGACCACAAAAAGAAGCCGGCTGACGGATTGAACCACCGGTATCAGTACCGGTTGCAAATGGAGCTAAATCCGCAGCAACAACCGCAGCAGAACCGCCTGAAGAACCGCCTGGAACGTGATCAAGTGCCCAAGGGTTTTTGGTCGCGCCAAAGTAAGATGACTCGGAAGTTGAACCCATGGCGAATTCGTCCATGTTCACTTTACCAAGTGTGACTAAGCCCGCAGCTTTACCTTTCGCTACAACGGTCGCGTCGTAAGGAGAGATAAAATTGTCCAGCATTTTAGAACCGGCAGTGGTTTTAATGCCTTGGGTACAGAAAATATCTTTATGTGCAATGGGCACGCCAGTCAGGGCAGTCGCATTGCCGGCTTTGATTGCAGCATCGGCAGCATCAGCTTGAGCCAATGCCTGTTCAGCAGTCACGGTCACATAAGCCTTGACCTGTGCATCAATTTTTTCGATGCGCTTTAAATAGTGTTGAGTCAATTCGCGGGATGAAAATTGAGCATTTGCCAAACCTTCAGTCAGTTCACGAATGGATAAGCGGTGTAAATCTGTCATGAGAAATAATTCTTTACGTTTAATTTAATAAAAAGAATGAACTGGGTAGTAATTACTCAATCACGCGTGGGACGAGATACAAACCGTCCTGTACAGCAGGTGCAACTGCTTGGTATTCCTCACGATGATTGCTTTCCGACACGACATCTTCACGTAAAGGCTGTGGGTGGTCGAAAGGGCTTTTCAGTGGTTCAACACCGTCAGTATCGATGCCTTTCAGGGTTTCCATCATGCCTAAAATTTTATTTAAACTTTGAGCATATTCAGCAGATTGCGTATCATTAAGAGATAACCTTGCGAGGTTGGCAATAGCTGAAACTGTTTCTGCATTTAAATCTGCAGAAGACTGTGCATCCGATGTAGACATAATATTACCTAATCAGTATTAAAAAAATTCAAATTATCATGCGTTATGATAAGCGATTGACTTGTCCAAATCATCACATTTAGTTAAAGTGGCCACCTTGCGTCCATATAAAGTTTAACTGAGAACGTCCCCGTGATTCTAAAACGACTAATAGGCTTGTTTTCGCCAGATCTCGCTATTGATTTAGGTACTGCAAATACACTTATTTATGCGCCAGGACGAGGCATTATATTAAATGAACCGACGGTTGTAGCCATCCGTCACAGTGGTTCACATAAAATTGTTGCTGCCGTAGGTCTTGACGCGAAACAAATGCTTGGTCGTACCCCAGCAAATATTTCTGCAATCCGTCCGATGAAAGACGGTGTGATTGCGGATTTTGAAGTGACCGAAACCATGTTAAATCAGTTCATTGGTAAGGTACACGAAAAACGTTTATTCCCGCCAGCGCCACGCGTGGTGGTTTGCGTGCCATGTAAATCGACACTGGTTGAACGCCGTGCGATCCGTGAAGCAGTTTATAATGCGGGTGCACGTGAAGTACGTCTGATTGAAGAACCGATGGCAGCTGCAATTGGTGCAGGCATGCCGGTTGAGCAGGCGTGTGGTTCGATGGTTGTTGATGTGGGCGGCGGTACAACTGAGATTGCAGTAATTTCATTACAGGGCTGTGTATATGCAGACTCGCTGCGTATTGGCGGTGATGTATTTGATGAACAGATCATTAACTACGTGCGTAAGGCACATGGTTGCGTGATCGGTGAAACCACAGCTGAAGTGATCAAAAAAGAAGTCGGCATGGCACTTCCAGATGAAGGTGCAAAACCGCTGGAAATTGAAGTCCGTGGCCGTAACCTGGCTGAAGGTGTGCCTCGCGCGATTGTGGTGAACTCGGATGAAGTCACTCAAGCGATTTCTGATCCGCTACAAAACATCGTGTCTGCGGTGAAATCTGCACTGGAACAAACACCTCCTGAACTGTCTTCTGACATCGCTGAACGCGGGATCGTATTGACCGGTGGTGGTGCATTGCTGCGTAACCTGGACAAGCTACTTGCAAAAGAAACAGGTCTGCCTGTGGTGGTTGCTGAAGATCCACTGTCTTGCGTGACTCGTGGTGGTGGTAAGGTACTCGAATTCTTCGACAATCCAAATCATGACATGTTATTTGTAGGCTAAGACAAGGATTCGGCGGGTGCAAGCACATCTGTTTTCTCGACAACCGCCATCTTTTCGCTCTTTTATCATTGCACTGATAACATGTCTGGTGGTGCTATTCTTTGACTGGCGCATGCCACATGTTGTTCAACCTGCAAGGGATGTCTTGTACGCGGCCTATAATCCCATTTATGCCGTGGCCAGCTATCCGGTACTGTCGCGAGAATGGCTGAATCAACAAACCAAATCTGAAGCACAACTGCGTCGTGAGAACACCGCGATGCGGGCTGAGCTATTGCAGGCGCAAGTTCGCCTACAAAAAATTGCAGAGCTTTCTGCAGAAAATACCCGTTTGCGCGGTCTTTTAGATACCCCTCTGATTCTTGATGGACGTATGGAAATTGCTGAGGTGATTGGTACCGATGCTGATCCGTTGCGCCATATCATCGTGATCAACCGTGGTTCCAATAACAAGCTGAAAGTCGGTCAGACCGTACTGGATGACATGGGGATTATGGGACAGATTATTGATGTCTATCCGCATAGTAGCCGGGTCATGCTGCTCTCTGATAAAGAACACTCCTTGTCTGTACGTCTGGAACATACCGGCATGCGTGCCATTGTCTCGGGAACCGGGGATCTGGGACGCTTGAAAATGGAATATGTACCGACCAGCGCCAATATCAAAGTTGGTGAAAAAGTTTACAGTTCAGGTCTGGGACAGCATTTTCCGGCAGGTTATCTGGTGGGAACGGTATCCAACGTGAAACGGCATAATTCAGGGGAATTTGCCCAAATTGATGTGACACCAGCTGCGCAACTGGCGGGTGGTCATCATGTCGTCGTGCTGTTCTCTGACTCATTAGCGATGGAGCAACCGCATGTCAATCGCTAAGATGCGACCTAAAACACATCGTGATCCTTTATTTGCTATTGTCATTTCAGTGATTGTGGCTTCTGTCCTCTCAGTCTATCCACTGTCTTACGAGACCTCGGGATGGCGTCCATTATTTATGTTAATGGTCATGCTGTTCTGGGTATTGTGTCAACCGACCTGGTGCGGGATCTGGTTTGCATTTGCCACCGGGATCTTCATTGATTTACTACTTGATGCGCCCTTAGGTCTCAATGCACTCAGCTTTATCATCATTGCTTTTGTGGCACGCTTCCTGACCCGTGAGCGCCGTATTCTGACCTTTGCTAATTTATGGGTCATCACGACAATTGCGATTCTGGCACATTTGATGATTATCTTTTTTGCCCAGATTTCGACCGGCGTACAATTCTCATTTGCACGACATTGGATTCCCATGCTGACTAGTGTCATCATATGGCCAGTGCTTTATTACTTTTTGAGAAAATGGCGCATTTAATCCTCGCTTCCAGCTCACCCCGACGCCGTGAACTTTTGCAGCAACTCGGGCTGAACTTTGAGATCTGTAGCCCAGATGTAGACGAATCTGTACTGGAAAATGAGTCCATTGCAGCCTATGTCGAACGTCTGGCGCAAGTCAAAGCGGAAGCGGTGGCCAGGCTGTATCCGGATGCCATTATTATTGCTGCGGATACCAGTTTAGGGGTTAATAATGAGATTTTGGGGAAACCTGAATCCAAACAGCATGCCTTTGAAATGTGGGAGAAAATTTCAGGAAGATGGCATGATGTGTATACTGGGGTGTGCGTCCGCACAAAAGAAGAAAAATACAGTATAGTAGTCCGTACACAGGTTGAATTTCAGCCACTAAATAGCCATGATATGGAAAGTTACTGGGCAACAGGTGAGCCGCTTGGGAAAGCAGGCGCCTATGCAATACAGGGAATTGCAGCGCGTTATATTCCAAGAATAGAAGGTAGTTATTCTAATGTAGTGGGGTTGCCACTATATGAAACAGTACAGTTATTGCAGACGGTTAAGGCACTAAATTAACTGCTGAAAAAGAATTCTTATAATGTTTTGAGTGTTGTTATGTCTGACGAGTTGTTGATTAACGTCACACCGATGGAGTGTCGGGTGGCGTTGATTGAAAACGGCACGGTGAATGAACTGTTTGTCGAGCGTACGGCCAAGCGCGGATTGGTCGGGAATATCTATAAAGGTAAAGTGGTCCGGGTCTTGCCGGGCATGCAGGCCGCTTTTGTCGATATCGGCCTGTCCAGAACGGCATTTTTGCATATCAATGACATGGTCTGGCCACGTAACCAGCCAACACCGAATGTATTCGAGCTGTTGCAGCCGGGTCTGATTCTTACCGTTCAGGTGATGAAAGACATGCTCGGCACCAAGGGCGCACGTCTGTCTACTGATCTTTCTATTCCTTCACGTTATTTAGTTCTGATGCCATATGGCAATCATATTGGCGTATCGCAGCGCATAGAATCCGAAGATGAACGCAATCGTTTACGCTCGATCATTGAGCGTATTCAGGCAGAACACAAGCTGCCAGGTTCCGTCATTGTCCGTACTGCCGCTGACGGCATTGAGGAAGAAGCGATTGCACAGGATATGGCTTATCTGGCTAAACTCTGGGAATACATTCAGCGCAAACAAAAAGTCATCGCAGTGCCTTCATTGATCTTTGAAGAGCTGCCTTTGCCACAGCGTGTTATTCGTGATCTTGCCAATGAAGAAACCGAAAAGATCTATATCGATTCACGCGAAATTCACGGCAAGTTGAAAGAGTTTGTGGATGAGTTCGTGCCGAATATGAAAGATCGTTTACTGCATTATCCGGGCGAGCGACCAATTTTCGATTTGTACAATGTCGAAGAAGATCTGCAAAAAGCTTTACAAACCCGTGTAGCACTGAAGTCCGGTGGTTATCTGATGATTGATCAGACCGAAGCCATGACTACGATTGACGTCAATACCGGCTCCTATGTCGGTGGTCGCTCGCTAGAAGATACGGTTTTTAAAACCAATATGGAAGCCACACAGGTCATTGCACGTCAGCTGCGTCTGCGTAATCTGGGCGGTATTATCATCATCGACTTCATTGACATGCAGGAAGCCCAGCACCGTGAAGAAGTGATGAACCAGTTTGTGAAAATGTTGGAACGTGATCATGCCAAAACCAAGATCACCCAGGTGTCTGAACTGGGGCTGGTGGAGATGACGCGTAAGCGTACCCGTGAGTCTTTGGAACACTTGTTATGCGAGTCCTGTCCGACCTGTCAGGGACGTGGATATGTGAAAACAGCAGAATCAGTGTGTTACGAAATCTTTCGGGAAATCTTGCGCTATGCTCGCGCTTATGAATCACAAAGTGGCTTTACTGTGGTTGCCCATCCGGCAGTGATTGATCGGCTGTTGACTGCAGAAGCCCCGGCTGTGGCGGATCTGGAACACTTTATTAATCGTGTAATTAAATTCCAGGTCGAAAATTTATACACGCAAGAGCAATACGATATCATTCTCAGCTGAAATTGTAACAGAATATCGTTAAACACTTGTTACATCTGAAATTTTACAACTCTACTGATATTTACAATACTAGAAACATCAAATTAGCCAAAGCCTTTCTCCCAGTTCTAGGCTTAGCAAAAGGAGTCTATGATGAGTATGAGTAAAGTTGTAATCAATAAAAGCTTGAAACACGTATTAGAACCAAAGGCTGTGCATGCAGGGTATATTGTGGATGAACGCGGGAATGAAGTTCAGATTACAGCTTCTATGATTCGCTCTGTTTGCCATCAGTTATTAAAACAGTGTCGTACTATTAAAAGTTAATTAAACCAAAATAGATTGCAGTTGTGTAAATTTCATTCAAACTGTAAAAAGAATAAAATTAAGGGGCTTAAATTGCCCCTTTATTTTTTACTAAATGATTGGCAAAAGTGCTCACACACTTTTTAGCAGTCCATTGCCAGATTTTATTCGTCCGCGGCTAACTGACCGCTTTCAACTTTGGGACGGATTCACCATTCACAATCCATTCGAAGCGTTGAATTTCTTCTTCAAGATGAGTCAGCAGGTTCTGCATTTTGGGTAAAGCATTACGGCAAGCGGTAAGACCTACTTCAAGTTTGTCCATATAACTGGTCATGGTGATATTCAATGCTTGTCCATCCAGTACAATCGAAGCCGGATATAAGGCTTCCAAGCGCGCACCATTCCAGTACAGAGGTTCCTGAGGACCAGGGACATTGGAAATGATCACGTTAAATGCCTGACGTTTTGGCATTAAGCCAGATGCAATATTGAATCCTGCAAGGCCGTAGACAAAGGCACTATAGTTCAGAATTTGATTGGCATTCATGCGCTTAAAGCGTTCTTTAGCACTGAGTACACTGCGACGTACCGTTTTAAGACGCTCCAAAGGATCATCCTTATGCGTGCCCAGATTCGCCAGAATCATGGTAATACGGTTGGAAACATCGGAGTCATCGCTACGTACAGAAGCGGGCACCATTGCAATTAATGGTTTTTTCGGCAAGGCATTTTGTGTGAGTAAATATTCGCGTAAGGCACCTGAACAGATCGCTAACACGATATCATTAATCGTTACACCTAAAGCTTTAGAAATATGACGTAAACGTGAGAATTCAAAAGATTGGGCTGCGAAACGACGTGAGGCACTGACACGCTGATTTAAAATAGAACTTGGTGCTTGAAAGCTGGACACATAATCCGGATTACGCCCCATATCTTTCAGTACGGTTTGCGATAATTCATAAGCCACTCGTGGCGTACATTCCAGCTGGCCTTTAATCGCCTGTAGAACATTCTTCATGCGGCTGACTTTCGGCGCTTTCAGACGTTTTGCTCGTGGACCTTCTACACACCAAGGTGGCACAATACTTTTCGCATGTGGATCATGGGAAAGTGATTTTTCTACCAGACGCATGCCTGCAATACCATCTACCATCGCATGGTGAATCTTGAAGTACATGGCAAAACGGTTGCCTTCAATGCCTTCAATAATATGACAGGTCCATAAAGGTTTAGCGCGGTCAATCAGTGCGCTGTGTTCTTGGGAAATATAAGTCAGCAGCTCGCGGATACGCCCAGGTTTCGGTAAGGCAATATGACGAAAATGATGATCTAAATCAAACTCTTCATCTTCATCCCAAAATAAACCGTTTAAATAGTTATTAAATGGAGGAATCGGTGAGGATTTGGAATTGCGAATATCAGTCACCAGATCCCGGATAAAAGAGGCTGGTGCATTGTCAGGAATTTGAAACAAAAATAACCCGCCTACATGCATAGGCTGCTGCCGTTTCTCTAAAGACAAAAAAATAAAGTCAATCGGATGTAATGGACGCATAGCGTAGATTGCCTCACTGCATTTTCTTCAGCTGCTCATGTATAAGCAACCTTGTTAGAATTATTGGTATCACATTACAAAGTATAGCGATTTTGTCGCATAAAGGTACTGATTTTTCTGTAGCCGATTGGTTCACAAAAAAACCACCCGACGAACGGATGGTTTTTTAAGATTATTTTTTCAAGTTCCCGGCATGCAAGCCACATTCTTTATGGGTGGCTTCTTCCCACCACCAGCGTCCTTCACGTTCATGCTGATTTGGCAGCACAGAACGGGTACAAGGTTCACAGCCAATGGAGATAAAACCTTTTTCATGTAGTGGGTTGTATGGAATTTCCATCATTCGGATATAATTCCACACATCTGCACTAGACCAGTTGGCAAGGGGATTATATTTAATCAGCTGTTTGCCTGGACCAGAAAAACCTTCATCAGATTGAACCACTGGAATGTCATTACGTGTTCCCGGGCTTTGGTCTTTACGCTGACCGGTAATCCAACCATCTAAAGTTGCCAGTTTTTTACGTAAAGGTTGTACCTTGCGGATTCCACAACATTCCTGATGGCCGTCACGGTAGAAACTGAACAGGCCTTTTTCAGTCGTCAGTTGTTGAATTGCATCTGTTTCCGGGAAGCAGATTTCGATATCAATATTATAGTGCTGGCGAACCTTTTCAATAAATTGATAAGTCTCAGCATGCAGACGCCCTGTATCCAGGCTAAATACCCGGAAAGGTTTACCTAAATGCGATGCCATATCAATCAGTACAACATCTTCTGCACCAGAAAATGAAATTGCAATTTCGCCTTCCTGGTCGAGAGCAAGCGCTAAAATTTCACTTGGTGATTTATCTGCATATTCAGATGCGAGCGCATCTACCATAGCAATAGTGGGGATTTTGGTCATATGAGTCCTGGCGACATAGGCTTGGAAATGACGTGGCCTATATGAATTTATTTCAGATTTATTCTATTTTAATAGAAATGCCCAAAGCTACTTATCACTAAAAAATAAATACTTATGAAAAAAACAGATTTAAAAAAGAACAGTGCAAAATCTTTTTCTTCAGCTATGATAGGGCAAAATTTTTTCAATACAACTGAGGGGATGCTTCATGGAAGTCGTATGTCTAGATCTAGAGGGCGTTTTGGTTCCAGAAATCTGGATCAATTTCGCTAAAAAAACAGGTATTAAAGAGCTCGAAGCAACGACACGTGATATTCCTGACTATGATGTGTTGATGACCCAGCGTTTGAATATTTTAAAACAGCATGGTTTAGGTTTAAATGATATTCAGGCTGTGATTGCGGATATGGGGCCATTTGAAGGCGCCAAGGAATTTGTAGAATGGGTAAGTACTCATTTTCAGCTGATTATTCTGTCTGACACTTTCTATGAATTTGCTCATCCTCTAATGAAGCAACTAGGCTGGCCAACGATTTTCTGTCATAAGCTGGAAACTGATGAAGAGGGCATGATCACTGCTTATAAACTTCGTCAGCCGGACCAAAAACGTCAAGCCGTAAAAGCATTACATGGCTTGAACTTCCGTGTGATTGCAGCCGGTGATTCATATAACGATACCACGATGCTAGGTGAAGCAGATCATGGCTTCCTGTTCGATGCGCCAGCGAATGTGATTGCAGAATTCCCGCAATTCCCGCCAATTCATGGTTATGACGCATTGAAAGAAGCAATCCGTAACGCATCAGTACGTAATATTCCAGCTTAATTTTTAAGTTTGAAATAAAAAAAGGCACCAAAGGGTCACTGCTGTCCCATAGTTTGCTTTAAATAAAAAAACCTGAGTCCTAACAGTTAAAATATGAGTGCAAACAAACACTTTAACGACCAGGATTCAGGTTTTGTCACATCAGAATACCGTATTTCATGAGCTAATTAAACCTGTTGTGCGACAGGATTTTGAACAACTTGCTAAAGTACACCATGTTGGACAGAAATTTAGAGCAGCTTCCCGGTGGGATCAGTTTATTGCCATATTGATGTCTCAATTCTCTTGTAGGCAAAGTCTGAGAGATATTCAATCCAATTTGGAGTGCCAACAGGAAAAGCTAAGTCATCTCGGAGCAAAGTCTATTCCCCGAAGCACGCTGGCACGAATCAATGAGCAGCAGCCTGCTGCCTTGTATCAACAGCTATTTTACAAGTTGCTTAAATACTATGACCACTCAAAAGTCGCTCATAAATTTCGCTTTAAGAATCCCTTGTATTCCTTGGATGCCAGTCATATTGACCTGTCGCTTTCCTTATGTGAATGGGCCAAAGTTCACGACTCAAAAGCCAGCATGAAACTCAGTATAGGATTGAATCACAGCAATGATATTCCTGAGTTTGTTGCAGTTGAAAATGGCAAAGAAAATGACATGGTACAAGGCCGCAAATTCCAGTTTCCTGCTGGCAGCATTGTAGTTTTTGATAAAGGCTATGTCGATTACCAATGGTATGCAAATCTGACTGCTCAAAACATTGGATTTGTCACACGTTTTAGGCCTAAATCTGTGTATCAGGTGATCCAGCAACATCCAGTGCTTGAATCCAAAGGTATTCTAAAAGATGAAACCATTCAGCTGAATAGCGCACATGCCCTAAAAAGAAAAGCCCCAGTGTTAAGAAGAATTGAATATAGAGATCAGCAAAGTGGCAAGCACTTTAGCTTTCTCAGCAATAACTTTCATTTAGCCGCCTCCACCATTGCGGCGATTTATAAAGATCGTTGGAAAGTTGAGCTGTTCTTTAAGGCGATTAAGCAGAATCTCAAATTAAAAGCGTTTCTAGGCCGCAGCAGGAACGCAATTCAGACACAAATCTGGATTGCGATGATCGCCTATTTATTGGTGAGTTTCGCTCAACATTTAGGAAAAACAGGTTGGACAGTTCAACGTTTACTCAGAATAATTCAAGTGAATTTGTTTGAAAGAAGAACTTTAAAAGCTTTATTTTCACCCGATAAAATACCCATAAAACAAGAGGAAGCTCATTTGAGCTTCCTCTTGTGAAAAATTGTGGGACAGCAATGACCAAAGGGTGCCTTTTTTTATTAGAGTAAAACTCTTTATTGCTTAGAAACGGTAGCCGATTTTTAGGCCATAACCCATGGCATGGTTGTCTTCAAAATCACCTACAATAGTACCGCCAGTTTGTGCTTGGGCATCGCCTAACCAGAAATATTTTACGCCAGCCTGAATAAAGTAATTCTCAGCAGGGCTATATTGAGCACCTAAGCCTACATTCCAGTAACCTTCAGTTGGACCTAAAGTCGTTACAGGGTTGCCTGCACCTGAGTCATAACCTACAGAAGCTGAACCTGACCATTTATTATTGAATTTGCGACCTACACCGACTGTTGCTGACCATTGATCATTAGAGTAATCGATCAGATTTTGTGCTTTTCCTTTTGCCAAGGCTGAAGCTTGAGCGAGTAAAGATGGTGTCACAGCAAATTGGTCCCAATGAACCCAACGAAGATTTGCAAAAGCAATAGTATTTTGAGCGATACCTGACTGTAGATCAATATTTACCGACTGAGGTGTAACCGCCTCAACAGTGCTTTCTCTTTCACCTAAAGTCGCCAATAATGGTTTTGCTGGACTTAAAGGATGACCTGCATCAGGAAGTTGTTGTCCTAAAAGAGCTAAATCAGACTGTTCAGAAGATTTTGCTTTATGCTTAATTTCTGAACGATAGGTAACAGAAGCTTTTAATGCAATTTCAGGAATTTGATAAGCAAATCCAGCAAGCCATCCAAAGGCTTCTTCTTGTTTAAGCTGAATGTTATAGCCACTTAATAAAGAATAAGCACCCCCCCGTAATTTAATATCAGCCTCAACAGTTTGCCACACTGGACCAGCATAGAAATTCCAGTTTTCTGTAGGTTGATAACCAATGAGGGCAGTTAAATTATGTGTGTCAACATCAACTGATGTACCTTCTACACCATTACCAAAAGAACCAGCAGTTTCAGCGTATGTTGCATCTGCTCCAAAAGGTTGATCATAGATCAAGCCTAAAGAAATTTTGTCTGTTGCTTGAACTTTAATTGCAGCAGAGGGGAAATAGTAATCTTCCCCCATGTCGTTAATTTTTTCACCTTCAAAAGCAGATACTTTAGATGTCCCTTTCACAGTTGGATCAAGAACAGAAATTCCTGCTTCTGCATAGTTACCAGGTTGTAAAAAAGCCTGAATAGACTGGCCTGAACGGTCTAAACCGGCAGCGAACACGAGAGAAGTAGGCAGGCTAGAAAGAAGAATAGCGATAGAGATTGGCTTAAGCTTCATGGCTCATCCTTGACAATGTTGCATAAATATTAATAAAAGTTGTGGAAAAGTAACACAAATTTAAAAAGAGTAAATGCTCCACTTCGTCCAAGAAATGAACTATGGCGGTTATAAAAAATGATTGCTTAGAGTATTTATACTATATTTCTTTGATTAACTTAATGAAAATAAACAAATAATAATTTTTATTAAAATATATTCAAAACTGAATTTAGGCAAAATTTGATTGGTGATAAAAGCATCGAATAGTATACAGGTGTATAAAAATATAATTGGGATAATAAAAACCACCCGAAGGTGGTCTTTATTAACTATCAGGAATTAGAAACGGTAGCCGATTTTCAGACCGTATGCCCATGCATCGTTATCTTCGAATTCAGCAACATATTCAGGACCACCGGCTTGTGCACCTGTTTGTGCTTTTGCATCACCTAACATGAAGTATTTTACACCACCAGCAATGAAAGTGGCTGGTGTTGGGCTGTATTGAAGACCTAGGCCAACATTCCAGTAACCTTCAGTTGGACCAAGTGTAGATACAGGGTTGCCTGCACCAGAATCCCAACCTACTGATACGTTACCAGCCCATAGGTCATTAAACTTGCGACCTACACCTACAGTTGCTGAAATTTGGTCATCTTCATATTCAACCAGATTAAAGCCATCTGGACGACCTACTAGAGGGCCTACAGCTTCACTTACATTGCCAAATTGGTAAGGGCGAATAGAAAAGTTTGACCAGTCTACCCAGCGTACATTAGCGAAAGCTACAGTATTTGCCATTACACCTGTTTGGAAATCCAAGTTTACAGATTGAGGTGTAGTAATTTTAGTTTTGCCTGAATCATCTAAAGTAGCAAGCTGGGCAGGAGAAACACCTAAACCACCTAATACAGTTGTTAGTAAAGGGAAGTTTAAAAGTGATAAGTCTTCAGAAGCTGAAACATCATGGTCAATTTCTGAACGATAAGTTACAGAAGCTTTTAAAGCAATATCTGGGATTTGGAAGGCTAAACCTGCTAACCAGCCTGTACCACTTGTTTCTTTAAATGTCGCATCATAACCATTGAAAAGACTATATGCTTGACCGCGTAAGCTTAGATTCCCTTTAACGGTTTGATAGACACCACCACCGTAGATATTCCAGTTTTCAGTCGGTTGGTAACCAAAAACTAAAGATAGGTTTTGAGTATCTACTTCAACTTTAGTATTGCCTTCGCCTAAGAAATTATTACCTGCAGCCAAAGCTCCAGACAATTGTTGGAATTCAGCGCTATTTCTAACTTGTGCTTCAGCACCTGCTAGAGTTTGCTCATTTACTGGCGCTCCTAGAGCTTCAAGAGCTTCAACTGCTCTAGCACGTACAATATTATTTATTGCACCAGTTGATAAAATAGTGTCTGTACCTGGGTTTGAAGTAAAGACATTGGTACCTTGGTATTCTGCATCAGCGCCATATGGTTGGTCATATAAAATACCGACTGAGAATTTTTCAGTAGGTTGGAATTTTAAGGCTGCGCTTGGGAAATAGTAATCACCAGCCATATCTTCGATATTACGGCGTGTTTCACTTGTACCAGCTTCTTTACCAGATACATCTGGATCTAGGACTGAAATACCTGCTTCAAAATAATTACCTGGTTGCAGGAAGGCCGCCATTGATTGGCCTGAACGATCTAGTGCTGCTGCAAATGCGCCTGTCATAGGCACAGTTGCAAGAATCATTGCAGTAGTTAATGTTTTTAATTTCATTTACGTCTTTCCTTGAGGTACAAATTTATATCTAGCGTTGTTGTTTGCACTTATTAAATTCTTGGAGATTTCGGGTATTTATCCGCAATCATTTGTTACTCCATGTGACAAAAATAGCACAATTAAAATAAGAGTAAATGCTCTAGAAAAAACTAATTAGTCTAAAAAAGCACCAAAATAGAGTTTTTGCACCAAAAAATGGCCTTATTTTGAAATAAGTATTTGAAAGTAAAAGAAATAAAATAATGGAGAAAAAATGATTTTTTGTATAAAAAATATTCTAAAAATATGAAGATTAACGCTAATTTTTTGAAGTATAGATCACATTTTGAAAGGGTGGTGCGCCCTGCGGGACTCGAACCCACGTCGGTCGCTTAGGAGGCAACTGCTCTATCCAGTTAAGCTAAGGGCGCGAAAAGAAGGCTATTGTACTGTAAAAAACGCAAAAAAAAAGTTATTGCCGAAGCAATAACTTTAAAAATCATCGATTAAAAGATTTTTTGATTAATTCTTAGGGCGCAGTGCCTTAAACAGAATAAACATGATCACTACCCAGATCGGAAGCATCAGTACTGATTCTTTAAAGCCTTGTGTCCACATGATGTAAAGAATGGTTGCAATGAAAGCTAAAACCAGAATATTACTTGCAGGTGACCACAATGCAGGGAAACTGGTCTTTTGTCCTAACTGCTTCATGCTTTGCATAAACTTGAAGTGGGTCAAGCTAATCATGGCCCAGTTCAGTACCAATGCACCTACCACCACATAAATCAGGTGACTTAAGGCATCTTCAGGAACAAAGTAGTTTAGAAGTACACAGCCGAAAATCAGCAGGGCAGAGAACAAAACTGCAGGAATTGGAACGCCTTGTTTGTTCACAGTCTTGAAGATTTTAGGGGCATTACCTTGCTGTGCCAGACCATAAAGCATACGGCTATTAGCATACATACCACTGTTATAAACAGAGAGTGCCGCTGTCAGGATGATGAAGTTCAGCAGATGTGCTGCCCAGTCAATCCCCAGCTGGCTGAAGATCATTACAAACGGGCTTTTATCCAGACCGCCAAGCTCTAACTGGTTCCAAGGTACCAAAGACAACAGAATCGTCAATGCACCTACATAGAACACCAGAATACGGAATACAACCTGATTAATCGCTTTTGGAATAGTTTTTTCTGGATTTTCAGCTTCTGCTGCTGCCATTCCGATCAATTCAATTCCACCGAAGGCAAACATCAGGAAGGCCAGCATATAGAATAGACCTTCGAAACCATTCGGGAAGAAGCCGCCCGCTGTCCAAAGGTTACTGAAAGAAGCCCCTGAAGATGCATCAGCGGTCAGGATCAGATAGAGACCAAAGACAATCATGGAAACGACCGCAGTCACTTTCACAATGGATAGCCAGAATTCTGATTCACCGTAGAATTTCACATTGCCGAGATTGACCAGCGTAATTACGATGAAGAAAAACAGGACTGAGGTCCAGGCTGGAATATGAGGCCACCAGTAATTAATATATTTTGCAACGGCGGTGAGCTCGGTCATAGCCACCAGGATATATAAGATCCAGTAGTTCCAACCCGCAAGGAAACCAGGGAATTTACCCCAATATTTATAAGCAAAATGGCTGAATGAACCTGCTACAGGTTCATGAACAATCATCTCACCCAATTGACGCATGATTAAGAATGCAATTAAGCCACCAATGGCATAGCCAAGAATAATAGAAGGGCCCGCAGATTGGATCACCTGTGCGGAACCTAAGAATAAGCCTGTGCCAATTGCACCGCCCATGGCGATCAACTGAATATGACGGTTCTTTAAGCCACGCTGAAGTTGTGAAGACTCGTTATTCAAAGTGTTCAGCCCGACAATGTAAGAAATAGGTATAAAGATTGTAATGGAACAAAGATAAGAAGCCTAGAGCGCCCGTCTGGATGAAATATTATTATCGTATTTATAAAAAAAAATTATAAAAATAAATAGAATAAAAGATATGTGAATCAATATATTAATTTTATTGAAAATGTAACTGATGAGTTTGCTGTTTTTTTAACTCGACACAAATGCTGTTTTTTTATACTTAGGTCGGGCAAGGCAGCTACTTGGCTTTAAACCGATTATACTCGTCTCACAAATATTCAATAATTTTGATCAGAATAAAGACAAGCCAGAGGAAGAAAGTATTCATGAGTTTCGCTGCCCAAATCAAAATCCCAGCCACTTACATGCGCGGAGGTACCAGTAAGGGGGTGTTCTTTAAACTGGACGATTTACCTGTTGCTGCACAGCAGGCAGGTCGAATTCGGGATCAGCTATTATTAAGAGTGATCGGCAGCCCGGATCCATATGGCAAACAGATTGATGGTATGGGCGGTGCCAGTTCAAGTACCAGCAAAACCGTGATTTTGTCTAAAAGCCAGCAGGAAAATCATGATGTGGATTATCTGTTTGGACAGGTATCTATTGATCGACCTTTTGTAGACTGGAGTGGTAATTGTGGCAATCTGACTGCTGCAGTTGGGGCATTTGCGATTTCCAATGGTCTGGTCGATCCTGCACGTATTCCTGAAAATGGGTTGTGTACGGTGCGAATCTGGCAGGCGAATATTCAGAAAACCATTATTGCCCATGTACCGATGCAGAATGGTCAGGTTCAGGAACTAGGCGATTTTGAGCTGGATGGCGTAACTTTCCCAGCAGCCGAAGTACAGATTGAATTTCTGGATCCTGCCGATGATGATGCCGAGGGCGGTTCAATGTTTCCGACCAGAAATTTAACCGATACGCTGGAAGTACCGAATATTGGCAGCTTTGAAGTGACGATGATTAATGCCGGGATCCCGACAGTTTTCTTAAAGGCAGAAGATCTAGGCTATAACGGTACCGAGTTACAGGACCATATCAATAATGATGCAGCTGCCTTGGTGAAGTTTGAAACTATCCGAGCCTATGCTGCTCAACAGATGGGTCTGATTCAGGACATTAGTGAAGCTGTTACACGTCAGCATACGCCAAAGATCGCCTTTGTGGCTCAGCCAAAGACTTATACATCCTCTAGTGGTAAGGAAGTCACTGAAGCAGATAGCGATATTCTGGTCCGTGCCTTATCGATGGGTAAGTTGCATCATGCCATGATGGGGACAGCGGCTGTCGCGATTGGAACCGCTGCTGCAATTCCGGGAACCTTGGTCAATCGTGTTGCAGGTGGCGGGGAGCGTGAATCAGTCCGCTTTGGTCATCCTTCCGGTACCTTAAGAGTGGGTGCGCAAGCAGTGCAGGAAAATGGGGAATGGAAAGTGAAAAAAGCCATTATGAGTCGTAGTGCTCGTGTGCTAATGGAAGGTTGGGTGCGTGTCCCTGAAGATGTTCTCTCTTAAAATTATTCCTTGAGAAAATTAGCCTAAGTAAAACCATCAGTTCTCTGGTGGTTTTTTTATTAAAAAAGATATTTCTGATTTGATTATTTTCAGTCTCTATACAGAATTATGAAACAACATTTGGATTTAAGACTGAAAATTCAAAGCAATTCTAGGTACAATGCCTGATAACAGACAGGCACTTATAAACTGTCATTTTATTATTCTGGCTACGTATTCGAGGCGAATGTGTCATCTATCACTGACGTATCAACCCATGCACTAACTCAAGCACAACAACGGATTCAACACGATTTACTGACTGCTTTGGAAGCCTTTTCCATTCCGGAACCGTTAAAGTCGGCAGTACATCATGCCGTAATGCTAGGAGGAAAGCGGATACGTCCAGCACTCTGTTATGCCACTGCCGCATTAAAACCAAATCAGAATAATGCTGCGGTACGCCGTGCCGCAGTTGCGATCGAGTTTATTCATTGCTATTCGCTAGCCCATGATGATCTGCCATGTATGGACAATGACTTGTTACGTCGTGGTCAGCCAACCTGTCATGCTGCTTTTGGTGAAGATACGGCTCTTCTGGCAGGTGATATTTTGCAATCTATGGCGTTTGAAATTCTGGGTAGTCGTCTATTTGATCAGGGGCCTGCAGTAGAACCAGCGATTGTCTTGAAGCAGATGCAGATTCTGGCGACTGCTTCCTCGAAAATGGTCAATGGTCAGGTACTGGATTTACAGGCCGAAGGCAAAAAAATTGATCAGGAAGCATTGGAAACCATTCACCGAAATAAAACCGGAGCCTTGATCAGTGCAGCGATTATGATGGCAGCGGTGACGATCTTTGAAGGGGCTGATGTGGCCATTCCAAAACTGCGTGAATTCGGGCAAGCGATTGGTCTAGCTTTCCAGGTACAGGACGATATTCTGGATATTATTTCTGATACAGAAGTGCTGGGTAAAACGGCGGGCAAGGATGAACAAGTGGAGAAGTCAACTTATCCTGCATTGATGGGTTTAGAGAAAGCTCAAGACTATGCACAGCAGTTACATGATCAGGCGATGACTGCACTGAATCATTTTGAAGGTCAAGCTGATGACCTGATGCAGATTACCCAGTTCCTGCTAACACGTAAGAGCTGATTTAAATAAATTAATCTTCCTGAAATTAGCTTAAAACGAGCATAAAAAAGAGGACTTAAAGTCATTGCTGTCCCACAATTTTTCACAAGAGGAAGCTCAAATGAGCTTCCTCTTGTTTTATGGGTATTTTATCGGGTGAAAATAAAGCTTTTAAAGTTCTTCTTTCAAACAAATTCACTTGAATTATTCTGAGTAAACGTTGAACTGTCCAACCTGTTTTTCCTAAATGTTGAGCGAAACTCACCAATAAATAGGCGATCATCGCAATCCAGATTTGTGTCTGAATTGCGTTCCTGCTGCGGCCTAGAAACGCTTTTAATTTGAGATTCTGCTTAATCGCCTTAAAGAACAGCTCAACTTTCCAACGATCTTTATAAATCGCCGCAATGGTGGAGGCGGCTAAATGAAAGTTATTGCTGAGAAAGCTAAAGTGCTTGCCACTTTGCTGATCTCTATATTCAATTCTTCTTAACACTGGGGCTTTTCTTTTTAGGGCATGTGCGCTATTCAGCTGAATGGTTTCATCTTTTAGAATACCTTTGGATTCAAGCACTGGATGTTGCTGGATCACCTGATACACAGATTTAGGCCTAAAACGTGTGACAAATCCAATGTTTTGAGCAGTCAGATTTGCATACCATTGGTAATCGACATAGCCTTTATCAAAAACTACAATGCTGCCAGCAGGAAACTGGAATTTGCGGCCTTGTACCATGTCATTTTCTTTGCCATTTTCAACTGCAACAAACTCAGGAATATCATTGCTGTGATTCAATCCTATACTGAGTTTCATGCTGGCTTTTGAGTCGTGAACTTTGGCCCATTCACATAAGGAAAGCGACAGGTCAATATGACTGGCATCCAAGGAATACAAGGGATTCTTAAAGCGAAATTTATGAGCGACTTTTGAGTGGTCATAGTATTTAAGCAACTTGTAAAATAGCTGTTGATACAAGGCAGCAGGCTGCTGCTCATTGATTCGTGCCAGCGTGCTTCGGGGAATAGACTTTGCTCCGAGATGACTTAGCTTTTCCTGTTGGCACTCCAAATTGGATTGAATATCTCTCAGACTTTGCCTACAAGAGAATTGAGACATCAATATGGCAATAAACTGATCCCACCGGGAAGCTGCTCTAAATTTCTGTCCAACATGGTGTACTTTAGCAAGTTGTTCAAAATCCTGTCGCACAACAGGTTTAATTAGCTCATGAAATACGGTATTCTGATGTGACAAAACCTGAATCCTGGTCGTTAAAGTGTTTGTTTGCACTCATATTTTAACTGTTAGGACTCAGGTTTTTTTATTTAAAGTAAACTATGGGACAGCAGTGGACTTAAAGTCCTCTTTTCTTTTATATTAAATTATTTGCTTTCATTATACAGACGTTCTGCCTGTTCAAAGCGTGTGGTAATTTCAGCTGTTGGCGCTTTGCCGAGTAGACTTACAACTACAATCGCAATCCATGAACAGATAAAGCCTGGAATAATTTCATAAATGCCGGCTGGAATAAAACCAAGACCTGTTCCACCAATAGTATTTTTCCACAGAATCACCATGCATGCACCGACAACCATACCTGCCAAAGCACCATTTAAAGTCATACGTTTCCAGAACAGAGACAGAATAATCAATGGACCAAAAGCAGCGCCAAAACCTGCCCAGGCATACGCCACCAGACCCAGTACTTTAGATTCAGGATTACCAGCCATCCAGATTGCCAGTAAAGCAATGAGAAGCACCATCAAACGACCGACCCACACCAGCTCTTTTTGTGAGGCATTTTTACGCAGGAATGATTTATAGAAGTCTTCAGTCAAGGTACTTGAACACACCAGTAACTGACAGCTAAGCGTACTCATCACTGCAGCGAGAATTGCCGCCAGAACCACACCAGCAATCCATGGGTTAAACAGGATTTTAGTTAGTTCCATAAATACGGTTTCAGGATTGGCATTCACCACAGCAGCGAGTTCCGGATGTTGCTGGAAATAGGCAATACCAAAGAAACCTGCGGCCACTGCACCACCCAGACAAAGGGTCATCCAAGTCATCCCGATACGGCGTGCATTCGGAATCGACTTCACTGAATCGGCGGCCATGAAACGCACTAAAATATGCGGCTGACCAAAATAACCCAAACCCCATGCCATTAATGACAGGATCGCGATGGTACTCAGATCACCGACCAAGTTCATGGCCTGTGGACGTGCCGCTTCCAAAGCGAGTGTAACTTGGGACATATCTGAAAAAGTCAGAATGGTTACGATTGGCGTAAGGAGCAGGGCGAAGATCATCAGGGTAGCCTGAATGGTATCGGTCCAGCTAACTGCCAGGAAGCCGCCAATAAACACATAACTGATGGTTGCAATCGCACTGATCCAGAGCGCTGTACTATAAGACATGTCGAACATACTTTCGAACAGCCGCGCACCTGCCACCATGCCTGAAGCACAATAAATTGCAAAGAAAATCAGAATGACGAAGGCGGAAACCACACGCAGTACTTTTTTCTGATCATTAAAACGGTTCGAGAAATAGTCCGGTAGGGTTAGAGCATTGTGCTGGACTTCGGTATGGACCCGTAAACGGCCCGCAACCAGCAGCCAGTTCAGCCAGGCACCGATAATCAGACCAATCGCAATCCACATTTCAGACAGGCCTGAAAGATAAATTGCACCCGGCAAGCCCATCAGCAGCCAGCCACTCATGTCGGAAGCCCCTGCAGAAAGTGCAGTTACGAAACTACCTAAACGTCGGCCCCCTAAGATGTAATCAGAAAAGTTGTTTGTCGCACGGTATGCCATCAGGCCAATCACGACCATGCCGACAATATAAAAAAGAAAGGTAATTAAGGTTGGATTTAGGGAGCTCATACGGTATCCATTTTTAAGTTGGACAGTAGATCGAAACAAGGATTATGACAGATGCGAAAGACTTTAATCCGAAAGTCAGGCAACATCGAATCCAGAGGATTTCAAAAATAAACGCGAAATTTAACCATAAATTCACAATCTTTGCTGAGATTTTCTTATTTTGAAAGAAAATAGGCAACCAGTTGGCTGCCTATTGTGAAGTATCTCTGAAATTTAGTGACGTCCCATCACACCGCGAATGGTATTCAGCACATCGGCAGGCAAGACCACAGTCTTGGCATTTGGAGACTTGGCCATATCCTGCATGGCTTTGACATATTGTTCACCCAACAGATAAGCCACAGGAATTTCCTTATCGCCAATTGCCTGACTCACCATATCAATCGCACGTTGGGAAGATTCTGCCAGTACGACTTGCGCTTCTGCATCACGACGTGATGCTTCCAGACGACCATCAGCTTCCAGAATGGCAGCCTGTTTTTCACCATCAGCTTTAGTCACGGTTGCACGACGTTGACGCTCTGCCGCTGCCTGTTCTTCCATCGCCGTCTGCATGGTCACAGAAGGTTTAATATCCTGAATTTCAACCGTCTTTAAGGTGATACCCCAGTCTGAAATATCATCAGAAATGCTGGACTTTAAACGTGCCTTGATATGATCACGCGAAGATAAGGCATCATCCAGATCCATTTCACCTACGATTGAACGTAGCGAAGTTTGTACCAGGTTCTGAATTGCCCATGAGTAGTTCTCAATCCCGTATACCGCTTTTTCAGGAGTTGTCAGGTTGATATAAGCCACCGCATTCATCAGCAAGACGGCGTTATCGCGGGTAATTACTTCCTGAGAAGGAATATCCAGAACGATATCTTTGGTGGTGACTTTATAAGCCACTTCATCTACGTAAGGAATGACAAAATTCAGGCCAGGATTAAGCGTGGTGTGGTATTTACCCAGACGTTGCACGATCCACTTATAGCCTTGTGGAACAATTCGTACACCTTTAAAAATGGTAATCGCAACAAAGGCCAAGAACGCAATAACAATGATAGTGCCAGCAGACATAATTTATTCACCTTTTTCGTTTTGATATTGAGTGCTGTGGGGCTGTACAACCAGGTCATTTCCCAAGATATCGACAACACGGACACGATCTCCGACTTGGACTTTATCCAGAGCGCGGCAATCCCATTCATCTGAGCCTAAAACAGGCAGCGGAAAACGGACCCGGATCTGATCCTGTTCAAGATCGGTCTGAATCACCATGCCAATTTGGCCAATGGTGGCTTCGCGCGACAGGCCGGCTTTGGTCTTGTCGATAGAAAGCGGCTTGATAAACTTAAACCAGAGCAAGGTACAAAGAACAGACAGGATGATCCAGGTCAGGATCTGGGTGGTCAGTCCCATCATCGGGAACATCCAGTACAGAATGCCGACCATAATGGCACCAATCCCGAACCAGAGGGCAGCAAAAGCGGGCAGGAGTAATTCTGAAAGAATAAGAAGTATTCCCAATACAAACCAGTGCCAAGGTTCAAGAACTAATTCCATATCGTGACCTATATTGCTAAGTATTTAATTAATCATCATCTTTATATGATTTACTTCCAATGTAGCAGATGCTGCAGCAGATGAATATAAAAAATTTCTGATTAAAATTTTGCCGGTCGTGCAGGCTTGAATGCAGCCGGAGACTGCCTAAAATCACTGATGGCTTTTTCAATTGAACGGATTTTCAGTTGCGCGGCTTTTTCACCTTCAAGAATGGTCTCATTGCTGGCTTTTAAATCCAGCGTACCAATATGGCCTACTTTAGGCTGGATCACGATATTGGCCTGACTGAGTTCTTTGTTGATGCTTTGCTGACCCATGATATTAATCGTCTGGTCCAATACACCCCACATGTTGAGCGCCTTATTGCTGTCCGGACGTGCAGAAATATCTACGGCAATAACAATATCAGCTCCCATATCTTTGGCCGTTTTTACCGGAATTGGACTAACCAGACCGCCATCGACATATTTTGTACCGCCAATTACAGCGGGTACAAAGACATTCGGAATGCTGCAAGAGGCACGCACGGCTTGTCCGGCATTGCCTTTAATAAAGTCAGCTTTACGGCCATTGTCCAGGCGGGTTGCCACTGCCGCGAAGCGAATCGGGAACTGTTCAATCGGTTTATTCGCCACATTTTTATTGACGAAATCCTGCAGTTTCTGTCCGGCAATAATCCCTTGACGGTTCAAGGTTAAATCACGAATATCAGATTCCTTAAAGTTCAGGGCAATTTGCTGCAACTGATAAGGAGATTTGCCGCTGGCATACAGGCTACCCACGAAGCTTCCGGCACTGGTTCCAGTAACAATCTTCGGTTTGATGCCATGCGATTCGAGAACTTTGAGTACCCCGATATGGGCAAAGCCTTTGGCACCACCACCACCGAGCGCAATAGCCACCACAGGTTCACGAGCCTGAAGAGGAGTAGAGGTTGTTGGGGTTTTAGTAGCTTTATCACATGCTGCAAGGCTTAAACCTATGCAGCCAATCAGAGCATAACGAGCTAATTTCATTATAAAAAACTGGCGATTAAATCAACAAAATTCAGGCTATCACATCAAAAAAAGCCAGTTTTGCCTAGTCTTTTTTCAAAAGCTTTTGTAACGGCTTGGCGACCCAATCCGGATTTTTGGCCGAAAATTTACCTTCATAATGCTTATAGATCTGTTCCAGATCATATTCATAATCACCTGTCAGGTGATATACACCGAGGATATGAATGGTCTTGATGTCATAGTCAAAGGAAAACATCACAATCGGCAAATTGGCTGCCTTGGCAATATGATAAAAACCACTGCGGATTTTTTCTGGCGCCTTGCGAGAACCTTCCGGTGCCATACCTACCCAGATCCGGTCTGTCTTATTAATCACGTCAACAATTTGTCGGGTGTGACCTTGCGGTGTATCGCGTACTACAGGAACTACACCGATCCATTCCAGAATGGGTTTAAGTGGAGTACGAAACAGGCTGTCTTTACCAAAAATCGTAATCTGAATACCCAAACCAAGTAGGGCATTAAAACCTAGCCAGGCATCGATATTCGAGGTATGCGGAGAAATAATCGCTACTGCTTTAGGCAGGTTAGGGAACTCGCCTTTGAGCTGCCAGCCCTGAGCCAGAAATAGCTGTTTAAACAGGGTTTGGCTCAATTTACCTCCGCGAGAAGGAACTAGGGGAGGAAGTTTGGGGAAACGTGTTGTACTCATCGATGTCTCATCCTGAAACGTATTTTTCTTTATTTTTTATCATATTAGACTGTTGTAAAATCCGGATCATTGGCAAAATGTATAGCGATGATGGATGCTTTTAGCATTTTTACCTTAAGGACCTGCGCTGAATATGCGGAATACTTATATTTTATTGTTTTCCCTATATTGGGCACAGGGGCTTCCGGTCGGGTTTATGACCCATGCCTTGCCGGTCATTCTGCGGGCTGAAGGCGTATCTCTGGCACATATTGGTGGCTTTGGCCTACTCATGCTGCCATGGTCGATTAAAATCTTCTGGGCACCTTTAGTTGATCGCCATGGATCAAAATCTCGAGGTCATTATCGAAGCTGGATTATCCCTTTGCAATGGCTTTCTGTCGTTGTACTGATTGGACTGTCCTTCTTGCCAATTCAGGCCTTAAACCAGCCGTTTTATCTGCTGATCTTTTTTATCACGTTGTTAGTAATGAATGGGATCGGTGCTACTCAGGATATTGCTACGGATGGACTGGCAGTCAATATTCTGAAAAATGAACAGCAACACTGGGGCAATACCTTTCAGGTGATTGGCTCCCGCTTGGGCTTTATTGTTGGAGGCGGGGCAATCCTGTGGTTACTCGACTTTTTGCAATGGCAGATGACCTTTTTGCTACTGGCAGCTCTGGTCTTTCTGAATACTTTACCGGTGTTATGGTTTAAAGAACCAGATCATCAAAAGATGATTTCTTCATCATCTGAGAAATTACCTGCTCGGACTAGAATCAAAGCTTATTTTCAATATTTTTTAGCTGATTCTACCTTGGCGACATGGCTGCTGGTTTTACTGACCCTTAAAGTGGCGGATGGTCTGTCTGGGCCCTTATTAAAGCCTTTGATGGTCGATTTGGGACTGAGTTTTAGTCAGATTGGTATTTATGTCACCATGCTCGGCGCTTTTGCAGCGTTGATTGGCGCAGGGCTAGCAGGCTGGTGTTTGAAATACTGGTCGCGCAGTTGGAGTTTAATGATTTTCTCTATTCTGAAAATACTCAGTCTAATTGCTTATGCCTGGCTGGCTGCACAGTATGAAGCCCAAAACAAAGTGGCAAACTGGATCATTTATCTCATTAATGCTGCCGAGGATATGATATCGGCCATGCTCTTAGTCGTTATGTTGACCTTGGTGATGCAATACAGTCGCAAGCATCTGGCAGGGACTGATTTCACTTTTCAGGTCGCCTTGATGGCTACTATAAGCGGGGGACTTTATAGCCTGAGCGGGCTACTAGGGGACGCTTTAGGTTACCAAAACTATCTAAATTTGATCGTAATCATCGCGATTTTTTGCCTGATTCCTATTTTCCGATGGATGAAAGTAGCAAAAAATATTTAAAATCTCTTATGAATAAATAGGTTAATTGACTCCCCACCTAAAGTATTAAAAAGAATATATAAATATTTTTTTAATAATTTTGTAATATAGGCACCGTGTGTATTATTTGTAACAAAATAAGTTAAAGGATTTTTTAATGAAAACTAAGTTAGCAACAGCAATCGCACTCAGCCTTTTAGCGGGAACTACATTTGCAGCACCAACTTTCTATGGTGAAATCGATCTTTCTCTAGATCATGTACAAGCAGATAATAAAAATGGCGTAGAAGATCGTCATATTACTGACCTGAACTCTAATAACTCATTCTTGGGTTTAAAAGGGGACGAAAAATTAACCGACCGTTTAAGCGCGTTGTACCAAGCTGAATTCACATTTTATAGTGATGAAGGTTCAAATAGCAGCAATGACGTATTCGTACCGCGTAATATTCTCATTGGTTTAAAAGATGAGAAATTAGGTGCGTTAAAAGTCGGTAAGATTGATACGCCTGTAAAACAGCTTTCTGCTGTAGTGGATACTTTCAACAACTATGTAGCAAACAATGCTGACGTAAACGGTATTATGGCAGGTGAAAACCGTATCGATAACGTATTGGTTTATGAAACTCCTGTATTCAATGTTGGCGAAGGTAAAGTTGAAGCAAAACTTCAACTTGCAACTGGTGAAGGTAATGACACAATTAAATCTACTAAAGGCGGTTATACAGTCGCTGGCCGTGGTTTAGGTGACTCTTGGTCTTCTTCAGTCGTTTACTCAGACAAAACTTTTGTCGCAGGTCTGGGTTATGACAAAGCAATTCCATCTCGTTTCTTAGGTCGTGGTTTCCTAAATGCCGACAATACAGCTCCTCGTTTAGGCCAAGATGTTACAGCAAGCCGTAATGTTGTTGCAGAAGCAAATACAGTTCGTGCAATTGGTCGTGTCAACTTAGAGAATGGTCTATCACTTCGTGCATTGTATCAAACTTCTGATATTGAAAATGCTTCTGCTAGTCCAACAGCAAACCAAGCCGCAGCAGCAACTATCGACGATGCGCAAGCATGGTTAATTGGTGCAGAATATAACCTGCCAAATGCTAAAAAATGGACAGTAAAAGGCCAATATAGCTATAGCGATGTGACTTTCAACAATGCAAGTTCAGACTTTGAAGCTAAGCAATTTCTTGCTGGCGTGGACTACGCTTTATCTAAGCAAGTCAAAGTGTACGGTACAGCAGGCTACCTGACTATTGAACAAGGTTCTGACGAAGACAAGCAGTTACTTGTTGGTACAGGCTTCGAATATAAGTTCTAATTTTATAACAAAATAAAAGCGATGCTTCGGCATCGCTTTTTTTATGCCTGAAACAACAAAACTTAGCAATTTTAAGTCTAATCCTGAAAGTTTCCAGCTGTTACCATGACAGAAACCATTCTATTCCTTTTTAAATTATGACCATTCAAGCTGTTCTATTCGATCTTGACAATACCTTGACGCACCGTGACCTGACGACACAGGCCTATAGCCATTATCTGGCAGAGTATTATGCTTCGGCACTAGCATAGGTTGAACTTGAGAAAATTATCGAGATTGTACGACGCATTGATAATGGCGGTTATCCGAAAAAGGAATTGCTCACCCATGGCAGTATTGGTGCTTCAGCCGCATATGCATTGTTGCAGGAATTATCCTGGTTAACTCCACCAGCTCTAGATGAGCTAGCGCAGTTCTGGTTCAACCAGTTTGGCCGTTTTGCCGTAGAGATGCCGCAAGCAGGACAAGTATTAAAACGGCTTAAAACTGAAGGTTATCGCTTGGCCATTGTATCCAATGGAGGACATGAGACCCGATTAAATACCCTTCGCGGTTTAGGTATTGCAGATTATTTTGATGAGATTGTCAGTTCAGGATTGGTCGGCTTTAATAAACCGCAGCCGGAAATTTTCCAGATTACCGCAGAGCGTTTAGGTGTACAACCAAAGCAGTGTCTTTATATTGGTGATCATCCTGTTAATGATGTTCAAGGCGCAACAGCCGCGGGTATGCATGCTTTATGGATGCAAGGTTTCCATCCGGATGCCGGGCATATTCAATACAAAATTCAGCAACTGCCAGAAATCTTTGACCATTTGCAACGACTTAAGCAGCTCTAAGTAATCCGGTGGCTATTCATGGCTTTTGCCCATTGGTGAGAATGGCAGCGTGGACAAGTTTGTTTTGCTTCTTTTAAATGCTGGACTTGACCGCAATAAATACAGGCATAAAGCTCTTCTGGTCTGACTTCTTTGACAATGCAGCAGGATTTAGGGAAAAGCGGGAGCCCATGCCGAACATCATCTGAATGGAAATACAAAATACTAAATTTACCGTCAGTTTCCAGTAAACCTAAACGCACCTGACCCAAATGTTCAATGCCTTGCTGACGCATTTCAGCAAAGAATTCATCATGCGACATTTTGCCTTTTTTAATTTCATCAATGACCAGTAAACCATCTTCCACAATATGAATCGGTTTGCCTTCAAGCAGGTCTTCAAACCATTGAAATTTCATCATGAGCCAAGTAGTCAGACGATACAGGAAAATGATCACTGACATGATCAGCGCCGCCTGAATCAGGGGAAGATCTTCTGTAAACATCGGATCGCCGGCAATAGAACCCAAAGCAAGAATGATAGTGACTTCAAAGATCGAAAGTTGTCGTACTCCGCGCTTACCTGTCAGCCGTAGAAACAGGATAATCATCGCGTACATGACTACACAGCGCAGCAAAATCTCTGTGGCAAATTCCCAGGTCGTATCATTTATAAATATGGTGGCCCAGTCCATTGTTATTATTCCAGATCACTCTTTGTTCCGAGTCTAGCAATCTCGGCTGTTAGTTTGCTGCTGTAATTATGTAAGTTTTTGAATAAAAATAAATTATGTTTTTTGAATATGATTGCTATGAGTGAAAGATATAGCGATTTTAAGAAAATAAGATAGATATTTCATGTAAATATTGATTGATTATTCAACAAATTAAATTTGAACCAGTTTACATTTTACTCTGTGTAACTTTTAAGCAGTACAAATAATATCCTGCTGAAATATATCAAGATAAAATCTGAGCAATTTCCTAGGAATAATAAGAACTATTTAATGATTTGTAATCAAATAACTTGGAACTTATAAATTTCTGTATGTTGTGCCCTGAAAAATATAGCGATTAGATCAAGCTAAAAATCTGTTTTTTAAATTAAAAATATTGATTTTGACTTCCAAGAAAGGATGTGTTGTGAAAAAGATATTCACGCTTTTAACGGTTATGGGCTTAAGTACAGCAGTATTTGCAGATGCAGACTGGAACTATACGCAGCCTGAGCAATGGTCGACTCTAAACCAGAAATATTCAGCCTGTAATGGACTGAACCAGTCACCGATCAATATTGAGCGAACAGTCAAAGCCGAACTGGAACCGCTCAAGTTTAGCTATAACACCATGATTCACGCAATTGAAAATAAAGGTCATACTGTTCAGGTGGACTTTGCCCGAGGTGGAGAGTTGCAGCTGGATGGTGAAACTTTTGTGCTGAAACAGTTTCATCTGCATAGCCCAAGTGAAAACCTGATTAAAGGCAAGAGCTATCCTCTAGAGATTCATTTTGTCCATGCCAATGCTCAAGGGGAACTTGCTGTAGTGGCGATGATGTTTGCGCAGGGTACAGAAAATCCGATGCTAAAACGTATGTGGAATCGCCTGCCGAAAAAGCAAGGTGAAAAAGTTGTCTTGAAGAACCCACAACCTGTAAATGAGATGTTGCCTAAGAATCTGGATTATTACCGCTTTAGTGGATCACTGACAACACCGCCATGTTCTGAAGGCGTGCGCTGGTTGATTCTGAAAGAAATCCAGCAGGCCTCAGAAAAACAGATTTCAGAATTTTCCAAGCTAATGGGCCATCCAAATAACCGTCCAGTGCAGTCCTTAAATGGCCGTGTGGTACTGGAATAATAAAGAGCCGCGTGAAAAAAGCAGACTTAGCTCTGCTTTTTTTAATTCTGATACAAATTTCAATAGCCTAAGGTGAAAAGAACTTTGTAGCGAATGCTGAAAGAATTAATATAGATAAGATTTCCTTGGGTCTTTCTGCTGCCATGCTCTTTGACTTAAAAACCATGATCCAGCCATTCACAGCGCTTTCGCCACAGCAGAAGAAGCTGGATCGTCTGATTGATAAAATCGAACAGCAGAAGCTGGAGTTAAAACAATGGCAACAGGCTGAAGAAGACCTACAGCAATATACGCATAAAACTTTCATGCCGGTCTATCATGAATTACATGGTGTGCTGTTTGAGCAGCTCGAACAGCTCTGGAAGCACTTGCAGGAAACAGATTTTACCAAGGTCGAGTTGGTAGTACTGGATGAGAAGATTCAATACCTGGCAGATTATCTGCAAGATTCTCAGGCGATGTCAGCGCAAGAAGCCAATAAGGTAAATGAAATCTTCACCTATTATCAGCAGCGTGCCGAACATGCCCAATTCAGGAAAAGCCAAAAAAAGACCAATGAACTTGAAAGGTTTTTTAAGAATGAAAATGTCCCAGATCCGGCAGATGCTGAGGGATTTGAAGAATGGGCTTCTGATCATTTTCAGCAAGTCCGCGAGCAGGCCAAACTAAAACGCCGGCAGGAAAAGCAGGAACAGGCAGCCGCAATGGCAGAGCAATCAGTGAAATCGGTATATTTAAAGATTGCTGCAGCGATTCATCCAGATCGTGAAGCGAATGATGTAAAAAAGATTAAAAAAACTGAATTATTGCAGCGTGCCAACGAAGCCTATGCAGAACAGGATTTGTTTGCCTTACTAAAAATGCAGCTTCAGATTGAGCAAGATCGAGATCCTTCGCAAAAGAGTTTAAGTGCAGAGCAAGTAAAGCTATATCAACTGGCTTTGGATGTGCAGAGCCAGAAGTTACAAGAACAGATTGATACCTTAATTCATAGATTGGTCTGGTCATCGAAAACCAGAATTGCAGTCAAAAAGGCAAAGGGTAAGATTCAAATTGCTGATCTGTATAAGCAGATTGATGAAGATACTTCTACTATCAAGCAGCAAATCAAAGTAGAAAAAGAACGCCTGATGTATATCAAAAAGGTGAGTGGATTAGAAATGTTTTTAAGGCATGGGATGCTTTAACTTAATTAGAAGCACTTCTCCCTTTGGGATGAGAAGCGCTGCTTCGCAAAGGGGTGAGAGTTAGCCATCCCAATCATCATCTCTTCCATTAGCTTTATTTTCGAATCCTTTTCTGAGCATTTTGATTAAGTCATTTTCCTCTTCTGAAAGAATAGAAAAATCAGCAGAGTTGATTATGTTTGATATGCGAGGAATGTTTAAGAACTTTATAACAGTATCAGCTTTAATATATCTTTTGACATGAGGTTTAGTATAGGAACCGCCATAAGATGTAGTACTTTGGATCATTGTCTTAAGTATCTTTAGAATGCCTTGTATATCCTGAGTTTCGGATTCAAACCAATTAAGAGTATCAGAAGAGTTCCCCCATTCTATCCAAAGATACATAAATGAACGGAATGATGGGTTTTTAATTATAGAGTCAGGGTTTGAGATACAAAATTGACTTAATTTAAGAATAAAATCTTTTTTGAGTTGTTCAAAATCTGAATCATCTAATAGGGTATCAGCATTATTATCTCTAGATTTATGTTCTTCAATTAGAATATCTTTAATAATAGAGAAATTTGAATATTGATTAATGTAATTAATTAGAAGTTTAGCTCTCTCTTGTCTGTTCTCAATACTTTCTAAGCACCAGAATGATAATCTGAATAAGCATCTTTGTGCTGTAAAGAAAATAGAACTGCTTGATTCAATATTTACCTCTTCACAAGTATCAAACATTGCATAAAGGTATGATTCGAAATTTTCTTTAGGAACTTGTTTGCTATAAGCTTCAAATTTAGATAAAAAATCTTCTAGTACGTTTCTTGCATCTAAGGCAAGGATTTTCTCTTTAAGTTGTGTTCTATTACTTGCTTGTTGCAAGAAATCTATAAAGTCTGATGTAGAAAAACTTTCGCTATCAAAACTAAGTTTAAAATACTTATCAAAATGGTCTTTATGGCATACTCTGAGTTGAGTAAACCATTCTTGATATGAACTATAATCATGATAATAGTTACTTATGATCCACTGAGTAGTAGGAAAGAGGGTTTTTAAAATACCTTCGACAGATTCTCTATTTTTCTCAGATGCGCTCTTGAAAATATCTTCAATTATTCGTGAATATTTTACTTTATCTGTTTGATTGTTACTCGAGACAGAACCTAAAGAGGTAAAAGCTTCTTTAGAGTTGGAAAGTTTGCTATAAACATTCGGCTCAAATACTCTTAAGCATTCAATGGCTATCAAATCTATTGGATCTGCTTCAAAAATATCATTATTTTTAAAAAGATTAAAGTTAAAGCATAGAGTCGAGTTGAATCTATAAACATTTCTTAAATTATTGAAATAGTTTTTTAAACCGTTATGATAAATTTCCACCCATCTTTTTTGATCAAATTTTTTGTCTGCATCAGTATGACTATTTATCACACCTTCTAGTAGATTAACTAGAACTCCATGGACTTGTTTTAATTGAATTTGTGGAATTGTAAAAGGTATTTGAATAATTTTTTCTAGATAGTTCTCGCCAGATTGCGTTATATCAGTGAGCTTTTTTTCAACTATATCTTTCTGAAATAAAAGTAAAAATATTACATTAGGAAAATCAGTATTTGCTTTAATTAATTGAAAGATCATTCGCAACTCTACAGTTGTTAGGCGATCAATATCATCCATAACGATTAAAAGAGGAGTTGTCCTACTCTTCAAAGCGGTAATTAATTCCTCACGAATTTCTACTAAGGTTTTTTCATTTAGCTTAGCCTTTTGACTAGAATTTTCTGACATTTTACCTAGTATGTCACTTCCTTTCTCAGTAACTGACATAAGAATAGGAATGAGTGATGTTAAGGTCGTAATGAGTAACACTAATTGTATATTATCAGTAAAATAGCTACTTACTAGTCCTGTACCTAAAATTGCAGTAGTTAATAAAGGAACGAAAAGATTAGCACTTTTAAAAATCGTGTGAGCTGTAGAAAGGTGATTACCATACTTAGCAAATATATTTGCCAAATTTTGATCTTCTTTAGATGAGTCTTTCCTTCCAATAGATTTTGATATTTCATCAAAAAAAGCTTGAACAATCTTATCCTGAGCTGACCATTCCCAAGGTGAAAACTCTATAATTGTGGGTGGGGTGTCTTGCTTTTTTGAATAAGACAATGCCATATTTTTAATTGATGATTTTCCTGAGCCCCAATCTCCATGCAACGCAATAACTAGACTTTCATCACCTTTCCATTGAGAAATAGCATCACTTAAGTTTTTTGCAAAATCAGCTCGACCTAATAAGTCCTGTTCTAAATTTCTAATTGGTCTATCAGCAGAAAATGCGTATTTATCTATATTTGTCATGTTGGGGTATTTATAAATTTTTAATCAAATAATTCTATCAAATATCATTATGATTCAAAAAAAATCCCCTCAAATTTGAGAGGATTTTAGCTTATTTTTTAAACATTTAATAAGAAATTAAAGCACCGCAATCTGCTCCATATTCGCTTTAATCTTCGCTAACTGATCAGCAAATTCAGCTAGTTTCGCACGTTCACCTTCAACCACAGCAGCAGGTGCTTTCGCAACGAAACCTTCGTTAGAAAGTTTATTCGCAATTTGGTCATGCTGTTTCTGAACTTTGTCCAGGTCTTTTTGCAGACGGCCCAATTCTGCTTTAGGATCAATCAGACCTTTCATTGGAACGAATACAGACACGTGACCAACAACTGAAGATGAAGACAATGGTGGTTGTTCACCATCAGAAAGGAAAGTGATGCTTTCAACTTTCGCCAATGCTTTAAATAGCGCTTCAATACGTGTGATCTGCGCTTTTTCAGCTTCAGTCGTGTTCTGAAGGAGAACTGGTAACAGACGCGCATTACCTAGGCCCATTTCACCACGGATGTTACGTACTGCACCGATCAGACCTTGCAGCCATTGCATGTCTGCTTCAGCTTGTTCGTTGATCTTCGCTTCATCTGCAACAGGATACTGAGCCAGCATGATGGTTTCGCCAGAGATCCCCAATTTCGGTGCAAGCGTTTGCCAGATTTCTTCAGTCAGGTACGGCATGATTGGATGCGCAAGACGTAAAGATGCTTCCATCACCGCCAATAACACACGACGAACTTCAGCTTTACGCTCTTCAGATACGTTTTCATCGTTTAGAACTGGTTTAGTCAGCTCGACATACCAGTCACAGTATTCATTCCAGATGAACTCGTAGATCGCTTGAGCAGCTAAGTCTAGACGGTAAGTTGCGAATGCTTGCTGAACCGCTTGTTCCGCTTTTTGCAAACGGCTCACGATCCATTGTTCTGGCAATTCCCAAAGATCAGGACGAGCAGTTTGACCAACAGTTTGACCTTCCACGTTCATCATCACGAAACGAGTACCGTTCCAGATTTTGTTGGCGAAGTTACGGTAACCTTCAACACGTTTCATGTCGAACTTAATGTCACGGCCAGTGTTTGCTAATGCACAGAAGGTGAAACGAACTGCGTCAGTACCGTAAGCCTGAATACCTTCTGGGAATTCTTTACGGGTGGATTTTTCAATCTTCGCAGCTTGTTTAGGGTTCATCAGACCGAAAGTACGTTTTTGTACCAAGGTTTCCAGATCTACACCGTCAATCAGGTCTAATGGATCAAGTACGTTACCCTTAGACTTAGACATCTTCTGACCTTCGCCATCACGTACCAGACCGTGTACATACACAGTTTTAAATGGTACTTGCGGTGTGCCATCTTCATTTTTCATGAAGTGCATGGTCATCATGATCATACGGGCAACCCAGAAGAAGATGATGTCGAAACCAGTGACAAGAACATCAGTCGGGTGGAAAGTATTCAAGAAATAGTTTTCTTTATCTTTCGCTTCGTCGCCAGTCCAGCCTAAAGTTGAGAATGTCCACAAACCAGAAGAGAACCAGGTATCCAGTACATCTTCATCCTGTTTTAATTCAACTTCAGGTGCAATACCGTGTTTCGCGCGAACTTCTTCTTCGTTACGACCGACAAATACATTGCCTTCAGCATCGTACCAAGCCGGAATACGGTGACCCCACCACAATTGACGCGAGATACACCAGTCCTGAATGTTGTTCATCCATGACATATACATGTTACTGTATTGCTCAGGAACGAACTTGATCCGGCCATCTTTTACCGCTTCAATAGCAGGTTCAGCCAGTGGTGCAATTTTCACATACCATTGGTCTGTTAGAAGTGGCTCAACGATTACGCCTGAACGGTCACCGCGAGGTGGTTTCAAAGTGTATGGTTGGATCTGATCTAACCAGCCTTCAGCTTCCGCTTGCTCAACCAGTTTTTTACGTGCTTCAAAACGTTCTAAACCAATGTAGTCTGCTGGCGCAGGGATAGTTTTAGAAATCTGCTCACCGGCTTTTTCGATATATTCAAACTCAGCCAGAACTTCGGCATTTTTGTTGAAGATGTTGATCAGTGCCAGACCACAGCGTTTACCCACTTCATAGTCATTGAAGTCGTGTGCAGGTGTGATTTTTACACAGCCTGTACCGAATTCTTTTTCAACATATTCATCAGCAACGATGGCAACGGTACGGCCAGTAATTGGCAATACAATATTTTTGCCGACAAGATGCGCATAACGTTCATCTTCAGGGTTGACCGCAACCGCAGTATCACCGAGTAATGTTTCTGGACGAGTGGTTGCAACGACAATATGGTCTTTACCATCTTGAGTGCGCAGTGATTTATCTTCAAAGAAATATTTGAAGTGCCACAGTGAGCTTTGTTCTTCTTTATCAGATTCTACTTCAAGGTCAGACAGGGCGGTTTGCAGTTTAGGATCCCAGTTCACCAGACGTTTGCCGCGGTAAATCAGGCCTTCTTCATGCAGTTTCACGAATACTTCTTTAACGGCGTTGGATAAACCTTCATCCATGGTGAAGCGTTCACGTGACCAGTCTACAGAAGAACCCAAACGACGGATTTGACGGGTAATATTACCGCCAGATTGCTCTTTCCATTCCCAAACTTTTTCGATGAACTTTTCACGGCCCAGATCATGACGGCTTACGCCTTGAGCACCTAACTGACGCTCAACAACCATCTGGGTTGCGATCCCCGCATGGTCAGTACCTGGCTGCCATAAGGTATTTTTGCCTGACATACGGTTATAACGGGTCAACGCATCCATGATGGCATTGTTAAAACCATGACCCATGTGCAAGCTACCAGTGACGTTTGGCGGCGGAATCATGATACAGAATGATTCACCTTTTTGAGACGGCTTGAAGTAACCGCGCTCTTCCCAGGTTTGGTACCATTTTTTCTCGATCTCGGTCGGATCGTAGGTCGTAGCAATATTTTGCGCTGAATCAGTCATAGTCTAAACAGATCAAAAGTGGATAAAAAATTGCATCTATTGTAGCAAAAAAATCAAGGCATGCGGCAGCTTAACCAAAAGCAAACTTTCGCCAATTGGCAGTTGCCTGAACTCAACGTATGATAGATTGATAAAACGCGACTCATCGCAGACGATTAAAAAAAGGATAACAAGATGAGCTATAGCATTTCTCTCAAGATTCACCCCGATACCCATCAACGCTTTAAAGACCTGCATTCCCGATTTAATGCTGGCGAGCAGGAAAGTCTGGCCAAACTGCTCGGTGAAAATCTGGCCGATATTGCCTGTGAAATTATTGACCAGATTTTTGGTCGTGTGGTGCAGCTCTCTAGCTCCCCAGATCAGGAATCTGAAAAAGTCATTCAACAGATTTTAGAAACGACTCGCAAATATATGCCGTGGTCGGTTTCGTTTTTTGGTAATGATCGGCTAATTCCCATGGTGAACTATCTGTATAAGATGACCCATGAAAATGAGGACGGATATTTTGTTCGCTATCCGGTAGAACGCATGCTGATCACGGAACTGCTAGGCTGTGTAGAGCAAATGAAAGGTGGCAATAATCAGTATGTATCACCGGCACTGAAGGCTTTTATTCAGGTGGTGGATCAGGGGGTGACGCATTTGGTGCGTGAACCGAAAAAGATGCTGAAATTTAATGTGGTGGTGGATAAAACATTGAATGGTGTGATTCACCTGACCACACAACTGGGTTATAAACGTTTTGATAAACTTGGTAGCCTCTATGATGCGGATACCATGAGTTATTATTTTGAGCAGTTGCTGGCATTTCTGGAAGATGAAATACCGCCAGGCACACATTCATATAAAGAGGGTGACAGGATTTAATGGCAAAACTAGAAAATTTACAGGGAAAAGTAGTCTGGATTACCGGAGCATCTTCAGGAATTGGTAAGGCACTGGCTGAAGAATGTGCTGCCCAAGGTGCACAGATAGTATTGACCGCACGACGTTTGGAAGAACTGGAAAAAGTCCGTGCAGGACTGGTGAATCCTGATCAGCATATTTCAGTGGTGGCTGATATTACTGATGAAAGTCAGGTACGCACGGCTTATGAACAGGTGCTAAGTGAGAAAGGCCGCATTGACTGGCTGATCAATAATGCTGGACTCAGTCAGCGTGCCCTGATTCAGGAAACCACCATGCAGACTGAACGCGCCATTATGGAAGTCGATTATTTCTCTCAGGTGTTTTTGACCAAAACGGTTTTACCGACGTTTTTAAAACAGAAATCTGGCCGGATTGCCTTTATTTCCAGTGTAGCCGGTCTACTTGGAACTCAATATCGGGCGTCTTATTCAGCAGCCAAAGGCGCGATTCATATGTGGGCGAACAGCTTACGTGCTGAAATGGCAGATCAGGGTATTCAGGTATCCGTGATTTTCCCGGGCTTTATTAAAACCAATGTGTCTTTTAATGCCTTAAATGGGGAAGGCAAACCTCAGGCCAAGCAAGATGAAGCGATTGAAAATGGCCTGGAACCGGCTGATTTTGCCCGTCAGACTGTAGAAGCATTGAAACGTGGCGAAGAATATATCGTGGTGGGTGGCTCTAAAGAAAAACTAGGTGTTTTAGTTTCACGTCTATCGCCAAAAGTGTTGTATAAGATGATTCGCAAAACGAAAGTGAAATAATCTGCCTGGAACATCAAGCTGGTTGTTATCGGTTACAGGTTTATTGCTCCATAGAAATAGACCTGTAATCTGAAAATAATGTGCTCATCTTTATGATTTATCTATTTTAAGCTTTCTGATCTTGCCCAAGGAATTCATTTATTTCTCCTATCTCTTTTGCCCATCTCCCATTTTCACAACATAAAACTGCATAAAAGTAGCAAAACCGTCTTCAGTATTCAGTTTTAATAAAAATGATATAAAAGATTGAGATGGGAGCATTTGCCATGAAAACGCCGGTACCGGATTATTTGAATCATGTGCTTTCTGCTTGCCATGATAATAAAAAAGGCGCGCTGGCAGATTACATTCCTGAACTTGCTGCGGTTGATCCTGACAAGCTCGGACTTGCACTATCGACAGTAGATGGAACCATCTATTCTGCCGGGGATGATGACGTTGAATTTACCATGCAGTCTCTTTCTAAGCCTTTTGCCTATGCGCTAGCAATCAAGGAACTAGGGCTAAAACAGGTACTGGAAAAAGTGGGTGTAGAACCTTCGGGAGAGGCCTTTAACCAGATTTCGTTGGAAAAAGAACGCAATATTCCAAAAAACCCGATGATTAATTCTGGTGCGATTACCACACATTCTCTGATTCCTGCCAAAAAAACGGTATCACGTGCTGAACAGTTACGCCGTTTTTTAAGTGGACTGGCTGGACGTGAATTGTCCTTTGATGAGCAGGTGTATAACTCTGAGATTAAAACAGCTTTTCGTAATATGTCGATTGGCTACATGCTACGTACCGTCGGTGTGCTGGATGAAGATCCTAAAGAAATCGTGCATGGCTATATCAAGCAGTGCGCAATTAAGGTCACAGTCAAAGACCTAGCGGTGATCACCAGTATATTGGCCAATGGTGGTGTGCATCCCAAGACAGGAAAACGGCTGCTGGATCGGGCTTTAGTCCGGCAATTACTCAGTGTGATGCTAACCTGCGGTATGTACGATGCTGCAGGTGACTGGCTGACCACAGTCGGTATTCCGGCCAAGAGTGGTGTGGCAGGTGGCATTATTGGAGTACTGCCAGGGCAAGTGGGGATTGCGGTCTTTTCACCGAAAATCGATGAGCATGGTAATAGTGTACGTGGGGTCAGAATCTTTGAAAATCTGTCGCACGATATGGGGCTGCACCTTATGGAAGGTACGCCGTCAGCACAGACCATTCTGCAAAGCCGTTATACGGTGGGTAAAAAGAATAACGTCGTGGTTTATGAACTGCGTGGAGTGCTGCAATTTACTGAGTCTGAAATGCTGCTACGAATCTTGCAGGATGAACCGGAAGGTAAAAGTACCATTATCCTCGATTTAACCAATCTCACTCTGATGCATGATGTCGGTGCCCGAATGCTGTTTGAAGGCGTGGATCGCTTAAAACAGGATGGGCATAAAGTATTGATTATAGACTCAGAAGGTTTGCTGGATAAAGATCAATTAAAGGGTAGAAAAAGAGTCGTGGTGACGGAGGAGTTGGAGAAGTTTTTGGAAAAGTATAAATAACCTTTTCCTTGCGCAGCAGTGCTGCTTATCTTCTAAAAGGAGAGGGAATTTCACTGTGAAATCTAACCCTCTATTTAATTAAATGAAACACCCTCTCCCTGTGGGAGAGGGATAAGTCAAAAAATTACTTAATATGCTCAGCAATATCGCTAAAGATCACACCTAAACCATATGCACCGGCATCTGGATATCCCAGACTTCGATCACCGACCGTACCGGCACGACCCATACGCGCCACGATGTCTTTGGTGGATTCTGCACCTTGAACTGCCGCTTGAGCACCTAGAACAAAGTTTTCTTTAAAAGTCTTGTCAGTATTGGCAGACCAAGAATCTGCACATGGAACCAGAGCATCAATCAGGGTTTTGTCACCAACGACTGCACCACGACCAAATGAACGTTCGCCTGTAATCTGAATGCCTTTGACTGCTGCTTGCAGCATGTCAGCAAAATCTGCCACAGTTAATGTGGTTTTGCCTTTAATGGATTTACTGGCTGCACGGAAAGCAGATCCCCAGATTGGACCTGAAGCGCCACCACAATGTTCCATGATAATCATAGAACAGTTCAGCAGGAAATCATCCATCTGTTCAGCCTGAACCAGTTCATGCCACTGGCGTTTGAGTTGTTTAAAGCCTTTGGCAACACTCATACCGAAGTCGCCATCGCCTGCATGGGCATCCAGCTCACAGAAAGGCACTTCATTTTTAATGATACAGGCACTCATCACATCCACCACATAGCGCATGTTTTCAATGGTGAATTGTTCATTGGCAATCACAGCATGTTCAGGATGTGTTTCAACATCTGTATTTACTGTGCGTACAGCAGCTTGGTCTTTGGCAGCAAACTCAAATGGCAGTGCAGGTGAACCATCCATTTTAAATGCGGGGGTATTGGCTTCTGCATCCAGATAAGTTTTCAGTTCATCATCCACAGCTAGTAGCGAAACTGATGCACCTGCCATGTCGATACTGGTCATGTAGTTGCCGACAAAGGTACGGTAAATTTTGATGCCTTTACTTGCCAGATGTTCACATACATCATTATTGAACACATACAATTCTTGCAGTGGTGTTGTACCAAAGCCATTTACTATAACTGCAACTTCAGTCAGGTTTGGACGATCCAGGAACAGGTCATCGACAATGCGCTGAGCTAGTTCTTTAGAAGGCAGAATCTTTTCACGACGGATCCCCGGTTCACCGTGGATACCGACGCCGTATTCCATTTCATCTTCAGCTAAAATGAACGTTGGTGTGCCTTTGGCTGGAACGGTACAAGAGGTAAAGGCAAAACCAAGGCTCATTACATTGTCTGCCGCTTTTTGTGCCAGTTCTTTAACACGTGCCAGCTCATAACCTTTAGAGGCAGCAGCACCGGCAATCTTATGCACGAAGATTGTACCAGCTACACCACGACGGCCAACGGTATATAGGCTGTCTTTTACTGCGATGTCATCTGCGACTTTTACGTAATCAACCTTGATGCCATCTTCAGTTGCTAATACAGCGGCATTTTGAAAATTCATCATATCGCCAGAATAGTTTTTGATGATCATCAACACGCCTTTGTCAGTCGCTACTTGCTGCAAGGCTTTATAAACCTGAATCTGTGAAGGTGAGGCAAACACGTCACCACATACGGCAGCGTCCAGCATGCCTTGACCGACAAAACCGGCATGAGCAGGTTCATGACCGCTACCCCCACCACTGATCAGCGCGACATTTTGGTGTTTTTCCTTTCGGGAAATGATTTTATAAGATTCATTAAATGCCAGTTCTGGATGTGCCAGGACAAAGCCTTTGCACATTTCGACAACGATGTTTTCAGCACCGTTCATGAGTTTCTTCATTGGAACACCAATAGTCATTGATTTGGGAGATAAATTTATTGGTCTATTATTCATGAAAGTGATGATTTTTGCAGACTTAAAAATGTAATAACGAACAATTTTGGAATGATGGGTTAGAAAAGGGGCGCATATTTGATAAATTAAATCCCTCCCAACCTCCCTTTGAAAAAGGGAGGAGCTGTCACGTAATTTATTTACATGGCGTCCCCCTCTTTGGAACAGAGGGGTTAAGGGAGATTCTAAAAAATGAGAATAAAAATGAAACCTTACAATAAAAACTTAAAACAAGCCTCGCGTGACTTACGTAACAACCTGACCGATGCTGAAAAATTATTATGGTCACGACTTCGGAATAAGCAAATTTTAGGTTTGCAGTTTTATAGACAGAAACCAATTTTAAATTACATAGTGGACTTTTATTGCCCAGCAGCGAATTTGGTCATTGAATGTGATGGTAGTCAGCATTTTACAGATGGTGGTTTAGAGGCAGATCGGGTTCGTGATAAAGCCTTGGCTCAGCTAGGTTTAAAAGTATTGAGATTTGATAATAGGCAGGTGATGGGGCAGATTGATGATGTGGCAAATGTAATTTATAAATATTGTTTGAATGAACTTCCTAAAGAATCCCCCTAAATCCCCCTTTTATAAAGGGGGACTTCACGCGAATTTGATGGCGGTTATGGAATCACGTAGTTCCTCCCTTTTTCAAAGGGAGGTTAGGAGGGATTAAAAACTACTTTCATATATCTTTCTTGCTTCAGCGGCTTTATCTAATTTTCTATGAATTAATGATACTGTTGATAGAATATCTAAGGCATCTTGTTCATCAATATTCCATGTGATTTTGGGAGCATGAGCAGTCGTATTTCGAAAAGTTCCAAAGACACCTTTAAGTAAATTCATGAAACCCTTCTGCTCGCTCTCCTCACTTTCAGTGGTAAGTTTATTTAATGCTAAATAAGGGATTTTACCTTTATAAGAAAAGGCTTGATCAACAAGTTCTGCACCATCAGTAGTTAAATTTGTTTTAATTCTAATTTTTTCAGCAATACTTTTAGTAGCTTCAAAAACCGCATGAAAATAATTATCTACGAGTAGTTCTGCTCTACAGAAGGCTAAGACATCAGGATGTATTTTTCTATCTAATAAAGTTTTTCTTAAATTTTGTGCTCGTGCTTCAGCTTCATCAAAAGTTTGAACTTTGTCTGCTTGCTTGAGTTCGCCACTTTCAGTGAGTTCAAAACCTTCAAATGACAAAATATAATTCAATTCAGTTCGTATATTTTCAAACCATTCTTTTCTATGGATATGCCGTGAAGGACGCATAACATACTTAATAAAAGCTAAGACATTATTGGAGCAGCGATCTTCAGTTTGTTTTGAGTATAGAGCATCATATAAGCGTTTCCATTTTGTTGAATTTAATTGAAGATCTTTGATATTACATTCAGCCAGATACTTGGTAATTTCTGTTCCTGAAAGCCCATTATTAGTTTCACCTAAAGTTTTACAGATGCTTTCTAAGCTTCCAAGATCTAAACTTTTTATTATTGCCATTTGTCAATCTTAAATTTTTCATGGATTTAAGCATTCTAAATATTCATTTTATTTATAGCAATTTAATCCCTCCCAACCTCCCTTTAAAAAAGGGAGGAGCTGTCATGTAATAAATTTGATACGTGAAATCCCCCTCTTTGAAAAAGAGGGGTTAGGGGAGATTAAAAACAAAAAAATCCCCTCACTCGAGGGGATTTTTTATATTCGATAAGAATGGATTCTTCTCCCTTTATCAAAGGGGGATCGAGGGGGGATTAAACCACTGAATCATCCAGATTTGGCGCTAACCAGCGTTTCGCTTCATCCAGTGTCCAGCCTTTACGCTTCGCATAATCTTCCAGCTGATCGCCAGAAATTTTGCCCACGTTAAAGTATTCAGTTTCAGGGTTTGCATAGTAGAAACCGCTCACTGATGAAGGTGGCCACATCGCAAAGCTAGAAGTCAGGTAAGTACCCATCTTCTCAGTCGTACCTAACCAGTCAAAGAGTGGCGCTTTTTCAGAATGTTCAGGACAAGCTGGGTAGCCCGGCGCAGGACGGATGCCGACATATTTCTCTTTGATCAATTCATCATTGTCTAGAGTTTCGTCTGCCTGATAGCCCCAGAACTCTTTACGGATCCTCTGGTGCAGATGCTCAGCAAAAGCTTCGGCAAAACGGTCACCCAAGGCTTGAACCATAATCGCATTATAGTCATCACCTTTGGCTTTATATTCCTGAGATAATTCTTCCGCACCGAAGATCGAAACGGTAAAGCCACCCAGATAATCCTGAGCTACATCTTTAGGTGCAATAAAGTCAGCCAATGAGTAGTTTGCTTTACCGGTTACTTTGTCAGATTGCTGACGTAAGTGCTCGAAGGTATGCGTTACGTTACCAGCTTCATCAGTCACTGCAACCGTATCTGAACCGGTACGATTTGCAGGGTAGATGCTGAACGTTGCACGCGCATCGAAACGTTTATTTTCGATAATGTCTTTCAACATTGCTTGTGCTTGTGCATACAGGTCACGTGCTGCTTCACCAACGACTTCATCTTCAAGGATTTTCGGGAATTTACCCGCAAGGCTCCAAGAGATAAAGAACGGTGTCCAGTCAAAGTATTCCACCAAGGTTTCTAAAGGATAGTTGGTGAAAGTCTGTGAACCGATGAAGTTTGGTTTAAATGGCGCATTCTTGTCGAAGTCGATTTTGAAACCATTTTCAACCGATTCAGCATAAGACAGTTTCGCTGCTTTCGGCTGTTTGTTGGCAAGACGGGTACGGATTTTTTCATAATCCGCTGCATAGTCTGCTGCCAGTTTTGGCTTCATCTCGGCAGAAAGCAATTGAGTCGCTACACCTACAGCACGAGAGGCATCAGCTGTGTAGTACACGCCATCATTCTGGTATTGAGGGGCAATCTTCACAGCCGTATGTGCCTTAGAAGTCGTCGCACCACCAATCATCAATGGAATGTTAAAGCCTTTACGCTGCATTTCTTTGGCAACGAATACCATTTCATCCAGAGAAGGGGTGATCAGACCAGACAAACCGATGATGTCAACTTTCTCATCAATCGCAGTTTGCAGAATCTTTTCACATGGCACCATGACACCAAGATCGACCACGTCATAACCGTTACAGCCCAGTACCACACCAACGATATTCTTACCGATGTCATGTACGTCGCCTTTTACGGTGGCCATCAGGATTTTACCTTTGGCTTCACCTTGGGTTTTTTCCGCTTCAATGTACGGGTTCAACCAGGCCACGGCCTGTTTCATCACACGTGCAGATTTCACCACCTGTGGCAGGAACATTTTACCGGCACCGAACAAGTCACCGACCACATTCATACCGGCCATCAATGGACCTTCGATTACGTCGAGTGGACGAACGGCTTTCAGGCGAGCTTCTTCAGTATCCTGATCGATATAAGTGGTGATACCTTTAACCAGCGCATATTCAAGACGCTTTTCAACCGGTTCATTACGCCATTCCAGGTTTTCTTCAGCTTTTTGCGCGCCGCCTTGACCACGATATTTCTCAGCAATTTCAAGCAATTTTTCAGTTGCTTCGTTGCCACTTTCACCCTGGTTACGGTTCAGAATCACATCTTCAACCGCATCTTTCAGCTCTTTGTCGATGTCATCATAAATCGCCAATTGACCGGCATTCACGATACCCATGGTTAAACCTTGCTGGATACCGTAGTACAGGAATACCGCATGGATCGCTTCACGCACCGGTTCATTGCCACGGAATGAGAAGGATACGTTCGAGATACCACCAGAGATCATCGCATTTGGCAGGTTCTGTTTAATCCAGCCAGTAGCTTCAATGAAATCTACAGCATAGTTGTTGTGTTCTTCGATACCGGTTGCTACCGCGAACACGTTCGGGTCAAAGATGATGTCTTCAGACGGGAAGCCTACTTCATTCACCAACACGTCATAAGAACGCTTACAAATTTGTTTTTTACGTTCAGCAGTATCGGCCTGACCATTCTCATCGAATGCCATCACAATCACCGCTGCACCGTACTGACGGCAGAGGCGGGCACGTTCTACAAACTCGTCATAACCTTCTTTGAGGGAAATCGAGTTAACAACCGCTTTACCTTGGACGCATTTCAGACCAGCTTCAATGATTTCCCATTTTGATGAGTCAATCATGATTGGCACGCGTGAAATATCAGGTTCAGATGCCACCAGATTCAGGAAGTGCACCATCGCGCCTTCCGAATCAAGCATGCCTTCATCCATGTTAATGTCGATGATCTGTGCACCGGCTTCAACCTGTTGACGGGCAACATCTAGCGCTTCGGCGAAGTTTTCTTCTTTGATCAGACGCAGGAATTTTTTCGAACCGGTAACGTTAGTACGTTCACCGACGTTCACGAACAATGAATCTTTGGTAATGTTAAATGGTTCCAAACCACTTAAACGACATGCAGGCTCAATTTCTGGCACTTGACGTGGGGCAATCCCTTCAACTGCTTGAGCAATGGCACGGATGTGATCAGGCGTCGTACCACAACAACCACCAGTAATATTGATCAGACCACTTTCCGCAAATTCTTTAATGAATGCTGCGGTCTCTTCCGGAGTTTCATCATAACCACCGAAGGCATTTGGTAAGCCTGCGTTAGGATGGGCGGACACAAAAGTATCAGCCACGTCAGATACAGTTTTTACGTGTGGGCGCATGGCATCTGCACCTAGGGCACAGTTAAAACCAATCGAAATTGGTTCTGCATGACGCATTGAGTTCCAGAACGCTTCTGCAGTTTGACCAGTCAGGGTACGACCAGACGCATCGGTAATCGTACCAGAAATCATAATTGGCAATTCAGTGCCTAGTTCTTTAAATACTTCCTTCACTGCAAAGATCGCAGCTTTGGCGTTTAAAGTATCGAATACGGTTTCGATCAGGATGATATCGACACCGCCTTCAATCAAGGCCTTGGTTGATTCGATGTAATTCACTTTCAATTCGTCAAAAGTGATATTACGGAAGGCAGGGTCATTTACATTTGGAGAAATTGAAGTCGTGCGTGATGTCGGACCAATCACACCTGCAACAAAACGTGGTTTTTCAGGTGTTGAATATTTTGCACAAGCTTCTTTAGCCAGGCGTGCTGCTTCACGGTTGATTTCCGGAACCAGATCTTCCATGTGATAATCAGACATTGAAACACGGGTGCCGTTAAAGGTATTGGTTTCAATAATATCGGCACCAGCTTCAAGATAAGCTTCGTGAATGCCTTGAATAATCTGTGGCTGAGTCAGCACAAGTAAGTCGTTATTGCCTTTAAGGTCGTATGCCCAATCAGCAAAACGCTCACCACGATAATCGGCTTCTTCCAATTTATGGCGTTGGATCATGGTACCCATCGCACCATCGATAATTAAAATTCTCTTGGCAAGAAGTTCTTTTAAGGTGGCAAGTGTAGACATTCAAACTTTCTCAGTAAGCATCAAAAACGGCAACAATCTTAACAGATTAGTGCGCAGTTTTCTGTAGTGCTTATACAGAATGCTGGATATGCCTGATTTGAAAATTTGATAAAGACACTCAAGCCGGTATAGAAAGCTGAAAACAGATGGAAATCTGGAAATTAAAGTTCTTGATAAAAGCGTGCGACTGGAAAATAAAATGTAAGCAGCTTTCATCAGAGTGTCATATAACAAAGCTAATCTTTAATCAAATATGACAGGCTCGGAAATATGACAGCCGGGTAGGAATGACCAGATATATTGCAAAACATGAATAAAGCCGGGCGATTCAAGTGTTTTTCTTTTAATAAATAATTGATTATATTTGTATATTTTTAAAATTTAGAGCATGTGGTTACAGGATAAACGGCAACGAGAAAGTCTAAAAAACTGGTTTATATGACAGCACTTTGTCATATAATTGTCACAATTTAACTGAACAATATGGGGATTCTTGAATCCTCTATTCCTGCTTGCATGAATTCTAATCAAACTCCCTTAGGTTCAGCACAACAGTCGCCTTCTGATAAGCCGGCCAATGTTCATGTGCCAACACCGAAATTTTTTATGCCGGTGTTTCTGACTCTAATTATCTCCACGCTGATCTATATCGGCTTCCAATTGACTTCAGATTTAGCTCATGTCCCACCGATCGGTCTGTATTCAATGATTCTTTTAGGCACGGCGTTATTCATTGCGCTGGGCTTTGAATTCGTCAACGGTTTCCACGACACGGCCAATGCGGTTGCGACCGTGATTTATACCAATGCATTGTCTGCACCGGTTGCAGTCATGTGGGCAGGTTTTTGTAATTTCCTCGGGGTAATGGTGGCCAGTGGTGCTGTTGCATACGGAATCATTGCATTATTGCCTGTCGAGCTGATTATGAATGTCGGCACAGGTGCCGGTTTCGCTATGGTCTTTGCCATGCTGATCGCTGCGATTCTCTGGAATCTGGGTACCTGGTTCCTTGGTATTCCCGCTTCAAGTTCACATACCCTGATCGGTTCGATTCTGGGGGTAGGTATCATGAACTACCTGCTGAATTCTGGTGGTGGTGCTTCTGGTGTGGATATGGAACAGGTGCTGAAAGTTGGTAAAGCATTGCTGTTTTCACCTCTGATCGGTTTTGCTTTTGCTGGGGTACTATTTCTGCTGGTGAAAAAGATCTTCAGAAAGCAGCTTGAACTGTTTAAGCCACCTGAAGGCAATAAGCCACCACCACCGCTGATTCGTGCCATTCTGATCTTTACCTGTACTGGTGTAAGCTTCGCGCATGGTTCAAACGATGGTCAAAAAGGTATGGGCCTGATCATGCTGATCCTGATCGGCTGTGTACCTTTAGCATATTCATTAAACAAAAATCTGGATGCAGCTCATATCCAGTCTTTTGGCCAGTTGTCTGCGCAAACGGCTGATGCGATTTATCCGCAGCATGAAGATATTCCGGACGAAAAAGCACGTGCCATCATTACCACATACATTCAAACCAAAGAATTGAATGCTGAGGTTGTTCCTGCACTGGCAAGTCTGACCGATCATTTGGGTGATAAAGTTGGTAGCTACAGCAACATCAAGGATGTTCCAGAAGCACAAGTTTCAGAATTCCGTAATGACATGTACCTGAGCACCACAGCGTTTAAACGTCTGGATAAAGCACAAGCTTTACCGGCAATGAGCGAGGTTCAGGAACAAACCGTTGATGAGTATCGCGACAATCTGGATTCATTCCTGCAATACATTCCGACCTGGGTAAAAGTGGCAACAGCTTTGGCACTTGGTCTGGGAACGATGGTCGGCTGGAAACGAATTGTCGTGACTGTGGGTGAGCGGATCGGTAAAGAACATATGACTTATGGTCAGGGCATGTCTGCTGAATTGGTAGCGATGTCGACCATTGCCGCTGCGGATGGTTTCGGTATGCCAGTCTCTACGACTCACGTTCTAAACTCTGCAGTTGCAGGTACCATGGTGGCGAACAAGTCTGGCCTAAACTTTAAGATGGTGAAATCGATCCTATCGGCTTGGGTGTTTACACTACCTGCAACGATCTGTTTATCTGGTGGTTTGTACTGGATTCTTCTGAAAGTTTTCTAAGAAGATTCGATGTAAAAAACGCTGCTGATGCAGCGTTTTTTTATGGGTGCTAGAAAAGTTTTAGCCTTAAGAAATAGTGATTTGCTTTCTGGAAATAGGAGACTTTTTGTTATCTAATGACTTTCAAAATTATAAGGGATGCTCTCTCTATGGGATGAGTAGCATTGCTGCGCAAGGGGGGGAGGGTAATCAGAAGGCTAAAAGTATTTTCAATAGAAGGATTAATAGCTAATTTCAACTAAATGTAAAAAATGAGTATTTCTTAGTCTTACTTTTGAAAGATGAGAAGTGCACTTCGCAAGGTAACAAAAATCTTTTGTTAGGCTGATGATATGTCCCTATATCACAGCCTAACGGCGACATCCATGTCGCCTGACCAATAAAATTAGTTTCATCTTTATTTCAGAAAAAATCACTTCTTCAACTTACCTAATAATCCTTTCGGCAGTTTATCTGTTGCAAAACCATACAACGCAGCAAACGGCAATGCTGTACGTGCCAGATAAGCCACACGCCATAAACCGCCATGATTCGCACCAGACATCATTAACTCAAGTGGATGATTGAGTTTTACATCAGGATTGGCCACAGATTCTGGATTACGCAGGTCGTGAATCCAGAGCGCAGCCATAATCGCATTGGTGGTTTCAGGGGAAAACGCTTCCACATCAAACAGGCTGGCACCATTAAACGCAGCTTTCAGCAGTGGATTTTTGGTCACTGAATAAGTCGTTGTTGAAGGAGCGATATTGATGCTCACTTGCTGCCCATTGGCACGTGCTAGCGTTGCACGCCATTGCTGGATGCGTTTAGCCAGTGCATAGTTTGGACCTTGCTCAACGACCAGACAGTCGCAAACACCGTAAGACTTATCACCAACCTTAAACAGATCCTGCTTATTTTTCTGGAAAAAATGCTTGCGTGAAATCAGTGAAATGCCTTTGGTTAAGGTACTTTCAATTTTGGAAAGCTGCTGATATTTACTTTGCGAAGCCTGAACCACTTCTTCTGGAACTGCATACACATCGGTCGGGGTACACATATACATCAGGCTGGTATTGGCTTTCTGCTCGCTAACATATTTCATAATGGCATCCATCGCCATAGAAACACGTACGTGCCTTTCACCGTCCAGATAAGCAATTGCCGCAAGATCCAGATTCTGTTTGAACTGAATCAGCCATTGGGCAATTTCAGGAATCTGGGTGAGTAGGTTAGCCCCCAGTTTTTCTTTTAAAATATCTAGTGAAGTATCAGTTGGCAGCGCTTCAACTGATGGTGCATATAAAGTGGCGTTGCCTTGACTCACTGTATCTAGAATCTTGCCCCAGACACGAGTATTTGGCAGATCGATCGCTACGATATTGGCTTTCCATTTGGATAGCCAAGTCAGTGGACCTGCTTCAGAAGCGGCTCCAAATAGAACAGTGGTACGATCGGATAGGTCAAACCATTCTGGATGGGCTATACATTCACGCAAGGCATTGGCATGACTCGGTTCGACGATACCACGATCTTCCCAAGATTGAATCTGATCTAGTAGTTCTTGTCCTTGCAGTTTTTTGCCATGATAAGGCACATACCATTCTGGGGCTTTTTCAGACTGGCCTTTCAGCTGGAAGGTATTCAGGTTCTGCGCAGGCAAGGACATCACATCTTTCAGTAGATGCTTCTGACCATCACGATAAAACTCAAAACTGGCATGTGCAGTTTCTAGACCTTGCTTGGCAATACTTAGTGCTGCACCTGCGGAGCGTAATCCATCTACAACCAGATGTTTAAAGTGTACTGGATATTGCTTACGCCAGTTCTTTTCCTGCTGTGCTGCGGTAGCATGTACAGGATCAACTGCGCCTAAGGCTTCAGAAATAATGTTACGGCCGATTTTCGATGTGCTTGGTTTTTGTTGTGAAGCAGAAATGGGAAATTGAAGACCGTCTAGGGAAGTGGACATGCAAAATATCTCGCAACTTACAGCAATTAATATACAGATGTATACATTATCGCTGCTAAGTTGCTTCCTGGGTTGGCATTAAATTCCAGTCTTGGGTCTTAATTTATTACGAGATGTTTCAAATAAAAAGGAAGCTTGAAGCTTCCTTTTTAGCAATAGGTTAAAAATTAATTCGCTGTGCCTTTAATGAGTTCTTCCAGCATGAAAGCGGTATTGTCCAAACCCGCACCAGTGATGTACCAGGCATCGGCATTCACATAGATGACTTTTTTCTCAGCCAAGGCTTTGGCATTTTTCAGGGTAGGGTGTTTTTGAATATTATCCTGAGCAGTGTATTTCTGGGTATTCACCGCACCACGATCCAGGACAATGATGTAATCCGGATTCTTCTCAACGGCTGCTGTAATACGCTGAACATTTTTCTCAGCTGCTTTCAATGCTTCTGGAGAGCCGACTTCTGGACGGGGTGCATCAGACTGTTCAGATGGATCCAATACCGGTTTAAAACCTGCTAATTCATAAACAAAGCCAAAACGGTCATTTTCTGCATGTGGCATAAAATTTTCACCGACTGCAAACAGCATCAGTGCAGTTTTGCCTTCAGTCTGCTTTTTCAGTTGTTGCTGCAGCGTTGCGATTTTACCGAGCTTTTCAGTAGCAATTTTCTCTTTACCAAATGCACGAGCCAAGACATGGGCACGTTCCGTCAGATTGGCAATATATTGGCTAGTATCTGGAGAAAGATCTAAAGTCGGAGCAATACTTTTAACAGCCTCTGCTTTGGAAGCCGAACGGCCACCGACAATAATCAGATCAGGTTTCGCAGCTTTTAATACATTGAGATCTGGTTCGAACAAGGATCCAGCTTTGGTAAATTTGTCCTGCTGATACTTGCTTAAAACACCTGCGAAACTTGCAGAAGGTACCAGTTGTGCTTCGAGTCCCAATGCATTCAAGGTATCCAATGCAGACAGGTCATACACTGCGATCTTTTTTGGCGCTTTTTTAAGTTGAATATTTTGGTTTTTATAGTCGAAAGTGACCTGTGCAGAAACTGTAAAGGAAGTTGTCAGTCCTAATATTGTGGCAAGTGCTAAAGTCTTAAATTTCATGTTTATTCCTCTAAATTCGCGACAAGATTAGCATAATTTTTGGAAATGAAAATCATTTTCATATGTGAATTATTAAAAAAAGGGATAATTGCTATCCCTTAATCACTCAAAACTTTAGAAAGGGATTTGGGTTAGTTTATTCAGGAAATGCGGAATAAGTCGTGGTTCCAGAATAATCGTCATCACCACACCATACGCTGCACCCCAAAGATGGGCACTGTGATTGATATTGCTGTTGCCGCGCTTGCCAGACCAGATACTATAGGCCACATATAAAACAGCAAAAATAATCGCAGGTACGGGAATAAAGAACACGAAAATCAGTTTCCATGGTTCAAACAGAATGTAAGCGAACAGAACCGCGGATACTGCACCGGAAGCACCTAAGCTGGCCCAGCGTGCATCATTTTTATGTTTTAGATAACTTGGCAGAATCGCTGCAACCAGACCACCCAGATAAAACAGGATAAAGCCCAGATCATATAAATACTGCCGATAAAAACTTTCAATAATACTGCCGAAAAAGAACAGCGTGATCATATTGAACAGTAAATGCGTGCCATCTGCATGAATAAAACCATGGGTAATGAAACGGTCATATTGACCACGTTGCATGGCAGGCGGCCAGAAAATCAGACGATTCATGACCTGTTCTTTTGAAAAAGCAATAAAAGAAACAATACAGGTGATCAGAATAATAGTGACGGTATGATTAAAAGGTAAATCAAGCATATAAGTAATTCTGGTTCTATCTATTTGACAATGATCATGCCATTAAAACAAATCTAAAGTGCGACTTTTATAATAAATCCGACAATTTTGGTTGAATTTTTATAATTACCCCGCATCTTCAGTTAAAATAGCAGCTTCAGCTTGAGGAAATTATTGTTATGTCGACTGAGAACAGCAACACTCCGGTTGCAGAAGAAATTCCAAATCTTTTGATTACACCGACAGCACAAGAGTATTTAAAGGATCTATTGGACAAACAGAATACACCAGGTATTGGCGTACGTGTGTTTGTAGAAAATCCGGGTACACCGCGCGCTGAATGTTGCATGGCTTATAGTGCACCTGATGAGGTTGTACCTACAGACTATAAGCAGGAATATCCAGATTTTCCGGCCTATATTGACTCTCCGTCAATTCCATACTTGCTAGATGCAGTTATTGACTACAATAAAGACCGTTTTGGTGGTCAGCTGACTTTCCGTGCACCAAACTCTAAAGTGCCACGTGTCGGTCCTGATGCCTCTGTAGAAGAACGTATTACCTATGTGCTTCAGTCAGAAATTAACCCGGGTCTTGCAGGTCATGGTGGTAACTGTGCACTGGTCGAAGTGGTTGAAGATCCTGAGCATGGCTTAACTGCGGTTCTTAAATTTGGTGGTGGTTGCCAGGGTTGTTCAGCAATTGATGTGACTTTAAAACAAGGCGTTGAAACGACCTTGAAACAGCACATTCCTGAGTTGGCACGTGTCGTTGACCAGACTGACCATACCCAAGCTGAAGGTGCTTATTTCAAATAAGTCTTTAAGCTATTTAAGTTTAACTTAAAAAAGACCTCGAATATTCGAGGTTTTTTTAACAATAATAAAGTTAATGATAATAATTATTAATAACAATTGCATTTATATGTTTTTTCGTTACAATGCTTCACAAATTCATCACTTTTTATTCATAAATTACCTGTGGGGCACCTTCGGATATGAACAAGCCGTTTATGAAATCGACTTTAGCTTTTGCTGTACTTTCAACATTGGCTGCTTCAGTACAAGCACAAAATAAATCAGTTGAAGAGCAACAACCAGTCGCGCAGTCTGAAGCTACAAAACTGCAGACTATTGTTGTAACGGCAAGTGGTTCTGAAGTAAATGTAAAAGATGCTCCTGCTTCTATTACAGTCCTCACCGCAGAAGAAATTGCCAAGCAACCAGTAAAAAGTATTTCTGAGCTTCTGGCAAAAGTACCTGGTGTATCAGGTGGTATGGGTCTAAATGGTGAAGGTGCGAAAATTAAACTTCGTGGTTTACCTTCTGAATACTCTTTGATTCTGGTTGATGGACGCCGTATTGGTAATTCATCACGTACAGCGTATCGTACAGACTTACAACGCCAGGATTTAAACTGGATTAATCCAGAGAATATTGAGCGAATTGAAGTTGTAAAAGGCCCAATGTCGTCTTTATATGGTTCAGATGCGATGGGCGGTGTAATTAATATTATTACCAAAAAGACAGCTCAAGAATGGGGTGGCTCAGCGACTATCAATTTAGAAAAACCTGCAGATAGTACAGAAGGCGATACTCTTCAAATATCAGCAACTGCGAGTGGTGCAATCACAGATACAGTGAGTGCTCGTATTACAGCAGGTCGTACTGAACGTGAAGCTGACCAGAATGTTAAAGATCTTGAAAGTTCAACAACTGGTATGCGTAATGATACGGTTGAAGGAAGTCTTGTTTACCGCCCAACAGATAATCATCAGTTTGAGCTTTTTGGTAGTTATGGTAGTCAAACCAATACGAATCCGACCTATGCACCAAATGTTTCTGATGGGGAATTCTGGTTAGGTTCAGCTGGTGATAAAAATGAAACAGAATCTCAACGTCTTGGTCTGGCTTGGGATGGAATATATTCTTGGGGAAGTTCAAATCTAAGTGTTTATCAAAATAAATATGATCGCAGTACTACAACAGAAGTTGATGGGGTATTTAGCCCAACTGTTCAAAAGACAGAATTAACTGTTGTTGATGCTAAAGTGAATTTACCGTTTGATTTTGTTGTGCCGCATAAATTAACTGTAGGTGGTCAATTCCGTTCTGAAGAATTAACCAATGATCGTACTTTAGGTATTGATTCAAATGGTGCACCTTCGATTGATGGTAATGATTACACAGGTGATTCAACAGTAGCGGCTGATGTTTGGGCGCTATTCTTTGAAGATATTTTAAGTATTACACCTAATTTTGATGTGACAATTGGTGGTCGTCTGGATAAAGATGAACGCTATGATGCGAACTTCAGCCCACGTGTATACGGTGTATATCATTTCAATGACGCATTAACATTCAAAGGCGGCGTTTCTACGGCTTTCCGTGCTCCTGATCTTGTTCAAACTGCGCCAGGTTTCAGTACAGGTTCACGTGGTAAAGGTTGTACTTCTCAATTTGGAACATATGATCCTGTAACTAATCCTACCGGTTTCCAAAGTAGCTATGATGCAAATACTAATCCGTTTGTAAACTGCTATAATACTGGTAATCCTAATCTGGAAGCAGAAGAATCAACAAACTATGAATTAGGCTTCCAATATGATGACGAAAAATATTCAGGTGGTTTAACTTATTTCCATACCGATTTTGATAACAAACTGGTGAACATGCCTGTTAAGCATATTCCTGCTGAACAAATTAATGACCCGCGTTATCCGAAAGGCGTATGGTATATCGCACCTGATAATGCTGAAAAAGCTCGTATTCGTGGCCTAGAAGGCACCTTTGCAGTTAATCTGACTGATTATGCACGCTGGTCAACAAATGCAACTTATTTCTTTGAATCTAAAAATCTAGATACTGGTGCGGCATTAATCAGTACACCTGAGCTGTCAGTTCATTCAGCACTAGATTTACAAGCTTCTGATGCACTCGCTTTGCAAATGAACCTGCAATATATTGGTAAGCAATATACAACAGAAACAACAGATGCAAATGCGTGGGCAAAAGCCTATACCTTATATGGTGTGAATGCGAACTACACTTTGAATGATAATGTCACTGTGCGTGCTGGTATATCAAATTTATTTGATGAATCCATGGAAACTACCGATAGTTCTGAAGATTATTATTCAATTCAAGGTCGTACTTATTTCGTTGGTTTAACGACACGTTTCTAATTTTATAAGTAAAAAAAGCCGCTTTGAAGCGGCTTTTTTTAGTCTTCAATCTTTAAAATTTTTAAGGTATTTTCAGCATAATAGAATTTTTCCAGATAGGCACGGGCACGTTCACGCAAATAGCCCTGATGAATCATCTGCTGAATAATCGGTGTCAGCAATTCATTCAGTTCAGTCTGGATCAGCGATTCATCAATATTCAGATCTCGTAATAATTGATCAAAAGTATGTTCCTGATTGCGTATATACCAGGTATAAATCCCGTCATGCAGTTGCTGCTGCATATATTCCGTCTGGCGCATATGATCCCAGATCTCGTGCCCTAAACTCACCGTCTGGTTCAGATCCTGGGTTTCAATATAGTTTTTAAGCACGGACAGTGGCATGTCTTTGATCTTATGCCAGAGATTGGCCTGAAAATGGTACAGCTTGTCATCATCAAAGTGCTGGTTCAGCACATGCTCACTCATCTGGCTGAGTTTTAAAATATTTTTTTGCAGATAACGGGCAACTGTATTGTCCAGACTGGTATCCGTAACATTTTCCAGAACAGATTTTCCCATTTTCATAAAACGGGAAACGCCCGGCACACTCTTGGCTATTACAGAATTGTCCAGATAATCCTGAATTGAATGCTGGATCAGTTGCGTAATCATCGCTGAAAAAGCAGGGTTATTCACCACCGCTTTGATCAGGCGCTGACGGTGACCACTTTTGCTGGCCACATATTGTGCAATTTTATCAATGGTCAGTACCGGAATGACATCTGCAATTTTGGTTGTATCATTGGCTGGATGAACCAATGCGAACCGGATATGTTCGGCAATCTGCTCAATCAGAAAAGAACTGGCAGCAGTATCCAGAATCTGCTTTTGTAGCAGCTGATTGATCAGTTCACAGCTCCACAGATCTTTAAGCGACTGCTTGCGCAACCAGAGATAAAACTCATGAAACTCGCTTTGAATGGTTTCAGATTGAGAAAATACCTGATCAAGAAAATCAAGTTGAGCATCAATCAACTGCTCAATCATCGGGTGTTTCTGCATAACTTCTCTGAAACTTAATTGAAAGGAATGAGTTTATCAGCTAGTGGATTTTTTAGGGTCTGTGTCTTGGCCAGGAAAGGCAAATAATGTTGGGCGACCTGTTTTTCTGCTTCCAGAATCGGCATATGACCGACATTATTTAAAATTACCGGAGTTTCGGCACGTTTCAGCAGTGAATAGAGCTCTTTCACCACTTCGACATTAATAATTCGATCCTGTTTTCCCCATAGAATCAAGGTAGGTGCTTCCACTGTACGAGTCAGACGGGCAAATGTATCAGGCGTATACAGCCGGTTAAGCATCACCACCTGATCAATCGATTTGCTGGTTTGCTCAGAACGGGCAATCAGCAATTTTTCTTGTGCATGTCTTAACTGGTAAGGCAACGCTGGTGGATTCTGCATCAGCTGTTTGGAGACATCTTCCAGATCGCCCGGTTTACTGACAATCAGGTCTTTGAGTGCATGCGGGTCTTTGGTATAAGGCGTATTGCCCATTTTATAGATGCCAGCACTATTCACCAAAAACAGGCTTTGGGTATCGAAAGGGTATTGGGATGCATAAACTGTCGCAATTGAACCGCCTAGAGAATGGCCAGCGACATGCAGATTTTTTTCAATCTTCAGAGTTTCGACAAAGGTACGTAATTGCGAAGTGACATTGGGTACAGACAAGTCAAAATCTGCTGGAATCCGGGTATCGCCATTGCTCGGCAAATCTGGAATGATGACATGATAATACGGGGTCAAAAACTGGGCGACGCGGTTCCAGTTGTCGCGTGTGCCTGCCAGACCATGAATCAGGATAATCGAGGGTTTGTTTTTTGCCCCGCCTTCACTATAACTCCAGGTCACCTCACCAACTTTTAAGGTTTTAGATTGTAGACCCGCCTGAATGCGTTGCTGGCTCAGATAAAGCTGTAAAACTTCGGCAGACTTGGCTTTCGGCGGCGTAAACAGATATTGGCTATGGCTCAGGCTAGATAGGCTAAGACCCAGAGCGACTAAAGTGGAATAGATAATTTTTGAGCGCAATTTTATTATTTTCTTCATTAGCACTGTCCCCTGAAAAAACTGAGCAAAAACGCTCAAAATACTTCCGTGTTATCGATTTGCAATTTATAGATGAATCAAATCGTAATCTTTCACTTATTTTAAAGCATTCCTTAATATTGTACATCTGTTAATTATTAGCTGGAGCAGAAAAACTGCCCAAAAAACGTGATGAACTTCACAGAAAAAATTCCCAGAACAAGAAATCATCAAAGCGCTAAAAATTTTACAGCTAATTTTTTTTGCAAGTGACATTCAAAAAATCTAGCAGTAAGATATTCCCACTAAAAACATCGATGGTAAAAAAGAATGCTCACAGCTCAGGAAGCTATAGATCGTCTTAAAAAGGGTAACCAGCGCTTTGTCAATGGTGAAACGCAGCATTTAAAATTATTATCGCATCAGCAACGTGCTGAGATGGCAGAAAGTCAGGAACCATTTGCTATTGTTTTAGGATGTTCAGATTCACGTGTACCCGCAGAAATGGTTTTTGACCAGGGTCTGGGTGATCTGTTTGTCATTCGGGTAGCAGGTAATATTGTTGCACCGTCTCAAGTCGGCAGTGTCGAATTCGCAGCAGAAAGCTTTGGCTGTCCGATTGTGATTGTTTTGGGTCATACGCATTGTGGCGCTATTCATTCAACAATTGAAGCATTAACCAATCCGGCAACGCCGCCATCTGCAAATCTGATGTCCATTGTGAACCGTGTACGTCCATCAGTTGAAATTCTAATGCAGACTGAACTGAAAGATGACCTGAATAAACTGTCTAAACATGCAGTGCGCTCAAATGTATTTGCATCAGTAAACCAGTTACGTCATGGTTCTGCAGTTCTGGAAAGTCTGATTGCTAAAGGTAAGCTACAGGTGATTGGTGCAGAATATTCACTTGAAACTGGTGAAGTAACTTTCTTTGACTTCTAAGAAAATTTTAAGATTTGATTTAGTTAAAGGTGCCTTAGAGGGCGCCTTTAATATAAGGATAAGCATTATTTAATAAAATAGTCTGGGCTTTGGCATTAGGGTGGATCTGATCCTGTTGCATCAGACTTTTATTGCCAGCGACACCTTGCATAAAGAAGGGTAGTAGTTTGACCTTATACTGCTGACTGACCACCTTATAGTTATTTTCAAAAGCCTTGCTATATGCCTGGCCATAATTTGGTGGCATTTTCATTCCAAAAACAACCACATTCGCCTTGGCTTTCTGACTTTGTTGTACCAGAGCTGCTAAATTTTTTTGAATCATTTGGGGTGGCTGCCCACGCAGGCCATCATTCCCGCCAAGCTCAATCACCACAACATCTGGACGGTGCGTCTGTAGCAGTTTTGGTAGTCTAGCCAAGGCACCGCTAGTGGTTTCACCGCTCACACTTGCATTGACCACTTTATGCTGTTTCGGATAGTGTTGGTCCAAACGCTTTTGTAATAAATGTACCCAACCTTGCTGTGGTTGCATGCCATAACCAGCACTTATACTGTCACCCACAATCATAATGGTCTTTGCCGACAGACTAAAAGGAATCAGGCACAGTCCAAAGAATACCAGGCAAGGCAATACACGATTTTTCTGATTTAGATCTTTCATATAGGACACGTATGATTCAAAGCAGCAACGATTCGACCATCATGCCACAAGCGATTATTTCTGCCCAGAAATTGACACAAAAGATACAACTTTCACAAAAACAACTGACTATTTTTGAAGATCTTTCGCTGGAAATTTTGACTGGAGAACAGGTCGCCATTACCGGACGTTCCGGTTCAGGAAAGTCGACTTTACTGGGCATTTTGGCCACTTTGGATCAGGCCAGTTCCGGGCAGTTAACGGTCTGTGGGGAGCTCGTATCGAGCTTGAATGAAGAACAGCGCGCTTTAGTCCGGCTAAAAAATATTGGCTTTGTATTTCAGTCTTTTCAGCTTTTGCCTCATCTTACTGCGCTTGAAAATGTCATGCTGCCTTTACGTTTACAGCCCGATTTTAAATATAGTGATGCCGAGCAGAAGGCGCTGGCATTGCTACAAAAAGTCGGATTAGACCGTCAGGCTCAGCAAACACCGAAAGTGCTGTCGGGTGGGGAGCAGCAACGTGTTGCCATTGCCCGTGCCCTGGTCAGTGAGCCCAAAATCATTTTTGCTGATGAACCGACAGGTAATCTGGACGGGGAAACTGCCCAAGAAATCGAACAGCTGCTCTTTCAGTTGAATCGTGAATTAAGCACCACGCTGATTCTGGTTACCCATGATCCTGATCTGGCCCGGCAATGCCAGCGTCATTTTGAACTGGTCAATGGTCAGTTGATTGAACATGCGAGTGGAGGCTGATATGCAGCATCTGTTTCGTCCTTTACTCAGACAAAGTTTTAATACGACAGGAATTTATCTGCTAATCATCGCGCTGACCTTAGCGATTAGTGCCACAACGGCACTAAAGTTCAGTAATGAACAGATTCAGAACGCCGTTGCTTTACAGGCAGCTGAAATGCTGGCGGGAGATTTGGTACTTTCTGATAATGAGCCGCTAGCTCAGGAATGGCGTGATCAGGCCAGGCAGCTCGATTTACAACAATCTGAAGTCACATTTTTCAGTACGATGGCTTATACCAATGATCAGTTTGTCATGGTCAATGTTAAGGCTATTGATCGGGCTTTTCCTTTACGAGGAGAGCTACGGGTTCAACCTGCAGCAGACAAAATCCAAGCGGGGGAAATCTGGCTGAGTTCACGGGCCATGGATCTACTCAAGGTCAAACTGGGTGATGAACTGAATATTGCCGATGCTAAATTTAAGGTTACTGCAAAAATCGAGCAGGATTCGAATCAGGAGCTCGGCTTTTCTGGCTTTTCGCCGACTGTAATTATTGCTCAGTCAGAAGTGGCGCGCACCAATGCGATTCAGGTCGGTAGCCGGATCGATTACCGTTTATTAATGGCGGGTAATCCAGCCGATACCCGGCAATATGAAACCTGGTTCAAGCAGAAGATAAAATCTGAAAATGGGACTTCAGATGAAGCAGATGCTGAGGTTGAGGGACAAGAACTGGAACAGCAGGGCAGTCTGCGCTTGCGTAATGCCAGCGAAGGCAATACCCGTTTAATGAAACCAATTGCCAATCTGGATACTTTTCTGCAACTGGCGAATATTCTCACCATTTTATTATGCGGGATTGCCATTGCTTTAACCGCACAACGTTATGTACAGCAGAACCAGGATCATATTGCCCTGATGCGTTGTATTGGCGCGACTAAAAATCAGATTCTAGCCGCTTATCTGGCTTTGCTGGGTTTAGTGCTTTTAATCGCCATGCTGATTGGTAGCGTGATAGGTGTTGCATTGGGTTATGGCTTGCTGCAGCTCATGCTACAGCTGATTCCAAACTTGCAGCTTGAGTTCTCTGCTACGGCGATGCTGCTGGGGCCCTTGCCAATTGCCATGCTGACCAGTGCAGTGGTGTTACTGGGCTTTGTCATGCCGAGTCTGTTTCAACTCTTAAATACTCCTCCGATTCGGGTCATTCGTCAGCAGGAAAAATCCGTCCATCCGATGTTGTGGATGTTACTGACCGGAACCTTAAGTCTGATTCTTTTCAGTGTGATTTTAACGGAAAATATCGTGCTGACAGCTTGGGTGATTGGGGCCATTATTCTGCTTTGTGCTGTTCTGTATTTTACGGTCTGGAGTATTTTAAAACTGCTGCGTAATCTGAAATTCAATCTATCTGCCTATGTGCGGACACCGTATCAGACCGCTTTACAAATTACTGCTTTAGCCCTTGGACTCAGCTTGATCAGTGTGCTGGCTGTGCTACGTACCGATCTGCTCGATCGCTGGCAGCAACAGTTACCGGAAGGGACACCCAACCAGTTTGTCTATGGTCTACCGCCTTTTGACATGCCTGACTTAAAAAGTCAGTTAGAACAGAATGGCTGGAAAAGTACGCCCTTGTATCCCAATATTCGTGGGCGTCTGGTGGCGAAAAATGATCATCCTTTTGCTGCTGAACTGGTCAAGCAGAGTAATACCTTAAGACGTGAACTGAATCTGACTCAGTCGGACCGTTATCCTCAGGATAATGTGATTGTTCAGGGGGAGGCAGGATTGAAACAGCCGGGTGAAGTTTCGGTCGAAGCCAATACTGCACAGGAACTCGGGATCAAACTGGGGGACAAGCTGAGCTTTAGCTTGCCTGAAGGCATACTCGAAGCCAAAGTGGTGAATCTCAGAACGGTAGAGTGGGAAAGTTTTAGTCCAAACTTCTTCTTTATCTTTGCACCGAATACTATGGATGCCAATGCTGGCAGCTATCTGGGCAGCTTCTATGTACCGGAAACAGATAAAGATAAACTGGTGAATCTGGTTCAGCGTTTTTCCAATACGGTATTCATTGATGTCAGCCTGATTCTGGAAGAAATCAAACGAATTGTGAATGTACTGGTGCAGATCATTACCATTCTGGCTGTGCTGGTCAGCGTATCCGGTTTTCTGGTACTGATGGCTTGCTTAAACTTGCTCATGGATGAACGTAAACGTGAAGTGGCTTTGCTTCGGTCTTTTGGCAGTTCCAAACAGAAGCTGAAAACCATGATGAGTCTGGAAATCGGTTTTATCGGACTATTCGCAGGTATTGTTTCATGTCTGTTTGCAGAAGTGATCAGCGCCATTGCCAGCTATAAGATGGATCTGATCATTCAGCCCCATTGGGAAATCTGGATTATCCTGCCTGTGTTTATGACTGTGTTATGTACCCTGATCGGGCGTTATCGTCTGAGTTATCTTTCCGAGATTCCGCCCTTGCAAAGCCTGCGTCAGATGAATCAATAAGATTTATCTTACGGGTTGATCCGCCAACTGCTGTTGTAGCATTTGTAAAATTTCTTGCCAGAGTGGGCGGATCGGTTCAAGCAGGGCCAGATTATATTGATACAGTACGACACAGGCAGCAACGCTGAACAGTAAGGCAACCAGGCTGACCAAACGGCTACGCTGCATTTTCTGACCGAGATACCAGAGCGCTGTTAGTCCGGCCCCCATGATCATGCCGCCAATATGTGCGGCATTGTTAATTCCGCTGATCATAAAGCCCATCGCCAGGTTAAGACCCATGATCATTACCAGTGTCTTTTTATCCAGAATAAAAGGCTGACGGGGCAACATTGGCAGTAAAGATAGAACAGTCAGAGAGGCACCAAGACCCATGACTGCACCCGAAGCACCTGCACTAACACCTGGTAATAAGCCAGGATTGGCTACACCGCCTTCGATTAAGGCATAACTGTCCTGGATACTCATATATCCACTGAGTAAACTGCCCATCAGACCGGCACAAATGTAAAGACTTATGAAATAGACCCGGCCAAAAATTTGTTCAGCGATACTACCAAAAATATACAGTGCCCACATATTCAACATCAGGTGAATTAAGCCAAAATGAAAAAACATGCTACTAAACAGGCGTATGGGTTCCGCTAAATACGTTAAAGGTGCATAATCTGCTCCCCAGCGAATTGCATCTGGAGAACTTGGCTGTGTGATGTCCATTCCATTCAGCACTTGCCAGCCAAACAGGCCGACATTGATACAGATCAGGAGTGCGGTCATCCACCAGAGCTGCATTTCAAGTTTGTGATGTGTTGTTGGGGGAGAATATTCAGGCATGCTATTTTTTGCTGTGATTGTATATTTCGAATAAGCTTAACACGAAAAATTGAATTTTCAGGAGTAACGCACTGACATGAAAGCCTTTCTGACCCGCGCCCTTCTCGTGATTGTCAGTGTGATTCTACTTGTTCAACTGTGGATTTTTGCAAGTTTAGCCTGGTGGCGAACCAATCCGGTGAATACCACCATGATGATGCGAATTGACTACTGGACTGAACCCTCCAAGCCCATTCAACATCAGTGGCGTCCTTATGATGAAATCAGTACCAATCTGAAACGGGCAGTTGTTACGGCAGAAGATGGAAAATTCATGCACCATCATGGCTTTGACTGGGATGGTATTCAGACTGCACTCAGCCGTAACAAGAATGAAGGTCGTGTCGTGGCAGGGGGGTCAACCATTTCCCAGCAGCTGGCTAAAAACCTGTTCCTCGTTAACAAGCGTTCATTCCTGCGTAAAGGTCAGGAAGCTGTCGCGACCTGGATGATGGAGCGCATGTGGTCTAAAGAGCGTATTCTGGAAGTGTATCTTAACTCGATTGAGTTTGGAGACAATATCTATGGAGCAGAAGCAGCAGCCAAACATTATTTCGGTAAGACCGCAGAGAGCCTGACCCGTGATCAGGCCATCTTCCTGGCAGCGATTCTCACCAATCCAAAATATTTTGAAGATCATCGTAATGCATCCGCACTAAAAGCACGTAAACGTATGATTCAACGTTATATGCGCTATGCTGAAATCCCTTAAATAAAAATATCAAGATAAAGCCCAAATATTTGGGCTTTTTTTATGAAAATGTCATTAATTTGAAGCATACTAAAAGAAATAAGCAAGACTTGAAAATAGCGTAGGTTTGATATGAATACGGCAGCCAGTTCGACTTCGGCACCAACCGAATATACTTATAATGATCGTTACATTAATCGTGAACTGTCTATTCTAGATTTCCATTTGCGTGTGCTGGAACAGGCGGTCGATCCATTGCATCCTTTGCTGGAACGCATGAATTTTCTACTGATCTTTTCACGTAATCTGGATGAGTTTTTTGAAATTCGTGTGGCTGGCGTCATGGAACAACTGGATTTGGGCAATGAAAGCCGCAGTCCGGATGGTTTGACGCCAAAACAAGTATTAGAACAGATTGCCGAAACTGCGCATGCCGCCATTGAACGTCAGTACCGTATTTTAAATGAAGAGATTTTGCCGAAACTGCGTGAGGAAGATATTTGTTTTCTGCGTCGTGGAGAGCTAACACCGGCACAATCGGCTTGGGTGAAAAAATATTTTCAGGAACAGGTTGCTCCAGTGCTTACGCCTATTAGCCTTGATCCGGCCCATCCATTCCCACGTCTGGTGAATAAATCCCTGAATTTTATTGTGACGCTCGAAGGGAAAGATGCCTTTGGCCGTCAGATCGATCTTGCGGTTGTTCCTGCGCCACGTTCATTGCCACGTGTTGTGCGTTTACCGGATGAACTGACTGATGGTAAAGAACATCATGTGATGTTATCCGCCATCATTCATGAACATGTGTCTGACCTGTTCCCGGGCATGACCGCGACTGGCTGCTATCAGTTCCGTGTTACCCGGAATGCCGATCTGGCCTTAAATGAAGATGTTGAAGACCTGGCCAAAGCCTTAAAAGGCGAGCTAAGTTCGCGCCGTTTTGGTCGTGCAGTCCGTCTGGAAGTGACTGAAAATTGTCCGCAGCATATTTATGAATATCTGCTGGAAGAATTTGATCTGGATGAAGAACAGCTCTATAAAGTGGCAGGACCGGTTAATCTGGCGCGGTTACTGTCCAACTTCAAACGTCCACATTTACGTTATGATTCACATACGCCAATTCTGCCTAAAGTACTGAAGAAATCTGAAAATGTTTTCAGTGCCATGCAGAAGCAGGATATTTTGCTACATCATCCATTTGAATCTTTTGCACCCGTGATTACGCTGTTACGTGAAGCAGCACGTGACCCTCAGGTACTGGCAATCAAGCAGACATTGTATCGTAGTGGTCCAGATTCCGAGATCGTGCAGGTGCTGGCAGAAGCGGCCCGTAACGGTAAGGAAGTGACTGCAGTCATCGAGCTGCGTGCTCGTTTTGATGAAGAATCCAATATTGCAGTTGCTAATGTACTGCAAGAGGCGGGGGCTGTCGTGGTCTATGGCATTGTCGGCTATAAAACCCATGCCAAAATGATTCTGGTGGTACGCCGAGAAAATAACAAGCTGGTGCGTTATGTACATCTGGGTACCGGGAATTATCATGCCGGCAATGCGCGAATTTATACCGACTATGGTCTCTTAACCACGGACAAGGATCTGTGTGAAGATGTGCATCGTATCTTTCAGGAATTGACCGGAATGGGGAAAATGGCCAAGCTGAAAAAGCTGCTCCATGCACCATTTACCTTACATGCCCAGCTCATCAACTATATTGATAATGAAATAGCCAATGCCAAAGCGGACAAGAAAGCCCAGATCATCGTGAAGGTCAATGCTTTAACTGAGCTGCAACTGATCAATAAACTGTATGAAGCTTCTCAAGCAGGTGTACAGATTGATCTGATTATCCGCTCGATTTGCTGTCTGCGTCCAGGCTTACCGGGACTTTCAGAGAATATCCGGGTACGTTCAATCGTCGGCCGTTTCCTTGAACATACACGCGTGTTTTATTTTAGCAATAATGGTAATTCTCGGATTTATTGCTCAAGCGCGGACTGGATGGACCGCAACCTGTTTAATCGTGTAGAAGCTTGTTTCCCGATTGAAGACGAAGCATTAAAGAAACGCATTTACCAGCAAGGTTTATTAAATTACCTGAAAGACAATCAGCAGGCCTGGTTGTTACAAGGAGATGGAACCTGGGTGCGTGCCCAAGTTGCAGAAGGTGAACAACCGCATAATGCACAGCGTACCTTGCTGGAAACCTTTAAATAACTCTATGCAAACTAAAAAGGCTGATAATTCAGCCTTTTTTATATTTTGTTAATTTTGAGAATGGATAAATGGATTCGCGAGTTTTTGATAGATTTTGCGAATAGCAGCATAAATCTGGTAATCGTGCAGACTTAATCTGTTTTGAATTTCGGCCAAAGTCAGGTCTTGGCTGAAATACTTTAAAATCTGTACTTCAGTCTGATTTAAAAAATGTATTTTTGTTTCCTGACTCACTAAATAACGGGCTAATTCAGGATGTAAATCGGCACCACCGCGTAGGATAATTTTCAGGCTCGCTACTATTTTTGAAACAGGATGCGATGCAATCAGATATCGATCCACGCCAGATGACAAGAATAAATTAATCATTTCAGCTGAATCATCAGCTAAAACTACAATCAGATGAGGAATCTGGATTCGTGCTTGAATTGTATGAAGATTCTTAAGTTGTGCTTTCTCATGAATCTCATATAACACGAGATTGGGAAGATACTGTTCAATATGGGATTGAGCAGACAGATGATCGGTATAGGACAGCATATCCGGTTGATAACCGAGCTGTAGCAATGCAAGATCAGGATTGGAAGAGAGCGGGGGTGGATAAGGTTGCATCAATAATACCGGTGCAGGCAAAAATGAGGCCAAAGAAATCTTATCCTGAGAGTAATTAATATACAGATGTATTTTGGCTTAAATTATTATCAATGCCAATCCCCAGAAATAGGGATTTAATTTTTATATATTATAAATAGTTAAAGTTTAAAAATTGGTTTTGAATCATTTTAATTGACTGAATTTATAAAAATTAAATTTATCAGAAGACGTAGGCAATAAAAAAAGGAGCAATCTAAGTGCTCCTTCTTTATTAGGGCTTAATTAAGCTGCATCGTGAGCAGTAATTTTTTGCAAAATTTGTAATAACACATCGAATTCGCTTTGTAGCGGTGTGCTCTTACGAGTGACCAGCGCCAGAGTACGGCTTGGTGCAGCATTGATTGGATTGATGCGCAGATCCGGATTGGCTTTGATCATATTGGTATGCAGTGCAATTTCTGGCAACAGGGTAAAACCAAGATCAGCAGACACCATTTCGATCAACGTCGGTAATGAACTTGCTTTCAGGCGATGATCATTTTTACGCTCACCAATCGGGCAGGCACTCAATGCATGATCACGCAAGCAATGGCCTTCTTCCAACAGCATCAGGCGAGACAGATCCAGATCTTCCAGAGACTTGGCTTGAGCCGCATTCTGGTCAGATTTGTGATGTACCAGATACAGATTCTCTTTGGCAATTTCAGCAACTTTCAGGCTACGGGTATCGAAAGGCAGCGCTAGCACCACCATATCCAGATTACCATGCTCCAGTTTCTCTACAATTTTCTCACTTTGAGCTTCATGTAAATGTAGCTGAATTTTCGGTAGCTGCTGATGCACTTCATCCAGAAATTGCGACAGGATGAAAGGGGCAATGGTTGGAATAACGCCAAGATGCAGATCACCGGTTAATGGTTCACTCATTTCACGACTTAAACGCATTAAGTCCTGAGCATCAGCCAGTAGAACACGGGCACGTGCAACCACTTGTTCACCAAGCGGCGTTAAACGTACATTCTGGCGATCGCGTTCAACAAGAACGCCACCGAGTAAACGCTCCAGCTCCATAATACCGCCAGACAAAGTTGACTGGGTAACAAATGAGCGGCGAGCAGCTTCTGTAAAATGCAGCGTCTCAGACAGTGTTACGAGGTATGACAGCTGTCTTAGGGATGGTAATGCAGCCATAGTGTCCTAATGTTTATGATTTAAAATGATCAGCAAATAATTCGCTAAGATATGGAATAAAATGCGGAGGGATATCATGCCCCATTCCATCAATTAATTCAAATTTAGCCCCTGAAATTGCTTTTGCAACAGCCTTACCATGACTAGGAGGCAGCAATCTGTCACGAGCACCATGAACCACCAGGGTCTCTTGTTGGATTTGCTTGTCCAGTTGCAGCAATGAACCCGTACATAATATTGCTAAAAACTGTTGAAGTACACCCGCTGGATGGTAACTTCGCTTATATAACTTACGGGCGGTCTGAATCGCTTCCAGATGATTCACATAACCCGGCGAGCCAATAATATTAAACAGCTTCAAGCTATGATCGACAATGCCATCTTCATCTGTGGAAGCGGGTTTGTCAATTAAACTAAAGAGTTGCTTTGGAAAAGGCGGAGGTAACAGTGGCTGGTTATTACTGGTAAACAGTAAACCCATTTTTTTAACTTTGTCAGGATAACGTGCGGCCAGAATCTGGGCAATCATGCCGCCCATAGAGGCACCGAGCACATAGACCTGACCTAATCCCATTTTTTCAATCAGAAGATGTACATCATCTGCCATATCGTACAGCGTATAAGGCGCGCCCTGATTGCCTAAACCCAGTACAAAACGGCTCATCATTTTTAAGGTGTTTAAGCGAGGCCCTTTATGGTGAATCTTGGAAGATAAACCAATATCCCGGTTATCAAAACGCACCAGATGATAGCCCTGATCAATGAGTGATTTACAGAAGAAGTCCGGCCAGTACAGCATCTGTGCCCCAAGCCCCATAATCAGCAGAATAGTCGGGTGTTCAGGATTTCCGCCGACTTCTACGTGCAATTCGATGCCATTGCCAAGATCGACCTTGGTTTCACGCATGAAAGCGGTATACGGAGAATGATTGAACTGCAGGGCACTATGCATGATGTATTTCCTGATTAAAGGACATTTCGCTTAAAAAATGTCCTTTGTATTAAACATCTAAACTGTAGCTGGAATCAAGTCAGGAACCTGCTTGGTCAATGCCAGACGTTGTTTGGCAGCAGTGGCCCCGAGTAAGACAAAACCACGTAAAGTACCGCTAGCATCAAAGGCTTTGGCTAGCATACCGTCATCAAACTCTTCATTTTCCCAAGTTACTTCGACATTAACCGGAGCGGGAAGGACAGTCAATGGCGCAGCTGGGGTTTTGACCGCTACAGGCATCGCTGGATAGTGGACTGCAGTATGTTCGCCATTTAATGTTTTAGACAGAGCACGAGCCTGCTGCATGATTGGCATGACATATGGCAAAAGCATTCCATTTACTTCCGCACAGTCACCTACTGCATAAATGTCTGGCTGATTGGTTTCTAGTTTTGTATTGGTCAGAATCCCACGACTGGTATGGATATCGGCTTCTTTTGCGACAGAAATATTTGGTTGTAAGCCCACAGCAGACAGCACCACATCAGCCACTACCGACTGGCCATTGGCAAGTGTGACCAGATAATCACCATTTTCAACTTTAGAGACTTTTTCGACTGTTGTCCTCAGTACAAAATGAATGCCTGTCTCTTCAAGATTTTGCTGGAAAGCATCTGCGACATGAGCTGGTAATAAGCGACCCAACGGTTGAGGTGCCAGATCAATCACGGTGACCTGATGATTGGTATGCTGCAAGTCATTGGCAAATTCACAGCCGATCAGGCCTGCGCCTAGAATCACCACACGTTTATCTTCACGGGCTGCCAGATTATGACGGAAAGCTTTATAGTCAGTCAGGTTATTGACCATATGAATGTCATCGCTCGCATCACCAGCAATGGCAAGACGGACCGGATTGGCACCCACAGCCAACACCAATTTAGAATAATCCTGTGTGCTTTCCTCACCATCTTTTTCTAAAGTGAGCTGATGCTGTTCAGGATGAATCGTTTTGACCCAGGTATTTTTTTCGATGCGCATTTTCAGCTGCGCTGACATTTTTTCTGCATCACCTAAAGGGATATGTTCTGGTGCTTTGTTTCCTGCTAAAGCATTAGAAAGCGTAGGTTTTGCATAATTAGTCGCATCATCAGCACAAATCATGACAAGTTCATGGTCTGGGTTGAGTTTGCGAAACTCACGGGCAACAGCATAACCCGCCATGCCCGAACCAATGATGACGATAGGATGCATACGATTCTCCATGCTTTTTTAAATTAGTTTTTTTCAGGTATAAAGGACATAAAAAAGACCATTGAATATGGTCTTTAAAAGAACATGATTAGATTTCAATCATTTCAAAATCGACTTTAGAAACACCACAATCCGGACAAGTCCAGTCATCAGGAATATCTTCCCATTTGGTACCAGGAACGATTCCGTCCTGAGGCCAACCTTCTGCCTCGTCATAAATCCATCCACAAACGATGCATTGATATTTTTTCATATAACTCTCCAAAACTGACCAACTGTAGCTGTCAGCTTAAAATCCACAAATGGCAAGACCCTAAAGAATATGACTTTTAATAGTAAACATATTTGGCTAAATTTTTACGCAGTTCTATTCATAAAGTAAAGCGAATAAAAGTTTAATCAGTGAAATTAACAGCAGAAAGGTCAGTCTCTAGATATTTCATTACTAGAAATATATTTAAGGTTAGGCAAAGAGTTGTATTTTTAGTTTTATAAAATACGCTTCTGACTTAGATTTTAAGCTGTAGACCAAAGTCGGGCAGAAAAAATGATTAAAATCAGTTAACTTAGACTTAGCAAAGTCTTTATTAAATATTTTTTAAAATAAATTTATATATTTAAATCAATTGGTTATTATTATTTTCTGCTTTAATATTGCACAGTCGTTGTTGTTACACATTGTTAATTTAGTTTAAAATTCACCTATTCCTTTCCTTGTTTAAAGATCTCCCATGAGCAATTTGTCTACTTCTCTGTGGTCTCACATTCGTACTGTCCAGAATTTCCCAAAACCAGGCATTTGTTTCTTTGATTTGACTCCATTATTCATGAATAATCTGGGTCCATTAACTGATGCTTTGATTGCCAGCATTCCTGAAGAAAAGCTTGCTGAAGTAGACAGCTTTGTGGCAGTAGAAGCACGTGGTTTCGTGCTGGCAAGCCTGTTGGCGCAGCGTACTGGCAAAGGCTTATTACTGGTTCGTAAAGCAGGTAAATTGCCGCCTCCAGTCGTAGGTGTAGGTTATAGCCTTGAATATGGTCTGGACCGTCTGGAAATGTCTGCAGAAGTTCAGGGACAAAAAGTGATTATTGTGGATGATGTACTGGCAACTGGTGGTACATTGAAAGCAGTACATGAGTTGGCTGAAAAATGTCAGCATCAGGTTCTAGGTGCGAGTATCTTCCTTGATCTGCCAGATTTACACGGTGAATTAGGTTTAGATATCTGGTCAGTACTTGACGATAAATCTCAGCCTGAAGCTGCAGTTGCTTAAGTCTGGATGATCAAAAAGCCCCAACTATTGGGGCTTTTTTATTGCCGGATAAAATGATATTCAATTTCCTGAATTAGGTCGTTAATCTGCTCAGGGTGTTCCAGACGATGGTGGCCACCTTCAATGGCATGAATTTGCATATAGTCTTCAAGCTGTGCCTGTGCTGCATGCATATCCAGAATTTCATCACCTAATTCCAGATAGGCCATTTGCGGAATATCATGCTGCAAATCACTGTCACAAATCGCAGGATAATCATCGCGAAAATTCGGTTGCAAGCTAGGATTCGCGATCACACAAGGGATCTGATGAGCTTGTGACATTTTTAGTGCCCAATATCCGCCCAGACTGTGTCCGACCAGAATATCCGGTTTAATGGTTTCAACCATTTCGTGGTAGAAATCGGCTACCGACTGGTAGCTCAGATTGCGATAATCCACATCTATACAATATTTATGTATTGCATCGATTGCATGAAATTTCGTGGACTGTTTTGACGAATCCAAGCCATGAAAAAACAATATTTTAGACATATTTTTACTCATTTTTATCGGACATGGCAAAGTCGTGGTCAGGGTGTTAAAACACCACCTTCTAATATGGTCATTATTGTAAAACGTCTATTTCGAGGAAGCAGTTAGCTATTGGTCTAAGCTGATACTGGATAAAAAGGCATAATTCGTACAGAAGGTTGAGGTCTTGGACTTTCATCTAATAAAAGTTTGGCAATATTCTAAAAAACCAATCATAAAATTCGAAACTGAAAATAACGCAAAGCATTTGCCTTTAAGAATTTCATATATCCAGAAATTTTTCTCAAGAAAAGCCACGTGTGGGAAGTCTTTACGCTACGATTTGATGCAGATTTCTGCTATTCTATGCAACTTCTATTTTTTAACTAATCTTATCCGAGGCAGAGATGACGCAAAATAACGCTCAATCGACTTCTGAACAAATCATTTCCGAAAACGATTTAATCGCACAGCGTCATGCCAAGTTAAAGCAGATTCAAGACCACGCAAAAGAAACTGGCGTTAGCCCATGGCCAAACACATTTAAACGTGAACATTATGCGCAAGACTTACAAGACCAGTTTGCTGATAAATCTAAAGAAGAAATTGAAGCTGGCGAACACGTTCATGTAAAAGTAGCAGGTCGTGTGATGTTAAACCGCGGTTCATTTATCGTGATTCAAGATATGACCGGTCGTATTCAGCTTTATGTTCCACGTAAAGAGCTTGAGCCAGAAGTACTTGCAACGATCAAAGGCTTGGATCTGGGCGATATCATTGCGGTTGAAGGTTATATTGGTCGTTCTGGTAAAGGCGACCTGTATGTTCATATCGAGCATTTTGAATTACTGACTAAATCATTACGTCCACTTCCAGACAAGTTCCACGGTTTAACTGATACTGAAGTGAAGTATCGTAAACGTTATCTTGATCTGATCGTAAATGAAGAAACCCGTAAAACTTTTGAAGTTCGTGCCAAAGTTGTTGCCGGTATTCGTAGCTTCCTGAACGACAAACGTTTTATGGAAGTTGAAACCCCGATGATGCACGTAATTCCTGGTGGAGCATCTGCGCGTCCATTTGAAACGCATCATAATGCGCTTGATATGCCATTGTTCTTGCGTATTGCACCTGAGCTTTATTTGAAACGTCTGGTTGTGGGTGGTTTTGAACGTGTGTTCGAAATTAACCGTAACTTCCGTAACGAAGGTGTTTCAACTCGTCATAACCCTGAATTCACCATGATTGAATTCTACCAGGCGTATGCAGATTACAAAGACCTGATGGAATTGACTGAGCAAATGCTGGAAAAATTGGCAATTGATATTCTGGGTACCACTGATGTGCCTTATGGCGATGAAGTCTTTAGCTTCAAAGGACCATTCAAAAAGATCTCAATGTTTGATGCCATTCTTGAGCACAATCCACAGTTCACTCCAGAAAATGTCAATGACCGTGAGTTCCTGGCGAAATTCATTCAGGAAGAACTGAAAGAACAGGTAAAACCAGGTTTTGGTCTGGGTAAACTGCAAACGATCGTGTTTGAAGAAACGGTAGAAACTCAACTACGTCAGCCTACATTCGTGACTGAATATCCAGCAGAAACTTCCCCATTAGCACGTCGTAATGATCAAAACCCGCATATTACAGACCGTTTTGAATTCTTTATCGGTGGTCGTGAACTGGCAAATGGATTCTCGGAATTAAATGACCCGATTGATCAGGCTGAACGCTTCCAGGCGCAGGTCGCTGAGAAAGATGCGGGTGATGATGAAGCAATGCACTATGATGCTGACTTTATTGAAGCCCTGGAATATGGTCTGCCTCCTACAGCAGGTGAAGGGATTGGTATTGACCGCCTAGTAATGATCTTTGCGAATGCACCAAGTATCCGTGATGTAATTTTATTCCCGCATATGCGTCATAAACACTAATGACTTATTCGAAAAAAGGCAGTTTTTAAAACTGCCTTTTTTATGTGTTCAGTATTTATCTTAAATAAAATTAAAACCCAGCACTATTTAGATCTATTTTTTTTATATTAGTGATTTCATTTTTTGTATTTCTATCTCATTTTTCGAAGCGATTTATTATTTTAAAAGTCAATTAAATCTAGGGTTTCATATTATACTGATACAGTTTCGCCATTGAATATTGTTTTTGAAATATCTATGGTTAGGCAAAAATAAACTTGAGAATATTGATCCCATGTTTCTAAAAAAACCATTATTAAGTGTACTTCTTACGACACTTTCACTTCCTGTTTTTGCTCAAGGGCTGGTTCTGAATGATGCAAATCTTCGTACTGACTTGAACTGGTTAAACCAGCAAGGGGTGATCCAGATCAGTACCTCGACCTGGCCGCTCAGTGGTGATGAAATTCAACGAGCTCTATCCAATGCACAAGTGAGTAACAAAGTACAACAACGTGTTATTGATTCAGTTCTGGCAAAATTAACAGCAGACAATCAGCAGCTCAAAGTAGGCTTATTTGCGGAAAGTGATCCAAAAGATATTCCTCAAGCCTTTGGCGATCAGCAAAAGGCACAATTTCAGGCAGCTTTAGAGTTTAATGCAGGTGGCGAAAACTGGGATGCCAAGCTCCGGGTTAATGCCGAAAAAGATCGACAAATTGAGAATGATCAGGATGTGAATCTGGAAGGATCTTATCTAGCAGGGAAACTCTGGAATCAATGGCTGATTGCTGGCCAAATTCCGACCTATTGGGGTCCAGGACATGATGGCAGCTTGATTCGTGGCGATGCTAGCCGCCCAGTATATGGCTTTATGGCACAGCGTGCAGAACAAACGGCTTTTGAAACTAAATGGCTTTCCTGGATTGGACCGTGGCAATATCAGGCTTTTGCAGGCCAATTGGATGATTATACTGCCGTTCCAGATGCCAAACTTATTGGTCTTCGTGTAACAGCACAACCTTTGTCTTACTTGGAGCTAGGTGCTTCTCGTGCGATTCAATGGGGTGGGGAAGGACGTCCTGAAAGCTTAAGTTCATTATGGGATGCTTTTGTCGGGAATAAAGATAATGGTGGTACGGGTGAACCTGACCCATCGAACCAGATTGCGGGTTTTGATGCACGCTTGAATCTGTTTCCTTTGACACAGGTGCCTATGGGCTTCTATGGGCAATATGTTGGTGAAGATGAAGCGGGTGGTCTGCCTGCGAAGAAAATGTATCTGGCTGGAATAGACTATTCTGCAACTGTAAGAAATATGCCATATCAACTTTATACAGAATGGGCAGATACACGTACCAATGGTAAAGTACGTGGGGTTTCTTATAATCACAGTACTTACACTGATGGTTTTTATCAGCATGGTTATCCGCTGGCACATGCTTTAGGTGGCGATGCACAGATGGTTTCAGTAGGTGGTGATATCCGTTTTGATCCGATGAACCGTTTATCTGGGCGGGTATTGTTTGCTGAAGTGAATCAGTCCGAACGTGCAAGTGCAAATAATGCTGCTTTTGCTTTTGATGATGAAATTAAAGCATTAGATGTCACCTGGTCGCATTATATTCGACCAGAAATGCCACTTAAAATTAATGCCTGGATAAGTGACTCAGATGTAAATGGTCAGGATGGCGGTGCCTCTATTGGAATTGAAATTCCATTAGAAAAAGGCTTGTTCAAATATTAATATTCAAGACACAATAAAATCCTGCTCATCTGGCAGGATTTTTTATTTTTTCAAAAATTTCAGACAAAAAAAACGCAATGATTGGGGTTGTCATTGCGTAGAAAAAGGAAGTTTCTTTCAAAACTAAATCAAGATTAACTGTGGAGAGAGTTAAATTTGATTCCTTACTGTATGTAAGTATAGTAGGACTCATTCTCATGTGACTCATCAGTATTCATGTTAATAGATGTTAAGTAAGGTTAAAACTATGAAGAATCTGTGTGGAAATTTGCCTTATTTTTGCGCATTTTGGCCTTAAATAAAAAAAGCCCTTCATATGAAGGGCTTTTTTTTAAATATTGTCTAGCTTAGAAATGGAAAACACCTAAGCCTGTTTTCACTTCATCTAAAGTGGCCTGTGTAATATCACGGCATTTGTCTGTACCCGTTTTCAAAATATCCATAATGTAATCCGGGTCTTTAGCCAGTTCCATACGACGTTCACGAATCGGACCGATCAACTCTTTCAGAATACCTTCCAGACGTTTTTTCACCGTACCATCACCTAAACCACCACGGCGATAATGTGCTTTCAGTTCTTCCAGTTCTTCTTTATTGGTGTCGAATGCATCAAGGTAAGTAAATACCACATTGCCCTCAACCTGGCCAGGATCTTCGATGCGCAGGTGATTCGGATCGGTATACATCGCATTGACAGCTTTTTTGATGTCTTTATCAGAAGCATCCAACACAATGGTATTGCCTAGAGATTTAGACATTTTTGCTTTGCCGTCAAAACCTGGTAAGCGTCCCACATTAGAAAGCAGCGCCTTACATTCAGGCAGTAATTCACGGCCAATCTGACGGTTAAGGCGACGTACGATTTCGTTGGTTTGTTCGATCATTGGAATCTGATCTTCGCCTACTGGAACTACAGTGGCTTTAAAGGCTGTGATATCTGCTGCTTGAGCCACTGGATAGCATAAGAAACCTGCAGGAATATCACGCTCAAAACCACGCATCTGAATTTCTGATTTAATAGTCGGGTTGCGCTCTAGACGTGAAACTGTCACAAAGTTCAGATAGAGCATAGTCAGTTCGTTTAAGGCTGGCAGGCAAGACTGAACACAGATTGTAGTTTTAGTTGGATCAATGCCGACAGCCAGATAATCTGTCGCCACTTCAATAATATTGCGACGTACTTTTTCAAAGTTATCTGCATTATCTGTCAAGGCTTGAGCATCAGCGAGTAACAAATGTTGATGGTGAGAATCTTGTAAACCTACGCGAGAGCGTAATGAACCGACAAAATGGCCAAGGTGAAGCTGTCCGGTAGGACGGTCGCCAGTCAAGATTACTGGACGATTATCTTGATTACTCATTATCTATTCCAAAAAGTAGTCTGTACTACATCAATATTTTAACGAATGGCCACATTGTACGGCATTCTGTTTTTGAATGTCAGCCAGAAAAAAAAGCCGTAGTAAAAAATCTTATTAATTAAACAAGTGAATACAATATTTTTTTAATATTTTCATTAAAATATGTCTAAAGGTGATAAGGATAACAAGAATGGCGAGCAGCTTATTAATATTATTGGATGATATTGCGACTGTTTTAGACGATGTTGCCGTGATGAGCAAGATGGCTGCAAAAAAGACAGCAGGTGTCTTGGGGGATGACTTGGCATTAAATGCCCAGCAAGTCAGCGGTGTACGGGCAGAACGTGAACTTCCTGTGGTGTGGGGAGTAGCCAAAGGTTCTTTTATTAATAAGCTGATTCTTGTTCCTTTGGCTTTACTTATTAGTGTGGTTGCACCCTGGTTAATTAATCCTTTACTGATGATTGGTGGTCTATTTCTCTGTTATGAAGGCGTAGAAAAAGTCCTGCATAGCTTAAAGCATAAGAAAGCTAAGACTGAAGAAGATGCTGAGGCTGAATTCACTACGATCGAAACCGATTTGGCTACATTTGAAAAAGAGAAAATTAAGGGTGCGATCCGAACTGATTTCATTCTGTCAGCGGAAATTGTAGTGATTTCTTTGGGCACCGTGGCAGCCGCAGCTTTTACCACCAAGGTCATCGTACTGGCAGGGATTGCCATATTAATGACAGTCGGGGTGTACGGCTTCGTTGCCATGATTGTTAAAATTGATGATCTAGGTTTGTACCTGACTAAGCAGGCATCCAGCTTCAAGCAAAGTATAGGCCGTGGATTGCTGGCTTTTGCCCCTAAATTGATGAAAACCCTGACGATTGTAGGTACGATTGCAATGTTCCTGGTCGGTGGGGGGATTATTGCCCATACCATTCCATGGTTTCATCATTTCACTGAAGATTCGGTTGATTATGTAGAGCACATTCCTAGTCTGGGCAGTATTGTAGGGGCTGTTACGCCTACACTGATTAATCTGGTGATTGGTTTTGTGGCAGGATTAATCGTATTTATCCTGATTGGCTTTATTCAAAAAATCAGATCAAAATCAAAGCAGGCATAAATCAGGCCCGTTAAAATAAGCTGACTTTAAACTATAAGGAATCTCACTATGCGCTGGAAAGGACGTCGTGTTAGTAGCAATGTAGAAGACCGTCGTGGCGGTGGTGCCAAAGCCGGTGGAATCAGTATTCTCGGGTTGATTATTGCTTTTGTGGCCTGGAAATTTTTTGGTGTTGATCCACAGCAAGCCTATCAAACCACCAAGCAGGTCACGCAAGGTGTTTCTAGTGCAGAAACACGGGGACTGGAAAATCCAACGCCAGAGCAGCAAGAAGCGATCGATTTTGTAGGAACTGTTCTTGCCGATACAGAAGATACCTGGTCTCAAGTATTTCAGCAGCAGCTGAACCAGCAATATACTCCGCCTAAACTGGTTCTATTTAGTGGGGTAGTAAATTCTGGTTGTGGTACAGCGCAATCGGCTATGGGACCTTTCTACTGTCCGGCAGACCAGAAAGTTTATATTGATACGGCATTCTTTAAAGATATGCGTACTCAAATGGGAATCAGCGGGGAACAGAACTCAACCGAGTTATCTCGCAATGATCAGGCAGGCGATTTTGCTCAAGCCTATGTGGTAGCACATGAGGTGGGTCATCATATCCAGACCATTTTAGGTATTTCTTCAGAGGTACAGCAGGCACGTCAACAAGCCACTCAAGCTCAGGGCAATCAGCTTTCTGTACGTCAAGAACTACAGGCGGATTGTCTGGCTGGGGTATGGGCTTATCATAACCATGAGCGTACTCAGTTCCTGGAGCAGGGTGATGTGCAGGAAGCCATGGATGCGGCACACAAGATCGGTGATGACTATCTGCAGAAAAAGGCACAAGGCCATGTCGTACCGGATAGCTTTACGCATGGTACCAGTGCACAGCGGGTAAAATGGTTTAATACTGGTTTGAAATCGGGACAAATGTCTGCTTGCGATACTTTTAATCAAAATATCTAAAATTAAAGATCAAAAAAAGGGGAGCTAATGCTCCCCTAATGATTGAATAGTTATTTTTCCAGAAAACGACGGAAGTTTTTCAAAATCTTGATACTGACAAATAAGGCAGCCAAGGCAAATAGCGAAATCGCAAAGAGAATATATTTTAAATCGCTGATGTCATTATTATAAAATTGCTTCAATTCATTTCTGGAATAGCTGAGTTTAGTGATCTGACCAGTTCGACTATCTTGGAACTGAATATTTTCAATATAAAAATAATTTCTCACTTTTACTAAATTAACATTTTGAATCTGCCGGGTATGTGACTGATTATAGTCATCAGTACATAGGGCAGCATAATGCTCACAGCTAATTTTTGCTACATAACCATTTCCGGCAATCAGGATAAACAGCGCGTTGTCTGGACGTTGATTATTAGACACCAGTACATATTGCGCTTTGGCACTGCTTTTTAAAGGAATGCTCACGGCTTGCTGATAATATTGATCTGCTTTCAGGATTTCCTGAACTTTGGCAACACAGGTAAACATCAAGGAGAGTGTGACCAGAAAAATGACAGCAGCGAGACATAGACGGAATATGGTTTTGACAGTTTGATGCATGGGAGAAAATTTCTAAATAGAAAGGAGGAGTGAGCAATAAAGTGCTTTAAGGCTGTATGTTAAATCATCAGTTGTGAATATTGAAAAGAAACTTAACTTAATTCGAAAAAAAATGGGACTAAACTTGATCCGCTAAAATATACTGTTTTTTTAAATTTATATTTCAAGTAAATCTTTCAGCTCACGGCTGCAAATTGCCTAACCTCAGGAAACCTAATGGGAAGTTTCTTTTTTTTACAACTGTTGACAGTGGTCTTTGCTCTGTCAATTGCCACTACCATGTTCAACAAACGTGTTCTAAGTTTTCCTCAAGCCATTGGTGTGCCGATTGTTTCCGCTATTTTTGTTTTTATCCTGCAATGGTGTGCAAGTCTGCTACAGGGTAATCCATTTTTTAGCATCAATATTGATAATATTGAGAAAGCAGTCCGCCATGTCGATTTTTATGACTTCCTGATTAATGGGGTGATCTGTTTCATTCTGACATCATCCGCATTGAAGTTTAAGGTTTCAGATTTACGCAATCACTGGCGGCCGATTGGTATTCTGGCCAGTCTGGCATTAGTTTTCTGTGCAGTTTTCTTTGGTATTGCGCTATACGGTTATCAGTTCCTGATTGGTAACCACGTCGATATATTGGTCCTACTATTGCTGGGTGCTGCGCTCGGAGCAACGGATCCAATTGGGATTAAAGGTGTACTCAGTTCGGTACGCGCACCCCATCATTTGATCGTGAAGCTGGAAGGTGAGTCGCTGTTTAATGATGCGATGTGTATTGCATTATTTATGACCTTACTGAATGTACTGCAAGGTGAAAACTTTACCGTACTCGCCGTCCTGCAAACATTGCTTTATGAAATTGTCGTGGCAGTCTTGATCGGGATCGGTTTTGGTCTGGCGATTCTACGTATTCTGCGCGGTAAACATGAAATGGAATCACTGATATTAACTACTGCACTGTTGGCTTGTGGTTCATATCTGATTGCTTTACTGGCGCATGCTTCTGCACCAATTGCCTGTGTAATTGGCGGCTTGATCGTCGGTAATAAATGGAAAGAAATTCTGGCTGATGCAGACATCGGTGATGTAAACCATTTCTGGCATACGGTAGAGGGGATTATCAATTCCTTCCTGTTCACCTTGATTGGTCTGGAACTGTTCATTATTGATCTAAGTACCAGTCTGGTTCTAGGCGGAATTGTTGCTTTCATAATTCTGCATTTGGCGCGATTCCTGGCCAATCATCTGTCTTTTGCATTATTCCCTAGAATGCGCAAGAAGAGTTATAACGGCAGTTTAACCATTCTGTCTTGGGGTGGGGTACGTGGCGGGATTTCCTTAGCCCTGATTCTGGCAGTGGCCAATATTCCACAACTGGAAGCGTATAGCAGTATTCTGATTGGATATACCTTCATTGTGGTACTTCTTTCCGGGGTGGTTTGTGGCCTAGGTTTGCCAGCCGTGATGAATGCCTTTTATTACAACCCGAATGAAGAAACCCAAGGTTTTAAGGGTTGGTATCAGCGGATGTGCCACAAGATGAACCGTCGCGGTTTTCAGTATATTGTAGGCGAGGATGCAAATGGAAATGAAACCATCACTATCTTCCAGCCTGAAATGCTGATTGATAAGAAAGATGCCGATGGTGTAGCAACGGTACATCATCCTGACAAAGTACAAGAAGTGAAACGTTTAGAGAATCCGGAGAATTTCTAATTATTAGAATTTTCTATCAAGACTGAAAGCCTATGACATCAAGTGCAAGCCAGGAAATGGCACAAATGATTCTGAGTGTGGTCAGCCAGATTCCTTATGCGAAGGTAGCGACCTATGGACAGATCGCTAAACTGGCTGGCTTACCCAAACATGCGCGTCTGGTGGGTAGGGTTTTAAGTCAGCTTGATACAGAAACCGATTTGCCCTGGCATCGTGTCCTGAATGCTCAAGGTAAGATCAGTCTCAATAAACTGGATGAATATGGACATAATATTCAACAGCAAAAGTTAGGCGCAGAAGGGATTCTATGTGCTGGAAATCGGGTCAGTTTAAAGCAGTATCAATGGGATGGATTTGTTTGAAAGAGAAATCCCCACTTGATTGAAGTGGGGATTTTTTATTACTTACGGATGACCATTACAGGAACATTGGCCTGTCCCAAGATGCTTTGCGCAACACTTCCTAGGAACAGTTTCTTGAAGCCAGTGCGGCCATGTGAACCAATCACAATCAGATCAGTATTCAAGGATTCTGCCGCCTTGACAATTTCGCTATAAATCACCTGACCTTCGAGTAGCTGAGTCTCTGCATCAATACCTGCCGCAGCAAATTTTGCTTTTGCTTCGTCAAGTGTCTTCAGAATCGCAGTACGGGCACGTTCAACCAAGTCATTGGTTTGAGCTGCTGTGATGTATTCAGCTGCGATATAGGGATCAAGTGCCAGCACCTGAACCACTGTCACTTTACTGTTAAATGCTTTGGCAATTTCGACGGCTTTATCGACTGCAGCGTAGGAAGTTTCTGAACCATCAACAGGTACTAAAATATGTTCAAATGACATTAGAATTCTCCTTATCGGAAATAAGTTTTATAAAAATATGACGCGTTAAAATCGTGTACGAATTGTTGTTTATACTTTGATCATAGCCTGTATTGTATAAAAATAAAACCAAGTAAATACATAGGTATAATGTCTAATAGATTAAACAGTTAAACGCAGGTTTCTGAGTTTTAAGTTTCATGGTTTATTGATTTTAAATAATTGAATTATATGGATTTACAGAAATATTCAAGCTGATTGTCAATCACATTGAATGGATGCCGGGTCCAATTTGATTTGTGGTGCCAGTTGTTCATATTGATTTAAAATCGCCTGCGTCTCAGGTGCGAAAATTTGTTGTTGCAGTTGCTGGATTTTATGTTCGTTCACATGCAAACGTGCACAATAGAATGCAATCTGATTTTCTTTGGCAATGGCCAGTCGTTGAGTCTGATCATATTCCGGATAACGCTTGATTTGCTGTTGAGCCCGACTTAATTGCGCCAAGGTGCGTTTCTGTTGCATGCTCATGAATTGTTGATGATTAATCCACTGTGCCACATCGCGACGTACTCCATTGTAGTTGACAAAAATAGGAGAAATCACCTGGCAGGCGGTGATTGCTAAAGTGCTAAGCAAAAGAATCAGTATGTTAATTTTGTACATCGGTGAAAGCTCCAATCATTAAAGTTCTTCATAAGAATATGTGAAATACCAAATAAAAAATCTAATATTGTTTAAAGTTTAAGAGTTTATTCTTCATTTGCATAAAGACTGAACATTTGTGTTTTAAAATGCTTGACGATAGCACCTGAAATTACGATAATGCGCACACAGTTTACGGCTATGTAGCTCAGTTGGTTAGAGCACCGCACTCATAATGCGGGGGTCACAGGTTCAAGTCCCGTCATAGCCACCATTTTAAAAGACCAAGCTCTCAGCTTGGTCTCTTTTTTTGTGCCATAAAAATATCAATAAAAAATTAAGAGAAAGTTCTTCTAAATATCTGTCTGTTTAAATTCTTGAATCTTCTTTTAATTTCTTAACTCTATTTATTGCTTAAAGATAAAAAAATGCCCAAGCATTTACTTGGGCATTATAGCTAATCTAGTTTTGTTAAAACTTAGATACCTGCTTTCCAACCATTAACGACCGGATACCGACGTTCACGACCATAAGAACGCGAGCTGATACGTGGACCAATCGCACCCTGACGACGTTTGTATTCGTTAATATCCACCAAACGAATCACTTTTTTCACAACTTCAGCTTCAAAGCCTTTGGCAATGATGTCATCTTGACTCAGATCTTCTTCAATATAAGCATAAAGAATCGCATCAAGTACTTCATAAGCTGGTAATGAATCCTGATCGACCTGATCTGGACGAAGTTCTGCAGATGGTGGACGGGTAATTACACGCTCAGGAATCACTGGAGTTTCGGCGATGCTATTACGGTATTTTGCCAGTTCAAATACAATGGTTTTATAAACATCTTTTAATACCGCGAAGCCGCCGACCATATCGCCGTATAGCGTACAGTAGCCAACGGCAAGTTCGGATTTATTACCGGTTGCCAGAACCAGATTGCCGAACTTGTTAGACAGCGCCATTAATAGCGTACCGCGTGCACGTGCTTGCAGGTTTTCTTCAGTGGCATCTACAGGGGCATTGCCAAAGAAGGGATACAGGGTTTGCAAGAAGCCACTTACAATCGGGTTAATCTCGGCAATACCGAAAGTTACACCCATGGTTTTTGCCTGTTTAGTGGCATCTTCTACACTGATCTGAGCAGTATAGGTATAAGGCATCATCACTGCTTGAACTTTGTCAGGGCCAATCGCATCTGCTGCGATGGCAAGAGTAAGGGCAGAGTCAATACCACCAGACAGACCCAGAATTACACCTGGGAAACCTGAACGCTGTACATAATCACGGGTTGCCATCACCAGACTTTGATAAATCTCGGCCATAGTTTCTAGGGCTGGAGTAATCGTGCCTTTGCTGAACTCTAATTTTTCTGCATCATATTCAGCGATATACAGGCCTTTTTCAAAGCTAGGTGCTTGCAGAGCCACTTCGCCTGATTTATTGAGTACAAAGCTGGTACCATCAAAGATTAGATCATCTTGGCCACCTACCTGGTTACAGTACACTAGATTGATATTCAACTGTTTGACCAGCGCAGCCATGGCATAGATACGGTGTTGCGGTTTGCCGACTTCATATGGAGAAGCATTCAGAACCAGTGCAGTATCAATATTCAATTGAGCCAGCTGTTGAACCGTAGATAATGACCAGACATCTTCACAGATCAGAACACCAAACTTGTGTCCCAGATATTCGAAGACCAGATGCTGATGTCCTTCACCAAAATAGCGTTTCTCATCAAATACACCATAGTTTGGCAGAGTCTGCTTATTATAAACCCCTAAAACTTCACCATCTTTCATGACGGCTGCTGAGTTATAACGTTCACCATCTTCAGTCTGATTGACAAAACCGAAGACCATGACGATATCTTTTACTTCAGTCAGTTTCTCAAACGCCAGTTTTGTACGTTTAGCCAGACTTGGACGAATTAATAAATCTTCAGCCGGATAACCTAAAGTTGAAAGTTCAGGGAAAATAATAAGATCAGCATTATCTTTTTTGGCCTGATTTGCCAAATCTATCATTGTCTGCGTATTTGCATCTAAATTGCCCACATGTGGAGAGAATTGAGCAATCGCAATTTTAAAACTTTTCATTCCAATTAAGTCCTATTCCTATAGGTGAATACACTAAATCACTGATTTTTAAAATTCTAATTATCCAGCTGAGTGCAGTTTGATACGAACAAAATGCCAAATGGCCAAAATTAAAAAAGTCATGACCGCATGATCATTAAATCTTGATTTGCGAGCTAAAAATATCATACTTGGCTTATTTTATCGAAATTTGAGGCAGATGCTAGAGCTGTTTCAGGAGAATTGAAACAGATACACAAAGATATGATCAGAAATGACTTATTATGGTGCTTTTTTATTCTGGTAAATGCACAAAAATACTCAATTGGATTTAAATGAGTTTATTTTCCAAAAATATAAATCAACAGAATACTTGAGTGAAAAATATTCAATATCATCTGCTTAACTGATTTTTTAAAATAATATTGGGGATTTTTTTTAGAAAAATATCGCGTGCAATATCTCCCTGTTGTTCAATGTTATAGTCTAAAAAGGATTTGTTGGGATTAAATTGATATTTGTAAGGATTATATTTTCCCATAGTTAAAAAATAAGCGGCCTGCAAAAAAGCACCCTTAAACAACACATTAATATTTCGCTGATATTGATAAATATGTGCCATTTCATGAATGAAAAGCGCCTGATAAGAACGGCTTTCTTTAGAATAATCAGCCCGATAATTCAGGTTACGCACATGAATATAACCACTTGGTGCCATGATCACATGCTTGGATTGCCAGGGCAGGAAAGGGTGATTCATGACGCGGACTGTTGAATAGTCAATCAGGTCAGCAAAGACTTGCTGGCAAAGCTTGATTTCCCCTGAAGTCAAATTCCGGCTTTTAAATTGATCAAAACGAACCATTCTCAGGATAAAAGGAAGCAGGTAAAACAGCATTAAAACTCAATCCTTAACGATATAAGAGTACTTTCTAGAAATTTGCAGAAATTGAAAATTCTTCAGGCTTGCTATTTTAATTTTTTCACATCTTTATTGTGTTAGTTTTTGTCAGTTATAAAAAAACCACCCAGAAGGGTGGTTTTTACGTCTTTCAACGCTAACTGAATTAACGGTTGATGTCGCGTTGAACTTCGCCAGTGTAAAGCTGACGAGGACGACCGATCTTATAAGGACCGCTGTGCATTTCTAACCAGTGGCTGATCCAACCAACTGTACGTGCAAGCGCGAAGATCACAGTAAACATTTCTGTTGGGATACCAATCGCTTTAAGGATGATGCCTGAGTAGAAGTCTACGTTAGGGTAAAGGTTACGTTTGATGAAGTATTCGTCAGAAAGCGCGATACGTTCAAGTTCCATAGCAAGAGCAAGCTGTGGATCGTTGATGCCAAGAGCACCAAGAACTTCGTCACAAGTTTCTTTCATTACTTTCGCACGTGGATCGAAGTTTTTGTACACACGGTGACCGAAGCCCATGAGTTTAACTTCTTTAGTTTTCACTTTTTCCATGAAGCCAGCAACGTTTTCTACAGTGCCGATTTCATCAAGCATCTTAAGAACAGCTTCGTTCGCACCACCGTGAGCAGGACCCCAAAGTGCAGAGATACCAGCAGCGATACATGCATATGGGTTAGCGCCAGTAGAACCAGCTAAACGTACTGTAGACGTAGAAGCATTTTGTTCGTGGTCAGCGTGAAGTGTGAAGATACGGTCCATTGCTTTCGCAAGGATTGGATCTACTTTGTAGTCACGGTCTGCTGGAGTAGCAAACATCATGTACAGGAAGTTTTCAGCGTAAGTCAAATCGTTACGTGGGTAAACGAATGGTTGACCAACAGTGTACTTGTAGCTCCAAGCTGCCAAAGTAGGAATCTTAGCGATTAAACGAATCGCAGTGATTTCACGATGGTTAACATCTTCGATGTCCAGATTGTTGTGATAGAACGCAGACAACGCACCAACAACACCAACCATGATTGCCATAGGGTGAGCATCACGACGGAAACCGTTATAGAAGCGGCTTACTTGATCGTGAACCATAGTGTGGTTACGAACTTTAGCGTCGAATTCTTCTTTTTGCTCAGCTGTTGGAAGCTCGCCATTAAGAAGTAAGTAGCAAGTTTCTAGGTAATCAGCTTTAGTTGCTAACTGGTCAATTGGGTAGCCACGGTGTAAAAGAACACCTTTATTACCATCGATGAAAGTGATTTTAGACTCGCATGCAGCTGTTGCCATAAAACCAGGATCAAAAGTAAAGTGACCTGCAGCCAACACATCTTTAACGTCGATTACATCTGGGCCCAATGTGCCGCTGTAAATTGGTAATTCAATTTCTTTGCCATCAAGCTGTAAAACGGCTTTCTTGCCAGTTGCTTCAGACATTCAATAGATCTCCTGTCCTGGTGAATGTATATCCGAGTTGCCTATCAATCTTTTAATGCACAAAACGGACGGATCAAAAATTTGCTATAAGATTAGTGGCTACTGAAATTTTGTCAATTATACTTATGGATGAAAAATGACATTCTCACAGTGGTTTAGTCATTTATCTTGGTATAAAAAGTTTAATAAAATCACAGTACCAAACCTCTATAATAAGTCAAATTGAACAGAAGGTGCAGAAAAAAATATGGTCTTTGCCGTATTTGTAAGCGTTTTTTCCTAGCAAAAAATAAAGGAGAAATTGAGAAAATATTCTAAGGCTGAAACTTAAAATTATATAAATCTCGTAACTTACATCGATTTCCTTAAGTTTTTACTTCAAACTTGAATTATAAATAAAAGCAATAAATTTTCTTTTTGGCTCTGTTTAATCGGCTAAAAAATAGCTCGTAAATTTGCTTCACTTTGTTTAATACAACTTAAACAAAAATAAATAAGTGTTTTTTTGAATATAAAATGTCTAAAAACATCAAAAAAACTATGATCTACAAAGAGATAAGTAGGTTTTAGTATAAAAATTCTAAATTGAGATGCCTTTATATAAATAGTCATTATTTATTTGTGAAATATATCCTTATGATTTTACTTGGAATTAATAAGGACTTAGAGGCGAAATTACATTTTTGCTGTTCATCTTTAGTCTAAATCTACTTAGTCGAAGCTTGGCTAGATAACAGACTAAATTAATCAAGTTAATTATTAAAAAACAAATATCTAGAATGAAAATATAAAGATAAAGCAAGTAGGGGAGAGTTTAAAGTTGTTGTTAATGATTCTTATTTAAAGGTTTTTTATTTAAAAAGCAAAATACAGTTGTTTGTATTTTAATAGTTCACGTTTTATAATTCAGTGTCGTTTTATGTTTAGGCATGTATTTGCCTGATAATGCCAGCTTTCCTTCGAATTAATTCCAACAAACTCCGGATGGAGTTTTTAACTACAGGATGCCCGCTGTGAAAAGCAACAGACCTGTCAATTTGTCCATGGGTCAAGTTTTAGAAGTAAACTTAAAATCACCCGTGGCTATTGCATCAATTCTACACCGTCTTTCAGGTGTCATCGTATTTTTACTCGTACCGGTACTTCTATGGATTTTGGACAAGTCATTGTCTTCTCCAGAAGGTTTTGCGCAAGTGCAAGAAATCATGAATGGTTTCATTGTTCGCTTCATCGTATGGGTATTTGTCGCTGGTTTAATCTACCACTTCATCGCTGGTGTTAAGCATTTACTTGCTGACGTTGGTGTAGCAGAAGAACTGCAAAGTGGTCGTACTGCAGCTACTATCGCATTAATCTTGTCAGCAATCGGTATCGTTGCGTCATTTGTATGGATCGTACTCTAATGAAAAGTGCTACTGGTTTAACGGGTTCAGGTTCTCGCGATTGGTTTCTTCAACGTGTGAGTGCAGTTGTATTGGCTGTATATACTGTTGTTGTTTTTGGTTGGATCCTTTGTAATGGTGGTTTCAACTTCGAACAGTGGTATGGCTTTATGATGACAACTCCAATGAAGATTATGTCTTTATTGGCAGTTTTCTCTCTTGTTGCACATGCATGGATTGGTATGTGGCAAGTATTCACTGACTATGTGACTACTCGTCAAATGGGTCCATCAGCATCAGGTTTACGCATTGTATTGACTTCGGCAGTGATTATCGCTGTATTAGCATACGCAATCTGGGCAATCCAGATTTTCTGGGCTTGATAGGAAGAGATCATGGGCGCAATTAACCCTAAAGAAGATTACACAAATATTCCACACGAAACTTTCGATGCTGTCATCGTTGGTGGTGGTGGTTCAGGTATGCGTGCATCTTACCAACTTGCTCAAGCTGGTTTAAAAGTTGCTGTACTGACTAAAGTATTCCCAACACGTTCACACACTGTTGCTGCACAGGGTGGTATTGGTGCATCTCTTGGTAACATGCAAGAAGATAATTGGCACTACCACTTTTATGACACAGTGAAAGGTTCTGACTGGTTAGGTGACCAAGACGCGATCGAGTTCATGACTCGCGAAGCGCCACAAGTCGTTTACGAACTTGAACACCTAGGTATGCCATTCGACCGTAACGCAGACGGTACAATTTACCAACGTCCATTTGGTGGTCACTCTGCAAACTATGGTGAAAAAGCAGTTCCACGTGCATGTGCTGCAGCCGACCGTACAGGTCATGCGCTTCTTCATACGCTTTATCAAAGCAACGTGAAAATGGGTACTCAATTCTTCGTAGAATGGATCGCACTTGATCTTATTCGTAACGAAGCAGGCGATGTCCTTGGTGTAACAGCAATTGACCAAGAAACAGGTAAAATTGCCGTATTCCAAGCAAAAGCAACATTGTTCGCTACAGGTGGTGCTGGTCGTGTTTACCGTGCATCGACTAACGCATATATCAACACTGGTGACGGTCTTGGTATGGCTGCTCGTGCGGGTATTCCATTACAAGATATGGAATTCTGGCAATTCCACCCGACAGGTGTTGCGGGCGCAGGCGTATTGTTAACTGAAGGTTGTCGTGGTGAAGGCGCAATCCTTCGTAACAAAGACGGCGAACCATTCATGGAACGTTATGCACCGACTCTGAAAGACTTGGCTCCTCGTGACTTCGTATCACGTTCTATGGACCAGGAAATCAAAGAAGGTCGTGGTTGTGGTCCTAAAGGTGATTATATCCTTCTTGATATGACTCACTTGGGTGCTGACACCATCATGAAACGTCTGCCATCTGTATTCGAGATTGGCAAGAAATTCGCGAACGTTGACATTACTAAAGAGCCAATTCCTGTAGTACCTACAATCCATTACCAAATGGGTGGTATTCCTACAAATATTCATGGTCAGGTAGTTGTTCCTGAGTCTCCAGAATCTGAAGCTCTAGTAACGAACTACGACAAGAATACTGATACCTATTCTACTAACCAAGAAGGTCGCAACTTCACTAAACCAGTGAAAGGCTTCTATGCGATCGGTGAATGTTCATGTGTATCTGTACACGGTGCAAACCGTTTAGGTACAAACTCACTGCTTGATTTGGTTGTATTTGGTAAGGCTGCTGGTCAGCACATCATCGACTACGTGACTAAGCACCACGGTGATGAGTATGAACCGCTTCCTACAACTGTGCTTGAAAACACAATTAAGCGTGTTCGTAAGTTGGATGAATCAACAACTGGTGAGAATGCTCAAGAAGTTGCTGATGCAATCCGTGACATCGTTCAAGACCACGCGGGTGTATTCCGTACAACTGCGCTGCTTGAAGAAGGTGTAAAACAAATTCTTGCAATTGAGCCGCGTGTTCGCAACATTCACTTGAAAGACAAATCTAAAGTATTCAACACTGCACGTATTGAAGCTCTAGAAGTTGAAAACCTGTATGAAGTTGCTAAAGCGACCTTGATTTCAGCTGCTGCACGTAAAGAATGTCGTGGTGCTCACACTGTGGTAGATTTCGAATTACCACCAGATCACCCAGAGTATCCATATGGCCGTCGTGACGATGAGTGGATGAAACACACTTTGTGGTTCTCTGCTGACAACCGTCTTGAGTACAAGCCAGTGCGTTACAAACCGCTTTCGGTTGATGCAATTCCACCGAAACCACGTACATTCTAATCAGGAGATTAAAGATGAGTAGAGGTACTCGTACATTTCATATCTACCGCTACGATCCTGATAAGGATAAAGCACCGTATATGCAAACTTTTAAGCTTGAACTGACTGATAAGCACCGTATGTTGCTTGATGCGCTTCTTGCATTAAAAGTACAGGACGAATCTTTGACATTCCGTCGTTCATGCCGTGAAGGGATCTGTGGTTCTGATGGCGTGAACATCAATGGTAAAAACGGTTTGGCATGTCTTTGGAACCTGAACGATTTACCAAATGAAATCACGATTCGTCCACTACCTGGTCTTCCAGTAATCAAAGACCTTGTAGTTGACATGAACCAGTTCTACGATCAGTACAACAAGATTCATCCGTTCTTGATCAACAACCAGCCTGCACCTCCTAAAGAGCGTCTGCAGTCTCCTGAAGAACGTGAACACTTGAACGGTCTGTATGAATGTATTCTTTGTGCATGTTGTTCAACTTCATGTCCATCATTCTGGTGGAACCCAGACAAGTTCTTGGGTCCTTCAGCATTGTTGAATGCATACCGTTTCATCATTGATTCGCGTGATACAGGTACTCAAGAGCGTCTGGCTCGTCTTGACGATCCGTTCTCTCTGTTCCGTTGTAAAGGTATTATGAACTGTGTATCTGTATGTCCTAAAGGCTTGAACCCTACTAAAGCAATCGGTCACATCCGTAACATGCTTCTAGATATGGCTGGCTAATTTAGACTGCAATAGACAGTTTTTCAAAAAGCACACCACTTGGTGTGCTTTTTGCTTTATAGGGCTCCATAAACGAACAGTGGTAGTGAAAACTGCTGTTATTGGGGCTGTATCTCATGTGATCAAATCGGGTGATGAATCATTGCAGAGCATTCTGGTCGGATTTATGCACTATTATGATGTTGTTTGAGGTATTTATGATTTTTAGATGTAATTCTGGACTGAAAAAGATTTTCAATAATGTTATTATATAACGCAAAGTTGCAAAGGGAGTGGATTGGAAGATTTACTCTCTTTTTGTTTATCAAAAAGATGTAGGACTTTAGTCTACGCTGAATGTGTTTTTCATTTAAAGCTCCCTATGTTAGAGTAATTTCTGACGGAAGTATTTGACTAAAAAACATGCGTTCCTCGTCAAAAAAATCAATTGATTAGTCGAGATCGTGATAGCATTTAGCACAAGACTATATTTAAAAAATGTGTGGGCCGATGTACATTTTTTAAACACGGAAAAAGTAGAAACTGGTATATAAATGTAAGTCAAAGTCGCTTTAGAAAAAATATAGTTTAAATCTTTGTTTTTTCTAAGTCGATTTGCAAAAAATTGCTCGGTCACGATCGGGTATTCAATGAGTGATGATGCCGCTGAGGGGCGTTATTGTTCATTAAACATATCAAGAATTTTCTTGGTGTGGTGATAACGCCTCATGGCTTATGCCTTATGGGGGACTAATGTTGAATTATCAATTTGACATTACTAATCCTGGGTTTTGCTTAAAAAGCATCCTGAAAATGTTTTTGCAATAGGAAATGGGTCCACAAATGCAAGAAGTTGCTGACGCTCTGCGTCTTGACACTGAACTTTCCGCTGATAGTGCAGCGTATATTGAAGAACTTTATGAGCAGTACCTCACTGCTCCAGACTCAGTGGGTGCTGACTGGAGAGCGTACTTCGATAAATTCCCAAAAGGTGATCAACCACACAGCAATGTACGTGAGCAATTCCTACTTTTAGGTCGCAATTCAAGCCGTATTCAGCCTGTTATCCAATCGACAGTAAGTTCAGAGCATGAACGTCGTCAAATTGGCGTTTTACAGCTGATTGCTGCGTACCGTAACCGTGGCCACCAAAAAGCAAAATTGGATCCATTAGGTCTGGCTAAGCGTGAAGTTGTGCCAGATCTTGATCTTTCTGCGCACGGTTTAACTCAGTCTGATCTAGACACTATATTCAATACCGGTAACCTTGCGATTGGTAAGGAAGCAGCGACTTTGGGCGAAATGGTCCAAGCGATGGAAGCGACTTACTGTAGCTCTATCGGTGCTGAATACATGCACATCGTGGATACCAAAGAAAAACGCTGGATCCAGCAACGTCTTGAAAGCGCACGTGGTCAATATGGCCTGAGTGCTGATCAGAAAAAACATGTTCTTGAACGTTTAACTGCGGCTGAAGGTCTGGAAAAATACCTCGGTAATAAATTCGTAGGTGCAAAACGTTTTGGTGTTGAAGGTGGTGAGTCTTTCATTCCTATGGTGAATGAATTGATCCAGCGTGCCGGTTCTGTAGGCTGTAAAGAAGTGGTGATCGGTATGCCACACCGTGGTCGTCTGAACCTTCTGGTTAACATCATGGGTAAAAACCCGGCTGACCTGTTTGGTGAGTTCGAAGGCAAATCACTACACAAGAAAGGTTCTGGTGACGTTAAGTATCACCAAGGTTTCTCTTCTAACGTAATGACTCCAGGTGGTGAAGTTCACTTGGCATTGGCGTTTAACCCATCTCACCTTGAAATCGTTGGACCTGTAGTTGAAGGTTCTGTACGTGCACGTCAAGTACGTCGTAAAGACATTGGCGGTGATGACGTGTTACCAGTGATTGTTCACGGTGATGCTGCATTTGCAGGTCAGGGCGTAAACCAAGAAACTTTCCAGATGTCACAGACTCGTGGTTACACAGTAGGTGGTACAGTTCATATCGTAGTGAACAACCAGGTTGGTTTCACCACATCTGATCCACGTGATGCACGTTCTACAGAATACTGTACTGACATCGCGAAAATGATTCAGGCACCGATCTTCCATGTAAATGGTGACGATCCTGAAGCTGTGTTGTTTGTTGCTCAGCTTGCACATGACTTCCGTCATACTTTCCGTAAAGACGTTGTGATTGATATGTTCTGTTACCGTCGTCGTGGTCATAATGAAGCGGACGAACCAGCGGCAACTCAGCCAATGATGTACCAAGTGATCAACAAAAAAGCGACCACTCGTACGCTTTATGCTGACAAACTGGTTCAAGAAGGTGTGCTTGATCGCGCTACTGCAGATCAAATGGTTGAACAATACCGTTCTGATCTTGAAGCAGGTAAACATGTTGCCAATGCATTGGTTCTAGAGCCGAACAAAAAAATGTTCGTAGACTGGACACCGTACCTGGGTCATGAATACACAGATGAGTGGGATACTACTTGTGATCTAGAACGTCTTAAAGAGCTTGGCCGCAAAATGCGTGAGCTTCCAGAAGGCTTCGTGATGCAGCGTCAGGTATCTAAAGTGATTGACGACCGTCTGAAAATGCAAACTGGTGAAATGCCGCTGAACTGGGGTGCTGCTGAAACTCTAGCCTATGCATCACTGCTAGATGATGGTTATCTGGTTCGTTTAACTGGTGAAGACGTGGGTCGTGGTACATTCTCACACCGTCATGCAAAACTGCATAACCAGGTAGATGGTTCAACTTATATCCCGCTTTGCCATATCAAAGAGAACCAACCGCGTGTTGCGATCTATGACTCTTTATTGTCTGAAATGGCAGTACTGGCATTTGAATACGGTTATGCAACGACTCTTCCTAAGAGCCTGATCATCTGGGAAGCTCAGTTCGGTGACTTTGCAAACTGTGCACAGGTGGTGATCGACCAGTTCATCTCATCTGGTGAAACCAAATGGGAACGTGTATGTGGTCTGACTATGCTTCTACCACACGGTTTCGAAGGTCAAGGTCCTGAGCACTCATCTGCACGTCTGGAACGTTTCTTGCAACTATGTGCTGAAGACAACATGCAAGTGATGACTCCAACTACACCTGCACAGATCTTCCACGCGTTACGTCGTCAGGCAATCCGCCCGATCCGTAAACCAATGATCATTATGTCACCTAAATCATTGCTTCGTCACAAGTTAGCGGTGTCTAACCTGGAAGAACTGGCAGACGGTACATTCCAGACTGTGATCGACGAAGTAGATAACATCAACAAAGCAGACGTAACCCGTCTGGTACTGTGTGGTGGTAAGGTTTACTACGATCTGGTTGAAAAACGTCGTGAAAAAGAATTGAACAACACTGCAATTGTACGTATTGAACAATTGTATCCGTACCCAGAAGCACGTCTTGCAGAAGTTCTTGCTCAGTATCCAAACGTGAAAGAACTAGTTTGGGCACAAGAAGAGCCGAAAAACCAAGGTGCTTGGTTGTTCATCGCGCCTCGTTTATATGACGATGTGATGAAAGCGGGCAAACAAATCCGTATTAGTTACGCAGGCCGTGAAGCTTCAGCTGCACCGGCGTGTGGTTCACCATACTTGCATGCAAAACAACAAGCTCAGCTCGTTAACGACGCTCTAGCGATCGATGCTGAATAATCCAGGAGATTCTAAATAATGGCAACCGAAATTAAAGCACCGGTATTTCCAGAGTCAGTTGCGGACGGTACGATCGCAACTTGGCACAAACAACCAGGTGAAGCAGTATCACGTGATGAAGTGATCTGTGATATTGAAACTGATAAAGTTGTTTTAGAAGTTGTTGCTCCTGCAGACGGTACAATTGCATCAATCGTTAAAAATGAAGGCGATACAGTGCTTTCTGCTGAAGTGATTGCACAGTTTGAAGAGGGTGCTGTATCTGGCGCAACTCAAACTCAAGCAGTTCAATCTGAAACTGAAGCATCAGTAGAGCAAGCTGCTGCAAAAACTGAAGCGGGTAATGCACCGATCGTTGAGCGTCAACAGGTTCAAGACCAGGCTCCAGCAGTACGTAAAGCATTGACTGAATCTGGTATCAATGCTGCTGACGTATCTGGTACAGGTCGTGGCGGTCGCATCACTAAAGAAGATGTTGCGAACCATCAGTCTAAACCTGCAGCACCTGCTGCTGCACCGTTAAGCGTTGCGGTTGGTGAACGTATTGAAAAACGCGTTCCAATGACTCGTCTGCGTAAACGTGTTGCTGAACGTCTGCTTGCTGCAACTCAAGAAACAGCAATGTTGACTACGTTCAACGAAGTAAACATGAAACCAATCATGGAAATGCGTAACCAGTATAAAGAAGCGTTTGAAAAACGTCATGGTGCGCGTCTAGGCTTCATGTCATTCTTCGTTAAAGCTGCGACTGAAGCACTGAAACGCTATCCAGCAGTGAATGCATCGATCGATGGTGACGACATTGTTTACCATGGTTACTATGACATCGGTGTAGCAGTTTCTTCTGACCGTGGTCTAGTGGTTCCTGTTCTTCGTGATACAGACCGCATGAACTATGCTGAAGTTGAAAACGGTATCCGTGCATACGCTGGTAAAGCGCGTGAAGGTAAACTTGCGATTGAAGACATGACTGGTGGTACTTTCACAATTACCAACGGTGGTACTTTCGGTTCATTACTTTCAACTCCAATCCTGAACACTCCACAAACTGCGATTCTGGGTATGCATAAAATTCAGGAACGTCCTATGGCAGTGAATGGTCAAGTTGAAATCTTGCCAATGATGTACCTAGCGCTTTCTTATGACCATCGTCTAATCGATGGTAAAGAAGCTGTAGGTTTCCTTGTAACAATCAAAGAATTGTTAGAAGAACCAGCTCGTCTGATCCTTGATCTTTAATTCTAAAGAATAAATCCATGGGCTTAGGGTGATCCTCTAGGCCCATTTTTGGAGAGAATAATGTCTCAACAATTCGATTTAGTTGTAATCGGTGGTGGCCCAGGTGGCTACGAAGCTGCAATTCGTGCTGCACAGCTTGGTTTTAAAGTTGCGTGTATCGAAAAACGTATTCATAAAGGTAAACCTTCTTTAGGCGGTACTTGCCTAAACGTCGGTTGTATTCCTTCCAAAGCACTTCTAGATTCTTCTCACCGTTATGAAGATACTGTTAAGCATTTAGATGACCACGGTATTACAACGGGTGAAGTTGCTTTCGATTTGTCTAAAATGCTGGCGCGTAAAGACAAAGTCGTTGAGCAATTGACTGGTGGTGTTGCACAGTTACTTAAAGGTAATGGCATCGAATGGTTACAGGGTACTGGTAAATTACTTGCTGATAAAAAAGTTGAGTTCGTACCGCATGAAGGCGAAACTCAGGTTTTAGAGCCTAAATATGTCATCCTTGCATCTGGTTCTGTACCAGTAAATATTCCAGTTGCTCCTGTAGACCAAGACCTGATCGTAGACTCAACTGGTGCGCTTGAATTCCCAGAAGTGCCTAAACGTCTTGGTGTAATCGGTGCCGGTGTAATCGGTCTTGAGCTTGGCTCAGTATGGCGTCGTCTAGGTGCGGAAGTTGTTGTATTTGAAGCAATGGACGCATTCTTGCCAATGGCTGACAAAGCATTGGCGAAAGACTATCAAAAATTACTGACCAAACAAGGTCTTGATATCCGTATCGGTGCGAAAGTTTCTGGTACTGAAGTTAATGGTCGTGAAGTGACTGTTAAATACAGCCAGGGCGGTGAAGACAAAGAACAGACTTTCGATAAACTTATCGTTTGTGTAGGCCGTCGTGCTTATGCTGAAGGCCTATTAGCTGAAGACTCAGGCATCAAACTGACTGAGCGCGGTCTGGTTGAAGTAAACGACTGGTGTGCAACTTCTGTTGAAGGCGTATACGCAATCGGTGACTTGGTACGTGGTCCAATGCTTGCACATAAAGCAATGGAAGAAGGCGTAATGGCTGTTGAACGTATCCACGGTCATGCTGCTCAAGTGAACTACGACACTATCATTTCTGTCATCTACACTCACCCGGAAGCGGCTTGGGTAGGTTTAACAGAAGAGCAAGCTAAAGAAAAAGGTCATGAAGTGAAAACTGGTCAATTCGGTTTTGCTGTAAATGGTCGTGCTTTGGCAGCTGGTGAAGGTGCTGGTTTTGTGAAGTTTGTTGCTGATGCAAAAACTGATCGTCTGCTGGGTATGCACGTGATTGGACCTGCTGCGTCTGACATCGTTCACCAAGGTATGATCGCACTTGAGTTTGTATCTTCAGTTGAAGATCTACAGTTGATGACTTTCGGTCACCCAACGTTCTCTGAAGTCGTACATGAAGCTGCTCTTGCAGTTGATGGTCGTGCGATTCACGCGATCCAACGTAAGCGTAAGTAATTCTTCGAAGAGCGGCTCCGGCCGCTCTTTTTACATTTGGTGGTTGTTTTTGAATGAATAATCATCTAAAAATAAAGATAAGTAAAATTTAAGATCCAAAAATACCAATATTGATTGATGTGAACCAAGAAATATTGGGAATACGTGTAATAACAAAGTCAAATAAGTAGTAAAAGGTTAATCAATGAATTTACATGAGTATCAAGCAAAAGCGTTATTAAAAAAATATGGGATGCCTGTACAAGAAGGTATTCTTGCTACCAATGCTGAGGAAACAGTACATGCTTTTGAGCAGCTTGGTGGGAAGTTTGCGGTATTAAAAGCGCAGGTTCACGCAGGTGGTCGTGGCAAAGCGGGTGGGGTAAAAGTGGTAAAGTCGGCTGAAGAAGCAGCTGAATATGCCAATCAGATTATTGGTTCACGTTTAGTGACCTATCAAACCGATGCAAACGGTCAGCCAGTCAATAGCATTCTGGTGTCTGAAGATGTGTATCCGGTTGAGCGTGAATTGTATTTGGGTGCGGTGGTTGACCGTTCTAGCCGTCGTATTACCTTTATGGCATCCACAGAAGGCGGTGTCGAAATTGAAAAAGTTGCAGAAGAAAATCCTGAAAAAATCATTAAAGTAGAAGTTGATCCTTTGGTGGGTTTATTGCCATTCCAAGCACGTGAAGTGGCATTTGCACTTAAGTTAAAAGATAGCCAGATCAATCAATTTGTTAAAGTCATGACAGCTGCTTATCAAGCTTTTGTTGAAAATGATTTTGCTTTATTTGAAATTAACCCACTCTCTGTACGTGAAAATGGTGACATTCTCTGTGTCGATGCCAAAGTCGGTATTGATTCGAATGCACTGTACCGCCTGCCTGAAGTTGCTGCTTTACGTGATAAATCACAAGAAAATGAGCGTGAACTGAAAGCATCTGAATTTGACCTGAACTACGTTGCTTTAGAGGGCAATATTGGTTGTATGGTCAATGGTGCCGGTCTTGCGATGGCAACTATGGACATTATCAAACTGTATGGTGGCCAGCCAGCCAACTTCCTGGATGTGGGCGGTGGTGCAACCAAAGAGCGTGTAATTGAAGCGTTTAAAATTATCTTGGCAGATTCTTCTGTACAAGGTGTCTTGATTAATATTTTTGGTGGAATTGTACGTTGTGACATGATTGCTGAGGCAATTATTGCAGCGGTTCAGGAAGTGAATGTCACTGTGCCTGTAGTTGTTCGCCTTGAAGGGAACAATGCCGAGCTTGGTGCCAAGTTACTGGATGAATCTGGTTTGAAATTGATTTCTGCAAATGGCCTGGCCGATGCTGCAGAAAAAATTGTTGCTGCAGTAAAAGCTTAAGGAGTATCACAATGAGCGTATTAATTAATAAAGACACCAAAGTTTTAGTCCAAGGCTTTACAGGCAAGAACGGTACATTTCACTCTGAACAGGCTATTGCCTATGGCACTAAAGTGGTTGGTGGAGTAACACCGGGCAAAGGCGGTCAATCACATCTGGATTTGCCAGTATTTAATACCATGCGTGAAGCGGTGCAAGAAACTCAAGCTGATGCTTCTGTGATTTATGTGCCTGCACCTTTTGTCCTCGATTCTATTGTAGAAGCTGTTGACTCAGGTATTGAACTGATCGTGGTGATTACTGAAGGCGTACCAACACTGGATATGCTGAAAGCCAAACGTTATCTGGAGACCAATGGTAATGGCACGCGTCTGATTGGTCCAAACTGTCCGGGCATCATTACGCCAGGTGAATGTAAGATCGGCATCATGCCGGGTCATATTCACCAGCCAGGTAAGATCGGTATTATCTCACGTTCAGGTACTTTGACTTATGAAGCGGTTGCACAAACCACAAAACTTGGTTTAGGTCAGTCTACCTGTATCGGGATCGGTGGTGATCCGATTCCAGGCATGAACCAGATTGATTGCTTGAAACTGTTCCAGGAAGATCCGCAAACTGAAGCCATTATCATGATTGGTGAAATTGGCGGTACTGCGGAAGAAGAAGCAGCTGAGTATATTCAGTCACATGTGACCAAGCCAGTGGTAGGGTATATCGCTGGTGTAACAGCGCCGAAAGGTAAGCGTATGGGTCACGCAGGTGCCATTATTTCTGGCGGTAAAGGAACTGCTGAAGAGAAATTTGCAGCTTTTGAACGCGCGGGAATGGCGTATACACGTAGTCCTGCAGAGTTGGGTTCAACCATGCTCCAGGTATTGAAAGAAAAAGGTTTGGCTTAATTTGTTGAGCTGATAAAAAGCCCTCATTATTGAGGGCTTTTTTATAATTGCTACAAAAGAAAATTAAAATCTAACTAGATGATAACTCGAAAATTGAGTATTTAGTTATCTACACCAGCTTTAGCTTTTAGGCTTTGGGTCATGCCATTGATGTCACCGCCCTGAATGCCTAATTCATTCATCAGACTATCAATTAAAGGTGCCTGGCTACGATAACGCAAAGCACTATTCACCACCTGATCGGAGAGGGCAACATTGCTGCCTTCATGATGGGCATCTGCCTGACAAGAACCCGCATGTGTGCCATGTAAACCATTGACTTGCAAAATCTTGATGTCATCAATGTTTTCCATAGGCTTAACACTTTCACGAATGATTTCAGGCAAGTATTTCAGCATGGCTAGGCGGATTTGCATTTCCACCTGTTCAGATGACAGTACATTATTTGCTTCATTCACAGCGCGAGTACCTTCAGCATCGACCTGATACTGTTTCTCCATCGCTTGAGCAAGTAAGACTTTTGCATCCGCTTCACCTTTGGCTTTCAAGCGAACTTTTTCAGCTTCGGCCTCAGCGGCAATACGAACTGCTTCCGCATCATCAGCTGCTGCCTGTTTGCCAGCCTCTGCTGCGACGGTAATAGCAATCGCATCTTTCTCAGCCTGTTCTTTAGCTGCAACCAGTTCAACCGCTTTTTGACGTTCAGCCTGCTGGATCTGACGGACAGTGACGACTTCTTCTTCCGCTTTAACCGCTTGAGCACGTGCCTGATCAGCTAAAGCTTTGGCTTCAGATTCAGCACGGGATTTTTCTGCAATCGCAATCGCACGATCCTGTTCAGCCAGTTCAATGGTTTTCTTCTGTTCAACTTGAGCTTTTTGAATGAGCTGGGCTTTCTGGATGTTTTCATTTTCAACATCACGAGCCGCCAAAATACGTTTCAGTTCTACTTCACGTTCAGCAGCAATACGGGCTTCTTCCGCCTCACGCTTTTTTGCAGCTTCCTGAGCGGCAATTTCGGCTAACTGTTCAGCACGGCGAATTGAAATTTCACGTTCCTGTTGCAGTTTGGCATATTCTTCTTCACGGATAATTTGCAGACGTGCTTGTTCAGCTTCCAGATTTTTGGCTTTAATGGCCAGATCTGTATCCTGTTCAATATGGTTACGCTTACGGCGACGATCTTCAATGGTTTCAGTGAGTTTGGTCAAACCTTCAGCATCGAACGCATTTTGCGGATTGAAGTATTTAAAGCCGGTTTGATCCAGACCTGTTAAAGAAACAGTTTCAAGCTCCAGACCATTTTTATGTAGATCTTCAGATACCACTTGCTGTACTTTTTGTACGAAGTCGACGCGTTTCTCATGCAATTCTTCCATCGCCATTTCAGCGGCAACGGCGCGTAAAGAGTCGACAAATTTACCTTCCACAAGATTTTTCAGTTCATTTGGTGACATGGTCTTTTGACCAAGCGTTTGTGCAGCAGTGGCAATCGAATCTGCAGTAGGCTTTACGCGCACATAGAATTCAGCCATTACATCGACACGCATGCGATCACGGGTAATCAGCGCCTGATCATCGGCACGACGAACTTCCAGACGCAGAGTATTCATATTCACTGGAATGATTTCATGTAGCACCGGTAGCACCAAAGCTCCGCCGCCTAGAATCACTTTTTCACCACCCCAACCGGTACGCACAAAAGAAATTTCTTTACTGGAACGACGGTATAAACGTGCAATGATTAATCCGAAGGTGACAAGGCCAACGAATATAATCCCCGCAATAACCAAAACATTATATAAATCAAAATTTAGCATTATTATAAAGTCTCTTTGGGCAAGCTTAGTTTTTATAGGAAATTGGTTTAATTAAAGTTCAATAGCCTGAAAGCCATTTTTAGTTTTTTGAGTCAGAACTACTGTCTGACCCTGATTAAATATTTCATTGCGTTCAGGTTCGACCAGCACATAATGGGTCTTACCATGCTGATCCTGAACTTTGGCCTGAGCAGGGGAGTTAGCTTTGGCATCTCCCAGAATAATCGTGGCGGTTCGTCCGATCAGCTCATCGCTATAGATCGCGATGGTTTCATCTTGGGGCAGAATTTTAGCAGCGAGCACGGACAGCCCACGTACAATCGGCATGCATAAAAATAAACAGGCAGGGGAAATAATCCATGCATTTAAAAGCTGACTGGTAAATCGTTCGAACAGGCCTTGGATCAATAAACCGCTCAGACCATAACTGGTCAGGAAAATAATGAGCCAGATAAAGAGAGGCAGGCGACCCAGATAAAGCCAGTCGAATACTTTATTGAACAGGCCAGTATGCTGATCAACACCTACTTCCGGGTGAAGCGGTTCTTCAGGCAGAAATTGTTCGAACATATTTTGGGAGCCACCTCCCAGCATCAGCAAGACACATTCCAAGGCAGCAAACATCAGCATCAGACTTAAACTGATACTAAATACAATGTTGGAAGGATGAGTGAACAGTTCCCACATGAGTTTCTGTCTCTAATTATGGTTTTATAGAAATTTTATGACCCTGTTAAAGATAACAGTTATTAATAAAATTGTAAGCAAAAAACAACAAAATTCCCTATTGGGATAGCTTGATAAAATCTAAAATTTAACAATATGTGATGAGCTTTTCTTAGCTACAAATAAATGTCGACTATTTATATAGGTAGGGCGAATCTGAGGTTTTATCTAAAGAATAGAAAAGCAATTGATGGACGTCTGCTTTTCTATCTCTATTTATATGTATAAAAGTATTAAAGGATGGCGGTCTGGATACGGACTTTCATTTCTAGGGCTTGTTGCAGAATATAGTTTTTCATCCATTGCACCTGTTCGCCCATTGGATTGGTTTTTACTGCAGCCTCCAGAAATTTAAGTTCAGGCTGATTAAATAGTTGTTCGTCAAGAGCCTGTTCCAATACCTGAGTATTTGCAGACAAAGGTAAGGCCACCAAGAAGAAGGCTTTAGGATAGTTATAGAAAGCATAAAGCAGGTTAAAAGCTTTTTGATCGCCTCTCAGATTGCCGACACCTATTTCGTAACCTGCCTGCTGGTTACTATAAGTCATACCGAGCAGGTATTCCCATTGATTATTCAGCTTACGCAGGCCAAACTGCAGGCCAATCTGATCCGCTGTCAGTTCATGCTGGATATAAATATTTAATGGACTGCCATCTTCAGTATAAGGTTCCTGAAGAACCAAAATATGTTGTTGGTGCTGGTAAATAAAACCGGCAAGTTTTGCCTGTTTCAGACGGGATTTTAAAGTATCTAAATCAAATTCGTTATAAGGCATACATAGTTTTTAAATTGGAGGAACTAATCCTACTCTAATTTTTTTTGGCCGAGATGTGAACTGTGCATTTAGATGATTAATATATCATTTCATTGCTGAAAGTAATCTTCCAGAGTGCTTTTACTAAACAATCAATTGTCTTTATTTAGCTGAACTGTCAGATTCATAAAAACTGATAGTTGATATTAGTGAATTTTTATATGACGTTTTAATATATGAATATCACAAAACAAGCAATCGTTATGAAAAGTTAATCACTATAATGAATATAAATTTTATAAAGTGTAATAAGTACACGTGTAATACGCAGGTTGTCCATGTCATTAAATGAGGAAAGACTTACTCATCTTAAACAGCTTGAAGCTGAGAGTATTCACATCATTCGCGAAGTTGCTGCCGAGTTTGAAAATCCGGTTATGCTTTATTCAATCGGTAAAGATTCAGCAGTTATGCTGCATTTAGCACTGAAAGCGTTTTATCCTGCAAAACTTCCATTCCCGCTACTTCATGTAGATACCGGCTGGAAATTCAAAGACATGATCAAGTTCCGTGATAACATGGCCAAAGAACATGGCTTTGATCTGATCGTGCATCAGAACAAAGAAGGTCGTGATGCGGACGTAAACCCATTCGACTATGGTAGCTCTAAATATACTGACATTATGAAAACCCAAGGTCTGAAACAGGCACTGGATAAATATCAGTTTGATGCTGCTTTCGGTGGTGCACGTCGTGACGAAGAAAAATCACGTGCCAAAGAACGTGTTTATTCATTCCGTGACTCTAAACACCGTTGGGATCCTAAAAACCAGCGTCCAGAACTTTGGAACCTTTACAATGGTAAAGTGAACAAAGGCGAAAGTATTCGTGTATTCCCATTGTCTAACTGGACTGAGCTAGACATCTGGCAATATATCTACCTTGAAAATATTAAACTTGTTCCATTGTACTTAGCTGCTGAACGTCCAGTCGTTGAGCGTAATGGTACGCTGATCATGGTTGATGATGAGCGTATGCGCCTGAATCCAGGCGAAGTGCCACAAATGAAATCGGTTCGTTTCCGTACTTTAGGTTGTTACCCATTAACGGGTGCGGTTGAATCAACTGCAACAACTTTACCGGAAATTATCCAGGAAATGCTTTTAGCGACCACATCTGAACGTCAAGGCCGTATGATCGACCATGACGAAGCAGGTTCGATGGAAAAGAAAAAGCAGGAAGGTTACTTCTAATTTAATCTCTCCCGACCTCTCTTTAAGAAAGAGAGGAGATAATCCCCCTTTTACAAAGGGGGAAACAGGGGGATTAAAAGAAACCGATTTCAAAAGAATATGTGGAGTTTGAGCGATGTCTCACCAATCAGATTTAATTAGCCAAGACATCTTGGCGTATTTAAAACAACACGAAAACAAAGACCTTCTTCGTTTCTTGACTTGCGGTAATGTGGATGATGGTAAATCAACTTTAATTGGTCGTTTACTTTACGATTCAAAATTGATTTATGAAGATCAACTACAAGCCGTAACACGTGACTCGAAAAAAGTCGGGACTACAGGTGATGCACCTGACTTGGCGCTGCTGGTCGATGGTCTGCAAGCTGAACGTGAGCAAGGTATTACCATTGACGTAGCTTACCGTTATTTCTCTACTGAAAAACGTAAGTTCATCATTGCCGACACTCCGGGACACGAACAGTACACCCGTAACATGGCAACTGGTGCGTCTACTGCGGATCTTGCCATCATCCTGATCGATGCGCGTTACGGTGTTCAGACTCAAACACGTCGTCACTCATTTATTGCGAGCCTGTTAGGTATTCGTAATATCGTGGTTGCAGTGAACAAAATGGACCTGGTTGAATTCTCTGAAGCACGCTTCAATGAAATTCAGGCTGAGTACAACAAGTTCGTGGACCAGTTAGGTGACCGTAAACCTGCCAACATCATCTTTACGCCGATCTCTGCGTTAAATGGTGATAACGTTGTCAACAAATCTCCAAATACACCTTGGTACCAAGGTGAAACCTTAATGGAGACTTTGGAAAACGTTGAAATTGCACACGATACCAGCAAGCACGAATTCCGTTTTCCAGTTCAATATGTCAACCGTCCGAACCTCGACTTCCGTGGTTTCTGCGGTACCATCGCACTGGGTGAAGTGAAAGTTGGCGATGAAATTGTTGCACTGCCATCTGGTAAGAAATCAACAGTGAAAGAAATCGTCACTTTTGATGGCAATCTGGATCATGCAATTGCAGGTCAGGCGATTACGATAACCCTGAATGACGAGATTGATATTTCACGTGGTAACGTGCTGGTTAAAGCAGGCCAGCAGCCTTTAATTTCACGTTCTGCCCGTGCATCTGTGGTTTGGATGAATGACCAGCCGCTTGTAGTGGGTAAGCTGTATAACGTTAAGTTCGGTACACAAACGATTCCTGCAAAAGTTGAAAAAATTCACTACCGTACCAATGTCAACACATTGGAAAAACTGGAAGTTGAACAGCTGGAACTGAATGCGATTGCAGACGTGACTATCGAATTTGATGCTCCAGTAGTATTTGACCGTTATCAAGAAAGCCGTTACACCGGTTCTTTCATCTTCATCGACCGTTTAAGCAATGTGACAGTCGGTGCGGGTATGGTTGAAGCAGCGATTGAATGGACTGCGCATGATGAACCTGTGACTGCTGAAGCACGTGCTGCACGTTTAGGCCAAAAACCTGCTGTGGTCACTGTAACTGCGAAAGCTCTGGAAAATGCTCAAGCACTTGAAAGCCTGTTGATTCAACAAGGTGTAGTTGCAATTGCGAAAGCGGGTCTGACTGCTGAACAGGTTGCACTTGTTCGTGAAACTGGTGTAGTAGTCATTACTGACCTTGCAGAAGGTACAGATGTAACTTATACAGCCGATGCAGTTGAAGAATTGGCTGAGAAAATTGTGGAATTGGTTCGTTTATAAGACTGGACTGATTTTAAGAAAAACCCGCTGTAAGGCGGGTTTTTTATTGCCTGAATTTTGGATGTTTGAAAATCATTCGGTTATTCAAAATGTGATCTTTCAATTTATATGTAGCTTTATACAATGCTCCGTAGATGGAGGGAAGGTATGAGAAAATATTATTACTAATTGGACTATGTGTAGCTTTTGGAGCAGAAGCCAAGCAGAGCAGCCAAAGTGCGGAAGCAATTAAACGGAAGATTATTCAACAGTCAATTGAAAGCTATCCGGGAAATTGTCCTTGTCCATATAATACAGCGCGTAATGGTAGTCGTTGCGGTAAACGAAGTGCTTATAATCGTGCTGGAGGTTATGCGCCACTTTGCTATCCGGAAGATGTCAGTGATCGGATGGTGCGAGAATATAAAAGTTAAAATTTAAGTTGAGGGACTAAGATTATAAAGCATCTATTTTTATACATTTAGATAAGACAGTAACTATACAAAAGGTTCCTAGTTAATTGTTGTAATCTCAACTGAGAAAATGGCTTTATAAGGAAGGATGTTTTTCACAAGTATTTCGTGCCTATTTTTCTTCTTAAATTTAACTTTTATTGCTTCACTTGAAATAAATTCAATATTATCTATGATAAGATATATCTTATATTAAATTTAAGATATATCTTTGCTATGTCTAGAACTTCTGATTTTGCATTAATAGAAGAGCGAGAAAACTCTCCAAAACCTCGTAAACGCCTCTTTGAAGCAGGTGAAATGAAACTGCTCGTGCTGCATTTTATTGCTCAAGCGCCTAAGTACAGCTATGACATTATCAAAGATGTTGCTGCTTTGGTTGGGGGGAACTATAAACCGAGTACAGGCACGATCTGCCCGACGATTAACTATCTTGAAGAACAGCAATATACCCAAGTGGTTATGAGTGCTGATGAACGCAAGCAATACCACATTACAGGCAAAGGCCGTGAGCATCTGAAAGATAATCAGGAAACTCTACAAAGAGTTCTTAGCCGTTTTGAAACCCGTCGCCGCATTCAAGAAGATGAGCGCTATATCGATATCCATAATTCAATGGAAAGCCTGAAAGCTTCACTACGATTCAAACTGCAAAATGAACTTCGTCCAGAGCAGATCAGTGATATTGCTGCCCAGATTGAACAGGCTGCAATTAATATCCGTCAACTGTAGGAGCAGGACATGAAACAACATCAATATGAAGTGACTGTTAAACATCTGGCTGATGCTCAAGGTAATCCATCCACCTATACTGAGGCGCTACAGTTTCAGGTGGGTAATCACGATGACATCTTTAAAATACTGGAAAAACTTCAAGCCAGTCAGTTGTTGGATGGGGAGAGTACCAAGGCATTTGCTGTTGGCTTAAAACTGTTTAGTGAAGTCATGCTGGAAAATAAAGAGTTGCCACTCTTCAAGGAATTCATGCCGCAATTTGCCCAGTTTATGAAATCCCTGAAACAGATAGTGAAAGCCCAAAGTGAAGAAAAGTAAGTATTCTAAAGGTCATTTATGAAAAACAATCTCCCAAAATTTCACCTAAAACATCTGAACTGGTTAATGCCCTTGATTCTTTCCGGCATTATGAGCGGTGCGATTTCCTGCTTTAATATGTTGCTGAATAAAGGCTGGAGCGATGCCTTTATCTCGTTATGGTTACATGCTTGGGGACTGTCGTGGCTGGTGGCATTTCCACTGATTCTGCTTGTCTTGCCGCTGGTACGTAAATTCCTGATGCAGTTTGTGCAGATGCCAGATCAATCTGCTAAATAAAAGATTGATCCGCTTGAATCAGTCGAAACCGGATGATTCATTTAGAACTTGAGATAAAATAGATTTCATTTCAGTTAGGCTTTTCACACCAGCAATGCGTTGAATGATCTGCCCATTTTTAAAGATAAGAGTAGAAGGTAGGCCATAAACGTTATAGCGTAAGGTCAGAATCGGTGATTGATCGACATTGATTTTACCGAACTTAATTTCTGGGTTATGCCCAGCATATTGTGCTGCCAGTTCCTCAAAAACCGGAAAATTCTGTACACAAGGCTTGCACCAGTCAGCATAGAACCGGATCACAGCAAGGCCTTCAAACCATTCGAAGTTACTGTAATTATCTTCATTGTAGGCGATAACTGCTGACATAGAATTAGCCCTCATATTTTTAAGATGAATGCTTGGACCAGCTCATAGTGAGTTCAGCTTGACCGGTATTCTCATCGATTCCTTGATTGATCACCTTAAAACCCTGCTTTTGGTAAAAATGAACTGCTGATGTATTTGCAGCATAGACATTTAAATGCAGCTGATTACATTGCTGTTTTAAGAAATTAACTAAACGGCGGCCATAGCCAGCACCTTGCTGCTCAGGATCAATGAAAAGTGCAGCTAATATATTTTCCGATTTTAATAATGAAACAAAGCCAAGCACCGTATGATTTTCTTTAAGGACATAGTTTTCTGCTAAGGGCAAATATACATCTCGCATTGGAAGCAGCTGATTTTCCCAATAACTAGCAGGAATAAAATCATGCGCCCTTACAGAAGCCTTGAACCAGATCTCAAGAATAGCGTCGATATCCTCTGTTTTCGCTTTTGTAATTATTGTCATCAATGGTCTTATATCAATTTACTAAATAGGCAGCTGATTATACATAAGTCCATGCTGCTTCAATCCATAGCATTTCTATGTTCAAATAAGTTCGAAAAATACGAAACGTGAATATTAGGGAAAGAATCCATGACGCAACACAGCATGCAACAAGTCATCATTACAGAACCGGGTGGTGTAGAGAAACTCGCTTATGAAACCGTTGCCATTCCAGAAGCAAAAGCAGACGAAGTGCTGGTTAAGGTTCATGCTTTTGGGATTAACCGTCCGGATATCTTGCAGCGTCAGGGTTTGTATCCAATGCCTAAGGGTGTGACTCCGGTACCGGGTCTGGAAGTTGCCGGTGAAGTGGTTGCAGTCGGAAGTGAAGTAAGTCAGTTTAAAGTGGGTGATAAGGTTTGTGGCCTGACCAATGGTGGTGGTTATGCAGAATATTGCGTTGTGCCAGAGAGTCAGACTTTAAACATTCCTGAAGGTGTGAGCTTTGTACAGGCTGCGGCGATTCCAGAAACCTTCTTTACTGTATGGGCAAATGTGTTCCAGATGGGTAAGGCTAAGGCAGGGGAAACGGTGCTGATTCATGGTGGTACCAGCGGGATTGGGACCACGGCCTTAATGCTGTGCAAATCATTAGGAATCAAAACCTTTGCGACAGCAGGTAGTGATGAAAAAATCCAGGCGATTTCACATCTGACCACAGGAATCAATTACAAGACCCAAGACTTTGAGCAGGTCATCAATGAAGCTACGGATAATGCCGGTGTAGATGTGATTCTGGATATGGTGGGTGCGCCATACCTGGAGAAAAACCTGAATCTGCTGCGTCGTGATGGCCGTCTGGTGTATATCGCATTCCTGGGCGGTGCTAAGGCTAAGGAGGTTAAACTGGGTCAAATCATGATGAAACGTTTGACCGTTACTGGTTCCACCATGCGTGCACGCAATACGGCTGAGAAAGCTGAAATTGCCCAAGGCCTGAAAGAGCATGTGGCACCACTCTGGGCAAAAGGCGAATGTTTACCGATGATCTATCAAACCTTCAAGTTTGACCAGATTCAGGATGCGCATGCAGCGATGGATACAGGTGAACATATCGGTAAGATTGTGGTGGAAATCATCTAATTATTCTTGTAATAGAAATAATAAAAGCCAACTTTTGTTGGCTTTTATTTTGCATAAAAAACGATAACTAATTTAAATTAATTGATTGAAATAGGGATATAAATTTTAAAAAACGGTAAAAAGTGTCGATTATTCGACACAACCTGTCAAAACTGAGGAGTAAATTAGCGCTTAAATATAATCTGACTAAATTGTTTGGTATTAGATGAAATGTCACGTATTAAAAGGAAGTATATTATGAAGATAGTGTCGACCCCTTATACGCATGAACAAGGCTTTCGTGCATTGAAGCGTTTGCATAAAGCGATTATCCGTAATCAGTTACTTCGTTCCGATTTACACAAGCTGTATCAAGCCATGTTGCATCTGGAACGCTATATGGAACGGCTGAGCCACTCAGCACCGAAACCTCACTACAAACGTCGTAAAAAAGCTTAAAAAACACCTTGCCTATTAGCCTTAAGTTGAAGTGAATAACTCTAATCTCCTTTTTATTTGGCTGTATAATTTTCCCATAATTTAAAAATTCTAAGCAGATGATTCATTGTGCTGCACAAGCGGCACGAAGAGGGTATTTATGAAGGGCAATGCGTCAACGCATGAGCGCCTCGCAGACCGTTTGGCAAATATTTTAACCAAACTTAATATAGGGCATCAGTTGAGTGTACAGGAGCTGGCACGAGAATTTCAGGTCAGCACCCGTACCATTGAGCGTGATTTTGTTCGTCTAAATGCGTATTTACCGCTCATACAGGATGAAAATACCAAACGCTACTATCTTGAGCCTTCATATTTAGGGCGTTTCAAGTTACAGGATATCCAGAATTTTGCACAATTGTCTGGAATCAGTGACTTGTATCCGGCACTGGATATGTCTTTTATTCGTGAATTGCTGGATGAGCGGGCAAATCAGGTGTTTTCGGCAAAAGGCTATTATTTTGAAGATGCCAAACAGTTTGCCGAGCATTTTAAGTCGCTTGCAGGGGCGATCTATAAACGGCAGCAGATTGAGCTGCAATATTCCGATCAAACACGGATCATCCAGCCATATCGACTGATTCATCATCATGGCATCTGGTATCTGGCCGGTGTCACTGAAGCTGAACTCAAAACCTATCGTTTAAGTCAATTGCAGGAAGTCAAACTAGTTTTTGAAAATGAAAGCTTTGAGCATGATCCTGAAGTTCTGAAAATGCTGGCAGATGAAGACAGCATCTGGTTTGGCCAGCAAAAACAGCAGGTTTTGATGAAGGTGCAACCTGAAGTCACGGTATTTTTTAAAGAGCGCCGTTTATTTCCGGAACAGCAGATCGAACAGGAATCAGAGTCTGGAGAATTGTTGATTAGTTGTCAGATTCGTCATGAAATGCAGTTGCTGCCACTGGTACGTTACTGGCTACCACATGTAAAGATCATTGAGCTGATTCATTTTCAGGAAAAACTGGAACAGGATCTAGAAGGTTATTTACGCTCTGCTGGATGATATTTTGAAAGCAGAGTAGGTTGGCGAATGCTAATAAAATTCTATTGAGAACTAGATTTAGCAAATTACAGGCATAAAAAAACCAGCTTTCGCTGGGTTCTTTATTTACACCATCTTCAGTAGTAGAAGAATGGTGCCCGAGGCCAGACTCGAACTGGCACGCTTTGTGGGCGGGGGATTTTAAATCCCCTGTGTCTACCGATTTCACCACTCGGGCTTTAACAAGATTGGAGGCGGAGGTCGGAATCGAACCGGCGTCCACGGAGTTGCAGTCCGCTGCATGACCACTCTGCCACCCCGCCGCGTCTTGTTGATGCGTATATTATCAAGCTCTGAAAAAAAAACAATAGGATATTCATTTGTATGCGCATAAAAACAGCATATGACGGAAAATATTCAGAATTATCATGTAGAATGTGCAAAATTGATTCATATCAACACTTGGGAGAAGTGCCGTGGCATTAGTTCTAGACGGTCGTGCATTGGCGAAGCAAATTGAAGCTGACTTGTTAACTCGCGTAGAAGCGCTAAAAGCAAAATCAGGTCGTACTCCAATTCTTGCGACTATTTTGGTGGGTGACGATGGCGCATCTGCAACTTATGTACGTATGAAAGGTAATGCTTGCCGTCGTGTTGGTATGGATTCATTAAAAGTTGAGCTTCCAAAAGAAACGACTACTGAAGAATTGCTTGCTGAAATTGAAAAATTGAATGCAAATCCAGATGTTCACGGTATTCTGTTACAACATCCGGTTCCTGCACAAATTGATGAACGTGCTTGTTTCGATGCAATCTCGCTTGAAAAAGACGTTGATGGTGTGACTTGTCTTGGCTACGGTCGTATGGCGATGGGTGAAGCGGCTTATGGTTCTGCTACTCCAGCAGGTATCATGACCATCCTAAAAGAAAACAACATCGAAATCGCAGGTAAACATGCGGTGGTTGTTGGTCGTTCTGCGATTTTGGGTAAACCAATGGCAGCAATGTTGCTTGAAGCGAATGCTACAGTGACTATTTGCCATTCACGTACTCAAAACCTGCCTGAATTTGTAAAACAGGCTGACATCATTGTGGGTGCGGTGGGTAAAGCTGAACTGATCCAGAAAGGCTGGATCAAACCAGGTGCAGTGGTTGTAGATGCTGGTTTCCACCCACGTGATGGCGGCGGTGTAGGCGATATTCAATTAGTCGGTATCGAAGAAGTTGCTTCTGCTTATACCCCAGTTCCGGGTGGTGTAGGCCCTATGACAATTACGACTCTGATTCGCCAAACTGTAGAAGCTGCTGAGAAAGCTTTGGGTTAATGCTGTCTCCCTCTCCTTTAATAAAGGAGAGGGAACTTTCTTTATCAATTTTAGTTTCGAGTTTGAAACTAAAATTCTGAATAGTTAAAAATAAAAACCAATGAGCTGTACTTTTCAATTTCCTAAAGCCCCTAAGCATTTACTCCAAGCCTTACATCAAGTCATTCCTAATTGTGAACTAACGGCACAACAACTGCCGGAAACACCGATTTCACTCTGGCTGATTCCACCAGTTTTTCCGACAGACAAACTTGACGATGAAGTGATTCGCCGGATCTGGAATGATACGCCGTACTGGATCTTCTGCTGGGCATCAGGACTGGCAATGGCACAGTGGTTGCTGGCTGAACCGCATCATGTCAAAGACAAAGTCGTACTGGATTTTGGTGCTGGTTCCGGTGTTGTTGCGATTGCAGCGAAAATGGCAGGAGCCAAACGTGTGATCTGTTGTGATATCGATCAGGTCAGTCTGGATGCCTGTCGTGCCAATGCTGAGCTAAATGATGTTGAGCTGGAATATCTGGATGATCTCTATAAAACAGAACAGGTGGATATACTGCTAGCGGCTGACGTACTTTATGATCAGTGTAATCGCTTCTTCCTAGATGAATTCCTGAAATTTGCACCAGAAGTCTGGGTGGCAGATAGCCGGGTTAAAAACTTTAGTCATCCACAATATTTCAAACTGGATGAACGTAGTGCGACTACTTGGCCAGATCTGGATGAATCACCAGAATTCCGCAATGTCAGCTTCTATCGAACTAAATAACATCCAAGAATTGAAAAAGAAAAAAGGGCATCAAGCCCTTTTTTTATGCTCTGTTTTTATGAGCAGGTATAGCGAATCACACGTACAGTGGTAGGGCGGGCTTCTAATGCCTCTCGGGCACCCGGATTTTCACTGTTATATAAATCAGGTGTATTACTCAAGCTGATCTGGGTACGACTATCCCCGAGTTGACGGCCATACTGAACCTGTTCTGGAGTTGGGTTAACTATTTCCTGACTGTTGATAATCTGGATATTATAGCTTTTAGTGGTTCCAAGGACTTGTCTGCAAGCAGCCTGTAATCTGTTCTCATCCTGACTTGGTCGTCCAGCTAATGTATAGCTTAAGGTTGCAGAATTTTCTGAACGTTCCAGAATTTCATAACCGGTCTGACCGTTAAACTGTTGAGGTGCCGTCTGACATGCTGTCAGGCCCAAAGTGCCGATAGTTAAACCGAGTAAAAAAACTGTTTTTTTCATCATGATGATTTCCCGTATTTTTATCAGACAAGTATGCCATAGCAATGAAAGAGCGGAATGGCAGTAAACATAAAATTCCAATAAAAAAGCTTTCCGAATGTTTCCATCCGGAAAGCTCCTAAAGCAATACAGTTACTTAGTCATCAGTAATCATGCTGTGCTTTTTAGTGTCTTTCATAAAGACATAAGTCAGCAGTGACAGGCCAATCATGAAAGTAATGTAATAGAAGAAGTAATTTTCATGGCCGGCATTTTTAAAGCTTAAAGCCACCAGTTCTGCTGTACCACCAAACAGGGTGTTAGCAATTGCATAAGGCAAAGCTACGCCTAAGGCACGAATGTGTGCAGGGAATAGTTCAGCTTTTACCACTGCGTTAATTGCTGTATAGCCAGTCACAATCACCATACCACTCATACATAACATGAAAGCAGTGGTTGGGTTAGTAGTTGAGCCTAAGCCATTAAAGATGGGAATGGTAAATAGTACACCAAGCACACCAAAAGCAATCATGATTGGCTTGCGGCCAATTTTGTCAGAAAGTGCACCCACAACTGGTTGCAATAACATGAATACAAAGATCGCAAGGGTGGTAATTTCAGTCGCTGTAGTCTTTTCAAAACCTGAAGTGTTCACCAGATATTTCTGCAAATAGGTAGTGAATGTGTTGAAAGCTAAAGTACCACCTGCAGTTAGCATGATCACGGTAAACGCCTGTTTAGGGTATTTGGTGAATAATGCTAAGGCACCGGATTTAGGACCACCTTTTTTCGCCTGTTCAACAGCCTGTTTTGAAGATTGTGTTTCTACCAGACCGCGACGGATCCAGAACACTACAATTGCTAAGAATGCACCAATCAGGAAGGGAATACGCCAGCCCCATTCAGTGAGTTGTGCTTCAGTCAAAGTACGTTGTAGGAAAATCAATACACAGAGTGCTAATAGCTGACCTGAAATCAGGGTCACATACTGGAAGCTTGAGTAAAAACCACGGTGATTTTTACCTGCCATTTCAGTCAAGTAAGTGGCACTTGAACCGTATTCACCGCCCACACTCAAACCTTGTAACAACCGTGCAAATAACAGCAGCGCAGGGGCCAGCATACCCACTGAATCATAGGTGGGTGCACAGGCAATAATCAGGGAACCGACACACATCAAAGATACAGAAAGTGTTAAACCGGCTTTACGACCCTTACGGTCAGCGTAAATCCCCATAATCCATGCGCCAATCGGACGCATCAAGAAACCAAGTGCGAATACAGCAGCAGCCTGAAGGAGCTTGACGGTATTGTCACCATCAGGGAAGAACTGTGAAGCGAAATATAAGGTAAAGGCTGCATAAACATACCAGTCGTACCATTCGACCAGGTTACCTGCAGAACCTCCGAGAATAGATTTAACCCGTGTTTTACGGTCAAGCTGCGGTGTAGCAGCTTCAGGAAGTGGCTGATTCACAACATTGCTCCAAAGGAATGCTGTAAAACACATCTTTTTTAAATTTTCATTGCTATAAAATCTAAAAAGTTATGTTTTAGTGAGAGAGAAAGTGAGGAGATTTCATATACTTATACGCCTCCAAGTTTTCTCTTTTTATAGGACTTTAGTCTTAATAAATAATGTAATTTTCAAATATTTTTATAAAACATAAATTTACCATTTGTTTAGAGTAATTGCTTGATTTTTATATTGGATTAACTGGTTAAATGATGTTCTTTGAGGAGATTAATGAACAGTGAATGTGGTTTTTATTTAGATGTAAAACAGATTAAAAGATTGGCTTTAACCTTGCCTTAAAATAATAAAAAAAGGCCGCTTACGCGACCTTTTTAAAATTAAATCAGCAATTAAGCAGATTTGACCGCTTCAAGAAGTTCAGCTTGGCGTTTTTTCAACGCTTCTGGCAGACGATCACCCAATTTGTTGAACAATTCAGTGTGGCTTTCAAGTTCTTTGATCCATTGATCTTTGTCTTGAGAAGTTACCAGGTCAAACTGTTCTTTAGTGAAATCAGAACCAGTCCAGTTGAGCTGTTCGTAAGTAGGTACACGGCCGATTGGAGTTTCAACAGCATCAGCACGACCTTCACAACGATCGATGATCCACTCAAGAACACGCATGTTTTGACCGAAACCAGGCCATACGAAGTTACCTTCAGCATCACGACGGAACCAGTTCACGTTGTAGATACCAGGAAGTTTGTTACCAGCAGCAGCAGCTTTTTCGCCAACTTTCTCACCCATTTCTAACCAGTGAGTGAAGTAGTCAGCCATGTTGTAGCCAGCAAATGGAAGCATCGCAAATGGGTCGCGACGAACGATACCTTGTTGACCAACAGCAGCAGCAGTCGTTTCAGAACCCATGGTTGCAGCTTTATAAACACCATCAACCCAGTCAAATGCTTCTGAAATTAGAGGCACTGTGTCTGCACGGCGACCACCGAAGATGAACGCTGAAATTGGAACACCCGCTGGATTTTCCCAATCAGCATCGATAGAAGGGCATTGACCAGCAGAAACTGTGAAACGAGCATTCGGATGAGCCGCTTTTTCTTCGCCAGTATGTGGTTGACCTTTCCAGTTAGTCAGATTCGCAGGTGCTTCTTTAGTCAGACCTTCCCACCAAACTTCACCGTTGTCAGTTACAGCAACGTTTGTATAGATCACGTCTTTATGAAGCGTTGCCATACAGTTCGGATTCGTTTTTGTATTTGTACCAGGCGCTACACCGAAGAAACCAGCTTCAGGGTTAATTGCATATAAGCGGCCATCTTCACCTGGTTTGATCCAGGCAATATCGTCACCTACAGTTTCAATTTTCCAGCCTTCATAACCTGCTGGTGGAATCAGCATCGCGAAGTTTGTTTTACCACAAGCAGATGGGAATGCAGCTGCGATGTAGTGTTTTTCGCCTTTAGGGCTAGTCACGCCAAGAATCAGCATGTGTTCAGCTAACCAGCCTTGTTGACGACCCATATAAGATGCAATACGTAAAGCCAGGCATTTTTTACCTAACAATGCGTTACCGCCGTAACCAGAACCAAATGACCAGATTTCACGAGTTTCTGGGTAGTGCACGATGTATTTTTCTTTGTTGCAAGGCCAAGCAACATCTTGTTGACCTTCTTCAAGTGGTGCACCCACAGTGTGTACGCAAGGAACAAATTCGCCATCTGTACCTAGAACGTCATAAACAGCTTTACCCATACGAGCCATTTTAGACATGCTAACTGCTACATAAGGAGAGTCAGTTAATTCGATACCGATGTGCGCAATGTGTGAACCCAAAGGACCCATAGAGAATGGAACCACATACAGGGTGCGACCTTTCATTGAACCGTCAAACAGACCATTCAATTTTTCGCGCATAACTGCTGGATCTTCCCAGTTATTGGTCGCGCCAGCATCTTCTTTATTTGCAGAACAGATAAAAGTACGGTCTTCAACACGAGCAACGTCAGAAGGATCAGAATTTGCAAGATAAGAACCAGGATGTTTCTCTTGGTTAAGCGCTTGCATTGTGCCGTTAGCGATCATCAAGTCGATATAACGTTGATATTCTTCTGCGCTACCGTCACACCATTCAATTTTTGCTGGTTTTGTTAATTTAGCAATTTCTTCCACCCATGCAATAAGCTTAGGGTGACGAACGAATTCTGGTGCGTTCACTTGGGTCATGGTGAGGCCTATCTCAAATGTGTACAAAATTTTGTACAAAGTACAATCTGGTCAATAAAATACTGGCCAGATGAAATATGAAAAAAAGTGGCTGTATTAAAGCATAAAATCATCAAAAAAATAAGACTAAAGAAGTGCTGGATTTTATTTGGAATATTATGCTATTTTCTGTTTAAATTTATATAAAACAATAAGATATAAATAAATTCAAAATCTTAAATATGTATTTATTAGCTTTATGTGTGGTATTTATTTTAATTATTTTTATTTAAATCAAACCTTTAAATAAAATTGTTCAGTTATATTTGTTATTGATTAAATAAATGGTCGCCATTCGAATTTTACATAAAGCAACTATTAATTGTTTATGAATTGAACAAAATGCCAATAGGTGTGCATCAATCTGTGTAAAAAATGTCTAATCAATCTAAACCCTTATCCATTATTTATAATCATAATTCTGGTTTCCGTCTATTCGACCAACAAGAAAAATATGAGCAATTACTAGATATTTTTGCAGCGCATGATTTTGAGACTAAAGCCTTTGAAATCAATGATCCAGAACAGTTCAAAAAAGTCATTGCTGAAGTGCTACAACGGCATCAACAATCGCCAGATCATGGTGTAGTCGTGGCAGCAGGAGGAGATGGAACGCTCAATTCAATCGCCAAACACCTGCTTGAAACTGATATTCCAGTCGGAATATTGCCTTTAGGTACTTTTAATTATGCGGCAAGATTACTGGATATTCCCTTAGATTTGGTCGAAGCTGCACAAGTCATTGCAACAGGTCAAACCAAACGTATCCATGTAGCGCGCATTAATCAGGAAATCTACCTGAACAATGCTAGTCTGGGCTTATATCCCTTATTTATTAAAAAACGTGAAGACTATAATCGCATATTTGGCCGTCTCCCTTTACATGCCTATACCTCAGCACTCGATGTTTTGATTCGTGACCGTAAAGAATTAAAACTGGAAATCTGGGTAGATCAGAAGAAATATCCGGTCAAAACTCCACTGATTTTCTTTGGCAATAATCCACTTCAACTGGCAGACATGAAAATGCGGATTGCCCAAGCTGCTGAGCAAGGGAAGGTAGCTGGGGTTGTAGTTTCCAAAAGTGACAAGCTGACGTTATTCAAGCTGGTATATCAGTTAATTCGGGGCAAGATTGATCAAGCCTCAGATGTTTATAGTTTTGCTGCAGATCAGGTGCGAATTGAGTCTAAACGTAAGAAATTAATGGTAGCTATAGATGGAGAAACGGTAGAAATGACACCACCTTTAAATATTTCAGTTTTAAAAAATAGTTTAAGTGTAATGGTGCCGCATGATTCTGCATCTCTCTGATCTGCATTTTGGTACAGAAAGACCTGAATGTTTGGAAGCCATCCAGCAATTTTGTCGGGATCATCCATTGGAAGCGGTGGTAGTCAGCGGCGATCTCACCCAGCGAGCACGTTTGGGGCAGTTTTTTGCCTGTAAACGGTTTCTGGATCAGTTGAATACGCCTTATCTTGTGATCCCAGGGAATCATGACATTCCACTTTATCATTTATGGAATCGGTTATTTACTCCATTTACCCGTTATCAATTATTTTTTGGTGAACTAGAGCCTGTTTTAGAAACCGAACATTTTTATCTGATCGGAGTAAATTCGATTAGACGTCGATATCATACTAAAGGTCATCTATCACTTGAGCAGATTCAAAGGATTGACCTGAAACTACAGCAGGCGCCTGCTTCCAAAATTAAGATTATTGTCAGTCATCAACCTTTTTATGTGCCATTTCAGAATAGGCGGGGTTTTAAGGATATTCCCCTGATGGCCAAAATTGCATTGGAGTCTTGGTCGCAACATGGTCTGTTTGCTGTATTGCATGGGCATTTGCATCGTACCGCAGTCTATGATTTGAACCGTATATTCGAATTGGGAGGAGATCATCCGGTTTATGACGTCCATGCCGGGACTTCTGCGTCGCATCGACTCCATAAGAATCAGCCGAATAGCTTTAATGCAATTGATGAAACAGGAAAAATTATTCAATATTGTTTTGATGAACAGTTAAAAACCTTTGTTCCACAGCCTGATCCCATAAATAAATAGACAAAAAATACGCAATCCATCAAAAAATTAAAAAAAAACCAATTTTTTTTCATTTTTGCCCTTGAAGCGTTTTATTCCATCTCCATAAAAAGGACATCAAAAAATTTTGATGATGACCAATGGAATAAATAAGTCGTCATCGGTGATCTAAAAAAGACTTAGTCTGATGGAGTTATTTATGAGCAACATTCGTCCATTACATGACCGCGTTGTTATTCGTCGTGTTGAAGAAGAAACAAAAACAGCTGGGGGCATCTTACTTCCAGGTTCTGCTGCTGAAAAACCTGCACAAGGTGAAATCATTGCAGTTGGTAATGGTCAAATCACTGACAATGGCGTACGCGCGTTAGACGTAAAAGTTGGCGACAAAGTATTGTTCGGCACTTATGCAGGTACAACTGTAAAAGTAAACGGCGAAGAACTTTTAATCATGAAAGAGTCTGACATTCTGGCAGTATTAGAAGCTTAATCTGCGCCAGATCGTTTTACTCATTCCAATTCAGATTTTGTAAAGATACAACAATATTCGGAGTCAAATATGTCAGCTAAAGACGTAAAATTTGGTGATTCAGCTCGTTCAAAAATGATCGCTGGTGTAAACATCCTTGCAGATGCGGTGAAAGTGACTTTAGGTCCTAAAGGCCGTAACGTTGTAATCGACCGTTCTTTCGGTGCACCGCACATCACTAAAGATGGTGTATCTGTTGCGAAAGAAATCACCCTGAAAGACAAATTCGAAAACATGGGTGCGCAACTGGTTCGTGAAGTTTCTTCAAAAACCAATGATATCGCAGGTGACGGTACAACAACTGCAACTGTATTGGCTCAAGCAATCCTAAACGAAGGGATCAAGTCAGTAACTGCGGGTATGAACCCAATGGATCTGAAACGCGGTATCGACCTTGCAGTGAAAACTGTTGTTGAAAATATTAAACAAACTGCAAAACCAGCTTCTGATTCTAAAGCGATTGAACAAGTCGGTTCGATCTCTGCAAACTCTGACACCACTGTTGGTTCTCTGATTGCACAAGCAATGGAAAAAGTGGGCAAAGAAGGCGTAATCACTGTTGAAGAAGGTTCAGGCTTTGAAGATTCGCTTGATGTTGTAGAAGGTATGCAGTTTGACCGTGGTTATATCTCTCCATACTTTGCAAACAAACAAGACACGTTGACTGCTGAACTTGAAAACCCATACATCCTGTTGGTTGACAAGAAAATTAGCAACATCCGTGAATTGATCACTGTTCTGGAAGCTGTTGCGAAAACTGGTAAGCCTCTTCTTATCATCGCTGAAGATGTTGAAGGCGAAGCGTTGGCTACACTTGTAGTAAATAACATGCGCGGCATTATCAAAGTATGTGCGGTTAAAGCACCTGGCTTCGGTGACCGTCGTAAAGCAATGCTTCAAGATATCGCGATCCTGACTGGCGGTACTGTGATTTCTGAAGAAATCGGTATGCAGTTAGATCAAACTTCACTTGAACACTTAGGTACTGCACACAAAGTAACTGTATCTAAAGAAAATACAGTGATTGTTGATGGTGCTGGTGATGCAAATCAGATTTCTGAACGTGTACAGCAAATCCGTGCGCAAATCGAAGAATCTACTTCTGAATACGACAAAGAAAAACTTCAAGAACGCGTTGCTAAATTGGCAGGCGGTGTAGCAGTCATCAAAATCGGTGCTGCAACTGAAGTTGAAATGAAAGAAAAGAAAGACCGTGTAGACGACGCACTTCATGCAACTCGTGCTGCAGTTGAAGAAGGTGTTGTTGCAGGTGGTGGTGTTGCACTGGTACGTGCTGCATCTGCACTTGATGGTTTGACTGGTGCTAACGATGACCAAAACGTAGGTATCAACATTCTTCGTCGTGCAATCGAAGCTCCTCTTCGTCAAATCGTAGCCAATGCTGGTGATGAGCCATCTGTAGTGATCAATGCTGTGAAGAACGGTGAAGGTAACTATGGCTATAACGCTGCGACAGGCGAATACGGTGACATGCTGGAAATGGGTATCCTAGATCCTGCGAAAGTAACTCGTTCTGCACTTGAGCATGCAGCTTCTGTTGCTGGCTTGATGTTAACAACAGAATGTATGATTACTGAAATTCCAGAAGAAAAACCAGCTATGCCTGATATGGGCGGCATGGGTGGTATGGGCGGTATGATGTAATTCATCGTTCGATCATATGATGTAAAAAATCCCCGCAATTGCGGGGATTTTTTATTAAGTTACAAAATGATTAAGGGGATTTTTTAACTAATTTATAATTCAGATTACTCTGTATTTCCTTACCTGTTTCTATATCACGAGCTTCAACGAAATTATCACCTACATAAAACTTCCGGTTTTCAGCTTTTCCATCTAGGACGATAATAGAAGGTTGTTGAGGATCGAAAGTGAAGCTACCTTTGGTTTCAGTTTCATTATTTCCAGTTTTACCTAAATATTCCTCACTTAATTCATAAGTTTTGTCAGGATTAAGATCTAGTTCAACTTTAATCCCTTCGCAGTCAGCACACGGGAAAACACCTTCATATTCACCTACCCAGTTTGAGTTAACAGTAGCATTACTGGTCATCTCAGTACTCATGTTGCTTTGACTATTTGTAGTCTCTGTAGTAACAGGAGCATTTGTGGTATTAGATTGAGTATCTGCACTGGCCATATCGCGGTCATTCTGTTTAGAACATGCACTTAAACTAGTAACCGTTACTACCAATAAAGCAGGCCATAGTATTTTTTTCATTGAAGATCATCCTCTTGTTCTTCTGTTCTAGAGTTTACATTAGAAGTATGAGCTATCAATATACAGAGAGATCTTGTTAAAAATTGATTCGTTAAGTGAAACGGATTAAATATATGTAGATGAGAAACTAAGATAATTAAAATACAAAATAAGCGATTGGTTTTCTTTAGTTTTATTTTATAAACCTTAAGGTTATGATTTGATAGAAATAATTATTAAAAAGAGCGGTCATGAAAGCAGAACAGGAAAATAATATCATCGCGAAAATTTATGATGCTGCTTTATTGCCTGCTTTATGGCTGGAGGTCATCCAGGATATTGTGCAATATACCCAGAGTCATAGTGCTATTTTTACCGGTCTTGATCAATTCAATCCTGCCTATGACTTTGTTTATACTTACAATATTCCGGAAGAAAGTCTGGCTGCTTATCAGGATGAACGAATTCGGGTCATTGACATGAAGCTGCATATGCCTTTATGGAATGAAATTGATATGGGGAAGGCACTTAATCAGGACTGCCGTCATTATGCAGATCAACCTGGAACAGAACAGTATATCTTTTATGAAAAATGCCTTAAGCCTACAGGGATAGGGTATATGGCGGGAGTATTACTGGACAGAGGAAATTATCGCTGGGCAGTCATGGGACTACATCGTGCTCCGCATACTCAAGGTTTTGAAGCGACTGAACTGAATTTTCTCAAACGGATCGGTATACATTTGCGTCGCTCTTTACAGATTCATCGGCAAATCAGTTTAGTACAACAAGACAATATCAGCTTATATACCGTATTGGACTGTTTAAAAATCGGTATTATTTTGCTGGATCAGGATCTCAAGTTGTCTTATTCAAATCCACTCGCACAAAGCATGATTGAAGCTTCAACATGTCTGGAAATGGATATGCATAACCGCCTGAAAACTCCGGTAGGTGATCAGGAACGTCTGGAAAGATTGCTATCCAGTGCTTTGCTGGAAGATACCAGTATGTCGAGTGAAATAGGCGGAGTCTTGGCTGTGCAGGATTCTAAAGGACAGCAATTGATGCTCACTGTTGTGCCTTTTAAAAGATTAAAAAAGATGCAGCAATTTTCTGAAGCTCAGCATCAGATTGCTGTATTTATGACAGACAAAAACCGGCATTATTCATTATCTAGAGCTTATTTGCAGCAAGCATATCAACTGTCGAAACGTGAATTTGATTTGTGTGAGCTTTTAATCAATGGCTACAAATTAGAAGAAATTGCGACAAAGTGTGGGATCACTTTAAGTTCAGTACGAACTTATTTTAAGAATATTTATGAGAAAACTGATTGCACTTCACAAATTGAGCTAATGCACTTATTGATGGGATGTACGATTCATTTTGAACATATTAATTAAACCTACCTAAAGATAATTCTTTAGGTAGGCTGTGCTCATTATCTAACGCGCTGTAATGTTACAGGACCTTCACCTTGTGGATGCAATATCAGAGTTTCAGCCGATACATTGATGTTTGCAATGGTCTTGCTGCCATCGGAACTGTCTTGTAATCCGCCACATTCATTGGTATCGAATAAAACTTCAGTGGTCGTAAGTGTATTACCTGAGAGGGTAAATTTGCCATATTCAATACCAGGCCAGCCACAATCATCTCCGCCTTCAGTGTCCAGGAAGAAATAATAGTTTGTGTCAAAGAAGGCAAATAAATGGGTGTCACTAAATCTCCAAGCACCTACCAGACCATTAGCAGACTGTTTGACGCGGCTTAAACGGTATTCGGTATTGATCCCAGGTTCTGTCAGAATTAAGGTCGTTCCATCATAGTTTAAGGTATAAGGTTTGCCTTCTGCAGGATTTGAGAGTCCCCATTCACCATTACTGTCTTGAATAATGCGCGGTGAAATCACGCTTGTAGTTGCGTTCCAGTTTAACTCTCCAGTTTCAATGCCAGGTGTTCCATCACCGTCAGCAGCTTCTGCTTGACCTAAGGCATAACGGCCATCTTCTAAAATATGGATCAGTACAGCGCTGTTTGCATTACGGCCAATTTCCCAAGTACCGGCGATGTCTTTATAGAAAGTTGACTGGAAGTTCTCTGCAGCTTTTTCAGGTGTAATCAATTTTTCTGTGGTAACTACGCCTGTTGATACTATGTCTGTAGCAAAAGCTGTAGGGGCCTTAGAAAAATCTAAACTCTTATTAAGAAGGGCATTAGCAGTTTCGGTACTGATGCTAATCCCATTGTCATGATTACTATCTGTATCTAAAGACTGTAAAAGCACCATCAGGTTGGTACGTGCATATTCAGTTTGTGCTAAATCTAAAGGCGTAACACGTTCTTTAGCTTCAATTTCTTGACCCAGTTGTATGTCACCAATCAGGAATTTAACCTTTTCTCCATCATTAAATTTAAATTCGCCTTTTTCATTAGTAACCCCTTCAGCACCACTGCTGGTGATATATGTTACCCCTGAGATAATTCCATCTGTCAGTACACCAGTTTCGGTCCCGACCGGAGCTGTAGGTGGAACAGGTGATGAACCCTCTGTACGATCATTATCTGAACCGCCACATGCTGTAAGTAACCCCGCTAAGGCAAGACAAATTAAAGTCTTTTTCATGAAAATCTTCCTGGAATTTATTATGTCAGCGAAGTATAGAAAGAAAGCTAAAATCGACATATCCTAAAATTAGGATGGAAAAATATATAAATCAGTAAAATAAATTGAACTCACTATTTGTTTAAAAGAGTGAGCTTGCAATAGGAAGTGAAAGAAGAAATATTCAAATAACAATAAATTGAAAATTCTTCCCAAAGTTTAAAAATACAAATATATATTAATTGGTGATTTATTGATCAGGATGCACTATCTATATTCTGCTGCATTGTTAGACTGTGGCGAAATTTTGACAATGATTGTGATGTAGCTGTGTTTGAAAATTTAGCTGAGAAAACTTTAAATTTAATGGGCTGGAAAACCGATGACCAATGGCCTGAAGACCTTGATCAATGTGTGATGATTGCAGCACCACATACCAGTAACTGGGACGCGCTATATGCACGTTTGGCCTTAAAGGCATTAAAAGTGAATGTGCGTCTGACCATTAAAGACAGCTATATGAAATTTCCATTTGGGCCTTTTGTACGTGCAATGGGTGGAATTGGTATTGACCGTCGTCCCAAACAACCGGGTGAGCCTCGTCTAAGCATGGTTCAGGTTATGACAGATTTATTTAAAGAGCATCCTAAACTGGTGATGCTGGTTACACCAGAAGGTACACGCGCCCGTCAGGAACAATGGAAAACCGGTTTTTATCATGTGGCGATCAATGCGGGTGTGCCGATTGCGCTGGCTTATATGGATTATGCGAAAAAAGAAGCGGGTGTAGGTAAAATCATTTATCCAACAGGAAATTATGAACAGGATATGGCTGAGATCATGGCGTTCTATGCCAATATTGAACCTAAATTTCCTGAAAAATTCAGTATTGATCAACGCTATTTTTAATTTCAGGAAAAATAAAAGCAGAGGGATGGACTCTGCTTTTCTGTACGATATATAAATACCGAATTTAATTTTGATTCTCTTCAGATAAAATTCCCCCCAGATTCTGGCAGGCATCTTTATAAAGATTGTATTGCTGTTCTACCACTTCATATAAAGGCAGGTCAAAAAGCTCTTCACCTTGATGATATTGCTCAATATAAGACTCGACCTTGGTTTTGCTGCTGTACAGCATGTGTTGATAATAATCCGTCATACTACTGTGTGGCATTTGCGCTGTATCAATCTTGGCACAATTGAAGTTTTGCAGAAGCTGTTCTGACTTTTTAAGATCATTGGACATACAACCTGCCAGTAACATGCTACTGAGCAATGCCGTTAGGAGTTTCATAGAAAAAGATGAACTTTGATGGGGAGCGCACTATTGTAGAAGTAAATGCGCTATGCAAAAGTAGTTTTATTCAACAACTGGTCAAAAAATAGAAGAATGAAATTTAGAATCTCATTCTTCTTTTGCGATCTTTAACCTTTAACCAGTCCGCCATCGACAATCAGGTTTTGACCTGTCACTGCGCGTGAATAAGGTGACAGGAACATTAAAATAGCGGATGCAAATTCTTCAGGCGTAATCACGCGGCGCAGAGGAGTGGACTGAGCAATCAGGTCAAAGACAAAGTCAGGCGTTGCTTTACTTGCATCTGTGGTTTGCAGTAATCCGCCTGAAAGCATGTTCACATTAATCCCATACTGACCCAGGTCTTGCGCAGTAGTTCGGGTAAAGGCCAATAGAGCCGCTTTCGCAGTCGTATAATCATGATAAGGAACGACGGGGTTTTGAACCAGGTTAGTCCCAATATTCACGATACGACCAAAATGTGCCTGTTTCATATCTTCTAATGCAGCTTGTGTTGTATTTAAACAAGCCTGAACTGCTCCACTAAACTGACGGGACATGCTTTCCCAGGTCAGATCTTCAACTTTAGGTCGCTCATCACCATTAAACTCAAATTGCACCAGCGCATTATTAATAACGGAATGGATGGCTTCTCCAAAATGGGCCTTGCTGGCAGCGAATAAAGCTTGTACCTGATCAGCTTGTGTTACATCTGCCTGATAGGCAAAGACCTGATCAGGATACTGATTTTGCAAAGCTTCAGCTTGGGTTTTGCTGCTATGGTAATTCACCACTACACGTGCACCTTCCTGAATCAGAAGCTGGGTAATGGCTAGTCCCAATCCACGGGCACCACCAGTCACAAGTACAATTTGATCACGAATTTGCATCGCTTATATCCGCCTAGAGAATCATCCGGGCTAACATAACAGCAATAGGGCTGAAAGCAAAGTGATGTAAGGCTCTAGAGCTGCTCTATCGCGCAAATGAGTCAATGCCTTCTTTGATCAGGAGAAAGCAGCCCGAGCTGAAGAGCAAGCCTAAGACAATCTGTTTAAAACGTAATTCTGAAATTTGATGAAACAGACGTGCGCCTAAAATAGCGGGAATACTTACAGCCAGAATGAGTACCGCTATATAGGGGAGGTGAGTCTGATTTAAGGTGCCTTGCAGTAAATAGGCGGCTAAGGTAAACACCTGTATGGCAAAATTAAAATGACGCAATATATAGCGCTGCTGTTCTTTCGGCAGCTGTTTCAGCATTAACCAGGCAGAGGGTACAGAACCACAGAATCCCCCTAAACCTCCTAAAATGCCACCAGCCAAACCAATCCCTGCATCCGCAGTTTTACCTGAATGCTGAATCAATTTAATCTGTGGATTAAGCAACATCAGTGGACACCAGATCACGAGAAATATACCCAGCAAAATACGAAAAGTACCCGCTTCAACGATATTCAGTAACCAGGTGCCGAGTGGGACACCGATCAGACCAGCAATTAAATAAGGTAGATATAAGGTTCGGTGCAGATGAGGAAGTCTAGGTTCATTGGATAATGAAATGAGGTGACTCCACACCGAGGCAAAAACCACTAAGGGCGCAGCAAGTTGAGGACTCAATCCCCATACCCAGAATGACATGGCAATTAATGCAAAAGCAAAACCGGTAAGTCCCTGTACAAATCCTGCGATAATTGCACCAAGAATAAAGAGTAGCCAGGTCATAAAAATCAGGGCATTGGAAAAGTTTGTAGTATTCAAAATATGGCCAGAAAAACCAAGTAAATCCTTAGCTGTATTTATGCGAATCTAAGTGTAAATATGCATAAATGGTTTTTTTATTAAATCCGAGACAAACCCTTTAATTAAGTATGGAAAATGAACAAAATCATACAAGAGTGCAACAATGGCTCCGCGTACTCTTCATGAAATCACTTGATACTAATTGAGTGCGGTATAGAGGTGATGAACATGAAAAAAATGATATTACTGTCATCTGTATTGGCAGTAGCGCTAACAGGCTGTGTGGTTGATCCTTGGGATGAAGGTTATCGCGGTCATCATGATCGTAATGGACATTATGATCGGGATCGTGGTGATAAGGATTGGAAAAAACATAAAGATCATCGTGACTGGAAACGTGACAGAGGTGATCGGGACTGGCGTCGTAATCGTTAACTATTACCTTCCATTTATAAAAAGGATTTCTTTAAGGAATCCTTTTTTATTTGAGTGTTTAATATAAGTAGGTTTTAAGCCGCTTTTTTCTGATACAGCCCTGCGCGTACTGTACCGGCTTTGGTATTTTTAACTAAACGCCATGAACTTGGCAGCTTCAATGTGCTGAGTTCACGATCGGCTTCTACATAGATAAAACCATCTTCTTTGATCAGTGGATCAGCTTGAGCAGCCAGAGTTTCCCATAGATCCAGACTATAAGGCGGGTCTAGAAAGACCAGATCAAACTGCTGTTTCAGGCTGGTTAATGCTTGTTGTGCTGTCGCAATTTTAAGTTGCGCACGTGCTTTGGTGACTTTGAGTAATTCCAGATTTTGGGTGAGGAATTGCGCCTGAGTACGATCAGGTTCAATCATCACCACTGAAGCTGCACCACGTGATAATGCTTCAAAAGATAAAGCACCTGAACCGGTACACAGATCCAAGACACAGGCATTCTGGACATCCCACATCAGCCAGTTAAATAAAGTTTCACGCACACGGTCAGGTGTGGGGCGTAATCCTTCGATACTGGCAAAAGCCAATTGACGGCGTTTCCAGTCACCGCCAATAATTCTAAGTTGGTTTTTCATGAATTATTCCTGATCGTCATTGGCTGCAGGAGCAGAGCGAGAAGTTGCAGGTTGCGGATTGTTTGGCTGTGCGTGGGTCGCCTGACTGCCTTCTTGTGTTGGGGTCGCATTCGGATCAGCACTTAACAGATTCGGTCCACTTGGCAATTCACCCGGTTTAATACCTGCTGTCATGAGACCGCCACTAATTTGATGGCCGGCAGGGTGAATTGGATTTTTATCGCGAGACAGTAACCAGTAATCAAATAACGGTTTAGCCAGTTGTGCAGCAGAACCACCATGTCGACCATTTTCCCAGACAACGACTACTGCAATTTCAGGGGCTTCAGCAGGTGCAAAACCCACAAATAGACCATGATCCAGTTGGCGTTCAGTCAGCAGGGCTTCATTATAGCGCTTACCTTGCGCAATACTTTTCACCTGTGCCGTACCGGTTTTACCTGCGATTTGATACATCGGTGTGCGGATTCTGCGACCTGTACCTGACTGAACCACATCGATCATCGCATCACGCATTTTGATCCAGTCGTCTGGTTGACCGTTAAAGTCGATTTTACCATTGGTAGCATTATGTACGGTGAAAGGTTTGGCACCTTTGCTTTCACGCAGTACGTGAGGCGTAACATGTGAGCCTTGATTCGCCGTAATAGCAGTTGCCATAGCGAGCTGTAATGGTGTGGCGGTAAATGCACCCTGACCAATACTCACTGAAATGGTTTCACCACGTGACCATTTGGATTTACGGGTACGCATTTTCCATTCAGGACTTGGGTAAAGACCTGAACTTTCACTTGGTAAATCCACACCGGTTTTTTCGCCAAAGCCGAACTGGCGCATCCAGCTATTCATTTTTTCAATGCCCATGCGGTAGGACATGACATAGAAATAGGTATCGCAGGACACCACTTGCGCCTTATGCAGATTCACAGCGCCATGACCGGTTTTTTTATGGTCACGGAAGCGGTGACTATCGCCCGGTAAGGTAAAGTACCCCGGGTCAGAAATCGCTGTACTCCAGTCGACCAGTCCATAATGCAGACCGCCCATACCAAACATCGGTTTGATCGTTGAACCTGGAGGATAAGCCCCTTGAACAGCACGGTTATAAAGTGGTTGATCTAAACTGTCACGAAGGCCTGAATAGTCTTTGCTACTAATCCCGGTGACAAATAAATTAGGGTTAAAACTTGGACTGGAAACCAGCGCCAGAATTTCACCTGTACGTGGGTCAATCGCGACAATAGCACCACGACGACCGGCCAGTTGTTCAGTGGCAATGGTTTGTAGACCATAATCCAGTGATAAATACAGATCATTACCGCGTACCGGCTCTTTACGGCCTAAGTGACGCAGAACATTACCGAAAGCATCAGCCTCAACAGATTCATTACCCGGCACACCATGTAAGAGATCTTCATAGTATTTTTCTACCCCGATTTTCCCAATCAGGTTAGATCCGGCATAGAGATCCTTATCAATTTCTTTGAGTTCTTTGTCATTAATACGGCCGACATAACCAATCACATGCGCGAAGAGTTCACCATGCGGATAGTAACGCGTCATCTGGGTTTCAATATTAACGCCCGGAAATAGATATTTTACTTCACTAAAACGGGCAATATCATTTTCATTCAGATTCAGCTTGATCGATACCCGCTCAGTTTTACGCGCCGTTTTGATTCGTGCCTGAAAACGTTCAATATCTTCTTCGGTTAATTCCAGAATCGGTGTAAGACGTTTCAGCGTATCATCAATATCCTGAACATCAGCGCGGCTTAAAGTCGCTGTAAAAACCGGGTAATTATCAGCAAGTAAAATACCGTTACGATCGTAAATATAGCCGCGTGCGGGCGCTAAGGGCTGCAGGCGAATACGGTTCTGGTCAGAAGCCGTAGAGAAGGTTTCAAAATTAAAAATTTGCAAATAGGCATAGCGGCTGACCAGCAGCAGCATAAAGAAAATCACAATACCGACAGAGATCCAGACCCGACTGCTATAGATGCGCTTTTCTTGTTGTGCATTTTTTAAAGGAAAGTGCTGCTTCATACGCGATCGACTTAAGACCAGAGGGAAAGGAATCAAAGTGGAGTATTCTAGCGCAACTGTACGGGATTTGATAATGAAAAACTGGCTGTAGCAATTCCTGTGTTTAAACTTTGACTTTGCAGACATGAAAATTGTAAAGTGCTGTATACAAGAGTTTTAATAATTCTGATAAAGTCAAAATTAAATAAAAATAGGACTCTACCAAAAACTATAATTAAGGAAGATGGTGAAGGAATGAACAAAGTTTACCCTTTGTTGGCATTTGCATTCTTTGCAAATGGGGTATATGCACATGATCAAGTGAATAATACGGCAAACAGAACTGAGGATCGTGAGCCTAAAGCTTTTAATGTTGGGGTCGGATTTACCCAGAAACTTATCCATCTAAACACTGAATGGGTGAATCCTTATGGGATTGCTTATGTGAAAGGTGGTGCTTTTCTCAACGATGATCGTACAGTTGGAGCACAAGTCGGCTTTCGTTATCCAGCTCACCTCACCGGCAAGGACAAAAATGGTTATTATGTAGGGGCTTATGCCGGTCATATCGATAGCAAACAGGTGGATGGCAAATACGAAAGCCGTTTAGGTGGGGGTATTGATCTGGCGTATGTTTTGCTTAGTTCAGAACGGATCAGCAGTTTTAGTATCGGTATTGGGGCGGGGGAGAAATTACAGGACAGTAATGGTCGCGTTGTAGCCGAAACTGAACCCAGACTACAATTCTCCTATACTTTAAGTATCGGTTTATAGACAAAATATTCAACTTTATTAATACCTGTATTCTGTGAACAAAAAATTAAATATGGAATTTATGCATGCTTGAGTACGTCAATGAATTGTGGCAAGCCTTCTTGAATCGCCCAGATTTTTGGGCAGTGCTCAGCATTATCCCGGTGACCGCATTCGTAACATGGGCTCACGTGTGGATGGCGCTAAAAATGGTGTTTTATCCAATTAATTTTTGGGGTTTTCATGTCGGGCCTGTTCCTGTTGGCTGGCAAGGTATTGTGCCGCGTAAAGCTGGAAGAATCTCTGGAATTATCACGGATAATACCTTGTCTAAACTCGGGTCTATCCAAGAGTTCTTGCAGGCAATGGACCCGGATGATATGGCACGTATTATCGGGGAACAGGTCGGTTTTGAACTAGAACATCTGATTGATGAAGTCATGATGGACCGAAATGCAGTTCTGTGGGAAAACTTGCCTTATTCAATCAAGCGCCGTATTTATGCACAAGCCCATAAACAGCTGCCACAGGTATTAAAAGAATTAGTGACTGAACTGACCATGAACGTCGAGTCACTGGTCGATATGCGCGACATGGTGGTCAGTCAAATGGAAGGTGATCGCCGTTTAATGGTGCGCATGTTCCTGAAAGTCGGGCAGAAAGAAATCAACTTTATCTGGCATATCAGTGCCCTGATCGGGATGTTCTTTGGCCTGTTCCAGATGGTGGTCTGGTTTGTGGTGCCATGGCACTGGACCGTACCGTTCTGGGCTGCTATTTGGGGCTTCCTGACTAACTGGATTGCGATCTGGATGGTGTTTAATCCGGTAGAACCGCACTATATCAAATACCCGCAATTCTTTAAGCGTACAGTCGATCATAGATTCCCTTGGATCAAGCCGGTGATTCCTCGAATTGGCACCTATAACATACAAGGCGCATTTATGAAACGTCAGGAGGAAGTCTCTGACGTATTTGCCAGTGTAGTCACAGAAGATCTGATTACGCTAAAATCGATCATGACAGAAATGATGTATGGTGGTAAAAAAGATAAAACCCGCCGTATTGTCAAACGTCATATTAACGAAATTATGGAAACACCGCTGGTTCGGACCTCTTTACAGTTGTCTTTAGGACCAAAAGAGTATGCAAAACTCAAGACAGACTTGATCGATCGCTCGATTGAAATTACGATGGTGCCTGTAAGCGACCCTGCGTTTAATGCGAGCCGTGCACAGAAGATCTACCAAATGTTTAGAGACCGCATACGTGATTTGACGCCTAACGAGTTTCAGAATCTATTACGTCCTGCTTTTCAGGAAGATGAATGGATCTTGATTGTCCTGGGGGGAGTTACCGGTTTTGTTGCGGGTTTAATCCATTTGTTTGTGGCTTTCTTATAATTAGATGCCAAAGAGCAGCACACGTTTTGGTCGTGTGAAGCTGGGTATCTTATACATAGTTAAAAAATGAGGATGTTTATATATGCGCATTATCTTACTCGGACCACCTGGAGCAGGTAAAGGTACACAAGCTCAGTTGATCTGTAAGCGCTACAATATCCCACAAATTTCAACCGGTGATATGCTCCGTGCTGCAATTCGTGAAGGAACTGAATTAGGTCTACAAGCTAAAAGCGTCATGGACAATGGCGGTTTGGTTTCTGATGAATTGATCATTGGTCTGGTCAAAGAGCGTATTGCACAACCTGACTGTGCAAATGGCTGCATCTTTGATGGTTTCCCACGTACGATTCCTCAAGCTGAAGCGCTGGAAAAAGAAGGCATTGCAATTGATCATGTAATTGAAATTGATGTGCCGGATGAAGAAATCGTTCAACGTCTATCTGGTCGTCGTCAACACCCGGCGTCTGGTCGCGTTTATCACATCGTTTACAACCCGCCAAAAGTGGAAGGTAAAGATGATGAAACTGGTGAAGATCTGGTACAACGTCCAGATGACCAGGAAGAAACTATTCGTCGCCGTTTAGGTTCATACCATACTGAAACTGAACAGCTGGTTGGCTTCTATCAAGGCCGTGCAGCTTCAGGCGAAAATGCACCGACTTATGACAAGTTAAACGGTCTACGTCCAATCGAAGAAGTTCAAAAAGATCTTTTCGCGATTCTGGATCAAGCAAAATAATCGGTTTCCGATCATTTTGACTTTCAAAGAGCCCTAAGTCATATTAGGGCTCTTTTTATTGTATTGTTCAAAAGGATCTGCTGTGAAATTTGCTGTATTGGGATTGATGATTGTATTTCTGGCAGTACTGTTTGCGCTGTTCTATGTCAGCTTCAAGATGCTGAAAAAAGTACGTCAGGAAGAACGTGCCGAAAATGTCGGTAAGGTGCCTGAGCGTCAGTTGCATCCTAAATTACAGGCCGAGCTTGAACAAAAGCGTAAGCAAGAACAAACTGAGCAAAATAAAAAATAAAAAACTTTTCGAATACTTAAATTAAAAAAGCTGAACCTAAAGTTCAGCTTCAATATTTTTCACCGGTATTGCGCGACCTGCGCCAAATTCAAAACGGTCGGGCCAGTTACAGACATCAGCGACCACACATTCATGACACTTCGGTTTACGTGCGATGCAGCAATAGCGACCATGTAAAATCAACCAGTGATGTGAATCAATAATAAATTCTTTTGGAATCACTTTGACCAGACGATGCTCGACCTCAAGCACGTTTTTACCCACCGCCAAACCGGTACGATTACCGACACGGAAAATATGCGTATCCACAGCCATGGTGGGCTGGCCAAAGGCGGTATTCAGCACCACATTCGCTGTTTTGCGTCCTACACCGGGTAAGGCTTCCAGATCTGCACGATTGTCCGGTACCACGCTGTTATGCTTCTTGATTAACATTTCACAGGCTTTAATGACGTTCACAGCTTTGGAATTATACAGGCCAATCGTTTTAATATATTCCTTCAGCCCATCCACACCAAGTGCATAAATTGCTTCCGGTGTATTGGCGACCGGAAACAGTTTATCGGTGGCTTTATTCACGCTTACATCCGTAGCCTGGGCAGACAGGGTCACCGCAACCAGTAATTCAAATGGGCTGGAATAGTTCAGTTCAGTTTTCGGATTCGGACGCTGTTCACGCAGGCGCTCAAAGAAAGTCTGAATCTGTTTTTTAGTCATGTTTTTTACAGGCTTAGCTGTTACTGTTGTCATGATCTTATCCCTGTAAAGCCTGTAATTGCTGCGTCAGTTCTTCAAGTTGCAGACGTTTGCGTGCATCCTCACGAACAGAAAGCTGTTTTTCTAACTTTTTGATTTGTGTGCGTAATTTGGCAAGCTCAATCGTGGTTTTGGCATCAAGTGTAACCACTTCATCGGTTGTTTTTTTCACGATTTCAATGACAGGAACCTGATCGACCTGAGCAGAGAACTGGGCAAACAGGGCAGTATTAATCTCGGCACGAACGACAGGTCCCTTACGGTCGATGCGACGTTTTTCTTCGCGTTGAATATGCGCGTAGTAACGTTTGCGCAAGTCATCCTGTTCAGCAATACGTTGAGCTTCAGTTGGCAAAGGCTGAAGATCTTCGACTAGATCAATACAGTCTACCGGGCAAGGCAGAATACACAGTTCACAACCGGTACACAGGTCAGTGAGGACGGTATGCATCAATTTGCCTGAGCCAATGATCGCATCGACCGGGCAAGCACTGATGCATTTGGTACAGCCAATGCATTCATCTTCACGAATGATGGCTTTCATGCGCTGAGGACGACCATCCGTCTGAATGGGCCAGACACTTTCTTCAGCGGGCAGTTTAGAACGATTTAACAATGCTGCCAGAGCATCAGCGACGGGCTGTCCACCCGGTACACATTTATTGGCATCTTCGCCCTCAGCAATGGACTGAGCATAGGGCAAGCAGCCATCACGATGACCACATAAACCGCACTGGGTTTGGGGCAATAAAGCATCAATAGACTGGACTAGAGAGATTTGCGAATTCATGAATAACCTAGGCTGCTCGGGCTGAGCCTTAGAGTGAATGAAACAAAATATGTCAATTTAATGATTTTAACATGTTTTTAAGGAACTAAGTTATGCACGATTAAGGGTCACTTTGTGCATTATTATTAGGCATAAATTAACAATTAAGCATTGATTCAATTGGCATTTAAGTACACAGAAAAAATATTCATAATCAATATAAATAATTGTTATCAAATTAAATTTAAACTATTTTTCAAAAAAGTATTGTAGATTAGTTACAAAAGATATTTAATATTTTGCGCCAAAATTTAACATTGATTGTAAATTTGACCAATTTTGATCCATTTTCTGCTGAGGATTAAGCGTTGAAATACAACACACTTAATGAGTTCCTAGATTACGTAAAATCACGTGATGCACATCAACCCGAATTTCTTCAAGCTGTAGAAGAAGTGATGACCAGTTTGTGGCCATTCATTGAAAAGAATCCACAATACGCAGCACATGGTTTACTAGAACGTCTAGTTGAACCTGAGCGTGCGATACAGTTCCGTGTTGCTTGGGTAGATGACCAAGGTCAAACACAGGTTAACCGTGCGTTCCGCGTACAGTACAACTCAGCGATTGGTCCATTCAAAGGTGGTATGCGTTTCCACCCGTCAGTGAACCTTTCTATTTTGAAATTCCTCGGTTTCGAGCAAACTTTCAAAAATGCCCTGACTACATTGCCTATGGGCGGTGGTAAAGGCGGTTCTGATTTTGATCCTAAAGGCAAATCAGAAGGCGAAATCATGCGTTTCTGCCAAGCGTTAATCATCGAGCTTTATCGTCATCTTGGTTCTAATACAGATATCCCAGCGGGTGATATCGGTGTGGGTGGCCGTGAAGTTGGTTACATGGCTGGTATGATGAAAAAACTCAGCAATGACACTTCATGTGTATTCACTGGTAAAGGCCTGACTTTCGGTGGTTCTCTGGCTCGTCCAGAAGCAACTGGTTACGGTACAGTGTATTTCGCTGAAGAGATGCTGAAAACTCGTGGCGAAAGCTTCAAAGATAAAGTGGTAACAATCTCTGGTTCTGGTAACGTTGCGCAGTACGCTGCTGAAAAAGCAATGTTCTTGGGTGCTAAAGTTGTTTCTCTATCTGACTCTGCGGGTACTGTTCACGTTAAAGACGGTTTCACTGAAGAGCTTCTTGCTGAAGTGATGGAACTGAAAAACATTAAACGTGGCCGTATCTCTGAATTTGCATCTAAACACGGTTTTGAATACCTTGAAGGTCAACGTCCTTGGGGTATCAAATGTGATATCGCGCTTCCATGTGCGACTCAAAACGAACTTGATGCGAATGATGCAGCAGCGCTTCTTGCAAACGGCGTAATTTGTGTTGCTGAAGGCGCGAACATGCCTTCTACACTGGATGCAGTTGAGAAATTCGTTGAAGCGAAAATCCTTTATGCTCCAGGTAAAGCATCTAACGCCGGTGGTGTAGCAACTTCTGGTCTTGAAATGTCTCAAAACGCATTGCGTTTAGGCTGGACTTTCGAAGAAGTTGACGAACGTCTGCATGCGATCATGAAAGAAATTCACCGCAACTGTGTGAAATACGGTACTAAAGAAGACGGTACTGTAAACTATGTAGACGGCGCAAACATCGCTGGCTTCGTAAAAGTTGCTGATGCAATGCTTTCTCAAGGCGTATTCTAAGTCTGACTTAGTTTAAGCTTGAAAAAAACCGAGGTGAATGCCTCGGTTTTTTTATGTACAGTATTTATCTTTAAAGAGTGCCTTTGACTGTTTCACGCTCTACAGCCATGTCGAATACATAGGCATATTTAGACTGGTCAGCTGCCGGATTTTTAATTTCATAACGTTTGACCCGAATAATCTGACGCTCATTCGGTGTATGCTGAAAACCTTCAATCTGATCGTAAAATAAAGTCCAGTCTTTATCGACTTGAGTCTTTAAGCCTTTTTCATCATATTTGATTTCTTTTACTTGCAAGCAGGTTTGTTGAGCTACACCCGTACAGGCTTTAGTCTGTGGTGAAACTTCTAGGAAAATAGTTTCTGCCTGACCTTGGTATTTGGTTTCCGGTGTCATTTTTCCGGTAAAGACATATTTTTGACCATCTGCTGCAGTAATACTCAGTTTTGGTTGATTGGCATCACTTGGATCCAGGCTAAACGGAATATCACGCTTTTGCAGAAGCTGGCTGATAAAACGTTCCTGTTCCATTAATGGTGCATCACACGCCATCATGGTACCCATCATGTCACCCGTACTCAGGGTATTATCTTTAACATTCCAGTTCGTACCAAGGCCATTACAGCCAGAAGCTACACTCAGTCTGCCTTGCTGGTCAAAGCTCAGAACAATCGGGCGTTGCAGCCCACGATCAAGTTCCCAGGTATAAGCGGGTAAAATTTGTGTAGGCGTTTTTAATGTGGTGGATAGAGTAGAAATAGCCGGATCTCCTGAAGTGGCAGGAAGATGAGAAGATTGACATGCAGTTAAAGCCAAAGGGAGCAGGGCAAGCGCAAAAATACTGAATTTCATTGGTTTATATTCTATGTGCTAAAGTTTCAACGTGATTATAATCAAGAGATTAACAAAAAATATGGATACAAATCGTAGCTTTTGCTAACAAAATGTATCCAAATTAAAAAGTCAGATTTTAAATAAGCGGAGCTATCGGTTAGTCAAAACGGTAGATATCCATTCCCAAAGCGCCCATCGTAAAACTGCTATGCACAATACTGAAACGGTTGCCGGTACCCATAGCAAAGAACAGTGGAGCAAAGTGTTCCAGCGTTGGGTGATTACGTTTTAACTGAGGAATAGACTGCCAGTCCAGAACGGCATCAAAATCGCTATGGGTTAATTTATTGGCCACATAGTTACGGAAGGTCGATGCCCATTCCGGAACTTCATCGCTATTTCCCTGCCAGGACAATTCACGCAAATTATGGGTAATACTCCCTGACCCGATCAGGAAAACCTGCTGCTCACGAAGGGGCGCCAACGTCTGGCCAATCTTGTAAATCTCTTCTGCACTCATCGACATTGGTAAAGAAATTTCAACCACCGGGATATCTACTTCTGGATACATATGTAAGAGCGGCATCCAGACGCCATGATCACGCGGACGGGTGCTGTTGGCATGTGCAGAGAAACCGGCATTGACCAATAGACCCAAGACTTGCTCAGCCAGCTCTGGATTGCCGGGAGCAGGGTAGCGTAACTCATATAACTCGGGTGGAAAGCCACGGAAGTCATGCCAAGTTTCAGGACGAATACCTGTATTGACTTCCAGAGCTTCACTTTCCCAGTGTGCCGACATAACAATGATGGCAGTTGGACGTGGCAGATTCAGGCTTAAACGGTGCAATGCCGGGCCAACCTGCTCAGGATTGAGCGCGAGCATGGGAGAACCATGAGAAATAAATAAGCCGGGCAAAGTCTGTAAGTTCATAAGTCAAACCACATTAATTCAATGTTTTAATCATGCAATAAAAAGGGAAGCAAAGGCAGGGGTGATTGTTCAACAAAACGTTGCATAATCAGAACGCATCCACAGATCAGCCTGCACGGTGATAAGGATGATTATGGTTGATGCTCATGGCGCGATACAGTTGTTCAATCAGCATTACACGGACTAGCGGATGTGGCAAGGTGAGTTTAGACAGGGACCAATGCCAGGCTGCTGCTTTTCGGACTGCTTCAGAATGGCCATCTGGCCCACCAATCGCCAAGGCAATATCATGACCTTCCAGCATCCAGCCTTTCATGGTTTCAGCCAGTTTTTCCGTACTAAACTCACGGCCACCGACTTCTAGTGCAATCAGGAATTCATTCTGTTTTAAGGCATTTAAAATACTGTCACCTTCAATATTCCGGTATTTCAGAATATCGGCTTCAGAATCGTTTTTGCCCCGTTTCGCCATCGGCAATTCAACCACCTGAGTCTGTACAAAAGGCTGGATACGTTTGAAATAGTCTTCAAAGCCTGTTAGCACCCAAGCCGGCATTTTCTGGCCGATGGTTAAGATACGGATTTTCATAGAACTGGATCAATAATTAGATACTTCATTATAACGATCAAACAACACGAAGTTGAGCTAGGGAAACAAATTGAAATTGAAATCATGAATTTAATGTTGCTTTAATATCCATGATTCAAGTATCCGCTTGATAATAAAGGAATGGATAATAAGAAATGCGGACCAGTCTCATTATTAAAAGATATTGTATTTTTCTACTAATTATTCTCGGTTTAACCAGTTTAGGCATGAGCTTTGCTGCGCCTGCAAATTTTTCCTCCAAACAGGCTCAGCCAGAACATCTGGAACTGTTTATCAAACAGATTATCAGTGTGGACGAATACCGGAATTTTAAAAATACCAGTGAATTAAACCGGGTTTCAGCCTGGCTTAAAGAACAGATGCGTCTGCTGGGTATTCCATGCCAATTTCAAAACTATATTGTAAATAGCCTAAGCTATAGAAATGTGGTGTGTCAACTGAATGCCAAAGCCAAAACCAAACTGGTTATTGGCGCGCATTATGATGTCTTTAGTGATCTGTATGGAGCAGATAACAATGCTTCCGGTGTGGCAGGGGTACTAGAAACAGCCCGATTGTTGGCCTTACAGAAGTCAAAACTCAAACATAATATCGAGTTCGCTTTCTATACACTGGAGGAGCCACCATATTTCAAGACTGAACATATGGGAAGTTATTTGCATGCCAAAGCATTAAAGGCCCAGAAACAAAAAGTGAAAGGTGTCATTATTCTGGATTCTATTGGCTATTATGATGAAAATCTGGTGCAGACCTATCCGACAGGATTGAAATGGATCTATCCACGGCATGGTAACTTCATTGCTGCGATTGGATATTTGACATCAGCCGGTTTGACAGGAGATTACTGCACGTCCATGCAACGTTTCAAGCGGCTAGACTGTCAGCGTTTTATTAGTCCGGCATTTGCTCAGGACATGAATTTTTCTGGTTATCTGAATTATGCTAAGTTTAACTATTCAACCATGTTGATTACAGACACAGCGCATTATCGTAATCCTTACTACAATACTGAGCAGGATACCTTAGATAAACTGGATCTGACCAAGATGGCTCAGGTCGTGAATGGTTTGGTCGATATGGTGATTCGCTTTTAATTGTCTTCACCTGGATACAAAAACACCCTGCCAGAGCAGGGTGTTTTTCGAAGTCTTTAGGTCTTAATGACGTGCAGCTTTAGCTTCTTCGCTCGCTTTTACAATCGGTGGTTTTACCAGTGCTTTCGGCATATCGATCAAAGCCAAAGGTAAAATCTCATCAATCGATTTCACAGCTTTGATTTCTAGGCCTTCTTTTACATTCTCAGGAATTTCCGCAAGGTCGCGAACGTTTTCCTGTGGAATGAATACCAGTTTGATGCCACCACGGTGCGCAGCAAGCAGTTTCTCTTTCAGGCCACCAATACGCATTGCACGGCCACTTAAGCTGGTTTCACCTGTCATCGCAATATCTGGACGAATCGCAATACCGGTGAATGCAGACACTAGAGCAGTCGTTAGTGCCAAACCTGCAGATGGACCATCTTTCGGAGTCGCACCTTCTGGTAAATGCACGTGCACATCAGTTTCTTCAAAGCGAGACGCTTCGATACCTAACTCAGCCGCACGGGTACGAACGACAGTCATGGCAGCGGTAATCGATTCTTTCATTACATCACCAAGTGAACCAGTGGTAATGAATTTACCTTTACCAGGTACTGCTGCAACTTCAATAGTCAGTAACTCGCCACCCACTGAAGTCCAAGCCAAGCCATTCACACGGCCGATTTGAGCTTCTTCTTCCGCCATACCGTAGTCAAATTTATGTGGACCCAAGTAATCTGGAAGATTACCCGCATTCACTTCAACCTGAAGATTCTTAGCTTTCTTGCTAACCGCTTCTTTCACTACCTTACGTGCAATTTTAGACACTTCACGTTCAAGGTTACGAACACCGGCTTCACGAGTATAACGACGCACGATGTCACGAATCGCTTCTTCATGCACAGTCAACTCTTTAGCACGTAAACCATTGTTCTTAATTGCTTTAGGAACAAGGTAACGGTCAGCAATGTTAACTTTCTCTTCTTCGGTATAACCAGGCAGACGAATCACTTCCATACGGTCCAAGAGGGCCTCAGGAATATTCATGCTGTTGGCAGTACAGATGAACATCACTTCTGACAGGTCAAGATCCAGATCAAGATAGTGATCGTTGAACTTGTTGTTCTGTGATGGATCAAGTACTTCAAGCATCGCAGAAGCTGGATCACCACGGTAATCTTGAGCCATCTTGTCGATCTCATCGAGCAAGAACAGCGGGTTTTTCACGCCAACTTTGGTCAATGATTGCACGATCTTACCTGGCATCGCACCAATGTAGGTACGACGGTGACCACGAATTTCAGCTTCATCACGTACACCACCCAGGGCCATACGTACAAACTCACGACCAGTCGCTTTGGCAATCGATTCACCTAGTGAAGTTTTACCTACACCCGGAGGACCGACCAAACACAGGATTGGACCGCGTAATTTTTTCACGCGAGACTGAACCGCTAGGTATTCCACAATACGGTCTTTGACGTCGTCCAGACCATAGTGATCGGCATCCAGTATTTCCTGAGCTTTGTTCAGGTTAATGCTAACTTTGCTGGCTTTGTTCCAAGGGGTATCCAGAATCACTTCCAGATAGTTACGAACTACTGCAGCTTCGCTAGATGCCGGTTGCATTGCTTTGAGCTTACGGAACTCAGATTCTGCTTTCTTACGCACATGCTCAGGCAGATCAGCTTCAGCCAGACGTTTTTCGATTTCCGCAACGTCATCTTCCGCACCGCCATTCATATCGGAAAGCTCGCGCTGAATGACTTTCATTTTTTCATTCAGGAAGTATTCGCGCTGATTCTTTTCCATCTGGCGTTTAACAGAATCATGCAAAGTCTGTTCAATCTGCTGTTCTTCAGACTGTTGCAATAAATACGTCATCAACTCAGTTAAATGTGCATCGAACTCGTCGTATTCCAGGAATTTCTGTTTCACTTCGATATTCAAAGGAACACGGGTCGCTACGAAGAATAACAGTTGCAGCAAGTCTTCGATTTTATTCGCAGCTGCAATCAGCTCACGAGCATTACGAAGTTTTGCTTCAGCATACTGAGCGAACAGGGCACGCAGCTCCTGCAAGCGCGTAGCTTGAGTTGTTTCATCGACTGATACAGTCATTGGGCTAAGTTCATGCTCAGCAGTCAAATACTCATTTTCATCAATGATGGTTTTGAGCTTGGCACGATACAGTCCTTCAATCAGGACTTTAATACAGTTTTCATCATTTTCGTGATTCACAACTTGCACAATCTTCGCGACAGTACCGTATTGATATAAGTTGTCGTGATCAATTTCTTCTGTAAGCGAATCTTTTTGCGCAACTACAAATACTAGATTGTCACTGTTACGAGCCACATCAACTGCATTGATCGATTTTTCACGACCGACAAATAGCGCAATTTGCATGTGTGGGTACACCACCACATCACGTAGCGCCAAAAGTGGTAATACACTTGGAACCTGAGGCTCTAAGGTTTCTTGATTCATAATAATTTCAGACATGGGCACTCCTAATGAGTGACAACGGTGTTGCCATATTTTTAATAGTGATGGGTAATTTAAAAATTACAAGGGCTATAGCGACTAAATTGTATAAAAAATGACTAATTATGTGATTTTAAAGTACTTATGTATTTGGAAATACATCATTTAACGCTTAAAACGTTGTAAAAGTGTAGGCGTAAGCAGGGCATCTAAAGGTTGATCCCAAGCTTCTCGAGTTAAAGGCTGTTGGATCAGCTGAAAGTCATGCGCCAGTCCAAGACGAAAAGGACGATGCGGTGCAGTTGCCAGCGTACGATCATAATAGCCACCACCCATACCAATCCGGGTGCCATATTGATCACAGGCTAATAATGGCATAACTAAAAGATCCAGTTTTGAGACATGCAGACCACGTGTAGCCATGGGTTCACGCATTCCCAAGCGATGATGAGCAAAACGCTGGGAACGATACTGATTTTGACTAATTTCTACCCACATGAGCTGCTGATTCATATTGCAAATATTGGGGAGATAAACCCGTTTATGATGCTTAAAGCAGTATTCAATCAGCGCCTGAGTCCGAACCTCACCGAAAGCATCCAGATAAACCCCCACAGATTTGCTTGCATGAAATTCTGGCAAAGTCCGAATCATATTCAGGATACGTTGTTGAGTCTGTTTTTGGGTAAATTGAGAGAGTTGACGGCGTTGTTTACGTAGCTGTTTGCGAAGTTCGGAAAGATTCATCGTCGTCATAAATATGGTCTTCAGGATTTTAGGGCATTAGATTAATAAAATGCCATAACTTAAATAGAAGGTAGCAATATAGCGAGTATTATAGGCATCTGTATGAATTTTTGATTAAATTTTAAAAATAATGAAACATTTATGATGAATGAATCGATCTGTGTTTAGATCTAGTCAACTTTTTAAAAGACAAAAAAGGTACGGGTATAGGACGCTAAACCAGGAAAAATGCAATAAATTTGAGATTTAGAAAAGAAGAAAAATAATGAAATATTTTGAGAAAAATAGAAGCACTCCGAGGATGCCGCTGCATGTCATTACCCTTGAACCCTAAAGTTCAAGGTGGACGAGACGCATACTTGCTGGGTTTCCCATACCGGATGGGCATACACTCTAAATATGCAGAACTCAATCCTAAGATTTAAATATCGGCTCAGGGGAATCTGACCCGCTGGCGAACATCTCAGAGTTAGACTAAGTATAAACGATAATGCTGATGTGGCAACTCTATGCTGTTCGTGAACTGTAAACAGTTTAGTCGAACGACCGAAGTTTAAACAAAAAACTCGATTATTCAGTTAGTTCTTCAACTTCTTCCAAAATAGTTTGTAACAAACGTTCGCAGTGCGCATATTGTTGCAGGGATTTATTCATCGTCAATACTTCCTGCATCAGTTCCAGTGCCACCATAATGATCAGTTTACTTGGTTCCATACGAGGTGCTTTACGGCGAAATTCATCGTATTTTTCATTGAGTAATTGCGCTGCACGCTGTAGTTCATCCTGCTGATCCGCAGTGGAGGCCAGACGGAAACTGTGACCCAATACCTTTAAGTCGATTGCGATTTGTTCACTCATGATGAAGCTTCCTCAGTCACTTCAGTAGGATGGGCCAATTGCTGAATTTCCTGTGCATTTTGATCCTGGGCTGTTCCCAAAATTGCCAGACGTTGAATAATGGCTTCAACTTTAGCTTTGGCATTTTCATTTTTCTGGGTAAGACGTTCTGATTCCTGATTCAGGCGCTGAATTTCCTGCTGGGCATGACGCTGTTCCAGCAATAACTTTTCTTTCAGCACACGTAATTCATTGCGTTCAGCCAGAATTTCCTGAAAACGGTTCTTTAGATCAGTACAACTTTTTTCCAGACGGCTATAACGATCTGCCAGTGCTGTAGCATCCTGGTTTAAATGCTGAAACTGGTTACGTGATTCTGTCAGTTGCTGATTGAGGTTCTGGATTTCTTGTTGTTTTTGCGCAATAAAGCTATTTTTTTGTTCAATTTGAGTTTCATGTTGCACGCTCGAAGCCTCTTGCTTCTCACGTAAACTGGTATTCTCACTTTCAAGTTGTGCAAGTCGCGTTTTTAAAACGCCAATATGCACTTGTAGACGCTGTAATTCTTCTAACATATCGAGGTCGCACAGTGTTGCAAACAAAGGTAATATATAAAGCAGTATAGAGATTGGATAAACGAATGCAAGACGATATTTCAGGTTGGTCAGAATGGTACCGCAATTTTTCTTCAATTGAAGAAATTTCTAGCCCAAGCGAACTGCATGGTTTGCTTACCGGAATTGTCTGTGTCACTCAGGCACCTTCAAGTGATGAATGGGTACAGATTCTAGAAACGCTAGATGTCCCTGAACTGAATCCTGAAGCATTAGAATTGTTAACGGGTGAGGCAGAAGACATATTTCATGCGCTGTCTGAAGATGAACTGGATTATCTGCCATTACTACCAGATGATGAGCATAGCTTGGCTGAACGCGTTCAGGCATTGGCTGACTGGTGTGCAGGCGTAGTGCTTGGTTTTGGCTTGGCCTCAGGTCATATCCGTAATGATGAAATGGAACTGATTGAACATTTACAAGATGTTGCAGCAGTCGAGTTTGAAGATTCTGATGACGATGCCGAAGGCGAAGAAAGCTATCAGGAGCTGTATGAGTTTGTTCGTCTGATTCCGGTAAGTCTGTCCGTCGGTCGTAAAAAAGTAGAGGTTGAAGAAACACCTTTATTGCAGAAATTCACGCAAAAAGCACCAGCTCCAGCTTCTGCGACTGAAGCGCAATCTGTAGTTGAAATTTTCTCGCCGAAACGTCCGAGTTAAGTTCAAGCGGTTCTAAACACAAATTAAAAAACGGTTCTGAAAACCGGCATATTTTTTGCTGACTCTTCTCATGAAGATGATAGTAAATTAATCTAACCTATTTTCAGGACCAAATTTTAAATAACAGTAGCAATTGATAAGAAGTAAGGTGTAATGAAGAAACTGACTCAAGCCGATTTTCAGGAACGTCGTGACATCCTCGCAGGGGAAATGGGATTACGTAGTATCGCGATTATTGCCACCAGCCCGGTTGCCCTGCGTAACCGTGATGCAGATTATAAATACCGCGCGGACAGCAGTTTCTTTTACCTGACCGGATTTGCTGAGCCTGAAGCAGTTGCAGTCATTGAAACGTTTGATACTGAAGAAGAAGGTTATACCTATAGTCTGTTCTGCCGTGAACGTGATCGCGAAATGGAAATCTGGAACGGTTACCGTGCTGGAGTGGATGGCGCCGTTGACGATTATGAAGCGGACGAAGCTTATGCGATTGATCTACTGGATGAGGAAATTCTCACCAAACTTCAGAACAAAGATAAACTTTTCTACAGGATTGGTCAAAATGCCGAATTTGATGCACGTGTAGCTAAATGGATTGCAACAGCCAGTGGTGAAAGCCGCCGTGGTAATTCTGCACCGGCACAGATCATGCAGCTGGATCGTATCGTTGATGAAATGCGTCTGCATAAAGATGAAAATGAAATTGAACTGATGCAGCTTGCATCAGATATTTCTGCAGAAGCGCATACACTGGCTATGCAGAAAGTTCGTCCAGGCATGATGGAATATGCTTTAGAAGCTGAACTGAATTATGTCTTTGGTAAAAATGGCTGTGTACCATCCTACAACAGTATTGTTGGTGGCGGTGAAAATGCCTGTATTCTGCATTATGTGGAAAATGACAAAGAACTGAAAGATGGTGATCTGGTTCTGATTGATGCTGCCTGTGAATATCAGTTTTATGCTTCGGACATTACCCGTACGTTCCCGGTGAATGGTAAATTCAGCCCGGAACAAAAAGCTTTATATAATGTCGTATTGGATGCACAGATTGCTGCGATCAATGCAGTTCAAATCGGGAATTCTTATAAAGAGCCGCATAATGTGGCAGTTCGCATTCTGGTTCAAGGTTTACTTGATCTTGGGATTATGCAGGGGGAGATTGACGAAATTATCCAGACTGAAAGTTTCCGCCAGTTCTATATGCACGGTACTGGGCATTGGCTCGGTATGGATGTACATGATGTAGGTACATATAAAGCTAACGGTGAATGGCGTGCATATGAAGAAGGTATGGTCGTGACCGTTGAGCCAGGTCTTTATATTGCGCCAGATGATGAAACTGTAGATGTTAAATGGCGTGGTATCGGAATCCGGATTGAAGATGATGTGGTTGCTACCAAAAATGGCCCACTAGTGCTAACTGCAAAAGTTGTGAAAACCGTGGAAGATATTGAAGCCTTAATGGCCAAAGCCCATGCTGCTTAAATGAAAGATATAAAAAAGCCGGTGATCTCACCGGCTTTTTTATATAGTAGAAAGTTAAAAATGTATTCGTGAATGATAGTAATTTTTTAATTTATTGATATTAAAATGAATATTTATAAAATTTTAAGAAAAAATGGATTAATTTCTTAGGCAATAAGTTATCCAATAGCTAGATAGAACAAAGATACTATCGAGAAACATGCAAGACTTTTACTTACGTTAATCGCGACTTATTCAAATAAAATTAACTTTGTTAAAATTGAGAATTATAAGATGACAGGAATTCAACACAGCAATTGAGTTTTTAGCATCAAAGCAACATCTTAATTCCGATTTCGTTCTCATACTTGACCTGTTCCTTAAATAAACTCAAAGAAGAGCAGGAGAAAAATGATGAGACTAAATACGCTTGACTGGATTGCTTATGCTTTAGCGATTATTGGTGGCATCAACTGGGGTCTGGTTGGTGCATTTAACTTTGATTTAGTCGCTGCCATCTTTGGTGAAATGAGTGCACTATCTCGAATTATCTATGTATTGGTTGGTTTGTCTGCCTTGTATCTGATCTATACTGGTACAAAATTGGGTCGACGTGATGTACATCATGAGTCTCAAGCTCGAGTAGTACGTTAACTGACTAAAAGTTAATTGAAGTCATTGATATTTTTTAATTAACTGATTTCTATAACAGATTAGTTAATCTAAAAGATATAAAGGACATTTAACAGAAACGGAGCTTAAGCTCCGTTTTTAGTATTTAAATTTTTGATAATGTCTAAAGAGATCAAAAAATATCTATAAGTTTTTTCTATCGACCGGATAAAAATACCTAAAGAAGTTAAATGGTTCTTTGCCTAATTTAATTAACCTTTTTTCTAAAACTAGATACGTAATAGAGCCTGCCAAGATCGAAGAGGTAATAAGTATAGAGCTAAATAGGTAAGGGTTTAATATATTGAGTTTGTTTAAAACCATAGCAACTGGGCTTAAAGTAAAAGGATGAATCAAATATAAAGAGTAAGATGAATCTCCAAGATGATTAAAGAATCTTAAAATTAGTGATTTAGTTTCTGTGATTAAGTCTTCTAAAGCTACGCATCCAACAAAAATGAAAAACATTGGGATCCCGATTTTTAATGATCTCAAGGTGATGAAATCAGGTAGTTTATAAAAGTTTTGATAGGCTAATAGGGAAGCACCGACAAGAATCATAAATGTAGACATTAATCGGGAAAGACTAGTATTTTTTATAATGATAAATGCCAGCACGCCTAAAGCGAATTCAAGCAAAAGATTATGGGTTAAAAACATCAGAAATTCAGATTTTGGTTGGAGTATTAAACCTATAGCCACAACAACTGAAAAATATAGAATGATAAAAAGATATTTATATAAGTCTTTTAATAAAAAGATTAGGAAAAAAGAAAATATAAAATAATAATAAAATTCGTAGCTTAAAGTCCATCCATTATTAATTAAAAATTTACTGCCATTCGGAATTAAAAAGAAGGATTCGAAAATTCCTGTTTCACCACCGGATGAATTTATAAGATTTGGAGAAATGAGAAATACAATTAAAGCAAAAAAACTGAGAACCCAATAAAGAGGAATGATTCGGATGAATCGGTTTCTCATGAAATTTAGAAAATTAACTTTTTTATTATATGTTGTATAACACATAATAAAGCCAGAGATGATGAAAAATAAATCAACACCAGAACCGCCTATGTGATACCACTGAAGCGTATCAACATTGTATTGTTGTCCTTTAAAGGAGGTATGGCTTATAACTACCATTAAGGCAGCAATCCCCCTAAGAAATTGCACTGAATAAAGCATAGTTATTATTTTATTAAAGTATTTAATTTAAACTATCATACTCAATGTTTGTCTAACAAATATACCTAGTGAAAGACCGTGAATATTACTGATTATTTAATCTAAAATTATTACGGTTATTTTTATATAAAAGTAGCCTATTTTACAGGAACTCAAATATTCACTAGAGTTTTAGAAACTGGTAAAAAATGAACTTTTTATTAATTATTATTATTTATTAACCCGCTTAAAATATGTTTCAAAATTTTAATAAAAAGTAAAAGTACTCAGCTTAATAAAAGAAATTCTAGAAACCATTGATGAATCAATTCAAAGATCACCTATATATTATCTACTTCATACCAAAACTTGGGAATTTTCTATACATAAATGAAAGATATATTTAGCAGTAATTGCTAAGATTTCTGTTTAGAAATCTTGGTACTATATTCAAATTTTTAATCATTAAATAATAAAAAACCCCGGCATCCTGCCGGGGTTTTTCGTATTGGTTAGCTTGGTATAACTCCTGTCGTACCTTACTGTCCTTGTGCTTATCTATTGTTATTCTTATATGGAACTCCCTGTTCCTGATGTAATCATCATATGAAAATTCATTTAACTAAAATAGGGGTAAAGAACTTGAATAGCTGTAAGTCAAAGAGTACACAATTGATTACTAAATAGGCATGTTTTTTTGTATTATTTAGAAATTAAAAACAATTACCCTTATAAAAACATTATGAGAAGAGCGGTGGAAGAATATACATACTCTTAATAAGTTGCTGGAGCTCGACTTAGACTGTCGTTTCTAAATTGAACAGCGCGACTCATTTAATCCTTTCCTTCATCTTTGCTGGCTTGCTGATGTTCTGGCAAAGATAACTGGTGCTCAAATTACATGAGTATTTAGAAAGTAAAAAAACTGATACTTGATGGCAGATTTCAAATAGCAAAATTTTGAGATTTTTTAATATAGAAATATTTAAAAAATACATGTTCAAAGCAAGTGGCTGAATTTATATAAAAATTCATTTTATTTTTCAAGCTATTTTACTATTCGATAAATTATTTTGTATCTAATCATAGAAAATTTTTATAAAATCAGTTATATATATTCAACGGAAAAATATTGAGTAATGTACATGATCTAAAATATTGAGGTAGACAATGAGCGACGCAAGACTTTTATATGTTAGTAAGTTGTATGATTGCGAAGATCCAATGAATGATCTATTCAATATTCTGACAGAAGCGTTGAATTTCAATTCACGTAATGCGATTTTTGGGGCTCTGTATTATGGAAATGGTTACTTTGTTCAATGTCTGGAAGGAGATAGGAACAAGATTGAAGATCTGTTCTATAAAAAAATCTTGAAAGATCCTCGACATAAAAATTGTGAAGTTCTGTATTTTGAAGATGTAAATGATCGACTCTTCTCAGACTGGCATATGAAATATGCCAATATCCATCAGGATATTCTTGGATTCTTTGCCGAACATAATTTGGATGAATTCAATCCTTATACCTTGAATGCCGAGACCATTCCTCAATTTATTCAGATATTGGCAAGTTTGAATGACCATGCCTATACATTGAAAGCAAGTTAATCCTTACATCATCATGCGATATAAGCTTTAGTCCTGTATCGCATGATTTTTTAAAATGAGTATTTACTTTAAATAAGTTAAATAAAAAATATTTTATAAATTCAAAAATATAAATATTGTTAATTCAAAAAAATATATCCAGATCTCATCCTTATCATTTCATACCAAGCCAAGCTTTTAAACCTAACAATCAGTGCAAAATTCTTCTACTTTTCATCAGGTAGCCGACACTTCGGTATTTTGAAAATTTAAGTAGGACGTTCAGTTGAGCTATAAATTAACCACAAGCAGACTTCGCTTCGAAACCGCTACCTAATTTATTATAAAAAAGAAATTTTTTAGGCTAATATAAAATTCATCATGATTATAAGTATCTATGTATATAGGTACGCCATTGAAAGGATTACAGCATGCAACAAGAAGTCATCATTGTCGGTGGTGGTATGGTCGGCCTGAGTCTCGCGCTGATGTTGGCGAAAACCAATATTGCAGTCAAGCTTTTGGAAGCGATCAAATATCCAGATTATGATGATGTAAATCTTGCACCCTATCATTCCAGTTTTGATGCGCGTAATAGTGCCTTGTCACGCCGTAGTGTACAGATTTATCAGGAACTTGGGCTTTGGGATGCCTTACAGGAACATGCAACGCCGATTCTTGAAGTGAATATCACTGAGCAGGGCAGTTTTGGTAAGGCGCGCTTAATTGCAGAACAGGAAAAAGTCGAAAGTTTTGGTCAGGTCATTGAAAATGCCTGGCTAGGTCGTGTACTGCTAACTCAAGTCAAAAAAGAACCTTTAATTGAACTGATTGATGGGGTTCAGGTAAGTTCTCTGACTCAAGATGCTGAGTTTGCTTATCTTGAAGCACAACGTGGCGATGCTTTATTGAAACTTCAATCTAAAGTGGTGATTGCTGCTGATGGGCGTGATTCTTTCTGTCGTAAAGCGCTCGGTATTGGGGCTTCAGAGCATGACTATGATCAGGTCGCCATTGTCACTACCGTTCAAACTTCTAAACCACATAATCATGTTGGCTTTGAACGCTTTAGCCATCTAGGACCATTAGCCTTATTACCACTTCCAGGTGAATATCGTCGTTCTGTGGTCTGGCCTGTGAAAAAAGGAACGGAAGGAGAATGGTTAGGTGAAGAAAATGACCAGCATTTCCTGAATGCCTTACAAGAAACCTATGGCGATCGTGCCGGTAAATTCCAGAAAACAGGTAAGCGCTTCAGTTTTCCATTGTCCCAAGTATTAGCAGAGAAACAGGCTGTGGGCCGTGTGGTCTTGATGGGAAATGCTGCACATACCATTCATCCAGTAGCGGGTCAGGGTTTTAACCTATGTATGCGAGATGCGCATGTACTGGTGCGTTACCTGAAAGAGCAGCAGTCACAAGGCGCAGACTTAGGTGATGCAGCGGTATTACAGGACTATGAGAAATCCCGCTTGAATGATCAGCAAAGAGTGATCAAGTTCTGTGATTCAGTCGTACGTGGTTTTAGTAATCAGAATCCATTCTTGAAACTGATCCGCAATACCGGACTGATTGCTTTTGATACTATTCCTGGTATCAAGCCACTGGTCGCTAACTATGCCATGGGGTTAAAAGCATGAGTCTGAATCCAAGTTCTGATGTATTAGATGTCGTGATTGTTGGTGGCGGTCTGGTAGGCGGTCTAACGGCTTTATTACTCGCTCAAGGTGGTGTGCAAGCAACTGTGCTGGATGCTGCGCCTATTCTGGATGCAGACAAAACTTTAAGCGTAGCCAATCCGCGGGTTTTGGCTCTAAGTCAGGCGACTATTCATTTATTAAAAACTGTGGGTGTGTGGGACAAACTTGCACGCCAGCAGCCATATACTGGAATGCAGGTCTGGAATAAAAATGGCTACGGTGAAATTAACTTTGGTCATTCTTCAGAAAGAACACCTTCTGTAGAGCAGGCGCTAGGCTCGATGGTGGAACCGAGTATCCTAAATCTGGGTATTCAGCAAAAGATGCTTGAAGATGTACAAGATTACCGCACACAGGTCAAAGTTAGCCGGGTTGAACGTGGAGTAGATGTCTGGATTATTCATCTGGCAGATGGTACCCAGCTCAAAACCAAGCTGGTTATTGGTGCAGATGGCGCGAACTCCTTTGTGCGTGAACAAGCCTTTATCGATATCGATGTACTGGACTATAAACAGGCCGGAATCAGCTGTGCAATTAGAACAGCCCAGCCGCATCAGCATGTGGCCCGTCAGATTTTTCTGGAAACCGGTCCTTTGGCTTATCTGCCAATGGCAAGTCTTAAGGAAGAAGAGCAAGGGCACTGGCAATCCATAGTCTGGACATTACCTGATGATTATGCCGATGAATATGCAGCATTATCAGATGCTGAATTCACTCAACTATTGACCCGTGAAAGCTATCATATGCTGGGTGAAGTGCTGGAAGCGACAGCACGAGCTAAATTCCCACTCAAAGCTCGTGCTGCACAGCAGTATGTACAAGATGGCTTGGCACTAATTGGTGACGCTGCGCATGTGATTCATCCGCTCGCTGGACAAGGGGTCAATATCGGCTGTCTGGATGCTGCTGTACTCTGTGACGTGTTGCTGCATGACAAAGCGCGTGGGGTATGGGCTCATGAACAGACCTTGAAACGTTATGAGCATCGCCGTAAAGGTCAAAATGATGCCATGATGCATAGCATGTCGGCGATTGGCTGGATGGAAACTACAGAGCTTTTCCCAGTGGTGTGGGCACGTAATTTCGGGCTGAAACAGGTCGAGCAACAGGCAGTCCTGAAAGATGCATTTATGGCTCAGGCGAATGGTTTAAGTTTACTCAAAGATACACGTTATTCAGCCTAGCGGCCGAATGTAAATTTTTTAAACAAACATCTATAAAGAGTAACTATTTTGTTTAAAAAGGATACGATTTTTTGAAAATTAGGGCTAGGCGAAGACCAAAGAGATTGCTAAATTTCAGTTAATTTAAAGCTTGGTTCAATAGATAAAAGCGAAGCCATTTGTGGGGAGAGCAAAATGACAGACGTAAATGATTATGATGATGTAGAAGATCCTGTAATTGACGACGATGAAGCAAAAGCAGCAGAAAAAGGTGCTGCAAGTAGCGAAGAAGTTGTGAATGATACAGACGTATTAGAAGCTGAAACCTTGACTGTAACTGCTAAGCAGAAAAAACGTCAGGCACTTGAAGATGAAATTGCGGCTTTTCTGGCAAGCGGTGGCCGTATTACTGAAGTCCCAGCTGATGAATCCGTTGCAAGAGAATAATTGCCCTCAATATTATTAGCGAATAAAAAACACCACATTAATTGTGGTGTTTTTTTATGGATAAAGAAAAATTAATCGTTGGCAGAAGTTAGTTCCAAAGCACGTTGATAGGCAATTTTTTTCTTGATCCCGGTCAAATCTGCAGCCAGTTGGGAAGCTGCTTTGACAGACAGGTCTTGTAATAAACGCAGTAACAATTTATCCAGTTTTTCCTGATCCAAATCTTTCTCTTCGATAGAACCACCAATCACCAGTACAATTTCACCTTTTTGCTGATTATGGTCATTGGCAACAAATTCGACCAGTTCACCCAGTGTCATTTTCTTGATGGTTTCAAAGGTCTTGGTAATTTCACGGGCAAAACCGACAGGACGCTCTGCACCGAATACCGCTGCCAGATCTTTAACACATTCCAGAATGCGGTGTGGCGCTTCATAGAAAATTAAGGTCTGGGTTTCATCTTTCAGTTTTTCCAAAGTCAAAAGTCGCTGACTTTGTTTAGACGGTAAAAAACCTTCAAAGCTGAAACGGTCACTCGGTAAACCTACTGCGCTTAATGCGGCAATTGCAGCACATGCACCCGGCACAGGAACCACACGAATATTATGTTCTTGCGCAGCACGGACAAACTTGAATCCTGGATCGCTAATCAGTGGTGTGCCTGCATCACTGATCAATGCCATATCTTCACCATTGAGCAGGCGTTGAATCAACTGATCAATCTTGTTGCTTTCATTATGTTCATGACAGGCTGTCAAAGGTGTTTGAATATTAAAGTGTTTAAGTAATTGTGCAGAAGTTCGTGTATCCTCAGCTGCAATAAGACTCACCGATTTCAATACATTAATTGCACGATAACTAATATCATCTAAGTGCCCGATTGGAGTCGCAACAACAAATAACTGAGCACTCATAGGTTTCTCCATGTGGAATAAATCGAATAATAAAAAATGGAAGATTCAAAATAAAATTCTGGGCTTGGGGTTACTGGCCTGCGTCAGCAGCGTACAAGCGGAAGTGCTGATTATTCTACCTGAAACCGGCCCCTTGGCGCGAGCCGCTTCGAGTATCAAGCAAGGATTTCTCAGTGCATATACGGCGTCCGGACAGAAAGTACCATTGAAATGGGTCAATTCAGACCAGAAAAAAATCTCTCAGCTACTCAAACAGCATGTCAGTAAAAAGACACAAATGGTGATTGGTCCTTTGGCACGTCAGGATGTAGAGCAACTGGTGCAGACTAAACCCAAGATTCGTACACTCAGTTTGAATGAAACTAGCCTCACGGCCCCAAATATCTGGCAATTTAGCCTGTCGAAAAAAGAAGATGCAGCTGCATTACAGAAGCAGATTGCGCTAGATGGGATTCAGCAACTGTTTGTGCTGCGTCAGCCGGGCAGTGAGTCAGAATATGAACTATTGCTAATGTCACTACTTAGCCAGAGTGAGCTGCAACTGGAAATGATCGAGAAGCCGCCATTTTTTCTGAAGAGCAAGCAGGGGATACTATTGCTTGGCAATGCAGACTGGCTGGCATCCTTACATGGTTTAGGACATAAACGGATTTATACAGTCGCAAATGCAATTAATGAACAGCATGTTCCGACACGAGGCATCAAGTTCTGCGATGTACCGGTACTTTATTTTGCTAACTGGCCTGATGTGATGCAGGCTTATCATCAAGCACCGGTAAATATGTCCTATCAGCGCTTGATTGCTTTTGGTGGAGATGCCTGGCAAATCACCCAGTATTATTTAAACAATAAAAAAATACGCAATATTGAATTCCAGGGTCGTACTGGAATGATTCGGGTATCGGATCAGGGCATACAACGTACGCCATCCTGTTTTCAGCAGAGTGCCAAAGGTCTCAAGGCACTATAAAGGTCAGCGATGCAGAAACAATTAGGTGTATGGGCAGAACAACAGGCTGCGCAACTGATGCAGCAACAAGACTTTCAGCTCATTGCCAGAAACTGGCATAGTCGCTATGGTGAACTTGATCTGGTCATGCAGCGTGAGCAGGAACTGGTCTTTGTCGAAGTAAAAGCACGAGCTAAAACGGGTTATGCATTGGCTTTTGAATCTGTTTCCTCTGCCAAGCAACGAAAAGTCCTACAAACGGCTGTATGTTTTATTCAAAAAAATCCACAGTTTGCACATTATTACTATCGTTTTGATGTGATTTGTTTTGATTTTAATCGGTATTTTGCAAAAACCATACAGCATGATTTTTCTCAATACCCTTATGATCTGCACTGGTTTGAAAATGCTTTTACTTTTGATCAAGAGTTTATTAATCTTTGAATAAAATAAGATCTGATGCGGTAGATAAAATTTGCAGCATCATGGGAAAGTTCAAGTATGATGAAGAATATCTGACCTTGAAAAAACAGATTATTATATTGAAATAAGACTGATTAAAATTAAGGAGTCTTGCTGAGTGGTTAAGCGTATTGCAATAACAATGCTGTGTGTCGCAAGTTTATCGGGTTGTGCCAGCTTTATTTCCAGCGGTACTGGTACGGCTCCTGTAGGTACCGAAAATGGAGCTCGGACGCTAGGACAGGTATTTATCGATTCTTCTATTGTACGTACTGCAAAAATTAATCTTTATAAACTGGATTCACGTTTTAAACAGTCAAGGGTCAATATTGAAAGCTTCCATGGCAATGTCCTGTTGACCGGGCAGGTGCCGGATGCGCATCTCAAGCAATTGGCAGAAGATAATGTCAAATCTATGAGTGACGTCAAAGCGGTGCATAACTTTATCACTGTGGGTAACCAGAGCAGCTACACTACGATCATGCAGGATACCGCCGTGACGGCGAATACCCGTGGCCTGATTATGAAAGCACCAGTAGTATCTGACAGCAAAGTGCATGTGCATACTGAAGATGGTGTACTGTATGTGATGGGACGTCTGAACAGTGCAGAAATCGATGACCTGAATCAGGTGCTGCAACAAGTGGGGAATATCACGAAAATTGTCACGCTCATCGACAACGTGGATCAGCGCTCTGGTTATAATACTAACCAGAATTTTGCAGCGCCTGCATCTTATGCACAGTCGGGTGTTGAACAGACTCCAGTCGCCATTGATCCTGATACAGTTGAACCGACTGATGTTCCATAAGGTCGGTCAATTTAAAACGCAGCTGTCAGATCGGATCCTTGAAGTCCAACAACGTTATAAAGATTTCCGGATCTATGATTTTGGCAGTTATGCGCTGAACCGTTTAACCCCAAAACAGGGTTATAGTGTTGAAACCCAGTTAGCCTATGGCTTAAAAGCCCGTCAACGTTTTGATCTGTTTTTAAGTCATCAGCCTTTAGCGCATCGCCCCCTGATTGTCTTTGTCCATGGTGGTGCCTGGCTGCACGGTGATAAAAAGGATTACCATTTCATTGGCGAGGCCTTTGCCAAAGAAGGCTATGATGTGGTGGTGATGAACTATCACCTAGCGCCTGAACACATTTTCCCGATCTATATTAATGACCTGCATCTGTTGCTAAATCATTTGCAGCAGCATGCAGGCCAGTTAAATGTTTCTACGGAAAATCTGGTCTTGATGGGACATTCAGCCGGAGCATTTAATGTCATGTCAGCGCTATACCATCCACAAAAGGCCATGATTGAGCGGGAACAAATCCGCGCCATTATTGGTCTGGCAGGACCTTATCATTTTAACTATAAAGATGATCCAATCTGTGCCGATGCTTTTGACCAGTCGATTCCGTATCAGCAGGTGATGCCATATTATTTTGTGGAAAATACCTCCACCAAACATTATCTGTTCATGGCAGAGCGGGACAATATTGTCGGTCATTTTAACAGTCAGGATCTGGATCGAGTATTAAAAGACCATGGCAATCATAGTGAGCTGATTACGATTCCGAAACTGGGCCATATTACAATGATTGGTTCATTGTCCAGTTTGTTTAGCCGGTTCTTTGAAACCAAGCCGCGTGTGATGTGGGCGCTAGAAGATGCTTTTAAGTGAAGATCTGTGATCGTGGTAATTCCCACAAAAAAGCCCGGTATAAAAACCGGGCTTTTTTAATTAAAAACTTAGAGCCATTCACAGGTATCATCTGCGACTGGCGTGCCTTGGGTCACATGCATGATCATGGCATGGGCAATACTGCCTTTAAACGGAATTTCAGGCAGCTGATCAAACTTGAAGAATTTCGCATCGCTAATTTCTTCTTCCTGCAATTGCAGCTCACCGCCAGCATATTCTGCTTTGAAGGCAATCATCAGGTTACTTGGGAAGGGCCACGGCTGACTGGCCAGATACTGGATATTTTTCAATCTCAAGCCGACTTCTTCCAGCGTCTCGCGACGTACCGCTTCTTCAAGTGTTTCCCCAACTTCGACAAATCCGGCAATCAGGCCATACATCTGGCTTTTGGTATTACGTGCATTTTTAGCCAGCAAAATTTCATCTTCACCACGGGTAATCACGGTAATCACACAAGGTTGCACTCGTGGATACTGACGATAATGGCAAGCTGGACAAACCATGGCATATTCAACAGCATGGGCTTCAGTCGGGGTACCACAGTGGCTACAGAACTTGTGATTCCGGCGCCATTCCAATAGTTGCACAGCACGACTGGCCTGTTCAAATTGCTGAACATTCCAAAACTGTAATAATTGACGGATTGGAACCAGCTGCAAGCTTTCAGGAATCGGCTCATCTGGAAGAAGATCACGGGCAACCACCTGATCACCCGGATTCAGCAGCAAATCACTTGCCAGAGCTTCAACTTGAGGCAGTTGAAAGTGTTGATCGACCAGCAACTGTTGCTGCTGGAAAATATAAGCAAGTGATAATTTTTTAGACATTAGGCAACGATTTTCAGTTTCTCACTACTGTCTAATGCTACCTTAAACATGGACTGTAATACAGGCTGTTTGTTCTTTAAGTTGTCGATCATCATGTCGGCACTAGCCAATGCATCCAGCGCATGATGAATTTCTGCTGGTGTTAATGCAAGCGACTGTTCAATACGGTTTTTGATAAACAGGGCAGTTGTATTGAATGCAGCTTTCACATGTTCAGCATTCAGGAACAGCATGGCACCGCCAATTTCACAGAACTGGGTGGGTACAGGTTCAAGTTTGGTCAGATCTTGATCTTGTAGATAATCAGTCAGAATCTGGCTAGACAATTCAATCAACGCCTTGGTTTCATTTAACAAAGCGTTGTGTGCTTCGTCCAGACGATCCAGCGAGATATTCATGTTATTCACACGTAGCTGCAAGCGGCTCGAAGTATGATGGCGCTCCAATACACCAATCGAGTTCATCGCGGATAGAATTACATTCATTAATTGTTGGGCAAAAGACTCATCTTTCAGAATATCTGCCTGGCTGAGTGAAGCTGCCTGACGGTTTAAGTCATGATAGGCTTCATTCAGATTCAGAACCTTGAAGATATTGGCCAAGCTATTCAGCTGAGTCTGAAGTTCCTGAGTTTTTTCAGGTGTCATGTGCTGATAGTTGTATTCGATATCATTGCGGATCTGGGTCATTTCAGCAGTTACCAGTTCGCTAATGGTATGCATGGTTTCAAAGTCCGGACCATATAGGTGACGGCTAAATACCTGAAGTTGCATATCTGTCAGTAGATCATCACCAATATTCAGCTGGCTACGGATTTGCTGTGCAGTTGCATCTTCCTGACTGATACATAAGCTTAATACATTTGCCAGATCAGACAGAGAGGCTTTGAAGCTGTCGGCTGAACTAAAGTACTGTGCCATGTTGCGTTCAATACTGATTAAAGTACGTAAACGTGGTTCATTGATGAGCAGGTGATCAATATTATCAAAAGCAACATGCACCAGATGCCAGTATTGCTTGCTTGGATGATTTGCTGAAAGACCTGCCAGATAAGTACCGACCAGTTTGATCGCTTGCAGGTCCATCTCGCTTTCTTCCTGTTTTAGCAGTTTGTTAAGAGACAGCTTATACAGGCGTTGCACATATTTGGATTTTTCCAGACCTGGTACTTGGGGTAACTGGAAGTCTGGAGTAATCAGGTCAAGCAAAGGTTCAATATGCTGACCTTCAGTGGTTAATGGTTTACCAAGCGCAAGTTCCAGACGGTTCAGGGTATCGAGCAGGAACTGTGGAATTTTCACTTCACGTAAGCAGATAAATTCGATATAGCGCTTCAGCATGGTGGTGCCTTCACTCAATGCGATCACATCCTGAGTGTTGACCTGCGCCGGATTCCCCATAATCTTGCGCATCAGTTCTGCTGAATATTGTGCAATTTGTGCCAGATTCGGCATATCAATCAGTGCCAGTACCTGTGCACATTGTTCGAACTGATTTAATGCATCGTCAATGCCAAAAGGTAAAGTTTGATCTTCTACCAAGGTGCTTACTGCTGATTCGACTAACTTGATCGAGTTATCAACCTCATTTTTTATTATCAGTAAAGCTGTTGGATCAAAATGTATAGAGGTTTGGTAAGACATGGATCTGCACCTTTCCTTGAGTATTATCTATATATGAGCCCCGCTTTATCGGACGGGGCCTCTTTGGAATTACTATAACTGAAGAACTGTATTTTAAAAGCGAAATTACTGCTTGAAATTTAGATTTTATTTGGCAAAAAGGCAAGGCGTTCCATGCTTTTCTTCAAATTGTTTGACCCATTTCTCATGTTCGGCAAGTTCTTCATCTGATGGAAGAATCACAGGCAATTCAATTTCGATTTTCACAGTGCCTGAACTGCCGCCTTGTTCTTCGGTATGTGACAGGGCATCCATATCAAAAGAGACTTGTCCACCAGTCATGGCCAGATAAACATCGGATAGAATTTCCGCATCGAGCAAGGCACCGTGGAAGGTACGGTCACGTTGTGGAATTTCATAACGACGGACGAGGGCGTCCAGAGAGTTTTTCTGTCCCGGATGCTTGGACTTGGCCATTGCCAGGGTATCGGTCACTTCACAAACTTCAGAAAGCGCGACAAAGCCTGCACGCTTGAACTCCATATCCAGGAAGTTCATATCAAAGGTCGCGTTATGCGCAATAATTTCGGCGCCTTGCAGATAGTCAAACAGTACCTGTGAGATTTCTTCAAACAGCGGCTTATCTTGCAGGAACTCGTCGGTGATACCGTGGACATTCACCGAATCACCAACCGGTTTTTTCGGATTGATATAAATATGGATTGAGCTGCCGGTGAGTTTCCGATTAATCATCTCAATCGCACCGACCTCAATGATCCGGTCACCATCCTGATAATAGAAACCTGTGGTTTCAGTATCCAGAATCAATTGACGAGGGCCATGCAGCTCTAAGGTCGGCGGTGTAATCACAATTTGCGGATGCAGCTCGGTTGGATCTGAAGCGGACTCATCGGTATTTTCAGCTGTTTCTAAATTTTCAGTCTGTTCCATTTCTTCTTCGGCCATTTCCATACTCTCTTCGATTTCTTCTTCGCTATCGACAAGATCCAGCCCGAAAGGGTCGTCTAGAAGCCAGTCAGGTTCAGATTTTTTTTTATTTTCAGTTATTGCAGTAACTGATTTGGATTTTTTTAAGGTTTCATCTGCACCCTGATTGGCCAGTTGATCGGCCATTTCATTGCCAGGATGTCCGGCATGGCCTTTTACCCAGTGCCATTCAATATCGCGGCCTTGGCAGGTGGCATCCAGCTTTTGCCATAGATCCGGATTTTTAACATCTTTCCAGTTTTTCTTTTTCCAGCCATGAATCCATTCGGTAATGCCTTGTTTGACATAATTGGAATCGGTATAAATGACCAGCTTGGCATCTTTTGGACAGTACTGAATGCCTTCGATCGCTGCGGTCAGCTCCATGCGATTATTGGTGGTATGATCTTCGCCACCGCAAATTTTGTGTTCCTGCTGTTCGGTAATTATGTACGCACCCCAACCGCCTAAACCCGGGTTGCCGCGACAGGCGCCATCAACATATAGCGTGATAGTGTGAGACATAAATTAAAATCCGATCAAAAAAGAACTTGCTGAAGCGGATATTGTATAACGCAAATACGCTTGATGCGTCTAGATGCACCAGTTTTTTTAATTTCTTGTAACATTTAACGTGAAATCGGGGTAAATTAATGCCTTGTGTCCACGACATGCTTCACTACAATGGCATATCTAAAAAATAAATTTATATACGAATTGTTTGGATTTCTTTATGTATAAACCAACCGCAATTTTGTGGCAGCCCGCATTACCAGCATTTTTAAAATTTTCTGTACTTGGAACGGCTCTCGCTTCCTTGGGACTGACGGGCTGTTCTTCTACACAAAGTGCGACCCAGAAAGCGTCAAGCAAGCAGGTTGGCTCACAATATCTAGATGCAAGCAGTTTGGATGGGCTGGAAGATTTACTTTCTGCAACGGATATGCGTGCGGTTGAAGGTGATCGCTTACTGATTTTGAAGCATGGTGATATCTGGAAACGGATGACCGTGGGTTTCAAGATGGATCTGAATACCTGGAATCCGCGTATTGATGCACAGCGTGGCTGGTTTATTTCCCGTCAGCCGTATCTGGACCGCCTGAGTGCCCGTGCATCACGCTATTTATATTATACGGTGAAAGAAGCAGAGCGTCGTGGCATGCCTACGGAACTGGCTTTATTACCGATTATTGAAAGTTCTTATGACCCGGCGGCGACCAGTAGTGCAGCAGCGGCAGGCTTATGGCAGTTTATTCCGAGTACTGGCCGTATTTATGGTCTGAAACAAACCTCACTTTACGATGGCCGTCGTGATGTCGTTGAGTCGACCCGTGCGGCTTATGAATTCTTGGGTAGCTTATATAACCAGTTTGGTTCGTGGGAATTGGCTTTGGCCTCTTATAATGCCGGTCCAGGCCGTATCCAGCAGGCGATTAACCGTAATAAGGCTGCAGGTTTACCTACCGATTACTGGTCCTTGAAACTGCCTCAGGAAACCATGAACTATGTACCGCGCTTCCTGGCAGTTGCACAGATTGTGAAAAATCCGGGTACTTATGGCGTGAGTTTGCCACCGATTGCCAACCGTCCTCACTTTCGTGAAGTGACTGTGGGTGCAGCCAATTTAAATGAGATTGCATCGATTACGGGTTTAAGCCGTGCTGAACTGTATCAGCTTAACCCGGGACATCGTGGTGATCGTATTGATCCGGAAAGTCCGCGCCGTATTTTGATTCCGGCTGACTTAAGTCCATCGATTGATGAAAAACTGAAAAAACTGCAGTCTAGTTCAAGCGGCTTATGGGCAGGTACTGTCAGTAACTCGCCTAAAACGACCACTACAGTAACTCCAAAGCCAACTGTAGCACCAGCATCAACCAGTACCACCATCGTACCTGCCAAGCAGACTCCGCCGGTGCTTGCCACTACGACTGCTAAGACTGCAACAGCAACTAAAGCTCCAACTGCGACCACATCACCAAAGCCAGCTACGACTGCACCAGCAGCAGTGTCAACCACGACGACACCTAATCTAACTGCACAAACCACCAAACGGGTCAGCACACCACGTGGTTCCGAAGCACTTGCTGAATTTGCGGCAAAAAGTGAATTGCCTATTCCAAGCGCGCCACGTATTCCGGTTGCTGTGACGCCAGTTGCTTCAGTGAAGCCTATCCAGGTCGAGCCACCAATTACCGCAGCTGAACGTCAGCAAATCCAGAAAGTGGTGTCAGCAGAAGAAATTAATAAAACCGTGGATGAGCTTTTACAACCTGTAGCGACTGCGGCTGAACAGGCACAGGTCATTGAAGAGCTGAAAGCACTGGCACCTGCAGGTACAGAAATTGTTGACCCTTATGATGGCAAGATTAAACTGACTGCAATTCAGACCAGTCAGTCTATTGCCGAGCAGCAGGGCAAGGAACTGACCAAAGGATTCTCATATCCGAAAGAAGTCGCTGTAAACACCAGTGCAGATTCAGTTGAAGCCCGACTTAATCAAGGCAAAAACTATGTAAAAACTGATTCAGAAGTCGTGGTTGTGGCACCGAAAGGTAAGCGCAGTACCTATAAGGTCTTACCGGGTGATAATCTAGCATTGATTGCTGCCAAAAATGGCGTGAACTGGCGTGATGTCGCGAAATGGAACCAGATTGATCCAAACTCTACCTTATATGTAGGCACCACAATTTATCTCTATGATGCCAAGCCGGTACAGGAAGCACCGAAAGCCAAAGAGAAACCAGAAAGCTATGTGGTTCAAGCCAATGATTCATTGACCAGTGTTGCCAGTCAGTTCGGCCTGAGCGTCAAACAGTTGGCCGATTATAATGATCTGAGTGCGACCAGTGGTTTATTTGTGGGGCAAAAGCTTTCCCTGAAAGAAAGTGCCAGCAAAGCGAAAGCTGAAGACAGTAAAAAAGCCGAAACTGCCAAAGTTCAGACCAAGTCCTATACTGTTAAACGTGGTGAATATCTGAAACTGATCGCGGACCGTTATGCATTGTCGAACGCCGAGCTTGCTGCACTAACTCCGGGTTTAACTGCTGGTAGCAGTTTGATGGTCGGACAGAAAATTAATGTTCCTCTTAATGAAGTTGAAGAACTGACTGCGAGCAGTAAGAAAACCGAAAAAGTAGAGCAGAAGTTTGAGAATGTTAAGGTTGATCATACTCCAACAGAAAGCTATCAGGTCAAACGTGGTGAAACCCTGTACAGCATTGCCAATCAAAGTAAATTGACGGTATCTGAACTGGCAGCATTAAATGGCCTGTCTGCAAACAGCGGCTTACGCATTGGTCAAACCATCAAAATTCCGGCCGGTAGTCAGGTTCCTGACAGTTATACGGTTCAATCGGGTGATACGCTGACCGGGATTGCAGCAAAATATAATCTGTCGATGGATCAGATTGCCAACCTGAACAATATTTCCCGTAGTGCCAATCTGCGTGTGGGTCAGCATCTAAAATTATCTGGTAGTCCTGAACCTGTGCAGGAAGTGGTCACCGAGACTCAGGAAAAGAATGTCAAATCCGATACTCACATCGTGAAATCTGGTGAAACCTTAAGCTCGATTGCCCGCCAATATCATCTACAATTACGTTATCTGGCAGACCTGAACGGCCTAAGCACCACTAGCAATGTGCGGGTTGGACAGCGTTTAAAAATTAATGAAGATATTCAGATCGCCAAAAAAGAGCCAGCATTGAAAGTCGCAACAAAATCTGCATCTTCTAAGGCGACAGAATCCTATACGGTGAAATCTGGGGAGTCTTTGATTGCGATTGCCAATCGCGTAGGAGTACCCGTTACTGATCTGGCGAGCCTGAATAATCTTAGTCCACGTGCCGGTTTACGTGTAGGCCAAACGCTTCAGCTTCCAAAGCTGGTCACTGAATACAAGGTGAAGCGTGGCGATACCTTGATCGGTCTGGCATCCCGTTATGGTATGGCAACCAATGAGTTGGCAGAAATGAATGAACTGAAACCCAATACTCAATTGCGTATTGGTGATGTGATTAAGGTTCCAAACTAATTTCTGGATCGTGAAATTGTTTAATCCCATCCATGTCTTATGGATTCTTGCTGCCCCCTGGATCATCAGTTCCAGCGGGGCAGCAGTCATTACGACGCCTTATATTGCACTGCATAGTGTACCCAAATATGCACAGGCTAAATCTCTGCCTTATGCCAATCCGCAAGCGCCCAAAGGCGGCATTCTTATTCAGGCAGCCGATGGCAGTTTTGATAATCTGAACAGCATGAATGGTAAGGGCAATGTCACAGAAGGGGTTAATTATATTTTTGACAGTCTTATGTCAAAATCCCTGGATGAGCCTGGCGTTTATTATCCTTTGCTGGCTGAGAAAGTCAGTTTCGATCCCAAGCAGACTGCTTATATTATTTTCCATTTAAATTCTAAAGCCAGATTCAGTAATGGCCAGCCAGTGACAGCCAAGGATGTGAAATACAGTTTTGATCTGTATCAGACCCAGTCCAATTTCGGCTTGCAGATGTATCTGGCAGATATTAAAAAAACCGAAGTCCTGTCACCATTAAAAGTTAAGATCAGTTTTAGGTCTCGCCATAATCCGGAAATGGCGATGATTGTGACGCAAATGCCGATCTATTCTCAGCAGGAATGGCAAAAGCGTAACTTCAAGGACATTAACCTGAAACCAATCTTGGGTTCTGGGCCTTATGTGATTGATCGCATTGATGCAGGACGTAGTATTTCCTATAAACGTAATCCACATTATTGGGGTAAAGACCTGCTGGTCAATCGTGGACGTTATAATTTTGATCGCATACAGTATCGCTATTACCGTAGTCCGGAAATCAAGTTTGAAGCTTTTAAGTCGGGCCAGTTCACACTGCATGAGGAAAAACAGGTTAACCGCTGGGTAAGTGATTATCGCTTTCCTGCGGTAGAGCAAGGCCAGATCAAAACCTATCGTTTTCACCATCACAATCCGGTTCCAACCCAAAGCCTGATTTTTAATACCCGGCGTCAGCCCTTTGCCGATATCCGCTTCCGGCAAGCTTTAACTCTGGCCTATGATTTTGAATGGCTAAATAAAGCCTTGTTTCATGGAGAATATCAGCGTCTGAACAGCTTTTTTAGTAATAGTGAACTGGCATCTACAGGCAAGCCGAGTGCTCAGGAGCTGAAAATATTACAGCCAAATTTATCCAAATTGCATCCGGTGCAACGTCAGGCGGTATTACAGGATTGGCATTATCCGCAATCAGATGCCTCAGGGTTTAACCGCAAAAATTTATTACAGGCACGACAAATTTTATTGAATGCCGGTTACCGTTATCAGCAGGGAAACCTGGTGACTGCTCAAGGTAAACCTGTACAGATCGAATTTCTGTTGCATCAGGCTGAACAGCAGCGTCATCTAATGTCTTATCTACGCCATTTGAAACGTTTAGGAATTCAGGCGCATATTCGGATGGTGGAAACGGCTCAGTACTATGAGCGACTAAGAAATTATCAGTTTGATATGATTGTGGATACCATGCCGCAATCACTGACACCGGGGCAGGAACAGAAACAGTTTTGGGGCAGTCAGGCGGCACGTCAGCCAGGCAATTATAATTATGCGGGTATTCAAAATCCGGTGATTGATCGGGTGATTGATCAGGTGGTTCAAGCACAAAGCCGGGATCAGCTGATTTATAGTACCCGAGCCTTAGATCGTTTATTGCGGGCCGGTTATTATCATATTCCGACCTATGGTACGGGTGAATACTGGTATGCTTACTGGAATATGTATCAACAGCCTAAAATCAAGCCCAAGCTTTCTGTGGGTATTGATTACTGGTGGGTGGATACCGCTAAAGCCAGAAAAGTGGCACCGTACTTAAAATATCGTTAGGTTTTCAGCTTCGGGGAGTGCCATGAGCACTTATATCGTCAAACGTTTGCTTCTTATGATTCCGACATTATTGATGGTTTTACTGATCAATTTTGTGGTGATTCAGCTTGCACCGGGTGGCCCTGTGGAACAGGCCATCTATCAGGCACAGCATGCGAATAATTTGGCGATCGGTGGTTTGCAGTATCAGGGGCAGCAAGGCCTGACACCCGAAATGCTGGAGCAGATCAAGATTCAGTATGGATTTGATCAGCCGGTTCATTTACGGTTCTGGGAAATGTTGAAAAGCTATGCCCAGTTTGATTTAGGCCAGAGCTTTTTTAAAGGTCAAGCTGTGACTGAACTGATCTGGGAGAAATTGCCAGTTTCACTGTCTCTAGGTTTCTGGAGTACCTTGCTCATTTATCTGGTCTCTATTCCTCTTGGCATCCAGAAAGCCAAAAAGCATGGCAGCCTGTTTGATCAAACGACGTCTTTGCTGCTGGCTGTGGGCTATGCCATTCCAGCCTTTATCTTTGCGATTTTGCTGATTGTATTTTTTGCAGGTGGTTCCTATCTGCAATGGTTTCCTTTACAAGGATTAAGCTCGGAAAATTTTGCTGAATTATCCTTCTTTGAGAAAATTCAGGATTATTTCTGGCATATGGCTTTGCCATTGCTAGCTATGGTACTAGGTGGTTTTGCACGGCTGACTTATCTGGTGAAATTTTCCTTTATGGAAGAACTTAGTAAACACTATGTACTGGCAGCAAGAGCGAAAGGGCTACAGGACAGGGCAGTGCTCTACCGGCATGTACTGCGCAATGCTGTGCTGGTGTTGATCGCTGGATTGCCAGAAGCTTTGCTTGGTATTTTGTTTGTCGGGAACCTGTTTATTGAAATCATCTTTAATCTGGATGGTTTGGGCATGCTGGGATTTGAAGCGATTCTGCAGCGGGATTATCCGGTCATTTTTGGAACCTTGTTTATTTTTACTTTATTGGGTTTAGTTTTGCGTTTGATCAGTGATGTGCTGTATCGGGTGATTGATCCCCGGATTCATTTTGATTCGCGAGGGTCAAAATAATGTCACCAATGCTACGCGCCAGTTTGCAACGTTTTAAAAATAATAAAACCGGATTTGCCTGCTGCATTGCCTTTATCATTATTTTTATCTTGTCACTTGGTGCTGAGCTGATCGCTAACGATAAGCCTTTACTGATCAAGTATGAGGATTCCTATTATCTGCCAGTAATAAAGTCATATCCTGAAACGACTTTTGGGGGTGTCTTTGAAACTGAAGCCGAGTATCAGGATCCTGCGGTACAGCAGCTGATTAATGCCAAAGGCTGGGCAATCTGGCCAGTGATCCGTTTTGCATATGACACACCCAATTTGACACTCGATATTCCAGTGCCTTCAGCACCAAGCCAACAAAATTGGCTGGGGACCGATGATCAAGGACGTGATGTGCTAGCACGGATTTTATATGGTCTGCGTATTTCCTTGCTGTTTGGCTTTGCACTGACTTTGCTGTCGGCAGGATTAGGTGTGCTGGTCGGTGCAGTTCAAGGCTATTATGGTGGCTGGATTGACCTGATCGGACAACGTGCACTTGAGGTCTGGAGCAGCCTGCCGATGCTGTTTATGGTGATGATTCTGGTCAGCGTATTTAGTCCAAATATTTACTGGCTATTTGTAATCATGCTATTTTTTGGCTGGACCACACTGGTGTCGATGGTGCGCGCCGAATTTTTACGGGCCAGAAATCTGGAATATGTCTGGGCAGCGAGAAGCATTGGAGCAGGGCACGGTCGAATCATGTTCAGGCATATTTTACCCAATGTGATGGGTTCCAGCCTGTCACAGCTGCCTTTTATGCTGACTGCCAATATCAGCGCACTGACTGCACTGGACTTTTTAGGTTATGGTTTGCCTCCTGAAACCGCTTCTTTGGGGGAATTATTGCTGCAGGGTAAAAATAATCTCAATGCGCCGTGGTTGGCCTTATCCGGTTTTCTAACCTTGGCCATTGTCTTGTCTTTGCTCATCTATATCGGTGAAGCCATCCGGGATGCTTTCGATCCTAAAATTTAAAATGATTTTTTAAGACTGCCTTAATATCCACAAATAAAATTTGTATCCATTTGACAATATGAATTGTCAATTATGGCAAGTTGGGTTATAACACATATAAAATAAGATAAACATTTCAGGAAAGTACATGACACAATTGGCCGATTCTATCCAGATCCGTAATACCCAGTTTAAAAACCGTATCATCAAAGGTGCCATGAGTGAGGCATTGGCTAATGATGCAGGCCAACCCAATCAGGCCCATTTAAAGTTGTATGAGGCGTGGGCCAAAGGCGGTTTAGGCTGTGCGATTACGGGTAATGTCATGGTGGATTTTCGTGCCAAGAATGAACCTGGTGTAGTGGTAGTAGAAACTGAACGTGATCTGGAAAAGTTAAAAGCTTGGGCGAATGTCGGCAAACGTCATGGCATGGTGCAACTGGTACAGTTGTCTCATCCTGGACGTCAGTGCCCGAAAGGCTTGAATAAAGAAACCGTAGCGCCTTCAGCTGTGCCTTTTAGTCCGGCACTGGCGATGAGTTTCGGTACGCCACGTGAACTGCGTGAAGATGAAATTTTAGATATTATCCAGCGCTTTGCGACTTCAGCTGCCATTTGTGAAAAGGCGGGATTTGAAGGCGTGCAGCTACATGGTGCACATGGTTATCTGATTAGCCAGTTTTTATCGCCGCTGACCAATAAACGTCAAGACCAGTGGGGTGGTAGTATTGAAAACCGCAGCCGATTCTTGCTAGAAGCCTATAAAGCGGTACGTGCAGCAACTTCTGAAAATTTTGTTATTTCAGTGAAATTAAATTCGGCAGACTTTCAGCGCGGTGGCATTAGTGAAGAAGACGTTATTTATGTCTTTAAGGCGATGGATGCAGCCGGGATCGATATTATTGAAGTTTCTGGCGGAACCTATGAAGCACCCGCAATGGCTGGGGTAAAAGCAGAGAAACGTAAAGCATCAACAGTTGCCCGCGAAGCCTATTTCCTCGACTTTGCCGAAAAGATCCGTCAGGAAGTTAATTGTCATTTGATGGTGACGGGTGGCTTCCGTACCGCAGTGGGTATGAATGCAGCTCTAGATAGCGGCGCATGTGATTTTGTCGGTATTGCACGTCCATTTGCGGTCGAGCCTGATCTGGGTAACCGTCTGGTTGCAGGACAGGATGTACGTTATGCAGTTGAGAAAATTAAAACTGGTATTCCAATGATCGATAAGATGGCGATTATGGAAATCATCTGGTATGCCGCGCAATTTAAAGAAATTGCCAAAGGTAATCGACCAAATCCAAAACTGTCACCTTTAAAGGTATTTTTAAATTATGTAAAAGGCAATGTGAAGGCTGTGATTAAAGGTCAGATCAATTCACGTAAATCGGCTTAATTTGCATAATGCATTGAAGCAAAAACAGGGCATATTTAATGCCCTGTTTTTTATGAATGATCTTTCTAAGAATAAGTCATGGCTTGAGTCTGAAAAGGGAAGAGTAACTGAGAAAGCTGACGTGTTGCCCACAAGCCTACTTCCTGATGATGCATATGCGGTGCTACATAAGGAATCAGCAGATCAATCTTCTGTTCGGCAGCAGCACAGCGATTCAGACGGCTTTTCAGCTGATGGATCTGTTGCTGGTCAATACGGTTCAGCACTGGTTCCATCTGGTTATGTACTTGAGATCTGCTACGTGATGACAGACGAGCGGCAAAAGTCTCACCTTGAATCCAGTCTTTAATAATCTGTTTTTCAGTGGCATTAAATACACCAAACATTTTACCATCTGGATCATCAATCATTTTCCAGAAACGGCTTTGTTCTACAGGTGCATCTTTTACAATCCAGCCTTTTTCAATCATGACTTTCAGGAAGCCCGCAATCTGTGCCGGATCGGATAACCACTCATTAATAGTCTTGCCACTAAACTGGCATTTCTGGTTATGGATATATTGTCCAATCAGCACTTTGTTCTGGAACACTTTCAAAGCCAGTTTTTCAGTATCCAGTTGCTTGATGATCTGGGTAGAACTTTTGCCAATGTCATTCAGCACATAACCTTTTTTAATCAGGTCAAGATACTGGGCAGGATCTTCAGCGAGTGCATACTGATCTAAATACGCTTGCAGAGATTTTTGCGCATGACCGTTGTGAGCATTATCAATGGTAATGTGTACATTGAAATAATGTGGATCAATACCGAGTTCAGACAGCTCATAATTGGTAATTAACAGATGTAATGGCAGCTGTTCATAACCCAGATTGAAACCAATTACTAACGGCAAATATTCGGGTGGTGCATAGGCCAGTGCGAGCTGTACGGCTGCCTGTTCATAATAGCTGGCATCCAGCTGCTCGGCATAGCTGTTCAGCTCATAATGATTCAGCAAGTCCTGATACATGGTGACATGATTGGCACGAGTATGACCCATGCCCAGTTCTTCCAGATAGATATAAATCAGGTCTTTGGTTTCCGGACGATTCCAGTTTTGCACAGTTGAATACAGCCATGAGCCGTCTACCAGTTTCACGGGTGCGACTTTGGCCAGGAACTCAAATGCATGTGACACAGTCGGGAAGTATTCACGTCCTTGCTGCTGTTTACGACGTTCTACATACGACTGGAAAATTGCGCAGGTTTGGTGGTGCTGTTCCAGAAAATGTTGCTCTACATGTCTGGGTTGATCCAGCCACTCTAATCCAGCCACATCAACTTGCTGGATTAAATCTCTTAAATAGTTCTCAGCCTGTTCGGTCTTTATTGCCGTCGAAATCTGTTGATCTTGAAAGAAGTTGACCCAATCTTTAAAGTTATTAAATTGATGATTATGATTTTTAATAGATGATTCAGGCGAACTTAACTTTGTACTGACGAACATAATCTGATCCTTGCAGATATATTATGCTTTCTAACTTAACGGCATGCTTATACCACCGGTGTTGATTTTTTGTTCGGATTTATAGTGCGATTGCTGTAAATGAATATGAATGGATAACGAGTTGAAGAGAAATGTAAAAGAATAAGATTTTTGAATGAATTAATTTATAAACAAATAAAATTGCAATCAAAGAAATTTGATCAAACGTTAAAAACAGGAATGAAGGAACAAGCAATAAAAAAGCCCAAGTCATCATGCTTGGGCTTTTTTATGAGAAGTTAATTAAATTAACCATCTCGAATATGGCGTCCCTACGGGGATTCGAACCCCGGTTACCGCCGTGAAAGGGCGATGTCCTAGGCCTCTAGACGATAGGGACAGTATAGAAGTGATATTTTAAACCAGAACTTTTGATCTAAAGTAATGGCGTCCCTACGGGGATTCGAACCCCGGTTACCGCCGTGAAAGGGCGATGTCCTAGGCCTCTAGACGATAGGGACTTAATAAAATATTACTTCTGAAATTGGCGTCCCTACGGGGATTCGAACCCCGGTTACCGCCGTGAAAGGGCGATGTCCTAGGCCTCTAGACGATAGGGACTTAATAAAATATTACTTCTGAAATTGGCGTCCCTACGGGGATTCGAACCCCGGTTACCGCCGTGAAAGGGCGATGTCCTAGGCCTCTAGACGATAGGGACGTTTCAGAGGTGGGCGTATATTAGGGTGAAAACAGGGGGGTGTCAAACGCTTTTCCAGAGTTTTTTGGAATTTTTCTTTTGAGTGCGTAAATTTAAAACAATATTAATAGAATACTTGAAAAATGTAAGATTTAGGCCGGATTTTTAAGCAATTCCAGAATAGCTTCAACGACCTGAGGATGCAGTAAATAGCCAGTAATATCATGTGGACGGTGAATATGGGTACGAATGCCATGATTGATGATTTCAGGTTCAAACTTGAATGGCGGTTCGGTAAGCGGGATGGCGGTGAGATAATCATCCGTTGAATAGAAATTGATCCAGTCGCCTTTAATTGCTTTAGGTCGTACCACCGGCTGTGCCAGGCTGGATTGAATCACCTGAAAGGCTAATGGTGAACCTAAAGTAATAAAACGCTGTACATTCAGTTCAGGGTGCTGGATGAGATGATTATAGGCAATCACACTTCCTAAAGAATGAGCAATGACAATACAAGGTTTGCGACCACTCAATTGTCGGGCAATTCTTTCATGTACTTCCCTCATGAACTCAGGATTATCGAGATAAAGATAAGTTTCAATCAGAAATCTCTGCAACAGATTGCGATGCAGAGTGGGAAAATAATTGAGCAATAAGGCAAAATCCCGAAGCGCCACATTCCTGCCGAGAGCGGTAAAATAATTGAATTTCTGTCTGAAATCCATGGTGTCACTTGAACCAGGCTGGGACAAATCGGTAATTGTGGGCCTACGCCAGCCAGGACGTGGAACAGGGGCAGGAAGCTGAGGTTGAGCCGGCTTGCGAAAAGGAAAGCTGGGCCATTCCTGTGGCATCAGGGTGCCGGCTTCTAGAATATTGCGGACGTTATAACGTGAAAGCAGATCGCCATAAAATGGAATACGAATGTGACGTTTTAAATAGCTAAATCTGGCATCTTGTTGGTGTTTGCGCATCCCTTTTTGAAGTATATGGAGCCAGCGCTGGCGGATGGAGGCAGCGCTATGATGTTGCTGATTCATTCCATGAATAAAAATAACTTTCATCGACACCCCACTGAGTTCGATAGAATTATATTTACAGTATAGAAAAAATTAACGTAGCAAAAGCAGCGCTTTTTGTGGTGTTAATGTGTAAATTATCTTTGATAAAACAATAATTAACAGACATATGTATATTTATAAAAGAGTCATAAATAATCCAGAAAATGAGTAGGTATGGATAAAGAATTTGACTCAGTAGAAAAATAGTACAAAGGAAATATTAAAATTAAATCTGTAAATTAAGATGCTTTTTAGAGTAATTCTAGCAGGGCTTCGATGACTTCTGGATGCTGGACATAGCCATCAATATCATGCGGATGATAAATTGAAGTACGAATCTCCCGATTGATAATTGCCGGCTGAAACTGAAAAGGCGGTTCTGATAATGGAAAGGCAGTTAAAAAGTCATCGCTGCAATAAAAATTAATCCAGTCACCTTTAATAGCTTCTGGTCGATGAACAGGCTGTGGCAAATGTTCCTGAATGACCCGGAAAGCCATTGGTGAGCCCATGCTGATAAAACGTTGTACATTCAGTTCTGGATGCAGAAGCAGATAATGATAGGCAATCACACTTCCTAAAGAATGAGCCATCAGGATACAGGGTTTATCGCCATGCAGTTGCTGGCCAATTCGCTGATGTACCTGCTGCATAAATGTGGAATTGGCCAGATAAGAATAGGTTTCAATCAGAAATTTTTTGATCAGCGTATCATGCAGGCGAGGGAAATGATTCAGTAAGATCACAAAATCCCGTAACAGAGTATTCCGGCTTAATGTACTAATAAACTTCAGCTTCTGGTTAAAAGTCATGGCATCCTCAACTTTTAACTCGGGAATTTCACATATTTCAGGTGAATATTGACTGAAATGAGGCGGTGGTGGCTGGGATTGAACTGGAGACTGGAAAGGAAAGCGAGGCCAGTCTTGCGGCATCAAGGTGCTGGCATTTAGCACATTATGTAAATGATGACGGGACAGCAAGTCGCCATAAAAAGGGATACGGATATGCCGTTTGAGGTAGGCAAAACGTGCCTGTTGATGTGACTGTTCCAGACCGCGTTTTAGCAGACTGAGCCAGCGTTGACGCAGGGAAGCAGAGCTGAATTTCTGCTTGTTCATGCCATGAATATAAATAATTTTCATCGACACACCACGCTGGATGCCTAGAACATTTTCAGTATAAATAAAAAAGAGCAGCCGAAGCTGCTCTTTTAGTCATTTTAATGTTTAAGCATTTTTGTGATAGAACTTGTAGTAGCTGGCATAGCACAGTGCAATAAATAGCAAACAGCCAAAGAAACTGATACGCATGCTCGGATCAAACACCATACTGATACAGGTAATCAGACAGAACAGAAAACCCAGAATCGGTACGATCGGGAATAATGGCGCAGCAAAATCAAGATCCTTCGCTGTTTTACCCTGTTTGTACCATTCACGGCGGAAGTTGAACATGCTGAGACAGATGCTCATCCAGACCACTACCATGGTAAATGCTGCGATACCTAGCAAGTTAGTGAAGATGGTTTCCGGTGCGAACTGTTCAGACAGCAAACCAGGCATACCGCCAATCATGGTGACAATGACTGCAATATAAGGTACACCACGCGCATTTAAGCGGGAAAATACCGCTGGTAACTGTTTGCTGTAAGACAGTGACCACATCATACGGGATGCAGCGAATAGACCTGAGTTAGCAGCAGATAGCAATGCTGTGATAATCACAAAGCGGATAATATCTTCAGCATAAGGAATACCGATATGCTGGAATACTGTCACGAATGGACTGCTACTGACACCTTCAGCTGCCAGACCTGCTTCCTGATGCGGAAGAAGGGAAGTTACCACAATAATCGTACCTACAAAGAAAATCAGTAAGCGGAAAATTGCAGTATTAATCGCTTTCGGTACATTTTTGGCTGGATCTTTAGTTTCACCTGCAGCCACACCAATCAGTTCTGTGCCAGAGAAAGCAAAGTTCACAATCAGCATGGTTGTGAAGATTGGAAATAAACCTTCAGGGAACCAGCCTTGAGCTGTCAGGTTGCTGAATAGAGGCGCAGTTTCCTGTCCTTGGTAACTTACTACACCAAAGATAGCGAGTAGGCCAAGCAGGATAAAGGTTACGACAGTAACGACTTTCACCAGTGCCAGCCAGAATTCGGATTCAGCAAACCAGCGAGTGGAAATCATATTCAGTGCGAATACGAAAGCACCAAAAATCAGTGTCCACATCCACATAGAGCTATTAGGGAACCATTCCTGCATTAATAAAGCTGCAGCGGTAAATTCAGTTCCCAAGGTCACTGACCAGGTCAGCCAGTATAGCCAGGTAATGGTGTAGCCAGTCCCTGGTCCAATATAGCGTTTGGCATAGGCGCCAAATGAACCCGATTCGGGCATATGAACGGCAAGTTCACCCAGACATAGCATAACCATGTAAGCGATGATCCCGCCAAGGAGATAAGCAAGAATGGCACCTACAGGCCCCGTTTGTGCAATGACTTCACCCGACCCTAAAAATAAGCCTGTTCCGATTGCGCCACCAAGCGAAATCATGACCAGATGTCGAGTACTCATAGCGCGTTTTAAAGGCGCAGAATTGCCCTGATGCGTAGCATCATTCGGAGATGAGTGCATAGGAGTCAAAAAATAAGAGAATGAAGCGGGTTATTGTAGTGAAAAACTACAAATCTGCAACGTATTAATATGGATAATGTATAAGACTTGATCGTGTGCGATCAGATAATGGCGTCCCTACGGGGATTCGAACCCCGGTTACCGCCGTGAAAGGGCGATGTCCTAGGCCTCTAGACGATAGGGACGTTGCGAGGTGATGGCTATATTAAGGACTAAGCCGGACTTTGTCAAAAGAGTTTTTACTAAAATGTATTTAACAGTTTAAACATTAGGCAAAACAAAAACTTTATTTTATTAAGATGTTATTTTCTGAACGGATTTACCTGATATGAAAAAATAAACCCAATCGGAATTGGGTTTATTAAAGAAATTATTTCAGTTCAAAAGTTTAGAATTTAAGCTCTTTGATGATAAAGCCAGTAATAACTTGCATAACATGCTGCCATAAACAATAAACAGCCAATAAAACCAGAGAGCATTTCAGGGTCAGCTGCCATACTCAGGCCGGTCGCAGTACAGGTTACAAAGCCTAGAATGGGAACTAATGGGAACCATGGGGTACGGAATTTTAGTTCAGAGACGCTATGACCAGATTTCAGCCATTGGCGACGGAAATTAAACTGGCTCCAGCAGATGCTCATCCAGACAATCACCATGGTAAAAGCGGCCACGCCCATTAGGTTTTTAAAGATGACATCTGCACCAAATTGTTCAGAGAGCAGACCAGGCAAGCCGCCAATCATGGTGACCCAAACTGCTACATAAGGCACGCCGGATTTGCTGACTTTGGCAAACAGTCGCGGTAACTGGTTTTGTGAAGACAATGCCCACATCATACGTGAAGCGGCATAAAGGCCAGAGTTTGCAGTAGAGAGCAGCGCCGTAATAATCACAAAACGGATAAAGTCTTCCGCATATGGAATACCCATCTGGGTAAACACAGATACAAACGGACTGCTGCTTAAGCCCCCATGACCACCGACCTGTAAACCGGCATCAGTATAAGTTAGCAAGGAGCTGATGACGATGATGGTACCGACAAAGAAAATTATTAGACGCCATACCGCTGCATGAATTGCTTTCGGCACATTTTTCTCAGGATTTTCGGTTTCACCGGCAGCGATCCCGATCATCTCGGTGCCATTAAAGGCAAAGTTCACGATTAGTAATGTGGTGAATAACGGAATTAAACCATTTGGCAGCCAGCCATGTTCAGTCAGATTGCTGAACAGTGGCGCAGATTCATAACCTTGGAATGGAATAAAGCCAAAGATACAGGCAAAGCCCAGAATAATAAAAATCAGTACAGTCGCGACTTTCACCAGCGATAGCCAGAATTCTGATTCGGCAAAGGTTCGGGTTGAGCTTAGATTGGAGAGCAGTACACCTGCAGCAAAGATCAATGTCCATAACCAGATCGAAGTTTGCGGGAACCATTCCTGCATTAAAATCGCAGCGGCAGTAAATTCGGTACCCAAGGTGGCTGACCAGCCCAGCCAGTACATCCAGGACACCATATAGCCTGTACCCGGTCCAATATAATGGGTTGCAAAGGCACCAAAAGAACCAGACACGGGTAAATGTACGGCCAGTTCACCGAGGCAGAGCATGACCATATAGGCGATCAAGCCGCCAATAATATAGGCCAGTACCGCGCCTAAAGGCCCAGCTTGTGAAATCACTTCACCTGAACCCATAAACAGACCAGTACCGATCGCACCACCAAGGGAGAGCATGATCAGATGACGTGTGCCCATGGCACGTTTTAACGACGGAGTTTGACCCTCAACAGACGAATGCTGTGAAGGTGGAGAGGGAGATTGCATAGCTCAATTAAAAGGAGAGATTTAAAAAAAGTATTTTAGTTTTAATTATGTGAAATATCACATAAATTGGAATTTCCTCATAAAGTTCTTCTTTTAATTTAAAAAATAAATATTTGAGAATTCCCTTAGAAACTAGTGATCTGGAGTCTGGTATTGCTCAGTCGGTGTTTTTTCAGCAGGCGTAGTTTCTGCTTGGTTCTCAGCAGTTTTATCATCGCGACTGATCACATAAATATAAAGCGCTGAAGGTGCCAGAATAAGTAAAATAAGCAGGATTTTCTTTAGCATGGGAAAATTAATCAAAACCTAACATCAATTTGATTATAGCCTAAGCAGATGAGAAAGGGCACCAAACTCAGTCATACGGAATTTATAACAATAGTATTGAAAGCAATAATAAGAAAAAGAGTTTTCTTGGAAAAAATGAAAGAAGAGGGGAATAAATAAGATGGCGTCCCTACGGGGATTCGAACCCCGGTTACCGCCGTGAAAGGGCGATGTCCTAGGCCTCTAGACGATAGGGACGTTTAGAAGATGGCGGTATCTTATTGATCCGCCACCAAAGTGTCAAGCAGGTGAGGTGCGAGTTTGTTTAAAATATAGCAAAACAGTTCCGCAGTCTTTTGCGTATCGTATAACGCAGAGTGGGCTTCTTTGCCATCAAACTCAATCCCGGCCTGAATACAAGATTTAGCCAGAACCGTTTGACCAAACATCACCGCACTTAAAGTCACGGTATCAAACACAGAAAAACTGTGGAACGGGTTCTGGTTTTTGGTTCCGGTACGGGCAATTGCTGCCTGTACAAAGCCCAAATCAAAATGCGCATTGTGACCGACCAAAACGGCATGCGTACAATTTTGCTGACGACGCACTTCATTGACCGATTTAAAAATACGTTTTAACGCGGTTTTTTCATCTTCAGCCATCGCGATCCGCATTGGATTTGACGGGTCGATACCGATAAATTCCAAAGAGCGGCGATCCAGGTTGGCACCTTCGAAAGGATTGATATGTGCATGGTAAGCTTCACCGGGCACAAACTGGCCATCTTCATTATAAACAATTGGAATGGCCGCAATTTCTAACAAGGCATCAGTCTGTGCATTAAAGCCTGCTGTCTCAACATCGACAACAACAGGCAAAAATCCACGGAAACGCTGACCAATGACTGGAAGAGTTTCATTTGTCACATTTTTCTCCATTGAATGGTTTTTCCTGCATATAGCGGAACGATTTGTTCACCATCCAAGTAGTCTAGACTTTCAGGAATAACTTGATCTTCTTTGACCAGCGTAATGGTTGTGGTATTACGTGGGAGGCCGTAGAAATCTGCACCAAAGTGGCTGGCAAAACCTTCTAGACGGTCGATTTTACCTACTTGATCAAAGGCCTGAGCATATAACTCAATTGCAGTCGGAGCACTATAGCATCCTGCGCAGCCACACGCATTTTCTTTGGCATTTTTTGAGTGCGGTGCACTGTCGGTGCCTAAGAAAAATTTAGGATTACCGCTGGTCGCTACTTCAAGCAGCGTTTGCTGATGCGTCTGACGTTTTAAAATTGGCAGGCAATAGAAGTGCGGCTTGATCCCACCAACCAGCATATCATTACGGTTAAACAGTAAATGCTGTGGAGTAATGGTCGCAGCCACATTACGATCCTGTTCCAGTACGAAATTAGCTGCTTCGCTAGTAGTAATGTGTTCCAGAACCAGTTTCAGTTTCGGGAATTGTTTCAGTAATGGTGCTAAGACTTCATCAAGGAAACGTTTTTCACGGTCAAAAATATCGACATGATTATGCGTCACTTCACCGTGCAGCAATAAAGGCACCTGATGCTCTTCAAGCTGTTCAATGACTGAATATACTTTACGAATGTCGCTTACACCGCTATCCGAGTTGGTGGTTGCGCCAGCAGGGTAAAGTTTAATAGCATTGACATGCTCAGAATCTTTAATCTTTTTGACTTCACTTGGAGAGGTATTATCTGTGAAATACAGCACCATGCGTGGATCAAAATCGCTACCTTCAGGAACATGCGCCATAATACGTTCACGGTAGCTTAATGCTTCGTCCACAGTTTTAACTGGTGGAACAAGGTTCGGCATACAGATTGCGCGGGAAAACTGTTTGGCTAGATCAGGAACGGTGCGTTGCAGAGCGAGACCATCACGCAGGTGGGCATGCCAGTCGTCTGGCTGGAGAAGGGTAATCGTATTCAAGGCGAATTCAATCGGAGAAATAAAACAAATGATAATGCATCTATGCCCAAAATGGTAACGAGAAATATATACAAAATAAGGGATATCTATAAATTAATTTATAAAAGTATGATATTTTAAAATTAATAAAAAAATTACATAAATACTTGGCAATGGAATACAAGTACAATCTAGCAAAATTGCAAGATGAAAAAGAAAAAATAGAAGAATTAATCACACGGCAAAGTCAGCGTGTAGGCTCGGTTTTCCCTCAGAATCTGGAACAGGAGTTCTGGAGCAAAAACCTGGAGCGAGCACGTAAACATGTCGAAAAATATGTCTGGGCAGGTGTACTGACCTATTTTATTTTTCTGCTGGTTATGGTTCCGACCGACTACTGGATTATCGATTCACAATATTTCGTACATGATTTTGTGCGCTGTATGCTGGGGCTGATCAATGGTAGTCTAGCTTTACTCGCTTTTTATTTCTTCTCTTGTCTGCCTAAAATCAAACGCTTTTTTCCGCAAGCTTCCATGCTGCTGATGTTCTGGATGATAGTCTCGACCTCCTATCTGACCATGTCTATTCAAACAGTAAGCTTGCAACATCAGTCGATGGCAATCATCACGATTATCTACATTCTGGGTTATATTCTGACCGGAGTAAAACCTTTGCAGATGTTAATCACTGGATTATTTGCTGCACTTTGTGCGGTCTGGCTGTTATCCATGTTATCGATCGACTTTAATGCGCTGGTCTTGGGGCGGATTCTGATCGGCAGTAGCCTATTAGGATGTGTGATTAGTTATATGCTTTTTGCCCGTGAGCGAATGATTTTTCTCTATACCATGCGGGCCAGAATCAGTGAGAAAATTCAGCGGATTCATACCACAGAATTGTTGCATTTAAGCCAGCATGATGAGCTGACCAAAATTTCTAATCGACGAACTTTCGATGAAACACTGGATATCTTCTTTGAACGTTCCCGCCGTAATCAGCATGCTTTGGCGATTTTGTTTATCGATGTTGATCACTTTAAAAACTATAACGATTTTTATGGACATCAAAAAGGGGACGATGTCATTTCCAGTATTGCCTTCACTATTAAAAATGCGATCCGGCATATGGATTTCGTGGCCCGTTATGGTGGTGAAGAGTTTGTCGTATTGCTTCCAGAAACCGATGCGCATGGCGCCTATGCAGTGGCTTCTAATATCTTTAATGCAATTGAGCGTCTGGAAATTCCACATGAGAAATCTGGTGTAGCTGACCATATCACCATTAGTTTGGGCATCACCGTTTATCGTGGTGAGGACTTTATTGATAAGGATGCCTTATTGGGAATTGCCGATCAGGCGTTGTATCGGGCCAAACAGTTGGGTCGAAACCAGATTTATTACCAATCCATACGCACTGCAAATCCGAACAGTGTGAATACCTAAATTGAATCCATAAAAAAACCGCTCATTCGAGCGGTTTTTTTGACTTTAAAACAAACTTATTTGTTTTTGTCTTTTAATTGAGGTACTGCAGAACCTGTACCTACTGCAAGCAGGCCAGAATCTGTATAGATACCCAGTTTCGCACGTGTATCTGTGATATCCAGGTTACGCATAGTCAACTGACCGATACGATCCGCTGGAGAGAACATAGAATCACCTTTCTCCATAGTTAAACGCTCAGCTTCATAAGTGAGGTTAGGAGATTCAGTGTTCATGATGGTGTAGTCATTACCACGACGCAGTTCTAAAGTCACAGTACCAGTGATAGCTTTAGCTACCCAACGCTGTGCAGTTTCACGAAGCATCAATGCTTGAGAATCGAACCAGCGACCTTGGTACAGAAGACGACCCAAACGAAGACCGTTGATACGGTATTGTTCGATCGTATCTTCGTTATGAATACCAGTGACCAGACGTTCATAAGCGATGTGAAGAAGGGCCATACCCGGAGCTTCGTAGATACCACGAGATTTCGCTTCGATGATACGGTTTTCGATCTGATCCGACATACCTAGACCATGACGGCCACCAATACGGTTCGCTTCAAGAATGAACTCAACTGGATCTTCGATACGTTGACCGTTGATTGCAACAGGGAAACCTTCTTCAAAAGTAATCGATACTTCTTCAGGTTTGATTTCAACGTCTTCTTTCCAGAATGCAACGCCCATGATTGGATCAACGATTTTGATACCGGCATTCAGGTATTCAAGATCTTTGGCTTCGTGAGTTGCACCCAACATGTTTGAGTCAGTTGAGTAAGCTTTCTCTTTTGACATTTTGTAGTCAAAGCCATTGTCGATCAGGAACTGTGACATTTCTGCACGGCCACCTAGCTCGTCAATGAAGGTCTGGTCTAACCAAGGTTTGTAGATTTTCAGGTTAGGGTTGGTCAATAGACCGTAGCGGTAGAAACGCTCGATGTCGTTACCTTTATAAGTAGAACCGTCACCCCAGATGTTCACGTCATCTTCTTTCATTGCAGTTACCAGCATGGTACCTGTCACTGCACGGCCAAGAGGAGTCGTGTTGAAGTATGGAACGCCACCTGTAGAAATGTGGAACGCGCCACATTGAATTGCAGCAATACCTTCTAATGCAAGCTGTAAACGGCAGTCGATCAAACGTGCTTTTACTGCGCCATAAGCTTCAGCTTTTTTTGGAATTGCATCGTAATCGTCTTCGTCTGGCTGACCCAAGTTTGCTGTATAAGCATAAGGTTCAGCGCCTTTTTGTTTCATCCACAAAAGAGCTGCAGAAGTATCTAGACCGCCAGAAAAGGCAATACCAACTTTTTTGCCTACTGGGACATTCTGCAAGATAGTTGCATTATCAGACATTGTTCATCCTAATGATATGAAATAGGCACGCCAGAAGTGGTGGCCTGAAAAAACACATATTGCATCAATTGTATCATTATTTTATTTAGGTTTGCTTTAGAAAAGAAAAACTCGTTTCAAAATCTTGATTCAATAGGCTTAGATAATCATAAAATTACCGTATTTTTGACAAAAGCTTAAAAAATAGGAAAATCTGGGAAGATTCAATAACATCATTAAGAAGAAACATCTTTAGGATACCCCACATGAGTCCGAATATTCCTCCTTTACCTCATCTGCAACCTGCTGCCAAGAATGAAACTCTGTCAATTGTGCATGGAATTTATGCTGGTTTGCTGGTTTTTAGTACGGTTGCATTTTTATATCTGGAATATCAGCAGTCGACGATTTCCATGCTGAGTCTGGGTATTGTGTTACTACTTTTAGCTGTGCTGATTGTTTTGAATATTCAGGCCTGTCTCAAGGTCAAACAGGGCAATGGTTCAGGACGCACCTTGTCCAGAATTATGGCGATCCTGATGCTGCTCAGTTTTCCTATTGGTACAGTACTCGGAGTAATTGCCTTATGGAAATCCAGCAAAAATCAATGGCAGCAATAAATCCATCACTCAGGCACAGCATGAATACCACAATTGGTATTTGTGCCTGAGAAAGCGGACCTGATAGTCATAAAAAGCCCCTGAAAATCAGTTAAAGTACATTGAGAAGATTTAAGCTTTTAGCCAAATAAGAATCAGGGATATTTTATGACAACGACGCGCTATGCAAATATTTTAAAACCATTACATCTGGGTTTCACCACGATTAAAAACCGTGTGGTGATGGGATCAATGCATACGGGCTTGGAAGATCGTTTTTATAATTATCCTAAACTGGCCGCTTATTTTGGTGAACGTGCCAAAGGTGGTGTGGGTCTCCTGATTACTGGCGGGATTTCACCCAATCGTCAAGGCTGGTTATTGCCTGCTGGCGGAACCATGAATACCTTGGGCGATGTCGCACCGCACCGACTGGTTACGCATGCCGTGCATAAACATGGGGCCAAGATTCTGTTGCAGATTTTGCATGCCGGACGTTATGGTTATCAACCTTTTGTGGTATCTGCTAGTCCGATTAAATCGCCAATTTCACCTTTTAAACCACGTCAGATGTCTGAAAACCAGATTCTGGATACGATTCAGGACTATGTTAAAACTGCAAAACTGGCTAAAAAAGCGGGCTATGACGGCGTGGAAATCATGGGCTCGGAAGGGTATTTGATTAACCAGTTCTTAAGCCGTCACGTCAATCAGCGTACTGATCGCTGGGGCGGAGAAATTGAAAACCGCATGCGTTTTGCGGTGGAGATTGTTAAAGCGATTCGTGCTGAAATTGGTGAAAAATTTATTATCTGTTTCCGCTTGTCCTTGCTAGATCTGGTACATGATGGCAATACGATGCAGGAAGTTATTACCGTCGCTAAAGCATTAGAGAAGGCTGGAATAACTTTACTCAATACCGGTATTGGCTGGCATGAAGCACGTATTCCGACGATTGTCACTTCTGTTCCTCGTGCCGCATTCGTAGATTACACCGCAGAAGTCAAAAAACATGTCGCTGTTCCAGTCATTGCATCGAACCGGATCAATATGCCAGAAACGGCTGAAGCGATTTTGGCATCGGGTCAGGCAGATATGGTGCAAATGGCACGCCCGTTGTTGGCAGATGCATTCTGGGTAAATAAGACAGCAACCAATCGAGTTGATGAAATTAATACCTGTATAGCCTGTAATCAGGCCTGCCTGGATCATACCTTTAAAAATAAACGTGCTACCTGTCTGGTAAATCCACGTGCTGGTTATGAAACCGAACTGGTTTATGTCAAAACTAAAAAGCCCAAAGGCATCGCCGTGGTAGGTGGTGGAGTGGCAGGTTTATCCGCAGCTACAGTCGCAGCTAGCCGCGGTCATGATGTGACTTTGTTTGAAGCCACTAATGAAGTGGGTGGGCAATTTAATCTGGCCAAAGTAATTCCAGGTAAAGAAGAATTCCATGAAACCATTCGCTATTTCAAAGTGCAGCTGGAAAAAACCGGGGTAGATGTCCGTTTAAATACTCGAGTGAATCGGGAGCAACTGGAACGCGAAGGTTTTGATGAAGTCATTGTGGCTACGGGCGTTGTTCCGCGTGAATTGAAAATTACCGGTAGTGATGCACCTCAAGTCCTGTCTTATGCTGAAGTATTGCGCGGCGCACCAGTGGGAGATCGTGTCGCTGTCATTGGTGCCGGAGGAATTGGTTTTGATGTATCAGAATTTTTATTAAAGCCACCGCATCAGCCACAACCGCAACCTGTAGATGAATGGAAACGGGAATGGGGTGTAGATCTGCATGCAAATTATGTAAGTGAAGGCGGACTGCAGCCAGCAGAAGTCGAGCCACCTGTACGTGAAATTTATCTATTACAGCGTAAAACTACTGCTTTAGGAGCAGGCTTAGGTAAAACCACGGGCTGGGTTCATCGTGCCCAATTAAAAAAACATGGCGTGCGCATGTTACGCGGTGTGCACTATAAATCGATCACGGATGAAGGTTTGTGGATTGAAGTGGATGGGCATGATCAATTGCTGCGTGTAGATACGGTCGTCGTTTGTGCTGGTCAGGAATCGGTCAAAGATGTCATGCCTTCAGAGGACCAAAAGACTTTAGCGAATTACCATATTATTGGTGGAGCAAAGCTGGCTGCTGAACTAGATGCCAAGCGTGCAATTCGTGAAGGGGCAGAATTGGCAGCAAAATTGTAAGGATTTGATGAAACTATATGCAGTTGATGAGATTCACTGTAATTTTCACTTGTCAGTCGCCTAAAAGCTCCGTATTATTGCGCACATGGAAGCGTGGCAGAGCGGTTTAATGCACCGGTCTTGAAAACCGACGAGGGCTTATACCCCTCCGTGAGTTCGAATCTCACCGCTTCCGCCAGATACGAAAAACCCCGATCATTGATCGGGGTTTTTTATTGCCTAAGTTTTATTGAGTGGGAAATTGTCTGATTTTTTAGATAAAGCAGATAGATAACAAGCTAATTGATCTAATTTCCTAAATATTTTCTTATTAAAAAAATAAATGAATAAAAACGAATGCATATAGCTTTAATTTCTAAAATTTAATCTCAGGCAATTAGCTTAAGCCTAAATTCAAAAAGTATGATCCAAATTTTTATCTGACAAGAGGATATAAAAATTTAAAGCTTATTTCATTGCCGTTATCAGTTTATTAAATAGAACATTTTTCATTATTAATTCGCTGAATGACTGAAACAGCTGAAAGTCGACTAGGATAGTAGGATAATTTTTTGTTCTTTTCGGCTTTCATTTATGTCGAATTTTAAAGTGCGAGTTAAAAATGGCAACTGAACCTCTGAACCCTAAACGTCCACTTTATATTCCCTACGCAGGTACTGCATTACTTGAACTCCCATTGCTGAATAAAGGCTCAGCTTTCTCTGTAGAAGAACGTATTCATTTTAATTTACATGGACTTTTGCCCCAAGTAATCGAATCGATTGAGGAACAAAGTCAGCGTTCGTATCAGCAATACTGCTCATTCAATGATGCAATCAATAAGCATATTTACCTACGTAACATCCAGGACACCAACGAGACGCTTTTCTATCATTTGATTGAAAATCACTTAAGCGAAATGATGCCGATCATCTATACGCCAACGGTAGGAGAAGCATGTCAGCATTTTTCCGAGATTTATCGCCGTCATCGCGGGGTTTTTATTTCCTATCCGGATCGGGATCATATTGAGCACATCCTGCATAACGTGAATCGAAGAAATGTCAAAGTGATCGTGATTACGGATGGTGAGCGTATCCTCGGTTTAGGCGATCAGGGCATTGGTGGAATGGGCATTCCGATTGGAAAGCTGGCTTTATATACGGCCTGCGGAGGCATTAGTCCGGCCTATACCTTGCCAATTACTTTGGATGTAGGCACGAACAACGAGCAGCTGTTGAATGATCCGATTTATATGGGATGGCGTCAGCCTCGTATCACTGGTGATGAGTATTATGAATTTGTCGAAATGGTGATACAGGCGATTCAGCAAAGATGGCCAGATGCACTAATTCAATTTGAAGATTTTGCCCAGCACAATGCCATGCCTTTACTGGAAAAATATCGAGATCGAGTATGTTGCTTCAATGACGACATTCAGGGTACGGCAGCTGTGGCAGTAGGAAGTCTGATTGCAGCTTCCTATGCGTCAAACAAACAATTAAAAGATCAGACCATTGCCTTTCTGGGAGCAGGTTCAGCCGGTTGTGGGATCGCTGAACAGATTGTGGCAAAAATGGTGGCAGAAGGCCTGACTGATGCTGAAGCGCGTAAGCGGGTCTTTATGGTGGACCGCTTTGGTCTTATTACCCAGAATCAGCCGAATCTATTAAATTTCCAGAGAAAACTGGCTCAAGAACCAGAAAATATTGCTGAATGGGGAAATGCCGAAGAGATTATTTCTCTATTGGATGTCATCAAGTATGCAAAACCAACAGTACTGATTGGGGTATCTGGACAGCCGGGATTATTTAGTAAAGAAGTGATCACGACAATGGCTGAAAATTGTGAACATCCGATCATCTTCCCTTTATCGAATCCTACTTCTCGTGTAGAAGCTGTTCCAGCCGATATTATTCAATGGACCAATGGAAAAGCCCTGATTGCTACAGGTAGCCCATTTGCACCCGTTAATTATCAGGAACAGATTTATACTATTTCTCAATGTAATAACTCTTATATTTTTCCGGGAATTGGACTAGGCGTAATTGCTTCAGGCGCTACACGAGTCACAGATAATATGCTGATGGCATCAAGTAATGCCTTAGCAGAATGCTCTCCAAAACTTCAAGACCCAACCGCCAATTTGTTGCCAGATCTGGATCAGATTCAGCATATTTCCAAGATTATTGCCTTAAGGGTTGCGCAAGCTGCGGTTGAGGATGGCGTCGCTCCAAAAGTTGGTTCTGATGTGCTGCAGAAAGCCATAGATGCGAATTTCTGGATACCAGAATATCGCGAATATAAGCGTGTGACCTTTTAATATTATTAGGGAAAGGGCAGCCTAAAATTAAGTAAAGCAGAGCGATGACATTGTTATTTCTCTGCTTCTTTGTTTGCAGGAAACGAAAGTACACTAAAATGTAAAAGTTTAACTCACTGAAGCAATATGGATTTATTTTATCAAGTCATTGAAATTAAATAAAATATAATGAAAATTCTGTAAATAATAAAATAATATTTATAAAGTAATTAAATATATATATAAGAAAACTTGATTATTTTAAATCTTCCTGTATACTGGCCTTAACTAGAAAAAAGTCTTGTTGCAAAAAATCTTCCTTAAGTATCGTCGTTTTATTCATAATCCTTCGTTTTATCCAGATTTTAAGTTCCATTCTTTATTATTTTCAAAGTTACAACTGGTCATTCAGATGACTAAAAATTATTAAAAATTAATAGGTTTTATTATGTCAAACTCAAATATTGTTAAAGGTACTGTAAAGTGGTTCAACGAAACTAAAGGTTTCGGTTTTATTCAACAAGAATCTGGTCCAGATGTTTTTGCTCATTTCAGTGAAATTGCCAGTTCAGGTTTTAAAACCTTAATGGAAGGCCAGCAAGTTGAATTCAGCGTAGTTCAAGGTCAAAAAGGCCCAAATGCTGTAAATATTACTGCGCTATAAGTCTTTAGAATAAAAAAGCACGCATCAGTGCTTTTTTATTGTTTTAAATAAAAGTTAAAAAGCTTTTTCTAGATTGGAAGAAGTATAAAAATAGGATACAAGTTGTTAAAAATTAATGAATTAATTGCAAAATCTAAAAATGGTACAGAAATTATTGTTTCTTTGATTCCCTTGAATAAAATGCAAAATACACGTCAAGGTTTTAAGGAAATTGAAGTAGGTAAAAGAGTGCTGCTTCAATCAGGAATCGAAGTTGACCTGAATCTAGACGGTCGTACATTTTATACATCTTTAAATCAATTATTTAAATTAAATCATAAAGTTATTTAATATTTAAATTATATATTGGCTAAACATTTTCTAGCCGATCTCTCTTATAATCATTATTAAAGGTTTATTTATGCTTAAGCAAAAGATCAGTGTGAAAGATCAATTCGGTGTTCAATACGTGATTCAGGCTACTGTTGATCCTGATTTTGTTCGTACACAATCGGATTCTAACGTCAAACATATTACAGTTGAAGGTGAAAATATTCGCCCAAGTTTTGAAATGTTTTTTCAAAGCACCATCAGCGGCAAAATTTTCAAAATTATTTAGTGGTCATATGACATGACCAAAAGTGCATATAAAAAATCCTGGTATCTTGCCAGGATTTTGTCTTTGAAATTATTCACTTCTTAATTAAACCTATTCATCGTCTTATAAATAAACCCTGAATTAATAAGCATATTTTAGTTCACACTTAAATCGACTTAGCCATCATTTCAGTGATATATATTTTATATCTTCTACTACTTATGCTTTTAGGCATAAAACTATTATCAACCTATAAAAAATCTAATACACATCAAATCAGAAAGCCAATCAGAGTTAAAACCAGTCAAGGTTATTATAAGTTTCGTCGGTATGAACTTAAGTCATATAAATGACTGAGGATATACAGCGGGTTTAAGGTGGTGAGCAAGGGTAGTTCAGTTTTAGTTTTGCTAGGACATTCAGAAGCTAAGTATTTAATCTTTTATTTTTGAATATTTAATACTCAATAGATGATCATAAAGTCAGGAGTTTACTCTATGAATAAATGTATAAAATTACTCGCCAAAAAAAAATTAAGTATTACTTTTCTAGAGAGTGCATCAGCAGGTTACCTGGCTTACCGATTTTCCCAAAATAAATATTCTGGCGATATTCTATATGGCGGACTGGTCTGTTATGACATGGGTGTTAAAGAAAATATTTTAAAAATCAAACCTGAATTTATTAAAAAATATACGCCGGAATCTATGGAAGTCACGCAGGAAATGGTCAGAAAAGCCAAGAAAATGTTTTATTCTGATATTTATATTGCCTGTACAGGACTATTAAAAAGAGGCGGGACAGAAACCAAAGAAAAGCCAGTAGGAACTTTTTTCTATGTGATTTCTTATAAAGATGAGCTTTATAGTTTCCGCTTTCTTTGCAGAGGAAAACCGAGAGAGAAATTAAAAAAACTGGCGAGAAATATCAATCTGAGCTTAATTGAAATCCTTGAAGGCAGTCGGGACAAGAAAAATAAGTAAATCGCTATTTATTTAGCTCTTGATAGTCGCTCATACACTGATCATGAAAATGCTCTGTTATAAAAAATCCCAGCCGAAGCTGGGATTTTTTATATTTAATTGGTCAATTAGTAAGGATAATTAGGGACAGGGCCATGCGTTGGAATGGTGAGCCATTGTCCTGTTGCCAGGCGATTTGAACCACCATCTGGTTGCGCATAGAAATACAAAGGTGGAGTAGGCAGATTAAGCATAGCGACTGAAGCATGTGCGGTTGCAGTTACAGGTAAGCCATAAAGTGCATAGAAATCTTTAAGGTCATAGCCCATGATTTTTGAACTGAGCACATAAATCAGGTCAGGGCGGCTCATGTTTTTCGCATTAAAGGCGCCTAGTCCCAGTTTATTCTTATCTGCTTGAGAGGCTTTACTTAAATCAATCTGATTATATAAACGTTGCGCCGTATTCAGTAGCCGTATGAACTCAAATACACCCTGAAGATCAGGTCGCGATTTACCTTGATGTAAACGGGTATAGTTCATGGCCATCTGGATATGGAAGGCCTGCATCGATACATGATAGCCATCTTGCCATAAGCGTTTTTCCATGGCGGCACGTTGTACCTCACCTGATAGACCAAGACTCCGTGTATCCTTGATATTGGCATATAAGGTTGGGTGGCGGAAGTTGCTGCCATTACTGTCCTGAGCATATAGATGATATTTACGCATCATGCTTAGGCCTGCCAGAATGTTGTTATTACATTCCACTACGCAACCAATAGTTATTCCGGTTTCAGTAGAAGGGAATACCATGGTTAAGACATCCTGAACAGTATTATGTCCCAGTTCATGTACCCAGCCCCAACCGGTATCAATGCCAGTTGACCCATCTGATGGATTTCCTGAGCACAGGAAGCCACAGGTCGCAATCCAGCCCACAAAATGCTGAACATTCGGTGCACGATGAACTGTGCCGGTACAATCCCAGCCTAATTCATTACAACGCTGTGCCGTACTGCTATCCAGCGGCATGTTGTTATAACCGTTGGCAATGTGGTTACTGTCAAAGATAACGCCCTTAATCTGATCCACATAGGTACGTGCCGATCGATCACCAATGGCTTTTAAAGCATAGTCATTGGTCTGTTGAATTTCACCACCAACAAATTTAAAAGTGTTCCAGCCGAAGTTTCTACTTTGCAGGATGCTGGTGGCCTCGCTAATATCCGCTTCAGTGATCGTTTGAGTAAAATCATAATGCGCATATTTTGCTGCACCTTTGATTTTTAAGGTCACCACAGAGCCTGCTTTGGCATTGCTGTAATTCAACATCAATGGTCCACCGAACGGACTGATAAAGTCATTGCTTTGAGTGGTGTCTAATTTCACGGTGAAACTATTGGGGCGGCGAGGACGTTTATAGCCGCTATCATCAAAGGGATTGCCCCAGGCACGTAAATAGCTGGTCTGGACTGAAAGCTGCGCACCTTGAGCATCAACAATCTCAATACTGACAGGTTTGCCCGGAATGCTGGCACGACCAATTGCGGTAATTCCGCTGCCTTGCGGAATGGTCACGGTAATGGTTTCAGCTTGAGTACTGACAGCCATGTTTTGTGCAGATGCTGGCATATAATCGCCAGCACCATTTGGATTTACCAATGTGGTTTTGCGTTTATAGTCCGTCCAGGAGTCGCTGGCATACGTACGCATAAAAGTCAGAGCATCACTATTTTTCGACAGTCCGCTGTAATTCACGCCTGGACGCCAGAGATCTGCCAATAACACCAAAGCTTTTAGAATCTGATTATTATTTTTTGCGCTAAATGCAGTAATGCCTTGTGCATTTAAATTTTGTAAATTGGTAGAAGCTTTATTGATGGTTTGAATCAACGAATTATTGGCATTTAAATCACCTAGACGTGCTGCACTTAGTGACTTGAAATATTCCAGCATTTGGATCGTACTATCGATGTCATTCACTTTATTCCATTGATCTGTGATGGAACGTCCTGAAGACATGAGTAAAGTATCTTGGCCACGCCAGTAATTATTATTGGTTTCAATCTTCAATGCCGAAAAGATTTTTTCCATCGGTGTAGTGACGTTATAACCCATTGCCTGGAAATATATTAGCTTACCTGCCTCCAGATATTCCTGAATCAAGCTGGATTCAAAATTATTGGCGCCGATATTACTGCCTAAAATCATCAGGTCAGCATCTTTCCAGCAGGTATTGGTTTGATCCAGTACATTACATTGTAGAAAGGTAACTTTAACCCCTAAATGCTGGGCAAAATAATTTTCTATCATGCTCAGGTTGGTTTGTGCCAGGCCATTCACGGTAAGTTTAAGTTCTTGTTTAGGCTGTGCTTGTGTTTTCCCCGTCAATAGCCAGCGAAAACCATTGTTGAGCACGGGTGCAAAATCTACCACGTCAGGACTATTCGCTGAGATCCCCCCAAGCATATTCTGGCCAAAAGCCAGCGCACGGCCTTTACCGATTTGTGATGCGACTCCCAGACCACAGCCTTTATTCGCCTGCTGACTTAAATTCCAGCCGCAGGCTTGATCTGAAACTGCGATTGGCAAAGCTGCACTTAAATCATAAGGATAAAGATTAATTGAAGCAGTTGGCGTAAATTGCAGTTGAGGTTGCAAAACTTTGCCATTTGAACTGGTATAAAGTGAGGTAATTAAACCCTTTTGCCATGTTTGTTGTTGCTTGGCGAGCTGTAAGGCCCAGTCTAGTAGTGCAGTTGAATCCTGCTCAGTTAAAGGTATCGCGTCACCTGTACTCAATGCCTGATCAATCCGATTGGTTACAGGTGGGAGAGGTGTTACAGGTGAACTATTATCTGGTACTTCTCCAGGCGCTGAGGTTGATTCTTCACTACCACCTCCACCACAGGCAATCAGACTCATCGATAACGATAAGGTCAGTAAGGCTGTTTTCAACCTCAAATAATTTCTTTCCACAATTTTCCCCAAGGTATAACCAAAAAGACGACATTATTTTTAAAGTTGTCGTAAATATCAGATGAGAATTATAGAAGTAAGTGGTAATAAAATAGAACTAATATTTAATTTAAGTATATGTTTTATAATGATAAATAGTTATTAAGAATAATATTTAATGTGATGCGGGTTGAGTTAATTTTTATTTGTTTTAATTAGGCCGCAGTTTAAAAATTGCCTCAATCCCAGCTGAAAATTCATGTTCTATCAGTTTTGACTTCGAACTTGAGTAGGGCCAGCGCAATTCTTTCTACATGTTGATAAGCAGGTTGCTCTAATTCTTCACCAAAAATATCCGGATCAATTTCCTCATAAGACCAGTCAATATTTTGATGCTGTTTCATTAAATCTTCCAGATGCTGTAAGAAGCGATTGCCTTCCTGACAAATAGTGACGCCAGTATATAAAAATAGACGTCCATTTGGACTGAGTCGTTGTAAACCCTGTTTAATAATCTTAAAAGACAATTCATTACCATCCAGTTCATTGCCTCCATGACGGTATTGCCGTTGATCTGGATCAATTAAATAAGGAGGATTGGCAAAAATCAGATCGAACTGGCCTTCAAGACCAGAAAATAAATTACTCTGCACAGGATGAATCGTACCAAAACCTGAAAAGTTGATATTAATCTGGCTATAGAGAAGGGCTTTCGGATTCAGATCTGCGACAAAGATTTCCTTATGATCTGGAAAATGTTTAGCCATATGAATTGCAGCAGCAGAAGTGCCACAGCATATTTCAGCCGCCCGTTTAAAAGAATTAGCCTGGCAAGATAAATACTGCTTTAAATGATAGGCAAAACGGTAAGTATCAGGACCAAAAAAAACAGCGTCCTGTTGGGTGGTGGGAAAGGCTGAGTGAATAAATAATTCGTCTTCGAGTGAAGCGACTCTGATCAGACTTTTATATGCATTATCCTGAACTTCTAGAAGCTGATGTTCTAACAATAATGAAAAAAGAACAGGATCAAGATCGGTAATTGTAAATTCCAGATTCCAGCCAAAGATATCCTGTAGGGTTTTATATTTATTTTTTTCGCTTCTTTTGCGATCCAGAATCCGTTGATGGGAAAGTGGCGTAATGGCGGTAAACTGATATTGCTGCTGTTTTAAAAAATTTAATAAAAAGTGCAGAGCTTGTTGCTGGCTATTTTGAATTTCTAAAATCTGGTTCATTAGATGTGCTCTTCGGTTTATTCAGAATAAATGAAAAGGTGCATACACCTGTTTAATCTATACAAGATAATGACCAGAACAGCCATTCGCTATATTGATCCATTCAAAATGCATCAGCTCAATCTTCGCCCAAAATTTACTGTTGTTCGGTAAAAAACTGATGTGAATTGGTTTAATTTGTATAGTGGTATTTTGAAGTTCAAATCCTTATAAAGAATGAATCACTTTTATTTTTATATGTTTTCTATAAAATGCCGACTGATCAAAATGATGAGTCGGCATAGACTGAATATAAATAGAAGTTTTAATGAGCAGTTTCTGGTAAATCAAACCAGATCACTTGTGCATCTTCAATTGCTTTAATCTCTGCGTCATCTATAAAGGCAATCGCGCCACCAGCTTCAACGGTATATTCTACAATTTGTACTGAGCCAGAAATCACATGTACATAATTGATATGCTGGGTTGCCTTAATATCTAGACTTTGACCTTGCTGGATCACTGCGGTTTTGACTTCTGCATTTTGACGAATGTGCATGGGTGCATTGTCATTCGGTCCACAGATTAAATGCCATTGATTCGGTTGTTCTTTGGCATCCAGACGAATTTGCTGATAATTCGGCTGAGCATCACGTTCATTCGGAATGATCCAGATTTGCAGGAGATGTACCTGTTCATCACCCTGGTTCATTTCACTATGACGTACACCGGTTCCGGCACTCATCAATTGCCATTCACCGGCTGCAATACCGCCATGATTGCCCATACTGTCCTGATGAGTAATCGTACCTTTCAATACACAGGTCAGAATTTCCATATTGTCATGCGGATGGGTACCAAAGCCCTGATGTGCATCAATCAGATCATCATTAATAACGCGTAATGCACTCACGCCCATATAGTTCGGATTGTACCAGTTGCCAAATGAGAAGCTGTGTTTAGACTCTAGCCAGCCCATTTTTACATGACCACGATTTTCACTTGGATGTAGAAAAGCTTTCATGGATTTATCTCACTTTAATTTTTAACTTGAGATCATCATACCGTTGTTTTAATTCTTAAAAAATCATAAACAGGCGACAGATCATTGCATTTTTGCAACGATATAAAAGAAAGCAGGAATAAAAAAGCCCACTCGTAAGCGGGCTTAGGGACTTAAATAAAGATTATTCAAGGAAACGGACAGTTACACCTGATTTCACTTTACGGCCTAAATCATTCGCATCCCAGTTGGTCAGACGGATACAACCATGTGACGCAGTTTTAGAGATTGCAGATGGATTTGGTGTACCGTGAATACCAAATGATTTTTTGCTTAAACCGATCCAGATATTACCTACAGGACCGTTTGGACCAGGTGGTAAAGAAAGTGGTTTCTTGTTATTGCCTTGAACGAAGTTAGATGGCGAGTAGCTATACCATGGGTTTTTCGCTACGCCAGTCACCTTATAAGTTCCTGTTGGCGATGGAGTACTTGAACTACCAATCGTTGCCGGGAAAGAAGCGATCATCTGGTTGCGGCTATTGAACAGATAAAGCTGCTTAGCACCTTTATGCGCCACAATCAAATGAATATCTTCAGGAACTTCATTGCGGATATTGGCAACAATCAGCTTTTCCCCAGCTTTCTTAAAGGTAGCTTTTGGATTTAACTTTTTCAAAAAGTCTTCATCCATATGGAATTTTTCACCCAGCATTTCAGTTACGCGAGTGTAATACAAACCTTTCATTTTTGCCTGTAAGGCATAGTCAGAAGGAATAGACTCGGTATAAGGACCTTTTAGGTCTTCTTCAGTGATGGTGTATTCCACAAAAGCAGGCTTAGAACCCTGTTTAGCCAATAGGGCATCCCAAGTTTCCTGAGTCAACGTACCTGTTGGTTTAATACCATTCATTTGCTGGAAAGATGCGATCGCTTTCAAGGTATTTTTACCGCTAGTACCGTCAATCGCACCTGGAGAAGCATGGGCATTATTCAACATGACATGCGCACGTGCATATACCGGAAATTGGCCTTTACCAATATCTTCATACCAGCTTGCATTATTAAGGCCGTCTAAAGTCCAAGATGCTTTTGCAGCAGCAGAATTTGTCGGTGCTTTAGTCGTGGTTGGAGCAGCACCGATATTGGCAGTCTGGTCTTCAGTATCTTGTAATACATCTAATGCTTCAGAAGCTTTCTTCAGATCTTGTTGTTCTTGAGCACTAATTCGAGTTTCTGCTTGTGCTGCCGAAGCTTCAGTCGCTAAAGGATCAATCGGATCCTGAACCGCAACATCAGTGACAACTTGGGGGTTTAATGGTTGTTCAGCAGTAGACGCAGCGAAAACAGTACCTGCGAAAATGCAACCTAGACTCACAGCGAGCATTGTGCGAACGAACATGTAACTCAACCTTAAAAATATTTCGTTAACTATGTGAAAAAACACTATAAGTATTACAGAAAAAATGTGGAGATGCAGTAGTTCTTTTGTGTAATTCCTCACATTTGATCACTTAACATGATCGGTTTTTAAAGTCATGAGAAGTTATTCAAAATGCAGTCATTTTGTTATGATGTGGGCAATATCAAAGATAGATAGGAAAGTGAATGACGACCTTAAAAAATGATCGTTTTCTGCGCGCATTGTTACGTGAACCTGTAGATACTACCCCTGTATGGATGATGCGTCAGGCAGGCCGTTATTTACCAGAATATCGAGAAACACGTGCCAAAGCAGGGGATTTCCTTTCTCTTTGCAAAAATACTGAATTTGCCTGTGAAGTGACTTTACAGCCTTTACGCCGTTATGAGCTGGATGCGGCCATTTTATTTTCGGATATTCTGACTGTTCCGGATGCTTTAGGTCTGGGCCTGTATTTTGAAGCAGGTGAAGGTCCGAAATTCCACAAAACTGTGCGGACTGAACAGGATGTGGCTAATTTACCCAAATTTAATGCCAAGTCTGACCTTGATTATGTAATGAATGCGGTGTCGACCATTCGTTCGGCTTTGGGTGGGCAAGTACCATTGATCGGCTTCTCTGGCAGCCCGTGGACCTTAGCGACGTATATGGTTGAAGGGGGTTCGAGCAAAGACTTCCGTTTCACTAAAAACATGATGTACGCACAGCCAGAAGTTCTGCATGCTTTATTAGAACGTTTAGCAGATGCTGTGACTGAATATCTGAATGCCCAGATCGATGCCGGTGCTCAGGCAGTACAGATCTTTGATAGCTGGGGTGGGGCACTTGCACATCGTGAATATGTTGAATTTTCACTCAATTATATGCAAAAAATCGTGGCAGGTTTGCAACGTGAAAAAGATGGCCGCAAGATTCCAGTGATTCTGTTTACCAAAGGTGGCGGTCAATGGCTAGAGCCAATGGTTGCGACCGGTGCAGATGCTTTTGGTTTGGACTGGACCACACCGCTCAATGTTGCGCGTCAGACTGTTGCAGGTCGTGCTGCGCTACAAGGTAATCTTGATCCAGCAACTTTATATGGTACTCCGGACGCGATTGCTAAAGCGACCAAGCTGATGCTGGATGATGCCTATGCCAACGGTGAAAAAACCGGTTATGTAGCCAACTTAGGTCATGGCATTACCCAATGGGTGGATCCAGCCAATCCTAAAGTATTTATTGATACCGTACATGAGTACAGCGCTAAATATCTTTAGGATGTAAACCTTGATCGACTTTTTTAAATCAGGGTTTGAATTTACCTATAAGGCAGCTTCGGCTGCCTTATTTGGGATTCTGCTCCTGCTTGCTTTTGCACAAACCGCATCGATGGGTAGTGAACTATTTTACGGTTTCTACCGCTATGATTATCTATTATTTTTTGCTTTACTGATTCAGGTGGTATTACTCTATACCAAACTGGAATCCTGGGCCGAAGCCAAAGTAATTGCCTTGTTCCATATCATGGCGATGGTCATGGAAATTTTCCTGACCCATCCGGCGATTGCATCCTGGCAATATCCGCAACCTGCAATTTTTAAAATACTGACTGTGCCTTTATTTGCCGGCTTTATGTATTCGGCTGTCGGCAGTTTTTTTGCACGTTCCTTACGCTTATACCAAGTTTCATTTGAAAAATTGCCGCGCTTTAGCCATATGCTGGCATTGGCAGTGTTGTCTTATATCAACTTCATGAGCAAGTTTTTTATTCCGGATTACCGCATCATTCTCTTTATATGGAGTGTGATAATTTTCTGGAACACCCGTATCCGTTTTCAGTTGAATCAGCATACCTTTCAATTACCAATGTTACCTGTATTAGCATTACTGGCTTTTATTATCTGGATTGCGGAAAACATTAGTACTTTCTATCAGATCTGGCTCTATCCAAGTCAGGTAGAGAAATGGCATATGGTCGGTTGGGCCAAACTGGGTTCCTGGTATCTGCTGTTATTGTTAAGTCTGGTATTAGTAATGAAGATTTTAGGTATTCGTGATCAGCAAGGAAACTGGAAGCTGAAAAGCTAAAATCGCTGATGAATGCACAGAATATTAAAGATGAAAAAATGAGCAAATTTGTTTTGCCATATGTCTAACTTCTCGATAATCTAACAGCGTGTAATCACAAATACACAAAAATGCATTAACAAGAAAGCTTTATAAAAATTTTTCTGGAGAATGATGAATGTTAAAAAAAATTGCTTTGGCTGCAGTATTGGCAGTCGGTTCAACAGCTGCTTTTGCTGACCGTGACACAGGTTGTGGTATTGGTACTCAGGTATGGGCAGGCCAATCAGGTAAATTGCCAAAAATCCTGGCAGCAACAACGAATGGTATCTTCGCTAACCAGTTATTCGGTATTACCTTTGGTACTTTAGGCTGTAGCGGTACTGGTACAATTACTGCAAAAGTGGTAACTTTTACCAATGAAAATGCTGAAGCGCTGGCACGTGATATGGCAGTCGGTGAAGGTGAAAGCCTGAATGTACTGGCTGAATTGCTGAATATCAAATCTGAAGATAAGGCACGTTTCTTTAGCGTATCTAAAAATAACTTCTCTCAAATCTATGCAGCAGAAAATGAAACTTCTCTAGACGTTTTGGCATCTCTGCAACAAGTGATGGCAAATGACGACGTGCTGAAAGCTTACGTTTAATCTGCCCGAAAACCCTGTCTGATGGCAGGGTTTTTTTATGTCCAAAAAATGAGAAAGTCATGATTCAGATGAAGTCCTGCGTATTTACCTGTTCCAGCATTTTAATTAGTTGTTTTAGTTCTACTATTTATGCAAATCTTGCAGAACAATATATCCAGCAGGCGGAAAACCGGCGACTTGATCAGGACATCACCTGGAAACGTTTAATGTATGCAGGTGAAAATGGGCAAAGTGAAGTTAGCTATGCCGGCTATTTTTATCATCCTGAAGGGCAAAAGAATTTAAAGGCAGAACTTGCAGAGAATATTAAAGCTTTATTTCATGAGGCTGAACCAGATCAGTCTATTCAATGCCGTTTCCCAGCACGCAGTCAATTTCTTATCCAGAAACTGCAGATTCCTGCTGATGCATTGCCAAAAACAGAATGTTCAGAACTGGATCAGTGGCTTTCCGAGATCAAGCCGTATAAAGCAACCCTGATTTATGCCACCGATTTTATGGGTAATCCCAGCTCGATGTTTGGGCATACCTTGCTACGACTCGATCCCAAAGATCAGGCTGAACTGAAACTGGTTTCTTATGCGGTGAATTATGCTGCAACGGTTGAGGGAGAGCAGAGCTGGTCCTATGCCTGGAAAGGTTTAACCGGGCAATATCCCGGTGAATATTCCCTGATGCCTTATTATCGTAAGGTTAAAGAATATGGTGATTTTGAAAGTCGAGATCTGTGGGAATATGAACTCACCTTAACGCCAGAAGAAACCCAATTTCTGGTGCAGCATATCTGGGAAATGAAGCATGTACAGTTTCCCTACTATTTTGTGCAGGACAATTGTGCTTACCGTTTATTAGGCTTGATTGATCTGGTACGGCCAGAAGCAAACTTGCAGGAAAAATTTAAAGTTGCTGCCATTCCCGTGGAAACCATTAAAGCGATTCAGCAACAAAAACTGATTAAAGATGTAGTCTATCGCCCGGCACTGGAAACCCAGCTGAATGCACAGGCAGCACAGCATGGTCATAAACTTGCCCGCACAGCACATGAATTAGCATTAGCAGCGCAGAATCAGGATCAAAGTTTATTAGCATCTTATTCAACACAGGATCAGGCCAAAATTTTGGAGATGGCCTATGATGATCTGTACCTACAGTTTATCGGTCAGAAAGTTGATCCCAAAATTGCCCAGCCAAGATTACGTCAGCTTCTGATTCAGCGAAGCCAGCTGCCTTTTGAACGTCAGCGACTGCAAGTCTCGACACCAGAAACTGATCCGGTACAAGGACATGCAGCACGTAATTTCTCACTTAAAACCGGCGAAGTTCAAGGCAAAAAAATCATCGAAATCGGTCACCGGCAGGCCTATCATGACCTGATGGATCCGCAAGGCGGGCTGCGTACAGGAACCCAATTATTATTCCTTGATGGTGCATTGCAGTATCGTGATGACCGCGTGAAGCTGGAACACCTGGATCTACTTACAGTGAATTCCTATAACCCGATCAATGCATTTAAAGCGCCGTTATCTTGGGGCTTTAATCTAGGCTGGAAACAGGAAGCACTGGATCAGCATGGCCAGTTTAGTACCGAGCAGCAGCATGGTGTAGCCAATTTTCAGGTTCAGGGTGGCTATAGCTGGGCAAATGAAGCACGTGAACATCTCTGCTATGTGCAACTACAAAATCATGTGCAGGCCGGAAAAGCGCTAGACAAAGGATGGCGTATCGGTATGGGGCCAACGGTGGGTTGCCAGAATATCTGGACGGATCAGATCAATAGTCTGGTACAGGTGGAATTACCGTATTGGGAAGACTCCCATCAGTGGCAACTGAAATTGAAAAGCCAGTTGCAATATGCATGGAATACACAAAATGCCATTCGGGCGGGCTGGGAATATCAGCAACAGGACTCGAAAGACTGGGAAAAATGGAGTTTGGGTTTAGTCCATTATTTTTAATTTGGCTAACATAACCTCGAATATTGAGTAAATGAAGTTTATAGATCAAATGACTTGTATTTGAATGTTTCAAATAAATTCATGTTCGGAGACTTCTACCGATATTATCAAAGATTGTATTCAGTAATTGGGTTAAAATGCCTGAATATTGTTGTATTTGTCACATAATATCACTGCGAATCGCAAAGTATCGGGAAAAGTTATATGAATAATGAGTGTATGGCTATGCTGGCGGAGCAGTGGGAGCAGATCTGTCAAAATTATTCATCGGATGATTTGCTACACGCATTTCAGTTTATTCAAGACCACTCTTTGGTACTGGTAGAAGAATTCTATAAAAATATGCTCTTGGAAGAAGAAGCATCTCAATATTTTACTGATGAGCTGATTCAGCAGCGTTTACGCGATACTTTACATCAGTGGCTTTCAGAAAGTTTTAGTGTAGCGCTGAATAAGCGTTATGCAGAAGCCGTGCAAAAACAGAATATCGTTGGACATGTGCATGCACGGGTCGGGATTCCATCCTGGCTGATTATGCGCGGTGTACGGGAAATTCAGCGCAAAATGTTTGAATTGCTGAGTTTGAATCCGCAGCCAAACATGCTCACTACCTGTAGTTATATTGTGCAAATCATGGGATTTGCCACAGAAATTATGTGTCGTTCCTATGAGGCAAAATCAGTCCAGAATCAGGAAATGAAGCACAGTTACCGGGTATTTTCTGCAATGCAGGATGTTGCGGTACAAAAAGATAAACAGCGCAGTTCATTGCTGGATTGGGAAAATGAGCTGATGTTCAAGGTCTTTTCTGGCACTACAGGCATTAGACATCAAATGCTGTCCAAGTCAGAATTTGGCTTATGGTTTATTCATAAGGCGTCTTATGCCTTTACCGGTTCTGATCAGGTCGATTTAATTATCGAGCGAATTTATCAGATCGATACGCTGAATCAGGCAGTGCTGGAATGTACTGAAAAAGATCAGATGCTGAATCTGATTCAAAGTATTCGTGACTTAAACCGTGAAATACAGCACTTGGTCGATCAATTATTTCAGGTTGCAGATTACATCGAATCTGGAAATGACTCGTTAACCCAGTTATTGAATCGCCGTTATTTAAATACCATTATTTCACGTGAAATTAACTTTTCTCGTGATAACCAGACACCATTATCCTTGCTAGCGATTGATGCCGATTTCTTCAAAGCCATTAATGATAAATATGGTCATGCAGCTGGTGATCTAGCCTTAAAATTTATTGCTGATGCTCTACAGAAATACATTCAGGGTAGTGACTATGCATTCTGTGTCGGTGGGGAAGAATTCCTGCTGCTGCTGGTCGATTCCGATGAAAGACGTGCACTGAACATTGCTGAAAATATCCGTAAATATGTAGAGCATGGCTTGATCAATACGGCTCAAGGGCAGCAATTCAGACTCACGGTTAGTATTGGCTGTGCGTTATTTGATGGTCATCCAGATTACCAAAGATTCCTGGATGCCGCAGATGCTGCACTATATATGGCTAAAAATACAGGGCGTAACCGGGTCTATCTGGCGCAACCTTCTCAAATTCAGGGTGCACAAAAAGCATCTGTTTAATTTAAAGCTTGCTGCTGAATTGCAGCCTGAAATTGCTGTTTTTGCCGCACATATTCGGGATGGACTTTGGCTTCATCCCATTTTTGTTTAAATATTTTCGCTGCAGCAGCTTTAACCGGATCTTCAGAACTGCGCGGCAATTCTTCACGCCCATGCGCACCACTTAAACCCTTTTTATCATCTGGAACTGGCCCATCGTATTTTTTGCCACCTTTATGATTGGCATAACGCCGGGCGCGGGTATAACCCATTTGTAAAAACTTGCGTGCCATATCGGCCCCGACAAAATCTTCCTGTTTTAAATATTCCAGAAACAGGGCATAAATTTTTTAACTACTGGCTCGGGCTTTTTCCGCATCTGCAAAACGCCAGTGGGGCAAAATTTCTGACTTATAAGGTTCCACTAAAAGCACGCCTTGCTCACCGCGTCCGATCCGGTATAAGTCCGGACGTTTACGGAAATCAATTTTCTTAAAATCTAGACTATAGTCAAAACTATTTGAATGAATACGTGAAGGGCGTTTAGGCGGATCAGGCTGCTTTCTACTCATGGCTGTTTCCAGAATTTATACACTTGGATCATGCAGCCTTCCAAACAAAAGGTCTGTATTTAAACATGGCAGGAAATGTAGTTAGAAAATTAATTATGCAGCATCAATTTGTTTATTTGGAAGAAGGGGAGCAGGTTAATTAAGACAACTTTTTGAAAAGAATGTAGGGATAAAATTTTAAGAAATTGAATGAATAAGTAGAAAAGTTAAGGAATTGATTGCAAAATTCCTTAACTGATGAAGATATTGAATTCGTACTTATCTTTTAACTTTCTACCACGACATAATATTTTTTAACGGCTTCAACCACTTCAAAAGTGCCAATAAAACCGGGTGGAATAATGCCGGCTTCACCTGCCTTGATTTCAACAAAGGATTGTCCCTGAGCATCATGTAAACGGACGATCCCTTCGATTACCTGAAAGAATTCCTGTTTATTTTCAGCGAATACAATATTCCAGGCACCCACTTCACATTGCCAGGTTCCGCAATCCATATTGGGATGTTGATAGGCACTCTGGGTCAGGCGTTTAGGATTGCCTTTAACCAGCCGGTCTGGACGTGGATAATCGATACTTTCTTCAGCCTGGCCTAAACCTTGACCCGCAATCCAAATAGATGACATTTTCATAACCTCATCGTGTAAAAAAGCCCCAATATCAATTGAGGCTTTCATTTATGAATCTATATTAATAACTTTCAGGTACAGCACCTAAAAACTCACGGCGGACTTCTTTATCGGTTTTAAAGTCACCGATAAATGACACCGTACGCGTCGTTGATTCCTGTTTACCAACACCACGCATCATCATACACATATGTGCTGAATCAATCATCACAGCCACACCACGTGCATTGGTGACTTCAGCAACTGCTTCTGCGATTTGCTGGGTCAGATTTTCCTGAATCTGCAAACGACGGGCAAACATTTCAGTAATACGTGCAAATTTAGACAGCCCCAATACTTTGCCTTCAGGTAAATAGGCAATATGTACACGGCCATAAAATGGCAATAAATGGTGTTCGCACAGGGAATAAAATTCGATATTTTTCACTAAAACCATTTCACGGTTATCTGATGGGAAAACCGCACTATTGGTCACTTCTTCCAGAGTCTGGCTATAACCTGAGGTTAAATACGAAAACGCTTTCGCAGCACGCACGGGCGTATCTTTGAGACCAGGGCGATTGAGATCTTCACCAACGGCAGTAAGAATGTTTGCGTAAGATTGCTGCATAGTCATATGACGTATTCACTTAAACTGAGAATGAACAAGGACGGCATTGTAGCAGAAATCTTTTACAATGCCTTGTTTTGAGGGTAAATCCGCTTACTGTTTAAACTTTGGATTTTTTTCTGCACGTTTTAGCAAAACTAAAACTGCACCAGTGCCACCCTGTTTTTCAGGCGCACTGACAAAGGCCAGAACATCACGGTGCTGACGTAGCCAGCCGTTGACATAGGTTTTTAAGATTGCTTCTGGCCCTTTGCCATGTACGATCTTGATCACGTTCTGGTTTTCATCTTTGGCGATCTGGATAATCTGAAGCACAGCCTGACGTGCTTCTTCGACCGTACAACCATGCAGGTCGACAGCTTCAAACCAGCGCAGATTTCCTGCTTTTAAATCTTCAAAAACCTTATGCTGCAAGGTCGCAATGCGGTAGCTTAAGCTAGCCTGACTGCCAACCGGATTGAGCATGGCTTGAGTATCAGATAGAACGGTTTCATCGGTATGCATGGGACCTTCGGCAGCAGCACGCTTGGCCAAGGTTTGTGCATCAACTTTTTTCTTGGGAGATTTTTCAATTTTCGCAATATTGCCGGCATCAATTTTTTGTACGCCTTGCATCTGCTTGCGAAATAGATCGAGGTCTTCCTCCTGTTCCTGCTCCGCTGTTTTCACGACAGGGGCAACAGGTTCGGCCTTAGGCTGAGGATGACTAATTTGCTTTTTAAGATTTTTGAGTAAATTATACTGATCTTTAGAAAGCGAAGAATCGTGTTTGCTCATAATCTGGAAACGGGGGAGATACTGAATTTGGTAAATTATAGTCTTAAATCACTGAAAGGAGAAATGAATTGCACTAAATACAACATATCCCAAACCTAGCTTTAATTTCTGGATGGTTTTCTATTATTGAAGAGCTGGTTGAAATTTAAATAGAAAATAATTCATGAATTTTCTCCTTTTATCATTTTAACAGTTGCCTCGATGGAACATCTCTCTTTAAATATAAATCAATCAAACCTGGAAAATTAAAAATGAGTTATTCAGGCAGTTGTTTGTGTGGCAATGTCCAGTTCAAAGTAAATACGAATATTCAGACCATGTATCATTGTCACTGCAGTTTATGTCGTAAACAGAGTGGTACGGCCGCGAATGCAGCAACTTTAGTTCATCAGCAATATTTTGAATGGACCTCAGGACACGCTTCAATTTCCTGTTATCAAAAAGAGACCGGATTTCGTTCTCATTTTTGTCAACACTGTGGCTCGCCTGTACCAAATCAGGTAGGTACAACTGTATTGACCTGGATTCCTTTGGGACTTTTGGATCAAGCACCCAAAATTCAGCAAAGACTGAGTTTTTGTCTGAACTCTAAAGTAGATTGGGCAGATGAAATCAAGGCGGATGAGTGCTATTCTGAACTGCCAGAATTTGAAAAATTAATCTCTTATTTTGATCATTCAACTCAGTATTAAATTTCGTTATTAGAAATAAAAAAGCCCCATGCTGAGATGGAGCTTTTTTATACTTAATATTTTAAACCGATTCAGGCTCACCGAATAAATCACGGAAAGCGTGATCTGGGCGTGGCTGTTTCATGAAACTTTCACCGACCAGGAAAGCATGAATATCATGTTCCTGCATCATCGCAACATCAGCAGGGGTCGCAATACCGCTTTCAGTGACCAGCAGGCGTGAAGGATCCAGTAATTTTTTCAGACGTAGTGATGTATTCAGGTCGACATCAAAAGTTTTTAAATTACGGTTGTTTACACCCAGTAGACAACGATCAGAAAGTTTTAAAGCACGCCCTAATTCTTCTTCATCATGCACTTCAACCAGTACATCCAGATTATGCTCAAATGCGGTTTTAGACATTTCCTCTAACTGCTGATCAGACAGACAGGCCACGATCAGCAAAATACAGTCCGCATTTAAGGCACGTGCTTCAATCACACCATAAGGATCGATCAGGAAGTCTTTACGCAGCGCAGGCAAGTCACAGTGCGAACGGGCGATCTGAATATTTTCATCAGCACCCTGGAAAAAATCCACATCTGTCAGTACAGATAAACAGGCAGCGCCGGCATCCTGATATTGCGCCGCAATTTCTGCAGGATTGAAGTTATCACGAATCACGCCTTTGGACGGAGAAGCCTTTTTAATTTCAGCGATTACACCCGGGCGTTTAGACATTAAAGATTGAGCAAAACCACGTACAGGTGTCGCGCCTTGAGCTAACTCTTCTATATCCTTATAGCTTTTCTGCTTAAGACGAAGAGCGAACTCTTCTTTCTTACGATCAACAATTTTACCCAAAATTGTATTTGCAATATCAACCATGATTCAAATTCCTGACCGTATTAAGCTTCGTATTGTTTGATGGTTTTGGTGAATTCTGACAGCACGCTCATTTTTTCCAGTGCCTGACCACCATAAATAATATCGTGTGCCAGTGCCACACCTTGTTTATAGCTTGAAGTCAGGCCTGATACATAAATTCCAGCACCAGCATTTAGAGCAATCATATTGGCAGCCTTATGACCGATCTCAGATTTCTTCTTGCCTAAGGCATCTTTAATCAAAGCCAGACTTTCTGCTGAGCTTTCAATAATTAAACCAGTTAAGGTTTGCGATTCAATATCGACCTGTTCAGGAATGATTTCCCATTCAGTGATTTCACCGTTTTTCAGCTCAGCCACATAGGTAGAGGAAGCCAGACTAATTTCATCTAAGCCATCACGTGAATGTACGACCATCACATGTTCAGCACCGAGCTGTTTCATGACTTCTGCAATCGGGCGGCAAAGTTCATTGGAAAATACCCCGATGACTAAACGTTTTACACCGGCCGGATTCGTAAGCGGGCCGAGCAGGTTGAAAATACTACGAATACCCAGTTCTTTACGTGGACCAATCGCATATTTCATGGCTTTGTGATGGTTTGGCGCGAACAGGAAGCCCACACCAATATCACGGATACAGCGTTCGGTTTGCTGCATATTCAAATCAAGATTAATACCTGCCTGTTCCAGTAAGTCTGAAGAACCTGATTTGGTAGAAACACCACGGTTACCATGTTTGGCAATGGTTGCACCAGCTGCTGCAATTACAAAGGCTGAAGCGGTAGATACGTTAAACAGGTTTTGTCCATCACCGCCTGTACCGACGATATCCACCAGATGAGGGACATCACTGACATCGATTTTGGTTGCTAGTTCACGCATGACACGTGCTGCAGCAGTAATCTCGTCAATACTTTCGCCTTTGAGGCGTAGACCCATGAGCAGAGCACCGATCTGGGCATCGGTTGCTTCGCCAGACATGATGGTACGCATCACGTCTTCCATTTGTTCCTGAGTCAGGTGAATGTTTTTAGTAATATTGCTTAAAGCTTGTTGAATATTCATGACTTGCGTTTTGCCCATTATGCGTTAATTTCAAGAAAGTTTTTAAAGATCTGATGACCATGCTGGCTCAGGATTGATTCCGGATGGAACTGCACACCTTCAATAGGTAGTGTCTTATGTTTAATCCCCATGATTTCTTCCATAGAACCATCTTCTTCATTGGTCCAGCAGGTCACTTCCAGGCATTCTGGTAAAGTGGCCTGATCAATCACCAGCGAGTGGTAACGCGTCGCAGAGAAAGGATTTGGCAGATTGCTGAAAATGCCTTCATTGCTGTGATACATATCAGACAAGCGACCATGCATGACGCGTTTGGCACGAATAATATCGCCGCCAAAAGCCTGACCAATACTTTGATGCCCCAGACAAACACCGAGCAGGGGAATCTTGCCGCCAAAATGCTGAATGGCAGGAATCGAAATTCCAGCTTCACTTGGCGAACATGGACCAGGACCAATCACCAGATACTTGGGTTGCCATCGCTCAATATCCTCCAATGTCACGGCATCATTGCGGACTACTTTTACTTCTTGATTCAGTTCGCCAAAATACTGGACGATGTTATAAGTAAAGGAGTCATAGTTGTCGATCATTAGAAGCATGAGCTTAACCTATTGAAATTATCGCACTTAACTGTGCTAAAGTGATCCAGATTGAGCTTTATCGGGACTTATTGCAAGTCTAGGGAATACACGACTAAATCGTTGATTTCATTGTGTGAAAATAAAGCACGCCTCATCATAGCAAAAAATAGCCACATCGGGCGCAATAATTTTTCAATTTTCAGCCGGGTGAGTAGCTCACAGCCTTTTAAATATTTTAAATGTGCGTATAAGTAATTGACTGACGAAAAGTAAGTTTAAATAAATATTGCAGTTATTATTTTTTTAAATTAAAAATAAATAGGTTTTAAATGATTAAAATCATTATGCTGAAAAAAACATCATTTGAATAATAATGCATGGGATAAATCAAACAATAAGATCGACAATTTGAATAAAAGTGACTCAAAATAGTGATCTTTTTAAATACACAAACCTCCAGATACCACTTTGTAACTGATAAAAATTAACCAGAATTAAACGAAATTGAATATTTTTTAAACTAAATTAGCATAAAAACGCAAATCCTCACTGAAAAGTGCTCCTATTCTTACCTAATATGAAAACGTCGCACTATTTAGGTGCGCTAAAAAAATACCTGCAACAAATCTCAGGAAGAATGCTTGAATATAGTGCATTTAGTTTAAGTCACAGTATAATAGCGACAAGGTATTTTTATCTTCCTATGTTTTCTTATAAAGATTTCAAGATTTTAGATATACTTTTAAAAGTTGGTACGCTAATTGCTTAATAGATACCAACTTCTAACACGCACTTTGCGAGTGCAACAAAAAACATCGGAGCAAAATGAGCATGGCGAACAAGGTCCTTCAACTCATACAAGAAAGTGGCGCGAAATGGGTCGATTTTCGCTTTACTGATACCAAGGGTAAAGAACAGCACGTTACTTATCCAGCAGACAGTATTGATGAAGATACGTTTGAAGACGGCAAAATGTTTGACGGTTCTTCAATCGCAGGTTGGAAAGGCATCGAAGCATCGGACATGATCTTACGTCCAGATGCAGAAACAGGTTTCATCGACCCGTTCTTTGCAGAGCCAACTGTTGTTGTGACTTGTGACGTTATCGAACCATCAACTGGTCAAGGTTATGAACGTGACCCACGTTCGATTGCTCGCCGTGCAGAAGAATACCTGAAATCTACAGGTATTGGTGATACTGCATTCTTCGGTCCAGAACCAGAATTCTTCGTGTTTGACGAAGTAAAATGGGAAGTGGATATGTCTGGCGCGCGCCATACATTAATCGCTGAAGAAGCTGCCTGGTCTACAGGTAAAGACTATGAAGCTGGTAACTCAGGTCACCGTCCACGTGTTAAAGGCGGTTACTTCCCGGTTCCTCCAGTTGACTCTTCACATGATATGCGTGCAGACATGTGTGCAAAAATTGAAGAAATCATGGGTCCTGGCCGTGTAGAAGTACATCACCACGAAGTTGCATCTTGTCAGCTTGAAATCGGTGTAAGCTTTAATACCATGGTTCGTAAAGCAGATGAAGTACAACAGTTCAAATACGCAGTTTGGAATGTGGCACATCAATATGCGAAAACTGCAACCTTCATGCCTAAGCCAATGGTAGGTGACAACGGTTCGGGTATGCATGTTCACATGTCGATCTCTAAAGACGGCAAGAACCTGTTTGCTGGTGATGAATATGCAGGCCTATCTGAAACCGCACTGTATTTCATCGGCGGTATCATCAAGCATGCGCGTTCATTAAATGCATTAACCAACCCTTCTACAAACTCTTACAAGCGTCTGGTTCCGCATTTTGAAGCGCCGATTATGCTGGCTTACTCTGCGCGTAACCGTTCAGCGTCTATCCGTATTCCTTACGTATCTAGCCCGAAAGGCAAACGTATCGAAGCACGTTTCCCAGATCCAATGATGAACCCGTACCTCGGTTTCGCGGCATTATTAATGGCTGGTCTTGATGGTATCCAAAACAAGATTCATCCAGGCGAAGCTGCTGACAAGAACTTGTACGATCTTCCTCCTGAAGAAGAAGCTAAAATCCCTACAGTGGCGCACAGCCTTGATATGGCACTTGATGCTCTTAAAGAAGATCATGACTACCTGTTAAAAGGTGGCGTGTTCACAGAAGAGATGTTGAATGCTTATATCGAGCTGAAAACTGAAGAAGTACGTCGTCTGAATACGACTACTCACCCAGTTGAATTCGACATGTACTACAGCCTGTAATTCTGATAAGAATTTCACTGTAAAAAAAGACCCGCCTTCGTGCGGGTTTTTTTGTATGATGTAGATATTAAATAAAGATCAGATTTTATGGCAGCACGTAAAAAGCATACCGGTTTCTTTCCCTGGATTGATCCTCAAGATCAAAGCAAAGGCTTTAAGCTGAATTTTTCTGAAGTGACTTACATCGAAGTAGGGCGTACACCTGAAGGCTATAAGCAGGCTGAATTTGTTGCGCTGAAAAACCCTGAATTAGCCTTGGATTATGACTATCCCGCCAGTTTTTACCTCAGCAGCGATGGATTAATTTTAAAAAAATTACCCAATGGAAAATATACTGTCATTGCCAAGACAGATAATGCCTGATTAAAAAGTGGAAAAGAGTTTGAATTCGACAGTTAAAAACAAGCAGGGACAGCAGATGCCTGCCGCGCTTCGGAAATGGCTCTATGCTTCAGGATCGCTTACCCAGCAGTTAACAGATCTGGCAGGTGGAAAGTTTCGGGTGGAGCCAGTACAGGAACATTTTCAGCGTTTAAGCCTTGTAGATGCGAACTGGATGAAAATGCCTTACCAACATACCTCTTGGGTGCGGGAAAGTAATTTATATGGCTGTGAAGAGCAACCTTGGGTCAAAGCCAAAAGTATTTTCCCAGTTTTGAGTTTACAAAAGCGTGCCCGAATCTTTCAGCATATCGGTACAAAACCCATTGGCTGGCTGTTATTTCAGCGTACCAATCCGCATTGTGAACGTCGTGTAGTTTATCTGGAAGAAGGCTGGACGCGGCAGAGCTGCTATACTTGGCGTGGGTGTAAATTTATCGTACAAGAAACATTTTTACCAGCATTTGAACACTTTATACAAAATCAACAGGCTTAATTTGATATGGCAACTGCACAAGCAATTACCTGGCGTGAACGTCTCAGCGCCTATTATTATCTTTGTCGTTTTGATAAGCCGATTGGCACAGAACTGGTATTTTGGCCGACCATGTGGGCCTTGTGGGTCGCCGGAAAAGGAATTCCTGATCTAAGTATCCTGGTGCTGATGATTCTTGGTGTGATCTTTATGCGTGCGGCAGGTTGTGCCATTAATGACTTTGCTGACCGTAAAGTAGATGCACATGTTGAACGTACCAAAGACCGGCCTTTAGCTACCGGGGTGATTAGTGCCAAAGAAGCGGTAGCGGTGTTTTCGGTGCTGGTAATGGCCAGTGCCTTCTTGCTTTTCTTTCTGCCCATTGAAACGTTCTATTGGTCATTTGGGGCGCTATTTTTAGCCTTTATTTATCCTTTTATGAAGCGTTATACCCATTTGCCGCAAGTATTTCTGGGAGCTGCATTTTCATGGTCAATTCCGATGGCTTATACCGCAGTCGGGCAGACACCTGACTTAACCTGCTGGCTTCTCTATTTTGGCAATCTGGCCTGGACTGTAGCCTATGACACGCAATATGCGATTACCGATCGTGAGTATGATTTGAAGATTGGGGTAAAATCCACAGCCATTTTATTTGGTCAGCATGATATTCAGATCATTAGTACCTTACAGGCTCTAAGTCTGGTCTTGATTGGCACGGCATTATGGATTGAAGATTTGCTTGTTCCATTTGGCCTGATGGGGCTTCTAGCCGTCGCAATTGATTTTATTTATCAATGGTCAAAAACTCGAGATAAAGACCCGCAACGCTGTTTCTGGGCCTTCCGTCATAACCGTTGGGTGGGACTGATGATTTTCCTTGGAATCTTTGCCGCGCTTCTGTAACTGCACCTTGTCGATTCATAACAAAAGCATCCTATAAGGGTGCTTTTTTTATGCTTAATTCAAGATTCTTCATGAAAATCATAAACAACAATAAGGGATTAGAATATGAATAATGTAGTGAAAAACGGTTTCAAAAAAACCTGTCTGGCACTGGTATGTTCCATGTCATTGTTCATGACTGCGTGTAATGACGATGATAATGATTCGTTCCGACCACAGGAAAGGGTATTTTTAAGTCAACAATCTTATGATGAGGATACCTTGCCTGAAGCGTCAGATATTCAAGTCATACGCTATAACATGCCAAACGTAAATGGTGAACGGGCTGAAGCGACAGCCATGGTGTTTTATCCAAATACACCTCAACCTCAAGATGGATGGAGAGTGGTGGTTTGGGAACATGGCACGGTGGGTAGTGGTGATTCTTGTGCACCAAGTAATAACCAGCTGAATAATAATTTTAGAGGACTGGCCAGCAGTTTACTTGCACAGGGATATGTGATTGTTGCCCCCGATTATGAAGGATTAGGTACTCGGGGAATTCATCCTTATTTAAATTTAAAAAGTGTGGCACAATCGGCTATCTATGCAGTAAGAGCCTTTAAAGAACAACAAGGAAATCGATTTAATGGTGCTTGGGTCTCAGTGGGACAATCCCAGGGAGGACACGCATCACTTGCCACAGCCCAGTTTGCCGATGAAGATCCAAATTATAAGGCAGCAGTGGCAGCAGCTCCGGCCTCAAGTCTGGGTTATATTATCAGTGAAGTAGCACCGCAAGCGCTTAGTGCTTTGGTTGAGGCTGGACAAGGTAATGCTGCGAAAGCGGTCTATGCAGAATTACTGGCATATGCGGCTTATGTGGCTGTAGGGATTAAAGCTTATGAACCAGGCTTTAACTATCGCAATATATTTTCAAGCCGTGCAGGGATTGTAGCTGAAAAGGCGGAAGGCACGACTGGAGAAAATGGACTTTGTTTAGGGCCATTGATTACTGAATATATGCAAGATATTGATGATTATCTGGTGAATAATCCGGAAAAAACAGTCGTGGACTATCCGGGATTAGTAGAAAACTTCCAGAATAATTCGTCGGTTGAAAAGTTCCTTCAGAATAATCAGCCTGCAACTGAAAAAATTAATGTTCCTGTGATGATCATTCAAGGTACTGCAGATATGGCTGTTCCGTATCCAGTAACAAATACTTTACAACAGGGCTTGAAAGATATGGGAACCACAGTGAATTTTGTAGAGGTAGAGAATGCTTCACATACCGAGGCTATTGTAGAAAGCAGAACCCAGCTGCTGACCTTTATTAATACCTATATGCCTTCAGGTATTTCTGTCAATCCTTAATCCTAAAAGGAGCTTCGGCTCCTTTTTATTCCTTGTGATGCTAGGCCTTGAGCAATCATTTAAGTTTGTTATAGTGGCTTAAGATTATAGATTATCAGTGTAGGCTTGTTATGTCGGAACAGACAAAACCCCGCAGTATCAAAAAACTGCTTATCTTTGGAACCCTGGCTTTATGTGTTCCGATTTTTTTAGTGACGATGGCATTTTTGGCTGTTAATAGTGATGCAAAAAATCAGGAAAAATATAAACAGCAACAGGCGGATATGATTGCCCGGATTGAAGCACGCGAAGCAGCTGAAAAATCAAAGGCAGAGCAGGAGGCTCAAGCAACTCAAGCTGCTTCCGAAGCTGAAACAAATTCCTCTCATTAAACTATTTATCTTAAATCTCTTTGTAGCTGCCGGATCGTTGGGATTTCAGTGTAGCGTACGACCGTATAGCCGGCAGCAATCAGCATCGCATCGCGTTCCGCATCTTCCTGTTCCTTTCCAATATGGGTTGGATCATCCAATTCTATAATCGCCACCACATTATATTCCCGGTCCATCACCACAAAATCGGTCACTTTGCGGTTAAACTTACTGCGCATTTTCATATTATCATGCGTAATCAAAGCACTAAATGCGACCTGTGCCAGAATGTGATGGTGTGGAAAAGCATCTTTCAGGCGAGTAAACATCTTGCTTTCGAAAGCTGTAATGACACGCTTGGGATAGAATTTCTTCTGGCGGGTAAACAGATGAGGGAAGAGCAGGCAAATTAAGGCAAAGCTTGCCAGACAGCCAATCACAAAGAATATAAACTGACTCAAATCAAACACGGATCATAAAAGAAAAAAGAATAAAAAAACCCACTTCATAATGAGTGGGTTTTTTCAGAATCTTGGCTCTCCCACCTGGGCTCGAACCAGGGACCTGCGGATTAACAGTCCGTCGCTCTACCGACTGAGCTATGGGAGAATAGATTGGCTCTCCAACCTGGGCTCGAACCAGGGACCTGCGGATTAACAGTCCGTCGCTCTACCGACTGAGCTATTGGAGAATCTGAAAGCGATTATAGAGAGATTTAAAAAGGGGTCAAGGCACTTTTATAAAAAAGCTAAAAAAACTGAATCAAGTGTTTTAAAAATAATCAAAAATGATTGTAGTTCAAAATGTTATGTTTATGTAAACCCAGATTAAAGGTAAAGGGGTTTCGTGATTATTCTCTGCCATGGTTGCAAGTCGCTAAAACTGGAAACAGGACTCATATAGATATTTAATCCAAAATGCAGACATAAAAAAACCCACTTCGCAATGAGTGGGTTTTTCAGAATCTTGGCTCTCCCACCTGGGCTCGAACCAGGGACCTGCGGATTAACAGTCCGTCGCTCTACCGACTGAGCTATGGGAGAATAGATTGGCTCTCCAACCTGGGCTCGAACCAGGGACCTGCGGATTAACAGTCCGTCGCTCTACCGACTGAGCTATTGGAGAATCTGATGCGCATTTTAGGCAGGAAAACAAAGACCGTCAATCAATTCCTGTAAAGAAATGAATCATTTGCTTTTTTAATATGCACCTCACGCCTAAAAATAAAAAAATCACCCATAAAGGGTGATTTTTAAAGCTGGAAATAAAAAATTATTTCTCAACACCAGCAGGTTGACCTGCATATTTCGCGTTTGCGTAATCCCAGTTCACCAAGCTTTCTAGGAAAGTAGAGATGTATTTAGGACGAGCGTTACGGTAGTCGATGTAGTAAGCGTGTTCCCAAACATCGATTGTCAACACAGCAATTTTACCGTGCGCCATTGGAGTGTCGGCATTTGAAGTTTTAAGGATAGACAGGTTACCGTTTACTTCGTCAGCAACTAACCAAGCCCAACCTGAACCGAACTGAGTTGCAGCAGCAGTTGCGAACTCTTCAGCGAATTTTTCGTAAGAACCAAAAGCTTCGTCAATTTTTGCAGCCAAAGCGCCAGTTGCTTTACCGCCACCGTTTTTAGTCAAGCAGTTCCAGTAGAATGTGTGGTTCCATACTTGCGCAGCGTTGTTAAATACACCTGCTTTAGATGAGTCACCAGCAGTTGCTTTGATGATTTCTTCTAGAGTTTTGCCTTCAAGCTCAGTACCAGCGATCAGGTTGTTCAGGTTAACCACATAAGTATTGTGGTGTTTGTCGTGGTGGTATTCTAAAGTTTCTTTGCTGATGTGTGGAGCAAGAGCGTCGTAGTCGTATGGTAATGGTGGTAAAGTAATGGTTGTCATGTTTTCAATTCCTTGCATTTTGCTGGGTTTTGACAATAAGTGGCGTTATTGTAATAGATTCTTAGGCAAAAATGGGCACTGTGTATAAATAACAATACAGAATAAAGCCTGAAAATTTAAAGATAAAGCCACTCAACTACTTGCCAATCGTAATTAAATCGGATTGTTTAATTCGAAATAACTATACTCAATATTAAATTGTTCTGAAATAGCTTTAGCCAGACGTTGTACACCATATTTTTCAGTGGCGTGGTGGCCGCAGGCATAATAATGCACATCCAGTTCCTGAGCATCATAAAAAGTACGCTCACTGACTTCGCCAGAAATATAAGCATCACAGTCTTGTGCCGCCGCTTTATGAATATAATCCTGTGCACCACCAGTACAGAAACCGACTTTTTGAATCAGGCTTTTTTCAGCAGGTAAATGCAGCGCATCATAGCCAAGTCTTTCTGATACATAGGCCTTGAATCCTTCTGGCGTCATGGCCTGCTTTAAATAACCAATATTCCCAATTGGACGGCGCTCACTCGGATCAAGCAGTTCTAGGTTTTCCAGTTCCAGCAGGTCTGCAATCGCAGCATTATTTCCCAGAGTTGGATGGCTGTCTAAAGGCAGATGATAACCGACAAGGGAAATATCATTTTGGATCAGGCTTTTAATTCTTTTACCACGCATCCCAGTAATCGGGTAGGCTTCGCCTTTCCAGAAATAACCATGGTGAACCAGTAACAAATCAGCACCCTGTTTAATCGCAGCTTCGATCGCGGTTTGTGAGGCAGTAACGGCACATAAAATTTTATTGACTTCAGCGCGGCCTTCGATCTGTAAGCCATTCGGTGCATAGTCCTTAAATTCGGAAGATGCCAAAGTCTGATCGCACCAGCGGATAATATCGTTTAAATTCGCCATAAAATTCCTGTCAGTTGATGAACTTGCCAATTCTTATTCATATGTCCAATTGTAACTAAAGCAGCACAAATCTCTGTGGATTTTTTTGTGTTTAGTTATGTATTTGGCATTACAATAGGATACAAATTACTTAGTCATCAACGAATTAAAATATTTTAGAGGATAGCAAAGTGCGCCGCACCTTTACATGGTTACCTTGGGTGTTACTGATTTTAGTCATTATCGGTTTTTTGGGGTGGCAGCAGCTGCAGAAACCTAAATCACCGATTGCGCCGGATGGCGTAAAAATGCCTGCTGAAAAAGTAGAACCGTTGATTGATACTTCGCGTTCTGGAGGCGTTGTCTCCTATAGTGCCGCAGTGAAAGTCGCAGCACCTGCGGTGGTGAATATCTTTACCACACAAAAAGTAAAACAGCAGGCGCATCCTTTACTGACAGATCCTGTATTCCGTGAATTTTTCGGTGATCAGTTACCAGACCAGTTTGGTCAAAGTCCAAATGAAAACAGTTTAGGTTCAGGTGTGATTGTACGTCCTGATGGTTATATCCTGACCAATAACCACGTGATTGCACAGGCAGACCAGATTGTAGTGGCCTTGCATGATGGACGTCGTGCTGAAGCCAAGGTCGTGGGTACAGACCCGGATACGGATTTGGCTGTAATCAAGATCGAACTTGAACAATTACCAGTTTTGCCATTCAAACTCAGTGGCAATGAAGTCGGTGATGTCGTTCTGGCAATTGGTAACCCGTTCGGTGTCGGTCAAACCGTGACTCAGGGGATTATTTCTGCGACAGGCCGTTCTGATCTGGGCATCAATACCTATGAAGACTTTATTCAGACAGATGCTGCAATTAACCCGGGCAACTCGGGTGGTGCCTTGATTGATGTTGCCGGAAACCTGATCGGGGTCAATACAGCAATCTTCTCGCAAACAGGTGGCTCACTGGGGATTGGTTTTGCGATTCCGGCTAAAATCTGTCAACAGGTAATGAATGCGATCCTGAAAGATGGCCGTGTCGTTCGTGGCTGGCTGGGTATTAGTTTGTTGCCGACAGAACGTAATGATGTACTGCAACCTAAAGAATCAGGTGTAGTGGTCGCTGAAGTGCTGGAAAATGGACCAGCAGCAAAAGCTGGCATCCAGCGTGGTGATAAAATTATCAAAGTGAATAATGAAGTGATTACTTCTGCCTCACATCTGATTAATTTTGTCGCTTTACAGGCACCAAACAGTACCGTTCAGATTGAAGTAGAACGCGCTGGAAAAACCATGACACTGGATGTGGTGATTAGTGAACGTAAAACGCAAAGCAGTTCTTCACAATATATTCCTTTACCAGGTCAGTAATTTTTTCTAAGAAAAATCCCTCCATGTGAGGGATTTTTTATGCACGATTTATTTAATTAGATACAAAACGAAAATATTTTATGTGAATTAAATCATTTAACTTCATTGAATAAAAATCAAAAAGAGTAAAGAAAAATGAGTTTTATGACTGCAGATCAGGCCAAAATTTTATCGAACGTGGCTAATTTAAATATTGAAATGTACAAGCCACGTTTGGCTCAACTGATTGAAGACAATGCCCGACTAGGCAATACCGCTGTGCTAACGGTATTTCCCAAACATTTACCCTTGGAAGAAATTCGGGGTCTTTCGGCAGAGCTGACTGAGCTCGGTTATAACGTGCGTTTTGAGGTACAGGAATTTTATTATAGCTTTAATGTCTACTGGCTATAATTTTATTAATTGTTCAAAAATACTTCTATTCAGGCATATATCTTGCTGCATTCAACTCATAGTTAAAATATGAGAGTGATATGTCTTTATCTATTCATCTTGCAGCACAGGCAGATGCACCTTATGTGGTGCTTTCACCCGGACTGGGCGGGCATGCCAGTTTCTGGAATCCTCAAATTAGAGTTTTACAGCAGCATTTTCATGTAGTCACTTATGATCAGGAAGGCTGTCATTCAGATTCTGAACTCTTGCCCATGCCTTATTCGATCGACCATATGGCCTGCCAGATTCTGGATTTATTGATCAATGATGGCATTCGAGAGTTTCATTTTATCGGGCATGCATTGGGCGGACATATCGGCATGCAACTGGCGACCTATCAAGCTGAAAGAAAGTTTAAGCTGCTCAGTCTAACCATGTTAAATGCTTGGGGAGAGCTGGATGCTCATACTCAGAAATGTTTCGAGGCACGAACTTCCTTATTGGTGAATAGCGGGGCAGAGGCTTATGTGAAAGCACAGGCTTTATTTCTTTATCCGCCGTACTGGATCTCAACCCATATTGATCAGTTAACCGAAGCAGAAAATAAGCAGTTATTAGACTTTCCACCGATCCAAAATGTTCTGGCACGCCTACAAGCCGTGCAGGCTTTTAAACTAAACGAAGAGCATCAGCAAGCATTAAAAGATGTTCCTATACATCTGATTGCCAATCAGGATGATTTTCTGGTGCCTTATCAACGGTCACAGCAATTACAACAATGCTTGCCGCATAGTCATCTCAGTTTGCTTGATACAGGTGCACATGCTTCCACCGTGACCGAGACAGATCAGGTGAATCAACTGATCCTTTCCTTCCTGATTTCCCCTTAGTCTGCAGTTTTTTAAAAAGCCAGACCTCGTGTCTGGTTTTTTATTTTTTCTAATCAATCATTTTGTAGCGTTAGTATGGTTTTTACTTCGAATTGATGCATGAACTGCAAATGCACAAATTGCTACGAGTGCACTTGAATGAAACAGTATGTGCAAAATTGACTCATAGGTAAAAATGAATATTTTACTAAAAATTCAAAAAATAAAATATTAAGTAATTAATAATTATAAATTAAATATAGTTGGCACACGCTTTGCAATGTTTATCTTGTAAATAAAATTCCCGAAGTGGAATCAGAATTTTGAATAAGTGTTAAAAATAATGAGGTGTAAAATGAAAATAGGTGTCTTCTGTCCAATCGGAAATAATGGCTGGTTACTCTCTGAAAATGCACCGCAGTACATGCCGACTTTTGAGTTAAACAAACAAATCGTACAGCGCGCTGAGCACTATGGTTTCGATTTCGCACTTTCCATGATCAAGCTGCGTGGCTTTGGTGGCAAGACTGAATTTTGGGAACATAACCTGGAAACGTTTACATTGATGGCAGGTCTTGCAGCTGTCACCAGCAAAATTAAAATTTTCGCAACTGCCGCAACTCTGGTAATGCCACCTGCAATTGTCGCGCGGATGGCATCAACCATTGATTCGATTTCAAATGGCCGTTTTGGTCTGAATGTCGTGACCGGCTGGCAGCCACCTGAATATACCCAAATGGGCATGTGGCCAGGTAATGACTATTTTGGCAAACGCTATGAATATCTGTCTGAGTATGTACAGATTCTTCGTGAACTTTGGGCGACTGGTAAATCAGACTTTAAAGGCGAACATTTCCAGATGGAAGACTGCCGTGTGAGCCCACGTCCACAAGCGGATATGAAAATTATCTGTGCAGGTCAGTCTGATGCAGGTTTAGAGTTTTCTGCACAATATGCCGACTACAACTTCGTATTTGGTAAAGGCCTGAATACTCCAACAGCTTATGCAGAAATTAATGACCGCCTAAAAGAAAAAACAGATGTGACTGGCCGTGATGTACAGACTTATGTGCTGTTTATGGTGATTGCTGCTGAAACCGATGAAGAAGCGCAAGCAAAATGGCAGCACTATAACGATGGTGCTGATATGGAAGCGATTAACTGGCTGATGAATCAAGGCGGTAAAGATACGACTTCTGGTACAGATACCAATATCCGTCAAATGGCTTCGAGTGTATCTCCAGTGAATATCAATATGGGTACGCTGGTGGGTTCTTATGAAAATGTGGCACGAATGTTGGATGAAATTGGCGAGATCAAGGGTACCGAAGGTGTGCTACTGACTTTTGATGATTTTATTCAAGGGGTTGAAGATTTCGGTCAGAAAATCCAGCCATTAATGAAATGCCGTGACCATATTGTCATTGAAGATGCAGCATCAGTTCTGGAGAAAAGCGCATGAGTAAATCAGTCGTAACAGCCGATTTTACTGAAAAACTCGGCACAGGAAAAACCCTTAAAGCTGAACCTGAAGCGATCTGTCTTGCACCAGAGCAAACAGCCTTGATTGTGATTGATATGCAGAATGCTTATACCTCGCAAGGCGGCTATCTGGATCTGGCGGGCTTTGATGTCTCAAAGACCAAGCCAGTAGTGGAAAATATTAAAAAGGCTGTTGATGCTGCACATGCAGCTGGTATTCAGGTGATTTATTTCAAAAATGGCTGGGATGCGGAATATAAGGAAGCGGGCGGTACGGATTCTCCGAATTTCCATAAATCCAATGCCTTAAAAACCATGCGTAAACGTCCTGAATTACAGGGGAAATTGCTGGCTAAAGGCGGTTGGGATTTTGAGCTGATTGATGAGTTAAAGCCACTGCCACAAGACCTGGTGATCGAAAAGCCACGTTATAGCGGTTTCTTTAATACCGCGCTGGACAGCATGTTACGTGTGCGTGGTATTCGTAATCTGGTCTTTGTCGGGATTGCCACCAACGTTTGTGTGGAATCGACGCTACGTGATGGCTTCTTCCTAGAGTATTTCGGTGTCGCACTTGCTGATGCCTGCCATCAGGCAGGTCCAGTCGAAGCGCATGAAGCCAGTCTGTATAACATCAAGACCTTCTTTGGCTGGGTGTCAGATACTGCAAATTTTGTCGAGACCTTTCAAAAAGAAAGTGAGTCACTAAAAGAAACTAAATTAGCTGTAAGTGCATAAAGAATTAAAGATCAGGATTAAGGAAAAAATAGTATGCCTAAAGAAATTATTATTCCAGCAGGAACATCGAAACCATTAGCACCGTATGTACCGGCAACCAAGGCAGACAATATTGTGTATGTATCCGGTACATTGGCTTTTGACGAAAATAATAATGTGGTGCATGTCGGTGATGCCGCAGCACAGACCCGTCATATTCTGGAAACCATCAAGCGTGTGATTGAGGAAGCCGGTGGCAGCATGGATGACGTAACGTTTAACCATGTCTTTGTCAAAGACTGGGCAGATTATGCTGCGATTAATGCAGTTTATGCAGAGTATTTCCCGGGAGATAAGCCGGCACGGTATTGCGTACAGACAGGTTTGGTCAAGCCTGATGCGCTGATCGAAATTGCTTCGATTGCCCATGTATAAGCCGATCCACCTGATTCAATCTCATTACTAGATGCCCCAGTGAATATTGACTTGGGGTCGGGAGAACAGCATGAATGCCAAACTATCTAAAATCATCATAGAGACAGTTGCAGAAAATAATGCATTAAATAAGGTTTTGGCGACTAACGCACCAGGTGACATCTTTACCCAGGTCGATCAGCAGATTTTCCGTCAGGGCATGTCCAATCTGGGTGCTGCGGTGAATGTGATTACCACGCAAGGCGATGCAGGAATGGCTGGATTTACGGCTTCGGCCGTATGTAGCGTGACGGATACACCACCAACGTTGCTGGTGTGCCTGAACCGTTCTGCGTCAGTCTATGAAACCTTTAAAAAGAATCAGGTGTTGTGTGTGAATACTCTGGCATCACATCAACAACATCTTTCCAATCTGTTTGGTGGAAAAACACCAATGGCAGAGCGTTTCAGTCAGGGGAACTGGAAAACTTTGGTGACCCAGTCACCTGTACTTGAGGATGCCTTAGTCAGTTTTGACTGCGAGGTGGTCCAATGTTTATCCGTAGGCAGTCATGACGTGCTGTTCTGTGAGGTGAAAGCCATGTGCCAGAGTCAAGGCAATGCGCTGATGTACTTCAACCGTTCTTACTGTGAGCCACACAAAATGTGCTAATTCAATTCAATCCTAATCAAGGAGGGGAAGCCGATGCAAGAAAAAGAAACGTGGTTTCCAAAATTTAAGTCTTACCAAGGCAATCTCGATACCACACCCGTGCAAACAGATGAATATCTGCCTGCTGGAAAAAGTATTATTCTCGGGTTACAGCATGTGTTTGCCATGTTTGGTGCAACCGTGCTGGCACCCTTACTAATGGGGTTTGACCCCAATCTCACGATTTTCATTACCGGGATTGGCACCATTTTATTTTTCCTGATCACGGGCGGCCGATTGCCAAGTTATCTGGGATCCAGCTTTGCCTTTATTGGTGCGGTAGTCGCAGTGACGGGTTATTCTGGGGTTGGAGCGAATCCTAATATCGGACTGGCCCTTGGCGGCACCATTGCTTGCGGTATTGTCTATGCCTTGATTGGGCTACTGGTGATGAAAACCGGTACCAACTGGATTGAAAAACTGATGCCACCTGTAGTGACAGGCGTGATCGTGATGATCATCGGTTTGAACCTGGCTCCAGTCGCGATTAAAAGCGTTTCAGCGAACCAGTTTGATTCGTGGATGGCATTAATCACCATTATCTGTATCAGTGTGATTGCTGTGTTTACCCGAGGAATGGTACGCCGTCTGTTGCTGTTATTGGGCTTGTTATCTTCCTATCTGATTTACTTCCTTTTCACAAACGTCATGGGCTTCGGATCTGCGATTGATTTTACCAAAGTCAGTGAAGCAGCATGGTTCGGTTTGCCGAATTTCCAGAGTCCGGTCTTTGAAATGAATGCCATGCTGATGATAGCACCAGTGGCAATTATCTTGGTTGCAGAAAATCTAGGGCACTTTAAGGCAGTCTCTGCGATGACCGGTAAAAACCTGTCTCCATATATGGGTCGTGGTTTCTTTGCTGATGGGGTGTGTACTTCATTGTCCGCTTCTGTCGGTGGTACAGGTATGACCACTTATGCCGAAAATATCGGTGTCATGGCAGTCACCAAAGTTTATGCAACGACTGTATTTGTCTTTGCTGGTATCTTCGCTATTTTGCTCGGACTTTCACCTAAATTCGGTGCAGTGATCAGTACCATTCCAGTGGCCTTGTTGGGTGGTGCATCGATTGTCGTATTTGGTCTGATTACTGTGGCTGGTGCGAAAATCTGGGTAGATAACCGTGTTGATTTCACCAAGAACAGTACGCTGATTATTGGTGCAGTCTGTCTGATCATGGGCACAGGCAACTATAGCTTGCAGATTGGTGGTTTTGATCTGGGTGGTATTGGTACCGCAACTTTAGCTGCAATTCTATTAAATCTATTCCTGAACCGTGGTGAAGATAAAGAATTGCCAGCATCTGAATCAGCTGAAACCGTAACTGAAGTTGAGGCTAAGCCAGTCGCTTAAAATGAGGAGCATTTTTTGAGTCATACAATTGCATTTTTAGGACTCGGGGCAATGGGCTGGCATATGGCCTCCCATCTGCCAAAACTTGGACATCAGGTTTGGGTCTGGAATCGAACTGAACAGAAAGCTATAGCGCATGCTGAAACTTTTGCAACACAGGCGGTGAGTATTGAGCAGGCAGTTCAGGCAGATTTTATCTTTTCCTGTTTGCCGACCAGTCAGGATGTGGAAGCATTAATTGCAGCCTATCCACCCAAACAAGGTGCAATCTGGATTGACTGTACCAGTGGGGTGCCAGAATCTGCACAGAAACTGGCGAAGTTATTGGAACAACAAGGCAGTTTTTATCTGGATGCGCCAGTTTCTGGGCAAACCATTGGAGCGGAACGCGGTACTTTAACTGTTATGGTCGGAGGCAATGAACAAGCCTTTGAACAAGCCCGACCGATCATTGATGCCTTTGCCGGTCTGATTGAATATGTGGGAGAAAGTGGTTCTGGTTTTGCGGTAAAAGCCGTGAATAATACCCTAATGGCGACTCATTTATGGGCATTGGCTGAAGGATTGACTGTACTGAAAGGACAGGGCGTTGATTTAAGCAGTGCACTGAACTGTATTAATCATTCCAGTGGTAAAAGCAGCATGTCGGAAAATATCATGGCGCAGCGAGTACTGAACCGTGAATTTAGCAAGACCTTTGCACTGGATTTATTGCAGAAAGATATTGGCATTGCTTTGGAGCTGGTACAGCAACAGCAACTGGATTTATCAGTGATGTCTTTGATTCAGCAAGAGTTTAAGCAAATAGCGAAATCTCAGGCCAGCCAGCTGGATTTCTCCGCGGCGGTGCAAGGCTTGGAGCAACGTACTCAAATTGAATTAAGAGGATAATCTTTTCAAACAATATTAAAGACAGTGTTAAAGACGTTATAGCTATAGATATATCAGTTTAAAATTTAAAAAGCCGGGAATTTTAATTCCCGGCTTTATTATTGATAAGCCAGTTAAATAGCCTAAGCAATTCTTAATTCTGCTGATTCGCTTGATATTCCTGAATTACTTCAAGCGCTGCACGGAAGGCTTCCTGAGTGGCAGGGGCACCGCAGTAAGGCAGGCTATGGAGTAGCACTTCCTGAATTTCTTCTACTGTTGCCCCATTATTCAAAGCGCCACGAACATGGCCTTTCAATTCAGTCGGGCTTTTTTGCGCAGTCAGAAAAGCAATGGTAATTAAAGAACGGTATTTACGTGGTAAAACCCCTTCACGTTGCCAGGTCGAACCCCAAGCATGTTCATTAATCCAGTCCTGTAAAGGTTGGGTAAAAGGAACTGTATTGTCTTGAGCGCGCTTTACAAAGCTTGCACCCATCACTTCAGTACGGACTTTCAAGCCATTTTCATAATCTTGTTGTGACATCATTGACCCTCAATTTTATTATGGGTCCTAGCTTAACGTTTTATGCCGTAAATACCATCGTGCAATAGTCGTAAAAAAGTGGCTGAATAGCCACTTGAGATATCCAAAGTGAAGTCAAGAAATAACCTCACTTTGGAAAGCAAAATCCGATTTAGATAAAAGTTCTATCTAAGGACTGGTTGAATGTGAAGGTGCACTTTGAACTGAAGTATCAGTACCTGTCGCATCTGCTTTCGCAATATGAGGATTTTCTAGTTCCAATACTTCCTGTAAATGCAGATCGAAGACATCGGTCAACATGCTGTCATAGCGACGTGCATTATAGTGCAGCAACTTATTCGCTTCTTCTTCATTAATAAAGCCTTGTTCATGCGCATCAGCCACATGATCAGCAAAACTAAGTCCTTTAAATTGACCTTTGTTTTCGGCTTTCTTAAAGCGATCCCAAAGCTGCTCAATTTCCAGTAACATGGTGAAGGTTGATTCCATGCGGCCATTCACATCATCTTCTGCTGTGCTATAGAAAACATGCTTTTTCAGTACCTTCCGGAAAGCGTTATCTTCCATCATGACATTTGCGACTTCCTGTTTAAGTCGGTCAGATGGCTTCGCGACAGGTCGGCCAAATGGGAAACAGATGAGTTTGACCATGCCAGCAGCAACCCCAACCGGGAAGTTTGCAAACAGGTCATAAAACGCTTCTTGAGCGGTATATAAAGATTTCTCAATTGCCAATTGTGCATGCAGACGTTCAGCTTCAGTTTTTTTGCTATGTTCAAAGAATTTTAGGATTGCCGTCGCAATAAACAAATGAGCATGGATATCAGCCAGACGACCAGAAAGCATTTCCTTGCGTTTAATATCACCGGCAAGTAAACCCAGACACATATCTGCAGTCAGGGCAAAGTTAGCACTGAGCCGGTTAATAATCTTGTAATAAGGACGGGTAAAATCAACCGCACTTTGTGGCGCAGCACTTGAACCCCCGCTAAAAGCATAGGCAAAAGAGCGGGCAGTCCGGTTAAAGGTATAACCCAGATGTTTAAACAACATAGTATCGAATGGATTCAGAGCGGCTTTCGGGTCTTCAGCTTGCAGAAGCTGTAATTCTTCATACAGATAAGGATGGCAACGCATCGAACCTTGGCCAAAGATCATTAATGAACGGCTCAGAATATTGGCGCCTTCGACTGTAATCGATACTGGAATAGCCTGATAATTGAGAGCCAGAAAGTTACGAGGCCCCATCTGAATCGCACGACCACCCACGACATCCATACCATGGTTAACAATTTTACGCATGGTCTCAGTGGCGTAGTATTTGGCAATCGCGGTCATGACTGCCGGTTTACCACCTTGATTCAGACCACAAGTCACTAAATAGCGGAATGCTTCCAGCATATAGGCATCACTGGCAATTTCACTATTGGCTTCCTGAACCCCTTCAAATTTACCCACCGAAATCTTGAATTGCTGACGGATTCGCGAAAACGCGCTGACATTCAGATAAGTCATTTCGGCACTAGAGGTAGATAAAGCCGGTAGGGAAATACCACGACCAACCGCTAGACATTCCATCAGCATACGCCAGCCTTTACCGGCATTTTTCACACCACCAATGATCCAGTCTAAAGGAATAAATACATCCTTACCTTCAACAGTGCCATTCATAAAAGGGGAGCCAGGATTATGTCGTGGACCGACTTTTACTCCTTCATGATTGGCCGGTAGCAAGGCACAAGTAATCCCATAATCCGTTTTATCACCGAGTAGATGATCGGGATCATACATTTTAAAAGCCAGTCCAACTACAGTGGCTATCGGTGCCAAAGTAATCCAGCGTTTGGAGAAATTCATTCTCAATCCCAAGACTTCCTGACCTTCAAACTGTCCATAACACACGACACCAGTATCTGGAATCGCACCGGCATCTGAACCGGCCTCAGGACTGGTCAGACCAAAACATGGGATTTCTTCACCTTTGGCCAGACCGGGTAAATAACGATCTTTCTGTTCATCAGTACCGTAATGTAGCAGTAGCTCACCCGGCCCGAGAGAGTTAGGCACCATACAGCTCACAGCAGCAGTGAGAGAGCGTGAAGAAATTTTGCTCATCACCCGGCTTTGAGCAAAGGAACTAAAGGCACGACCGCCGTATTCTTTGGGAATAATTAGTCCCAAAAAACCATTATCTTTAATATATTGCCAGATATGTTCAGGCAGCATTTTCTTCTCATGAATTTCCCATTCATCCAGCATGCTACACAGCGTTTCGACTTCGTTATCCAAGAATGCCTGTTCCTCAATGGAAAGTTTTGGATAAGGATAGCTATTAAAGGTTTCCCAGTTCGGTGCACCCATAAAGAGTTCTTTTTCCCACCAGCTGGTACCAGAATCCAAAGCTTCACGTTCTGTCGGGCTAATGCTTGGCATGGCATCCGCTAAAGCCTTATAGGCTGGCCTGGAAATGAAAGATATACGCAAAGGTTCGATCATGACGACCAGACTGATCAGGATCAGGGGAATACCCAGAATCAGTGACCAAGGACTGATAAAGGCACAAACCACTGACATGACAATCAGGGTAATTGCACCAGGGGTACGGGAGAGTTGAAAAAAGAAAATCGCCCATAAACTGGCAATGAGAAGAAGTACGGCGAAAATAAATAGCATTGTTATATTTCTCCAGGGTCATACAATTGTGATGCTGCCGATCTCCCTAAGGTGTCTTCTTAAGACTTGATCAATTTTTTTACATCGCTTAAGCAACTGGCAAATTCACAATTGTTCTTGTGAGAACGATCGTTATTAAATATTTCAACGATATATTGAAGTGTTTTATCTGTTTTTGAGATTGTTTGAAAAATGCGCAGTCTTCAAGTGAGAACACGCAAAGAAATGTGAAGATAAGTAATAACTTAATCTCTAAGAGAGGGTAGGTGAAATAATTAAAAAGTGAACAAATATAAATTTAGTTAGGCATAAAAAAGCCCTCTACTTGAGAGGGCTTTGATCTAAGTCATTTTAAGCTTCAATCGCCTGTACAGCGATTTTTTTTGCAGGATCAACTTTACGGCGTACTTCCGGAACCGGTTCACCATAGTATTGACGATCTGCAAAGTAACTTGAACGTACCATCGGTGCTGACCAGATATTCTTAAAGCCAAGCTTACGGCCATGTTCTGCATAACGTTCGAATTCTTCTGGCGTTACAAAACGGTCGATTGGGGCATGCTGTTTAGATGGCTGTAGATACTGGCCAATCGTTACATAATCCACGTCATGCGCTTTCAGGTCGTCTAACAGAGCGAGAACTTCTTCTTCAGTTTCACCAATACCCACCATCAAACCACATTTGGTTGGAATTTCTGGGCAATAATCTTTAAACATTTTCAACAGATTTAAAGAGTGCTGATAATCAGAACCTGGACGTATGGCTTTATACAGACGTGGCACAGTTTCGATGTTGTGGTTAAACACGTCTGGTGGACATTCAGTCATGATGCGTAAAGCGATGTCCATACGACCACGGAAATCAGGTACCAGAATTTCCAGCAAAGTCTTTGGGCTCAAAGCACGGGCTTCTTTAATACAATCTACAAAATGCTGTGCACCACCATCCAGCAGGTCATCACGGTCAACTGAAGTGATGACTGCATATTTCAGACCCAGGTTGGCAATCGTTTCTGCCATATGACGCGGCTCGTCTGGATCGAGTGCATTTGGGCGACCATGTGCTACATCACAGAACGGACAGCGACGCGTACAAATATCACCCATAATCATAAAGGTTGCTGTACCCCCACCAAAACATTCAGGCAGGTTCGGACAGGCGGCTTCTTCACATACGGTATGCAGTTTTTGCTGACGAAGTGTAGTTTTAATACGCTGAACTTCCTCGGGAGCGGCCATTTTCACGCGGATCCAGTCCGGCTTACGTGGCGTTTCAACCGTAGGAACAACTTTTACAGGAATACGGGCGACCTTTTCTGCGCCGCGAAGTTTGATACCCTGTTCAGGTTTACGGTTTTCAGACATATATAACTTTTCCACTGTTTTGAAGGAGGGAGATAAATCAAAGTTAACACTTTTTTAATTATAACGAAACTCGGGTGAAATAGGGCGAAAAGGATTATTCATTTAAAAAATGTTCTTATCACACAATATATGTAAGTTAAATACACCAAATCGGCAGCAATTACGTCATAATATAGCGTAGATTAAAGCAAAATTTTTTAATTTTAAGGAGCGTTGAATGCCACGTAAAAAAGAGGTCGTTAGTGGGACTTTCGTTAAGTACGATGCGGTAGTTCTAGGTTCAGGCCCTGCGGGCGAAGGCGCGGCAATGAAACTTGCCAAATCTGGTAAGCGTGTTGCAATTGTGGATATGCGTGAACAGCTGGGTGGTAACTGTACTCACGTAGGTACGATTCCAAGTAAGGCATTGCGTCAGACGGTATCCAGTATTATCCGTTATCAACGTGATCCAATGTTTCAAAAAGTAGGTGAATGGAAACAATTCACCATGAAACAGGTACTGCGCAATGCACATAAAGTCATTCAGCAGCAGGTAGATACCCACTCACGTTTTTATGACCGTAACAAGATTGATATCTATCATGGTCGTGCTTATATTCAAGACGAAAATACGATCTTTGTATTTACACCAGATGGCATAAAAGAAACTATTATGTTCCAGCAACTGGTGATTGCAACTGGTTCACGTCCATACCGTCCAGAGATTCTTGATTTCAATCATCCACGTGTATTTGATTCAGACAAAATTCTGGATCTGGATTTCTCAATCCAAAAAATCATTATTTATGGCGCAGGTGTGATTGGCTGTGAATATGCATCGATCTTTATTGGATTGGGACATAAGGTTGACCTGATCAACACCCAACCAAAACTGCTCAGCTATTTAGATGATGAAATTTCTGATGCATTGTCTTATCACTTACGTGAACAGGGTGTATTGATCCGTCATAATGAACAGATCGACTTCCTTGAAACTTCTGATGATTATGTGGTTCTGCATACACAAAGCGGCAAGAAAATTAAGGCAGATGCGATTCTGTGGTGTAATGGCCGTTCGGGGAATACTGACGGTTTAGGCCTTGAAAATATTGGATTGAAACCAAACAGCCGCGGTCAATTAACCGTGAATGAGCAGTATCAGACTGAAGTCGAAAATATCTATGCTGCAGGTGACGTGATTGGCTGGCCATCATTGGCTTCTGCTGCCTATGACCAAGGTCGTTGCGCAGGTGCCAACATGAGCGGTGAACAAGACGTTGCACCGGTGACTGATATTCCGACTGGTATTTATACCATTCCGGAAATTTCTTCGATCGGTAAAACTGAGCAGCAGTTGACTGAAGAAAAAATCCCGTATGAAGTGGGTCAGGCTTCTTTCCGTCATCTGGCGCGTGCACAGATTACTGGTGATACGGTTGGTGAATTAAAAATCCTGTTCCACCGCGATACGCTGGAAGTTCTGGGTGTGCATTGCTTTGGTAATAATGCATCAGAGATTATCCATATTGGTCAGGCAGTCATGAACAGCCCGAACAATACGATCAAGTATTTTGTGGAAACTACATTCAACTATCCAACGATGGCAGAAGCTTATCGTGTGGCAACATTGAATGGTATGAACCGTTTATTCTAATTTGATTTATTCAGGTTAGATCAAAAACCCGCAAGTTCGATTTGCGGGTTTTTTATTTTATAGATTGAAAAAGTTCAATCTGGTCAGTAAGTATAGTGATTAAGCTGCCATTTTGCGGCATTCTTCAGCACAGCGACGGCAAGCTTCGGCACATTGCTGGCAATGATCATCCTCATGATGGCCACATTCTTCTACACAATAATCGCAAGCTTTAGCACATAGCTCGCAAATCTCTTTGATAAATGGAGATTGCTTTTGTTGCATGCGGGCGCAGAGCTGACACAGATCAGCACAGTCCAGACAGCGCTGGATACATTCCCGCATCATTTCTAAATGTTCTTCTTTCAGGCAGGCACTGGCACAGTTAGTACAGGCCAGAGAGCAGGTCATACATGCGCGAACACAATCTGAAAACTGAATCTCGTTCATTTTCTTCTCCTTTTTGCAGCTATAGCAATGGCTTGTTTTTTTAATACGCTAAGCAGAAAAGGAAAAATACACTAGGCAGTTTGAGTGAGAAAAAGTAATCCGATTACCGATTTTGTTAAAAGCTGTATTTTTAAAAAATTTAATTTAAAACCTCTATCCTGATTTTCCCAAAATAGGATGATTAAAGATTTAAAAATAAAACCATTGAGGCGGTCATTCCTCAATGGCGGAAAATCTACATGATGAGTCGTTATTGTCGAAGGCTTAAATGACCTTTCTCTTTATTATATTTTTATGGAGATTAAAATGGACGACTACCTGCCAGGCTGATCCGTTTTAATAAACGGCGTTGATCAGCGGGGAACGGACGGCGTGAATGTAAAGTGACCTGATTGTCCCAGAATACGATATCGCCTGCTTCCCAATTGTGCTCATAAGCGAATTCAGGTTTTAAGACATGCTCACGTAATTTTGTAATCAGTTCATTGCCTGCCTGATCATCATAATTTACCAACTCAACTTCGGTATGAGTATTTAACCAAAGTGCTTTACGGCCAGATTCAGGATGGGTACGTACCAGTGGGTGTGGGTAGGCATGACCTAAAATTGGCTGATCTTTAAAGCGATATTTTGGTATATTTCCCGCATACGCATTACCACCTTTATTGCTCTGGAAGCGTACAAATGGATTATAGGTAATGAGTTGTAACTGATCGATTTGTGCTTTGGTTTCTTCATCTAATGCTTCATAAGCCTTGATGGTATTAATCCAGGACGTCTGGCCACCGTCTTTTGGCAGTTCAATGGCATAAAGTAAAGAGCCAAAAGATGGTAGCGGTGTCCACTGGTGATCGGCATGCGGGGCAAGTTCACCATGGCCGGTGTAATCCCCTTGACCGACTGCATTGGAAACTGGTACGACATCAGGTGGAGTGCCGGTATCTGTTTTAGAAGCCAGTACTGGCGTGTCAGCATCTGGACGGAAGATTGAACCGAAATAGGTGGCAAATGCCAGATACTGTAGATCATCCAGACTTTGATTCTTAAAGATCAGGATCAAATGTTCAGCCAGAGCCTGCTTCAGACGCAGGATGGTTTCGCCAGATTGGGCTTTATGGGCATCGAGGCCATAAACCACTGCGCCTAGGGCTTGATCTGCCTGCGGGACAATTTTGATTTCATCAGTATTCTGGAACTGATCTTGCTGATGCCAGCGTGGTGCATCGTGAATGGCTTGTGAAAGTTGGGTCAAGCTTGTCATTGGAAAGTCTCTGAATTTTCTTGTTGCAGAAAATCTAAAAAAAAACAGAGCAAAAATAAAATCAAAAGAATTGCTAAACTTATGAAAAACTTAATAAAAATATCTAAATGATTGATTTGAAATCTTTTAATTAATATGGCAAAACAAAGTCCTAAAGCTGCTGAAAAGTGTCAAATATTTGACAATTAATGTGCACAAAACGCCTGATTAAAGTACTCAAACAGTTCTGGAGTCTGGCTCCAGAGCCATAAAGAAATAGAGAGGAGAAGTACCATCGCTACCGCAATGGAAAGCTTGAGCAGAAAGGTCGAATCAGTCATGTACGATTTGCTCCTCATTTACCCATAAGTGCACCAGTACGCCAAAAATACTTAAGGCAATCGACAACATCCATACCGCATTATAGTTACCACTCATGTCATGGTTTACACCACCGAGCCAGCCGCCAAAGAATGAACCGACCTGATGGGTAAAGAATACAATCCCGCTGAGCATAGTTAGATATTTCACGCCAAACATATTGGCAACAATACCGTTGGTCAGTGGTACGGTGGAAAGCCATAATAATCCCATGATGACACCAAACGCATAGACCGTCCAGGTGCTTAAAGGCAGCATCAAAAAGGCGATAATCGCAATCCCGCGCAGACCGTATAAGCCCATTAGCAGACGTGGTTTGGAATACTTTCCACCGAGCCAGCCAGCCGTATAGGTACCGACAACATTAAACAGGCCCACCAGCGCCAGGAAAATGGTGCCAGTTGTAGCATTGAATCCATGATCAATCAGATAACCCGGCAGGTGAATCCCGATAAAGACCACCTGAAAGCCACAGACAAAAAAGCCCATCGCCAGAAACCAGAATGGCTTATGGTTTTTGACTACCACTAAAATCTGTTTAAAGCTGAGTGATACCTTATTCGGTGTAGATACGGTATTTGGATCGACATACATCGGGGCTTTTAGCATCCAGGCCAAAGGTACAATCAAAGCGATTAAAATTGCGCTGACGACAAGTGCTGCTGACCAGCCGACATTCTGTAAAAGTAACAGCGTTGAGGGCAGCATAATAAACTGGCCGAAGGAGCCTGCTGCACTGGCGATCCCCATTGCCAGACTGCGTTTTTCAGGTGGTGCAGCTCGTCCAACCGCAGACAATAAAACTGGGAAAGAAGTGGCAGACAAAGCTAAACCTAAAATCAGTCCGACGCTGAGATTCAATAATAATCCAGTCGAACTGACAGCCATCAATAACAGGCCAAGCGCATATAAGGCACCGCCAATGGCAACGACAATCTTGCTGCCATATTTGTCAGCGAAGGCACCAGTAATAGGCTGAACAGCACCCCAGATCAGGTTCTGCATGGCAATGGCCAAACTAAAGACATTATGACCCCAACCAAATTCTTCACTCATTGGCACTAGATATAGGCCAAATGCATGACGAATCCCCAAAGATAAAGCCAGAATAATGGCAGCGCCAATCAGCATTAAAATCAGGGTCCTGGAAAATTGACTGTCAGCCATAAGTCATTCAAGCATATAAAGTTGATAGGTATAGTATTCGATTCAACCTAGAGAGGCGATAAAATAAAAATTAATCAAACGATAAATTTTTTTTATAGTTATATAAAATGCCTAAACGCAGAACAACGGCCGTAGCCGTTGTTCTGAAGCATTCAGTTTTTTAATAAAAGAATTAATTGATTAGAAACGCATCCCGAAGCCGGCATAGGCCAGAATTGGATTAACTTCAATATCGGCTTTGGAGCGAATCAGTTCACCTAGATTTGCATCTGTTACCGTAATCGTGGTGTCATTTTTCAGATGAGCATAAGATACAGAACCTACCGCGAACCAGGTATCATTAAAGTCATAAGTGAAGCCGACAGTCGCGACAGGAGCAAAGGCATCAGACGCTTCCAGATCTACTGTAGGATTGGCATTGCTCGGTTTACCTTCCAGTGAAGCTCCGGCATTGCCTTCTTTGATATTGGCAATCATATGACCGGCTGCAATCAAATCCTGTTCAGTACGCGGGTTAATCTCCAATTCATTAAAGTAAGCGTACATTACCCCTAAGCCGACATAAGGGCGAAACTTATTAACTCCGGTTTTTCCAAAATGATATTGTAATTCAAAGGCAGGCGTCCAAGCACGTGCTGACGCTGCAGGACCATGAGCTTCTAAATCAGTAATAAAAATATCATTTTGCAGATCGATATTCAGGAATTCTAAAGGCAAACTACCGATTTGAGGTGTAGCGATCGCAGCGAAAGGAGCATAAATTTTTCCTTTGCCCTGTAAGTCCACTTTGGGTGGAATGCCGGCTTTCATTTCAAGTGATACGTGATCGGTAAAAAAGTAATTACTTAAAATCCCAAGGGTAGTGACATCATCTGCTTCCAGACCTGTGCCTGGATTATTCCACTCCTCCAACCCTTGAATTCGTGAACTACCGCTGAGTCCACTACCTAATTCACCACCGGTAAAAAAACCCAGAAATTCTAATGCTGCTGCAAGACCCTCTTGGTCAACATTAGAATTCAAGTTATTCAATACGGTATCGACTTGAATAGCACCATTTCTGGCAACTTCACCATTTTTTACAGCAGTATTAACTTGAAAGGGCTGAGCTTTTCCTTGTGGCATGACATGCAGTGCACCGACTGAAACGGAAAATCGTTTAAAGCCATCGCCATCCTGTAGGCTGAAATATGGGGATTCTGCATGTGCAAGCAGGGGTAGTGTGGCTAGACCTGCCATGCATACCATGATTGTCTTCATTGTTCAGAGGACTCCTTGTCCGTGGTAGTTATTTGTTTTTCTATTGAACAATTTAGTTAAATCTCACCAATTTACACAGTTACAGAACGAGTAGTGAAAAGTTAACAGAAAGTAAAAAATGCCAAAGTTTGTATAAATTGTATTAATAAAATATATATTTATGTAAAAATTATTATGAATAGTGAAGATAAATAGGATATTAATTTTTATAAAATTTTCAGTTTTATCGAAGTAATAGAATAATAAGTGGGTAACATTTTTCTCATTAATCTAAGTTTTAAATAATGATTTAAGCTTTCTATCCTGGACGTGATTTGTACAAGAAATCAGGAAATTTTCTGCTTTAAACTCACTAGAAAAAGCTTGAATAAATTTAGCTAACCGATGGTACACAGCATATAGAGTTTTTTTGTACAATAGCCGCATAAATTATTGAGTATTGCGCATGAGCTCCCAAAATTCTCCCAAGAAAAAGCCATTGGTTAATTTACCGTTTCCATTAAAACAGACAGAACAATCTGCTTCAGATGAAGTTCTGGAAGATCTGCGACCTAAACCGCAGCGTTATGCCGACCGGACCTGGATGCCACCTCGTGGTACACGCCGTTCAATGGGCAAACGTTAATAAATAAAAAAGCCATGAAGTTCATGGCTTTTTTATGAGTAAAATTTGAGATTTTCTTAGCGAACTGTTTTACGCGCCTTATTTTCAGGTTTTGGTGGGGCAATCTCACGATCGCCTTTCCAGACATCAATAAAGTCTTTTTCATTGATATTATAAAGTTCCAGTAGCGCCAGAATTATGGCACCAAACAGCATGGAACCTTCAGAATTATTCTGAAAGTCAAAAATCTTGCCATTCAGGTTATGCAGAATATCTTCAATCTCGAATACACGATCACGACCATTGCTGTCGACCGGATAAATCTGAGTATTGAGCAGAATCTTGGCCAGACTCTTTTCATTATCGGTCAGTGCCAGAACATCAATCAGCTCATCTGTCGCCGGAGTAAAAATCACTGAATCCCGGAAGATGGTATGCAGGAATTGCGACGTAATTTTCGGAAGCGCTTTTTCTACAAAAGGCCGGAAAGATTGCGGAAAAATGACATTGTGGGAAATGCCTTTGAACATAGGAGCAATTTCTTCAACTTTATAGCCTGCAATGCCACAACCAACCGAAGTAATAAAATATTTAATTTTAGGATGGTTCTTGGTGTAAATCTTGAAGTCATCAATATAGTGCTGGATCTGTGAGAGAGGCATCTGTTGCAAATGCTCATTCATAGTCGGAATGGCATAACTTTGGCCTGCCCAGCCACGACCAACCCCCATGACCGCCCCAAAATGCTCATAAGCTGTTCGAGCTGCACCTCCGGCATGTTGTCCAGCCAAGTTGCTTCCGAAAACAAATACCGTATTTTCTGGCAGAGATTTAACAATACTTTCATCGTGATAATGGTAAGTCATGGCTTTTTTATTCGATATCCTGATTGATTTCATGTTGCCTTTGAAACGGGCAGGGGTCAAGGCATTATTGTGCAGCATTACCCAAACAGATACGTCAAAATTCCCCCAATAATCCAGAATAGGATACCGAACAAACCTAAATAGAGTTGCTGTCTAAAAATGCTTAATTTATTCTTTTGCATAAGTGACGGCCTTTTATAAAAAGTACTTATTCAATAAGGCACCAATGACCAAGAACAAATAGAAAAGACCCATACAAAATATGATTGTGCCCATATAGCGGAATTGGTTCTTAGTAGCGATTTCACGATATTCTTTATCTTTCATGATTTTGCCTGTTTTTTATAATTTTATAGATCTCAATTTTATACTCATTAATGTTATATGTTTCAAAGCAATTTGGATTGTTCTGTCCCTTATTCATCAAATTTGAACTGAGTAAAGCAATATAAAATAATGACAATGATCCTGTTTTATTTTACTAAACAGAAACCTGGATAGGGATTGAGTAATTCAGTTTTACCCCCATAATAAATTGAGTCGATATCCGCAGTGAAATTATTAAAGCTATGAGTGATAAACAACCCTTTGAACTGGTGACCAATTATCAACCTGCTGGCGATCAGCCACAGGCCATTGAAAAGCTGGTCAAGGGTATAGAAAAAGGCTATCACGATCAGCTTTTGCTGGGGGTTACCGGTTCAGGTAAAACCTATACTATGGCCAATGTCATCGCCCGTACCCAGCGTCCGACTATTGTCATGGCTCATAACAAAACGCTGGCTGCACAGCTCTACGGCGAATTTAAAGCATTTTTCCCGAATAATGCGGTTGAATATTTCGTCAGTTATTATGATTACTATCAGCCAGAAGCCTATGTGCCATCTTCAGATACCTTTATCGAGAAAGATGCGGCAATTAATGATCACATTGACCAGATGCGTCTTTCGGCAACCCGTGCACTTTTAGAACGTCGCGACGCGATTATTGTTGCTTCTGTTTCTGCGATTTACGGTCTGGGTGATCCGAATGCCTATATGAGCATGTTGCTGCATGTGGTGGAAGGTGACCGGATTGGCCGTGATGATATTATCCGTCGTTTGGTCGAAATGCAGTATTCCCGTAATGAACTGGAATTCCTGCGCGGTACGTATCGTATTCGTGGTGAGATTATTGATATTTTCCCTGCCGAATCGGATCAGGATGCCATCCGGATTGAGCTGTTTGATGATGAAGTCGACTCCATTCGCTGGTTTGATCCTTTAACCGGGAAAATGATCCGTAAAGTGCCGCGTGTCACGATCTATCCTAAAAGTCACTATGTAACACCGAAAGACAATTTGGCTCGCGCGATTGAAACCATTCGAGATGAGTTAAAAGAACGTCTGGTCTTTTTCCGTGAAAATGACAAGTTGCTGGAAGCTCAGCGGATCGAGCAGCGTACCCGTTATGATCTGGAAATGATGCAGCAGCTCGGTTATACCAACGGTATCGAAAACTATTCACGTCATTTATCGGGTCGTCCGGCAGGCGAAGCACCGCCGACGCTTTTTGATTATGTACCCGATGATGCCTTGCTGATTATCGATGAATCGCACGTGACTGTTCCACAAATTGGAGCCATGTACAAAGGTGACCGTTCCCGTAAAGAAAATCTGGTGAATTACGGTTTCCGCTTGCCAAGTGCACTGGATAACCGTCCAATGAAATTTGAGGAATGGGAACGTATTGTACCGACGACCGTGTACGTCAGTGCCACACCTGCAAGATATGAACTGGAAAAATCTGAACAGGTGGTCGAGCAGGTGGTTCGTCCAACCGGTCTGATTGATCCGGAAATTGAAATCCGTCCAGTCTTGACGCAGGTCGATGATGTATTGTCTGAAATCAATATCCGTAAGGAAATGAATGAACGTGTGCTGGTAACGACATTGACCAAGCGCATGGCAGAAGACCTGACGTCTTATTTAAAAGAATACGGAATCAAGGTTGCCTATTTACACTCCGATATTGATACCGTAGAGCGTGTGAAAATCATTCATGAGCTGCGTACCGGTGTGCATGATGTTTTGGTCGGCATTAACCTGCTGCGTGAAGGTCTGGATATGCCAGAAGTTTCACTGGTTGCGATTCTGGATGCGGATAAAGAAGGTTTCCTGCGTTCAGAGCGTTCACTGATCCAGACCATTGGTCGTGCAGCGCGTAACTTGAAAGGTAAAGCGATTTTATATGCGGATCGCATCACCGATTCTATGCAAAAAGCCATTGATGAGACTGAACGCCGTCGTGCCAAGCAGATTCAGTTCAATGAAGAGCATGGTATTACACCACGTAGTGCAGTACGTCAGGTGATTAAGGAAATTGATACAGGCGAAGTGCTGGATGATGAAACTATTGAGCTGAAAGCTTCCGATCAGGCCCGTGCGATCAGTGCAGATGAACGCCATATCATGGCCGATCCAAAGATGTTCGCGAAGCATATCAATAAACTGGAGAAAGAAATGCTCAAGGCTTCAAAAGAGCTACAATTTGAGCAAGCTGCACGTATACGGGATGAAATTTTACGTTTAAAAGCGCAGATGTTAAGTTAGGTCTGTGTGTAAATTACAAATTTAAATTACGTAAAATCAATCACAAACCTAACATAATGCTACAGAGTATGTCTGCGGATGCCGCTATTGTAAGTACGAAATATTCATGTTGAAAATTTTGTCCTGATCAAATAGGTATCGTATGACAACTAAAAATAATCTCCCTCATGCGGGATTGAAACTTGCAAAAATTGCAGTGGGTGGTGCAGTTCTACTTGGACTCGGGGCTGCAACCATGGCTTATGCCAAGAACGATTCTTTACCCACTGTAGAGAAAGTTGAACTGGACCGTTATTTGGGCACTTGGTATGAAGTGGCTCGTAAGCCACTTACGTTCCAGAACAAATGTGATCGTGATGTTACGGCGACTTATACATTAAATGAAAATGGTAACGTTAATGTAGATAACCGCTGTATCCAGAAAAATGGTCAGGTGACCCAATCCGTAGGTGAGGCATACATTCAGAATGCACCTTATAACACCAAGCTCAAAGTAAGTTTCTTACCAGAGTTTATTCGCTGGTTACCAGTGGGTCGTGGCGATTATTGGGTATTGAAACTAGATGATAATTATCAAACCGTACTGGTCGGCGAGCCAAAACGTAAATATATGTGGGTATTGTCACGTGATCCTCAACTGGATCAGAATGTGGTAAATGAATACCTGCAATATGCGCAATCTGTGGGTTATGATTTAAGTGATGTGATTCATACCAAACAGACCCAACAGGCAAGAAAATAAAAGGCCACTCGGGTTATGTATAAAAACCATGCTTCGGCATGGTTTTTTAATGCTTCTCTTTTTTGAATTATATATTTTGCCTTGCTATCACCTTTGGTCAGATGAATCTTCAAGCTTTATTTTAGACTAATCGTTATAATACGCTGGAATGATCTTGGGTTTGAAGCATGTATAAAGGCATTGCATTATCGGTATTGGCATCAGTGGTATTTGGTGTCCTGTATATATTCACGCCATTGTTGCAGCCTTTAGACAGTGAACAAACCTTTGCCTGGCGAATGCTGGCGACCATTCCATTTTTGACTGCGTTCATGTGGTGGTCAGGTGACCTCAACCATATCACTCAAATTTTAAAACGCATTCTCAAACAACCTGCTTTTCTGATCTGGTTGATCATCAGTTCCCTGTTATGTACGACACAGTTGTGGCTCTTTTTATGGGGACCAATTAATGGTCGCGGTTTACAGGTATCCCTGGGATATTTTCTGTTGCCGCTAGTTATGGTCCTAGTCGGATGTGTACTTTATAAGGAAAAATTGTCACGCTGGCAGATGGCAGCAGTCGCACTGGCCATATTAGGTGTAGGACATGAAATCTGGCGGATCGGTTTCATTGCCTGGGAAACGGTGTATGTGGCACTGGCATATCCGCTGTATTTCTTTATGCGCCGTAAATTTCAGACGGATCATTTAGGCGGTTTCTGGTGGGACCTCTTCATCATTCTGCCTGTCGCGATCTATCTAGGCTTTATTCATAGCGATTCCATGCAACTGATCCTTAATGCGCAGCATCTGATTTTTGCGGTATTAGGTCTAGGCTTTCTAAGTGCGTTAGGATTGGGAAGTTATATTCTGGCAAGCCGCTATTTGCCTTTTGTCATCTTTGGGCTATTGAGCTATTTAGAGCCAGTACTTTTGGCTTTTGCGTCTATGGCATTAGGGGAGCGGGTTGAAGCCGGCGAATGGCTGACTTATCTCCCGATCTGGCTGGCCGTCGTATTGTTGGTAATTGAAGGTATTTTGCATTTACGTCAGCAAAAGCTGAAACAACGCGAACTTATGCAAAAAGTCGAGAAGCTGGAACAATATAAAGAAAAATGATTTTATAAAATATTAAATTCCAGATCGTGCAGCTTTAATTAGACAATATTTGTAGATTGTCAGTCTAGATAATGTAAAATTCGAGACATACATCACAAAATAACAAGATATCACGATTTATTTGGGGAATTGTATGTCGGAAATCGCTATTCCATATCAGTTACGTGCCCGCCTGTCACAGCTAGAACCAAGTCTGGATCTGGAATGGCAGCGTGAACTCAGAACAGTTCTGGCTGATGTATCTGCCGAGCTTAAAGAAAGTATCAATTTTCAGATTTTAAAACCCCAAAAAATTCTCTGGGATCGTGATGCCAATCAATATCGATACCAGGCTCAACACTCGGTCGAGTTGCTCAGTCAAAAGTTTTTAAATGACCGGATGCGTTATTATGCCAGCACCTTTGCCTTATCCTTGCAAAGCCTGAAGGGCTTAAATGACAGTTTGCAGATTGCGGATTATCTGGAAAATGCACTTGAGCAAATTGATAAAATCGAAGTCGATGAAAACTTTCAGATGCAGCGTGAAAAGCTGGAACTACGCCGAACCTTTTTGCTAAATGCTGCTGAAATTATCCGTGAACTGACGTTGCAACCTTTAGAAGGGGTGCGCCAGCTGACTGAAGAGCATGTGAAATGCTTTATTACCGAGGTGTTTATCAAGCAGCAACTCCTTGGTTATTGGTACAAACCTCTATTAAAAAAACAAACCGTGGAAATGAAACATCCGCTGTTTCGCTATTTCCTGATCAAAGAACAAGAAATCCGTCATTTTGATATTGTCCGTACTTCGCAATTTTTATTCATTGTTGCGCCAGTGATGGATGTACAACAGAATCCATATTCTATTCGCCGTTTCCTGATTGAAGAAAAGGGTGCACTTGAAGATCAGGTTTACCTGAATGTTCTTGTCCTGGATTTGAAAGAGGATATGGATGAGGAAGTGGTCGAAACGCTGAAATCACAGATGCAGCGTATGGTGACCTTGCAAAGCCAGATTCATCTGGACGTGATTGATATTGTGCATGATCTGGAACAGATCTCAGAACAGAAGCTATTCCATTTGCTGGTTGAACCCATTCAGGTGGTAGAAAAAAATGCCGATGTGGTGGCACAGCGACATTTGAAAAACTTTGAAGAAATTCTGACTCGGGAATTGTTATTACCCATGCGTGATGCGATCCGTGATCATCTTTCTCATATTGAAGAATTTTCTTATCTATATTTGCACGTCCATAAAATCTTTTCTGAAATTCTGGCCTATTACCGCGATTTCAAATCGCAGCCAGCATTTATGTTTAATCAATATATCCAGAATTTTGAATATAAATTACTGGGATTTATTCGCCTGCTGGAAAAACGCAAAGGTGAAACCTTTATTCCGACCAACTCGCATGAATGGCAGGTGATGCACCAGCGTTCCGAGCAGCCGATCAAGGATATTCAGTCTACAATTGCAGATAATGTGCAGCAATATCGGGATTTGAAAAAATATATCAATACGCTGCATCGTCAAAAGAGAGAGCATGAGAAGAAGTCAATTTTCAAGAAACTATGGACTAAGGACACTTCAGATCAGGATATTGAAATCGCACTGAACAGATTGCAGCAGTTAAAGCGCAGCATGTTCCTGGAAATTATTCAGGTTCCACGTACCTATGAAAACAGCAGTGTTTTTCTGGAATTTGAAAGTTTACAGAATCTACAGCAGGTTGAACGCCACTATGCTTTTCCATGTGGAGATAACGGTTTGACCCGCTTACCAATCCTGATTCATTTGCCAGAAACCTATGACGATTTTGATGTAGAAAACTTCAATGCATCCATGAGTCTGGACATGAATTTTTCAGCAGGAACCAAAGTGCAGCTTAATCAGGAAAATGCCATCAGCTATGAACTCTAGTTTTGGCTGAATAAACAACATTTAACAAAAATCTGGTTTTTATAGTTAATAGATGATTTTTCAAATTTTAAATGCAAAATCATCTGACTAATTACAATTATTTTCAAAATTTATAGTGAATATATCGGATTTTCGGCCAGAGTTAATCAGCTTTTGATTCAAACTTGCGGCCAATTCCATTACAATTATCGGGTTTTGAAATTTATGCTTAGATTTACAATTAATTAGAGGACGTATCTGTGAGCAAAGACACTATCGTTGCCCTCCATGCAGAGCACCAAGGTCGTTGGAAAAACCGTGAAGAACTTGCGGAACGTATGATTGCCCTAGTAGGTCAGTTATATCGTGAAAAAAATATCGTAGCTACAGTTTACGGTCGCTCTTTAATTAACCGTTCTGTAATCCAGATCCTTAAAGCGCATCGTCGTACTCGTGTACTGGACGTTGAGCTTTCTGTTGTAGACACTTTCCCAATTCTTGAAGCATTGGCAAAAGTAGAAAACATCGGTACTGCTGAAATTGATCTAGGCAAACTTGCTGTTGAATTCAAAGCAAAAGGTGGTGATGTTAACGCATTCGTTGCTGATGCTGTGAAATCACTTGAAGGCAATGCAACTTCTGTTGAAGGTAAAGACGTTGTACTTTACGGTTTCGGTCGTATCGGTCGTATCCTTGCCCGTTTGATGATCAGCCAGTCAGGTCTAGGCCGTGGCTTGAACCTGAAAGCAATCGTAGTTCGTAAATCATCTGACGGTGACCTTGAAAAACGTGCGTCTTTATTGCGTCGTGACTCAATCCACGGTCCATTCGCGGGTACGATTTCTGTAGATGAAGAAAACGAAGCAATTATTGCAAACGGTCAGTTCATCAAAGTGATCTATGCATCTAATCCATCTGAAGTGGATTACACTGCATACGGTATCGAAAATGCATTAGTGATCGACAACACTGGTAAATGGCGTGATGCTGAAGGTCTTGCTCAACACCTGAAATGCCCAGGCGCTGCTCGCGTAATTCTGACTGCACCTGGTAAAGGTGACATGAAGAACGTTGTATTTGGTGTGAACCAGGCTGACATCCTTGATGAAGATCAAATCATCTCTGCTGCAAGCTGTACAACCAATGCGATCACTCCAACATTGAAAGTGTTAAACGACAAATACACAGTGATCAATGGTCACGTTGAAACAGTTCACTCGTTCACAAACGACCAAAACCTGATCGACAACTACCATAAAGCTGACCGTCGTGGCCGTGCTGCAACATTAAACATGGTTATCACTGAGACTGGTGCTGCTAAAGCAGTTGCGAAAGCACTTCCTGCGCTGAAAGGCAAGTTGACTGGTAACTCTGTACGTGTTCCTACACCAAACGTATCTCTTGCGATCCTGAACCTGACTTTAGATAAAGAAGTTGATCGTGATGAAGTGAATGAATACATTCGCCAAATCTCAATCAATTCTAACCTTCAAGGTCAAATCGGTTATACAAACTCTACTGAAGTTGTATCTTCTGACTTTATCGGTTCTCGTACTGCAGGTGTATTCGACGCTCAAGCGACAATCACTTCAGGCAATCGTTTAACTTGCTACGTTTGGTATGATAACGAAGTGGGTTATAGCTGCCAGGTACTTCGCATTGCTGAACAAATGGGCGGCGTAAGCTATCCAAAAGTTCCTGCTGAAACAAATGCATAATTTGTAGAAGTGATCTAAAAAAGAGCCTCTTTTGAGGCTCTTTTTTATTGTGGAAGATAAAGGTGGCAAATCAGCTTTATAAAACTATTGCATTAATTGATGGAAAATTCACCTTGATGTGCCTATTTGAATCTGTTAGCTTACAAATGGTAAGTACATTAAAAATAGTAAGTAAGAACTAAAAATTGTGATCAAGAAAGGAACTCTTCAATGACCAAGTATGCAATCAGTCCATTGTTGGGACAGGTGCTATCTAATGAATGCCCATCCCGTGAAATACTGGAACATCTCACCAATAAATGGTCAGTGCTAGTATTGCGCTGTTTAAGTGAGGGTGTACATCGCTTTAGTGAGCTGAAGCAGCGAATTGAAGGGGTCAGTGAAAAAATGCTGGCGCAAACCTTAAAAATGCTGGAGCAAGATGGTTTTATTTTAAGAACGGTTTATCCCGTTGTGCCGCCCAAAGTTGAATATCAATTGACCATTACCGGTTCGCAAGCAGCAGAAAAAATAAACTATTTGATTGGCTGGGTAGAGCGGAGTTTGCCAGAGATTTTGGAAAATAAAGAGCGTGTTACTAAATAAAAATTAAATTGCTTTTGGGGAAGCAATAAATGGATAAGTCAGAAAATCTAGTTGCTCGATTATTGGCAGTGTACGCAATTATCCTAACTTTATGCATCGCTATTTATGCGATCTTTCAGCTTTTAGAAGTTGATCTCACTTTAGCGACTAATCTTTTGCTTTGGTCAGCTTCAATCCTTGCTCCAATAGCAGTATTGATGACTTATACGAGTTGGAGAAAACAAAAAGGTAGTGAGGTTATAGCAGAACAAGCTAAATAGCTTGCAATTTTAACGATTGAAATAGAAGGAATAAATAATAAAATTTTAACAGGATTTTGGGTCAAAAATATAGATTTTAAGAAAGCTAAAAATCTTGTAGATGAGTTCTATAGCTTAAGAATAAATATACTAAGTTCATTCAAGTTTTTAAAAGAAGCAACTAAAGATCAGGCATTAGAAAAAAAGATCCAGCTGTTTGAACAGAAAACTTTAGGGTTTTATTCACACTATTCAGGTCTTCTTAAGCCGGAGAATATTACAAATATTTATTCTCATATACCCATGTTGAAAAGGGAGTTAGGAGATATTTTTGTTGATTTATGCGAAGAGCTAATGAAATATGCGCTTTATGAAAAATAATATAAAGAAACCTCTTAGTTTACTCATGGTTTTCTGAATATCTGTTGATCAGTTAAAGCAATTCAATTGAAAAAAGTAAAACTATAAAAATAAAGATGCTTAAACTATAAGAAGAATTACCGCAATTCTGAAATAAGTGAAAACATTTTTATAATTCTTATTTTGTATAAGTTCCTCACAATAATTTCTTGATAAATCGTCAATCTGTATCAGCTTTTTGCTTGAATATTATAAAATAATTCTAAATTGGGTCTTCTTCTTGGAAAGCTCAATAAATATAGTCGAGAAATGCTTTAAAATATGGCAGAATAGGCGGTTTTTAAAGTTTTTAGAGGATTGGCATTATGCGCTTTGTTGATGAAGCAGTCATTACCGTAGAGGCTGGCGACGGTGGCAATGGCGTAGCCAGTTTTCGCCGTGAAAAGTTCGTACCATTTGGTGGTCCAGATGGTGGTGATGGTGGTCGTGGCGGCAGCATTTATATTCAGGCTGACGACGACACGAGTACCCTTGTAGATTATCGTTATACCCGTAAATTTCGCGCTGAACGTGGTAAAAACGGTGCTGGCGCAAACTGTGCTGGTCGTGGTGGCGAATCAGTTATTTTAAAAGTTCCTGTGGGAACAACCATTGTAGATAGTGAATCTGGCGACATTATTGGAGATCTGGTTGAAGACGGCCAGAAAGTATTAGTGGCACATGGTGGCCAAGGTGGTTTGGGTAATACTCACTTCAAATCATCAACCAACCGTTCTCCGCGTAAATGTACGCATGGTACCAAAGGCGAATTCCGTGAAATCCGTCTTGAGCTGAAAGTACTGGCTGATGTTGGCTTGCTCGGCATGCCAAACGCAGGTAAATCAACCTTTATCCGTGCAGTCTCTGCAGCAAAACCAAAAGTTGCAGATTATCCATTTACCACCATGGTACCTAACTTGGGCGTAGTGGATGCGGATCGTCATCGTTCATTTGTAATGGCGGATATTCCAGGTCTGATCGAAGGTGCGGCAGAAGGTGCAGGTCTCGGGATTCGCTTCCTGAAACATTTGGCACGTACCCGTATTCTGCTTCATATTGTAGATGTTCAACCGATTGACGGTTCAGATCCAGCTTACAATGCCAAAGCGATTTTGAATGAGTTGCAAAAATTCTCCCCAACACTTTCAAAATTACCAGTGGTATTGGTTCTGAACAAGGTCGATCAGCTTGCTGTAGATACTCGCGATGAATGGTGTAATCACATTCTTGAAGAATTGCAGTGGGAAGGTCCTGTCTTTAAAACTTCAGGCTTAACGGCTGAAGGCACTAAGGATGTGGTGTATTACCTGATGGATCAAATCGAGCAGCAACGCGAACGCGAAGTTGAAGATCCTGAATACGCAGCAGAGATGAAAGAATTCCGTGATCAGCTTGAAGCTGAAACACGTGAACAAACGATTGCTGCGAAAGAAGCTTATCGTGAAATGCGTCGCGCTCAACGTCTGGGCGGCGATGACTTTGATGATGAAGATGATGACGACAGCGACGTAGAAGTATATTACGTACGTTAATCTTTTAAAGATAAGTCTGAGGACAAGATGATAGAAGTGGTAGATGGGCAACGTCAGCTCAAGGGTTGTAAACGAATCGTTGTTAAAATCGGATCATCTTTACTCACAGCAAACGGGCAAGGTTTAGATTTAGATGCCATCTCGCATTGGGCGGGACAAATCGCGGATCTACACAATGCCGGACACGAGATTATTCTCGTTTCTTCCGGAGCTGTGGCTGAAGGTATGGTTCGAATGAAACTTGAGAATCGACCCACCGATCTACCCAGTCTTCAGGCTTGTGCTGCCATTGGTCAAATGGGTTTAATCCAGACCTGGTCAAGTGTGCTGGAAAAACACAGCATTCAAACCGCTCAGGTATTATTGACTCATGATGACCTGGCAGACCGTCGTCGTTATCTGAATTCTTGTGATGCTTTACAGCACCTGATTGATTGGCATGTGATTCCAGTCATTAATGAAAATGACACGGTTTCTACTGACGAAATCCGTTTCGGTGATAACGATACCTTAGCTGCGATGGTCGCAGGTCAAGTTCATGCAGATCTGCTCATTATCCTGACTGATCAGGAAGGCATGTTTGACTCGGATCCACGTTCTAATCCGGATGCCAAACTGTTCCATACCGTGCGTGCCATGGATGAAAGCCTGTTTGATATGGCAGGCGGCGGCGGAAAATTTGGTCGTGGCGGTATGCTGACCAAAGTCCGTGCTGCTCGTTTGGCTGCCAAGTCTGGTTGTCCGACATTAATTGCCAGTGGTGATAGTGACTGTGTTTTATCGCGCCTGATGGCCGGTGAAATGTTGGGTACATTATTTATCACTGATGATGACCGTATGACTGCACATCAGCAATGGTTAGCAGCGCATCTGCAAACTGCAGGTCGCTTGGTAATTGATGATGGTGCGGTTAAAGCCATCAAAGAGAACCACCGTAGCCTGTTGCCGGTCGGTGTTAAAGCGGTAGAAGGACATTTTGACCGTGGTGATGTAGTGGAATGTGTCGATCGACAAGGTCACCGTATTGCTGTAGGACGTGTCAACTTCAGTTCGCGTTCAGCGGAAATCGTCAAAGGTCTGGCATCAGATAAAGTGCATCAGGTCTTGGGTGAAGCGCGTTCTTTAGAGATGATTCATCGAAATCATATGGCGATTTACTAAGTTATCAAGATATAAAAAATCCCGCTTTCGAGCGGGATTTTTTTGTGGCATTTGAATTAATTTTATTTAATCCAGCCCATCCGAATAAAAGGCTTAAACAGGAATTGATGAATGCTGAAAATAAAGTTCATGATTTTATTCTCATATTTCCACCAGAGCGGTAAGCCAGCAAGATTAACTGCCAAAGCAATCAGGAATGCTCCCACCATATCAATCGGAAAATGCACACCTACATAAATCCGTGACCATGCTACCAGCCAGGCAGTCCAGAGCAGGATTCGACCCAAATCACGTTGTGCTGAGAAGTAATAGGCAAAGGCAATTCCACTAAAAATACTCATGTGATTGCTTGGGAATGAACCTGTAGGGGCATGCTCAATCAGGGTTCGACCAACCTCCATGACAAAAGGGCGGGGCGTGTTTAGAACTGCAGATAATACCTCGCTAATTGACAAGGTGATTGCGGTGAAAATCACAGCTTTAATAATCCCTGTTTTGATTTCACGACTGCCGCGCAGCCAGGCAACAGCAAAAATCAGCAGAAATAAATACACCAGATCATGCGCTATCAGTCTGGCATAGTTAATCATCCAGATCGAGGCTTGGTCAGGTACATTGAGAAGATGAAATAGATACAGGTTCAGTTGATCGAGTGACATGAAGAGAGAGGGCTGACACAAATGTCCGTTACTCTAAACCGATCAAAGCTCAATTCATATCTGAGTTTGTATGAATTTGTAGCATTGATTTTTCACAGAATATTCAAGTGATAAAAAACCACCCAAAAGGGTGGTTTTTAAGCGTCTGAATAATTTCATTAAGACTTATTTAAACTGAATAGAACCATTAGCACTGACGGTCATTTTGGATTCACCTGCTGCCATTTCCTGTTCTGGAACTGCTTCGGCATAAGCAGATTTGGCCATCGCCATGCGTGGCACAGGTGGATAACCCGAATTATTGGTGTTGATATTCAGATTCACCAGTTGATAGCCCGGTTTGTTCCAGGCTTGCGCCAGACTTTGCGCACGTTGCTGGAAGTTTTTCGAAGCTTCAAGCATCAGCTCATTTTCTACTTTTTTACGTTTTGCTTCAGATACTGTGAAGTTAATCGATTCAGTCTGGAAGTTCTGTTGTAGCTCAGCAATCAGTTGCGAGGCGGCTTTAAAGTCAGTCGATTCAATCCGTACCTGCGCACGAGCACGCCATTCTCTTAACTTGCGGTTGTCGTTGTCATAGACTGGATAGGTATGCTGTGAACCGGTTTCAATTTTTACCGTAGGATATTTTTTAGCAGTATTAATGGCCTGCGTCATCAACTGATTGATTTGTGCTGCAAGCTCAGCGGGCTGTTTATTGGATTTTTCAACAAATAAATTGGCATTCATCAGGTCATTGGAAATATCGCGACTGGCTTCTGCCGAGATATTCACCACATTATAATTCAAGGTTTCTTCAGGAGCTGCGAAAGCGGCAGAAGATAATGCGCCGAGCAAAGCAAGCGCTGAAAAAGAAGAAAGACGCATTTTGTTGTCCTGTTTTAGTGGAATTGTTGGCCTTGTGCTGATCATAAAATACTAAGGTAGAAATGTGTTGATATTCCGAAATTATTGTCGTTGGATTGTTAAAAATATATTTTATTTATTGTAGATATATCGGAACCAAATGTGATGAAAATTATATACTTATTGAGATAATTGTTTGATAATTACACTGTTGTATTCATGACAACAAAATTGCATAAAATGTTTAGGCTTCCTTGTCATTACTATGCATAAAGTTGATAATTTAGACAGCAACATTTTTTGATATATTTTTTCAATAACAGTCGAGGCAAATTGATACTAAAAGTTGTTTATTTTCCTGAAAAAAACTGTATCATCCGCCTCTCCTAGTTACTGAATAGAAAATTGTCTAACTAGATTATATAAAGCACCGAGTCAAACGACCGCAAGTCACCAGACTTATTTCTTTCAACCCATATCAGAGATGGTAATTCGATATGAGCGTTTCTTCTGTAAATCCTGCCACCAATTCCACAAACGAATACTACTTGACTCGCCAAAGTCAGATGGAATCGAATGTGCGTAGTTATCCACGTAAATTACCGTTAGCGATAGCGAAAGCACAAGGTTGCTGGGTTACCGATGTTGAAGGTACGGAGTACCTTGATTGTTTAGCTGGGGCAGGGACATTGGCATTAGGCCATAATCACCCTGCGGTCATTCAAAGTATCCAGGACACACTTGCAAGCGGTCTTCCATTGCATACGCTGGATCTCACAACTCCTTTAAAAGATGCTTTTACTGAAGCACTTCTTGCTTACCTGCCAGGTGGCAAAGAAGAATACTGCTTACAGTTCTGTGGTCCATCTGGTGCAGATGCAACAGAAGCAGCGATTAAACTAGCCAAAACCTTTACTGGCCGTAGTTCAGTGATCAGCTTCTCTGGTGGCTATCACGGTATGACTCACGGTTCTTTGGCAATGACAGGTAACCTGTCTGCGAAGAACTCGGTGAATGGTTTAATGCCAGGCGTTCAATTCATGCCATATCCGCATGAATACCGTTGCCCATTGGGTCTAGGCGGTGAAGCGGGCGTTGATGCTTTGACTTATTATTTCGAAAACTTCATTGAAGATGTCGAAAGCGGTGTAACCAAGCCAGCAGCTGTAATTCTTGAAGCGATTCAAGGTGAAGGCGGTGTGGTAACTGCACCGGTAAAATGGTTGCAAAAAATCCGTGAAGTGACTGAAAAACACAATATTGTGTTGATTCTTGACGAAGTTCAAGCAGGCTTTGCGCGTTCAGGCAAAATGTTCGCATTCGAACATGCGGGTATCGAACCTGATGTGGTTGTAATGTCTAAAGCCGTTGGTGGTAGCTTGCCACTTGCAGTACTGGGTATTAAACGTAAATTCGATGCATGGCAACCTGCTGGCCACACTGGTACATTCCGTGGTAACCAGTTGGCAATGGGTACAGGTCTTGCGACTTTGCAAACCATTAAAGAACAAAATCTTGCGCAAAATGCACAAGAACGTGGTGATTTCCTGCAAGCTGAAATTAAAAAATTGGCTGCTGAATTCCCATGTATCGGTAACGTTCGTGGCCGCGGTCTGATGATCGGTGTTGAAATTGTTGACGAACGTAAACCAGCGGATCATATGGGTTCTTTCCCTGCTGATGGTCAATTAGCTGCAGCGATTCAAACCGCTTGTTTCAACAACAAACTGTTGCTTGAAAAAGGTGGCCGTAACGGTACAGTGATCCGTTTACTTTGCCCATTGATCATTACTCAAGCTGAGTGTGAAGAAGTTCTGGTTCGCTTCAAGAAAGCGGTTGCTGAAGCTCTAGTCGCAGTTCGAGGCGCATAATTCATGGTAGATTTTGCAGAACACCGTAAAGCGTTACTCTGCAATGATGCTGCATCTATCGCTGACTATGAGTCGGCGATGGATCAGGCGACCAAAGCGGTTGCAGCATGGTTGCAAAACGACAAGATGTATACCGGCGGTAGCATCAAGGAATTGCGTAGCGCAATTGCGTTCAATCCTTCTAAAGAAGGTCTGGGCGTACAAAAGTCTTTAGAGCGTATGGTTGAGCTATTCCTCAACAAGAGCTTGAAAGTACATCACCCGCATTCGCTTGCGCATTTGCATTGCCCGACAATGGTCACTAGCCAGATCGCGGAAGTGTTAATCAATGCAACTAACCAGTCAATGGACTCTTGGGATCAAAGCCCGGCAGGTTCTTTGATGGAAGTGCAGCTGATTGACTGGTTACGCCAAAAAGTCGGCTATGGCTCAGGTCAGGCGGGTGTGTTTACTTCTGGTGGTACACAATCCAACCTGATGGGCGTACTGCTGGCGCGTGATGCCTGCATCGCGAAAAACTGGAAAGACGAAAACGGCAATCCGTGGTCTGTTCAACGTGATGGTATCCCTGCGGATGCAATGCGTAATGTCAAAGTCATCTGTTCTGAAAATGCACACTTCTCTGTGCAAAAGAATATGGCGATGATGGGCATGGGCTTCCAGTCCGTTGTGACTGTACCTGTGAACGAAAATGCGCAGATGGATGTTGATGCTCTGGAAAAAACCATGGCGCATCTTCAATCTGAAGGCAAGATCGTGGCATGTGTAGTCGCAACTGCGGGTACCACGGATGCCGGTGCGATTGATCCACTCAAACAGATTCGTGAAATCACCAATAAATATGGCGCGTGGATGCACATCGACGCAGCATGGGGTGGTGCGCTGATCCTGTCGAATGACTATCGTTCTATGCTAGATGGTATCGAACTGTCTGATTCTGTGACACTGGATTTCCATAAGCATTACTTCCAGACCATTTCATGTGGTGCATTCTTGCTGAAAGATGAGGCGAATTATCGTTTCATGCACTATGAAGCAGAATACCTGAACTCTGCTTATGATGAAGAGCACGGTGTTCCTAACCTGGTGTCGAAGTCGCTACAAACCACGCGTCGTTTCGATGCATTGAAACTGTGGATGACTGTAGAAGCGCTGGGTGAAGAGCTTTATGGTTCAATGATCGATCATGGCGTGAAATTGACGCGTGAAGTGGCAGATTACATCAAGGCAACTGATGGTCTGGAACTTCTGGTTGAGCCACAATTTGCATCGGTATTGTTCCGTGTGGTGCCAGAAGGTTATTCAGCTGAATTTGTCGATGCCTTGAACCAGAACGTCGCAGATGAACTGTTTGCGCGTGGTGAAGCGAATATTGGCGTCACTAAAGTGAGTCAGGTTCAATCTCTGAAAATGACCACTTTAAGCCCGGTTGCAACACTTGAAAACGTGAAGAACCTGTTGGCACTCGTGCTTGCAGAAGCGGATCGTATCAAGGATTCAATTGCGGATGGGACTTATACACCGCCAATTGCTTAATCAATTGCAGGTGAAAAAAAGGAGATCGTTAAGATCTCCTTTTTTATTGGAATTTGGCTGACACATAGATAATGATTTTTAAATAAAATTAAGCTGCAAATAAAGGACTAAAGCCTTTTTTCCTTAACAGTTTACGGTACATACTGGAGCTGCGATCTGCCGGGAAATGTGCTTCCAGAGATAAGTCTAGCGGTAAAAACTCAGGCTTCTGGTTTTCGACAATTAGGCGATCTTCTTCAAAAATCTTCAGATTAAAATCATAGGCTTCTTCGACGGGTAAGTCTTTATCATAATTACGACAGATAGGAGCAAACAGTCGGGTCTGACGGGCGGTCATCGGTGAAGCAGCATTCATAATCACCTGTTTGGCATCATTAGGGAAATGGATGGTCAGGGTCGCGGTAAAGGGCAGGCTAATTTCAAAATGTCGTAGCCATTTAAAATCTTCCTGACCGCGCTGATCTAACCCAATCGGATAACGGCCGATACTGCTGATATAGTCGGCACTGAAACCATATTCAGTTTCTGTTGTGGTGTAATTCGGGACTTCAACATCATTCGGATCACCGAAGGTATCTGGATGTACCCAGGCAAAATGGGCGACATCAATAAAGCCTTCTAGCTGTCTGCCAGCAAAACATTTGATGTCGACTTGTGGGCAAACCAGTTGCTGATAATCTGCATCATTCCAATAAGGCATCACTGGAATATTCGGTTCAGCATCTTTGTTAGCTATCAGTGAACACCAGATCAGACCATAACGTTCAACCGCGGCATAGGTCCGTAAATGAAACCGATCTGAAATTTTATGCCGTGGATGGGCAGGGATACGGTTGCATTTACCTTGCGTACCAAAGCGTAGGCCATGATAAGGGCAGACGACGCCTTGACCATCATTTTTTCCCAAACTTAAAGGCACACCACGATGCGGACAGGCATCTTTGGCCACGACCAGTTCATCCTGTATCTTGTAAATGACCAGTGGCATATCTAGCAACCTTGTCCCTAGCGGCTGTTCAGAGACATCACGGGCTAAGGCCACTGGATACCAATATTGAGCCAGGAGATGCCAGTCATGTTCTTCGAATGTCATGTGAATCGGTAAATCGGGATTGAAAACTGAAATGGTTGTGCTGTTCATGACGCTATCACTGTGATTCTTTATTTCCAATATAGGCCAATGTGATGTTCTACGAAATTTCAAAGATCAGGACATCCTGTTGCATAAATTCGAACAGGATGTAAGGAAGAATGAGCTATAGGCAAAAAATTAAAGGAAGCAATATTTAAAGTTCCAAAAAAGCATCCCGAAAGATGATTCTTCTATTTTCCATGCACAAAATGTGCATTCAGGACTTTATGCCTAATGTGATATGCAAGCTCCGTTCAGATAAAATCAGCTAATGTCAGGGAACAACAAAAATATCTGATTCAGGATGAAGAGATGACTAATTTGCATGTATCCCAACCCGTTGGCTGTATTATTCAAGGAAAAATGGTACAAGGCGGTGGCGAAAGTTTTGTGGTGATCAATCCTGCTGATGAGCAGGTATTGGCCCTATGTTCCTCTCCCTCAGAAGCACAAGTTGAAGACATCATCCGTAGTGCCGAGCAGGCTTTTCACCAATGGAAAAATACGGATGATGCAACGCGACAGGCAATTCTGCATCGTATTGCGGATCGTATTGAAGAACACCGGGAAGAATTAGCGCGTTTAGTGGTGCAGGAGCAGGGCAAACCTTATGCGCTGGCTGAATTTGAAGTCGGTGGGGCCATTGCCTGGACCCGCTATCAGGCAGAACTCAAGATTGAAACTGAAGTTTTACAGGATGATGCCAATAAACGGATCGAACTGCATCATCGGCCTTTAGGGATTGTGGCATCGGTCACTCCATGGAACTGGCCTTTGATGATTGCTGTCTGGCATATCATGCCGGCAATCCGCGCTGGCAACGTGGTGATCAATAAGCCTTCAGAATTTACCCCATTGTCGACCCTCCGACTCGGTGAGCTGATTCAGCAGGAAGTTGCACCTGGAGTGGTCTCTATACTTACAGGTGGCGGCGAAGTTGGGGCTAAGCTGACCAGTCACCCTGCAATTGCCAAAGTGGTATTTACCGGTTCAACCGCAACTGGTCAAAGAATCATGCAGAACGCAGCTGCGACTTTCAAGCATTTAACACTGGAACTTGGTGGCAATGATGCAGGCATTGTTTTGCCAGATACCGACATTCAGGCAATGGCAGTCCGAATCTTTCATGGAGCTTTTATCAACATGGGCCAGACCTGTGCAGCGTTAAAGCGTCTTTATGTGCATGACAGCCAGTATGATGCACTGGCACAGGAATTAGTAAAAGTCGCACAGCAACAGTCTCTGGGAGATGGTTTAGCCGAGACGACTACTTTTGGTCCAGTGCAAAACATCAAGCAATACCAAAAAGTTCAGACTATGATTCAGGAAGCCCAGGATGAAGGGGCAATAGTCATGACATCTGGTCAGAATCTACCGGATACAGGCTATTTTATTGCACCGACAATCGTAACCAATGTGAGTCCAGATAGCCGTCTGGTTCAGGAAGAGCAGTTTGGTCCGGTATTACCTTTGATCCGTTATCATGATATTGAAGAAGTACTGACTGAAGCCAACAATACGGATTTTGGTTTAGGTGGTTCGATCTGGTCATCCAATCTAGAGCAGGCGCAGCAGTTTGCACAGCGACTGAGTTGTGGTACGGCGTGGATCAATACGCATGGTGAGATTTTCCCGCATGTACCTTTTGGGGGATGGAAGCATTCAGGCATTGGTGCCCAGTTCGGACTGAGTGGTCTGCTCGAAAATACGATTCAGCAGGTTGTTCATATCAATAAAAATTAAATCAAAAAAAAGCTCAAGTTGTACTTGAGCTTTTTTCTTTTACTTTAAGATATATCAACGTAATAAAGGGCGGGCAGCCTGAAAATCAAAATGTAATTGCTTGAATTTATTTAAGACAATATAAGATTTGATATGACCAATAAAATTACAGCTCAGCAATTTTTCAGTCACAAAATTTGCCAGCATTTCCAGATTTTTAGCGCCTACTTTTAACATGAAATCTGCATCACCACTTAAAGAAAAAGCTTCCTGAATAGCTTCTTCTTCTTCAATCAATTGTTGAAAAGCGATCTTCGCTGCTGCGTCATGTGTTTTGAGATTGACCTGAACCATAGCCAAAACTGCAATTCCCAAAGCTTCAGGATGAATGCAGGCGCTATAACCCAAAATAATTCCTTTTTGTTCCAGCAGCTGACGCCGTCTAGAACATTGAGAGGCTGACAAACCGATTAAATCTCCGATTTCCTGATTCGTCAGGCGCCCATTTTTTTGCAAAGCCTGGATGATTTTCCAGTCAAATTTATCCATTGCATCCATTGCATCCATTGCATTGAATCCTTATCCGATACACGTTTTATGTGTTTTTGAATCATTGTGACTTGCATTATGCACGAAATCAGAAAATGAAATGCAATATTCTGTAATTGAAGCATGATAAGTGATAGGGAAAATAATAATGTTTATGGAAATTGGTCAGTACCTTAATCAGCGCCTGCAAGAGCTAGGAATTCAGCATATTTTTGGTGTGCCAGGCGACTTTAATCTCTCCTATTTAGAACAGATCGAAATTGATCCGAAACTGGAATTTATTGGTAACTGTAATGAGCTAAATGCAGCTTATGCAGCGGATGGTTATGCCCGTCTGCATGGTGTCGGCGCTTTACTGACCACTTATGGGGTTGGTGATTTGAGCGCGATTAACGGCATTGCAGGTGCATATGCCGAGCAGGTTGCCATGGTGCATATTTCCGGTATCCCGCCTTTGCATGCCGTAGAGCAGGGTGCTTTGTTACACCATACCCTGATTGATGGCGATTATGACAATATCATGAACTGCATGCGCGAATTTACCGTGGCACAGACACGTTTGACTCCAGCCAATGCAGTGAGTGAAATTTACCGGGTATTAAAGCAATGTATATTGATGCGTCGACCGGTTCATATCCAGCTTCCATCGGATATTACCCATCTTCAGATTAAAGTGCCCAAGCAGCCTCTGGATCTGAGCCGTCCACAGAGTGATCCAAAACTTCTGCAAGACACTGCGGCACGGATAGCCAAACGCATCAAACAGGCACGTCAGCCAGTCCTGCTCATTGACAATGAAGCAGAAATTTTCCAGCTTACCGATATGCTGCAAAATTGGGCTGAGCGCATGCAGATTCCCTATACCTGTCTGTCTACTGCCAAAAATATCATGAATGAAAGTCACCCCTTATATGCGGGCGTTTATGCAGGTGCAGCAAGCGCAGCATCGACTTGTCAGCTGGTGGAACAGTCGGATTGCCTGATCGCTATTGGGCCACGTTTTACCGATGTGGCCACCGCCTTTTTCTCACATCGTGTATCCGCACAAAATATGCTGTATCTGGCGGATTCCTGTCTTTGTCTGGATGGGCAGATGATCAGTGGACTGGATTTAGCTCAGTTGATCCAAGCCATCTCAAAACAGACTTTAGATGATCAACCACGTACTTTTAATCCTGCACCGAAACCATTGTTACAAACTCAACAGCTCGAAGAAAATACTGCGCTGAGCCAAACTGCACTCTGGCAGCAGATTTCTGAATTCTTGCAGGAAGATGATGTGATTGTGGCAGAAGTGGGCACTGCCAATGCAGGTTTATCAGGATTGACCTTGCCGGTGACCGCCAAGTATCTGGTTCAACCGATCTGGGGTTCAATCGGCTATACCTTGCCTGCCTTGCTTGGCAGTATGCTTGCTGCACCTCAGCGCCGTCATCTGTTATTTATTGGGGATGGTTCGATTCAGCTGACCATTCAGGAGCTTTCAACCTTATTAAGAGAAGGCTTAAAACCTGTAATTTTTATTTTAAATAATGGCGGCTATACCATTGAACGTTTGATCATGGGTGAAAATGCCAAGTACAACGATATTCAGAACTGGCAATACAGTCAGTTTGCCCAAGTCTTTTCTGCAGATACCCCGCATCAGGCTCATATAGTCAAAACCCCGGCAGAATTAAAGCGTACACTCGCACAGGTTCATCAGGCTGAGGAATTATGTCTGATTGAACTGCAACTTCCACGTATGGATGCTCCACAACGCTTAAAACAGTTTGCTGAAGTCGTGGCACGCTATGACTATGGTGAATATGGTTATAAGCAGCTAGTCGAGCAGAATACACCTCCCTACAAAAAGGCAATCTAGCAAAATGTAGAAATTAAAAAAAATTGTTCACAAGGAGTGACAATATGGATGTTGAAGATCATCAATTAAAAAAACAGCTTTCCAACCGGCATATCCAGTTAATCGCCTTAGGCGGAGCGATCGGTACAGGATTATTTTTAGGTTTATCACATACGATTCAGCTGGCAGGCCCATCAGTGCTTTTGGGCTATGCCATCGCTGGCATCATTGCATTTCTGATCATGCGCCAATTGGGTGAAATGGTAGTGCATGAACCGGTCAGTGGTTCATTCAGTTATTTTGCCAATAAATACTGGGGAAAAAAAGCAGGCTTTATTTCAGGCTGGAACTATTGGGTTCTCTATGTATTAGTCAGTATGGCTGAGTTGAGTGCAATTGGTACTTTTGTTCAGTTCTGGTGGCCGGAGATTCCGACCTGGCTCACGGCACTGGCATTCTTCCTGCTCATGAACGGCATCAATCTGGTCAATGTCAAATTCTTCGGTGAGAGCGAATTTATATTTTCTATGGTCAAGATCATTGCCATTTTAAGCATGATCGGATTCGGGATCTATCTGCTGTTTAGCGGTTCTGCTGGCAGTCAGGCCAGTGTGACCAACTTGTGGCAGCATGGCGGATTTTTCCCTGAGGGCTGGTCGGGCTTTATGATGGCACTTGCCGTGATTATGTTTGCATTTGGCGGGCTGGAGCTGATTGGTATTGCCGCCAGTGAAACCAAAAATCCAGAAAAGACCATTCCAAAAGCAGTCAATCAGATTGTCTACCGTGTACTGATTTTCTATATTGGTGCCATTGGAGTGTTGCTATGTCTCTATCCATGGAATCTGGTGGCGCAGGGCGGTAGCCCGTTCGTAATGATTTTCCAGTCATTGAACAGCCATGGTGTGGCGAATGTTCTTAATTTTGTAGTTCTGGTCGCTGCACTTTCGGTCTATAACAGTTGTATCTACTGTAATACCCGTATGTTATTGGGTCTGGCCCAGCAAGGTAATGCACCCGCATTTTTAAAGAAAATTAACCGCCGTGGTATCCCGGTAAATGCTGTTCTATTCTCGGCAGCAGTCTCCGGTATCTGTGTATTAATGAATTACCTCATGCCCGGTGAAGCCTTTGGAATATTGATGCTGCTAGTGGTTTCTGCGCTGGTCATTAACTGGTTGATGATTTCATTAACCCATTTAAAATTCAGAAAAAGCATACAGGCGCAGGGGCAGACCACAACTTTCCCGAGTCTGTTTGGTCGCTGGAGCAATTATCTGACCATCACCTTTATTCTGATGATTTTAATGATCATGAGCTTGACGAAAGAGATGCAGATTGCTGTTGCGCTGGTGCCGGTCTGGTTGCTGTTTCTCAGTGTGCTCTATGTGATGAAATATCGTCGAAAACCAGTATTATTGCCCGAATCAAGTCACTAAACTTAAAGACCCTGAACAGGGTCTTTTTTTATGTCCATAAGGTGCTAACTGTCTATTTAATTATCATTAAAACGTCATAAAGCTGTAACCTGTCTGTCATATTCTAAAACCACAATGCATGTATCGAAACAAGTACAAAACTGAATAAAAAGTGGCGTACTCCCAAGTTGTATAAATGAGAGAGATACAGAATGCGCTTTACCAATATTGCCTTAGCTTTAGCTTTAACCGGGGCTGCAGCAACTACAGCAAATGCTGCACGAGATACAATTCAGATTGCAGGGTCTTCAACCGTTCTGCCTTATGCCAGTATTGTGGCTGAAGAGTTTGGCAATACCTTTCCGCAGTTCAAAACTCCGGTTGTCGGTTCTGGCGGTTCTTCAGGTGGTTTAAAACAGTTTTGTAATGGTGTAGGGGATAACACCATTGATATCGCCAATGCTTCACGTCAGATCAAAAGCTCTGAATTGGCAGAATGTAAGAAAAATGGTGTGAACCAGGTTCTCGAAATCAAGATTGGTTATGACGGCATCGTCTTTGCTTCAAATGCCAAAAAAGCGGCATACAAATTACGTCCACAGCATGTTTATGCTGCATTAGCGGCAGAGTTGCCGGCTAAGGGTAAAATGGTACCTAATCCATATACTCGCTGGAACCAAATCGATTCATCATTACCGAATGAGCCGATCACGCTGGTAATTCCGGCTTCGAATCATGGAACGCGCGAAGTCTTCCAGGAGAAGATGGTGGATGCAGGTTGTAAATCGTATGCTGCTATTAAGGCTCTAGCGAAAGATGCACAGAAAAAAGCATGTACCAGCTTCCGTAAAGATGGCCGTGTTGTTGAAATTTCAGGTGACTATACTGAAACCTTGGCACGCTTAAAAACCTCACCGAGCGCTGTTGGCGTATTCGGCTTGGGCTTTTACGATCAAAACCGCGATAAGCTACGTGTAGCAACCGTCAACAACGTTGCTCCTTCTGAAAATACGATTCTGAATGGTTCTTATCCGGTATCTCGTCCATTGTTCTTCTATGTGAAAGGCGAGCACCTGAAATCAATCAAAGGCCTGCAACAATTTACTGAATATTTCCTGAACAAGAAAGTTTCTGGTAAAGGTTCCAAGCTTGAGAGAGCTGGCCTGATTTCAATGTCAGACAAAGAGCGCGCAGCAGTACTGGCTAACTTTAAAGCAGGTAAAGCGGTAGTGGTGAAGTAATTCACCTTGCTTCAATCGCTGATGATGGGGTGACCTGTCATCGGCGTTTCGTGATAAACAGGTTTTTTCGAACCATGAAAATTGAGAAACCAGTGGAGAATACATGAATCTGCTACTCATAGGCGTACTTCTGGCGACTATTGCCATCGCCTATCAAATCGGACTGACTAAAAGTCGTCATCTAGCAGGTAAGGGCAATAATTCCGCAGCACTGCATTCACGTCCAGGCTACTACGGGGCGATGGTAGCACTCTGGTGTGGCATCCCTGCATTTTTAATTTTGATGGTTTGGAATCTGGTGGAACCCAGTATTTTGGAACAGGTGGTACTCAATCATTTACCTGAGCAAATCTCTGCAGGACTTGATCCGGCCAGCTTGGGTGTAGTGGTAGATCGGGTGCAGGCTATTGCATCAGGTTTTGGTGTCAGTGATACCCCACAGCCGTATGAACTGGCAGCGGCAGAGCAGTTGGCGCGAGTTGCTGTTATTGGCACCTATGCCAAATTGGCCGTGGTCATTTCAGCTGCATTGGCAGGACTGGTCTGGGCCAAGCAGCGCATCAGTTCCCAGTTAAGAGCACGTAATCAGGTTGAGAAAACCATTAATATTGGCCTGGCACTTTGCTCGGGTGTCGCGATTCTGACTACGCTCGGCATCGTGATGTCAATGTTTGGCGAAGCCATGCGTTTCTTTAGCTTTGTCAGTCCAATTGACTTTTTCTTTGGCACAGTATGGGACCCGGGTTTTAGTACTTCGGGTAATGCGGAGGGCAGTTATGGTTTGCTGCCACTGCTCTGGGGCACACTGATGGTCAGTGGTATTGCCTTGCTGGTTGCAGTTCCGGTCGGCCTGATGATTGCAATTTATCTGGCTGAATATGCCTCGCCAAAATTCCGTTCCTGGGCCAAACCGACCATTGAGGTTCTGGCCGGTATTCCGACCATTGTTTATGGGGTTTTTGCCCTGATGATCATTGGCCCATTTATCAAGTCACTGGGCGCAATGGTCGGTATTCATATTAATGCCACCAGTGCACTGACTGCGGGCTTTGTGATGGGCATCATGATCATTCCTTTTGTGTCTTCATTGTCTGATGACATTATTACCCAGGTGCCGCGTGCCCTGCGTGACGGATCACTCGGTCTGGGCGCAACCAAATCAGAAACCATTCGCCAGGTCGTTATTCCTGCAGCTTTACCGGGCATCATTGGCGCCTTCCTGCTAGCAGCCTCCCGAGCTATTGGCGAAACCATGATTGTGGTACTTGCGGCAGGAAACAGCCCGCAGCTACATGGTAATCCACTCGAAGCTGTGTCTACCGTTACCATTACCATTGTCAATCAGCTAACGGGTGATACTGACTTTGCCAGCCCGCAAGCTCTGGTGGCATTTGCCTTAGGTTTAACCCTGTTTGTAATTACGCTGGGACTGAACATTATTGCACTGATAATTGTGCGTAAATATCGTGAGCAATACGACTAATGACGACTTCAAACACCACACCCCTAGATCAGTCCATTGATCCTGCTGTGGCAGCTGAACAACGTGAGCAGCGCAAACAGACCATTCAGAACTCGCTGGCAAAACGCCATCGCCGAGAAAAGGTTTTTAAGTGGTTTGGTTTTTCAGCGGTACTGGCTGGTTTATTCTTTGTCGTTTTGCTGTTTGGCAGCATTCTGGCCAAAGGTCTACCGGCATTCTGGCAAAGCAGCATGAGCCTGCCGATTCATTTTGATCCGGCCATTGTTGATATCGGAGCAAAACCGGTACAAAGAGAAAGCGAATCTCCGGCGCAGTTTGAAGAGCGTATGATCAGCTGGCAAATGGATGTCGGCATGGTGGACTGGGAAGCGCTGATCGTGAATGGCATGATAGCCCGTGATGCAAAACTGGCAGCACAGCGTGATGAGCTTAGTACGTTATACACCAGTTCAGAAGCTTATCGCCTGCGTGATATGGTCCTGAATGATCCGGCTTTGGTTGGACAGACAAAGCAAGTTAAAATTCTGGCTGATGCCAATGTCGATGTCTGGCTGGCAGGAAACATCGACCGTGATTTACCCGCAGAACAACAGCAGCTCAGTCCTGAAGTCCGCCAACTGGCAGATAAAATGAAAGCTTCTGGCGTGATTGAAAATAGCTTTAATACCAACATATTTGTCAGTCCGGACTCACGTAGCTCCCCAGCCACCTCTGGTCTGGCAGGTGCATTTATGGGCTCGCTGTTCATGATGCTAATCGTGATCTTTATCTCGATCCCGATTGGCGTAGCCTCAGCCATTTATCTGGAAGAGTTTGCACCAAAAAACTGGATTACCGATATTGTAGAAGTCAACATCAATAACCTGGCTGCAGTTCCTTCGATTGTGTTTGGTTTGCTAGGTGCAGCGATCTTTATTGGCTGGATGCATTTACCTCTTTCTGCACCGTTGGTGGGGGGGCTGGTACTGAGCTTAATGACTTTACCTACCGTCATCATTACCACTCGAGCCTCGCTGAAAGCGGTTCCGCCGTCGATTCGTCAGGCAGCTTTGGGCTTAGGTGCTTCGCGTATCCAGACTGTATTCCATCATGTATTACCACTCGCATTACCGGGGATTCTCACCGGTGCCATTATTGGTGTTGCCCAAGCCTTGGGTGAAACAGCACCGCTGCTGTTAATTGGTATGAGTGCCTTTGTTGCCAGCGTGCCTGCAACGCCGTTTGATCAATCAACTGCATTGCCAGTGCAAATCTTCCTGTGGCAGGGCAATGAACTGCGTAACTTCTTTGAAGGGCGTACTGCTGCAGCCATTATTGTTCTTCTTGCGATGATGCTGAGCCTGAACAGTCTGGCTATCTGGTTACGTAAGAAATTTGAAGTCCGTTGGTAAGAGGGGCAAAATCATGAATACAACTGAAATTTTAAATTCCTTAGAAAAGGATCCATCAGTGAATCCACAGCAAATACAATTTACAGCCGATGATGCTGCACAGAAACCAGCGACTTCATTTATCTCTCAATTGGGTCAGCAGGCAGAAGCAGCACAGGCACCCAAGTCTAGCAATGTCAAACTCAGCACCTCCGATGTCCATGTGTATTATGGTGAATCAGAGGCGATTAAAGGCATTGACCTGAACATCTATGAAAATGAAGTGATCGCTTTTATTGGGCCATCAGGTTGTGGTAAATCAACTTTCCTGCGGACCTTAAACCGCATGAATGACACCATTGATAGCTGCCGGGTGACGGGTAAAGTAATGCTGGACCATCAGGATATTTATGACCCTAACCTGGACGTGGTTTTACTGCGTGCCCAAGTTGGCATGGTCTTCCAGAAACCAAATCCATTCCCGAAATCTATTTTTGATAACGTGGCCTATGGTCCAAAACTCCATGGACTGGCCCGGGACAAATATGATCTGGAAGAAATTGTTGAGAATAGTCTGCGTAAAGCAGGACTTTGGGAAGAAGTGAAAGATCGTCTGAATCAGCCGGGTACAGGCCTGTCTGGTGGTCAGCAACAGCGTCTGTGTATCGCACGTACCATTGCTGTATCGCCTGAAGTGATTCTGATGGATGAGCCTTGTTCAGCGTTGGACCCGATTGCTACTGCAAAAGTGGAGGAGCTGATTTCTGAGCTTTCAACGCAATATACGATTGCGATTGTGACCCACTCCATGCAGCAGGCGGCACGTGTTTCAGACCGTACCGCGTACTTCCATCTAGGTGATCTGATTGAGGTGAACTCAACCGAGAAAGTCTTCACCCAGCCGGACCATCAGCTGACTGAAGCCTATATCACCGGCCGTTTTGGCTAAAATTAGCTTGTTTAAGCATTAAAAAAACAGAATCTTAGGGTTCTGTTTTTTTTGTTCTACCATGTGGTTTTAGTGATTTTACGGTTTATCTCATGCTTCTTATTCATGACACCGTTTGAAAAGCCAAGACGTGGCGATTTTTCATCCAAAGCTGGTGGCTAATCAATGCAGTTATAACACGGATTTTCATGCAGGATGGTTCTGGCTGTATTTCCGATTATTTGCGATCAATGCAATCACGAATCAGTATGTTTTACTTATTAGACAAGAAGCAAGCAATAACAAACGCAATAAAGCTATTGAAAAATGTTGATATTGACCTAATCTAAAGCTATAGCCCAAATTAAACTGAGAATAGATTTTTTATGTTATTTCATACTCCGAAGCTGCCGGCTGAAATCCGGATTAGTCATCTCAATGCGCGTATTAATGAACAACGAAAAAAAATTGCGCAAACCACTGCTTCTAAATTGGAACTGCTACAACTGAGCCAGCAACTGTCTAAAGAAGCACGTGCGCGTAAGAAAACTAACCAAAAAATCTATGTGCTCGATTTTAAAGGTGATATGGCTGCGTCTGCAGTAGAAAACCTGCGTGAAGAAATTACCCTGATTCTATCTACAGCAAAAGCTGGTCGTGATCGTATCATTGTACGTTTAGAAAGTCCGGGTGGTATGGTACATGGTTATGGTCTTGCAGCTGCGCAACTGGTGCGCTTACGTGAAGCGGGTTTCCATGTGACCATCTGTGTCGATAAAGTGGCAGCCAGTGGCGGTTATATGATGGCGTGTATTGCAAATGAAGTGATTTCTGCGCCGTTTGCAATTGTGGGTTCAATTGGGGTAGTAGCACAGGTACCCAACTTTAATCGTCTGCTGAAAGAAAACAAGATCGATTTTGAGCTTTATACTGCGGGTCAATACAAACGTACAGTGACCATGTTTGGTGAAAATACCGAAGAAGGCAAAGCCAAGTTTGAAGAAGAATTGCAACAGACACATGCCTTGTTTAAACACTTCGTGGAAAAATATCGTCCACAGTTAAATGTTGAAAAAGTGGCAACGGGTGAACACTGGTATGGTCAGGATGCCCTAGACCTGAATCTGGTAGATAAACTGCAAACTTCCGATGAATATCTGCTAGGCCTATTACCACAACATGATGTGTATTTAATCCAGACCCGTAAAAAACCAACGCTGGGTGAAAAACTAGGTTTGCAAGCAGCACAAATTGCAGATTCTTTTATCCCTGCGGTGATGAATAAAGTGGTAGATACGCTAACCAAAGCCAATTCAAATCTGGTTCAGATGCGCGATCCTAAACTTTAATTTATTATTCAGTTATGAATCTAAAAGCTCACTTCGGTGGGCTTTTTTATGATTTAAAATTAAACAATTATGCTATAAGTAACTGACTTATATTGGTTTCTCCTTTATATGCTCACCTTTCTTTTACTATTCGGCTTCTTCAGTATCATTTTCATTCTGATGCTATGTATGATCTATTCTGAAGCGAAATTAACCACTGATGAATCAAAGAAGATGTTATTTTGGCTCAGCTTTCTTCCCGGCACTTCAATCTTTTTACTCTACGCATTTTTAAAGCCAGATGCTCCACCTGTGATTCCATCAGAGGACTGTGGCGTGATTCAATTTTACCAATTCAATGCTCGTCGGAGTGGTTACTTTGAGCGTGTCAGCATCCGCTTTGATGGTACTCAATATAATCGTCATCTATTTTTTGATAAGCATCTAAAGAAAATTCCTGAAGGTCATAAAGTCTGCTTTGAATATTTAGATAAGTTCAAATATCGGCATTTGGCAGAATCTAAGCTGGTTAAGTGGATTGAACCTTCATAAATATCAGCCATGGTTACTGCTCATCAGCTAAAATGCAGCATATTTCCATTAAGAGCAGAAAGATGGCCGTGGCTAAAGCATTTTTAGCAATCCAAAATTGTTACTTTAACTATGAATTTGAAGAACTGAATTTAGCGGATGATTTTCCTAAAGAGTTGCCTGTTTCTCTACGTGGAATCATGTACAGACATGAGATTCAATATCCTGATGCCACCTATTTTATTTATTACAGCGAAATATTGACGGGTAATGAATTGCAAAAAATGAAAGATGATTTTGTGCGCTATTGTCCGCCTGCATAATGTCATGCGATAAATATCTTCCGGTTCATCATCTGAAAAATTAATTCACTTGTTTTCCAGAATTAAAGCTCACTTGGATGAGCTTTTTTGATGTGATACAAACAACATGAATCCACCCGTAAACATCGCACCGACTGTTGCGAGTAACATGTCTTTATGCGCGTCCCACATATCACCTTGCTGGCCATTATAGCTTTCAGCCTGTTCGGGTGATAAGCCAATGGCGATCAGCCATTCAATCCATTCATAAATCAGACTAGTCGCCATCACGAATTGAATGACTAAAAGAAAAATAGTGAATGGCTTTTGCTGGGGTAACCAGACCTGAAACAGTCGATAAAAAACAGGATAGAGCAACAGGCCAAAAACCAGATGTACAAAACGGTCAAACATGTTGCGAGACCAGCCCATGAGAGTATTTAGGTCAAAGCCAAACAGTGTCTGAATCCAGTCATTATAAGGTACATAAGAATACAGATAATGTGCTGCAACGATATGAATGAATAAAAACAGAATATACAGATTAAAACTAAGGAAACTCAGTCCGATTTTATACAGGCAGAAAGTCAGCATACCGATCATAAATATAGTGCCGGTCTGATGCAGTAAATAGGATTGCATTTCCAGGGGGTGAATGCTGGCAATAATGATCGCAGCTACCAAAATTCCCAGGCTGATAAAATGTTTGCCGCTTAATCGATGATCCATCATCTTGTTATCTATCATTTTGTTTTAAAGTTGAAAATAATTATAAATAAAAAAAGCGAAGCCGGAGCCTCGCTTTTGGTCTTAATTATCTAAATTAGATTTTAGAAATTAAGTCTTTAATTTGTTTTGCCTGGTCAGCAGCATTACCTGTATAAGTTGCAGGGGTCATTTCAGCCAGACGCGCACGGTCTGCAGCAGGAACTGCTTCAAGCTCATTACCATTCACGAAGCTCACCATCATGTCACGAGTCATGGCTTGACCACGAGTAAGGGCTTTAAGTTTTTCGTATGGCTTTTCAACGTTGTAACGACGCATTACCGTTTGAATAGGTTCAGCCAGAACTTCTTGCGCGTGGTCAAGATCTTCAAGAATACGAGCAGCATTCAGTTCAAGTTTACCGATACCTTTTAAGCATGCTTCAAACGCGATTAAGCTTTGTGCAAAACCAACGCCCATGTTACGCAGAACAGTAGAGTCAGTCAGGTCACGCTGCCAGCGAGATACAGGCAGTTTTTCGCCCAAGTGAGCCAATACAGCATTGGCAATACCCAAGTTACCTTCAGAGTTTTCGAAGTCGATTGGATTCACTTTATGCGGCATGGTTGAAGAACCCACTTCGCCTTCTTTCAGTTTTTGTTTGAAGAAGCCAAGAGAGATATAGCCCCAAACGTCACGGTTAAAGTCGATCAGAATCGTGTTGAAACGACGAAGCGCATCAAACAGTTCCGCCATGTAGTCATGTGGTTCGATCTGAGTCGTATATGGGTTGAAAGTCAGACCTAAAGATTCCACGAAAGCTTGAGAATGAGCAGGCCAGTTGATTTCTGGATAAGCAGAGTAGTGCGCATTGTAGTTACCTACAGCACCGTTGATTTTACCTAGCAGTTCAACATTTTTGAACTGTTTGATTTGACGAGCCAGACGGTAAGCCACGTTCGCCATTTCTTTACCCAAAGTGGTTGGGCTGGCAGTTTGACCGTGGGTACGAGACAGCATCGGCTGTTCAGCGTGAGTCTCAGCCAAAGCCACGATTGAATCGATAATTTGTTGCATAGATGCGATTAAAACATCACGGCCATTTTTCAGCATTAACGCATGAGACAGGTTATTGATGTCTTCAGAGGTACATGCAAAGTGAATGAATTCACCCGCATTTTTTAGCTCTTCAATCCCTGCAATTTTTTCTTTCAGGAAATACTCAACCGCTTTCACGTCGTGGTTTGTAGTACGTTCGATCTCTTTAATGCGGTTGGCATCTTCTTCAGAGAAGTTGGCAACGATGGCATCAAGTGCAGCATTGGTTTCAGATGAGAAAGCTGGCACTTCAGTGATTTCAGGACGGTTGGCAAGCGCTTGTAACCAACGCACTTCAACAGTCACACGAGCATGGATCAGACCAAACTCAGAAAGAAAAGGGCGCAGCGCATCACATTTGCTAGCGTAGCGTCCATCTAATGGAGAAAGTGCAGTTAAAGCGTTCATATCGATTCCCTAGATTTTGGAATTAAACGAAAAACGGTGCGCGTACAACAACATGGTTTAGATCACCTGAAACTGTAAGCGCGCGAGATTTTGGATATCCTGTAGCAGCTTGCGCTTGCCAAAAATCATGCCCCATGAACTGCCGCCAAGCTGACGCCATAAGTGCGCCATCTGCAGTCCAGTAAAGAGTGAAGCACGGATGCGGTTAGTATGACCGGAATCTTTAAAGGCTTCAGCATTGCCACGCACCATGATCCGCGGATTGATCTGGCCGGCGGTATCGACATAGGTTTGAGCGAGATTGGCAATGATGCTGGGGTGCATGTAATTGTTATCGAAGAAGGAGAGCTGTCTGAGGATTTTTTGCTGGGATTGTTCGATGATTTCAACAAACTTGGGATTACTATAGACCTTCTTTTCTAACTGAAGAAGTGCCATGGCATAAGACATTGGAAGCTTGGTCGATGAAAGTTTTGGAAGTCGGGATTTTGGGGAAGTATTAAAAGGTTGGGTAATGCTGCTCTCCAGGGTTTTTAAACCGAGGGAAATATCGGCCAGCTGATTAAAGAAGTCTAAGGTCTGGGCATTTAACTTGCCACTTGGACGGATATTTAAACTGGCTTTAATCAACTGTTCAAAATAGAAATTACCGCTTTCACCAATGCTTTGCTGTCCCGTCAATGCAGTCATATGCGTCAGCTGGGTGGCCTGAAAAACCCCCGCCAGCGCCAACGCACGATTTTGACGAACATTCAACGTTGTGGCTTGTTGAAACGGTAACTCCGTCATGCCGAAATCATCCTTTAATAAAATCAGGTTTAGGCGCATTGGTATGATGAATCACGCCACCACCTAAACAAACTTCACCTGAGTAGAATACAACGCTTTGACCTGGGGTCACAGCACGTTGCGACTCATCAAATTCAACACGAACACCGTTTGGTGTTTCTGGATCCTTGAAAATAGTACACGCTTGGTCAGGCTGACGGTAGCGGGTTTTTGCCGTACAGCGGAAACCTGATTCAGGAATATCCTGTTCACCGGCTACCCAGTCAATCGCTTCAGACCACAATATGGTACTTTGCATCAGTGGATGTTCATGACCTTGACCCACCACCAGACGGTTACCTTCAATATCTTTATGCAGTACAAACCAGGCACCTTCTTCAGCACCTTTCATACCACCAATACCGATCCCGCCGCGTTGACCGAGCGTATAGTACATTAAGCCGTGATGATCACCAACCTCTTTGCCATCTTCCAGCACGATTTTTCCAGGTTGCGCCGGCAAATATTGCTTTAAGAAGTCATTGAAGCGACGTTCACCAATAAAACAGATACCTGTAGAATCTTTTTTCTTGGCAGTTGCCAGACCTAATTCTTCTGCAATTTTACGGACTTGCGGTTTTTCAATTTCGCCGACAGGGAACAGGGTCTTATTAATTTCACGACCATGAACTGCATGCAGGAAGTAAGTCTGGTCTTTATTATTGTCATAACCACGCAGTAATTGGGCATATTGTTCACCACGTGAATTGGTCATGGTCTCGCCGCGACGACAATAGTGACCGGTGGCAATAAAGTCAGCGCCGAGATTGATCGCATGATCCAGGAAGGCACGGAATTTGATTTCCTTATTACACAAAATATCCGGGTTTGGGGTGCGGCCAGCAGCATATTCAGCCAGGAAATGCTCGAACACGCGATCCCAGTATTCCATTGCGAAGTTAGCAGTATGCAGTTTGATCCCGATCTTGTCGCAAACGGCTTGTGCATCGGCAAGATCTTCCATTGCCGTACAGTATTCTGTGCCGTCATCTTCTTCCCAGTTTTTCATGAAAAGACCTTCAACCTGATAACCCTGTTGAAGGAGGAGAGCTGCAGACACAGATGAATCTACACCACCAGACATACCGACGATGACACGTTGTTGCATAGGATTAGGCATCCAAATTTGAAATTAAGGGAGAATTTTGGTGCTCGTAAATGAGCGATAAAGGATAGCGTTTGCCAGCTTGGGCATCCTGCACGGCTTTAATCACCAATGGGCTACGGGCACGTGCGGTTTCAACCAGTTCATCCAGCGTCATCCAGACTGCACCGACAATACCGGTATCCAGTTCAGCATTTTCATCATGGCTGACGGCTTCTGCTCTCAGACAGAAACGGAAATAGGTGCGATCCGGGAACATCGGTGGGGTATAGGTATAGATGCCGATCAGATCAGTGACATTAACCTGATAGCCGGTTTCTTCCATGGTTTCACGAATGGCTGCTTCGACAATGGTTTCACCTGCCTCAACATGGCCTGCTGGCTGATTAAATACGGTATGAGTGACACCTTCAGTATGTTCTTCAACGAAGAGGAATTTTCCATTATTTTCGACGACAGTTGCGACAGTGACGTGAGCAGTCCAAGCGGTCATAGAGGAGCACCATGGAATAAAAACTGTATTCTACAAAATTTAGGCGGCGGTGGCTATGTCGATACTCGGGATTTTAATTTAGATGATTAACAATAAAGGCATTTGGCGAAAAAGAAAGCGTAGAATATAATGGGTGCATAAAATACTAAAACAGTAATATCTGTATTCTACGCTTTAATATAAGAATTTGATTTAAAATATAATTTAATAAAAACTAGCAGTATTTCATAACAATTAAAATAAATAACACGCTTTATAGGCCAGGACTCCAATGAAATTCAGAACAGACATCAATGGCCTCAGAGCAATTGCAGTGATTGCAGTCATGCTATTTCATTTTAATGCGGCCTGGCTGCCTGGCGGTTTTGTTGGGGTAGATGTCTTCTTTGTGATTTCAGGCTTTTTAATGACTGGAATCATATTTAAAGATTTAGAACATGAAAAATTTTCTATTCTGAAATTTTATGTGGCTCGTGCGAATCGGATTATTCCAGCTTTGGCCGTGCTGTGTCTGGTATTAATGATTTTTGGCTGGTTTTATTTGACGCCTTTTGATTACAAGTTATTGGGTAAGCATGCCGCGAGTAGCATGACCTTTTTATCCAATATCAGTTACTGGAAGGAATCCGGTTATTTTGAGGCAGGCACTCACGAAAAGTGGTTATTACATACCTGGTCACTTTCCGTCGAATGGCAATTCTATATGATTTATCCGCTCGTTCTCATTGCCATGCGCAAGTTTATGTCCATCCACACCATGAAATTTGTATTGTTAGCGGGAACGATTTTAGGATTCATTCTATCTGTGATCGCTACCTACAAATGGCCAAATCCGGCTTATTTCCTGTTACCTACCAGAGCCTGGGAAATGATGATCGGAGGAATTGCTTATCTTTACCCTTTGGCCCTGCAGGAAAATAAGAAAAGGTTGCTGGAAGGAACGGGATTGGCACTTATACTGGGTTCTTATTTCTTCATTTCAGCAGAAGATTTATGGCCTGGTTATCTGGCATTTTTTCCTGTTATCGGTACCTTCCTGATGATTCAGGCGCATCGAAATGGCAGCGTTATTACCAATAATATTTTTTTTCAAAAGTTGGGAACCTGGTCTTATTCTATTTACCTCTGGCACTGGCCTTTGGTGGTTCTGATCTATATCTACTCATTGCCTGAGTATTATGTATATGCAGGAATAGCACTTTCTATAGGGTTAGGTTTTCTAAGCTACAAGTATATTGAGCAGATTAAATTACCTTCATATCACCAGTGGAAAGATATTTACCGTATAAAACCGCTTTATTTTTCTCTAGTGCTCATGAACTTAGGAGTTACTTTAAATATATTTAATGGTTTTAATACAGATCTACGCCAAGGTGCAGCTTCAGAACAGGCAAAATTCTTAGATTATTATAATGAGAAATTCAAAAATTTAAGGGATGCATACTGGCTGAAATGTGATACTTACGTGAGCCTGACTGAGCATAATAGTTATGATCCTGACCCGGTCTGTATCACGAAACAAAAGGAAGGCGGGGTGTTCTTATGGGGAGATTCTCATGCTGAGGCACTTTCTTTAGGGCTGAGGACATTACTGAAATCCAATGATATCCCTTTTTATCAGAAAACCTCCTCCATTTGCCGGGCATCGCTAACCGAGATCAACTATCATAAAGGTGCTTATAAAGAAGCCTGTGATTATTCCAATAAACTGGCACTAAAGAGCATCGCAGAGCTGAAACCCAAAATTGTGGTTATCACTCAAGCCCTGAAACACGACGAAACCAATTGGGAAAATATCGGGAAAAGTTTACTTCAGCTTGGCGTATCCAATATCGTCATTGTGGGGCCAATTTCACAATGGAAACCTTCGCTTCCGAAAGTGATGGTGAAACCGAAAAACTGGAATAGTGCTGAAGATTTTATATTTGATGCCGGACTGGACTTAAGAGCAGTTCAGGTAGACGAGAAAATGAAAAAATTACAATATCCTCAGGGAATTACCTATATCTCTCTCATTGATCATCTATGTAAAAAAGATGATGTTCAGCAGCAATACAAATGTCGGATTCGTGCAGCTCAAGGAGAAGACCTGCTTCAGGTAGATTATGGTCACTTAAGTGAATCAGGTTCTCTATTTGTGGGGAATACCATATTGTCAAAATACTTATTAAATTTATATTCTGAGAGCGTGACTACAAATCAATAAGCTTATTTCCTGTGATTGATCAGCTATCCATTGAGGTAGCTTTTACGTATATAAGTTTAATTAAAACCATTCATATTGAATACTTCAGTGATCCCGCAATCACGCACAAACTGTTCATCGTGTGAAACTAAAATCACAGCGCCTGTATAAGATTGAATTGCACTTGCCAACAAAGCTTTAGACTCAATATCCAGATGATTTTCTGGCTCATCCAATAATAAAAGTTCGGGTTGAGGAGAGACCTGGCTAAGACCTAATAACGCCACTTTCAGCTTTTCACCACCACTTAACTGAGGCAAAGGATAAGTACCTTTATCACCACGAATTCTGAGTTGGCCCAATAAATTACGCCATTCCACTTCCGGAATATCGGGATTCATCTGCCTTAAATTTTCAATCGCACTTAGTGCCTCATTGAGAAAACTAAAATTTTGATCCAGATAAAAACAGCTTCGTGCCAGAAAGATTTGATCTAGAGGTTGCTGCTTTTGTTGGGCGACCAGTTTCAGTAAAGTGGATTTACCAATTCCGTTTCGGCCTACAATATGGATTTTTTCAGCTGCACTTAAAGCAAGATTCACAGGCTGTGGAGTACCAAAAGGAAGCTGTAACTCTTTAACCCGCAGAATTTCACCAGACTGTGGTTTAAAATCTGGAAATTGAAATAGCTGAGGTTTTATCTTTTCAAGTTGCTGCTTTTGAACTTTTAACTCAGATTGTTCATTCAAAATTTGCCGTTGGTGCTGTGCCTGAACTTTACCTATACTTTGACCAGCTTGTTCCTTTTTAAAGTCTAAAAGCACTTTGGCTTGGGAATTCGAATCACGTAATTTGTTTCCGGCACGTTCCCGCTTTTGTGCTTTCATTAAAACGTCATGCTGCTTGTGCTTCATCTGTTTAATATCACGCTGACTCTGCTGAATTGACTGTTCGAGTGAAGTGACATTTTTCTGATACTGTTCAAAAAACTCCGCATAGTTTCCAGTAAAGTGCTGTAATCCATGCTCATTTAAATAATAAATATGATTAACCTGATCTAGTAAAGTCCGGTCATGACTAATGATCAACGCACCAGCAGGATGTAACTTTAAATACTCTATTAACCATGTCCGTGCTTCACGATCCAGATGGTTGCTTGGCTCATCCAGCAATAAATAATATTCAGGCTTTAAGAACAAGCTACATAAAGCAAGTTTGGTCTTTTGGCCCTCACTCAAATATTGCACGGGAAAGTCCAGATCTGTGGGTAATTGTGCTGAACTCAACAGTTGCTGCCATTCATGCGGCAAGTGCCAACTATCCTCAAGTAGCTCATAATCCTCGAAACTGGCTGTACCATGTTCCACATTTTTAAAAGCACGATGTAATTGACTTACTTCGAGTGCTTCAGCAATTGTGGCTGCCTTTAACCGATGCAATTGTGGTAGACAGGCATGATGCATTTGCCAGGAAACTTGGCCTGAGAAATGTGGAGAAGAATGCTGAGCCTGATGCAAAAGCTGCATAAGCAAAGACTTACCTTGTCCATTACGGCCAATTAAAGCGCTGACCTGGGCTTTAGGAAGGGTAAAATTTAAATTCTGAAACATGACTTTGGACGGGAATTCTAAAGTCAGAGTGGATATTACACATGCCTGCTGAGTCATAAATAACCTCATAAATACAGGATGCACAAAATAAAAAAGGGATTTTTTCTAGAAAAGATCAAGCCAGACGATCTATTTTGCACATCAATCTAAAAATAATCGTTGATGAGAAAAATAGACTTACTTCATTGGCGTGACTCACTTATAAGAGAAGGGGAATTTGGACCTTATTTTAATACAAATAAGCTTGCTTAAAAAATAGATCAAATTAGGATTTTTTCATCCCTTGTATTGAGGCTGATTTAAGTAAATTTCAGGATTTTAAAATATGAGATGATTGACTTGAAGTTGAACGAGTAAGTTTCATTTACACTATGCGGATAAAGTTTTCTCTATTTTACTTTTAAAGGATTTTTTTATGTCTGAACTCAAGCTCTATATTGCTTTATTGGGTGGCAAGCATGAAAAAGCCAATGTAGAAGTACATGATGTAATTCCGGTCATTAGTTCAGATATTAAGACAGCTTTCCCATATTTGAAGCAGCAATGGTTTGGTGTGCAAAAAGGCCTGCATGTCGATGGCTGGATGATGATCAATGGTGTTAGCTATCAGGATCTGAATTATCAGGTTCAGGTGACGGACACACCTGTAAAACAGGATTTAAAATTATTCCTGATCAATCTGGGTGCTTATGTGCCAGATCAGTTTGGTGAAATCCATAAATATCTGGTAGTTGCTGCTAAAAATAAGACTGAAGCTAAAGCACAAGGCAAGCTGGCCATTGAAAAGACCTGGTTTAAACCTCATACCGATGCCGTGATTGATGTAGATGATTGTTTGGAACTAAACGAAATCAACCAAAAATTTGTGAGTCTGGTAGAGGGAGACTTTGAAGCCAATAGTTTTAAGAATGATTATGTGGTTATTCCTTAATTAAGATAAGGCTACGTAAAGTAGCCTTAGTTTGTCGATTTATTTGTAATGGCCTGAGACTTTCACATAGTTTTGTGCTGAATAAGGCAAGAAAGCTATTTCCTTTTCAGTCAGTGGACGCACTTTTTTGACTGGACTGCCTACATACAAGTACCCACTTTCTAATACCTTATTCGGTGGTACCAGTGAACCTGCTCCAATCATCACATCATCTTCAACAATTACATCATCGAGAATAATTGTACCGATACCTACTAAAACACGATTACCGATGGTACAGCCATGTAATTTTACATGATGACCAATCGTGACATCTTCACCAATGATCAGTGGTGAACCTTCAGGTTTATCCGCTTTTTTATGACTCACATGCAACATGGAATGATCCTGTACATTCGAGTTCTTGCCAATACGAATATGATTCACATCACCACGAATGACAGCAAAAGGCCACACAGATACATTTTCGCCTAAAACAACATCACCTACGATCACCGCCATCGGATCGATATAACAGGAGTCAGCGACTTGCGGGCGAGTATCCAGATAAGGGCGAATGTTTTGGCTCATGTCAGTATCATCCTGAAAGTTTATAAGCATTATAAAATAAAAAAGCACACATTCGATGAATGTGTGCTTTGGCTTTAGTCGGAGCTAATATTGATAATAAATATTAGAACAGGTTGCTAAAGAATTGTTTGATATGATCCAGCATACGGGCAAAGAAACCAGCTTCTTCAACTGCTTTCAGCGCAACAAGTGGTTTCTCAGCAATTACTTTACCGTTTAAAGTTGCCACATATTTACCTACGACCTGACCTGGTTGTAAAGGCGCAGTCAGTTTAGGCTGAACGACCAATTGAGTTTTGATGGCATTAGCCTGACCTTTAGGCATAGTCACGTTAAAGTTTTCTGCAAGACCGATCTGAACTTCATTTTCCTTACCAAACCAGACTTTAGATTTGGCTAGAACCTGTTTAGCAGGCTGAACATTTTTGGTTTCAAAGTTCGCATAACCCCAAGCCAGAAGTTCACGTGTTTGCGATGCACGTTCATTCATGGTTGGTGCACCGAAGATCACTGAAATCAGACGAGTCGGACCACGTTTTGAAGAAGTCGTTAAGCAGTAACCGGCTTCATCAGTATGACCAGTTTTCAAACCATCTACACTTGGATCAGTATAGAGCAGGGCATTACGGTTGCCTTGCTTAATCCCGTTAAAAGTAAATTCTTTTTCAGAGTAAATTGGATAGTATTTTGAACTGTCTTTGATGATGTGCTGAGCCAAAGTTGCCATATCTTTCGCAGTCGAATAATGGCCTTCAGCTGGCATACCAGTTGAGTTGATGAAGCTAGTATTGGTCATGCCGATCCGTTTTGCTTCCTGGTTCATCATATGTGCAAAGGTACCCTCGTTCCCTGCAATATGTTCAGCCATCGCTTTAGATGCATCGTTACCAGACTGGATAATAATCCCGCGCAGCATTTCCAATGCAGTCGCTGTACCGTTTAAAGGCACATACATACATGATTCTGCACTGCTACCACGACACCATGCAGATTCATTCATGCGAACCTGTTCATCTTCAGTCAGCTCACCACTTAATAACTTCTGCTCGATGATGTAACTGGTCATCATCTTGGTCATTGAAGCAGGGGCTAATTTTTCATTTTCATTTTTTGATGCGAGAATTTGCCCTGTCTCGTAGTCCATTAGCACATAAGATTTATTATTCAATTCTGGTGGTGCAGATAAGACAGTTGCTGCAAAGCTAAAACTAGGAATTAATAATAATGCAGCAAGGGCAGTTTTTTGGGTCATTTCTAGTGGGTTCCAATATCTTGATGTAAGCACGAAGAGCCTAGCATTTTAGGACAAAGCTAGGCTGACTTCTATGGGAAACCCGGGGTTATTTCAAAAGTATTGTAAGCAATCACGCAAAAAGTGGATTATTTACTGTAGCTCACCAACTCATTGCAAATGGCCTGATTCTTTTTCTTACCAGCCTTTTTTGCATCGCTCTGTGCTTCAGCCAGAATGTTACGGAAATCTGACTGTTTTACCATCTGGTTCAGGCGTTCAACCGGATTTTTTTGGCCCGGTAGATATTCAGTCACCAACTGATTATAACCCTGATTGAATTTTGCTTTGTCTTTGACCATGCTTGGGCAAATTTCAGAAAGGACATAAATTGCAGCCAATTCTTGCTTGGTGATTTCCTGACTCGGGGTGACTTCAATATTTTCATTTGCTGCATAAACCGAGCTGCCCCAAAGTGTCATACCAGCAACAACAGATAAACTTAAACTTTTAATTAATGTATGTTTCATCAAAAAACTCAAAAATTACATGTAGAACAATAATTTGTTAGCTTAAAGATATTTTTAAAATTGAAAAGAGGGGAAATGTAGTGAAGCTGTAGAATTATGAAGAAATGTGTAAGAGAAAAAAGACGATGCTGGCATCGTCTCATTTCAGTGAGAAAGACTTTATTCCTGATAGGCTAAAACGTCTTCACACGCTGTTTTTTGTTCGTCTTTTGCAGTCTGTTTTGCACCTTGACGCGCTTCTTCAAGCACAGTCTTATATTCACTGTCTGCCTGAAGTTTTTGATAGGTCATCGATTTGTCTGAGTATTCTTTTAGATAAGATTGAATCAGCTGCTGAATCGTTGTATCGAATTTTGCATTCTGACCAATAATGCCTGGGCATACTTCAATCATTACCTGTGCAGACGCAACATCTTCTTTCACGATCATGTCATTTTCTTCAGCTGTCAAATCATTGGCAATAACTGCAGGAGAAACAAAAGTTGCCAAACTTAAAGCCAAAGCACCCCAAAGAGAGAATTTTTTCATCATCTTAAGCCATATGTATTAATGGATATCGTGCTACAAATATATATAATTCCTGAACTAATACAATGAAATGTCCTAGCGAGTCATTTTTTAGCTCAACGAGATTTTGCAGTGAATATATTAATTTCCAATGATGATGGCGTTTTTGCACCGGGTATACAGGCACTGGCGCAGGCCTTGAGACCTTTAGGACGCGTTGTGGTTGTAGCTCCAGAAAGTGAACGTAGCGGATTTTCCAGTGCACTGACTTTAGACCGACCATTAAGACCGATCCAGATTTCTCCCGATGTATGGGCAGTGAATGGTACGCCGGCTGACTGTGTCTATCTGGCCATGAATGGCTTATTTGATGTTGAATTCGATCTGGTGGTCAGCGGCATTAACAGTGGCGCCAATCTGGGAGATGATGTGCTGTACTCAGGGACGGTGGGTGCCGCATTTGAAGGTCGGCTGGCCAAACAACCTGCATTAGCAGTTTCTCTATGTGGGCAAAACGTTCGATCTTATACCTCACCAGAAGAGTATCGCATCGCAGCGCAATGGGTGCATGATTTTATTGCGGCAGGTTTGCCAACTTTGCCTGAGCGTCATATTTTTAATGTGAATATTCCTGATGTGGCTGAGCTGAAAGGAGCTAAAGTGACCTTTCAGGGACGCCGTAGCCAGTCCAAGCCGATTACCAGTCATGTAGATCCACGTGGTCGCCAGGTTTACTGGATTGGGCTATCGGGTGAAGCAGTCGCAATGCCAAAACATAAAGGAACTGAAATCGAGTCAGACTTTTTTGCAATTGCCAATGGCTATGTAAGCGTGACGCCAATTCAGATGGATGCTACAAACTATGACACACTTCACACTTTGCAAGCCCAGATTCTAAATAAAATCTAATGAATGTTATAAGTTTGTGAAAAATGAAAGCTTACAAGTATATTGTAGTAAAACTTTGCTAATCTTACTGGGTTTTTGCAACCGTATAGATGTTAGAGAGGAAGATAATGTCCTTGGTGTCACCGAAATACTTCATTCATGCTTCACCATCCAGCTTCATCAAAACTCTGGTTTTGTCCACTGTGGTTGTTTCCACATTGATTATTACTGGTTGTGCCACTAAACCTCAGGTCAATAATATGACCCGCTATGCCGCAGCGCCTGACTTCTATACGGTACGCTCTGGGGATACTTTGAGTGGCATTGCTGCACGTTATGGTCTGAGCTATATCAGTGTGGCAGAGATGAATGATATTGCTCCACCGTATCGTATTTATGTGGGTCAGTCGATTCGCCTGAAAAATAACACTACTGCTCGCCGTACTACAGCGACTCAACCTGTTACCCAAGCTGCGCCGATTCAGCGTCAAACGATTGCGATTCCAGCGCCAACCACTCCCGCTCCAACAACTGTTAAGACTACGCCAAAACCTGCCACCACTACTTCTGCACCGATTACCCCAGTATCGACAGCAGCGGGATTACGTTGGGTCAAGCCATCAAATGGTCCGGTATTACAAAACTATGATCTGGCTGCAAATATCAAAGGTACCCGTTATGGCGGTAATGTCGGAGATCCGGTCTTTGCTGCAGCAGATGGGCAGGTGGTATATGCAGCAGATGGTCTGAAGGAATACGGTAATCTGGTACTAGTTAAACATATTAATGGCTATATCACGGCTTATGCGCATAACAGTAAATTAAGCGTGAAAAGTGGCCAAAATGTAACGGCTGGTCAAAAAATTGCCGAGATGGGGGCGACTGGTACAACCCGCACTATGCTTGAGTTTCAGGTTCGCTTAGACGGAAAACCGATTAATCCAACAGCAGTTTTACCAAATAATTAAATAAATAATGCAAAACGTAAATTTCACCGTATAATACAATGAGTTGCTTTTATCAAAAGATGAAGCATCTCATAAGTTTAGAGGGGAATTTATGTTAGATCAACTTCGAGCAATGGGTGTCTTTGCTTGTGTTGTGGAAAAGAACTCGTTTAGCGGTGCTGCACGTGAGCTAGGGATTACAACCAGCGCCGTGAGTCAACAAATTCGCTCTTTAGAACAGGATATGGAAGTTGTACTTCTAAATCGTTCTACGAGAAAATTAAGTCTGACCGAAGCGGGACAAGCTTTTTTTCACAGCTGCCAGGAAATGTTATCTGCTGCTGAGCGTGGAAAGGTTCGCATTAACGAGTTACGTGACGATCTTGTTGGTGAACTTCGTATTGTATCCTTACCGGAAGTGTGTGCGAATCATGTGATTCCTGCACTTTCTCACTGGATGTCCGCACACCGTGGCCTGACAGTCCACCTGGAAACAAACAATCATGAGGTTGATTTGTTGGAAGGGCGTATTGATATTGCCCTGCGATTTGACCAGAACGATGATGACCACAACCTTCAGGTTGTGCCATTAATGCAGATTGAACAGATTCTTGTTGCTGCGCCAAGCTATATTAACCAGACCGCAATTATCTCGCGTCCTGAAGACCTGAAACACCATGATGTTTTGCCTTTAACGCATATTAAAAATCATCAGAATTTCAGTTTTCAACATGTGCATAGCGCAGAAAAGGTCGACTTTGAACTAAGCTCACGCTTTAGTACCAATAACAGCCTGGTTGCAAAAGCCATGTGCCTGCAAGGCAATGGGGTTGCCAAGATTTTATATCTTGATGTTAAAAAAGATTTATTAAATGGTTCACTGATTGAAGTCTTGCCTGAATGGAAACTTCCGCCAGTCACCCTTTATGCAGTTATGTTTAATCGAGAACAGCAACCGACTAAAGTCCTGCGCTGTCTGGATACATTGAAACAATATTTTAGCCAGATCTCTGGTGGACGTTTGTTACAAGTCGCATCGTAAATTCCCTATAAACAAAAAAGCCGCTTTAAAGCGGCTTTTTTGTTTTTCAAGATAGGTTTAAGCAAGATAAGCTTTGATCATTTTCACTAAACGTTCGATCAGTTGATCAGCCTGTTCCTGAGTAATGTTCAGGGTAGGCAACAGACGAACAACATTACCTGCAGTCACGTTGATAATGGTTTTGTACTCATCGCGTGCAATATCCACCAGCTCACCACAGTCTTTAGGCAACTCAATCCCGATCATCAGGCCGAAACCACGTACAGTCACTTGATGATCTGCAAGCTGGCTACGTAACTGCTCAACAATATATGCACCTTTTTCAGCGGCATTAGCCACGATATTTTCTTTTTGCATAATATCGATGATGGTATAAACCACGCGTGAACCCAGTGCAGTACCGCTATAAGTCGAACCGTGGTTCCCCGCAGTTAAAACACCGACACCACGACCTTGAGTCATCACGGCACCAATCGGGAAGCCATTGCCTAGACCTTTAGCAGTCGTCAATACGTCGGGCACAATATTGGTGTGCTGATAAGCAAAATATTTACCGGTACGGCCATTACCTGTTTGTACTTCATCCAGCATCATCAACCAGTTGTGCTGATTACAGATCTGACGGATTTCTTCCAGGTAACTAAAGCCTTGCGGTGCTGTATTGACACCACCTTCACCCTGGATCGGTTCAACCAGAATAGCCACGATATCCGGATGGTTAATTGCTGCTTCTTCGATAGCTTCAATATCGCCAAAAGGTACACGAATAAAGCCTTCAACCAATGGGCCAAAGCCTTGTTGAACTTTTTTGTTACCCGTTGCAGACAGGGTTGCCAGCGTACGGCCATGGAAAGACTTGTCGGCTACAATAATTTTTGGTGTTGCAATGCCTTGCATATGACCGAATTTACGCGCAATTTTGATCGCACCTTCATTCGATTCTGCACCACTGTTGGAGAAGAAAACTTCTTCCATGCCAGCGACTTCAGCCAGTTTCTGTGCTGCAGCAGTTTGCCAAGGCACTTCAAACAGGTTGCTGGTATGAATCAGGGTTGCAGCCTGTTCCGCAATTGCTTCAGCAATCACTGGATGAGCATGACCCAAACCGCAAACGGCGATCCCTGTTAAGGCATCTAAATACTCTGTACCATCTTCGGTATACAGATATGCACCTCGTCCTCGGACAAAGCTGATCGGTTGACGACCAAAGACTGGCATCAAATGTGAAGGTTGATCAGTTTGTACCGGAGCGAGGGTAATATTATTCATGACTAACTCTTTACTGTTAGGTGGAAAGAAAAACTTATATAAGCAAAAACTTGGTCAGATTTAAAGGGTAATTGTAAATAAAAATGGATTTATTACTTTAGACGTACTGTTTTTCTCTGTTTTGGGTATAATGCGAGACAGATTAGTTGAGGATTTATCAATGACTGAACAAGCACGCGATACCGAAGCGTTAATTCGTGACCAAATTGCCAAGCACGCAGTACTTCTTTATATGAAAGGCACACCACAATTTCCACAATGTGGTTTTTCTGCACGTGCGGTAGAAGCACTCAGTCAAATTGGTCGTCCATTTGCTTATGTTAATATTCTGGAAAACCCAGATATTCGTGCAACTCTGCCACAAATTGCGAACTGGCCGACATTCCCACAACTTTGGATCAATGGTGAATTGATCGGTGGTAGTGACATCATGCTAGAAATGTTCCAAAAAGGTGAGTTACAGCCTTTAGTAGAACAATACAGCCCAGCACCTGAAGCTTAATCTTTAGATTAAACTGATAGATGTAAAAAAGCGCTTCCGAAAGAAGCGCTTTTTTTATGGGTGAATAGTGAGATAGGGGGGCAGAATTAATCTTCTGCCTGATCCTCAGATTTTTCCAGTTCTTTTGATTCAGCAACCAAGGCCTCAGCTAAGGTATCTGGATCGGTCTGAACTTCCTTTATAGGCGCCTTATCTTTCTTCTTTTTCTTCTTTTTTTTCTTTTTTTTCTTTTTCTTAGGTTCTTCCTCAAACTCGGCACCATCTTCAATGGCTTGCCAGTACTCGAGTTGTTCCATCACAGCAGCAAAGATCGAGTTTTTGCTATAACGGCCTTTCTTGTCCATAGTCCCGACCGGACGTGCCATCAGGATTTCCAAAGCCTGCGCGATATTATCAATGGCATGAATATGGAATTGACCATCTTCGACTGCAGCAATGACATCTTTACGTAACATCAGATGCTGCATGTTTTGTCGTGGAATAATCACACCTTGTTTACCTGTCAGGCCTTGCAATTTACAGGCATCGAAGAAACCTTCAATTTTCGCATTAACTCCACCAATCGGTTGTACCTGACCGAGTTGGTTCATGGAACCAGTAATTGCCCAGGACTGGTCGATCGGTAACTGGCTAATCGCAGAAATAAGCGCTGAAAGTTCAGCCACTGTCGCGCTGTCACCATCCACCTGACCATAACTTTGTTCGAAAGCCAAAGCGGCAGAGAAGTGCAGAGTCTGTTCACGACCAAAATGGGCTTTCAGGAAAGAGGCCATCAGTAACACGCCTTTGGCATGTAAAGAGCCGCCAAGTTCTACGCTACGTTCAATATCCAGAATATCGCCACCACCCTGATATACAGAAGCAGTTAAGCGTGAAGGCAGACCAAATTCAACATCTGCATAATGAATCACAGATAGCGCATTGATTTGGCCTAGACGATGACCGCGAGTTTCAATCAGTTGAGTACCACGAGTCAAATCCTGCCAGAATAGCTCACGTAAATAGCCTAAGCGGTATTTACGATGATCCAGTGCGGTATTGATATGCTTCTCTGACACCATTTTATCACCCGCTTCGAATGCATGATGATGCGCTTCACGAATCAGGTCGCCTAGCGTTAATGCATGTAGTGACAAGGAACTCTGATCTTCAGCCTGACGGCTTGAGTCGGTCAGCAGGGCAGATAATGCAGAACGGTCAAAAGGTAATAATTTATCTGATTGCACATAGTCAGCAATCAGCTGCATATAGGCTTGCTCATTTTCATCATTACGTTGCAGGGTGTCGGTAAAATCGGCACGGATTTTAAAGATACTGCCTAGTTCTGGTTCAAGTTCCAGAATTTCATAATAAATTTCTGGCTCTGCCAGCAGCACCACTTTGATATTCAGCGGAATAGAAGCCGGTTCAATGGAAATACTACCGGTGAGAGTCAGCATATGTTCCAAAGAAGAAAGCTTTAGATGCCCAGATTTCAAGGCACGTTTCAGACCTTGCCATGCATATGGCTGTTCCAATAGCTGCTCTGCTTCAAGCATCAGGAAACCGCCATTGGCATTATGTAAGGAGCCGGGACGGATCAGCGTGAAATCTGTGGTAATCGTACCATTTTGGGTCAACTGTTCCACATGACCCAATAGATTGTAATGCGTCGGGAAATCTTCAAAAATAACGGGTGTACCGCTATTTGGCTTATGGGTGACAATTACATTGGCCTGGAAGCGCGCTGGTACGCGGCTAAACTGGGCAGGGGTAAAATCATCTTCTTCCTGTTCCAGTACAATTTCGACATTATTAATAATGTCTTCGGCATATTGCTTCAGATAGTGTTCCAGACCATCGACATGCTTGAATTTAGTCAGCATCTGCTCAACGCGTGGCATGACTACCTGTTTGGCAATATCACGATTCAATACTTGAACACGGTCACGCGCATCGTCTTCCAGATCACCCAAATGAAGTCCCAGGCGTTCCAGTTTCTTGTCCATGTAACGCATGTTAGAGGCGATTTCGGCACGATCTTTATTGCTTAAAGCATTCAGATCTTCCTGAGACATTTCCTGTACTTTGTCATCTTTTAGATGAATTGGCACAAAACAATGTTCATCATTACGAGAAATCAGTTTCAGATCGAGTTCTTCACCTTCACGGGTCAGTTCGATCAGAGCGAGTTGCTGTTCATCACCCGTTTCCTGGCGAATCATTTCAATTCGGTTGTGATAGCTTTCCGCAGTGAAACGGCGCTCCAGCTGTTTTAGAATGGATTGCCAGCTTTGGTGCAGCATCGCCTGAAACTTAGGCCCCTGGCCGGCTGGAAATTCCAGTGCGATAGGCTGACGAGGATTCTGAAAATTATTGACATAAACCCAGTCATTTGGTGTTTGCATGGTTTTGGCATGTTGCTGTAGCAAACGCTTCACCATGGTGCGTTTGCCGAGTCCGGCAGTACCCACGGCAAAGATGTTATAGCCTGAATATGGCAGGGCAATACCGGCTTCAACCGAAGCACGGGCACGGTCCTGGCCCAGAAAGTTATTCAAAGGCTTGATTCGCTTGGTCGATGCCGGGATTTTATCCGGATCGGCAATACGCGTCAGTTGTGCCGGTTTCAGGCATGTCTTTTCAAGGGTTGGTGTAATTTCGCTTTGTTCAAAGGCTGAGATAAGTAGGTCGGAGCTGATATTTTGTTGAGATATAGTTGTATTACTTGAAATTGAAGAATGAATTTGATCGAGTCTCTGAGTCACTGTTGAAAGTCCAAAACGAAATATGACGTGGATAAGGTTTAAGGTATACAGATTTACTTGAAAAATTCAAGCCAACATGTCAGTTTTGCCACAAAATAAAAAATCGGGTATGCGAGAAATATATAAATTTTGTTGAAAGATACGTTATTAAAGGATTGAATAGCAGCAATTGGTTTTCGTGGAAAATAACAAAGCAATGACAACACAAACGACGGGTTGGAAATCCGCATTTACAGCATTTCTGGATCGACGTGCCCTGATCATGCTGTTTCTCGGATTTTCAGCCGGTGTCCCGATTCTTTTGATCTTTTCCAGTTTGTCTTTATGGCTCGGTGAAGCCGGAATCAGTAAAAGTGCGGTGACTTTTTTCAGCTGGGCTGCACTGGGCTATTCATTCAAGTTCGTCTGGGCGCCACTGATCGATGAATTACCTGTCCCGTTTCTGACCAAAGCTTTGGGTCGCCGGCGCGCCTGGCTGCTGATTGCCCAGATTCTAATCGTGACTGCAATTTCAATTATGGCTTTTTCAGATCCGGCATTGGGGCAGGCACATTTACAGCAGATGGCATTGGGTGCAGTCTTGCTTGGGTTTTCGGCGGCAACGCAGGATATTGTCATTGACGCTTACCGTATTGAGCTGGCCGAAACCCAGATGCAGACCGTACTGGCATCGACCTATAATGCGGGTTACCGGATCGGGATGATTGTGGCTGGCGCTGGAGCTCTGTTTCTGGCGGCATATTTAGGTACAGCCAAAGGCAACTATATCTATGATGCCTGGAAATGGACTTATCTGGCGATGGCGGCGGTTATGCTGGTTGGGATTATCACCACATTGGTCATCCGTGAGCCTCAAGTGGATCGGGTACGTAAAGATTATCAGCGCAGTGATTATTTTCGTCTCGTCGGCGTGTTTTTTGTGGCAGTTATCAGCTTTGTTCTGAGCTATGTCTATTCCGGTGACTTGGTATCGAGTATCACTGAACAATGGGCGATTCAGGATACTTTTGCCTTGTTCTGTTTTGAGGCTTTACGCTTTATCGGTTCAGGTGCTGTCGCTTTCGGTGTGGGTACGATTCTGGTCAAAATGGGTGCTGTGAATAAACAGATGGCATTCGAGACCTGGGTCAATCCCGTAGCGGATTTCTTTGATCGCTATGGCTTAAAGCTGGCTTTAGTGTTGTTATTGTTGATCGGTTTTTATCGGGTCTCCGATATTATTGCCGGTGTGATTTCCAATGTGTTCTATCAGGATCTGAATTTCAGCAAGGAGCAGATTGCTGAAGCCGTGAAAGTGTATGGGGTAATTTTCTCCCTGCTTGGCGGTTTTTTAGGTGGCTTGCTGGCTCAGAAAATGAACATCATGAAACTGATGTTTGTAGGCGCGATTTTGGCCTGTTCAACCAATCTGATTTTTATTGGCTTAGTAAAGTCTGGTGAAAAGCTGGGACAGGTCGAAGTTCAGGTAGGCCAGCAAACCTTTCAGGCAGATACAGATGAAGTCGGTTACTGGAAACTGAATGTACCCACTACTGCCTTCAAAGAGGCCGAACAGATTCAGGTCCGTGCACATTATCTGAATCATCCGGCAGATGCAGTACAAGTTAACCTGCCTTATTTGCAACAGAATGCTTCGAAAGCAGCACAATTACAGCTTTTGCCTGTTACCACAGATAACCTGATCAGTGCCAATGAACAGGAAAATAGCATCGTGGTTCGCGGTCAGTATCTAGGGCCGGATTTAACTGCAGAGCAAAAAATTGTATTAGAGCTGAATGGCGATAAATTCGATGCCAAGCTGGATGAAGGGCGTGTCTTTAGTGCTGCTATTCCTGCCGAGAAACTGATTACGGCACCTATGAAGCAAATCAATGCAAGCTTAATGCAACAGGAGCAACCGATGGTTACCCAGCAGCATTCATATGCTGTGGACTTGTCGCAGACTCAGGCCAATCCGATGGATATTGATATTCAGCCGATTACAATTGGAACAGGCGAGAATGTTGAAATTCAAGGTAAGGTGATTAAACCGTATAGTTCATGGTGGCTATATTTTGCAATTATTGTCGATAATCTGGCCGCAGGTCTCGCAGGCGCTGCTTTTATTGCCTTCCTGTCCAGTCTGACCAGTGTGTCCTTTACCGCTGTTCAGTATGCTATTTTTAGCTCACTCATGACCTTGACTCCTAAGATTTTAGGTGGATATTCGGGTACTATAGTGACCAATATCGGTTATCCGAATTTCTTCCTGATGACCACTTTAATCGGGATTCCAATCCTGATTCTGGTCGTTTGGGTGGCAAAATTGCTCGGTGAACACCAAAAACAATCTGTAAATAAGGATGATTAATATGCGCATGCTGCATACCATGTTACGTGTAGGCAATCTGGAACAATCACTCAAGTTCTATACTGAAGTTCTTGGTATGACTTTACTTCGTAAGCGTGATTATGAAGAAGGTCGTTTTACCTTGGCTTTTGTAGGTTATGGCGATGAAGAAAATCACACTGTGCTTGAACTGACCCATAACTGGGATACAGAAAGCTATGACCTAGGCAATGGCTACGGTCATATTGCGATTGCGGTAGATGATGCTTATAAAGCATGTGAAGAAATCAAGGCACGTGGTGGCAATGTTGTTCGTGAAGCTGGCCCAATGAAAGGCGGTGTCACTGTCATTGCATTTGTAGAAGATCCAGACGGCTACAAAATCGAGCTAATCCAGCAAGACAACAACGCACGTAATAACTAAGTGTTATAGAGCGAGATATGTGAAATGTATTCATGTATGGATGAAAATATTCCATCAATCTGAATGCATAACATGGACCCGGCATCTGTTAAGATAGCCGGGTATTTTTTTATCGAATAATAAAATTTTGAGGGAAGGACATCAGATGCTTAAACTGCTGGCATTGGACCGCTTTACGATCTTGCTCTTTGTTATGGTGTTACTGGCCAGTGTATTGCCAGTGTCAGGGCAGGCAGCTGAAGTCTTTAGCTGGATCACGACAGCAGCCATTGCGATCCTGTTTTTCCTGCACGGTGCCAAGCTTTCGCGTGAAGCCGTAATTGAAGGCTTGATGCACTGGAAATTACACACTTTGGTCTTTGCCTTGACCTTTGCACTCTTTCCAATTTTAGGCCTGCTGGCAAAGCCAATCCTATTGCCAATGCTGGGGCAGGAATTATATTGGGGATTCCTGTTTATGTGCTTCCTGCCATCAACCGTACAGTCTTCGATCGCCTTTACCTCAGTAGCTCAAGGGAATATTGCCGGTGCGATCTGTAGTGCTTCATTTTCCAATATTATCGGGATGTTTATTACCCCGATGCTGGTGGCATTCTTTATTCTTGGACAATCTCAGCATGGCTTTGATCCGACAGCATCGATTCTACAGATTACGCTGCTGTTATTGGTGCCTTTTATCTTAGGTCAGTTACTGCGTCCCTGGATTTTCCCAAAAATGCAGAAAATGCCCAAGATCGTCAAGGTATTCGATCAAGGTTCAATTCTGATGGTAGTTTATGGGGCATTTAGCAGCGCGGTGGTGGCTGGACTTTGGCGTGAAGTCAGCTTAAGTACTTTGCTCTTGTTACTGCTAGCATGTTCGGTTTTATTGACCATCGTAATGCTGTTGTCGTTATTTATTCCACGCTGGCTGGGCTTTAATCGTGCCGACCAAAAAACGGTGTTCTTTTGTGGTTCTAAAAAAACGCTGGCTAGTGGCGTACCGATGGCACAGATTCTGTTTATTGGTCAGCCACTTGGCATGATTGTTTTACCGATTATGATTTTCCATCAAATCCAGCTGATGGCCTGCGGTGTGATTGCGAATCTTTGGGCCAAACAGGCGGTACATACAGAAGAATAATTCGCTTATTGTATTTGTTTGCCGTATAATACCGCCCAACTTGTTGTGCTTAGCTCTGACGGTATCCGTCTCGGTGGGCCAAAAGAATGGTCTGTTGTGGTGTTGATCTGCCTGAATCCTGATTCTGGCCCTTCCTCAATATTTGAGAGTGATCAATTGCGATGACAGCAAAACCTTCTTTCATCTTAATGGAGTAATCGACGATGCGCGCCGATATTCACCCAAAATACGAAAAACTAGTTGCTACTTGTTCATGTGGTAACGTAATCGAAACTCGTTCAGCTGTTGGTAAAGAAACTCTTTACCTAGACGTATGCTCAGCTTGCCACCCATTCTACACTGGTAAGCAAAAGAACGTTGACACTGGCGGCCGTATCGACAAGTTCAAACAACGTTTTGCTGGTATGTCACGTTCTGTTAAACGTTAATACCCAAAATGAAAAAACGGGCTTTATGCCCGTTTTTTTGTGCCTGCAATTTAGAAAATCATTTCACGTTTCTAGATTGAAAGGCGAGTACAAGACCTTAGTGGTCTTGTACATCAATCAGATGATCCAGTTTTTTCTGGAAATAATCACCCTGAATAAAGCGGGCATCGACGTTCCAGGCATTCGCAAATAAGGTCATGTCATTCAGTTCACGAATCATGATATTCACTGGTTTGATTTCATTGTACGTGGTGATTTTTTCCTGTAGCTGTTCAATTTTAGTATCATTGTTCAGCATCTTGGTCAGTTTGCTATCCAGGCTCAGACCATTGATATCGAACTCACGTAGTAGGGTTTCACTATACATTGAGTGACCAAAGTTACGAATCGCAATCCGCGCGCCATGTTCACGTAAAGTACGTAGATATTTCTGCGCATCCTGCTGGTTCATCAGGATATCTTCTTCAGAGAACTGTAAAGTTAAAGGATGCTCGACTTTACTGCGAATAATCGTAATCAGTTTGGATATAAACTCAGGGAAAGTACGGTCTTTGAATAGTACCGCACGGTTCAGATTGACGATTAAACGGGCATCCGGATACTGGGTAATGAAGTTATGCAACTGCTTGCTTGATTCAACCAGAATCCAGCGATCCAGTTTAATAGACAATTCATCATCTTCATTGAGTTCCATCAAGGAAGAAATATCCTGCCATTTATTTTCAAAGATAAAGCCACTAGTCACCTCATACATGTAGAGGTTGGTATCTTCTTTATCATATAGCTGTTGATATTTCAGATGAATTTCACCACGTTCCAGACATTCACGCAGTGCTTTTAATACTGGAGAGGTTGTGAGTGGTACAGTGCTGACTGCCGGACTGACCGGTATGGACTCAGACGCTGGAATAACGGGTTCTGAAACCGTGAAGTCAATGCTCGGCATTGAAATCGATTCCTGAGTCGTTGCAGGAATATCCAGAACAAATTCAGACGTTTTTTGTGCTTGTGGTAAAGGAGTAGAGAAAGCCCGACCGACTAATTCATTACAATGGCTTTCATCACGCAGCTCACCGTCAAGCAGGGTATAACCGATGCGTAGATTGAGCGGATAAGTTTGCTGATTCACTGTAATGAGCTGTGGTTTGGTCAATGAACCTAGTCCGACCAGTTTGGATTCCAGAATATCTTGCGCATCTGCCTGAATGATCCCCACCAGAACATCATGTTCCAGTTTAAAGAGTGGAATACGAACCTGCTCTTTTAGAAAATTCTCAATTTCATGGAAGTAACCCATGTAGGTTGCCCAATCACCATTCAGGACTTGTGGCTCATACGCAGCAAAGGAGAAGATGATCAACGCATTGGCTTTCGCTGGTTCACGATTAAGTTCACGCTTGAGTGACTGTAAGGTACTTGGCTTGTTTGCAACCTTTTCAGAAGAGGCACTTGCCTGAGTAGTCGCTGTATCAATCGTAATTTGTAGTGCATCTTCTTCAGCACTAGATGCCAGAAATTCCAGTTTTAATGGATTGGCAGCAGCAACATTTGGATTCGACGAAGTAATATCAAAACGGCCTAAATCAAACTGGCCCTGAGAAATCTTTTTAAAGCGGGTTTTAAAATCATTCAAATCTTGCGGCTGTAACAGGTCTAAAAGCGGCAGACCGATAATATCATCCTCGCTTTTAAGGCCAAACAGTTTGAGATAATCGGCATTAGCCTGAATATGGATGCCTTCCTGAATGGTTGCGACCGCACGGTTACTGTCTTCTACCAATGATTGTGCCTGGTTTTGTGCAGTTTCCAGTTCTTCCATTAAATGGCGCTGGGCTTGCATGGTACGGCTAAAGGAAAGGGCACGTACCAGATTCAGGAAGAAGCGGTCTGGATAATCCAGATTCAGAATGTCAAAAATGCCTTTACGGATATACTGGGCATATTGTTCAGCTTGGTAATCTTCCGGCTTTAACAAAAGAATAGGAAGGTCAGGTTGCTGCGAAAGTTGAACCAGACTTAAGGCCTGTTCATATTTCAGATCATACGCACGACCAAAAATAATTAAGTCCCAGTTAAAGTTTAACTGTTTTTCAAAAGATTGCAGATCATCAAGCAGAACGGCATCGACTTGATATTCATTGCTGGTTAAGAGATCACGGATTTGGTTATATCTAATTTGATTATCATCAATGATCAGTAAACGTGTTTCAGTACGTTTTAACTTTTTAGACAATAATGGATTTCTCACTTCAATGCTTCCCATAAATCGTGATTTCTAGTTTCATTTAATTGCTTATGTATAAAGTTTTCGATGATATCTTCTTCTTGATCATTTAATAATTCATAGTCAAAATGGATAAAACTTTGTGTAATGAGCTGCGCCTTGGTTAGGTAGATTCTGAGTTCTTTTTGGCCAAGACGTAAATGAATGGTCTGTTTTTCCCTAAACATTTGTGAGCCAGAGACAATAATACTGGTTGAGACCTGATCAAGCTGGGTCATCTGTACCAGAATAGCTGGCTGATAATTGATACTGTGTTTGTCGGTACGGGCATAGACTGCGCAAGGGAACAGTTCCTGTGCCAGAATTTCCAGGCCGATTTCCAGACTTTTATCTGCTGACTGTTTGATCCAGCGAATGACACCGCCACGCCACTGGCTTTGAGATTTTTCCTGAACCAGAATAAATTCACCAGTTTTCAGATTGGCAGGGGTAATACCTGTCCATTTAATCCGGTAACCATTAACACTGATATCGAGAACTTCAGCGGTATGAATCTGTTTGGCTTCGCGATCGAGCGCCTTGATACTGCTGAATCCGCTTGGAACGGCATTATGCATTGAGCTGACAAAACTGCTTTCGCTCTGGAAACCATAATTACCTTCCAGTTCCAGCGTTTCATTAAAGTTTTTACCCTTAGACAGATAAAAATGCGCCACCGTTAAGCCAAAGCAGATATTGATCTGTGCGGAATATTCATAACGTTCATGACGGCGTTCGACATTATTCGAAAGCAGGTTATAGATATGAAAATGCAGAGCAGGTGTCAGGAACAGTTTTTCATTACGTGACAGATACTGGGCATTTTTGCTTTGCGTACCGGTCAGGTGTTCCATCAGGTTTTGTGTCGAAATATAGAAGCTCGGCTGGAAATGCTGACCCTGATGAGAATTCAGTAAAGGCGGATGATCTTTGCTGGCATCGACCACATAACGTGACAGTGTGGTTTCTTTTGGCAGAATCTGAACCAGTTTTGCCCAGTCCGCACTGCATAAATATAAACCCTGAATTTCAGCTGGACGGATCTGATGGGTATTGAAAATATCCAGCAAAATCAGTCGTGCATAGGCTTGGGCAATATTCTGGATTTCGTGCTGGGTGCCAAGAACCTGATTGATGTTGGTCTGATAGAAATTATTGTCCATCGCACATTCCAGCAACTGATGTGCCGCCAACCACTGACCGGCGCCAGGTGTGCTATACAGCATATGCTGTTGATAGAGCAGCAGGCTTAACTGTTGCAGGCCATAGTAGATGGACACCATCCGGGCACTTTGCAGGCTTTTCTTTTTGCCCAGGGAAAATAGTGAAAACTTCTGATGATTCAGCTGATGATTACAGCGTTTGGCAATATCTATATAGATCTTGGCAAAATAGCTGCGTAACAGCATGGCCAGTTCAATAATCTGGTCATTGCGATCCGTCGTGATCAGACCCTGATTGACGAAATGTTTCTCAAGACTGGCCAAAACATTTTCAAGGGTAGGGTGCAATACCTGAATCAGGTCAAAACGCAAGGTTTCCGCACATTTCAGTTCGGAAATTTCCAGTAAAGCACTGAACAGAGACTTGGATGAATTCCCCAATTGCAGGATTGAAATTCCTGCGACCCATTCCTGCAATGCTTTGGCATTTGTGGGACAAAAACTTAGCTGTTCTATGGTGAGTTCAGCCGTTGTCTGAAAAATGTCTGCAGTATGCTTACTCATCTTTATTATTTAACTCAAAAATGTTGAAACCCCAAAAAGCGGTGTCTTATTCTTCTCGCCCGCTATTTCTCGAACTAGTTTAGGAACCAGATACCCCGGTAGGTTCGCTAAAACTTCTGTATAAATCTCATTGATGTGCTCAGCAGGTAAATCAAAATGATGCGCACCTTTTACTTTATCAAGTACATGTAAATAATAGGGCATCACGCCAGCATCAAACAAGCGATAGCTTAAATCAATCAAAACTTGAGCAGAATCATTAACCCCTTTTAATAAAACTGCCTGATTGAGTACCGTGATCTGATGCTGAACCAGCTGATTAAGCTGCTTACAGGTCAGGTCATCCAGCTCTGATGCATGGTTCGAGTGTACCACTAGAATAATACGTAGCCTACTGTTTTTTAACATGCTTAGTAGCTCTTCGTCGATCCGATTTGGGATCACAATAGGAACTCGTGAATGTATTCTTAAAAATTTGAGATGTGGTACCGATTCTAGTCGTTCAATCCAGATTTTTAATTTTCGGTTAGATAAGGTCAGTGGATCGCCACCACTCAGAATTACTTCATTAATATCTGGCTGGCTTTCCAGATATTGTTTGATATTAATCCAGTCCTCATTTTTAGGCAGGTTTTCATGATAGGGGAAATGGCGGCGGAAACAGTAACGACAGTGAACTGCACAGGCACCGGTTAAGGTCAGTAGAAAACGTGACTTATATTTATGTAGAACACCAGGCTGCTGGTTGGCCTGTTCTTCACCCAAGGGATCGGTGACAAATCCCGGATGATCTTCCAGTTCCAGATGATGCGGTAACACTTGTAATAAAAGTGGATCTAGAGGATTGCCTGGCTGCATTTTGGAAACAAAAGCTCGCGGCACACGTAATTTAAAGGCTTGAGAGGCCAGCAGAGCACCAGATAACAGCTGATCTGGAGAAAGCTGTAAAATCTGTAGTAGTTCTTGTGGATCAGTGATCAGATCACTCAGTTGCGATTGCCAATTTGCTTCTTGATATAAATACTGTGTCATGCCGGAAGATCAAAAAAAGATGAAGGCGATAGCCAGAAGTGCGCAGTTTAGCAGTTTGTCTACAGATGGGAATGTGAAAGCTGGCTAAAATTTCTCTAAACACGATCAGTTTGCTATGGTATGCAAAAGCATAGAGACTTTTATGTGCTTAGAAGACTGGTTGTGCACCAGTATTGGAATAGCTGATGCTAAGTTAAGCAGTGTCAGCAAGTTAAAACCGATTTTTTCGTTGCGACTTAGTGTATTGCTCATTTAGAATACGCAACATTAAATGAATGTGCATGTGGCAACTCATGTTCGTGTCAGACTTGCTAAATGACATTGCAACAGCCCATAGCATCAATAGCTTAAAGTTAGTAAGTTTGGAGTGAGCCAATCATGGCCTATTATTCTACGAACGATTTCAAGTCTGGCCTGAAGGTTATGCTTGATGGTAACCCATGTTCAATCATGGAAAACGAATACGTTAAACCAGGTAAAGGCCAGGCGTTCAACCGCGTTAAATTACGTAACCTTCGCAGTGGTAAAGTTTTGGAAAAAACTTTTAAATCTGGTGATTCTCTAGAAGCTGCAGACATCGTAGAAGTAGAAATGGAATACTTGTACAACGATGGCGAAATGTGGAACTTCATGGATCCTGTAACCTTCGAACAGATCGCTGCTGATAAAACAGCAATGGGCGATGCTGCAAAATGGTTAAAAGACGATTCAAATGAAAAATGTACTATCATGTTATGGAATGGCGTACCTTTAACAGTAAGCCCACCAAACTTCGTAGTATTAAAAATTGTTGAAACTGATCCAGGCGTTCGTGGTGATACTTCTGGCGGTGGCGGTAAACCAGCGAAACTTGAAACAGGTGCGGTAGTACGTGTTCCATTATTCGTTCAGCAAGAAGAAAGCGTTCGCGTAGACACCCGTACTGGTGACTATTTAGAACGTGCATAATGGTCGGAAAATAGACTATTATCAAAGGGGATGACTAAAATCATCCCTTTTTTTATGCCAAAGTCTTAGAGGAATTCGAAAGGAACAAGCGTAAAGTCGCAAGGGAAAACAGCAGTACCTCGAATAAAAAAATCACGCTGATTTATATGCTTCACAAAATGAGGGATTGAATGGAAACTTTACAACAGAAGTCAACCATGACTTCGAAAATCATCTGGCTCCTGGTAGCCATAGTCGGGGCAGTCTCCTTCGGGATACTTGCACTCAGTCGTGGTGAGCATGTGAATGCAGTCTGGCTGGTACTGGCCGCAGCCTGTGTGTACAGCATCGCTTACCGTTTCTACAGTTTATTTATTGCCAATAAAGTTTTTGAACTGAATGCACGCCGTTTAACACCTGCCCATCGTCTGGGTGATGGTCTGGATTATGTGCCGACCAATAAAAGTGTGTTATTCGGTCACCATTTTGCCGCGATTGCCGGTGCGGGTCCTTTAGTCGGTCCAATCCTTGCAGCGCAGATGGGTTATCTGCCAGGCACGATCTGGCTACTGGTCGGTGTGGTACTGGCAGGTGCGGTACAGGACTTCCTGGTACTGTTTATTTCTACTCGTCGTGACGGTCGTTCACTGGGTGAAATGGCAAAACAGGAACTGGGTACCTTTGCTGGCATTATCGTGATGCTTGGTGCGCTGGGCGTAATGATCATCATCCTTGCAGTATTGGCGCTAGTCGTTGTTAAAGCACTGACTAACAGTCCATGGGGCGTATTCAGTATTGCAGCTACGATTCCGATCGCCATCTTCATGGGGATCTACATGCGATTTATCCGTCCGGGTAAAATTGCAGAAGTTTCGATCATTGGTTTCGTATTGATGATGCTTGGCATTATCTATGGTGAAAACGTTGCACAGCATCCCTACTGGGGACAGCTATTTACCTTAACGGGTACTGAGCTGACTTGGGCACTGATCATTTACGGTTTCATTGCATCGGTATTGCCCGTCTGGTTATTACTTGCGCCGCGTGACTATTTATCTACCTTCCTGAAAATTGGTGTGATTGCCGGTCTGGCGATTGGCATTCTGTTCGCGATGCCGGAAATGAAGTTGCCAGCGATTACCAAATTTGTCGATGGTACAGGCCCAGTATTCGCTGGTTCAATGTTCCCATTCCTGTTTATTACCATTGCCTGCGGTGCGATTTCCGGTTTCCACGCACTGGTTTCTTCAGGTACGACACCGAAACTGGTCAACAACGAACGCGATATCCGGATAATCGGTTATGGCGGTATGTTGATGGAATCATTTGTTGCGATCATGGCTTTGATCTGTGCCGCAATTCTTGATCCAGGTGTGTACTTTGCGATTAACTCACCAGCGGCGCTACTAGGTACCACTGTAGATACTGCGGCTGAAGCAGTGCGTAATCTCGGATTTGTGGTAACACCTGAAGCACTGACATTGCTGGCACAGGAAGTAGGTGAGAACTCGATTCTGTCACGTACGGGTGGTGCACCAACTTTCGCGATTGGTATGGCGCATATCATTACCGAAATCTTTAACAGCCGTGAAATGATGGCTTTCTGGTATCACTTTGCGATTCTGTTCGAAGCCTTATTCATTCTGACAGCGGTAGATGCGGGTACTCGTGCTTGTCGCTTCATGGTTCAGGATACAGTTGGTATCGTGATTCCTGCGGTAAAACAATCTCATAACTTCTTCGGTAATATGCTGGGTACAGCCGTTGCTGTTGCTGGCTGGGGTTTCTTCGTTTATCAAGGCGTCGTTGATCCATTAGGCGGTATTAACAGCTTATGGCCACTGTTCGGTATTGGTAACCAGATTCTGGCTGCAATGGCATTAATTCTGGGTACAGTCATCCTGTTCAAGATGAAGAAAGAGAAATATGTGTGGGTAACAATTGTTCCAACCGTATTCCTGTTTATTACTTCAATGACAGCCGGTTGGCAGAAGATTTTCCATGAAAATCCAAAGATCGGTTTCCTGGCACAGGCAGAGCGTTTCAATACGGCAATTGCGAATAATGAAATTCTGGCACCAGCGAAAACTTTGGCTGAAATGCAGACTGTCGCAATGTCGAATCAGATCAATGCAGCACTTTGTGGTTTCTTTATGATTGTGGCGTTTGTAATGCTATTTGCTGCAATTGGCGTGATCCGTCGTGCCCTGGCGAGCCCTGTACCAACCGTAAATGAAGCAGAAGCAGTGTATCGCGATCCTGAAGACATTCAGCCTGCAAAAGGACATTAAGGAGCAGCGCATGAACTTGAAGTTTGCTAAAGGTGGAAAAGCGGTTATCTATAAAATCATCAAGATGACCGTGATGTCACAAAAAGACTTAATCCTGAACCCGAAAAACTGGTCACGGATTGCGACGTTGTGGCAACGTTTACAGCAGAGTTTCCGCCTAATGGTGGGTGTGCCGGATTATCAGACCTATCTGGCGCATATGAAAAAGCACCATCCTGATCTGGAAGCGATGGACCCTAAAACATTTTATCGTCACTGTGTAGATTCGCGTTATCCATCTGCCGGTGGAGATATGAAGAAGTGTCCATGCTAATGGATGAATAAAATGAGCGCCTTTCGGGGCGCTTTTTTTATGGGCAAATTTTAGGATTCAAACAAGATAAAACAAAATTATGATTTATTTTGACATTGGGAATTTAAATTTTTCAAAGTCTTTATCTCTTAGGTATAAGTTCAAATCTCAAAGGTTTTTAATAGCTTGTTATTTCTAATAAATATGCCAATCAAAATGCAACTTTTCTAAACTTTAATCTTAAAGCTTCAATTGGTTCTTATAGGAAATTTAATCATATAAAATTTCTAAAATTCCTAATTTATTCTGCAGAAATAAAGTCGGCAGATGACTGATCTTTGGGGAATTTTAAAAATCAGTGTATGTTAATCCTACAGCATGTTTTATTAGGGAAAATATTGTGATCTGGGGCATGAAACAAAAAGAAAAGCTGGATATTGCGCACAACAATGAGGAGCTGGAACAGAAGCTGGCTGATTACGCACCCAAGATTCAAAAGTTTTTCCAAGAAATTAATGCCATTGTCCTGGACAAACATGCACAGACCAGATTAGCACTATGCTGTCTGATTGCAGGCGGGCATGTCTTGTTTGAAGATTTACCCGGTTTAGGGAAGACCACTTTGGCAAGTAGTCTAGCCCATCTCGTAGGACTGAAATTTCAGCGGATTCAGTTTACCAATGACATGCTGGCCAGTGATGTCATCGGTATCAATATGTTTAACCAGAAAGAACATCAGTTCGAGTTTAAACAGGGCCCTATTTTTACCCAGATTTTGCTAGCAGATGAAATTAACCGTTCTAGTCCCAAAACTCAGAGTGCCTTGCTGGAAGCGATGGAAGAAGGTTATGCCACTGTTGATGGGATACGCTATGCATTGCCTAAGCCATTTTGGGTAATCGCGACCCAGAACCCGTTATTTCAAAGTGGCACTTATGCCTTGCCTGAATCTCAGCTAGACCGCTTTTTAATGCGTTTGTCTTTAGGTTATCCATCCCGTCATGCTGAAAAACTGTTATTACAGCAAGAATCCCGTTTTGCCTTGATCGCTAGCTTGGCACATGTATTTACTGAAAATGAAGTGCTGGAATTACAGCAGTTGACCCAGCAGATTTTTATCAGTGAAGCGGTTCAGGAATATATGCTAGATCTTGCGGAAGAAACCCGTAAGAAACGCCAAGGCTTATCAACACGAGGTTTGCTGGCGCTTAAACGTGCAGCACAGGCGAATGCCATTATTCAGCAACGTAGCTTTGTAACTCCGGACGATGTACAAGCCGTTTTTGTGGCAGTTGCTGCCCATCGTCTGGGGCTGAGTGATGCAGAAACATTAAATGTGATGCAACAGGTTGCAGTCAGTTAAAGGAGTCCACTCTTGGATAAAACCTGGCAAAACTGGCTGGCGAAACGCTTTCAATTTTCACAGCAAAAACGACTTTCCCAAAAGGATGTACTGGTCTTTATTTATCAGCAGGGTTATCTGTATCTGGTTTTGATTTTTATCACCTTTATTGCTGGTGTGAATTATGCCAATAACCTGATTTTAGGCTTCTGCTTTTTGATTAGTGCAGTGCTATGTGTCAGCTTCTATCTGACCTTTAAACAGTTGCATGATCTGGATATCGAAATGGTTGCTGAAGACGTCGGACAGGTGGGTCATGCGCTCAATTTGCATTTTTATTTTCAGCAAGCCACAGCCCGGCCGCGTTATCTGTATATTAAGGCCGGCAATCAGCTGGAGAAAGTTTATCTGACTGAACAAAAGCAGCATTGGGTGTTGCCATTTTATGCGGAACGTCGCGGTAAATTTGAGTATCCGGTGATTCAGATCTATTCAGTCTATCCTTTTGGTCTGGTTCGAGCCTGGACCTACCTTTATCATCATCAGTTTGCCTGGGTGGCACCCAAAGCTCAAAGCAATACTTCAGCAAACAAGATTTATCAAAATAGCTTTGAACCGGATATGGATGAGTTCCGTGAATTACGTAACTATCAATCTGGAGACTCATTACAGGCGGTTTCCTGGAAGCAGTTTGCACGTGGACAAGGTTTATATGTCAAAGTCTTTGAACAGTATCAGGATGAACATAGCATTGAGATTCATTATGAACATATGCCTAGCCAGTCGCATGAGGAGAAACTGGGCTTAATGATGGGACTGATTGAGCAATGTGAGCAGCAGCAATGTGCATATGCGTTACATTTACCACAGGCAGAATTGCCGCAGGGAGCAGGTGAAGAACAATTGCGTAAGGCCAAACAATTATTGGCTCAGGCATAACGGGTGAATCTATGATTGATGGAAAAATCCGAATTTCGATCGTCTTGACCCTAGGCTTGATCATCCTTGCCCAAGTAGCTTTCATCCCGGTGCTGCTTAGCATTATCTTTGTCATTAGCTTACTGTGTATCTGGATTTTTCTTAAACGGCAAAAGCCATTTCCTAAAATTGGAACTTTTCTACTTACGGCTTTGGCATTAGGCAGTATTTATCTCAGCCACCAAAGTTTTATTGGCGTGGAGGCAGGCGTCGCAGTTCTTTCCACTTTTTTATTTGCCAAATCATTAGAAACAAAAAACCGGCGGGATCTGATTATCCTGTTTAATTTTGCGCTTTTTGTTGCGGCCAGTTCATTTCTATATAGTCAGTCTTTTGGTATGGCTGTTGTGATTATTCTATGCTTATTAAGCTGTCTAATTGGCTTATACCGGATTCAGACCAGTGAGTTTCAGCAGAGTCAGCAATCACCACGTATAGCCTTACAGCAAGATGCTAAATATGTCGGCAGATTTGTGCTTTATGCTCTGCCATTTTTTATTTTGTTATTCATCTTCTTTCCGCGTTTGCCACCGCTTTGGCATATCCCGATTCCAGAAAATAAAGGCGTGACCGGGATCGCAGACAGTATGTCACCGGGAGATATTGCTGAATTATCTCAATCCAATGCTCTAGCTTTCCGGATTATTGGTGATGTGAGTAAACTACCGCCACGTTCAGAGTTATATTGGCGGGCATTAGTTTTAGATGAATATGATGGACAGCGCTGGACCAGTAGCTTTATTAATCAGCAGCCTTTAATCCGTCAGCCTGGAGAAGTTGTTCCAGTATCCACATCAAGGTGGAATTACCAATATCTGGCTGCTGATCCTTCTGTGTTCTGGGTGATGGGCCTGGAAAAATCGATGCCTTTGGAACGCCGTTATTATAACCGTCAGGATTGGAGTATCGTACCAAGGCGTTTAACCCAACGAGTAGAACCGATTCATCTGCAATGGCTGGGTAATCACAATGCTGAAAGTGCTCTACCAGAACAATTTGTTCAGCGTTTGAATACCCAGACTCAAGTCCATTTAGACTCTCAGGCACAACAGCTGGCACAGCGTTTATATCTACGAAGTGGGGAGGATCCGCGACGTTATATCCGAACAGTCTTGAACTGGTATCAGCAAAATCATTTTGTATATACCCTGAAACCAGGCGTACTCGGTAAAAACCGGATTGATGAATTTCTGTTTAAATCCCGGCAGGGTTTTTGTGAACACTATGCTTCCAGTTTTGTGATGCTGATGCGATATGTGGGAATTCCGGCACGTGTGGTTACAGGTTATCAAGGTGGACAATTGGCACCCGATGGGAAAAGTTGGGAGGTTCGTCAGTTGGATGCTCATGCCTGGACAGAAGTCTGGATTGACCAAAGATGGCAGCGTTTTGATCCTACCGCAATGGTAGCCCCGCAACGTATTGATGATGGGATGCAAAATTTAATCTCGCAAGATGAGCGAGTATGGGCAAGTAATTCTGGCTGGACATCACAGCGTAATGTATGGCTGACCAAACTAAGAGTCTGGAGTGATTATGCAAGTTACCAATGGCAAAGTAAGGTCGTGGGCTATAATGCCGAATCTCAACAAGGCTGTTTAGCGAAGCTAGGTCTAAGTTCAGTTTATTCCAGTGTGATCATTCTCATATCCGGTATTGGCATACTTATATTGCTTTATATTTTAAAAATCTATCTTAAAAACCGGCAGTTAAAATCGCCTTTTGATTATTCTATTCAGCAGTTTAATCAGTCTTTGAACAAAGATTTAAAAAGACAATCCACGGAGACTTTTCATCAATGGATGTTAAGGCTATCTCAGCAAGTTCAGGATAAAGATCAGTCTGTATTTTTTGAAGCAATTAGACTATTTGAAAAATCAATTTATTCAGGCAGGGAATTCTCAGACCAAGATTTGAAACAATTCAAAGATTTGCTTAAAACTTGTGCGCATATATTGAAAATTAAATGAAAAGACTTGTCTTAAGATCGAAAAATTTATAATATGCCAAGCATTCTAGGTGTATAGCTCAGTTGGTTAGAGCGCTACGTTGACATCGTAGAGGTCTCCAGTTCGAATCTGGATATACCTACCAAGATCGCGTTATTTTAGCCACTTTTTAGTGCTAAAATTAAGATAAAAAATAAATAAAATCAATAATTTATATCTATTTTTGTATACTTGAAAATTCCCGCAAATTCCCTGAAATTGAAGCATCTTTGTATCATAAATTTTATAACAGTATTCCTGTCCTATTTATGATTCAAGGTGGTTCTTATGTTTCAGAAAAACATTCAAAAACGCCCACTTAGTGAAAAAATTCTAGCGACTTTACACCCCAAAGATCGAGACTATCGTGAACACGATGGCAATGGCTTGTATATTGTGATAGCCCAAAATAATACAAAGTTTTGGCAGTTTCGCTATAAAAATGCTGATGGGAAATGGGCTTGGATCGGGATAGGTACATATCCACAAATCAGTTTGCTCATGGCTCGGCATAAAGCACATGAATATAGAGAGGCCCTGGCTAAAGGTGAAGATTTAAAAGCACTGAAAAGATTGCACAAACAGCAAAATAAAAAAGAAACTTTATATTTTCAAAATCTCATGTGTGATTGGCTGAATATTAAGGTCAAGCAATGGGGGGAAGTCACCTATAACAAAGCTGAAAAATCGATCTATAAACATCTTATTCCCGCTTTTGGTGGACGAGACTATGTCGATATTTCTGCAAAAGAGTGGTTTGAATTCTTTCAAGGTCTGCAACGTAATTTAGGTATCCATACACAAGTTGAGAAGCTCGTGGCGTATGTGCGCTCTTGTTATGATTGGGCAAAATTTCAAGGCAAAATAAATTCCAATCCCATTGACGGAATGATGAAGTATCTAGATCGCCGTCACAATAATAATATGCGGTTTATTGAAATTGAGGAAATGCCAGTTTTATTGGAAAGAATCCGAACTTGTAAACCACGTGCGATTGGAATTGGTTTGGAATTAATGATTCTACTTTTTCCCCGTCCAAGTGAATTACGCTTTGCACGTTGGGAACATTTTGATTTACAAAAAGCATTATGGACAAAACCTGCCGAAACTACTAAAACACGTCAACTGCATCAAGTACCACTTTCGCATCAAGCCATTCAATTATTAAAAGAGTTGAAAGAAATTCAGCCTGAATCCGACTATTTATTCCCAGGTCGTGGAACGTTACACCAACCGATCAGTAATATGACCTTTAATACCAACTTAAATAAGCTTGGTTATGAAGGGCGACAGCATCCGCACGGGTTTCGACATCTAGCTAGTACAGTGATGAATGAAATGTTTAGTCATAAAGGACAAGTGATTGAAGCATGTCTTGCACATAAGAAAAAAGGGGTAAAAGCGATATATGACAAAGCTCAACATTTGGATGAACGTAGAGTTTTGATGCAATGGTGGTCAGATTTTGTGAACCAATTAGAAGCTTAATAAAAAAATTAGCATTTTTTTCTCCGTTTTATAGGTTTGGGGATGGGATTTTTTTTCTTGTGATATTTCTCGCGGTATATGAATAAGAACGAGATTAATCTCATGAATAGAAATTCAATAACTGCAGTAACAAAAAGAAATGATACTTTGCTCATGTCGCTTGAGAGTGAGCAGAAAGATTACCGATTGCTTGTTCAAGACAAACTGTACCTCTATGTTCAAAAGACAGGCAAAAAATATTGGCAAATCAGATCTAAAAAAGCAGACGGTAAATGGAGTTGGTTCGGTCTAGGGGTATTTCCAACGATAAATATGAAACAAGCAATTCAGTTGGCGAACGAGTTTACTTATCAATGTGAGGTGGGTAATTTTCCTTTTGGAAAAAATACTCAATCTAATAAATATAAACTGCGTACCTTAATGGACAGCTGGTTGAATGTATCAAAAGGAAAATGGGGTAAAAAATACAATAAATCAGTAGTCAATGCAGTTAAAAAGCATGTGTATCCTGTATTTGGCGAACGTGATTTCAGAAGTATTACATCTCAGGAGTGGTCAACTTTTTTTCTAGGCTTGATTGAAAATCATTTAATGTCAGTCAGGGAGAAACTGTATGGTTATGTTAATTCTGCCTATAGATGGGCGGCAATCCAATATAATTTACAGGCAAATCCTTTGCCAGCAATCAACGAATTTCTTCCTAAATATAAAAGAAGGGAACATGAACATATTGATATTAGCGAACTAGATCAGTTCTTAAAGGATATTCGTGCTTATCCCGTTCAGGATGTCAGTATTGGATTAGAGTTAGTTTTATTGTTATTTCCTAGACATGGAGAAATGCGCCAAGCGAAATGGGAACAATTTAACTTAGAAAAAAAATATTGGATCAAACCAAAAGAGATTATGAAAAATGGAAAAGCACATAAAGTATATTTATCCCACCAAGCTGTCACATTACTTAAAAGATTGAAAGCGATTCAAGAACCTTCAATATATTTATTTCCAAAGCGAGGAAATGTGAATGATCATATGAGTGAGGGGCGATTTACAACGGCGCTAGAAAAAATGGGGTATAAGGATCGAATGACTGTACACGGTGTAAGGTATCTTGCAAGCACCACATTAAACAATGCTTTTAGTAGTAAGTGGCAAGTTATTGAAGCAACTTTGTCCCATAAAAAAGGAGGAGTGAAAGGGGTTTATGATAAAGCAGACCATTTTGATGAGTCAGCTGAAATAATGCAGTGGTGGGCTGATTATATTAATAATCCGAGTATAAAGAGAAAGAGTAAAACTAAAATACGCAAAGCATATGGCGTCTATAAAACATCTAGAGTATATAAAGGACCTAAAGTATCTGAAAAACCTAGTCTTTCAATATCTAGCGTATGAATAAAAAAAAGCCCCTTTAAATAGGGGCTTTTTTTAGCCGAAAAGAAAGTTTGGCACTATTTTTCGGAAAGAGGATTTAACCTCGTCAAAAGTTAAACTAGGGGATTCATCGAATAAGTTTTCGATCCATAAATATAGTGAGCGATGATCGCTATATGAACTGTCAAAACCCAAATATTTTCCTAGATGATATTCATCCTGGATTCCATACTCATGAATCAGTTGAATTAATATTTTACGTATTTCTTGATCTTTAAACATAAGGTTAACCCTTTATTTTTATTTACATCTCTTTTTTAATATAGAAGTTATGTTGATTCAATTGAGATATGTAACTGAAGTTTAATGATAAATTTAATTCTAGCTCATGAATTAAAAAGACTAAAATTAAATACAGATAAAATAATAATGATGTACTTAAGAAAACACAGTGATTTATTATTTTTTTGAGATTTTAAATAAATCCGGAAGGATTTTTTAAATTTTCCGGGTATTAAATTCTGTGTTTGGAATTGATTGATCCATGGAAACTGAGCTAAATCTTTGTCTTGAAATGAATTGGGATATTCACATGCCCAATACTGTTTTGGGAAGAGTGGATAAAATACCGCTAAAAATGTCTCGAGTTGATTAATGTCTTTAAGAAAAAATATTAATCCTGATTCTGTAGTATTGGATTTATAAATAAATATCCTTAATGCTTTTATAAAGTCTTGATCATCCTTGGAATAATCCGAAAGCTGTTTACAAAAAGTAGACATTAAGCGCTTTTCTTCCTTAGTTTCAATACACGGTAAGATCCGACCACTGTTGCTTGGATCAAGCAGAAAGCGTGATTTGCCTTTTTGGTTCTTGATATTTTGTATCTGAGCAGTGTTGGCCTTACATTGCTGAATCAATTTTATTGGTAAATGCAATTTGCTAGCGATATAGTCCAGATCATCAAAGCGCTCACAATGCCGAATTAGTGTAACGGCCATTGGCATCGACAAATGAGATTGTTCTGTCCCCGGATAATATTTTTCGTTACACAGATCATGGCTAGGCGTTTTAGACGGCTTAGTTTTACGAGACTTTTGAATTGAGCGTTGTGCTTGAATCTGTTCTGGTGACAAGCTTCGCCTCAGCTGCGCACTTAAATCACTTAAACGGATCTCTGGAGATAAGGATTTGAGATCGATCTCCGGATTGATGGTTTTAATAGTGTTCCTAGGGAGCACAGGATCATATTGGCACAGTTGATCACCTGCCATGATAAAGGCCAAATGAATATAACTCTTAAAGGTTTCTCTTGGCGCGATATGACCCAGTAAATGGGAAAGCGTATACCAAAGATCTTGCGCTGTACTGGAACGGATCAGATGATCTCGAATCCGGCAGTAATCTTCCTCCGTATAATCTGTAAAAACGTTCACCATGCGGTAGGGCATGTTAAGCACCAGCGCTAAATAATTGCTAGTCGTATGCCTTAAGCTATGAAAAGAATAACGTGCACTGGGCAAGACGCTATTGATCACATCAGAGAAGATCTGACTGACCCAATGAGCGGTGAGACGTTCCTCACTATTGCGCAGTGTAAACAAATAATCATTTTGAGCTGAACTCACACGTCTGCTGAGGCAGTAGTGTTGGAAGGCTTGATATTCATCCGGTTTCAGTAAAATAGAGGCAGGCAGATTGCGTTCAGCACTGTCGGTTTTTAAATGATGCTCCTGTTGTTTAGATCGGTAGGGTCTGATCCAAATTGAAGTGCAAGCCGGCCCTTCGATATCTTTCACTCTCAGCCCTAAAATTTCATTGATCCGCATGCCCGTGCGAAATGCGAGTGTAAAAATGATTGACAGCATCTCAGCTTCATCTTCGTTGAAATGGCTCTGATGCATATAGGTTGGTATGTGCTCAAGTACAGCGCAAAAGGTCTGTGCGGAAATGATCTGTGTTTTGGGATGCGAGGTGGTATGTACATCATCAAACACAGGAAAATTATCTGATTGAAATAAAACTTTTTGAAAATGATGAAAACGTCTGAGTAGGTCCAATTTTTGAGCGGAGGACTTTTGCTTTTCCGCCATGATCTTGCTGTAAATGTCCTCAAGATGACTGTTGAAATCATGATCTTCTTGATAAGCATAGCTATGAAATAACCATGCTTCGGCAAACTTGGCATAGTAGCTATAGATGGAGGAGTGGCGCAGTTTCTGTTGATAGCTTAAATATTTGAGCCACGCCTCTGCATCTAAATCAAAGCGCTGACTGAGCTGTTCGACTTGCGCTGTACTCGGTTGGAACAAGCTGATCAGCCATAAGAAAATTCGGAGAGCAGGCTCAGATAAGCTCGTGTGTTGTTGCTGTAGATACTCGAGCAGTTCTTCAAGGCAGTGCTGATGGGTGCGAATGGTCTTGAGTAAATATTTATGCAGTTTTTTGATACTCGCAATAGCATCTTGATCGAGCATAAGGTGTGTACTTCGATCTATCCGCTGAGGTTGTAGGTTTATGGCTAAAGCCTTGGACTGAAGACGTGGTGTAGAGAAAAGTACAGGTTTCATGAAATGTTGAAATGCATCCAAACTCAATCCACAGGTTTCATTAGTTTCCTCTAGACATCGAGTTAAAGCCGGATCTAAAGCCACATTCTTCAATTGCATCCAGTGACAGCTTGCACAGGCGAGTAATTTTGAAATATCGCTGGCTTGGGTCGATAACTCCATTTTCGATAATACTAAATTCAGATAGCTGGATACTGGCATTTGCAGAGAGGATGACTGTTTAAAAAAGCGAGACAGCCATAATTGCGTGATACGGTCTAAGACCAAGGTTCGGGATTTACGTAGTGGCGCTTCGGGGTGATACAGATCCCCATAGCTTGGTGATAATGGCTCTAGAAAAACAAGATGTAAATCAAGTGTGGGAATACGATGAATCGTGAGCCCTTGTTGAAGCTGTTCAAAGAAAGCATCAAGGGTGTTTTGTGTTGAGATCCCTGCAAACAAAATACTGGAAAGTAGCACATTGCCAATCACTTCATCTTTTGAAAACTGCGTGGTGGTATCCCAATAGCGTCGAAGTTTGTCATGGAGGATATGTATATGGTGAGAGCGCTGTAACCATTCTCGGTCAAACACCATTTGATCTCGTTCAATGCTGATAAATTGCCGTGTAGGAAGTTCCAACTCCAGCGAATAATTTCGATTAAACAACGTAATCTGCTTTCGATAACAGTGATAGAGCATCTTCTTATATCGAACTGAGGAAGCCTCACGCTCAATCGCATCTTCGAGTTTTTTAAATAGGCTCACATGCTGATTAGTTTGATAGGCCTCATAAAGAATGCCTAGTGGTAAATGGGTTTGGATAAAACTTTGAGCACGCCACATTTCTTTTTGACGAGTGGCTTTACGTGCTGTGCTACGACGCTCACTGGCGAAGGCTGTGTTTTTCATAGAAGGAGCTTTTTATTTTTATTCTTCCTCTATGATAAATCTGCAAGGCTAGATTTCACCGAAGGTTCAAAAACTTGGGAATAAAGTTGAGGGTTATTGTTGAAATAATACTGTTTTTACCTATGGATTATGTGGATAATAAAATATAGGTTTTAATTTAAGTTTTGATCGGAAATAAATTTTAAGAATTGAAATCTGGCAGGTTTTAGGTTGGATTGTATTTTTCTAAAGTCAATTTCTTATCCATAAATGTGGTTAATAATTAGCTATTTCGGGCTTGGCTGTTACTAACTCTGACATGAAGGTTAAACTAGTGCTTTTAGGATTGCATGTGAAGCCGTGTTCTATTGAGACTTAAATATAAGGAAATAAATTTGGGATCTTGTTTTACTAATTTTTCTACACACGCATTTGATCGTTTAAGTGAACGTACTTCTTTTACTCAGGAACAACTCGTTTTCTGGCTTGATCATGAGATGTATTTTAATTTAGGGAACAAACCTGGGATTCCTAAACAGCATCTTCTGTTCTATAGCCCTATAGATGAAGAGTATTTTGTGGCGATTAGAGATGAGCAGACTGGTACAGTTGTAACAGTATTACCTTTAAAATATCATCAGCGTTTAGCATGGGAAGTGAGCGAATACGATAAAAGTAGAGCAAGGGAGAAAATCTCAGTTCTCGAATTTAGCCGAAAAGCATGTCTAGATGCCAATAAAACATTACGTGTCTCAGTAACTTTTTTAGATATTTCTGGGTGTAGAAGAACAAAATCAATATTAAAATTACCTATTGGTGGGTTTGGGTTTGATATAGATCAAATTAAAAATGATAAAAGTTTAAAAGTTATGTTAAAAAATGGAATTGTAGATATTTCATATAGTGTATTAATTGGATTTTCATTTCGTTTAGGTAAGTCTGGTCATCCTATATTTTTAGATTTAAAAGACTTAAATTGGTAAGTAATTTTTAGATTAATACATGAATATACAATGATTTTGTAGTTAATGGCTAGGCAAAAATTCTTCTAGATAAATTAGTAGCCAATAAAATTGAAGCTCATTTGAATTTCATTTATTTAATCTTTATATACATGATTGAGAGTGAAGCCATAGTAGAGAAATGTACTTAGACTATATCATTTGATAGGTGTATTTATGTTAAACATACTAAATCATCTATAAGGTATGCTTAAATTTAGATGAAATTTTCCAATTTTGAGTAAAACTAACACATTTTTTATTACATCACAAATTTTTCCTAAGTATATGTTTTATTTGTAAATATAAGTTTCACGTGAAACTTAAAATAAATAAGTACAGCGCAAAGTTCAGTATTTGAAATTGCTGCTTTTTGATCATTTGGTAAATTTAGATGTACACAGGAAAATCTTCTGATTTCATTTAAACTTTCTCATTTTTGTCACACATGCCATCAATTTGAAAAAAATCCCTCATTTCATCGAGGGTCTTTGCCAATGTGCGGTAAGTATTCAGCGCAAGACTCGAATAATGATTGCCCAGTTCTTGTTGATTTCGTTCATGGCCAAACAATGCAAGAATCAAGGGTTCTTCTGTTTTTCCTGTCAAATACGCCCGTGTGGTATGCCGAAGCCAATTGGCTTGTTCAAGCTGCATGCCTTCCGTAAATTGCGACACGATTGCAGGACTTAAGCTTTGCCATTGATCATCAATAAAAACTGACAGCAAGGGACGTTTGCTCTCAAAGATCTCTTCAATATGCTGAGTGCTATTCTCGATCTCAGCTTCTAAACTCACTGTATTTTGTCTTAAATATTGCAAGAAGCTTTTTAATTCACGTTTGAGAAAATCACATAATGGCAGGAGTCGCCCATCATCATGCCGACCGTGGATTTCTTTATCTGATACCCATAACCATCCCTGCGTTAAATCAACATCTTTTAACAATCCCGGAAAGTCCTTCACCGGTCGTGCAGCGGTAAAAAGTAGCAGAATATGCCACATCCAAATATTGTAATGGTTATAGGTGGCAATAGCGTCAAAGTGATGTTGAGCTTGAATCACCTGTGCATACAAATAAGCAAAAATACTCGTCACCGTCTTGGCTGTTGGGGCTTTTAAACTGCCAAAATTTAATCCCTGATCTTCGACTTTGATCTGTAGAGCTTTCATCATGTTGGCTGAGAGATGCTGAACGACGTCAACATATTCATGCTGTAAACGATACACCGGATAGGAGCAATAGGAGATCGAGCAGGAACGATTGGCATCGATGCCGGTCAGAATATCTGCCAATTGCGCATTGCCGGTCGTATGGTAAATATGGGCATGGAGTAAGGTACTGAGTTTCTTACTCGTGAGCGAAGGGATATAAAGTGCTTTACGACATTGTTGTAAAGCCTGAGTAATATCGGCTTGTTCCAATATGGGTTTATGCTTTAGTCCTCGAATAAGGACATTAGCAAGAGGTAAATCAAAATCCGTGATTTGATTGTGCAATGCATCTTTATGTGGAAAGTGCATTGGATCAAATAAAGTAAATTTGGACCGTAGGACGTACCTATCTTCAATTTGAATGAGACGCTGACGTTGATTTAAACGAGAGATCGTTGGGCTTTGTACCTTGAGCCATTCTTCCGTGGAATTGCCTGTAAGGAAACTGAGTAAAATAATGAGATAGGCTTTGTTCTTCAATTGCGCTGTACTGTATTGGTTCCAACAATGTGAGATCAATAAGCGAATTGATTCCAGATCAGGATAATGATTACTACTAGCAAAGCGATGTTGGAGCCGAATCATATGTTGTTGCATCAATTGAACCGACTTGCTTTGTAGCACCTTAGACTGTTTACACAGTGGTGATACAGCTTCAGTTTCAATCTGTGCATGTTGGATCTCTTGATGATCTGCCAATAGTTCATATTGTAGAGATCGAGTTGTGGAGGATGTTGGCAATTCCTGTACCATCAATAGATGATCTGAATCATCTAGAGGGTAGAGTTCCAGCTTTTTTTGCGCACTATGGTTATGTCCTGCCTTTTTCGGACTTGCATTCAATACATATTGATAAGCACGTCTGAGATCTCGGATCAGATTAAATTGAAAGGTGGTTAAAGTACCAGAGTGTTCTAATGCACTGAGCTGTTGAATAAATTCCTCAAGGCGGATCTGCGTCTGTGGCAATTGCTCCCATAACCATAAATATAACTTGTCATATTTAGAGAGCTTTTTGCCTTGTTCGGATTTAAATAAGGCTTGTGAAGCCAAACGCAAGCGCGTCACTAATATAATCATCGTGTTCTTATGTTCATCTGAGCGACGACCAATATGATGTAAGGCGACTAAGGCATGTAGGATGTTCACTGCCCATTGATAAGCAATATGGTCGGGTTTAACATCTTTTAAGGCATACAAATAACTGCTGATCGGTGCTTGAGTTAGATGAGGTGCCTCATCAAGTAGATGCAGGTCTAATTTTTCCCATGACACGTTGTCACAATATACAAATGGTAAAAGAGAAGCCAAGAGCTCTGTGTTTAAATCATCAATCGAAGGTGTTTGGCAAAGAAAATGTGCACCCATATATTGGAAGGTTTCGAGTACATCTTCTGCAACCAATAATGATCTCATTTTCAATCGCATCATCTCACTCATGTTCAGCCCTCCACAGCATGGAGGAATCCAAATCATCATGTTGCAATGCTTCGCATTTGGCTTGCAGCGCAGACCATTTCAATTTAAATGCTTGATCAATATGCGATTGACGATAATTTAATTGGTTGCGTGTACAACCAAGAAACTGTGCCAACAGGTGCATGGACATGTTGGTATGAGGTTTGTCGTATAGACGACAGTTCTGATCATAAATAAAGGTTTTGCTCAGATGTTGATTCAGCAAAGACAATAATCTGTTGGGATAGATCTGATTGATCTCAATTTTAGAATGCAACAACATCGAAATAAATGCTTGTGTCATTTGAAAATGGAGCGCTTCGACGCTCAATTTTTCACTTTGATTGCCTATTTTCTTTTTTACAGCGTGAAATAACTTGAGTTGTGGATGGATCCCAAATAGGGAGGGCATTGCATGATGGACTTCATGAAGGCAGAGCTGAATACCCTTATTGATTTTAGCAATGGCAAGGGCTTTTTCCTTAGACAACTGCTGCACTTGGTCTGAAGCTGATTTTTTTGTTTTCATCGTTGTTTTATTCTTTTTATTCGATAGCTCAATTGTAAAGCTAAAAATAAAGCTTTGACTGCTTGTTCAAAAACTAGGGAATAAGGTGGCGGGTTTTTGTTGAAAAGTTGGTGTTTTTATAATGCTCTGAGCACAGATTACTTATGATCGAAAGAATTTAATTCAATGAAATATATGAATTTTAAGAAGCTAAAATCTGATGGGTTTTGAGTCATATTGTATTTTTATGAAGTCAATCGTCCTGAGAACCGTCTGATTCGTACAGCATTGGAAGTCGTGTGTAAAAAGACCAAAGATGCGAACAATTGGAAGCTTGCTCAAGAGCTACGGTTGATGACCACTGAAATACCGTCAAGTCAAAAGATTCAGCAGGATTTTAGACAATGGCAGTCAGGGCGTTTACTTGCGTTATATGCTGAGATTAAGCCTTGGACGGAATTAATCTTAGGCGAATACATGCCTGTATCTACACAAGATGAATGGCGTGGCATGAGTCTATTATTCCCGATGGAAAAGCTCTTTGAACACTTTGTAGCGTATCATTTGCGCCGTGGATTGCCTGAATATCAGGTCAAAACACAGCATTCAACCGAACATATTTGTGAGCATCAACAGAGTAAGATCTTTAAGTTGAAGCCCGATATTTTTATTGATCGTTCCCAAACGAATGCAAAAAATATTGTGATGGATACCAAGTGGAAACTGATAGATCAGAATGACCGTGGTGGACGGTATGGCTTAAAAGACAGTGATATTCAGCAGATGTTTGCTTACAGTCACTACTACTTACAACAAGAAAGTGAAGTGATATTGGTGTATCCGTATCGAGCAGGAAAGTTTGATCGACCTTTGGATGATTTTGGTTTTAGGCATACACATGGGGCAAAGCTTAGGGTGGTGCCTTTTAATTTAGATGAGCCACACTGTTTTCAAATTATGGATAATGATTGTTAGATAAGCTTATAACACTGTATCCAATTTTCTGTATTTTATTTTTATGACGAGCTATGCCAAGCGCTTCATTTTTGTACAGGCATGCTTTGTCGTTTGGTAGCTATTTAGTTAGTATAAGCCTATATTTTTTAAAATCTTATTTAACATACTTTGAGCTATAATGGTAGCCTGAGTAATGTGATTCATACAAAGTGAGGGCTTTGTATAGAGGCATTTATGGCAAAGTTATAAATGGAATAAAGATTAAAACCATTATTGAATGATTGAGATAAGAACATGACGGGGAAATTTGCGCCTGGAGCTCGTGTAGAGATTCGTGACGAAGAGTGGGTAATCCGACGCGTGGACCCGACGATGAATCATGGTGATCAACTTACATGTGAAGGAATATCAGAGCTTGTCCGTGGTAAAGAAGCCATTTTCCTGACTAAGTTCGAAGACAAAATTCAAATTTTAGATCCTAAGCTCACCAAATTGGTTCAGGATAAAAGTCCGCAATTTTCTCAAAGTTTATTATTTATTGAAAGTCAGCTACGCCAGTCCACGCCCAATGATTTAAAAATTCACATTGCCAAAGAAGCAGCAATGGATGTGGTTGAATATCAATTGGTTCCCACATATCAAGCCTTGAAACAGCCTCGTCAGCGTATATTAATTGCGGATGCGGTTGGTTTAGGCAAAACGCTTGAAGCAGGTATTTTAGTCACAGAGCTCATTCAGCGTGGTCGTGGTAAACGCATTTTAGTTTTGACCTTAAAAAGTATGATGACCCAATTCCAAAAAGAATTTTGGAATCGTTTTTCAATCCCGTTAATGCGTCTAGATTCAAATGGCTTACAACGTGTACGTGGGCGCATCCCAACGAATCACAATCCATTCTATTACTACGATAAGTCAATTATCTCAATCGACACGCTTAAACAAGACAATGAGTTTAAGTCCTACTTAGACAAAGCCTATTGGGACATCATTGTCATTGATGAAGTACATAACGTGGCTGACAGAGGAACAAGTTCACAGCGTACTGAACTTGCTCAGTTATTAGCACGTAAATCTGACACTTTAATCATGCTTTCAGCAACACCACATGATGGTAAAGCCAAAAGCTTTGCAAGCTTAATGAATATGCTTGATCCAACAGCTATTCCAGATCCGAATAACTATGAGAAAGCTGATTTTGCAGATAAAGGGCTTGTAGTACGCCGTTTCAAACATGACATTAAAGATCAGGTCAAAACTGAATTTAAGGACCGTAAGGTCTTTTCTTTAAAGCATCAAGCTTCAGCTCTAGAAGAGTTGGCTTATGACGCTTTGCTTAAAGTGCCATTTACCATTAAAGGTCAATACAACAGTGATAAGCCTGGACAATTAGTTCGAATTGGCTTGCAGAAAGCACTGTTTTCATCCCCAGCAGCTTGTTTGAAGTCTGTTGAACAACGGATCAAAACACTTACTGCTAAAAATGAATTGCTTACACCAGATGTAGAACAAGAACTCGACCATCTTCAAGACTTGAAAGCTTGTCTAGAGCCAATCGATTCAGTAGCGTTTACAAAATACACCAAGCTTATTGAATTACTTAAAAGCTCTGAATTTAGTTGGGATAAACGTAACACGGATGATCGTATCGTTATTTTCTCTGAACGTATTGAAACACTGAATTTTTTAGAAAGTGTTTTAAGCCGTGATTTAGGTCTAAATAAAGATCAAATTCAGCAATTGCATGGGGGGATGGATGATATTACCCAACAAGAAATTGTTGAAAAATTTAGTAAGCGTGAAGAAAAGGTCCGAGTATTACTGTGCTCTGATGTAGCGAGTGAGGGGATTAACCTCCATCATTTATCTCATCGCTTAGTACATTTTGATTTGCCATGGTCATTGATGGTATTCCAACAACGTAATGGTCGTGTAGATCGTTATGGTCAAACCCAAGAGCCAGAGATTTATTATTTGATTACGGAAAGTAGTAATGAAACGATCCGTGGCGATGTACGTATTTTAGAAATCTTGCAAGAAAAGGATGATCAAGCCTATAAAAATATTGGCGACCCAGCGACCTTCCTAGATGTTTATGATGTATCAGAAGAAGAAAAGTTAGTTGCTGAGGCTATGCTCACTATGCAGGCTGATGAATTTGATGCTCAATATACGCCAGAAAACGAACATAATGAAGGCGATGACATTTTAGCTGACTTCTTTAGCTCACTTGATGATGAGCCTCTTATCGAGGTACAACCACAGGAAGTAAAGGACAATTTTAAGATATTTGAATGTGAATATGAGTTTGCCAAAAGAGCATTGTCATATCTCAACAAAGACCAGCGACGTATTGCTGTCGAGTTTGAGGATGCAGTTAAAAAAATAAAATTAACTGCGCCTGAGGATCTAAAACAAAAATTTAAAGCATATCCTCCTGAAATTTATCCAGAGTATGGAAATTTTATTCTTACTGAAGATAAAGAAAATTATATGGAAGTGGTGAAGGCTTCTCGTAATGAAGAGAACTCTTGGCCAAAAGAACACTATTTATGGAAACGTCATCCTGTTGCTGAATGGCTCCAAGAGCGTATGTTGGGCAACACAGGACGTAATGAAGCTTTAGTGATTGGTTTGAATACTCAAATCGAGAAAGATGAAGCAATTTTCTTAGTATCAGCACTGATACCTAACCGTAAAGCGCATCCTGTGATTTGGGAATGGTATGCCGTACATACTAAAGCAAATCAGGTTACTAAAATTGAGTCATTACAAGACATGTTGAATGTCTATGGTCCAATCCTTAAAAATGCACCGAATACGGGTGCACCAGTGGATTTAGATGCTTTGCAAAATTTACGCTCTGCCGTTGTGGATGGGGTGACTCAAGAAGTGCTCAAGAAGAAAGTCAGTTTTGATGAAGAGATGCAGCCCAAGCTTGCTGAACAACTTGAAAAATTAAGTGCTTTAAAAGGTAAACAAGAACAACAGTTATATCTTGATTTCGATCAAGGACTCGAGTCTGTTGCTAAAACCAAAAAAGAAGCGAAGCAACGTTATATCGATCAAGTGTTTAATGAATACGAAGTCTGGATTAAAGATACTTGGCAGACAGAAAATTCACCTTATATTCAATTAATTGCCGTTATTGCAGCAACTCAAAACTAAGGATAGATCATGGCTATTAGTGATAATGCAGCGACATATTTGGGCATTCAAAACGAAAATGAATTCTATTCGGCACATTATTTATCAGAAGTTTTCGATGGCGATATTCGGGATTTAATCCAACAGTGGCAAGCTAAAGAAGAGCAGGACAGAGAGACTCAGCAAACAGTTATTTTTGAACCGCCATATCAACGCTTAAAAAACTTAGCACGTCCATATTTTAAAACACATGAAAAAATTCAGCGTGAACGTAGTTTAAAGGCAACTTTAGAAGAACGTCGAGAATTACGCCAACAATTATTAAGTGCTTTGGATATTCCTTTTGCTCCATATAACCATGTTTTTTCAATTGGAAATAAGGATGTAGAACTGCCAGTTTTGTCTGCTTATCCAAATCAGCAACAACCAAAATTGATGGTTGTAGAGGCAATTGATAAAGAAAATGACGGTTTTGACCCATTCTCACTAAGCCTGCTGAAAGAGCAATTCTTTGGACCAGGACCATATGCGGATGGTCTAGTGCATAAAGCGAAAGATGGGACTGCAATCAAGTGGTCGGACATTATCAATGATCACATTTTTAAGATGCAGGAGCCACCACGTTGGGTCTTGGTCTTAGGTGATCGACAAGCAATTTTGGTTGATCGTTTTAAATGGCTACAAAACCGCGTTTTACGTTTTGATTGGGATGAAATTTTAGGCCGTAAAGATACCAAGACCTTACAGGCCACAACAGCATTGTTATTTAAAGACAGTCTTGTTCCTGAAGATGGTGATTCGTTGCTCGACAGCCTAGATGAAAATGCACATAAGCATGCTTTTGGGGTATCTGAGGACCTGAAATATGCCCTGCGTGAAGCAATTGAACTCTTAGGCAATGAAGCAACGGAACAGCTTTTACAACGTAAAGATATTAGTTGGGCAGGTGAAAAAACGGGGCTAAACCCAGAGCAACTCTCAAGAGAATGCTTACGTTATATGTATCGTTTGTTGTTCTTGTTCTATATTGAAGCGCGACCAGAGCTAGGCTATGTCCCAATTAAAACCAGCCAGAGCTACTTAAAGGGATATAGCTTAGAGAGTTTACGTGACTTAGAAATGGTGCAATTACAAAGTGAACAGTCTTTGAAAGGTTACTATTTCCATCATTCGATTCAAAAGTTGTTTAATTTGATTCATACCGGTAAACCGCACGATCAAGGGGATCTTGCACTTGAAGGAAGTTACAGCGCATCAAGTACGGGTTTAACAGGTTTTGATATTCATGCTTTAGACAGCCATCTATTTGATCCGAAAAGAACTGCATATTTAGAAAAAGTAAAATTTACCAACCAAACACTACAACGTGTCATTCGCTTGATGTCTTTGACGCGTGAAACCAGTGGTCGAGGTCGTCAACGCCGTGGTCGTGTTAGTTATGCGCAACTCGGTATTAACCAATTGGGCGCAGTTTACGAGGCGCTGCTGAGCTACCGAGGTTTCTTTGCTAAAGAAGACTTGTATGAGGTGAAAAGACCTAAGGACAATTACGATGAACTGCATGAAGGATATTTTGTTACTGCAACAGAAATTGACAGCTATGCGGATGATGAAAAAGTCTATGAGCGAAATGACGAAGGACTCAAAGTTCTTAAAAAGCACCCTAAGGGTAAGTTCATCTATCGTTTAGCAGGTCGTGACCGTCAAAAGTCAGCAAGCTATTACACACCAGAGGTGCTGACCAAGAGTTTGGTGAAATACACCTTACGTGAAAAACTCGGTGCGGATTTAGAAAAAGTCAGTGCCGATGATATTTTAAAACTGACAGTATGTGAGCCTGCAATGGGTTCAGCCGCATTCTTGAACGAAGCTGTCAACCAATTAGCAGAAGCTTATTTAGTTAAGAAGCAATCTGAGCTCAATCAACGTATTGAGATGAAAGATTATCAACATGAATTACAGACGGTCAAAATGCACCTTGCCGACCATAATGTATTTGGTGTCGATTTAAACCCGATTGCGGTTGAACTTGCAGAAGTGTCTTTATGGCTGAACTCGATCAATGGTTCAAATCAGGTACCATGGTTTGGGTATCAATTATTTAACGGTAACTCGCTGATTGGTGCACGCCGTCAGGTGTATGACGAGAGGCAGATTAAAACCAAAGTCAAAGCGGATAAATGGTTTAACTTTGCACCGAAGCGTTTAGCGCCTGAAAGTTTGGCTCGTAAAAAATCAGATCGAGCTAAAACTGAAGTTTACCATTTCTTATTGCCTGACCCTGATATGGCGAACGTGACAGACCGTGATGCCAAAGCGTTAAAACCTGAAAAATTTGAAACGATTAAGAATTGGCGTAAAGGTTTTTTATCGAATTTAGAAGCTTGGGAAATTGAGACGCTACAACAATTTAGCGATGTGATTGACGAGCTTTGGGCACAGCATGTTCAAACCTTAAGAGCCGACCGTGCCCGTACGGAAGATCAATTTAAGATTTGGGGACAGGAGTCTAAAGGTCAAACCACGACGACTGCGGCTAAAGATGAAATTCATGCCAATGGTATTTTTAACCATGATGCGCCAATTGCGACACCATATCACCGTTTGAAATTGGTGATGGATTATTGGTGTGCATTGTGGTTCTGGCCAATTGAAAAAGCAGATTTACTGCCTGACCGTGCGACATGGATGATGGAGCTAAAGCTTGTACTGGAAAGTGAAGTGTATGATTTCCATCAACCTGAACAAGGTGGTTTTGATTTTGATGCGACAGTAGACACGGCGCCTGCTTTAACTGGGTTTGAAAAACCTCAGCATGATTTGTTTGGGGATGCTCAACTCAACTTAACGGTACAAGAAGAGAAGCTGAGTCAAGTTTTAACAGCAAAGGGTGAGTTGCATTTACCGAGTCTGTATAAGCAACATCCACGTTTACAACTGGTAAAAGAGCTTGCGGATAAGTTTAAGTTTTTCCATTGGGAACTGACCTTTGCAGATATTTTTGCTGACCGTGGTGGTTTTGATGTGATGTTGGGGAATCCGCCGTGGTTAAAGGTGGAGTGGAATGAAGGTGGCGTATTAGGAGATTACAACCCTGAGTTTTTAATTAAAAACTTTTCTGCGACGAAGTTACGTGAACGTAGAAAGCAGGAGTTTGAAGCTAAACCTGCATTGGAAAATGCGTGGTTTACTGAGCTGGAAGAAGCTGAGGGGACTCAGAATTTCCTCAATGCTTATCAGAATTATCCTGAACTAAAAGGTATTCAAACAAACTTATATAAATGTTTTATACCTCAGGCTTGGAAATATATACATTTTGATGGAGTAAGTGGTTTTCTACATCCAGAAAATGTGTATCGTGAAAATAGTGGGGGAAAATTTCGAGAGTTAATGTATTTAAGATTAATAGCTCACTATCAGTTTCAGAATGAGAAAAAGCTTTTCCCTATTGGGAATAGAAATAAATTTAGCATTAATATTTATGGGAAAATTAAAAATTTACCTGAGTTTTTAAATATATCTAATTTATTTATACCAAAGACTATTGAACTTTGTTATGAACACAATGGAAAAGGCTCAGTTCCGGGAATTAAAGATATTAATGATAGTTGGTCTGTACTTGGACATAAGAGCCGTCTAATTAAGGTAAACAAAGATGTTCTAAAAATTTTTAATAAACTATACGATGATGGAGACGTACCTATACTTCATTCACAATTACCGGAAGTTCATTCTACAGAACTAATTTCAGGTATCGAAAAACTTAGTAATACTAAAGTTCGGCTTAATAATTTTCCTAATACATATATTTCTTTTGAAATGTGGCATGAAACTAAAGCTCAGAATAATTTAATTATTAAAAGGAATACAAGCTTTGCAAAAGATAATTTAAATTGGATTATGTCTGGACCACATTTTCATATAGCAAACGCATACTTTCAGACTCCTAAAGATATATGCAATACTCATAGAGCATATGAGAATATTGATTTAATGAATATTTCTAATAGTTATTTACCAAGAACTAATTATCTTCCTAATAAGATTGAAGACTATAAACGTAAGATTATTAATGTGCCTTGGATAGATGATGGATGTAGCTCAAGCAAAAAGGTGACTGAATATTATAAAATGATTCATCGCAGACAATTGAGTTTATCAGGAGAGAGAACTCTTTTATCAACAATAATACCTCCAGAAGTAGGAGCAATACATACTTGTATTATTACAGTTTTTAAAGATTCTAATATTTTACTTGATTTTCAAGCTTTACTTTTCTCAATAGTTGCTGATTATTACGTTAAATCAGTAGGAAAAGAAGATTTATATATTTCTACTTTAGAACAATTACCAGTTATTACTTCGCCAAAGTTAAGAATACGAGTTTTAACCTTAACTTGTTTAACTAGTCAATATAAGGAATTATGGGAAAAAAGCTGGGCTGAAATTTATAAAAATGATCGTTGGAGTTGTGAAAATAGCTTATTAAATCAAAAACATTTTTCAATCTTAAGTAAATCTTGGGCACGAGATAGTGCTTTACGAAGTGATTATGAACGCCGTCAAGCACTTTTAGAAATCGACGTACTTGTAGCAATGGAACTCGGTATGACTTTACAAGAACTGCTCACCATTTACCGTGTGCAATTCCCAGTCATGCAACAGTACGAACGTGAAACCTATTACGACCAAAGCGGACGTATTGTCTTTACCCCATCAAAAGGTCTTGTTGGCATAGGTCTAGCACGTAACGCAGGACCACGTGATCCATCGGTCATTATTGAATATCCGTGCGGTAAAAAAGAAAGTAAACCCCTCGGTTGGACTGAAGCCCAAAAACTACCAGATGGTACAAAAATTCATAGAACTATTTTAGATGACACGCAACCGGGTGGACCTGTTGAACGTGTGATTACCTATACCAGTCCATGGTACTTACCAAATCGAGAAGAAGATTATAAACAAGCGTGGGACGTGTTTACGGCACGATTCAAAGCGCAAGAGGGTGTGTAAAGCATGTTTCCGAGTTTAATTTCAAAAGATATAGAGCAAGCATTAAAAAGTTTTATTACAACTGGCTACGAAACGGAAACACCACACTTTAAGGGGAAGTTTGAAGCACTGGTTGATAAAGACGCAAATGGGGAAGCTTTTTTTAAAGGACCTTATGTCTCTTTAGGGCTACCTTTTGCTAAAAATCCTAAAGCGACTTGTCATTTTTTCCCAAACTTCAAAACAGAACATTCACCGTTTGCACATCAGGAAAAAGCATGGCAACGTCTTGTTGGAGAAACTGCAAAACCAACTTTGGTTGCTACAGGCACGGGGTCGGGTAAAACAGAATGTTTCTTATATCCATTGTTGAATCATTGCTTAGAACAAGCAGGTAAAGGCATTAAAGCCATTATCATTTACCCAATGAACGCTTTGGCAACCGACCAAGCGAAACGTTTTGCCGAAGTCATCCATAACACTCCTGAACTAAAAAATCGTGTCAATGTCGGGCTATTTGTCGGTCAAGATGACAATGCAGCCAGTGGCACCAAACAAATGTCGGCGACACAAGTCATTACCGACCATGACACCTTGCGTAAGACACCACCAGACATTTTGTTAACCAACTATAAAATGTTGGATTACTTGCTCATGCGTCCTAAAGATCAAAGTCTTTGGGTGCAAAACAAAGCGGATACCTTAAAGTATTTGGTTGTCGATGAATTACATACTTTTGATGGTGCACAAGGTTCAGACTTGGCAATGTTGATTCGGCGTCTAAAAGCCCATTTAAAAACACCAAAGAATCATTTGGTCACGGTGGGGACTTCTGCAACTATTGGCTCTGAAGAAAGCAAAGGAGATTTACTGGATTTTGTTTCGAAAATCTTCGATGCGGACTTTACAGCAGACAGTATTATTGGTGAAACACGGGTCAGCCCAGCCGAGTTCCAAGCGCCCATTGAGTATTACAGCATCTCTTATGACTTTGATCCAAAGCTGTTAAACCAACAACAATTTGAATCGGAAGAAGAGTATTTAAAGCACCAGGCGTGGTTCTTCTTTGGTAAAGCAACAGATGGCGGTTTTGACCTCGATCCTAGTGATATGCAATCCCGCCAAGAATTAGGCTTAAAGTTAAAAAGCCATGCATTCTTCCTAAAATTGTTGAATGATGCACAAACGCTGACACCATTTTCAAGTTTAGTCCCTGAGGCGAGAACATTACCACCAAGTCTCAGACCTTACTCTGAGTATATTCTGATGTCATTGTTGGCATTGGTGTCTCATGCACGTGGTAAAGATTACCCAGGACAACCCTTTGTTTCTTTAAGATTTCAAGCGTGGATTCGAGAGCTGCGCCGTATTGTCGCCACGGTAAATAAAGACCCTGAGCATGTACACTTGCACTATCATGACGATTTGAAAAAACAAAAAGATCAAGTAGTTCTACCTGTTCTGCAATGTTCAGAATGTCATGCAACATCTTGGCTAGCGGCAGAGAAGATGGGTGATACCCAAATTGAAACGGACCTACGTAAATTGTATAACCGTTTCTTTAAAAACGATGTACAGGCCAAATATCTGATGCCGATTGCTCCTGAACAGTGTCATGATGTTACGGGTGTGGTGAGTTATTTATGTGGTGAATGTTGTCACCAAAGTGCGGTGAAAGCAGATCAGTGTAATAAATGTGGCTCTAAAAACGTTGTTTGCGTTGTAGAAAGTGCTGAGATCAAAGAAGTTCAAGAAAAAGGTGTAAATACCACAAAAAAAGAACGGACGTGCCCATCTTGTCAATCCCGTAACTCGCTGATCATTTTTGGTTCTCAGGCGGCCAGTTTAACTTCAGTTGCGATTAACCAACTGTTTTCAAATCAACTCAATCAAGATAAAAAAGTCATTGCTTTTTCTGACTCTGTCCAAGATGCGACCCATCGGGCTGGTTTTTATAGTGCACGCACTTGGGAGATGAACCTTAGAACAGGGATGGCACAATATATTTCTAAGAATGGCACGGTGCCTTATTTAGACTTTGTGGAACATTGGTTTGAAGATTATGAACTGAATGAGAAAAACCCAAATGGCTGGACCCATGAAAAATTCATTACTGAATTTATTGCGCCTAATTTAGAGTCTCGTGAAACGTATATTGATATGAAAGAGGGTAAAAACCCTCAACTTGCTCAATTATTGGCAGATATTAAACGTCGTCTTGCATGGGAAGCACTGCACGAGTTAGGTATTAAAAGCCAAACTGGGCGTTCTTTACGCCGTACGGGGGTGGCAACTCTGTATTGGGAAGCAACATTAGTTCATCAAGCAGCGAATCAATTAAAAGATGATGCACTTAATCACTTGGGATATGAGCTGTCTGAAAAACAAGCGCAACAAGTACTGTGGGGCATCTGCCTAAGGTTACGTAACCAAGGCGCGATCTATCATCAACTCTTAGAGGGGTATGTCGAGCGTGGCGGTGATTATTATATTTTAACCAATGACAAGACCTTACCAACTTTTGGTTCACACTCGCAACTACCTGTATTTCCTGCAAGTGATAAATGTAAGAATTTTGAAAGTATTACACTTAAAAAAGGTCAGAGCTGGTATGAAAAGTGGCTGACTTTGGTTGTACATACAGAACAACTGGTGGCTAAAGACTTTTATAGCAATTTGTTTGAATATTGCTTAAAAGCATTGCAAAGCGTGGACTTGGTTGTTGAACGGGTGATTAAAACCAAAGATGCACGAGTTTGGGGCTTAAATCCCCAAAAATTATTTGTTACTCATCAGCTCAGCACGTTCACCTTACGTGCTTCAGATAGTTTAGATCTATCCCAAGGCCATGGTGAGCTGAATGTTCCACAGCAATGGGATGATGAGATTGAAGATCTTCCATCATTGCAGTTAAACGTGAAGAACAACTCGCGGATGTATGTTTGGAAAAAAGATCACCGATCATTAAATAATTTTTATCGACATTTCTACTTGCATGGACAAATTAACCGTGTAATTGGGCATGAGCATACCGGTTTATTGTCACGTTCATTACGTGAAAAAATTGAAAATCAGTTCAAAGCCAAAGAAAAATCAGGTGAACGTAAGCCATGGTTTGAAAACCTATTGTCTGCGACACCGACATTGGAAATGGGTATTGATATTGGTGATCTATCATCGGTGATTTTGGCTTCAGTACCACCATCACAGGCAAGCTATTTGCAGCGTATTGGTCGAGCTGGACGTTCGACGGGTAATTCTGTGGCGTTAACGGTTGCCAATGGACAACCACATGATTTGTATTTTTATGCAAATCCATTGCAAATGATGGCGGGCAATGTTGAGCCACCTGCAATTTTCTTAGAAGCATCCATGGTGTTGAAACGACAATTATTTGCGTACTGTTTTGATGACTGGGGACGAGCAGAACAAGGTAAACAAAGTATTCCAGAGACCATGCAATTGGTCATTGGTGCAGTCAAAACCAATAATACAGACCGTTTCCCATACACTTTAATTGAATACATACGAACCAATCGTGATCGTTTATGGGATGAGTTTAGTGAATTACTGCCTCCTACAATGAGTGCAGATAATCGTGAGCGACTCAAAAAAGTTATTATCAATCATGATGCTGAAGAAGAGCAAATTGAATGGGTTTTGATTAATCGAATTAAAGAGTTGGCAGAGGAAATCAACCGTTTAAATGAGCAGAAGAATGCATTAGAAAAAACGTTAAAGAAAACCGAAGCATTACCAGATGATGATGAGAAAAAGGAAAAGTTAGATGAACTTCATCAAGAAATTACAGGTGTCTCACGACTGAAGCGTAATATTTATAGCAAAGCGACATTTAATTTTCTAACAGATGAAGGCTTACTCCCTAACTATGCTTTCCCTGAGGAAGGTACGACATTAAAGTCTGTCATTTTTAGAAAGTCTTCAGATCCCTCGAGTGCTTCACCGTATCATTCCGAAGAGTATGAATATACACGACCAGCTCATGCAGCGATTAGCGAATTGGCACCGAATAGTATTTTCTATGCGTCTCATCACAAGGTTGAGATTACCCGTATCGAAACAGCAAAGGGTAAAGCCATTGAAATGATGCGAATGTGCCCAAGCTGTAGTTATCATGAGACGGTGGGTTCAACGGTCACGGCATCAAGTTGTCCCCGTTGTGGTGATATTCAATGGGCAGATGTAAGGCAGCAGTTCCGAGTATTAAAGCTTGTTCAAGTATATGCCAATACATTGAAATCTAAGGCGATGCTATCTGATGATAGTGAAACACGTGAACCATTATTCTTTAATAAGCAGATGCTCGTGGATGTTGATCCGCAGGATGTGGAACTTGCATATGCTTTTGAAAACGAAGATCGACCTTTTGGTTTTGAATTCGTTAAAAAAGCAAAATTTATTGAAATGAATTTTGGTGAAAGTACGGGCTCTACTGACTTAACCTTTTACATCGCTGGTAAGGAGTTAGAGCGCCCAGGTTTTAGGATCTGCAAGGAATGCGGCACTGTACAAGACAAAAAAGGCTCTGCAAAACATCAGCACTACTGTAGCTTTGCTAAAAATCAAGATGAAAGTGGCATTGAACAATGTCTCTATCTTTACCGACAATATGTTTCAGAAGCTATCCGTATTCTTATGCCGAGTATGGCTGTAGCAACGCCAGATGAACAGATCAACTCTTTTGTTGCAGCAATGCAGTTAGGCCTTAAAAAGAAATTTGGCGGTAAAGTTGATCACTTACAAATTATGATTTCTGAACAGCCTGTTGCTGGTAGTGACTTTAGAGAACGCTACTTAGTAATTTATGATAGCGTTCCTGGTGGGACGGGTTATTTACATGAATTGCTCGCGGACCCAAAGCATTTGTTAGATACATTTAAAGCAGCCCAAAAAGTAATGGCTGAATGCTCATGTCAACATGTCGTTCCTGAGGTGGATGGTTGCTATCAATGCTTGTATGCCTATCGTAATTCCTACGGTATGGAAAGCACTTCACGTAAAGTGGCTTTGAATATGTTGCATGAGTTATTACGTGATGATCCGACATTTAAAAAAGTTGAACACTTAGGGAAAGTGAAAAAAGTGGTTTGGGAGGATAGCCAGCTAGAAGTACGCTTCCCAGAAGCACTGAAAACATTTAATGAACCAGAATTACAACCCTTTGTTGGTGGTAAGAAAGTCAGTGTAAAAGTTGATTTGATCAAAGGGCGTAAGGCATATCATTTAAGTATTGATAAAGAACAATACCGTATGGAAATGCATGTCCAATTGGGTCCATCACAGGGCGTTGCTTATGCTTGTGAGCCAGACTTTATTATTTACCCAGAAAATAAAGAAGCAAAGAAAGCGGGCTTTAAACCGATTGCAATTTTCTTGGACGGTTATGAGTATCATGCACAAAGTGTGCATGATGATTTACTTAAACGTCAGGCACTGCTACGTTCGGGACAGTATTGGGTCTGGTCTCTGACTTGGCATGATGTTGAATCAAGCTTTGCAAAAAATGAAGCTAAAGTTGCGAATGTATTCCCAAGTATTATTGTAGAAACATCAGCTTATGCTGGACTGAAAAGAGCACATGAACAAAACTTGAAGCCATATACGCTCAATGATTTACAACTCAATAGTTTTAATTTATTGATGAAGTTCTTGAGCCACCCTAATACAGAGGATCTGCAGAAATTAAGTGCTGTACAAGCCTTACGTTTAGTCGATCCTAAACATAAATCAGATCAAAATTTAGCGCAATGGAAAACTTTTACTCAGTATTTTCCTTTGGAGTTTAATGAGCTTTCTCAATCTAAATCTCTTATTTTAGGTAATATTTTTGAACTTGGTCATAACGAAAATCAGCTTAAATTAGCTTATGCCGCAGGTAATGGCATTATTAAAAGTCTTGATTTAAACGAACTCATGATTGGTATCCAAGTCCAATTGGGTGAAAAAAATATCGAAGAAACTAAAGTGCTGTGGATGAAATTATGGCAATTCATGAATTGGCTGCAATTCTGTCCAAATCTGTACGCTGGCGAATTTAAACATACGAATGAGGGTGTGCATTCAAAATTGAATTGGGATACACCATCCGTATCGAATCATGATGATTGGTCATTTGTATTCGAAGAAGCCTCAGAAGTCATGCATCCACTGTTATATGCATTAAAAGATCAGGGTGTTTCTATGCCTTTAGTTGGCTTTGAATTAGAAGGATCTAAAGGTGAAATTCTGGCAGAAGCAGAATTGTTATGGAATGATCAAAAAATCATTGTACTTTTGCCTTATCAATTCGATGACAAAGAAGTGTTTGATCAACAAGGGTATGACGTATACCTATTTGAAAATAATTTGGAAATATTAGTAACTGAATTGGGGGATAAGCTATGAAAACAAATTTAAAGCTGGCTTTTTCTGATGGATATTTTGCATCACTGAATAAATTGCCATCCAATATTCAGGCAAAAGTAAACCAACAGATTATGAAGTTTATGGTCAATCCCTCTTTGCCTGGTTTTAATCTAGAAAAATTACAAGTTGTCAAAGATGATAGCTTTAGATCCTTACGAGTAGACCAGACCTATCGTATCATTGTCTCAGAGCAAGGCAATATTCTGTTATTGCTTTGGGTAGATCATCACGATGATGCATATGCTTGGGCGAAGACGCATAAATGTAATATCAATGCCGAAACTGGTGCTATTCAGCTTTATCAAAGTGAAGTCCAAGCAGTGACAATAGAGCCTCAGGATACTTCAGAAAGTTTATTCAATTCTTTACGTGATAAACAATTGATGAAAGTAGGGGTGCCAGAAGATTTAATCCAGCAAGTTCGATTAGTGAAAACGGAAGAAGATCTCGATCAGTTACAAACCAATTTGCCACAGGATGCCTATGAAGGCTTATTCTTGTACCTAGCAGGGCAAAGCTACGAGTCCATTCTTGCTGAGCGTGAAATTGCTGAAGATAGTCAATTTAGTACGACTGATTTTGAGGCTGCACTTACTCGAGATCAGTCATTAGCTAAATTCTCTGTGGTTTCTGGTGAGACTGAATTGGAGGAGATGCTAAGTGCATCGTTAGAAAAATGGCGTGTCTTCCTACACTCATCACAACGTAAACTAGCAACAGGACAAAAAAAAGGACCTGTTCGTGTATTAGGTGGTGCGGGTACGGGTAAGACAGTAGTAGCTATGCACCGGGCAAAATGGTTAGCGGAGAATTTAACCGATCCGAATCATAAAATTCTATTTACAACTTTTACCAAGAACTTAGCACAAGATATTGAAGATCAGCTTAGAAGTTTATGTGGAGAGGCTTTGCTTCAAAAAATTGAAGTCGTGAATTTAGATCGATGGGTTCAGTATTTCTTACGTAAACAAAAATATGATTTTGAAATTGTATACAGTCGCGAAAAATTAGATGAACACTGGAAAATGGCCTATGCAGAAATGTCACCAGAATTGACATTAAGCTTGGAGTTTTTTAAAGAAGAATGGCTACATGTAATACAGCCACAAGGCATTACTTCACTTGAGGAATATAAGCAGGCACGCCGTGTAGGACGAGGAACGCGTTTAAGTCGAGCAGATAAAATTAAAGTTTGGGATGTTTTATCAGAATATAGACGGTTACTGAATCAACATGGGATTAAAGAAATCTCAGATGCCTATCGCGATGCAGCAGACTATATCAAAGTCAATGGTATAGATTTTCCTTATCAAAGTATTGTCGTGGATGAAGCCCAAGATATGGGGCCACAAGCATTCAAGTTATTGAGAGCGATTGTGCCAGAGCAAGAAAACGATCTCTTTATTGTTGGTGATGCACATCAGCGTATTTACGACCAAAATAAGGTCGTACTGAGCCAAGTCGGTATTAATGTCCGTGGGCGGTCAGCTAAACTTAAAATTAATTATCGAACAACAGATGAAATTCGAAAGTTTGCAACTTCAATCTTAAATGATATGCCTATAGATGACTTAGATGGTGGTGAAGATGACAATACTTTGTATAAGTCTCTGACGCATGGTCCAGCGCCATTTATCCTTGATAGTAGTCAAAACTTTGAAGAGCAAATGCAGAAGATATTTGCCTTTATTGATCAAGCATCTTATCCATTGGATAGTATTTGCATTGTTGCAAGAACAAATGCAGAGGTAGATAAAATCGCCTCACAATTTAATGCTGAGAAGAGAAAATTCCATAGAATTGAAACCTCTGAAACGCATGCTCCAAAGGATGTTGTAAAAATTGCCACGATCCATCGTGTTAAAGGCTTGGAATTCGATTTAATTATTTTAGCATCTTGTAATGAGGGGCTCATACCATTAAAGAAGGCTGTAGAGCATAAAGCTGATCAGATTTCTCAGATAGAAGCAGATGCTCATGAGCGATCACTTGTATTTGTTGCTTTAACGCGGGCTAAGAAGGAAGTAGTTGTTTCTTCTTATGGGGTGAAGAGCAGTTACCTAGTTTAATTGGTAAGGGTAAAATAACATATAAGTAACACTATGCAGCATCCATGGCTGCATAGTGAGAGAATTTTAAAAGCTAATACCGCTGATTTTTTGTAAAGCCATAATTTGGTTAGTTTTTGCTAACCTAAGCATTGGTCTTTTAGTTAAGTATGTTTTGTATAGGAGACTCCAATGGGAATCTGCATTATTCATAGGAATATTTTTGGTTAATAATGATTTCTTTGCATCAAAGGCATCAATAAAATCTTTAGGTAACTTTTCATGAGGAGTCGTACGTTCTCCGACAATAAAACAATCGACCAATGTAAAATCAATAAACTTTGCTGATGTAGTTTTATTGCCTTGTATTACCCAAACTATATCATTTTCATCTAATTTCATTTCTTTTTTGCTATAAACAGTCGATTTCCCTAAGTATGAGTATGGGTATGGAAAAAGCTTTGAATGAGACATATGGTAAGCAAGCCAATGTTTGGTCATATTTAACTCTTTATAAGGTTACGTTTAATAATTATGAGGACGAATAGAGAATAGACTCGCCCTCATATGAGCAACTAAGACTTGGTAAATTCTTCGATTTCTCTCATGGCTAAACTTAGTCTCGCTTTTATGTAAGCTCTCTGGTGAAAGGGCATATTGGATAAATCTAAGCTGTCAGTTCCGAGACCTTTGGCATGGAGATATTGTGCTAAAGCAAAAATTAATTTTTGCTTAATGATAAGAGTCACGAATTTTGTCTTATTGATTGACATTTTTTCACAGTAGAATTCCAATTTTTTAAAATCTTTTTCAGATAATTGAAATGATAGAGGAGATGATTTTTCATCAGTCGGTCTTAAGTCTTTAGCATGCATTTTGCCAAGTTCGATAAAGTAATTGGTCATTTTGTTTCTCCTGCTAAAGATTCTAGTTCCTTACAAGCTTCATCTTTATAACGTAATTTATAAAGCATTGTCAGAGTATGATTATTGTCATCTAAGGCAATTGCATCACTACGTAATTCATTAATAAGAGCACCCTTATCAATTTCATGGTAATTCTGATACATCTGATGCTTACCATTTAAGTAAGTTAAATAAGCTGAATCCATATAAGTTTTTACAAGCTCTTGTAATACCTTTGATCGACTTTTTCCTAAAACTTCACTCACAAAATCTAAAAGTTGTTTTTGGTTTTCAGTCACTTTAACTGATAAGCCCTTTAGGGTAGTTGAATCAGTGTCTAACTTTTCTGCTTTAGCTAGTTCTAAAAAATGCGTTAGTCCATCAAGGCTTAACTCTTCATCGATAAGAAAGTCATCTAATTGGTCCAAATGCTGATCATTATCAAAGAAAGTATTTAATTTCATATCTAGTCCATCTTCAAAGAACTCTAGGAATTCTTGGAATTCATTCAACTCAGAAAGATTTTCGTAAGATTGATTTGAATTGAGATCGCTATAAATCTCTAAAATTTTATTAAATTTATTACTGTCCATTACTAACCTCTGTTGTAGCGTTTGTTATAGATTAGACAAAACAAAATACAAAGTCAAATACAAATTAAATAAAAAAAAATTAAAAAAGTATTTATTTTTGATATTAAAGGTGTCCTGTGCACTATCAATTCTTGAAAAAATCAAAAGTATAAAATTGATGTTTTTTCTCATATGTGATGGAAATCTGACAGATCTATGTTTTTTAAGAAATTTATAAAGGAATAGATGAAAGTTTGTGTTGTATTATGTGCTGAAAATATAACAGAAGAGCATATTGAGCTTTTCGAGAAACTATATGCAAACTTTATAAAGAGGGTATGAAATGAGAGATCAAGCCTTAGCACTATTGAGAGAAATGACAGGCAATCCCACTGCTGAATTTCATGATGGACAGTTTCAAGCAATTTCACAGCTTGTTGAATATCAGTCCAAGCTTTTAGTTGTCCAAAAGACAGGTTGGGGGAAAAGTGCGGTTTATTTCATTGCAACGAAATTGCTTCGTATGCAAGGCAAAGGACCGACCATTATCATTTCTCCATTAATTGCATTGATGCGAAACCAAATTGAACGTGCAGGGCAGTTAGGGCTTAAAGTTATTTCGATTAATTCCTCTCAAACATCAGAACAAAATGATTATGCGAAACAGCAAATCATAAATCAAAATGTGGATGCAGTGATCATTTCTCCAGAGCAATTAGCCAATGATGAAATGATTGAAGATGTACTCAGTCATATTATTTCTGATATTGGTTTATTTGTGGTGGATGAAGCACACTGTATTTCAGACTGGGGACATGACTTTAGGCCTGATTACCGCCGTATTGTTCGAGTTTTACAGCATATGCCTGCTAATATGCCAATACTTGCAACAACGGCAACAGCCAATCACCGTGTGATTACTGATATCAATCAGCAATTAGGGCGGTATCTACAAACTATCCGTGGTGATTTAAAGCGTAATTCACTGTATTTACAGAATATTCCAATAAGTAGACGAGTCGAACGTATGGCTTGGTTAGCCGAGAAAATCCCTCAGCTTGAAGGGACAGGTATTGTTTATGTCAAAACAGTACGAGATAGTGAACTTTTGGCTGAGTGGCTAAATCATAATGGTATCAAAGCAGCTTGTTATTACGGTGGAGCAAACGATCAAGAACGTATTCACTTAGAACAAGCCTTATTGATGAACGAAATAAAAACTTTGGTGGCTACCTCAGCTTTAGGTATGGGATTTGATAAACCTGATTTAGGTTTTGTTATTCATTTTCAACTTCCAGGTAGTATTGTTGAATACTATCAACAGGTCGGTCGTGCAGGACGTGGTATCGATCATGCCTATGGTATATTGATGAATGGAACCGAAACTCAAGAAATTCAGTCTTATTTCATTCAAAATGCTTTCCCGAAAGAGCAAGAGATAGAGCAAATCCTAGATGCAATTGAAAAATGGGGAGGATTAAAATTATATGATATTGAAGCAAAAACAAATTTGAAATTTAGTCGAATTCAAGCTGTTCTAAAGTTCTTAAGTGTTGAATCACCTTCACCAATTTATAAAGATAGTCAGAATAAGTATTGTCGAAATGACCAAGATTATAGTCTTCCATATGACCGTATTGAGAGAGTGTCTAAAATTAAAGAGCAGGAATGGGATCAATTGATTGCATATCATCAATCCAATAATTGTTTGATGAAAGAGCTGACTACAGCTCTAGACGATCCTTTAGCTGAAGATTGTGGTAACTGTGTAAATTGTGAACCTGCTCGTAAAATATCAATTGATTTTAAACGTGAACTTATATTGGCTGCTGCTGAATTTGTGAAAATGCGCTATGTCAAAATTAAATCTAGAAAACAATTTGCACGTTCATCTGTTGTGGCAAGAGAAGCATTTCCTATATATCAATTTCCGTATCGGGATCTGAACTTACAGGCATCTGATGGCCTAGCACTTTCTCGCTGGAAGGATGGGGTTTGGGGAGATATTGTTGCTAAAGGGAAAAAACAAGGTAGATTTAGCGATGAACTTTTAGAACCGATGATTAAAATGATTGACTCAATGAATTTTGTTCAAAGACCTCAATGGATGAGTTATGTACCATCACGTCGTCATCCTCAATTGGTTAAAGATTTTGCATATCGATTAGCGGCTCAATTAGGCATTCCATGCAAAGATGCTATTGTAATGACATCAGTTCGCCCCCCTCAAAAAACTATGCAAAATAGCTTTAAACAAAGTCAAAATTTAGATGGTGCATTTGAGATTGATACGACACAGGGTTTTGAAACCCCAGTATTACTCTTAGATGATGCTGTAGATTCTGGGTGGACATTTACGGTAGTAGCCGCACTATTGCGACGAGCAGGTGTTCAAGCCGTTTATCCTATTGCTCTAACGAGTACAGCGCAGCAAGACCAAGGTGAATAAATATGCAATATGACGAAATCATGCAAGCAACCATGTTGTTGTGCTGCTACTTTAATAAAAATGAAGTAAAAAACTTTAAACCTTTGAGTGGTTTAGAGTACTCGAAGCTTGCACAATGGTTATACCAAAATAAATGGAGCCCAGCAGATTTATTATCGCAAACGGATGAAATACTGACAGAATGGGATGACCCTAAAGGGAAAATAACTCCAGAACGTATCAAACAGCTACTCGGTCGTGGTGTCAGTATGTCATTTGCCCTAGAAAAATGGACTAAACAAGGCATTTGGGTAATTTCTCGTGTGAGTGAGTTCTATCCTAAAGCGATCAAAAAGCATTTAGGTGAGCAACGTCCTCCTATTTTATTTGGTTTAGGTAATCAACAACTGTTAAACCTAGCAGGTCTTGGGGTTGTTGGTTCACGCTCCATTACTGAAAATGATGAAATTTTCGCATCTGCAACAGCTAAAAAAGCAGTTGAGGAAGGTTACAACGTCATTTCTGGTGGTGCGAAAGGTGTTGACCAGACCGCTATGCAGGCTGCTTTAGAACATGGTGGAAAATGTGTAGGAATTTTGGCTGATGGTATCTATACCAATGAAACTCGACGTATTTTTTTAAATTATTTACGTCAAGGAACCCTAGTCTTGATTAGCCCATTCTTCCCGGAAGCTAGTTTTAGTGTGGGTAATGCAATGGCTCGCAATAAATTTATTTATACCCTTTCAGATGCTGTCATCGTAGTGAAAAGCGATAAAGATAAAGGCGGAACTTGGACTGGAGCTAAAGAAAACCTTAATAAAAAATGGGTTCCTTTATTGGTGAGAGATATTGCAGCGGAAGGTAATCAGGCATTAATCCAAATGGGGGGAATTGCTCTTGGACATCATGAACTTCCATATAATAAGCTTTTATCCCAATATGCTCAAAGTAGTGGAGTAAAAATTGTAGAAAATAAAATATTTACTGAAGTGGAAGCTGAAGAAGCTCGTGTAATTTTACGAACCAAACTAGGAACAAAACCTTTACTACAACAACCGGATCTTTTGACTAATAATGTAGATATGTTTGAGTCATTAGTTGAGGAGCCAGATCTGCATTTAGAATATCATGTTGATTCAAAAACGACTGATAAAGTAAACGAAGGCTCTATAGTAGATACTTTAGAAAAATTATCAGAATTACATGTGAATCCACTACAAATTGAATTAATCACTGGTTCAGAAGAACTATCTGATAAGGAAAGTAATTCAGAGGAAATACAATCAGTTCAGATCCATCAAAGATATGGTGCAATTTTTGAATTATTTGTGAACACATTAATTTTATTGTCAAAAGATCGCACTACTTTATTTGCCTTAAATGATGTGAAAAAGCAATTCCCTGAATTGCAAGATACTCAAATTAAAAAATGGTTAAAAGAGCTTGAAGCTGAAGGATGTATAGTGAGAGAAGGGCGTAAAACACTTTATAAGTTTATATAGTTTTTAAGCTTATGTGAGTCTATATAGGTTCAGTATTTACTATATAACTAAATACTTTTATTGATGTATTAAGTGTGTGATTCATAGACATCAATTCAATATAATGGGTGTCTATGAATAGATAAATACAACTAGACTGCTCCCAATATCCTAGACATGAAACAGCCTCATTTTGAAGTTGCCTCGAATGCTTCTAGGCCCATTCCATGGAGATGCGAATTATGGCTGATTCGATTGTAAAACTTCTCAATATAATCAAACACATCTGCACGCGCCATTTCTCGTGTTTTATAGATCTGCTTTTAACTCTCGCCCTCTTCAAGGTAATACTCCCTCAAGAAGCCTTATTTTTAGGTCATCAAAAACTTAAGATGCTTTGGTATGCGAAACGCTATGAGCAAGCGCTGTTGAGTTATAGAGTTCAAGGTATCGAGATTGACAAAACTTGGGTGTATATCAGTGAACAAGCAGAAATACAAAAACCCAAACCTCGATTTGATCGTGGACCTATTTTAGTGGTGATCGATACGTTTGGCTCAATGAGTGGAACACCTGAAATTATTGCAAAAGCGTTAACTTTACAAGTTGCTAAAATTGCACATGCAGAAAAAGACTTTGTTACTTACATACATTTGGCGGGCAGGGGTAAAGAATTGAACATGATCTAAAGTTTGCTCAAGATGGTATTGAAAAATTACTCGATTTTTTGGGCTATTCTTTTGGTGGTGGTAATGATGTTGAAACCGTTGAATATGCTGTGAAGCGACTTGAGCAAGAACAATGGCAAAAAGCTGATGTAGTGATTGTAAGCGATGGGAATGGTCCGTTTCTGCAAATATTGAAGATGTTGTAAAAAAAGCGGTTGCACAATGAACACGCTTTCATGGAGTACAATGTAGAGGTAGGGGACTATAGGTGGGGCTTAAAACAATTATGTGCAAATGTATATAACTTTAAAAATTGGGGGTAAGATTTGAGAAGTAAAAAAGATATTATTTGTTATAAATTTTTACAAAAAAAGCCTCTTTTTTTGTATAATGTTTTGTATAAATAATATTTAAATCTTATATAAGTGTTTGAATTTAAATAAATATATTTATTAATGGAATTGGGTCTGTGATCAGTGTGACACTCTGACTCAGCAAGCGATGCCAGCCTATGTGATTGATAAAGGCATTGCTTCACCTGAATTGCTTAGCCATGTGCTGGTGTCAAAGTATGCCGATCATTTGCCTTTGTACCGTCAACGTCAAATCTTTCTACGCGCAGGTGTTGATCTGTCTAGATCAACGTTATCTGACTGGATTGGCCGCTGTGGGGTGGAACTGGAACCTCTGGCCAATGCCTTAAAACAGGTGGTACTGCAACAGCAGGTGATCCATGCAGATGAAACACCGGTGACGGTCATGCAGATGGGTGAAAATGAGAAAAAGCCCAAAAAAGGTTATGTCTGGGCCTATGCCAGCACACAGTACAATCCAGTTCAGGCAGTGATCTATGACTTTCAAGATAGCCGTTCTGGCCAGCATGCTGAAGACTTCCTGAAAGGCTGGCAGGGTCATTTGGTCTGTGATGATTACAGTGGTTATAAAGCACGCTTTAGATCAGGTCAGGTCATTGAGGTGGGCTGCATGGCACATGCACGTCGTAAATTCCATGAACTACATGTGACCAAGAAAAGTCAGGTCGCTGAACAGGCATTAGTGCTGATTCAGAAATTATATGCGATAGAAGCAGAATTAAGAAAAAAGACGGATGGTACAGCGGAAGACCGCTGCGAATACCGACAACAGCATAGTCAACCGGTCATGCAACAACTATATGAATGGCTCAACCAACATCAACTGACGGTGCCATCGAGTTCTCCAACCGCCCGGGCGATCAATTACAGCCTAAAACGTTGGACTGCTTTAAGCCGCTATCTGGATGATGGCAATCTACCCATTGACAATAATTGGATAGAGAACCAAATGCGTCCCTGGGCCTTGGGGCGTAAGAACTGGCTATTTGCAGGTTCGCTGCGCAGTGGTCAACGAGCTGCCAATATCATGACTTTAATCCAGTCAGCAAAGCTGAATGGCTTGGATCCGTATGCCTATTTAAGTGATGTGCTGAAAAGGTTGCCAACACATAAAGTGCCTCAAATAGAAGAATTACTACCTCACCGCTGGAAACCTGAACCCCGTTAAAACTTGGCGATGGCGTTCAGCGGATGCTTACTTTTTTCGTAAGAGATGCGATGGATGTCTGGTTATTTGTAGTCATAAATTTTAGTCCCCACTTGTTTTTAAGTGGGGACTAAATTAAGGCTTATAGGACGAATTCATAAGGTGTGTTTAGCGAACGCTTACTTTGAAAGATTAAAGAATTATTTTTCATAATCCTTAAAAATTTATAGGAAGGTAGTAAGTGCAACTTTTTAAAACAAGGATATACCACAACACTATTTTGGTGTTGTGGTGTAAGGAACTGTATAATTTATTTTTGGTTGAATAATTTACTCTTAATTCCATTGATTGTAACCCTTTTAATATTTTTATCTAAAATCCCGAAATGAATTAAAATATCCTTTAATTGGTTTTCATTTAATTTATTAGAAGGTCTCAGGTTTTTAAGTTTACTTTCGAGTTCAGATATTTTTTTAATTGAGGGATCTGCTGATAAACATGATTTTAAATCCTCAATGAAATTAGGGTATTCGGTATCAAAATTACAATTGTTTTTTTCCTTAATCTGATTATCTTCAATAGGATTGTTAATGTCATGAAAATCAGTATCAATATTTATTTTCGATATTGAATTCTGATCTTCATCATTAATACAGTTTTGTAATGAAAATTTATCTTCTGAGTTTTCTACAGCAGTGATATCTGAATCACTTTTAGACGGCCTAGATGGGTTCAGATGATCCGTATATTCTGATGTATCTAGTAAGTCTTGTTGATGTGAATCTTCTTTGTAGTAATCATTCTCTTTATCAGGAGAATTCATATTGGCTACGTTCGTTAAGTTGTCAGTAGTAAAACCATCATGTAATGGAGCAGAGTTAATATTTACAGTAGGTTGAGATTTTTCCGCTTCCTTCCATTTTTGCAATAAATTATTCCAAATTCTATCAATTTGTTCTTCATGTTGAGCTAAATGAGTAGACGAATTCATTTCATTTGACGATGGTAAAAATTTTTCTAATTCAGCAAGATTGGTTGGTGAAAAAGCAGAGTGAGCTTTACTTTGATAATAATAAATGGTATTTACAATTGATGAAGGTAAAATCTTACCAATTTTATAAATTAATATAAGAGGTATTTTTTTGAATTCAGAGTTATCAGATAAGTTATAGAAATAATTTAAACGATCGATATCATATTTCAGAGATTTAAAATTAATAGGGTACTCTGCTTTGATTAGCATGTCATAATGGAAGTAGATAGTAAGAGCTAATAATGGCAGGTCATTTCTATTTATGGTGAAAAGTAGATTTTCTGTGAGTAGTTTTTCATACAGAATTTGATCATCTAGTAAAGAGGAAGTTAACTGATCTACAGTCATTTCTTTCAGTAGTATATGATTATAATATTTATTAGCATTGCAACTATCAATTTTTGATATTTCTTGATATTTTTTTACAATAGCTTTATTTTTTATTTCTAAATTGAAAATAAAGCGAGTAAAAACACCACTAAAAGCTTTGGTTAGTTTATAGTCGTTGAGTTTTTTGAAATTTTCTTTAAGCTGATTATCCTCTTCCTCATCTAGGTCATTAACACTTAATTTTAAATAAATTTCAGGATTAAATAAATCAAGAGTAGCCTTATTCTCAATGATATTTGATAAATGTTCTTTGCAAAATTTATTTTCGAAAAATAAGCTACAAAAGTTTAAAGCTTTTTCATGTTCTAAAATATTTTTTTGATCTAAACGGTAAACCTCCCAAAACTCTTCTAATCGTGGATCAGTTTTTAAAGTAACTTGTAAATTACTGGCACTATATTGTAACGCTGTTTTTCCACGTTCCGTCAAGGCATAGAAATCTTGGACTGCTTCATAACTTATATAATTCGATAAAGTTTCTTCAGATTGAAAAAGATATTTGGAATATTTTTTGGATAAAGAGGCAATAATATATTCATTATCATCGAGGTGTGATATATCTGCAGAAGAATTCATTAATTGATAAAAGCTTTGCTTACTACCCACATAGGGCTGAATTCTTGCGAGATTAACCCGTAAATAACCTTGATCGATCCAATTATTCCATTCTTTAAAACTAAGAACGATGTTGTAATTTTTGTTCATTAGAAGAAGTCCTCGTTTTCATCTTTATCATCTTTTTGATTTGGTTCGTATTTGGTTTGGCTAATATTAGGTAGAGTCGCTACTAAAGGATGTGGTTCATTTGTGCAATATGTCATGAATAAGTTGCTTCGGCTTCTAGTCACAGCTACGAATAGCAGTCTTTTATCGAGATCATAATTCTCAGGTTTTTTCGACAATACGTCTTTATAAACAATTTGCTTATTTGAGTTAAGTTGAGGAATAAAAACATTTTCGAAATCTAAGCCTTTAGAGCTATGATAAGTCATGAGGTAAACCATAGGTTTGTTTGGCACTCCTGACAGATCACCATGATTATTACCTAGGTATCGAATATTAATATTGTGCTTTTCAAATAAGTTATTGATTAATCCATAATTGAATTTTTGATTTGATGATTCTTTACTATTATTTTCATAGTATGAAGAATCTATGGCTTTCTCCAAATCAAAATGTTTAAGAGCATTTTTAATAAAGAATGTTATACAAACATGATGGGTCAATAGTATGCAAGATGGTTTATTGGGTCTAGCTCTAGATAACGACTCCTCAATTGTCCATATGCATTCTTGTATAGCATTCTCGAATTTTATAAGCCTAGCAGTTGTATTCGCTAAACTATTACCTGGTTTTGCACCAAGTAATTCCTTACTCGGTAGGATACTAGAGGCAATTTTGGCTAGGAACTCAGTTAATCGATGTATGATGATTAACATATGTTGCACAGGTTGCACAGATTTTTTAATCTCAGATTCCGTTGCAGATTGTTCGTAGATTGTTTGTGCACAATCACCAGCGATAATTAAATGCTTGGTTAACCCTTTTATGGTATTTAAATCATCAACAGAAATATCTTGTACTTCATCAAGGAACACAAAATCAGTTGATGATTTATCATGTAAAAACTTTGTATGAGTAAGAAAGTGTACACCAGTCACATTTTCTTCTTTAAAAGAGCTGATTGCTAAATCTTTAAGAGCATGTGTGTATGTTAAATAGTGGAAAGTAGCATCAGGATAATCATTTCGTAATTCTTGAGTGAGTGCTGCTAAGACAGTGGTTTTTCCAGTTCCAGCAACACCACTAACCCAATGAACATGGTTTAGATTGTTTTTAATTGAGCGAATAATCTGATTCTGCTCTTCGCTCAAATTAGATTTTTTAATCCACCAAGCCATAATTAACTCTCTTTCATGCCTAAATTTGGTTTTAGGCTAGATACTAAATTTTCTAAGGAATATAACTCTTTATTTGTATTAATAATTCTTTTCTTAATGTCAGTTGCAGAAGATTTGAGCTCCTCATAACCATCTAGTGTATTACAGACTTGGATGAGATCCTCACACTTCCTAATAGTAGGTGTGCTGCTATACAAGTCATCTTGTAATTGAATAAGTGCACTTTGTAATAAAACATCTCCTTCAGAATCTCCACGAACTTTTAAAATTTTACCCAAGGTTAGCAAAGCGGATGTATAGTCTGGATCGTGTTCCAAGGCAAGACGTAAATATTTTTCTTTTTCTTCACCATAATATTCACATGATAAATTGTATGCATTAATTGCACTAGGGTTTCTTTTATAGGCAATTTCTGCCCATTCTTTTGATTTTTTTGTTTTACCTGCACGATCATAGTTATAACAAATATTTGTCGCATGATCCGAGTCTGGGTCTAAACGTTCTATAGCAATATAGAGGTCAGCAGCTAATTCATATGCACCTGCCTTAGAGCAAGCGTCTGCATATTCCTCGGCAATATGAACAGGAGGTCGGCCATTATAATCAAGCAGAGCTTGATTGAATTTTTGCTTAGCTCGTAGCATGGACTCTTCCACTTTAGTTAAAGAGTTATTTGCTAAAGGATTTAATATAGAGATTTCTGCACTTTTACCATCGACAATAGCTTCAATATTCAATAGTTTTTCATGATTAATAGTGGCGTAGACATCAATTAATGAGCCTTGCTTGAAGTAGTCTTCTTCTGCTTCTATTGTTAATATTCCTAATAATTTATTGGTGCTTCCTACACAAATCGGTAGATCAATTACATCCTGATATTCTCGTGTAACAATGAGCTGTTTATGGAAGGGTTGAGGTATTGGTACCTCTGTTGAAGCAGGTATAACAGTTTCCAATACTTGATTAGTAGTTACAATGAAGATAGATTCTGAAACGATAGGTTTAATAAAGTCAATTCCTAAACCATGGTAACTAAAGGAATGAATAGCTGCTCCTAGTGATACATGAGCTCTGACATCTTTAGGAAAAATTGCTTCAACCTCATTTGAAAACTCATTCATATAGTTCATTACACAAGTTTGCACTAATGGATTTAGGCAACTTCCTCCAATAAATAAAACACCATCTATTTCTTCACGTTCTATATTGGCTTTATTAAGCGCATCTTCGATAGGTGATACCAAGTGCATAGGTGTATGTAACCCATCGTAAGGCCCTACAAAATCCTCCATTACTGTTTTGAATTCATGAATTGTTATACTTGGTTTTGTTAAATTAAGTTTATATTCTTTGATCTTAATACCTTCTAGAGATTGAAGAGTAATTTTCTCTTCAAAATAATTCTTTAAACTATCATAAGAATAAATTTGATGGTGATTTGCCCATTTACATACTGCGATTTTTAATTGTTCTGCCGTTGCTTGAAGAATTGGAATTACTTTTTCTTCGATATCACGTGAGTTTGGATTGAAATTAGGATTTTCTCTTAATAATTGAGGTAGCAAAATATGCTTAGCAATTGCTCTATCAATATCATCTCCACCTAGAGCAGTAAACTTTGATATTGCAAGGTTCTTAGAGGTAAATTGGTTATTTCGAGCATCTACTTCTAAAATTGTGATGTCGCAGGTTCCAGCACCAAAATCATACACAAGGATATTGGATGGTTTAGACTTTAACTTGGTCAGAAATGTATGAGAAGTATGATTTTTTGCACAATCATAAATAAAACTTAAGAATGCAGCATTAGGCTCGTCTATTAGACAACATTGCTCTGAGAGAATTCCATTGGCTTCTAAGCTTTGAAATAAGCTACGTCTTTGATTGGCTTCAAAAGAAGCAGGTACAGAAAAGGCAAACTTATAATACTGAAGATTTGAATTGCCTATTTCATCTTTCAAACTTGAGATGACTTTGTTAAAGAATGCCTTAGTTGCATCTTCAGCGGTTTCAATTGTATAAGGTAAATCTTTACTTTTAGATAATACGGTTGATGGATAGGTTGGGCCAATAGCTAACCCTAAGCGCATTTTGAAAGATGAGAAAAGATTTCTTCCTTCTGTTAATAAGGGTTTTAATCGATAAGCATCTTGACCCCATATCAATGTTTTATTTTTCCAAGCAATGACTGTATTAATTAAGTGATGACGAATTGTGGCTCCAAATTCATCTGGTTGTCCTAATGGAATGACTTTTACCGTAGTATTATTCTCATTTATAAGAACTTGGCTAACTACAGTAGTTGAAGTGCCAAAGTCGATACCTATGTAAAAGTTATTAGGTCTACTTGGTAGGTGTTGGTCATTGAAGTTATCAGCTATGATCCAATTGCCAGGTGTTGAACGTTCAGTAGACATTTTGTTTCCAAATATTCAAGTAATTAGCTAATTATGTTTTTAATATGGAATTAATTCAATAAAGAAAAGATAGCGGGAAGTCCTATGTAATCAGTAGAGAGGTGGTCCCACTTGTTTGAATGTAAGCGTTCGCTAAACACACCTTATGAATTCGTCCTATAAGCCTTAATTTAGTCCCCACTTAAAAACAAGTGGGGACTAAAATTTATGACTACAAATAACCAGACATCCATCGCATCTCTTACGAAAAAAGTAAGCATCCGCTGAACGCCATCGCCAAGTTTTAACGGGGTTCAGGTTTCCAGCGGTGAGGTAGTAATTCTTCTATTTGAGGCACTTTATGTGTTGGCAACCTTTTCAGCACATCACTTAAATAGGCATACGGATCCAAGCCATTCAGCTTTGCTGACTGGATTAAAGTCATGATATTGGCAGCTCGTTGACCACTGCGCAGCGAACCTGCAAATAGCCAGTTCTTACGCCCCAAGGCCCAGGGACGCATTTGGTTCTCTATCCAATTATTGTCAATGGGTAGATTGCCATCATCCAGATAGCGGCTTAAAGCAGTCCAACGTTTTAGGCTGTAATGGCTTTGTTGCACAAACCTATCTGTAAAGGCTTTTTCAGCGATATAATTTTCAAATGAAGAAGCCTACACACAAAATCTACCGCACAACCAATTGGCCCGCATATAACCGAGCACTCATGAGTCGCGGAAATATTGCCATTTGGTTTGATCCTGCTACGCAATGGTATGCGCCATCAAAAGGCAAACAAGGGCGAAATCAAACCTACTCCGACGCAGCCATCCAATGCTGCTTAATGGTTAAATCCTTATTCCGTCTGTCTTTACGTATGGTCACTGGCTTTGTGCAAAGTCTGATTAAACTTTGCGGATTAAATTGGATAGCTCCAGATTACACCACGCTTTGTAGAAGACAAAAGCATATTGATATTGTAATCAGCTACCAAAAAAGTAGCGATGGGCTGCATCTACTCATGGACTCTACAGGCATGAAGTTTCTAGGTGAGGGCGAATGGAAACGCAAGAAACATGGACCTGAATATCGTCGCCAATGGCGTAAACTTCATATTGGTATAGATGCTAAAACCCTACAAATACGAGCAGTTCAGCTTACAACCAATAATGTCAGTGATTCACAGGTGCTTGGTGATTTACTTAATCAGATTCCACAAGATGAGCAGATTAACTCTGTTTATACCGATGGAGCTTATGACACCAAGCAATGCCGTCAGGTCATTGCAGATCGGCAAGGGCATGCGGTGATTCCACCTAGAAAAAATGCGAAACCATGGAAAGATACAAAGAGTAGCTCGCTAGAGCGAAATGAATTACTTCGAACAATTAAACGTTTAGGCAGGACACTATGGAAAAAATGGTCAGGCTATCATCGGCGAAGTTTGGTTGAAACTAAGATGCATTGCATCAAATTATTAGGAGATAAACTCAGTGCAAGGAGTTTTGATAGCCAAGTGAATGAGATCCATGCACGCATGGCAGTCTTGAATAAATTCACAGAATTAGGTCGCCCTCATACCCAAGTTGTCTCTTAAATTTGAGTAGCTTAAGGGAACTCAGCCTTTCAAACCTTTATGCAACAAAGCCACTCAAAACTCTTAAATATTTTCATTTTTAAATTTGAGTAGAGTAAATTGTTCTAGGATGATTCTTTATGAGTCATCCTGAAACTATTTTGAATTAAAAAATAATTTACATTGTTTATAGGCTATTTAAGCCATCCAAGGTTTAAATTACCTCAAGTCTCTTCTTGCGCCTTATTAGTTCGATTAAAAAAATGCACATAATTTAAACTGAAGAAAGAGTAGAAAGGTGATTATTATTTAGGTTGTCTTAAGCCTTTAGGATCAACTATCAATTTATCAGGTGCAGATCATAAATTTCGATAGGAAAGAGCAGATCTGTTTCAATTCGCTTTTTAACCCATACTTATGGAAATTACGGCCATTGATAATTTATTTTCATGATACCCAACATGTAGATAAAAATTGATGGCTAAAAACCGAATTAAGCACACATTAAGTTTATAGGTAAATTTGTCTGATTTTTAATTTAAGTAATTGAATTATAATGCTTAAATTATAATTTTTGGTAAAATTAAGCAAAATCTGAGAATTAACCCTCTAATGCACAAATCGCATGGTTTGGCAATGTGCCGATTCGAAAAAAGGTTCATTTTCACGTAGAATACTGCTGTCGGTGAATCACGCTGACAATTTTTACGAATTTTTCAGGCAAAGTTGAATATGTATTGATATTCCTTTGACTGAGGTGCAACCAGCACCACTACTTTCAAAGTTTATTTAAGTAACCGGTTCGCTGAAATTAGGCCAAAAGCCTGATGATCAGAAACTCAATCCAAAGCAAGGGGCTATATATGGCTGGTGGAAAGTCAACAATTATTTACACACTGACCGACGAGGCGCCATTATTGGCGACTTACTCTCTACTGCCGATCATTGAGACCTTTACTAAGCCGGCGGGCGTTGAGATTGTTAAGACAGACATCTCTGTAGCCGCACGCGTACTTGCAGAATTCGCAGACTATCTAAGCGATGAGCAGAAAGTTTCAGATAACCTGGCAGAATTAGGTCGTCTTACCCAAGATCCAGATACTAATATCATTAAACTCCCTAATATTAGTGCATCTGTTGCTCAGTTGACGTCATGTATTAAAGAACTTCAGTCTAAGGGCTATGCACTGCCTGACTATCCAGAAAACCCGACTACTGAAGAAGAAAAAGCAATTAAAGCGCGTTATAGCAAGTGCCTAGGTTCAGCAGTGAACCCAGTACTTCGTGAAGGTAACTCTGACCGTCGTGCGCCGACAGCAGTGAAAAACTACGCGAAAAAACACCCACATTCTATGGGTGAATGGAAACCTTGGTCACAAACTCACGTTTCTCACATGCAAGAAGGCGACTTCTACCATGGCGAAAAGTCTATGACTTTAGACCGTGCACGTAATGTGAAAATGGAACTGATCACTAAGTCTGGTGAAACTATCGTTCTTAAGCCAAAAGTTGCGCTTCAAGACGGCGAAATCATCGACTCAATGTTCATGAGCAAAAAGGCACTTTGCGACTTCTATGAAAAAGAATTAGAAGATTGTAAAGAAGCTGGCATCCTGTTCTCTTTACACGTTAAAGCGACCATGATGAAAGTATCACACCCGATCGTATTCGGTCACTGTGTGCGTATTTACTACAAAGATGCGTTTGAGAAACACGGTAAATTATTCGACGAGCTCGGCATTAACGTAAACAACGGTATGGCTGGTCTTTACGAAAAAATCGAATCTTTACCGACTTCTTTACGTGAAGAAATCATTGAAGATCTTCATGCATGCCAAGAACACCGTCCAGCACTTGCGATGGTTGATTCTGCAAAAGGTATTACTAACTTCCATTCTCCAAACGACGTGATTGTAGATGCTTCTATGCCTGCAATGATCCGTACTGGCGGTAAAATGTGGGGTGCTGATGGTAAACCTTACGACTGTAAAGCAGTTATGCCTGAATCTACATTCGCACGTATTTATCAGGAAATGATCAACTTCTGTAAATGGAATGGTAACTTCGATCCACGTACTATGGGTACAGTTCCTAACGTTGGTCTGATGGCTCAAAAAGCTGAAGAATACGGTTCTCACGACAAGACTTTCGAAATTCCAGAAGCGGGTGTTGCGAACATCACTGACCTTGAAACAGGTGAAGTGTTGATGTCTCAAAATGTGGAAGAAGGCGATATCTGGCGTATGTGCCAGGTGAAAGACGCACCGATCCGCGACTGGGTGAAACTGGCTGTGACTCGTGCACGTAACTCTGGCATGCCAGCAATCTTCTGGTTAGACCCATACCGTCCACACGAAAATGAATTGATCAAGAAAGTTGAAAAATACTTGAAAGATCATGACACTGACGGCTTAGACATCCAAATCATGTCTCAAGTACGTGCAATGCGTTACACACTTGAACGTGTTGCTCGCGGTCTAGATACCATTTCTGTAACAGGTAACATCTTACGTGACTACCTCACAGACTTGTTCCCAATTATGGAGCTTGGTACTTCTGCGAAAATGTTGTCTATCGTGCCTTTAATGGCAGGTGGCGGTATGTACGAAACTGGTGCGGGTGGTTCTGCACCTAAACACGTACAACAATTGGTAGAAGAAAACCACTTACGTTGGGATTCTCTAGGTGAGTTCTTGGCATTGGCTGTTTCTCTGGAAGAAATGGGCATTAAAGAAAACAATGCACGTGCGAAACTGCTTGCGAAAACACTGGATGCTGCGACTGGTAAATTGCTTGACAATGACAAGTCTCCATCACGTCGTACTGGCGAGCTAGACAACCGTGGCAGCCACTTCTACCTGGCTAAATTCTGGGCTGAAGAACTTGTAGCGCAAGACGAAGATGCAGAATTGAAAGCGAAATTTGCACCGATCGCTCAATCTCTTGCTGAAAATGAAGAGAAGATCGTGAGCGAATTGAATGCAGTTCAAGGCCAATCTGTAGATATCGGTGGTTACTATGCAGTTGATCCTGCAAAAGTAAATGCTGTAATGCGTCCAAGTGCTACATTGAACCAAATCATTGAATCACTAAACGCTTAATCAGGCTGTACTAGCTTTAAAGCTCGTAAAGTGAATAAAACCGGTGCTTAGGCGCCGGTTTTTTATTGTTTTTAGATATACATTTAGATAAGAAATGAAGAAATGAGATTTCAGTTAAGTTTCTGATCTATCGTTGTTTGATTGAATAATCGAAATGATTAAAAAATAATTCTGAAATTGTTATATTGATTTAAAGTATAAGCGCTATATTAAAAAAAGGTTTTATTGACCTGGGTAGGGTAGAGCCATGAGTAATCAGATATTCATACAGCAGACTTTTGATGGTCCGGTGGATATTGTTGGCGATATTCATGGTGAGATTGATGCGCTACAACAATTATTAGAAGTATTGGGCTACGATCTGCAAGGTCGTCATCCTGAACAGCGTAAACTGATTTTTGTCGGGGATCTGTGTGATCGTGGACCAGACAGTATCGCTGTCATCAGACAGGTTAAAACCTTAATAGAAAATGGCAATGCGCAATGCATTCTGGGTAATCATGAAATCAACTTGTTAACCGATACGCTACGGGAAGGCAATGGCTGGTTTTTTGGTTCACCGCATCAGGATGATCTCAAAACTTTTGATTCAGTTCAGGCTTCAAGTCAGGATCGTGCATGGATTCTGGAATTTCTAAACAGCCTGCCTTTGGCATTAGATGCACCTCATTTAAGAATTGTGCATGCCTGTTGGGATACGCAGGCAATTCAACAATTGAAATCTGTTCCTTTTAATTCAATCAGACAGGCTTATGATCATTTTGTCCTGAAAAATGAGCTTGAGTTGCAGACCTTGGGCTTTGATGAATATATTCAGAGTGAACAGCAGCAATATCAGGGGCAGTTCAAGGATCCAACAGCTAGCATTCCCTTATTAAAATATATCGCTGAGAAAGAGTTACGCGACCAGATGCAAAATCCGATTCGTACCTTAAGCTCAGGCGCAGAAAAAATTGCGCGACGACCAGTCTATGCAGGGGGGCGCTGGCGCATGATTGACCGTTTGCCATGGTGGGAGTGTTATACAGATACGATACCTGTGGTGATTGGCCATTATTGGCGAAACTTTAAAACCACCGAAGAAAAATCCGGTCTGTTTAAGCACATTGATGCCCTGCAATGGTTTGGTCAGCAGCAGAATGTATTTTGTGTCGATTATTCAGTGGGTAGGCGTTATCGTGACCGACAGCAACAGGCTGAGTATGCTCATCATCTTGGGGCTTTAAGATGGCCTGAAAATCTGGTGATTTTTGAAGATGGCCAGCAGTATTTCACTCAAAAAATGACATAAAAAAAGCAGCCACGAAGACTGCTTTTTTAATGAAATTAGCGGATCATTCTACTTCTATAATTTCAAAATCGTGAGTAATCTCGACACCACCGTCGGACAGCATTTTGCTGGCAGAGCAGTATTTCTCAGCAGAAAGCTCTACCGCTTTAGCGACTTGTTTCTCTTTGATGCCTTTACCGCTGACTACAAAGTGTAGATGGATTTTGGTAAATACCGCAGGAATTGTATCGGCGCGTTCTGCTTTTAATTCACAGTGAACATCAGTAATTTCCTGACGTGCTTTCTTTAAAATCGTCACAATGTCAAAAGAAGCACAACCACCCAGACCGGTTAAAATCAGTTCCATTGGGCGAGGACCACGGTTTTCACCGCCATATTCAGGTGAACCATCCATGATGATACTGTGACCACTTTGAGTTTTTGCTTCAAAAGCAACATTCTCTAGCCAATGAACACTCGTTTGCATTGCAACTACCTAAAAAAAGCTATAAATTTACGAAGTAACTGTACACTAACATAAATTGGGTTGATAAGGAATTTCAATCCCACTGTGTGACAAGTTCACATTAGGTCTTGTGCGATCTATAAATTATCCATATTCGGAACTGTAAGCATGACTTCAAACTTTTCACAATTAAGCACAGACGCACTTTCGCCGGGGCAACTACCTGAATCAGTGAAAGCGTTATTAAAACGTGCATATATCAATCGCTATCCAAAACGTACCACGATCGTGGATGCAGGATCAGAATCTAAATCGCTGTATTTAATTCTGAAGGGGTCTGTATCTATCATTCTTCGTGAAGATGATGAACGTGAGATTGTGGTAGCTTATTTAAATGCGGGAGACTTCTTTGGGGAAATGGGTCTTTTCGAAGCAAATCCACAGCGTACTGCAGAAGTGCGTACTCGTGATGTCTGTGAAATTGCTGAAATTACCTATGAAAACTTTCATGAAATTAGCAAACAATATCCAGATCTAAGCTATGCAGTTTTTGCCCAGCTGGTTCGTCGTCTGAAAAATACCACACGTAAAGTGACTGACCTGGCATTTATTGATGTGTCTGGCCGTATCGCACGTTGTCTGATTGACCTGTCATCTCAGCCAGAAGCGATGATCTTGCCAAATGGTCGTCAAATCCGTATTACCCGTCAGGAAATTGGCCGTATTGTTGGGTGTTCACGTGAAATGGTCGGTCGTGTTCTAAAAACGCTAGAAGAACAGGGTATGATTGAAACCGATGGTAAGGCGATTCTGATTTTTGATGCATCGCTGGAAGAACCTGAAGTAGTAGCTGCTGGCGAGTTCGAGGACGAATAAGTCAAAAGCGTGATAAAAAGCAAATCTTCGGGTTTGCTTTTTTTATTCCTGTTTAAAAATTTCAGCCTGATTCAGAACATAACAAATTGGCACAAGCTTGTTAGAAAAGATGATTTAAGTCCGCCTTATAATTCCGATAGGCTATAGCAGACTTGCTCTTGATAAATAACAGATAAACTTAAAGGATATTTTTATGCAATTCAGACCATTGGCGGATACGGGAATCTTATTGCCAGAAATCTGTTTGGGCACCATGACTTTTGGTGAGCAGAATACTCAGGAAGAGGCTTTTCAGCAATTAGACTATGCCCTGGATCAAGGTTTATATTTCTGGGATACCGCAGAAATGTATCCGGTGCCACCCAAGCCGGAAACTCAAGGTGCAACTGAACGCATTATTGGTAACTGGATTGCTTCACGTGGTGGTCGTGACAAACTGTTTTTAGCTTCGAAAATTGCCGGTCCGTCACAAGGTGGTAGCCATATCCGTGATGGTCAGACCCGATTTGTGGCAGATGAGATTGCATCAGCAATTGATAATTCATTGTCACGTTTGCAAACTGATTATATCGATCTGTACCAATTGCACTGGCCGCAGCGAGCGACCAATTTCTTTGGCAAGCTTGGCTATGGCAATGCAGAAGCTGCAGATGATCGTGCTGTCACGAATCTGGAAGAAACCCTGACTGCTTTGCATGACGAAATTAAGAAAGGTCGTATTCGTTATATTGGCCTGTCCAATGAAACACCTTGGGGCACCATGAAGTTCCTGCATCTGGCAGAGAAACTGGGATTGTCTAAATTTGTTAGTGTACAAAATCCGTATAGCTTGCTGAATCGCACTTATGAAATTGGTATGTCGGAAATTGCCAAATATGAAGGTGTAGGTTTGCTGGCTTATTCTCCATTGGCATTTGGTTATCTGACTGGTAAGTTCCGAAATGGTGCACGTCCAGCCAATGCACGTGTGACTTTATTTTCACGTTTTAGCCGTTATAGCAATCCGGAAAGCGAGTGGGCCGTCGAGCAGTATGCACAACTGGCTGAGCAGCATGGCCTGACCTTAACCCAGTTGTCACTGGCTTTCATTAAACAGCAGTTCTTCGTGACCAGTACTATTATTGGTGCGACCAACTTGGATCAGCTCAAGGAAAACATTCAGGCGTTTGACGTGAATCTTTCTGAAGAAGTCCTGCAGGGCATTGAAGCCATTCACCGTCAGCAACCCAATCCGGCACCATAATTGTTCAAGTGTTCTCTTTAAATGCCCTTCAAGTGAGGGCATTTTTGTTTCAATAAAGGATCAAATTTAATGATAAACAACATAGCAAGAAAAGGATAAAGGCAGCATAATCAAAACAAGATTCATCAATAGAATTTGACAAAAATGAATAATGAAACGGATATTTCTAAATCCCAAGTATTAGCTATAGCAATATTCAACTTAGCTGAGCATTTGCAATTGCAAGAATCTGAGCTTGCATTAGTTCTGGATCTATCTGAAGCAGAATTATCGTCAATCATAAATCAAAAAGAATTAGAACCAGATACTACCGCAGGTAAAAGAGCAATAACTTTAATCAATATCTATCAAGCATTATTTGGTCTGAATGGTGGAGACTTGAGCTGGATGCGCCAGTTTATCAATTCGCCTAACAAGCTTCTGGATGAGCAAACGCCAAGATCCTTGATACAAACAGAACATGGTTTGAGTGCAGTATTGCGATTACTAGGACGCTTGCAACCGCACTAAAGGTCTTTCTCTATTTTCTACCCATCCGAAAAATAGCAGAGTAAATTAAATCAGATATTCATTATTGATCTTCACTTTAAAAATTCTACTTTCGCTCACTTGAAATATTTTCATTGAATACCAATATTAATACTGATAACTCTGTCTTTTATTTAATTAAAGTTTTGAAAAATATATAAAAAATTATTTGAAATTTTATTTCCAGCACCCATATATCCATCAAGTAGAAAATTTGTTGTGAGGAATAACAAGAATGCGTTTTGAGAAATTTACCAATCGCTTACAGCAAACCCTTTCCGATGCGCAATCTCTGGCAATGAGCAAAGATCATGCTGCCATTGAAGGGATTCACATCTTGTCCACCTTGATGGAAGAAGCATCGAATGTGAGCTTGCTGCAACAGGCTGGAGCGAACCTGCGTGAACTGCAAAGCAAAGTACAAACTGTGCTAAATAATGTAGCTACGCTCGGCAATCCCTCTGCCGATATCAATATCAGTCAGGAAGCAGCCAAAGCCCTGCATCTTGCGGACAGTTATGCACAGAAAGCAGGAGATGAGTTCCTGTCCACTGACTGGGTATTACTGGCACTTGCAGAAACGGGTGCCACCAAAACCTTATTAAATAGTATTGGCGTAAAAACTGAAAATTTACGACAGGTTATTAATCAAATTCGAGGCGATGAAAAAGTCATGAGCAATAATCATGAAGATCAACGGGACTCACTGAATAAATATACGATTGATTTAACTGAACGTGCCATGGCAGGCAAACTGGACCCGGTGATTGGTCGTGATGATGAAATCCGTCGTACGATTCAGGTGCTGTCACGCCGTACCAAAAACAACCCGGTACTGATCGGTGAACCGGGTGTCGGTAAAACTGCGATTGTCGAAGGTCTAGCACAACGTATTGTCAATGGTGAAGTTCCAGAAGGACTGAAAGGCAAACGTGTCTTATCTCTGGACCTTGGTTCTTTGCTAGCAGGCGCTAAATATCGTGGTGAGTTCGAGGAACGTCTAAAAGCCGTTCTGAAAGATCTGGCTAAACATGAAGGCGAAATTATCCTGTTCATTGACGAGCTGCATACACTGGTGGGTGCCGGTAAAGGCGATGGTGCCATGGATGCGGGTAACATGCTGAAACCAGCATTGGCACGTGGTGAACTACGCTGTGTCGGTGCAACAACTCTGGATGAATATCGTCAATACATTGAAAAAGATGCAGCTTTAGAGCGTCGTTTCCAGAAAGTGCTGGTGGATGAGCCAAGCGTGGAAGATACCATTGCGATTCTGCGTGGTCTGAAAGACCGTTATGCGACTCACCATGGTGTGCAGATTCTGGATTCTGCAATCATTGCTGCGGCGAAAATGTCGCATCGTTACATCACAGATCGTCAATTGCCGGATAAAGCCATTGACCTGATTGATGAAGCAGCATCTCGTATCAAAATGGAGCTGGATTCTAAACCTGAAGCGCTGGATAAACTCGAACGCCGTCTGATTCAGCTGAAGATGCAGCTTGAAGCTGTGAAAAAAGATGCAGACTCTGGTGCACAAGGTGAAGTGAAACACCTGGAAGAGCAGATTGCCACTGTAGAGAAAGAGTACAGCGAATTGGAAGAAATCTGGCGTGCTGATAAAGCGCTGGTAGCAGGCAACAAAGATATTCAGGTGAAACTGGATCAGGCTCGTATTGCCTTAGAAAAAGCCCAGCGTGAAGGTGATCTAGCTGAAGCAGCACGTTATCAATACGGTGTGATTCCTGAACTGCAAAAACAGTTGGAACGTATTGAAGCGGCTGAAGAAAGTGAAGCACCAAAACTGCTACGTGACAAAGTCACTGACAATGAGATCGCTGAAGTAGTCAGTGCTGCGACCGGTATTCCTGTAGCGAAAATGCTGCAAGGTGAGCGTGACAAACTGCTGCATATGGAAGACTTCCTGCATAATCGTGTTGTTGGTCAGGAAGAAGCCGTAGTGGCTGTATCGAATGCTGTACGTCGTTCACGTGCTGGTTTGTCAGATCCCAACCGTCCAAGTGGTTCATTCCTGTTCTTAGGCCCAACAGGTGTGGGTAAAACAGAATTGACCAAAGCTTTGGCGAACTTCCTGTTCGACAGTGACGATGCCATGATCCGAATTGACATGTCCGAATTTATGGAAAAACATTCGGTGAGTCGTTTGGTCGGGGCACCTCCGGGCTATGTCGGTTATGAAGAAGGTGGTGTGCTGACTGAAGCGGTACGTCGCAAACCTTATAGTGTGGTGTTATTCGATGAGGTGGAAAAAGCCCATCCGGATGTGTTCAACATTCTGCTGCAAGTGCTGGACGATGGTCGTTTAACAGACTCGCAAGGCCGTGTGGTGGACTTTAAAAATACCGTGATTGTGATGACTTCGAACCTGGGTTCACAGGATGTCCGTGAACTGGGTGATAAAGCCACTCGTGAAGAAGTCCGTACAGTGGTGATGAATGCGGTATCGGAACATTTCCGTCCAGAGTTTATCAACCGTATTGATGAGCTAGTGGTGTTCCATGCGCTGGAAAAAGACCAGATCCGTGGTATTGCCGATATCCAGTTGAACCGCTTACGTCAACGTCTGGCAGAACGCGATATGCATCTTTCTGTGGATGACACTGCTTTCGATCAGTTAATCGAAGCTGGTTTCGATCCGTTGTATGGTGCGCGTCCATTAAAACGTGCGATCCAGCAACGTATTGAAAATGGCTTGGCACAAAGCATCCTGGCAGGTGAGTTTGGCCCTGGTGATACCATCATAGTTCGTGGTGAAAGCGGCGAACTGGTCTTTGAAAAAATGAAACTCAGCTAATACCAGTTTTCCTCGCAACAAAAAACCCAGCCTAGGCTGGGTTTTTCTTTATCTTATATGCACACCTTACATTTTTGGATGAGTAATTTTCCAGGCACGGTGAATTTTTTGATTACGCTTGAAGTCTGGACCAATGGTTTCATGCGTGATTTCTTCCACGTCATATAAACCTTCAATCATTTCATCCATTTCAAAACCACGATAGTTATTCGAGAAATACAAAGTACCGTCAGTGGTTAAACGGTTCATGGCACGCTTCAGCAAAGACACATGGTCACGCTGAACGTCGAAAGTCCCGTAAAATTTTTTCGAGTTAGAGAATGTCGGCGGATCGATAAAGATCAGGTCATATTGTTCATGACCTTCTTTCAGCCATTCAAAACAGTCAGAAGCGAAGAACTGATGTTGCTGATCGGCATGATCTACAGTCAGACCATTTAGAACAAAGTTCTCTTTTGACCAGTTTAAATAAGTATTTGATAAATCGACACTGGTGGTACTCGCTGCACCACCTAAAGCTGCATGCAGGCTAGCAGTAGAGGTATAGCTGTACAGATTCAGGAAGTGCTTACCTTTGGCTTCTTTGGCAATACGCAAACGCATCTGACGGTGATCCAAGAACAGCCCTGTATCCAGATAGTCGGTCAGGTTGACCAGAATCTTAGCTTGGCCTTCCTGCACGATAAAACGTTTAGACGCTGTACTTTGTTTGGTGTACTGGTTTTTACCTTCCTGACGGGCACGCGTCTTGATAAAGATCGCATCACGGCCCAAACCGGTCACGGCACGAATCGCCTGTAGAGCCAAATTGAAACGTTTTTTGGCTTTTTCAGGATCGATTTTTTTCGGTGGTGCATATTCCTGAACATGCAGACGTTCGCCGTATAGATCAACTGCTACATTAAAGTCTGGCAGGTCGGCATCATACAAACGCAGGCAGTGAATATTTTCCTTCACCGCCCATTTTTTCAGGGTTTGCATATTCTTGGTTAGACGGTTAGCAAATTCCATCGCACCTTCAATCGGCTCGAATTGTTGCGGCTGCCAGCTTTCCAGGAAAGGACGTGTGACTGCTGCCGGTTTTACTGTACCAAAACGGATATAGATCGGCAGTTTACCGTTCATCAAACGCAGAATTTGTGGATCATTGAACGCCAAGACATCGGCCTGTTCCACCTGAGCAGCAATGACTGCCGCTTTCTGATTCGGAAAATTCTTTTGCAGCAGATTAGACAGACCCAGATACAAGGCACGGTTAGATGCCTTATCACCAAGGCGCTCACCGTACGGTGGGTTGGTGACGAAGAACACTTTCTTGCCTTCAGCCTGGAAATCTGGCCAGTCATTCAAAGTACGCTCTTCGATCTTGATCTGATCGAGGGCTGATTCAAAACCTGCCGCAATAATGTTCTGTTTAGTGGCTTTCACCGCTTCCCAGTCGGCATCAAAGGCATAGAATTTGGGTAATGGGTTTTCTAGCGCAGCTTTATGACGTTCAGCCGCTTCAGCTTTAATACCCATCCATAATTCATGATCATGACCATTCCAGCCATTAAATCCGAAACGACGCACTAGACCTGGGGCACGGTCAGTCAGAATCATTAGTGATTCAATAATAAACGTCCCTGAACCACACATTGGGTCAACTACAATATCTGGGTTGATGTCTTTCAGGCCGCCTTTTTGCAGGATCGCAGCCGCCAGGTTTTCCTTGATTGGTGCTTCAGTCATAAAGCGGCGATAGCCACGTTTATGCAGAGAATCACCGGATAAATCTAAACAATAAGTGTGTTCTTTTTTACCAGCCAGAATGTACATAGTAATTTCTGGCTGTTTGGTATCAATACTTGGGCGCTTGCCCACAGCTTCCATAAAGGAATCGACGACGCCATCTTTGGCACGTAGAGTCGCAAACTGGGTATTGACCTTAATATCACGTTCAACGTGCAGACGAATTGCAAAGGTGCTTTGTGGTGCAAAAATCAGTGACCAGTCGAAGCTCATCGCACCTTCATAAAGCTCTTCTGCAACATCACGCGCATCGTGGGAGAATTCGATTTCATGCGTATGAATTGGCATCAGGACACGAGAAGCCAGACGAGACCACATACAGATGCGGTAAGCATTTTCAAGCGTGCCTTTGAAGGTCAGACGACCTGGGAAACGTTCAATATCCTGAACACCTAAACCTTTGATTTCTTCTTCTAATAAGGTTTCCAGACCATCGGCACAGGTGACCCAATAATTGCTTAAACGTGAAGAGGTATTCATAAAATAGAGAGACCGGAAAAGAATAAATAAAAAACTGCGTTCAGTTTAGCGTATTTTGCCTGTTAAAGCTTTGGAAATTTTTTAAAATCGAGCATATACAGCCTAGTTTTACTCATCCTAAAAAGTGCTAAATATTAACTTAAAAAGCAAACTGAAAATTTATGAAATAGCTAAGATTACACAATACCAATAGGGGGGATTTTTGATTAAATCTTTTATTTTACAGATGGATATCTGATGAATATTAAACTAATTCACAATGCTAGCTCTTCAAGTGCGACCATGTTGTATGTGTGATTTAAAAAAATAAATAATCGGGTTATTGATGTGATGGATCTGATGCAGGGTTGTTCATATGCACCTCATGGCATCAGCATTACTCTAAAAGTAAAAGCTAAAATTGGGTCACTTATGTCAAGTGATCGAGACTAAGAATTGATTAGCCAGACGAAGATCGAATCTAAAACAAAAAAGACGCTGACCTAATATTGCTCAGGGGTAGATCAGTTTTCATTCATATCAATTTATAACTCACATAACTTATTTATTAATTTTGGTACGTTTATTGCTCTATCTAATATCAATGAAGCTGTAATGCTGAGGGGAATCATTACAGCTTCATCTTTATTCTTAATTATTATTTCGGAGGGGCTTAGATGTTGGATCTTCAATTACGCAGGAATGAGGCATTTTCAATCGCTACCTTGATTTATGCACGTTTAAGACGAGTAACTGGGCGAGTAATTGATGCCATGTATCTTGCAGAAAATATCCACTATGCAAAGCATGTGATTGGGCTGGCAGAGCAGACTGAAGATCCTAAGCTTTTACATCTGGTCAACCGCTTAAAAACCACTCTAGATTTATCGTCATTTTCAGAACTGCAGGCTGAAGAACAGGCGGAAAAGGAACTGATTTCTGTGGAACCAAGCGAAGAAGATATCTATCGCGCTCAGGTTTCACATCATTATATTGGCGCATTGCGCTAATTGGGGGATTGGGTGTGGATGCTCCAGACTGAAGCACTCATGTTTAAATGAAAAAACAAGCATGTAGATAAACAGGTTAAATTATCTTATTGAAAAAATACATGGGAATTTAAATTTCCATTCTTATTACCGAGATGGTTTTTGTACAACCGAGCTCTTTATCAACTATAAAGATTCGCTAATCTCTGTATAATACGTTGACTTAACGTATAAGGAATCTCTCATGCACTTGGCGGCATTGCATACACCGAGCCAGATTCAACTCAACAAAGCAGGTAATCTTAAACATTTCCTGACCATCGAAGGTCTTTCTAAAGAAACTCTTACAAAAATACTGGACACTGCGTTGTCCTTTTTTAATGACCAAAATCAGCTGATCACCAATAATTTGCTCGAAGGCAAAACGGTGATGAACCTATTTTTTGAAAATTCTACCCGAACGCGTACTACATTTGAAGCAGCGGCCAAGCGTCTGTCTGCCAACGTCCTGAATATCGATATTGCCCGTTCAAGTACCTCTAAAGGTGAAACTTTACGTGATACCTTGTGGAATCTTGAAGCCATGGCGGCAGATATCTTCGTAGTACGTCATTCATCTTCAGGTGCAGCACACTTTATTGCCAAAGATGTCTGTCCGAATGTCGCCATTATTAATGCAGGGGATGGCCGTCATGCCCATCCAACACAGGCGATGCTGGATATGCTGACTATTCGCCGCGAGACTAACAAAAAATTTGAAGATATGTCGATTGCCATAATTGGCGATATCAAGCATTCGCGTGTAGCACGTTCAGATGTGGCGGCACTGCAAACCTTAGGTTGTAAAGATATTCGCGTGATTGCACCGAATACGTTGTTGCCATACGGTTTTGATGACTACAGTGAAGATGTACGCCTGTTCAATAATATGGAAGATGGCATCAAAGACTGTGATGTGATCATTACCTTGCGTATTCAAAACGAGCGTATTGATTCGCCAGCGCTGTCTTCTCAGGCTGAATTCTACAAAATGTATGGCCTGAATAAAGAACGTCTTGCCCTAGCCAAGCCGGATTGTATCGTGATGCATCCAGGACCAATGAACCGTGGTGTGGAAATTGATTCCAGCATTGCAGACGGTCCGCAATCCGTGATTCTGAAACAGGTCACTAACGGGATTGCAGTACGTATGGCAGTACTGGCTCTTGCAATGCAGGGGCAGTTACAGGAACAGGGTTTGATTGAAGCGATTGCGGTATAAGGAATAAGTCATGTCTATTGTAAAAATTGAAAATGTCCGTGTTCTAGACCCAATCCAAAACACTGATTCAGTCGAAACAGTTTATCTGGAAAATGGTAAACGTATTGCAGAAACTGCTAACGTCTCTGAAACCATTGATGGACAGGGCAAATGGCTGATGCCAACTATGGTGGACTTATGTGCTCGTTTACGTGAACCGGGCCAGCAGCAACACGGGACTTTAAAGTCTGAAGGTAAGGCCGCACGTGAAAACGGGATTCTGCATGTCTTTACCCCGCCAGATTCCAAACCGATTGTGCAGGATAATGGTGCGCTGATTCATGGTCTGGTTGAAAAAGCCATGCTGGATGGCGGTATTTATTTGCAGGTGATCGGTGCGCAAACCCAAGGTTTGCAAGGTCAGCAACCAGCCAATATGGCAGGTTTAAAAAAGGGTGGTTGTACTGCGGTTTCTAATGCCAGTGCGCCGTTTGCCAATGATGATGTGGTATTGCGTACACTTGAATATGCAGCGGGCTTGGACCTGACTGTAGTGTTCTATGCAGAAGAACCTCAAATCGCCAAAGATGGCTGTGTGCATGAAGGCTTTATTGCTTCACGTCAGGGTCTGCCAATGATTCCGGCATTAGCGGAAACTGTGGCCATTGCCAAATACCTGCTCATGATTGAAGCGACTAAAGTACGCGCTCATTTCGGCTTGTTATCTTGTGGTGCATCAGTAGAACTGATCCGTATTGCCAAAGAAAAAGGCCTGCCAGTAACTTGTGATGTTGCAATGCACCAATTGCATCTGACTGACCATCTGATTGATGGCTTTAACTCTCTTGCACACGTACGCCCACCATTACGTTCTGAATCTGACAAAGAATTACTGCGTCAAGGTGTGAAATCTGGTGTGATTGATGCGATCTGTACCCATCATGAACCCCTGAGCAGCTCTGCCAAAATGGCACCATTCGCGGAGACACTGCCTGGATTTACTGCGTTTGATACCTATGTACCGTTCGGTATCCAACTGGTGAATGAAGGTTTCTTTACGCCGTTAGAATGGGTGGAGAAAGTCACAGTTGCTCCCGCGAAAGTCGCTAACATGTTTAATCGCTGGAAAGCGGAAGCAGGCTGGGTACTGGTTGATCCAGAACAAGAATGGACATTAAGCAAAGAAACGATCGTTTCTCAAGGTAAAAATACACCACTGTTCAATCAAAAAGTGAAAGGTAAAGTGCTGCAAACTTTTATTGCCGCATAACACTTACATTTCGCGTTTACAAAAAGTCAGCTTCGGCTGACTTTTTTATATCTTAAATAAAATACTAGAAAAGTTAGCCCTACATAAACAGTGAAACTTTATGATATCAGTACAATTATTAACATTCCAAAGAGGGTGGGTCGCTACACTGATTAAATATTAAACATTATAAATCAGAATAATGGTGATCTTGATGAATACAGATTTAATTGAACGTTTAAAGAGTGATGTGACCGCCATTGTGCTGCAAGGTGAAACTGAACATCTATTTGCCAAGGATCAGGCCTTAGCCCAATTCTATCCTGTATTGTTAAGTATTCTTCGTGCAAGACCGGCTTGGATTGAAAGTCTAGGCCAGCAACTTAATCCCAAAATTGATGAATTATTTAATAATAATCCGACCCTAAAACAACAATTCCTGACTCAGTTAGATTCAACTGCACCTCAAGATGACATTGAACTGACCCTGAACCGGGCAATTGTTCCAACCATGAATTTCTTACAGGCAGAGGCTGGTGCACCCACTGCTGAAGCAGTAGGCCATTTGTTAGATACACATGCAGACTCGATTCAACGGGCATTACCAGTCTGGGCTGGTTCTATACTGGCATCTCTAGGCGTATCTCCGCTGGCAGGACAAAACTTGAACGGCGCACCGGGTCTGGATTCCGAACCGGAAGCAGAACCGGTACTGACTGAAGAGAAAAAGGCAGTGGTGTTCTGGCCATTTATTCTCCTCGTGATTATTGCTGCAATTATCTTATTCTTCTTCCGTGGATGCCTGCGTGATGATGATCCGGATGAATTACGAAATGCTCAGGCGGTGAGTGAAGCTGCTGCAACGAATCCTGCAATTCTAAAAATCAGCACCGGTAGTCAGGGTGAAATCGTCAACTGTCAGGTACAGATGAATGATCCGAAATATATGCAGATTCTGCAAAATGAAATTAAACAGATCTTTAATTACAGTATGGGCTGTGGTGCAGTAGCCAATGAAAATTACCATTCTGAATTTATTGATCAGGATACGATTCCTTCAGTACTAAAACTGCTGCAAGGCATGTCAAATGTGACTTTGACTTGGGCAGGTAATCAGGTGTCTGTGCAGGCAGCGAACAGTGCAGATGCACAGCGTTTGGCAGGTCAGATTCGTGGTCTGGCTAAAAATGTAGAAGTCGTGACCCAAAAACCAGTGGATATGGATGAGGCGATCAATACAGCCAATACCGAGGCTAAAAAAGCTTTAGATGAACTTCAGATGGAAAATATTGAGGCGCTGGATGTTGCGACTGCCTTAAACCTGCAACTTATTCATTTTGCGACAGGTTCTACAGAAATTCCTGAAGTGAATAAAAGCTTGCTGGATCAGACCGCAGCTTTATTGCAATATGCCAAAGATGTACGTCTAACCGTAATAGGCCATACTGATACGGAAGGCAGCAGCACTCAAAATCAGGAGCTATCTTTAAAACGTGCTCAAGCCATTGTGAATTATCTGGTACAGAAAGGGGTGAATCCGGCACAATTACAACCTGTAGGTATGGCGGCGAATCAGCCTGCTCAACCGAATGCAACCTCGAACGGTCAGTATCAAAATCGTCGTGTAACTTTTGAAGTTATGAGTACCGAAGATGGTCGTGTACATACTGTAGATAATGAAGGCGTAGTTGAAAAGAAAGCCAGCTAAATAATTCTTTCATCATAAAAAAGGACGAATGATTCGTCCTTTTTTATTTGTTATGAATTAAGAGAAGACAGGTGGGGTATAAGTCAGGGTTCTTCCTAGGAACCAGAGCAAGAATAGTACCAATGGAAGATGAAAGACCAGTTGGGTCACTGTAAAACCAATCACATCTTTGGCTTTTAATTTTAAGATACCCAGCATAGGGAGCATAAAGAAAGGATTGATCAGATTGGGCAAGGCTTCGGCCGCATTGTAAATCTGGACAGACCAGCCCAGATGCACTTTCAGGTCATGTGCGGCCTGCATCACATAAGGCGCTTCAATAATCCATTTTCCTCCACCAGAAGGAATGAAGAAGCCTAGAATCGCTGAATAAATTCCCATCACCACTGCAAAGGTTTCCTGCGAGGCAATCGAAACGAAGAACTCGGCGATATAGTGCGATAGGGACAGGTCAGCAGAATTCAGGGCATTGGTCATCATAAAGGCGATGCTGCCATAAAGCGGAAACTGGATCAGCACCCCTGAAATGGCCGGCACAGCTTTGGACACAGCATTGAGAAAATTACGTGGTGTACCATGTAAAGCTACACCCAAAATCAGAAAGATAAAGTTATAGGTGTTTAAGCTGGAGATTGCCAGAATAGGATTACTTTTGGAAAACTCGTTAAACATCCAGACCAGACCCAGAACCACAATCAGAATACTTAAGATTGGCGAGTTTTCCAGCCAGTCACCCGGCCGTTTATGGGTCACGGTTTCAGTCTTTTCTTCTTCAATCTGGATCGGGAAGTGATCAATAGTTTTAATATGATTGCCTTTGGGCGCAGACCAGTAGGCAATGGCAATCGAAGCAATAATCAAGACTGCTGTCATGATCATGGATTGCGGCAGGAAAATCGTTTCAGTAAATGGAATCACACCAGTCAGATTATAAAGTGGTTCTGGTAGACTGGATTTGTTGGCTTGTAATTGCGCTGCTGAAGAGCTGATGCCGAGTGCCCAGGTTGCGCCCATCCCGATAATCGCTGCTGCGGCAGCCGCACGGTAATCCATATTCAGTTCTTTACGCTGCGCTAGCGCAATCACCAGAAGTGCGGTTAGAACCGTACTCATCGCCCAGTTAATCAGGGAAATCAGTAAACTAACAGTAGCTACGAGAACGATGGCTCCACGTCCAGAATGAGGAATGCGCGCCATTTTCTGAATCAGTAATTGCATCGGTTTGGAAACTGAAACTACATAACCGACCACGATCAACATGCACATCTGTAAGGTAAAGGGAATCAGACTCCAGAATCCGTCACCAAATGAAATCGCGACGTCTTGTGCCGGCGCACCAATGCCAATCGCGGCAATCGCAACGATGATGACACCGAGTAGGGCAAAGATATAAGAGTCCGGAAACCATTTTTCAGACCAGTCGCTGACGCGCATGGCAAAGCGCTGCAAGATATTTTGTTGAGTTTGCATGATTAAAATCCATTTATTCTGCATTTGTTATTAAGAAGCGGCTTTCTTCAGCCAAAAAGAAACCCTTAAAATTTTTCATTTTAAGGGCTGGGAAAAATCAGGCTGCTTTACGGAGTAAAGGTACGCCGGTGACTTTCTGAATTTCATCAAAACTGACATCGGGTGCCAGTTCTACAAGTTGAATACCTTCAGGTGTGACATCCAATACACCTAAGTCAGTAATAATCCGGTTCACTACGGCCTGGCCAGTAAGCGGAAGACTACATTGTGAGACAATTTTAGGCGTACCATCTTTAGCGCAGTGTTCCATCAGCACCACAACTTTTTGCACACCTGCGACCAGATCCATGGCACCACCCATGCCTTTGACTTTCTTGCCTGGAATCATCCAGTTGGCTAGATCACCATTTTCTGAGACTTCCATAGCCCCCAGAATGGCGATATTGACATGACCGCCACGGATCATGGCAAAGGAGTCAGCACTGGAAAAGAAAGAAGCACCTTTGCGGGCAGTTACCGTCTGTTTGCCAGCATTGATCAGGTCTGCATCCACAGTATCGGCCGTTGGAAATTCTCCAATACCCAACAGACCATTCTCAGACTGTAGCCAGACATTAATATTCTCTGGAATATAGTTAGCGACTAAGGTTGGCAGGCCAATACCCAGATTCACATAGAAACCGTCTTCAAGTTCTTGTGCGGCGCGCTGCGCCATTTCATTACGTGTCCAAGCCATGATCAAGCCTCCGCCTTTAAAGTCATCTGTTCAATCCGTTTTTCCGGTCGGGTATTCAGTACAATCCGGTTCACATAAATGCCTGGAAGATGAATTTCATCTGGATCAAGGGCACCGATCTCGACAATTTCTTCAACTTCAGCAATGGTCACTTTACCAGCCATGGCACAGACCGGATTGAAGTTCTGGGCAGTTTTACGGAAAATCAGGTTGCCGGCTTTATCGGCCTTATAAGCTTTAACCAAAGCTACATCAGCAGTTAAGGATTCTTCCAGAATATAAGACTTGCCATTGAATTCGCGGACATCTTTACCTTCAGCAATGACGGTTCCAACACCGGTCGCGGTATAGAAAGCGGGAATACCTGCACCACCGGCACGTAATTTTTCAGCTAAAGTTCCTTGCGGGGTCAGTTCAACTTCAAGTTCACCGCTTAAGTATTGGCGTTCAAATTCCTTATTCTCGCCCACATAGGAAGAGATCATCTTTTTAATCTGTTTGGTTTCCAGCAATAGCCCCAAGCCAAAGTCATCGACACCGGCATTATTGGAAATACAGGTGAGACTTTTGGCACCGGTTTCTTTTAAAGCTGCAATGAGGGCTTCTGGAATACCACATAGACCAAAACCGCCTACCGCCAAGGTATGTCCATTCTGAACCACGCCGTCTAAAGCGGCTTTTGCACTGTCATACACTTTATTTGACATTTTTACCTCGATTTATTCTTCTCTTGCAGATCTCTTTCATCTAAAGATCTGCTGATTTCTATCCATGAGGACTTATAGAGTGTCCGGCTATTTTAAGTTTTTAAGCACAGGCTTTTTGCCAATAGGCATTGGCATAATTGGATGGATTATTGCGTTGTAATACCTCGCTGATATTACGGCTGGCCTGCATCAAAGCATCCAGTTGAATACCGGTTTCAAAGCCCATCTTGGAGAGCAGGTAATACAGGTCTTCAGTTGAAACATTGCCGGAAGCACCTTTGGCATAAGGACAGCCACCGAGACCGGCAATAGAGGAGTCAAATACCCGAATCCCTTGCAGCAATGACTGGTAAATATTAGCGATGGCCATGCCATAGGTATTATGAAAATGACCGGCTAGCACTTTACTATCAATTTCTGAAAGACAGGCATCCCAGACGTTCTTCACGCGATCCGGAGTTGCCGTACCAATGGTTTCACCTAATGACACTTCATAGCAGCCCATGTCTAGTAGACGCTGTGTAACTTTGACGACCTGCTTCGGATCAATTGCACCTTCATAAGGGCAGTCCACCATACAAGAGACATAGCCACGCACCTTGACATCATTTGCTTTGGCAGCTGCCATCACATCTGCAAACTTCTCAAAGCTTTCATCAATCGAGCAGTTGATATTCTTGTGGGTAAAGCTTTCAGAAGCTGCGGTAAATACCGCAACTTCTTTACAATCCACAGCCAGCGCTGATTCAAAACCTTTCATGTTTGGCGTCAGCAAACTGAACTGGATATTCGGATCTTTAGGCAAGCTGGCAAATAGCGTATCGCTATCTGCCATCTGTGGAACCCATTTGGCTGAAACACAGGAGCCGACCTCAATCGCCTGCAAACCTGTTTTCATCAGGTCCAGAATCAGATTTTTACGGTCATCTAGTGTTAAAGGTGTTTTTTCGTTTTGCAGGCCATCGCGTGGCCCGACTTCTACGATTTTAACGAAATCTGTCATGCAACTTCCTCCGCTAGAGGCTGAAACTCAACCAGTTCATCACCGGCTTTAACCTGATCACCTTTCTGGAAGTATGAGTTTGCGATAATGCCATCATGCGGAGCGCGAATGGTATATTCGATCTTCATTGCTTCCAAGGTCAGCAGTACATCGTCTTTTTTCACTTTGTCATTTGCCGCGACCAGAACCTGAGTAATCACGCCAGGCATTGGCGCAGTCAAGTTATTTTCAGTCCCTTGTTCATCCTGGTTATTAAAGTCATTTTTCAAATAATTGAACTTGTAGCTTTGACCATTCTGGAACAGGGTAATGCCATGCTCAGTCTGGCTAAATGCCAGTTTCTGCTGCTGACCCGCAAGATTTAACTGCAGTAGGTGTTGATCAAGCAGCTCACCCTGGATGGTAAGTGTCTGGCCTTCATAATTTGCCAGGAAACTATTTTCTAGCGCTTTAAAGCTCACCACATGTAAAACGTCATTACATTGTAATTTAATTGTGTAGCTATTTTGCTGATTTAGACGCCAAAATGCCTTTTGCTGCCAGACTGGATTATTGCTAGTCGGGTTTTGAGCCAGACGCGATAACAGTTCAACCAAGGCTGCAGTGACCACTAATTCTGCACTGATATCAGCAGATGGTTTGAGTAGGAACTCTTCTTCACGTTGAATCAGGCCAGTATCGAGATGGGCATTTTTAAATGAATCACATAATACTAAGCGATCAAGAAAAGCGATGTTATTGCCAAGACCATCGACATGAAACTGACCCAAGGCATGATGCATCTGGGTTAAAGCAGCTTCACGGTTTTTGCCCCAAACAATCAGTTTGGCAATCATCGGATCATAATAGGTGCTGATTTCATCACCTTCGACAATGCCACTATCCACACGCACGCTGTCATTTTGTTCTGGATAGTGCAAATAGCTGATCTGACCGATGGCAGGAATAAAACCTTTTTCTGGTTCTTCGGCATAAACACGGGCTTCCAGTGCATGACCGTGTATCTGTAATTCATGCTGCTGTTTCGGTAAAGGTTCACCGAACGCTACACGTAACTGCCATTCCACCAGATCCTGACCGGTGATCATTTCAGTGACTGGATGCTCAACCTGCAGACGGGTGTTCATTTCCATGAAGTAAGCAGTACCGTCTTGCTCAACGATGAACTCGACTGTACCGGCACCGACATAATTTACAGCACGTGCAGCATCAATTGCGGCTTGGCGCATCGCCTCAAGTTTGTCTTCTGGCATTTTAGGTGCAGGTGCTTCTTCCAGAACTTTCTGGTGACGACGCTGCACGGAGCAATCACGTTCAAACAGATGCACATAATTGCCATGTGTATCACCAAAGACCTGAACTTCAATATGGCGTGGCTGCACGACATAGCGTTCAATCAGCACATCTTCATTGCCGAAGCTGGAACGTGCTTCGCTTTTACAGGAAGCGAGTGAACTGAGGAAATCTTCACTACGCTCGACCAGACGCATGCCTTTACCGCCACCGCCGGCACTAGCCTTGATCAGTACCGGATAGCCAATACTGTCTGCCTGCTGTTTCAGGAAATCCGCATCCTGATTGGTACCATGATAGCCGGGGGTTAACGGTACACCGGCCTTTTCCATCAGTGCTTTAGAGGTCGCTTTCAGACCCATTGCTAAGATCGCATCCACTGGCGGACCAATAAAGACAATGTTGTTATACTGACAGGCCAAGGCAAACTGGTCATTTTCAGACAGGAAACCATAACCTGGATGAATGGCCTGAGCACCGGTAGTTTTTGCTGCCTGAATAATACGTTCAATCTGTAAATAACTTTGTGCAGCAGGCGATTCACCAATATGGATGGCTTCATCTGCCAGTTTGACATGCTGTCCCTGTGCATCGGCATCGGAATATACGGCAACGGTGGCAATCCCTAACTTTTTCGCTGTACGAATCACACGACAGGCAATTTCACCACGGTTGGCAATTAAAATCTTTTCAAACATCCTACGATCCTTCTTGTTGTTATGCCGTGGTCTTGATCCAGGCCGGGCTTTTTTTGTTTAAAAATGCATTCAGTCCATTTTTCGCCTCATCTCCCTGGCGAACATGGGCAATATGCTGTGCGGTTTTAAGCAGCAGATCTTCAGTCAGGACCTGTTGATCGACGAGTTGAATCAGTTGTTTTGAGGCGTTTTGCGCTGCTGGTCCACCGAGTAAGAGCGCTTCAACAATCTCATCAATTTTACTGTCGAGATGTTCTGGTGCAGTCACTTCATGTGCCAGACCAATGGTTTTCGCCTGTTCAGCTGAGATTCGCTCAGCAGTCAGGAAATAGCGTGACGCTTGACGGGCGCCAATTGCACGAATCACATAAGGGCTAATAGTTGAAGGAGCCAATCCTAAACGTACTTCCGATGTAGCAAACTTGGCATCGGTGCTGGCGATACAGATATCACAAGCGGATGCCAGACCCATACCGCCGCCAAAAGCAATTCCATGGACACGGGCAATCGTCGGTTGTTTTAATGTCGCCAGACTTTGCAGCATTTTTGCCAGTTTTAGGGCATCAGCTTCATTGTCTGCCTGTGAGGCCTGACCGGCCTGTTTCATCCAGTTCAGATCCGCACCCGCAGAAAAGCTTTTACCTCGGCCTGCCAGAATCACTACACGTACATCATCACGCTGATTTAAAGACTGGAAGCAGGCATGTAACTCTTCAATGACTTGGGTGTTAAACGCATTGTGCAGTTCAGCACGATTAATCCAGACAGTTGCCACCTGATTCTGCTGCTCGAGCTGTAAAAATTGATAGTCCATTTTTGTCGCCTCTTACATGCGGAACACGCCGAATTTGGTTGGCTGAATTGGTGCATTCATCGCTGCAGCCAGACTTAGGGCCAGGACTTCACGCGATTGCGCTGGGTCAATGACACCGTCATCCCATAGACGCGCAGAAGCATAATAAGGATGGCCTTGGCGCTCGTATTGATCACGAATCGGCTGTTTAAACTGGTCTTCTTCTTCAGCTGACCAGGTTCCACCTTTTTGCTCAATCTGATCGCGTTTCAAAGTTGACAATACACTAGAAGCCTGTTCACCGCCCATCACCGAAATACGTGAGTTTGGCCAGGTCCACATGAAGCGTGGTGAGTAAGCACGGCCACACATGCCATAGTTACCGGCACCAAAAGAACCGCCAATCACCAGAGTCAGTTTAGGCACATTGGCTGTCGCGACGGCCATCACCAGCTTGGCACCATTTTTGGCAATACCTTCATTTTCATACTGACGACCCACCATAAAGCCGGTAATGTTTTGCAGGAAGATCAGCGGAATATTGCGCTGGGTACATAATTCAATAAAATGCGCGCCTTTTTGTGCAGACTCAGAGAATAAAATTCCATTGTTGGCAATAATCCCGACTGGCATTCCATAGAGCTTGGCAAAGCCAGTGACCAGGGTAGTACCGAAACGTGCCTTGAATTCATCAAAACGTGAGCCATCGACAATACGCGCAATCACTTCACGGATATCAAACGGTTTACGTGCATCGCTTGGCACAATGCCGTACAGTTCTGAACTGTCAAAACGCGGTGCTTCGATTTCATCTGCGGTCTTGTTTGGCTTTTTGTTCAGGTTCGCCACAATGTTGCGGGCAATGGCAATTGCGTGTTCATCATTTTCTGCCAGATGATCGGCAACCCCAGATAAACGGGTATGTACATCACCACCGCCTAGATCTTCACTGGAAACTACTTCACCAGTAGCTGCTTTCACCAGAGGAGGGCCGCCAAGGAAAATAGTACCCTGATTGCGCACAATAATGGTTTCATCTGACATCGCTGGCACATAAGCACCACCGGCTGTACAGCTACCCATCACTACAGCAATCTGGGCAATACCTAGACTCGACATACGTGCCTGATTGTAAAAGATACGGCCAAAGTGATCACGATCCGGGAATACTTCATCCTGTAAAGGCAGATAAGCACCGCCAGAATCGACCAGATAAATACAGGGCAAATGATTCTGTTCGGCAATTTCCTGGGCACGTAAATGCTTTTTCACCGTAAGTGGATAATAAGTACCGCCTTTGACTGTGGCATCATTGGCCACGATCATGCAGGTCACACCATTCACTTGGCCCACACCTGCGACCACACCTGCTGCAGGAACATCATCCTGATAAACCTGATAGGCAGCCAGTTGACCGATTTCCAGAAAAGCCGTGCCTGGATCAATTAAATGATTGATCCGTTCACGCGGCAGTAATTTGCCGCGATCCAGATGTTTCTGGCGGGCATTTTCTCCGCCACCCAAGGCAATTTTTTCTACTTTCTGTTTAAGATCATCCACCAGTTGCAGCATGGCAGCCTGGTTGGTCTTAAACTCTTCACTACGTATATTGATTTTGCTCTGTAACTGATTCATGACGAACATCCTTGTCTTATTCTAAGTGTTAATGTTTAGGCTGTTTCGTTGAAGAGCTCACGGCCAATGAGCATGCGGCGGATTTCGGAAGTACCGGCGCCAATTTCATAGAGTTTGGCATCGCGCCATAAACGGCCTGCAGCAAATTCATTGATATAACCGTTACCACCTAGGGTCTGAATAGTTTCGCCTGCCATCCAGGTCGCTTTTTCAGCGGCATATAAAATGGCACTGGCAGCGTCTTTACGCAGGCTACGGCTATGATCAGCCTTGTCACATTCAGCACCAACGGCATACACCAGGGCCTTACATGCCAGCCAGGTAGAGTACATGTCAGCAATTTTGCCTTGCATTAACTGGAATTCACCCAGTGCCTGACCAAACTGTTTACGGTCATGAATATAAGGGATCACAGTATCCATGCAGGCATCCATAATGCCTAATGGACCAGCACTGAGAACCGCACGTTCATAGTCCAGACCGCTCATCAGAACTTTAGTCCCATTGCCGACACCGCCAAGCACGTTTTCTTTCGGAACTTCGACATTGTCAAAAAACAGGGGATAGGTATTGGAACCGCGCATACCCAGTTTGTCCAAATGGGTGCCGTGGCTAAAACCTGGCATATTTTTCTCAACCAAAAAGGCAGTCATGCCTTTGGCGCCAGCTTGTAAATCGGTTTTAGCATAGACAACGAGTACATCGGCATCACCGCCGTTAGTGATCCACATCTTGGACCCGTTGAGTAGATAATGATCGCCTTTATCTTCGGCTTTCAGTTTCATGCTGACTACATCTGATCCGGCATTCGGCTCAGACATGGCCAGTGCACCGACATATTCGCCAGAAATCAGTTTTGGCAGGTAGCGCTGCTTCTGTTCTTCATTACCATTTCGCTTAATTTGGTTAACACATAGGTTAGAATGGGCGCCATAGGACAAACCAATGGATGCTGAAGCACGGGAAATTTCTTGCATGGCAATAATATGGGCCAGATACCCCAGATTGGTACCGCCATATTCCTCACTGACCGTTAAACCAAGTAGGCCCATATCACCAAATTTTTTCCAAAGGTGAGCCGGGAATTCATTGTCACGGTCAACTTGCTGGGCAATTGGGGCAATTTCCTTGGCGCAAAATGCGGCCACTGAATCACGAAGCGCAATAAGAGTTTCATCCAAACCGAAATCTAAGCTTTGTAAATTCATTCTTCATCCATCCTGAGATTATATTTGTTGTGTCCAAAAGCATTTTTGTTGTGCTTGTTTTTTTAACATACAACGAAAAATTAAAAAAGTGAACCTATATTCACAAAATGATTTACAATTCATTTTATCTGGTTGAGAATAAGATTATGAGTTATAAAAGATCATCACTGATGCAGGAACGAATGGAACAAAATCGTTTGTCGATTTTACAGTCTGCTCGTGAACTGATTACTCAAGGGGGCTTTAAAGAGGCGTCGATTCAGGCGATTGCAGAACGCGCAGGCGTTTCTACAGGGCTGGTATATCGATATTTTGAAAACAAAAGCCAGATTTTGATTGAGGTTTTGTCGGCAGCGATTCAGCACGAAGTTGGAATTCTTGTTTCCATTGCCGGATCGGATTTGTCGCCAAAACTGAAATTGCAAAAATCTGTTACAACTTTTGTGAAACGAGCCATGAATAGCCCCCAGTTGGCGTATTCACTCATGTTTGAACCGGTTGATCCGGAAATGGAGCATGAGCGTTTTCGCAGTAAACAGCTGCTTAAACAAAGCATTAAGGAAATCCTGGCCGAAGGAAAGGTGAATGGAGAGTTCGAGTTTGAAGATTTAAATACGGCAGCTTTGGGCGTGGTCGGTGCCATGACCTTTGTCGTGATTGAACCTTTGAATCCGTCCCGTAATGTGATGTTTGATCAGAACTACAAGGATCACTTTGTCAAACAGATTGCCGATTTTTGTGTTAACGCAGTACATCGACAGGAGGGAAATTCAGCAGCATAGACGCACAAAAACAGGCACATAGACAAGGTCGTCATGGTCATAAAACAATTAGTAAAGTTGAAAATCAGAATTACAAAGAATCAAGGAGATCGATTCAATGACACAAGTACGGTTAAGCTATGCCTATGGAACCAGTAGCCAGCCTTTATTGGGCATGACGATTGGTGAAAAATTTGATCAGGCTTGCGAACAATATGCAGATCGCGATGCAGTCGTCAGCATGCATCAGAACATACGCCTGAGTTATCGGCAGCTACAGGATCAGGTCAATGCCTTTGCCTGTCAGCTGCTGAAATTGGGTATGCAAAAAGGTGACCGTCTGGCAATCTGGTCGCCGAACTGTGTGGAATGGACTATTACCCAGTTCGCAGCTTTCAAGGCAGGCATTATTCTGGTTAACCTGAATCCGGCCTATAAAAGCAATGAGCTGGAATATGTCCTGAATAAAGTGTCCTGTAAGGGACTGATCATTGCATCGCAGTTTAAAACCACGGATTATCAGGAAATCCTGACCAAAATTGCGCCTGAATTAAAACAGGCTGAAAATAAATTACTGAATGCAGAGCGTCTCCCACATTTAAAGCATGTCATTAAAATTGATGAGCAGCAGCATACTGGCATTCATCGTTTTCAGGATTTAATGCCTACACCAAGTGCTCAAGAACTGGAACAACTGCAACAGATCTCCACTGATTTGCAGTTCGATGAAACCATCAATATCCAGTTTACGTCAGGCACCACAGGTAACCCTAAGGGTACAATGCTGACCCATAACAATATTTTAAATAATGGTTACTTTGTCGGTGAAGCGATTCACTTAAGTTCAGAAGACCGTGTCTGTATTTCTGTTCCACTATTCCACTGCTTTGGCATGGTAATGGGCAATCTGGCCTGTATTACCCATGGTTCAGCCATGATTTATCCATCTGCCGTATTTAATCCGCTGGAAACCCTAAAAGCCATTCAACAAGAAAAATGTACGGCAGCTTATGGCGTACCGACCATGTTTATTGCTGTGCTGGAACATGAACAGTTTGATGAGTTTGATCTGACGAGCCTGCGTACCGGCATTATGGCGGGTAGCCCGTGTCCGCAGGAAATTATGCAGCGCGTGATTGAGCGGATGCATATGTCCGAAATTACCATCTGTTATGGCATGACTGAAACAGCACCGGTAAGTGCACAAAGTTCAACAGAAGACAGTGTTGAGCGTCGTGTCAGTACAGTTGGCCGTGTCCATCCGCATCTGGAAGTTAAAATTGTCGATGAAAATGGCAAGGTGGTGCCGCGCGGTCAATTGGGTGAACTCTGTGTGCGTGGTTATTCCGTGATGCTGGGTTACTGGGAGGACCAGGACAAGACGCAGGAAGTCATTGATGCTGCGCGCTGGATGCATACCGGTGATATTGCTGAAATGGATGATGAAGGCTTTGTCAAAATCAAGGGTCGTATCAAGGATGTGGTGATTCGTGGCGGTGAAAACCTGTTCCCGAAAGAAATTGAAGATTTCCTTTATACCCATCCAGCGGTGTCGGATGTGCAGGTGATTGGCGTGCCAGACCATAAATATGGTGAAGAGCTTTGTGCTTGCATCATCTTGCATGAAAATGACCCATGTACCGAAGAAGCCATTCGCCAGTATTGTGCCGAGCATATCTCGCATAACAAAGTGCCGCGTTATGTGCGTTTCTTCCATGAATTCCCGATGACAGCTTCAGGTAAGGCACAGAAGTTCAAGTTGCGTGAATTTATGCGTGAAGAATTAAATCTGAAAGAGATTGCTTAAATTATAGCAATTTCAGTCTATTACGGGAGGTAGTGTGGTATTTAATGCTTGCATTGCCTCAATTGGAAGGAACTCATCACTATCAACGTGCAGGCTTTTCTTACTTTTGATGGGCCAAAAGTAAGCAAAAGCCCTTTATTTTGCTGAAGGGACTTCCATGTCCCTCAGCAAAATGGCGACATCCATGTCGCCTGTCACGTGATTAAAATGAGGAAAAGTTCAAGACAAGATGATGAAAAATAAAATTTTTTTTATAGATTCCGCATTAAAAAAATCTTTCTCAGCACTAATTCAATAATCAGAATTCAGAGTAAACAGATGGCAAAAAACTTTCACAGTGAAGTGGTGGTCGCAAGTTATGATGATCATATCCGTAAACTGATTCCTGGCTATGAACTGGTGCATCAGCAGATTGAAGCAATACTCAGCATTGAACTTCAAGAAACTGCACATATTTTAGTAGTCGGTTGTGGAACTGGTTATGAGCTATCTTATTTATTGCAACAGCATCCAAACTGGACATTTACTGCGATTGATCCTTCCGCTGCAATGCTTGAGCAGGCAAGGAAGCAGCTGGCTTCTATTGGAGCTGAACAACGAGTTCAGTTTATACAGTGCACCACTCAGGAACTGGATCAGCAGGATACTTTCGATGCTGCACTTGCTATTTTAGTCGCCCATTTTATTCCTGAACCTCAGAAATCTGATTTTTTTCAGGCTATCTATCAGAGCCTTAAAGCTGGCCGGATCGCATTGACCTATGATCTGATGCAGCCAGAAGGTGAGAATGAATTAAAGGTGATGCAAAAAATGGCACAGCAAACCGGACTTAGTGTGCAGCAAAGCGAAAATATGCTGGCCAGATTGCAGCAGGACTTTTTCCTGATTTCAGTAGAAGATTCAAATGAACTTTTAACAAAAGTCGGATTTAAACAGCGCAGAATTTATAGTCAAATCATGAATTATTATGGTTTTTTACTCAGAAAATAAAGATCATGAAACTTTATATGAATTTTAAAGTTTAAGAGAATAATCAAGGAAGTTTAAGAAAAATGTCAGCATATTATAGTTTGATCCAGCGCGAGCAGCATACAGATGGCAGTACTACTGCCTATTATCGTTCCAATATTCATGCCCAAGGTGCGTGGAATCCTCATGAACAGCACATGGCACCGGCAACCGGTATTCTATGTGTTGAACTAGAACAGTTTCAGCCTAGATCAGAAATGCGCATTGGCCGGGTTGGACTGGATATTTTTGGGCTGATTGCATTTGGTGATTTTTCTATTACTACACGCATGATCCGTCCTGGCAAAACTATTGAACTGATTGAGGCGGAAATGTGTGCCAATGGAAAAACCTGTATCGTTGCTCGTGCCTGGAGGATGCTGACTTCGGATAGCCGGACCATTGCAGGTATTGAAGATTTTCCGATTGAAAACCCTGATTCTTTACCGGTTTGGGAGGGTATGAGTTGCTGGCCGGGTGGTTATATTCAAAGTATTGAAACCCGTGCACATGCCGACCATCGTGCAGGCAAAGGCATTGTCTGGCTTAGAAATTCATTGGATATGGTAGAAGGACAACCGACTACAGATTTTAGTCGTTTACTTGGTATGGTAGATACCGCCAATGGCATTGTGCCGCGTCAGGATCCAAATGCGGGCTGGGGATTTCCAAATCTGGATTTACAGATTCATATGTACCGTCTGCCGCAAGGTGAATGGCTGGGGCTGGAAGTGGTGCAACAGTATGGTGAAGATGGGATTGGTCTCACCAGTGGTGTGCTGCATGATATTCACGGGCCTTTCGGTCGTAGTGAACAGATTCTGACCTTACGTAAATTCTAAATCCGGTTCAAAAGCAAAAGGATGAATTGATTCATCCTTTTTTTATTGGCATGCTGTGCGCAATGATTCAGGAATATTGATGAATGCGGATTAGTATCATTGGGGCAGGACGAGTGGCTTATCATCTTGCCCGTGTATTGTCAGCACAACATGAAATTGTACAGATCTACAGCCGGACTCTGGATAAAGCACAGCAACTGGCTGATCAATTTAAAGCGCAAGCTATCGCTCACCTTGAGAATCTGAATCAGAATATTGATTTGATGATCATTGCCGTGAGTGATCAATCAATTGCTAATGTCATCAAACAAGTCCATCCTTACTCGCAAGATGTACTGATTGTCCATACTTCGGGCAGTACTCACCTGAATGTTCTAGCAGATGTACATGCAAAGTCTGGCGTCTTTTATCCATTACAAACCTTTAGTCTGGAACGTGAAATTGACTGGGAAAATACGCCTTTATTTATTGAAGCATCTGATCCAGAAGATCAAAAAATTCTAATTCATTTAGCAAATAGCCTAAGTAAACGAGTTTATCAATATAGTTCAGAACAACGTTTGAGCTTGCATCTAGCTGCGGTGTTTGCCTGCAATTTTAGCAACTACTGTTATGACATGGCCAAGCAGGTAGTAGATACACAGCAGGTAGACTTTAGCCTGCTTTATCCATTGATTCTGGAAACAGCCCATAAAGCGACGCAAAATGATCCACGCCAGGGGCAGACTGGACCTGCGATGCGTGGTGATCAGAATATTCTGAATATGCATCAGCAGATGCTAGAGCAGTCTCAGCGACAAGACTTGGCAGATGTATATAAATTATTCAGTCAGCAGATTTTAGAACGCCATCAGACCTAATAAAAAAAGCGCTGAATAATCAGCGCTTTTTAGACTTATAGATATTAAGAAATTTTCTTAAAGATAAAGTCATTAATCTTGTGGCCAGCTTCGATTCCGCGACGTTCAAATTTGGTCTGTGGGCGCCATTCAGGGCGAGGGTAGCTGTTGCCTTTACCTGCCAGGTTTTCTAAACGTGGACGTTCTTCTAGAACTTCCAGCATCCACTCAGCATACGGTTCCCAGTCTGTTGCAGCATGGAAAGTACCGCCAAGTTCCAGTTTTTGCTCAACCAATGGCATGCGGTCATGAGATACAAAACGGCGTTTAAAGTGACGTTTTTTCTGCCATGGATCAGGGAAATACAGCTGAACGGTGTTGATGCTATTGTCTGGCATTTCACGAAGTACCTGAATCGCATCAGCATCCAATACACGTAAGTTCGTCACGCCAGCCATACCTGCTTCATACACGCACTGCGCAATACCCGGTACATGCACTTCGATTCCGACAAAGTTACGCTCTGGATTCGCTTTAGCCATGAGTACCAGAGAGCGGCCCATACCAAAACCGATTTCTACAGTCAGCGGACGTTCAGGATGTTCAAAATACTGACGCAAATCACCTACCGGATATTCCAAAATTAAGTGACCATATTGTTCAAGCGCAGTACGTTGAGAGGTATTTAATGGCGCTGAGCGGCGCATAAACGTCACAATTTCACGGTGCTCGCTTAAATTGTCCAGCTCCACGACTTGCTGGTCTAATTGATCGTTCGACATAATTTTGGCAAATCTAAAAATTCAGAATGCGGTATTTTAAGTCCTGAGCGGTGCAAGTCAAACTTTTCTCGGTATTTCTCCATAAAAATCGAGCCAGAGATCTCAGACAAAATAAAAGAGCCAGTTGGCTCTTTTATAGATCAAGCTTGATCAGGTACTAAAACGGTCGATTAAAGTGCTACTGGCTTCATTTAAACCAATCACAGTCACGTCTATGCCTTGGGCTTTAAACTTCTGGATCACATTATTGAGCATATTTACTGAAGTCACATCCCAGATATGTGCATGCGTCAGATCCAGCTCAACATGATCCAGTTTTTCTTTAAAATCAAAAAACTGGTAGAACTTTTCTGTACTGCTGAAAAAGATCTGTCCAGAAATTATATAGCTACGTGAATTAGGCTTATGCAAATAAGTCGATATATGTACAGTTCTTTCCAGCTTATTAATAAAGAACAGAGCAGAGAGCAATACACCGACAAATACACCGAGCGCCAGATTATGAGTAGCAAGCACGACAATTATCACAGCAATCATCACGGTATTAAATTCTAGCGGATGCTTGCCAAACTGTTTGATTGCACCCCACTGGAAGGTGGTAAATGATACCATAATCATAATGGCTACCAGTGCTGCCATAGGAATATAAGCCAGCCAGTCTTTCAGGAAGACCACCAGACATAGTAAAAACACCCCAGCCACTAGAGTGGATAAACGGGTACGTGCACCTGAAGAGACATTGATAATCGACTGACCAATCATGGCACAACCGGCCATTCCGCCCATAAAACCGCTGACAATATTGGCCATACCCTGACCACGACATTCCTGATGTCGATCACCTTCAGTTCCAGTAACTTCATCAATCACTGTAGTCGTCATCATACTTTCAAGCAGACCTACAGTGGCTAAAGTAAAGGAATAAGGCAGGATAATCTGCAAAGTTTCCAGATTTAGTGGAATTTCTGGAAGAAGAAAGACGGGTAAGGTATCTGGAAACTGTCCCAGATCGCTCACGGTGCGTATATCCGCACCAAGCAATAACGCAAGTGCACTTAGCACGATGATACAGATCAGAGGTGATGGAATGGCTTTACCGATTTTCGGGATATAAGGAAACAGATAGATGATTACCAAACCTACTGCAATGAATAGATAACCCGTACTGTCCATCCGGTTAATTTCCGGGATTTGTGCCACAAAAATCAGGATCGCGAGGGCATTCAAGAAACCATACACCACAGCCTGCGACACAAAACGCATCAGTTTGGCAACTTTAAAAAAGCCAGCAATCACCTGAATGATTCCAGTCAAAATCGTAGCTGCAAGCAGATATTGCAATCCATGATCCTTGACCAGCGTAATCATCAATAGTGCCATTGCACCAGTCGCCGCAGAAATCATAGCAGGACGACCACCGAAAAAGGCAATGGACACGGCAATACAGAAAGAGGCATATAAGCCGACTTGCGGATCGACACCTGCAATCGCAGAAAAGGCAATAGATTCAGGAATCAGGGCCAGTCCAACCACCAGACCTGCCAGTACATCAGTCCGGATATTGGAAAACCATTCTTCTTTTTTCAGGTTAATCACGAAATATCATCTAAATTTTGAGAACCTGCGTATCTTAAACAGATACAGATAAAAATCTACACAAGATTGACTTGCAAAAGCCTGTAAATTCCTCAATATTGGATATGTAACTGTGCTGAATGACAGTTACGCTTTTTTGCAATTTACAGGTTTGATCACTTGAAAGTTTGTCAGAAGCGATTTAAAACATTGAGAAGTGTATAACAAGGATCAGAAATGAAGCTTTACTATTCGCCAGGCGCGTGCTCTTTGGCAGCTCATATTATTTTAAATGAAATTAATGTCGATTTTGATTTGGAACGTGTTGACTTAAAAACCCATAAAACAGAAAAAGGTGCAGATTATTACGAAATTAACCCAAAGGGTTATGTACCAGCATTAGAAATTAATCCGGGTTTAATTCTTACAGAAAATGTTGCAATTTTACCGTTTCTTGCTCAACACGATCCAAAACAAGATCTAATTCCACCTTCTGGCATGGGACGTGCCAAAGTGCTGGAGTGGTTAGGTTATCTCAACTCAGAACTGCATGATGCTTATGCTGTATTCTTCACTGGAAAATTATCAGATGAAGCCAAAGAAAAAGCCTATGCAGAAATTGACCGTTTATTGAGTTATATCGATAAGGCCATTGGTGAATCGGACAATGATTATCTGGTCGATGATAATTTCGGTCCGGCAGATGCTTACCTGTTTGTTCTGACCAACTGGTCGAACCAGATTGAGCATGATCTGAGTCCATATAAAAATATTATTCATATCCGCAATAAAGTTGCAGAACGTCAGTCTGTACAGATTGCAATGCGTGATGAAGGTTTGATTCCTTAATCTCAAAATTTTGAAAAAGCGCCATAGGGCGCTTTTTTTATTGCTTCCAAAGTGATTATTGATATTTAGTCAATAATGATTTGCAGATTTACTACTTTTTAGCAATAAGCAGAGTCTATATAGTGCCTGCATAAATTTTTGGTTTCAGGTTCTTCCTATGAAAAATATTTTATTAATTAATGGTGCTAAAGCTTTTGCCCATTCGAATGGTCAGTTAAATGATACTTTGGCCGAACTGGCACAAGAAGTATTAACAAAGCTGGGGTATCAGGTTCAGGTGACTCGTGCTGATAGTGAATATGATGCAAAAGCAGAAGTGGAAAAATACCTCTGGGCAGATACGGTCATTTACCAAATGCCAGGCTGGTGGATGGGTGCGCCGTGGTCAGTAAAAAAGTATATTGATGATGTTTTTACCGAAGGGCATGGCAGCCTGTATGCAAATGATGGTCGCTCACGTTCAGATGCTTCAAAAAAATATGGCTCAGGTGGCCTGATTCACGATAAAAACTATATGTTATCTCTTACCTGGAATGCACCCATGGATGCGTTTACGGATACCGAGCAGTTTTTTCATGGCGTGGGTGTAGATGGCGTTTACCTACCTTTTCATAAAGCCAACCAATTCCTGGGGATGCAGGCTTTACCGACATTTATTGTGAATGATGTAATTAAAGCTCCTGAAGTTGAAGCGTATATCGCACAGTATCGTGAACATTTAACTCAAATTTTTGCTTAATCAGGAGATATGACCATGCTAACCGTTATTGCTGAAATCATCTGTCATTCGGAACAAGATATGAAAACAGTGCTGGATTCATTTAACAACATCCGCACACAGGTATTACAAGAGCCAGGCTGTCATCTTTATGATGTCTATATTGATCATCCAGCGGTTGAGAGCCGATTACAGACTAAAGTGCCTTTTTCAATCATGATGTTTGAAAAATGGGAAAGCATTCAGCATCTGGAAACCCACATGCATAGTGTAAATATGCAGCAGCATGCTAAGGCCACTAAAGGTGCGGTTGAGAGCGTAAAGATTCGAATTTTAGAAGCGCTTTAAGCTGTAATTCTCAGTTTGAAAGAGTTTGTGATATTTAATTTTATTCAAACTTTTTCAGCTGGTTGAATTGAACCTGTTCAAGTTTCAGTGCGTAGCGGTGTTTTAAGGTAGACCATTGAACTTTGGCAGGTTGTGTCTGTTCTGCAAATTCATTTTCATCTGTTGTAGTTTTTACCTTGCCTGTTAAAAAGTTAATGCTTCGTGCTGTACTCTCACCCGAGGCACGGTGAAAATCATCTACATCATAGCCAATCAATTTAAAAGCATTATCCTGGTATCGAAAGGTATAAGTATGATTGGTGACATACCATGAACCACAGCTTAGCCAGTAATGTAAATGAACCCGAAGTACACCTTTTTGAATGCTTAAGGCTTCGGATTCACCAAGTGGATCAGCGAGGCAAGGCGACTCTACATCACCTTCGGTTGGCAAAGTAGTATTACTAGCTACAAGCTGATAACCATTTTCTTGCTTGAATAAAATCAAAAGTTTTCGTTTGTTTCTATTCAGAACATGATTGCCTACACCTGCATTTGCAACAAAGTTTTCGGGATTAGTATCTTCAATAATCAGCGTTAGATCTGCTTGACCGTCCTGATTTAAATCGCCTTGCGCTGTTTCCAAAATTTTCCAATTTTTCGGAACAAATGACTGATAGCTTGATTTTAGAGAACTGCCTGTCTGAGGTGTTGCACATGCACTTTGTGTAAATGCTATACACAGCAGGGTGTTAAATAGGAAAGGCAGTTTGATCTGATAAAGCATCGGTTTAAATTCCTTTTATTTATAATTTTATTGATGATCAAAGCTGAGTGATAAGTTTAGCAAAATAGGTTAAGTCATCTCTTTGAATATTGGATAGATATTTATGGTGAACTTTAAAGCTTTTTTACAAATTCAGCTATGGATTTGAAGTTCCTATTCAAATTTGTCTAAACCAAGAAGTGAACTTTTAATATTCAATCTTCAAATTTAACCTGGGTATCTAAATTTAAAAGTTCAGGAGTTTGCTGGAAACTCCTGAACAGATCGATATGATTCAAATAATCTTTTGGGCCTCTAGCCTCGATTATTATTTAAAGAAATAACCGGTTTCAGGTGAGCTGGCATTCGCCATGCGTTTGCGTGGCATACGGCCGGCCAGGAATGCTTCACGACCTGCTTCAACCGCCTTACGCATCGCAGAGGCCATCAAGACCGGATTTTGTGCTGCTGCAATCGCCGTATTCATCAGTACGCCGTCACAGCCCAGTTCCATGGCAATTGCTGCATCACTGGCAGTACCGACACCCGCATCAACCAGCACAGGCACTTTGGCATTTTCTTTAATGATCGAAATGGTATGCGGATTCAGAATCCCCAGACCAGAACCGATCAGGCTGCCCAAAGGCATGATTGCTACGCAGCCCATACTTTCCAGTTCTTGTGCCACGATCGGATCATCTGAGGTATAGACCATGATTTCAAAACCGTCATCAATCAGGGTACGCGCTGCTTTCAAGGTTTCGGTAATATTTGGATAAAGGGTCTTTTCATCACCCAGAACTTCCAGTTTTACCAGGTTATGACCATCCAAGAGTTCACGTGCCAGCATACAGGTGCGTACTGCACTATTGGCATCAAAACAGCCCGCAGTATTTGGCAAAATGGTGTATTTTTCTGGTGGAACCACTGAAAGCAGGTTCGGTTGGTCCGGATGCTGGCCAATATTCACCCGGCGAATAGCAACCGTTACAATTTCTGCACCGCTGGCCTGAATGGCCTGATCTGTTTCATTTAAATCTTTATATTTGCCTGTGCCTACTAAAAGACGAGACTGGAATTGGCGTGAACCGATCTGTAATAAATCTTGCATAATTGTTCCAAGTGTTATTAGCCGCCACCGACTGCGTGAATAATTTCTATTTTGTCCGCTTCGCAAATGGGCGTTTCACCCAATCTGCTTTTAGAAATAATCATTTCATTGACCTCAACTGCAAAGCGCTTACCCTCAAGCGCCAGACTTTGAACCAGTTCCAGCAGATTCTTGCATTGAGTTTCTTGTTGTTCGCCATTGATATACACCAACATCTTGGCAACCCTCCATGATTATTGATTAAAGCATCAGACCTATTTGAGGTATTTTACGGCATTCCAAGCCAGAATTAACCAGCCAGCAATCATTAAGGCACCACCAATTGGCGTAATTGCACCTAAACCGCGCGGCAGACCCAGTGCCATGACATAGAGTGAGCCACAGAACAGGAAAATCCCCGCCTGAATTAGGAGAAAACTCCATTTAATTGGCAATTCAGGAATCACACGGCTGATGACTGCCAGAATAAGTAAGCCAAGAGCATGGTAGAAGAAATAATCTGTGGCCGTTTGCCACCAGGTCAACTGTGCTTCAGTCGCTCGAGTCTTTAAACCATGGGCACCAAATGCGCCGAGCATGACTGCAAGCGCAAGATTCAGTGCTGAAATTGCAACCCACATTTGAATTGATCTTCCCAATAAAGTTTGCGCTTAACCTTAGCATAAAAGCCCAGGCTGAAACACGGCATTAAAAGACAAAAAAGCCTTCATATATGAAGGCTTTTTCTTAGGATTGGTAGCATATTAATTCAATACATCAGTTTGAAGACATTGCCACTTTAATCTTTTCCATTGCATTCTTTTCAAGCTGACGGATACGTTCGGCGGAAACGTTATATTCAGCTGCCAGTTCATGCAAGGTTGACTTTTCATCATCCAGCCAGCGACGCTGCAAGATATTGCGGGAACGGTCATCTAGCTGTTCCATCGCTTCATGCAGGGCAGAGGTACTTTGTTCCTCATAGTCTTCATTTTCAATCAGACGTGCCGGGTCATAACGGTTGTCTTCCAGATATAATGCTGGAGCAACGTGAGTTGAATTTTCATCATCATCGTCACCTGATGCTTCAAATGCTGCATCATAAGCCGTCAATCGGCCTTCCATTTCCAGTACCTGTTCTGGTGTTACATTCAGGTCATTGGCAATCGACTGAGCTTCTTCAAGCGTTAACTTTTTAGAAGACTTTTTCAGGCTTCGTAAATTGAAGAACAGTTTACGTTGTGCTTTAGTGGTCGCAATTTTGACAATACGCCAGTTACGAATTACATATTCATGAATTTCAGCTTTGATCCAATGCACCGCAAATGACACCAGACGTACGCCCATACTCGGGTCAAAACGTTTAACGGCTTTCATCAAGCCAAGGTTGCCTTCCTGAATCAGGTCACCTTGAGGCAGACCATAACCTGCATAACTACGTGCAATATGTACCACGAAACGCAAATGAGACATGACCAGCATTTTTGCTGCGTCCAGGTCCTGGTCGTAGTAATAGCGTTCAGCTAACTCTTTTTCTTGTTCAGCCGTTAAAATAGGAATTTGATTGACAGTGCTAATATAAGCACCAAGATTGACACCTGGCGCCGATAATGACAGGGGCATCAATTGATTGCGGCTGTCACTCATGTGTTCTCCTTGAAGTGCGGGGGATTTAACCCTTAACTAGGTTTTATCTTAATCCAAACTCTCCTCAAATAATGGATATTTGGGTAGAGAAATGTAAACTTTTATACGAGTATGGAGAGCATCCAGTTTAATTGAAAATTTTTAAGATTCAATCAGGTAGTGATACTCAGTTGCAGAAATCTGTTGAGATTCGCATTTTAACTGATGCATTTGGCAATACCGTGTAACATCAGTTTGACTATGTGGATCTGATGACTTTAGCAAGAATGTTTTGCCCTGATCTGCTTTTAATGCACGCTTTAACATCAGGAGCGGCATCGGACAGGGTTTACCCATGGCATCAATAATATGCGCTTGACCGTGGTTATCACTCATTTCCGTTTTATTCATATCGCAAAAAAGGCTATAAATATTAGCAAATAGGATGCCAAAACCCAACTATTTGGCTAAAAAGTTACATGAAATAATATATATAATTTTTCTGATATATTTTGTGAAAAAAATAACTAAATCAAAAGGAACAAAGCTAAAAAATATCTATTAATTGTCATAAACCCATGTTAAGCTCGTTGCGTATTTAGGATTTTAGATAAACAAATTGATTGTTTTTCGCCCTATACACAATGGATGTAACCGGGATTTTGTTAATAGTTTTACAGAATGATTACAAGCTTAAAAATAATATTTTCAAACTTGTTTGCTCTGCTGTTTGCAACACCGGGTGGTCCTTTTTTTAGTATCAATGAGGATTAACTTATGACAGCTGCTCGTGAACAAGGCGTAGTTAAATGGTTCAACGACACTAAAGGCTTCGGCTTTATTCAACGCAACGGCGGTGATGACGTATTCGTTCATTTCCGTGCTATTCAAGGCGAAGGCCACCGTTCACTTCGTGACGGCCAACGTGTTGAATTCAGTGTAGTTAAAGGCCAAAAAGGCTTCCAAGCTGAAGAAGTTCAACCATTAGACTAATCTTCGGATTAAGCTAATAAACGCCCCAATATAAATTGGGGCGTTTTTTGTTTATACTATTCCATCTTAGTGATTATCAAATTAGAGCAGCGCTTTATGTCATCTGGTTTTGAAACCTTAAATTTACATCCCCAACTGAAAAAGGCAATTGATGCTTTAGGCTTTACTTCCATGACGCCGATTCAGCAGAAGGTTTTAAAATTCACCTTGGCAGGACATGATGCTATTGGTCGTGCACAAACGGGTACGGGTAAAACTGCCGCATTCCTGATTAGCGTGATTAATGATTTGCTGAATAATCCGGTAAAAGAACAGCGTTATCGTGGTGAACCGCGTGCTTTGATTCTGGCACCGACTCGTGAGCTGGCATTACAGATTGAAAGCGACGCGCATGAGCTGACTAAATTTACGGATCTAAGTGTCGTAACACTTCTGGGTGGTGTAGATTTTGACAAGCAGAAAGCTCAATTGGATAAAGCGCCAGTCGATATCATGGTGGCTACTCCAGGGCGTCTGATTGATTTTGTCGAGCAAAAAGAAGTCTGGCTGGATCAGATCGAATTCTTGGTGATTGATGAAGCGGACCGTTTGCTGGATATGGGCTTTATTCCATCAGTAAAACGTATTGTGCGTTTCTCGCCACGCAAAGAACAGCGCCAGACACTGATGTTCTCTGCAACCTTTAGCTATGATGTTTTGAATCTGGCACAACAATGGTTATTTGAACCGGTGACTGTTGAAATTGAGCCAGAAAAGAAAACCAATGCCGACGTTGAACAGCGTGTGTATATGGTCGCGAAGGCAGATAAATATAAATTGCTGCAAGACATTCTGCGTGATGAGCCGATTGAAAAGGTCATGATTTTCGCTAACCGTCGTGATCAGGTGCGTAAGCTCTATGATCATTTAAAACGTGATGGTTATAAGGTGGTAATGCTGTCAGGTGAAATTGCCCAAGACAAACGCCTGAAAATGTTAGACCAGTTCAAAAATGGTAAACATAACATCATGATTGCGACAGACGTTGCCGGTCGTGGTATCCATGTAGACGGCGTATCTCATGTGATTAACTTTACTTTGCCTGAACAGTCAGATGATTATGTACACCGTATTGGTCGTACCGGTCGTGCGGGAACGCGTGGTGTAAGTATCAGTTTCTTGGCCGAAGATGATGCGTTCTATTTGCCAGAGATTGAAAAAGCGATTGGACAAAAATTACCGCTGACCCGTTTAGAAGGCTATTGCTAATCTAAACCGCAAAAAAAACCGCTCTATAGGAGCGGTTTTTTATTACTGCACATATTGAAGCTTATTTAGCTTCACAGCGGAACGTTAACACAGTCTGATAATCATCATTCTGGTTCAATCCGGTATTGGTGCCGGCAATATTGCCTAATACAGTCGCAGCAGCCTGAATCATTTGTCCAGTCTGTTCATCGACTACACCTTTTAGTGCGCCATCATAAGAAGTTTTTTCATCCAGAATAATCGCAGTAGCTTTAGAGCCACAGGTTTTGCTGGCCGCATTTACTGCATTATTTTTAGAGGTCAACTGGTTTTTACCTAATCCTGTTACTTCAAACTGATTATTTTCCTTTTGAACCGCCACTGAAGTCGGGTTAGATGCACAGGCAGTTAAAAGTAGAGCTGAAGCTGCTAATCCGCTGATCGCAATTGTTTTTTTCATCATAAAATCTCGCTTGAAAACAGAACTGGGAATATTGAAACACAGTAAAAAGCACAGAATTAGGAGCTGTTGTATAAGTTTGGCAATTTTTGATGTTGCTCTATGAGAGAAAAGTGAATGAAAGAGACATTTTATTGATTCCACGGAAAATATTGTAATCTTCCTTAAATATTTTCAAGGTAAAGGTCATTGCAAGTTTCTAGAGTATTGCTAGTGGAATATGCTAATCTTGACCGTAGTTTTTAAGTTATAGATCTATAAAGCAATGACGGAATCTGTGGTCGACATCGTTCATCAAAATATTCACCAACGTCAATCAATAGGACATTTGCTGGCACCTGCGCCGAATGCCGAACAGTTAGAATTGGCATTTAAAGCTGCTTTGACAGCACCAGATCATCACCGGTTAAAACCTACTACTTTTGTGATCATCCCGGATGCGCAACGTGAAGCATTTGGTGAATTGTTATCGCAAGCACTGATAGATCTGGGTCAAACTGAATCGGCTCAGATTGAACGGGTCAAGAATCATCCCTTTCGTGCACCTTTGCTGGTACTGGCATTAACCCGTTTGCAGGATCATCCGAAAGTGCCACATTTTGAACAGATTCTGAGTTCAGGTGCTGCTATTCAAAACTTCCTGCTGTCTTTGCAGGCTCAAGGTTTTTCAACCATGTGGCGTAGTGGCGCAGTAGTAGAATCAAAATTTTTCAAGCAGTCGCTCGGTATTGGTAAAGATGATCTGGTTTCTGGCATTATCTATATCGGTACGGCGGCAAAAGCGATTGCACCACGTGCTGAAATCCAGACTCAGAATTATGTAAGTTATTGGAATCAAAACTAAGGCATTTCAAGACACAGGATATTAGAAAATAAGATGTCAGAATTAAATTTTACCGATTTGATTGAACCGGTGGCGGTCAACCAGAATACGGCTTTAAGAATTACAGTTTTAGGCGGTGGTAGTTTTGGTACTGCGATGGCCAATACCGCGGTTCGAAATGGCTGCGATACCATGATCTGGATTCGTGATCCGGAAGTAGCTGAAGATATTAATGCAACACATATCAATAAACGCTATCTACCGGATTTTAAGCTGGAAGAAAATCTGCTTGCTGTGTCCGATCTGGAGAAGGCTGTTCGTGATCGCGATATTATTCTAGTCGCGATTCCAAGCCATTCTTTCCGTGATGTGTTGCAGCAGATCAAGCCTTTTATCACATCTCAAGCGGTGATTTCCCTGACAAAAGGGATTGAAGCCAATACCTTCAGCTTTATGAGTGACATCATTCGTGAAGAATTACCGGAAGTGCCTTATGGTGTGCTGTCTGGTCCAAACCTGGCCAAGGAAATTGTCGCAGGTCAGCCGGCAGGTACGGTGATTGCCAGTAAATCTGAACTGGTACGTTATGCAGTGCAACAGGCACTCCATAGTGCGTTATTTCGTGTCTTTGCCAGTGATGATGTACATGGTGTAGAACTCGGTGGTGCACTGAAAAATATTTATGCGGTCGCGATGGGAATGGCGGCTGCCTATAATGTCGGTGAAAATACCAAGAGTATGATTCTAACCCGTGCGCTAGCTGAAATGAGCCGATTTGCAGTCAAGCTGGGTGCAAACCCGCTGACTTTCCTGGGGCTTTCAGGTGTAGGTGATCTATTTGCGACTTGTAATAGTCCGCTGAGTCGTAACTATCAGGTCGGTTATGCATTAGGTAAGGGTAAAACCTTAGAACAGGCAACGACTGAACTGGGGCAGACTGCGGAAGGGATTAACACGATTGTGCAGGTAAAAGCGCGTTCAGAAGAGCTGGATGTGTATATGCCGATTACAACTGCTTTGTATGAAGTGATCTTTGAAGGAGCACCGCCGCTGACGATCGCTTTATCCTTGATGAAAAATGGTCATCGCAGTGATGTCGAATTTGTCTTGCCACATCATCAAGTCTGATCTATAACACAGGAAGCGCTATGATTATGATGCTGACTGATGATCGTAGCGACCAAATAAATAGGGAAATAAGATGCAACTGACTTTAGTGCGACATGGCGAAGCCGCGCCACCAGTGAATGGGAATGATAGCAAACGTCCCCTAACGGAGCGCGGGCATCAACAGGCGGAACAGACAGCGCAGTATTTAAAGGACATCATTAAACCGGAAGTATTTGTGGTCAGTCCTTTATTGCGTGCGCAGGAAACTCTGGCGCATCTACAGCATTATTTTAAAGATGTGCCTGTGGTGATCTGTAATACGATCAAGCCTGATGATGATGCCAAAGTTGCAGTTGAATGGTTGTCGCAGTTGCCGTATGAGTCCATTGCGGTGGTTTGTCATATGAATGTTGTGGCGCATATTGCCTCTATTCTCGTGACTGAGTCTTTTCATCCGTTTCATTTGTCAGAAGCACGTATTTATGATCAGGCCGTGATTGCACCAGGTCTATCAACACAAGTTAATAGCTTTATTCCAACAGTATAAAAAACCAATTAAAACGGTAGAACACAATCGATGTTGTATTTATGGATGCCGGAAGCCAATGGGGTTTGGCAATGGTCAAAGGGGGAGTTCTGGAACACTGCTGCAACACTCGAGCAGCTGATTCAGGATATTCAGGCCTATCATGGTGAAGAGGTGACGGTCTTTTTTCCAAGTCGTCATGTGCAGATTTTGCAGCAGACCTTGCCTAAGAGCCAATATAAGAAAATGGGCAATGATGGCATCAAATATCTGTTAGAAGAATATGTAGTACTGCCTGTCGATACTATGAAAGTGCTGCATCATTTTCAGCAGCCTGACCAGATCAGTATCATGGGGATTGCAAATTCTACAGTTGAAACTTTGCAACATGCCCTTAATTTGATTCCTGTTAAAGTCGCTGCTTTATTGCCAGACTTTCTGGTTTTGCCAGTGCCTGAACATGCACAGCAGCGCGTTATTGCACAAATTGGTGGGCATCTGCTGGTACGTGAAGCTGAATATATTGGCCAGTCAGTGGATGACTTGAGCCTTTATCTGGATTTTCAGCCCAAAGATCTGGAATATCAGGTCAGCAATCTCAGCCCTGAACAAATGAGTAGTCTGGAAGCTGTGGCAACACGTGAACAATTAAACTCGTTCCAATATACGTTGCCAATGCTAAAAAAACCGAAACAGCATCCATTTAATATCCTGCCAAAGGGTAAATCGGATCATACTGTTTCTGGTTACTGGAAAGCCTGTGCGGCGGTTTTTCTTGGGATTCTGGTATTGCAGTTCACTTACGATGCGGTGCGCTGGTACCAATATAAAAAAGTCGCCAATACCACTGCGATGCAGGCGATTGACCAGTTTAAATACTGGTTCGGACAAAATTATCCGGTCACTGAGCAGAATATTAAAAGCCAGTTCGAAGCCCAGCTTCGTCAAAGTCAAACTGCAGACACTCAGGCTTTGCAGCTCATTAGCCGAGTCGGGCCGGTGTTGATGCAAAACCAGATTGTGGCACAGCGCGTCAATTATGATCCGTCTGGATTGAGTCTGCAGTTACAGTCCAATTCATCTGAAAGTCTAAATACTTTGACCAAGCAGCTGGGGCAGCAGGGCTTTAAAGTAGAATTGGGGAATATACAGGCGAATGGAACAGGCGCCGTAGGACTGGTGAAAATACAATAATGAAAGCCATTGAAACCTTACAGAACCGCATGGATCTGCAAATTGAAAAATTGACCGATTATCTGGATCGCTTGTCAGCACGTGAACGCATTCTGGTGATCTTTACCACGATTTTTGTACTGGTTGCCGCTGTCTCGAGTGCACTCTGGGCAATGCATCAGGCAGCAGATACCCAGCAGAAACGTTTAAATGATCTAAAAGATACGCTGGTCTGGATGCAAAGCAATGCGGTTACTATGAAGCCGGCAGGAGACTTGCAATTAGATGCAGCAGAAAAAGTGCAGCGCGTTGCCCAGCAACAAGGGCTGTCGGTCGCATCACAGCAAATGGATGGAAAAATTCAGTTGATGCTGTCTCACGAAAATTATTCTGTGCTGGCCAACTTCCTGACGCAGCTGGCGCAGATGGGGCTAAGTATCGAGAAAATGGAACTAAATAATGAAGCAGGGCAGATTAAATTAACAGCGACTGTGCAATAACTGGTAAAAATAAAGATTTGCAAAGCATGGTTTTTTTGTCAGCCTATGCCTATAATATGCCGACTTAAAAAGCAGTAGACTTTTCTAGATATGTTGTATTCTCTAGCCCGTCCTTTGTTGTTTTCTTTAGCACCAGAGCGTGCACATGAGCTGACACTATCACTATTAAAATCATCCCATAAAATGGGCATGATGCGTCAAAATGTTGCTGTGAAACCTGTGACCTGTATGGGAATCGAATTTCCTAATCCGGTCGGTCTTGCAGCAGGGTTAGATAAAAATGGTGCCTATATTGATGCCTTGGCCAGTCAAGGCTTTGGTTTTATTGAAATTGGCACCATTACTCCACGCCCGCAACCTGGTAATCCTCATCCACGTTTATTCCGTCTTCCGAAAGCCAAAGCGATTATTAACCGTATGGGCTTTAATAATGATGGCGTGGACAAACTGATTGAAAACGTTAAAGCTGCAAAATTTAAGGGTGTGCTGGGAATCAATATCGGTAAAAACGCTGATACTCCGGTAGAAAAAGCAGTAGATGATTACCTTATTTGTTTAGAAAAAGTCTATAATTATGCTTCCTATATCACCGTTAATATTTCTTCTCCAAATACCAAGAACCTGCGCAGTTTACAAAGTGGCGATGCACTGACTGAATTGCTGGAAACGCTGAAGAATCGTCAGCTGGAACTGGCTCAGGAACATCAGCATTATGTTCCTCTGGTATTAAAAGTTGCACCGGATCTTGAAGCTGAAGATATTGCCTTTATTGCCAAGCAGTTATTGCAATACAAGATTGATGGTCTGATTGTGACCAATACCACATTGTCACGTGAAGGTGTGGAAGGTCTGGAGCATGCAGAAGAAGCAGGCGGTTTATCCGGCGCGCCAGTCTTTGAGAAAAGCACGGCATGTCTGGTTGCATTTGCAGAGGAATTAAAGGGACAAATTCCATTGATTGGTGTGGGTGGTATTCTTTCAGGTGTGGATGCGCTGGCCAAGAAAAAAGCTGGTGCAAGCCTTGTACAAGTCTATAGTGGCCTCATATATACTGGGCCGGAACTGGTTAAAGACTGTGTAGCCGCGCTTTAAATCCTATGAATGCCATTGATATCTTTCTACTGATTATCTTGCTCATTGGAGGGCTCAACGGTTTGCGCCAAGGATTTATTAAAGCCTTTGCGAACTTAGTGGGATGGATTTTTGCCTTGATTATTGCGGCGAAATATTCAACACTACTTGCGCCCTCAATGGTTGCTCTCAGTACAGATCCAGTGGTACAGAAGATTGCAGCCTTTGCCTTTATCGTTCTAATGATTGTGGTACTCACCTGGATTGTCACCTTTCTGCTCAACCGCATTTTAAAAACCCTGAAACTTGGTCCGCTGAATCGTCTTGCGGGCGGTGTTTTCGGCAGCCTGAAAGGTTTGCTGATTGTCCTGATTACCATGCAGGGTATTGGCCCTTGGGTTGAAAGTTCGCCGCACTGGAAGCAGTCTAAATTTATACAGGTTTTATTGCCATATGCGCCTTGGGCAACAGAGCTCTCCAAAGAAGCCGCAAATGGCGCCCTGCAACATATCAAGTCTGAAGGGGCACAGAAACCTTCAGATTCCTCATCTGAACCGGCATCCAAAGCCAAGAGTTCAGATGCGTCAACGAATAATCCTTTTTATTAATCCTAGCTTGTCTGCGAGGTTGCTATGTGTGGAGTAGTTGGTATAGCTGGTAAATCACCTGTTAACCAAATGTTGTTTGATGCATTAACGATGTTACAACATCGTGGACAAGATGCAGCTGGGATTGTGACTTGTCAGGAAGGCCGCCTGTTCCTGCGTAAAGATGTCGGTATGGTACGTGATGTATTCCATACCCGTCATATGCGTGCTTTACAGGGTAATTATGGTATTGGCCATGTGCGTTACCCAACGGCGGGTACTTCAAGCAGTGCCGAAGCGCAACCATTCTACGTAAACTCACCTTATGGGATTACGCTGGCGCATAACGGTAACCTGACCAATGCTGAAGAAATTCATGATGACCTGTTCAAAACTGATCTGCGTCACATGAATACTGATTCAGATTCAGAAGTGCTACTAAACGTACTGGCGCACGAATTACAAAAACGTGGCAAGCTGGTACCAACATCTGAAGATATTTTCCAGGCTGTAACGCGTGTACATGAGCGTTGTAAAGGTGGTTATGCCGTTGTTGCGATGATTACCGGTCAAGGTCTGGTAGGCTTCCGTGATCCAAATGGTATCCGTCCATTAATTTACGGTTCGCGCGAAACAGAAAATGGTATGGAATATATCATTGCTTCTGAATCTGTAGCGATTACGGCACTAGGCTTCAAGGTTGAACGTGATATCGAACCAGGTGAAGCAGTTTTCATTGATTATGACGGTAACTTCTTTACCCAGCAATGTGCAGCGAATCCAGAATACCGTCCATGTATTTTTGAATATGTGTACTTTGCCCGTCCAGATGCAACCATTGATGGGATCTCTGTATATAAAGCCCGCCTGAAAATGGGTGAGAAACTGGCACAAAAAATCCTGCGCGAGTGGAGTGATGAGCACGACATCGATGTGGTGATTCCAATTCCGGATACTTCGCGTACTTCGGCATTAGAATTAGCCAATATGCTAGGCGTGAAATTCCGTGAAGGTTTCATGAAAAACCGTTATATCGGTCGTACCTTCATTATGCCAGGTCAGCAACTGCGTAAAAAATCAGTACGTCAAAAACTGAACCCGGTTGAGCTTGAGTTCCAGGGCAAAAACGTTCTACTGGTTGATGACTCGATTGTTCGTGGTACAACCTGTAATGAAATTATTCAGATGGCACGTGATGCCGGTGCGAAAAAAGTGTTCTTTGCTTCTGCGGCACCTATGGTGAAATATCCAAACGTGTATGGTATTGATATGCCAGCCAAATCTGAGCTGATTGCATCTGAACGTAGTGTAGAAGAAATCCGTGAAATCATTGGTGCTGACCGTCTGATTTTTCAGGATCTGGAAGACTTAAAAGATGCAGTGCGTACCAAGAAAGTTCCTCATTTGCGTGAATTTGACTGTTCTGTATTCGATGGGGTGTATGTGGCAGGTGGAATCAATGCTGAATACCTTGATCAATTAGAGCAAAAACGCAGTGATGGTGCTAAAAAAGGTGACAAGTTTATTGATGTGAATATTGATGCAGCATCAGTTGACCTGACCGGTGTGCGCGAAGTCTAAGCAATTAAAATCATGATGAAAAAGCGGGAATTTCCCGCTTTTTTGTTTTATGATGAGCCCAAGGAAAGACCAGATCAGTTAGGGTGGTAGATTGAAAAGCGTAGGATATGCTTTGGTCAAAAACAAGAATATGCTATTGCCGGCCAGCTTTTGTCTGATTGCGATACTATTAACAGTTCTGATTATCAATACAGTTGTTGGCCTGTTTGTTTTCTATGCTGATCCTAGTCAGTCGATATGGTGGCATGTCCTTAGTCCTTATCTGGTTGCACTGGTTTTGTTCTTGATGATTATTTCGGTCATCTATGAATTTTATACGTTTCGTGCCGGCGGCTATTCTTTAGCCCAGCAAATGGGCGCGCGTCGACTGAACCAAATGGAAAGTATTCCGGAAGAAAGTGCTGCACTACGGATCAATACTCAACTGGCAGATACGTTCCTGATTGAACCGCCAGCTATGTATGTCCTGCCGAATGAAGTGGGGGTCAATGCATTAACAGCGGGTTTTAGTCCACGTGATACTGCTATTATTCTGACTTGGGGTGCATTACAAACCCTTGATGAAATTGAACTTTATGGCTTGCTCAGTCATGAATTTAACAAGATTCTATCTGGTGAAACAGCTAAAAATACCCGCCTGAAAATTCTATATAGTAGTCTGACTACCTTTAGCCAATGGGGCAGCAAGATTGCAAAGTTGGGGTTTTATCGCAATGATGTGCCTCGAGAAAACAAGTTTGAAACCTTCTATGTCTCAATCGGAGCAGTCATCTGGTTGATTGGCAGCTTGGGTATTTTGATTACACGTTTTATTAAATATATTTCATTGGGCGGACGTACCTATAAAAATGACCAGAAAACTCGCCGTCTGATTCAGAATGATGCCAATATTCAGACTTTATTGCGCATTCATGTGCATCATTCAGGTTCACAGATTTATAGTGAATATGCCGAATCCATTTCGCATATGTGTTTTGCTAATTCTTTAAGTCCACAGAACTGGTTGAATATTCATCCGAATATTAATCAGCGTATTTATGAATTAAATCCTGCTTTGATTCAGGATCTGCAGCTTGAAAATCTGAAGAAATTAAAAAACCAGCCTTTGTTTAGTCTGTTCCGTTCACTCGAAGATGTCGTGCCTGAAAGCACAGCAGTCTGGGAATCCCCACAGCCTTTGCCTTTATTGCGTTTGTCTCCAATTAGCTTCGCCATTAAAGATGCCATCAAGCCATTGAATCCTGAACTACGTGCTAATATGCCGCGTCCGGAGTTGATTGAACGTGCTTTGCAAACCTCGACCGGTTCACGTGAGGTCATGATTGCGATTTTGATGATCCGGCAATATCGTGAGTTTATTCCGACTGAGGCAGAAGTCAGTCGTGCGATTATTGATTCGTTATTAAATCTGGATGGACGGGTACATATCTCGATTTTCCAGCAAGCCTGTAAAAATATTGGTGGAATGCCTACTACGGTAGCGCGACAGTTTTTAATGAAGCTGGCAAGGATTATTCAGGAAGATGGTGAAATCGGTTTGCTGGATGCCTTATTGCTAGAGCGGGTGAAGTATGAGCTGAATCTGTTGCCGATGCATACACCGACGTCTTTAGATGAGGTCAAACCACAGATTGTACGTCTGATTGATGCCTTGCTGCATGTGCAGCAGATTAATAGTGATAATCAGCTGGAGGTTAGGGAAAAGATTTTAAATCGTATTCTTAGCCCACGAGAACTTGAGCTGTATAGTGAAATCTCAGATGAGCCGATTGATTTGGCCGAGATTTTAAATGATATTGCCGGATTGTTATTGCGTGATCGTTTGAGCATGTTAGGAATTGCAGAGGTTTGCCTTTGGAGCGACCGGATCATGACCCAGGATGAGCTGGATGTAATGGAACTTCTGTACTGGCGCTTGGGTTTTGAATCCAATGAAATTACCCAGCAAATGCTTAAGAAAAACAGCTTGATGATTATCTAGTATTTTTAAATTAATAAGATGTATTTAACTCCAGTTTTCAAGAACTGATCTATAAGCCAACTTGCAGTAGAAAAAAGTAATCTTATAAATTGATTTCTATTCTGAGTTAAAATGACTCAAGATAGAGAGTGAAAAGCTTGGAAATAGTTCGGCAAAGAAAAGCGAATCCCGTTAAAATGTTCGACCTGAAATAGGTGATGAAGAAAAGATGATTGGGCATCAGCGTGACATACTGGCAACATTAGGAATCGATATCTGGATTCCCAAGGGCGACGTATGTCAGCAGCATCAGGTTTCGATCTGGCGTGATCAAGCCCCAGCAGAATTGTATAGCGAAATCATCCTGCCACAACCGACTCAGATTGCTCCCGTAGCAAAAGCTCCTTTAGTCGCGCCTGAACCTGTCATTGTTGAAACAAAAGCTGAGGTTAAAAGTGAAGCGCCAGCAGTTGTTGCATCTCAGGAACAGCGGGAAATTCTGTATATTCCGCCATTCAACTTGCAGGCTTTAAGCTTGGAACATTGCACGATTGTCATCGATGCCACACAAATGACCGAGCAAACCCAGCATTTATGGGCCAACATCCAGCGTGCTCTGCAAAGTGAATTTTATGAACTAAACTGGCCATTTCCATGGATGAATCTACAAGATGGTCGGGGTGTCGAATCTTATATTCAGGGTTTTCTGGACATGATGAGCCTGGAAAAAAATATCATTTCACTTGGCTCTATTCCGCATGTGACACTTAATAAAATGATTCAACTGGCATCTTTACAGGAAATGCTGGATCAGCCCATACTTAAAAAACGCTTATGGCAGTTTATGCAAAACAGGCCAGCGAACTTAGAATAATATTGATGTGGAATAGGAACATATGAAACAAAAAGTGATTGTATTTAGCCAGATCGATCAGGATGTCCAGAAAAAACTCGAACAAAATTTTAACGTAGTGACCTTACAACCGAAACTGGGCAATGTGCATGAGCAGTTGTTGGAACATGTGCGCGATGCCGATGGCATGATTGGGGCAGGCCGACTGCTCAATCGCGATAATCTGGCACCAGCAACCCGACTTAAAATCATTTCTAGTGTCAGTGTAGGGTATGACAACTATGAAGTGGATTATCTGAATGAAAAAAATATCTATCTGACCAATACTCCACATGTCCTGACTGAAACCACGGCAGATCTGGGATTTACGCTGTTAATGGCAGCTGCACGCAAAGTGGCTTATCTGGATCACTGGACCAAACAGGGACAATGGCACCGCACGACACGTGAAGCACAATTTGGTATGGATATTTTTGGAAAAACGCTGGGGATAATCGGGCTAGGGCATATTGGGACAGCAGTTGCACGCCGTGGGTTTTACGGTTTCAATATGAATATCCTGTACCATAATCGCCATGAAAAACCGGAATTGGCTCAAGGGCTCAGTGCACAGTATTGCTCACTGAATGAGCTTTTGCAGCGCTCAGATTTCGTAATGGTTACCGTGGATTTAAATGCTGAATCAAAAGCTTTGATTGGAGCAGAACAACTGGCACAAATGCAGCCACATGCGGTGCTGGTGAATATCTCCCGTGGGCCTGTGATTGATGAGAAGGCTTTGATCAAAGCCTTAAAAGCCAACCAAATCTTTGCTGCGGGTCTGGATGTTTATGAGAAAGAGCCTTTAAAAGAATCAGAATTATTTGAGCTGGATAATGTCATTACCTTGCCCCATGTCGGTTCGGCCACAGTGGCGACACGTCGAAAAATGGCTGAGCTGGCTTATCAGAATCTGGTCGATGCACTTGAAGGGCGGGTGCCACGCTATGTGGTGAATCCTCAAGTGATTGGTTCATCTAAGTAATATTAAATAACATTTTCCTGCATCTATGCTCATTTTTCGATGCTATATTCGAGACAGGTTGAAACTGAATTTTAGAGATTTTTCATTGAAACGTTTGTTATTGGCGTGCGGGTTAAGTCTGTGTGCAGCGGCAGGACATAGTGATAGCGATTATTTTAATCAGCCTACTGCACAATTTTCTGTACCGGATATTGGTGCGGGCGTCGGGTTGATCGACCAGCAAAAAGAACAAATGATCGGTGAAAAGGTCTATCGTCAAGTCCAGAAACAAATGCCTGTGATTCAAGATCCATGGCTTGAAGATCAGTTACTTTCCGTATTTTCCCACATTCTCAGTCAGACCAAGTTACAGCAACCGATTGGTTTAATGGTAATCAATGACCCGCAAATTAATGCTTTTGCAGTACCTGGTGGGTTATTTGCCCTGAATGCGGGTCTGATTAATTCTGCCCGAAATACAGATGAAGTGGCGGGGGTGATGGCACATGAAATTGCACATGTCACACAACGTCATTACAGTCGTTCGCAAGAAACCTTTAAAGGACAAGGACTGTTGGCCCTAGCAGGGATTCTGGTGGGTGCATTAGTCGCTTCACAGGCAGATGGTGATGCCGGTGCAGCAGTGATGATGGGTTCTCAGGCAGCACTACTGGATCAGCAATTAACTTATAGCCGTAATCAGGAACGTGAGGCGGACCGAATCGGGATGCAATATATGTATGCTGCTGGATACAGTCCACATAGTATGGCGGATTTCTTTGAGGTGATGCATCGTTCCACTAGCCGTTTAAGCTTTATGCCAGATTTCTGGCTGACGCATCCCTTAACTACTGAGCGTATGAGTGAAGCGCGTTTGCGTGCCAATCAGTTGCCTGCGGTTAAGCGTAATTTAAATGATCAGGATTTTGAAATCATTAAATGGTATACGCGGGTGCTGTCACGTCAGACCACTGAACAGCAGCTCAACTTAATGGTGCAACGCAATGATTTTCCTGGTCAGCTGGCTTTAACGGCTTATCAACTTCAGCAGGGAGATTTTCAGGCGGCACAAACCGCACTGGATCAAGCCAAAAAGCACAATAAAATGCATCCTTTGCAGGTGTTATTTCAAACTGATATTTATCTGGGGCAAAATCAGCTGGATAATGCGCTAAAAAGCATTAGTTCAGCCGCACGGATTATGCCGGAAAACCGTGCTTTAAATTATAAATATGCTGAAACCCTGATTCGTGCCAAACAGCCTGATCAGGCCAGAACGATTGTGCAGCGCTTTTTAAATAGCAATACCCGTGATGTTAGTGGTTGGAGATTAATGCAACTGGCAGCGAATGCAGCACCTGATTCATCAATAAAAGCCGCCAATGTCTTGCGCTATCGTGCAGAAGTAGAGTACTGGTCAGGCTATGAAGAAACTGCGATTAAATCCTTAATACATGCTCAACGCATTAGTAAAAGCAACCAATCTCTGTCAGCAACCATTGGCCAACGTTTAAAACAGATGCAGCAAACGCGACAGTTTAAAATTTAAGTCTATTTTTCTAATGATTTTTAGCTTCAGTAGATATAGCCGAAGTTCACTAAATCACGCTACAATCCGGACAAAGCTAAGTTGTCTATTTTAATTATTTTATGAAAAAAATATTATTGGGTTTATGGATATTGGGGTGTGGCGGAAATGTATTGGCGGCTAGTGCGGCAGAATACGTGCAGTCCGTTGAGCAGATTAATGCTGATTATCAAAAAGAATCACGCCAGTTTTTAAAAGGTTTAAATCCGCAGCAGCAAGGTTTTAGCGCATCACAGAATCAGCAGTTTTGTGCGATTGTGCAGCGTTATGTGGATCGTTTGTATAAGGCGGCAGACCAGAACCGGGCTTATCTAGATCGTCAGTATCAAAATGTAGGCAAACAGGATGTCATACTGCAGGTAAAATCTTCAAAAGAGATGCAGTTGCTGAAACGTTATAATGTGGATTGTAATTTACAGTAAGAATAAATAAGAAAATGCTGAGAACTGTCCGGAATGGAGGCAGTTCAACGCAGATTTAGATTTGAAATAGAATGGGGGAATTAAGCAAGTTTTGCTTTAATTTTTGCTGAAACTTGTGCAGGATCGGCGCGCCCGGCTATGAGCGGACGCAGAGAATTCATCACCTTACCCATATCTTTCATGCTAGTAGCTTGTTGCGCTTCAATTGTTTGCGCAATCAGGGAATCAAGTTCTTCCTCAGTCATAGCTTCTGGTAGAAATTGAGAGAGAACCTCAACTTCGGCTTGTTCCTTACTAGCTAAATCATCTCGACCAGCGCCTTCAAAGGCTTTGATCGATTCTTTACGTTGTTTAATTTGCTTTTCAATGACCGCAAGAACTTGAGCGTCGTCAAGTTCTTTACGCTCATCGACTTCGATTTGCTTAATTGCTGCTTGCAGACTACGAATGACCGTCAACTTTGACATATCTTTGGCACGCATGGTGGCTTTCAATACGTCAGTAATCTGGTTTTTTAAAGTAGTCATTATTTATTCCAAGCAGTCAATCACAAATTAATCTTAGTAAAGGCGAGTAGTACGTACTGATTCACGCGCCAATTTCTTTTGGTAGCGTTTAACAGCAGCAGCTTTTTTACGTTTACGTTCTTGAGTTGGTTTTTCGTAGAATTCACGTTTACGAACGTCAGCAAGAACACCCGCTTTTTCGCATGAACGTTTGAAACGACGGATAGCTACGTCTACTGGTTCGCCTTCTTTCAATTTAACTTGTGGCATGAAGAATCCTCATTAAGTTATGGATAAGATCAGGGCCGAATTGCCCTCGATCACAAGTGAAGGTCAGTATTTTACTCATTTACATCTCATATCACAAGTCTATAATAGTTGCTGCAATAGATTTGATACAGGTTATAGGCAGTTTAATGATCGTTTTAGGCTTGGAAACGTCGTGTGATGAAACAGGACTTGCGCTGTATGACAGCGAGTTGGGTTTGCGCGGACAGGTGCTGTACAGCCAGATTAAACTGCATGCTGAATATGGCGGCGTCGTACCAGAACTGGCTTCGCGCGACCATGTGCGTAAACTCATTCCCTTACTGAATGAACTGCTTGAACAAAGTGGTATCAAAAAATCAGAAATTGATGCGGTGGCCTATACCCGTGGTCCGGGCCTGATGGGCGCATTAATGACGGGTGCACTGTTTGGTCGGACTTTGGCCTTTGCCTTAAATAAACCGGCAATTGGTGTGCACCATATGGAAGGTCATATGCTGGCGCCATTACTTTCTAAAACGCCACCGGAATTTCCATTTGTGGCATTACTGGTGTCTGGTGGTCACTCACAGCTCATGGCTGCTTATGGCATTGGGCAGTATGAATTACTCGGTGAGTCGATTGATGATGCGGCGGGTGAAGCGTTTGACAAAGTTGCGAAAATGATGGGTTTGCCATATCCAGGTGGCCCGAATATTTCCAGACTGGCCGAGCAGGGAGACCCGAATGCCTTTGCTTTCCCACGTCCAATGCTACATCAAGGTTTGGAGTTTTCATTTAGTGGTTTAAAAACTGCAGTTTCTGTTCAAATGAAGAAACTCGGTGAAGAAAGACGTGATGCTGATATCGCTGCGAGCTTCCAGGAAGCTATTGTCGATACTTTAGTGAAAAAATCAGTGAAGGCATTGAAGCAGACTGGCTTAAAACGTTTGGTGATTGCTGGTGGTGTAAGTGCCAATAAGCGTTTACGTGAACGCCTAGAAGCAGACTTGGCGAAAATCAAAGCCACCGTGTACTATGCAGAACCTGCACTGTGTACCGATAATGGTGCAATGATTGCCTTTGCGGGTTATCAACGTCTAAAAGCCGGACAGCAAGATGGCTTGGCTGTAACCACAACTCCACGTTGGCCAATGACAGAATTGACGAATCCAGCCGAAGCTTGATTAAAAGATTCATGATGAAGAAAAGGGGCCTTAAGCCTCTTTTTTTATTGGATTGTTTTTGTGGAGTAGAAATATTCAACAAATAATATTAATAAATTAATTATTTTAACTCTGCCACAGTAAGTGTTTTCTTATAGATACCGTAAAATAGTTTAATAATATAGAAATCCCACTCTATTATATGCGGAATGATGCAGAGACTATTTTGGATGGATAATATCAGTTTTAAAGGTTTTCAGGATGCGGGACAGGCAGTTTTAAAATATCTGCATCAGCATTTTGGCTTTAATTTATGGATGATCACCCGGGTAGAAGACAATGACTGGATTGTGCTGCAAAGCGAAGATCATGGCTATGCTGTCCAGCCAGGTCAGGTATTTGAATGGGCCAATTCTTTCTGCTGTCATATGGTCACAGGCAAAGGACCAAGAATCGCGCCTCGCTCTGAAGAAATTCCTTTATATGCGACTGCGCCAATTAACCAGCATTTCTGCATCAAATCTTATATTGGTCAACCCCTTTTTAAAGAAGATGGCAGTCTATTTGGAACATTATGTGCAGTTGATCCTGAAGCCAAGTCAGATGCCATCATTCAGGATCTGGCGATGGTCGAGTTATTTAGCAAGCTTTTGAGCTCAATCTTACAAGCTGAGTTGCGTCAGAACGAGCAAATCCGTCAGCAAGAACTGCTACAGCAACAAGCCAGTAAAGATGAATTGACTGGGTTATATAACCGTCGTGCCTGGGAGAAACTGCTACAGGCAGAAGAAGAACGTTGCAAACAGTACGGTCATCCTGCTGCGATCTTATTTATAGACTTGAATGACCTGAAAAAGGTGAATGATAGTCTGGGACACAAGGAAGGCGATCAATTAATTCAACATACTGCACAAGTCCTTCAGGAAAATGTACGTAGCAATGATATTGTGGCGCGTATTGGTGGTGATGAATTCGTAATCCTGAGCATAGAAAATGATAAAGCGGGAGCTGAGCGTTTACTTGATCGTTTAATTGAAGCCTTTGCCGAAGCAAAAATTGAAGCTGCATTTGGTATGGCGATGCGTCATCCAACGACTGGCCTGGTTGAGGCACAGTGGCAAGCAGATAAAAATATGTTTGAGTACAAGCGCTGGAAAAAGTCTATTTAAATATTTTTGATTTTTAATATTTTTAAGGGGGTGCCTGAGAATATTCAGCCATGAGCTGCCAAGTTTTTCCCACAATAAATAGAAGTAATTAATTTCCTTTTATTCTTATTTTTTTAGGTTTTATTCAAAGTTTACTTGTCTAGAAGCAATCTAAGTTCTTCTTTAAACCCAGCTATTCAAAAGATAACTTTTCGACTTTTTAACCGAATGGTTACAAATTTTATAAGTATTGTTGCAAAGAAAATAACCGTTATATAGGTTGATTTCTAAGAGTTAGTTATGAGAGCTAATAAGACCTAGCTCTAAAAGTAACATCTTATTTTCTTATGATCATTGTTGTTTGAAATATACATTAAAATTACAGAGTTAATCCCTGATTTATTAAAAGATAAAGCACGATCAGAGTGTAAGAAATACTGTCCAGAAAAAATATCATCGACAGGTAGTAGGTTTGTGTTGTGCGGTTTTAATACGCCCATCTTTCATTCTCATTGAATAAAAATGCAAAGAAATCCTAGGGAATAAAATTTTATGAAAAAGCAGATATCATTCTTTGGGCTGGTTTTGGTTTCAGGCTTGCTTACAGCATGTGGTGGCAGTGGAGGTAGTTCAGATAATCCTACAGTGACCACACCGCCAAATGTTCCAGAGGAGAGTATTTCTCCTGAACTTTCAGAAGAATTTATTCCTTTTGAGGGTCGCGATATCATCGATAAAATCCGCGATAAAATTAACAATAGCACCAGTAATGATACGGACTATAACGTTGCGTTAGGTCATATGATTGGTGATGTGTTTGCGGATTATCCTTATGGACGCACGGGCCGTATTATCAAGATTTATAATCTGGGTGTGAATAGCATCAAGTATCCAAATCTGATCTGTTCGGAGGTGAATACCAATGGTGCGGTGAAAACCTTTAAATTAAAAACAGATAAAAATAACTGTATTGTTCTGGATAAAACCTATCGCAAAGATTCAACCATTACCCAGACGGTCAATGGTGATACTACGACCTTGACCTTTAGCAATGTACGTTATGGTTCCAATGTTGATTTTAATCTAAAAGATGATTATCTGATTTCAGGTACGATTGTTCATACCAAAAGCAAAAACAATCTAGGTGCATTGGAAAGCTATAAAATTGACCGTCTGGAATTTCAGCGTGTAGCGGAAGACAAGAATGCGGGTAAATCTGGCGCTGAGTATGATGAGCTGAGCAAGGAATACTTACTCGTACGTAATTATAACTATAGCCTTGTAGATGACTATGGTAGTGGCAGTAATGGTATTCGTACCTTAACCAGCAGCGGCAGCATTATTGGTCAGCCAAATCTGGCGGATTACCGTTATAGTTTTGATTTTAATACGACTACACCATTCAAGATGGACGAAACGGTGTTGAATAATTATAAGCATCTGCCAAAAGAGGGTGTGCTTAAAATTACTGATAGTTATGATCAGGTGATTGAGGTCAAACAGAATCAGCCTGAACCCTTAAAAGCAACTGTCTATTTCAATGGCAGTGAGCTGGATGACCTACTGTGGTCTACGATTATTGGCAATAAAAAATAAGAACTGATTTCATAAAAAAGCTCCATCAAGGAGCTTTTTTATTTGGGAAAGAATTTACAGGGAATTTAACTGCTGCGAACCAATCCAATGTTTAGAGAACTGATAGGCTGCACGACCTGAACGTTGGCCACGTGCCTGACACCAGCGTAATGCTTCAGCACGGGCTTCAGCTGTCAGTTGCATATCTGCCTTTTTCAGATAATGCTCGACAATTTCCAGATACAGGTTTTGATCCATCGGGTAGAACGACAGCCATAAACCAAAACGATCCGACAGGGAAATTTTCTCTTCAATCGCTTCCTGTGGATGCAACTCGGTATATTGCGGTACATCTACTTTGGTCACCGGGGTATTTTCATGCATGAATTCCGGTAATAGATGACGACGGTTACTGGTCGCATAGATCACAAAATTACTTGAACCGGATTGTAATGAGCCATCTAGCACACTTTTCAGACTGCGATAGTTTTCATCTTCCGCATTGAAGGCCAGGTCATCACAATAGACAATAAACTTTTCCGGACGACCGGCGATCAGTTGCTGAATTTGTGGAAGATTTGATAAATCATCACGTTCAATTTCGATCAGACGTAAGCCCTGATCTGCATATTCAGTCAACAAGGCACGCACAATCGAAGATTTTCCTGTACCGCGAGAGCCAGTCAGTAAAACATCATTGGCAGGTAATCCTTTTAGAAACTGCAAAGTATTTTGAATGACTTTTTCTTTTTGTCGCTCAATGCCTTTTAAATCTGCCAGTTCAATCTGTTTAAGCTGGTGAATGGGTTTGAGTTCTCCAGCCTGCCATTTATAGGCATAAGCAGAAAAATCAGGACTTTGTTTTAATTCAGGCAGGCTTTGCTGGAGCTGGAGAAGAACAGTAGAAAGAGCATTTAAGATATTGTCAGGTAAATCAATTTTCGCCATGATTTGAGCAGTACATTTACAATTATGGCTAGAATACTATCACTGTAAAATTCACAGTCAAAGTCTGGAAAGTGTGATAATTTGCTTAAAGTGATGAATTTTCGTTATTGTAGTACAAAGAAAATAGATGCCTGTTTTTTGTTCATAGCTGCAGGATGTCTGAAAATTACAATATAGGGAAGAGGGCAGATGCTGTTTAAAGATTTTACTCAGGATATCAATCCACATCAGGCCTATCGTATTAAAAAGCTGAAGCAGCAATTGCAACAGGCTGAAACTTACGAAGAATGGAAATATATTGCCTTAAAGATCGATGAAGAATCTGGGGCACAAGAATGGAAACTGGATAATAGTTCACCGTATTTTGATGCCGAAGTGATTGCGCATCGACTGGGGAAATTAAGACGTTACCGTCAGCAGAAACGTACTCGTGACCTGATGTATATCCTGCGTGAAGGACTGAGTTACGATATTGCCAATATTGCCCATCCTTTATTGTTTACCGTCACTTATGTCGGCACTAAAAAAATTATTGAAGATTATGTGGAAGAAGTCAGTCTGGGCCTGGCTTATATTGCTTCTGCACAATGTACCTGTCTGACTCTAGAAGAAAAAATTGAATATTTTGAGCACTGCCAACGGGCTTATGGTCAGCCAGCTTTAATGTTCTCGGGCGGTGCAACACTCGGCTTATTTCATACCGGTGTATGTAAGGCGCTAATGGAACAGGATCTGTTACCTCGAGTGATGTCGGGTTCCAGTGCTGGTGCAATTATGACCGCGATGTTGGGCGTCTCCAAACCCGCGCAGTATGTAGATATTTTAAAAGGCCATAACTTTTTCCATGAAGCCTTTCATTTCCGTACCATGAGTGAATTAATGAAGGGTAATGGTGGTCTGGCGGATGTCAAATACCTGAAAAAATTCCTGATCGAAAACTTGGGAGATATGACCTTTGAAGAAGCACTAAAAACTTCCGGTCTACATATCAATATTGCAGTCGCACCTTATGATGCGGCGCAAGATGCCCGGATCATGAATGCCTATACCTCTCCAGATGTACTGGTCTGGAGTGCAGTGCTGGCATCTTGTGCCGTGCCAATTCTGTTCCCGCCGGTACGTCTCACCAGTAAACGTCATGATGGACAATATACGCCTTATATGGGGGCGACACGCTGGGTAGATGGCAGTGTCCGTAGCGATTTCCCGCAGGAGAAAATGGCGCGGCTATACAATATCAATTACACCATTGCCAGTCAGGCCAATCCGCACATTGTGCCTTTTATGCAGGATGATATTTCACGCTTCCGTAAAGGGACTTTAAGCTGGCCGAAACGCATTGTACGCCGTCAGAGTGTAGTATTTACCAAAGGGATTATGGATTTTGCCCGTGAGCATGCGGGCAGTTTGCCGCCAGTCCGCCGTTTGCTGGATCATGGTTATGGCGTAGTGGATCAGCGCTATTATGGTGATGTCAATATCGTCGGTAAATATAGCCTGCGTCATTATAGCTATATGCTGCAAAATCCTCGTCCGCATTTATTCAAGGTGTTGCAGCGTGAAGGTGAGCGGGCGACCTGGCCAAAAATCTCTCTGATCGAAACTCAGGAGCGGGTAGGTAAAACTATTCAGCATTGTCTGGAACTGCTAAATTACCAGCATGCTCCAGATGCCAAGCAGGAATACATTGTTACTTAACCTCGCTAATCTGCATCAGCTTAATTTCCAGCTTAAGACCAAAGCCCGAAGTCTGGGTTTTGGTCGCCGTCTTTATCATTTACAAGTTAATCCTGAGACCGGGTCAGCACTTTGGTTAAAAACCCAGAATCTGGATTCAACGGCTATTTCTCAGCATGCCCAGACTGGCTTAAGTCATGAGCTGGATTTTTATGAAGCTTATGGTGAGCAAGAAGGGCGGACTTTCTTGCTTCCGCATCAAATTATTCGAAAGCCTTTTCAGATTGGAAATGAATCTTTTAATCAGGCTTTGATTTTGACTGATGCGCCAGCACATTTTGATGTATGTCCCAAGTTATTATTCCCAATTCAAGAAGTCCGTCAGCATATGCTACGAGCATTAGAACCGTTGATAAGTTTACAAGAACTGGGGTATCTGCATGCTGATCTCAAACGAGAGCATTTTGTCATGTATCAGAAACGGGTCTGTCTGATTGATTTTGAGCAAGTTCAGCCAATCAATTCTTCAAACCAAGCAATGAACGCAACGCCTCGTTATATGGCACCTGAACTATTTCAAGGGCAAGCCAAGTCGCTACAGAGCGAAGTTTATGCGCTGGGTATCATTTTCTTTGAATGGCTCACAGGGCAGCGCTTGGAAGCGGCAGATTATCAGGATTGGGCATTATTGCATTGTCAGCATTTTAAACCTGAGCTCCCTGTGCAATATCAAGCTTTGCAAAGCTTTATAAAAAACATGCTTCGAAAGCATTCACAGGATAGATTGTCTGATTTCAAAGCCGTAAAACAGGCCTTACTTACTGAAATTGCATGAGAAAAATACAATAAATTGCATATTGTTTTTTATTTAATCAAACGAGTGTTTTTTTCTTAAAAAGAGCTTGTCAGGCGAAATTGATCCCTATAGTATACACAGCCATCGGGGACGTGGCGAAATTGGTAGACGCACTGGATTTAGGTTCCAGCGCCGCGAGGTGTGAGAGTTCGAGTCTCTCCGTCCCCACCAATTTACTTAAGAGATTAAGTAAAATGGCCGAGTAGAGGATTGGTGTAATGGTAGCATGACGGTCTCCAAAACCGTTCGTCAAGGTTCGAATCCTTGATCCTCTGCCAAAGTTTGAAAAAGTCCAACACTAAGTTGGTACCCTGATGGGGACGTGGCGAAATTGGTAGACGCACTGGATTTAGGTTCCAGCGCCGCGAGGTGTGAGAGTTCGAGTCTCTCCGTCCCCACCATCAAAAGAGACAAGGTTGATACCTTGTTTTTTTTTGCCTGAAATTTAAGGCTGAGCCATCTTTTAATCTCATTTTCATTATTCGCTTACTTTCGATGAGTAGATTTTAAATACTCAAACTAAGTATCAGTGAAGGGGGAAGAGAGAAGTCTTTTAAAATGCCCAATCAATTGGCTAATCCAAACATCATTAAAATTAATATTCAGCACTCTTTCAAATAACTTGATTTTTTAAATTGGAGAAATGAAATTAAGCAGTTTCATTAGAAATAAGCCAGTATTTAATCATCAAAGAATTAACTGATTAATTTTTGATATAAAAATGCCGAGTTGATCATAGAATCGCTTGTCAAGCGGATGCGATCGCTATAATATACACAGCCACGGGGATATGGCGGAATTGGTAGACGCACTGTGTTCAGGTCGCAGCGCCTTCTAGGCGTGAGAGTTCGAGTCTCTCTATCCCCACCATATATGAAGAAACAAGGTTGATGCCTTGTTTTTTTTTGCCTGAAATTTAGTGCGACATTTTTATTGGCTCGGCTTTTTATTCTTTGTATTGGATTCATTTATTGTTTAAACAACATGCTCGATCAAGATAAGTGAGGTTCTAGAGGTCTGATCTGCTGAGACTGAGCTAGACAAGCTTAGAGATTAAGTTCAAAGCAGTAGCAAAGAAACCTCATAAGGCCGAGTTTTCTTGTTAAATCTTATAAAAAATAAAAAAATTGCATTAACTGTTTAATTTATAGCGGAATAGGCAGTGATTGCTTGTAAAATCACTTGTCAATGACCTGCTATCTCTATAATATACACAGCCATCGGGGACGTGGCGAAATTGGTAGACGCACTGGATTTAGGTTCCAGCGCCGCGAGGTGTGAGAGTTCGAGTCTCTCCGTCCCCACCAATTTACTTAAGAGATTGAGTAAAATGGCTAATAGAGGATTGGTGTAATGGTAGCATGACGGTCTCCAAAACCGTTCGTCAAGGTTCGAATCCTTGATCCTCTGCCAAAGTTTGAAAAAGTCCAACACTAAGTTGGTACCCTGATGGGGACGTGGCGAAATTGGTAGACGCACTGGATTTAGGTTCCAGCGCCGCGAGGTGTGAGAGTTCGAGTCTCTCCGTCCCCACCATCAAAAGAGACAAGGTTGATACCTTGTTTTTTTTTGCCTGAAATTTTATAAACGAAAAAAAGCCCATCGAAATGGGCTGATTATAGGAATAAGAGAATTTTACTCAAATAAAAGGGTAAATCATGAGTGCATTGATTAATTAAATTTAAGCTTTCAGATGATCTTCAAACTCCTCACCCAGCTGCATGGCCAATGCATTACCTGAAAGATCGCAGGTCACCAGACCATATTCTTTTTTAAAACTGAAACTAAAACCACGATTGTCTGCCAGGGTGCGAACCGAATACCCCAATTTTTCTAACCAAAGTCTAAATGCGAGAACGTTTTTTGCTTTAACCACTTTTTTCACGAGATAACTCCTTCATCAGTTAAATCATAGATAAGGGTGAGAATTTTCGTTTTAAAGGGCAAATACCCTTATTTAAATTAATTTAATTGAATTTGCGGATTTAATGAACAAGATAATATAGACGAAATATAGGGTTTTTAATCTAAGTCTATGTTTTTTATTATTTTCAAGATGTTGTAACTAAATATTTTAATTTTAAGCCTAAATAATTTTTTGAATAGTTATTAATATTCAAATATTTAAATCAATAATTGTTTATTTGTTATTCATTTTAAATTAGGAATTAGCGTGGTTTAAAGTTTTAGAGTTTGAGTAAGGCTTAAAAATATACAATCCAGTAAAGTCTCAGAGTATTCAGGTCATGGTGTTAGGCTCAATCCTTTATACTGAAATTGATGTAATTTAAATAAGATTAATGATGACTGAATTAAATATTGAACAGTACGTCAAACAGCAAATTGAACTTATGCAGCAGCAAGGGCAGGAGCCTGTTGCTGTGATGCTGGGTCATGAAGACTGGCTGGATTTTTCGGTACAGTCCAAGGTGGCTTATACGCCATTTGGCAGTGCGCGCCGTTATCAACCTGCTTTGGGTGGATTATTGCTGGTCAGGATTGATGAAATGAATGCGGTACGAGTGGTCACCCAGCAAGAACTGGATGACTATGCTCAGAAGCATCAGCTGCTCTAAGCAGCTATAGTTTAAAACGAGTCTTTCATCACGCGTAAATGTTGAAACTCTTCGACACTGTCTGCGCGTAAAAAAGGATTGGTTTCCAGTTCTGCTGCAATAGTACTGGGTAAGGTGCATTGTCCAAGCATGCGCATACGCTCAACCTGTTCGAAACGCTCCAGAATTGCTGGATTATCCGGTTCTACATGTTTGGCAAACTGTGCATTCGACAGCGTATATTCATGCGTGCAATAAACCTGGGTACGTGGCGGTAAGGCAGCCAGACGAGTCAGAGAGTGGTACATCTGCTGATAAGTGCCTTCAAATACCCGCCCACAGCCCATGGCAAACAGGGTATCGCCACAGAACAGTACATCAATGGCATCCAGGAAATACACGATATGGCCTAGGGTATGTCCCGGTACGGCAATAATCTGTACCTCAACACCATGAAAACTGAACTGGTCGTCATGTTCAAGTGGATGGTTAATAAACGGAACTTTTTCCAGCTCAGCTTTTGGGCCATATACCGGTAATGATTGCTTTTGAATTAAATCCGGAACGCCCCCGATATGGTCTTTATGCCAGTGGGTGAGCCAGATCTGACTCAGCTCAAGCCCATGTTCGGTACAATAATCTTGAACTAGCACAGCTTCAGTGGGATCAATGACCGCGACCTGATGCGTCGGTGTATGTTCAAGTAACCAGATATAATTTTGTAATGAGTTTTTGACATCAATACAGTGGATTTTAAACGGCATCATAAGACATCAGACCAAACAGATATTATGGATAAAGTAGCATAAATTCAGGCAGTCTGACTGTGGTCAAAGCTGCCTGTTTGCAAGAATTTTTTATATGATTTGTTTAAAAAGATCAGTTATTTATTCTGCATCTTTGACTGCGACAGCTTCGCCAATGGTATAGAAGTGGCCGCCGGCGACATGATGAATACTTTTCCATTCATCGCTGACTTCATGATAGTACCAGTGTCCATCACGGAACACCCGGTCATCAGCATAAGCGGCAATGACCTTACCAATAAACAGATCATGGGTCTGCTGGTTATGTGGCTCGGAAATCAGCTCACATAAAATCCATGCGGCACAACCCTCTACAACCCGAATCTCTTGATCTGCGAATTTGAATAACTGCACACCAGACTGCTCCAGTTTGTTTGGGGCATTGTACAGACTCAATGTTCCCAGGCTATAGACCATTTCCAGCTGTTTGAGGGTTGGAATCTGCAGGGCAAAGTAGCCAGAATTTTCAATTATTTTTCGGGTCTTGGTGCTTTTATCCAGCACTACGGTGACTTTTGCTGGACTGAATTCGAGTGCACATGCCCAGGCAGCGGCCATGACATCAGTGTCTTGTCCATCATTGGCAGACACCAGTACTGTTGGACCGTGTGTAATCAGGCGATAGGCTTTTTCTAAAGGTACAGTTTGAATATGTGAATTGTTCATAAAGAACCTTAATGAGTGAAAAGGGAGAAAAATAAATCATTTGATTTACAGCATATAAAATTCCCCTTCTGGAAAAAAGCTTTTAAACTAAACACCTACATACAGGAGTAAAGAAAATGAAAATGTACCAGGTGGATGCTTTTACGACGGCTCTATTTAAGGGAAATCCTGCTGCAGTCATCGTGCAGGATGCTTGGCTGGATGATCACCTGATGCAGAATATTGCCTTGGAAAATAATCTGTCTGAGACTGCTTTTGTCAAAGTGCTGGATGCAGAAAATTATGAAATTCGCTGGTTTACACCGACCAAGGAAGTGGATTTTTGTGGACATGCCACATTGGCCAGCAGCTTTGTATTATTCAAGGACTTTAGCTCTGCAAAAACCATTTATTTTCATGTCAAAGATCTGGGTATTTTTACAGTACGCCAGGATGAGGATGGCAAAATCCGGATGAATTTCCCGATCCGTCAGCCTGAACTTATCAGAGATTATCCGGAAGCTTTAAGACAGGCCCTGACGAAACCTTTTAAAAACGTTTATCTGAATACGCAAGGTTATATTATTGAATATGAATCAGTGCAAGATGTATTAGAAGAGCAACCCAATATTGAATTGCTGAAGCAGCTGAATGGAAAAAGAACCGCGATTACAGCGGCGGGTCCATTACTGGATGTCGCGATTACCGCTGGCGATACCCAATATGATTGTATATCACGTTATTTTGCACCGAGTAACGGGATTAATGAGGATCCGGTAACGGGTTCAATTCATACCGGGATTGCACCGATCTGGGCGGAGAAATTAAATAAAACTGAACTGGTGGCTTATCAGGCCTCTCAGCGTGGCGGTGTATTGTATTGCGCATTAAAAGAACAAGGCCGCATTGAGATTTCAGGTTATGCCAAACTGTTTATGCTGGCCGAACTTTATATTTAATTAATATGCTCAATAAAATACCGTGAAATTGCGCGGTATTTTATTTGGCTTCTCATAATAAAGACTTTTCTCTAAGATCAGAGTGACTGTAAATAAAAATTCACACTTAAAAATTTGGATGAACAATGCAAATACGCTTTAAACGTTTAAGCTTGGCGATTTTATTATCTGGCTGGACAGCGGCCAGTTTTGCACAGTCGGTATTGGTGAAAACAGAACAGAATATCGAAGAATATCGACTGGAAAATGGCTTAAGAATTATTCTTGCGCCCAACGTGAAAGAAAATAAAGTGTTTATGAATACGGTTTATCTGACCGGTTCACTGAATGATCCGCAAGGCAAAGGGGGCCTGGCGCATCTGCTTGAACATCTGGCGTTTAAAGGCACGGAAAATGTGAAGGGAGATGAGTTTCAGCGCCGTCTGGATCAATATACCTTAATGACCAATGCTAGTACTGACTATTACTCAACCAAATATACCAATGTGATTCGTCCTGAGCAGACTGCGGTCAATGAAGTGATTTTCCTTGAAGCAGAACGCATGGACAAGCTGGTCCTGCAAGAAAAGTATGTACCGACTGAAATTGATATCGTGAAGCGTGAGCGTGAAATCCGTCTGGATCAGCCATTTTCCGTACTGATGGATCAGGTGTTTAAATCAGCTTATGGCAATCAGTATCTGGGACGCTTACCGATTGGCGATTTGAACGAACTGCAATCGATCAAGATGCAGGAGCTGAACCAGTTTTATCGTCACTGGTATGCACCGAATAATGCCCTCATGATTATTTCAGGCAAATTTAATAAGGCAGAAGTGCTGAAGCAGATTGATACCCATTTCAGTCCGATTCAGTCCCGCAAAGTGCCTGAATCGGTAAAAGTGCCTGCGCTAAAACCTGAACAGATCAAACAACGTGAATTTACCGTGCAAAAGGGTAGTGATCTGGCCAAATTTAATATTTATCTGAACCAGTCAGAAGAAAGTATTAAAACCACGCTGGCCATGTCTCCAATCTTATATACATTGCAACCTAGCGGACACCTGTATCAGAGTCTGGTCGAGACGGGTAAAACTACTACGGTGCAGTCTATGACCTGGCTGGATAAAGATTTTAATCTGGTGTTTATGGGTGCCATCTATGCGCCAAATCATCAAGTCAAGCAGGTTGAGCAGGGCTTGATTCAGGGTGTAGAGCAGAGCCAGCCATTTAACGAAACCGAATTAAACCGGGCTAAAAGTCTGACCCGAAACCAGGCGGACAATGTTAAAAATAGCGCAACCGCTTTAGGTTCGCGTTTAAGTGAATATGTAGTGGCTTATTCAGGTGACTGGAGCCAGTATTTCAAAGATCTGCAAGCCATAGAAAAGCTGGATGTCAATCAGATCAATCAGGTGTATAAGGCATTCTTTAAGCCAGAATATCGTATTTCTGGCAATATCTTGCCGACACCAGAAGATCAGAAAAAAGCACAGGAGTTGCCCCAGACTGAAGTGCCGGCTCAAACTCTGGACCAGCAGGCTGAAGCAGCAGAACCGCTGAAAGATGTCAGTGTCTATCAGGCAGAAGTAAAGCAGTATGTGGCGCAGTCCAAGCAATATTTACAGGCTAAGGACAAGCAGATTCAACGGGGCAAACTGAAGAATGGTATTAAATACGCTTTATTCCCGACCCAGACTCAGGATGACAAAGTTTATGCCACTATTGCACTTAATTTTGGCACGGCACAAAGTTTGTTCAATAAAGGCGAGATTCTGGATCTGACTGCTTACTTACTACTGCGTTCTTCTGAAACCCAGAGCTTGCAACAGATTGCCGATAAAATTATTGAGTCTGGTGGTTCAGCCACGGCCAGTTCCTCTGAAAATGGCATGAGCATTCAGATCAGTGCCAAAAAAGAGAAGTTTGAAGAGTTTTTCCAGTATGTACTGGATGTGCTCAATAAACCGGCCTTTGAGCAGAGTCAGTTTGACCTGATTAAAGGACAAAGCCTATCTGCGTTAGACCGTCCTTATACTGAGCCCAATATGGTGGCAGGCCTGACCATGTCCCGCGCGACCGAGATTTATCAGCCGGGTGACCTTCGCTATCATTTTGAACCTGAACTGGCAAAAAAACAGATTCAGGCTGCTACTCGTGAACAGGTCGTAGCGCTGTATCAGCAGTTCTTTAATACCCATCATGCCCAGATCGCAGTGACCGGGGAATTTAATCCGAAGTCCGTGAGCAAAGTACTTAAAAATAACTTTGCGAGCTGGAAAGCAAAGCAGCCTTATGAGCGCTTAAGTGGTCAATATACAGTTTATCCGGCACAGAAAATCCATGCGTTATCTGAACAGCGTGAGTTCGGTCATTATCAGGCTGTCATGACATTCCCTGTCGGTGCAGAACATGTAGATTTGCCAGCCATGCTGGTCTTCCGGCATATTCTGGGGGATTCTCAGTTGTCTTCACGTTTAGCACAGGAGCTGCGTGAGAAAAATGCGCTGGTTTATGGCTTCAGTGCCAATGCTCAGTATGATGAATGGATTGACTCAGGCGCATTAGGCATTCAGGCAAATTATACGCCTGGCCGATCAGCACAAGTGTCTCAAGCTGTGCATAAGGTATTGAATGAGCTTCTGGCCAAAGGGGTAACCGAGCAGGAAGTTGAAGCAGCGAAAGCCACGATTTTGAAACAGCGCGTCACTGCACTGGAAGATGATCGCCGTATTCATAGCATGCTGATTCCACAGTTGGAAAAAGACCGTAATCTGGTTTACCGGGAAAAACGTGATCAGGCGATTGCTCAACTGAGCAAAGCCGATATTGATGCCATGATCAAAAAATACATCAAGCCGGACCAGCTGGTTGAAGTGATGGCTGATCAGTATGGTAAGCAAGTTAAAACATCATAGTGTTGATAAAAAAATCCCCTCAAATGAGGGGGTTTTTTTATTTACCATATTATTAAAAGCCCAATTTAAGTAACTTTTCTGGTGAACAGGATTCCACCTAAAACACCAGATAATACAGCGCAGGGCAAGCTCCACCAGAAAGTGGCAAAGAGAAAAAGGAAAATACCACCTGATACCAAGATTGATCCTAAAGCGATATCTTTATTAAAGGGTAAGTGGATCATATGTTGGTAATAGTAGGATGCGATTCCACTAAAACAGATCACCAAGCAAGTATATAAAAGCTTTTCTGACAAGGGACTAGCGATCATTTCTTCCCAGAGCATATGTATTTTCCTCCTTTTTTAAGGATCCAGACTCTTATTCTTCTAATTTATAAAACGCTTTAGCATTTTCATAAAAGATCGGCTTTAACGCATTTTCATTGTAGTCCTGAACAATATCGCTAAAGGCATCAATAATGTTGGTGAGTGAGCTGCTGACACTGTCCATTGGAAAGTTGGATGCAAACATCACGCGCCCAGAACCAAAACAGTCTAAAGTATGCTGGATCACGGGTGCGGCACGTTCCACTAATTCCTGTTTACTTGCCAGCCGTTTCTGCGTGTGAAAATCATGTCCCAAGACTGGCATAAACAGACCAGACATTTTGGTCGATACATTTTTGCATTCGGCCAGTTCTGCCAACTGATCTTTCCAGTCTGCAAATATCTGGGTGCGATCTTGTTCGGTCTTGCCTGTAGCTTTGCCCACTTTGCCAAATAAACCTGCGGGCGTACCCAGATGATCCAGCACAATAGGGGTGTTTGGAAAGGCTTTGGCCAGCGCAGTAACATCCGCAATCTGGGTAGAGTACACCCAGGCATCAAAGCTTAAATCTTGCCTGGCCAGTTCTTCAAAGCCCTTCAGGAAATCTGTGTTGCGATAGAGATGCGGTTCATCGGTCCAAGCATGAATGCCTTTGTCGGCATGGAACGATGCCATTTTACGAATACCGCGTAGTTTCGGCGAAACTTCCTGATGCAATTGCAGCAGCTGTTTAAAGTTTTTTTGACGAGGGTCAGCTGTGGCCACAATGCCGCCTAGCTGAATATTCTGTTCAGCAAAAGGCAGCCCGGCAATAAACCTGGTTTCATTAACCACGCCCGTGCCTTTATGTTCATGCCAGCTTGCTTCTATATGAACAATCTGCTCCACCTGATAATGACCGATGTCACGTTTATAGTTTTCCGGTAGATAAGGCGCGGTCAGATGTTCGGTAAGGCCAATGGTATCAATCACTGCTTTGGGCTTGATCAGCCGTACCATCTTGTCCAGCAGTTTGGGATGTTTGCCAAATAATTTTACGGCTGAGGCTGCGGCATGCGGTGTGGTATAAGGATCCCACTGATGAATATGCGGATCTATAATCGGAAAGGGCAGTTGCTGCATGATATTTTTGGTCATCGTTTAATTTTTATTCATTTTTTATAGGATAAATACAGCATTAAAGTCAAATTAAAAATCAAAGATTTAAAAAAAGCCCCGTAGGGCTTTCATTAATGATCGTGGTCGTGTTGATGCTTGTTAGCATGAAACTCTTCATTACGACGGAAACGTAAATAGTTTTCAAACTGCTCACAGTATTCATCATAGTTATCTTCCAGCATCATCTGAAATTGCTGCAAGATATAAGACATGACCTGATCTTTAGCGTCGCGCATCTCGTTACCATCTTTGAAATTGTTGGCAGCGACCCAAGTATTAAAGCGGGCAGTACCAAACAGCATTGCGGCGCTGACTTGACCACGTTTTTCTGCCGGGTTTTCCTGAGAGCCTTTTTCTACACGGCTAAATTCGTTGGCCTGTTTAATAAATTCATCAGCACGTTCAAAGAATGCAGCATTTAACGCTTCTTCTTCGGTTACATCGGTTGCTTCAATCTTTTGAACCATGAATTTTTCCTGATAATAAAATCTTAATCACTAATTATAGGCAAAGCCTTGCAGAAACTAAACCTTTGCCTTAATCTAAAAATAGCCTAAGCAATATAAATGTGAATCTCATGCAAGATGCAATTGCTGTACAGAGTCTGAAAAGTGATATTGCCTTATTGCGCCAGAATATCTGGCCACCAGCCAATTTGGCCAATGTGGAAGGATTGCCAATTTATTATGGCACCAAGTCGCAGGTCGAAGAATATTACAGGCAATGGCTGGGTCTGATTGAAAGGGCACAGGATCTGTTTCAGCCTTTTATGGAAGATGAAGTCCTGGATGCGATTCATTTGCCAAGTCATTTGAATCTGCCCTTATTTTATTTTCATGTGGACCGCATCCGGATTAATAAAACCCGCGCCAAAGAATCCAAAACTTTTCGAGGCATTGCCAGCCTGATTGAAAAATGTGGGCAATTTGAACCGGAACAGATTCAGGCCATGCAACGCTGGCTAGACAGTGATGAGACGGCGGCCTTGGTGGCACATCGTGAATTTGTAGATTTGCGTACTTATGTGTTCCAGCATGGTCAAAGTGAATACACCCGGACTCGATTCTATGTGAATAGCATCGTCCTCAGTATCGAACCACATTTTGAACTGGTCGATGCCCGTGATAAACCGCGTAAGCAGCGCAGCGATAGCTATAGTGATCCATTAGCCGATAACAATACCTGGAAAGTGTACGGCAAATATCGCTAGAGCAATTTTGCCTATTTATCTCTTACCAGAATGGTTTAGTGTGAGAAAATTTCTGTAATTGCTTAGCGGCCTGTCCTGACAGGTGCTGCTGTTCTGCAGTAAGCCATCCGATGACAAACCATGCCTTGGAGTGTTTTTTGGCATAAGGCCTATACAGGCTTTCTGCGACAAACAGGTCATTATAGTGACCTAAAGTTTCCTGTAAGGGTTTTAGCGCTTTCAGATATCTTTTGACTTCCTTTTCAGGAAACAGGCTTTGCAGAAATTCTACATTATAACGCAAGCGCTTAACCCGCTTGCGGGTTCGGTGGCGCGATTCAATATCCAGTTCCTGATAGTTTTCTGCATCTGCACAGACTTTCTGATGCAGTTTGCTGAGTCCTTTACACAGGATTTTATGTGAGGACTTTTGCTGGTTTTTACTCTGATCCTGACTAAAACGTAGCAGCTCCAGTATTAGCTCCATCGTGGCGGGCTCTCTGAATAATTGGCTAATATCTGCCTGATCCTGTTGGGCAGGAGGTAACTGCAATACTGGTGAACCCGCAGCTTCTAGCTGAAGAAGCAGACTTTCAGCCAAAGCATCGCGATCCCGGGTAGAACCCAATTGCTGGAAAATATTTCGTAACTGATCCTGCCATTCCTCTGGCAAATCCTGATGATAGGGCTGGAAAATTTTTAAGGCACTGCGTAAACGCCGGATAGCGACGCGGGCCTGATGCACATGGTCACTGTTGTAATTCTCTAGCGCAATCGCTGTCGCATTAGGAAATAGATGAGTCAGACAGTTGGTGATAATTTTTTGCAAGATATGATGAATATCGTCTTTAGCTGCGAGCTCTAAGGTTGTCTGATGCTGGACCGGAAGATCAGTTTTATTATTCAGCAGAGCATAACCACGTTCAGATTTGCTGCGTACATCCAGCCATAACTGATAACGTTGAATCCAGGGTTTAACAAAATCAATTAAGTCATCAAGTTTGCCACTTTTGAGCTCAAATTCAACTTCATAAATATCCAGGGTTTGGCCCTTAGAACGAATCTCACCTCTATCCAGTGCAATTTCAATCTGACTTCCTCGGTAATCTTCAATCCAGAGATCTCGCTCTACATCAGTTTCAAATTGTAGAGTCAGAGGTGTATCTAGGGTGTGAAGGGCCTGTTTTAGAATCTTCCGAGCCTGTTTATGCTTGGCATAAGCTTTTAAATCACAGTTGTCTGGTGCGGTATCCAGTCTTTCTTCCAGCTCAAAGCGTTCAAACTGATGCTGGCTCGGTGCTTTTAAGGTCTGAAACCATTGCTGATCTTCCAGACGCTGCCGGAGTGCAATTTTGTGCTGCTGTAACTGCTGATCGGAAGTATCAAAGTATTTGGCACATAAATGATGTCGAGTCGGCCCGTACTGCTGAAAATCTTGTTCGAATTGGTGACGTATACTTTGCGGAATCTGGAATTTGAGTTCGATTTCTGCCATCGGGCCATTCCTTCTCGATAAAGCTCATAACAACCAATATAGACCAAACAACAAAAGTATTGTGATGTGCTTGTGCAACAAAAAAGCACGCCGTAGCGTGCTTTGAAAGTCAGTTAAATACTTATTTAAGGAATTTGCGGCTGACCAGAAACTGTTCTGTCGCTTCCAGTAATTTTTGTGCATAAACTTCCTGTTTTGCGGTCAACCAACCCAGCACAAACCAGTCGCTGGCTTCCAGTTCGGTCTGTTGAATATAAGCTGCAGAAGAGGCTAGTGTCTGATATTCATTTGCTGCCTGCTGTGCATCATTTAACGCCTTGCTGTATTTTTGCAGGTTTTTGACATCATAAATTGTGGTCAAAATCGGGAAGCTGAATTTTAATTCCTGAATGCGAATGGACAGCAGATCCAGACTCTCAAAATTGGTAATATCAGTCTGGTTCATCTGTTCCTGCAAAACTTTGTATTGTTGCTGCAGGGTAGTTTGCGCTGCAGATTTTAATTCCAGCGGCTTAGCTTCATCTGTACTTAAGCTGAAGATCAGCAATTCCAGATAGTGATGCACATTCTGGGTGGATTTCACCAGATTGCCCAGCTTCTCTTTGGCATAAAGGATATCTTTAGTCAGGTTCTCTGCGGTCGTAGGATTTTGCAGGAAGCCAGCCAGAGTGTTCTGCATATGCTGTAAATGTTGCAGATGTTCAAACTGCTGTTTAAAGGCAGACAGCTGATGAGCCCATTTGTCTGAAACCTGGGTATGCCAATCTTTAAACAAAAGTAAGGTCAGATAGAGATGATCCAAGGCCTGTTGTGCCTGATCAATATGTTCCTGCTCTGCCAATTGCGCGGAGATTGCCGCAATATTGGGCAATAGATGCTGCATTTGCTGGGCCACCAGATGACACAGGTTTTTACCCGCACTATCTTTTTTACTGATCTGGAATTCTTTGGCAAAAGTAGCGGGACTCACGTTCTGATGAGTTGCTAACAGATTCCCGATTTCTGCTTTACTACGTACATCCAGCCACAGCTGATATTTTTTGACCCATTCAAAACTAAAGGCGAGTAAATCCTGAATTGAGCCATGCTTTAACTCGAATTCAACTTCATGCACTTCCTGTTCAGCATGAGGCGTGCGAATGCAGCCGATATCCAGGCTGACTTCGATTGATGTGTTTTCATATTCAATCACGCGCAAGGTACGGGCAATATCGGTTTCAAACTGCAATTGCAGCTGGTCAAACTGATCACCTAAAGCGCGATTAAGCAAGGCTTGCGCTTCAGTAGACGGGTTGTAAATACTCAGGTCCAGCTCAGGCGACTGTTCTAATTCACCCAGATCATGATTATGCTCGAAACGTTCAATGTGGCTTTTGCCTGCCGCTTTTAACGTCTGAACCCAACGACTGCCTTCTAATCGCTGACGTAGGGCAATTCCATGTTGGGCCAGTTGACGGTCTGCAGTATCATAGTATTTGGCTTGAAGCTGGATCTGTTGAGATTTCTTGGGATCAAGTGCCTTAAGCAGGGCAGTACGGCGTGCCGCGGGAATCTGGAACTTGAGTTCAACTTCAACCATGATAATCATCCTGTCTATTCAATTTATTGAAAAATATTAAAAAATAAATTGAATTTTTATTCGCTTGCATGAAATTCCGATATGAAACGGAAGAATTTTTTAGACTTTTGAGCGGCTGATTGTAACGAAAAACCAATCTGATGTAAGACTTGACCGATTGAAAAAAATGGAAATGGAAAAATTAAAATGCTGATTTCATTCGCCGGTTTCTACTGAAAGCATGACAATTCAATATCTAAGCCAACTTCAGGAACAGAATTGCATGAAAATAAAGGTACTTTTAATTGCCTAAATTATGCGCTAAGGTGAAGAAAAAAGATCAGGATGATGATAATGAATGCACAGGTGCAGCCGAGCAATGAGATTGCAGAACTGACTTCTCCACAAATGCCGATTCGTGACTATCATGAATTTTACCGGTTTTATCTGACTGAGCATCGCCATATCATGAGCCGCCGTTTGCATGTCGCAGGCAGCAGTATCGGTTTATATTTTTTTAGCAAAGCCCTTCATCAGCGTAAAGCCAAATATCTAGCCTATGGACTACTCTCAGGTTATGCCTGTGCCTGGATTGGTCATTTCATTTTTGAAAAGAATAAACCGGCCAGCTTTAAACAGCCGCTATACAGTTTTATTTCAGACTGGCGTATGTTTGCCGATGTATTACGTGGTAACCTGAGTCTAGTTGATCGTAAGCACGACAAAATTCCAAGTTAGGGCTTATGACGTTTTATCGGATTTATGCTTAAGTATTGCAATAAAAACGATAAAAACACTTGCAAGTGTAGAGTTATTATTCTATTAATTGTTTTATTGCTTATTCAGTATTTTATCAAAGAGTATAATTCACTGAATAAATCAGTTTTCCAAGCCTGGAGCGACCTTCTCCGGGCTTTTTTTATATTTAAAAAAATAGAAAGATGTGCAGTGCATTATTTTTAATTTATCTGAATGATTTAGAAAATATTCACGAGATGAATGAAGCAAGTTTGAAAGATGAGATGGTCGGTTCTGCTTAGATGGGTCGATCCTTTCTAGCTTTGACACGTCTCCCCATAAACGGTTTACCCAAAGCTAGAAAGGATCTGGTAGATAAAACACAGCTTTTGCTTTTCTATTTATGTGTTGTGTTCGAACTTATTTAAATCCTTTAATGCATGTAGACCTATCCCTGAAATTGGGTATTTTGAAGTTTTCTTTAAGTTTTGTGATTAATGGTATTTCAGCAATTTTATAAACAGGAATCGTAACATCCGGACATAAAAAAATCGCTTTCAGAATTTTGCAACTTCTCCACTAAGTTATCTGCAAAATCCTAAAAGCGTTTGTCGGAGGGCGTAAGCATTAACACTTTATCATTATTGTTATAAAACTATTAAAACGTAAATTCTCGTAGCCGCCTATCACTGAAAATAGGGATATTGATCAATCACCTGTATAAAAAGTACAAATAATAATCTAATACCTGAATCGGGTATTATTCAGTGTTTAGGATGGGGAAACTCGCCCATTTATGCCTATAATAGCGTATGTATTTTGAATGGCGGCAGTCATGCGCGGTTTGTATTTAATTACCAATGATGATCCTATTGAACTTCTCCTAGCAAAACTTGAAGGTGCAATGGCGACTTATGAAGTTGCGGTACTTCAGTATCGTCGTAAAAAAGTAGCGAAAGAAGATCAGGCTTACGAAATCGAATATATGAAACAAATGTGCGAACAGTACAAAGTTCCATTTGTGATTAATGACGATTTGGGAACTGCAGTAAAATATGGTGTAGGCGTGCATTTGGGTCAGGATGATGGTTCAATCCAGGAAGCTGTTGAACGTTTGCCCAAAAATGTATTGATTGGCCGCAGTTGTAATAATTCACTTGAGCTTGCTGAACAAGCCATTGCTGATGGGGCTAATTATGTGGCCTTTGGCGCGATCTATGCGACTGATACCAAGCCAGAAGCAGGTAATATTGGTTTAGAAACATTGAAGCTGGCTAAAGAAAAATTGAATGTGCCAATCTGTGCCATTGGTGGTTTGACGGTTGAAAACGGTAGAGAAGTTATTGAAGCCGGTGCAGATCTTTGTGCAGTCATTAGTGATGTCTTAGGTCGCTCAATGTCGACTGTCGGTCAACGTGTATATGACTGGTCGGAACTATTTGCTGAACAAGCTTAATTTTTATTTCTTATTGTATTTTTGAGTTGAGTGATTCTCATGAGTTTATCTCCAAAGCAAGAACAACTATTTAAACAAGCCAATAAACATATTCCGGGTGGTGTTAACTCACCTGTACGTGCCTTCAATGGCGTGGGTGGTACGCCTATCTTTATCGAGAAAGCCCAAGGTGCTTATCTGTACGATGTCGATGGCAAGCGCTATGTGGACTATGTCGGTTCATGGGGGCCAATGATTCTGGGTCATGCGCATCCTGCGATCATTAAAGCGGTGCAAGATGCAGCAGTAGATGGTTTAAGCTTTGGTGCACCAACCGTGCATGAAACCACTTTGGCGGATATCATTTGCGACATCATGCCATCTATTGAATTGGTGCGTATGACCAATTCCGGTACTGAAGCAACGATGACTGCGATTCGCTTGGCGCGAGGTTATACTGGCCGTGACAAGATCGTAAAATTTGAAGGTTGTTATCATGGGCACTCTGACTCGCTGCTGGTAAAAGCAGGTTCTGGCCTGTTAACTAAAGGTGAAGGTGAAGCGACTTCTGCGGGTGTACCTGCTGATTTTGCCAAACATACATTAACTCTTCCTTATAACGACATTGCCACTTTAAAAGAATGCTTTGCCAAGTTTGGCTCTGAAATTGCGGGTGTGATTGTTGAGCCAGTAGCAGGGAATATGAATCTGGTGAAACCGATTGATGGTTTCCTGCAAGCGATACGTGATGTCTGTGATGAACATGGTTCAGTATTCATTATTGATGAAGTGATGACCGGTTTCCGTGTCGGTCTAGGTGGTGCTCAGGCACATTATGGCGTGACTCCTGATTTAACGACTTTGGGTAAAATCATTGGTGCAGGTCTGCCAGTTGGTGCTTTTGGTGGTAAACGAGAAGTAATGGAATGCATCGCGCCATTAGGTAACGTGTATCAGGCAGGTACTTTGTCTGGTAACCCACTGGCGATGCGTGCTGGTATCGAGATGTTTAAACATCTGCGTGAACCAGGTTTTTATGAAAAATTGACTGCACAACTTGAAAAACTTCTTGCAGGTTTACAGGCAGCTGCGGATGAAGCAGGTATTCCATTCAAGACCCAGCAAGTGGGCGGTATGTTTGGCCTGTACTTCACGGATCAGGAAGACATCACTAGCTTTGATTCAATGCTGAAGTGTGATGTTGAAGCCTTCAAAAAATTCTTTCATGGCATGTTAAGTCGTGGTGTGAACCTGGCTCCATCTGCATTTGAAGCAGGGTTTATTTCAGCTGCGCATAGTGATGAAGATATTGAATTCACGATCCAGGCGGCTAAAGAAACTTTTGCTGAAATGAAAGCTTAAGTTTTAAATCCTTCCTAACCCTCTCCTAAAAGGAGAGGGAACATAAGCCCGAATTCGTTCGGGCTTTTTTATACAGATTTTGAAAATGGAAAAGACGGATGCAAACTAAACATTATTTGACCTTAAGCGATGCTGAGTTTTTATTAAATCAGGCCTATGAATATGCGCTAGAAAATGGCTTTAATGTCAGTATTGCTGTCGTTGATGAAACTGGTAATTTGCTGGCAATGAAGCGTATGGATGGGGCTTCACCGATGACAGCAAACCTGTGTCTGGAAAAAGCACGTTGTTCTGCCATTAGTCACCGTCCATCCAAGCTGTTTGAAGATATTATCAAAGGTGGGCAAATGGGCTTTCTGACCATGGATACTTTCTCGGGTATGTTGGAAGGTGGTGAGCCGATTATGTATCAAGGTCAGGTGGTTGGTGCGATGGGTGTTTCTGGCGTGAAGTCTTTCCAAGATGCTGCGATTGCTCAGCAGGCGATTGAGAAGTTTTTGGCACTACAAAAATAGGTGTTAGTAATTGGAAAATAAAAAATCATCGTGAGTATGAATAAATTTAACAAAGCCCAAGTTGATTCGCTTGGGTTTTTTTGATTTTAAGTAATAAAATTAATGAGAATTATCTTAATATTTTTATAAAATTAAAGTTTTTAATTTAGATAATCTGTTTTTATTTAAAGTGTACTTGTATTTGTTAATTATTAAATTAACCCGAATCGCGGATAAAAAATTGACTTGAAAAATAAGAGGACTAGAGCCATCAGTTGAGTTACCACACAAAACTTAAAACTCTAGTCCCGATGTTTAATAGTACCGAATTATTTTGCGTAATTGATGATTTCTTTCTTAAATTTGAAGCAACCTACTGGAATTTCCTTAAACAAAGTCGTCGTTTCTCCAGAGTCCGAACCGCTCACTTGAGTATCTCAGAAATCACTTTTATCGCGATCTGGTATAAATGTTCTCATTTCACTAATTTCAAAGCATTTTTCACATGGTTGAAACAGGATAAAAATCATTTATTTAAAAGCTTACCCTGTTACCAACGGATGATTCATCTGATTAATAGACATCAATTAGCTCTACACGCTTTACATGTGGCGCTAATGAAAGGCCAAGGTACACAATATTTATGGATTGATTCAACAACTCTGCCAGTTTGTAAAAATCAACGTATTCAACGCCATAAATCATTAGTCCAAATTGCATCACGTGGTAGAAGCTCAATGGGCTGGTTTTATGGCTGTAAATTACATATTGTGATGAATCAATTTGGTGAAATTGCTTGTTCTGCTTTATCCAATGGACATTTGGCTGATATCAAAATGGTTGAGAGACCTGTTAAAGAGATGGAAGCAAAGTTGCATGGAGATCGTGGCTATATTAGTCAAGAACTGAAGAGTAGGTTGAAAGAGCAAGATATTGATTTAATTACCTATCATCGAAAAAAATATGCAGGCTATACAACTTTCTGAGTCAGATAAATATCACTTAAAACAGCGCAATAAGATAGAGACTTTATTCAGTTTATTGAAAGGTCAGTACAATTTAGTGACAAGCAAAGCACGTAGTGTTCATGGATTTCTAGGAGGGATTTACGCGTCCTTGTGTGCATATCAACTGATCCATAAAAATAAGCCAACAATTCAAATTATGAAGTCATCGGCTTAAGCAGGATTCGGGTTAGAAAGTATTATTAATTGTGATTTGAAACTTATCATTCCTATTAATCTAAGCTAGCATAATGAACTTTTGCAATAAGCTAAATAGATAAAACTCCCATGCTCTATACAATGCCCAGAAAAATTCAAATTGCTCCATCTCAAGCCAAATGGCAGCTTGCTGCTACAGATTCAGTCTTGGTCTTGGTTGGGCTGCATAATTTAAGAATGCAGACCGGGATTCAAGAGACTGAGCTGATGAATAATCTGATTCAGATCAGCAATAAAGCTAAAGCACTTGATATTCCCATTGTCGACCTATATGGCGATGATTTAATGCAGGGTATGCAGCAACTTGGAGAATATGCTTCAACTCATCCACAACTGATTTTTGCCGGACAAATCACACCGATGCTGAAACAGATCTTGCCACATCTGCAAAGTGTGACAGAACAAATTTGCATAATTAATGATGCAATTTTGATGCCTAGTCAGGAACAGCATATCCAGTGGATTGAGAATATATCGGCACAAGCTTTGCATCATATGAACAGCTATAGTCTGACCCGATTATGGAACTTAAGTGCGCCGTCAGAATATGTATTGTCAACTAAAGGCATCATGTTGGCAGTAGCTGAACAGCTGGATATGGATGCGCTGGAAATTGATCCTTATGCTGATTTAAAGCAGTATGGACTGGACTCTGTAGCAGTAGTCAGTCTGGTTGGCACATGGCGTGCGCATGGTGCTGATCTGCGTTATGAAGATGTGCTGGAACACCCGTCATTACATGATTTAGTGAGCTTTGTAATGCAATCTGCACGTCGATAATCGCTAATTGGGTAATTTTCTTAAAATAATCGGAAATTTCATCGCCATTTACATAAATGCGCATTGTAATTATCACTCAAGCTTTCTATTATGGCCGCCTTGTTTTTCGCGATCAGCGTGGGATTGAACTTTGAGTAATTTTCTAACCGAACATCTGATACATCGTGATGAAGATTTTATGGTCATCCATAAGCCTGCAGGCTTACTCACAGTGCCCGGTAAAACAGAAGATTTACAAGATTGCCTGATCAATCGCCTCATCAAATTGGAACCTAAAACTTTACTGATCCACCGCCTGGATCGAGACACTTCCGGTATTTTAGTATTTGCCTTAAGCCGTGAAGGGCAAAAATCCATCTCCCGCCAGTTCCAGGAACGCCAAACCGATAAAACCTATCAGGCCATCGTGGCTGGAACATTAGAAGACAAGGGTACAGTTGATGTGCCTGTCATTTACGATCCAAGCCGTCCGCCACTGCATATTGCTGAACCGAATCATAATAAGCCGGCTATTACAGAATGGCAGGCCATCGAACATTTTGAAATTCAGGGGCAAGCTGTGACTCGGGTGAAACTGACTCCGATTACCGGTCGTTCACATCAGCTCCGTGTACATATGCAATATCTCGGGCATCCGATTATTGGCGATACCTTGTATGCAACGCCAGAGCAGCAACAGCTTAGTCCGCGTCTATGCTTACATGCCGAGCGTTTAAGTTTTTATCATCCTAAAACACAACAGTTAGTTGAATTTAATTGTCCGGCTGAATTCTAGGAAATACTTGTTTAATCGACGTGAATTATGCTCACTTTTTAGTGGGCTTTATGTCAAAATACATTGCTTGAAGGTGTGAAATTTTGCTCAAATGACGTTTCGTGATTGAGCCTGATATTCATAATCTTGTACTTAAGATAAAGGTGGAAAAATTGCAGCAATTTGCTATTGGTCAACGTTGGTTATCAGATACTGAAACAGAACTCGGTTTAGGGGTTCTCATTGATGTTGATGAGCGATCGGTCAGCATTTTATTCCCAAAAAGCGATGAAACTCGCGTCTATGCTCGCAGTAACGCACCCTTATCTCGTATCGTATTTAATGCAAATGACGAGCTGCAAGATCAGGAAGGTACGATCTGGACCGTTGAGTCAGTTGAAGACCGAAATGGCGTGGTGCGTTATCACGTGGTTCGTACTCTTGAAGATGGCACAGAAGAACGTAAAGCTTTAAATGAAACCCGTGTAGGCGCAACGATTCAGTTGTCTAAACCTTTAGACCGTTTACTGGCCAGCCAGATTGACTATAAAGAATGGTATGACCTGCGTATTGAAGCCTTGCTGATGCAAGCTAATATGCAAACCAGTCCATTGCGTGGCTTGGTCGGTTCGCGTGTAGGTCTGATTCCACACCAGTTGTATATCGCACATGAAGTCGGTCAGCGTTTTGCACCGCGTGTTTTACTGGCGGATGAAGTTGGCTTGGGTAAAACCATTGAAGCTGGTCTGATCATTCATCAGCAACTTAAAACTGGCCGTTCTGAACGTATCCTGATCTTGGTTCCGGATTCACTGCAATATCAGTGGATGATTGAGATGCGCCGTCGTTTCAATCTTGAATTCTCCCTATTTGATCTGGCGCGTACTGCATCGATTAAAGAGCATGATCCTGATCTAAATCCATTCCTGACTGAACAGCGTATTATCGCTTCTGTAGACTTGATGGTGGATCACGAAGATCTACGCGAACAGGCGATTGAGGCGGGCTTTGACCTGTTGGTGGTCGATGAAGCGCATCACCTGATGTGGTCTGAGGAAGAAGGCGGCAATGACCGTTATGATCTGGTTGAAGAACTGGCAGAGAAAACACCGGGCGTATTGTTATTGACTGCAACACCTGAACAGCTCGGTGTGGAATCTCACTTTGCGCGTTTGCGTCTGCTTGATCCACAACGTTTCAGTTCATTGGACCGTTTCCTGGATGAAGAAGAGCAGTATCAGCATACTGCTAAAATCGCTGAAGTACTGATGTCAGACCTTCCACTGGAAGCAGAGCATTTTACTGCGATTGAAAGCCTGCTTGGTCATGCGATTGAAGATACTCCGGAGCAACGTTTCCGTGCGATTCATGAATTGCTAGACCGTCATGGTACGGGTCGTATCCTGTTCCGTAATACACGTGAAGCAATTCAGGGCTTCCCTGGCCGTGACTGTCAGCCAGCGCCTTTGCCAGCACCAGAAAACTGGTCTAAAGATGGCAAACTACGTGAACAGATGTGGCCGGAAGAATCTCAACTTGATGGCTCGTGGATGGAAACCGATCCGCGTGTAATGTGGTTGATGGAAAAGCTACGTACTGATCTGAAGCATAAAAAAGTATTGCTGATTGCACGTAGTGGTCCAGTGGTTGAAGCACTGGAAAATGTATTACGTCTGCATGCAGGTATCCGTACTGCCATGTTCCATGAAGGTATGAGCCTGCTGGAACGTGACCAGGCAGCGGCTTATTTTGCTGAAGAATCTTATGGTGCACAGATTTTATTGTGCTCTGAAATCGGTTCAGAAGGCCGTAACTTCCAGTTTGCATCTGACTTGATTCTGTTTGACTTGCCAGCCAATCCGGATGTACTGGAACAGCGTATTGGTCGTCTGGATCGTATTGGTCAGGAAAACCGTATTCAGATTCATGTGCCTTATCTGGTGGGTACTGCGCAAGAACGTATGTTCCGCTGGTATAACGAAGCGTTGAATATTTTCAGCAACATTTCTCCAACGGCGCAAACGCTGCAAGAAAACTTTATTATTGCCCTGAAAGATTGCTTGCTGGCAGATAAAGGTCAGGAATTTGAAGATCTGCTGGAAGAAGTCAGTGTGCAACGTGAAGCGCTTGAAGCTGAATTGCAGGAAGGTCGTGACCGTCTGCTTGAGTACAATTCTTGCCGCCCCGTCGTGGCACAGGAAATTGTCAATGCACTTGAAGACTATGATGACAATACCACCTTGCCAATGTTCATGAAGCGTTTCATGGCATCGACCAATATCGATTTTGATGAACAAAGCAATGGTACCGTGATCATCAAGCCAACGGATCAGATGCAGGTACAAGGTTTAACCCTGGATGAAGAGGGTATGACAGCCACCTTCTATCGTGATCAGGCTCAGATCCGTGAAGATGCTCAATATCTAACTCTAGAACATCCACTCACTGAAAGTGTGATGGAAATGATCAATACTCAAGGCTTTGGTAGTACCAATGTTGCAGTCTTAAAATCTGCAGCATTACCACAAGGTTCTGTATTGATGGAAGTGTGGTTCAAGGTTGATGTGGTTGCACCAAAAGCACTGAACTTACCGTCAAGCTTGCCACAGCAACTGATCCGTGTATTACTCAGTGAAAAAGGTCAGGATCTGTCTCAGAAGATTGCGCCTGAAATCCTGAAACCTTATCTACATCATTTAGATGGCAATAGCTGCCGTCAGGTAGTGAAAGCACGGCGTGAAGTAATTGAAGCACGTTATCAACAGGCATTGGAACTGGCTCGTTCAGCATTGCCAAACTTCAAGCAGCAGGCTAAAGAAGTGTATGGCAATAAATGGCAGTATGAAATTGACCGTCTAACTTACCTGAAACAGTTCAACCCAAGTATCCGTGAAGATGAAATCGCACGTTTACAGAAATTGCAGAAAGAAGGTTTGAGTCTGTTAGAAGGTTTATCTGTAACACCTGAAGCGATTCAGGTAATGGTTGTGGTTAAACCATAAGGTCTAATGAATTAATAAGCAGCTTCCGGGCTGCTTTTTTATGGCTGAAATTTAAAGCTTCATGGAGTGCTTGGTCGGGCCGTGCTAGCTGATATTTTCTGTATTGTTTAAAATCAGCCCACCTAAGAATAAGAAATAAATACCATGTCCAAAGCATTGATCACTATTGGCGCGAAAACCAGTCATGGCGGTATGGTCTCTGAATGTGAGAGCTCTTTTTTAATTAATGGTATGGCAGTGCATCTGAATGGCATGAAGCATTATTGTCCCAAGTGTCAAACTACCGTGACAGCTATTGCTAGTGATTTATCTACAATAGTCAAAGGTAGGGCTGTAATCATTGCTGGAGATAAAGCCAGTTGTGGAGCCACTTTTTTACCGATGCAAAATCTGGCTATTTCTAAAAAATAACGAACCATTTGCCGATTTAAGCTAGGAGTGACTTAAAGGTCATAGATTGGTGAATTTGGTTCTGTAGAATTTTGCATTTCAATATTAAGCTTCTTTCAGACTTTATAAAGAAATGACCAAAGAAAATAATGAAACAGGTTTTGCATTTTACTCATGCCAATGGCATTCCATCGGCAAGCTATCGCAAGTTTTTAAATTATTTTCAGGACGAATATCAGGTCAAGGCGATTCCGCTGATCGGGATGAATCCAGCCTATCCAATTACCAAAGACTGGCGTTATCTAGTAAATGAAGTGATACAGGATATCCAGCAGCAATCTCCGGATCAAAAGGTGATTGGGCTGGGACATTCATTTGGTGGTTTGGTAACTTTAATGGCAGCCTATCAACGTCCGGATTTATTTTCCAAACTGGTGATCATGGATCCACCTTTCGTGATTGGTAAAAACAGTGCACTGTTTGAAGTGGTGAAAAAGCTCAACTTAAAAAGTATTGACCGTTTCACTCCGGCAGGTATTACCCTAAAACGTAAGGATTACTGGCCATCTAAACAGGACGCCGTTGCAGCGCTGAGATCGAATCGTCTATTTAAGCATTTTGATGAACAATGTTTTCAGGATTATATTGAAAGTGGGATTGTACCTGATCAAGAGCGTGGAGGAGTAACTTTAGCTATTCCGAAACAGGTTGAGGCAGAAATTTTCCGGACCGTACCGGCCTGGTGGTGGCGTACACCAAGAAAACCACCCCAGGTTCCGATACATTTAATCACAGCAGAGCGCAGCCAGTTTTATCAGCAAGGTTTACCACAAGGCATGCATAAGGTTTACCAAATTCATTATTCGGTGGTGCAGGGCGGACATATGTTTCCACTAGAGCATCCGGAAATGACGGCAAACCATGTTAAAGCCAGATTGAATAAGCTTTAATCTTGGTAATAAAAAAGACTCACTAAGAGTCTTTTTTTAGCTGGTTTAACGGATCTGAGACTGATCCAGATGACGGGCACCTTCCAGAATCATGCGAATCATGATCATGGTTTGTTCCGCAATTTCCTTACGGTCTTCAGGTGCCATATCGATCACATTGGCACCCATATTAAATACCAGTTGGGTAATCGCTCTGGCCGCAATCTCAGGATGAAATAATTTTTTATTATTTAGTCGTTCCAGACGGATCAGGTCTTCCTGAAGCTCCTGCTGGAAATAATTCAGTTGGCGTTCGACTGCCTGTTTATAGGATTTTGAACCGGTATAACCTTCACGTAATAACAGACTTAAATTACCTTCATCAGCATCCAGCTGGGCAATAAAGACTTCGACAGAACTACGGATAATACTGTTCTGTTTCGATGCTTTTAGGCGGGATTCATTGAGAATCTGACGCAGCACAATCCCAGCACGATCAATCAGCTCAATCGCCAGTTCATCGATATCTTTAAAATGACGATAAAAACTGTTCGGAGCAATTCCAGCCTCACGAGCAACTTCACGCAAGCTTAAAGATGAAATACTTTTTTGTGGTCCGATCAGGTTTAAAGCAGCCTGGAACAGTTCTTCCTTGGTAATGGTCGCTTTACGGCCCACACTACGGACAATAATGGGCTCATCAATGCTTTTCGATGGTAAAGACGCGTCACTGCTTATTTTCATTGAAGGCTCATTCATGAGGTGATTAGTAAAAGGCATTAACACATTATAACGAAGGCAGTCCAGCTTGTGAAATGATTAGAAACAATACAAATGTATATACAAATATATATACAAGTGTATAATAATTAAAAATCCAAGGTGATGTCTAAAACGATGCCTGTACTCGAAAAGCTTAAAACGCCATTAAATACGCTGAAAGAGAGTGTGATTGATCCATATGCGATTAATTTCTGGATGCAGAAATTAAATCCTTTATGGTCAATGAATCAGCCCTTAGGCAAGATTGTGCGCAAAGAACATGCTGCGCAGGATATGCTGAGCCTGACGATTCGTGTCAATCATTTATTCCAGTTCGGTCAGGCGGGCCAGCATCATCCTGTATTTGTGGTGGTGAACGGCATTCGTTATGAACGTAGCTATAGTCTGACCCGTATTGATCAGCAGCATATTTTATTGACGGTTAAAAAAGTGAATGCGGGTAAAGTTACTACCTGGTTTGCTGAACAGGCTGAAGTCGGCGATATCATTGAATTCGGTCAGCCTTTCGGTGACATGACTTTGCCAGAACAGGACAGCCCATTGCTTTTGCTTGCTGCGGGTAGTGGTATCACCCCAATGCTGAGTATGCTGGAAGCTTTAAAAGATAAAGCTGAACTGGTTGCACCAGTAACTTTATGGTACTGGGTTAAGAAAAACCAGGATGCTGCTTTCATTGCGCGTTTTGAAGAGCTGGCACAAAAGTTTTCAAACTTTTCTTATCAGGTATTTGCAACTCAGGAACAACCGGCTGCGCCGCGTCTTGATGAATCTTATCTAGATCAATTGCAAGCATTGGAACACAGCACAGTCTATGCATGTGGACCATCAGGTTTTGTTGCGACTGCAGAACGGCTGTTTGCTTCAGCAAAACTATTCAAAAGTGAAGCTTTCAGCATGAGTCTGAGTGATGAAGCTGATACCGGTTTTGTCAATGTAACCCTGACTCAATCGAAAAAAATCGTCACGATTCCAAAAGGCCAGTCAATTCTGGTAAGCCTGGAACAGCAGAATATCCGACCGACCCATGGCTGTCGTATGGGCATCTGTAATAAATGTGCCTGTAATAAAGCGGAAGGTTCAACCAAGAATCTAGTAAATGGCGCACAAAATACCGAGCCAGGTAATCTTTTAAAAATTTGTGTTAACTCAGCGCAGACTGACCTTGTCATCGACTTATAAGCGAGTTTTATCCTATGAATATGCCAGTAAAATTACAGTATTTTAAAAATCCTAAAAACCGTGAACTGACCCAGTCTGAGCTAGATGAACTTGCACGTGAGCTTGATGCCATCAAACAGGAAGTGCTGGATGATTTAGGTGAAAAAGATGCCAAATATATCCGTCGCGTATATTCGAGTATCCGTTATTCATCGATTGCAGGTCGTGCCTTATTATTCGCAGGCTGGTTCCCGCCAGCATGGTTGTTGGGTACAGGCTTATTAGGCTTTGCCAAAATCATGGAAAATATGGAATTGGGTCATAATGTCATGCACGGTCAATATGACTGGATGAATGATCCGAAGCTCAATGGCCAAACCTACGAGTGGGATATTGTCGGAACTTCAGACAACTGGCGTCAAACCCATAACTTCAAGCATCATACCTATACCAACATTAAAGGCATGGATGACGATATTGGTTATGGCTTGTTGCGTTTGTTCCCTGAGCAACGCTGGAAACCAGGCTATTTATTACAGCCAATTTACAGTATTCCATTTTGCTTGTTATTCCAGTGGGGCGTGGCCATTCAAAACCTTGAACTGGGTAAATACTTCAAAGGCCGTAAAACCAAAGAGCAAACCCTTGAAGAATGGAAGCCAATGCAGCGTAAAATTGGCAAGCAATTATTCAAAGATTATGTATTCTTTCCATTGATTGCAGGTCCTGCAGCATTACCGGTATTGACAGGTAACCTGGTGGCAAATGGCCTTCGTAATATCTGGACTTTTAGTATTATTTTCTGTGGTCACTTTACCAAAGATGTAGAAGTGTTTCCGAAAGCTGTGATGGAAAATGAAAGTCGTGGTCACTGGTATATGCGCCAGATTCGTGGTTCTTCAAACTTGACTGGTTCTGAAGCGTTTCATATTTTGACTGGACATTTAAGCCATCAGATTGAACATCACTTATATCCAGATGTGCCTGCACGCCGTTACCGTCAAATGGCGCCAAAAGTAGAAGCAGTATGTAAAAAATATGGTCTGAACTATAACAATGCCAGTTTGGTAAAACAGTATGGCAGCGTAATTAAACGTATTGTGAAATATGCATTTCCGTTTAAGAAGTAAGATAGATTTCAATAAAAAACCGCTGTTCATAGCGGTTTTTTATTATTCTCAGTTTAATTAATTATTTTAAGCTCAGACTCAGATAAATTCATTTCAAGTAGTGGAAGTACTTTATCTCGACCTTCCAGATAAGCATACTGTGCAAGGCTTAACATTGCCTCATCTTCTTCGCTATTTCCATAAGCATAAATTTCAGCATAATCTTCTAAATTATATTTTTCCAGGATTCTACTTTTCTTCTGATCCTTACTACAATCAGGTGTGTTGTATAAACCTGTCATTTTGCCTGTCAGAATTTCTACTTCACTACAAATCAGGTCAATGCCTAAATAAGTACAAACCGGTTTTAAATATAAATCCAGTGAAGCAGAAACGAGAACGACTTGATGCCCGAGTTGCTGATGTTGTCTAAGTTGCTTTAATAGCTTAGGATTTAATCTTAAAACAAGCTGCTGTGCATATTCTTCGGCAAGCTGCTGAATTTCATGCGCATGACTATTTTTGAACATGGTGTAATACAGCTTTGGGCGCATTGCATGAGCAGGATAGAGCTTAAGATAGTAAGCCTGAATCCAAGGCAGAATACGAATGCCACGTTTTAAAATCTGCCTTTTCTTTAAGGCATAGAAAATGAACCCTGTAAAACTGTCATAAGGATACAGGGTTCCATCAAAATCAAATAAGGCTAGAGTTTTATATTTTTGATGCGGCGCATGCATGTTTGATAACGACCATCGACACGGCTGGCAAACCAGTTAGTATTATACTCACGACTCAATTTTGGGCCTGAGATCACAACTTCTGGCATCATTGCATAAATTGGCTCTTTACCGGTGTTTTCTTGATAAAGTTTACTGATACCACGATAAGTCATGGTATCTTCAAAATCTTTAACTTTTTCTTTTTTTAGATCCGCCCGAATCTGACGTTCAGTAATAATAAAATTATTTTTTGCAAAAACGCTGATGAGCTCTCGTTCAGATTGACTCTTTTGTGAGCGAATCGCGCCATCTTTAGTATAAAGTAGTAAATCGCCATCTAGACTCAATTCGGCATCGGTTAAATTATTTAACATGCTCTGGAACGCTGCATTACGGCTGGAATACATCCCGGAGTTATAATCAGCAAAGCGATAAATTGGTTTTTCATAATCCGCAGGGTACATCATCAATCGATGAATCCCGTAATAGAGTCCGCCGTACTGGCTATACAGGTCACTACGCAAATCAGCAATACTGCCACCTTGACGTTTATATTCCTTGGCATAGCTGATATGAACCTGCATAGAACCCAAAGTTGTAATCGGATTCATTTTTTCGCCAATATTTTGTCCAAACAGTTTGGCAGCCCCTGTCAGTGCACTTACATGATAATGTTTGGCCATGTAATCAAAGATTTCACGATAAAGTTCATCTAATTGACGTTCGGTTTTGACCCGGCGCATCTGGCTTAGATAATTGTCTTCTGGACTTGGATGATTTTTAAGTACGTCCTGGAAATATCCTGCAACTGTTCCACCGATACTTTCACCAAGTTTATCTTTGAATTTTTCTTCCAGACGTTCCTGAACTTCTTTAACGGCTTTTTCACCAAGACCAGGAACTACCGGATCTGCATTAAAGTTAGATTCCTGATCGACAACTGCCACGATTGAACAGATATTCTCTTTGGTTTGTGGAATACCGAGCTGGTCAGTAATGTCATAAATATCTTGTGCCCATGATTCACGCTGGCTGACACGACCTGGAATGGCTTTGCGAATATGTTCAACTTCAAGAGTCGGTTCATCATTTGACCACCATGAACCATTGCCACACCCTACAAGGCTAATAGATAAAGCAAGTATGGATACGGACTTAAGAGAAAAAGCTTGAGCAAAATATTTGTTCATGGTGTCGTAAATAAATTGAAAAGATGAGTGAACAAGGCAGATGCAGTATACTATGCCCATCAGAAAAGTGATGAATTTATATGTATATTGGTCCCTATCAACTGTCAAATAATTTGATTGTCGCTCCCATGGCAGGTGTCACCGATCGTCCATTTAGAACCTTATGCAAGTACTTCGGTGCAGGTCATGCGGTCAGTGAAATGATGACTTCTGACAAGACCTTGCGCATGAGCAAAAAGAGCTTATATCGGGCAAATTTTGATGGTGAGCTGGCACCAATCTCAGCGCAGATTGCTGGTTCTGATCCACATGACTTAGCTGAGGCAGCACGCTATCAGGTTGCAAATGGGGCACAAATTGTTGATATCAATATGGGATGCCCAGCAAAGAAAGTCTGTAATAAGCTAGCCGGTTCTGCCTTGTTAAAGGATGAAGATCTGGTTGCACGTATTTTAGATGCAGTTGTTGCTGCAGTTGATGTTCCTGTTACTTTAAAAACCCGTTTGGGCTATCTCAACGGTCATGAAAATATTCTGCGAGTTGCAAAACGTGCTGAAGACGCGGGGATTGCAGCGCTGGCATTACATGGCCGTACTCGTGAAGACATGTACCTCAATACGGCACGTTACTCCTTAATCAAGGAAGTGAAAGGGATGTTGAATATTCCCGTGATTGCGAACGGAGATATTGATAGTCCTGAGAAAGCCAAATATGTACTGGACTATACAGGTGCAGATGCCATTATGATCGGCCGTGCAGCACAAGGCCGTCCCTGGATTTTTCGTGAAATTGCACATTATTTAAAAACCGGAGAGCATCTGGCTGCGCCAAGTATTGCTGAAGTGAAAGATGTGCTACTAGGGCATTTATCCGAACTTTATGAGTTTTATGGTGAATATTCAGGTTGTCGTATTTCGCGTAAGCATATTGCCTGGTATACCAAAGGACTACGTTCGAGTAATGAATTCCGTCAAAATATGTATCAGGTAGAAAACACCGCCGATCAATATAAAGTGGTGGAAAACTATTTTAATGGATTACTGGAACATGGCCATATCATGAGCGATGTACAAGTAGATCAGGTGAATCTGTTAGAAACCAAATAAAAGAGAGATTTCCTAGTTCTTCTAAAAGGTATTGTAGTAAATACAGTACCTTTTTTATCTTGTAGCTAAAATTTTATATGCTTCCGTTATATTAAAGCCTGTAGTGAACATAGCCGCATATTAAGTTCACTGAAACTGGACAGGATATGGACATTGGTTACGTGAAATTGCTCTAAGCTGAATTTCTAGCATGGCAAGATGTTTATTCAATCTTGTTCATTCTCATGATCAAGGGAGATCTATAATGACAAATACCAATCGTCCAGTTACAGACTTTGGCAATAAAACCTCGACTGAATTACCAGAGGAACGTAGTGACGCATTAAATCAAGATGCAACAGATGCCAGTGCTCGACCAGATTTGAATTCACCTCAAAAAGATAATCCTCGTGTGCCAGATATGAATGAAGGTGAGGATAATGTACTTGCTACCAGTGCAGGTACTTTAGGCGGGGCAGCAGTTGGAGCGACTGCCGGTCTGGTAGGTGGCCCTCCAGGGGCAGTAGTAGGCGGTATCATTGGCGGTGTTGTAGGCGGTATTGCAGGGAATGATATTGCTTCACCTGATCATCCAAAACAGACGGATAACTACGAGCATCCAGAAAATCATCCAGAAGCAGATAATTATCAGCATCCGGACACGATTAAGCAGGAGGATGATTACTGGAGAACTGAGCATACCAACCGTCCGTATTATACGGAATCACGCACTACTTACAGCGATCTCGACTATGATCGTGACTATCGTGGTGCCTATCGGGTGGGTTATGAAAACCGTCCGCTATATGACCGTCAAACTGACTTCGAACATGCCGAACCTGAATTACGAACCAAATGGGAACAGGTAAAAGGTGAATCTCGTTTGAATTGGGAAGAAGCAAAATTTGCGATCAAAGATGCTTGGCATCGTATGACTCGTTAAAAGAACGATATAAAAAAAACCTCTCTTTGGAGAGGTTTTTTTATGTTCTAAAATTAAATTTTGCTTTATTTTTGTTTCATTTCCAGCACTAACTGATTAATTAAATCAGAAGCTTCCATCTCACGAATTTGCGCCACATTTGAACCTGCCCAAAACGCGCCATAACCCTGATCACCATGTTTGGACGCTGCTGCATGTAACTGCTTGGCCAGATCATAAGTATACGGATAGGCAGGAACATCCAGACGATTAGGCGTGTCTACGTCTATGTGCCAGTGATTAATGATGCCACGCGCTGGGCGGCCGGAAATGCTGGCACTAACTTGAGTCAGCGGCTTGGACAGTAGCGCTTTACGATAGGCGTCATTGGCATTGGAAGATTTGCATTGAACAAATGCTGTACCCAATTGTACTGCTTCAGCGCCAAAGTCCATCATCTGACGGGCTTGTTCACCATTCATGATTCCGCCTGCAGCAACCACCGGCAGTGAAAAATGCTGTTTTATTAACTTGACCAGATTGGAGGTTTTGACTGAGGCATCAAATTTGGTACTAAAGATACCCCGGTGACCTCCAGCCTCAATGCCTTGAGCAATGATGATATCAATCCCTGCTGCTTGAATGGCTTTGGCCTCAGCAAAATTGGTTGCAGATACCATCGTCAGAATACCGGCATCTTTTAGAGCCTGAATCTGATGCGGAAGAGGAATACCAAAATGAAAGCTGACCGCACATGGTCTGGTTTCCAGAACCAGATTCAGGAAGTCATCATTGTCTTTAAAACTTGGGTAAATACAGTTCAATTGAGTGGGTGGATTAATTCCGTATTCAGCAAATTTATCTTTAAACTGGTTAATCCAGGCTTGAGCTACGTTTTCATCAAGAGGCTGGCTGTCATGACAGAAAAAGTTAACCTGAAATGGGCAATCTGTAAGTTCCTGAGTTTTTAAAATCTGCTGGCGCGCAGATTCTACGCTGCTGGCTCCCAAGCCCAGCGAACCCAGACCACCTTGATTTGAAACTTCCGCTGCCAGTTCAGGTGTCGAAACGCCTGCCATAGGGGCCAAAAAAATAGGATGTTTTATTCCGAGTTTTTCTAATAAAGACATAGATTTGCTCCCTGTTACTCTATCTACTTTGCCTATAGCCGCAGAATTAAGCAAATCATATTGGTTATTTTATTTTGAAATAATGCTGTATGGATAACGGTTCAATTACATTTCTTACGACATGAGATGTCGCTACAAAGACAGGAAAGCTATAGTGCATAACGGGGAAAATTTATAATAGGTTTTTAGCCAACAACTTGCTGAAATCATGTCTGATCGTATCCGAGAAAAACTACAAATTTTAGCTGATGCTGCCAAATATGATGTGTCCTGTTCATCGAGTGGCAGTAACCGTAAAAATAAAGACAAAGGCTTGGGCAATACCGGAAATGGAATCTGTCATAGCTATACCGAAGATGGTCGCTGTGTCTCATTACTGAAAATACTGTTTTCCAATGTCTGCATTTTTGACTGTGCCTATTGTGTCTCTCGTCGTTCCAATGACGTAAAACGTGCTGCATTTACCGTGCAGGAAGTGGTCGATCTGACCATGAATTTTTATCGCCGTAATTATATTGAAGGGCTGTTTTTAAGTTCGGGAATTTTTAAATCAGCAGATTACACCATGGAGCGGATGTTGCAGGTGGTGAAAAAGCTGCGTCTTGAAGAAAATTTTAATGGTTATATTCATCTCAAAACCATTCCCGGAGCATCGCAGGAGATCATTACTGAAGCGGGTTTATATGTCGACCGGATGAGTATCAACCTGGAAATGCCAACCGAAGCAGGCCTGCAAAAGTTTGCCCCAGAGAAAACCCATACAGAAGTGCAAAAAGATCTGGGAATTGTGCGGGATCGCCTAATCCAGTTGAAAGATGAACGTAAGATCATCAAATCCGTTCCTAAATTTGTTCCTGCAGGGCAGACCACGCAAATGGTGGTCGGTGCGCATAGTGAAACGGACAAAGATATTATTTTAATGGCTGATCGGCACTACAAGGAATTTAAGCTGAAACGCGTGTATTTTTCTGGCTATATTCCGATTAACCCCGAAGAAAAAGCCTTACCCGCAATCGGCTCAGCGCCACCCTTATTAAGAGAAAATCGTCTATATCAGTCTGACTGGCTGATGCGTTTTTATGGATTTTCAGCAGATGAAATTGTAGATGACCAGCATCCAAATCTGGATCTGGATATTGATCCAAAGCTGAGCTGGGCTTTACGTCATCCTGAGGCCTTCCCGGTTGATATTAACCGAGCCGACTACAAAATGATTTTACGCGTGCCGGGCATTGGAGTACGTTCTGCCAAAAAGATTGTACAGGCACGCCGTTTTGGTCAGATTCATATTGACCAACTGAAAAGGATGGGCGTGGCGTATAACCGGGCACAGCATTTTATCCGCTGTGCAGATACACCAAAATTTAAAAAGGAGCAGCAATCCCAGCAGATTCGCCAGCAGATTTTACAAGCTGGTCAATCCAAATATCAGCAACAACTGTCACCTCAACTGGGATTCGGTTTCTGATGGCACAGTATTGTTTTGATGGCACCATGACCGGTTTATTAAGCTGTGTATTTCGGGCTTTTGAATTTAAAGAGTTTGATGTCAAAGTGACGGCCAATCCGCAGGCACAAAATGGCTTATTCGATGATTTTATTCATGTGGCTTCGAATGAAAGTCATGGGCAGCGGGTCTGGCAAGGCATAAAACAGAAAGTATCATCCAGTAGTTTAAAAGCCTTTTATTATGCTTTTCTTTCTGAAAAAGAACAGGCATTTCAGAACCTGTTCGATTTTGCAGTTTATGTATTTCAAAACCAACGGCCGGTTGATAAAGATTATGGCCATCATGCAGTCATCGGAATGTCACAATGGATGAAACAGGTCGGGCGTGAAAAGCATCGTATGGAAGCTTTTGTCCGCTTCAAAAAAGCCAAAGATGGATTGTTCCTTAGTCTGATCAAACCGGATTTTAATGTACTGCCGATTATTTCCCGGCATTTTAAGGAACGTTACCAAGATCAGCGTTGGCTAATTTATGATGAGCAGCGCCAGTACGGCATCTATTACGATTTAAATGATGTGCACCACATAGAGATGAATGCAGAAATGGTTGATCCACAAATCCGGATTGGACATAGTCAGTCTTTTAGTATTGAACTGGATGATGAAGAAGTACTTTATGATCAGCTTTGGAAAGATTATTTTAAAAGCGTGAATATTCAGGCACGACAAAATATGAAACTACATATCCAGTATGTACCTAAACGCTATTGGCGTTATATGAATGAGAAAGTACTTTAAATAAAATCTTCGCCCAAGTTTAAGGCATAATGAAAGCTAATATTTAGATTGAGTGTATAGATATGAAGGTATGGCTGGCATCATTAGCTATGGTAACTGGATTGGCCGCATGTTCAGCAGAGCAACAGAAAGTAGCAGTAGATCCAGGTAAATATCAGGTTAAAAGTGCACAGGAATTACAGCAACGTTTTGATGATCTAAACAGTAAGTTGGCACAAGACTTTCAGCAATTTAAAAAAGTAGAAAGTATTGCCTTTTCTCATCAGCTGCCTTTGGATGTGAATAACCTGCAAACCTTGAATCAGCATCCTGTCAGCCGGACTGCGCTAAAATCCAGTAAAGTAGCCTATTGTGACATGATGAATGGTTATTTTACCGAGATGTATCGCTTGGGACATTATAATCTGAATCTGGTCGACGAGATTCAATTACCTAAAGCCGAGAATGAAGACCTGAAATCCAATTTTGCATCTAGCGATCAGTTCTATACTTTTATTCTGGATCGTTATACCACTTATCGCCAAGTGCAACAGACCATGAATTATGGCTGTAACTTAAAAGCTGCATTGTAAGTATTAAGCTATAAAAAAAGCCCATCGCAAAGATGGGCTTTTTTATTTAGCAGCCAGTCAGTTTTTCTGGTTGAGGTTTCTCACCGGGGAAGAAAATTGGACGAAGTTTTACCCCAAGCCCATTTCCAAGGAATGCGAAGACCAGCCATAACCAGCCATGTACGCTGCCTGAAGCAATACCACTAAAATAGGCACCGATATTACAGCCATAAGCCAGACGAGCGCCGTAGCCAAGCATCAAACCGCCAATAACTGCAGCAACCAATGAACGTTTTGGAATATTGAAGTTCGGAGCAAATTTACCTGCCAGACTGGCGGCCAATAATGCACCAAGCATGATGCCAAAGTTCATCATAGACGTAATATCGAACCAGAGCGATTCAGATAAGGCTTTGGCATTTGCTGGTTGCTGCCAATACGCCCAAGAGGCTACATCAATTCCAACAAAACTTGCAGATTTCGCGGCCCAGACAGCAAGGGCAGAAGTAACCCCCCATGGACGACCAGCCAGCGCCAAAGTAGCAAAGTTAAGCAGGGTTAAAATGATTCCGCCCCAGATTAATGGCCATGGACCACGCAAAAAGCGTTTCCAGCCCTGATGCTGGCTTTGAGGTTCAACTTCTAAATTGCCATGACGTTTCTTTTCAAAAAAGATAGTTGCAGTAGCAATAACAGCAAAAACGACAAAGCTCAAAACAAGTGCAGGAATAACACCAAAACTTTCTACAATGGAGATGGGTGCGAAATGGGGTAGGTTAAACCACCAGTCAATATGCGAAGTCGCAATCAGTGAGCCAGCACAGAAGAAGAACAGGGTTACCAGCATACGGGCACTACCACCACCCACAGTATAAAGTGTGCCTGATGCACAACCGCCACCGAGTTGCATGCCAATCCCGAAAATAAATGCCCCGATCACCACAGACAGTGAAACCGGACTGACAAAGCCTTGAACTGGATTACCAAACAGTTCACCTGCGCCTAAAGCAGGGAAAAATAGCAATACAGCAAGACCCAGCATGATCATTTGGGCACGTAAGCCACGACCACGACGTTCTTTAATAAAGATGCGCCAGCTGGAGGTGAAACCAAACGAGGCATGATACAAGGTCATACCCAGTGCACCACCCACCAGAAATAATAGAGCCTGGTTCAGGCCTACGATGTGATAGGCACCGACAGTTCCTAATACAAGCAGAATAAAAGCCACCCAGACCGAGAGATTCGATCGCTGGGAAGACACAGCAATAACAGACATGGGAGATCAAGCTTTAAAAATAAAGTCGCGTATATTACGCAATTTCTCACTAAAATGGGTTGATCTAGAGCTTCTAAGAGTCAATTAATCATCCTGATAACTGATAATAATTATGACTTTAAATGATATAAGGTCATGATTATTTCAGAAGATATCAGCTTAAATAGAACAATCGCCCGTCTAATAGTGAAACGTATAAAAAGTTTAAAAGCCTGCAAAGCAGGCTTTTAAAGATTGAAAGCTTTAAAAATTAATTTTCAGCTTTCTCGCGTACTTTACCTGCACCTTCTTCAATAGCACCCGCAGTTGCAGCAGTCGCATTTTTAGCGGCTTCAGCAGTGGCATCGGCTGCTCGAGAAGTCGCAGCTGCAGCTTCATCAGCGGCACGGGAAGCATTTGCTGCCGCATTATCCATGGCTTGGTCAGTTTCTTGAGAAGCCTCATGAGTGGCATCTTCCATATCATGGCCGGCTTGAGTAGCAGCATTTTCTAAATGCTCACCTGTAGTCGCGCCAGTTTCAGGCTGTTTCTCTTTATTACAACCCACCAGTGTTACGGTAGCAACTAAACCCAAAGCAACAAGTAATTTATTCATCGTGTCATATCCTTTGTAGTTGTAAGGTCGAAAACAGTCTAGCGAGTATTTATTTGAATTTATGCTAATAATTAGATCAGAATTTGTTCACTAAATGTAATTTTTATAAAGGCTTATACAATTTTCGCCAAATATAAATCGTCTGATTATTTGAATGTATTTTCTTACAAACCTTATGTAGATTGCTTCTCACTGCTTATAAAGAGTGAGGTTATTCACTTTAAGATATAGTTTTAGATGTAACAAAACACAACTATTTCATCATCAATTTTTATCAGGCTAAAAGCAGGAGCCATAAAAAAAGCCCGCATAAAGCGAGCTTTTAAAACTTGAAAACTTATAGACCAGCAGATGCTTTAAGTGCTTCGACTTTGTCAGTTTTTTCCCAAGTAAACGCAGTATCTGAACCTTCACGACCAAAGTGACCATAAGCCGCAGTCTGTTTATACATTGGCTGGATCAGATTCAACATACGGGTAATACCGTATGGACGCAGGTCAAAGTGCTCACGAACCAATTGAACGATCAATTCATCAGACACTTTGCCTGTATTGAAAGTATTGATTGAAATTGAAGTAGGCTCGGCCACACCAATCGCATAAGACACCTGAATTTCACATTTGTCTGCAAGACCCGCAGCGACAATGTTTTTCGCAACATAACGGCCTGCATAAGCAGCAGAACGGTCAACTTTTGATGGATCTTTACCAGAGAATGCACCACCACCGTGACGGGCCATACCGCCGTAAGTATCTACAATGATTTTACGGCCAGTCAGACCACAGTCACCTACAGGACCACCAATCACAAACATCCCGGTCGGGTTGATGTGGAATTTGGTGTCTGCATGGAACATGTCGGCAGGAATGATTTTTTTCACGATTTCTTCAATCACAGCTTCTTTTAAATGAGCTTGTGAAATTTCAGGATCGTGTTGAGTTGAAAGCACAACAGCATCTAGACGAACAGGCACGCCATTTTCATAAGCGAAAGTCACCTGGCTTTTTGCATCTGGACGTAACCAAGGCAATGTACCGTTACGGCGTAATTCAGCCTGTTTTTCCATTAAGCGGTGCGCATAAGAAATTGGCGCAGGCATGAGTACATCAGTTTCACGGCTGGCATAACCAAACATCAAGCCCTGGTCGCCGGCACCTTGATCTTCAGGTTTCTGACGGTCTACACCCTGAGCAATTTCAGGAGACTGCTTACCGATCATGTTGATGATCGCACAAGTCGAACCATCAAAACCTAGGTCAGAATGATGATAACCAATACTGTTAACGGTATGGCGGACAACCGCTTCAAAATCGATGTTCGCAGTTGTTGTGATTTCACCGGCAAGTACAACCGCACCTGTTTTTACAAGCGTTTCACAAGCAACCCGTGCATATGGGTCTTCTTTTAAGATTGCATCCAAGATAGCATCACTGATTTGGTCAGCCATTTTATCTGGATGGCCTTCGCTTACAGATTCCGAAGTAAATACAGCGTACTCGCGCATAGTCCTATCACAGTTAAATTTAAAGACCCGATATGTTACATCGACTTGTGCTCTAGGACTAGCGCAACTCGACAAAATTGCACGAAATTGTTTCAAATTATTGTGCTTTTATTTGATTATTGGAATTAAAAAAACTGATATGCCTAATTAAACAGCAGGGTGGATTCATTTAATAAAGTTAATAAATAGTCTGTCAATTGATAAGGAGCACTTATTAAGCCGCGAGATTTCCAGATAAATTCGCAGAACCAAATACTAAGAAAAATATAAAAATTAGAGTGTCTAAAATATCAAGGAAAGTGATCATTCTATTAATAAATTAAGGCGGGTGTATTGATCACACGACAGACAGCCTTGCTGCAAATAGTACGACTCTGCATAGTAGCTTCAAGTCTTCAGAAACCGCCTGTCAGGAAATGGCGAAATCTTTTGGTATGGACTTGTTTAAAAGACTGTACGGAGATGGAAAAGCATGTATCAAAAGGCGTTTACCTTGATTGAAGTCATGATTGTACTCACGATTATTGCCATTCTGGCGACAGTAGCAGGCATGAGTTATCACAGGTATGTAGTGCGAAGCCAACTAGCGGAGGTTTTTGAGCAGGCAGGTAGCTATCGAACTCAATTTATTGCCTCTGATGGCCATTGTGATGCAGGCCGTCAAATTGGCAGCGGAACCCAATATATTGAAAAAGTCGTGATCAATGCCGCTTGTCGGATTGAATTTAAGCTACGGCAGGATGGGGTAGATACGGCTATTCGTGGGAAATCCATTGCTTTTGATGTCTATAGCGGCAGTTGTTCTTCGAGCGATATCAGTCAGCGTTATTTACCTAAAGATTGCCGAGGACAATGATTTTCTTGGTATCGATTAGCCTGATTTAACTTTAATCTTTATCTTTTATGTCTGAGGATCTTGGGCAGACAATAGATATTCACATATACATTTTTATAGCCTGGAAAAGATCACTTATTTAAATCTGGATCTTCTGTTTTGATCCTTATATGGATGTCTCCTGAAAAGGAATTCAACATATTGTGAAAGTTTAATTTATAAAAAATAGTTAAGAATAATTCCAGATTTATCATCTTATTAGAATCTAACTTAAACTCTAGTCAATCAATGCACCTTAAAAGTGCAGAATATTTATCCGATAGGTAAATACAAGATCAATAAATTGATAAATATTGTAGGCTAGTCTTTACCCCTCGCTGTTTTTTTAAGACAATAGACGGCAGTTTTGAAAGTCTTTTCATCATTTCCTATTTCTTCTGAATTTATTTGGACGCTGATTTATGACAACCCCGCTTAATGAACGTCGTATTGCAAACGCAATTCGTGTATTGGCAATGGATGCTGTGCAAAAAGCAAACTCAGGACATCCAGGTGCTCCAATGGGGATGGCAGATATCGCTGATGTGGTTTGGCGCGAATTCTTAAACCATAACCCAACAAATCCGAATTGGGCTAACCGTGACCGTTTCGTATTGTCGAATGGCCATGGCTCTATGCTTCAATACGCACTTCTTCATTTAACGGGCTATGATCTTTCAATTGAAGATCTTAAAGCATTCCGTCAACTTCATTCTAAAACTCCGGGTCACCCAGAATTGGGCTATGCACCAGGTATTGAAACAACCACTGGTCCTTTAGGCCAAGGTATCGCAAATGCTGTTGGTTTCGCACTGGCTGAAAAAACTTTAGCAGCGCAATTCAACAAAGACGATATTAAAGTTGTTGATCACTACACTTACTGCTTCCTGGGCGATGGCTGTTTGATGGAAGGTGTTTCTCACGAAGCATGTTCTTTGGCAGGTACTTTAGGTCTGGGCAAGCTGATTGCTTACTATGACGACAACGGCATTTCGATTGACGGTGAAGTTGAAGGCTGGTTCTCTGACGATACAGAACAACGCTTCAAGTCTTATGGCTGGCAAGTGATTAAAGTTGACGGTCATGATGCTGATGCAATCCGTCAAGCCACTGTAGAAGCAAAAGCTGAAGCGAACAAACCAACCATCATCATGTGTAAAACAGTGATTGGTTTAGGTTCACCAAACAAACAAGGTAAAGAAGACTGTCACGGTGCTCCTTTGGGTAATGACGAAATCGTACTGACTCGTGAAGCGCTTGGCTGGTCAGACGAAGCATTTGTCATTCCTGAGGATGTATACGCAGCTTGGGATGCCAAAGAAAAAGGTTCACAAGTTGAAGCAGCATGGAACGAAACTTTTGCCGCTTATGCAGCAAAATATCCAACTGAAGCAGCTGAATTAAAACGTCGTCTTTCTGGTGATCTTCCAGCTGACTTTGTTGCAAAAGCGGATGCTTATATCGCTGAAGTAAATGCAAAAGAAGAAACCATTGCGACACGTAAAGCGAGCCAAAATACGTTACAAGCTCTTGTGCCTTCACTACCAGAAGTACTAGGTGGTTCTGCTGACCTTGCAGGTTCTAACCTGACACTTTGGAAAGGCGCGCAAGGCGTACAGGACAATCCAGCAGGTAACTATGTTCACTACGGCGTACGTGAATTTGGTATGACTGCGATTGCCAACGGTGTTGCACTGCATGGCGGTTTCATTCCTTATGTAGCAACATTCCTGATGTTTATGGAATATGCACGTAATGCAGTACGTATGTCTGCACTGATGAAACAACGTGTGATCCATGTATATACTCACGATTCAATCGGTCTGGGTGAAGATGGTCCTACACACCAGCCAATTGAACAAATCGCATCTTTACGTGGTACACCAAACCTGAATACATGGCGTCCATGTGACACTGTTGAAGCAGCAATTTCCTGGAAATCTGCTTTGATGCGTTCAGAAGGTCCAACAGCATTGATCTTCTCTCGTCAAAACCTGCCATTCCAAACTCGTACTCAAGCACAAATTGAGAATGTAGCGAAAGGTGGTTATGTTCTGGCTGAAGAAAAAGGCGAATTGAAAGCGATCATCATTGCCACTGGTTCTGAAGTTTCTCTTGCAATGGAAGCTTATGCACAGTTCGAAGGTGTACGTGTCGTATCTATGCCATGTGCTGAAGAGTTCGTGAAACAGGATGCTGCGTATCGTGAAGCGGTTCTTCCTTCAAATATTCGTGCACGTGTAGCGGTTGAAGCTGCGCATGTAGATTACTGGTGGAAATTTGTAGGCCTGGATGGTCGTGTGATCGGCATGACCACTTATGGCGAATCTGCACCTGCTAAAGACCTGTTTAAACACTTCGGTATTACAACTGAAGCTGTTGTAACAGCTGTAAAAGAGATTACTGCTTAATCAACTGATTAAGTCGTTTTTAAGGGCGCCCCAGTTTTGGGGCGTCTTTTGTTTTTCCGCTTTCTAGCCTTGTTTTCATGTGGCAACCGCTAAAAAGTGTTCTCCCATAATTGAAATGAAAGAGTGAGATAAACATGAGCTTGTATGAACAAATTAGTGATGAAATTACTTTAATGGATGCAGGCGAGCAGAAATGGATCGGGCAGGATCTACCCCTTGAAGCAATGGTTGCGGTTGAGCTATTACTTCAGGAAATGGCTGAAGAAAAAATCATTAAAGTACGTCGCAAGAACCATGAAAAGCATTCTGGTTTGAAACAGGTGGATCGTATTCTGGTTGAAAAACTTTAATAGAAAATACTAAAAGTCCCTGAGCGGGGCTTTTTTTATATCGGATGATTTTCATCTGGCAGTTGCTTATGAACATTAGATAAGATAAATCTAAGTTTGTGTCCTCATAAAAGCTTAATGACTTATATCGTAAATAATTGAATTAAAGATAATGAAAGACATAAACCAAAGAAGTTACTCAATATGGAAATATCATCCCAGATCCAGATCAAATCTTTAGAGCAAATATCACAGCCAGAATGGCTATTTTTATGGCAAGACTATCAACGCTTTTATCAGACCCAAATTTCGGATGAGGTAAGTAAAAATACCTGGGATAAATTAACCAATTATGAGCTAGATTCAATGTACGGTTTTGCGGCGCTGATGGATGGAAAGGTCGTTGGGATTGTGCATGTCATCGAACATAACAGTAGCTGGACAGTAAGACCTTATGCCTATTTGCAGGATCTATTTACCCATCCGGACTATCGCGGACAAGGCGTGGCGCGCAAGCTGATTCAACATGTCTATCAGGTCGCGCAGCAGCGTAATTGCGACCGGGTTTACTGGCTGATTTAGGAATCAAACCATCAGGCACAAGCGTTGTATAACAAAGTCGCCAAGAAAACAGGATTCATTCAGTACCGTATGGATTAAAGCTCAAAAATTAAAAAAATAACTTACAATTTTATCGTTTCATCGCTGCAACAAAACGTTTTATCTTTAGGGCTGTAAACGGTTCCAGATTCTATACACTTAATAACATCCAAAACGTGAGATAAAAACATGAATTTCAAAACATTAGCATTAGGCTTGGCGGTCGCATCTGTAGCAACAGTTTCTATGGCAAAACCAGTGGCCTATACGATTGACCCGACTCATTCAGCAACTGTTTTCTCTTGGAGCCACTTTGGTTTCTCTACGCCATCTGCAAACTTCAGTGACATCCAAGGCACCATTAATGTTGATAATGAAAAACCTGCGAATTCTTCGGTCAATGTGAACATCCCGGTTGCAAGCATTAATACGAATGTGAAAGCACTGGATGACCATATTAAGACAGCAGAATTTTTTGATGTTGCCAAATATCCGAATATTACTTTTAAAAGTACTAAAGTTCAGGCTTTAGGCAAAAACAAATATAAAATCACTGGCAACTTAACCGTGAAAGATGTCACTAAACCTGTGGTACTGGATGCAGTTTTAAATAAACAAGGCGTACATCCAATGACTAAATTACAAACGATTGGTTTCAATGCAACCACTTCATTTAACCGTTCAGCCTTTGGGGTAGGCGGTTATGTTCCAAATGTGGGCGATAAAATTACAGTAAACATTACTACCGAGGCTTCTGTACCTGCTCCGAAAAAGTAAGAGTGACAAATTAAAAAAGCACCCAATTGGGTGCTTTTTTATTACGGTTATTTAAGTTGCAGGTTTTCTAAATAATGCATCAATACCGAACTGGCTGCCTGTTCAAGCGCGGGCGCATAGCGTTGATGATCCGCCCGTAAGGCGGGAATATTGATCTGAGCTTTGCGTAACTCACAGGTATGTCCAATCAGCCATTTTTCCAGGCTATCGCTAGCGACTTCAGGATGAAATTGCAGAGCCAGAATATTTGATCCTAAGCGGAAAGCCTGATTTGGATAGAGATAGGAACTGGCTAATAATTCAGCCTGTTCAGGCAGATCAAAAGTATCGCCATGCCAATGTAGCACTTCAATATCTTCGAGAGCTTGTAGTGGATTATTCTCAGTGGCTGGAAGACTAAGTTTAGACCAGCCAATTTCTTTGCTATGTCCTGCATAAACTTTGGCACCGAGTGCATGAGCAATGAGTTGAGCACCCAGACAAATACCTAAAGTGGGTAAATTCTTTTCTAAACGTACTTTAAGTAAGTCTATTTCTTGTTGTAAGAAAGGGTAGTCCTCCGTTTCATAAACACCAATTGGACCCCCTAAAATAATTGTCAGACCTGTATATTCATACGCTTTACGCAGGTCATCAATACCGGCTTCAAAATAGCGAACACGTAATCCCAGCTGATAAAACACATCTTCCCAGGCACCTAGGTCTTCAAAAGCCAGATGTTGAATGGCATATACGGTATCGGGGAAGTGGTCAAGGTTCAGCATAGCAGTCAGGTCTAAATGTAAAATATTTATTTAACGTTATTCTGCAAAAAATTAGAAGTCTTTTTAATCCGGTGATTTAGCCTTAGGGAGGTGAATAATCCGAATCGGCAATTCTCTGTAAGCCTATGCCTCAGCTTTGTATCAATATGCAGCGATATTTTCCTTTTCTATAAGAATGGCGTTAGAGTAGAGAGCAGTGGATAATCATAAGAGGCAGGATAAGAAATGCACAATATCTGCTTATATGTCGATAAAAAACGTATCAGTCCTTATGCCATGTCAGTTTATGTCGCTCTAAAAGAGAAAGGACTCAACTTTCAGGAAAAAATGATTGATCTAGCTCTGCTGGAACAGCAATCTTCGGCATATCGTAAAATTTGTCCGAGTGGCAAAGTTCCTTGCCTGATCGTTGATGATTTTCATTTATTTGAATCTTGGGCGATTACCGAATACCTGGAAGATGCTTTTCCGGCACCGGATTATCCTGCTTTATATCCTGCAGAGATGAAAGCCAGAGCAAAATGCCGCGCCGTTCAGGCCTTGATTAAAACTGATTTTTCCTCTATCCGGCAGGATATGCCCTCAACTTCGATCTTTGTACCACCTAAAAGGCCTTTAATCGCATCGGCTGAAACCATGCAGGATATTCAGCGCTTATTGGTAATCACAGAAACTTTACTTGAAAATTTGTGGCTCACCGAACAATGGTCAATTGCAGACTTTGATCTAGCCTTTATGCTGCATCGTCTGCTTAGTCACGATGTTGAGCTTCCCGAAAAGATTCAGGCTTATATCCAGCGTAATTTTCAGCGTTCTTCAGTGCAGTCCTGGATTTTGGAAAATGAAAAACTGCATACTCATTCTGAGTTCTGACTCTATGTTCGGTAGAGAGGTAAATTTAATAATTTAAGCACTGAGTTTACTTAATAAATAAACATGGATATTTCTAAAGAGAGCCAAGCTATACAAAAAATAGCTTAAATATCAGCAGTGCAGGCGTAGTATGGGAAGTATAGGCAATAAGAAGTAGCTAAAACTTAGAATCAGATTCAAATGAAAAGGAGTATAAGGTGGGTGGATCACATCATCATGATCATAGTCATGTAGAAGTTAGTGCGAAGAATGCCAAAAAACTGTCCATCGCCTTAGCCCTGACGACAGCCTTTTTAATTGTAGAAGTCATTGCCGGTTTTATGACTCAAAGTCTGGCCTTGCTTTCTGATGCAGCACATATGTTTACTGATGCTGCTGCACTGGCGATTGCACTGGCTGCAATTAAGATCGGGCAAAAACCCGCAGATGATAAACGCACTTTTGGCTATCAGCGTTTTGAAATTCTGGCGGCTTTGTTTAATGCAATTATGCTATTTCTGGTAGCGATGTATATCCTGTTCGAAGCTTATCAGCGCCTGAGCCATCCACCTGAAATTGAAAGCTTGGGCATGTTGATTGTGGCTATACTTGGACTGGCCATTAACCTGATCTCCATGAAAATTCTGGTTTCTAGCAGTCAGGAAAGCTTGAATATTAAAGGGGCTTATCTGGAAGTACTGAGTGATGCACTGGGTTCGGTGGGTGTCATTATTGGCGCAATCATCATCTATTTCAGCGGCTGGATGTGGATCGATACCGTGATTGCAGTCATGATCGGATTCTGGGTCATTCCACGGACATGGATTTTATTGAAACAGAGCATCAATATTCTGCTGGAAGGGGTTCCCGATGAAATCGATATTGAAAAACTGCGCCATGACCTACTGGCGCTAGATGGTGTTAAAGATATTCATCAGCTAAAAGTCTGGGCGATTACTTCCAAGAAGGTGATGTTGACGGTGCATTTAGTTGCGCCAGACGTTGACTATAAAAAGTTGCATCAGGAGGCGTTCGAGATGTTGCACCATGAACATCACATTACCGAGATGACATTGCAAATTGAAGCAGAAGATTGTCCCCCAGAACAGCATCGGCAATCAGCCCATTCGCATGAGCATCATAGGCATAAAGAAAGCCATCAACATTAAGTTTGAGGAATCTTGGCATCAAACTTTATGTATTTTAAACTTTGATCTTTTAATTTTAGTCTTTTAATAATGAAACAATTACCTCTTTATAACTCGGTGGTGCTTTAACGTAATCGCGCTCTCGCAACATCTGATGCATTTTGGGTAGATTTTGATGCGGAACAGAGGCCATTAAATGATGTTCAATATGATAATTTACATGAATCGGTGCAACGAAAGCCCGCGCTAGCCAGCCTGCACGGGTGGTACGGGTATTAGTCAGTGCAGAATGGCTGGTTTCCAGACCGGCATGCTCAGCCATCGCCCGGATACGGATAAACAGTGGGAAAGGGGTGATATAAGCTAACGGCCATAATAAATAAAGTTTCGGATGACCGCTGGTCCAAAGTGCAGAAAATAGGGCAGCATTGGAAATCAGCATACCTGAGCTATTTTTTAACAGATTCTTTGCCAGTTCCAAGTTGCTGCGATGACCACGAGGAATTGGTTTCGGATCATTGGAAACACTCCATTCCAGAAGTTCTAAATCCATCAAGACTCGGCCAGCCAGAAATTTCAGGCCGGATTGACCATTTAAATCTCTAAAGAATTTTCTGAATAATGATTGTTTAGTAATTGGAAAGTTTTTCACCAAACCTAAATCTGGATCATCAGGTTGAGAGGTGCGGGCATGATGTTTCAAATGATAAGGACGATATTTACCGACTTCATTCCAGATCGGACGGGCGCAAAACCAGTCAGTGAAGTGTGTGTTTAGCCACTTGGTTTTAAACAAACTATGGTGTGAGGCGTCGTGCATCAAAATGGCCATAGCGAGTTGGCGACCCGCCAGAATGGCTAATGCCAAGGCACACATCAATATTTTCCCCCAGACTGGTAAATATTCCCAGCTATAAGCGACTGTGCCAAAGGTCAAAACAATCACAGCCCAAGTTGAGCCTACTGCCAGAGCCCCCTGTAAGTCGGATGGGGTGGTCAGCTCTTTGATTTCTTCACGGCTAAATAGCTCTGTGACACTCACTTTACTGTTCATTATTCTGCCTTGATCTAGTTCTTGTATTTCTTGTCACTATATTTGAATTAAAATATTACAGTCAATTTATTTTTGTGAGTGTATAGGAAATAAATTATACGCCTTGCTGCTGAAAATATTGCTGCCATAACTGCTGGCCTTGTTCTTCCATACGCCGTACAGCCAGTTCAAATTTTTGTCGGGCTGGAGCATCTAGCCATTCTTCAGGCAATAGCGGATCTGCACGCAGACTAAATACAGCAGATTTCGCCAGATAAAAGGCAGTTTTAGCTGATTCAGCTAAGGATAAATATTCATGACTTTCAAACCACTGCTCAATTTCCTGACTAATATTTAAGTAGGTTTGATGGAGGCCATGAATATCCCAAAGTGCAGATACATGAGTGTGCTGATCGATCTCGCTAACCTGAAAAAATCGTGCGCCTTGATCTAGGCCAAACTTGACGGCTGCTGATTTAAGCTCGTTCAAACTGAGTTGTAAGTTATCCGGGCGGATAAACACATTCTGTTCCAGCTCCTGAAATCCATAATAACGCAGGGCTTTTTCCCGTTTAGATAAGGCCGTACGATCTACTCGTCCCAACGCACCGGTATAAACCAGAATGTACTTACCATCCCAAGCCGTAGCGGTCTGCATATTGGGATGTTTGTTCAGGCTGATAAAAGAAGTATCAAATTTTTTTTCAATTAACTGATAAATGCCGCGTTCTACTGACTGAATAATCCGATCCTGATTGAGTCGTGCGACCGCAACCCGCAAGCTGTTGTCAGAGATTCCTAATAAATCTGCTGCACATAACATCTGTTTGATGCTAACAGTAGAATTATGTGAGGCATAGAGCAGGTCTAGCACCAGATGTCGGGCATTCAGTTTATAAGTCATGAAACTAGATCGTGATTAGAAAATGAGAAATTGGAAACTTTTTGTACAATAGCATTTTGAATAGGAAGAACCAAAGAGGAATACGACTAAAGTGTTTGTATATTCAGATAATTAATTTTAATTAAAGGTAAGGTTTATAAATAAAAATGACTAGATAAGGTCTTGGTTTTTTACTGGGGCACAATATTTCACAATCAATAAGCTGGTCTAAGCAGCAAGTCAGCGAAAAAGACCTGAATCTGTTTTTATTTTTTTATTCTTGATTATTTTTAATCCCAGCTCCCTAGGGAACTGGGATTACCTAAAAAATTAAAGTGAAGTGTTAGTTATAACTGCTTCAAAATTGGGTATATGAACAAGAAAAAGATTTCTTACTCACACAAATTACCCTACATATTCGGGTAATTCGGACCACCGCCACCTTCCGGTGTTACCCAGGTGATATTCTGAGATGGATCTTTGATGTCACAGGTCTTGCAGTGTACACAGTTCGCGGCGTTGATCTGGAAGCGTTTCGAACCGTCATCATTTTCCATAATTTCGTATACACCCGCCGGGCAGTAGCGCTGAGCTGGCTCATCCCATTTCGGCAGGTTGACATCTACCGGAATCGAAGCATCAGTTAACTTTAAGTGCGCTGGCTGGTTTTCTTCATGGACTGTATTCGATACAAACACAGAAGACAGACGGTCAAACGTCAGCTTGCCATCCGGTTTTGGATAGTTCGGCTTGAAGTTCACGGCATCAACTGTTTTCAGGGTTTTAAAGTCTGGCACTAAATCATGGAGCGTGAATGGCACTTTAAAGACATTCTGGTCGATGAAGTTAAATGCACCACCCATCCATTGACCGAACTTGTGCATTGCTGGGCCAAAGTTACGTGCGCTATACAACTCTTCTTTCAGCCAACTGTTGTTGAACTTGTCTGTATAAGATGTGAGTTCTTTCACGAAGAAGTCTTCACCCTCGGTCACACGCGCAATCGCCAGGTCACCGCCTTTTTCTACACCGGCAGCAATCGCTTCAAAGACTGCTTCGCCACACAACATGCCAGATTTCATGGCAGTGTGTGAGCCTTTGATCTTGGCAAAGTTCAGGAATCCTGCATCATCACCAATTAAAGATCCACCCGGGAAGGTAAATTTCGGCAGGGAGTTAAAACCACCTTTAGTTACGGCACGCGCACCATAAGAAATACGTTTACCGCCTTCCAGATATTGTTTGATCAGTGGATGCGTTTTCCAGCGCTGCATTTCCATGAATGGATACATGTGTGGATTTTCATAAGAAAGATCCACGATCATGCCTAGGGTTACCTGATTGTTTTCAGCGTGGTATAACCACCAGCCACCTGAAGAACCAGTTTCAGACAATGGCCAGCCGGCACCATGCATCACCAGGCCTGGTTTGTGTTTCGCTGGATCAATTTCCCAGAGTTCTTTAATGCCGATACCGTAGTGCTGTGGATCAGCATCTTTATCCAGGTTGAATTTCTGGATCAGACGTTTACCGAGGTGACCACGACAGCCTTCTGCAAAGATGGTGTATTTGGCATGCAGCTCATAACCTGGCGCAAAGTTATGCGTCGGTTCGCCATCTTTGCCAATCCCCATGTCACCGGTTTGAATACCTTTCACCGTACCATCTTCATGATACAGAATTTCTGAAGCAGCAAAGCCTGGGAAGATCGATACTTCCAGCTCTTCAGCTTTCTGGCCTAACCAGCGCACCACGTTGCCCAGAGAGATGACATAGTTGCCATCATTGTGCATGGTTTTCGGCACCATCCAGTGCGGGGCTTCTTGTGATTTTTCATCTGAAAGAAGGAAGAAAGTTTTATCTTCTGTCACAGGAACATTTAAAGGCGCGCCTTCTTCTTTCCAGTTCGGGAATAGTTCGTTCATGGCACGTGGTTCAAGCACAGCACCCGAAAGAATATGTGCACCGACTTCGGAGCCTTTTTCTACGACACAAACGGACAGATCATTTAAATTGTTTTCAATTGCAAGTTGACGGATCTTGATTGCAGCAGACAGGCCGGCAGGACCCGCACCTACGATCACAACGTCAAACTCCATCGATTCTCTAGAAATATCTTCCATAATAAGAAATCCTGTTTCGCTTAGCGGTATTTTATCACAGTGAAAAAGTTTTTAAATAGAAAGTTGGGAATTGATTATGAAAAAAGCCTCCTAGGAGGCTTTTTCTAAAACGGATTAAGATTTTTGAGGATCGTAGAGTTTTTCTTTGATGAACAGAGCAGGGAGCAAACCACAGATAAAGTATGCAGCACCCATGACTAGGAAGCCTAGACCGATCGAACCGCCAGTTGCCAGATAACCAATGGTTGCCGGAGCAATTGCAGCGCCCAGACGACCGACGTTATATGCACCACCAATTGCTGTACCACGTACATTGGTTGGGAAGCTTTCAGTCATATATGTTGCATTCACACCATATGGAATACCATATAGGAAACCGAAGATCACCAATAAGTACAGGATATTGTCTGGTGAGTTATAGAATACGATCAGTGGCAGGAAGATCGCAGTACCAATTGCACCGAAGGCATAAGTAAAACGACGTCCGAATTTATCTGCCATTAAGCCTGCAAGGATTTTACCGAGGATCATCGCAGTATACGTACCCACCATGTAGGCAGTCATTTCCTTGAACTTCATACCCAGTTCACTTTCAAGGTATGTCGGCATCCAGTTGTTGACGCCATAATAACCAAACTGAAGGAAACCAGCAGTCAAAGCCCATAAGATAAACATGTTACGGTTTTTCTTATCCTGGAAAATCAGCTTCCAGGTCGACTCAGCAGGTTTGTCAGTCACTTCAACTTTCTTGAAGCGGTTTTCTTGCCATGCCGCTGGTTCTGGTACCAGAATGTGCATCAAAATAGCCAAGGCAATTGGAATCGCAGCTACATAGAACAGCATGCGCCAGCCGTGATCTGGAATTAACCAGCCCGCAAGCAAAGTCGCAACGATATAGCCAACTGTCCAGCCAGCCTGTAATGTTCCTAAAACAGTTGTACGATATTTAGTTGGCACGTACTCAGCCATTAAAGTATTCGATGCAATATACAAAGAACCTAAGCCAAGAGAAGCGAAGAAACGTAATGCACCAAATTGAGCAAAGCTTTGGGTAAAACCAAGACCACAAGTCAATGCCGAAAATAAAAGGATTGAGACAACGACGGTACGTACACGACCGAATTTATCACAAGCCCACCCTCCGAATATACCTCCAACTGCCATACCTGCAAGGGTAAAGCTTCCGAGCATCCCAGCTTCGACAGAGGTTAGACCAAATTCAGCTTTAATACTGTTTAAGCTGTAGGAAAGCAGCATTAAATCCGCACCATCGACCAGCAGGGCGAGGAATGCAAAAATAAATGCGATTTTCCAGGTATTTGGGCCAATTTTTGAAATTGTATTCGTTATAGCCATCATCCATTACCTATAAAAAAGGCCTGATCGCAAGGAGAGTTGATCAGGCCAAACTTGTTACTGAGTCGCCTCGCGAATCATATTGCGAGCAATAATGACTTGCTGGATCTGCGTGGTTCCTTCATAAAGACGGAATAAACGCACATCGCGGTAGAAGCGCTCAATTGCATATTCACTGATGTAGCCCGCGCCACCATGGATTTGCACACCACGGTCAGCGACACGGCCACACATTTCTGTTGCAAACATTTTTGCGCATGATGCTTCAGTACTTACATTCTGGCCGGCATCACGACGACGCGCTGCATCAAGCACCATGCATTTCGCTGCATAAATTTCAGCTTTAGAATCTGCCAGCATGCCCTGGATCAGCTGGAAGTTGGCAATCGCCTGACCGAACTGCTTACGTTCAACGGCATATTGCAATGAATCTTCCAGCATACGGGTTGCAGCACCCACGCTCAGTGCAGCAATGTGGATACGGCCTTTATCCAGAACCTTCATCGCAGTTTTAAAGCCAACGCCTTCTACACCGCCAATCAAAGCTGATGCAGGGATACGGCAGTTTTCAAAGATCACGTCACAGGTATGTGCGCCTTTCTGGCCCATTTTCTTGTCACGTTTACCCAGTGAAATACCTGGCAATTTACTGTCAACGATGAACGCTGAAATAGCTGCAGCACCTTTTAATTCAGGATTGGTACGTGCCATTACTGTGAATACACCCGCATGTGGCGCATTGGTAATGAAACGCTTGGTACCATTCAGAATGTACTCATCACCATCTTTTACAGCAGTAGTTTTAAGCGACGCTGCATCAGAACCAGAATCCGGTTCAGTCAGACAGAACGAGCCAATAATTTCACCGCTAGCCAGTTTTGGTAGGAAGTGCTGTTTTTGCTCTTCAGTACCATCGATGATCAGGCCAGATGCGCCGATACCGTTATTCGTACCAATCAATGAGCGGAAAGCCGGGGAAGTACGGCCCAGTTCAAAAGCGATATAGACTTCTTCTTCCATGGTCAGGCCAAGACCGTCATATTCTTCAGGAATGGTTAAACCAAATAAGCCCAACTCTTTCATTTGTTGCACGATTTCTGCAGGAATTTCATCCGTTTCTGCAACAATTTCTTCATTTGGGATTAATACGCCTTCTACAAACTGGCGAATCATATCTACCAACTGGTCTAAGGTTTCCTGATCACGAATCATGTCCTAACTCCGTATCTAGGATTTCGTTCTGTCCACATCTTGTCCAATGTGAATAAAAACTCATCACTAAGCTAAATTTATGCGGATACTAATTAAAATTAAAACAAGGATCAATATATACGAAAGTATATTTCGCTGTGCGATATTTATGTTTTGCTTTAGAATTAGATTTAAATAATTGATTTAATGTAATTAGTGCTATTTTTAAGGCGTTATAAAATATTTTTTGTTCAAATTTGAATAGTTTACTTTGAACAAAATTTATGTATATTGTTAATTAAATACCGCTGTGCGAAATGAGAAGATTATGGAAAGCACTGAAATTTTAAAATTGACTGTACAGGAAGATGGCGTCGCGATTGTTCAAATCCATCGCCCGGAAGCACGTAATGCCTTGAACCTGGAATTACGTCAGCAACTCTCTGAAGCATTTCAATACCTTTCAAAATTAGATGCTGTAAAAGCGATTGTTTTGACCGGCGGTGAAAAAGTATTTGCTGCGGGTGCAGACATTAAAGATTTCACCACTGCAACTACAGCCCAAATGTATTTACGCCATACTGAACAATATTGGCAAAGCATTACTGATTGTCCGAAACCGATTATTGCAGCAGTCAATGGCTATGCACTCGGTGGTGGCTGTGAACTGGCCATGCATGCGGACATCATCATTGCCGGTGAAAGTGCCAAATTTGGTCAGCCTGAAGTGAAACTGGGCTTGATGCCGGGTGCAGGTGGGACACAACGTTTACTGCGCGCGATTGGTAAATATCAAACCATGCTTTGGGTATTGACCGGTAAATTGGTGAAAGCTGCTGAGGCTGAGCGTATGGGCTTGGTTTCTGAAGTCGTGGAAGATGAAAACACCATTACCCATGCGATTGAGATTGCTCAAACGATTGCGTCTTTCTCTCCAATCGCGGTTCAGCAAATTAAAGAAGTGACCAATCTTGGCCAAGATCAATCTTTACAAGGTGCTTTGGCATTGGAACGTAAAGCTTTCCAGATTTTATTTGATACCAAAGATCAGAAAGAAGGCGTGAATGCGTTCTTTGAAAAACGTCCTGCACAATACACTGGAGAATAAGACATGACCATTCAATCTATGGCGCTCATTGGTACTGGTGTAATGGGCATGGGCATTGCGCAAATCGCAGCCCAGGCGGGTCTGGAAGTGCGCTTATTCGATGCCAAAGCAGGTGCAGCAGAAGCAGGTTTGGCTAAACTTAGAAGCACGCTTGAAAAGCTGCAGGCCAAAGGTAAATTTACTGAAGAAGTTCTGAATGCAACTCTGGTACGTTTCAAAATCCTGAATAGTATTGAAGAAGTGGCTGGTGTTGATCTGGTGGTTGAAGCCATTATTGAAAATCTGGACATCAAGCAAAGCCTGTTTAAACAACTGGAAGGTATCGTATCTCCAGAAACCATTCTGGCAACAAATACCTCATCATTATCAGTGACTGCGATTGCATCCAATCTTGAGCATCAAGGTCGCATGGCTGGATTCCATTTCTTTAATCCAGTGCCATTGATGAAAATCGTCGAAGTGATTGCAGGTCTAGCAACAGATGAACAAGTGGTTGCAGATCTACTCGAACTGGCACAGCGTATGGGTCACTTTGGGGTACGTACCAAAGATACGCCTGGGTTTATTGTTAACCACGCCGGCCGTGCTTATGGCACAGAAGCCCTGAAAATTCTAGGTGAAGGTGTTACTTCCGTTTCAGAAATCGACCGGATTCTGCGTGAAGGCGCTGGCTTCCGTATGGGGCCACTGGAATTGTTTGACCTGACTGCACTAGATGTTTCTCATCCGGTGATGGAATCGATTTTTAATCAGTATTATCAGGAAGATCGTTACCGTCCAAGTGCTTTAACCCGTCAAATGTTGGCAGGTAAAAAAGTTGGTCGTAAAGTCGGTGAGGGTTTCTATAAGTATCAGGATGGTCAAAAGACCAATGAAGCTCCGGCTCAGATTGCACCTGAAGTGACTGAATTTAGTCCAGTCTGGATCAAAGCAGATCTTGAACAGGATGCCAGTATCTTGCGTGACTATATCCGTGAGCAGGGTCTGCTTATCGATAGTGCTGAAACTCCAGCTGCTGACAGTCTGATTCTATTGGCCACATATGGTGAAGACACCACCACAGCTGCATTACGTTTTGATGTTGATGCGACTCGTGCAATCAGCATTGATATGCTGACTGATTTTGCCAAGCACCGTACCATCATGCCATCAATTGCAACTCAAAAAGCCTATATTGACCAGGCACATGCATTGTTTGCTAAAAATGGTCATGGCGTATCGGTAATTGCTGAAAGTATTGGCTTTGTCGCACAGCGCGTATTGGCAATGGTCGTGAATCTGGCTTGTGATATTGCCCAGCAGCAAATCGCAACCGCAGCCGATATCGATAAAGCGGTGAAACTCGGTCTGGGCTATCCGCATGGTCCAATTTCATGGGGTGATGTCTTAGGTGCAGAACGTATTCTGCTGATTCTGGAACGTATCCTGGCGAATACCGGTGACCAGCGTTACCGTCCAAGCCCATGGGTACAACGCCGTGCCCGTTTAAAACTTTCTCTTCTTCACACTGCTGCAGTTTAAGGAATCAAACTCATGTTAAATGCATATATTTATGATGGATTACGTACACCATTTGGCCGTCATGCAGGTAGCCTGGCAAAGGTTCGTCCAGATGATTTAGCTGCACATGTGATTAAGGCATTGGTTGCAAAACATAATCTGCCTGCTGATATTTTTGATGATGTGATTCTGGGGAATACTAACCAGGCCGGTGAAGACAGCCGTAATATTGCACGTCATGCAACGTTATTGGCGGGTCTAGATGTGAAAACGCCAGCACAAACTGTGAACCGTCTATGTGCTTCTGGTCTGGCAGCAGTCATTGATGCAGCGCGTGCGATTACTTGTAATGAAGGGGATATCTTCCTAGCAGGTGGTGTCGAGTCGATGTCTCGTGCACCCTTTGTTTTTGCAAAATCAGAAACACCGTTTAGTCGTGACTTTAAAGTATTTGATTCAACCATTGGTGCGCGTTTCCCGAACCCAATCATTGAAAAACAGTTTGGCAATGACACCATGCCACAAACTGGTGATAACGTTGCGGTGGAATATGGCGTTACGCGTGAAGATGCAGACCAGTTTGCTGCAGCATCACAAGCCAAATATGAGGCTGCTAAACAGGCAGGTTTCTTCGCTGGTGAGATTGTTGGTGTCGAAGTACCCCAAGGCCGTAAATTGCCAGCAAAACTAGTGGATCAAGACGAACATCCACGTCCATCTTCTAACCTGGAAGCTCTGCAAAAATTACGTCCACTGTTTGAAGGTGGTGTAGTGACTGCAGGCAATGCTTCAGGTGTGAATGATGGTGCAGCAGCGTTAATCATTGGTTCGGAAGCTGCTCAGGAAAAACTGGGTATCCAGCCAATGGCAAAAATCATTGCTTCTGCTGCTGCGGGTATTGAACCACGTATTATGGGTGCAGGCCCGGTTGATGCGATCAAACTGGCACTCAAACGTGCCAACTTGACGTTGGATGACATGGATATCATTGAAATCAATGAAGCCTTTGCATCTCAGGTATTGGCTTGCCTGAAAGGTCTAAATGTCGCATTTGATGATGCTCGCGTTAACCCGAATGGCGGTGCGATTGCAGTCGGTCATCCACTCGGTGCTTCAGGTGCTCGTTTAGTGCTCAGTACTGCTCGTGAATTGCAGCGCAGCGGCAAAAAATATGCTGTGATTAGTCTGTGTATTGGTGTCGGCCAAGGTTTGGCACTGGTCATTGAACGCGTATAAACAAAGGAAAAACACATGGGTGCATTAGAGGGTATTCGCGTACTGGATTTAAGTCGCGTACTTGCAGGTCCTTGGTGTGGTCAAATCCTCGCGGATTTAGGCGCTGAAGTGATTAAAGTTGAACGTCCTAAAACGGGTGATGATACCCGTATGTGGGGACCACCTTGGATGAAGAATGACCAGGGTGAAAATACACGTGAAGCGGCGTATTACCAGTCAGCCAACCGTAATAAAATGTCGGTTGCCATTGATATTTCAACGCCTGAAGGTCAGGAACTGGTCAAAGCATTGGCGGCTGATTCAGATGTAGTCATTGAAAACTATAAAGCGGGTTCTTTGAAGAAATACGGTCTGGATTATGAAAGCTTGAGTGCAATCAATCCTAAACTAGTGTATTGCTCAATTACCGGTTTTGGCCAAACTGGCCCTCGTGCACCTGAACCAGGTTATGACTTTATCATCCAGGGGATGGGCGGTTTAATGTCCGTAACCGGTGAGAAAGATGACCTACCGGGCGGTGGACCACAAAAAGTTGGCGTGGCCTTTGCGGACTTAACCACGGGTTTATACTCGACCATTGCCATTCAGGCGGCTTTGTTAAACCGCCATGTGACTGGTCTCGGTCAGCATATTGATATGGCATTGCTAGATGTACAAGTGGCGTTACTCGCAAACCAGGGTATGAATTACCTGGCTTCGGGAAAAATCCCGGGTCGTTATGGTAATGCACATGCCAATATTGTCCCTTACCAAGTATTCCGTGCTGCGGATCAGGATTTCATCATCGCCTGTGGTAATGACAAACAGTTTATAGCCTTGAGCGCTGCAATTGGTTTGCCAGATTTACCGCAAGATCCACGTTTTGTGACCAATGCACTGCGTATTCAGCATCGTGCAGAAATCACAGAGCTATTGGCAAAACATTTCTTGACCAATACTGCGAAGCATTGGGTGCAAGCAATTCATGCAGTGAAAGTTCCGGTAGGCCTGATCAATAATCTAGAACAGGCTTTCCAGGAACCACAAGTGCAAGCGCGTAACATGCTGGTTGAAATACCACATCCGTTAAAAGAAAAATTAACCGTGATTGGTTCACCAATTAAATTATCGCGTACACCGGTTGAATACCGTAAGGCACCGCCAATGTTGGGCGAACATACGAATGAGATTCTTTCACGTGTCGTGGATGAGGAAAAACTGGAGGCCTTAAAAGCTCAAGGTATTGTTGGTTAATCAAAAAGAAAACCCATAAGTCCAATAAAGAAGCAACTTAATCAAAGTTGCTTCTTTGCTATATACAAGATAATTATTTATAATTTCGCAATGCGAAACACTTATTATGAAATTGAAGGACGGTGAAGACATGTCTGATGATGTACCTGAAACCGATCAGTCGGAAGAAAAATTAATTGCACCTTTGCGTCATGAGTTATTGCATCCGATCGAAGATATGCAGGATGAAAATGACCGTCAATTTATTACAGCTTTAGCACGTGGTCTGGAGTTACTGCGCTGCTTTAGTCCAAAACATCAGCATTTGGGAAATCAGGAACTGTCACAAATGACAGGTTTGCCTAAACCGACAATTACCCGTTTAACCCATACCTTGTCACGTTTAGGATATTTAAAGCAGGTTCCAAATTCGAGCAAGTTTCAGCTCTCAGTCGGCGTACTGTCTTTTGGTTATTCGATGCTGTCGAATTTATCCTTGCGATCGGTTGCTCATCCATTAATGAAAAATCTGGCGGACTATGCTGAAGCTGCTGTGGCGATGGCGACCCGTGATCGTCTGAATATGATTTATCTGGATGTGGTACAGGGCAAAGGCAATGTCACCATGCGTCGTCAGGTAGGAACCCATTTGCCGATTCATTTAAGTTCAATGGGGCGTGCTTGTCTGGCTGCAATGCCAGAAGATGAGCGTGATTTTCTGCTTGATGCGATTCGTCGTAAACATGCTGAAGAATGGCCACAGATCCAAAAAGATCTGGAGAAGTCATTTCGAGACTATCAAGAGCATGGTTTCTGCTTTTCAATCGGTGAATGGCATAAGGATGTGAATTCGGTTGCAGTTCCTTTTGTCCATGAACAGCATGGTCTACTGGTGTTTAACTGCGGCGGTCCAAGTTTCCTCCTCAATGAAGAAAAAATCAAAAATGATATTGCACCACGTTTATTACATATGGTGAACAATATTAGAAATGAATTGGGTTAGAATCTTATAATTGGATATTACTGATTTTTTATTTAAGAGCAGGTTTTTGAATTAAATACCTGCTCTTAATTTTTTATAGAATATAGTGATTTTATTTTCGAGTTGAATAAATACTTAATATTAATTTTTAGTGATCGGATTTTATAAATATAGAAATAAAGTATACCAATAAAAAGTAGTTAAGAAAATATTAAATGTTAATTTAAAAATATTAAATAATTTAGGTAAGATTTGTTTTAAGTAAAGATATCATTTCGAGCGGTACTTAATATCTTTATTTTTTAATATATTAACTATTTTACAATGTGAAGTTTACATTAAAAGGGCTTTGTTGCACAAAGATTTGAAATGCAAAGCGCCCCTAATTGAGCCAAATTTAAGGCGTAATTTGGGTAAGTGGTCGACCTAATTCCGTAAATCGGTTGAGGACTGCTACACGTGCATGAATTTCATTCACCTGACTAGGAAAGCTTCTTGCCATTAATTTATCGCCTAATAATTTGATGCAATGCATCTTGGTTTCCACCAAACTGCGGCGATGATAGCCTGACCATTTTTTCCATAATGTCCTGCCTAAACGTTTAACTGTTCGAAGTAATTCATTTCGCTCTAGCGAGCTACTCTTTCTATCTTTCCATGGTTTCGCATTTTTTCTAGGTGGAATCACCGCATGTGCTTGCCGATCTGCAATGACCTGACGGCATTGCTTGGTGTCATAAGCTCCATCGGTATAAACAGAGTCAATCTGCTCATCTTGTGGAATCTGATTAAGTAAATCACCAAGCACCTGTGAATCACTGACATTATTGGTTGTGAGCTGAATAGCGCGTATTTGTAGGGTTTTGGCATCTATACCAATATGTAGTTTACGCCATTGGCGACGATATTCAGCTCCATGTTTCTTGCGTTTCCATTCGCCCTCACCTAGAAACTTCATGCCTGTAGAGTCTACAAGTAGATGCAGCCCCTCGCTACTTTTTTGGTAGCTGATTGCAATATCAATATGCTTTTGTCTTCTACAAAGCGTACTGTAATCTGGTGCGGTCCAATTTAATCCGCAAAGTTCAATCAGACTTTGCACAAAGCCAGTGACCATACGTAAAGATAGACGGAATAAGGATTTAATCATTAAGCAGCATTGGATAGCTGCGTCGGAGTAGGTTTGATTCGCCCTTGTTTGCCTTTTGATGGAGCATACCATTGCGTAGCAGGATCAAACCAAATGGCAATATTTCCGCGACTCATGAGTACTCGGTTATATGCGGGCCAATTGGTTGTGCGGTAGATTTTATGTGTAGGCTTCTTCATTTGAAAATTATATCGCTGAAAAAGCCTTTACAGATAGGTTTGTGCAACAAAGCCCATTAAAAGTCATAAAAATAAATTTTTAGAAATAAATACTTTTCCAATCTAGAAAAGTAAAAAAACATAAATTTCATAAGATTAAATATAATTTATTTGAATGTAATTTTTTAAAAAAACTAAATATTCTAACTCTATAAATTTTATTAAAATAGATAAAACAATCACTTAATTTTATTTTAGATAAAACTATCTATGAATGATTAGCTATTGTTAAAAAAGTAGTGATTAAACCAGAAATGATTATTATTATCTGTAAAATTATATTGTAAAAAAGTAGAGTAATTGCTTGAAAAATGTTTTTAATAAATCTTTAATTAATACCAACTGTTTAAGTAGGTTTTATAGGGGTTTCCTATGCAGGTTCAAGTTATTTCAAAAGCGGGCGGTAATAATCAGTTAATAAAAGAGTATTTGGAAAAAATAGAACTCAACAAAGATTCTGTAGTTCTAATAGATGTAAAAGTCGAAGATATAGAAAAAATAGAATATATAAATAACCAGGCAGTAATCACTTTGAAAAGTGGTGAAATAATAGTGGTTAATCAATTTAATCCTGAAAAGAGTTCATTAGTTTTTAGAAATGAACAGTCGGAAATGTTTTTATTTGATTTCGAAACTCTCGACTATAATCCTATCGATAAAATTGAACCATTATTATATGGCCACTTAGAAAGTGCATTTGTCAGTATTTGGCCTTGGGCAGCGGGAGCTGCAGTGATCGGTGGTTTGGCAATAGCTGCTGGTGGCTCAAGTGGTTCAAATAGCCACTATGGAAATAATAATTTATCTGAATTAGAAAAGGCGAAAGATGCACTAAAAGCTGATATTAACAAGGCCGAAATTGACTCAGCAGCATTTGACGGTCAGGCAGAAATTGATGCATTGAAAGCAGTTAATGCTGCCAAAGATGCGTTGGTTACAGCGACGAATGTGGTTGCACTTGAAGAAGCACAGGCTGCTCTTGAAGCTGCGATTGCTGGATTAACCACATCAGAAGCAGAAGAAGATGTTGCAGAAAATGCACTGGCAGGTGCAATTACTGCAGCAGAAGCAGTAGAAGGTTTAAACCCTGCGATTCAGGCTGAACTGGATCAAGCGATTGCTGCAGCAGAAGAAGTGAAGAGCAATCCGTTCTCTAACGAGGATCAGCTTGAAAAAGCGGCATTGGCACTGGATGCGGCGGTTGTTAAGGCAAAGGCAGATCAGGATGTATTAGAAAACAGTGATGAGCTGACTCAGGCGAAGGCGGATCTTGCAGGTGCGATTACAGATGCCTTGACTGATGCCGAAGACTTTGACGGTCAGGCAGAAATTGATGCATTGAAAGCGGTGAATGCTGCCAAAGATGCGTTGGTTACAGCGACGAATGTGGTTGCACTTGAAGAAGCACAGGCTGCTCTTGAAGCTGCGATTGCTGGATTAACCACATCAGAAGCAGAAGAAGATGTTGCAGAAAATGCACTGGCAGGTGCAATTACTGCAGCAGAAGCAGTAGAAGGTTTAAACCCTGCGATTCAGGCTGAACTGGATCAAGCGATTGCTGCAGCAGAAGAAGTGAAGAGCAATCCGTTCTCTAACGAGGATCAGCTTGAAAAAGCGGCATTGGCACTGGATGCGGCGGTTGCTAAGGCAAAGGCAGATCAGGATGTATTAGAAAACAGTGATGAGCTGACTCAGGCGAAGGCGGATCTTGCAGGTGCGATTACAGATGCCTTGACTGATGCCGAAGACTTTGACGGTCAGGCAGAAATTGATGCATTGAAAGCGGTGAATGCTGCCAAAGATGCGTTGGTTACAGCGACGAATGTGGTTGCACTTGAAGAAGCACAGGCTGCTCTTGAAGCTGCGATTGCTGGATTAACCACATCAGAAGCAGAAGAAGATGTTGCAGAAAATGCACTGGCAGGTGCAATTACTGCAGCAGAAGCAGTAGAAGGTTTAAACCCTGCGATTCAGGCTGAACTGGATCAAGCGATTGCTGCAGCAGAAGAAGTGAAGAGCAATCCGTTCTCTAACGAGGATCAGCTTGAAAAAGCGGCATTGGCACTGGATGCGGCGGTTGCCAAGGCAAAGGCAGATCAGGATGTATTAGAAAACAGTGATGAGCTGACTCAGGCGAAGGCGGATCTTGCAGGTGCGATTACAGATGCCTTGACTGATGCCGAAGACTTTGACGGTCAGGCAGAAATTGATGCATTGAAAGCGGTGAATGCTGCCAAAGATGCGTTGGTTACAGCGACGAATGTGGTTGCACTTGAAGAAGCACAGGCTGCTCTTGAAGCTGCGATTGCTGGATTAACCACATCAGAAGCAGAAGAAGATGTTGCAGAAAATGCACTGGCAGGTGCAATTACTGCAGCAGAAGCAGTAGAAGGTTTAAACCCTGCGATTCAGGCTGAACTGGATCAAGCGATTGCTGCAGCAGAAGAAGTGAAGAGCAATCCGTTCTCTAACGAGGATCAGCTTGAAAAAGCGGCATTGGCACTGGATGCGGCGGTTGTTAAGGCAAAGGCAGATCAGGATGTATTAGAAAACAGTGATGAGCTGACTCAGGCGAAGGCGGATCTTGCAGGTGCGATTACAGATGCCTTGACTGATGCCGAAGACTTTGACGGTCAGGCAGAAATTGATGCATTGAAAGCGGTGAATGCTGCCAAAGATGCGTTGGTTACAGCGACGAATGTGGTTGCACTTGAAGAAGCACAGGCTGCTCTTGAAGCTGCGATTGCTGGATTAACCACATCAGAAGCAGAAGAAGATGTTGCAGAAAATGCACTGGCAGGTGCAATTACTGCAGCAGAAGCAGTAGAAGGTTTAAACCCTGCGATTCAGGCTGAACTGGATCAAGCGATTGCTGCAGCAGAAGAAGTGAAGAGCAATCCGTTCTCTAACGAGGATCAGCTTGAAAAAGCGGCATTGGCACTGGATGCGGCGGTTGTTAAGGCAAAGGCAGATCAGGATGTATTAGAAAACAGTGATGAGCTGACTCAGGCGAAGGCGGATCTTGCAGGTGCGATTACAGATGCCTTGACTGATGCCGAAGACTTTGACGGTCAGGCAGAAATTGATGCATTGAAAGCGGTGAATGCTGCCAAAGATGCGTTGGTTACAGCGACGAATGTGGTTGCACTTGAAGAAGCACAGGCTGCTCTTGAAGCTGCGATTGCTGGATTAACCACATCAGAAGCAGAAGAAGATGTTGCAGAAAATGCACTGGCAGGTGCAATTACTGCAGCAGAAGCAGTAGAAGGTTTAAACCCTGCGATTCAGGCTGAACTGGATCAAGCGATTGCTGCAGCAGAAGAAGTGAAGAGCAATCCGTTCTCTAACGAGGATCAGCTTGAAAAAGCGGCATTGGCACTGGATGCGGCGGTTGTTAAGGCAAAGGCAGATCAGGATGTATTAGAAAACAGTGATGAGCTGACTCAGGCGAAGGCGGATCTTGCAGGTGCGATTACAGATGCCTTGACTGATGCCGAAGACTTTGACGGTCAGGCAGAAATTGATGCATTGAAAGCGGTGAATGCTGCCAAAGATGCGTTGGTTACAGCGACGAATGTGGTTGCACTTGAAGAAGCACAGGCTGCTCTTGAAGCTGCGATTGCTGGATTAACCACATCAGAAGCAGAAGAAGATGTTGCAGAAAATGCACTGGCAGGTGCAATTACTGCAGCAGAAGCAGTAGAAGGTTTAAACCCTGCGATTCAGGCTGAACTGGATCAAGCGATTGCTGCAGCAGAAGAAGTGAAGAGCAATCCGTTCTCTAACGAGGATCAGCTTGAAAAAGCGGCATTGGCACTGGATGCGGCGGTTGTTAAGGCAAAGGCAGATCAGGATGTATTAGAAAACAGTGATGAGCTGACTCAGGCGAAGGCGGATCTTGCAGGTGCGATTACAGATGCCTTGACTGATGCCGAAGACTTTGACGGTCAGGCAGAAATTGATGCATTGAAAGCGGTGAATGCTGCCAAAGATGCGTTGGTTACAGCGACGAATGTGGTTGCACTTGAAGAAGCACAGGCTGCTCTTGAAGCTGCGATTGCTGGATTAACCACATCAGAAGCAGAAGAAGATGTTGCAGAAAATGCACTGGCAGGTGCAATTACTGCAGCAGAAGCAGTAGAAGGTTTAAACCCTGCGATTCAGGCTGAACTGGATCAAGCGATTGCTGCAGCAGAAGAAGTGAAGAGCAATCCGTTCTCTAACGAGGATCAGCTTGAAAAAGCGGCATTGGCACTGGATGCGGCGGTTGCCAAGGCAAAGGCAGATCAGGATGTATTAGAAAACAGTGATGAGCTGACTCAGGCGAAGGCGGATCTTGCAGGTGCGATTACAGATGCCTTGACTGATGCCGAAGACTTTGACGGTCAGGCAGAAATTGATGCATTGAAAGCGGTGAATGCTGCCAAAGATGCGTTGGTTACAGCGACGAATGTGGTTGCACTTGAAGAAGCACAGGCTGCTCTTGAAGCTGCGATTGCTGGATTAACCACATCAGAAGCAGAAGAAGATGTTGCAGAAAATGCACTGGCAGGTGCAATTACTGCAGCAGAAGCAGTAGAAGGTTTAAACCCTGCGATTCAGGCTGAACTGGATCAAGCGATTGCTGCAGCAGAAGAAGTGAAGAGCAATCCGTTCTCTAACGAGGATCAGCTTGAAAAAGCGGCATTGGCACTGGATGCGGCGGTTGTTAAGGCAAAGGCAGATCAGGATGTATTAGAAAACAGTGATGAGCTGACTCAGGCGAAGGCGGATCTTGCAGGTGCGATTACAGATGCCTTGACTGATGCCGAAGACTTTGACGGTCAGGCAGAAATTGATGCATTGAAAGCGGTGAATGCTGCCAAAGATGCGTTGGTTACAGCGACGAATGTGGTTGCACTTGAAGAAGCACAGGCTGCTCTTGAAGCTGCGATTGCTGGATTAACCACATCAGAAGCAGAAGAAGATGTTGCAGAAAATGCACTGGCAGGTGCAATTACTGCAGCAGAAGCAGTAGAAGGTTTAAACCCTGCGATTCAGGCTGAACTGGATCAAGCGATTGCTGCAGCAGAAGAAGTGAAGAGCAATCCGTTCTCTAACGAGGATCAGCTTGAAAAAGCGGCATTGGCACTGGATGCGGCGGTTGCCAAGGCAAAGGCAGATCAGGATGTATTAGAAAACAGTGATGAGCTGACTCAGGCGAAGGCGGATCTTGCAGGTGCGATTACAGATGCCTTGACTGATGCCGAAGACTTTGACGGTCAGGCAGAAATTGATGCATTGAAAGCGGTGAATGCTGCCAAAGATGCGTTGGTTACAGCGACGAATGTGGTTGCACTTGAAGAAGCACAGGCTGCTCTTGAAGCTGCGATTGCTGGATTAACCACATCAGAAGCAGAAGAAGATGTTGCAGAAAATGCACTGGCAGGTGCAATTACTGCAGCAGAAGCAGTAGAAGGTTTAAACCCTGCGATTCAGGCTGAACTGGATCAAGCGATTGCTGCAGCAGAAGAAGTGAAGAGCAATCCGTTCTCTAACGAGGATCAGCTTGAAAAAGCGGCATTGGCACTGGATGCGGCGGTTGTTAAGGCAAAGGCAGATCAGGATGTATTAGAAAACAGTGATGAGCTGACTCAGGCGAAGGCGGATCTTGCAGGTGCGATTACAGATGCCTTGACTGATGCCGAAGACTTTGACGGTCAGGCAGAAATTGATGCATTGAAAGCGGTGAATGCTGCCAAAGATGCGTTGGTTACAGCGACGAATGTGGTTGCACTTGAAGAAGCACAGGCTGCTCTTGAAGCTGCGATTGCTGGATTAACCACATCAGAAGCAGAAGAAGATGTTGCAGAAAATGCACTGGCAGGTGCAATTACTGCAGCAGAAGCAGTAGAAGGTTTAAACCCTGCGATTCAGGCTGAACTGGATCAAGCGATTGCTGCAGCAGAAGAAGTGAAGAGCAATCCGTTCTCTAACGAGGATCAGCTTGAAAAAGCGGCATTGGCACTGGATGCGGCGGTTGCCAAGGCAAAGGCAGATCAGGATGTATTAGAAAACAGTGATGAGCTGACTCAGGCGAAGGCGGATCTTGCAGGTGCGATTACAGATGCCTTGACTGATGCCGAAGACTTTGACGGTCAGGCAGAAATTGATGCATTGAAAGCGGTGAATGCTGCCAAAGATGCGTTGGTTACAGCGACGAATGTGGTTGCACTTGAAGAAGCACAGGCTGCTCTTGAAGCTGCGATTGCTGGATTAACCACATCAGAAGCAGAAGAAGATGTTGCAGAAAATGCACTGGCAGGTGCAATTACTGCAGCAGAAGCAGTAGAAGGTTTAAACCCTGCGATTCAGGCTGAACTGGATCAAGCGATTGCTGCAGCAGAAGAAGTGAAGAGCAATCCGTTCTCTAACGAGGATCAGCTTGAAAAAGCGGCATTGGCACTGGATGCGGCGGTTGTTAAGGCAAAGGCAGATCAGGATGTATTAGAAAACAGTGATGAGCTGACTCAGGCGAAGGCGGATCTTGCAGGTGCGATTACAGATGCCTTGACTGATGCCGAAGACTTTGACGGTCAGGCAGAAATTGATGCATTGAAAGCGGTGAATGCTGCCAAAGATGCGTTGGTTACAGCGACGAATGTGGTTGCACTTGAAGAAGCACAGGCTGCTCTTGAAGCTGCGATTGCTGGATTAACCACATCAGAAGCAGAAGAAGATGTTGCAGAAAATGCACTGGCAGGTGCAATTACTGCAGCAGAAGCAGTAGAAGGTTTAAACCCTGCGATTCAGGCTGAACTGGATCAAGCGATTGCTGCAGCAGAAGAAGTGAAGAGCAATCCGTTCTCTAACGAGGATCAGCTTGAAAAAGCGGCATTGGCACTGGATGCGGCGGTTGCCAAGGCAAAGGCAGATCAGGATGTATTAGAAAACAGTGATGAGCTGACTCAGGCGAAGGCGGATCTTGCAGGTGCGATTACAGATGCCTTGACTGATGCCGAAGACTTTGACGGTCAGGCAGAAATTGATGCATTGAAAGCGGTGAATGCTGCCAAAGATGCGTTGGTTACAGCGACGAATGTGGTTGCACTTGAAGAAGCACAGGCTGCTCTTGAAGCTGCGATTGCTGGATTAACCACATCAGAAGCAGAAGAAGATGTTGCAGAAAATGCACTGGCAGGTGCAATTACTGCAGCAGAAGCAGTAGAAGGTTTAAACCCTGCGATTCAGGCTGAACTGGATCAAGCGATTGCTGCAGCAGAAGAAGTGAAGAGCAATCCGTTCTCTAACGAGGATCAGCTTGAAAAAGCGGCATTGGCACTGGATGCGGCGGTTGTTAAGGCAAAGGCAGATCAGGATGTATTAGAAAACAGTGATGAGCTGACTCAGGCGAAGGCGGATCTTGCAGGTGCGATTACAGATGCCTTGACTGATGCCGAAGACTTTGACGGTCAGGCAGAAATTGATGCATTGAAAGCGGTGAATGCTGCCAAAGATGCGTTGGTTACAGCGACGAATGTGGTTGCACTTGAAGAAGCACAGGCTGCTCTTGAAGCTGCGATTGCTGGATTAACCACATCAGAAGCAGAAGAAGATGTTGCAGAAAATGCACTGGCAGGTGCAATTACTGCAGCAGAAGCAGTAGAAGGTTTAAACCCTGCGATTCAGGCTGAACTGGATCAAGCGATTGCTGCAGCAGAAGAAGTGAAGAGCAATCCGTTCTCTAACGAGGATCAGCTTGAAAAAGCGGCATTGGCACTGGATGCGGCGGTTGCCAAGGCAAAGGCAGATCAGGATGTATTAGAAAACAGTGATGAGCTGACTCAGGCGAAGGCGGATCTTGCAGGTGCGATTACAGATGCCTTGACTGATGCCGAAGACTTTGACGGTCAGGCAGAAATTGATGCATTGAAAGCGGTGAATGCTGCCAAAGATGCGTTGGTTACAGCGACGAATGTGGTTGCACTTGAAGAAGCACAGGCTGCTCTTGAAGCTGCGATTGCTGGATTAACCACATCAGAAGCAGAAGAAGATGTTGCAGAAAATGCACTGGCAGGTGCAATTACTGCAGCAGAAGCAGTAGAAGGTTTAAACCCTGCGATTCAGGCTGAACTGGATCAAGCGATTGCTGCAGCAGAAGAAGTGAAGAGCAATCCGTTCTCTAACGAGGATCAGCTTGAAAAAGCGGCATTGGCACTGGATGCGGCGGTTGCTAAGGCAAAGGCAGATCAGGATGTATTAGAAAACAGTGATGAGCTGACTCAGGCGAAGGCGGATCTTGCAGGTGCGATTACAGATGCCTTGACTGATGCCGAAGACTTTGACGGTCAGGCAGAAATTGATGCATTGAAAGCGGTGAATGCTGCCAAAGATGCGTTGGTTACAGCGACGAATGTGGTTGCACTTGAAGAAGCACAGGCTGCTCTTGAAGCTGCGATTGCTGGATTAACCACATCAGAAGCAGAAGAAGATGTTGCAGAAAATGCACTGGCAGGTGCAATTACTGCAGCAGAAGCAGTAGAAGGTTTAAACCCTGCGATTCAGGCTGAACTGGATCAAGCGATTGCTGCAGCAGAAGAAGTGAAGAGCAATCCGTTCTCTAACGAGGATCAGCTTGAAAAAGCGGCATTGGCACTGGATGCGGCGGTTGTTAAGGCAAAGGCAGATCAGGATGTATTAGAAAACAGTGATGAGCTGACTCAGGCGAAGGCGGATCTTGCAGGTGCGATTACAGATGCCTTGACTGATGCCGAAGACTTTGACGGTCAGGCAGAAATTGATGCATTGAAAGCGGTGAATGCTGCCAAAGATGCGTTGGTTACAGCGACGAATGTGGTTGCACTTGAAGAAGCACAGGCTGCTCTTGAAGCTGCGATTGCTGGATTAACCACATCAGAAGCAGAAGAAGATGTTGCAGAAAATGCACTGGCAGGTGCAATTACTGCAGCAGAAGCAGTAGAAGGTTTAAACCCTGCGATTCAGGCTGAACTGGATCAAGCGATTGCTGCAGCAGAAGAAGTGAAGAGCAATCCGTTCTCTAACGAGGATCAGCTTGAAAAAGCGGCATTGGCACTGGATGCGGCGGTTGCTAAGGCAAAGGCAGATCAGGATGTATTAGAAAACAGTGATGAGCTGACTCAGGCGAAGGCGGATCTTGCAGGTGCGATTACAGATGCCTTGACTGATGCCGAAGACTTTGACGGTCAGGCAGAAATTGATGCATTGAAAGCGGTGAATGCTGCCAAAGATGCGTTGGTTACAGCGACGAATGTGGTTGCACTTGAAGAAGCACAGGCTGCTCTTGAAGCTGCGATTGCTGGATTAACCACATCAGAAGCAGAAGAAGATGTTGCAGAAAATGCACTGGCAGGTGCAATTACTGCAGCAGAAGCAGTAGAAGGTTTAAACCCTGCGATTCAGGCTGAACTGGATCAAGCGATTGCTGCAGCAGAAGAAGTGAAGAGCAATCCGTTCTCTAACGAGGATCAGCTTGAAAAAGCGGCATTGGCACTGGATGCGGCGGTTGTTAAGGCAAAGGCAGATCAGGATGTATTAGAAAACAGTGATGAGCTGACTCAGGCGAAGGCGGATCTTGCAGGTGCGATTACAGATGCCTTGACTGATGCCGAAGACTTTGACGGTCAGGCAGAAATTGATGCATTGAAAGCGGTGAATGCTGCCAAAGATGCGTTGGTTACAGCGACGAATGTGGTTGCACTTGAAGAAGCACAGGCTGCTCTTGAAGCTGCGATTGCTGGATTAACCACATCAGAAGCAGAAGAAGATGTTGCAGAAAATGCACTGGCAGGTGCAATTACTGCAGCAGAAGCAGTAGAAGGTTTAAACCCTGCGATTCAGGCTGAGCTGGATCAAGCGATTGCTGCAGCAGAAGAAGTGAAGAACAATCCGTTCTCTAACCAAACCCAGCTTGAAAGTGCAGAATTGGCACTGGAAGCTGCTGTTGCTAAGGCACAGGCAGATCAAATAGCTTTGGACGGTAATGATGCAAGTATTTCGACTTTTGCTACAATTGTGATTAATGCTGAAGCTAAATCAAATAGTTACAAACAATCAGGTGTGGTGGTTAATGAACTTCAAGATATTGGTGGTAATGTAGTAGGGCTTGGGGCCGGTAATGTCATTAGTGCTGATGTTATCCAGGGGAGTGCAGGTATTAGTTTCTATGTTGAAGCAAACCAGGAATTATCATTCGATTATGTTGCGAAATTAAACGGTGTTGCTTCTGGAACAAAAATTAATGTCATGCTTCTACGTGAAGAATCAGTGAATGGTCAGACCATCTGGACTTCTGAAACTATAGGTTCTGGAACTGCAGGATCATTCTTGTTTATTCCAATCAATAATTTGAATCTTCATGTAAGTGATTTGCCTGCTGGTAAATATAAACTTATTGCAACAACTAGTGAGGGATTAAATCTACTTTCGGGTTTAACAGCGACTATGAGTAACTTCAAAGTTAAAGATTATAATGATTCGTCATCTTTAGTTCTGAATTCTTATAGTCAGCAGGGTAATATTTTTGATCAGGCTAGTGTAGATGTTACAACATCACTTACACAGATTAGAGTCAACACAGAGTCTGGTGTTAATATGGTTGATTTTTCAGGACAACCAACTTTAACAATTGATACAGATTATGGTGTACTAACAATCGATACTTCTGGTAATTATGTTTATACACCTAACGCTAGCCTTACTAATATCGGTAAATCTGACTCTTTTGATTTAATTTACGAAATAGATGGTATAAAAAAATCAATTAGTTTAAATATAGGAATTCAAAGTCCAAATATGGAAACTGATTTTACTGATGATTCAATATTGAGTGGTTTTAATGCTCAAAATGATGATGCAGTAGTCAATATGATTTTAAACCAAGTCGTAGATCAATTGAATTGGTCTGAAATTGATTTAAAGATTACATCTGAACCAGGCTTTTTAGAGAATAATTCTAGTTCAAATGATGGGAAAACCTATAGTTTTTATAGAGTTTCAAACTCTGAAACTTTAACATTTACTTTAATGGGTAAGGATAAGTTATTTACTTTCTATGCTGAATCGACCTCAACAATCAGTAAAGAATGGACGTTAGTGAAAGATGGAGTGCCAGTTAAAACTGGTCAAAATTTAAAAAATGGGGATAGTCTCTACTTGGAAGGACTATCAGAAGGAAATTATAGCCTAATTCTTTCTTCTACTTCTGGTTCATCGACTGGTCTAAAAGATATGGCAATCTTGAGTACTGATTTGTATAACTATGAAGTAGACGCTAGTAGAAATGAAATGATAGAAGGTAATATTTTAAGTAATGATTCATATAACCACAGTTTTTACAAGCTATATGTTTTAACCGACTCAGGAACAACTCCTTATCAGCAAGTTACATCCATTATGGGCGCAAATGATGGTTTTGTTGTTAATGGTGAATATGGCCGCTTAACGCTTTGGAGTAATGGACATTATAAATATGAGCTTTATGATGACAATGCGAGTAATGTTTTAGGGAATATTGATACATTTAATTATCGAATTGAATCTTTAAATGGTGATATCCGAGAAGCTGTATTAGATATAAAAATATCTTCATATCAAAGTATTTCTGATCAGGATAGCTATTCAGATATCTTAATAAGTGGTTCAACTAGCTCTGAGATTATTATTGGTAATGAATTCAATAATATTGTTGAAGGAAATGGTGGTAATGACTTGTTAATTTATTCTGTTATAGATGGTGCTTCAAATAACGGTGGTAATGGCCACGATGTCTGGACTGACTTTAATTATAATGTCTCTGCTTCTGATGGAGTTGATGCAATTAATATCTCAGAATTACTTGTTGGGTTTGACAAAGGTGCTAGTGATATTAAAGAGTTTGTATCTGTGAGTTATGATGATGCTAAGAAAGAAGCAGTAATTTCAATCGATCGTGATGGTACATCTGGTGAAACTTATCAGAGTGTGAAGTTACTAACTCTAACAAACCAAACTCAAGCAGTAACACTGGATGAGTTGTTAAATAATCAACAAATTATTTTCTAACCCAAATTTAGAAAGTTGATTTAAAATCCTCAGCTTCGGCTGGGGATTTTTTTATGCATTTATTTTAAAAGAGTGACTAAAAACTTTATGAAAAATAATGCTTAGGTTAAGATGAGCCATCATTTGTAAAAGCATTCTAGAAGACCTATGCAACCATTTGTTCTATATAACTCAGAGCAACGTAAAAAAGTAGAATTTGTGCCTCGTAAAGAAGGTCAGATTGATCTGTATGTCTGTGGGATGACGGTCTATGACTACTGTCATATTGGACATGCACGTACCGTGGTTGCATTTGACTATATTATCCGTTTCCTGCGCAGTCAGGGCTGGAAAGTAAAATATGTCCGTAATATCACCGACATTGACGACAAGATTATTAAACGTGCCAATGAAAATGGGGAAAGCATTTCATCACTGACCAGCCGTTTTATTGATGCCATGAATGAAGACTTCGCCAAGCTGGGCTGTATTGCACCGGATGAAGCACCGAAAGCTACCGACTATATCGATCAAATGCAAAACATGATTGGTACGCTGGTGGAAAAAGGGACTGCATATCCGGCAAATAATGGCGATGTTTACTTCGAGGTTGAAAAATTCGCCAAATACGGGCGTCTCTCAGGCCGTAAACTGGAAGATATGCAGGCGGGCGCTTCTGAACGTGTAGACGTCGAAGTTGAGAAAAAACACCCGTTTGACTTTGTACTTTGGAAACATGCCAAAGAAAATGAACCGTCTTGGGCTTCACCATGGGGCAATGGTCGTCCAGGCTGGCATATTGAATGTTCAGCCATGTCTACCTGCTGCCTCGGCAATCATTTTGATATTCATGGCGGTGGTGCTGACTTAAGCTTCCCGCATCATGAAAATGAGATAGCACAATCTGAAGCAGCCACTGGTGAACAGTATGTGAACTACTGGATGCATGCTGGCTTCATCAATGTCGATGGTGAAAAGATGTCGAAGTCTTTGGGTAACTTCTTCACTATCCGTGATGTGATTGAAAAATTCCATCCAGAAGTGGTGCGTTACTTTATCGTATCTTCACACTACCGCAGCCCGGTGAACTATTCAGATGTAGCCTTAAAAGAAGCGAAAAATACGCTGATGCGTTTCTATCATTCTTTTAAAGCTTATCAAGCGGTATATGGTGAGCAGGTTGTTGAAACTTTAGATCAAAGCTTTGTTGAGCGTTTCAATACAGCCATGCGTGATGACTTCAATACGCCAGAAGCCATTGCTGTGTTGTTTGAACTGAATAAAGAGCTGAACCGTGCAGTAAAAGACCAGAATCAGGAACAGGCTACAGTTTATTATTCTACTCTGCGTCACCTGACTAATATTCTGGGTCTGGTGCAGCACAATGTCGATGAATTCTTGAAGTCTGATATTGGTCAGGAAGCTTTAGGCTTGTCTGAAGCGCAGATTGAAGACCTGATCCAGCAACGTAAAGATGCCAAAAAAGAGAAAAACTTTGCTCGTGCCGATGAAATCCGCCAGTCTTTATTAGACCAAGGGGTGGTGCTGGAAGATACCCGTCAAGGAACTGTATGGCGTCGTGCTGATTAATTCGACAGTTGAATCGATAGAGAGTTGACAGTTAGCAGAAACTCTCTATAATTCACTCCCATATTGCGGGAATAGCTCAGTTGGTAGAGCACAACCTTGCCAAGGTTGGGGTCGCGAGTTCGAGTCTCGTTTCCCGCTCCAAAATTCAAAAAACCCTGATCGGAAGATTGGGGTTTTTTATTGCCTACGCAAAATAAAAAGGACAACCAGAACTGATTTACCTAATGAAATTCTAAATAATGAAGAGCTTTCGGTCAGGGAAATTTCAAAACATTCTGTTTAAGTTTTATGAAAAGCTCTACATTTTGAAACCTGCCATTTGCATAGATATGATAAAATTGCGAAAATTATTTTCGTTAGACTGAGTCAACTCTGTATAGAGTTAAGGTAAACCTACTTTGAACCCACCAAATATGCCAAATCAAATAGACTTCCAGAAAGTTGCACTTGAAACCTTGCGTATCGAAGAACAAGCATTACAGATTTTAGCCACGCAGATTGATGAGCGTTTTAGTCAGGCATGTGAAATTATCCTGCAGTGCAAAGGTCGTCTGGTGATTACCGGGATGGGGAAATCCGGGCATATTGGTCGTAAGATGGCGGCAACTTTTGCCTCTACGGGTACGCCTTCATTCTTCATGCACCCGGGCGAGGCAGGGCATGGTGATCTTGGGATGCTGGTACCGGGTGATGTACTGATTGCCATTTCAAACTCAGGCAAAAGCGATGAAATCATGATGCTGATGCCTCTGATCAAGCGTCTGGAAATTCCCTTAATTACCATTAGTGGTGATGCCAAAGGCCCAATGCCACAAAATGCTGATGTGGCTTTAACTCTGGGTCATCTTCAGGAAGCCTGTCCACTTGGCCTGGCACCGACTTCGAGTACAACAGCAACTTTAGCGCTGGGTGATGCACTGGCTGTCGCTCTTTTAGATGCACGTGGTTTTACTGCTGACGATTTTGCATTGTCACATCCAGCGGGTGCCTTGGGTAAACGTTTATTGCTACATGTAAAACACCTCATGCATACAGGTTCGGAATTGCCAAAAGTGTCACCAGATACACCGATGAATCAAGTTTTATACGAGATTTCAAATAAACGCCTAGGTTTAACCACAATTGTGGATCAAAATGACCTTCTGCTGGGTATTTTCACTGATGGTGACTTGCGCCGCCTGATTGACAAACAGCAAGGTTTTGATGTCAATTTACCGATTCAGGAAGTAATGACCAAAAATCCGCTGACGATTTCTCAGGAAGCACGTGCTGTCGTTGCACTGGAAAAAATGAACGAACGTAAAATTAATCAATTTGTAGTGGTTGATGATGCCAATAAAGTCATTGGTGTAATTAGTATGCATGACCTGATTCAGGCTGGGGTAAATTAATAAATGGCATCTTATGTATTATTAGAGCAGGCACGTCATATTGAGGCACTGGTACTTGATGTAGATGGTATTTTAAGCGACGGTTTTGTCACCTTGACCAATACGGGTGATGAAATTAAATCTTTTGATATCCGTGATGGTCTAGGGATGAAGCTGGTACAGCAAGCCGGAATCAAAGTGATCATTATCACTGGACGTCAAAGCAATATCGTACAGAAACGTATGTCGGATTTGGGTGTAGATCTGGTTTATCAGGGCCGCGAAGATAAAGGAACTGCTTTACGTGAAGCTTGTACTCAGCTCAATATCGACCCTGAAGACTGTTTATACATGGGTGATGACTGGCCTGATCTGTCTGCCTTCGCGATTGCAGGCATGAAAGTGACTGTTCCAAACGGGCATGTTGAAGTACGTCGTCGTGCTGATCTGGTAACGCAGGCCTATGGTGGTCGTGGTGCGGTACGCGAGATTTGTGACATGTTACTGATGTCCAAAGGTAAGTACCAAGAGTTACTTGAAAAATATACTCGTGCGCCTTATTAATAAGTCATACATTCTGGATTAAGTACACCGCTTATGGACACTAGAGTTTTATATCTTACGGCTATTATTATTGCCGCAATAAGTGGTGGTTATTACTATTACAGCGGTAAGGGCAACAAGTTGCAGACTGATTCTGCACGTAGCATGACCTATTCTGCAAATAATATTAACTTAACCCAAACTGATGAAAAGGGCATGTTGTCTGTTCGTGCCCAGGTCGACCAGCTTGAACAAAACCTGCAGCTAGAGACTTCGAGTCTCAAAAATCTGCAGGCAACGACCTATAAAGACGGTCAGGTTGATGCGACATTCTTTGCCAAACAGGGCAACGGTTATGATGACAATACAAAAGTTGTACTTTCACAAGAAGTGCTCGCGACCAAGATCATGCAAAATGGAAAAATGCAGTTCCGTACCGAGGAGCTGACCGCTTTTCCGAAAACACGTGAAATTGAAACCGACAAAACCGTCATTGTTGAATCTCCACAGGCTGAGTTTATCAGTCAGGGCCTAAAAGCCAATCTTAATGATGGTCAATACGAATTCTTTAATATTCGAGGAAAGTATGAACCAAATTCCTAGAGCTAAAATGATGAACACTTTCCTTAAGCGCGCTGCGTTATTAAGTCTGGTTGCATTGGGTTCAGCCACTGCGTTTGCATTGCCATCTGACCGTAACCAGCCGATTACCTTATTAGCTGACCGTGCGACTTTTAATGAGCGTACCGGAGTCACGACTTATTCAGGTAATGTCATTATTGAACAGGGCACCATGAAATTGCAGGCCAATTCGATTGTGGCGAATCTGAATAATAAAAAACAGATCAGCCTGATTACAGCAACAGGTAGCCCGGCTCAATTTCAGCAGAAAGTTGATCCTGCCAAAGGTTTGGCCAAAGGTCAGGCACAGAAAATTGTCTATAATGCGGAAACCGGTATTATTACCCTGTCTGGAAATGCCTACTTGCAGCAAGATGGCGCTAGTATCCGTGGTAATACGCTGAAATACAGCATGAATAAAGGCGATATTGAAGCAACAGGTACACCAAATAAAACCGGTTCAGCAGCAGGTCGTGTACAAATCGTGATTCCGCCTTCATCTTCGAAATCCTTCCCGGGAGCACGTGATTAATGGCACAGACGCATCAGGTTCAAACTTTAACCATTAAGCATCTGGCGAAAAATTATAGTAAACGCTGGGTAGTCAAGGACGTTTCCTTCAGTATGGAAAGTGGGCAGATTGTTGGGCTTTTAGGGCCTAATGGTGCAGGTAAAACTACCAGTTTCTATATGGTGGTGGGTCTGGTGCGTATGGACAAGGGTGAAATCCATCTGGATGATCTGGATTTGTCTGACTTGGCGATGCATGAACGTGCGCGTAAAGGTATTGGCTATTTACCTCAGGAAGCTTCTATTTTTAGAAAACTAACCATTTCTGAAAATATTATGGCGATTCTGGAAACCCGTAAGGATTTAAGCAAAGCTCAGCGTCAGCAACGTCTGGCTGAATTACTGGCAGACTTTAAAATTACCCATATTAAAGATTCATTGGGTATGAGTGTATCAGGTGGTGAACGTCGTCGTGCTGAAATTGCTCGTGCGTTGGCGGCTGACCCTAAATTCATGTTATTGGATGAACCTTTTGCCGGGGTTGACCCGATTTCCGTGGGTGATATTAAAGATATTATTATGACGCTGAAAGATCGTGGAATTGGTGTATTGATTACCGATCACAACGTTCGTGAAACTTTGGCCATCTGTGAACATGCCTATATTGTCAGCGAAGGTTCAGTCATTGCCGAAGGCACGGCACAAGAAATTCTGGCCAATGAAACGGTACGTAAAGTTTATCTGGGTGATGACTTTACTGTATAGAAAATTTTCATTATCAGAAAAACCCGCATTAAGACTTTAGTCGTCAAATGCGGGTTTTTTTTACTTAACTTAAGACGAAAAAGCTATCTTTTTGTATGATTTGATATATTGTTAGGCTAAAACACGAAACATTCATTATTATGCAATTTAGGGTGCAGCACTTAAAAAATGTTCAGGGGATAATAGATAAAAATAAGGGAATATGGGTCATTCTTCTTTTACCTTTATCTGTGCCATTCGTACATGCAGAAAATTCACAGAATTATTTTAATAATATTAAAAGTGGATTAGGAAAACTGATTGCTCCAGAGCCAACGCGATCTGCGCAAACGATTGATATTAGCTCACTTAGTCAGTACTCACTGGATACCTCAAAGGTGGCTGAATTGCCGCAGATTACTCGGCCGCAGCAGGCACAATCTTCAATTCGGCCTATAAATGCTGGTATTCCTGCAAAAATGAGTCTGATTGAGGCGGTTCATACAGCAGTTCAGCGTCGTCCGGAAATTGCCCAGAGTATTTCGTCTTTATCTGCACAGGCCGCCAATATTGATGTGGCCAAAGCAGCGTATTATCCGCAGTTATCTGGCGGTGTGGGTACCGGAGATTTGACCTCAGGTGAACGTGGACGTCAGGTGGTTTCTCTGAATGCAACCCAGATGCTATATGACTTTGGCAAGATTAAAACCAATGTCAGTGTTGAAGAGGCGAGACTGGCAGAAGATCAGGCAAGAGTATTGGTAAGTCTGGATCAGGTGGCACTGGAAGTAGCGGATGCCATCGTCAATATTAAACGCTATCAGGAAATTACCAAGATTGCCGAACAGCAGATTCAGGGGATTGCACGCATTGCAGAAATTGCCAATTTACGTGCCCGCGCCGGGATTAGCACACAGGCCGATCCGGTTCAGGCGCAATCCAATCTGGAAGCAGCGCAGTCCAATTTGATTGTGCAACAGACCCAGTTAAGACAATATCAGCAACGTCTGCGGACTTTATTGGGATTTGATGTCTCTACAATTCAATGGGAAATTCCAGATCGTATCGTGACCCAGGCTGATCTTTATCAGGATCCTGAATTTACCCAGATTCCAAGTATGATCTTGGCACATTCAGGGGTGGATGTAGCCCGATTGCAAAAAGATCAGACACGCTTAAGCCGTTATCCGACCATTAATCTGAAAGGTAGCTTAAGTCAGGCGGTTAATGGTCGAAATCCGAATAATAATGAAGATGATGGCTTTTATAATTCAATCATGATTGAAGCCAGCAGTAATTTTTATCAGGGTGGCGCTGTTCGGTCTCAGGCACGTGCTGCCAGTTATGCCGAAGAAGCTGCACGCGCACAGGTCAATACTGTCTATCTGGATGTGCTGGATCAGGTTCGTTTAATCCGGGAACAGATCGAAAATAAACAAAGACAAATGGATGTCCTGGCTCAGCGCCGTGAAACCACGGTACGAACCAAAGAGCTATATCAAGAACAATATAAATTGGGCACACGGACTGTAGTGGATTTATTGAATGCAGAACAGGCGATTCACAGCGCAGCACAGGAAATTGAATCAGCGCGCTATGACATCTATTCGGCGATTGTGCAATACATTCAGGTGACAGGTCGTACACGGGATATTTACGCGCTTAACCGTATTTCTATTCAGGGGTTTGAAGTTCAGCCATGAGTACTACAATAAATTATCAGCCGTGGCTTCAGGCAGTTTTGAATATTGCCAAGCATTATCGGATTGAACCATCTGAGGAGCGGATACGTCTGCAACTGGACTGGAACCAGCATCATGACATTGATGAAATGCTCAAGATCGTTAGCCGTCAAATGGGCTTGAATGTCCGCAAAAATAAATTCAATAGCAGTTTGCTGAATCCCTGGCGTTTGCCCTTACTGGTTGAATTTGATAGTGGAGATGTCGGTGTTATTGAACGTATCGACACACAAGGCAATGTCAGTGTACAACTGAGTGGAGATGCCGGTTTATCACAAAGTTTTACCATCGAGCAGTTAGAGGCTGGTGCGAAGCATGTTTATATCCTGCGACCAGAGTCTTCTGTACCGGATGCGCGTGTCGACGAATATATCAAGCCCTTTGAGAAAAACTGGTTCTGGTCGATTGTACTGAAAGACTGGAAACGCTATATCGATGTGATGTTTGCCTCTTTGATCGCCAATATTTTGGCTTTAGCGACGATTGTCTTCTCGATGAACGTTTATGACCGTGTCATTCCTTCACAATCGATTCCTACTTTGTGGGTGTTGGCCGGTGGTGTACTGATTGCGGCTATTTTCGAGTTTGTATTACGAGTCTCCCGTATTTATCTTTCAGACATTATTGGTAAACGGGCTGACCTGAAAATTTCTGACCGGGTATTTGGTCATTCCTTAAGAATTAAAAACAGTGAACGTTCCAAATCGACCGGAACGTTTATTTCACAGATTCGTGAACTCGAAGGTGTGCGTGAACTGGTCACTTCAACTACCGTGACGGCAATTGCAGATCTGCCATTCTTCTTCCTGTTCCTGGGAATCTTCTGGATTATTGGCGGCAACCTGTTCTGGGTCATGCTACTGGTAGTACCACTCATGATTCTTCCGGGAATTCTGGCACAGAAAAAACTGGCCAAGTTGGCACAGTTGGGGATGCGTGAATCTGCAATCCGTAATGCCTTATTAGTGGAAGCTGTACAAGGGATTGAAGATATCAAGCTGTTAAGAGCTGAAACCCGCTTCCAGAACCAATGGAATCACATGAATGAAGTCTCTGCTGATGTCAGCATGCAACAACGTAAAATTGTTGGCTTAATGACAGCATGGACTCAAAAAATTCAGGGACTCACCTTTGCTATTGTGGTCTTGGTCGGTGCATTTGCAGTGATGGATGGTGAGATGACCACAGGTGCTTTAGTTGCCTGTTCGATTTTATCATCACGGATGCTGGCACCTATTTCACAAATTACCGGTGTCTTGGGCCGTTTACAGCAAGCCAAAGTTGCCAAGGGCGGTCTGGATGAGTTGATGAAAAAATCGGTGGATCAGCCGGACTATTCACATCTGATTCACCGTCCTGTATTGGATGGTCATTATGACTTGAGTGGCGTGGTGTTCAAATATGGCGATGATGATCCCAAACCGAGTCTGGTCATTCCAAAACTCGAAATCAAGCCCGGTGAAAAAATTGCAATTCTGGGTCGTAACGGTGCTGGTAAATCGACGCTGTTGCAACTGTTGTCGGGTATGCAAACCCCAGCACAAGGTAAGGTCAAACTGGATGGTATTGATCTGACCCTGATAGATCCTTCAGATGTACGCCGTGATATGGGCTTGCTCAATCAGAATTCACAACTCTTTTACGGTAGTATTCGTGAAAACCTGACTTTGGGTGCACCGCTCGCTACGGATCAACAGATTCTGGAAGCCTTGCAAATCACCGGTGCACTTAACTTTGTTCAGGAGAAAAAAGAAGGTCTGGATCATATTATTCTGGAAGGTGGAGTGGGCTTCTCGGGTGGACAGCGTCAAGCCTTGTTACTGGCAAGGCTCCTGATCCGCCAGCCGAAAATTTTGTTGCTAGATGAGCCAACTGCAGCGATTGATGATGTTTCAGAAAAACAGTTAATAGATCATCTGAAAGGGTATCTGGCACATCGTACACTGGTGGTAGCAACGCATCGTCGCGCTGTACTAGAGTTAGTTGACCGTATTCTTGTGGTCAATGATGGCAAAATTGTCATGGATGGTCCACGAGATCAAATATTAAATCAGTCACAGGTAGGAACTAAACGGGTCGTGGGAGCAAGCGCATGAGTGAACCACATACATTAACGCGTTCAAACAAAGTGAGCTTTCAGGAACCACCATTACCTAAATCCAGTCTGATTATCTGGATTGTGGGCATTGGTTTGTTAATACTGCTGACGTGGGCCTGGTTATTTAAACTGGAAGAGGTTTCGACCGGTACGGGTAAAGTCATTCCATCTTCCAAAGAACAAGTGATTCAGTCTCTGGAGGGTGGCATTCTAACCAAGTTAAATGTCAAAGAAGGTGAGATTGTAGAACGTGGTCAAGTCTTGGCACAGCTTGATCCAACCCGATTTGAATCTAATGTCGGTGAATCAGAATCCTTGCTGATCGCTTCACGTGCGACTTCCGCTCGTTTACGTGCAGAAGTGAGTGGTACGCCGTTGTCTTTCCCGGAAGAAGTGCTGAAATATCCGAAACTGGTTAAAGAAGAAACCGCACTCTATCAGTCACGTCGTGCCAATCTGGAAGAATCTCTTGCCGGCTTGCAACAGGCATTGGTACTAGTACAACAGGAACTGGAAATGACCGCGCCATTGGTGGCTAAAGGGGCAGCCAGTGAAGTTGAAGTTTTACGGCTGAAGCGTGAAGCCAATGATTTGCGTAACCAGATGAATGATATTCGCAACCAATATTATGTGAAAGCACGGGAAGAATTGTCCAAAGCCAATACTGATGTAGAAACCCAGCAACAGGTGGTACGCGGCAAGTCAGATACCTTGAACCGGACCATTTTTAAATCACCAGTTCGTGGCGTGGTCAAAGAAATTGATGTCATGACTTTGGGTGGCGTGGTTCCGCAAAATGGCAAGCTGATGACCATCGTCCCTCTGGATGAAAAATTACTGGTTGAAGCCCGAATTTCACCACGTGATATTGCCTTTATTCGTCCTGATCAGGAAGCACTGGTTAAGATTACGGCCTATGATTACTCGATTTATGGCGGTCTAAAAGGAAAGGTGACCGTGATTTCGCCAGATACCTTGCGAGATGAAGTCAAACAGGATCAGTTCTATTATCGGGTGTATATTCGTACCGATAGTGACAAATTGAGAAACGCCGCCGGGCAGGAGTTCAATATCACACCAGGTATGGTGGCTTCCGTCGATATTCGTACCGGAGCAAAAACGGTAATGGACTATCTCATCAAGCCATTCAATAAAGCTAAAGAAGCATTGCGTGAACGTTAAATTTAAAAGTAATTAATAAAATTAAATTGAATCAAGCCTCTCTATACGAGAGGCTTTTTCTTTGCCACATCAAAACAGGTATACTGCACAGGTGAAATTTGAATGCCTGAAGTTATGCCATTTACTATTGCCAGCCTTGTTAGTTTTGAGGAAGACATCAAAAAAAGCCGATTTCAGGCCTTTGCCACACCTGTAGAAAATGAACAGGATGTGAAGGATTTTCTGGAGGCCTATCGTGATCCGACCACCACTCATCAATGCTGGGCCTGGAAAATCGGTCATCATGTACGTTTTAATGATGATGGTGAGCCATCGGGTACAGCAGGCCGACCGATCCTCGCGACCATTGAAGGCAATGAGCTAACCAATGTACTGGTACTGGTGAATCGCTGGTATGGCGGTATTAAATTAGGCACCGGTGGTCTGGTCCGTGCTTATGGCGGCTGTGCTGGACAATGTTTGTTATTAGCTGAAAAAATTGAACTGATTGAAAAGAAAAAAGTCGAATTTGCTTGCCAGTTTAATGAGTGGGCGATTTTTCAGTATGAGCTGAATCAGCAGCAGATTGATTATCAGGAAGAATATACTTCTGAAGGTGTACAGGTTCAGGCACAATTTCAGAAACATCAGATTGAACCTTTTGCGTTGAAGATTCAGGATGTTACTCGCGGACGTGAACAGTTAAAAATTATAGAAGAAGCCACAGATGACTGAACCAGATCCATTACTGAAATATCGTGAGCAGCATAAGCACCGTCTAAATTATATGCCTTGGCTATATTGGTCCTTAAAACCGAAGAATCGTGGTTGGGCTGAGGCTTGGCAAAAAGAATATCAGACCTATCTGATGGAGATGGAAACAGTCGAAATTGGCGAAAACTGTTTTATTTCGCCGTTGGCACATATCTTCGCTGAGCCGGGACGTAAAATTATTATCGGGGACAATACCTTTATTGCGGCAGATTGTACGCTACATGGTCCTTTGGAGATCGGTAACGAAGTTGCCATCAATCATCACTGTATTCTGGATGGTGGTCGGGTTGGGATTAAACTGCATGATCAGGTACGCATCGCAGCTTATTGTCATCTTTATGCCTTTGATCATGGGATGGAACTGGAGCAGCCGATTTATCAGCAGCCAGTCAGGTCTAAAGGGATTGAGATTGGTCAGGATGTCTGGCTAGGTGCCCACGTCGGCATCAAAGATGGGGTGAAAATTGCCGATCAGGCGATTATAGGGATGAATAGCATGGTCACGAAGGATATTGAAGCGCGTGCAATTGTCGCCGGAAATCCGGCAAAATTGATTCGATATCGGGATTAACATAGTGAAAGAGGTGCTTGGAAAAAGAATTTATATCAAGTGCTTAATATTCGGTAAGGGTCCTAGAACATCACATAAAAGTTAACATATTTCAATTCAAGCCTTACAGATTTCAGTGCACATTTACTAATGCTTGTGCTAAGTTAAAAATAACTAAGAAATTTTTATTATAAAAGAGAGGCTGAACATGAAACGTGTCATTGCCTGCATAGACTCCTCACCATGCACGAACGCGCTTGCAGATGCGGCTGCATGGATTGCCAAACAGACCGGCCGTGAACTGGTTTTATTACAGGTTCTGGATTATTACCCGGCCAGTTATCATCTTGGGGAAATTAGTGGTGTGATTGGCTTTGAAAGCAATGCCATGTTGCTTAAAGAACTGGCTGAGCTGGAACAGAAGCAAAGTGAAATCGCGCTTAGTTATAGCAATAATCTGCTCCAGCACATTTCGGATCGTATCTTTAAAGATTATGGCATCCGCACCACGCATATTCAGGAAAAGGGTGATTTTCTAGAACAAAGTTTTCAAATTCTAAAACCTGATGATATTGCAGTCATCGGACTACTCGGTGAGCGTTCTGCCGAAAAAAACAAGCCAATCGGCACCAATGTAGAAAACTTTATTCGTGGTGCTAACTGTACAGTGATGACTGTAGGGGAACACTTCAGACCACCGACACGTTTTATCTTTGCTTATGAGTATTCACCGACCTGTGTGAAGATGATGAAACGTATTGCAGAAAGTGATTTATTAAGACAATTACAATGTCATCTGCTTTATATCGGGGATCATGTGGAAATCCTGAATGAGCCTCTGCAATATTTGACAGAAGCAGGACTAGAGGTCGTTCCAGAATACCGCTATGGAGAAGTGGCTGAAAATATCCTGTCTTATCAGCAGGAACATGGGATTCAGTTAATTGTCTTGGGGGCATTCAGTCACAGCAAGATCCACCAGTTCTTCTTGGGCAGTATTGCGACAACGATTTTCCGTAATTCTAAAGTTCCATTATTGGTAGCAAAGTAAAAAGAGGATAACAAAAGCGGCAGAGATGTATTTTTTGATAAATTGTTACAGCTTGAATTAAAAATAACCAGAGTTATCCTCATATATTGTGGATAACTCTGTGGTTACATTCTGTAAGATGATGTTATTTATCAGGAATACTTTATTGGCTGATTTTTGTTCTAGTCGTATTATTTGACAATTGCGAGTGCAAAACCATCATGGCCTTTACTGCCAACGGTCTGTAAAGCAGTACAAGACAAGATACGTGGATGATTTTCCAGCGCTTTAAACATGTCACGAATGCCTTCAATACTTGGTTTTTTATTGTCCGGATTGATGATATCACCGGCACGAATCACATTGTCCAAGAAGATAATAGTACCGGAGTGAGAAAGGTTTAAGCTCAGCTCCAGATATTCAGGATAGCTTTGCTTATCGGCATCAATAAAAATAAAGTCAAAGGCTTCAGTATCTTCAGGCAGGGCACGAAGCACATCTGCAGCACGGCCACATTTCAGCTCAACTTTCTGTTTTAACTGTGCACGATCAATATTTTCCTGTCCCATGGCAGCATGCGTTTCACGGCCTTCAATGGTCAGGATATAACCGTCTTCAGGCAGGGCACGAGCTAGCCACATGGTGCTATATGCAGCAAAAGTTCCTAGTTCCAGTATACGCTTGCACTTATTCATCTGGATCAGCATTTGCAGCAGCATGCCCTGATTCGGCGCAACAGCCAGATGATCTGGAAAACCATGTGCAGCAGTATTTTCAAGAGTCTGATTCAGGATAGGATCTTCAGGAATTAAATGTGAATCAATGTAGCGGTCAATATCTGTCCACATTTGTTGCATAGTACTCGCACCTTTGTTGTGATGCGTGCATTTTAAACTTTTCCAGGCACAGCGCAATTTATTGTTCTATATTCGCTGGTTTTTTAGGCTATACAAAGCCAAAAGCTGGCTTTGTATAGCAAATGAAATGACTTAGTAATTACACATTGATGAGCGACGGCTTAAATCTGGGCCCCAGGTACGATAACCTTGAGTATCAATATGGATTTGGCCAGAGGCATATAAACCGAGCCCCATATTCAGGCTTTGTCCATGCTGTAACCAGAACTGGCACAGTTTGAACTTGGTATTTTCAATCGCTGCATAATCCTGAGCCTGTGGGTACTCAGGTCCGATCCGAAAATCAATTGCCGAGTTAAACAGGTGACGTGAAGAATTGGCTCCACCGGCACACTGGTTCAAAGGCAGGTCACGATAAACCGAAGTGACTTCAAAATCAGTCAGCACATTAGCTGCAACCAGATATTTAAAGACACGTAAAGTAGGCACCTGATTTGACCAGAGCTCACGGCTTGGAATCATGTATTGCGATCGACCACATTTGGCCCAATCCCGTGCAGTACGCATCAGCTCAAAACTTGGGATAATATTTCCGACCCCTTGCTGGGCCAAAAAGTTTTCATATTCACGTACAAGAGACAGGTTATTTAGTGCCGATACCCAGTGAGTATAGACATAAGGAACCGGTTTAGGCTGTGGTTTATGATTGTACTGGACTCGTTCTTCTGGGATATAAATCCTTTTATCTGGAGTTACTTTACCAGACTGTTTTGTGGTGGCACATCCTACAAAGACAAGCGGGATTATACAAACACTCAATAACCCCTTTATTAAATGCTTCATTGATAGCAATTCAGATATTTTAAAATAGCGCTATTTTAGTCCACTTTTACGGAGAAAATCAGGATAAATTGCAATGAAATGTGTGGATGAGGTATAAAAAAAGACCAGTCTATGCTGGTCTTTTTTTAAGATTTGAAAAATTATTTTTCAAGATATTGTAATTTATCAGTTTTACCATTCCACTCTTCACGGTCAGCAGGTTGCTCACCAATTTGAGTGATGTTCGGCCATTTCTGAGACAGTTCAGCATTCAGTTCGATAAAGACTTCTTGGCCTTCCGGTAACTCATCTTCAGAGAAAATTGCATTTGCAGGACATTCAGGCTCACATAACGCGCAGTCGATACACTCGTCCGGGTTAATCACAAGGAAGTTAGGACCTTCATAGAAACAGTCTACAGGGCAAACTTCAACACAGTCTTGATATTTACATTTAATACAATTTTCAGTGACAACGAAGGTCATGGCGACAGCTACCTAAAAAATATGGTTCTAATGACGAATACCGTATTTTAGGCAAAAATAGAGGGAACAAACAATTCCTTTTATTGATATTTGTTATATATAGGGCTGTTAAATTTGAAAAAACTGCGATGATTTGATGAAAGGCTTAGGGAATGAGAATCATCATCAGCTAAGCCCTATACAAGATAGGGCTTAGGAGAGATTTTAACTTGGCTGTTTCATGAGATCTTTGAGCGCATATAGCTGCTGTAATGCTTCACGTGGGCTCAGGTTATCAACATCAATGTCTTCTAATAACTCAAGTGCTGCTGAAGGCTTTTCAATCTCGATGACCTTTTCAATAATTTCCGGCATCGCAAACAGGTCATGCTGTGGACTTTGCGGTTTAGCCTGATGTTGCTTTTCCAGAATCTTCAAACGATGTTGGGCTTCTTTAATTACAGCCGCAGGAATACCTGCCAGTTTAGCCACCTGTAAACCATGACTCTGACTAGCTGGACCATGTTGGACTTTATGCAGCAGAATCAGGTTGCCATTTAGTTCTTTGGCTGTGACATGGTAGTTATCAATGCCTGATTCTTTATCCAGTTCGGTCAGCTCAAAATAATGCGTTGCGAACAGGCATAAACATTGAATGCGTTTAGTCAGATCAAGCACACAAGCCCAAGCCAATGACAGCCCGTCATAGGTACTGGTTCCACGTCCGACTTCATCCATCAGGACTAGCGACTGGCTGGTAGCATGATGCAGAATTTGCGAAGTTTCCGTCATTTCGACCATAAAAGTTGATTTACCAGTCGACAAATCATCTGCAGAGCCAATCCTGGTAAAAATCCGGTCAATTGGACCCAGTGTTGTCGATTGCGCTGGCACATAACTACCGCAATAAGCCAGTAGGGCAATCAGGGCAGTCTGGCGCATAAAGGTGGATTTACCACCCATATTTGGACCAGTAATAATGGCCATACGATGCTGATAATCCAGCTGGGTATCATTTGGAGTAAAGGCAGCCTTGCTTAAGGCTTCCACCACAGGATGACGACCGGCAACGATTTTCACACCAATTTCAGGACTGAATTTTGGTCGTGCCCAATTGCGTAAACGTGCCTGATGCGCAAAGTTTGCCAACAGATCGATCTGGGCAATCGCACTGCTCATCATCTGTAGATTGCCAATATCCTGACGCAGTTCATCCAGCAACATTTCGAACAGCATTTTCTCGCGAGCAAGTGCACGGGATTCGCTAGACAGTACTTTATCTTCAAAGGCTTTCAACTCAGGCGTGATATAACGCTCGGCGTTTTTGAGCGTCTGACGACGGATATAATGCTCAGGTGCCTGTTCAGCTTGGGCACGGGTCAATTCGATATAGTACCCACTAACACGGTTGTAGCCGATTTTCAGGGCAGGAATACCGCTTTGCTCACGTTCCTTAATTTCCAGATCAATCAGGAACTGTCCGGCATGATCACGGATTTTACGCAGCTCATCCAGCTCGCTATCGAAACCTTCTGCAATGACATTGCCATCACGTAGCAATACCGGTGGATTTTCAACAATAGCTGACATCAGGCGCTGATGCAGGCCATGAAAATCGCCCAGTTCTTGATTCAGCTGCTGTAATAATTTCGAATTCTGCTGACTTAACAGTGGTTGTAACGCATGGCGTAAAAATGGAATCTGTGCACAGGCCTGACGTAATTGAACCAGATCGCGTGGACGCGCACTGCCGAGAGCAATACGGCTGAGTACACGTTCAATATCACTGATTTCTTTTAAGACCAGACGGACTGGCGATTCATGGAAACCTTCAAGCAATGCCTGTGTCGCATCCAGTCGCTCATCCAGTATGGCAGTATCACGAAGCGGTTGCATCAAGGTTCGGCTAAGCAGACGGCCACCCATAGCGGTCTGGCAGTCATTGATCAGCTGGAACAATGAAGTGCCATGTTCAAATAAAGGCTCAATCAATTCGAGGTTGCGACGGGTGACTGGATCTAGTGCAATAAAGTCTGAACTTTGTTCCAGTTGAATGGTTCGGATATGCGGTAAAGCCGTTTTCTGGGTTTCTTTAGCATAGTGAATCAATGCAGCCGCAGCAGCTTTGGCCAAAGGCAGATGATCAATTCCGAAACCTGAAAGTGTACTTACTGCAAACTGGTCGCATAAGGTCTTCTGGGCATTGTTCTGGTTGAAGTCGACATTCGGACGTTTACTGATTGGAACATCTAGCTGTTGTTTTAAGTGTTCTATCAGTGCCTGATCTTGCAGATTTTCATCCACCACAATTTCGCTTGGCATCAGGCGTGCCAACTCAATGGCTAACTGACTTAAGTCATAATCGATTTGCTGGACTTTAAATAAACCCGCACTCAGATCGAGAAGTGCAATTCCGATTTGTTGCTGGTGAACACACAGAGCAACCAGGTTGGAGGTTTGATGCGCACCTAATAAGGCATCATCAGTTAAAGTCCCGGGAGTGATAATTCGGACGACCCCACGTTCAACTGGACCTTTACCAGTCACTTCACCGATCTGCTCGCAGATCACCACCGTTTCGCCTTTTTTTACCAGACGAGCCAGATATCCTTCAGCAGCATGGAAAGGTACACCAGCCATCGGAATTGGCTGACCATTGGCTTTACCGCGATGGGTCAGGGTAATGCCTAAAATTTTGGCGGCCTTATGGGCATCTTCAAAGAACAGTTCATAGAAATCACCCATGCGATAGAACATCAATGAGTGTGGATGCTGCATTTTGACCGACATGTATTGCTGCATCATGGGCGTTAAGCTAGAGAGATCAGCCACAAGTTCTGAACTGGTCATTAAGAAAAAATCCTTTAAATATATAAAGCCAAACCTGAATCTTTTTCCGGAACATTATCCTCGGAAAACCTGGAAAATAGCCTAAGCTAAAATCCTGTAAAGACCGGTTTGAATGTCAAAAATAATTGCTCCAAGTCTAACAAATTTAATTTTTAGAAAGAAATATAAATCCGCAGGAATCTGTATTTGGACGGACTTAGTCGATATAAAGCATAAAAGGGTATTGATACATGGGTTGCCCATAAAAAAAGCCACCGATTGGCAGCTTTTTTTATATCTTTCATCAAAATTTAATCAGGGTCATACAATCCTAAGTCGACCAGATGTAATCTGAGAAGGCGGCGGAGTTCCAGTACAGCTTCAGGCGTTTCCTGAATCGAATGTCCACCTTTGATGATCTCTTCAGAGAGTGCGCCGTCCAGTCGGGCACTTTGATACGGTACGACATCATCTGTCATGATAGCTTTGTCTTGACTGTCCATAGTATTCCCCATGATGTTATGGAATTTAAAGCCCCGATATGGCACCACATCACGTGTCAGCGCATTAAACTTGGAGTTTTTAGACAGGTCACTCGGGCCATTTTGAATCATGTCATGGCCAATTTCCTTGAGAAAATCATCCAGTCCGATGTCGCCTTGTAGCGTGTCGGCAAATGCTCCGAGAAAGGCACCAGGCAATTTAATAATTTTACGTGCCGCCAGCGTAAACCAGCGATCAGCATAATCAGTACCGCGATGTGGGGCTGCCAGGAAAATAGCCCGACTGAAATTAGGTACAGGTTTGATATCCAGACGTGCTTTAAATAAGGGATTATTGCGGAAGCGTTCGATACGACGATTATTCAGCAGCTCTTCCGTGCGTGGAATCAGGTTGGCTTCACTCACCAGAAGACGGGCAATCACACCCCCCATACTGTGTCCGACCAGTACAGCATCTTTCTTGGCGGGATCGTTGGGTTTATTCAATTTGAAAGCTTGCTGAATTAGTGCATTAATCTGATAGCGGCTTTCCAGAATTGGCATATTGGTCGAATAAAATACCTGCCATACCTGGAAGTTTTCGCGCAGTACCGGATCACCCATCACATCGTTGGTTAAACGAATCCAGGCTTCCGGGCTGCTGGCCAGACCATGAATCAGCACAATGACTTTTTTCTTAGGATTATAAGGTTCCAGCATATACAGATGCGGCATGGTCAGGTTGTCATCACGATCAATCAGCACCAAATAAGCTGATCGTCCGAGATTGTTTTCAGCCAGCCACAAGCCATAAGGGGCCGAGAAATTGGCTGCCAGAGAATACTGTTTACCGGCGACAGTAACTTTTTCATGTTTGTACGGGTCGTATAACTTAAGGTGAAATTCCGGGCTGTTAATGATCTGTTCTACACTGTTGCCAGACTTTGGAATGGCAGTAATGGTCGTGGCCAAGTAGCGTGCAGCGTGAATATTCGGATTACGGCCTTCCTGATACTGATATTTGAGAGGATCGACAATATATTTTTTATTCGGCGTAATGCGTTTTTCTTCAGGCAAAATAACCACAAACTCTGAGCCGAAACCATCACGGCGGGTAATCGAACGCAGCCCGGAAAAGTTCATATTATAAGTAGACATGAGCTTTTCAAAAGACTGGTCTTTAATTTCCGGATAATTTTCAAAATCAACTGAGTAAATGCTATTACCGACCTGAATCTTGCGGCTTACCTCTTTAGAGGGATGACGTTCAGAATAGACGTGAATCAGGTGTGCTATCGCAAGGTTATAGAAGTCACGGATCTGGACCTGACGGTTGTCAAAGATACGATCCTGTGGTGCACGCTGGGTCTTGAACAGGTACGCATAGCTATAGCGGATACTCTGATCCAACATGACCAATTGCTGATCCTGACACTTCTCAATATTCTGTTTTTGTAGCTGCTTTTTTTCTTCAGACTGGGTCTTGGTCAGGAGACTGCTTTTACATCCGGCAGAGTTCCCGAGCTGCAAAGACTTGGCAAGATACAGCTCACTGGCGGTAGACAATAATTCTTCATCCAGAATTTCAGGAATTTGCTTCAGTGCATCTACACAGTTTTGCGGTTGTTCGGTACAGATGCGAGCTTCACGGCCTGTCATGGACAGGACATTCAGACTGGCTTCACTCAGCTTGTCACGGGTAAGGATGCTGTCACGTTCATTACTGATGGTGACATTAATGGCCTGTTCTTTAACGCTGACGACCTGACAGCCGCTCAGGACAGCCCCTAGCAGGATTGAACAGAAAAGGAATGCTTTATTCATTTTATGGTGCATATAGATTCTGGAAGCTCAGTCTAATTGTGTATTAATGTTTTGTATTTTACTGATTTTTTCAAAAAAATAGACTGCCTAAGCAGTCTATTTTGTAACTCAAATTCGAGTAATATTTACATTAATTTTTTGGCGTCATCACTTGCCATACATTCCAACGGCCTTGCTTCTCAATTTCCTGGATCAGACGATCTGCAACTTCAGCTTCTTGCGGATATTTAATTTTGTAATTATTCAGAACCTGAACTGCATTCTTTTTATTCTCCATGGCAATGTAGTTATTTGCCGCAGATAAATAAGCTTCCTGAACACCGGCTTGCATAGCTTTGTCTAGGTAGGGAATAGCTTCTCGCTGGCCACCACCTTCAGACAGGCCAAAACCGAACCAGAAGTTGGCTTCCGCATCATCCTGGTTAATTTTCAGGATACGCTGTGCGTAGGCCAAAGACTTGGTGGTATAGACTGAACCCAAATCCAGGTTACGTGCCATGACACTGGCTTTAAAGGCACGGATTAGTACATCAAATGAAGCATTTGGACGTGAAGCTAAAGTATCCAGTTGTTGAGAAACTTCGCGAAGTTTCGCTTCAAAACCACGGCGTTCCTGACGGTCGCTAAAGCGGGGCGGATAATGACGCGCTTTACCTTCTACCATCTGCAAGAAATCATCGATTTCAGTAATGTCGATTTCATTTTCATTGGCAAGTGCTGCATAACGCATACTGCGTGTATTGCTATCCACCATCGGGATAATCAGCTTGTTTACATCTAGGGTTAACTGTTTAGACGGATCTTTAGGATCAGTCACTACCATTTTTGTCACTGGCTGCGCAGCGGCTTTTTGCAAATGTACTTCAAATGGAGGTGGTTCGTTATAGTTAAATGGATTTAAAGCATAAAATGGCGGAGTAATTTCAGGTTCAACAAAAACTATCTGATCAGCTGGTTTCTGTTCTTGTTTGCTTGATGTCGGTGCCATAGAGCACGCCGTCATGGTAAAAGCTAAGCAAGCAATTGCTAAGGGCTTCAAGGTCATAATATCCGTCCATTCATGTTATTTTTTAAAACATCTATTCAAAAAATGCATGATCGTCAGTCTATGAAAAGTGCTGCGATCATGCAAGCAAATGCGTGTTACAAAAGAATTACGATTTATAGTCAGGCCTTGGACTGACTGGTTTGTGCTTCGCACTCACGGCGCGCATCTTCTAGAATTTTAAGTTCTTCCTTGCTAAATGGCTGTTCATTTAACTGGTTTTTCTTAAAAGTCGGGTCAAGCAGAGACAGGCGGTTGCACAGTGTATTCATGCGTTTTTCATTTTGTTGAATACGGTCAAGTAGAACACGCATGCCTTCCAGAATCGGGTCTGTCTGATCCTGTGTTGTTGCATAAGGCTGGAAACCAATGCTTTCTGCATAATCACGACGACGAGCTTCAGCATCCTCTTTTGGCTGGTCTTTGGTGATAAAGCGCGCTGGATTGCCAACCGCTGTGGTATTCGGCGGAACTGCTTTAGTAACTACAGCATTGGAACCGACCTTGGCATTTTTACCTACCGTGAATGGACCCAGGATTTTGGCACCTGCACCAACAACAACGCCATCTTCCAGAGTCGGGTGACGTTTGCCTTTATTCCAGGTTGTACCACCCAAAGTCACACCATGATATAGGGTGACATCATCGCCAATTTCTGCAGTTTCACCAATCACTACACCCATGCCATGGTCAATAAAAAAACGTTTACCAATCTTGGCGCCCGGATGAATTTCGATACCTGTTGCAAAACGGCTAAAAGAGGACAAAACACGCGCTGTACCTTTACAGTCTTTTTTCCATAGCTCATGTGCCATGCGATGCATAATCAGTGCATGGATGCCAGGGTAGGTGGTTAAGACTTCTAAGGTATTGCGTGCTGCAGGATCGCGCGCAAAGACAGCTTGGATATCTTCTTTGAGCTGTTTTAGCATTAGTTTTGATCCTCATCCTGTTGTGATGTATGGGAAGATTTTTTCCAGGTGCCGTTATTCAGTGCCTGAACACGAGTGAAAATACCACGAAGTAAGTGATATTCCATACGATCTAATTGTATACGTCCGAAAAGGCGACGCAAGCGTAAAGGAAGTAATCGTGGGTTTTTTGGATCCATAAATTCAATTTCTGCCAGCATTTTTTCCAGATGCGGGTAGAATTGTTCCATCTGTTCATGGGGCACCAGCGGTTCATCCCACTCCATTTCAATGCCATCAATAACTTGCATGGTGGCTTTGGGATCACGAGGATGTTCTACCTGATCCAGTGCCGCCATACGCAGTTCATAGCAGATCACCTGAATAGCTTGAGCAACATTCAAAACACCATAATCCGTATTCACAGGAATAGTTAGGTGATAATTCGCCATCGCCAGTTCTTCATTGGTCAGACCGCGGTCTTCACGGCCAAACAGAATCGCAATTTCCTGTTTTTCTTGCACCACAGCTGAAAGTGCTTTTTCAGCAGCAGGACGAACGTCTAGTAAAGGCCATGGAATAGTGCGGCTACGTGCGCTGGTACCAAAGACGATCTGGCAATCTTTAATGGCTTCTTCCAGTGTTTCTACGATTTCAATCTGTTCGATCAGATCAGTTGCACCTGCAGCCAGTGCATCAATATCTGGATGCGGATAAGTTTTAGGTGCAACCAGGACCAGTTTGCACAGGCCCATGGTTTTCATGGCACGTAAGGCACTACCAATATTGGCAGGCAGGGTGGTATTAACCATGACAATACGCACATGGGAGAGATGTGCTGAAACAGCAGCATTGTCAATTTGACTCATGATGATTCCAATTTAAATATTTTAAAGGTCAGATTTTATGAGTATTGCGGTTGAGACTCGGCTTCATACTGTGCCAGGGCATCGTCCATACTCATATCTGAAGGTGGAGGTGGCACTTCAACTGGTTTGGCTTGTTCATAAGATACGGCGCGGGCAGCTTTAGATTTCACCTGATACTCGATATACAGCGCAGTCTTGCCAAAATAGTCACGCAACTTGGCGAGCAGCTCATCCAGCGGCGCAATTTTCCAGCTTAAGCCCAGATGCAGTTCGGCCGTGGCATAGCCATAATCCAGATACAGAATCACTGGAATATGCGTACTCATGTCCACATTGGTATATGGCATTAGAATCTGCTGCAAGTCACGGCTAAGGGTTTTGCTGTAATGTTCAGCTTGCAAGGTAATTTTGATGCTGTTGGCACGTTTCTGACGGATTTCATTCAGGCTAAAGGCTTTGGTCAGACGACCCAGTGGACGATCAAAACCCTCACGCTCGTAAATTTCACCTTCAATCACCACCACTTTATCGACCTGAACGATGTCTTTAAAGCGCTGGAAGCGTTCATGGTTGGTAGAAATTTCGATACGTGCCGTACCATCATCTAATGTCACCATCATCCGGTTCGGGAAGTTAGCGACATCGACTACCAGACCGGCAAATACAGTCGTTACACCACGACGGGTTGGGGTTAATTCATTGATCTGACAAGGAACAAAGGCTTTCAGCTCATTACGATATACATCAATCGGGTGACCCGTTAGATATAGGCCGAGTGTATCTTTTTCACCTTTGAGACGGACTTCATCTGACCACGGTTTCACCGGTTTGGCAGGTTTACGTTGAACTTCTTCAACTTCACCAAACAGGTCCATGATGCCGGTTTCACGGTTTTGACGGGCCTGATCTGCAGCTTGTACGGCTTCAGGCAGTTGTGCCATCAGATCGGCACGTTCAATACCCAGACAATCCAGTGCACCTGCACGAATCAAGGCTTCAAGGGTACGTTTGTTGATTTTCTTCAGGTCGATACGGTGACAGAAGTCAAACAGGTCTTTATATGGACCTTCTTTTTGACGTGATTCAATCACGGATTGCATTGCCGCCTCACCGACACCTTTGATCGCGCCCAAACCATACACAATGGTTTTTGGATCGCTGGCATGGAACTGGTAAATCGACATATTCACCGATGGAGGCAATACTTCCAGACCATTATGACGGCAGTCATCAATCAGGAACACCACGTTATCAGTGTTCTGCATTTCCGAGGTCATCACCGCTGACATAAATTCAGCCGGGTAATGCGCTTTCAACCAAGCTGTTTGATAAGCTACCAGGGCATAGGCGGCGGCATGCGATTTGTTAAAGCCGTAGCCTGCGAATTTTTCCATATAGTCGAAGATATGGTTGGCGGTGGCTTCATCGATATCTTTTTTCGCAGCACCTTCAATGAAGATCTTACGCTGCTTGACCATTTCCTCAGGTTTTTTCTTACCCATCGCACGACGAAGTAAGTCCGCACCACCCAAGCTATAGCCGGCACAGAACTGTGCAGACTGCATTACCTGTTCTTGGTATACCATGATCCCGTAAGTTGGCTCTAACACCTTTTCCAGCAAGGGATGCAGGTATTCGAATTCACCACCGTGCATACGATGGATAAAGTCAGGAATCAGGTCCATTGGACCTGGACGGTATAGCGATACGAAGGCAATAATTTCTTCGAACTTGCTTGGACGCGCTTCCTTGAGCATCTTCTTCATGCCGACGGATTCAAACTGGAATACTGCAGTGGTATTCGCCGTCGCAAAGATGTTATAGGCAGGCTTGTCATCCAGCGGAATATAGGAAATATTGACTGGCTCAGTGACGTCTGGACGTGCATTAATATGCTTGATCGCATCTTCAATTACAGTCAGGTTACGTAGACCCAAGAAGTCAAATTTTACCAGGCCGGCAGCTTCGACATCGTCTTTATCGAACTGGGCTACACGTGCTGTACCATCAGCATCACACATCACGGCTGAATAGTCAGTCAGCTTGGTTGGGGCAATGACCACACCACCGGCATGTTTACCGGTGTTACGGGTAATACCTTCCAGCTTGAGTGCCATTTCCCAGATTTCTGAGGCATCGTCATAATCGGGATTCGATGGATTGGTGACGATGTCTTTTAGCTGTGGTTCTGCTTCCAGAGATTCTTCCAGACTTAAACCCAAAGGCTTGGTCGGAATTAGTTTGGAAATACGATCGGCCAGACCATAAGATTTACCCAGTACACGGGCTACGTCACGAATCGCACCTTTAGCCGCCATGGTACCGAAAGTCGCAATCTGCGATACCGCATCACGGCCATAAGTCCGTGCGACATAGTCAATCACGCGGTCTCGACCCGCGATACAGAAATCGACGTCAAAGTCGGGCATCGAAACACGTTCCGGATTCAAGAAACGTTCGAACAGCAGATCATAGCGCAGAGGATCAAGGTCGGTAATTTTGAGGCTATAAGCTACGAGGGAACCGGCACCTGAACCACGGCCTGGACCTACCGGCACGCCATTACCTTTGGACCATTGAATGAAGTCCATGACGATCAAGAAGTACCCTGGGAAGCCCATATCCAGAATAATTTTGATCTCAAAGGCCAGACGTTCATCATAAGGCTGACGGATTATAGGCCAATCTTCTTCACGTTTTTCTGGTGGATACAGGAAGTTCAGGCGTTCCTCTAAGCCTTCTTCACACAAATGTGCGAAATAGGTATCAATGGTATGGCCTTCAGGAATTGGGTAATCTGGTAGATCGTTGAAACCTAAACGTAGGGTGACATTACAACGTTTTGCGATATGGAAGGTGTTTTCAATCGCGGTTGGAATATCCGAGAATAGCTCCGCCATTTCTGTTGAGCTTTTAAAATATTGTTCAGGACTATAGGTTTTAGGACGGCGATTATCACCCAGCACATAACCATCTGCGATACAGACACGCGCTTCATGTGCTTCAAAATCTTCACGAGCAATAAAGTGCACATCATTATGTGCAACTACACCAATATTATATTTCTTTGCGAGCTTTACCGCTTCTTCAATGAAAGTATCTTCATTAGCACGGCCAGTGCGGGTGAGGGCTAGATAAACACGGTTGCCAAATTTCTCTACCCATTCTTGTAGTAGCGGTTCAGCTTTATCAGGATTTGAGGTAATCAGCATTTTGCCGACATCGGACTGCATACCGAGCAATACGATCATGTCATCGTGCTGGTTCAAGATCCAATCTTTCTGTACGCAAGGAATATCTAGTTGCTGGCCGCTGATATAACCTTCGGACACCAGTTCGGTCAGGTTGCGCCAGCCTTTATTGGTCATAGAAAGCAGGGTGACACGATGTTCCGCATCATTCAGGCGGATTTCAGAACCGAGAATTGGTTTAATGCCTTTATCCAGACATTTTTTATAGAATTTGACTGCGGCATGTAGATTGGATAAATCAGTCAGCGCAAGTGCTGGCATCTCGTCATTCGCAGCAGCTTTGACCAAGTCAGGTATACGTACGATGGATTCAGTAATCGAAAATTCTGTATGAATACCAAGATGAACAAAGTGCATATATGAGTCCCTGCAAAAACCACTCGATAGTTTAGCATGGGATTTATTGTTTCAGTTTGAAATTGAGGGGAAATGCTGAACTTTTAGATTGTGAATTAGAATTGACTTAAAGCCACGTTTATCATTTTATCGGAATAGAACTACGTACCCAAATTGAATTTGTATGAGGCGACATGGATGTCGCCGTTGGCTTGTGATACAGGGAGGTATCATCAAGCCAACAGAAGATTTTTGTTACTTTGCATAGTAGTGCTATTCATCTTTCAAAAGTAAGAGAAGAATTTCAAGTGCTAATAAGCTTTTTCATGAAGTTATTGGAAAAATCGAATTTCAGTATTTTATTCAATTTTAACTTTGTAGTGTTTATGCCTTACTTTTGACGGGCCAAAAGTAACAAAACCCCTTTGTTAATCTGATGGCACTTCCTGAGCAAGTTTTAAGCATTGCTTTAAAGCTTGTGCAAGACAGATCAATGGGCGACATCCTGTCACCATTCTCTATAGCTAGTGCTTAGTAGAATTTGAATAAAGAGCTGTTAAGGTGGATTTGTAATGTAAGATCATTTGCTTAGTAGATAAAATAAAACCCTCAAAAAGAGGGCATTATTTACTTAGGAATTTAGCTTAACGAAGTCGAGATAACCAGTCACCGACACTTTGTACAATCTGTACCAAGATCAACAAAACAATTACAGTCATGATCACGACTGAGGTATCAAAACGCTGGTAACCATAAGAAATTGCCAGATCACCAATGCCGCCGGCACCAACTGCTCCAGCCATCGCCGTTGCACCAATCAGACTGATGGTTGCAGTAGTGAGGTTAAGAATGAGTGAGCTACGCGCTTCCGGCAGAATAAACTTAAAGATAATCTGCATTGGTGTTGCACCCATCGCCTGAGCAGATTCGATAATGCCTTCATTCACTTCCAGCAGAGAGGTTTCTACCAGACGGCCGATATAAGGACCGACATAAATAGTTAGAGGTACAATCGCTGCCCAAGTACCAATTGATGTTCCGACCAAAAACTTGGTTAGTGGAATCACCGCAATTAGCAAAATAATAAATGGCAGGGAACGCAGTGCATTCACAATCGGGTTTAGAGCATGGTAAATCACACGGTTTGGCAGAATCCCGTTTGGACGAGTGACGAGTAAAATAATCGCCTGAATAAAGCCCCAGATACAGCCAAACAGCATTGCGAAGAACACCATGTGGAAAGTTTCTTGTAGTGCTGTGACAAACTGATCCATCGACAGCGAACTTTTCCAGAATGGCGCAGTAATAGTGGTCAACCACTGTACAATTAAGTCTCTCATTCTTGTACTCCTGCTTGATCTACTTGTACGCCGTTATCTCTCAGATATTGCATCGCTGCTGTGATTTGCGCTGGATCTCCTAAAAGTTGGATAAACATCTGGCCAATCACCGACCCATTAATTTCTGTCATATTGGCAAACAGGATATTCAAGCTGATATCAAACTGTTTAATCACACCTTGAATCACGGTTTCCTGCGCTGAGCTGCCCAGGAATTTTAAACAATAAATACTGTGATGATTTTGGTTTTCCAGATTCGCCAGAATATTCACTGGCAAGTTTTGCTGAAGTACAGTCTGAATGAAGTTTTTCGTAGTCGGATGTTGTGGCTGACTAAAGATCTGCAGGGTAGAACCGGTTTCAATCACATCACCTTTTTCCATGACAGCCACATAATCACACACGGTTTCGATCACATCCATTTCATGGGTGACCATAACAATGGTAATGCCTTGTTCCTGATTAATCCGTTTGAGTAGTTGCAGTACAGATTTAGTAGTTTGCGGATCTAGAGCAGAAGTTGCTTCATCACATAACAAAATTTTTGGGTGATTTGCCAATGCACGAGCAATACCGACACGCTGCTTTTGACCGCCTGATAACTCGTCCGGAAAAGCATGACGCTTATGTTTTAGGTCAATAAAATCCAGCAGTTCTTCGAGACGTTTTTCCCGTTCAGCCCTACTCCAGCCAAGCAACTTCATTGGCATTTCAATATTGGCAGCAACAGTTTTGGTCTGCATTAAGTTAAAATGCTGGAAAATCATGCCGATCTGGGTACGTTCCTGACGCAATGATTTGGCATCCAAAGCAGTAAAGTCCGTGCCATTGATAATCACCTGACCAGAAGTAGGGCGTTCAAGCAGATTAATCAGGCGGATCAGGGTACTTTTACCGGCACCACTATAGCCAATAATGCCAAAGATACTGCCGGTTGGAATCTGTAAATTAATCCGATTCAAGGCACGTAAGGTTTGACCCTTGAGCTCATACTGTTTGGAGATGTCTTTAAATTCAATCATAGTGTCAAATACTGCATCACGAATAAAAAAACAGGCAAGAAATCTTGCCTGTTCTGAATATTGATTATTGTATTACTTTTCTTCGGTTAAATAAGTCACTGGTTTATTTACAGCAACTTTAGTACCACCGAAGTGTTCATCAACATAGGCTTTCACAGCAGGAGTATGATACAACTGGCCAACTTTTTGAAGTACAGGATCATTTTGACGGTCAGCAGCGACAGCTAAAATGTTAACATTCATTTTAGTACTTTGATCAATCGCTTCGTAATAGATCGCATCTTTCAATACGTTCAGACCACCTTCCATTGCCAAAGTATTACCTAGAACAATCGCATCTACTTCATCTTTCACACGGACTGCAGTCGCCATTTGAATTGGCTTGATGACAATCTGTTTCGCATTTTCAGTGATGTCAGCAGGCGTACCTTTTACCAGGTCAAAGTTTGGTTTAAGTTTTACCAGACCCGCAGATTGTAAAAGTAACAATGCACGTGATTCATTCGCGCCATCGTTAGGAATAGCAATTGTCGCACCTTGCTTAAACTCTTCAACTTTTTTCACTTTGCTTGAGTAAATCCCCATTGGCTCAAGATAAGTCGTAGAAAGTGGAGCGATCTTTTGAGTATTGGCGTCGTTATAAGCAACCATATAGGCATAAGACTGGAAGGCGTTGACATCAATTTCTTTGTTGGCAACAGCAGTATTCATCGCCACATAGTCAGTAAAGTTTTTCACATCAAGCTTGATGCCGGCTTGTTTAGTTTCAGGCAAAGTTGAAATGTAGCGCCATACGTCAGCATCTGAACCAGTCGATGCCATAGTAACCGTTTGCAATTCACCTGAATCTTTGTTTTGTGCTGCGTCCGTTGCAGGCGCTTCTTGTTTCCCGCATGCAGTTAAAGTCAGTACAGATGCACTGAGTAAAACGCCAAGTAGCTTTTTCATAAAGATGTCCTAATTTTCGTGTTGCCTAAAGTATATGCATTTTAAGGTCATGTTAAAGTGGAGTTTTATTACACTTTCATCTGACTCTAGATCGATGTCGCATGTGGCTCCGGCAGGGAAAATGCAAATGTACTGCAACAGTTCACGTTAATTCGATCGGGTCAGAGTTCACCAAACCGCTATATGAACTCTCTATCTGGAGAGAGTAAATAGAGGTTTTTAATAAGATATAGTCAAATTTGGCACTCTGAATGGGCGCAATCATAGCAATTATTATTTATTCGATATAGTGGATAAAAAGTATTTACTTATCTTTTTAATAGAATATAAATTGGGTAAAAATGATTAAAATATTAATGAATACAATATATTATTTTTATTGAAGATAAGCCAAAATTCCAAACCGCTTAAATATTGATCTTTATAAGATTTTATCCAATAGAAATCATAAAAATGAATAAACATGGGTAAATCTACTAGCTCATTGAGCTACTGAAAGATCTTTTTTAATAAACGCTTAAGCAGGATTTAAGCCGTGTTTTATTTAACTGAGTAATTACTTTGATTGATTTCATACAATACATGCCAACATAAAGGGTGATCCTCTGGCAACTTTGGATGCAGAAATTCTTGAGTTTTTAGCATGCCTATCTTTTTCATCACCGCTTCGGATGGTGTATTGACTGTGGCAGTAAACGACACAACTTTATCCAAACCTAAAGTGGTAAACGCGTAATCCAATACTGCACGTGCACCTTCAGTCGCATAACCTTGATGCCAATATTTTTTTGCTAGCCGCCAGCCAATTTCAATACAGGGTGAAAACTCAAACAATTTAGGTTGGGGTTGCAGCCCAATAAAACCAATAAATTCTTTAGTCTCTTTTAGCTCAACTGCCCATAAACCCCAACCATGCTGATCAATCTGCCGAGTCACTTTTTCGATAAATTGTAAACTTTGTTCAGGTGTCAGTAGGGCGGGAAAATAACGCATCACATCCTCATCTGCACACATTTGAATAAATGGGGCAGTGTCGGATTCTTGCCATTGGCGGAGGATTAGGCGAGGGGTTTTGAGATGAATAGTCATACAGTATCTGTTTATCGTCTTATTGACTCACTTTCCAGTAGGTAAAGTTCATTGATTAATAAAAACTCTCTATGAAGTTGGGAAATTGACTTATCAACTTCACTATGTGCTCGTTGATTCCGATATGCTTTAAATGTATTTACAAACAGTCGACCAATAGCGGTTGAGGAATCCTCATTTTCTGATTCCCACTTAAAGGGGGATAACTTATTTTTCTTTAAATCAGAACAAAAGGAATCATCCATAAGAGAAGCAGAAAATTTTTTTGAATCAATTTTTGCCCGCACAATGTCTTCTAATCGAGTATAAGCTTTCATAATAGCCGAATCTGCATCATCGCGGAATTTTAAGGCTAAATCCAAAATTCTCGGATCAATTAAATTCAATGGTAATTCTGAAGGATAATAACGATCTATATTCAAAGGTTCTTTGAATATGACTTCTAAATTATTGATATAATTGTATATTGTGTTAGTTCTAATGTTAGGGTTGTTTAAAATTAACTCTATATCACTATCCGTTAAAGCATTTCGATTTATAGTTTCGAATAATTTTTGTGTAATAACCACTTCTTTTATTTCAATTTCATGTCGCCTTAAAAGGTTTAATGCTTTAACAAATCCTTTATATCCCTCAGATATATAATCTGATCGGAATCCAAAACGGATAAGATATAAGTGTCGGTATGCTTTTACTAAAAAACAGTGAGTTTGATCATATGTTAAAACGATTGCACTTTCGATTTGCGCTTCGAATTGAATGATCATAGCAATAGCTTCAATACAATCTTGAGTATAAGGCGTTCCTAAATACTGAATTGTGTCAGAAGGTTTATTAAATAAATTCAGCATATATTTTTATTAGGTAAGTAATTTGATTAAATCATATAATAAAAACCCCGCACTTAGCGGGGTTTTTGTTTAATCTAATTTAAGATTAAGCATTTTCACGGGCAATTGCGCGATAACCAATATCTTTACGATATTGAACGCCGTCGAAAGTTACTTTTTCACAAAGCTCGAGAGCTTTCGCTTGTGCTTCACCAATCGTATTTCCAAGCGCAGTCACACAAAGCACACGACCACCCGCAGTGACGATGTCACCATTTTCATTGGCTTTTGTACCTGCATGGAACACTTTCGCATCAGTCATTTCAGTATCTAAACCAGAAATCACATCGCCATTACTAGAAGTTTCAGGATAGCCTTTAGATGCTAGTACGATACCAACAGTTTTACGCTCATCCCATTCAGCTTCTGCAGGTAAATTACCTTCAAGACCTGCTTGAACCAAATCAACTAAAGATGATTTTAAACGCATCATGATTGGTTGAGTTTCAGGGTCACCAAAACGACAGTTAAACTCGATTACTTTCGGTTGACCTTGGTCGTCAATCATCAAGCCTGCATACAAGAAACCTGTGTATACGTGACCGTCTTTTTTCATACCTTCAACAGTCGGACGCATCACTTCATTCATTGCTTTTTCAAACACGTCTGCAGTCACCACAGGCGCAGGAGAGTAAGCACCCATACCGCCCGTATTTGGACCTTGGTCGCCTTCAAAAATACGTTTATGATCTTGAGACGTTGCCATTGGTAGGATGTTGTCACCATCAATCATACAAATGAAAGATGCTTCTTCGCCTGCAAGGAATTCTTCAATCACCACACGAGAACCGGCATCACCAAATTTGTTGCCTGCCAGCATGTCATCAATCGCATCAAATGCTTCCTGATTGGTCATGGCAACAATCACACCTTTACCCGCAGCAAGACCATCCGCCTTGATTACGATTGGCGCACCATTTTTCTCAACAAAGGCTTTCGCTGCATCGACTTCGGTAAATACATCGTAGAAAGCTGTTGGAATGTTATGACGTTTTAAGAAATGTTTTGCGAATGCTTTAGAGCCTTCAAGCTGAGCAGCGTATTGAGTAGGACCCCAAACTTTCACACCTGCTTCGCGGCAAGCATCAACCACACCATTCACAAGCGGTGCTTCAGGGCCCACGATAATCATTTCAACTGCATTATTTTTTGCAAAATCAATGATGGCAGGGTTATTGAGAATGTCCAAAGCGACATTTTCACATTTATTTTCAGTTGCGGTGCCTGCATTGCCCGGTGCAACAAATACCTTTGCCACTTGATCGTCTTGTGCGATTTTCCATGCAAGAGCATGTTCACGGCCGCCACTACCTAAAACTAAAATGTTCATCTTTAGAAAATTCCCTCGAAAATGAAATTCCACAAACCCAATGAGGTTTAAAAATCTTTTAACATCTTATAGCAAGATATTAAATAATCTACTGATGTAACAAACCCTCCTTACGAAAAGGAGGGTTTGGAATTTAATACTTAAAAATTAGTGGCGGAAATGACGCATGCCAGTAAATACCATTGCAATACCAGCTTCGTCAGCTGCTGCAATAGTTTCTTCATCACGCATTGAGCCACCTGGTTGGATGATGCATTTGATGCCAGCTTTAGCCGCGTTATCGATACCGTCACGGAATGGGAAGAATGCATCAGATGCCATTACTGCACCTTCAACCACTAAACCAGCGTGTTCAGCTTTGATTGCAGCAATACGAGCAGAGTTTACACGGCTCATTTGGCCAGCGCCCACACCGATAGTTTGACGGTTTTTCGCATAAACAATCGCGTTAGACTTCACGTATTTTGCAACTTTCCAAGCGAAGATCATGTCATCGATTTCTTGTTCAGTTGGAGCACGTTTAGTCACAACTTTCAAGTCATCTTTAGTGATCATGCCCAAGTCTTGATCTTGAACCAGTAAACCACCGTTTACACGTTTGTAGTCAAGTTGTGGAGCACGTTCGTTAATCGCTGGAAGTTCGCCACATACCAGTACGCGTACATTTTTCTTCGCGCCAGTTACTTCAAGTACGCCTTCAGCGATGCTAGGAGCAATGATCACTTCAACGAATTGACGATCCACAATTGCTTGCGCAGTTGCAACGTCTAATTCACGGTTGAATGCAATGATGCCACCGAATGCAGATTCAGGGTCGGTTGCATAAGCAAGATCATAAGCTGCTTTGATGCCATCTAGAGAAACTGCAACACCACATGGGTTCGCATGTTTTACGATCACACAAGCAGGTTTCGCAAATGATTTCACACATTCAAGTGCAGCATCAGTATCCGCGATGTTGTTATAAGAAAGTTCTTTACCTTGTAGCTGCTTAGCAGTCGCAACAGAAGCTTCTTTCGCAGCAGGATCTACATAGAAAGCAGCAGACTGATGCGGGTTTTCACCGTAACGTAAGTCTTGAGCTTTGTTTAATTGAGTATTGAAAGTACGCGCAAATTTGTCTGCCTGACCTTCTTCTTTACCTACGCGAGCGCCTAAGTAAGATGCGATCATACCGTCATATTGAGCAGTATGTTCGAATGCTTTAACCGCAAGGTCAAAACGGGTTGCATAAGATAAAGCACCATCAGCTTTAAGCTCAGCAATTACAGTTGCATAGTCAGCAGCGTTTACCACGATACCCACAGATGCGTGGTTTTTTGCAGCAGCACGAACCATTGTTGGACCACCGATGTCGATGTTTTCAATCGCATCAGCCAGTGAACAGTTTGGTTTCGCTACAGTTGCAGCAAATGGATACAGGTTAACAACGACAAGATCGATCGCATCGATGTTGTGTTCAGCCATCACAGCTTCGTCTAGACCACGACGAGCCAGGATGCCACCATGAATTTTCGGATGTAGCGTTTTTACACGGCCGTCCATCATCTCTGGGAAACCAGTGTGCTCCGAAACTTCTACTACAGCGACATTATTGTCTTTCAACAATTTGTATGTACCACCTGTAGATAAAATTTCTACCCCAAGAGCAGCAAGGTCTTGTGCAAATTCCACAATACCGGTTTTATCGGAAACAGAGATTAAAGCGCGTTTAATAGTCATGATCTTCGTCACAGTTACCAAGGAACAGATTAAATCTAAATAGCTAATTAACAGTCAAAAAAAATGCCTGCGGTAGCCGCAAGCATTTTACCATTTATTCACTCATTAAACCGTGAGCTTTTAACTTTTTACGTAAAGTACCGCGGTTTAGTCCGAGAATCTCGGCAGCGCGTGTCTGATTACCACGCGTATATTCTAGAACGACAGATAATAAAGGCTTCTCCATTTCTGCCAGCACCATGTCGTACACCTGAGAAGGTTGCTCGCCTTGCAGTTGTGCAAAGTAGTGGCGAACTGCGCGATCTACGTGAATACGAAGAGCGACATCAGATTGTGCAGTAAAAATAGGAGATTTGCTATTCATGCGAATTAATCCGAAAAATCAAATATCACTTGGGTAAAGCGATATATAAAAGTGGTCTAGAAATTGAAATGAACTCCATTTTAGATCCTAAAACTGGAGTTCTAAAACTTGGTCATTACATTGAGCTTGTAGCTTGCCACATCTCGACGATTTGGTCGAAAAATAAGCGTAACAATAGTTAAAGTTTTGTTACTGACCAAAATCAAAACAAAAAAATCTGCTCGATACGCAATAAGTTTTATAGCGCATTAGGCAAGACTGTATTTGTTGTGAAAAAGTAGCGAGGAGTTTGCAGCACATAGCTTTCGTGGCGCGTATAATACCATTGTCTCGGGAAAAGTGAGCAAGAAAACTGCATTTTTTTTAACTTTTTTTTCGTTTTTTAATAGTTTTTATCAATATTAAGGTCGAATTATTTCCAAACTGTAATTATCGAAGTCTTTACGGTCGACAGGAAGCACAAATTCAAATTTAAATGGGCTGTTTTGGGGAATACGTTGAATCTTGACCAGGCTTTCGATCAGGTATTCCTGAGGTTTTAAATTATAAGTCGCCAAAACCACACCCTGATCTTTAAGGTGAACTCTCAAGTTTGGCATTTCCAGACTGCGCTTGTGGAAATTGATCAGCTCGCCACTAAACTGGGTTTTATCTGTGGCAATCGCTTTGGCTTTGACCTTATTGGTATTGATCAGATTGTAATGTTCTTCCAGATTGGAACAGTTGAACACTTCACAGATATTGTTAAAAGCCACACTCATCACATGACTATTCTTAATATAGTGCGGATTGAACCAGAAGAATTGAAATAACAGTAATCCAAATAGGGACAGGTTCAGGCTGGTCCAGCCTAAATAATAAAGCGGGCCTTTATTGTGCTGTTTATCAGCCTGATCATCCCAGTTCATGCTAGGGAGGACTGCAATCGGTTCGGTACTGAAATAATTCAGGTTGTTCAGATAGGTTTTCAGATCAATATTTGAGTTTTCAACTTTTTCATCAAAGATATTCAGTAAATAGTGCTGATCTGAAGAATTAGCTGAAGAAGTAGATTCGGTGAGGCTTCTATTAATATAAGAAACATGACTTGGCGTATGGGTAAGGGCGACCGAATTCTGTGCTTCGGTCACCAGATGCGATAAAGCATTAAAGGTCGTACTACATTTTGGGCAGCAAACCATGCCTTGGGCAATGGTTAATTGCGCAACCGTAACTTTATAGGTTGTAGAGCAGGTCGGGCAGTGGGTTCGCTTGTCACTCATAAATGTTTTATAGACTCTTTAATTCTTATGGCGTTTCCCCGAGATACGGCACCAGTGTTCATCGCGTTTTTCTACTTCTAATATATCAAAATGTTTTGAGTAAATGCTAGTAACATCAGCAACTTGCTCTTCGATAACACCTGCGAGTGCGAACTCTGCCTCAGGTTTGACCAATTCTGCGAACTCAGGCTCAAGCATCATGAGTGGGCCAGCCAGAATATTGGCAACAAACACATCTGCTTTCTGCTCACCAAGTTCTGCATTGAACTTTTCCGGTAAACCAACATAAAGTCGATCCAATACGCCATTCAGTTCAGCATTCTGTTTAGTCGCTAAAACAGCTTGTGGGTCAATATCAGTTGCATAGGCATATTTGGCACCGAGTAACAGGGCCGCGACAGCCAGAATGCCTGAACCACAGCCATAATCGATCACGATCTTGTCTTTTACATCGGTTTTACCCAGCCATTGCAAGCAAAGGAAAGTAGAGGCATGGTTACCTGTACCAAAAGCTAAACCTGGATCAAGTTTAATATTCACTGCATCTGCTTCAGGCGCTTCCATCCACTCTGGAACAATCCAGAATTTTTCAGAAATCTGGATTGGCTCGTAGGCATCCATCCAGGTGCGTTCCCAAGCTTGATCTTCCAGGAATTCATGGCGGATCGGTGCTTCAGGTAGTTGTGCGCGAATAAAGGTTTCCAATGCAGCTACATCGATTTCTTCTTCGTCATCTTCTTGAGCATAGATGCCAGTCACGATCACTTTATTCCAGAGCGGTGTTTCACCTGGAAGTGGTTCCAGTAAATCCTGGTTTTCAGCATCATCCAGAGTGACACTTACGGCGCCCAGTGAGCTAAGTAATGTTTCAGTAAAATCTACCTGAGCTTGATCAACTGTAATATGAATTTGTAACCACTTCACAGAAATAACCTTTATACATTTTTTCAAAAAGCTATTGTAACGGAAGTTCAGCTTGAAGGTGTGATCTTCTTGAGACGGAGTCAAATAAAAAGGATGCTTTCGCACCCTTTTTACGAAAACCGGTTAAAACGCATTTTCTTGAGTGGGAGAGATGGTAGGGCGTGCAGCTACTGGAGCAAAGCGATTCAGTAATAATCCAAAAATAGCCGCGAAGATATACATAAAGATTGAATAAACCGCAGCGGGCATAGCAACTACAGTGCTGGACATGACAGTAAGTGCAATAGTCATGGCGAGTGTGCTGTTATGAATACCGATCTCGAAGGCGCTGGCACGTGCCTGAGCGGAATTGATATTCATCAGGCGTGGAACAAAATAGCCAATCATTAAGCTGAAGAGACAGAACAGGGCGGTTGCTAAACCCACCTGAGTCAGATATTCGGCAATATTGGCGCGTTCACTATAAATTGCTCCTGCAATAATCAGCACCAGAAAGAGGACTGCAAAAATGCGGAGAGGCTTGTTTAACTTTACTGTAAGCGCAGGCGCATAATGACGAATCAACATACCAATCGCGACTGGTATAATAATGATACCAAACACTTGCAGAATCTTTCCGAACTGCAAGCTGATCTGCTGACTGTCCTGCATAAAATGCATAATGGAAAAGTTCATAATTAAAGGCAAGGTAAATGCAGCAACCACCGAATTGATCGCAGTCAAGGTAATATTGAGGGCTAGATCGCCTTTAAACAAATAGCTGAACAGATTTGCGGTACTGCCACCTGGCGATGCGGCCAGCAACATCAGACCAACAGCAAGTAAAGGTGGTAAAGCCAGAACTTTACATAGAATGAAAGCAATGCTTACCAGTAGAATTAATTGACAAAACAAGGCAACCAGCACTGCTTTAGGGTGCTGACTGACCCGGGCAAAATCTTTAAGCGTGAGTTCGAGTCCTAATCCCACCATGATGATGGCGAGTGCGAGGGGGAGGAATATTGTTATGATGCCAGAGTCCATCTGTATGCTCCTTATAGAAATTTATTTTAATAGTTTTAAATTTTCTATAAAAAGCATACAGCTTAAGCAGGAAATTGACTTAGAAAGTTACAAATCTGATAAACGACTCTTGCCACTATAGCTAAGTTTCTGCTGACTAATCATAAAGCCAAAAATACCAGCAAAAACGTACATGACAATTGAATAAATACCCGCAGGGATGGCAATGGTGACATTATTCAGGACAGAAATCGCAATCGTCATGGATACAGTCGTATTATGAATGCCGACTTCGAAGGTGCAGGCGCGTGCCATCTTGTCTGGAATATCCATTAATAAAGGCAGGCAATAACCGAGAAACAGGCTGGAAAAACATAATATGGAAGTAGCAATCCCGATACTGGCAAAATATTCGATGATGTTAAAGCGCTCTTGGAAAATGGCATAGATCAAGAGCATGCTTAAAAAAGCGATAGATAGCAGCCGCATTGGCATATGTACAATATCTGAAAGCTTTGGAAATTTTGCCCGAATCAACATGCCGATCACAACCGGAATAATCGTAATCAGAAAAACCTGAGCCATTTTTTCAAGTGGTAAGCCGATGCCGGTATCCTGTCCTATAAAATAGTACAGGGACAGGTTCATAATAAAAGGTAAGGTAAAAATAGAAATAATCGTATTGATGGCGGTTAACGTGATATTAAGTGCAACATCACCTTTATAAAGATAACTCAGCAGATTGGCAGTAGCACCTCCTGGAGAGGCAGCCAGCAGCATCATGCCTACAGCAAGCAATGGCGGCAGATCCAGTACCAGACAGATTAAAAAGGTTAAACCGGTTAAAATCACCAGTTGTGAGAATAAGACAATGAAAATCACCTTAGGATAACGGCTAACATGTAGAAAATCCTTGATTGTTAACTGTAGTCCTAACCCCATCATCGTAATTGCCAAAGTAATCGGCAAAAATAAGCTAAAAAACCCCGAATCCATGAAGTTTCCTTTTTATTATTCATTTTTTAGGTATATTTTGAGTTTAGCGTAGATGAATAAATAAGCAATATAAAAACGGGTAAAATTTATGCATTTTACCCGTTAAGTTTCTGATTAAAAATATATTTAATTAGCTATATAGTGATTTACATCCCTGATTGAGATGGGGTTTGAGGCTGAGTTTGCATTTGTGACGGTGGACGTGGAGGGGTAAAGCCTAATGCACATTTACCATTGACCTGAGTGCCATTAATGGTTGCAGAAGTTTCGCCGCCTGAACTACAAGATGTATAAAGTTCAGGTTCATCGCCTTTGATATTGGTTGATGATGAAGGGAAGAACTGTTGCTGACAGGTACCATTCCAGATAATACCGCGGTAAGCAAAACTTACAGGAGCACCCTCTGATTTACCTTTACAAACTTGCTGGTATTTTTGGGCATTATAAACCTTTTCGACTTTATCATTTGCTGAGGCTGCAAATGGAGCGAAACATAGACCGCAGAGCGCTGTTGCTAGGAAAATATTCTTATTCATCATGTATACCTTTGTTTGTAATGTGACCACTTTATAGATTAAAAACTAATCAATATTAAACAATATGAGTCGGGTAACTTTTTGAGTTAAGATGTTTAATTTATATAGTAAGTATGCAAAGTTTAATTACATTGCTTTATAGGCGGGCAGGGCAAATTCCGAAGGATAAATTCAAGTGATTTTGTCAACTTTGGAAGGAAGTTTGCTATAATGTTCAGCTATCCTTTTTCTATCTCTCTATTTACCACTATGCACTATCCTAAAGTATACGATGTCATTGTTATCGGTGGCGGTCACGCAGGTACGGAAGCAGCACTGGCTGCAGCACGTATGGGTCGACAGACATTACTCTTAACTCATAACATTGAGACTTTAGGGCAGATGAGCTGTAACCCAGCCATTGGCGGGATCGGTAAATCACATTTAGTGCGTGAAATTGATGCCTTGGGCGGTGCGATGGCACTGGCTGCCGATAAAGGCGGTATTCAATTCCGTATTCTGAATTCACGTAAAGGCGCTGCAGTACGTGCAACTCGTGCGCAGGCTGACCGTGTTCGTTATAAAGCGGCAATTCGTGAGACTTTAGAAAATCAAGCGAACCTGGATATTTTCCAGCAAGCGGCAGACGACCTGATTGTTGAAGGCGATACTGTTAAAGGTGTCGTGACCCAGATGGGTATTCGTTTTGATGCGAAAACTGTAGTGCTGACTGCGGGTACATTCTTGGGTGGCGTGATTCACATTGGTTTAAACAATGCTTCAGGCGGTCGTGCTGGCGATCCTCCTTCAATTTCATTGGCACATCGTTTACGTGAATTAAACTTACCTGTAGGTCGTTTAAAAACAGGTACGCCACCACGAATTGATGCGCGTTCAGTCGACTTCTCTGTCATGACACCGCAGCCGGGTGATTTCCCGTCACCAACCATGTCATTTATGGGTGATGTGTCTATGCACCCTGAACAGGTGAACTGCTACATCACTCATACCAATGAACGTACTCATGAGATTATTCGGGGCGGTTTAGACCGTTCACCAATGTACACTGGTGTGATTGAAGGTGTAGGTCCACGTTACTGCCCATCGATTGAAGACAAAATTCATAAATTCGCGGATAAAGACTCGCATCAAGTATTCTTGGAGCCTGAAGGCTTAGATACGCATGAGCTTTATCCAAATGGTATTTCAACTTCTTTGCCATTTGATGTTCAGTTTGAATTGGTACGCTCAATCCGTGGTATGGAAAATGCGCACATTCTTCGTCCGGGTTATGCGATTGAATACGATTATTTCAACCCTCAAGCGTTGAAGTTCACTTTGGAAACCAAAGCGATCAATAATCTGTACTTTGCTGGTCAAATCAACGGTACAACAGGTTATGAAGAAGCGGGTGCTCAAGGCTTGCTTGCAGGCTTGAACGCAGCACGTCGCGCTTGGGATCAGGAACAATGGACACCGAAACGTGATGAGGCGTACATGGGTGTACTGGTTGATGACTTGATCACACTAGGTACTAAAGAACCGTACCGTATGTTCACTTCACGTGCGGAATACCGTTTGATGCTACGTGAAGACAATGCGGATCAACGTTTAACACCGATCGGTCGTGAAATGGGTCTGGTAGATGACGAACGTTGGGCAGCTTATTGTGAAAAAATGGAAGCTGTAGAGAAAGAGACAGGTCGTTTGCAACATCTTTGGGCTGCACCAAACAACCCAATGGGTAAAAAATTCGTAGAAATGACGGGTGCGGATCTTTCTAAAGAATGTTCTGCGATTGATCTGCTCAAGCGTCCAAATATCACATTTGCTCAAATTGCTGAGTTGACGGGTTCTGAAGTTTCACCACAAGTGGGTGATCAGATTGAAATTGCGGTGAAATACGAAGGTTATATCAACCGTCAGCATCAAGACGTTGCGCAAATGAAACGTTTAGAGGAAACCAAGATTCCTGCTGATTTTGACTATGATGTTGTTTCAGGTCTTTCTCGCGAAATTACCTTGAAGCTGAAAGATATTCGTCCTGAAACACTGGCTCAGGCAAGCCGTATTCCAGGTGTAACACCAGCAGCAGTTCAATTGGTGATGATCACTATTCGTAAGAATGCTCAAGCGAAAAAATCTGCTTAAGATTTTGAATTAAAGAAGCCCGTGTAATGCGGGCTTTTTTATTTTTAAAGATCATCATCACTTTTGGTAATGATTTGATAGTAATTATTTATCAATAAATAAATATTTGATTTTTATATTTATTTTAATAATAAAAATTGCAATATTAAATATAGCTATTGTTTCTAAGTCTTAATCCTTCTTTTAAAGCAAATTACCACAAGTCCAATTCCGACCATTGTAGTGGTATATATTTTCTGGTTATAGGCAGACAATTCCCCTGCAAGCTCAGTCAAACAATAGGCAAGCTGTTTACTGCTGGAGAGGAATCATGGCATCAATACAACAAAATAAATTACAAAAGTTTTTAGTCATATTTTTATGTTTTTGGGTGGCATTTTTCGAGGGCTTCGATTTGCAAGCGCCGGGTATTGCTGCAAAAGGAATTGCTGAAACATTTAGCCTTGGTCAAGTTGAAATGGGTTATGTCTTTAGCCTTGGTGTATTCGGTATGTTATTTGGTGCGTTCTTTGGAGGACGTATTGCAGATTACTTGGGGCAAAAGAAAGTACTGATGCTTTCAATCTCAATCTTTGGTGCATTCATGGCATTAACTGCTGTAGCAACAAGTATTGAGGTACTCTATATTGCGCGCTTTCTAACGGGTTTAGGTTTGGGGGCTGCAATGCCAACCATGATTTCAGTTGTAGGTGATGAAGCGACTGAAGCTAATCGCGGTAAATTAAACAGTTTGATGTATTGCGGTTTACCTGTAGGGGCTATTTTTGTAGCAGGCTTAGCAATTTTCTTTAAAGATATTTCTTGGCATACCTTATTCTTAATTGGTGGTTTAGCGCCGTTGCTATTACTTCCATTTATGGCATTTATCTTAAAAGAAAAAGAACAAACCCATACTAAAAAACAAATCGTTCCGCCAATGGTAGAGGTTTTGTTTAAAACTGAACAATATAAACGTACCATACCACTGTGGGTAGGTTTCTTCTTTACCTTGATGATTAACTACATTCTGATCAGTTGGTTGCCGAACTTATTAATGGAACAAGGTTTATCAAAACCACAAGCGTTTAGTATTATGCTGATCTTCCAAGTAGGGGCATTGGTAGGTACGCTTGGTTTAGGCTTTATGCTGGATCGTTTGAAACTTTGGCAGATGGCAGCAATTATCTATGTTGGCTTAGCTGTTGCACTGATCTTGTTATTTACAAGTAAAGTCATTCCATTACTTATTCTTGCTGGCTTGATGGGTGGGATTTTCTCAACAGGTGGTCAGTCGATTCTTTACGGCATTTCGCCAATTTTCTACTCAGACACAGGTAAAGTAACAGGCGTGGGTAGTGCAATTTCTCTGGGACGTTTAGGTGCAATGACTGGGCCATTATTGTCAGGGAAAATCTTGGCACTCGGTTTGGGGACTACCGGTGTATTGATGGCAAGTTTGCCAGCAGTGATGATTTCAGCTGTAGCAGTGACTGCTTTGTCTAAATACAAATCTAAAATTAAATAAATATTTGCAAATTTAAAAAAGGTGGCTCATTTTAAGCTGCCTTTTTTTATGTTTGTAGCTTATGCATTGTTAATGGCTTTGATAACATTATGTCAAACAGCATTTGATGAAGATTATGTCTTACCAACTCGTAGAACTCGACATCCAAGCCACTGACAATATTGCTTGCCCTCATTGCCATCAAGACATCATTAATTGGCAAGAAGAACAATATGTCCAACCTTGCGAACATACGCTCTTTATCGCTATGGATATCGGTTTTGAATACATTACCGATGAATTTGAGCAAACCATGCAAAAAACGGTTGATGAGCTACATACCAATGATGACATCGTCAATATGTTCGAAGAAATCACTACAAGTACTTATCCGAATTATCTGATTTTAAAATCGGATCTAGGTGCGGCAGGTTATTCGCGTTATATCGGTTTAACAGTGTAAGAATCTAACTATTATATATAAGAAATAAAAAAGCACCCTTGGGTGCTTTTTTAATTTCAGGCCTGGCCTTCGACTTCTTCTACTTCATCGTCATCCGCACTGTCCATGCCGAGTTCTTTCAGCTTACGAGTGAGTGTGTTACGCCCCCAACCTAAAAGTTCGGCTGCATGACGCTTACGACCACGGGTTTGTTGTAGTGCAGCATTGATGAGTGTGCGTTCAAACATTGGTGTAGCCACATCTAACAGCTTCATTTCACCGTTTTTCAGTTTCTGGATCGCCCATTGACCCAGTAATTCATCCCAATGATGCGGCGCAATCTGATTTAGGTTTGGAATTGGAGCACCCGGATCTTGCTGCTGAATTGGAATCTGCTTCAATTCAGGTGGCAGATCTTCTGGATAAACCTCACGACCGGTAATCATCACAGTCAGCCAGCGACAAGTATTTTCAAGCTGACGCACGTTACCTTGCCAAGGTAGCTTTTGCATATATTCCTGAGTTTCAGGACGTAAGATTTTAGGATTTACACCCAGTTCTTTACCTGCACGCGCGAGGAAATGCTGTGCCAACATCGGAATGTCTTCTGAACGATGCGCCAGTTTAGGAATATGAATACGAATCACGTTTAGACGATGATATAAGTCTTCACGGAAGCGGCCGTCATGTACCAGCTTTTCCAGATCCTGATGCGTTGCAGCCACAATACGTACATCAACTTTAACCGGAATGTGACCACCAACACGATAGAATTCACCATCTGCCAGGACACGTAACAAACGCGTTTGTGTTTCAAAAGGCATGTCGCCAATTTCATCCAGGAACAGCGTACCGCCGTTGGCCTGTTCAAAACGGCCCTGACGTTGCGTATTTGCACCGGTAAAAGCGCCTTTTTCATGACCAAACAATTCAGTTTCAATCAGGTCTTTTGGAATTGCCGCCATGTTCAGTGCAATAAACGGTTTATTGCTACGCGGTGAATGGCGGTGCAGGGCATGCGCTACCAGTTCTTTACCTGTACCGGATTCACCATTAATCAGCACGGTAATATGTGATTGAGATAAACGGCCAATCGCACGGAACACTTCCTGCATCGCAGGCGATTCACCAATAATCTCAGTTGACTGAATCGTTGGTGCAGATTTGGCAGATTCTTGCTGCTGTAATTTGGTGATATGCAAAATCGCACGATTAACCAGTGCCAATGCTTCATCAATATCAAATGGCTTTGGCAGATATTCAAAAGCACCCGTTTGATAGCTGGACACCGCAGATTCCAGATCTGAATGTGCCGTCATAATAATAACTGGCAGATCAGGATTGGTATTTTTTACTTTGCCTAAAAAGGTTAGACCATCGATCCCTGGCATACGGATATCGGTCAGGATCACATCAGGTGCATCGACACCCAACTGATCAAGTGCTGATTGGGCTTCTTCAAAACTGGTAACGTTAAAACCTTCTTCTTTAAATGTTTTTTCTAGTACCCAACGCATGGCACGATCGTCATCAATCACCCATATTTTATTTCGCGACATGATCTGACTCCCAAGGTAAAAATAAGCTAAATACGGTTTTTCCTGGAACTGACTGGCATTCAATCATTCCGTTATGTTGATGCATAATATTTTGAGCAATGCTGAGACCTAGTCCGGTACCTTTGGCACGGCTGGTCACCAGCGGGTAGAACACGGCTTCGATAATATCGTCTGGAACACCAGGACCATTATCTTCAATGTCGATTCGAACCACAGATCGGTGAATCACACCACTAATGGTATAAAGACGCTGAATCCGGGTTCTTAAAATGAGTTCCGGTTGATGCTCGACAAAGAAATCCTTGTTTTCTGTCATCGCCTGAACGGCATTCACGCAGATATTTAGCATGACCTGAATGAGCTGATCACGATCTGCCAGAACTTCCGGTAGGGACAGGTCATAGTCCCGGGTAATTTTAATTTTCTTTTTAGTTTGATTCACGATCAGTGAGCGGACACGTTCTAAAGGCTCATGCACATTGACCATTTCATAGCTTGGTAGCTGGCGTGAACCGAGCATGCTATCTGCCAGATTTCTCAGGCGATCCACTTCACTAATAATAATGTCAGTGAACTCTTTATATTTTGGATCTTCAAGGCTACGTGCCAGAAGCTGGGTTGCACCACGAATGCCACCGAGTGGATTCTTGATCTCATGTGCAACACCACGAATTAATTGGCGCGCAACTTGATGCTGCTGGATATAGTTTTCTTCACGTGAGATTTTCAGCATACGGTCACGCTGATTCAGCTCGATCAACAATAAAGGATGATTTGGCTTGCCCGCATTGAGCAGGGAAACCGTATAGTCCACATGAATGTCTTTAAAGTTGACGATGATCGTCGCCTCACGGCGAGTATAAGGTTGGCCGGTATACAGCGTGTTATAGAGTGATTCTTCAGTGTTGAATTCATCTGTCGGCGCTTGAAGTATGTTCAATACCGGCGTACCTGATGCGCGTAACAGGCTGACATCAAACATGGCCTCGCAGGCCGTATTTAAGTAATAAATATTCAGATGACTATCAACCAGCATAATGGCAGTGGTCAGGTTGTCCACCAAAAGGCGATAGTCGATGGAAAGAGGCTGATCCATTAGCGGTGGTTTTCCTGTATTAAAATGGCGCAATGGCATCTTCATAAAGCAAAATAACAATTTCAAAGTTCAGATTTGAGGCAAATTAAGCAAGATGCACGCCAACTTTAGAACTCTTGTTAAAATTTTGCTGAAAAATGCACGAAATCTGACGGGGATGCCCAATCAAACTCAGGTATAACGGATTAAATTGAGGCTGTAAACCTAAAATGATTCATTTTGGTGCATAAGCTTTTATATTGAATATTTTATGGCGTTATTTTAGTGCGTGATGCAAAGAGTGGCCATTTCAACTATTTTTATGATGCGAAAAGACATACAATACGCGCATTCTAGTGGAGCGCAGATTCATGAAGTCCCCCAAAGTCGGTTTTGTATCTTTAGGTTGTCCTAAGGCATTGGTAGATTCTGAACGAATTTTAACTCAGTTAAAGACTGAAGGTTATGATGTCGCATCGGATTATGACGGTGCTGATTTAGTAGTAGTAAATACCTGTGGTTTTATTGAATCTGCAGTACAAGAGTCTTTAGATGCCATCGGTGAAGCGATGAGCGCGAATGGTCGTGTTATCGTAACAGGTTGTCTAGGAAAAGACGAAGATAAAATTCGCCAAATGCACCCGAATGTCCTGAAAGTGACGGGTGCAGCAGCATATGAAGAAGTGATGGATGCGGTACATGAGTATGTTCCTGAGCCGCCAAAACACAATCCATTTATTGATCTGGTGCCTGAGCAGGGTATCCGTTTAACCCCTAAACATTATGCATACCTGAAAATATCAGAAGGCTGTAACCACCGTTGTACCTTCTGCATCATTCCAAGCATGCGTGGTGATCTGGTTTCCCGTCCAGTCGGTTCTGTGCTTGAAGAAGCTGCGGCACTGAAACGTTCAGGTGTCAAAGAAGTACTCGTGATCTCCCAGGATACTTCTGCTTATGGTGTCGACACCAAATACAAACTGGACTTCTGGAACGGCCAGCCAGTTAAAACCAAATTCTATGACATGTGTGAAGCATTGGGTCAATTGGGCATCTGGGTGCGTCTGCACTATGTCTATCCATATCCACACGTAGATGCTGTGATTGATTTAATGGCTCAAGGCAAAATCCTGCCTTATCTGGATATTCCATTCCAGCATGCCAGCCCAAGAATCCTGAAACTGATGAAACGTCCAGCGCACAGTGAAAATACACTGGAGCGTTTAAAAGTATGGCGTGAGAAATGTCCTGACCTAGTCATCCGTTCTACATTTGTGGTGGGTTTCCCGGGCGAAACGGAAGAAGATTTCCAGATGCTTCTGGACTGGCTGAAAGAAGCACAACTGGATCGCGTTGGCTGTTTTACTTACTCACCAGTTGAAGGTGCGACGGCGAATGATCTTCCAGACCATGTGCCGGAAGAGATCAAGCAAGAACGTTATGAACGTTTCATGCAGGTTCAGCAGGAAATTTCAGCAGCGAAGCTACAAAAACGTATTGGCCAGAAAATGACTGTGCTAGTCGATGACCTGGAAGAAGAATTCCCGGTTGCTGTAGCACGCTCATATGCGGATGCGCCTGAAATTGATGGTAATGTTTTTGTTGAAGATATCGACAAGAGTGTGATTAAGGCAGGGGATTTGCTTGAAGTCGAAATCACTGATGCAGATGAATATGATTTATTTGCTAAGCTGATCTCAATCAAGTCTGCTTAAGATTTTGAATTAAAAGAATTTATATTAAATAATTTGGAGTTTGATGATGTTGGATTCTAAAAAGCCACGATTTGGTCGCATCCTGCTAAAGCTATCTGGTGAAGCACTGGCAGGGAACAAAGACATGGGTATCGATGCACAAGTGCTCGATCAGATGTCACTTTCTATTGCGCATCTCGTGGGTTTGGGTGTACAAGTCGGTATCGTCGTGGGCGGTGGTAACCTGTACCGTGGTAGCCAGTTGCAAAAAGATGGTCTGGTAGGTCGTGTAACCGGTGACCAGATGGGTATGCTGGCAACTGTCATGAACGGTCTGGCATTACGTGATGCTTTGGTACGCCGTAATATCAAAACCCGTTTGATGTCTGCATTACCGATTGGTGCAGTGGTTGAATCTTATTCTAGCCGTGATGCGATTCGTCATCTGACTCAAGGTGAAGTGTGCGTATTTGTAGCGGGTACAGGTAATCCGTTCTTTACTACGGATACAGCAGCTTGTTTGCGTGGTATCGAGATTGAATCTGACCTGATCCTGAAAGCGACTAAAGTTGATGGTGTTTACAACAAAGACCCAAGCAAATACGAAGATGCAGTGAAATACGATACATTGACATTTGATCAGGTGCTGGACGAGAAGTTGGGCGTCATGGATTTAACCGCGATCTGCCTATGTCGTGATCATAATGTGCCACTTCAAGTATTTGACATGAACAAATCTGGCGCATTGCTTTCAGTGGTGATGGGTGAAAAAGAAGGAACTCACGTCACCAATTAATGACGCGAGCTACAAAGCCCTTTATACTACCTCCTAATTTAGTAAATACATCTTTTAAGAATTAAGTAAGGAAGATCATATGATTAACGATCTTAAAAAAGACGCAGAAGAGCGTATGAACAAGTCTCTTGACTCGTTAGAACATGGTTTCGCAAAAGTTCGTACCGGACGTGCGCATCCATCAATTTTGAACGGTGTCATGGTTCCTTACTACGGCTCTGATGTGCCATTGAACCAGGTTGCTAACGTAGGCGTGGAAGATTCACGTACATTGCTGGTTCAACCGTTTGAACGTTCAATGGTTGCTGCAATTGATAAGGCGATCCGTGAGTCTGATCTTGGCTTGAACCCGATTACTGCTGACGCGATCCGTGTACCAATGGCAGCGTTGACTGAAGAAACTCGTCGTGACATGCAGAAAGTTGCACGTAACGAAGCTGAAAATGCCAAAGTTGCGATCCGTAACATCCGTCGTGATGTATTGGGTGACATCAAAGCATTGTTGAAAGAAAAAGAAATTTCTGAAGATGATGAACGTCGTGCATCTGACGAAATTCAGAAAATCACAGACAAATTTGTTGCTGAAGTAGACAAACGCTTGGCTGCGAAAGAAGCTGAATTGATGAAGGTCTAATTCATCAATGACCGCTTCTGAAGAAAATTCCCGTCTTCCAAAACATGTTGCCATCATCATGGATGGCAACAATCGTTTTGCCAAAAAAAATCAGATGCAGAAAGGCGATGGACACCGTGAAGGAAAAACGGTTCTAGACCCGATTGTTGAACATTGTAGAAAAAGAAATATCCAGGCTTTAACGGTCTTTGCATTCTCCAGCGAAAACTGGAACCGTCCCCAATATGAGGTCGACTTGCTCATGAAGTTGTTGGAAGACACGATTCATGAACAGTTGCCACGTATGCAAAAATTTAATATTGCTTTACGTTTTATTGGTGATCGGTCGCGTTTATCTCCTGAACTGCAAGCATTGATGTTGCAAGCAGAACAAAGGACTGCTAATTTCGATAGTATGACGCTTACCATTGCAATCAGCTATGGTGGAATGTGGGACATGGCACAAGCTGCGAAGCAGATTGCTGCGGATGTTTTAACAAATAAATTAGATCTTGAAGCAATTGATACTGATGTGTTCGGTCAATATGTCAGTTTGAGTGACTTGCCGCCTGTTGATCTGCTGATTCGTACCGGTGGAGATTTCCGCCTGTCCAATTTCCTGCTCTGGCAGGCAGCATATGCAGAGCTGTATTTTACTGAGACCTTATGGCCAGAATTTACCGTAGAGGAATTCGATGACGCACTTGCTGTATTTTGCGGGCGCGAACGTCGTTTCGGTAAAACATCAGAGCAGATTCTTCAAGAAAGACTTGAGAATTAATACACATGTTTGAGCGGATTATAACCGCATTGGTGCTGGTTGCAGTCGTACTGAGCTGTATGTTTGCGACCAAATCACAATATCCAATGTTCGCATTGATGGTTGTGGCTGCCGGGGTGGCAGGCTATGAGTGGTTTAAACTCATGCCGCGAAAATGTAAAAATGTAATCAAGCCAGTGGCGTGGGGCTATGGTCTGTTGACTGCAGCCTTATCTGCACTGGCTTTATACTATTGGGATGTGGCCTTATTATTATGGTCTGCATCTATCCTGACCTGGTTGCTGAGTATCTACTGGGTTAAAACCTATCCTGATTATGATGGCTGGTACAATGTCAGCTTGCACGGCATCGGGATTGTACTGGTTTCTGCTGCTGTTACAGCAATCTTCTCGGTTTGGCTAAACTCCCCATGGTGGTTGATGTACCTGTTTCTGCTGGTATGGGGTGCAGACAGTGGCGCTTACTTTGTTGGACGCAAATTCGGCAAGAAAAAACTCGCACCAAATGTCAGCCCAAACAAGTCGGTAGAAGGTCTATACGGCGGTATTCTTACCTCCATGCTCATCGTGGTTGTCGTCGCTTCACTTTATCTGGATATGACCTGGCCAGAGCTATGTCTGTTCCTGATCCTTTCTGTTATTACCGTGTTTAGTTCAGTGCTAGGTGACTTGTTTGAATCCATGATCAAGCGTCGTGCTGGAATCAAGGATTCGGGCCGTATTTTGCCGGGCCACGGTGGGGTACTAGATCGTATTGATTCTTTGCTTGCTGCAGCTCCTATCTTTGCAACAGGCATATATGTTTTAAAACTTATTGGCGTAGATTTATAAATGTCACAAGCTGTTTGTATACTGGGTGCTACAGGTTCAATTGGTCAAAGTACTTTAAAAATTTTGCAGCAACATCCTGAAGCTTACTCGGTTTTCGCTGTGACAGCGCAAAGTCGTATTACTGAGCTGGCAGAAATCTGTCAGCAGTACCGTCCTAAAGTGGCTGTAGTGCCTACAAATAAAGTCGATGAACTTTCTCAGCTGCTACAAGTGCAGGGCTTATCAGATATCGAAATTCTTCAGGATGAAGCGGGCTTAATTTCAGTCGCAGAGCATGCGAACGTTGATATCGTGATGGCGGCAATTGTCGGGGCGGCAGGCCTGCTTCCTACATTGGCTGCAGTCAAAGCGGGTAAGCGTGTTCTTTTGGCCAATAAAGAAGCCTTGGTCATGTCCGGCGACATCATGATGCAAGCCGCGCGAGATTATGGTGCACTCTTGTTGCCAGTCGACTCTGAACATAATGCAATTTTCCAGTGCCTGCCTCAAAACTATTTTGATGCCGAACGTAATGGTCAACCTAAGCTCGGTGTTCATCAGATTTTACTGACTGCTTCTGGCGGTCCATTCCTGAATCATTCTCTTGAACAATTGCATGATGTGACGCCTGCTCAAGCCTGCAAACATCCAAACTGGTCAATGGGGCAAAAGATTTCTGTAGATTCAGCTACTTTAATGAATAAAGGGCTGGAACTTATCGAAGCGTGTCATTTGTTTGCAGTTCAAGAACAATTTGTTACAGTTGTTGTGCATCCACAGAGTATTATTCATTCCATGGTGCAATATGTGGACGGGTCGACATTGGCACAAATGGGCAACCCGGATATGGGCACGCCAATTGCACATGCTTTGGCATGGCCACAACGGATCAGTACCCATATCCCGGCTCTGGATTTGTTTAAGCATTCACAGTTGAATTTCCAGGAACCGGATGTGGTTCGTTTTCCGGCACTGAAATTAGCGCGTCAAGCCATGAAGAGTGGTGGAATTGCGCCTACAATTTTGAATGCGGCCAATGAAATTGCAGTGGCTGCATTTTTAAATCAGCAAATCAGATTTACCCAAATTCCTCAGGTGGTTGAAACTGTCCTGAACCAGATGGACAATCAACCAGCACACGATCTGGATACTATCCTGCATGCAGATCACACAGCACGAGGTTTATCACAGCAATATGTTGTGAATAAAGGAAGTTAAGACATGAACGCCTTGTTTATTATTGCAGCCGCAATCCTATTACTCGGTCCCTTAATTGCGATTCACGAGTTTGGGCACTACATTGTGGCACGTAAACTGGGCGTTAAAGTACTGGTCTATTCCATTGGTTTTGGGCCAACCCTCTTAAAATGGACTTCAAAAAAGTCCGGTATCCAATATCAGCTTTCAGCTTTGCCTTTGGGTGGCTATGTCAAAATGCTGGACGAGCGTGAAGGCAGTGTGGCAGAAGAAGACTTGCCTAAAGCCTTTAACCGCCAGCATCCCTGGAAACGTATTGCCATCGTTGCTGCGGGTCCTCTCATTAACTTGCTTTTAGCCGTTGTCCTGTTTTGGGTGCTTTTTTTACCTGCACAAGAACAGCTGAATACTCGCGTAGGCAAGGTCTTACCAAACACACCTGCAGCCGCGGTACAGATGCAGCAGGGCGATAAAATCGTCGCTGTAGATGGTACACAAGTCGAAACTTGGGAAAAACTGAGTTATGCCTTGGTGGATCGTGTGGGTGAAACTGGTGTGGTCTCGATTCAGGCAGACCGTGAGGGTGAAAACAAGATATTCCGGTTACCAATTCAAGACTTTCTTAAAGATCAAAGTCAGTCACCCCTTGATACACTAGGTTTCTTGCCATATCGTCCGGAAATTCCGGCTGTGGTGAGCAAACTGAGTGAAGATGGTGCAGCCATTCGTCAGGGTCTTAAAGAAGGTGACAAGATTCTGGCCATTGATGGTGTACAGATGAAAGACTGGTTCGATGTGGTACAGGTTGTACAGGCATCACCAGAAAAATTACTTAAGATAGATGTATTACGTGGTAATCAGGTCGTGCATCTTCAGGTCATGCCGCAAGGCAAACGTGACAATATGGGGAATGTAACCGGTATGCTCGGAGTTCAAAGTGATCCGGGCAAGGTGACAATTCCTGCTGAATATAAACAGACGATTCACTATACGCCTGTTGAGGCGATGGTGATGGCCTTTGACAAGACAGCACATCTGTCTTCAATGATTCTGAACTCGATCGTCAAAATGGTACGTGGTCTGATTGGTCTGGATAATCTTTCTGGCCCGATTACCATTGCCAAAGTGGCGGGACAAAGCGCGGAAATGGGTTGGGAAACTTTTATTTCCTTTATGGCGCTAATGAGTGTAAGTTTAGGGATATTAAACTTATTGCCAATCCCAATGCTTGATGGTGGACATCTGGTTTATTATTTTATCGAATTAATTCGTGGTAAACCTGTTTCTGAACAAATACAATTGGTTGGATTAAAAATTGGTATGGTACTGCTCGGCAGTATGATGCTTTTGGCATTATTTAATGACTTTATGCGTTTATAATAACGTAAATGGAATAATTAACAGCGGAAAAGACTGGCATGCAGCACACACATTTATTTATGCCTTTGGCACTCGTTAGTGCAATGGCAGTAGCACAACAAGTATATGCGGCAGAAGACTTCATTGTACAAGATATAAAATTTGATGGATTGGTACGTTTAACTCCAGAAAATGTGTACGGCTTGGTGCCAATCAACAGTGGTGACCGGGTGAATGATCCGATCATTGCCAATGCGATTCGTAGCCTGTATGCATCTGGGCTATTTGATGACATTAAAGCCGTTCAACAAGGCAATACCTTGGTATTCCAGGTCGTAGAACGTCCGGTAATTTCGAAAATTGAGCTGAAAGGCAATAAACTGATTCCAAAGGAAGCGCTTGAAGAAGGCCTGAAAAAAATGGGTCTGGCTGAAGGTGAGGTACTGAAGAAATCTGCACTGCAAACAGTCGAAACCGAGCTGGAACAGCAATATATGCAGCAAGGTCGTTATGATGCCGATATTACGGTAACAACGACGCCTCGACCAAACAACCGCGTTGAAGTGCTGATCGATTTTGTTGAAGGTAAAGCCGCTAAAGTTTTTGATATCAATATTATCGGCAATACTGTCTTTAAAGAATCAGATATCAAGCAAGCCTTTGCTGTTAAAGAAAGTGGCTGGAGTTCTGTCATTTCGCGTAATGATCGTTATGCACGTGAAAAAATGGCTGCGAGCCTGGAAGCTTTACGTGCGATGTATCTGAACCGCGGTTACATCAACTTCAATATTACCAATTCAAGTCTGAACCTGAGCGAAGATAAAAAGAATGTCTTTATTGAAGTTTCAGTCAATGAAGGCGAACAGTTTAAGTTTGGACAAACCAAATTCCTCGGCGATGCGCTTTATAAACCTGAAGAGTTACAAGCTTTGCAGTTGTATAAAGAAGGCGACACCTACTCTCAGGAACGAGTGAATGCGGTCAAGCAGCTATTGCTACGTAAATATGGTAATGCTGGTTATTACTATGCTGAAGTAAATGTTGTACCTCAAATCAATAACGAAACTAAACAGGTTGACCTGAACTACTATATTAATCCGGGTCAGCAAGTGACTGTACGTCGGATCAACTTCACAGGTAACTCTAAAACTGCCGATGAAGTATTGCGTCGTGAAATGCGCCAGATGGAAAGTGCGCTGGCAAGCAATGAGAAGATTGACCTGTCTAAAGTGCGTTTAGAACGTACTGGTTTCTTTAAAACAGTCGATATCAAACCTGTTCGTATTCCAGGATCACCGGATCAAATTGATTTGAATGTGGCAGTTGAAGAGCAGCATTCAGGTACTAGTACTCTAGCTGTTGGTTTCTCACAAAGCGGTGGTGTAACGTTCCAGGCTGGATTAAGTCAGACTAACTTCCTGGGTACAGGGAACAGCGTTTCGATTGACCTGTCACGTTCCGAAACTCAAGATTATTATAACTTGAGTGTAATGGATCCGTACTTCACGATTGATGGTGTACGTCGCGGTTATAATCTTTACTACCGTAAAACAAAGCTAGATGATAATTACAACGTAAATAATTATGTTACAGACAGTTTTGGTGGTGGTATTAATTTTGGTTATCCAATTGATGAGAATCAGAGTGTAAGCTTAGGTTTAAATATCGATAATACTGAGGTAACTACGGGTAATGGTGTTTCTACTTATGTTCGTGATTACTTATTAGCAAATGATGGTAAAACAATAGGCCAAAGTCCTTATTGTATTGATGATGCTAACCCTTGTGCTACAGAACCAAAAGCAGATCGTTTCCAAGGTGAATTTTTAACCTATAACCTAAACTTAGGATGGTCTTATAATACTTTAAACCGTCCAATGTTCCCGACGACAGGTATGTCACATCGTGTCAATGCAGAAATTGCCTTGCCAGGTAGCGATGTGGAGTATCAAAAACTGACTTATGATGCGCAGGCTTTCTTCCCGTTAGGCAAAGATTTTGTTCTACGTGGTTATGGCCGTTTAGGCTATGGTAATGACCTACCTTTCTATAAGAACTTCTATGCCGGTGGTTATGGTTCTGTGCGTGGTTATGAAAATAGTACTTTAGGTCCAAAGTATGACAGTGTATATGCTGAAAATTCAGGCTTGAGTAATTTTGATCCAGAAGAAGTGGGCGGTAATGCCTTGGTTCAGTTTGGTACTGAATTAGTTCTTCCTGTTCCATTTAAGGGGGATTGGGCGCGTCAGGTTCGTCCAGTTCTTTTTGCTGAAGGTGCTCAAGTATTTGATACAAAATGTGATGTTTCACAATCTGCTGAGCTGCGCCAATATTGTAAGGATAACTTTGATTTCGATGCAGGCAATATGCGTTATAGCGTAGGTGCTGGTTTCACCTGGATTACCATGATTGGTCCATTATCACTGAGCTATGCATACCCGTTGAATGATAAGGACGGTGATGAAACTCAAAATGTTCAGTTCGAAATTGGACGTACTTTCTAAGAAAACTTTGATCTTAAATACAGATTTTGCTCATAAAGCCATCAGGTTTTGTGAGCAAAATTTTTTGAATGGGTAAAAACATGAAAAAAATGATGATGGCAATGGGTATTGCTTTAGCGGGTTTAACTTCATTGTCACATGCAGATGATTACGGAATCGTTGATCTGGAAAAAGTAGTACAAAATAGTACTTATTTAAAGCAGCAAAATGCCACTCTGGAAAATGACATTAAGCCACAAACTGCACAGATTGCACAGTTTCAAAAAGACCTTACTGTAATCAAGCAAAAAGGTCAGGCTGCAAAAACACCAGCAGAACGTGAAAAAATAGCCAAAGAATTTGAAGGCAAAGCGACTCAACTGGCAAGTGTGCAGCAACAGGTACAGGCAACCGTGCAAACGCGCATGCAAAGTGTAAATAAGGCTTTTGAAGGAAATTTGAAGCGTGCTGCTGAACAATTGCGCCAAGAAAACAAGCTAGATGTGGTTTTAAATAAAAATTCCGTACTTGCTTATGACGCGAAGTATGATTTAACTGATAAAATGATTCAAAAGGTTAATGCAATTAAATAATCGATGAATCATCAAAAACTTCAGTTAGCTGACCTTGCTCGTCTTGTCCAAGGTGAGTATGTAGGTCAGGCAGATTTATGTTTGAGAGGTTTGGCAAGTCTTGAAAATGCAACTTCTCATGACCTTGCATTTGTCAATGCAGATAAATATCTGGAACAGGCAGCTCAGAGTAAGGCGGGCGCTTTAATTGTGACTGCTGAATTAAAAGAGCAGCTAACTTCCCAGCAGAACTTCATTGTCGTAGGCAATCCTTATCTGGCTTTTGCAATTCTGACTCACGTTTTTGAGAAAAAACATACGACTCAGGGAATTGAAAGTACCGCTCAAATTCATCCATCTGCCATCATTGCTGACAGTGCCTATATTGGCCACTATGCCGTAATTGGTGAGAGTTGTGTGGTGGGTGAAAATACCATTATCCAGTCACACGTTCAGATTGACGACCAGGTTGAAATTGGCCGGGACTGTTTTATTGATGCACATGTGACTTTAACAGGTGCTACAAAAATCGGTAATCGTGTTCGGATCCATGCTAATACCGTGATTGGTAGTGAAGGTTTTGGTTTCGCACCTTATCAAGGGAAATGGCATCGAATTGCCCAGTTGGGTTCAGTCCGTATTGCAGATGATGTCCGGATCGGCTCAAACTGTAGTATTGACCGGGGTGCACTGGATGACACAATTCTGGAACAAGGTGTCATTATTGATAATCTTGTGCAAATCGCCCATAACGTCAAGATTGGTGAAAATACTGCGATTGCAGCCAAATGCGGGATTGCCGGTAGTACCACGATTGGCAAAAACTGTATTCTCGCGGGGGCTTGTGGGGTAGCAGGACACCTACATATTACCGATAATGTGACCTTGACAGGAATGTCAATGGTGACAAATAACATTACTGAAGAAGGCACTTATTCTTCAGGCATGGGATTGTTACCAAATCAGCAATGGAAACGCACAGTGGTTCGCTTAAGACAATTAGCAGATGTGCCATTGACCCAGTTGGTAAAACGATTGGATCATATGCAATCTCAAATTGAGTCCATTGAATCAACATTTAAGTTGCGTAAATAATTATGATGACAGAGTCGAATTTGCCTACATTCACGAAGCCTGAATTGCCAATGAATATTCAAAAGATTCGTGAATATTTGCCCCATCGCTATCCATTTCTGCTGGTAGATCGCGTTGTTGATATTACCGAAAATGGCATTGTTGGTTATAAAAACGTCTCAATTAATGAAGAATTTCTGCAGGGGCATTTTCCAAACTATCCAATCATGCCAGGTGTATTGATTGTAGAGGCATTAGCACAGATCTCAGGTATCCTTGGTTTTGTCATGAATAATGAAACTCCAAAAGAAGGTTCATTATTCCTTTTTGCTGGCGCTGAAAAGGTTCGATTTAAAAAACAAGTGGTTGCTGGCGACCAATTAGTACTTAAATCTGAATTAGTGATGCAAAAACGTGGCATTTATAAATATAATTGTATTGCCACAGTAGATGGCATTGTCGCAACAACCGCGGAAATTATGGTTTCCCATCTGAAAGTCGAGCAGGCATGAGCAATAATCCCCTAATTCATCCAACTGCCATCATTGACGCATCTGCAGTAATTGCTGCAGATGTACAGATTGGCCCTTATTGTATTATTGGGCCAAATGTCACGATTGGTGCTGGTACCAAACTGCATTCACATGTCGTGGTGGGTGGTTTCACACGTATTGGTGAACATAATGAAATTTTTCAGTTCGCCAGTGTTGGTGAAGTCTGCCAAGATCTGAAATATGCAGGTGAGGAAACCTGGCTGGAAATTGGTGATTATAACAAGATTCGTGAACACTGCAGTCTGCACCGCGGTACGGTTCAGGACAAAGGCATTACCAAAATTGGCAGTCATAACCTGTTAATGGTAAATACCCATATTGCACATGACTGTATGGTTGGTGATCATAATATTTTCGCAAATAATGTCGGTGTGGCGGGTCACGTACACGTAGGCGATTATGTCGTGATTGGTGGTAACTCAGGTATTCACCAGTTCTGTAAAATTGACTCTTACAGCATGATTGGGGGCGCTTCACTGATTCTGAAAGATGTTCCTGCCTATGTGATGGTATCGGGTAATCCGGCACATGCATTTGCCATGAATGTGGAAGGCATGCGTCGTAAAGGCTGGTCAAAAGACGTGATTAACGGTTTACGTGAATCCTTTAAGCTAATTTATAAATCTGGCTTAACGACTCAGGAAGCCATCGAGAAAATCCGTATCGAGATTCTTCCAGAAGTTTCTGAAGCACAGCGTCTGATTGATTCACTCGAACAATCAAAGCGTGGCATTGTGCGTTAAGTTATAGAAGTGAAGTTGGAATTAAAAAAGACACCTGCGTGGTGTCTTTTTTATTTTGAGGCTTTATATTTTACTTCAAAAATTTAACTTCTTCAGCTTTCGGATAGTTCTTGAGTAGTTTCGCTTTATATTGCGAAGCAAGAGTAGCGTTCTTTTCTACATCCTTACTAATATTATAAAGCTGATAAAGGGCAGTAGAGGCTTTTGCAGAATTCGGATAGCGGTCAACCACGATCAGATAATTCTTCTTTGCTTCATTAAAATTCGGTGGGTCAATCGACAGGTTAAATTCGGCTAACCAGAAGTGAGCATTGCTAATATAGACGCTATTCGGATTATTCTTGATAAAATTCTGCATGGGTGCAATGGCTTTAGCTGCACCACCATTTTTATAGGCATCCAGTGCAATGGTATAAGCCGCTTTTTCCTGCTCACTCGGCTGTTGCGTTGTAGATGCCTGATGAGTGGCTACTGGAGCATTAGAGCTTAAACTGGGAGAAATATCCTGTTGGTTATCCTCCGCGGGAGTATCTTCAGCAGGTTCAATTTTTTGCTGCAACAGTTCAAGACGTTGATCCAGATCTGCATAGCGGTTGGTTAATTCGCTCTTTAATCTCTCGATCTCATTTTCTTGTTCTTCGATTTTTCCTCGTAAACTGCGTAGATCATTTTCAAGCTGCTGGTTTTTTTGCATGAGCTGCCAGCTGGTATTGGTCTGAGGCGCATCTGCACCTGTAGCAGTGGCAGATTGAGTGCTGATATTATTTGATTGAGCACCTTGGCTGAGTCCACGTGATTCGATAGGAATCGCAGCAAAAAGAGAGGTTGTACAGAGTGCAGTGAGGGCACACAATACCTGTTTCTTAAACATCATATAAGTTCCATGATTCTTGGCGAGATTATGTATCCGCAGCTCATTTATTCTAAAAGAGATAACCCGTTTATAGCTTCACATTTAAAACGGCATTTTTAGAAATTGCAACAAGGTTTTACAAAGATCATGTGAATTTCGATATTCATGAATTAATTGTGAAGAATATTAAAAAATCAGCATAATGGGGCATATTGTTTTTAAAATAATCAAACGGATAGCTTATACTGAAAATTTGAAATACAGCCCTTGCAACTTCAATAAAAATCTCTATACTCTGTTCCTGTAATGGTAGCCCTGCCGGTTACTTCGCAATTGTACTCTATGAACCCCGCCAGGACCGGAAGGTAGCAACGGTAGTAGATCTATGATGTGCCGGAGCTTTGCTGGTAGGGTTGCCACCAGATTTATAATTATAAAATTTCTCTATTCTCTCTTTGTTTTTCAATCTTAATCTTCATTGTTTTCTATTCCTTTTAATCTTTACTTTCAATCTTCTATTCAGAGCTGCTTTCGTGGATGCCTATATTGTTTGGAATATTGAAATTCAATCTTTTGAATAAACTATCTTAATTTGAGTTTTTGAAAGCTTTTTGTTGTTCGGGATTAATTGTAAATTAAGGGAAACTATTTAAGCAGGATGGCAAAGAGGAAAATAAAAAAATAGCCTAAGCCTAATTTTCACAAATACAAAAGAATTAATCTTCGGCCTTGCGGCTAATCGCTTTCATGATCGCATCCATTTCAAAACCACGATACATTAGAAAACGGATCTGCTTGGCTTTAAGTTTTGGATCTTTTGTTACTTCTGGACCATATTTTCTAAGTTTCAGTTCATAAGCCTGTTGTACCCAGTCTGTTTCTTTGAGTTCTTCACTGATCAGGGCAGTATCAATTTTTTTGCTTTTCAGCTTCATTTTAATCTGATTGGGACCTTTGCCTTTACGCTTTTGGCTCGACAACATGATTTCAGCGACACGTTGATCACTTTGATAGTTTTCTCGAGATAGCTCTTCAACCAAAGTAATCACTTCATTTCGATCTTCTGCATAAAGCGCCAGTTTCTCAATGAGTTCAGCTTTGGAGTATTCTTTGCGAGTTAGTACAGCAAAGGCATAAGAACGCAAACGGGTGCCGGTTAGACCGGGTTTCTTATGCTCTTTATCGGAGTTACCAAATAAGCTGTCTTCCGGATCAAATTCTGGCAAAGTCTGTGACTCAACAGGTGAAGAAGTGGCTGAGTCTTCAGCATCACCAAACTGCTGTTTAATCGTGTCATAGTCCAAAAGTTTGCTGAATTTTGCGTCTGACATATTGATCTCGATTAAAATATCTATTCCATAATAACAAAAACGCCCCGTAGGGCGCTCTGTTATGACGTTTAAGGATTATGCATCCAGAAAGTCTGCTGGTTCTTCTTCGTCTTTATCTTCGACTACTTTGCCTGTAGTAAGCAGTTGCTCACGGATCAGTTTTTCAATGGTATCCGCTAGCTCTTTGTGTTCTTCAAGATAACGGATGGTATTGTTCTTACCTTGGCCAATCTTGTCGCCTTGATATGAATACCAAGCACCCGCTTTTTGAACGATTTCTTGCTGTACTGCAAGGTCAATCAGTTCACCAAGATGGTTAACACCTTTGCCATACAGAATCTGGAACAGAGCTTCTCTGAATGGAGGCGCCATTTTGTTTTTCACAACTTTGACTTTGGTTTCAGAACCTACAATCTCGTCGCCTTCTTTCACCTGACCGATACGGCGGATATCCAGACGTACAGAAGCATAGAATTTTAGTGCATTACCACCAGTAGTCGTTTCCGGGCTACCGAACATTACACCAATCTTCATACGGATCTGGTTAATGAAGATCACCATACAGTTTGAACGCTTAGCATTACCAGTAATTTTACGCAGTGCCTGGCTCATCAAACGTGCTTGCAGACCCATATGTGAGTCACCCATTTCGCCTTCAATCTCGGCGCGAGGCGTCAATGCCGCAACCGAGTCGACTACGATCAGGTCAATTGCGCCAGAACGTACCAGCATGTCAGCGATTTCAAGTGCCTGTTCACCATTGTCGGGCTGAGAAACCAGCAGGTTATCAATATCTACACCGAGTTTACGGGCATATTGAGGATCAAGCGCGTGCTCGGCATCAATGAATGCACATGTACCGCCAGCTTTTTGACATTCAGCAATTGCTTGCAATGTCATTGTGGTCTTACCTGAAGATTCAGGACCATAAATCTCGATAATACGGCCTTTCGGTAAACCACCAATACCGAGTGCGATATCAAGCGTTAAAGAACCTGTAGATACAGCTTCAACTGCTTGCACGGTATTGTCACCAAGACGCATCACTGTGTTTTTACCAAACTGTTTTTCAATCTGGCTTAAGGCAGCGTTGAGCGCCTTGTTTTTATTCTCATCCATCTTACAACCTCAATACGATGTCACAAACTTAGTACTCAAGTGGATGTCTTACATTAGAGCTTCGTTCCACAGGAATATAGTGACAGAAATTTCCCTTGTATTCTATAAAATCCAGCAGTGTTACGACACATGCTGACGCTTGAATTTAATCATCATTATATGACCAATGTTGATCAAAGTTCTGACTATTTTCATTCTTGAATCGACTGATGTCTCGACGATCTTTTTTGCTTGGTCGATGATCGGGACGCGCTAGATTATGCAACTTTCTTTGCGATGCAATCAATTCCCGGCGAGCGATACTGACTTCAGTTTCTTCATACAGTTTCTGTGCCACTGGTGCAGGACCACGAACATCAGAAAGTTCTTTTACAACCACGGTTTTTTTGTCGATACCTTGCTGAATCGTCAACTCCATACCCACACGGACTTCGCGAGATACTTTTACACGCTCACCATTATGATGGACTTTACCGCCCTCAATAGCATTCTTGGCAATGGAACGGGTTTTAAAAAAACGTGCCGCCCACAGCCATTTATCTATACGCATGCCTACCGCATCTTCGGGTAAAGACGATTTACGCATATTGCTTGTTTACCTCAGACTGATTTAAATGAGTGATTAACTCTGTTAATTGGTGCAGCATCGGGTAATTGCAAGTCTGGCGCGCAACTTTACTGGAAGATGGTTGCTGGATGCAGAACAGGTTCTGGATGCCATAAGCCTTGGCGCCATTCAGGACTTTTTCGGTATCATCAATAAAATAGACCTGCTCAGGATCAAAGGGGTACAAAGCATTCAGACCTTGCCAGAATTCTACAAATTCTTTGGCATGTCCAATGCTTTCCGAGCTGACAATGACATCGAAATAATCTTTGAGATTCAGATGATCCAGTTTAAAGGCCAGGCCGGCACAGTCGGCATTGGTTGCAAGCCAGATCGGATAGCCATTATTTTTAAGATAATCGAGTAATTCCAGGCAATAAGGGCGTAAGCTAACCCTATCTTTATGCTCGATTTGCATGGCCAGAACGTCGACTTCGACTTTAGCCGTCCAGAAGCGAGAAGAGTACCAGTTTAGGGTATGATTATGTTGCTGATAGAATGCATAAAGCGTTTCGCGGCTTTGTTCCAGACTACAGCCATGTGTTTCGGCATAACGGACCGGTAATAACTCGTTCCAGATGAAGTCATCGTAAGCAAGATCAAGTAAAGTTCCGTCCATATCGAAAATTATAGGCGGTTTTTCTGAGCAATTCGACATATAAGGTTTTCTATGTTTAAAGCGACAATAGCACCACAAGATCCGATGATTTTGCAGTTTGTGCCCATTTTGACACAGGCCTATGAAATTTTGCGAGAAGAATATCAGCGTTATTGTTCGGGTGCTGCGTTTGATATTGTCAAGAAAAGTGATGATTCTCCTGTAACGCAGGCAGACTATCGGGTGAATAGTTATTTAACCCAAGCTTTGGCGGAAATCTCGGAATTACCTTTGCTGTCAGAAGAGGGGCGGCAGGATCAGCGTCATGCCTGGACAGACTTCTGGTTGCTTGACCCTCTGGATGGCACCAAAGAGTTTCTGCACCAGCGTCCAGAATTCACGATTAACCTGAGTCTGGTCAGAGGCAGTCTGACTACCTTTGCTATTTTGGCGGTTCCTGCGCAGCAGCTAATTTATTTCTGCCCTGAACAGGGCATGCCTTTAAAATACGATATTCAGGATCAGGCATGGTTTGGCTATGAAGCAGCTACCGATCATCAGGATGTCTTTGTCGGTCTGAGTCAGAGCAGTCAGCAGAAGCCAAAATATATCGAGTATCTGCAAAGTCTGGCTAAACTTAGCGCGTACACCGAGTTCAAGGCAGGAAGTGCCTATAAATTTTGCATGATCCTTGAAGACCGAGTAGATATTTATCCTCGTTTCCATCCAACCTCGGAATGGGATACCAGTGCCGGTCAATGCATGCTCGAGCGGATTGGTGGAGGGTTGGTTGATCTGGAAGGTCGGCCATTCATCTACAACCAGCGCAAGACCTTACTGAATGGCGGGTTTATCGCCTATAAGAATGAAGCTATGAAGGTATTGGCTTTACGGGCACTGGCGGACATGCAAGACAATGATTGAGCTCATAGCCGTTCATGGTATAGTGAGGAAGATTCCGTTGATAGATCAGTTGGCAAGATTGTGGCATTAAAACTGCTTCCACCAAGTATGCTCAGTGCAATAGATTTATTGCCTGATACCAAGACACCTGTGACTCTGTTTACGCGGCATTCTCTGCGTGAAGATATCGCTGGTCAGGGACTGGCAGGTTATGATTTGCAGTTGACGCCGCAAGGACGTGATCTGGCGCAGGAATGGGGCACTTATCTGGTCAATCAGACAGATCGGCATATCCAGCATTGTATATCGAGTCCGATTCAGCGCTGTGTAGATACCGCAGCATTGATGATCGAAGGGGCTGATGCAACGGATAAAGCACCGCATACCCATAAGATTGAAATCGTGGAACAGGGTTTGCTGGTTGAGCCAGGCAGCTTTGTACTGGATATTCAAAAAGCAGGGCCATATTTCAAAAAACAGGGGGCATTGGGCTTTATTAATAGCTTCGTCAATAATGCCTTGCCCGGAATGAAACATCCCATTAATGGCGTAGTGGATGTATTAGAATTAATTTACAACACTCATCCGAAAACGCCGTATGGACTCAGTCTGGCGGTCAGTCATGACACCATTCTGGCAGCGATGATTGCAGTCATGTCTGGGCATCAGGAAGTCAGCCGTGAAGACTGGCCGAAAATGATGGAAGGTTTGTTTGTTTGGTTTGAAGGCGATGTATTTGAGGAATCTAAACTAAAATGGATCTGGCGTGGCAAAGTGCATGAGCTGGATATTTCCCAATTTCAGAATGCCGAATTAAAGGTAAATAAATAATTCAAAGGCTCAATCATTTAGGTTGAGCTTTTTTACATTTATCGTATGAAAGTGAAATAGAGTAACGATGAAATATCACTATGCTGATATTTAAACCAATTTTGGAAGCATAGGAGTCATCATGAAAATAATCACGATTTTAAGTCTGGTCGTTATGTTAGGATTAACTGCCTGTCAGCGTGATACAGACAATGCGCAGCAAGATCAGACCACCACGCCTCATTCTATGGATAAGGATGAATAATTTATTCTGTTTTTATCTAAGTAAAAGATTTCTATGACTAGAATTGGGAATAATCTGGTATTCATCATTCTTTATTGTTGATTTGATATTAAATTTCAGGCACAAAAAAAGCCCTAAAAGGGCTTCTTTTGATTTGCGATTAGTTAGAAGCTAATGCTTTAACTTGCGCGTTCAAACGGCTCTTATGACGAGCTGCTTTATTTTTATGGATGATACCTTTGTCAGCCATACGGTCGATTACTGGAACAGCTTTTTTGTAAGCTTCAGTAGCAACAGCATAGTCGCCAGCAGCAATAGCAGCTACTGTACGTTTAAGATATGTACGAACCATAGAACGCAAGCTTGCGTTGTGTTTGCGTGCTTTAACGTTTTGACGAGCACGTTTTTTTGCTTGAGCAGAGTTTGCCACTCGTGCACTCCTTGAAATAGATTGGTCTGGGCGGGCTGAAACTCAACTGAAAACCACATCAGAAGAACTATCACCAGCCCGTAAACAAGTGCCATATTTTGAGGAAACTATGGGCTTAAGTCAAGTCTTGACATGCTTTGACAACATTTTAGTTGCAGAAAAATTCTAAAGAAAACGTTAGATTAGTATCTAAGCAGGGAGATCGTACAAAAAATGACTAAAACCATTACATATCCTATCGTGATTGGCGCTACAGGCTTGGTCGGAAAGACTTTGGTGCAACAGCTGGTAAATGAACCAAGTTGTAAGCGTATTAGCGTCATCGTGCGTAAACATCAACCAGAATTTGAACAATGGCACAAGGTCAAGCAGGTGGTCGTTGAGGATTTCTTAATGCTCAATGATCAGGATGTCAGTGGCCATACCCATGCCTTTAGCTGTCTGGGTACCACGCTAAAGAAAGCAGGTTCGAAAGAAGCTTTTTATAATACCGATTACACCATCAATGCCCATTTTGCCGAACTGGTGCAGCAAACAGATGCCCATTATCTGTTGATTAGTGCGATGGGTGCCAATTCAAAATCCAGACTGTTCTATAATCGAGTAAAGGGTGAATTAGAGGATTATATCCAGACCTTGTCTCTAGAGCGTATCAGCTTGTTCCGTCCGTCTTTATTGATTGGTGAGCGGGATCATCAGCGTTTACTGGAAGACGCGGCACAGAACCTGTTTGATAAGTTTTCGCATTTCATCCCCGATTCTTTTAAATACAAGCCAGTGACAGCAGAGCAGGTGGCTCATACTATGGTATATGCAGCACTGAATCAGACTGTGAAATTTGAAATTTATGATAATTTAGCCATACAAAAAATGAAATGAGGGTAAAAAACGTGTCCAGCGTACCATTTGTAACTTGTGACCTGCTTGATGACAATCCGGATAAAGACCTGCAGGTAGTCACTCCATGCCTGGATGGCAAATTCTTTAGAAGTTATGGCGCACGTAAAAGCTTTGGCGGCCAGATTGTGACCGTAAAATGCTTTGAAGATAACTCTCGCGTTAAAGAGTTATTGGCGACAGATGGTACAGGCAAAGTCTTAGTCGTTGATGGTGGTGCTTCGATGCGCTGTGCATTAATGGGTGATCTGATTGCTGAATCTGCGGTGAAAAACCACTGGAATGGTGTGATTATTTACGGCTGTGTGCGTGACGTCGATGCGATTGCTGAACTTGATCTTGGTGTACATGCCTTGGCTTCTATTCCTCAAAAGAGCAACCGCAAGGGAATTGGTGAAGTTGATGTGCCGCTTTATTTTGGTGGAGTCACGTTTAAATCGGGCGAGTATGTCTATGCCGATAACAACGGCATTGTACTTTCGCAGGAAAAACTAGTCGATTAATCAGCTATCTGTTTAAACTGACAGAAAGTAATAAAAATCAGCAATACCGTGAAAGTTACTCAAATAGCATACTTTCACGGTTCTTAAAACAAAAAAAGGATAACAATAATGCTCCCACATCAAATCAAGGTTGCTCAAGCACTGGCATCGTCATTTACCCAAGGCGGTCGAGGTATGGTGGGCACGCCGTTTCCAAATCAGCCTGAAAAGCCAATCAAGCTATATGAATTTGAAGGTTCACCATTTTGTCGTCGTGTCCGTGAGGTATTAACCTTGCTCAATCTGGATTATGAAGTTTATCCATGTCCTAAGGGTGGCACCAAATATCGTCCGATTGTAAAACAGTTGGGAGGCAGAACCCGCTTTCCATTTTTAGTAGATGAAAATACGGGTGATCAGATGTATGAGTCACAAGATATTATTCATCACCTGTTCAAGCATTATGGCAAAAATGGCAAGATACCGAGTAAATACGCGCAATATCCTAAAATTCCAGTGGCCGCTTTTGCCGGAACCATCGTGAATGGAGCCCGCGGTGTATGGATCAACAAACAGATTATTGATCGTCCAGCACCTAAACAGTTATTAGAATTATGGGGCTTTGAAGCGAGTCCGTTTACTCGAGTAGTACGTGCTGTTCTAAGCGAGCTGGAAATACCATTCATTTTTCATAACGTCGCGAAGGAACGCTGGCAAGATTATGGACCAGCAAAACTGCGTTTAAAGCCGGGTAAATATGAACCCTTATCGGGGGGTAAACGTGAACAGATACTAAAAGTAATGGGGAACAATATCCAAGTTCCTTATCTGGTTGATCCGAATACCAATACAAAAATGTTTGAGTCTAAAGATATTGTGGAGTATTTGAAGCAGCAATATGGTCCTGAGAAGAAAAGTAAAAAATAAACTGCTACCTAATATTTGGAACATACAAAAATTGCCATCTTAAAATAGATGGCATTTTTATGGTTTATAAATTTGAATTTTCCAAGAACAAGAACTCTGCTTTCAAAATTATTCATACTTAGAGCTACTCACAATAAAGTTAAAAAAACTCATGATTTTTCTTCTTTTTTTGTTTATATTTTAATTTCAATGGGGTGATAAGAATAACGATAAGGGGTGTGCTTATGACAGCACAAGACGCCGTACTACCGGTACCTGTATTAATTGTTGAAGACGAATATGTCATTCAGTGCCGTTTAAAAAATATTTTGAAGGATCTAGGGTATAGCGATGAAGTATTGCTGTTCGCCAATAATGTCAGGGAAGCCGAATATCTTCTGCAACAAGAACCGTTCTGTTTAGCACTGATTGATCTTGGACTGCCAGATGGAAATGGCATTTCCATTATTGAAAAAATACATGAGCTCGGTTCACAAACTTTGATACTCGTCGTATCCGCTTGGAGTACTCAGGACAGCCTGTTAAAAGCAATTAAGGCAGGAGCAACCGGTTATGTACTCAAGGAACGCGATGATACAGAAGTGAGTCTGGCAATTCGTAGTATTTTGCGGGGCGGCGCACCCATTGATCCTTTTATTGCGCGTGAAATTCTCAAGCAGATTTCCAGTTCAGAGCCATCTTCCTCTTTGGAACAGGTCGTACCTGATCCTGAACAGGAAAGCCTGACCCAACGGGAAAAAGAAATTCTTTCATTGGTGGCACAGGGACTTAGCAATCGTGAAATTGCCGATGAACTCTGTGTGTCACGCTATACCGTAGAGAGTCATATTAAGCATATTTACCGCAAACTCTCTGTCAGCAAGCGGACTAAAGCAGTGAGCACCGCCCGGCATTTAGGTATTCTTTAGTGCGAATGCTATCCGTTAGCAAGATGTTTAGACAAGGACTAAGGCTCTTCGCTCTATTGATGATAGGGAGCTGGCTGAGCCTATTCTCTTGCATCAGTCTGGCACAGAATAATTTTCAGATTAATGAGCTTTGTCAGGTGAACATTGAACAGCAACAAAAAGTTCAAGTCCCAAGTCATCTCGAAATTCCGGATGCGGGCTGGCAACCTGTGACATTACCGGATAACTGGAAAAATAACTGGCCGAAATATAATGGGGATGCCTGGTATAAAATTCGCTGGGGTTGGTCTTGTCAGGACAATATACGTCTGGCTGAACCCATTGTTTTTGGGATTGATTATCTGAACTCTGCTGGAGCTGTTTTTCTGAATGATGATCTGCTGTGGTCGGATCAAAATCTGCAAGAACCTTTATCTAAAAGCTGGAATGTACCACGTTACTGGATTTTGCCCATTGCAGGCTTGAAGCAGACAGACAATGAACTGCTGATTTATGTACGGGGTTACAGTTTCCAAGGTGCAGGACTTGGCAGGATTGAATTTCATAATGTCATGGCCAACGACCAGCATTATTCAAAAAAGATCTGGGATCGCCGTACGCTCTTTCAGATTAATATGATTCTATCCGGTACGATTGGAGTCATTAGCCTGATTATCTGGCTATTCCGACGTTCTGAAACCACTTTTGGCTGGCTGGCGCTGAGTTCATTATTGTGGATTTTGTTTATCTCCAATGTATTAACCACAGAGAATTTTCCTTTTCCCTCCAGTATATGGGCCAGTAAAGCCAATCTGATTTTCTTTATCCTTTATATGCACTTCTTCTGCCTGTATTTGATTCGGTTCTTGAAGCAGAAATTTCAGCGTTTGGAGCGGGGACTTATCGGGGTTACTGCTTTATTTAGTGTATTCATCATAGCCAGTTCTTTAGAGCATTTAGAAGCGGTGCTCAGTGTCGCTTTTGTCTCATATGTGCTGCTTTATATTAGTTGCGTCATCTATGTCAGCTACTGGGCCATTAAAACCCGCAATGGGGAATATCTGTTTCTGATGCTTTGTCTGTGGGGAATTTTGCTGTGTGTCATTATAGATCTGATCATTCTGGGTCAAACGGCGGTTAGTGAATTCTCACCTTTATCACCTTATACATCACCGATTATTATTCTGTTTGTTGTGCTAATTATGGGGACACGACTGAATCGTAATATCAAAAAGATCGAAAAATTTAATACGCAGTTAGAATCAAAAGTACGGCAAGTCAGTGCTGATCTAAATAAAAGCTTGAGTGATCAGCATAAGCTGGAACTGGATAATGTGCGTTTGCAGGAACGGATTAATCTGTCACATGAACTGCATGATGGACTGGGTGGCTCGATTGTGCGTTCCATGATTCTGGTGGATCAAAGTACCGAAAATATTTCTAACCGGCAGTTCTTATCTATGCTGAAGCTGCTTAGGGATGACCTGCGTCAAATTATCGATAGCGGTTCTTCTATTGACAATAAAGTGCCTGAAACGCCAGTGATCTGGATTGCGCCAGTACGTTACCGATTTACTCAATTACTGGAAGAAATGGATATCGCCGTAGACTGGTCATTTCCTAAAGTCTGGCAGCGTGAACCTACTGCTTTGCAATGTCTGACCCTGATTCGTGTAGTAGAAGAGAGTCTGACCAATATTATCAAGCATAGCCAGGCGACAAAGGTGAGTGTGAGTATGGAATATACACAGCCACATCAATTGACTTTAAAAATTCAAGACAATGGGGTCGGCTTTAATCCAGAGATGGTGCAGAAAAATGGTATGAGTATTGGCATGCGCAGTATGAAAATGCGCATTGAACGCATGGGTGGAATGCTGGATATTCAGTCTGCGAAAGGTGATACCTGCGTACACGTGGTGATGGAACTCTATCAGCCTTAATCATCTCAAAATTATCCAGACATAAAAAAGAGGATCATATGATCCTCTTTTTTATAGATTTAAATGACCAAGATATAAAAACTTATTCTTCTTCAGCCCGTGGCACTAGCATCAGTACAGAATCATTCAATAGCTCAGCAACATCCTCCAGCATATCTTCGTCAGCGAAACCTTCATCCAGTAAGACACGCTCACCATCAGCAATCTGCTTCAGTTTTGCAGTAAATGCTTCTGAAATACAGATTCCTTCACCATTGGCCCAGAACAAGGTTTCACCGTCTTCTTCTGTATAGAGCAGGCGTGAAGCGGGTTCAAGCATCAGGCTATAGCCCTGATCAAGTGCTTCTTCCAGATCACCTGTGCCAATTTCTTCAGCCTCCGGAATATTCTCTTCATATTTCGGTTCTGACATCAAGCTCATGATGGCGTCTTCAAGCACATTGGAGTTATGCAACTGCTCCATGATTTTGCCTTTCAGATATTCAAGTTCATTGCCTGTGACTTCACCCGCAGCGCTAATTTGATCACGAATAATGTCAGTCAATGGATTGCGTAAGACCTCATTTTCCGAAAATTTATCGCCTACACGGTCCATCATGTCACTGACATTTGGCATACGGAAACCAAAAGAGAAAGTCAGACAGTCATCTTCTGCTACGCCGTAGTGGGAAAGGCCGGGTGGAACATACAGCAAATCACCGGGTGCAAGGACTTCATCAAAATTCACATCCATTTCTGGCAATAATTTTAATGGCTGCCCCGGTACAAGTTCGGTCTCGGCATCACACATTTGCCCCAGTTGCCAGCGGCGATGACCATAGCCTTGAACTAGAAAAACATCATAAAAGTCGAAATGTTGACCGACTGAACCACCTTGAGGCGCATAAGACACCATGATGTCATCACGACGCCATTGAGGGATAAAAGCAAACTTTTTCCAGAGTTCAGACAGGTCGAACGAATAGTGATCCACAGCCTGAACCAGCAAAGTCCAGAGCTTAGGCATCTTCTGGAAGTCAGCTTTTAATAAAGGGGATGTCTTGACCGACCACTGATTTGGATCACGATCTTTCTGCTTGATCAGACGTGCAGTGACATTTTCTTCAAGTGCCAGCTCCATTACATCATCAGGCTCTAGCAGGCCTGCGATTTCAGGCATGGCATTACGTACCAGCAGCGGTTTTTTCTGCCAGTATTCGGCAAGGAATTGTTCAGCGGTAATACCGCCTAAAACGTCTAGAGGTAGGGACATTATTAAGACTGCATAAAAATTTGCAGGTATTTTCTCTTGAGTAAGCTTATGGTGCAAGCTGGATCATGTGAAATAGATTTTTATTGCACCTTAAGAGATGAAATCTAAGCCGTAATACTCTGTCTAAGGGAAATATTATTACAACTTTTGTTACAAATTGGGGAAGTGTGATATATCCCTTAAAAATTAAATTCAAGATTTGAGTTTTTATTTCTGAAAAGAGTTAATCAAAAGGTCTCAGTAAAAATATATTTTTTTAATAAAGTGAAAAAGAATGTAATTAAAAAGTGTGAACTGCATCAATAAATAGGTGAAAAGAATAGTGTGTTTGACATAAAAACAACAATCATACAATTTTGCAACATTGGGGAAATATAGATTGGAAAAATAATGCAAACACTTCAAATTATTAATAAGTTAAGCCGAGAACAAACAAAATTAGAGGCAACTAATGTTCAGCTTGATGCTATTTCAATTGTAAAAGCCAAAATTAATAAGCTCGATGTTGTCGAGTTATTACAAGAGGGCAATACCCTAATTGTGGTCCTTACAAATGGCGAAAGACTGGTCATTGAAAACTTTTATGTCAGTAATGAAGATGGACTCACATCTGACATTGTATTTGAAGAAGACGATGGAGGATTGTACTGGTTTGATCAGGTCGCGAAACAGTACAAGCAGATTCCAGACATCGAAGTATTATTACCTTCATCTTCCGATAGTATGGGGCTTTTACCCTGGATTGCGGGTGGCGCAGCGCTAGTAGGTGGAATTGCAGCTGCCGCTAGCGGTGGCTCTAGTGGTGGAAGCCCATCTAATCCTGGTTCAGAACTTGAATCAAATGTTCCTGTGACTCCGACTGATCCTGTTGATCCTGTTGATCCTGTTGATCCTGTTGATCCTGTTGATCCGGTCGATCCTGTAGATCCTGTAGATCCTGTTGATCCGGTCGATCCTGTAGATCCTGTTGATCCTGTAGATCCTGTTGATCCTGTTGATCCTGTTGATCCTGTTGATCCTGTAGATCCTGTTGATCCTGTTGATCCTGTTGATCCTGTTGATCCTGTAGATCCTGTTGATCCGGTCGATCCAGTAGATCCTGTAGATCCTGTAGATCCTGTAGATCCTGTAGATCCTGTAGATCCTGTTGATCCTGTAGATCCTGTTGATCCTGTAGATCCTGTTGATCCTGTAGATCCTGTAGATCCTGTAGATCCTGTAGATCCTGTAGATCCTGTTGATCCTGTTGATCCTGTTGATCCTGTTGATCCTGTTGATCCGGTCGATCCAGTAGATCCAGTAGATCCTGTAGATCCTGTTGATCCTGTAGATCCTGTAGATCCTGTAGATCCTGTAGATCCTGTAGATCCTGTAGATCCTGTAGATCCTGTAGATCCTGTAGATCCTGTAGATCCTGTAGATCCTGTAGATCCTGTAGATCCTGTAGATCCTGTTGATCCTGTTGATCCTGTTGATCCTGTTGATCCTGTTGATCCTGTTGATCCTGTTGATCCTGTTGACCCTGTAGATCCTATCGATCCAGTAGATCCTATTGACCCGGTTGATCCAATTGATCCTGTAGATCCTGTAGATCCTGTAGATCCTGTAGATCCTGTAGATCCTATCGATCCAGTAGATCCTATTGACCCGGTTGATCCAATTGATCCTGTAGATCCTGTAGATCCTGTAGATCCTGTAGATCCTGTAGATCCTGTAGATCCTGTGGATCCTGTGGATCCTGTGGATCCTGTGGATCCTGTTGATCCCGTTGATCCGATTGATCTAAGTTTAGAGATTTGCCTTTCATTAGAAAGTGGGTATCAACAGCGTCCAGTTATTACTGGTCAAACCAATGCCCAAGATGGAAGTGAAATTATTATTGTTATCAGGGATTCAGCAGATTCAGTACAAATTTTAATAACAACAGCTCAAAACGGTGTGTTTGAAGCACAAGTGCCAGATATTCTTGCAGATGGCCAGTATTGTGTTGAAGCCAGCGTGACAGAAATTGAAAGTGTACGTACTGCCAGTACAAAATCAGCAGCCGAAGTTTATGCTGTAAGTGTAAAGTTGAATCCCTTAGAGGATGGCTTTGATCAATATCCGGCTATCAGTGGTACTACTTCATTAGCTGATGGCACCCCAATTACAGTTGTAGTGACAGATGCTGATAAAAATGTGCAAACACTTGAAGCGATAGCAAATAATGGTTGTTTTGCAGTAGTGGTACCGGTTGCATTGGCAGATGGGCAATATAGCGTACAAGTCAGCGTGACTGAACCTAGTAGTAACCGTACTAGTTGCTCATATACAGAAGCCATTGTAGATAACTTAAATGTATGCCTTGAAGAGCCGGAAAAAAGCGCTGAGCAATACCCGATTTTAAGTGGCTATTCAAATGCGTTAGCCGGTAGTGTAGTTACACTTAAAATAAGTGATGGATCTGGAAATATTCAGAGTCTCACCACGTGTGTGGATGAAGCTGGTCATTTCTGTATTCAGGTTCCGCAAGCACTTAATATTGGTCAATATACAGTACTCGCTACAGTAGTGGATTTAGAAACCCAGCGTCAGGCAGATAGCTTAACTTCATCAAACATTTGGGTATTACCATTAGCAGAAGTTTCAATTGAGCCTATTGCTTTGCTGAAAGATCCAGAAATTACGACTTCAGTAAAAATTAAAGGAAGTATTTCGGGTTCCGCAGGTAGTGAACCTGTCAAAGTTGAAGTGAAAGTCGCTGGGAAAATCTATGAAGCTGTTATTGATGAGGCAGATAATTCATGGAGTGTGGATGTTACAGCAGGACATTTGCGTATGGATACGCAGGTGGAAGTGATTGGTATCGTTAAAGATATTCAGTCTCAATTAGAAAGCCTGCCGTCTTATCCTGTAATTGGAACCATTCCTGTTGAAATTACCTCGGCACAGATTGTGGTTGGTGGTGATGGAGATGATGATATTGTCGGAGGAAGTTCTGAAGATATCCTGGTGGGTGATTTAGGTGGGGTACAAACTTATACTGAAGCCGGTAAAAACTACAATATCGCCATGTTAATTGACCTGTCTGGCAGTATGGCAGATACCATTAGATATAATGGAAAATACATTACCTATGCACAAATGGTGCAAGAAGTGCTCAAACATTTTAGTTCCATTTTAGCCAAGCATGATGGTCTGATTAATTTCAAGATCATGACCTTTAGTTCTACAGATTCTAGGGGGAATAACTATTCAGGCAATCGAAAATCTATCGAAATTTCTGCTCAGAATTTAAAAGATCCGAGCTTATTGCCTAATTTAGAGCTTTGGATAAAGAATCAAATTGTTGCAACGTCAGGGACATTCTTCACTCCATCATCAGGTGGTACAGACTATAATGAAGCGTTCAAGCAGGCAACGGACTGGTTTAATAGCGCAAATATCAAAAATTCAGGCTATGAAAACCAGACTTATTTTATTACGGATGGTGATCCAACAGACAACGTACAAAATAATAAAGCAAACTTTGCAAAGTTAGATCAACTCTCAAAAGTGTTTGCAGCAGGTATTCTTCATCCGAAAGAAGAAACACTTAAGCTATATGACAATACCAATGAACAAGGGGAGAAAGTTGCTATCGGTGAAGGCTCGGTTGCTGTACTGAAAACTCCGCAAGAATTGATGGCTTATATTATTGGAGAGCAACTAGTTACTCAGCTCAATCCGATGGGTCATGACAATATTCATGCAGGTGCCGGTGCTGATGTCATCTTTGCGGACACGATCAATACGGATCACCTAACTTGGGATGAACGTATTTCTCCGCAAGGTTCTGGTTATATTGTGATTGAAGAATACCTGAAATCACAAAAACCTGTAGGTGAGGTATTAACCCAGCAAGAAGTCTATACCTACCTCAAAAAACACTTTAGAGACTTTATCAAGGAAAATGATACCCATGGCGGTAATGATATTATCAAGGCGGGCAGTGGTGATGACATTATTATCGCGGGTGCGGGGAATGACACCATTTATGCTGATCAGGGTAATGACCTGATTTCTTCAGGCTTAGGTGTGGATACTCTGGTCTACGAAGTACTAGATGCAGCGGATGCAACTGCCGGTCATGGTGTAGATACCTGGATCGATTTTAATTTAGCAGGTTCAGGGCAAGACTCTAACTTGCTGGATGTTGATGTTATCCAGTTTGATAAAGAGTTCTTTGATGGTTTGCTGTCTGACCTAAGTAATATCAATGATTATATTACAGTTGAGGATATAGACGGTCATGCAGTGATTCGTGTTGACCGAGATGGATCAGAATCAGAATTTCAGTGCACAGATTTACTGATTCTGGAAAATCAGCAAGGACTCACTTTGCAGCAGCTTTTGTCTGAAAATCAGCTAATTATTGGTTAAGTATTATCATGATTTAAAAAAGCAGTCTTGGGACTGCTTTTTTATTACTTCTTTAAAGGATTAAGGAACTAAAATCTTTAGCTCACGCAGAATATTGCATAGCTGAATCATCGGCATACCCATCAGGGTAGTTTGATCCTGCCCGATCATGGTTTCAAACAGGCTAATCCCAAGACTTTCGCATTTAAAACTACCGGCACAATGCAAGGGCTGTTCGATTTCTACATAACGCTCAATTTCCGCTTGAGACAGTTTGCGGAATTTGACTTTATAATGTTCTACCAGCGTACGTTCAAAACTGGTAGATTTCTGTTGAACGCTGAGCGCCGTACTGAAATACACAATCTTGTCCGAATTGGCCTGCAGCTGGCGAATGGCCTTTTCTATTGTTAAAGGCTTACCCATAAAGATATCTGGTGCGCCTTCACGCCAGGCTACCTGATCAGAACCGATCACAATTGCATCAGGATGTTGCTCAGCGACATGACGAGATTTTTCAAAAGCCAGGCGTTTGGCTAATTCATCCGCATGATTTTCACCTTGGGGTGATTCATCTATGTCCGGGACGACCGATACGTAATCAAGACGTAGACGGTTCATCAGTTCTTTACGGGTCTGGCTTGAAGAAGCCAAGATGATTTTTGCGGTATTCATTAGACAGCGTATTCTTCTAAAATATGGAGAGGAACATAAGCAAGGACAGCTTTGTGACAGGCTTGCAGCTTGATCGGTGGCGCTTGTCCAGCTTCATAAGCTTCTACCCAGCGTGTCACGCAGATACACCAGAAATCACCAGGTTGCAGTCCAGGAAATCCCTGTTCTGGTAATGGTGTAATCAGGTCATTGCCCACTTTCTGGGAAAAATTCAGAAATTCAGAGGTCATCTGTGCACAGACAGTGTGCTGTCCCAGATCGGTAGGTGCGGTATGGCAAAAGCCATTACGGAAATACCCAGTAATGGGATCAAAACAACAGCTTGCCAAAGGCTCGCCTAGAACATTGAGACGGTTAAGATTAGGATCAGGATGTATCGACATAGGTACTGAATCTGGAAGAAGCTTTTTTCTATCATAACAAAACTTTGGCATTCATAATGTTTTCTGCAAAAGATGCTAACCTTTTTCTGCATAATCATTTAAAATCGCCTCGTTTTTAATATCTATAAAGAGAGCTCTACAATGAACTTTCAGCGTATGACTGACCTTGACCTGACGGGTAAACGTGTTCTGATCCGTGAAGATTTAAATGTACCGGTTAAAAATGGTGTAATCACTAGCGATGCGCGTCTACGTGCTGCATTACCAACAATTAAAGCTGCAGTAGAAAAGGGCGCGGCTGTCATGGTGTATTCACACCTTGGTCGTCCAGTTGAAGGTGAGCCGAAGGCTGAACAGTCTCTTGCACCTGTAGCAGCTTATCTGACTGAAGCATTGGGTCAGGAAGTAAAACTTTTCACAGACTATCTAGATGGTGTTGAAGTTCAGCCGGGTCAAGTGGTTTTACTGGAAAACTGCCGTTTCAACGTAGGGGAAAAGAAAAACAATCCTGAACTTGCAGCAAAATATGCAGCCCTTTGTGACGTATTCGTGATGGATGCGTTCGGTACTGCACACCGTGCAGAAGCATCAACTGAAGGTGTCGCTCGTTTAGCTAAAGTAGCAGCAGCAGGTCCTTTATTGGCGGCTGAACTGGATGCATTGGGCCGTGCATTGAAAACACCTGAAAAACCAATGGTTGCGATCGTTGCGGGTTCTAAAGTTTCTACCAAGCTTGATGTTTTGACTTCATTGTCTGACATCTGTGATCAATTGATTGTTGGTGGTGGTATCGCAAATACGTTCCTTGCAGCTGCTGGTTACAATGTAGGTAAATCACTATGTGAAAATGACCTGATCGATACAGCGAAAGCCATTGCCGCAAAAGTTTCAGTTCCACTTCCTACTGATGTTGTGGTTGCTGATGCATCTGAAATCAACTTTGATGACTTCCTGGGTTCATTAGCTGCGGCTAAAGCGACTGTGAAGAAAGTTGAAGACGTTGCTGACAATGACATGATCCTTGACGTTGGTCCAGAAACTGCAAAAGCATTTGCTGAAATCCTGAAAACGTCTAAAACAATTCTTTGGAATGGTCCAGTCGGCGTATTCGAAGTAGATCAGTTCGGTGAAGGTACTAAAGCATTGTCTTTAGCGATTGCGGAATCTGAAGGTTTCTCGATTGCAGGTGGTGGCGATACTTTAGCTGCGATCGATAAATACGAAGTTGCTGACAAAATTGGCTATATCTCTACAGGTGGCGGTGCATTTCTTGAATTCGTTGAAGGCAAAACACTTCCTGCAGTTGCGGTATTGTTAGAGCGTGCTTAATCGCATGTCCTAATGTAAAAAGCTGGCTTGATGCCAGCTTTTTTTATTTTTATAGCTTATTTATTCCAGATCTGTTCATCAATGATTCATTAAAGTGCAATAAAGCTGTCATAAGATGCAGACAATAGAGTATGAAGATGAGATCTTTAGATGAAACAGCACCTCACTTTAGCTGCATTGCTGGCAGCATCTTTTATGTTTACTGCCTGTACCCCACAGAAAAATACACCGGCAGATGACCTAGAAAATACAACAGTGGTAAATGAAGAGACTATTAGTCCGGAGCAACAAGCCGCAATTGATGCGATTGATAAACCGGTTCTGGATGAAAAAAATACAGATGTTCCGGCTGAAATTGCCAATGCACCTGCAGATGCCGCGACTGTAGATGAATCTGTATCAGGTGCTTCCGAGCCTATGACACCATAACTCAGACTATGCAAGTAAAAATCACTGCTTTTGCAGGGATTTTTTATAAAATATTGTATTTTTTGGCTGTATTGCAATAGTTGAACATGTAGAATATGGCCCATTACCTGGGAGGATATTATGGCTCTTATTTCGATGCGCCAGCTCTTGGATCACGCCGGCGAACATGCTTACGGCGTACCAGCGTTTAACGTAAACAACTTAGAACAAATGCGCGCAATCATGCTCGCAGCAGATGCAACGAATTCACCTGTAATCGTGCAGGCATCTGCAGGTGCTCGCAAATATGCAGGTGCACCATTCTTACGTCACCTTATCTTGGCTGCAGTTGAAGAATGGCCACATATTCCAGTGGTAATGCACCAAGATCATGGTACTAGCCCTGACGTATGTCAACGTTCAATCCAGTTAGGCTTTACTTCAGTCATGATGGACGGTTCACTGGGTGAAGATGGTAAAACACCAACTTCATACGAATACAACGTTGATGTGACTCGCCGTACTGTACAAATGGCACATGCATGCGGCGTTTCAGTAGAAGGTGAGATCGGCTGTCTGGGTAGCCTTGAAACAGGTATGGCAGGCGAAGAAGATGGTGTAGGCGCTGAAGGCGTACTTGATCATTCTCAACTGCTAACTTCAGTTGAAGAAGCTCGTCAATTCGTTGCAGATACCAATGTTGACGCATTAGCCATTGCAGTGGGTACTTCACACGGTGCGTACAAGTTTACTCGTCCACCTACAGGCGATATTCTTGCAATTGACCGCATTAAAGAAATTCATGAAGCTCTGCCAAATACTCACCTTGTAATGCATGGTTCTAGCTCTGTGCCGCAAGAATGGCTGGCTGTGATTAATCAGTATGGCGGCGACATCAAAGAAACTTATGGTGTTCCTGTTGAGCAACTGGTTGAAGCGATCAAACACGGTGTTCGTAAAATCAACATCGATACTGACTTGCGTTTAGCTTCTACAGGTGCAATGCGCCGTATGATGGCTGAAAAACCAAGCGAATTCGATCCACGTAAATTCTTCAGCGCAACTGTAGATGCAATGAAGCAAATCTGTATCGACCGTTACGAAGCATTTGGTACTGCAGGCAATGCAGACAAGATTCGTCCAATCTCTTTAGAGAAAATGGTTGAGCGTTATAAATAATTCCTTGTGAATAATTTATAAGAAGAGCCCACAGCGAATGTGGGCTTTTTTATATATATAAATAAAGATGAAGAATAAGAGCAGCATATGGAACTGATTTTTATTGCCGCATTATGTAGTGTTGCAGTCTCGTTACTCTTAAAAATTGCTAAAAATAGAGGCTTGAGCCCTATCCACATGATTAGCTGGAATTATGTTACAGCCAGCATATTGTGTTTTTTCTGGTTCAAGCCAGACATCCAGCATATTTCCATGAGTCAGACTCCATGGCTACTGATTCTGGCCCTCGGTGTTTTATTGCCTAGTGTTTTTCTGTTTCTGGCCAAGTCATTACAAACAGCAGGGATCTTAAAAACTGAAATTGCCCAGCGATTATCGGTTGTACTATCACTGGCTGCTGCTTATTTCATTTTTCAGGAACAATTTAACCAGCTCAAGATGCTGGGTATTGTCTTAGGCATAAGTTCCGTACTGTGCATTCTATTCTCACACCGTCAGACATCACAAAGCTCCAGGCAGGGAATGTTTTTTCTGGGCCTAGTGTGGTTTGGTTATGCGCTGATTGATGTCTTGCTGAAATATACTACCAGCCTTGGTCTACAATTTGCTGTGGCACTGAACTTGATGTTTATCTGTGCCATGATTCTGTCGATGATCTATCTGCTGCTGCAATATCGTCATCTGGGTTCTGGCAAGGATATTGGTTTCGGTCTGTTATTGGGTGCGTTGAACTTTGCCAATATCGCTTTTTACGTCAAAGCCCACATGATGCTCAAAGATACGCCAGCGATTGTATTCGCGGGCATGAATATTCTGGTGGTGATTTTTGGTGTGATTGCAGGTTTGCTCATCTTTAAAGAACGACTCAAACCTGCAAGTACGATCGGGCTGATTCTAGGCGTGATTAGTGTTGTTTGCCTAGCATATGCAATGTCTGTTTAACATAGGAAGATGCAAATTCAAGCGGATAACGTAACAGGTCTTCTTTTTCAGCCAGTCCAAGCAATAAGCCTGCCTGTTTGCAGTCCGGACAATTCGGATAACGATGCTGGGCATTAGCATAGTGATGTAAATAGATCTTATCGCAGTGTTTGCATTCAAATTTTAAAGAGCTGGATGGTAAAACAGACATGGGTACCTCTAATTGTTATTCTAGTTGGATGTTTGGATAATAAAGCAAAAATTAGGCCCGAATTGACAAGAAAAGGGGCACTAGACCCCTTTTATAACATAAAATGCTTACAGTTTGGTGAAAATATCTTCAGCTTGCAGACGAGATTTAGGCAATTTGGCATTGAAATCATTTTCACTGCGATAACCTAAAGTAAGCAATACAGAAGGAATCAGGCCCTGTTCAGCTAACTGTAATTCCTCACTCAGAATGTCTTCATCAAAACCACCAATCGGTGTGGCATCAATACCTTCACTTCCTGCAGCCAGTAAGATCTGTCCTAGTGCAATAAAGGTTTGGTTTTCTGCCCAGCGCTGAATATCACCTTTTTCATTACGATAATAATGTACATAACCGGTACGGGTATTCTTTTGACCTTCTTTGGCGCTTTCATCTTTAAAACGACCACTCAGATCATCACGATTTAACAGGTTGTCCAGATGTAATTCGTCAATATCGGCTTTGGTACAAAATAAAATGGTATGTGAAGAGTCTAGCACTTTGGGTGCATTGTAGGCATAAGTTCCAATTAGTGCTTTGGCAATACGCTGTTTAGCGGCATCATTGTCAGCAATAAAAAAATGCCAGGGCTGAATGTTAATCGAAGATGGCGTCAGGCGTAAGATTTCTAATAAACGTTCAAATTGTTCTGCTGGAACCTTCTTGTTAGGGTCATAAGCTTTAGTGGTATAACGGGTTTGAGCGATCTTAAGTAAATCCATTGATGGACTCCAATCTTTTGATAAGGCGTTTAGAAATATGCTTTAGGCATCTAGATTTTTCTGATCAAAAGATTATTACAATAAAAACATCATCGGCAAAGTCTATATTTATATAATCTTGAGTGAAATTTTATGAAAAACTAAGAGTTAAATCAGATAAAAAGCGAGCTTTTGTATATTGGCAGTTTCTGGTAACAGGAGTTTAATAAGAACTTCAGGCAATAGCATGCAAGATAGGTGGGCCGATGCAATATACCAATTACTTTAAACGTAAATTAAAGACGCAGCAGCAAATTGGCTTATGGGTCGGACTAGCTGATGCGTATGGGACAGAAATTGCGGCAAATGCAGGCTATGACTGGCTCTTGATTGATGGCGAGCATGCCCCAAGCGACTTGAGAACGACGCTCTCTCAATTACAGAGTATCGCTGCTTATCCATCTCAAGCTGTAGTACGCCCACCAATTGGCAGTGTACAATTGATCAAGCAGTTACTCGATATTGGCGCACAGACCTTATTGATTCCTATGGTAGAAACTGTGGAGCAGGCCGAATTAATGGTCAAAGCAGTCCGCTATCCTCCAGAAGGAATTCGTGGCGTGGGCGCTGCACTGGCACGTGCGACTCGCTGGAACAGTATCCCGAATTATTACCAGACTGCTCATGAAAATATCTGTTTGTTAATTCAGATTGAATCGGTGACAGGTCTGGAAAATCTGGATGAAATCCTCAAGATTGAGGGGATTGATGGTGTATTTATTGGAGCGGTAGATCTTTCAGCGACTATGGGCTATCAGGGGAATCCGAACCATCCTGAAGTACAAAAAGCAGTAGTAGACGCCATTCAGCGGATTCGTGCATCTGGTAAGGCTGCTGGGATTTTATCGACTCAGCATGAAGCTACCCAGAAATATTTGGACCTTGGAACTGAGTTTGTTGCAGTAGGCGTCGATACCAGTGTTCTGATGAATTCGCTTCGTGAACTTTTGGTAAAATATAAACCTGATGCTGAAGTCATCAAGTCAGAAGGCGGTTATTGATTATAAAAATATCAGAGAGTCGTAAATTGTGGTTTCTCAATATTGATTACTTATATAGAAGATATTTTATAAAAGCTCTGATTTGTCAGAGCTTTTTTATTTACTTTAGCTATAGTAGTTTAAAAAATAAGATGGGTGGGATTGTAAAATGAAACCAGAAGAAATTGATGTATTTTTTGAGCAGCAAAAACAGATCCATGAGCAAAAAAACAACAACGTTATCATTTAGGGCAACGTATCTTATTCGTCTTTAATGCTGACTTATACATTGCTTAGTGGATATCTGGCAGTTTTAAACTTTCTTGATTCAGGTGATTTGATCTCTGGCTTTAGTATCATGATGTTGATCGGTTTGTTTTATATGTTGAAATACTTCTTTACTGGACATTCAGATAGGCGAAAAAGCATCTGAAAAATACTACTCTTGACATATGTCATTACAATGTAATTTTGCTATTTGGTCAAAAAAGAGTTATAAGATAATTACTTTAAAGCGAATACTGTTTTCGCTGGTTTATTTTTAGCTGATTGTGATACACGAAAGACAGGTTTTCCTGTTAAAAAAACTCTAGCAAACCCAGAAATAAGATTTATTTTTAGTCTATAGCTCTCCTTGTTTAATCACAAAAAGCTCATATTATGAGTGAATATTTTGAAAAATTTAAATACATGGTCTATCGCGACCGCCATTAATGGTTGTGAAATTCAAGTCAAAGTTGTACCAATGCAACGTCAGCAAAATACCATCAATGGTATGATTATGGTCAATGTGGGCAAGATGATTGAACTTGAAAATGGTGAACAATATCCATTTAATCTGGATGGTAAAAGTTTCTATACTGGTTTTAACCAGTTATACCGTTTAAGTTAAATAAAATATAAAAAGCAACTGCTCGCAGTTGCTTTTTTTATGGGTAATACCAGATTTTTAGCTGAATGTTATGAATATCAATATCCGAGCTGCCCAGCTCTAAAATCTCAGCATAATCAGCTTTCCAATCTCCTAAAACAATTCTTTTTTTACCATTTACATCATGTATTGCAGCGCGGTGAGTATGTCCATGAATCAGCACATCTGCTTCTTTGAGTGCTGCTTCTACCGCAGATGGGTTTACATCCATAACTTCATAGCTTTTCAATTGCTGTGCTTCATGGCTTTTCTTGCGGAAACCATTAGCGATTCTGGCACGGAAACTTAAAGGCATTTTTCTTAAAAAGCCTAAAATCCAGGCATGACGGATGACTTTTCTGAAACGTTGATAGGACACATCATCGGTACAGAGTGCATCGCCATGTTCAATCCGGTATCGGATCGAACCTATATTTAAACTGGTCACTTCAGGTAAAAGCTGTCCGGAAAATTGATCCAGAAAAACTTGGCCTAAGGCAAAGTCACGGTTACCGATGAGAAAAAAGATCTGATTACCGGCCTGGTTAAACTGTTTTAAAGCAGTGATAATTTCATCCAGCCAGGGAGCCGAGTAGTCATCTCCAATCCAGGCATTGAACCAGTCGCCCAAAATATACAGTTGAGTATTTTTATGCTGATAAGCTGCCAATAAATCTAAAAACCCCCGAACAAGTCGAGGGTGATCAGGTGACAAATGTAAATCTGAGATAAACAGATAGGTCACGAATCTTTTCCTTATTTTTGAATCTCCCTAAATCCCTCTTTGATAAAGAGGGAGTTTTCCTCCCTTTCTTGCGCTTCGTTTTAAAAGCAGTGCTTTAAAACTTACACAGGGAAGAGAAAAACCATCTTTAAAAATGGTGGTTCCCTCCTTTATTAAAGGAGGGTTAGGGAGGATTTAAAATTACTCAGAAATGATTTTTGCAGATTCGATCACAACGTTCTCTAGAGGAACGTCAGCGTGGTAGCCACGGTTGCCAGTACGAACGCCTTTGATTGCATCAACAACATCCATACCTTCAACCACTTTACCAAATACGGCATAACCCCAACCTTGTGCAGTTTTACCAGTATGGTTAAGGAAAGAGTTGTTTTTCACGTTAATGAAGAACTGAGCAGAAGCAGAGTGAGGCGCTTGAGTACGTGCCATTGCAATGGTACCTACATCGTTGCTTAAACCGTTGTCAGCTTCGTTTTCAATCGCATCACGCGTTGCTTTTTCTTTGAAGTTTTCATCCATGCCGCCGCCCTGGATCATGAAACCATCAATAACGCGGTGGAAAATTACGCCGTCATAAAAACCGTCACGTACATATTGCAAGAAATTAGCTACTGTTTTAGGTGCTTTTTCAGCGTTTAATTCAAGAACAATACGACCTTTATTGGTGTTTAATTCGACTTGAGGAAAACTCATTGTGTAATCTCCTAATCATGGACTAATGCCATGGTTTTTTCTGAATGAAGGAAGCATAAGCAAACTACAATCGACAAGGCAAGCAAAAACATAATTTTCTTTGTTAAAAACATAAAAATCGTATCTTATTTATGCATTGATTTACAAAGTCATTTCTTCGAGATCATGCGTCTTCATAAAGCTTGTCTGACCCTAAGAGCATGCACTGATCTGCTGGCTCAGTCAAAAGCGGATATTTTACGATTTGGTAAGCTATTGTATTTTCCAATTTGAAAAATGAACGAATTGAAATCAAATACCTAAGTTAACGGTTGAGAGATCATTCACCTATAGTTAAACTAAAGAACCTTTATTTAGTGAATACAGTTAGACCGCGTGAGCTACTGCATATTCATTAATCCCTTTTTAACTTTAGAAGTGAATGATTAATCATGAAGCCAAATGATGTTGTGACGTCTCTGCCCGACAACCCGACCCAAAATAAGAATGCAGTCGATTCAGCGCAGCAGCAGGAACAACAACCAGGCTTAGACTTTGTACGTCAGGTGATTACTGACGATCTAGCAGCTGGCCGTACCCAGCAAGTGGTCACCCGTTTCCCGCCTGAACCAAATGGTTATTTGCATATTGGTCATGTTAAAGCGATCTGCCTGAACTTCGGTATTGCTGAAGAATTTGGTGGCCTGTGCAATCTGCGTTTTGATGATACCAACCCGGATGCAGAAGAGCAGGAATATGTGGATGGTATTGCCAATGATGTGAAATGGCTGGGCTTCCAGTGGAATGGTGAACCCCGCTATGCATCAAGCTATTTTGATCAGTTATATGCATGGGCAATTCAACTGATTGAACAGGGCGATGCCTATGTGGATCTGCAAACTCCGGAAGAGATCAAGCTAAACCGCGGTAGCTTCGTAGAGCCAGGTAAAAACTCGCCACAACGCGACGCGACTGTGGAAGAAAACCTTGAGCGTTTCGAAAAAATGCGTACTGGTGAATATGCTGAAGGCGAAGCGGTATTGCGTGCCAAGATAGATATGAACTCGCCAAATGTGCATATGCGTGATCCAATCCTGTATCGTATTCTGCATTCTGCGCATCACCAGACTGGCGATAAATGGAAAATTTATCCAATGTACGACTATGCGCATCCATTATCAGATGCGATTGAAGGCATTACGCATTCACTATGTACACTGGAATTCCAAGATCACCGTCCATTCTATGACTGGGTGGTGGAAAAAGTTAAATCGCCATCAGTTCCACGTCAGTATGAATCTAGCCGTCTGAATGTTGATTACACCATCACTTCTAAACGTAAGCTGCGCAAGCTGGTTGAAGGCGGTTATGTTAACGGGTGGGATGATCCACGTATGCCGACTGTTGTAGGCATGCGCCGTCGCGGTTTCACGCCTGAAGGTCTGCGTGATTTCTGTAAGCGTGTAGGTGTATCTAAAGTCGATGGCAGTATCGTTGATGTAGCAATGCTTGAATATTGCATCCGTCAATCTTTAGAAAATACCGCAGCTCGCGGTATGGCAGTATTGAATCCACTGAAAGTGACTTTAACCAATCTGCCAGCGGATATGGATCTGACTCATTCACGTCATCCAAACGTGGATATGGGCGAACGTATTATTCCGTTCACTTCAGAAATCTATATCGACCGTAAAGACTTTGAAGAAGAGCCACCTAAAGGCTTCAAACGTCTGATTCCAGGCGGTGAAGTGCGTCTGCGTCATGCTTATGTCATCAAATGTGATGAAGTGATTAAAGATGCGAACGGTGAAGTGGTTGAACTGAAGTGCTCAATCGATCCTGAGACTTTAGGTAAAAATCCTGAAGGCCGTAAGGTAAAAGGTGTGGTTCACTGGGTATCTGCAACCAAAGGTATTCCTGCCGAAGTTCGCATTTACGATCGTCTGTTCACTGAATCAGATCCTGAAACTGGGGATGACTTCCTGGCGAATCTGAACCCTGAATCATTGAAAGTGGTTCAAGCAGTTATTGAGCCTGCGCTGGCTGAGGCAAAACCGGAAGATCGTTTCCAGTTTGAACGTGAAGGCTATTTCGTAGCGGATCAATATGATCATTCAAGCGACAAACCAGTGTTCAACCGTATTCTAGATTTGAAAGACAGCTTTAAACCTGGCAAATAATTTAAGCTAAATCCCTAAAAAGCCCAACTCCGGTTGGGCTTTTTCAATCCTGGTAGGAAAGAATGAATGATTGTTCGTGATAAAAGTAATAGCTTTAGTCTGCTGTTTGCATGGCATGGCACAATTTTGCCTAAAGTTCTGCCTGCCTTGGGGCTGGTAATTTTTCTTTCAGGCTTACTGGTCTATCTGCGTCAGGCGCATTTTTTTAGCTTTCCTGCAGTGCCGGCCATAGGCTTTACCATCTTCGGGGTGATTCTGTCGATTTTTCTCAGCTTTCGTAACACCGCCTGTTATGACCGTTGGTGGGAAGGGCGCAAGCTGTGGGGAGCGCTGATTGCTACGACACGTCATTTATGTCGTGATACTTACGTCCTTGATGATCAGTCACGTGAAATCTTGCTGTATCGTATGATGCTGTTTACTCACTTATTACGTGACCGTTTAAGACAGCAACAGCAAAGTATTCAGCATTACCAGGCGCACACTGGTTTTGATGCTGCTGCATTTGAACAATTGTCCACGCATATCAATGCATCACAATGGGTACTGGAACAGATCCAGAAAGATTTGGTTTTGCTCTATAAACAGGGCAAAATCACAGACATTATTTATAACAATTTGAATCAGCATACAGTGGCTTTGGGTGATATACAGGCGGGTTGTGACCGGATCTTGTCGACGCCGTTACCATTTTCCTATTCAGTGCTATTGCATCGTGCTGTTTATTCTTTCTGTTTTATCCTGCCATTTAGTCTGGAAGCTAGTCTTGGTTTATGGACTCCGATTCTAGTCGGCCTGATTGCTTATATGCTGTTAGGGCTAGATGAACTGAGTGCGGAACTGGAAGAGCCTTTTGGATTTCAGGATAATGATCTGCCTTTAGACTCTATTGTGAGATTGATCGAACGTGAAACCCTGAGTTCTTTAGGACAAGAATTACCTGAAGCGATTAAAGCTCAAAAAGCTTATTTAACTTAGGTTTAAACTGATTTTATTAAAAAGCTAATCATTAAATAAATCAAATGATAGAAATTTTATTTTTTTAAATATTTTTTGAATAGCGGGCTTAAAAATTTTAATAGCATGAAACTATGACCCTAGCGATGTTTTAAATGATTGCCAAGATCTGGGCTATTGTTTTTAACCTGCTCATGTAGCTCACGATATTGCTCTAAACGTTGTTTGGCCTTGTCACGTAGCTTTTTCTTGATATAGAGGGCTAGGGCGAAACAGGTGGTCGTCAAGGTCAGGAAAAGGCTATTCATAAAGCTCATCATGGAGCTGATATAACCGATCGTCGTTAGGCGATTCATCATCTGAATGACTTGTGGGCTGCTTTCTACACCAGTGATTGCCCAAGTACAGAGATGTTCACAATTATTGATAATCAAGTGATAGTTATTTTCATGCATTCTGGAACGCATACGACGAACCACTTTACGGCCTTTGTATTTTGCTGAAGCATAGTACTGGATCTGAATCGGTTTACCGTTACTGAATTTCTCAATTGAGGTAATTTCAATTGGATGCTTCTTAAATAAATGTGCAAAACCGGAGTAGTGGATGACACGACCACGCCCGGCATAAATCCCGTGATGAGTATAACCGAAATGTTTAACCATAAGATGCGCACCTATGGGAAACCGTTTAGTTCGCTGCATGTAAAGATTAAGCCATTTAATAACAAGTGTATTTTAAACAGCAAGTGTACTGTTTTTTTGTGAATTAATCGATGTTTTAGGGTTCAATTCTATCCAGAATTCGTTGTCTAGACAGTCATCCTTAAATTTTTCGAACTTTATAAATGCTGTATGTGAACTGATTGAGGCAGATATTAAACTATAATGTCTAAATAGCCTAAGCTAATATGAAAAGTCATTTATCCGCATGTTTGAAGAGAAATGAAGATATAGAAACCCAAGTTCAGATAGAAAGATTAGGTTCCATCTGATTAAGAGGAAATAAGGGTTGGCAAAAATCCAAATGATAGATATAAAAAAAGCATTTGCGTATGCAAATGCTTTTTATCAAGACCTAAGCTGCTTATTGCAGCGGCAGGTGCTGAAGTTCATTGAGTTCTTTACGGCTGTAACCGCGAGAAGCTAGAACTTTTTTGATTCCGATAATGATATCTTCATCAGTTGCTTTAGACAGTGCTTCAAGGAGCTGTTCATTTGTCTTGCAAGAGCAATCATTTTCAACACAAGCAATCTGGTTCTTGTGTTCATTTTGTTGTTCATCTGAAAACAACTTCTGCCAGAAACTCATAGAGCCTTCATACACAACCTAACATAGGGTGAAATATATCCAATTTAATAAATAAAGCAATAGGCCCTATGTGATAAAAGCAGCAGTCAGTATTTTAAATTTTCGATTGTAGAAGAGATTTTGAACGATATTATTTGATTGAAACAAGATAATTCATGGATAAGTTACTAATTTTATGTATAAAAAATGGAGCTAACAAAAGCTCCATTTATGTAACAAAAAAATAAATTGAAACAATATTTTTAGCGTTTTTCCAGCAGTACGCCTGACTCTACATGGTGGGTATAAGGAAACTGATCGAACAGGGCAAACTTGGTAATTTTATGGGTTTGGGACAGTTGTTTCAGATTGTCGTGTAATGTGTCCGGATTGCAAGAAATGTAGATGATTCGTTCAAAGCGCTGTAGCAGTTTCAGTGTTTCATCATCGATCCCTGCACGTGGTGGATCGACAAATACCGTATCAAAGTCATAAGTTGACAGATCAATATTGGCTTCTTGCAGACGGCGGAAAGTACGTTCACCATTAAAAGCTTGCGTAAATTCTTCAGCAGATAGACGTGCTACCTGAATATTTTCGATACCGTTCTGCTCGATATTCCATTCAGCCGCATACACAGATGACTTGGCCAATTCAGTTGCCAATGCACGACGGAAACGGGTAGATAATGGCAGGGTAAAGTTACCATTGCCACAGTACAGTTCTAATAGATCTTTATCAGACTGCTGCGCGGCATTACATGCCCATTCCAGCATTTTCTGGCAGACTTGCGCATTCGGTTGGGTGAAGCTACTTTCAATCTGTTTGTACTGATATTTGCGGTCAAATACACTGAGTTCTTCTACGACAAACTCATCGCTCAAGACAAATTTCTGGCCACGGCTACGACCAATCAGCTTGATCTTCAATTTTTCAGCCAGTGCTTTAGCTGCAGGTTCCCAGCTTTCATCCAGTTTACGGTGATAGATCAGGGAAACCAGTACTTCACCTTTTAGTGTTGCCAGGAAATGCACTTCAAATAGGCGGTGGCCCAGAGTTGCATTGGCTTTGAAGGCTTCTAGCAATTGCGGCATTAAGTCATTAATACTGCGGTCAGCCACAGGGAATTCATCAATACGGATCACTTTCTTGTTATTGTTCTCATCACGCTCAAACATGGCATAGAACAGGTCATCTTCAGTATGCCAGATCCGGAATTCAGCACGCATGCGATAGTACTGTTCAGGCGACTCAAATACTTCAAGGGCAGGTGGTTGATATTCGGCAAATTGTGCGCTAATGCGTTCAACTTTGGCATCCAGTTGTTGCTGATAAGATGAGGTCATATGCAGTAAAAAAATCGCAAATATTTTGAAAGCCAAGATGGTAGCAAAAATTTGCTGCTCTGCCTAAGACTATTCAGGGAAACCAGCTTGAAAAGCAGTTAAAAAAAAGCCAAACCTGCAAAGGGGAGAGATTTGGCCATAAGAGGAAAGGAATTAAAATAATTTAAGTACTAAAGCTTTTTACAGGCCTGACATGGTCATGAGACTGGCATTGCCACCTGCAGCTGCGGTATTGATACTGATTGCACGTTCAATCACGAAACGCTCCACTGGAATCTCATAATTTCCAGAGCTTAAATGTGTGATACCTACAATTGGTCCTTGTCGTCTTGCAATACGTTGTTGTAGATCAAGCAATGTAGATGTATCGCCATGATGCAGCACAGCTTCAAAATCACTAGATTCAATATCCTTGATAACTTTAATAGCTTTCACCACACTCGCGGGCATACTTTGCAGATACTTGAGTATAAAAGTATTGTCTGCCAGTACAGCCGGGCGGCTACCTACCGATAAAATTGCCAAGATTTGCTGAATCTGATCTACATCATTGTCTGCTAGAGAGAGCACGCTTTCACGCGGCAAGATCATGTACTGATTCTCTTCACCCGTTGGACCTTGCAGGCTAAAGTTATGTCCTGTGGCAATCTGAGCGGGAGCCTTCAACGAAACTCTGGGGAAAGTCTTGTTTACCCAAGCCTTAAAGTCCTGCATCAACGGATTTTCAAGTGGTGCATTAGTAGGCTGCATTGCATAAGGCTGAGTCAGTTTCTTCTCAGACACCTGATGCATTAAACGGTAAATATACAGTGGACCACCAGCTTTCGGACCAGTCCCAGACAGGCCTTCACCACCGAAGGGCTGTACACCCACCACAGCACCGACAATATTGCGGTTGATATACAAGTTCCCGACATGCGCTTTTGAAATCACGGTTTGCATGGTTTCATCGATCCGGGTATGTAGTCCCATGGTCAGGCCATAACCTTTGCTATTAATCTGATCTAGCAGTTGTGACAGTTCACCAGCTTTATAGCTAATCAGATGCAGCACTGGACCAAAGACTTCACGCTCAAGATCATTCAAATTCGGCAGTTCAATCAAGGTCGGTGGAATAAAAGTACCTTGAGCCAGATCGGAAGCATCTTGATTAAACATCAGTTGATGAACTTTATGACCGTTATTGCGCATCTGATCAATATGTTTCTGGATATTCTGTTGAGCTTCGGCATCAATCACCGGTCCAATATCGGTTTTGAGTAGAACCGGATTGCCGACATGTAGCTGCTGCATGGCTCCTTGTAGCATCTTACGCACAGTATCTAGATTGTCTTCTTGCACACAGAGTACACGTAGGGCAGAACAGCGTTGGCCGGCACTATCAAAGGCTGAGTTAACTACATCCAATACTACCTGTTCGGTGAGTGCTGATGAATCTACAATCATGGCATTCTGACCACCAGTTTCGGCAATTAAAGTGATGCTTTCGCCAAACTGATTCAGGCGTATTGCGACAGTTTTTTGCAAAATCTTGGCGACTTCAGTGGAACCAGTAAACAGGATGCCCTGAATGCGTGAATCTTGGCTGAGTTGAGCACCAATGGTTTCACCACGACCCGGCAATAGCTGAAGGACATCCTGCGGAATACCCGCTTCCCAGAGAATCTGCACGGCTTGTGCTGCAATCAATGGAGTCTGTTCAGCCGGTTTGGCGATGACAGTATTGCCAGCAACCAGTGCTGCAGAAATTTGACCGGTAAAAATCGCTAACGGGAAATTCCATGGACTAATGCAGAGTACGGTTCCTAAAGGCTGAATATGTACATCATTAGACAGGTCCAGCATCTGGCCAGCATAGTAGCGCAGGAAGTCAATTGCTTCACGGACTTCCGCAATCGAATTGGCATAAGTTTTACCGGCTTCACGAGACAGAAGGACCATCAGTGGCAGCAAACGTTGCTGCATCAGATCAGCGGCCTTATTGAGACAGGCTGCACGTTCATCTTTTGACAAGTTGCTCCAGAAATGTTGAGCATTTATTGCCTGAGTCAGGGCAATTTCAGCCTGTTCAGTTGTTGCCTCATATACGGTGCCCACAACATCCTGATGCTGAGCCGGATTGACAATCTGTACTGGATAGCTGGTATCTAACTCTGAAAAAGCAGTACCCATCGCCGCAGCCTGAAATTGGCTACTCGCCAAGTCTGTCGCAACTTCATTTAAGGCTTGCAGGTCTGCGTCATTAGCCAGATCTAATCCGGACGAATTTGATCGTAAAGTACCGTATAAATCTTTTGGATAAGGGATTTTCGGATGTTTAGCACCTAAGGCATTTTCCTGTTGAGCTGCTTTTAAAATGGTTTGACGCGGATTCTCAATTAGGTCTTCGACTTTTAAACTCTTGTCAGCAATGCGATTGACGAAAGAGGTATTCGCGCCATTTTCTAGCAAGCGACGAACCAGATAGGCCAGTAGGGTTTCATGGTTACCGACCGGCGCATAGATCCGGCATGGAACGCCGAGTTTTCCAGCAGCTTTGTCACCTACTACATTTTCATATAGTGGTTCACCCATGCCATGCAGACACTGGAATTCGTATTGACCTGCATAATAACGTTCTGGATTAGCGAGCTGATAGATAGTAGCAACGGTCTGCGCATTATGTGTCGCGAATTGCGGGTAAATATAATCTGGTTCTGCCAGCAGTTTTCGAGCACAGGCAATATAAGACAGGTCAGTATGTACCTTACGAGTAAATACCGGGTAATCCGACATGCCATCAATCTGAGCTTTCTTGATCTCGCTATCCCAATATGCACCTTTAACCAGACGAATCATCAGGCGTTTCTGACTGCGTTTAGCCAGATCAATAATATAATCCACCATATAGAAGCAGCGTTTCTGGTAGGCCTGAATCACAAAACCAATGCCTTTCCAGTTATCGAGTTCAGGTTCAAAACACAAGCGTTCTAAAAGCTCTAGGGAAATTTCCAGACGCTCAGTTTCTTCGGCATCAATATTCAGGCCGATATTATAGTTTTTCGCCAGAACTGCCAGATTCAGTACCTTGCTATACAGTTCATCATTCACACGATCCATTTGTGAACGTTGATAACGTGGATGCAGTGCAGACAGTTTGATAGAAATACCCGGGCCGTTATAGACATCTTTATCCGTTGAAGCCTTGCCGATGGCATGAATCGCATCTTGATAGTCTTGATAATAACGCTCCGCATCCGGATCAGTCAGAGCTGCTTCACCGAGCATGTCATAAGAATATTGGAAACCTTTATCTTCTAGTCGTTCTGCATTTTTCAGGGCTTCCTCAATGGTTTCGCCAGTCACAAACTGTTCGCCCATCATGCGCATTGCGACATCTACCGCCTTACGGATGATGCCACGGCCACTACGTGCTAAAAGACCGGTTAATAAACTCGACAAGCTTTTCTGCTGTGGTGTTTCCATCAGTTTGCCGGTCAGCATCAAACCCCAGGCTGCAGCATTCACAAACATCAGCTGGCTTTGACCAAGATGTTCTTTCCAGTTGCCTTGATTGATTTTGTCGCGGATCAGCAAGTCACGGGTTGCGGTATCCGGAATACGTAGCAAGGCTTCTGCCAGACACATCAAGGCAATTCCTTCTTGAGAAGAGAGTGAAAATTCCTGTAGCAATCCTTGTACGATACCCGCTTTACCGCCAGAGCCTTTACGCTCGCGCAGGGAGTGTGCCAGATCAAAAGCCAGGCTCTGAATTTTATCCGTCAGTTCTGAAGAAATTTCACTATGTTCCAGCAGCGTTTCCACGCACTCGGACTCGGCACGTCGCCATGCTGTATTGATGCGCTGTTCGTATTGGTTTTTATCCTTAAATTCAGCAATGTAATTCGATTGCTTCATTGCATTCGAGTGCGAATTCGGGCGTATTGTGGTGGACATAGTGACTTCCTGTACTGCGTCAATCGGTTCTTTGAGTTGAATGAGTTTTAATCTATAATCCCAAAATAATTGACGAATATCTCACTATAGTTTGTATTATTTTTAGAGAATAATTCTAATGCATAGCCCTTATTTAAGCCTTGACCGAATAGATATTCGTATCCTTGATTTGCTGCAGTCTGAATCGAAAATTTCCAATATTAAACTGGCAGAAATGGTGAATCTATCACCGACTGCGGTACTGGCTCGTGTACAGAAACTGACCAAGGAAGGATTTATTCTCGGTTATGAAGCGCGGCTCAATCCGGTCAAGCTGAGTAACGGTTTTGTGGTCTTTGTCGAAATTTTGCTGGATAAAACCACACCGAATGTGCTGGAAGAATTTTCCGAGGCAGTGCAGCATATTCCGGATATTGTGGAATGTCATATGATCAGTGGGGGCTTTGATTTTGTGGTAAAAATTCGCTGTGCCAATATGGATGAATTCCGAAAAATCTCCGGTGATATTTTGTGGCAATTACCAGGGGTAAAGGAAACCCGTAGTTATCCGGTCATGGAAGTGATCAAGGAAACCCAACAGATCAAGTTGAAAATGCCGGCTAAAGCTAAGGTATAAATTCAGACAAAATAAAAGGGACATAAAGTCCCTTTTTAATTTGAAATAGAAAATTATTTTTTCATTTCAGCCATTTCTTTTTGATATTCAGCTTTCGCCAGTTCAAAACGATTAACGACATCGTGACTTGGTGCTTTATCCAATAGACTCACAATCACAATACTTAGCGCTGCCAGAATAAAGCCCGGGATAATCTCGTACAGACCGGTATCACCCATATAATTTTTCCAGGCAATTACGGTTACAGCACCAACTACCATTCCGACAATCGCGCCGTTGAGGGTCATGCGTTTCCAGAACAATGAGAAAATGATCAGTGGACCAAAGGCAGCACCAAAGCCAGCCCAGGCATAAGCCACCAGACCCAGAACTTTACTGTTTGGATTGATGGCCAAGGAGATTGCAATCAAGGCAATCACAATCACCATGCCACGACCCACCCAGATTAGTTCTTTCTGTGAGGGATTTTTACGCAGGAAGCCTTTGTATAAATCTTCAGTCAGGGTAGTCGAGCAAACCAGTAACTGACAGCTCAATGTACTCATAATAGCAGCCAGAATTGCCGCCAATATAATACCTGCAATCCAGGGATTAAACAGAATCTTGGTCAGTTCCATAAACACGGTTTCAGGATTCCGGTTGACAATTGCAGCAGCAGGAAGGTCAGGATTTGCCGCAAAATAAGCAATCCCGATATAGCCCGCCGACATTGCCCCCACTAGACATAGAATCATCCAGGTCATGCCGATCCGGCGTGCAGCAGGGATAGTTTTAACCGAATCTGCCGCCATAAAGCGCACCAGAATATGTGGCTGACCAAAATAGCCTAAGCCCCATGCTAGACTGGAAATAATCGCTACAAAACTCAGACCTTCCAGCATATTGGATGCATGTGGACGGGCTGTTTCCAGTAGGGTGCCCACCTGTTGAGCGTTATCACCCAATGCCAAATAGGTAATGATGGGTGTAATGAGCAGGGCAAAAATCATTAAGCCTGCCTGGAAAGTATCGGTCCAACTGATTGCCAGGAAGCCCCCAATACACACATACAGAATCGTGGCTACTGCACCGAGCCAAAGTGCTGTCGTGTAATCCCAGCCAAACAAACTTTCGAATAAACGTGCACCTGCGACCATGCCGGAGGCACAGTAAATTGCAAAGAACACCAGAATCACGATCGCAGAGAGTAAACGTAAAATCCGTTTCTTATCCGCAAAACGGCTGGTGAAATAATCAGGCAAAGTTAGGGCATTGTTCTGAAATTCAGTATGGGCACGCAGACGGCCAGCCACCAGTAGCCAGTTGAACCAGGCGCCAATAATCAGACCAATCGCAATCCAGACTTCAGACAGGCCAGAAAAATAGATGGCGCCGGGTAGACCCATCAGTAGCCAGCCACTCATGTCAGAGGCACCTGCAGAAAGTGCAGTCACGACACTGCCCAGACTTCGCCCACCTAGAATATATTCATCAAAATTGGACGTCGCACGATAGGCATATAAACCGATCCCAATCATGGCGACGATATAAAACATAAAAGTAATCAGTGTCGGATTAAGCGAGCTCATAGGCAGAGTATCCTTAAATTTTAAACATCATCATCCGGGATGATTTTTGAACTACGTTCACAGGGCAGTGATTCAAACATGTTTTAAAAATTACACTCTGTAACAGTTAATCAGCTTTTATGTATATTTTGTGTAAATTAAGAATTTTCTAATAAAAATGAACAATTAGGAGAGGGTTGTAAAATGCAAAGTTACACGTGGTTTTGAAGAAAAATAGGTAGTTTTAATAAACAGTTAAATTCATTGAACTTTTGTATTTTAATTACACAACTTTACAAAACTAACAACAAGCTCGAATTAGTCATATTTTGTTTCAAATCCTGTTTAAATCACTTCTATTTGTTTTTAGGGCCTCTCTTCATAGTGAAGGAACGCCATTCTGAATGGTGCATCATTGCTAAGAGTAATATGACATGGACAATATGTTGCAAATAGAATCAAGCCGAATTGAACAGGATTTATTGGGTAAGAAGCAGATTCCCCAGCACAGCTATTATGGTATTCATACTTTGCGTGCGATTGAGAATTTTCAGATTTCAGGTCTGGTGGTAGGCCAGCAAGCACACTTTATTCGCGCACTGGCGCAAGTTAAAAAAGCAGCAGCACAAACGAATTTACATTTTCAGAAAATATCAGAACAACAAAGTACTGCTATTCAACAAGCCTGTGATGAATTGATTCATCAACCTCAGGACTGGCAGGAAGCATTTCCGCTTGATCCTTATCAGGGTGGAGCCGGTACTTCTATTAATATGAATGCGAATGAGGTCATTGCAAATCGGGCACTAGAATTGCTCGGGCATCGTAAAGGCGATTACCATATCCTGCATCCAAATGATCATGTGAATACTTCACAATCAACCAATGATGTCTATCCCACGGCACTACGTCTAGCGACTTATACACGTCTGGATGAACTGCTTCATGTACAAAAATCGTTGATTGATACTTTATATAGCAAAGCATCAGAGTTTCAATATGTGATCAAGATGGGGCGTACCCAGTTACAGGATGCAGTTCCAATGACTCTGGAACAGGAATTCCGTGCTTTCGCAACCTTATTAAAAGAAGACCTGAAGCTGATTGAGCAAATGCGTCAGTTATTGCTGGAAGTGAATCTGGGTGCGACTGCCATTGGAACCGGCGTGAATACTCCAGATGGTTATGCCAAACATGCAGTACAAACTTTAGCGAAAATTACTGGCCTACCTTTAAAAGGCGCGGAAGATTATGTCGAAGCGACCAGCGATTGCGGCGTGTTTATTATTCTATCCAGTAGTCTGAAACGTCTGGCTGTTAAATTATCCAAGATCTGTAATGACTTGCGTCTTTTGAGTTCTGGCCCGCGTACCGGTCTGGCGGAAATCCGTTTGCCAGAATTGCAGGCAGGTTCCTCTATCATGCCAGCCAAGGTCAATCCGGTCATTCCAGAAGTAGTCAATCAGATTGCGTTCCGTGTGATTGGTAATGACCTGACTATAACGATGGCAGCAGAAGCAGGACAATTACAGCTCAATGTCATGGAACCTGTAATCGCAGTCTCTTTAAATGAGTCAATTCAGCTATTGACCGAAGGTATGCAGACCCTACAACAAAAATGTATTGCCGGGATTCAGGCCAACGAACAAAACTGTTTAAATGCAGTGATGCGCAGTATCGGGATTATTACCTTACTGGAACCACTTTTAGGTCATGCCACTTGTGATGAAATTGGCAAGCAATGTATTCGTGAAAATAAAACTGTACCTGAAGTGGTGCTGGAGCTGGGTTTATTGAGTGAAATTCAGCTGGATGAAATCTTTGCCTTTGAAAATCTGGTTTCAGAAGTCCCAATGATGAATCAATGGGAACGGGTATCCTGAAAGTTTAAGGATGAGTCCAATATAGACTCGTACTGATTTTAACCATTTGCCTCAAATCCTGTCTGTGGGTTTGGGGCATTTTCATCTAGACTATATCGATGACACAATGAATTGAGTGCATAGCATGTTTGATAAAATCAGTAACTTATTTAAATCAAATAAACCTGACCCGGCTCAGCTTTTTCTGGAAGAGAATCATATCCAATATGTAGAAGGGACTGGCTATATTGTGGATGGGATTAATTTAAATCAGGAGCTGGGCGAGCGGCTGGAATACTTGTCTAACCGACGCATGAAAACTTTTGATGATTTAAAAGCGCTATATTCAACTGCAATGATCATTAATGAAAAAATTGATCTGGAAATTGCCAATCAGCGTTTTAATGCAAGATTAGGAAATACTGAAGAAAACCTGCTGCAATTTAAAATAATTGTGAAAAAGTTAAATGACTATTATCGTAACTTTTTACGCGACAAAAAATAGATGAATCATAGGCTGATTTTATCCTGTGCAGTCAATCTGTAACGACTGCATAAAAATAACGAAATAGCACCAGATCATCGTGATAGTATAAGCTTCATGTTGTTTAGACTTTAAAGCTATATACATGTTCCAACAAGAAATTTCCCAACTTAATTTACCCAAGCTCAAGGCAGGCGAGAAACGCTGGTTAGGCAATCTGCAAGGCTCGTCTACTGCATTATTGCTGAAAGAAATTATCAAGCAGCAGCAATCGCGCCTATTTGTCATTGTTGCACGTAATAACCAGCATTTGGGTCAACTGGAAAGTGAACTGGAATTTTATGGGATTAAACCGACCATATTTCCAGACTGGGAAATTTTGCCTTACGACCGTCTGTCTCCGCATCAGGACATCGTCTCTGAACGTCTGGCAATTTTATCTAATATGCCCCAAAGCGGCGTATTGTTGCTGGCAGCTTCTACATTGGCACAGCGTATTGCACCTACTTCATGGGTGCTGGGTGAACACTTCGATATTCGAGTCGGGCAAAAGCTGGATCTGGAACAGCAAAAGAAAAAACTGATTCAGGCTGGTTATCATCTGGTCGATACCGTTTATGACCATGGCGAATTTGCAGTTCGCGGTAGTATTATCGATATATATGCTTCAGGTCAGGATGCCCCGATCCGGATTGACCTGTTCGATGATGAAATTGAAACCCTGAAATTTTTTGATCCGGAAACCCAGCGAACTACGCAAACTTTAGAACAATTTACGGTATTACCTGCACAAGAATTTCCCCTTAAGGAAGGCCGTGCTACTTTCCGTGACCGTTATGCAGAATTTTTCCCGACAGCTAATCCAAAGAAAAATCCAATTTATCAGGATGTGATGGATGGCATTGCTTCACCGGGAATCGAGTTCTACCTGCCTTTATTCTTTAGTCATGAAGCGATGCAAGGGCAAAGTACCTTAATTTCGTATTTACCAAAGAATGGCATTGTCATTACAGATAGGGCGTTGGAGCAGAGTTTAGAGCAGTTCTGGCAGGATGTAACACGCCGTTATGAAGATCGCCGTCATAATATTGATCAGCCGATTCTGCCGCCTGAAACACTGTTCTGTCCGACCAATCAGCTTTTAGAACAGCTGAATCAGTTTAGTCGCATCATTGCGGCACAAGAAGCTTTTGATGAGAAAGCCGGCGTGATTAATCTGGATACCCAGTTACCACCACGGTTGCCTGTTGATCCAAAACGTGAAAAACCTTTTACCGAAGTCAAAAAATATATTGATGCGGCCAATCATCCGGTTTTACTGGTTGCTGAAAGTGCCGGTCGTCGTGAAACCTTAAAAGATGCGCTGCGCCCAAGTCTGGGCGATATTCCGACCGTAGAAAACTTTGATGCTTTTGTCGAATCTCTGCATGCGATTGCGATTACCAGTGCCCCATTGGAACGTGGTCTTGTTCTGACAAATCGGATCAGTGTGATCTCGGAAAATCAGCTTTACGAGCATCGTGTGGTCCAACGTCGTCGCAAGCGTCAGCAGGAAGTATCAGAAGAATTCCTGATCCGCAGTCTGACTGAGCTGAGCATTGGTGCACCAGTGGTACACATGGATTATGGTGTGGGACGTTATGCAGGCTTAATTACTTTAAGTATCGATGATCAGGATCATGAATTTCTGCAACTGGACTATGCTGAAGGTGCTAAAGTCTATGTGCCGGTGACTAACCTGCATCTGATCAGCCGCTATAGTGGCGGTGATCCAGATCTGGCACCGTTACATAAACTGGGTACGGATGCCTGGAATAAAGCCAAACGTAAGGCTTTGGAACAGATTCATGATGTCGCAGCCGAGTTATTACATATTCAGGCACGTCGTTCATCTAAACCGGGGATCAGTTTTGAGGTTGATCAAAGTCTTTATATGCAGTTTGCCAGCGGCTTTGCCTATGAAGAAACACCGGATCAGGCCAATGCGATCGAAGCCACGTTATATGATATGCAGCTGGCCAAACCAATGGACCGTCTGGTCTGTGGTGATGTTGGCTTTGGTAAGACCGAAGTCGCCATGCGGGCAGCCTTTGTCGCAGTACAGAATAATCGTCAAGTCGCGGTATTAGTACCCACCACTTTGCTCGCACAGCAACATTATGAATCTTTTAAAGATCGTTTTGCGGATTGGCCTGTACGCATTGAAGTACTTTCCCGTTTCGGTTCTTCTAAAGCGCATACCAAAACGATTGAGGATTTAGCGGATGGCAAAGTTGATATTGTTATCGGCACCCATAAGCTTTTACAGGAAAATGTCCAGTTCCATAATCTGGGGCTGATGATTGTTGATGAAGAACATCGTTTCGGAGTGCGTGATAAAGAACGTATTAAGGCCTTGCGTGCCGATGTGGATATGCTGACTCTTACCGCAACGCCAATTCCACGTACCTTGAATATGGCCTTTAGCGGAATGCGTGATCTGTCGATTATTGCCACGCCACCAGCACGCCGTCTGGCTGTAAAAACCTTTGTGCAGGAGCATACCAACGATACCATTCGAGAAGCAATTCTGCGTGAATTATTGCGTGGTGGTCAGGTCTATTTTCTGCATAATGAAGTCGATACCATTGACCGAGCTGCAGAAAATATCCGGAATCTGGTGCCTGAAGCGCGTGTGATTGTGGCACATGGTCAGATGCGAGAACGCGAGCTTGAGCAGGTGATGCAACAGTTCTACCACAAAGAATACAATGTTCTGGTGTGCTCGACCATTATTGAGACCGGGATTGATGTGCCGAATGCCAATACCATTATTATTGAGCGCGCAGACAAGCTCGGTCTTGCACAGTTACACCAGTTGCGTGGCCGGGTTGGGCGTTCGCATCACCAGGCCTATGCCTATCTGTTAGTGCCATCTCTAAAAGCCTTAAAAGGTGATGCAGAAAAACGGCTAGAAGCGATTCAACGTGCTTCGACTCTGGGCGCAGGCTTTATGCTGGCCACCGAAGATCTGGAAATTCGCGGTGCAGGTGAACTTTTAGGTGAGCAGCAAAGTGGTTCGATGCAGGCGATCGGTTATAGCCTGTATATGGAAATGCTGGAAAAGGCAACTAAAGCGATTCAAAAAGGTAAAACACCGAATTTTGATGCACCACTGTCTTTAACTGCAGAAATCAACCTGCATATGCCAGCCCTGATTCCGGACGATTATCTGGGTGATGTACATCAGCGGCTGCTGTTCTATAAACGCATCAGTAATACCGATACTCAGGAAAAACTCGATAATATCCGTATGGAACTGATTGACCGCTTTGGCATTCCGCCGCAACCGGTGAAACAGTTATTTGCGGTGCATCAGCTACGTCTTAAAGCCGAGCAATTAGGCATCACTAAAATTGACATTGGTGGGCAGGGCGGCCATATCGAATTTGCACCAGATACACCGGTTCAGGCCATGAGTATTATCCAGATGATGCAGAAACATCCGACCTATTTCAGAATGGAGGGTGGTCAACGTCTGAAAGTGATGGTGATGCTGGAAGACTATCAGAAACGAATCCAGTTCATCAGTGATTTATTGGATAGCCTATTAAAAGAGCTAAATTAATATTTTTAGATTTCATGGAATATGACTATTCACGCTATATTTCTTTTTTATAAATATAGTGTGAATATCAGCTTGTTTTCATATGAAATTATTTAAGCTAATAGTTTGCCGTTTTGTCCTTCACAATTCATACAAAATTGCTCTAAAGCGCCCGCTTACAATACTCAGCCGCAATTGTATATGGTAGTATTAGCCATCATTCTAATTTTGCATCATTTATAAAGATATGTTTAGTTTGCATCCACAACTTGCTCAAGATACGTTTTTTGTAGGCGACTTTCCTTTATCAACATGTCGTTTGATGAATGATATGCAATTTCCGTGGTTGATTCTGGTTCCGCGTGTACCAGGCATTACCGAATTATATGAATTGAGCCAAGCTGACCAAGAGCAGTTTTTACGTGAGTCAAGCTGGTTATCTAGCCAGTTAGCGCGTGTATTCCGTGCCGACAAAATGAATGTCGCAGCTTTGGGCAATATGGTGCCACAACTGCATTTTCACCATGTGGTTCGTTATCAAAACGATGTGGCATGGCCTAAGCCGGTATGGGGTACACCAGCAGTTCCTTATAGCAGTGAAGTATTGGCACATATGCGTCAAACCTTGATGCTGGCTTTACGCGGTCAAGGGGATATGCCATTTGACTGGCGTATGGACTAAGCGTTGACATACATTTTATGGTCCATTCAAGATTTTGGACTTTAAGAGAGTAATTGAGTGCAATTAGACGACTGGATTCATCAGGAACCGAAACAGTTTGAATATTTCCATCGGATGATGGGATATATCATGCTGTCTCTGGTTCTGATCGTCTATCACTACACGGAACCGGATACCAATTACCAGATTTTCGTTCCGTTGTTTCTGGCACTGGTCTTGGTGATCACACCGAAATTATCCCGGTGGATGATTTATAAATACGACTATAATTTAAAACGTAATTTCTTCTTTGTTCTAGATGTGATTATTGTTTCGGTTGTACTTGCAGCTGTACATCTGGATCTGGTGTTGTCCCTGCTGGCAGTGGTCACATTGCTGTATACAGCCATTAATAACAAGATTTCATTCATGATGGTGTCACTGGCTGGCCTGATTGGCACCATGATCTTTTATCTGTCTACCATTGGCATTTTTGGGTTTACCAGCTATTTCAGTCCTACCAGTACCGAACTCACCGTACTAGGTTTCATCTGTCTGATTACCTATTTTGGTGTTGGAAATTTCTATCAAAGCGGTCGTATGCAATATATGACCCAGAAGAAAAACCATTATTTTGACCAGATGAACCGTTATATGGAATTTGCCAATCAGCTCAGCCGCTATGCGCCAGTGCAGTTGTGGCAATCCATCATGAAAGGCGAGTCTGAAGCTAAGATCGAATACAAACGTAAAAAACTCACGATTTTCTTCTCAGATATTCAGGGATTTACAGAGCTTTCTGAAACTCTGATCCCAGATGACTTGGCTTTCCTGCTGAATGACTATTTAAGTCATATGACTGAAATCGCCAAGAAATATGAAGCAACAGTCGATAAGTTTATGGGTGATGCCATCCTGATCTTCTTTGGCGATCCGCATTCAGATGGTGTAGAGCAGGATGCTAAAAACTGTCTGGAAATGGCGATTTCAATGCGTCAGCAAATGAAATTGTTACGCGAGCGCTGGATTAAAATGGGTTATCCACCATTGCATATCCGTATGGGAATTTCTACCGGTTATTGCCACGTGGGGAACTATGGTGCGAATCACCGTATGGCCTATACCATTGTTGGTCGTGATGCCAATCTGGCTGCACGCTTACAAAGCGCTGCGGAAGTTGATGAAATCCTGATTTCTGAAGATACCCATAACCTGATCAAAAATGACTATCTATGTGCACCTAAAAAGCCAATTTTCCTGAAAGGGATTAAGGCACCGGTTCGCACCTGGCAAGTGATGGAAAAATATGCCTTCCAGAAAGTTGAATATCAGCGCTGGTTTGATTATGAATATAAAGGCTTTCATTTACTGCTAAATCTGGATGAAGTGCAAAACTATGATTATCCAGAGTTATTGCATGTGCTGGAAAAAATGATTAAACGCATTCAAACCCAGCAGCAACTGACCAACTCTCAAGGAATTGTGAAATTAAAACTTGAAGATGAAGTCATTGAACCTTTGTCTGCTGAAGAAGCATTTCGAGCAGCTGAACGATCAAAAGTCATCTAATTTTTATGATTTAAATAAATGATAAAGACCATAAAAAAACCACGCCTAAGCGTGGTTTTTTGATTTCAGAATCTTAGTGATTTTCTGAAGCATGGTTGATGGTATATTTTGGAATTTCAACTTCCAGATCTTCATCCACAATCTTCACTTGGCAAGACAGACGGGAATCAGGTTCTAATCCCCAAGCACGATCGAGCAAGTCAGCTTCGACATCATTCATTTCTTCAAGGCTGTCGAAACCGCGACGAACAATTACGTGGCAAGTGGTACATGCACATGACATATCACATGCATGTTCAATCTTGATTCCGTTTTTCAGCATGCTTTCACATAGATTGGCCTCTTGTTCAACTTCAAACTCAGCACCTTCAGGGCAAATTTGCGCATGTGGAAGAACTTTAATACGTGGCATAGTCTTTACCTTAAATTAGTTTGAGTTTGACCAATCGTCGAGTTTAGTGCCTTTAAGGGCAGCATCAATATGTTGATTCATGCGCAGAGCAGCAAATGCATCACTATGTATTTTAAGCTGTTCTACTGCAGATTCAATGGCTTTGATATCTGTGCCTTGTAGCTCGGACTCAAGTCGTGCTTGCGCAGCAGTCAGTTCTGCCAATTGCTGTTCATTCATCAATTGAGCATCTACTTTCAGTGCCTGAATCAGTGCTTCAAGTTCACGTTGTGCTTCCACCTTGGTTTCCTGCAGATGACGAAGATTCTTATCTTCTTCAGCAAACTGATAACCTTCTAACAGCAGACGTTCAGTATCTTCACTCGACAGACCATAAGATGGTTTGATATCGATTTGTGCAGTCACACCTGAAGTCATTTCTTTGGCAGAAACGGTTAACAAGCCATCTGCATCCACTTGGAAAGTCACTTCAATACGTGCCTGACCTGCGGTCATTGGTGGAATACCATGCAGGACAAAACGGCCTAAGCTACGGCAATGTTCTACCAAATCACGTTCACCTTGTACCACATGAATCAGCATAGCGGTTTGGCCATCCTGATACGTTGTAAATTCCTGGCGACGTGCGACTGGAATAGCGGTATTGCGTGAAATCAAACGCTCAACCAGACCGCCCATGGTTTCCAGACCAAGAGAAAGTGGAGTCACATCTAATAATAATGATCCATCTTTGCTGTTACCAATGAGCTGATTCGCTGTAATTGAAGCACCAATCGCAACCACTTCATCCGGGTTAATGGTGCATAGGGGCTCTTGGTTAAACACATCACGTACTGCTTTTTGCACGGCGTACGAGCGGGTAGAACCACCTACAAGCACCACATTCTGAATATCATCAAGTTCCAGCTTGGCATCACGCATGACACGCTTACATACGCTGATAGTCTTGTCCAAAGCAACTTTGATGATTTCTTCAAAAGTCGGACGATCTAAAGTCAGGCTTTGGTCAAGCAGCTTTAATTCAACTGAGTCAGCATCAGATAATGTTTCTTTAGCTTTACGCGCAGCAGTAATAAAATGCGCATATTCAGCATCATCTAGGGTTTCGATATTAAGCTGTTTTTTAGCCCATTTTAAAATCAGACGATCAAGATCATCACCACCAAGAGCAGTATGGCCGCCAGTCGCCAATACTTCAAATACGCCTTGAGAGAAACGTAGAATTGAAACGTCAAAGGTACCGCCACCCAAGTCATAAATCACATAGTTGCGATCTGTGCTCAAGTTGGTTTCCTGATCCAGTCCATAAGCTACCGCAGCAGCCGTTGGTTCATTCAATAAACGCAGAACATTTAAACCAGCCAGTTGCGCAGCATCGCGTGTTGCCTGACGCTGTGCTTCATCAAAGTATGCAGGAACCGTAATCACGGCACCGTTAATCTCATTTTTTAAGCTGGCTTCAGCACGTTCTTTAAGCTGCTTTAAAATTTCCGCAGAAATCTCAACTGGCGTTTTACGACCTTGTGCAGTTTCAAATGCCGGCATTTCATTCGCTTCGCCCACCAAGGCATAAGGATGCTGGAATTTAATATCTGCTTGGGAGCGCCCCATAAAACGTTTTACGGATACAATCGTATTTTTAGGATCGGTCGTAATAAAAGGTTTGGCATCATTGCCATATTCGGTGCTTTGTGCTGCATAATGAACGATAGAAGGAAGTAACACACGACCTTGTTCATCTTTGAGTACTTTGGCTTGACCTGAAAGAACCGTGGCGACCAAAGAGTGGGTGGTGCCTAAATCGATACCAATCGCAATGCGGTGTTCATGTGGTGCACTTGATTGACCTGGTTCTGCAATCTGCAAGAGAGCCATAGTGTTACATCCTTTGCACGTTAAAATTAAATAGAAAAATTAAAATTCGTCATCAAGATCAAAGCTGTCATCATCCAGGAAACGGTCTTCCGCTTTGTCGATGTCCGCCATGACTTTAACAAAGAAACGCAGTTTACGCACGGTATCGCGAGCTTCACCCCAGTCTTCATCTTCATAGTCAATTTTGAACTCACGAACCAGACCATCAATCCATTGCTGAACTTCAACTTTCAGAGAAGAAAGATCTTCAGCCGATGAAGCTTCATCTAATTGTTCGCGAATTTCCAGCGCATCCTGAAGAAATTCAAAATCGCTAATAGACTGATCCAGATGATAGTCCTGTTTTTTTAAAGACAGTAAATAAGCTGCACGGCTATCAACCGCTGATAAAGCCTTGAATGCCTGGTTGATCTCGCTTGATTTAATCAAAGCCTGATCTTTATCTTCAGCTTTATCGGGGTGATATTGTTGCTGCAACTTTAAAAACTCTGCTTTTAAAGTGGCTAAATCAATATCGAGTGCTACAGGAAGATTGAACAACTCAAAATGATTCATGGGAGATAGAGTCCGCGATTAATATGCAAAAATGATTAAGCTTGATGACAATTAAAATAACTGCCTAAATGCAATTAAAACAGTGTATTTCACACTGTTTTAATGCTGAAAAAAGAGAATTATTGTTGCAATCAGACAGTGAATGACTCACCACAACCACATTCGCCTTTTTTATTTGGGTTATTAAATTCGAAGCCTTCGTTCAAGCCGTTTTTCACGTAGTCCATTTCTAGACCTTCGAGATAAACCAGACTTTTTGGGTCTACGAAAACTTTAACACCAAACTGTTCAAAGACCTGGTCATGAGTATCGACTTCGTCGACAAACTCAAGAACATAAGCAAGACCAGAACAGCCTGAAGTTTTCACACCAACACGAATGCCTTCACCCTTACCGCGACTTTTGAGGTAATTGCTGATATGAGTTGCTGCATTTTCAGTTAAGTGGATCATGAAAACTCCGTGAATCTTTCTTTAAAAAACGAATGATTAAGCTTTAGACTTCTTGTTACGGTAGTCTTCAACAGCCGCTTTAATTGCATCTTCAGCCAGTACAGAGCAGTGCACTTTTACTGGTGGAAGAGCCAATTCATTAGCGATATCAATGTTTTTGATCGCTTGTGCTTGGTCTAAGGTTTTACCTTTTAACCATTCAGTCACTAATGAACTTGATGCAATTGCAGAACCGCAACCATAAGTTTTAAAACGTGCTTCTTCAATCACGCCTTCATCATTTACCTGGATCTGTAAACGCATTACGTCACCACAAGCAGGTGCACCGACCATACCAGTACCAACGTTTTCTGCATTTTTGTCTAAAACACCAACGTTACGTGGGTTTTCGTAATGATCAATTACTTTTTCGCTATAAGCCATGTTGCTTCTCCAAAACTCGGGGTCAGCCTTAATATAAATATGGGGATTAAAAATTTTTTATCAATGAGATAGCAGCGTAAATACAGCTATCTCAGAGTCAAAAATTAGTGCTCAGCCCATTCAACTGTAGAAAGGTCGATACCTTCTTTGTACATATCCCAAAGCGGAGAAAGTTCACGTAATTTCTCAACAGCAGCTTTAGTGATATTTAAAACGTGATCGATATCTTCTTCAGTGGTGTACTTACCAAAGCTGAAGCGGATCGAACTGTGTGCAAGCTCATCAGAAAGACCTAATGCACGAAGTACATAAGATGGTTCAAGTGTTGCAGATGTACATGCTGAACCTGACGATACGGCTGCATCTTTCAGTGCCATCATCAATGATTCACCTTCAACAAAGTTGAAACTTACGTTTAGGTAGTTTGCAACGTTTTGAGTTGGGTGGCCATTTAAGAAGACCTGTTCAAGACCTTGTAAGCCATTCCAAAGCTTGTCACGAAGTACACGTAAACGAGTTTGTTCAGACTGTAAATTTTTGCCTGCAAGTTCAAATGCTTCACCCATACCAACGATCTGGTGAGTCGCAAGAGTACCTGAACGCATACCACGTTCATGACCGCCGCCATGCATTTGTGCTTTTAGACGTACACGTGGTGAACGACGTACGAACAGGGCACCAATACCTTTAGGACCATAGATTTTATGTGCAGAGAAGCTCATCAAATCGACTTTCAATTGAGAAAGATCGATTTCAACTTTACCTGCAGCCTGTGCAGCATCAACGTGGAAGAAAATCTTTTTCGCACGGGTGATTTCACCAATCGCAGCAACATCAGTTGTCGTACCGATTTCGTTGTTTACCATCATCAGGGAAACAAGAATGGTGTCTGGACGGATTGCTGCTTCAACCATTTCTGGAGTAATTAAGCCAGTTTTTGGTTGCGGCTCAAGATAAGTAATCTCAAAACCTTCAGACTCTAGCTCACGACAAGTATCCAAAATTGCTTTATGTTCAATTTTAGAAGTAATGATGTGTTTGCCTTTAGATGCATAGAATTGAGCCACACCTTTTAATGCAAGGTTGTCAGATTCAGTTGCACCTGAAGTCCATACGATTTCACGCGGATCAGCTTTTACTAAATTCGCCACTTGTTCACGGGCGTATTCAACTTTTTCTTCCGCTTGCCAGCCATAAGCATGTGAACGAGATGCTGCATTACCGAAGGTGCCTTCGAAAGTTAAGCATTCCATCATACGTTCTGCAACTTGAGGATCTACCGGAGTTGTTGCTGCATAGTCAAGATAAATCGGACGTTTCATGTCAAATACCTGTAACCGATAAAAGGGCTGAATCAATGTTTGCTGAATTTTGGCGTAATGACACGGTTTGCACGTTGTCACGAGCTACAAGGTCAGCAAGGGTGATTTTTGCGAGATAATCGGCAATGTGGTGGGAGAGTTCTTGCCATAAATCATGAGTCAAGCACATCGCGCCATTTTGGCAGTTGCCTTTATGGTCACAGCGAGTCGCATCAACTGTTTCGTTTACAGCTTCAATAATTGCTAACACAGTAATTTCATCTGCGCTGCGTGCTAAATGGTATCCACCATTGGCACCGCGAACACTCGAAACTAGACCATGACGTTTTAGTTTCGCAAATAACTGCTCGAGATAGGCAACAGAAATAGTTTGACGTGCTGCAATTTCAGCAAGCGTGATCGTTTGTTCAGATGGCTGCAAAGCTAAATCAAGTAGAGCAGTCACTGCGTAGCGACCGCGAGTGGTTAGGCGCATGATTCGATACACATGGTTAGACTAGATGTGTAGATTTTATGAATCCCGACTAAATTAGTCAAGTTATTTTTGTGAATGGCGAGCGTATTTAATTTTCTGAAAATGAAAGAATTACACGCTGATCCAATTATACACTAATAACGCAATCAAAAGTACTGTGATTATACTAAAGGCCATATTGATCCGCTTTTGACGGCGTTCCATACGTTTAATGCGGTTGCGATACTGTTTAACTTCAACTTGCAGGCTATTAATTTTGGAACGCTGATCTTCAATTTTCTTTAATAAAGGCGCAATACGTTTTCTTGATGAAACAATATCGGTCTCATCTGCCGGTGGTTCAGATAACCAGTGTTTCCAGTCAGACAATACTTTAGGTAAGGCAAATAAAGTCAGTAAATCACGGAACTCGTCTTTTAAAACCTGATTACCGTCAATACGCATCGCACGAATGCTTCTGCGATTGCCAAAGATAAAAATTTTAATCAGATCCATTAAAGTGGTGCGAACATCCAGATCAATAATTCTGCCTGGTGCTTTATAGTCAAATAACAGCCCGTCTTTGGTAAACTGAACATAGAAATCAAAATATGGAATATAACTATTGATTTTTATTGTAATATTCTCATCTACAAACTTCTTCGCCTGAAGAGCAACAACACGGTCATGTTTGAGAATGAACGTGAAAATTGTTTCTAAAACGATCAAAGTCATCGTAAGCAACAAATGTGGTTGATTTTGACTTTGTTGCGATTCACTCATATATACAACCAATCCTTACCTGAAAATTAAAATGAAAAAGCATCCTGCTGAGTAAAAGATTTCAGGGTTAAATCAAATTAGACTTGAAATAAAGTGCTTTGTAGAACAGTTTAGCAAATCTATCAAGCCCTAAATTTGCTATTATGCGGTGATTTTGTAGATAATTTTATGATATTTGCATAGAAAATAAGCAGGAGTCGTGTACATGGATAAAACAAAAACGACACAAGATACAGATCAGGAATTGATTGAAAAACCAGTGAAGAGTAAGTCAAAGTCTGCCTCAGAGCGACGTTCGATGCTGGACTTTCGTAAATATACCAAGCAGATCTGGTTAGCTGGCCTTGGGGCATTTTCCCGCGCAGAGGAAGAAGGCAATAAACTGTTTGACTCGCTGGTCAAGGTCGGAGAAGAGCTGGAATCCAAAACAGTCGATATTGCAGATCAAACTGTGGAAAAAGTCTCCGAGAAAGCACGCGAATCTGTGACAGATACCAAAGATAAGGTTGAAAAACTGATCGACAACTCTGTTCATCATTCCTTGAATCGTATAGGATTAGTGACATTGAAGGATGTACAACATCTGGAGCGTTTAATTCTTCAGTTGCATGCCAAGGTTGATGAATTGACCTTGCAGCAAGAAAAAATACAGAAAGAATTATCGGAAAAAATACACACAAAATGATTTTCTTCATAATTCAATGTTTTTTTCGCATATATTTTGAAAAAAAAGAGGTTTATAAGTATTGCGTTTATACCTAAAGCATTGCTATAAAGGCGTTATGGTAGTTTAAACAAATTCTTGGACCTTAAATAAACGATATTAAGAGGACGTAGTTTTCATGAATAAATCAGAATTAATTGATGCAATTGCAGAGAAAGGGGGATTATCTAAGGCTGACGCAGGTAAAGCTTTAGATGCTACAATTGCTTCTGTTACTGAAGCTTTAAAAGCGGGTGATACAGTAACTCTAGTTGGTTTCGGTACTTTCGGCGTTAAAGAGCGTGCTGCACGTACTGGCCGTAATCCACAAACTGGTGCTACTCTTGAAATTAAAGCAAGCAAAGTACCTAGCTTCAAAGCAGGTAAAGGCTTAAAAGACGCTGTTGCTTAAGCTGCTTCAATCCTAAAACGCGCCTTCTTTGGCGCGTTTTTTATTGATAGATTTAATTGTTTTGATTAACACATTCATTCAATGGGTTTTTTCGGTTAAAATCCTCTGCAAATAAAATATTGGAATACTTATGGAATCTTTTCGTAAAGTTATTAAGGGTTGGTTGGGCAAGGTCTTGCTCGTTCTGTTTTTAACCCCTTTAGCGCTTGTAGGTATTGAAGGATATTTTAGCGGCGGGAATTCTGATGCAGCAAAATCAGTCAATGGAACTGATATCTCTAAACAAGAATTAGAGTCACTGACAAAATCATTCAAACAACAATACTTAAGTTATGCCAATGGTGATGAAACCTTATTAAATCAAAGCTTCATCGATCAAAAAGCGATGGATACCCTGGTTGCGCGTACCTTGCTTTTGCAACAGGCTGAAAAACTGGGGATTAGCCTGAGTGACCAGCAAATTGCACAAATGATTTCACAGCAGCCTTCTTTTCAGGAGAATGGCAAATTTTCTAATGCTTTATATGAAAATTACCTGAAATCAATTGGTATGACCAACAATGCTTTAGTAGAAAGTTTACGTAAAGATCATGCACTGAAAATGCTGTCTTCTACTTTTATGGATTATCCACTGGTCAGTCCGGTTGAGATGCAGCAAATTGCAGATCTGCAAACTGAACAACGTCATATTCATATCGCTAGCGTGAATCTGGACAGCTATAAAAAAGCAGTAAAAGTATCAGAAGCTGATATTGCAGCATATTATGAAAAGCACAAATCCCAATTCAAGCAACCAACTAGCGTTGATGTGGATTATGTGGTGATCAAGCCGAGCAATATTGATACTGCCAATGTAGCGGTCACTGATGCAGAATTGCAGGAAGCCTATAATAAATTTGTGGCTGACCAGAAGCAGAATGTAAAACCAGAGGTTAAACATATTCTGGTGACTGCTGATAGTCGTAGTGATGCTGAAGCCAAAAAACTGGCAAGCGAAATTGCAGCTAAAATCAAAGCCGGTACCACTTTTGCACAAGCAGCAGCTCAATACTCTGAGGATCCTGAATCTAAATCTAAAGGCGGTGCTATTGCTGTCTATGAAAAAGGCGTGTTCGGTACTACATTTGATCAGACTGTTGCATCTTTAAAATCTGGTCAAGTTTCAGCGCCTGTTAAAACAGATTATGGCTACCATATTATTTCAGTCCAATTGCCTGATGTAGCAGTTCCATCTTTTGAATCTCAAAAAGCACGTTTATCTGAAGAAGTATTGGCAGCGAAAAAATCTAATGCATTCTCTGATACGGTAAACAGTCTGAATGACATGGTCGTAAGTGCGGACTCGCTGGATGTTGTTGCTCAGGAAGTGAAGGGTGTTCAGGTTCAGAAAGCAAATGGTGTGACCCTTGCGACACGTGATCCATTGCTAAGTAATGCGGCTGTCAAAGTTAAACTGTTTAATGATGACGTGAAAAATGGCGACCGTAATGCATCTTCAAGCATTCAGTTGGCCAATGGTGATGTGGCTTGGGTAAAAGTTCGCAATTATCATGCAGCGGGTGAGCAGACACTGGCAGAAGCAAAACCAGCGGTAAAAGCAAAACTGATTCAAGATAAAGCATTTGCTGCGGCTAAAGCTGAAGTTCAAACTGCATTGAATGAGTTTAAAACCAAGCCTGCAGCATCAGTTGCAAAAGGTAAACTGGTATTTGAAGATGCAGGCATCTATACACGCGCAGAAGGTCTGCTTAAGCGTGATGTACAACGTGCAGCATTTAGCGTACCAGCACCTAAAGCAGGTCACTGGTCAGTAACGACAGCAAATATGCCAAATGAATTGGTTGTTGTGGCAGTTTCTGAAGTGAAGAAAAATCCGATCGATGTTTTAAGTGCAGAGCAACGTAGTGAGCTGGTAAAACTGTATCAACAGCTTCGTGGTCAACAAGAATTTGATGATTATACGCGTTACTTAAAATCTCACGCAAAAATCAAATAAGATTCGCTTGTAAAAAAACCAGCCTGAGGGCTGGTTTTTTATTTTCTTAAGTAGGAAATAATATCTAAAATAAAAAATGAGCATACAGCTCTCTTTTCAAATCCGGCCATTTTATTCCGCCCGGAAAATTAGCTCATAACCTGTATATTTACGGATATTAATCACACCCGTATCCAGAATCAGATATTGACCTTTAATTCCTTGTAATTTGCCTCGGATCACTGGAGTTTTGTCCAGATTGTGAGATTTGATTTTCTCTGGATATTGCTCTACCGGATAGATGAACTCGCGCGGTAATTCCTTATCCAAAACCTCAATATTCTCATTAAACTGCAAATTCTGATTAAACTCTTCACGAATAGTTTGGATTTTCGGTGCAAATTCTTCAATCAGCTGATCGCGAACTTCAATCAGATTTAAAGGTTCCGCCTCACCTTTGAGCAATTTACGCCAGTCGGTTTTATCTGCGACTTGGGTACCAAACATCACTTCCAGTTTACCGGAAAGACGGCGAGAACCCACTTTCATGATAGGAAGGGCTTGAGTTGCACCCTGATCCAGCCAACGAGTCGGCATTTGATTGATCCGGGTAATTCCGACTTTTAAAGCACTAGAATTGGCCAGATAAACAATATGTGGTTGGAAGCAGACATTCTGTGCAAACTCATCTTCCCGGCAAGTGCCTAAATGATAATGGCAGGTTTCCGGTTTCATGATGCACATATCACATGACGCTTTAGTTTTAAAACATTTAAAACAGTGGCCTTGTGAGAATGATTTAGAAGTTTTTTTGCCGCAAGAAACACAATAGATATTTCCAGTCCATTCAATCTCGATTTCCTGACCTAACTGGAATGGAAGGTTAATTTCTGATCCATCTAATATTAATTTATATTCAACATTTGCCCGCTGGGTATTTTGATCAGTTACACTAAGGTCTGTAAGACCGACGTGCATTTTATGGCAAATGCCCTGAAGTTCCATAAAAAATTACTCACTTAAATCATAAGGATGCAGTCATGGCTGAACAGAATGTCATCACTTCAATGCTAGACGACTTCGCCAAAGAACAGCCAATTCATACTGCTATTTGTATCGGGCAGGATTTAACCCAATCTCAGTTTCAGCAATCTATTCAATGGCACTATTTTAACGTATCTGAGGTTTTAAATCTGCCTTTTCAACAGCGTTATGACTTGGCAGTAGTGATGCTGGATACTCCTGAAACCTTAGCATTACCAGAACAGCAGAAGAGTCAAATTCTGGTTAAAATGCGTGATTTATTTGCAAAACGTCTGGTGGTGGTGAGTCGCTTGCAGGATGAAAAACTGCTCAGGTCTCTAGGTCTGACCAAGTTGATTGACAAGACGGTTTATGGGGCGGATTTTGCACTCTGGCAATTCAATATTTTGACTTATAAACATGTGCCAGACTGGTTTAACTCTAAATTCTGGGCTAACCCTGAAAACTGGGATAAATATCGCTGGTAAAATTGGAAAGCTAGGAAGGACTTATATCAGTATTGCAAATATTAACAAAATCCTGCATGGAAAATATGAGTTCAGACTCTATTCTGTACAGAAGGCGTATACAGGAATGAGTTATGACCAATCTTAGTAGTATTGTGGAAATGCTGGCCAAGCAAGCCCTAGGAAATAACCAGTCGCGATCCCAGCAGCGTTCATCCCAGCAAGGGGGATTGGCAGATATTCTTGGATCAGTATTGGGTCATATCAATAATACCAATCAGCAAAACCTGAATCCAAATCAGCAGCATCAAAACTCACAACAGCAAAACAAGCAAAATGGCCTAGGTGCAATTTTAGGTGCTGTACTCAGCCAGCTCGGAGGTGGGAGCCAATCTTCCGCTCGACCAAGTTCTGGACTGGGTGGCAGTTCAACAACAAAGACTTTATTGATTGCTGTCTTGCCACTGGTCTTGGCCTGGATTCAGAAACAGGGCGGTTTGCAAGGAGCATTGGATAAGCTCAAAGGACAAGGTCTAAATAGCCAGGTTGATGACTGGGTCTCTACTGGCCCGGGTGAAAATGCCAATGTCGATCCGCAGCAGGTGCAAAACCTGTTTGATGATCAGGAAGTGGAACAGGTCGCAGAACAGACCCATGTGCCTAAGCAGGATGTCTATAGCGCCATTTCTCAGGTCTTGCCGCAGATTATTGATTCACTGACACCACAAGGTGAGCAGACCAGCAAGCAGGAAGCCAATAATGATATTCAGAATGTATTGAATATGGTCTCAGGCTTGTTTAAAAAATAAATCTATCTATCTAATAAAAAATCCCGACGTTTGGCCGGGATTTTTTCTATTGAATTACATGAACTTTAAGCTTCTTCCAGATTCAGGCTAAAGAGTCGGTTAGATTTACAGATTTTCTTGGCCACATAATGCGATTTTCTAAGACGGATTAAAATAATCTGAGACTGAAATTCCAGTTCGCCAAATTCAGGTTCGACCTGAACATAGTGTAACTGACCATACTCATCCCGAACTCGCGCTTGTGCAGAAAACCCGGGACGGGCATTGCCACTTGAAATCGTGGCTAAACGGCCTAACAGGTTTACATCATTCTTTTTATATTTAGGTGGAATGACCTGATCCAGACAATGAATCATAAATACGGTAAAGAAAATCGCAATGATCAATGCCGGTAGAATGATGTAATAGGCAGGTAAGAAATGATATTCCTGTGAATAGATCAGAAACTGAAGCAAATAGCCGGCAAAGCTAAAATTCATCAGAAAGAAAAAAACAATCAGGGTTTTGGAAAATTTGACATTTAGCCATTCAACATTCTGAAAGTCATACGGAGAAATGCGTTTCAGGAGTTGACTGGGTTTAAGCTTAAAATAGAAGGCAACTGTTTTTGCCATGCCAAGCAGAATGATGAACAATAAACTGAGATGAAATGGCATCAGGTTATAGTCAAGTAAAAACTCAGGCATGGCAAAATCCGTTTTAGCTATTATTCTGAAAGATAAATTCCGCCATCAGAATGCACGGTAATATCAACTTTTTCAAGTGATTGACCTTGACAAGGTCCAGAAATACATTCACCGCTTTCTACTACGAATAGTGCACCATGAGTAGAACATTCAATAAATTCCTGATCACGGTCCAGAAACTGGTTTTCCAGAAATTCCAGTTCTACCTGTAAATGTGGACAAATATTCTGGTAAGCATAAAACGAACCATCACGCTGGGTGATAAAAATTGTATCCCCATTTGGAAGTTCAAAAGAGCGTGCTTCACGCTCTGGAATATCGTCAGTCATGCAAATTTTAAACATTAAGCACATTCCTTAAGAACATCTTTTAATAATGCTGCGTATTCTGAAACAGCCAGACGTGGACCAAATTGCGCTACCACTTGACTAGACACTAAAATTGCCAGTTCTGCTGCTGTTTTTAAGCCAAGACCTGCATTAAGTGCATATAAAAAAGCACCCGCAAACGCATCGCCAGCACCATTGGCATCCACTGCAGTTACAGCACGGCCCGGTACAGTGAAGGTTTCACCATTATTGGAAATAAGCGCACCCTCAGCTGACATTGTAATGACAACGTATTGACTTAATTCTTTAAGTTTAGCCAGAGCGGCTTCGATGGTATCTGTTTCGGTATACATCAATGCTTCTTGCTGGTTGCAGAACAAGAGATCTACACCATCTGCAATCATTTCATCCAGACCGGCACGGGCATATTGCACCATCGCAGGATCAGAAAGGGTAAATGCGATTTTAACCCCATTGGCTTTGGCAATTTCACGCGCCTGTTTTACGGCCTGACGTGCTGTTTCTGATGTGGATAGATAACCTTCGATATAGAGCCATTTAGCAGTTGTTAAAGGCTGGAAGTCAATCTGTTCATTTGTCAGTTCAGCAGTAATACCTAAATAGGTATGCATGGTACGTTCAGAATCTGGACTGACCAGAACCATACAGGTGCCGGTTACGCCTTCACTGATCGATTGAGTTGTAGTATTAATGCCAGCTTCATTTAAGCCATGCAGATAGATGTGACCAAGATCATCATTACCGACACGGCAGGCATAGAATGCAGAGCCGCCCAAAGCTGCAAATGCAACTGTAGTATTGGCTGCTGAACCGCCTGAAGCCTGACCTTTATAAGTTTGAGTTGCTTTTAAGTTTTGATACAGAGTAGCCTGAGCTTCACCATCCGCAAGTTGCATGGTGCCTTTTTGCAAGTGATGTGCAGTTAAAAACTCATCAGAAACTTTAAATTCCTGGTCAATCAGCGCATTGCCAATCGCAAAAAGGTCAACAGTAGACATATCTAAATATCACATTAAAAATGAAAGTGCTAAGTTTACACGATTGCTCGGGTTTGCTGTAGTTCACTGAAACATTTTCAGAATACTTTAAAAGATTCTGTAACTTATTCAGCTTGAATCTTTGGTCTAAGAATTGGTTTATTTTTAAACGGTAGCGAGTGCAGCCATTGATTTAAAGGTTGGATTTTATTTATAAGATTAGAGTACCAAGCAGTTATACTGGTGCGACATTTGAACAATCATCTAAAACAGTGTGGGTATATGGATATTAAGATTGTAACAGCCGAGCAGCTCCCTGATCAGATTGACACTCTAGCGACACTGGCGCGTAAAGAAGGTTATGACCTGATTGATAAGTTAATTGAAGAATACCGCACTGGAAAAAACTGTTTCAGTCAAAATAATGAATTTCTGGCCTGTGCCTATGATGGCAATAAACTGATTGCCTGTGGTGGTTTAAACCAGCAATGGGGCGATAACGGCATTGAAGAACGGATTGGACGGGTACGTCGTTTCTATGTGCATCCAAAATATCGTCAACATGGTGTAGGTAAGCAGCTTCTGGCTTATCTGGAGCAGTTGGCACGACCATTTTATTCAGCACTTTGTTTACAGACCGATACCAAACTGGCAGCCAGTTTTTATCAAAAACAGAACTATGTCTTTGTTGAAAACCACCCGAGTTATAACTATTTCAAGTATATGATCTAGAGATCATTGCCCGACCTGATCATTTAAAAATCAGATGATCAGGTTTACTTAATTCGATCAAAATCCTCGGTTTTCTGCGTGAATAATTCAAACAACTACAGCTATAATGCGAATAATAATTTTTTAATTTAAGCATTAGGAGATCGCATGACTGTAGATGTCACTGAAACCATTTCTCAAACTGTACATCCTGCGTTTCAGTTGGTACGTCAACAACATGTTGAAGCTTTAGACATTTTAGTGTCTGAATATAAGCATAAAGTGACTGGCGCCACCCATTATCATCTGGCGACCAATCACGATGAAAATGTTTTTCTGGTTGCGTTTCGCACTCAGCCAATGGATTCAAAAGGTGAAGCGCACATTCTGGAACATACTGCACTGTGCGGCTCAGAAAAATTCCCGGTACGTGATCCGTTCTTCCTGATGATTCGCCGTTCGCTTAATACTTTTATGAATGCCTTTACAGCGGCAGACTGGACGGCTTATCCATTCGCAACTCAAAATGATAAAGACTTCCAGAACTTATTAGAAGTTTATATGGATGCGGCCTTTGCTGCGAACCTGAATCCGCTGGATTTTGCTCAGGAAGGTATCCGTATTGAGCTGGAAAATGGCGAGCCAGTGTATAAAGGCGTGGTATTTAATGAAATGAAAGGGGCAATGAGTTCACCTTCAGATCAGCTTTATCATACTTTGGCGCATCACTTATTCCCGGACACCACTTATCACTATAATTCAGGCGGCGATCCTAAAGATATTCCAGACCTGACTTATGAAGAGCTGGTGAACTTTTATAAAACGCATTATCACCCAAGTAATGCAGTATTTATGACCTTTGGTAATAAATCTGCTGCTGAGTTACAGGAACAGTTTGAAAATCTGGCGCTGTCTAAATTTGAAAAAGGTGAAACACTTTATTCAACTCCGGAAACTCGTTTAACTGCGCCACTCAATGTGACAGAAACCTATGCAGTGGATGGGGAAGATCTGAAGGACAAGACTTATCACGTATTATCATGGTTATTGCCAGAAGCGAGTGATATCAAGTTACGTTTAGGCTTGCGTCTGGTAGAAGGGATTTTGCTGGAAGATTCAGCATCTCCACTGCGTCATTATCTGGAAACCTGTGGTTATGCACAGTCAACTGGCCCATTCATGGGCGTAGATGATTCTAACTTTGAAATGACTTTCTACTGTGCGGTTCAAGGTTCAAATCCTGAACATGCTGAAGAATTCAAAAACGGAGTTTTTAAAGTTCTGGAAGATGTGGCCTCTAAACCGGTTGATCAACAGGCAGTGGATGCAATCCTGCATCAGATTGAGCTGCATCAGCGTGAAATCAATGGTGATGGTACACCGTATGGTCTAAGCCTGATCTTGAGCGGTTTAAGCAGTGCAATTCACCATCGTGATCCGGTAGAAGTCTGGGATGTGGACTCTGCAATTGCTTCAGTAAAAGAAGAATTGCAAGATCCAATGTGGCTGTCGAATCTGATCAAAGAACATCTTTTAGATAACTCGCACCGTGTTCAACTGACTTTAGTTCCAGATGCAAGCAAATCTACCAAGGAAGCTGAAGAAGAAAAAGCACGTCTAGCTGAAATTGGTAAAGCTTTAACTGAAGAACAAAAAGCCGAGATCAATGCCCAAACTGAAGCGTTAAAGATCCGCCAAGATACCCCAGACGATTTGAATCTGTTACCTAAGGTCGGTCTGGAAGATGTGCCTGCGGAATTGCAGATTGTGCAAGGTCAGTTGCGTGAGATTATCTGTAACCGCGTGGATACGCCGTTGAATCTGTATCATGCGGGTACCAATGGAATTTATTACCAACAGGTATTGGTGAAAATTCCCGATGAAGTGGTGCAATCATCGTATTTCAACCTGTTGTCTATTTTAATGGGTGAAGTCGGTGCAGGTGAATACGATTACCTGCAATTCCAGCAACTGCAAACAGCGGTCAGCGGTGGCTTGGGTATGGGTGCTTCATTGCGCTCTAAAGTGGATGACAAAAACAAGATTAGTGCGTGGTTAACTTTAACGACTAAATCTTTGGCTAGCCATCTGGATGCGATCCGTCTGTTAAAAATCGGTTTTGAGCAGCTACGCTTTGATGAAAAAGGCCGTATTATTGAATTGTTGCAACAACGTAAAACTCGCTGGCAATCACGGATTTCCGGTTCTGGTCATAGCTATGCGATGCAAGTGGCATCACGTCAGCATAGCGCTCTAGCCTTGCGTGATTATCATAATACCGGTCTGGGTGCCTTGAACTGGTTAATTAACTTGGTCAATCAGGCTGAAAAAGATCCAGCAGCTTATGACGCCATGATTGATGAATTAAAACGCATTCATGCAGTCTTGCTACAAGCGCCAAAACAATTCTTGTTGGTGTGTGAAGAACAGCAGTCTGAGCGTTTGATTGAAGAAATTCAAAACGTGTGGGACAAACTGGAAGTGAATACCGCACCTGCAGAATTGACTCAGGTTGAAAAAGTTAATCATAGCAATGATGAAGCCTGGTTGATTCAGACTAATGTGCAGTTCTGTGCAGCAGCTTATCCTACGGTAGAAGTTTCACATCCTGATGCTGCTGCCTTGATGGTATTGGCAGGCTACTTGCGTAATGGTTATCTGCATAGCGCGATCCGTGAAAAAGGCGGTGCTTATGGGGGCGGCGCAAGCTATGACGGCAATGCTTGTTCATTCCGCTTCTATAGTTATCGCGATCCACGTCTGGCAGAGACTTTCCAGGACTTTGATGCAAGTATCCAATGGTTGCTTAACGCACCTCAACAACCGCATCAGCTGGAAGAAGCTATCTTAGGTTTAATTGCCAGTATGGACAAACCGGGCTCACCAGCAGGTGAAGCGATTACTGCCTGTTATGCCTACCTGCATCAACGTACGCCAGCCTTCCGTAAACAGCTTCGGGAACGTTTGTTGCATGTCACTTTAGATGACTTGAAACGTGTCGCACAGACTTATCTGGTTGAACAGCAAGCTTCAAAAGCGGTTGTTGCGCCATTTGCCAAACGAGAAACTTTAGAACAACTCGGCTTTACAATTCAGCAAGTTCAATAAATAAAAACAATGAGGATAGAGGATGGCGCTTAATTCTATTAAGCGCTCAACTTTGCAGCTGGGCGTTTTGCTTGGCTGTGTAGTTGGGACGCAAGTTAATGCGGAAGATAAAACTGTAGCAAGTAGTCCGATGCCGGCAACGGCGGAGGCTTGCTCTGCGGTTGAAACCAATTCAGAACGCTTGGCCTGTTATGATGCGGTATTTAAAATACCGGCTGATAGTAAGCCTGAGATTGTTTCTGAACGGCGTGCAGCCATAGAAATTGCGCCCGAACCTGATAACCTCAAAGCAAAAATTGAACAGACCGTTTCCAATATTTATGCTTCTGAAGGATCAAAGCTGACTCCGGCTTTATCCTTGCTGGATAGCCGTTGGGAATTGTCGTCGGAAAGTAAACTGGGTACCTGGAATATCCGTTCCTATCAGCCGATTTATCTGATGCCAGGATTCTGGACTTCCAACAAAAATGAATTACCTCAGAGTGAAAATCCAAATAATACAGAAACAGAGCGCCAGAATTTGACCTCGATTGAGGGGAAATTCCAGTTATCTTTAAAAACCAAGGCAGTTGAGAATATCTTGGGTGACAATGGTGATCTCTGGCTGGGCTATACCCAGTCCTCACGCTGGCAGGTATATAACTCGGAAGAGTCCCGACCATTTCGTGAAACCAATTATGAGCCTGAAGCAAGCCTGATCTTCCGTACTAATTATGATCTATTTGGTTTGAACTGGCGTATGCTGGGACTAACCCTGAATCATCAATCTAATGGTCGTTCGGATCCATTATCTCGTAGCTGGAACCGGGTAATGCTGAATCTCGGTTTTGAAAAAGACAACTTCGCCATGATGCTGCGCCCTTGGTATCGTATCGAAGAAGATCGTGCAGATGACAATAATCCCGAGATTAAAAACTATATCGGGCGTGGAGATTTAACTGCGTTTTATCGTCACAATGCCCACGATTTTTCCCTGATGTTGCGTCATACGCTAAAAGGTGGAGATGATAACCGTGGTGCAGTACAGTTCGACTGGTCATTTCCGATCAGTGGACGTCTACGCGGTCAATTTCAGCTCTTTGATGGTTATGGTGAAAGTTTGATTGATTACAATCACCGTGCGACCTATGTGGGCTTGGGTGTATCCTTAATGAATTGGTACTAATCTGTTTCATGTAAAAAACCACGCTTAGGCGTGGTTTTTTTGCTTATGCGTATTTATTTAAATCTTAACCAATCTGAATTTCTGAAGGCGGATGTTTAAGACGGCTCTTTTTCGGTGTTGCAATTAAATAGGCAAGAGTTAAAGGTCCTAGACGACCTGCATACATCATCAGCATCAGAATAATTAAACTCGCTGGTTGCAATTCTCCAGTGACACCACGTGTTAATCCAACTGTACAGGCGGCAGAAACTGCTTCAAATAGCAAGTCTAAAAAATCATGATCGGGTTCTAGAATGAGTAAACTCATAAAACCGGTCATGACCAGACCTGCGGTAATACACACAACCGCTAAAGCCTTAAAAGTGGTTTTTTCAGAAATAGAATGATTGAACAAGCGGATTTCATCTTCACGGCGTAAAAAACTGATTACGCTGATGACCACAATAATAAACGTGCCAACTTTAATTCCACCCGCCGTACTTAAGGAACCGCCACCAATAAACATTAAAAAAATGGTGACTAGACTTGAGGCATCGCTCATCTGGTCCATAGGCAGACTATAAAAACCTGAAGAGCGGGGAACAGTGGCATGGAACCAGGCGTTGAGTGCCTGATCACCTACGCTCATCAGCGCTAATGTTTGTGGATTAGAGGCTTCTAATAGCCAGAGTACAATAAAAGCACTCAGGTTAAGACCCATAATCGTAGTCAGAATCAGCTTGCTATTCGGACTGAGTTTGCGCCAGCTTTTATTCTGTTTTACATCCATCAGAACCAGAAAACCGATCCCGCCAATGATATATAGCATGCTGATCGTGAAGGTCACGAAATACTGGCCGGAAAAGCTCATCAAGCTATTGGGGAAAAGAGAAAACCCGCCATTATTAAACGCAGAAACACTATAGAAAGCTGCATAAAACAGCGCTTCACCAAAAGGATAATCTTCCAGCCAAGCCAAGGTTAAAATCAGGGTGCCAATCGCTTCGAAAAACAGGGAGTATAGGAATACCGCTTTAATGGTAAAACTGACTTTCTTCAAACTGGTCTGGCCAATAGATTCCTGTGCCATCACTTGCTGTCTTAAACCAAGTTTAGGTGACAGGCTCATAAAAGCGAGTATGGCAAAGGTCATAAAACCGAGGCCACCACATTGCAGCAGGAACATAATCACGACCTGCCCAAAGGGTGTATAAGCTTCACCAACATTGACCACAGATAGCCCGGTAATTGTCACTGCAGAAGTTGCTGTAAAAATCGCTTCTAACCAGCTGATTTCAGTTTGATGCGCAAAGGGCAGCATCAGTAATAAAGAACCAATAAAAATCAGCCCGAGAAAACCTAAGGCCAGCAGACTCGGTGGACTGAGATTGACAATCCTGTTCTGGTTTAAATTTGAGCTTTTCATATGGCCTTAAAATGCTTGGACAAACGGCGTAGAGGCTCTAGTAATCCTTCGACCACCAGAATGTCACCTTCCTTAAGTAGCAGCTCAAGATCCACGATATGTTGTATTTCAGTGCCGCGTTTATGTAAAAGAACTTTAATTTCGGGAACCTGACTCATTAACTGGTGTAAGGGAGTGTCATGATGATCGGCATGAATCTCGATCTTGACAATATAATGATCATCTTCAAGTGACATATAACGGCTAACCATCGGGTAGCTGAGTGATTGTGCCACGCGGACGCCCATATCTTCTTCTGGGTGAATAATTTTTTCGACATTCAGATGAGTCAAAATCATATGGTGGGCTTTGGATTTGGCTTTGGCCCAGATTTTCTTTACGCCCATATTTTTCAGATGAAGTACACAGAGAATACTGGCTTCAATATCTTCACCAATCGCGACCACGACTGCTTCACAGCGCTGGATATCCAGTTCATCCAGGACATGCTCATCGGTTGCATCGGCAATCACCGCATGGGTAAGCTGATCGGAAATATTTTCCACATATTTTTTATCGAGATCGATTCCAATCACATCATGTTTCAGGCTGATCAGTTGAGTCGCCACTGTTGCACCGAAGCTGCCCAGCCCAATGACTGCAAATAATGCCATGCATATTTCCCTAAATCTTTTTATTTCAAATCAGTTCGTGTCTAAGTAAGTATCTTAAAGATTTTTATAGTTTTCAGCTATCTGGCCTTACATAAATACTTCATACATTTATTCAGCCGGACATAAAAAAACCGCCTCGAAAGGCGGTTTATATTAAACTGATTATTTCAAGAAACGCTGATAACCCAGATTATTGGTAATTTCTTCATATGGATAAGTAATGCTTTCCAATGTCTCAATCAAACCATCTGGATTCTGCTGGGCATCTTCTGCCTCCAGACCGACCAGTACGCGACCTTCTGCAGCGCCGTGGTTACGGTAATGGAACAGGGTGATGTTATGCGTTGGGCCAAGACGTTCCAGGAACATTAGCAGGGCACCTGGACGTTCCGGGAATTCCACGCGGAACAGACGCTCATTTTCAATATCGGCATGACCGCCAATCAGATAACGGATATGCAGTTTTGCAACTTCGTCATCAGACAGATCATCAACGTCGTAGTCAAATTTCAGGTTTTCATAGATTTCCTGACGTTCTTTCTCGCCATTTTTCAGACTGATGCCGACAAAGACCTGAGCTGCAGAAGCATCACTTGAGCGGTAATTAAACTCTGTGATATTACGGCCTTGTAGTGCACGACAGAATTTCAGGAATGAGCCTTTTTCTTCTGGAATAGTTACGGCAAAGATGGCTTCTTTGCGTTCGCCCAGCTCGGTGCGTTCAGCAATGTAACGTAGACGGTCGAAGTTCATGTTCGCACCGCAAACAATCGATACGATGTTTTTGCCTTCAATGCCGTGTTTTGCTACATATTTTTTGATACCCGCTAATGCCATTGCACCTGACGGTTCTACGATACTACGGCATTCATCATAAGTATCTTTAATTGCTGCACAGACTTCATCAGTATTGACCAGTACGACTTCTGGTTCTACGATCGGGCCGGAGTTGTCTGATTTTTGTAGGTGGATCACGTCAAATGGCTTTTCACCGATTTGTGCCACAGCAGTACCATCGGCAAATAAACCAACTGATGGCAGAATTACGCGGTCATTTGCATCAAAAGCTGCTTTTAAACATGCAGATTCTTCGTATTCCACCGGAATCACTTTGACATGTGGTGCAACATCACCTAAGTAAGCTGCAACACCTGCAATCAGGCCGCCACCGCCAACTGCAACAAAAACATATTCTACATCACGCCATTGGCGCAGGATTTCATTGGCAATCGTACCTTGACCTGCCATCACCAGTTCGTCGTCATAAGGCGGAATGAAAGTCATGCCATCTTCTTGAGCACGCTGAATGGCATATTTATTGGCAACGTCAAATGAATCGCCATGTAAAACCACTTCACCACCTAAACGTTTTACCGCTTGGACTTTAATGTCGGGTGTGGTCTTTGGCATCACAATAATCGCGCGAATACCCAGCTTTTTCCCTGACAGTGCCACGCCTTGTGCATGGTTGCCTGCTGAAGCTGTGATAACGCCACGTTCGAGTTGTGATTTCGGTAATTGACTAATACGGTTATAGGCACCGCGTAGCTTAAATGAAAAGACCGGTTGTAAATCTTCACGTTTAAAGCGAATGTTATTATTTAAGCGTTCGCTAATTCGTGGCGCTGCTTCGAGTGGGGTTTCGATTGCAACATCGTAGACCGTTGCTTGTAAAATTTGTCGAACCAAACGAGACAGCATGTTAATTTTCCATCTAACAGTTTAAAATAAGAATCTATTGTAACAAACCACACGGCTTTGCGGTTTAAAATTACTGCAAAAGTCCAAATTAGTTGAGTGATGTCATGAGTCTATATGCAACCCAAGATGAGAAAAAACAAGCAGCAGCCAAAGCTGCTTTAAAGCACTTACCGAAAGGTGGCATTTTAGGCGTAGGTACAGGCAGTACCGTTAACTTTCTCATTGACCTTTTACCTGAACTTCAGTTAGAAGCTGCTGTTGCAAGTTCTGAAGCGACTGCACAGCGTCTAAAGAAATTAGGCATTGAAGTGGTTGATATGAATAGCGTCGGTGGACTGGATGCTTATGTAGATGGCGCAGACGAAATCGACCGTCATATGCACATGATCAAAGGCGGTGGTGCTGCGCTGACACGTGAAAAAATCGTGGCTTCTATCGCGAAAAAATTCGTGTGTATCGTCGATGATTCAAAATGGGTAGAGCAGTTGGGTCGTGATTTTCCGCTTCCAGTTGAAGTGATTCCAATGGCACGTTCAGCAGTTGCACGTAAGCTGGTGGCGCTGGGTGGTGATCCTGCTTACCGTGAAGGTGTAATAACAGATAATGGCAATGTGATTTTGGATGTGCATAACCTGAACATTCTGAGTGCGCTTGAGCTAGAAAAAACCATTAACGACATCCCAGGCGTCGTATGTAACGGTATTTTCGCGATCAACAAAGCAGATATCGCAATTGTTGCGACTAATAATGGTATTGAAGAGCGTACAGCGATTTAAGAAATCCTCCCTGACCCTCCTTTTTCAAAGGAGGGAAAAGTCTTTAATTTGATAAAGCACCTCGAAACTTCTATAAGTTTGAACTTCCCCCTTTATTAAAGGGGGGGTCGAGGGGGATTAGTAAAATAACGATTAAATATAAAAAATGACCCTAAACGACCTGCCCGAAATCCAAATCACCCGAAATGTTCGCTCAACACGTCTCAGACTACGTGTAGAGGGTGATCAAATCCGTTTAACCGCACCTGTATTTTGTAGCAAAAAACAGATTCAGAATTTTATTGACCAAGCGGAAAGCTGGCTACTGAAAACATGGAAATTGCAGCAGGAAAAAAATCAAAGTATTGATAGATCTTTACCAGCAGAATTGCAGCTTTTCAATCAGGCTCAGTCAATCCAGATCATGTATCAAAGTCAGAAGCAGAACTTCCTTTTTGATGCTGAATCATTACAGCTATCAATTAGTGACCGTCATCCTGAAACCTATTTAAAAGCCTTTGCCATTTCTTATGCCAAAGAGCAGCTGCCTGTTTATCTGGACAGAGTAAGCCAGGAAACAGAATTATCATTTAACATTTGTAATGTTCGCCAACCGAAAACACGATGGGGCAGTTGTTCTGCCAAACATGACATCATGCTAAATAGCGGCATCATTCTGTTTCCTGAAAATATTGTGCGTTATTTATGTGTGCATGAACTGGCCCATACCCGGCATTTTGACCATAGTCCTCGTTTTTGGGCGGAAGTGGCAAAGCATGATCCAAGTTATTTAATTCATCGCAAAATTCTGAAAAATACCGTCATGCCATATTGGTGGACAGCTTAAGAATATCTTTAGAGGAACTCGGATAGTATTTATTCACTTCCAAATAGCCTAAGCAATAGACATAATTCTCTTAAAGTTTTTAAAAACACTCAAAATAAAAGGGTAAATAAAAAACCATCAATCCCTAGTGAAACAGTTTAGAAAACCTCAAGTTCCTGTCATACTACAGTCCATAAAGGAAACATCTAGTTTGAGGTAATCATCGTGATTTCAGTGGGTATTGTGGGTGGTACAGGTTATACAGGCGTTGAACTTTTACGTCTATTACTGCGACATCCGAATGTAGAAGTTAAAGCACTGACATCACGTACTGAAGCAGGCCGTCGCGTTGACGATATGTTCCCGAGTCTGCGTGGACATACGGATCTTCAGTTTTCTGACCTCAGCCTTGATCTTTTAAAATCATGTGATGTGGTATTTTTCGCGACACCACATGGGGTTGCCATGAAACATGCTGAAGAACTTGTCGCAGCCAATACCAAGGTAATTGACCTTGCAGCGGATTTCCGTTTGCAAAATCTGGCACAGTTCGAAAAATGGTATGGCATGGAACATGCTTGCCCAGAAGTATTAAAAGATTCTGTTTATGGTTTGTCTGAACTTAATCGTGAACAGATCAAACAGGCGAGTGTAATTGGTAATCCGGGCTGTTATCCAACGACGGTTCAGCTTGGTCTGGCACCAGTTTTAAAAGCGGCAGAAGCTCTGGTAAAACCAGAAAGCATTATTATTGATGCGAAATCAGGTGTATCTGGTGCAGGTCGTAAAGCAAGCCTGGGCATGATCTATTCTGAAAATGCTGATAACTTTAAGGCTTATGGCGTTGCCGGCCACCGTCACCATCCTGAAATCGTAGAAGCACTGGAAAACATTTCAGGTCAAAAAGGCGTGTTTGACCATATCCTGTTTGTGCCGCATCTGGTGCCAATGATTCGTGGGATGTTATCAACGATTTATATCGATTTAACTGAAGCAGGCCAGGCAGCTGACTTGCAGTCACTGTACGAGCAATTCTATGCCAATGAACAGTTTGTTGATGTGATGCCAGCAGGCAGTTCGCCAGAAACCCGTTCGGTACGTGGTGCCAACCAGTTGCGCATCGCACTGTATAAGCCACAACCAGCCAAACTGGTGATTCTGGTGGCTCAAGACAATCTGGTCAAAGGTGCAGCTGGTCAGGCAGTACAGAACATGAACCTGATGTTTGGCTTTGCAGAAAATGCAGGCTTGAATAATATTGGTTTATTACCATAAAAAACGTATTAGAACTTCACACACATTTAGATTTGGATTTAAATGTGTGTCTTGAACAAAGTATACAGAGATCAAAATGCCGAATAATGAGTCAAACATGACGATCCAGGAACCCTCTACAAAGAAACCATTGATGAGAGGCAATACACCTTTGGTAATCGGTGCTGCTGTGTTGATTCTGGGTAGTGGCTTGCTGGGCTATACGGTCGGGCATCGGCAAGGTTTGACTGCGGTAGGTTTTGAGGCGGATGCGGAACAACTGGTTGAAGTAGTACAAAAACAAAAAACCAGTCTGGAAACACTGAATAAATCTCTGAATACAGCGGTTCAGGAACGTGATCTGGCCGTTAGCAATGCCAATGATCTTTATCTGGCTGCGAATAAGGCACGTGATGCCCAGGAGCAGGCTGAAAGCGTTGGTACGATCTACCGCGAGATTTTGCGTCAACGCGGTGGTCTAGCACTGACAGTTCAACATCTGGGGATTAAAGCCTTACCTGATAATGCCTTCGAATACCAGATTGATCTGGTTCAAGTTAGTCCAGGCAAAAATCGCGCTTCTGGTACAGTAGAGTTACGTTTGATTAAGGGCACTGAAATCCTGGTTGTGCCGCTTGAAGATAAAAACTTTAATTTCGACAATTACGAACGTTTAACTGGTCGCTGGACCATGCCTAAAGGCTTTAAACCAGAATTTATTGAAGTGCGCCTCTCAGGGGCTAAGCCTGTGATTCGCCGTTTTAGCTGGGATCAGGGGAAAGCTGTTGAAAGCCAGTCAACAGTCCTGTCAGAGATTCCAAAAACTGAAGCAAATGCAAATTAAGTGTGAAATAGAAATCGTATGCCAAGCAATAAACGTCCAAAATGTTTAAGTGAGATCAAAAATTCTTTTTACGAGTCCGGCATGGTTGATTGGCATATTAGCCCGCGTTTAACAGACGAGCCTTTTCACGATGATGACGCTGATCTTGCAGTTCAGACTGCACCTCCTGAACTGAAGCGTCCACCGATGTATGCAGTGGTATTATTGAATGACGACTACACTCCCATGGAGTTTGTAATTGAAATTTTACAACAATACTTTGCAATGAATCTTGACCAAGCTACACAAGTAATGCTAACTGTACATTATGAAGGAAAAGGTGTAGCTGGGGTCTATCCTCGAGACATTGCGGAAACCAAAGCGAACCAAGTCAATAATTACGCTCGATCTCAAGGTCATCCTTTACTTTGCCAGATTGAGCCGAAAGATTAAGGGGGTTGCATGCTCAGTCGTCAATTAGAAGTATCACTACGTTTGGCTGTCAGCATGGCTCGTCAAAAGAGACATGAGTTCCTGACCGTAGAACATTTATTATTAGCTTTACTCGACAATGATTCTGCCGTGAATGCCTTAAAAGCATGTGGCGCAGATATTATCGTTTTGCGTAAAGAATTAGAAGAGTACGTAGAACAACATACCCCTAAACTCGGTGAAAATAGTGATCAGGCACCTCATCCTACAGAAAGTTTTGACCGGATTTTGCAACGTGCAATTTTCCATGTTCAATCCAGTGGCGGTGATCGTACTGTAGAAGGCGCCGATATTCTGGTTGCGATGTATTCTGAGCGTGATTCTTTTGCGGTTTATCTGCTTAAACGTCATCAGATTAACCGTCTGACTTTAACTCAGTACCTTTCTCATGGTACACGTAAAGACGAAGTACAGTCTGAAGAAGAAATTGAAGAACTGGACGGTGAATCGGCTTCTTCCAATAATTCTGGTCCGCTAGAGTTATATACGACAAACCTGAATCAGGAAGCTCAACGCGGCAAGACAGATCCATTGATTGGTCGTGAGAAAGAAATTGAGCGGGCAGCGCAAATTTTATGCCGCCGTCGTAAAAATAATCCCTTACTTGTCGGTGATCCAGGTGTAGGTAAAACGTCGATTGCTGAAGGTCTGGCTTGGTTAATTGTGAATGGCAAGGCACCTAAGCCGCTGGAAAATGCTGAAATCTATAGCCTAGACATCGGTGCACTGGTGGCGGGAACTAAATACCGTGGTGATTTCGAAAAGCGTTTAAAACAACTATTAAATGCCTTGAAGAAAAAACCAGATGCCGTGCTGTTTATTGATGAAATTCATATGATCATCGGTGCAGGTTCAAGTATGGGCAGCACCATGGATGCATCGAACCTGATCAAACCAGCATTGGCGAACGGATCTTTACGTTGCATCGGTTCAACCACGTTCCAGGAATACCGTCAGGTCTTTGAAAAAGATCATGCCTTGTCACGTCGGTTCCAAAAAATAGATGTGAATGAGCCTTCGATTACAGAAACAATTGATATCTTGCGTGGCCTGAAATCTAAATTTGAAGATTTCCACCATGTACAGTATGACGATCAGGCCCTGGTTTCTGCGGTTGAGCTGTCAGCGAAATTTATTAATGACCGTTTCTTGCCAGATAAAGCGATTGATGTGATTGATGAAGCCGGTGCACAACGTCGTCTGAAAGCTGAGCAAGATGACAGCTTAATTACGGTTGAAAACATCGAAGACATTGTGTCCAAGATTGCCCGTATTCCACCGAAAACCGTATCTAAAGATGATAAGTCTGTGCTAGAAAACCTTGAGCGTGATCTGAAACGTGTGGTCTTCGGCCAAGATGAAGCAATTGAAGCTTTAGCTTCTGCAATCAAACTGTCACGTGCAGGTTTGAAATCGCCTGATAAGCCAGTGGGTAGTTTTGTCTTTGCCGGTCCAACAGGTGTAGGTAAAACTGAAGTCACCAAGCAATTGGCGAAAATTCTGGGTGTAGAGTTAGTACGTTTTGACATGTCCGAATACATGGAACGTCACGCAGTCTCTCGTCTGATCGGTGCACCTCCAGGTTATGTCGGTTTTGACCAAGGTGGTTTGCTGACCGATGCGATTCACAAAAATCCGCATTGTGTATTACTTCTAGATGAGATCGAAAAAGCGCATCCAGATGTATTCAACCTGTTATTACAAATCATGGATCATGGTTCCTTAACGGATAATAATGGTCGCAAATCCGATTTCCGTAATGTGGTACTGGTTTTAACGACTAATATTGGTGCGGAAAGTATTTCTCGTGTCAGCATTGGTTTCATGGAACAGGACAACAGTAATGACAATCAGGAAGCGATGAAGAAAGCCTTCTCGCCAGAATTCCGTAACCGTTTGGACGGTGTAATTCAGTTCAAGGCATTGCCGAATACCATTATTGAAAATGTCGTGGATAAATTCCTGACTGAACTTCAGGCACAACTGGATGAGAAGAAAGTGGTGCTGGAGGTGGATCAAAGCGCACGCGAATGGATGGCTGAAAATGGCTATGACCGTTTGATGGGTGCTCGACCAATGCAGCGTCTGATTCAGGAACATCTGAAAAAACCACTGGCTGAAATGATCCTGTTTGGTGAACTGGCTGAAAATGGTGGTAACGTTTCAGTTTCTGTGAAGAAAGAAAATGGTAAATCTGTCGGTCTGAAACTTGAAGTCTTCGAAGATCAGACTGCTGAACCAGCTTAATCATTGAATAGATCATCATCAGACCCGTGTTCGCACGGGTTTTGTTGTTTTATTTGCCCTTAATTTATGTACTCTTGGTTTAAAGAGTTTCTGATTTAGCGAAATATATGGATATCCAGATTAGCAAGCTTTTAACTACGTTTTTTCTGTTTTTATTAACGGCATTGATGGAAATTTTAGGCTGTTATTTTCCCTACCTGATTTTAAATCAGGCGAAGAGCCAGTGGCTATGGATTCCAACGGCATTAGCCTTAGCTGCGTTCGTCTGGCTTTTGACTTTGCATCCGGCGGCTTCTGGGCGTATTTATGCCGCCTATGGGGGAATCTATATTTTCTCAGCATTGATGTGGCTGAAATTCGTTGATCAGGTCAGCCTTTCACGTTGGGATCTGCTTGGTGGAATAGTAGTGATTCTAGGAGCACTGATTATTATATTACAGCCACAAGGTTTGATTCGTTGATCATCTGGTTATGTTTCCCAATTAGAATTTATTTAAAAACAAAGGCAGCTTTAGCTGCCTTTATTGATTCTAGACAAGATTATTTTACATTACAGTCTTTCTGGGAGAGATCTACATTATAAGTATGCGTTTGGGAGCTGAGACTAAGTTCGATTTTATAAGGATTGACGATCTGATAGCGATGTTCAAAAAAGATCTGGCAGTTATTTAGAAGATTATTACGAATCACCTTAAGGACTTCTTTACGGCCTAAGTCTTTCTCAAACTGGCTAAAGTCGGGTGTGGTGATCATGCCTTTAAGCGTCGTTTTATTGGCTGTAAGTTGTAACTGCTCTATGATTGTATTCTGATCGATCTGTAGCGGTAAAGTCTTGGAATCTTCCGCACTTAGCACGGTAAGCAGCTCGTTCAGCTCAGCTTTTTTCTCAATTTTAAACTTGCTGTCTAGAATGCCTTTTCCTTGGAGATACTGGTCGAATTCAGAAGCATACACCGGTAAAGCAGCACTACTAAAACCTGCCAGGAGTGCCAAAGTCCAATATTTTTTTTGCATTGTATCGCATCACTTTTTATGTCGTTTCAATTCTGATTATAAGAGCTGAAACAAAAAAAGCACCAGAGATTGGTGCTTAATTTGTGAAGATTTTTTTGAAGGAATCAGTCTTTTTTCAGGTTTTCATTCAACAGGAATTCAACCAGTGCTTTTTGTGCATGAAGGCGGTTTTCTGCTTCATCCCAAACCACAGCATTTTTGTGATCCAGCATGTTTTCAGAAATTTCTTCACCACGATGCGCAGGTAAGCAATGCATGAACAGGCAGTCTGGGTGTGCAAGATCCATTAGGCGTTCATTCACCTGATAGTCCGCAAAAGCTTTTTCACGGATTTTCTGTTCTTCTTCCTGGCCCATACTTGCCCAAACGTCAGTGACGATCAGGTCGGCATTAACTGCTGCATCTTCAGCAGTATCGACCAGTTCTACACAGTGTGCGAATTCAGACAGGAACTGTTCTTGAGGCTCATAGCCTTTTGGTGCTGCAACTTTTAACTTGAAGCCCCACATGTGCGCTGCTTCGATATAAGAGTTACACATATTATTACCATCGCCGATCCAGGCAACGGTTTTACCTTCGATTGAACCACGATGTTCCAGATATGTCTGCATGTCAGCAAGTAACTGGCAAGGGTGATGATCATCAGTCAAAGCATTGATCACTGGAACTTTTGAATAAGAAGCAAAGCGTTCTACGATATCGTGACCGAAAGTACGGATCATCACAATATCCAGCATGCTGGAAATCACACGTGCAGAATCTTCAATTGGCTCACCGCGACCCAACTGGGTATCACGTGAAGACAGGAAGATGGCGCTACCACCGAATTGGCTCATGCCTGCTTCAAACGAAACACGCGTACGGGTACTCGATTTTTCGAAAATCATGCCCATGACTTTACCAACAAAGGGTTGGAACACTTCATTATTGTGCTGTTTGCGCTTAAGCTCGATTGCGCGCTGTAAAATCTGGTTCAGTTCTAAAGTTGATAAATCGCGTAAGGTGAGAAAGTGACGGAGAGCCATTCGTTACTCCACAATAATTGCCGAAAACTCGATCAACAATCAGTTGTTGGTTAGTTTAAGAAAAAATACGGAATCGGCTAATATACTATATGAACAGGAAATTGCAAAAAAACTAGACTTTTTGATGACCGTCTAAAAAGCGATCCACGCAATAACTGATGTATTTGTCGATTTCTTGATCATCTTCCTCTATGGTAATTCCCATTAGAATCCGCCATTCCAGATTACGCAAAATGCCAAAATATAACTGGGCAGAATATTGCGGATTTTCACAATACAGCAAACCTTGTTCATGTGCCTGTTCGAGTGCGGTAGCAATGGAACTTTGTACATGTACTGGGCCTCGTTCATGAATATGCTGCGCGAGTTCCGGATTACGCTGACTCTGTTCCAGCACCAGACGCATAAAGGCTGAATTTTCCGGTTGCATGATCTGATGATAAAAATTAAGCAGCGTATGTACCAGATAACTACGAAAATCCAGCGCCATCAGCTCGATCGGAATACTGATATCTTCAAAAAACTTGATACGACGATAATCGCAAATGGCCTTAAACAAGCCTTCTTTGTTGCCAAAGTACTTGTAAATAGAAGCCTTGGAACCGCCTGCATGCTGGACAATATCATCAAGAGAAACTGCATCATAACCATGTTCCAGAAACAGTTCGGTCGCAGAGACCAGCAGCGCAACGCAGCGCTCATGACCACGTTTGGTTTGTGGCAGATCTTTGGCGAGTGGTTCCAGATGAACAAGGTTTTGCATAGAGGATGGTATATCAACAGGTTATATAAACTTGGTAGTTCATCATAACAAATATATCCGCAGATTTCACAATCGGACCGGATGAAGGCGGAATTTATTCAGTGAATCAAGTAAAACTTAAAAGTTTGACTAAAGTTTTAGAGTTTTTATTCTATTGGCTTATAGCATCATGGTTCCAAATCGGTATACTCAAATCTCAATAATTATAGCCAAGACTGTGGAAGGGAAGATGACAGAACAAATGTCTGCAGGTTTAAAGTTTAGACAAGCGCTTGAAGTCGAAAAACCATTACAAATTATGGGCACAGTGAATGCCTATGCTGCCATGATGGCCAAACAGGTCGGTTATAAAGCCATTTATCTCTCTGGTGCCGGTGTTGCCAACTATTCTTACGGTCTACCTGATCTAGGCATGACCAGTCTGGATAATGTTCTGGAAGATGTGCGTCGCATTACTGAACGTGTAGATACACCCTTACTGGTCGATATCGATACAGGCTGGGGCGGTGCATTTAACATCGCACGTAGCATCAAGCAGATGATTGCTGCTGGCGCTGCAGCTGTGCATATCGAAGACCAGGTTGCGCAAAAGCGTTGTGGTCATCGTCCGAATAAGGAAATTGTGACCCAACAGGAAATGGTTGACCGGATCAAGGCGGCAGTCGATGCTAAAACCGATTCAAACTTTGTGGTGATGGCACGTACCGATGCATTACAGAAAGAAGGTCTGCAGGCAGTGATTGACCGCGCTTGTGCCTGTGTTGAAGCAGGTGCAGATGCCATTTTTGCTGAGGCAATGACGGATATTACGATGTATCGCACCGTATGTGATGCAGTCGGTGTGCCGGTTTTGGCCAATATTACCGAATTTGGTGACACACCATATTATACCACTGAAGAACTGGCTGAGCAGGGTATTCGCATGGTACTTTACCCGCTATCAGCCACCCGTGCGATGCAAAAAGCGGCACTGGAAGTGATGCGCTCAGTGCGTGAAAATGGTACACAGGTGCATGTTCTGGATAAAATGCAACCGCGTAAAGAATTATACGAATTTTTAGATTATCACAGCTTTGAAAACACATTAGATAAACTGTTCAAGCAGGAGAATTAAAACAATGGCTGAAGGAAAAGTACTCACTGGCGCAGGATTGCGCGGACAAGTCGCAGGAAAAACTGCACTTTCAACAGTAGGCAAAAGTGGTGCAGGCCTGACCTATCGTGGCTATGACGTACAGGATCTGGCAGAAAACTGTCAGTTTGAAGAAGTCGCTTACCTGATTTTCTTTGGTGAATTACCAACTTCAGAACAGTTGGCAGCCTATAAAGCAAAACTGAAATCTTTGCGTGTACTGCCACAAGCATTGAAAGAAGTACTTGAGCGCATTCCAGCGGACTCACATCCAATGGATGTGATGCGTACTGGCGTATCGATGCTGGGCAACCTTGAAACTGAACAGTCTTTTGATCAGCAACAGGATGTCGCAGACCGTATTCTGGCGACGCTACCAGCAATTATCTGCTATTGGTACCGCTATAGCCATGACGGCGTACGCATTGATGAAAATACCGATGATGATTCAATCGGTGCTCAGTTCCTTCATTTGCTACATGGCAAGAAGCCAAATCAGCTGCATGAGCAGGTGATGAATGTATCCCTGATCCTGTACGCAGAGCATGAATTTAATGCTTCAACCTTCACAGCGCGTGTTTGTGCATCAACTTTGTCTGACCTGCATTCATGTATTACCGGCGCAATTGGTTCACTACGGGGTCCATTACACGGCGGTGCCAACGAAGCGGCAATGGACATGATTGAAAACTGGAAATCTCCAGAAGAAGCAGAGCGCGAAATGCTGGGCATGCTGGAGCGTAAAGAAAAGATCATGGGCTTTGGTCATGCGATCTATAAGGACAATGATCCGCGTAATGGCATTATCAAGCAGTGGTCAGAGAAACTGGCAAAAGATGTGGGCGATACTGTGCTCTACCCAGTATCAGTACGTTGTGAAGAAGTCATGTGGCGCGAGAAAAAACTGTTCTGTAATGCAGACTTTTTCCATGCTTCTGCTTATCACTTTATGGGTATTCCAACCAAACTGTTTACGCCAATCTTCGTGATGTCACGCGTCACAGGTTGGGCAGCGCACGTGATGGAACAACGTGCAGATAACCGGATTATCCGTCCGAGCGCAGATTATACCGGTCCAGAATTGCGTAAAGTGGTTCCAATTGCTGAGCGTACTTCTGCTGCATAAGCCAGAAATATTCTAAACATAAAAAATAAGGTCTCTATGAGGCCTTATTTTTTTTGCTGACTCTTTATTGACGTTAGTTTAACGACTTAATAATGCCGGATCTTCAATGTGATAACCGGTTTCAAATGGGATGCCTAAGTATTTTACCGTCACCAGTATTTTATTCTGTTTCGGAACTTGATAAGTCTGGCTTAATCTTAAATCTGCTTTATAGCTGACTGCTTGTTGAACAGGACTTTTATACTGGCCAGATTGCACCTGATATTGATAAGTCCATTTCGGAACTTTCTGTTTAGGGTCATGCCATGCAGGGGCAGTACCTTTGCTGGTCTTTAATAGCTTGAGCTGAATGTTTTGCTTTTGCAGAGGTACTAATGGAATCAGACGCTTTTTAATTTTGGCAATTTCCTGATCAAACTTATGGCTGTCCTGATCGTAGTCAATCTGCTTGGTTTTTGGATTGATATACAGGGAGTTCACCTGAATTAACTGATTCGGAGTTTTGGATTTAAAATTATAATAATACAGTTGAGGTAGGCGTCCGCGACCATCGAGATAATGGCGCAACAGATAAAGTTTCTGGTCTTTGACTTCATAACCCAAAACTTCAATATTCTGTGGGCCACCAACAGTGGCGAAAGCGGATACAGGAATACCAAGGGCGAGCAAAAGAGCCGCAATTCTTATTTTCATCACTGATCAGGCCTCATTAAAAACGTGCTTTTATGGAAGTAATTTAACTATAAATACAGTAGAAATAATGAAGTTTGATCAGCACTCAATATAAACAGTTTTGGCTTTAGGTGTTGAGTAGATTAATCATGTCATGTGCGATGACGGCTGCCAGTTTATTGAGACGTTCCTGTGGTGTGCCTTTAATATAATACTGGAACTGGTGAGTTTGAAGACCATCATAAACAGCGGCAAAGAAAGTACCTTCCGGCTTATCTGGGGTCGCGCTACCGCCTGGTTTAAGCAAGCCTGTACAAGCAATAATCCAGTCAGCTTCCTGAAACATTTTTTTGCCTGCCTCAGCCAGAGCAACCGTTACAGGCATGGATTCAGCTGAATGGGTACTAATCAGATTCGGAGAAATTCCCAAAACATTAATCTTCACGGACGGATCGTAGCACACTAGACCACCCAGCAAGATTTCAGCACCTTCATTTTTGCAAATTGAAAACTGACTGGTTAAATAGCCAGAACTGGCACTTTCGATAAAAGCAATCTTGATGTTTCTTTGTTCCAGCAGGCCACAACATGTTTTAATCATAATGTCTATTTTGTCTTAGAAGGTAATCTTTATTCAAATGTAGTCCCATTTTGCTTTTGTATCAACTGTGAGATTATTTCTTTATTATGATGAAAGGTAAAATATTTTTGTAATTTTAGTATTCCAAACGTAAGTTTGGCAGTTATTGAACTGATTGCTTAATGCTTGGACAATATTTGAAATTAATGGTTTTAACTTGCTCTAATCAGTGGTAAAAATAAAAATAAAGTGCGTAAGGAAAGTAGGTTGTAAGAATGAAAACCACAGTAAAGTATTCCGTATTAAAAAGTCTAGATTATCAACTGGGTACTCCTTTATTTCAGGAAGAAATTGAGGCAGATGGTCAATATTTTGATCAGATCCCAAGCATCATTCATTACCAGAACTTAAAGTTTAAAGTCAAAAGCAAAGAATTAAAGCGTTTATATCTAGCCGAAGAGCAAGAAGAAAGCCAAACCATTATTGTAAAAGTGGTCGCAATCTAAAAATAACTTATTAAAAATAAGCCTCTTAAAATAAGAGGCTTATTTATTGGATAAAGGTCGTTAAAATAAAATTTGATTAGATTTAATAAAAAAAATCTAATAATAATTTTAAAAGTATAAAGTCAAGGTAAATTGGCAACTTAAAAGGCCTTATTTGTGATTCTATGTAATATATTCTGCTATTTAAAAATGGTTTTTTCGTTTTTATATTTAATGATCTAATTTTTAGAAAATTAGATTAAACATGTATAAGAAATTATAATTTTAAATAATTAATAAAATTCAATATCTTATAAATATAATCATATTTTATATAAGTAGCAAAATGTATTTCTAAATTTTATTTTAAATTTAAGTTTATATACAATTTTTTGATTAAGTTATGACTTTAATTGAAAAATAAAATTTATTAAAGACAGAAGGCTTTCAATATGTGTTCATTCTATTATTAAAAGTAATTTATGTTTCTTATAAATCCAGACTTCAATTACTTAACCTACCTTTTTTTACATTGAATTAATATGTAACAGGTAATAACTTGGCGAATTTTTAAAAATAGGTAGAGTAAATATTAAGTCGAAACCTAATCATCGGCGATTTAAAGCAAATAGTAAGGAGTTACACCATGCCTAATAATCAACAGCAAAATCAGCAAGACCAACAGAATCAACAACAACAGCAACAGCAAGACCAACAACGTCAGCAAAACCAGAATCAAAATCAGCAACAGCCGAACCAGCAGCAACAACAGCCGCAGGGACAGCAAAACCAACAGCGTCAGCAGGGCCAACAGGACCAGCAACGCAATCAGCAACAACAGCAACAGCCACAACAAGATAACCAGCAGCAAAATTTGCGTAATCAATAAGATTAGTTAAAGCTACAGCGTTTATATCTAAGCTGTGTAATCTCTACAAAAAACCGCCTTCTTTAAGGCGGTTTTTTCTTGTTCAGAATAAATCAGCATTGAATATTGGCTTTTACTTTATAAAAATCGAGCGCATTTTTCAGATCTTTCAGTAGTTCCTGCTCATCATATTCTTGTGGCATCAGTTTTATTAGGGCCGGCATATAATAAGTTTTATATTCTTTAGGATAATCCTCACATAAAATATGTGTTCTTTCCTCAAGGCTAATAGTAGAAGAATCTAATTTATCTAAATAAGCACTCAATCGGGCATCGGATTGTTCAAACTGAGCTTTCACTGCCGGATCAGGTTCAGCTGATACATCTGCCTGTTGTTTTTGGCAGCCTGTGATGGCCAATGCCAATAGGGCAATTATGAATAATGATATTTTCATGGCAACAATATATTGTTATCAGTCGTTGGAAAAATTATAAAGAGAAATGAGTGAAAGAGCACCTACCTTTAAACTCATTGACAGCTGAGAAAATAAAAAATGAAAAGGACTTTGATAAAATAAATAAAATATCTACCAATATGTATAAGTTGCATCTCTGCTTTTATGACTCACTTGATTGAATGAAAATCACATGAACCAAAGTTTTTTGTATTTAATTTCATCTAAGTTGATGAAAAATAGTCAATAAAATATAAAACATAACCTATATTCAACATTTGGTAAAAAAGCCTCTATATTTCATATACATATTAGATGCATGACAAGTGGTACTTTATCACCACTACAACAACTCAGATAAAATAATTTAAAATCAGCAAGTTAAAAAGCCCTGCTTAATCCAGATAGTTAAGCAGGGCTCATTTTTTAGATCATAAATATGCCAAAAACTAATGATTCTTCGACATTTATCCTTCACATAAGTTTTCATATACAACATAAAACCTGAAAATACGTTCAAGTGTGAAACATGAATAGATGTTATTTATATATCTCTTTTCATGAAAAGACAGGGTAGAGCTATGATGAGATGTATCTGTGCATTTGGTATGGGTGTCATGGTGGGATGTTGCTTTAAATCTTGCAAAGAAAAAATGTGCCGGATGATGAGCAAGGATCACGGTACCAAAGACCAAGCGCCAAAACATGAAGAGAGTGTACAAATTTAGAGGCTATAGCTTGCCTGTGCAATCGCAGTACAGGTGAGTGATTCAATCGTTTCAAGGTAAATAAATCGTGGAGCTGTAAGCCATTATCTTTAAAGCAACAAAGCTCGATCTATGATCGAGCTGTTCACAGTCAGGAGAAATACATGTTCCAATTTATATGTTGTTTATTTGGTCTTCATGGTGCGACTGAAATTGATTACACAGTCGATGATTTCGAAGTCAAAAAGTGTCGTGATTGCTTGAAAGATTTAAATTAACTCTCTAGACTTTCGTAGTTTAGATGGATGTTGAACCCCCGTTAGATTTTAGATTGACGGGGTTTTCATTTTTTTATCATTGCTATTTGAAAATAGAACCAACATATCCACGCTAATTCATAAATATTGATAATTAATAAAGATTATTAAAAATAAGGGTTTATTTAATTTTAACTTGTGATTTGACCATAACAATACTCATCTCAACTAAATTCATGCTTTAAGTGTTATTGCAATATGCGATATTTAGATTATACTTTGAATATAGCAAAATGCGATAAATAATTATGCATGTGATCACTCACGCTCGGATTCTGGAAGCAATGCAAAAGTGGCCACACGCTGAAACGGCATTGGATGGTTGGTATCGAATTATCAAGGCCAATGATCCTAAGGATTTTGCCGACATGAAGCGATTATTTCCCGCAGTCGATAAAGTCGGAAAATTTCATGTCTTTGATATTGGTGGCAACAAGATCAGGTTGATCGCAGTTGTAATCTACCAGGCAAAACGGGTCTATATTCGCCATGTCTTATCCCATCAGGAATATGATAAAGGTCATTGGAAGGAGGCTTAATATGAATGCAATGATTAAACAGGCCGTTGATCACTGGCGTTATGTTGCACCATTGCTCAGCAAGCCAGAAACTGAAGAAGACTTTAATACCCTTACTGAAGCTTTAGATGAACTTCTGGATATTGTAGGTGATGATGAGTCGCATCCCTTAATGGGACTGATTCTTCAACTGGGTGATTTAGTCTCAGCTTATGAACATGAGCATTTGCCAATGCCAGAAGGCGATGGTCGTACTGCACTCGCTTTCCTGATGGAACAGCATGGCCTCAGCCAATCAGACCTATCTGATATAGCTACCCAGTCGATCATTTCTGAAATCCTGAATGGTAAACGTCAGCTCAATATCCGCCATATTAAAGCTTTGTCTGAACGTTTTAACGTTTCTGCAGATACTTTCTTTTAAGTAATAAGAAACCAAATTTTAAATTGATCTATGAGCTGTGCTTTCTGGAAGCAGGTTGCACAGCCAGACAGATTTTGATTAGAACAAGAAGTCTATATAAGCTCTGATTAGAAGAATATATGTTTATTAAAATGTATGGAAAACATAAATATTATTGATGTTTAGCCTTATATGTCCTAATAATTTTCTAAGCATCTAGAGGAAAGGGAATATATATGACAACTCATGCAGAACACCAAACAGAGCAAGAAGATAATCCGCAAAAAGAATCTAATGATGATAAAGGCAATCAAGCAACCTATAAGGGTGTAAAGCCTGAGAAAAAGCCTAATGCCGAGCCTGAGCATCCGCTGAGGGAGCAAAAGTAAGATATTGATATCAGAAAGCCCTAATTGAATTTAGGGCTTTTTAGATTTTGATTTAAATTTCGGAAAATTTCTGCTTCACTTTACTGGGAAGATGAAATTACCGATCAATCTTTAACAGTCCATCCCAACTAAAATAATTCTGGCTTAGATACTGTTGAGACATGGCCCAGCTCCGGTCAGGAATTTTAGCTGCTCCAATTGCCAGCTTTTGATCCCCAAATCTTTCTTTTACTTTTTCTAGCGCTTGTTGAAGCTTCTCATTTTTCTCGATTTGAGCATGGTCCGAGAGCAAGTCATAGACATAGGCCGATTTAGGTTCAAGCGCCGTTAGAATAACCCCACATTTTTTAAACTCAACACCTTCTGAAAACAGTTCATGCATCTGTTGCATTAATGCCCGGTTCATGACAACAGCAGAATCAGTAGGTTCAGGAAAAGCGATATTGATAGATTTATGATAAAAGGATGTGTTCTTGTCAAAAGGATTGGATTGAGCGAAAGCAATGATGCAACCACATAAGGATTCATCTTCTCTTAAGCGTTTGACAGCATTTTGCAGGTAATCACTCATGGCTTCCGTTAAAGCTTCAAGATCCATCACTCGAGAACCAGATGAGCGTGAAGAAATAATCTGCTTCTTAGGCTGGCACGCCTGTTCCAGTTCAATACAGGAAATTCCCTGTAATTCCATCACAGTTCTTTGCATAACAACTGAAAATAATTTTCCGATTCGATGACAATCGGCCTGAGCTAAATCAAGAACGGTATGTATGCCTAAGTTCTTTAACTTTTTACTCTGCTGGCGCCCAACCCCCCAGACTTCAGCAACATCAATCAAGCTCCAGAAGTAATCTCTATGTTGTGGATGCATTGAAGAAAGGTCGCAAACCCCATTGAAGCGTTTGGCTTTCTTGGCCATATGGTTAGCTAATTTAGCTTCGGTTTTGGAACGGCCAATGCCGACACAAACGGGTAAGCCAATCCATTGCAAAATACGCTGTCGCATATCCTGACCATATTCTGTTAAATCATGATTTTTTGCATAAGCTGTAATTTTCAGAAAGCATTCATCTATGGAGTAAACCTCCTGTTCATCAGGTGCTACATATTCAGACAGAATGGAATGAAAGCGTTTGGACATTTCTGCATATAGGGCATAGTTGCTGGATAGCACCTGAACTTGATGCTGTTCGACGATATCGCGAATCTGGAAGAGTGGAACAGCCATTTTAATGCCGAGATCTTTTGCTTCCTGCGAACGTGAGACTACACAGCCATCGTTATTTGATAGCACGATCACAGGTACATGATTTAGTTTCGGATTGAATATGCGCTCACAACTGACATAGCAGTTATTGACGTCAATCAGCGCATAGATTTCCTGCTGATATTTCATCTGAATTTTTTAATGACGTTGGTGACCACACCCCAGATTTCAAATTGCTGACCTTCTACAGGATGAATATCGGGATAATCGTCATTCTCAGCTTTTAGCCAGCAACCCTTTACATCGACAATCAGCCGTTTGACCGTAAATTCGTTATCTACACAGGCAATCACAATATCTCGATGTTGCGCTTCAATACTACGATCTACAATCAATGCGTCATTGATATCAATGCCTGCATTCAGCATCGACAGCGAATTGGCACGAACGATAAAAGTAGCATTAGCGTTATTGATCAGGAATTCATTCAGGTCGAGTTTTTTATCAATATAGTCTTGTGCGGGTGAGGGAAAACCAGCCTGAACGCGTTCAGTGACCAAAGGAATTTCCATTTGAGTAACGGGATCAAACTGGCGAATATCACTGATTTCACTTTCTTTTTTAAGTGATTTTAAGTATGCTTTGATATCCAGGACTTTAGATTCAGGTACACGAATTACTTTAGTTTCTTCGGCCTTTTTTCTGCCTGCACCAATTCTAAAGCCCCCATGCGAATTTGTCATAAATCTGCTACTTCTTGATTGTTGTTACATTAATCAAGATTGTAATGATTGCTTTATTTTTATACAAATAAAATAAATGATTTAAAATCAGATATTAATAATTAAACTGCTTTTATATTTCAGTTTTCCGACAAACGGGGATCTCTTGGCTTTGCAATAAATTCATCCCGCATTTCGAAGAAAAACTCACTTGCTTCCTCATGATCGCAGTGCAGCCAGTCCTGTCTTGACTCTTCAGGTATCACAATAATCGAGCGTTTTTCATCATTCGGATTATGGAACTGTTTCATAAAGGGATGCTGATTTGCATTAATCGTGAGCATTGAAAAAGACCGAACTTTTTCACCCTCAATGATTGCATCATCATAAATGGCTGCAACAGTAAAAGGATCGCCGTCTTCACGAGAAACAGAATACCAATACGATTTGCCATCAATGTATTTGGGTTCATAGAATGTATCTACAGGTACCAAAGCAAACTGATTGTTTTTCCAGGCATGCCGAAAGCTTGCTTTTGAGGCAACTGTTTCAGTCCGGGCATTATAAGTATGCCGGCCAAATTTTAATTCTTTGGCCCAAGAAGGGATGAGTCCGAAACGTGCGATATCCAGTTCAAACTCGTCAGCACCGCGCATAATGATGGGAGCGGGAGCCAAAGGATATACATGCGTTTTTATATCCAGTTCAAGTTGCTCTTCATGAATGTCTAATAAAGAGAGACGGCTTTTTGAGGGGAATTCATAGTTTGAACACATGGGCGAACGCTCTCATTATGATCTATCATGAGAATTAAAATATAAGAGAGATAAGTGCAAAACAATTTGAATATCGTAAGTTAGATTTTAATCAGCAAGCAGGATTTTTTATTTTATAAGTATATATTTAGAGCCTAAAAATATTTAACTCAATAATATTTTAAGTAAATTTAATATTATGAAAGGATTAAAATTTTATTTAATCTATACAGATATACATAATTTAACTTTTTATTTAAAAAAACACTCTAAATGGCTTTGGAAAGCTACAAATATAGATGTTAGTTATATAGGCTTGCATTTATGAGCATGAGGTGAAAGATGAAGTTATTAACGTTAATTGGTGCAGGGGTACTTGCGGGTTATTGTTATAAGAAAATGAAATACAAAAAGGACGGTTCAAACAATCCTGCTCCTCAGAATGAACAGGTAGATAGCCAAGCACCAAATCCTGTTGAATAATTCCTTTAAAGGACCTCACCACTAGCAAGAGAAGGTTGTGAGGTCTCTCATTCTTTCAGTAAAGTCATCTTTGACAAGTCTTATATAATTTTCAGAACTTTGCTATTTTCAGAGAAACAGCAAACTCTTTTTAGCTATTTTTCCTTTTCATCTGTTCTAAATTTTCCTGATTAAATTTATTGATAAAGTTGAATGGTTTACAAAACTATTCATTTTAATAATAGCCATACTTTAAAAATAATGTGATCCTCTTTCTCAGGAGGACAGCTTATGAAAAAACTAATTATCTTGCCTCTTGTAGCTTTAATACTTCTGGGGTGTAGTCAACCAAATACACAGCAAGAAGCTGACTCTAAGATCCTACAGGATGAGGATTTAAAAAAATTTAGGGAGATGGTAAGGAATGCTTTACCTAATTCAGATCTGGTTCAATTTCATCAACAAGAGGGAGAATGTGGTGAGGTTAGTTTCAGAGATAAATCTACGAATGAAATGAAGCATCGGAGGTTTATTGTAGTAAATAAAAATATTGTGCTGATTGAAAGACGGCAGGTAGATCAGGAATATTTTGATCTTTCATGGAGGAATGCATGTCGAGATTATTTCGGGTAAAGAATGAATATTTATTAAAATTCTTATTTGAAAATAATGACCGCTATAATTGAATATCAATTAAAATATTTGATCATTGAGCCACTCTTTAGAGTGGCTTTTTAATGTCTGGATTTCTGAATTTTGCTCGAAATATGGTTACTGAGTAGATCCGTATTTCATACTCTAGCTTCGTACCCATAAATAGAATATTGATCAATTTATATAGATAATAAATATAAAAATTATTTAAAAAGGAATAAATATTGCTTCTTGAAAGCATAGCTTTTGCTTTAGGTTCTGGATATGTATCTCTTTAAAATATGCGGCATTATTTTCCTCGTCATCCTTGCTGTTTCTCTCATGGTTTTAGGTCTTATTTATCAGGATCCTTTATTTGCTTTGATAGGGCTATTGTTCGCGGTTTGCGCAGTATTATTATTTTCCATGATCAAGAAAAGTCTTGCTGACTTTTAGATCACTCATTTCGTTTAAAAGTTTAAAGATTTGGACTAGAGATCAAGGTGAATAGCAGGATGATAGCAATCAATATTATGCACCGAGATGGAATCAACAATTTAGAAAAATAATTGTGTTGAAAAGTCTTTGGATTAATCAGTGGAATAAGAAAGACTTATACGGGCAACTAGTCATGGGGATTAGATTGATCAGATGATCTGATAACACACTTATTACTAGGTGTTATTTTGCAGAAGTTCATCGAAAGATGGGCTTTTTTGTTGCCTAAAATAAAGCTTTATCAAGTTCAAACTAGAAATTATTGACTCCAAAGATCACAATTTAGACTTTTTATGTATGGATATATATTTAATTTCTATATATATTTATATTTGTCATGAATTGGCTATTGTTTGACCGTTGTACATTTCGTCAACAATCCTGAATCAGCGCAAAATGATAAAGGGGAAGAGCCCACAGCAATGTGGGCTTTTTTATTGCCTAAAGAAAAGTTTAGCTTAATTTCTTACTATGTATCTGGCTTGAATAGCCTAGCTAAGCTAAGTAATAGATCTGGTCAAAGAGACTGAGATTAACTAGAAATTTGAATAAGTGACTTATTTCTATTTTATCGGTCGATATGATTGTTAATCATCGACTTAATATCAAAGTGTGATTGACTGCATGCAATATTTTTACTATATTTTACCATATGTTCAAAAATCTCCACGTTTTGAATTTAGAGTTCTGCCCACATCGTCCCCAATGATGTGGGTTTTTTTTGAGTAAAATTAAGAATGCCTGTTCAAATTAATAAGAATATACAAGTTAATTTCATAGAATAGGTAAGAATGTTACATTGATAGATGTTATAACAGTTAAAGCATAGGTTTAATAAGACTTATGGTAATCCTCCCATAAATAACCGAAGTTAAAAGTAGAGGTTAAGCAGCCATTAGAGGTGGCTTTCCTTTGTTAGCTTGATGTGGTCTTTCATGGTTGTAATGCCACAACCAGTTTGTTGCATAATCTTGTACTTCATCCAAAGTATCAAATAAATGCTTGCTCAGCCAACTATAACGTATGGTCCGATTATAGCGTTCAATATACGCATTCTGCTGTGGCTTACCCGGTTGAATATATTCAATACGAATACCGTGCTCAGTAGCCCAGCGCACAAATTCGTGACTGATAAATTCGGGACCATTATCGCATCGGATCACTAACGGTTTTTCTCTCCACTCCAGCAATTGATTCAACGTACGAATAACCCTGATTGTGGGCAATGAGAACCCTGCTTCAATGGCTAGGCCTTCGCGGCGGTAATCATCAATCACATTCAATAATCGAAACTTGCGACCATCGGAAAGCTGATCATGCATAAAATCTAATGACCAAACCCGATTTTCTCGGATTGGTTCTTTCAATGGTTCAGGCGCATGCCGTTTTAGTCTTCTTCTCGGTTTAATACGCAGATTCAGTGCCAACTCACAGTAAATGCGGTAAACCCGCTTGTGATTCCAGCAGCAACTCTCAACATGCCGTAAATACGAGAAGCACAAACCAAAGCCCCAATCGGAATTTTCCTCAGTGAGTTCAATGAGCTGTTCAGCAATGAGTGCATTGTCATCGCTGAGTTTGGCTTGATAGCGGTAGCAGGTTTCACTAATGCCAAATGCTTTACAAGCCAAACGAATACTAATGGCATGCTGGGCAACTGCCTGTTGTGCCATCTTACGCCGGCAAGATGGCTTTACCACTTTTTTGCCATCGCTTCCTGGATGATTTCGGCCTTTAATCGCTCTTCCGCATACATCTTTTTAAGTCTGGTATTTTCGGCTTCTAGCTCTTTCAGTCGAGCCATTAATGATGTATCCATACCACCATATTTGGCACGCCATTTATAAAAGGTAGCATTACTCATGCCGTGTTCACGGCAAAGGGTCGCTACAGGTGTGCCAGATTCAGCCTGTTTCAAGATGGACATGATCTGACTGTCAGTAAATTTAGATGTTTTCATGCAGAATCTCCTGCTCGTATCTTAAGAGAAAATTCTACTTTTAGATCCTATTATTTTTAGGGGGGATTACCAAGTAACCTAGTATTTATTTCGAAGATTTAAGAGCCTTTTAAAATTCCATGAATATAAATCTATAGTTAATTTAAATATGACCGAGACCCAATCAATGCAACTCAGCGCAACTTATATTTATTTTAAGTTATTAGAAATAGAAGAGAATCTAGTCTGATGCAATCTCTAGCTATTCATTACAGACTCAGTTTTTTCTACTTTTTTTATTATGCGATTGTGGGCGCATTCATGCCTTTCTGGAGTCTGTATCTGGAAGATCAAGGCTTTAATTATCAGGAAATTGGGATTTTATCTTCGATTGCGATTGTCACCCGATTTTTTGCGCCATTTATTTGGGGGTGGATTGCAGACAAATCCGGGAAACGCATGTTGCTGGTGCGTATAGCTACCTGGATGGAAGCCTGTATCTGGTTCATGATTTTTATCATTCCAAATAGCTTCCAGTCAGTCGCTTTGCTTATGCTGATTTTCAGTTTCTTTCAGAATGCAATTTTGGCTCAGTTTGAAGGCGTGACTTTATTCTGGTTAGGTGAGAAAAGGGCAGAGCTCTATGGCAAAGTGCGTAAGTGGGGATCTATTGGATTTATTATTGGCGTATTTGGTTTAGGGGCAATTTTTGAAATTATCAGCATCAGTATGCTACCAATCTTATTGCTCTGTATTTCATTTCTGGCTTTTCTCTGGTCATTTACCATCAAAGAACCTACAGCAGCACCGACAGCTCAGAAAAAACTCGAAGCCTTATGGCCGATCTTCAAGCGTCCAGTGGTATACAGTTTTTTCCTGATTGAATTGATCATGCTATTTTCGCATGCACCGTTTTATAGTTTTTATAGTAACTATCTCAGCCAGAATGGATTCAGTACCAGTCAGATCGGATTGCTTTGGTCGGTTGGAGTCATTGCTGAAATCATTATGTTTGCCTACGCTACATTCTTTCTGACACGCTGGTCATGGCGTCATCTGGCAATGCTATGCCTGTTAATGACTGGTTTAAGATGGTTGACTGTCGGCATATTTCCATCGTCATTTCTGGCACAGTTTCTTGCCCAGACCATTCATGCCCTGAGTTTTGGCTTATTTCATATGATTGCCATGCGGGTTATTTTTCAGAACTTCTCGGCCGGACAGCAAGGCCGTGGACAGGCACTTTATAGCACCATGTGGGGCTTAGGCGTAGCGAGTGGCAGCATTCTAGCTGGTCGTTATTGGGATCAGGTCGGTGGAACATCAATCTTTATTGCTGCTGCGCTCTCGACCTTGCTGGGCCTATTGCTGGTATTTGGCTTACCCAACAAAGTCGAACTGCAAAAGCAGGTTTAAGATACGATTGAATAATTAAATGCGGATTTTGGAATATTGATCAAACCAGGGCTGAGCCTGTTCTAATTGAGCGGCCAGTTGCAACAGTAAATCTTCACGGGCAAATGGTGCAATAAACTGTGAACCTAAAGGTAAGTTATTTTCATTCCAGTAAAGCGGTATAGACATTGCTGGGAGGCCGGTAATATTGGCTAGCTGCGTGAATGGCACCCATTTCAGGTTTTCTTTTACAATCTGATCGACCAGCTTACCTTGTGCCAATAAATGTGCCTTATTCATTTTTAATAGAGCTTTAAGAATCGGCTTCTGCCAGTTTGGTGTTTTGACTTCGCCATTTTTGGGTGCAACAGTGGCTGTGGCTGGTGTCAGGTAGAGATCATAATCATCAAAGAAATGATTCATCTGGGTTACATATTGTCCCCAATTAGTCAGATTCTGGATATATTCAATCGCCGTTGTTTTGGCACCAAAAGCAGCCAGAGCCAGAGAATCCAGTTCAAAATCGCCTGATCTGGATGGATAGCCTTTCTGGATTTCGTCCAGCATATAAGAAAACTGGCTAAACCACGTCGTAATAAAATCTTTAGCCAGTTGCATGCCATCAATCTGCGGTTGATCCTCAACGACTTCATGACCTAAAGATTCCAGTAAACGGGCAGTTTGTTCTACCGCTTTAATAGCATCTTGAGAAACAGGCGTATCGATGCTGGAACGGGTATTAAATGCGATTTTTAATTTTTTTGGTGGTTGCTGAATCACTTCCAGATAATGTGTATGCGGACGTTGAATGGTAAACAGTGAACTGCGATCTTCACCATGGGTGGCATCCAGCATTGCTGCACTATCCCGAACAGTTTTAGTGAGTACATGTTGAATGGCAGCACCATGCATTGCTTCACTCATTTGCGGCCCCCACGGTGTACGTCCACGGCTTGGTTTTAAACCAAACAGACCACAGTAGGAAGCCGGAATACGAATTGAGCCACCACCATCACCTGCACCAGCAATTGGCACAATGCCGGCTGCCACAGCAGAAGCAGAACCACCTGATGAGCCACCACTGTTATGTCTTAAATTCCACGGATTTTTACAGCTACCCCAGGCATCTGGCTCGGTAATGCCTTTAATTCCGAATTCAGGGGTGTTGGTACGGCCAAAGGTCACGATACCTGCCTGTTCCCAACGGTTAACAATCTCGGCATTAGTCTCGGCGATATAACCGATGCGCTTTAAACCCTGACACCCATAAGATGTTGGATAACCTGCATATTCCTGAAACAGGTCTTTGACCAGAAATGGAACACCGGCAAACGGACCAGACAGATCTTGCTGGGTACGTTGCAAGGCATGCTCATGCATGGGAATAATAATGGCATTGATTTCAGGATTAATATTTGCACTGCGTTCTAAGGCAACTGATAAAAGTTCACTTGAATGCACCTGTTTATTTTTAACCAGTTCAGCCAGTCCTAATCCATCGTATTGTAAGTATTCTTCAAATTTCATCTGCATTCCCTAGCGTTGATATTGTTATAAGGTTGTAGAGGGTTTCAGTTCAGGATGCAAGCACCACCTGATTACGTCCCAAGTGTTTGGCTTGATATAAGGCCTGATCCGCGGTATTGATCAGTTGCTGTAAATCCTGAGAAAGCGGGGCATGTTGATGCGTAATCCCGAGACTCACAGTAATCGATAACGGTGATCCATCAGGTTGATACATTGGCGTTTTAGCTACCAGTTCACGAATACGCTCGGCAATAAACTGGGCCTTAGATGGTTTGGTATCCCAAAGCAAAATCACAAATTCCTCACCACCAATACGCGCAAACAGATCCTGAGAACGTAAATTAGAACGGATGATTTCAGCAAAGTGTTGCAGTACTTTATCGCCCACATGATGGCCAAAATGATCGTTTAAACGTTTGAAATGATCAATATCCAGCATAATCAGGGAAAACTGCACACTCTTGGAATGTTGTAGTAAATATTCACCTTTCTGAAAGAAAAAATGCCGGTTCATGGTACGCGTCAGACTGTCATGATTGGCCAAATACAATACCCGTTTAAACAGATCATTGCGGTTCTGACTGATGATACACAGGATCAGCGGTGATAATGCCAGCATAAATAGTCCGATCCTTAATGAGATATAAATGGTCGAGTCTGCCAACGTATCATGTGTAGTGGCATAGAACTGGGTCAGGCTGTAATACATCAAAATGATTACAAAGGCATTAATAATTGCAATTGTGAAGATGCGATAGGTCAGTGCTGCCCAGATTAAAGCTGCCAACGGATAAAGCAGGGCACCTGGACCGACAAAAATATTACTCAGGATAATACACAGGATTACCGTACCTGCTGGCAGCAGATAGCTAAAAGAGTTCTGCTTCTTTCTGCGGTTTTTAAATAAATACTTGAGATCTTTGGTTCTAGGAAAGGCTAGAAAAAGCGGCAGGACAATAATGTAATTTACCATTTCACCTGTCCACCACAGCCCAAAATCTATCCATAAATTTTCCTTGGTCATAAAGGAATGAGGAAGATTGGGTAAGGTAGCCACGGCAAAAGCTGCACTGGCCAAGCATCCTGCGAATGCGCAGATGCCAAACATATGCACGAAAGTGAAACCAGTATTGTAGTACTTATAATTGATCTGGAAATATCGGATAAAAAATAGCGATACAATCGTACTAATCAGGTTAGCAAGTGTTAGAAACAGGCTTTGTAATAGATTATTACCTGTCGCCAGATCAGCAAACATAAATGCACAGAAAGCACCTAGCCACCCGCCCATATTGTTTAAATGCGGGAAGCGTAAGAACATGGCCAGCAAGGCAGCGTTAGCAGGCCAGAGTATGGCTAAGTAATCCTGTGTTCTGGTCATAATGCCAATCAAACAAGTCACTAAAATAATGAAAAGAATGACCAAGTAGGCATATGTTTCAGGATTCAAGTTCTGGTCTGTGATTCGAGGTATTCGCAAATCTAAGTCCTGTATCTAATTTTTATTTGTGAAATATCACTTTGTTTGGGAAATGCTTTTTACCCAAAAGTACAACTTTATTCTTGGAATAATCTGTTTTTACTTACGTTATCAATATACGTTTGTATACGAAATATATACAAAAAAATTAAAAAAGGAAATCCATGTTTTTAAACTATAATGATAAAAATTTGTTTTATTTCGGTATTTAAACTGATGCAGAGCAGAATATGATCCCGAAAAATATGATAAGTTAAAATTAATTATTAGGATTGAAACGAAGCCTGTGAATATGAAAAAAACCTGTCTTAGCCTTGTCTTGCTCATGAACTCATCTTGGCTAATGGCAACAGAAAACAATAATCAAGCTGCAAGTAGTATTACGAAACCTATCGAAGTTCCGAATACCTTTACTATTAATACCCGTCCTGAAATTGTTGGGCTATGGGGAATGGAAATTCCAGATAATAAGAAATGTGTTGAATACTATAATTTTAAAGGCAATAACAACGTCGTGATTAAAAGCGGTTCAGAATGGACCACAGGGCTGTATGACTATCAGCCTTCACAAGATCCGGCTGCACAGATTCCAGCGCTGATTATGCAGGTGAAATACGACAATAATGAAAAAGACTGTTCCGGTAATCAGGTAGATCAGTCAGGCGAGATTTCGCAGTATTTTGTGAAGTGGCAGAACTCAAATACCATTAATTTCTGTGCCAATGAAAAAGCAGAGCAATGTTTTGCTGTACTTCGACGCATTTTGCCTTGATTGAAGGCTAGATATAAAAACCGCTGAATTCAGCGGTTTTTTTATTAGATCAAGTCTCGGATCAAGCTTTTTCTTTGTCTTCAGCACCTTCAAGCTGCTTCAACAAATGTTTTTCCAGGTAGTGAATATCCATTGCCTGTTCACAGAATTTTTCATCCTGAAGAATCAGATCTTTGTGTAATGGGATATTGGTCTTCACACCTGTCAGAATCATTTCATCCAAGGCCTGCTTCATGCGTGCTATTGCAGTTTTACGGTCTTTACCATGGGCAATTAGCTTGGCAATCATAGAATCATAATATGGCGGGATGCTGTAACCTGGATAGATATGAGAGTCTAAACGGATACCTGCACCACCTGGCGCATAGAAGGTCTCGATTTTGCCTGGAGATGGCATAAAGTTCGATGGATCTTCTGCGTTGATACGACATTCGATCGCATGACCTTGTACGCGTACATCTTCTTGCTGGATATCCAGACCTAAGCCAGCCGCAATACGTAACTGCTGCTCAATGATGTCGATACCGGTGACCATTTCAGTCACAGGATGTTCTACCTGAACACGGGTATTCATTTCAATAAAGAAGAATTCACCTTCTTCAAACAGAAACTCGAATGTACCGGCACCACGATATTGCATCAATTTACAAGCATTGACACAGGCTTCAAGAATGTCAGCACGAGCCTGTTCTGGCAGGTTAGGCGCTGGCGCTTCTTCAAGCACTTTCTGGTGACGACGCTGTAAAGAACAGTCACGGTCATATAAATGGATCGCATGACCATTACCGTCGCCTAGAACCTGTACTTCGACGTGACGCGGTTTTTGCAGGAAACGTTCCATATAAACCGTGTCATCGCCAAACCACATTTCTGCATCACGCTGTGCGGCTTGTACTGATTCAAGCAGGGTATCTACACGTTCTACAATACGCATACCACGACCACCACCACCGGAAGCCGCTTTCACGATGAGCGGGAAACCAATTTCTTTGGCTTCAGCAAGCGCATTGTGAATCGTCACGGCATGATCGCAGCCAGGTACAGTTGGTACACCCGCTTTTTTCATGGCAATAATCGCAGAAACCTTATTCCCCATTAGGCGAATATGTTCCGGACGTGGACCAATGAAGATAAAACCAGAACTTTCTACGATTTCAGCAAATTCAGCATTTTCAGATAAAAAGCCATAACCAGGGTGGATGGCATCTGCACTGGTGATTTCAGCGGCTGTAATCAGGGCTGGAATATTCAGGTAACTGTCGCTGCTCGCACCAGGACCAATACACACGGCTTCGTCACAGAAGCGTAAGTGCATCAGGTCTTTGTCAGCGTCTGAATAGACACCGACTGTTTTAATTCCTAAAGTTTTGCAAGCTCGGGCGATGCGCAGGGCAATCTCACCTCGGTTTGCAATTAAAACTTTTTGCAACATTATGAATCCCCGAAGTGATTAGGCGCGGTAACGGAAAAGTGGCTGACCAAACTGAATCACTTCACCATTTTTCACCAGAATTTCTTCAATCACGCCGCTTTGAGTTGCTTCAATCGGGTTCATGATTTTCATTGCTTCAATGATACCCAGTGTTTCACCAGCAGAAACAGTTTGACCAATTTTTACAAAAGGTGCTTCGCCTGGGCTTGGAGCTGCATAGAACACGCCAACCATTGGAGATTTTTCAACTGCACCACGAGGAGATTTAGCTGCAGGGACGTCAACTGCAGGTGCAGGCATTGCAGGAACAGCTGCTGCAACTACTGGATTACGACGAGTCAGAGCGATCGACTGATCACCTTCCTTAACTTCAATCGCCTGTAAGTCAGATTCAATCATCAAATCGATGAGCTTCTTGATTTTACGGATATCCATGAGACAGTATTCCTAATTAAGATTGTTTAGAAGATTGTATTTTTTCAATGACATAGTCGAGTGCGGCAGCATAGCCTTTTGCACCTAGACCACAGATCACGCCAATAGCTTTATCGGATAGATATGAATGATGTCGGAATGCCTCACGTGCATGGACGTTAGACAGGTGGACTTCAATAAACGGGATTGCCACGCCAAGAAGTGCATCACGAACTGCAACTGAGGTATGCGTCAAGGCAGCAGGATTAATAATGATATATTGCACGCCGTCTTGTTGGGCTTGATGAATTCGGTCAACAATTGCGCCTTCCCAGTTGCTCTGGAAAGTGTCAAGTTGTAAAGTAGCTTTTTCAGCCTGAGCAGTGAGCTGTTGATTAATATCTTCTAGAGTTAAATAACCATAAACTTCGGGTTCGCGCTTTCCTAGCAAATTTAAATTCGGTCCATGAATAACCAAAATGGTCGAAGTCATCTATGGTGCTCCAGTTAAAAAGTTTCAGGATAGGTTTGCAAGATGTCTGCAAACTTCGCCTATTATGGCATGAATTCCTACATTATTTTTATAATTTCTTTGAATTGACATAGAAAAGCATGTACCACGCAGTGGCCATATAATGAAAACTTTGCAAGCATTTAGCAATGTTCAAAACTACCAAATCTTCGTCTTTTACATCATTTTTATATTTTAGATGAATTGGCTGAATTGTTACATTTATGCTGTGTAAGTTAGACCTCAATGTTTATTCATAATTCTTTTAAATTGGGTGTTTATTCGGCAATGGCTTGTCAAAAATAAAAATTATTAGTCGAAGTCTCTGCTCATATCAAAAATTATGGTGATCAGTAAAAGACCGGGTTTTCATTATATTTTTGGATGAATCAAAATTTTATTCTATTCATTATTATGCAAACTAAAATATCAAACTTGGAATAAAAATCAAAAAGTTATTTGATAAATGGTATGAACTGAAGTTTAGTATTAAATGGATTTTATGTCGCTAGTAAAGCAAATAACACATTATTTTTCTGCAAAAAAAGATAGGCTCATTGCTACTAAACATTGGCTAAATGATACTGATCACAAACGTAAAATTAAAAACTTATGATTCTTCATTAATCTTTTATTGGCCTCGTCTAATATTGACGAATGTGCTCAATTTTCTAAAGCTTACCTTTATTTGTAATTCTTTATGTTCGCTCAATAACATTGGCAAAATGGCACTTCATGTATAGGCGTTGTTATTCATCTGAATATTGCCTAAGTTTTTAAATGATGAATTTTTAAGCTTAATACCAGGATGGTATGAGGAATTAGAAGGATAAATGAGATAGCTAAGTTCGGTTAAAGTGCGATATGAATAGATATGCCGGATTAAAAGGTGATGGTATCTGATTGTATTTTGAACATATATTGATTGTATAGACTATGGAGAATCACAGAATAAAACCCAAGCAGAATTGATAAGCTATAATGAAGATTCCGTCAAAATACTATCGAAGCTGTTATGACACCTGCATGCAAATTATTAAAATCTCAAAAAATTGAATATAGCATTCACGAATATGAACATGATGCTAATGCCAAAAGCTTTGGTCTGGAAGCGGCAGAAAAGTTAGGATTAGCAGTAGAAGAAGTATTCAAAACTTTATTAGTCACGGGTGAGAAGCAGTATTTTGTGGCAGTTCTTCCAGTCAACCATCAGTTAAACCTGAAAAAAGTAGCATCAGCTTTTGGTTGTAAAAAGCTACAAATGGCTGATCCGAAACAGGCAGAACGTCTAACGGGTTATCTTGTCGGTGGGATTAGTCCGGTTGGGCAGAAAAAACGCCTGAAAACTGTCATTGATGCATCTGCAGAACAGCTGAATAAAATCTATGTCAGTGGGGGTAAACGTGGGCTGGATATTGGTTTAAAACCTTTGGATCTGGCTAAGGTCCTAGATGCAAAATTTGTGGATGTATTGGATATCTAAAATTTTAAGTATTCTTCAATAAAACTGCCTCATTTAGAAGCGTTCATATCAATGGATGCTTCAACTTTTCTGGGTTCTCATATTTCTATTCTGTCGGAAAATTCAGCATGGTTTTTTCTTCATTGTATAGTGGATGATTGAGATCCACGGCCTGACTGTGGATTGAACAAAGATAAAAACAATAAAATAGAAAATATGGAGAATACCGCATGGAAATCCAGAAAAAACGATTATCACGGTTCTGTATGAGCTTGTCCGCGATGGCCATGCTCTCAGTCTTTTCAACTGCACAGGCAGATTCGTCTACCTTGTCTCAACCGCCCAATTCCCAGCAAGTTTTCTTTGTGGGTAATAACTGGGATGGAACAGTTACAGTGATTCGATCTTCAGGTGACTTTGGCAAGGTTGGTGTGATCAACATGATTCCTGATCGTAAGGAGCGTCTGAAAGAGATTCACCTCAATCCCATTAAACTGATTGCCTATACCTATATTCAAGCTACTGCGGGTGAAGGTAATGATCAGCTGGTCGACGATATGTATTCCACGCCAGATGGACAGTCGGTGGTCGCATCCCGTCCAAGTTTTGCCGATGTGGTCTCTATCAACATCAAGACAGGCAAGATTAACTGGCGTACTCCGGTAGAAGGCTTTCGTGCTGATCACATGGCAGTTTCACCAGATGGCCAGCGTGTCGCGGTTTCCGCATCTTCCGGAAATGTGGTGCATGTACTGGATATTCATACTGGTAAGGAGCTTGGCCGTTTTGCGACAGGTGATAAACCGCATGAAAATATCTACTTTGATAATGGCAAAAAAATTCTGAACTCAGCCATTGGTAATGTAGAAACCTCTCTTGATGCGCAGTGGCAGGATTTCACCAAAGGTAAACGCTATATCACTATTGCAGATGCCAATACCCATCAGGTACTTAAAAAAATTGACTTTAGACCGGCATTGGATGCTTTTGGTCGAAAGGATTTATCTAATTCAGTGCGGCCGATGGTTTTTAGTAAAGATGAAAGCAAACTCTATGCTCAGGTATCATTTTTTAATGGTTTGATCGAGTATGACTTAAACCAGAATAAAGTGACCCGTATTGGTCAGTTGCCAGGTAGCGATAGTATTCCCAAAAACCGCACCAAATGGGTAAATGATTCCCGTCATCATGGGTTATCGATCAGTGCAGACGGTGAAAAGCTCTGTGTTGCGGGCACGATGGATAATTATGCCACCATTGTCGACCGTCAGAGTCTGACTGCCGGAAAATTGATTCCTGCAGGTAAACCATACTGGGCTACCCGAAGTCCGGATGGCCGTAGCTGTATCATTTCAGAAAGTGAAACGGATGTGGTGACCGTAATTGATTTCGCGACAGGCAATAAAGTGACCAGTGTACCTGTAGGCAATCATCCACAGCGTGTCCGGATCGGTTATGCCCCAGCAGACTGGTCTACACCGTAGCAAATAATGGCTTAAAAAGAGCAATGTGTTATGAACGTTGCTCTAAGCATTGTAGGTGGCATATATGAGGAACAAAACACTTACTTTATATCTGCTGGCGGGAATGTTATTGACCGGTATTCTGGTTGGGATTGCTTATCAGGTTCATAAGGATATCTATAAGGCAGAGTTCAATATACTGAAACCTGATGATCAGATGACTTTTCCAGCAAAGTCACTGATTACTTCGAATTTAAATCCTAAAACAGCTGTACCGGCAAGAACGGCTAGACACTCGGAAGTGGATTCTGAACAGCAGGTCTTATTACAACAGAGAGACCAGCTTTATCTGGATTTTACCCAAATGATGAATGGCTTAAGTCAAGGTGAAAAGCCAGACTATCGCCAGCTAGATCATTTGCTGGTACAGCAGCAGAATCTGGTGAATGCCCGGGTCGTTGCTCCGGAAGAGGCGAGAGCTCAAATAGAATTTTTGCAGAAAGTTCTGCCTGAAATCTCTTCACAGCTGGATCAAGCCTTAAATGCATTGGATCAGAAAAGTTTTTAATCTTCCGGTTTAAAGCTTTATTTAGTTGTGAATACAGATCATAGATAAGCTTAATAAGAAAAAGCCCGTTTCTACGGGCTTTTTCTTCATTCATGTTTTAGAGTAAAACTTATAAGCAGTTCGCGGGTTTCGGGATGCCAGCCAGTCGGCTTAAATGACGTGCCACTAAACCCGTATTAAACTTTTCCTGTAATAAGGCATTGTTAATTTCCGGGCTGACTGTCTTCATCAAAAACTTAATCAACGGACGGGTTGCAGGAGAATGCCCAAACTGCTGATAAAACTGACGGACTGCCTGTAGCACTTCAAAATGCCAAGGAGTAAGTTGAAGTTCTAGTGTATCTGCCAGTACTTGGGCAACGTCTTCATTCCAGATGGTGTAATCGACTAAATGACCATCTTGGTCCAGTTCTAGATTCATATTTGACTCATGGATTATTTCATTGAGATGCAACGATTAAACTTCAGACATAGATCTGCAAATTCGGAGTAGTCGAGTAAAGCAACATTTTCCGATAAAGGTGAGATCAGAATTTCTGCATCATTTTTTAGGATATAAACTTGCGGTAGTTGCTGTACGAAGGCATGGTCCAGATACAGCATAGATTCTCCCATCAGGACCACCTGATCATCTAAAGCATGGAGCTGTGCTAACTGATCAAGGACTGACGCCGTCGCTGCATAATCTGACTGGATCAGGTAAAGGGTTTGATCTGACATTTATTTATCCTTCGTCCTTACCAATACAATACGTGATCAAATTTTTGAACGAATTCTGAATTGAGTTCAATCAACTCAATCTCCTGTTCGCTTTGCTTTACAAAAGGAGAATCCTGATTTTTCTGTTCAACCAGAATTGGGGTTAGGTCATAAAATTCGAAACTATCCACCAGATTTGAAGCCAGTTTAAAGGCATGTTTCAGCTGATCAAATTGCAGCTCAGAACGTAAAAGGCTCAAGGCCGCGCCTTGGAGTAATACTTTAACTTCAGCCCCGAAGGTCGCCAGTACCATCGTGGCAGACAGGCTTTCATGCACCTGCAAACTGTTTAGGTTGGCTTGGGTTAATATAACAAGTACAGATTTCACACAAGATTCCTTTTAAAAGCAACACATCCTGAAAAATGAAGCATCTAGAATTGAATTAGACGTTGTGAGGACTGAACAGCATCAGCAAGCTCACCTAGACCGACCAATTCAAAACCATCAGCAAGATTATGTTGCTGAATATTGTGACGTTGAGCATTTTCCTGATCTGTAATCCCACGCGCTAAGGCTGCACTGACACAAACGGGTAAGCGGATATTCAGATCCTGCCAGGAACGTGTGAGATGACGCTGGTCGTCGGGCACCCATTGCAATGCATTTGCGACCGACACGCCATCTTGATAGAAAAATACACGGAAAGCTTCCTGTTTATGTTGTAAAGCTTGGGCGAGTCCAAGCGCATGCCAGGCATAAATAGAAGTCGGTGCGGAGGTAACAAGAATTAAGGTGCTCATCGAAATTCACTACAGGCTTGATCAACGCGGGATGATGATCTTGGCTACAAAGAAAGTAGGTAGTATACAATGATTTTAGTGACGGGTGGTTTAGGCTTTTTAGGCTCACATATTGCTTTAAGTCTGATGGCACAAGGACTAGAGGTCATTGTGGTCGATAATCTGGCCAATGCCAGTCTACAGACCTTAGAACGCCTTGAATTTATTTCCGGCCGCTATGTGCCTTTTGTCAAAATTGATATCCGTAACACTCCAGCATTAAATAAAGTTTTTGAACAGAATTCGGTACAGGCTGTCATTCATACTGCAAGCTTTAAATCATTGGAAGAATCAGTTTTAAAACCACTTGAATACTATAATGATAATGTCAGTTGCATCATGAGCCTGATGCGTGCCATGCAGCGTACCGGGGTGCGAAATCTGGTGCATTTATCTTCATTGGCTGTATATGGCCATTCCGGAACGGATTTAAAAGAAGATCAGGCTTTCAATTATACTTATCCAAACCCTTATATTAAATCACAGCAGATGGTGGAAGAAATCATCTGGGATACTGCCAAGACGGATAATGAATGGCGTATTGCGATGTTACGTCTTTCCAATGTTGCGGGTGCTTTTGAAAATGGCATTTTAGGTGAATGGGTACCACCTCTACCAAAGAATATTGTGCCTCTGGCCATGCAGGTGGGTGCGAAGCAGCGTGAATATCTGGAATTGCGCCGTCAGGCCAAGACCGAAGACTATACGGTAGAACGCAGCTTTTTGCATGTGATGGATGTCTGTGATGCGGTATTCAAGTCGCTACATTGGCTGTCGCAGCAGCAACAATGGACTTGTGAAGCCTTTAATATTGCTGGAGAGCTAATTTCAATGCAGACTTTGCTGGATCAGGTTGCAGAAGTCACCCAATCCGCTGTTCCTACAGTAGATGCTTTGCCATATCCGCATGCCGAAATGGATCAACTGGGCGCTAATACAGATAAAGCCCAACAGTTATTACATTGGCAACCACGCTATACCTTAAGGAAAATGTTAGAGGATGAATGGCTGTTCTATCAGAATACGTTAAGAGGGCAGTGATTAAGAATCCTATAAGTTAATTATTGATAATAATTATCATTTGCAAAAGTAATCAAACTCATTAAGATGAATGAATTGAGTACAGCATTGAAGCTGCTGTCTAAATGAGTAAAACATGGAATAACAATTGAGGTTGAGCATGCAAACACGTATTGAACATGACACGATGGGAGAAGTCGCTGTACCGAGTGAAGCACTTTGGGGCGCACAAACTCAGCGTAGTCTACAGAACTTCAAGATTGGCAATGAGCATTTGCCACGCGCCATGATTCGTGCCATGGGCTTGGTCAAGAAAGCAGCTGCGATCACCAATGCCGAGTTAAACCAGATTCCTCATGAGTTATCGACCTATATCATCGGTGCTGCGGATGAAGTGATCAGCGGTCAATGGGATAGCCAGTTCCCGCTAGTGGTATGGCAAACCGGTTCGGGCACGCAAAGTAACATGAACTGTAATGAGGTTATTGCCAATATTGCTAACCAGAAGCTGGGTAATCCTTTAGGTGCACAAAAGCCTGTGCATCCAAATGATCATGTCAACCGCGCTCAATCGACCAATGACTCTTTTCCGACTGCGATTCATGTAGCAGCTAGCTTACAGATTAATGAACTATTAATACCGGCAGTGACACGTTTACGTGATACCTTGCATGCTAAATCTCAGGAATTTGCTGAGATTGTAAAAATTGGTCGTACCCATCTTCAGGATGCCACACCTTTAACTTTAGGTCAGGAATTCAGTGGATATGTTTCTCAACTGGATCATGCCTTGATTCGTCTGTATCAGGCTTTGCAAGGGTTATATGAATTGCCACTGGGTGGAACCGCCGTCGGTACAGGCCTCAATGCCCATCCAGATTATGCTGTTAAAGCTGCGGATACTCTGGCTAAATTAACAGACTTGCCTTTTGTCACTGCTCCTAACAAGTTCGAAGCTTTGGCCGGCCGTGATGCAGCAGTTTTTGCTTCAGGTGCTTTAAAGACTTTAGCCGTTAGCCTGAATAAAATTGCCAACGATATTCGCTGGTTGGCAAGTGGACCACGTTGTGGTTTTGGTGAATTACGAATTCCTGAGAATGAACCGGGTTCAAGTATCATGCCGGGTAAGGTGAATCCGACTCAAAGTGAAGCCATGACCATGGTTGTTGCCCAAGTCTTAGGGAATGACACGACGATTAATGTGGCCGGTGCATCAGGGAATTTTGAGCTGAATGTCTTTATGCCAGTGATTGCTTATAACCTGTTGCAATCCATCCAACTGCTTGGCGATGCATGTAACAGCTTTAACGATAACTGTGCAGTCGGAATCGAGCCTAACCGTGACAAGATTGAGCACTTCCTGCATGATTCATTAATGCTGGTCACTGCATTGAATCCAGTCATTGGTTATGAGAATGCAGCTAAAGTGGCCAAGACTGCCTATAAAGAAGGTAAAACCTTAAAACAGGTCGCAGTAGAACTCGGATTGGTAACTGCAGAACAGTTTGATCAGGTGGTTCGTCCTGAAAATATGGTGGCTCCAAACGTAAAATAAGTCTTTTCTAATATGGTTAAGTAATAAAGCCCTCTAAATGAGGGCTTTATTATATCTAAGGATTATTCATACAAATTTTAATAAAATAACAAGTACATGTTTTTGCTAGAAAATTCTCCTTCAATTAAGCTTGTTTATTAAATGCTATGAACCATCTATCGTTCAGGTTTTGACAGATATACAACGAAGGATTACTAATAGAAATTCCCTGATAACTAGAAAAATGAGGTAAGGGTGATGACTGACTTTGATGATGATTTTGATCTGGAAGAGCCCTATCCAGATGAGGATCCATATCCAGATTATACAAAAAAGAAGTGTAGCAGCTGTAGCGGTACCGGCTATAACGTTGTGGAAGCTAAACAGTGTATCGAATGTATGGGAACCGGCAAAACAGGTGAGATAGATTAACTCAACTCATAATTGTTTATTTAGCCTGCTCTATGAGTGGGCTTTTTTATTCTGCTCATCAGGAGTTCTTAAGTTTATAGATTCATGAGCAAATAAAAGAAAGAATCTAAAATTACGGGTGAAATCGTATTAGAAGGATGTTTAGAGATAACTATTGAAGTTTTTTTTAGTGTTAAAGCCTATTCACATGGCTTCTCATACCGAATTAACGTTGAATAAGCGTATATAGCTGCTAAAATGCAGTTCGTTTTTACTGCTGTTTTGTCGTTTATTCCGCATGAGTTTCTATGGCTTATGAATAAACATCCATAAAATGGCAGGTTGTTTAAGGAAAATTTAATGCTTGATATTTATTTAACAGATGTTCAAAAAAAGGTTCAATTCAAGGATTATCCAGGTGAGCATCCTGTTAAATTTATTCTGAATTTTAAAAAGATTTTTCCTAGCGTAATGGAACTTCTTTTACCTGTTCTCCCAGAAAATGAAAATCTTGATGAAATGACCTGGGAATCAACCACTCAGGACTTTGAGACATTTCAGATGTTATTAACAGGGTGGGGCATTATTGAATTGCGTTTAAATGCGATCACCCAGTATAAAGATAAGACATTTGCAGATCAGTTGGTGAAAGAGGCGCAGCAAAAACGCAGAGAATATCAGAAGAAACATCTTAAGCTTTCTAGTGTGGATCTGGATTATCTATTTATGCATGATGTGCATGGCTTGATTGATGCTGAACTGGTAGAACTAGGTGAAAAATTCTATTTACCAACCTTACGTGATCTTTGGAAAAATAAAGTCTCTGCTCAAGTGCTTAATGCTAAATTCTAAGAAAATTTAAGCTGATTCATTCAATTTCATCCTCCAAATTGGGGGATGATTTTATATAGCGATTTCTTAGGATTGACATTTCCCTCATAATAAATAGCCTAAGCAAATTTCTATATTTATCATCAAAAAAACTTTCTGCTACATCATTGAACATGGTGATTTATTTTAAAACAGAAATTGACTCAGAAAAGGGCATTTATTTTATCATTTGATAAAAAATAAATTAAAAAACTATTCTTTATCAAAAGAATATATAAAGATATTACTTTAATAATATAGCTATTCCAGTCATATTTTTTTAAGCTATCAGTACTTGTGAGTAAATGAATCATAGAGTTCTTATTCATTAGAATTCCTTCATAAAAATAAGTGAAGGTTCCATTTTTCCCGAAGATATATCCAAGGATTTAACCGAATGTCGAATCAGTTTTTAGATTTAATTACAAAACGCCGTACTATTTATGCCATTGGTAAAAATGTAGAACAGTCTCCTGAATATTTAACTGATTTGATTCAAAATGCGATTAAGCAAAGTCCGTCATCTTTTAACTCGCAATCATCTCGCGCCGTTATTTTATTTAATGGCGAACATGAAAAATTCTGGGGCTTTGTCGCTGATAAATTAAAAAGCTATGCCAAAGATGAAGAGAGTGCTGCAAAAACGACTGCAAAAATGGCAACCTTTGCTGCAGGTACGGGTACAGTTTTATTCTTTGAAGATCAAAATGTAGTAAAAGGCTTGCAAGAGCAATTCCCATCTTATGCCGAGAATTTCCCAATCTGGGCAGAACATTCAACTGCTATTGCTCAGTTCTCTACCTGGACAGCGTTGCATACTGAAGGCCTGGGTGCATCTTTACAACACTATAATCCGATTGTAGATGAGCAGGTTCATGCAGAGTGGGATATTCCAGAAAACTGGAAACTTCGTGCTCAACTGGTATTTGGTTCAGTTGAAGGCGAAGCGCGTGCGAAAGATTATCTTGAAGATGATCAACGCTTCAAAGTTTTCCAATAAGCTTTATTTCCGATCTGTCTTTAATCCTTTTTAAGGACAGATCTTCAGGTAGTTTATAAAAATACGCATTAGATTTTTTAAAACTAGGCTAAACTAAAGCGGTATTTAAAGAATTTAATGAGTCAAACCGAATGTCGAAAAACACGCAAAAATTATCACCATTACAGGAACTGATTGCAGAGCAGAAATTGCTGTGTGAAGAGGTCGGTTCTGCCTATATAGAAGTAAGTGGTGATGATGTCGTTGCAGTGGCTGTACATACCTTGAAGCAGGATCCAATTGTCGGAATCCGTAGAAAGCCTGAGACAGACGAAAATATTAGCTGGTATATTTATGGTGGTGAACTGGCTTCAAATGAAGATGCTTTTGAAACCATGACTGTACGTGAGTTACAGGATGTCGCCCCTGAAGTTTTACCTTATCTGGCTTTAGAGCAGGGCTACCGCTTCATGATTGATGCAGATGATTATGAAGATGTCTGGAAAGAAGAAAACTAAAAGAAGACCTTCGAAATGATCAAATCCTCATCTTTAATATGTACTTTCTTTATTTGCATGCAATTGAACAATATGGCTTTTGCCGAAAAGCTTTCACAAGCGGATTATGATCAGTTTATTGCTGCGCAAACAAAAATAGTCAATGAAACCAAACATATTTTAGATGAGCCAGATCAGAATGCTGATGCACAAAGTCAACGTCAGGCATTCTGTCAGCGTTTAACGGCTTATGAAGAGATTCAAAAAGTTTCTGAAGAAAATCATGAACTCAATATGGCGCCTACAATGGCGATGATTGCTAAAAGCTTTCTGGATCGACAAGCACAGAGTATGAATAATTCAGGTATGACCACCGCAGTATTTTGTAAGAGTAGGGAAGTGTAATTAGGCCAAAAGCAAGAGCAATGTTTTCAGTTTTAATAGCCACCATCATCATTTAAAAATGCATCCTTCTGTTCTGGAGTGGAAACTTTGACAGTTGGAATAGACGAACTCGCTGCTGTTAATCGAGCGATATTAAAATCCTTAGTTCCTACTTGAGGGATAATAGGTATTTGGCCTGTTCGAACAATTTCACCATAAACTATCGTGATCAATTCTGCCGGAGTTAATCCGGCTTCTGTGATCACACATTCTGCTGAGTCAACAACGTCTTGTTCCACTAAGAATTCAATGCTTTTTTTAACTAAATTGTTCATAAGATAGCCTTAGAATACATTTTATACACTACTTTAAACTATCGGATATGAAGCATATACAAGCTAATAAAATTAAATATTCATATCTTGTTTAGGGATGTTGATCTTGATAAAGGTATAGACGGATAAAAAAGGGTAGGGCCAAAAAATTAGCCCGTTTTTTCGACTCTGAGCTTGCTTATTTAATGCATAAATACTCTGATACGTAGTATATGGATTTCATTGTATTTTAAATTACTCATTAAATAAACTTTATAAAAAATCTATTTATATACAAATTTTACCGGATATATATCAGCTACTTTTGAAATTTATTAAGAATTATTAAATATTTATATGTTTCTTTTTACTTAAACAAAGGGCAGTAAAATCATTGCACGCTAAAATAGCCTAAGCAATTTTCTACTTTATATTTATTCTCGCAAAATCCATATCCCATAATTAAAATTTAATACCAAATAAACCTCTAAAACTCGTATATTTCCTAAAAATTTTAAAATATTTTTTTTATTAATGATCTAGTGTGACACTCAATTATGAGCAGATCTTGCCAATTTAGCCTAAGCATATTTTATTTCCATAAAAATAGCCTAAGCAAAATTTTAAATTATGTCATTGGCAATTGATTAACTTCCAATATAACTCCACTATTAACACATAACATAGAAAATCACGGAATTCTCAAATGATCCTGAACTATCAAATACAAACCCATGAAACATCAACTTTAGCGCCAATCGTATTTATTCACGGTTTATTTGGTAGTTTAAGTAATTTAGGTATGTTAGCCCGACATTTTTCAGAGCAGACAACTACGATTCAAATTGATGTCAGAAATCATGGTTTATCTGGCCATTCTGATAAAGTGAATTATCAAATCATGGCCGAAGATATTTTAGAAACTCTAGCCAGTTTAAATATTAAAAAATTTATTGCAGTTGGACATTCGATGGGCGGAAAAATTACCATGAAGCTGGCAGACCTGGCGTCTGATCAGATTGAAAAACTGGTTGTATTAGATATCACGCCAATCCAATATCAAGAAAATCATCATTCTGAAATATTTAAAGCCTTGTTTGCAGTGCAGCAGGCGCAAGTCGCTTCACGAAATGAAGCAGCAAAAATTATGCGTAAATATATTCAAGAGGAAATGGTCATCCAGTTTCTTTTAAAATCATTTAATAAGGGGCAGTGGTTGTTTAATGTGCAAGCACTGTTTGATCATTATGAAGATATTACTGCTTGGGAGAAGATAGAAAAAAATGAACTTCCAGCATTATTCTTAAGAGGTGGAAATTCATCATATATCTCTAAACCTGAACATTTTGAAGCCATCAATCAGCAGTTTATTCATGCACAGATTGAAGTGATTGAAAATGCAGGGCACTGGCTACATGGAGAAAAGACGGCGGAAGTTTTGCAGCATATGCAAAATTTTATTGATGAAAAATAAATTATATTGATGAGCAGATGTATTTTCTGCTCATTTTATTTATGCATCCTTAGTAAGCATTCTTAATATTTTGATTTAAAAGCCTGCGCTATTTTGATGAGTTTTTAGGCTAATTAATTGATTTTCAGCCTCAGATTTTATTTTCTATTTTGGGGCAACATGTATTTATTGGTGCAAAATTTAATCTTTATTTTTATTCAAAATAGATAATCATAATGAAATTCAGTGGCTTAAAATTGTAAACTAAAAGTGGCACAGTATTTGAATAGCTTCTCTCAAATTTTCTAAAAAAGCCTAACTAGGATTGGAGAGAAGTACATGAAAGTCGAACAAAAAAAGTTTTCTAAAAATTTAATTGTTGCTGCGATGTTGGGGACACTGACTTTAACAGGTTGTTCGAAGTCGCCTGAAGATAAAACGGCCGCTACCTCTGAGCCGAAAGCAGCTGCAACTAGTGGGGAAACGATTAAAGTTGGTATTTTGCATTCTTTATCTGGCACGATGGCCATTTCTGAAACTTCATTAAAAGACACAGCATTGATGGCGATTAATGAAATCAATGCCAATGGGGGGGTCTTAGGTAAAAAGCTTGAACCGGTTATCGTTGATCCAGCATCTGACTGGCCACTATTTGCTGAAAAAGCACGTCAGCTCATCACTCAAGATAAAGTTGCGGTCATCTTTGGTTGCTGGACTTCAGTATCACGTAAATCGGTATTGCCAGTGGTTGAAGAGTTAAATGGCTTATTATTCTATCCAGTCCAATACGAAGGTCAGGAACAGTCTAAAAATATTTTCTATACCGGTGCTGCGCCTAACCAGCAAGCGATTCCAGCAGTTGAATATCTGATGAGTGAAGAAGGCGGTAAAGCTGAACGCTTTGTATTACTAGGTACAGACTATGTTTATCCGCGTACCACCAACAAAATTCTTCGTGCTTTCCTAAAATCTAAAGGCGTCGCTGATGCTGACATCATGGAAGAGTACACACCATTTGGTCATAGTAACTATCAAACCATTGTCGGCAATGTGAAAAAATTTGCTGCAGGCAAAAAGACTGCGGTGATCTCAACCATCAACGGCGATTCAAACGTACCGTTCTACCGTGAATTGGGTAACCAGGGCATAAAAGCTTCTGATATTCCGGTTATGGCATTCTCTGTAGGTGAAGAAGAGCTTCGTGGTATTGATACCAAGCCATTGGTCGGCCATTTAGCGGCGTGGAACTACTTCATGTCCGTAAAAAATCCGAAAAATACTGAATTCAGCGGCAAGATGAAACAGTATGCCGTGGAATACAAACTGCCTAATGCAGAAAAGTTTGTGACCAATGACCCGATGGAAGCGACTTATGTCGGTATCAATATGTGGAAACAGGCGGTAGAAAAAGCCGGTTCTACTGAGGTAGATAAAGTTCGTGAAGCAATGGCAGGTCAGACCTTTGATGCACCATCTGGCTATCAGTTACAAATGGATGCTAACAACCATCATTTACATAAACCGGTGATGATTGGTCAGATTCGTGGCGATGGTCAGTTTGATGTGGTTTATAAAACTCCGAAAACCATTGCTGCTGAGCCATGGAGCCCATACATTCCTAAATAATTTCCTCCAAAGCCTGCTGCTTCGGCAGTAGGCCTTTCTTATTTTTCATCTCCCGGACGGGATAGCGTTAAATATATAAATAGGGAGGACACTCATGTCCACTCGCCTAAATCTCGCGGCCATTTTTGTAATTTTGAGTCAGTGTTTGTGTCTCAATATGGTGCATGCAGAAACTCAATCTAGCGAAACAACCGTATCGCAATCATCTCAACAGTCACTTGATGCCATTCAGCAGTTTGTTCGTGGGGACTTTGCCACTCGTCGTGCTTTATTAAACCAGTGGCCTTCCAGTGTTGAACAACTTGATCAACTAGCAGAGTTTGTTGAAAAAGATCAGCTTTATACTGACAGTGCAGGTAATACTTATATTCTGGAAGCAGAAGACAAACTAGTCAGCTATCCTGATGGAAAAGCTGTTGAAACCTGGCCATCTGATTTGTCGCAAATTACATTGGTAAATACTTTAAATAAAGCACTGACCTTCGGTTTAGCAAAAAAGAAATTAAATTCAGACGAAGCCTCTCAGCGCCTTGAGGCGATTGATATTCTAGAAAATAACTTGTCTGAACTTGATACTCAAGCTATCAATCAGATGTATTTAAATGAAAAAAATAATACGGTTAAATCACGTTTTGCCCAGTTAAAAGCACGTCTGGATTATCAATCTGAAGATGTACTAACCAAAATAGAAGCGGCAAAAGTTCTAAAAGATTCAAACCGTCCAGACGTCCTTGCGCTGGTTGAAAATGAACTGGCTCAGCCAAAGCTTCATCCCGATTTAAAAGCCGCTTTGGTCGATGCCAGAAGTAGTATCAAAACCCGAATTCAGGCCAGTGAGTGGGCTGGACATGTATTTTCCGGTTTAAGTACTGCCAGTATTTTATTGCTTGCGGCTTTAGGATTAGCCATTACATATGGCTTGCTTGGTGTCATTAATATGGCGCATGGCGAGCTGATCATGATCGGGGCGTATACCACTTATGTAGTGCAAAGTTTCTTTAAATCGCATTTTAGTGGTTTGGTAGATTGGTATCTGATCGCAGCGATTCCTGCGGCATTTATTGTCAGTGCAGCGATTGGCATGCTGATCGAACGTACCGTGATTCGTCCTTTATATGGCCGTCAACTGGAAACCTTATTGGCAACCTTTGGGGTGAGCCTGATCCTGATGCAAGTGGTGCGGATGATCTTTGGGGCACAAAATGTCGAAGTTTCTAACATTTCATGGCTTTCAGGCGGGATCTCGATTACTCCAAGCCTGATGCTGCCTTATAACCGTATTGCAATTATTGTCTTTACTGTAGCTGTCTTGCTGCTACTTGTTTATCTACTGAATAAAACCCGTTTTGGTTTATTTGTCCGTGCCGTAACGCAAAACCGTCAAATGGCTCGTGCTGTCGGTATCCGATCCAGCCGGATTGACATGATGGCATTTGGTCTGGGTTCAGGTCTTGCCGGTCTTGCCGGCTGTGCCTTGGCTCAAGTGGGTAATGTTGGGCCAGATTTGGGCCAGAACTACATTATCGATGCTTTCCTTGTGGTTGTTGTCGGTGGTGTTGGTCAGGTATGGGGTGCAGTTCTTGCCGCTTTGGGACTGGGTGTCAGTGGTACCGTACTGGAAATTGGTATGGGTGCAGTATTGGCAAAAATTATTCTCTTGGTTCTTGTGATTTTGTTTATTCAGAAACGTCCACAAGGTTTGTTTGCCATTAAAGGACGCTTTGTGGAGTAAGCCTATGAAAATCACATCATTACTTTCAGATAAACCTTATAGCGCACTCGCAATTGCGATCTGTTTTGTTATTTTACTGGCCTTGCCATGGTTACATTTATTGCCAGCGGATTCGAGCCTGCATCTGTCTGCTTATTGGGTCACTTTGATCGGCAAGATCATGTGCTTGGCATTGGTGGCTTTAGCACTTGATCTGGTCTGGGGCTATGCCGGTATTTTAAGTTTAGGTCATGGCCTGTACTTTGCCTTGGGTGGTTATGCCTTTGGGATGTATCTAATGCGTCAATCAGCAGGTGATGGTTTGCCTGACTTTATGCGTTTTCTGAGCTGGACTGAATTACCCTGGTTTTGGGTGGGGACTAATCATTTCTGGTGGGCCATGATACTTGTGGTCTTGGTACCAGGACTAATTGCCTTTATTTTCGGCTTCTTTGCTTTCCGCTCAAAAATCAAAGGCGTTTACTTCTCGATTATTACTCAGGCGATGACTTTTGCGGCAGCACTTTTATTCTTCCGCAATGAAACAGGCTTTGGCGGGAATAACGGTTTTACCGGTTTCAAAACCATTTTAGGCATGGACATCACATCAGCACCGATGCGTGCCAGCCTATGTTTTATCACGGCTCTGGTGTTATTGCTGTGCTTTGTTGGTCTACGCCATTTAATGAATAAACCTTATGGTCGTGTGCTTGGCGCGATTCGTGATAGTGAAAACCGTCTGCAATATTTAGGTTACCGCACCTTATGGTACAAGCTTTCAGCCTGGGTATTATCTGCTGTGATTGCAGGTATCGCTGGTGCACTGTATGTACCACAAGCCGGGATTATTAATCCGAGCGAAATGAATCCGGTGAACTCGATTGAAATGGCAGTCTGGGTAGCGGCTGGCGGTCGCGGTACCTTGATCGGTCCGATCCTGGGTGCAGGCTTAATTAATGTAGTTAAAACTTACTTTACTGTCGCTTATCCAGAAGCCTGGTTATTAATTCTGGGGGCATTATTTATTGTGGTCACCATCTTCCTGCCTAAAGGCGTGATTGGATTATTTGACCGTTTTAAAAAGGAGCGTAGCGAATGAGTGAAATTTTACAACCTCATGGCGGCCATGCTTCTGAAGGCTATGGCCGACCAAAAGAGCAAGGGCCAGATTTTAGCCATGGGATCGCACTTTATCTGGAAAAAGTCAGTGTCTGGTTTGATGCTTTCCGTGCCTTAAATGATTTATCGCTGTATATCGAAGAAGGTGAATTGCGCTGCATCATTGGGCCAAACGGCGCGGGTAAAACCACGTTGATGGATGTCATTACCGGGAAACCCCGTCCTACTGAAGGTTCTGCATTTTTTGGCCAAACCTATAATCTGGCGAAAATGAGTACTGAAGAAATTGCAGAAGCTGGCATCGGGCGTAAATTCCAGAAACCAACGGTGTTTGAAAATTTCACCGTGATGGAAAATCTGCTCTTGGCTGCACCTAAAGATAAACGTGTTAAAAAAAGCTTTTTCAGCAAGCTCGATCCGGATGCACAAAATGCCTTGGATGAATCGTTACAGCAAATCCGCTTGCAGGAATTTATTCACAAACCTGCAGGGCTTTTATCGCACGGTCAGAAGCAATGGCTGGAAATTGGTATGCTGCTGATGCAACGTCCAAAACTCATTTTACTGGATGAGCCAGTGGCAGGGATGACCGATGCCGAAACCGAACGGACTGCTGAACTGTGTCTGGAACTGAAAAAGAATCATACGCTGGTGGTCATCGAACACGATATGAGCTTCATCAATACCATTAGTGAAAAAGTAACGGTGCTGGCACAAGGGGCGATTCTGGCTGAGGGCACATTGGCAGAAGTACAGGCCAATGAAGAGGTCATTGAAAAGTATCTTGGACGTTAAGGGGCTGACTGATGCTAGAAGTTAAAGATGTAAATCAGTTTTATGGCGGTAGTCACATTTTACGTGATGTGTCTTTCAATGCGCCTGTCGGTGAGTGCTCTGTCGTACTGGGTCGTAACGGCGTTGGTAAAACGACACTGCTGAAATGTCTGATGGGGATTTTGCCCATCAAATCAGGTCAGATTCTTTTAGATGGCAAAGATATTGCCAAACTGAGTCCTGAACAGCGGGTTCAGGCAGGTTTGGCTTATGTGCCGCAAGGCCGGGATATCTTTTCGACTTTAACCGTTGAAGAAAATATTCTGATTGGTATGGCAAAATTTAAAGGAGCCAAAACCCGTAAAGTTCCGGAACATCTCTATGAGATTTTTCCGGTATTAGAAGAAATGAAGTATCGACGCGGCGGTGACTTATCCGGTGGCCAGCAACAACAACTGGCGATTGCCCGCGCATTGGCATCTGAACCGCGTGTGCTCATTTTGGATGAACCGACTGAAGGAATTCAGCCATCTATCATTAAAGATATTGGTCGCGTGATTCGTAAGCTGGCTGATGGCGGTGAAATGGCGATTGTTCTGGTGGAGCAGTTCTATGACTTTGCTGAAGAACTGGCAGATGGTTATACCGTCATGGCACGTGGGCAAGTGATTGCTCAAGGTGTTGGAAGTGAAATGCCGGAAAAAGGTATTCGGGATCTGGTGGCAATTTAAATTCCCTCTCCCTGACCCTCTCCCAAAGGGAGAGGGAAAGACGCCTCTCTTTATAAAAGGGAGGTTTGGAGGGATTTATAAATATAATTAAATCTCTGTATTCTCACTCCATAAAAAATACATGCCATATTGTCCAGTTCGGAATTCTCCACCTGCAGATTTACCTTCATCTGTTAAAAAATGCTTTCCATTTTCATTGAGTGTTAGATAACCTTTGGCAATCAATTTCTCAAAAGTGTCTGCTGTTTTTAAGCCTAGTTTTGCGGCAAGCTTCGCTGTGGTCAGTTTTGTGAACGCTGTATTTTCTTCTGATTTATTCTCTTCAGTTGGGATGGTCTCTGCTTTTACCTCATCTAAAGTAATGCGGACTTCATCACTAATTCGAATAATCCGTTGTGCTTCTTCATAAGCTTCTTTAAATACATCATTATCTTCGTACTTACGGATTAGAATCCCCATTTCATTGTTATTCACTTGGCTAAATTCATAGAGATTCAAGCTTGAAATGATGCACTCTGATTCATTCAAATAGCATTTTGCATGTAGATTTTTACAAAAACTTAGACGCACATAATCCAGTTTTTGCATCCATTTAATTTCATCAGGATGCAGATCACTTTTACCGTAAACAATACGGATATCAATTTTTAGCCGATCTTTGTCTTCCAATAGCTCTTTAATACGATCATTGAGACGCAAATATGGACTAATTAAAATTAAACGCTCTTTGGCATTTTTAATAAGTTCTTCTAGAAAGAAATTTGTTCCGCTTGTGTTTAAAAATTTTGCCATTTATTTCTCATATTCTTATTTAATCATTGTAGAGATATTAGCTTAAATTTTTGAATCAAGAAAATAATTTAACTTACGGATTAGCTCAACGAAAACTTTTGAGATTTTATCTTTCATTCAATTTTAGATCTTTTAACAAACCAAGTTGGCACGATAACTGCTTTATTTTGATGCAAATTTTAAATGCTAAAAATTATTTGGTTTCAATTTGGAACAAATACAGGATTTATCAGCATCAGTAGGGTAGTTATGAAAATTTATACGCAACGTTTGGAAAACATTGCACCAGAAAGTGATTTTGAGTCTCTTGAACTCACATTCGATACACGACAAAAGAGCCGTTTTCGTGCAACTTTAAAAAATGGTGTCGATATTGGTGCAGATTTACCACGTACAGGAATTTTGCGTAGTGGTTCTTTTATAGCAACTGAACAGGGTGACATTCTTCGGGTCGATGCGAAGCCTGAAAAATTGATGCAGGTGACTACAAACAATAGCTTTGACTTATTAAAAGCAGCCTATCATCTAGGGAATCGTCATGTTCCTCTCATGTTAACACCTACTGCATTGTACTTTGAACCAGATCATGTTTTGGCTGAAATGGTACAAGGTTTAGGTCTTGAAGTTCAGGAAGTCATGCACCCATTTGAACCTGAAAGTGGTGCTTATGCACAGCATCAGCATGACCACCGCTTAAGCCCAATCAAGGCTTTACATCATGTCCATCACTAATGCGTCTCAACTGCTCAGCTTGCTGACTTTATCTTCAACGGCATTGCCGATTGGAGCGTACTGTTATTCGCAAGGGGTGGAGAGCGCCATCGAAAAAGGCATGGTGCATGATGAAGTCTCCTGTGTGAGCTATTTTCAGGAAGTATTGGAAATGCTACTAGTGCGTTTTGAGCTTCCAGTACTCAAGCGTCTGGTAGAGACTTTTGATGATGCAGAACAGTTTCAGTATTGGGCAGAACTGTATCGGGCCAGCCGAGAATCCAAAGAATTACTGGCTGAATCACAACAATTGGCATTTTCTTTGAATGCATGGATTAGAGATGTTTTAAAACAACCACCGAGCGTAAAAAAGCAATTAGGGTTTGTGCCGGTGTATGCACATTTATGTGGTGAGCTGGGTTTAGATCTTGCCGATGTCTTAACTGCTTATAGCTTTACAGTTTTGGAAAATCAGGTGCTGGCAGCAGTAAAAACTATTCCACTCGGGCAAATGAGTGGGCAGCGGATTATATGGCAACTACATCAGGAAATTCCTGAAGCTGTACAGGCAGCATTAGCTTTATATGATCATGAAATCAGCAGCGCATTACCGCAATATGCCATGTTAAGCATGTCGCATGAAACCCAGTATTCACGCTTATTCCGGTCGTAATCTTCAGACCAGAGCAGTAGTAAAAAGATTGAAAAGCATCATTAAAACTGGTGCCCAGAAAATGTAATAAAGGAAATCAACATGTCAGAACGTAGTCCATTACGCGTTGGAATTGGTGGTCCGGTTGGATCAGGTAAAACTGCTTTAACCCTGAATTTATGTCTTGCACTGCGTGAAAAATACAATATGGCAGTGGTGACCAATGACATCTACACCAAAGAAGACTCGAACTTTTTAACCCGTCATGAAGCGATGTCGCCAGACCGTATTGTCGGTGTAGAAACAGGCGGCTGCCCACATACTGCGATTCGTGAAGATGCGTCCATTAACCTGGCTGCGATTGATGATCTGTGTGAAAAGTTTGATGGACTAGAACTTATCATTATTGAAAGTGGTGGCGATAACCTTGCGGCAACCTTTAGCCCGGAATTATCTGATCTCACTTTATACGTGATTGATGTGGCTGGTGGCGAGAAAATTCCACGTAAAGGCGGTCCCGGTATTACCAAGTCGGATCTGCTAATTATCAATAAAACGGATTTGGCGCCAATGGTCGGTGCCAGCCTGGAGGTGATGGATCAGGATGCGAAGCGGATGCGTGGCGATAAACCATTTTTATTTTCTAATATGAAAACACAAGATGGCTTGAACGAAATTATCAGCTTTATCGAAAAACAAGGTTTATTTAAGTCTTAAGGGGAAATTCATCATGCGTCTATTCAAACAGTTACTGGTTGCAAGCGTGGCAGCTTTACCGATGTTGGCATTTGCTCACGCGGGACATGACCATCACAGTGGATTCTGGTCTGGCTTTGTCCATCCTTTTACTGGTTTAGATCACCTGATGATGGCGATTGCCTTTGGTGTATTGATGTGGACTGCAAATCAACGCTGGAAAATTTCGGGTCTCATCGGTCTGGCAGTAGCGATGGTTGCAGGCTTTGTGCTCGGTAGCAAGGGTCTGCTTTCAACTTCACTGGCTGAGTCAGGCATCATCGCTTCACTGGTCATTTTAGCTGTTGCGCTGTGGACTAAATCGAATAAGGTTTTGCCTGTCGCTGCAATCTTATTGGCTAGCTTCCACGGCGTAGCGCATGGAAGTGAATTGGGGCAAGGTGGACATGTATCGCTATTAATTGTCGGTATGGTTTCAGCAATGGCTTTGATTTATGGTACAGGCTTGGCTCTAGGTGCATTCGTAAAAAAATATGTACCTTATGGCAAGCAGATCATTGGTGGGTTAGCTGCAGTTGTCGCTGTCATTGGCCTGGCTTAATGCCTGGAAAATCATTTGCAGATGAAATTGAGTTGATTTGTTGATGCATGAACTGGTAGAAAAAAGCACACAGCAGAACTTATGGTATGCACGTCTGGAAATGGGATTTCAGGCGCAGCAACAGACTGCACGAACCATTTTGCAACATCGCAGGCATCATGGACCGGTACGCATCCAGAAAATGTTATGGCCAGAAGCCAATGGGATTTGCCATGCCATTATCGTGCATCCGCCAGCAGGGATCGCCGGTGGAGATCATCTCACTTTTGATATGCAGGTGGATGCCAATGCTCATGCTTTGGTGACCACACCGGGTGCGGGTAAATGGTACAGAACCAATGGCAAGCAGGCTTTTCAGCACATTCATATCCGTTTAAATGACAATGCGATTTTTGAATGGCTACCTCAAGAAACCATGCTGTTTGATGGGGCTAATGCCAGTTCCGAAACAATCGTCCATTTAGATGCGGCAGCCAGTTTTATTGGTTGGGATATGCTGGTGATCGGCCGTCAGGCACGAGATGAGCAGTTTGCACAGGGGGCTTATCAAAACCGGTTTCAGCTTTGGCGTAAAGACAAATTGCTGGTTGTAGATACCTTGAATTTTAAAGGCAATGACCGCTGGCTCAGTTCATGTCTAGGTATGAATGGACATGCGGTGATGGGTAGCTTCTGGGCTGTACCGCCTGAAAAATATCGCGCGAGCTTTTATCTGGAACAACATCTCGATTTAATTCGTGAGCTTATTATGCGGATGGATGTACCGATTACCTTGACCTTGCTTGGCGATGTAATTAGTGCACGTTTTCTGGGAGATGATGTCCGTCAATGCCATGATGGTTTCGCTGCTATCCGTGCCAGATTAAGACGCTACTGGTTCGGTCTGGATGAGGCATTTCCGAGGATTTGGCGGACGTAAAAGTCTTCATAATCGTCTTAAAAAATGTCCTCTTTTAAAGATGAGTGAGAAGCGTTGCTCCGCAAAAAAAATTAAGGATTCCTTTGACTGGAAGAAGGCTAAGAGCAGGTCAAATCCCTCCCGACCTCCCTTTGATAAAGGGAGGAGAAAAGCTCATCTCTTTTATAAAGTTGAAATGGGAAAGATTTTAAATCTTGCACATATTTTGCTTAGAAATACATATATATCAATGAGGAACCAGTTATGGAACTCAATCCTACAGAAAAAGATAAACTGCTGATTTTTACTGCGGGTCTGGTGGCAGAGCGTCGTAAAGCCCGAGGTTTAAAGCTGAATTATCCAGAAGCCATTGCCTATATTTCTGCGGCACTGCTTGAAGGTGCGCGTGATGGCATGACGGTGAGTGAATTGATGCATTACGGTACGACTTTACTGACACGTGATGATGTCATGGAAGGCATTCCGGAAATGATTGCAGAAGTGCAGGTGGAAGCAACCTTTCCAGATGGATCAAAACTGGTCACTGTCCATCAACCGATCGTATAGGAGCAGCATATGATTCCAGGAGAAATTTTTACACCTGAGAGCGATATTGAAATGAATGTCGGTCGGGAAGTTTTGAAGGTAACTGTTGCTAATATTGGTGATCGACCGATTCAGGTCGGATCACATTTCCACTTTGCTGAAGCCAATGATGCCTTGCAGTTTGATCGTGAGCTGGCCAAAGGCTTTCGCTTAAATATTGCTGCTGGTACGGCGATTCGTTTTGAGCCAGGACAAAAACGCGATGTGGAATTGGTTGCATTAGCAGGTAAACGTGAGGTTTACGGTTTCGGCGGGCGAATCATGGGTAAGCTCGATTCATAAAAATTGCAGCAGAATTATAAAGGTTTATAAATCATGAAAATGTCACGTCGTGCTTATGCCGAAATGTTTGGACCAACAGTCGGGGATCGTGTTCGTCTAGCTGATACTGAATTATTCATTGAAGTCGAACAGGATTTCACCACTTATGGTGAAGAAGTTAAATTTGGTGGCGGCAAGGTCATTCGTGATGGTATGGGACAATCACAACTTTTGTCATCTGAAGTGGCTGACACTGTCATTACAAATGCGCTGATTGTCGACTGGTGGGGCATTGTTAAAGCAGATGTAGGCTTAAAAAATGGTCGAATCTGGAAAATCGGTAAAGCCGGCAATCCGGATATTCAGCCTAATATTACCATTCCATTGGGTGCTGCAACTGAAGTCATTGCTGGTGAAGGACAAATATTAACAGCTGGCGGAATTGATACCCATATTCACTGGATCTGCCCGCAGCAAGTTGAAACGGCACTGATGTCTGGCACAACCACGATGGTCGGCGGCGGTACAGGTCCGGCAGCTGGAACTTCTGCGACAACCGTGACTCCAGGGCCTTGGCATATTGCCACAATGCTACAAGCAATTGATGATTTACCGATGAATATTGGTTTATTAGGTAAAGGCAACTTAAGCCAGCCAGAGCCAATTGCAGAACAAATTAAAGCTGGTGTAGTCGGATTAAAACTGCATGAAGATTGGGGCTCGACACCAGCAGCGATTGATAACTGTCTAACTGTGGCCGACCAGTATGATGTGCAGGTCGCGATTCACACTGACACACTAAACGAAAGTGGCTTTCTAGAAGAAACTTTAGTAGCTTTTAAAAACCGTACCATTCATACTTACCATACTGAAGGTGCAGGTGGCGGACATGCGCCGGACATTTTAAAAGCCATTGGTCAACCGAACGTATTACCATCTTCAACAAATCCAACCCGTCCATATACCGTCAATACCATTGATGAACATCTGGACATGTTAATGGTCTGTCACCATTTAGATCCAGCGATTGCAGAAGATGTGGCATTTGCAGAAAGTCGTATCCGCCGTGAAACCATTGCTGCAGAAGATATATTGCAGGATATGGGCGCAATTGCCATGATGTCATCAGACTCTCAGGCGATGGGACGTGTCGGTGAAGTAATTTTACGGACTTGGCAAACGGCGCATAAAATGAAAGTGCAACGTGGGCCTTTGGAAGGTGACACTGCCTATAAAGACAATAACCGGGTCAAACGTTATATCGCCAAATATACGATTAATCCTGCAATTACTCATGGTTTGAGCCACGAAATTGGTTCGGTGGAAGAAGGTAAATTGGCCGATCTAGTGCTGTGGAAGCCTGCATTCTTTGGAGTCAAACCATCCATGATTATTAAGGGCGGCATGATTGCAGCAGCGCCGATGGGTGATATTAATGCTTCTATTCCAACGCCACAGCCTGTGCATTATCGTCCAATGTTTGGGGCTTATCCGCGTGGTGTGCATAACACCTGTATTACGTTCCTGTCACAAGTTGCAATTGATGATGGCGTACATGAAAAATTAGGTCTGAAAAAGTTGATTTCACCATGTAAGGCGACACGCCAGGTAACTAAACAGGACATGAAACATAATAGTTACTGTCCTGTCATAGAAGTGCATCCAGAAACTTATGAGGTTCGTGCCGATGGTATGCATCTGACCTGTGAGCCAGCAGAAGTGTTGCCGATGGCTCAACGTTATTTCTTGTTTTAATTACCTCTCCCTGACCCTCTCCTTAAAGGAGAGGGAATTTCCACTATTTAAATAAACTCTTGGAAAGTTTCTTCTCCCTTTGGGAGAAGGTTAGGATGAGGGGTATTTTCTTATTTTTTGATCTTGATGAGTATATTTAAAAAATATATAGAGTACTAATTCAATAGATTAGATAGAGTTTGCTAATTTGCTCAATATGTCAGAATACCCATTCATTTATCAAGATGAAAATTATATATATTTATATAAACATCAGCCCATCACTGATAGTCGACTAAAGCTTCTTACAGAAGGGACTATAAGTTTTATAAATCCTAAAAATTTTAATGACCCTTTGGACTGTGTAGGAAATATTGATGAGAGTCATCATTATTCAGCAGAAGAAATAAAGAAAATATTTAAAGATAGGGGGGCAAAGATAAGTCGAAAAAAGGCAGAAAAAAAGGCTAAGAAATATAAGGATTCTGAAAAAAGAAAGATACATGATCTAAGCTATTTCAAAGAAATGAATGATCGCATGGGAATCTGCTGCTTAAACCACAACCCACTTAATATTCTTATGTGGTCTCATTATGCAGATTTTCATAAAGGCTTTTTAACAGAATTTAAATTTCTAAAAGAGATTTACTAAAATCGAATTCAGTTTATGCGAAGTTTTTTCCTATTTCTGTAAATTATTCAAATAAAATGCCATTAGTTACATTAAAAGATCGTTTAAAATCAGAAGAAAAAATATTAGAGATCTATACAACGAAATCTGAAGAATGGAGCTATGAAAAAGAGTTCAGAATTTTAAGACCTTATACAAATGAACCGATCCAAAAAATTCCTTATACAGATTTAATTTGTACTGTAATTGGTGGAATTAAAATTTCATCCAAAGATGAGGAAAAACTTAAAAAGATATGTAGTAAAAATAAAATTCCCTATTTTAGAGTAGAAAGAATATTCAATAATTATGGTCTAACAGTTCCTAATCATCCTAGATTAGATCGAACTATTAATGAAACTTCATGAAAATTTAATGATCCTTTTTGGCGCATAAATTGCTTGTCACGCTTATTCAATTTTACTGTTTGATATAACACATCAGGGATTAAACGTGACCAGCACATATCTACGCGGACAAGAACTCATAGATCAAATTCGAAACCAGCCTTATTCACGTGATTTGATTGGCTATCATGGCGATGTACCAAAAGTAGAATGGCCTAATCAGGCCCGTGTCGCAGTTCAATTTGTACTGAATTATGAGGAAGGTGGTGAAAACCACGTAGAACACGGTGATGCCGGTTCAGAACAGTTTCTATCTGACATTATTGGCGCAGCCAGCTTTCCAGACAAACACATGTCGATGGATTCTATGTATGAATATGGCTCACGTGCAGGTTTCTGGCGTATTCATAACGAGTTTAAAAAGCGTAATCTGCCGATGACCATATTCGGGGTTGGGATGGCTTTAATTCGTAATCCTTATATAGTCGAAGCGATTAAAGAAGCCAATTATGATGTAGTTTCACATGGTCAGCGCTGGGTGCATTATCAGGACATGCCAATTGAACTTGAACGCCAGTATATGGATCAGGCGATTAGCGTACTGGAAACCCTCTTCGGCAAATCACCGATTGGCTGGTATACCGGTCGGGATAGTCCAAATACCCGTCAATTACTGGCTGAATTTCCTCAGATTCAATATGACTGCGACAACTATGGCGATGACTTGCCATTTTGGAGCACATTGACCAATCAGGCAGGGGAAACACGCCCTCATTTGATCATCCCCTATACTTTAGAAAGCAATGATATGAAATTTAGTTCACCGGGCGGCTTTAATAGCGGGGAACAATTCTATCAATATTTAAAAGATGCCTTCGATGTGCTCTATGCTGAAGGTGAAACTGAACCAAAAATGCTATCGATCGGGATGCATTGTCGTATTTTAGGGCGGCCGGGACGCTTTAAAGCCCTACAAAAGTTCCTCGATTATGTGCAAGGTCATGAAAAAGTCTGGATTTGCCGCCGAGGTGATATTGCAGCGCATTGGTATAAATATCACGCACCAAAATGAGAAAAATATATTAAAAAAGAGAACCTTGAGTTCTCTTTTTTGCTTTATACATCATATAAAAATAGAAGATCAAGACGATTTGGCACTGTTATTGCAAAACCTGTACTGAACAAAAAATGAATATCATCAGGCGATTTAATAGTGCAACTCGTTGAATTTAATCAGGCATCTCTAGAAGAGGCCATTACCTTTTTAAAGCACTGTGTGCAAATACCGAGCTGGTCGACCCAGATTGAAGCAAAGCGTCCTTATATATCTGTTGAAGATGTATTGAATATAGCCAGACAACAGGCTGCAACCTGGACCTGGTACGAAATCAAAGCAGCTTTGGATAATCATCCACGTATTGGTGAAAAAAAGGCACAGGCTGAATTAAGCGAAGTTGAAAAAAACTTTTCCAATCGTGAACAGGCTGCGATAACTCAGGACGAAGCAACTCAGCAAGCTTTGCTAGAAGGCAATATCGCTTATGAAAAAAAATACGGTTATATCTTCCTGATTAAAGCGGCTGGTCTAAATAGCCAAGAAGTGCTGAATGCCTTGAAAGATCGTTTAGCTAATGATCCGGAAACTGAAAAAGGTATTGTTCATACGCAACTGGCGGAAATCGCTTTATTAAGACTGTCACAGGAGCTGCAAGCATGATCAGCACTCATATCTTAGATACGCATCTCGGCAAACCTGCAGCACATGTTTTAATCAAACTCTTTGATGAAGAAGGTGAATTACTCGGAAAAGCATTTACCAATGCAGATGGTCGAGTCACAGATTTTGGTTTAACCGAATTTGAGGAAGGTAAATACAGTCTTGAATTTGCTACTTCTGATTATTTTGAAGGCTTAGGTCTAGAAACTTTCTTTCCTAAAGCAGTCATTCATTTTCAGGTGAAAGATGCCTCTCAGCACTTTCATATTCCTTTACTGATCAGCCCATTCGCGTACTCCACATATCGCGGAAGCTGATTTTTTTATTCAAGCTTTCAGGGAGAGAAAAAGAATGACAGAACAAAGCACAAACATTTCACCAGAACATGAATATCTGGGTGCAGGCAAAAGTGCAGCCTATGGCTTGCAACATGTATTGACCATGTACGGCGGTATTATTGCACCACCTCTGATTGTGGGTACTGCTGCAGGTTTGGAAGCTACACAAATCGGGTTATTGATTGCGGCTGCATTGTTTGTTGGCGGTCTGGCTACAATTTTACAAACCATTGGAGTGAAATATATCGGGGCTAAATTGCCACTGGTACAAGGGGTTTCCTTTGCGGGTGTGGCGACGATGGTGGCGATTGTAACTACAGGTGGCGGCTTATCAGCTGTTTATGGTGCAGTCATCATAGCTTCATTAATTGGTTTCTTCCTTGCGCCTTATTTTTCTAGAATTATCCGTTTTTTCCCGCCAGTCGTGACCGGCTGTGTGATCACGATTATCGGTTTATCACTTTTACCCGTAGCCGTTCGCTGGATGATGGGGGGTAATAAAAATGCACCTGAATGGGGAAGTGTTGAAAATATCAGCCTGGCCGTGATGACCTTGGCTATTGTGATCTGTCTAAACTTGAGCAGAAATGCCTCGATTCGTCGCTTATCTATTTTATTGGCGATCGTAATGGGTTCAGTGCTGGCTTATCTGTTTGGTTTTGGCGATTTTAGTAAAGTCGGCCATGGTGCATGGGTACAATTTCCGAGTTTCTTTGCTTTTGGCATGCCGACCTTTGAACTCAGTGCAATCATTTCCATGCTGATTGTGACGTTGGTGATTATGACTGAAACGACGGCTGATATTATTGCTGTAGGTGAGATTGTTGGAACCAAAGTAGATTCAGAACGTATTTCGAATGGTCTGCGTGCAGATATGTTCTCAAGTGCAGTTGCACCGATTTTTGGTTCGTTCATGCAAAGTGCTTTTGCGCAAAACGTCGGACTGGTTGCCATTACCGGGATTAAAAGCCGTTTTGTAGTCGCTGCAGGCGGTATGATTCTAGTAGTTTTGGGATTACTTTCCATTATGGGCCGACTAATCGCCGCAATTCCGGTTCCGGTACTTGGTGGTGCAGGTCTAGTGTTATTTGGTACAGTAGCTGCAAGCGGCATTCGTACGCTAGCAAAAATTGATTATAACGAGCAGAAGAATTTGATCATTGTTGCAACTTCAATTGCAGCCGGCATGATCCCGATTATTGACTATTCTTTCTATGCCAATTTCCCAAAATGGTTCCAAACCCTGTTCCATTCTGGCATCAGTTCAACCTGTTTAATGGCGATCCTTTTAAATATTCTGTTTAATCATCTGCCAATGTTTAAGTCGAAAACAGAGGTTCCGGAAAAGGTCGCAGAAACGCTGCATTAAAGTTTGATTTCCTCCATATGCCCATGCCAGTCATGGGCTTTTTTTATCAAAAATTAAAAAAGTTGGCTTTGTTCTTGCTTAATCCAGAATGAGATTTTTAATTCCATTGGGGAACCTTATTTATGAAATTTACTCAAGTTTCTGCTGCAACATTACTTGCATTGGGTGCAGCATCTGCACAGGCAAAACCAGTCTGGCAGGATTTTAGCGTTACTGGGCTTTATGGGGAAAACTATGAAGTTGTAGATGAAAAACAGGCAACCCTAACTGTTGAATACGCTGCAAAAGTTAAATATGCAGATGTCTTCTTTTTCATTGACCGTATGCGTGGTTCCGATGATATTAAATCAAGCTATTTTGAATTTTCACCACGTTTAAGTCTGGGTGAAGTTTCAGGTCAAAAGCTGGCATTTGGTCCAGTGAAAGATGTTTTGGTGGCAACGACTTGGGAAGGTGGTGAAGGTTTTGATAACTTCCTGTACGGTGTAGGTTTCGATCTGGCAATTCCAAAATTCAATTATGCCAGCGTGAATCTCTATCGTGTAAATAACGAAAATATGGAAGACGACTATCAGCTCACCTTGACCTATGGTGTGCCATTTAAACTAGGTACAGAAGAATTCCTGGTAGATGGCTTCCTGGACTGGTCAACTGCTGAAGATGATCATGCGAGCGAGATGAACTGGACGACTCAGTGGAAATGGAATGTCGGCAAGCACATTTCTCCTGATACCAATTTATATCTTGGTATTGAGCATTCGGTTTGGAATAACAAATACGGTATTCCGGATGCAGATGAAAACAACGTGAGTGCTTTAGTGAAATATCATTTCTAAATACAACAAATAAGAAATTAAAAAGCCCTTATTAATAAGGGCTTTTTAATGGGCTTAATTTTCGATAAAAATCTTTTCAGGAAAAGTATAAACATCACAGTTTGGACCAGTGCCGATACGATCGATCACTACGAAATCACTCGGAGCTTCAAAGGTCAGCAAAGGATGATGCCAGGTGCCGGCACGATAATTTACGCCTTGTGTACCATTACTGATAAAAGCCTGAATTTGACTGAGATCAGGTTTTTCATGATCCAGATTAGGTGCAACCACAATTAAAAATTTCTGGCCTTGCATCGGGATGAACGCTTGTGAACCAACAGGATGACGTTCCAGCATTTCGATTTCAAAGGGAATGGCAGTGGTCTGAATATTTCTAAAAATACTTAGACCAACTTTTGCATCTGTTTCAGCAACAGCCAGAGCATGATAACGCTCAGTCTGCTGATCATTAATATGGAAAAAATCATTGCCTTCACAGGCAATGACCTCGCCATAAGGCAAGAAACTTTCAGCAGTTAAGGGCTGTATTTTTATGCTTTGCATGCTCATAGATGTAATTACTCAGACAACTTTTCCCCATAGACGAATCCGGCTAATGCCGCCATCCGGAATCATATTCACCCGAATATGAGAAATTTTTTCCTGTTTTAAGATTTCCTTAACAAAGCTATGAATATGATCCATCTGCATATCTTGTGCTTCAAGCAGGAATGGCCAGAACATACTTTGCGGAATTAACTGCTGATCAGTCGCATCTTCAATATAAATCGCTTGGATAGAGACTTGAGCAGGGAAGTTGCCTTTAAAATGTGCGGTATCAATCTCAATTTTTTCAATCTGGCCACTCTGACCCAAGGCCAGAATACACCAGTCAAAACCGGGTGCACGACGGCGTTTAGTTTCCCAGCCATCACCCATATTGATGCCACGGCCTGGATTAATCAGATTACGTGGATGACCAAAGTGTGCATCACTATAGGCAATGACACGACCGCCATTTTCCAGAGCGACCAGATCAATCACCTGATTGCTGTCCTGAACCTGAATTTTTACTTCACCATAGACTTTAAAGCGCGCCACACCCCCGTCAGGGAAAATATTTAGACGTACATGCGTAAAGACTTCGTCTGAAGCAATATTGAAAATATGATGCTGGCTCGGACCTAATATACTGTTTGGTAAAATTGAGTGCCAGGTTGCAGTGCTTAAGTCACCATTTGGTGCATAGCAGGCTTCAACTGCAGCAGAAGCTGGGTAGTTACCGGTAAAGAACGTGGTATCAATATCTAGTGCTTTGATGGTTCCAGCCACACCTAGTTTAACAATGGCCCAGTCATAGCCGGCATGGCGCTTGCGGCGAGTTTCCCAGCCGTCCATCCATTTACCATGATCATCAAATTTATCTTCAACAAAAATTGGTGCATCAAATTGCAACATTCGTTTTGCTTCAGCAAAAAAATCATCTGAATATTCAAGAATTTCTGCACCAATCCGGCTATCAGCCAAGTTGGTAAGCTGCTGGATATGGGCAGGGATCTCGAAAATGGGTGCAAATAATCTTGCCATAACTATGTTCCATTCAAATTATGTTTAACGTGAATCTAATTTTTTATAAAAGTCTGTAATTCTGCTGAAAGACCTTATAAAAACAGGTTTTTAATGAATAGATGAATGCACGGCTTGTGCCAACTTTTGAGAAAAATCAGTGCATTATTTTCGAAATGGCACGCTTTTAGCTACACAGGGAGGAAGAAACACAATTTTGAGAGGAGCAAATAGATGGAGATTACAATTATTGGTGCAGGGATGGGGGGATTGACCACAGGAATTGCACTAAAAAAGTTTGGGCATAAAGTCACCATCTATGAACAGGCAGAAAAGATTTTACCGGTGGGCGCAGCAATTTCACTTTGGTCAAATGGGGTAAAATGTTTGAATTATCTGAGCTTAACTGAACAGGTCGCCAATCTTGGCGGCCAGATGGATCAGCTGGCCTATATTGATGGCTTGACGGGCGATACCATGACGCAGTTCAGTTTATTGCCGTTAATTGAAGAAGTGGGACAACGTCCATATCCGGTGGCACGTGCAGATTTACAAAACATGCTGATGGACGATTTTGGCCATGAAGATATTCAGCTTGGCAAGAAAATGATCGAGCTGCAAGAACAGGAAGATGGTGTCCTGGTTAAATTTGCGGATGGTACAGAAATCAAAACGGATCTACTGATTGGCGCAGATGGAACTCATTCCATTACCCGTGCCTATGTACTGGGTGAACAGGTTTCTCGTCGCTATGCCGGTTATGTCAACTGGAATGGTCTGGTAGAAATTTCAGAAAAGCTTACTCCGGCAGATCAATGGACCACATTTGTCGGACAAGGTAAGCGCGTTTCGCTGATGCCTGTAGCAGACGGAAAATTCTATTTCTTCTTTGATGTGCCGTTGCCAGCCGGTTTAGAGAATAATCGGGCAGAATATAAAACCTTGTTGAAACAGTACTTTGAAGGTTGGTGTGCGCCGGTTCAGCATCTGATTGATGCGCTGGATGAACAGAAAACCAATCGGGTTGAAATTCATGATATTGAACCGTTTGCCCAGTTCTATAAAGGTCGTGTCGTAATTGTTGGTGATGCCGCACATAGCACCACACCGGATATTGGTCAGGGTGGTTGTCAGGCCATGGAAGATGCGATCTATCTGGCTCGGTCTTTACAGATTAATACCCTTGGGCTGGAAGATGCCTTGAAACGCTATCAGAACAAACGCAATGAGCGTGCCAATGAGCTGGTATTGCGTGCACGTAAACGCTGTGATGTCACGCATATGAAAGATGAAGCCGTGACCAAAGAATGGTATGAAGAACTGCGTAAAGAGCAGGGACCACATATCATGAAAGGCATTATCAGTAATATTATTGGCAATCCTTTAGATTAATTCTGCCTTTACACTCTTGGCAAAAAGCCCTTCAATGATGAAGGGTTTTTTTATATTTAAATATGAGGGATTCGCTAATAGATTTTTTAGGCCGCAAGTAAAGCTTTCGCTGCCTGCCGATGTGCAGCCTGAACCGCTTCAAGATCCAGATTCAGGATTTCCCGGTTTTTAACGACCCATTGTCCATTCACCATGACATGTTCGGCACGGTCTGCACCGCACAGCAACAGGCCGGCAATCGGGTCATGAATCCCTGAAAAACGCACATCATCCAGACTATAAAAAGCTAAATCTGCCTGAAAATCTGCTGCGATTTGTCCTAGATGCTTTTCACGTCCCAGTAACTGTGCCGAGCCTTGTGTGGCCCAGGTTAAAGCACATTCAGGGGTAATCACTTCTGCACCATATTTTAAACGCTGTAAATACATCGCCTGCCGAGCTTCCAGAATCAGATTGGACGCATCACCCGAAGCAGAGCCATCCACACCCAGACCAATGACTGCACCCGCTTCCAGTAAATCCATGGTTGGACAAATCCCTGAAGCCAGACGCATATTGGAATGCGGACAATGACAGATACCGACCTGAGCCTGTCCTAAGCGTTGGATCTCATCGGCATTAAAATGAATGCCATGCGCCAGCCAAGTTCTAGAATTGAGCCAGCCTACACTTTCCAGATAATCGACGGTACGCATGCCAAATTTGGACAGGCAAAATTGTTCTTCATCCAGTGTTTCGGCCAGATGGGTATGCAGACGTACATCCAGTTTTTCTGCCAGTGCCGCACTTTCTCGCATAATCTCTTGGGTGACTGAAAATGGTGAACATGGTGCAAGCGCAATATTGACCATCGCATCAGCACTACGCTGGTGAAATTTCTGCACCAACCGTTCTGAGTCCAGCAGAATGGTGTCCATATCCTGTACGGTATGCTGCGGTGGCAAGCCACCAGAATCTTCACCCAGACTCATGGAACCTCGGGTCAGCATGACCCGAATCCCTAATTGTTCTGATGCTTCAACCTGAACATCAATGGCATCGGACAGCTGCTGTGGAAACAGATAATGGTGATCCGCCGCAAAGGTACAACCGGAAAGCAGTAATTCAGACAATGCAATTTGAGTGGCTAGATAATGCTGTTCAGTATTCAATTTGGCCCAGACCGGATATAAGGTTTTTAGCCATGGAAATAGCGGAGCATTGACCACGGGAGCCCAAGCACGGGTCAAGGTCTGATAAAAATGATGATGGCTATTAATCAGTCCCGGTGTAATCACCAAATTCTGGGCATCAAAGAACTGGTCATAAGGCGATGCTGGGGTTTGTCCCAAAGCCACCAGTTCAATAATTTTGCCATCGCGAATGACCAAACCACCACGGGCATCCAGATCATTTGCGGTAAATACAGCAAGAGGATTTTTAATCCATAAGGTTGTCATATCTTTTTTCCCATAAGTTTTATTTGTGCTGCACATGAATCAGGCAGCACATGAGGCATTGAGCTGTTGTAATTTGATTTTCAAATCTTCCATCTGGTCGATCAGATGGTTCATCATGATTTGTGAGATACGGGAAATTTGCCGTTTCGGTGCCACACAAAGGGCAAGGGTCAGTGGATGCATACCTTTTTCAATGATCGGTTTAAACACCAGTTCATCGCGTTCTAAATAAGGCAAGGCGTCGATATAGGAAAGTACCCCAATTCCTAAGTTGCGCTCTGCCAGAGAAGTAATCATGCGAATGTCATTACATTCCAGCTTTTGCTGTGGCATAAATTGGTGATGTTTATACAGGCTATAAACATAGTCATGAATGATTAAAGGGGCGCAGGGAATGAGATGCTTGAAGTTTAAAGTGTCGGAAAAATAGATTTTTTCTGCCTGAGCCAAAGGATGAGATTTGGCCATCACAAATCCAACCGGGATTTCCACAAAAGACATGACTTCGAGCTGATTATGACTTTTAGGATTGAGCAGAATGCCAAAATCAACTTCAGCATCCATAATCATTTTAGAGACAGTATCACTTTCCTGAATCTGGATATTGAAATTGATCCAGGGATAGTTTTCATACATGTATTGCAGGGAATCTAAAACGAAACCGTCACTGAGTGCCGCAATGAGCCCGAGTTCAATGCTGCCGCGCGATAAACCCTGAATTTCATCAAAACGTACACAGGTCTGTTGGAATTCTTTTTGCCATTTGAGTAGGTCGGCATAGAGCAATTCACCCGCTAATGTCAGCTTCAGGCCACTCGGCAACCGTTCAAAAAGCACGATGCCAAATTCTTCTTCTGCCAGAGCGATCTGACGATGAATCGCGGAGACGGAAATATAAAGCTGATCAGCTGCTTTTCTGAGGCTGCCTGTTTTGGCTACGGCAATAAAATATTCTGAAAATCTTGAAAAAGTAATATTCATAAAATCACATCAACCCACCTGCACATCGTTTTAATCACATAATTTTCAGCTGGAAACTAAGTGATTCTGGTTCTATGCAAGTGGACAAGCGATTTCTGTGCCAATTTTCAAAGAAATGGAACGGTAAAAGTTTTGTGTTCTATTTTTTGGAACATGGGCTACGAAACATTCTAATAGACAGCAGAACAGGCATTTGGCTAATTTTATTAAAGAACAACTAGGCAGCTTAATGAGATAAAAATTTAAGCCGTTGTCATGCGATAAATATTTGTGAGTGAACTATGAATGCGATCCCGGTGCTTAATTTATTCAGTCAACCGCACTGTAGCGGCTTTGACCCATCAGACTGGAATATCCTGGCTCAGCATTGGTATCCAGTTGCCCGTATTCAGGATGTGAGTACTACGCCACAGCAGGTACAACTTCTGGATGTGAAGATGGCCCTATATCAAACTGAGAGTGGCAGCATTCATCTGGTTCGTGATATCTGTCCGCATCGTGGTGTACCATTAACCAAAGGCTGGGTAAAGGGTGAAGAAATTATTTGTCCTTATCATGGCTTGCATTACAACACGCAAGGAAAATGCACCAAAATACCGGCTCAACCAGAACTAACCAACATTTCGGATCGTTTTACCTTAACCAAGTTTCCAGTGGTCTTGAAATATGGTCTGGTCTGGACCAGCCTGTTTAGCCGGGATGAATCAGAAGCTAATTTCCCTGATCTGGATACCTGGGACAGTGAAGAGCACCAATCCATCTTACCGCCATTTGTTGATATCGGTGGTTCAAGTGGCCGGCAGCTGGAAGGCTTTATTGATGTGGCGCATTTTGCCTGGGTGCATCATGAATCGTTTGCTTCACGTGATAATCCGATCGTGCAAAAGTATTCCACTGTGCGCACTCCTTATGGCTTGCATACAGAATATGTCAGCGATGTCAGCAACTATCCACATGGCTTGCAGCATCTGGCACCCGAAGGATTTTTGTGGAAACGTGTGTTTGATGTTTATCCACCATTTTCAGCGATTTTAACAGTGCATTTTCCGGAAAATGGCATCCTGAAAATTCTAAATGCCTGCTGTCCAGTATCTCACAATAAAACCCGTTTATTTGTGCCATTGACCCGTAATTTTGATACGACTGGTGATCTGCAAGCGGTTTACGATTTTAACGCACAGATTTTTGCTGAAGATCAGGATATGGTCGAAAGCCAAAAACCAGAAGAATTACCTTTGGATATTACGATGGAAGCACATTTTGAAGCTGACCGTTCTTCGACAACTTATCGCCGAATTCTGGCGGAATGGGGCTTAAGCAAGCGCTATATTGTTTAAATTAAATTTCCTCCTTTACGCACCCTGGTCTGTTGGGGTGCTTTTTTTATTCCATATATGTCGAAAATCCTCTTTTTAGAGGAGCTATGACCATTGAATTACTAATTTTAGAGTAATTTATGCCACAGCCTAGTCATGAGCAAATGCTATCTTTTTTAAGATTATCCAATGGGGTTGCCAAACGAGCAATGTCTTTAGGCCATCATCCTTTTGGTGCAGTCCTGGTCGCGCCTGATCATGAAACGGTTTTACTAACCCAATGTAATATTGATACGGTCAACCATGCAGAAAGTACCTTAGCCCGGATCGCAGCAAGCAATTTTACGCCGGATTATTTAGCTGAATGCACCTTATATACGGCAGTTGAACCTTGCTGCATGTGTTCTGGAACGATTTATTGGGCCAATATCGGACGGGTGGTCTATGCCATGACCGAAGAAAAATTATTGCAATGTACTGGAAACCACAATGAGAATCCGACCATGAGTGTTTCTGCTGAATATATTTTTTCTCATGGTCAGAAGAACATTGAGCTGATCGGGCCAATTACGGAACTTGAACAGGAAACGGTTCAATTGCAAAAAGACTTCTGGTCATCTCGATGAACATTTGAAATTATTCTTTTTATAATCCTGCTTCATTTTTATTTATAAGATCATAAAAACAGATTTTCCGGATTGTAAGCTCAATTTAAAATGCTGCAATCCAGTTTCTGTATTTTCTTCAACTTACTTTGCTAAATTTAATTTTCTATTTTTAAAAATCCATTTTTATCTATTCAGTATATTGCTAACTATACGCCATTTATTAGCGCACACGATTTAGAGCTAACGCACTTATCTAGCGCAGATCAAAAGAAAATCACAAGAATTTTTAAATATTCAATCTTGTTAATTTTCCACTCTTCAGCTGAGTCTGGTTTTCTAGCAGCTTTGCTCATTGACTTAGATTGAAATCTATATTTCTCGGCTTATATTCTTAACTGTTCAACTTTTTTATACTCAATACTTGGTAGTAAATAATTGTAATTTATAAAAATAAATAAAAGAACAGATCATTCTAAAAATTATAAGTGTCTTGCAATCCACCTGTTCTATTTTTTGAACCGAATTGGAATAGAAGTTGCTAATTAATAGAAATATAGCAATCAGTAAAATTTTTGATGTCGATTCAGATCTTTTAAAGCCGCTATTTATAAAACTCAAATGGCATTCACGGAGGCAATTTATGCTGAATATGTCCAAACATAAAAAGATAATGAAAAAATTTTCACTGCCTGTAATTGCGGCTGCAATTATGGGTTTGGGGATCAGCAGTCAGAGCTTTGCAGTCGATAAAGCTGCATTTGTCTATATTGGACCAACCAGTGACCATGGCTGGACATATTCACATGATCAGGGGCGTATTAAAGCTGAAAAAGCTTTGGGCGGAAAATTTAAGACGACTTATATCGAAAATGTACCTGAAACGGCCGATGCTGAACGTGTGATTCGTAATCTGGCACAGCAGGGCAATAAAGTAATTTTTGCGACCTCTTTTGGTTATATGAACCAGATGGAAAAAGTCGCGAAGCAGTTCCCAAATACTGTATTCATGCACGCGACCGGTTATAAGCAGGGGAAAAACCTAGGCATCTATGATGTACGTACCTATGAAGGGGCTTACATGCTGGGTGTAGTGGCAGGGCAAACCACCAAAACTAATACCTTGGGTGTCGTAGCCTCATTCCCGATCCCGGAAGTGGTTCGTAATATTAATGCCTATACCTTGGGTGCACAAAGCGTCAATCCTAAAGTCAAAACCAAAGTCATCTGGGTGAACTCATGGTTTAACCCGGGTAAAGAACGTGATGCGGCTTTGGCGCTGATTTCTCAAAAAGCTGATGTGCTGATGCAAAACACAGATTCGCCAGCAGTTGTGCAAGCCGCGCAGCAAAAAGGGGTGTATGCCTTCGGCTGGGATTCAGACATGAGCAAATTTGGTCCTAAAGCACATCTGGCTGCTTCAGTATTGCACTGGGAAAAAATTTATACCCCAGCCATGCAGCAAGTGGCTAATAAAACCTGGAAACCTGCCGCTCTCTGGTATGGCGTAAAACAGGATGCAGTGAAAATTGAAAACTTCGGGCCTGCTGTTCCTGCCAAGGTGAAACAGTCCGCTTTAAATGCACAAAGTGCGATTCATAAAGGCACATTACATCCATTCCAGGGTCCAATCTATAAACAGGATGGAACTTTGGTGATTACCAAAGGCAGCAAAATGACAGATGAAGCGCTTGGAAAAATGAACTTCTATGTGAAAGGGGTTGAAGGTTCATTACCTAAATAATTCTTTCACTATGTGTATGACTTAAAAATAAAAGAAAGTAAATCCTGAAAAATCATCCCCCAGTCCATGAATCACTTTATGGACTGGGCCAAAATGAGTGGAGACTGAGTTATGAGCGATCTGCCTCACATGTCAAATGACATCGAAACGTCATCGCTCAATGAGCAGCAAATTCCACGACTGGAGCTGATTAATATCAGCAAAAGCTATAACTCATTGAAAGCAAATGACAGTATTAATCTAAAAGTCCAACCTGGGCAAATTTATGCCATCCTGGGTGAAAACGGTGCTGGTAAAAGTACCTTGATGAAAATCATCTACGGCGCGACCAAAGCGGATAGCGGTCATATCGTCTGGAATGGCAAAGAAGTACAGATAGAAAGTCCGTCGATGGCCAGAAAACTGGGCATCGGCATGGTGTACCAGCATTTTTCCCTATTTGAAACCATGACCGTGGCTGAAAATATTTTATTAGGTCTGGATGAGAAAATAGATTTAAAAAGCTTAGCGGCTAAAATTACCGAAGTATCAGAACAATATGGCTTGCCGGTAGATCCACGGCGTGAAGTTTTTTCTTTATCGGTTGGTGAGCGACAACGGGTCGAAATTATCCGCTGTCTACTCCAAAATCCGTCCTTACTCATTTTAGATGAACCGACTTCAGTCTTAACTCCACAAGCGGTACGTCAGTTATTTAAAACTTTGCGACTGGTGGCTTCGCAAGGTGTCTCAATTCTTTATATCAGCCATAAATTGCATGAAATCAAAGAACTCTGTGATGAAGCGACGATTCTGCGTAATGGTAGAGTCACCGGCTATGTACTGCCTTCTGAAAACAGTACCAGTGAACTGGCCAAATTAATGATTGGCCGGGAATTGCCGACTTATGCGCATGCTGCATATACAGGCGAACATCACACGCTGTTTCAGGTGAAAAACCTGAATTACGAAACTGATGATCCTTTTGGCGTGTCCTTATCCAATATTCAACTTAACCTGAATTCGGGTGAAATTCTAGGCATTGCCGGTATTTCGGGTAATGGTCAATCTGAATTACTGGCTCTGCTTTCCGGTGAGCAAACGGCGAAAAGAGGTCAGGTTTTTCTACTAGATCATGACATTTCTGAACTCAGTGCAGGCCAGCGGCGTGATCTAGGCTTGGGTTTTGTCCCGGAAGAGCGTTTAGGTCGCGGTGCTGTGCCGAATATGACGCTGGCACAAAACACCCTGTTAACTGCCTTTCGTCAGGGTTTAAACAAATGGGGCTTTATCCAGTTTGAGAAAACTGTCGCTTTTGCCCAGCAATGTATCGAAAAATTCGGGGTAAAAGCTGCAGGACCACAAGCTGAAGCCCGCAGCCTTTCGGGTGGGAATCTGCAAAAATTTATTGTAGGGCGTGAAATCCTGCAACAGCCCAAAGTGCTGATTATTTCCCAGCCAACCTGGGGCGTTGATGTCGGCGCATCGATGTTTATCCGTCAAACCCTGATTGATCTTTCTCGTCAAGGTGTTGCGATTTTAGTGATTTCAGAAGAGCTGGAAGAACTGTTTGAAATTAGCGACCAGATTTGTGTTCTGGCTGGTGGAAAGCTGTCAGCACCTGTTCCGGCTAAAAATACCAATGCAGAACAGATTGGCCTGCTCATGTCAGGTATTCAGGCAGATCCAGCAATATTAGCTGAGTCCGAGCCTGTCCATGAAGTACATGCGTAGAGAAGAGGTGTAAATATGCATTTATTAGAACCTAGAGAACATCCTTCTCAATTGATGAAATGGCTTTCACCCGTGCTTGCATTACTCGCCATGCTGGTAGTAGGTAGCCTATTGTTTTTAATGCTTGGGGTGAATCCTGCTCAGGCTTTATATATCTTTTTTATTGAGCCATTGACTTCAGTCTATAATCTGAGTGAACTGATAATTAAAGCCAGTCCGCTGATTTTAATTGCCTTGGGTCTGGCTGTTGGGTTTCGTGCCCGTCTGTTTAATATTGGTGCCGAGGGGCAGTTGGCTATGGGGGCCATCTTTGGCGGTGGTATTGCCATCCTGTTTCATGAGCAGATCGGCTGGTGGATTTTACCTTTAATGGTGATTATGGGTGCGATTGGTGGTGCAATTTGGGGTCTGATTCCAGCGCTGCTAAAAACCCATTTTAATGCACAAGAAACCCTGACCACCTTAATGATGAACTATGTGGCATTTTTTCTACTGATGTATCTGGTTAATGGCCCATGGCGTGATCCAGATGGCATGAACTTTCCACAATCCGTAATGTTCTCGGAAAGCGCGACCCTGCCGCTGATTATGGAAGGCACACGGATTAACGCCTCCATTTTTATCACAATCATCGCAGTGGTGCTGTTCTGGGTTTTTATCCGTAAGAGTCTGATGGCTTATAAACTGGAAGTCAGTGGTCAGGCACCTTTGGCAGCTCAATATGCAGGATTTTCAGCTAAAAAAGCTATCTGGTTAAGTTTGGGAATTTCAGGCCTGATGGCGGGGATTGCCGGAATCTGTGAAGTAGCAGGTCCAATCGGCCAGCTCAATCCGAATATCTCACCAGGTTATGGTTATGCAGCCATTATTGTGGCTTATCTTGGCCGATTAAATCCAATTGGAATCGTACTTTCAGGTTTCCTGATGGCGCTGATCTATTTAGGTGGTGAACTGGCACAAATGCAATTGCAGCTCCCAGTCGCGATTACCGGAATTTTCCAGGGCCTGCTTTTATTTTTCCTGCTGGCTTCAGATGCCCTGATTGAAAACCGCTACCGTTTTGCCAAAAAGAAAGTCAAAAAAACCATGACCACTGCGCAAGCAGCCTGAACCAGACAGAAGAAGGATAACAACATGAGTATTGAATTAACCGCAATTGTTGCCGGAACTGTCGCTGCGGCAACGCCATTGATCTTTGCCGGGCTGGGTGAGCTGGTAGCAGAGCGTACCGGTGTCATCAATCTTGGGGTAGAAGGCATGATGCTGGTCGGTGCCATTGCTGGATTTGCTTTCGCTAGCCAGTATGAAGCCAGTGTCGCCAGCGCCTTATTTATGGGCGGATTGGCAGGCACATTGATGGCACTGATTTTTGCATTTTTTACCTTATCTTTAAGCACCAATCAATCCGCCTGTGGTCTGGCACTCACTATTTTTGGGATCGGGATTTCAGCCTTTCTAGGACAGAATTATGTCAGTACGGCCTTACCGGGTCTGGAAAACCTAAAAATTCCGGGACTCGCTGATATTCCATTCATAGGGCCAGTCCTGTTCCAGCAAAACTATGTGGTGTATCTGTCCATTCTTGCTTTTGTGCTGGTGTGGTGGGTACTGAGTAAAACCCGTTTAGGTTTGTTATTGAAAGCAGTAGGAGAATCTCCGGAAAGCGCACATGCCATGGGCTATAACGTGCTGGCGATTCGCTATGGTGCAGTCATGTTTGGCGGTGCGATGGCAGGTATTGGTGGTGCTTTTTTATCTACGGTTTATACGCCGATGTGGATTGAAAATATGGTTGCAGGACGCGGCTGGATTGCAATTGCTTTAGTCGTTTTTGCTGCATGGAAACCAACGCGTTTGATGTTGGGTGCCTATCTGTTTGGTGGTGTAACGATTTTACAGTTTCATGCCCAGGCTCTGGGTCTAGAAGTACCGAATGAACTGTTATCGGCATTGCCATACATTGCAACGATTGTCGTCTTAGTCCTCATTTCACGTGACAAGAAGTTATTGAAACTCAATTTACCAGCGTCACTCGGCAAAACCTTTAGCCTTTAATCGGACAAATCTCAGGAATTACTTTATGAAAATTATAAGCGCAGATTATGTCCTGACCATGAATTCCAACCTGGACTGTATTAAAGATGGTGCCATCCTGATTGATGGTGCTCTCATTAAACAGGTAGGAACATTACAGGAATTAACTCAGCAATATCCTGAAGCTGCAGTTACTCAGTATCCCAAAAGTTTATTGATGCCGGGTTTGATCAATACCCACTGTCACTCAGGTTTACTGCGCGGTACAGCCGAGGGTCTGCCGGTCTGGGATTGGTTACAACAGTTTATTGACCCGATGCATCGGGTAGTAACTCCGGAAGATGCCAAAATTGCCTCTTATCTCTGTTATGCCGAAGCGCTGCTATCCGGCACGACTACCATTGTGGATATGTGGCGTTATATGGAAGGTAGTGCCGAGGCTGCACAGCAATTAGGTATACGTGCAGTGCTGGTGCCCTATGTGGCTGAACATCCAGATCACAACTATTTTGAAACCATCAATAGCAATGAAGCTTTAATTCAAAAATGGCATCAAGCCGCAAATGGGCGAATTCAGGTCTGGGTGGGCTTGGAACATCTGTTTTATGCTGAAGAAAAAGCCTTGGCACGTATTCAGAAAATGTGTCATGAATATCAGACTGGCTTTCACACGCATAGCAATGAAAGCAAGTTTGATGTCGAAGAAAACCTTCGACGTTATGGCGTGCGCCCGATCCAGACGCTGGAGCAAATGGGTATGCTGGATGTGCCTCAATGCCTGTTAGCGCATTGTGTCTGGACCAATTCAGCAGAGATCGAAATCTTAAAACACTATAATGTTGGTGTCGCACATAATCCGATCTCGAATATGAAATTGGCCTCTGGGGCTGCACCCATTACAGAAATGCTTAAACATGGCATTGCTGTAGGATTGGGTACTGATGGAGAGAAAGAAAATAATAATTTAGACATGTTTGAAGAAATGAAAACTGCTTCTTTACTGGCGAAGTTTTCCGGTTTGGATGCCGCAGCACTCGATTCATGGTCAGTCTGTCAGATGGCAACTCGGACAGGTGCCAAAGCCTTAGGTATGCAGGATCAGATTGGTTCGTTAGAAGCTGGAAAACTTGCCGATATTATTGCAGTAGATATTGCAACTCCAAGAATGACCCCCTTGATCGATCAAGGCCCGTTATTTAATTTACATACCAACCTAGTGCATGCAGTACAAGGACAGGATGTACATATGACGATGGTGAATGGCCAAGTGGTAGTAGAAAACCGGAAACTGGTACGTGCTGATCTGCAAATCTTAATTGATCAGGTCAATCAGGCTGCTCCAGCCTTGTTCCAGCGACGCACGAAATGGCTCGCAGAACAGGGAAGTGCGGTCAATGAATTACAGCGCCTGTAAATAAAGTTTAAAAACCAACCCTAACTTTAAACAGACTTATCTATGCTCCAGAATGGATAAAAAGGCTTCGATAAAGTTAGGCAGTCTTTTATGATGGATCTGACCGACCTTGATCACTTCATAGGTCAGACCATCAGCCTGAAGGTTGTTACTTTCAGCTTTTAATTTTTGCAGTGTCAACTGCAAGCCTTTTAACCATTCTTCAAGCGCCTTGATCGGGATATCATTTTTAAGATCTCCACCTTGCATGGCAGTTTTAAAATGACTCAAGGTCGTACTATCCTTAAAGCAGGCTTCCACCTGATGTTCAGTATTTTCAAACAGGTCATGCTTAATCACAAATAAAAATTTTCCAATCGCTGGCTTAAGCGCGCTGAGATAAATATTTTTTTCATTCAGGGTATATCTTTTATTTCTGGTATTAATAAATTCTGAATTCCAGCCTTGAGATTCTAGAAAATGATCCATTTCAGCGAAGATGAGATCAGTGACTTGTTCCTCAATGCGTTCTGCGAGTTCCTTCAGTTCATGACTGAGCACGATCAGATTATTTTCCAGCTTTGAGCGCTGGGATTTTTCTTCATCATGCTGCTTGGATTGGGCCAAAATGGCCTGGAAGCGTTGTTCAGGCGTCATGATTTTACTCACTTGATATGCAGCCTTGATCACTTAATCATGTGACTGAAAAGCTTTAATTGCAAGTAGGAATAAAGGAAGATATTTCGGTAGACTCTAAAATAAATAATATATTTATATTGATACAAATTATTGTTTTTAAATTTAATATTTATTATTAAAATATTTTTTTATTTAGTTTTAAACTCGAATCATTACATATTTTGTAGCGATTCAATAAAGTTAATGATCATTACTTGATTTACTCAATATCACCCATTAAAAGATAAAGCCTATATAAGGTGGTCAATAAGAATCTTGATAGAAGAGATTAAACAAGATATACATCTATAATCAACTATAAAGAGCCAATAATTTTAATTTTTACATATATTTAAACTTTATTTATTTAGTATAGATCACTCTTTATCTCATTTAATGATTATAGATACCTTTATAAAACCAGATTTTTTCAATTTTCCTCGCTAAGAAACTCAAGAATAGAAAGGCGATGACCATCAAGTTTCAGTATGAAAAATGCACAAAAGACTAAATGTTTTTTTGTTACGCAATTCGAATTAGTAATTTTTTGTACAAAAGAACTGATGTAGAAGAATTATTTATAGGTGGTATTATTTTTATTAATATTATATTTATTTTCTCTTAAATTATTGAATTTAAAATTTAAAATTTTCTTAAATTAAAATTAACAAAAGGATTAGATTAGCTAAACTTCATAACATTATTAATACTTTTCCTTCATTATTTGAAACTAAAAAATTAAATTAGTGTACTATATTTAGTAAAAACGTGATTAAGGTGAAGCATTTAATGTCTATTTCTCCCTTATCTAAGGCTGTCTATACATCCTTAGTTGGATTGCTATTGGCAAATACAACTACCCAGGCCGCTGATGCATTTAGTGCAGAAAGTCCGTGGATGTTGGGTGACTGGAATGGTCAACGTATCCAGCTTCAAGAGCAGGGCTATGATTTTAGCTTTGGATATACAGGTGAAATGGCGACTTTACTTGACGCGAAACGCTCAAATAGCCATGGCACAGAATATACCGGTCAGTTAAACCTGGGTGCTCATCTAGACTTGGAAAAAATTGCCGGCTGGAAGGACACTGAAGCTCAAATTACCGTGACGCATCGCGATGGCCGTAACCTTTCCAATACTTCTGAAGCATTAAATGGTCAGTCACTTGATCAAGCAAATGGTCATTTAAGTTCAGTACAGGAAGTATGGGGCCGTGGTCAAACCTGGCGTCTTACAGATTTCTGGATCAAGAAACAATTCCTGGATCAAAAACTCGATGTGAAAGTCGGTCGTTTTGGTGAAGGTGAAGACTTTAACAGTTTCGATTGTGATTTCCAGAATCTGGCATTGTGTGGTTCACAAGTGGGTAACTGGGTAGGAGATCAATGGTATAACTGGCCAGTTTCTCAATGGGCTGCGCGGGTTAAATATAACGTTACCCCGGAAGTTTATACTCAGGTAGGGGTTTATGAATACAATCCTGAAAATGCTGAGAATCGTGGCAAAGGCTTTAACCTGAGCACAGACGGCTCTAAAGGCGCGATCATTCCTGCAGAAGTGGTCTGGACACCGAAACTGGGTGAGCAAAAACTGCCAGGTGAATATCGTGCTGGTTATTACTACAGCACCGCTGATGTAGATGTCATTGATACAAATTCAGATGCTAAAGGTCATCATCACGGGGGCTGGATTGTAGCTAAGCAACAGCTGACTTCACATCAAGGGGATACATCACGTGGTTTAAGCGGTTTCGTGAACGTCACTGTTCATGACTCTAAAACCAACCAAGTTAGTGATATGCAAAATATCGGTCTTGTCTACAAAGGTGCGATGGATGCCCGTCCACAGGATGAAATCGCTTTGGGTGTTGCCCGTATCAATATGAACAATGATGTATTGGGTAACCGTAGTGAAGAAGTCGATGCGGAAATCTATTACGGCATTCATGCAACTAACTGGCTGACCATCCGTCCAAACCTGCAATATGTCCATCATGTCGGTGCATATAAAGACGGTGAAAATGTCTGGGTGGGTGGAATTAAGTTTAATACGTCGTTCTAATCGGAGTTTTTAGTTGCAAATACACAATTGATTCTTCCATTACTTTGGGGCATTGATGAACTGATACTCCAAGTATTCATGTATTTATAACTAAGAACTTAACAATATGGTGTCTATGCCGCTTAAGTGCTTAGACGTTCAAGAAATCAAAAAAAAGGTGTTCAATATGAATACTTCGTCTTCAGGTTCAGTACTGAAAACGATTCTGGCAGCTATTGCTGCCATTTTCGGTTTGGTTCTGCTATTTGGAGGAATATATCTGGCAACACTTGGTGGGTCTTGGTACTACATCATTGCCGGTCTGTTCTTCCTGGCGACAGCCGTGTTATTACAAAAACGTAAAAGCACAGCCCTTATTGTTTATGCAGTATTGGTCCTTGGTACAGTGGTATGGGGTCTTTGGGAAGTGGGTTCAGACTTCTTTGCACTGGCACCACGTCTAGATATTTTAGGCCTGTTTGGTCTGGCTCTGCTGATTCCTGCAGTGACTCGCGGTTTTGGTGACAGCAAAGCGGCAAAAATGGCGCTGACAGGCTCTCTGGCAATTACGATTGCTGTCATGATTTATTCTGTATTTAATGACCCGCAAGAAATCCGTGGCGAATTAAAATCACAACAACCTGTAGTCCATCAAGCCATTCCGGGTATTGCCGATGAAGACTGGCCTGCTTATGGTCGTACTCAGTCAGGTTTACGTTATTCTCCATTAAAACAGATCAATTCTGAAAACGTAAAAGATCTTGAACTGGCTTGGGAATTCCGTACTGGCGATACTAAAACAGATAAAGACTCTGGTGAAACGACCAATCAGGTGACTCCAATTAAAGTGGGGAACAACCTGTTCATGTGTTCAACTCACCAATATCTGATTGCACTCGATCCTGCAACTGGTAAGGAAAAATGGCGTTTCGACCCTAAACTGAAAGCGGACAATACCTTCCAGCATTTAACTTGTCGTGGCGTATCTTATTATGATGCGAACAATACTGCAGGTTTTGAAAGCAGTCTGGCTGCACGCTCAACAACTTCTGCTGAATGTCCTCAAAAAGTGATCTTACCAGTCAATGATGGACGCCTGGTTGCAGTGAATGCGACTACGGGTAAAGTATGTTCTGACTTTGGTAACAATGGTGAAGTTGATCTGCAAAAAGATATGCCATTCCCATATCCAGGCGGTTATAACCCGACTTCACCTCCAGTAATTACAGGTACAACCATCATTATCGCGGGTTCAACCACTGATAATTACTCAACTGAAGAACCTTCAGGTGTGATCCGTGGTTATGACGTAAATACCGGTGAATTATTATGGGTATTTGATACTGGCGCAGAAGATCCAAACGCGATTCCAGCTCCAGGACAAAAATTTGTAAACAATTCGCCAAATGCATGGGCACCATTGGCTTATGATGCACAGTTGGATATTGTCTATGTACCAACAGGTGTAGGTACACCGGATATCTACGGTGGTCACCGTACTGAGCTAGATGAGCGTTATGCGAACTCAATGCTGGCACTGAATGCGTCAACTGGTAAATTGATCTGGAACTTCCAGACGACCCATCATGACCTTTGGGATATGGATGTACCAGCTCAACCGACATTAACTGATATCAAAGACAAAAACGGGAACATGGTTCCAGCGATCTATGTGCTGACCAAAACCGGTAATGCCTTTGTGTTAGACCGTCGTACAGGTGAAGCGATCGTTCCGATTACTGAAAAACCAGTACCTCAGTCAGTAAAACGTGGTCCGCAAACTAAGGGCGAGTGGTATTCAAAAACTCAACCATTCTCTGACTTTAACCTGGCACCTAAAGATAAATTGACGGATAAAGACATGTGGGGTGCCACTATGTTTGACCAGTTGATGTGTCGTGTATCGTTCAAGAAATTAAACTATGACGGTATTTATACACCTCCATCTGAAAATGGCACGTTAGTATTCCCAGGTAACCTCGGTGTATTCGAATGGGGCGGCATGTCAGTCAACCCAGACCGTCAAATTGCATTGACCAATCCGATTGGTTTGCCATTTGTGACTCGCTTGATTCCTGCGGATCCTAACCGTGAGAAAACTGCCAAAGGTGCAGGAACTGAAGCGGGCGTACAACCAATGTATGGCGTGCCTTATGGTGTTGAAATCAGTGCCTTCCTGTCTCCATTCGGCTTGCCATGTAAGCAACCTGCATGGGGTTATGTCGCTGGTGTTGATCTGACCAATCATGAAATCGCTTGGAAACGTCGTATCGGTACGATTCGTGACAGTATGCCGGGCATTCCATTGCCTCCATTTAAAATGGGTGTACCAATGTTAGGTGGTCCAATCTCGACTGCAGGTAATGTGATGTTTGTCGGTGCAACTCAAGACAATTACATCCGTGCGATCAACGTGACTAATGGTGATGAGCTGTGGAAAGGTCGTCTACCTGCAGGTGGTCAAGCGACGCCAATGACTTATGAAGCCAATGGTAAGCAGTATGTTGTGATTATGGCGGGTGGCCATGGTTCCTTCGGTACCAAAATGGGTGACTCTTTGGTTGCCTATGCACTACCTGACAATAAATAATGAAGTTTTATAGTTAAGTAAAAAAGCCTGATTCGTCAGGCTTTTTTATGCAAAATACAGGCTGTTATGACAATAAAGCTTGATTATAAAATCATGAACCTTTAGCTCGGCTTTCCTGCAAGTATTCAGTTTGATCTTTTGCAGATGCTGAGTCTTCAAAATTAATAAGACACTTTTAAAACGTTTGAACTCCCATGGCATGAGTGAATGCCAGATATCAGGAATATTAGCTATGCATCTTCATACCACGCGGTTGCCGATGAAATCGACTTTATCCTGTCTGATTGCTTGTATCAGTCAAGGAATTTATGCGGAAGAACCGGTTACAGAGGTACAGCGACTGGCTCCCATTGTGGTTGAAGCAACCCGTACAGATCGTGCCATTCTGGAAACCCCGGCATCTGCCTATTATCTGAATCAGGAACAACAAAATAGCTTAAATGTAAACCTGTCTGAAACCTTAAAAGGTGTGCCAGGTTTGCAGCTGAATAACCGGGAAAACTATGCCCAGGATCTGCAAATTTCCATGCGCGGTTTTGGCGCTCGATCGACTTTTGGTGTGCGCGGGGTACGTTTATATGTGGATGGTATTCCTGCCACCATGCCAGATGGACAAGGACAGACCTCCAATATTGACCTGAATAGTTTGGATCATATTGAAGTATTGAGCGGGCCATTTTCATCGCTATATGGCAATTCCTCTGGTGGAACCATCTTGACTCAAAGCCGAGAAGGGCAAGGTCCGGATTCAGTCACTTTTGGATATTCAGGTGGCAGTCAGAATAAAGGGCAAGCCAATCTGGTGTTACAAGGTGGCTCAGACAATGCTTCTGAGCCTAGCTATGTCATCAGTTCATCTTATTTTGATACTGATGGCTACCGAGACCACAGTAGTGCGCATAAAGTCCTGAATAATGCCAAGCTAACTTGGGACCTGGATGATGGTTCTAAAATTAACTGGGTGAGTAACTATGTCAAAATTGATGCAGATGATCCGGGTGGTTTGACTCGTCCACAATGGGAAGCCAATCCGAAGCAAGTGGTTGGTAATGTCACCAAATACAATGCTCGTAAAGAAATTGAGCAGGTGCAAACTGGCTTAACATGGAATAAGCCGATCAATGATCAGCATGAACTGTACGCTATGGCATATGCTGGACAGCGTTCTGTAATCCAGTATCAATCAACGCCTAAATGTGCTTACGTTGATGACACAGATGTTTGTATACCTAATACAATTCAGCTAGGTAAAAAGCATGCGGGTGGTGTGATTGATTTTGATCGTAATTTTTACGGTACTGACGTTCGTTGGACAGGCAAAAAAGTACTACCAAACTTAAAATTAATTGCCGGTGTTGAGATCGATGCCATGACCGAAGAACGTAAAGGTTTTCAAAATTTTATCGGTGACACGCAATATGGGGTTAAGGGCGAGCTACGCCGTGATGAAGATAACACTTTGTGGAATCTAGATCCTTATCTGCAAGCCTCTTATGCCGTCACTGATACTGTAAATATAGACGCAGGCTTACGTTATAGTAATGTGCATTTCAAATCTGAAGACCGTTACCTAAGCAATGGCGATAATTCAGGTAAAACGACTTATGAGAAATTACTGCCTTCAGTTGCATTCAGTTGGAAAATTCTTCCTGATTTAATGACTTATGCAAGCTATGCACAAGGTTTTGAAACACCTACATTTACCGAAATGGCTTATCCGGCTGATGGTAGCAACGATGTATTAAGCTTAAAAGCGGCTGAAAGTGAAACTTATGAGCTAGGATTAAAATCTGCGAATCGCTTTGGTGATATGACCTTAGCAGCATTTCAGACTCAAACCAAAAATGACATTGTTTCTGCGGGAAGTGATGGCGGGCGCTCAACGTTTCGTAATGCAGATAAAACTCTAAGAAAAGGATTAGAGCTATCTTGGAATAAAGATCTTTGGCGTGATCTAACAGCTCAAGCCAGCTATAGCTATATTGATGCAACATTTGATGCCGATATTCCAGCAATTGGTACAGTAGCTGCAGTTTCGTCAGGTAACTATATTCCTGGAATTGCTAAGAATCAGGCATTCTTTAGTTTGGGATGGAAACCTGAAAATGGTTTACATGGTGGAATAGATGTACGTTACTCAGACCGAATTTATGTTAACGACATTAACTCACAATATGCACCAAGTTATACAGTGGCTGGGGCTAATGTAGGCTATAACTGGAATGTCAAAGATTTGTCTGTAAAAACGTTTGCACGCGTAGATAATCTGTTTGATAAGGATTATTCAGGCTCAGTCATTGTCAATGAAAGCAATGGTCGTTTCTATGAACCTGCAGAAGGTCGTAACTGGAGTGCTGGATTAAGCGTGACAAAAGAGTTTTAATTTAAATGTGACTTAAGCTTTCTCAATTTATTCAAGATCCATGTTCACATGTGTATGTCCGCCAAGATCAGCAATAAGTGCGAATCTAAGGCGGACATTTTTACTTTGGAGAAACCGGACATTTCTACTTGGGGCTTACAAATGTATTTCGTATAATGTATATTATGTTAAATAAGATATTATGCATATAGCCTATTCCTGTATGTAGCACTCACTAATTAGTTAATATCTCTTTTCCTCTTATTCGTGTTGAACGTAGATATTAAGATTGGTCTTAAGGTTTTCTTTATATAAATCAATTAAATATTTACCTCATAACCTAGATGAAGCTCATCCGCAATTTTCCCTCGAATACCCCAGTTTTCTTTAGGAGTTTTAAATATGATTATTTCAATATCATTAGATTTAACCTCAAATAAATGACTTATATTTTTAAATAAAGCCTAAATAAATACTCTTTTGGTCTCTTTTGTTCTTCCTTCAAACATTGAAATCTCGATAATGATCTAAGATCTAGATCGATCCTTTGGTAAATAACATTTTCAGACTCTAACGGTATAAATCGTTGAAAAATCTTTTCCTCGGCATCACTTAGCTCTTTGACTAAAGCTTGATGAATAGCTTTACTCAGTTCTATTCTATGTACTTCGATTGTTTCATTTAAAGCATAAATTTTTATTTGAGACATTGTATTCTACGCTCTTATAGTTACAGTTTTAATTATAGTTAGCGCTTTAATCTGGCCGGCGTTGTAGTACAGCATCATTCATAAAAAGTTCAATTATTTATACAAAACAACTAAGTGCTGCCCTGTCTAAATTGATAAAATTCTGGTCCTCTATAAAAACTTGAAGATTGATAAGGACTAAAGTGAACAGACAACATGATTTACCTGAACTAAGTAAATATAGTGAGTTAAGTAGCGATGAACAAGTAGCTATTCATCAAATGCTTATATCTTACGTACGCTCAGATCACTTTTATAATATTATCTTGACTCATGATGTTGAACCCTATGACTTGGTTAAGCTTGTAAGTATTAGTTTTTCACATGTTACATCTTAAGCTGACTAAGCCATCACCTGGGCTTTGTATAAATCATCTTCGTGCTGTCTGAGTAATTCTATAAAAGCAGGAATAGTATCTGGATCCAGGAGATAAGGATTAAATCCATCATGATGATTCTTGATAAAGAACTCAATGAGATCATTATGAACATTGGCATACTTCATGTGCCAACTAGAGAAAAGATATGAGTCGATTATTTCATAAGAGAGAATTTCACAGTTCTTATGGCGTGGATCTTTGACTATTCGATTATAGAAAAGGTCTTTTACACCTTCTTCAGTGCCTTCCAAACACTGGACAAAATAATTATTTCCGAAATAGAGTGCGCCAAAGATTTTGTGTAACTCATTAAAGTCTAAGGCTTCTGTTAAAATATTATAAAGTTCAGAAGTAGAATATCTCTCATCTTTGAACTTACTTACATATAAAAGCCTTACGTCATTCATAATAAAAAATTCCTCCTGTTTAAAAAAGTTCATATGAAAATATAAAAATTGAACGAATGGTCAATAAAAATGTAATGACAAGGTAATTTATTGATTGAATTATATACTTCTTATTATTGGGGTTTTCATATAGCTGTTTGATCTTTTAAATCAGGATTCATGACAAGGTTCTCTTTTCCTCAAGAACCTTGTGTTATTGAATTACAGGTCAGTTTATTTTTCTTGCTTTTCTATATGCACTGTTGCTGTTCGTCCTGCAACGAAGGCAAGTTCATTCTTTGGTAACTCATCCAGAATAATCTTAACAGGGACACGTTGGGCTAAACGTACCCAGCTAAAGGTTGGATTCACATTCGCTAAAAGTCCTGAACCAGCAGTACGTTCGCGATCTTCGATCCCCGAGGCAATACCTTGCACATGGCCCTTAAGTTTTTGCGAATCACCCATCAGCTGAATGATGGCAGGTGCTCCCACGTAAATTTTATCTAGTTTAGTTTCTTCAAAATAACCCACTACATAGAGCTGTTTGCGATCTAGTAATGCTGCAACCGCTTGGCCAACTTTGACATAGTTCCCTTCTTTTAATTCAAAATTTGATAATGTCCCATTTGCCGGAGCAACAACTTCTGAACGATGTAAATTAAGTTGCGCAAGATTAAGGTTATTCTCGGCGACTTGTATTAATGCTTTTTGCTGCTCAATATTCGCTTTGGCCTGTTCGATTGCAGCTAAGGATTGCTCATGCTCGGCATGTGATTCATCCCGTGCAGCAAAAATCTGATCCTGTTCCTGTTTTGAAATAGCACCATCCATTAAGCTTGAATAACGGCTTGCATTTTTGTCTGCCAGATGAATACTCGCCTGGGATTTCACGACATTAGCTTTAGCATTTGCCAGTTCAGCCTCAGCTTGCGCTAAACCTGCTTTTGCTTTCGCAAGATCCGCACGGGCCTCTTCAACATCCAGTTCTTGACGTTCAACATCAATTTTAAATAGAGACTGCCCTTTTTTGATGGTCTGGTTATCTTGCACCAGCACTTCTGTGACCAAGCCTGAAATATCTGATGACACCTGAATAACATCACCACGTACACGCCCGTCCCTCGTCCATGGCTCAGAATTATAATAATTCCAGATATGTCGAATCACTAAAATGGCGAGAACAGCCACTACCGTCAAAAGTACAGGTCGCAAATATTTGCGTAAATTGACAGATGTCATATACGGTTTTCCTCAATCATTTTAATATCAGACCTCATAGTAATAAGCCTGCCCAATGGACGGCGCCCAGCAAAAGTACGTAAGTGCATAAATAGAAAATATTCGGCATGATGATCCAGTCATTTGCGACTAGTTTATCTAGCCACTTCATCAAGATTCTGAGCAGTACATAGGCAATCACAGCTTGAATCAATAAAATCGGCACATACACACCATAAATATTCAGTTCTCCCATGTATTAATCTCCTGCGCCTGCATATCTTGGCGGTGTCTTGATATGACATAAGCTGCTACGAATATTGTTGAGTGAAATATGCAGCCGTTCTACAACATCTGTATGTTCCTGCATGATGAGATCTGCTTCCAAAGCCTGTATCTTGTTAATTAACTGTGTGAAGGCAGCATCATAATTTTGTCCAATTTCTTTGGCACGAAAATATTCATCCAGCTGTATTTGAAGATCTTCGAGTTGCTGGGTCAAAGGCTGCTGTTCAGGTAACTTGAGTATGAGTTCCTGTAACCGTGCCAGATCCACGATGGCGCTGGATTCAATGAGTGCTTGATTGATTTTATTTTTCAGATCTTCTGATTCTACTGCTTTAGTGTTCAATACCCCGATGCGGTCAATCATCATACGTAAATGGCTACGGAACCGTACCCCATAAGGGATATAAAGTGCCTGACGAATGGCTCGGTTATGAATGGCCAAAATGCGCTGTACGGTTATATCTGGCGACATTGCACGGATCATATGGATAATAAATACAGCGATGATTGGCCCAATGACTGTACCAATCGCTGCATCGAAGAAAGAAATTTGATCCAGGGTATAACGGTTCTGAAAATTCAGCCCCATGATCGTCCCCATCAACAAAGGCAAACCAATTCCAACCAAGGGTGGATGCAAAAAAAGCATCAGGCAATATATGCAGAATGGTGCAAGTACAAGTGCTAACTGCCAGAATTCTATAATATTTGGAAAAATTCCATAGGCATATATGAAGATCACGATCGAAGCATATAAGCTACTACGAATAAACAGCTTCAATGCAGGCACCGGATTATCCAGCGCCGTTAAGATACAAGCACTGATTGCCGCCATTTCAGCCAGCATAAATCCTGCTTTCCAGCCGCTTAAGATCCAAAAGGCAGTAGCAATAAAAACAGTGAGGCATGCAGAAACCCCGCCCCGCACTGCTACGCCATGATCACGATGCAGAGTTGGATAGTTTGTAGTAAGTGGAACAATCATTTCAGGCAGTGAAGTATCCCCTTGCTGAATTCGCTGCCAGATCAACTTAATCGCATGGATATTCTGAATGAAATGGCGGATATCCATTTTCAAGCTTTTCAATATCACAATTTGATCATCTTTTGAATGTTCAAAAATTTTCAGGAAATCTGTTTCAAAATCAGCAGGAAGATGATTCAGTTCAGACTCTTGTAATGTATGTTCATCAGTTAGATATGTATTAATTTTAGAATGTAAATCTGCCAATGACTGGCGATATCCTGTATCAATGAAGTCTAACTGTTGCATGCGTTCAGACATCGCCACCAAATTACTCACCAGCATTGTGATCTGGTTCAGCATTTCCTGCAGTGGTTTGGTCATTCCTTGTAGAGCTGACTTTTCATAGCTTAAATGCACAGCCATGACATGAATATCTGCAATATCTCCAGCCAATTGACTCAAAGCTTTTGTGTAGTTCTGGTCTTGACGTGGTTCCAATAGAATTTTATTAAAAATCTGCTGAGTATCCGCTAAGGTTTTACTGACACGACTTTTCACTGCGGGGCCAATATGCATTGGAAATATGGTCGTCGTCACAATCGCGCTGCAAACGACGCCAATAGTAATTTCCAGAAAGCGTCCTACCGCCATATCAAATAATGAGGCAGTATCAATAAAGTAAATGATATTGAAGCAGATAATGACAGTCGTATATCCAGCCAGCATCAATATATAACTGCGCGGTGTACGATCAAGCAGAGAGAAATATAAGCAAAGACCAACCCAACAGGATAAAAACAGCGTAAACAACCACGGCGTATTGATTAGCCAAGGAGTAACTGCAACTGCCACAATTGCGCCTAATAAAGTACCTAGTACACGATAGATACTTTTTGAAGCGGTCATTCCCGTATAAGGATTGGCAATAACGAAAACTGTGCCAATAGCCCAAATCGGATAAGCAAGATCCAAACTCAACGCAACGTAGAGCGCCAAAATACCAGCCACAAACGTTTTAGTCGCAAAAATCCAGTCCATTTTATTTGGACGAAATGCGAGTAAAGATTTTATAAGCAGCATCGTTTCTCTCTAAGAGCTTATTTTATTTTCTAAAGCAAATAACCTGCTCACCAAGCCCAAAGAACTCAGTGACAAAATTTTTACTTGTTGAAAGTCTATAAAATTAGAATATTCAGTTGATTGAACTGAAACTGGTTGATGAAAATATAAAAAGCAAAAGAGAACAATTTGCTTAATTAATCATCATTGGATATTTGCGTAATTAATTTTTTCAAATAAACGCATTAATGTCAATAAAAATATCTCTATATGAGAATAAGTATGGTTTTTTTATCATTGCATAGGCCGTTAAGCTGAATATTTATCTCTTTTCTTCCTATATCCTCATGATTCGAGAATTTCAGGTAAATAGTTGCCTCTACTGCCCTCTTTTAAGCTAAAGTGAGTCATCACCTTTTTCAATGGTCAGCACTTCAGGTTTTTTTATGGCGCAAGCAAGTTTTGGAAAAATTCTTACGGTTCTCGATCTATTTTCGTTATCACGTTCAGTGATTAATGTAGATATCATCAGTGAAGAATTAAACCTCTCCAAACCCACCAGTTATCGCTATTTAAAAGAATTGGTATCGGCTGAACTTTTACAGCGAATAAGTGGCACATCCGGTGACTATACATTGGGTTCAAAAATTGCTGTTCTGGATTATATTTCAAGAAAAACTGATCCTTTGGTACAGATCAGCATTCCCTTTATGCAGGAAATCGTCGAACGGACTGAGTTCTCTTGTATATTGACTCATCTCAATTATGATTCGTGTATCGACTTACATGACGAAGTCTTTAAAAATGCACATCTGCTTTCATTTGGACGCGGTTGTCCACGTCCGGTCTATGTAGGTTCATCTTCAAAAGTCATCATGGCACATTTATCGAAACAAGCGTTGCTTGATTATTACCAACGTTATGAAGATGCATTTGCAGAAGTAGGATTTGTGCAGAATGAAACCGCTTTTCTGGAACAAATGAGAAAGATCAAAAAACAGGGGTATTATTATTCTAGTGGTGAACTTGATCCTCAAGTTGCAGCTTTGTCTGTCCCAGTTAAATTCTCTCTTAAAGAACCGCCCTTAGCGCTTACTTTATTAGCCTCAAAAAATAGATTTGATTTTGTAAATCTGGAAAAATTAGTACAAATTCTTCAGGAGAAAGCACAGATTATTGAAAATAAGTTCCTCTACCATCCTGAAAGCACCAGTGACATTCGTAATAATTTAACCAAATAAAATTTAAATTATGTTTGAAAAACTATTCATATTCTCATAATATGATTATCAGTCTTTAAGCCATAGCATTCTTACTGAATTAAATGACGAGAAGATTCCTCAGAGGTAAAAAAGCCTATTTCGAATGAGATAGGCTTTTTTATTTTAATTTTGGATTTATCGCAATAATGCAGATACATTTAACGATAGTTAAGAGTTTCGCAATTGCGATGTGTAGATAAAATCTAAAGTTAGAAATTTGAAATCGTATAAATTCATCCATTTGATGCTTTTAATCTTAGCTCTTCCTTAGAATCCTTGTTGATCAAAAAAGGGATAACTAAAAAACCATTGAAGCTTTCTCTAATTAGATCATAAAAATTTTATAATTTAAGAATATTATCCCAGTACGGCGGATCTCCAATTTCTTTTAAAATGAAATCAAGCACAGTTCTGACTTTTTGTGAACGAATTCTGTTTTCGGGAGAAACCAGATGAATCCCTATAGAATAAGGCTCTACTGTACTGATCCAGTTAGGAAGGAGTTGAACCAGTTTATGTGTTTTGAAATAGTCTTCCGTAAAAATCCAGGTTGGAAATAATACAATCCCCCGTCCTTCCAATGCCGCATCTACCAGGACTTCTGCATTATTACTTCTTAAAGGCCCTTGTGGCTCAATTAAAACCGGAGTGTCATGCTCTTGCTGACGGAAATACCAGCGTTGGCTTCCGGAAACGCCCTTATACACCAGACATTGATGATTCTGAATCTCGTGTGGAGAATGTGGAGTTCCATATTTTTCAAGATATGCAGGACTCGCACACAGCACATACTGTTGATCACAGACCTTGCGTGCAATTAATGCTGAATCCTGTAATGAGCCAATCCTTATCGCAATGTCTACGCCTTCTTGTACAGGATCAATAAAAGTATCCGTCAAGATTAGCTCGACTGAAAGATCTGGAAAGCTATCATGCAATTTATTCACTATACGCGATATATGTAGCCTCCCCAGCGCAACCGCTGTATTGATACGAATTAACCCTCTGATCGCGTTTTTACCAGAAATTTCTTCATTGGCCAGATCTAGCGTATCCAGTACTTCCTTAATTTGCACAAAGTACTTTTCACCTATCTCAGTCAGGCGAACAGAGCGTGTATTACGATAAAAAAGTTGCTGTCCAATTTCCTGTTCAAGTTTGGAAATAAAACGAGATACTGAGGAAGATGGAACCTGAAAATGCTTTGCTGTAGCTGAAAAACTGCCTGTCGTTGACACCATCACAAAATAGCGTAATGCATTGAGTTGCATAATTGATCTGTCCCTGAATTTAATTCAATCATTTTATTATTGTCATAATAGCAATTATGTTTTGAAAAATTGTGGAATTGTAGCTTTTAAATAAGAGAATATAATTCGGTGCTTTCTTCCTTTGGAAAGCATATATGAAACAGTTGTGGATTTTCCCATTAGTCGTTCTTGCAGGTATGGGGTTATCTGTTGAAGCGGGTTTACTGGGTCCACTCGGGGAAGAAATTGGCCATTTCTGGGCGACCTTAGGAATTTTCGCGATCGGATCACTGCTCTTAACCTTGGGGTTGATCTTCAACCGTCCAAAGCTTTCTCTCATGTTCAAGCAGCCACGGTGGCAACTGACTGGCGGTATATTAGGCCCTATATATGTAGTGGCTTTAACTGTAGCGACACCTCATATTGGCGTTGGCCTGACCATGGTGGGCATCCTGTTTGGCCAGGTTGCAACCAGTCTTATTATTGATCACTGGGGTTTGTTAGGTAGCCATAAACGGGCTGTAGACAAATATCGTATTGGCGCGCTGGTAGCTATTTTAGCTGCATTATGGCTTATTCAATAAGGAAGCTTCTCCATGATTTATATAATGTTATTAGTCGTTATTTTTGGCGGAGCAGTTTTATGTACTCAATCTTCAATTAATGGTCGTTTGGGTGCTAAAGTAGGTGTATTAGAAAGTTCTTGGCTGACCTTTGTCTTAGGTGCTCTAGTCAGTTTTCTAATCGCTTTCTTTCTTGAACCCAACCATGCATTGAATTTATTCACCGCACCAAGATGGCAATTAACAGGTGCATTTTTTGGCGTGGCCTATATGCTTACGATTGTATTTGCTATGCCTAGACTGGGCGCTGCTGCCACCACTGTCGCCGTCATTAGTGGCCAGTTATTAATGAGTCTGCTCATCGATCATTTTGGATGGTTGAATAATCCGGTGATTCATTTAGATGGATCCAGACTAGCAGCAATTGCCCTATTAGCTGTTGCACTATTTTTTATCTATAAAAGTAATATTGCAGCCAAAGCACAAGCTGAAAATTAAGATACTGTGAAAGGAAAGAGATTTTAGGTTTTAAAATCTCTTTTTTTATGAGCTCATAAAGTTATTTTGAGGAATCTAAGGGTAATATTAGGCATAGTTCATAAGTCATTTCACTTAAGCATGCATAATCAATTTTCAGGCAATAAACAAATTCGTGTAGTCTCAAACTTTTCAGAACTCGTTAATTCGGATTTTAAGGGTGCGATGAATGCGATTTGCTGGTCTAGAAATTTAGCGGGTGATTTTGCCGAGATCGTGAATAAGCTTCATTTACAGGAAAATATGACTGAAGTTTCAATTGATGATCTTATGAAACTCCAGCTGTCAGAAAGCGGTCATCTGGCAAGAAAGATTATCTTAGAAGATATACAGCGACTGACTGACTACGGCGCTTCCCCTTCACTCAATTTACTTAAGTGCTATGAACGGGATGATGAGCTCGATTTCATTACTACAGATGTCTATTCATTTCATGTCGATCGCTCACCGATTGAAACAGATACTTTCTTATGTACCTATCATGGCGCTGCAAGCGATATCTTGCCCAATGATCAGGTGGAACAAAAGATTCTGATTCCAGAAATCAGGGCAAAGCTGAAAGAATTATATGATGGCCCAGAAGCCGGATTTAAAGATTTTCTGGAAGAGTATTTCTTTGATCTGCATTATCAACCTAAGCCTGATGCAAAACCTGTAAATTTAGGTCAGGGACATCTTTGGCGATTGGCAGTCGATCATCCAGCCCAAAGAGCCCTACCTTGTGTACATCGGGCTCCGGTTGAAAATGAGGGTGAATATCGATTGCTTTTGATTTGTTAAATTCGATACAAATCTTAAAAATGAGAAAATCCACATTATCTTATTGTCATTTTTCTCATTTTCATTCAAGCAAATTCTAACTGTCCAACCGAATGGTAAGTACGATTAAAATACACCAGGCTCTGATCTTGTTCGCTCCGTTGAATCGCAACCACTCGACACATAAAGATACTATGTGTCCCTACTTGCTGGATATTCTCGATTTCACAGTCAAAACTCACTAATGCATCGCCTAGTACAGGTGAGCCTGTTTTTAGTATTGTCCAAGAACCTAATTGAAATCTTCGTTCAGAACTGAATTTGCTGGATGCAAATGCATTGGAAATCTGTTCGTGTTGTGGACCCAAGACGTTCACTGACAAAATTTTGTTCTCAATAAAATGCACATGTGATCGAGATGACTGATTCATACAGACCAGCAATGTCGGTGGCGTATCGGTTACGCTGCATACGGCAGATGCCGTAAAACCATGCATTCCCGTCTCACCCGAGGTTGTAATGACATTCACTGCTGTGGTGAGTAAGGACATTGCATTTCTAAAGTCAGTCGCTTCAATCATCTCTTAAATCCCTAATTGACTATCGCTTTGATGAAGAGCGGTAAAAGTACATGTATTCCTTATACAGCTCTTAAGACAAATGAATACTCAGGCTGTCAGTTCTTGACGAACAATAGCTGCGCCAGCACTTAAAGCATTCAGTTTGCCTTGTGCGACTTGACGCGATAAAGGTGCCATACCACAGTTGGTTGAAGGATACAGCTTGTCAGCATCCACGAACTGAAGCGCCTTTCGTAAAGTATCTGCAACCTGTTCTGGTGTTTCAATTTGATTGGTTGCGACATCTATGGCGCCGACCATGACTTTTTTGCCACGAATCAATTCAATCAGATCCATTGGTACATGAGAGTTTTGGCATTCAAGTGAAACAATGTCGATCTTAGACTTTTGCAGTTTCGGAAAAATTGCTTCGTATTGGCGCCACTCTGAACCTAGAGTCTTTTTCCAGTCCGTATTCGCTTTAATACCATAGCCATAGCAGATATGTACTGCTGTTTCACATTTCAGACCTTCAAGCGCACGTTCTAATGTGGCAATGCCCCAGTCATTTACTTCATCAAAGAATACATTAAATGCAGGCTCATCAAACTGGATGATATCTACACCTGCTGCTTCGAGTTCAAGTGCTTCCTGATTCAGGATTTTTGCAAATTCCCAAGCCAGTTTTTCACGACTCTTATAATGAGCATCATAAAGCGTATCGATCATGGTCATTGGACCCGGCAACGCCCATTTGATTGGCTGCTTAGTTTGACTACGCAAGAACTTGGCATCATCTACAAATACAGGTTTCTTGCGAGCGACAGCACCCACGACGGATGGCACACTCGCATCATAGCGATTTCGAATACGCACCGTCTCACGCTTTTCGAAATCCACACCTTCCAGATGTTCAATAAAGGTGGTCACAAAGTGTTGACGGGTTTGTTCGCCATCACTGACGATATCAATGCCTGCCTGTAGTTGCTCATGCAGGGACAAGCGCAAAGCATCTCGCTTGGCTTCAAGAAGCTGCTCGCCTTCCAGTTTCCAGGGTGACCAAAGTTGCTCAGGTTCGGCAAGCCAAGATGGTTTCGGTAAGCTGCCAGCTGTAGATGTTGGGAGTAAAATGCTCATGTCTAATCTTCTATCTCTATATTCGTTAATTTATTTCTTCATTCAGGCAGCATGGACTTGATGAGCATTATCTACAGTAAAATTTGCGGCCCACTTTTCAAGAATGTCTTTATACGGCTTAATAAAATTTTCTTCTGTCCATTTGCCCTGCTTAACTGCTAATTGACTACGCTCCACACGGTCGTAAACGATTTGTGTCAACGAATAATCCTGATAATTCAGGCTTGGTTGATAGATCAAACCTGCAGGCGAATTGGTGTTGTAAATTTCAGGACGATAAATCTTCTGGAAACTTTCCATGGTACTGATCGCACTGATAAGTTCGAAGTCCGTGTAATCACGCAATAAGTCACCGGCAAAATAGAATGCCAACGGCGCATTGCCATGTTCAGGTTTGAAATAGCGAACGCTTAAGCCCATCTTCTTGAAGTATGCATCTGTACGTGAATAATCATCATTTTTATATTCCACACCGAGTACAGGATGCACATGTGCAGTACGGTAATAGGTTTTCGTGGTAGATACACTCAGACAAATCACCGGCTGTTTCTTAAACTCGGCTTTAAACACATCTGAATGAATTAAATGCTGATAAAGTTTACCGTGCAAATCGCCAAAGTCGTCAAGCTTTGCATCAGTTTTATCGCTGATGGATGGCAATACAACGCTAAAGTCATAATCACGTACATAAGATGAAAAGCTATTGCCAATCATGCCTTCAATGCGCTCATTGGTTTGATGATCAATGACGGTACTTTTTAGCATCTCGATAAAGGGGAAAGTTTGACCATTGCCTTCGACATCAAGTTCAGCAGAGATAATATCAATTTCAAGGGAATAACGGTCGCCTTTGGGATTATCACTTGTCGCTAATGAATTAAAACGCTGATTAATCATGGCCAGAGTTCTGCGCAGATTTTCCTGTCGACTTTCACCACGTGCCAGATTGGCAAAGTTGGTTGTTAAACGTGTGTTGTCTGCTGGTTGATAATTTTCATCGAAACGAATGCGCTTGATTGAGCATGTAAATTGATTACCCATGGGGATTCACTATCCTAATTTTTAAATAAAGCCAAATTTCTGTATAACTTCATTTAAACGTGAATCTAAAGATGAGTAAAACGATATAAATTCATTAAAAGATGAGAAAAATTCACTATAGCAAAATTAATTGTATGAATACCTATTCAAAATTAAATTGGACGAAATACAGTTTCTTATTCAAAAATTAATGTAGATCACCTTTTGTAAAAATAAGCTATCAAGTTAATTTTAAAGGCAGAAGTTAAGGCAGAAGTTAAGGTAGAAGTTATTGATATGTTTTGCAGTTGGTTCTTAGCAATAGCACTTAGTTTGCATTTTTTATTTTAACGACACACAACTTCTGCGTATAAGAAGAGCCAACATCGATATAGTGGCAATTATTAATTTGAGTATGTTCCTTCACAATCGTATGACCCAGATAGATCTCATCGATATTTTTAACGGTTCCATAGCGATAAGAATGATTGCGAATTCTCCCTCTACCCCAAAGTGCATTGGTATATGCTGAAGTTAGGCCAGGAATTCTACTTTCACCTTTTGCAATTTTCTTTTTAAATATATTCCAGTCATTAAGCGCAATATCTGCGTGCAAAATGCCAATCTTTTTATGTTTTAGGTTTAGTTCAATGGCCAAAGGAAGTGCCGAAAAAATTTCACTGAGTTCATCCTGTTTTTCGGTTGATAAAAGATAGAACCACTCACCGCCATTCTGTGCATGCATATCTTGAATCCATGCATCGTCACGGCCTTTGATACATATTTCCTCATGATTGCCGCGAACACAATAAAACCAGGGCTGACTTAGCAATGAAACGCATTCCAAATTTTCATTACCACGATCGACCAGATCTCCGGTACAAATCAGTAGATCTTTCTCAAAATTAAAATGAACTTTCTCTAATTCTTGCATGAGCAAGCTATAACACCCATGCAGATCCCCGACCACATATATGGCAGAGAAATCAGATCCATCAATTACCTTCGTTAAAGTGTTCATAAATATCTTCTATAATATGGAATCCTGTCTTCCAAACCTGAAGCAAAAGATGATTCTTAAATCATATCTTTTAATTTTAATGCTGTTTATAACTGGAAAGTAGTTATTTATACACTACAATTGAATGATTTTTATCTTCAAAAACCTTTGTAAAATATAAGAATATTCACATAATGTTAACTTTTGTATAAATATATTATTTTTTGTAAGTTTTGGCTTACATAGATTGGAGCAAATACTCTATATCTTGATTCCTCAATTTTTGACATTATGTTTCACATAAAGAGTCAGCAAGGAAAGCTGATAATAATCGCATTACAACGATAATAAAGTCGAAAGACAGCGAACTTACTGGGATGGTAAGTGATAAAAGTAGAGACTACAGCCGCTAAGCCTTATAGTTTTGGGAGAGACTATAAGGCTTTTATTTTATTAGCATCTACTTATTTATTGATTCGGTGATACTCGCCAAATCACGTTCCCTACATCATCAGCAACCAATATTGCGCCTTGAGCATCTGTAGCTACACCCACAGGTCGGCCAAATGCATCTCCATTTTTGCTTAAAAATCCGGTCAGAACATCTTGAGGCTGACCAGAAGGTTGACCATTTTGAAATGGTACGAAAATAACTTTATAGCCACTATGAGGTTTTCTGTTCCAGGAACCATGCTGACCAATGAATGCTCCATCACGATATTGCGGCATTAAATTGGCTTTATAAAATGTCAGCCCCAGTGATGCAGTATGATTTCCTATGGCATAATCTGGCTTAATTGCCTGTGCAACCAGTTCAGGCTTTTGCGGTTTTACCCGGGAATCTACATGCTGGCCATAATAACTATAAGGCCAGCCATAAAAAGCACCATCTTTAACCGAAGTCATATAATCAGGAACCAGATCATTACCCAGCTCATCACGCTCATTCACTACGGTCCATAAAGCTCCACTCTGAGGCTGCCAGCCCATGCCATTGGGATTACGCAGGCCTGTAGCAAACGGCCGGGCTTGACCTGTAGAAAAATCAAACTCCATGATCAGGGCGCGCCCTTCTTCTTGAGCTATGCCATTTTCCGCCACATTACTATTGGAACCTACCGTAATGTAGAGCTTCGTCCCTGCAGGATTGGCAATAACATTTTTTGTCCAGTGATGATTTAAGGGGCCAGCGGGTAAGTCCAATACTTTAGTGCCTTTTTCCTTGATCTGGGTCATACCTGGCTGATAAGAGAATCGCACTAAAGCATCGGTATTTGCGACATAAAGCACATTACCTACCAAAGTCATTCCAAACGGCGAGTTTAAATTTTGCAGAAATACCGTTTTCTGATCAGCAACGCCGTCTTGATTACTGTCACGTAGCAGGCTAATACGGTTGGCGCTTGGATAGGATGATCCTGCTCTTCTCATCACCATTTTCATGATTTTGCCTTTAATCCCTTTACTGTCTTCGGGCTTAGCCGGAGCATCGGTTTCAGCCACCAGTACATCTCCATTCGGCAATACATATAACCAGCGCGGATGTTGAAGGCCCTGTGCAAATGCTTGCACCTTTAAACCCGGTGCTGGCGTCGGCATGAGGCCTTCAGGCCAACCTTTTGCAGGGGCAATGTTGACGACCGGAAACAGTCTTGATTTTGGTTCAGGTAAAGACGGCTGGGAGCCATAACTATCTGTTACAGGTGTTTTGGATGAAACTGTACAGCCGGTAAATGCCAATATGATTACGGTACTTAAGGCTGATAGGAGAAATTGAGCCACCATGGTATTTCCCTGCTTTTTGTTTTTATCTCTCCCATTTTAAAAGGTGATTGAAATCGTAATGATATAGTTCTTGTAGTTTCTGGTTATGGATTGATTGCCATAAATTTACTAGTGACACAAGCTGCCCAAAGCATAGAACACGGTCTAATTTTTTACTTATATTCACTCCGACCTTCTTAAATAAATGGCCATGCAATACTTAATAAAAGTAAAAGTCCTAATACAGCACTACTGATTTGCCAAAAGCGTAAAGGATCACGTTCAATGAAGGTAGGAGCTTTGGATTTTAATAATTCTTTAGATGGATGTTCCAGATCATGAATCAATTCAGTCAATGCCTCATAACGATACATTGACTCAATATTCAGTGCCTTTTTTAGAATCCGGTCTAACCAGAGTGGTAAATCTGGCCGATATTTCTGGATGGCATGATATTGAACTTTCTTAAGCTGCTTCAGCGTTTTACAACGAGCCAAATCTGTACCATAAGGAAGCTGTTTAGTTAGTAAATAATAAGCCATTGCCGCCAAAGAAAATTGATCAGACTGAACGGATGGTGAATGTTCAATGAAATATTCAGGCGCCATAAATGCCAAGGTACCAAGTGGCCGATTTGCATGTTTAGGATTAATTTCAACTAAACCTCGTACAGCAGTTGAACCATAATCAATCAGTTTGACTTTAAGTGTATTATCGACGTTTAAGACCATGATATTTTCCGGACGTATATCCTGATGCAACATTTCCAGTCGGTGCATTGCATTTAAGGCCAATGCCGTTTGCTGCAAAATAGGGAGAATATCTTCCAGTTGCAAAGGCTTTTTCTGTTGATGTAGCCAGCAATCTAAGGTTTCTCCCTGCAAATATTCATAACTTTGGAATAAATATTTTTTCTCTGATTGATGCGGATAACATTGCAGCAAATTCTCATGTTTAAGACGCTTTGAAACCCAGTCTTCAAGTTGAAACTGTTCAACAGCCTGTTCATCTTGCTGTAAATCTACTGCCAGAGTTTTAATCACTAGCGTTTGCCGATCATGATCATGTGCCAAATACAGGCAACTGCGGTGATTTTGGTGCAGGATTTTATCAATAACATAGCCTTCGAATACTTCATCTTTGCTGAGCTGCGGTGGAAACACATAATCCTGGTGCATATAAAACTGATCTGGTTCAGGCAACTGATCAATACGGAGCACTTGAAGACTTAAATTATCATTACTGCCCTGTTTTAAAGCCTGTTCAACCAAGAATTTGGCAAGCTGATTTAAGTGATCTGCAACCAAAGTGAAATCTAATAATTGTTGGTCTGTAACAAATTCATAAACCCCATCAGTCATGAGTAGAAAGACATCTTTTTCTTTTAGTTCAAGGCTTTGATAATCAATTTCAATACGATAATCCACGCCTAAGGCACGACTGAGATAATGTTCTGTCGAAGATAGACAGACACGATGATCATGGGTTAATAATTCAATTTCACCGTTCCTGATTCGATAAATACGACTATCACCGACGTGAAAAATATGCGCCTGATGCTGCTTTAAAATAAGTGCGGATAAGGTACAGACATAGCCCCGATCTTTATCGAAACGTCCCTGACTTTGTTGGGTTTGTGCATATAACCATGAATTAGTGGCACGAATCACCCGTGCTGCTGAAGTCTGAGTGCTCCAGGCATCCGAAGTCGAATAATAATCAGAGAGAAAACTGCTAACGGCTGTTTCTGCGGCAATGTGACTAACATTGCTACTACCGATCCCGTCGGCAATCGCACAAGCTATACCTTTTTGCTTCAGTACATGACCTTCTGGTAAAAAGATGCCATAAAAATCCTGATTCTGATCTTTAATACCAGCCGTAGAATATTGTCCAATAGCGACTTTTAATGTTTTTTTCATATTGAAAACTCAAAAAAGGGATCATATTGATCCCTTTAAAAATGATTCATTATTAGAATTCTTTTTTCGCGCCAGTACGTACATGTGTGGTGTAAAGTGCCAGACCTGTTAAGGCTAAACCACCGACCAGATTACCTAAAGCAACCGGTAATTCATTCCACAGAAAATAATCTGCAATCGAGAAGTCACCACCCATCATCATGGCAAATGGGAACAGGAACATGTTTACTACTGAGTGTTCAAAGCCCATGGCAAAGAACAGCATCACTGGCATCCACATTGCGATGAATTTCCCACTCACTGTAGTAGACATCATTGCGCCAATCACACCTAAAGACACCATCCAGTTACACAGCATGCCGCGAATAAAAATAGTCATCCAACCTGAGAAACCATAAGCCGCATAACCTAAGGTACGGTCTTCACCAATATGAGAAATCTTTTCACCGACTGGATTCGGATCAGTCGCAAAGCCCATGGTATAAACAACGGCCATCAGTACTGCAACGACTAAACACCCAGTAAAGTTACCTAAAAATACCAGTCCCCAGTTTTTTAAAATGCGTGCCCAAGTTACGCCAGGACGTTTATCCAGCCATGCCAGCGGTGTCAATACAAATACCCCAGTTAGCAAGTCATAGCCCAATAAATACAACATGCAGAAGCCGACAGGAAACAGTAATGCGCCAATCAGTGGCACACCAGTTTGCACTGCAATCGTAATTGCAAATACGGCTGCCAAGGCCAGAATCGCACCTGCCATAAAGGCACGAATCAAAACATCACGGGTTGCCATATGAAGCTTGGATTCACCCGCATCTACTACTTTTTTTGCAAACTCCGCAGGAGCAAGATATGCCATGTTGTCGTCCTCTTTTTCAATATACGGACCTGTTTTTCGAAAAAAAGACGCCTAAGATCACTGAAGACCTTAGGCGCCGTTGCCTTGAATATTAGAACAGGTAATGATGAATGGCGTCGTTGCCATGTATATCGAAACAGATGCAAAAGCTGTGCCACAAATAATTAACAATCGCTTAAATATTCATTTTTTATTTAGTATGAATTCAAAAATGCGGTTGGCATGATATCTGCTTTATCCGTTCTGCATACATTCATTTGAGAATAATTTGGAGAGGATTATGATTACCCATCGTCAACAAGTAACTGACATGATCATTTCAGCGAAAGTTTTAAAGTCAATTAAGTGGTCAGATGTTGCCAAAGAGATTGGTCTTTCTAAAGAATGGGTAACCGCTGCATGTTTAGGTCAGATGGCGTTTAATAAAGAGCAAGCAGAAAAGATTGGTCAGATTTTTGGCTTAAGTGATGAAGCCGTTGCATGGCTACAGATCGTGCCATATAAAGGTTCCCTGCCAACCAGCGTACCGACCGATCCTTTAATTTATCGTTGGTATGAAGTGGTGAATGTATATGGTTCTACCATTAAAGAACTGATTCATGAAGAATTTGGTGACGGTATAATGAGCGCGATTGATTTTAGTATGGATATTCAACGCGAAGAAAATCCGAATGGCGACCGTGTCAATGTCGTATTGTCTGGCAAGTTCTTGCCTTATAAAACTTATTGATCAATATCATTTATAAAAAGCCATCAATGTGATGGCTTTTTTTTATTTCATTTTTCTTTTTATATTTGAGCATTAATCTCATTCTCTACATGAAAAAAATTTAGCGAATATACTTTATAAATTTAAAAAATTAATATGAAGTCAATAATTTACATATTATTTTACTAAAATAAATCGTTTTTATTTTAAGCAAAATCTTAACCCCTTCTTCTTTTAATCTGCTTTAACTGCAAAGTATTCCTCTATCAATGAGTAATTTTTAATTTAAATTTCCTATTGTATTTAGATTGATTTAAAAATATCTAATAAATAACATTAGCGATAATTATTATCATTTACATTCATTAAAATGTTTTATACCAATCATCCAACTTTCAAGCTATCTTTGCTCAGTTTTGCCATATTGATGACACAGCAAAGTTTTGCAGAAAATAGTCAGCAACTTCCTACCATCACGATAGTCACTGATGCAGCACAAACAACAGAAAGCTCTGAACAGACTAAAAGCTATATTATTCAAAATTCTGCAACAGCTTCTAAACTAAATATTCCTCTTAAGGAAACGCCACAAACAGTGAATGTAGTGACGCGTCAACAATTAGATGACTTTGCACTGGATAATACCCGTGATGTACTCCGCAACTCACCGGGGATCATTGTAAGTAACCAGGAGACCGAACGAACTTCCTATCTATCACGTGGTTTTGAAATCTCAAACCTATTGGTAGACGGCGTTGGGATTCCGCTTGAAGGCTATAACTACAATAATGACAATCCAGACAGCTTTTTATTTGACCGTATAGAGATCGTTAAAGGTGCAAATGCCTTAAATAATGGTATTGGCGATCCGGGCGCTACCATTAATATGATTCGAAAACGCCCTACTCAGGAGCTTCAAGCCGCGTTTAACACCAGTTATGGTTCATGGAATACCCAACGTTATGAAGCGGATGTTTCCTCTCCCCTGACACAGGATGGAAAAATCAGAGGCCGAGTATTTGGCTATCAGCAGACAGGTGATAGTTATCTGGATCACTATGAACTCGAAAAAAATGGCATTGGTGCAGTTGTTGAGGCTGACCTGACTGATTCGACCTTAATAACTGCTGGTTATACCGAAACGAATCATAATCCCAATGGTGTCAATTGGGGTTCCAATCCTTTAATCAATACTGAAGGTGAACAGTTAAGCTATTCAAGAAATTATAATTACAGTCCGGACTGGGCCTACTGGGACAGTAATATTAAAAACTATTTTGCCGAGATCGAACAACAACTTGGTGCTGATTGGAAAGCTAAACTTAGTTATGAGGAAAAACAGACTGACCGGGATTCAAAACTTTTATTCCTGTCCGGTAAACCTGGTACTGACGGTACTTCAGGTATTTTCTTATATCCAGGTATGTATATTGATGACAATAAAGAACAACAAGCCAGCCTGAGTTTTAGCGGCACCTATCCGCTTTGGGGACAACGCCATGAAGCCTCATTGGGCTATGTCTGGGCCAAAAATCGTCTGGATGAATTGGGTTATGCTGGCAGCTTTGTCAATCCGCTGACCACAGATTTAGCCAGCTTTACACCCGAAGAACCAAGCTGGGATATGTCGAAAACCAGTGGTGAAATGCATATCCGGCAGAAGAACCAGAGCCTTTATGCTGCGACCCGACTGCATCTGAATGATGATCTGAAACTGCTTTTAGGTGCCAACTATGTTCAGGCTGAAAGTACAGGCAGTAGTTATGGAACAGACACGATTTATGATGAGAATAAGCTATTACCTTATGCAGGCCTGACTTATGAATTTAGTCCTGAATATACAGGTTATCTAAGCTATACCTCAATTTTCCGTCCACAAACAACCAAAGCTCTGGATGGCAGTATTAATAAACCGGTTGAAGGTGAAAGTTATGAAGCTGGGATTAAAAGTTCCTGGCTAGATGATAAGCTCACCGCCAGCATGGCCGTATTCAGAACAGAGCAAAGCAATTATCCGTTACGAGATTCTGACGGTATCCCGACTTTACGTAAAACCCAGGTGAGTGATCTACGTTCACAAGGTTATGAATTTGGTTTGGCTGGTCAGTTAACGGATCATTTAAATCTAAGCTTTGGCTATACTCAGTTTAGTCTTAAAGATCTGATCAACGGTGGTGATGCCCGTACCTTTAATCCTAATCAGTCTTTTAATCTTCTGACCACCTATCAGGTGCCACAGATTCCAAAACTGAAACTGGGCCTTGGTGTGCAATGGCAGGATAAAACTTATCTAGAAGTTCCTGAAGCTGCTACAAAGGGTGTTGTTACCCAACAAGCAGGCATTATCAAACAGGATGCATATGCGCTTGTGAATCTGATGGCCAGTTATGAACTCAATGATCACATTACTTTGCAGGCCAACGGGAATAATCTGACCAATGAAAAATACTTATTTAATTTCCCGAATCAGCAAGGCTTCTATGGTGCACCGGCAAATTACAGTGTGGCCGTAAAATTCAAATATTAATTTTTCGCTTGAGCTTTGAAAGAATATTCGGAGCTCATTTTCTTATATGCAAACAATAATCAGGCAGAATTCATGAAAAAAATCATTACTTTGACAATTGGACTGTCAATGACCCTTTCTACTCAGGCCCATATGCTTTGGCTAGAACGTGCTTCAGATGCAAAAACACATGCATTCTTTGGTGAATATAGTGAACAGCTCAAAGAGACTCAAGAAGGTGCCTTAAAGTCATTCAGCCAAGCAAAAGCGATTCAGACTAAAAAACAATTTAGTCCCCAACTACACCAGGATCATCTGGTCTACTCTACAAAAGATCAAGCAGATGTAGAGCTCCATCATGAACTGATCTATGGGGAATCCTTACTCAGCTATCACGCGAAATCCGGCAGACAAAACCTAAAAGCAGACTCAGAGCTGGATATCGTACCGGTTCAACCGAACAGTAATACTTTTACAGTCATGTATCAGGGTAAACCCGCTGCGGATGTCAAAGTGACTGTCTATTCCCCACAGCACTGGCTTAAAAACTATACGACCAACAAGCATGGCCAAATTAATATTGCTACACCATGGAAGGGTCAATATGTACTAGAGGTGAGTCAAGAAGTAGACAAGAAAGGAAAATTGAATCAGCAAGTGTATAAGAAACAGTACCTGGTCACTACTTTAAGCTTCGTGCATTAAGTTGCCTCAATATTTATTTATACAGATTCATATAAAGGCCTTTCCATGATTTCTACCTTTCAGCCCCTTGCTATCCTGTATCGATTAAGCATGAGCTTTGGTATTGGTTATTTATGTAGTTATCTGATTGCTCTCGATCTGGCCTATTTTTTACAGGCGAGTTTACCTAAAGCTGAATCGGTTTATCTGGCTGCCTTTATTGCCCTGATTTTTTATGTCTGTTTTGTGATTGGAATCTTCTGTATCCAAAGTCTTAAAACACTTTCAGTCTATAGCTTGATTCCTCTCATTGTTTTATTTGTCATTTCCCGCTTCATAGGTTAAACCATGCATAAATCTGTCCGTCAATCTATGGCATGGCTACATTCATGGCTAGGTTTAAGTTTTGGCTGGCTCCTCTTCGCGATCTTTTTAACAGGTGCGGTCACTTATTATCGCCATGAAATTACAATGTGGATGCAGCCACAATTTGCCACGATGCAGGTTAACCAGGAAATTGCTTTAAAAACTGCTTATAGCTATTTACAGCAACATGCACCTGATGCACAGAACTGGTATATCGGGGTAGCGAATCAGGATTTACCGGTTAATAAAATTTATTGGCAAACTGCAGAGGGTGCTTATCAACTTAAAACCTTGGATGCTATGACAGGTAAGGAATTAACGCTTTCGGCTACACAGGGCGGAGATTTTTTCTATAACTTTCATTTTCAGCTATATGGCGTACCTTATACCATTGGTCGTCTGATTGTAACCATTGCTGCATTCATCATGTTAATGACCCTGATTTCCGGAATCATTACCCATAAAAAAATTCTGACTGACTTCTTTACCCTGAGAGCTTTTAAAGGACAACGTTCCTATCTGGATTTTCATAATGTCAGTTCCGTCATTGCACTACCGTTCTTTTTAACTATGACTTTTACTGGACTGGCTATTTTCTTTTATATTGTTTTGCCTTCTGGCATGAAGCAGCTATATCCAGAAAATCCATTTCAATATTTTGAAGAAATCCGAACCAAAAATGTGCTTGCTCCCTCTGCTGTGCCCATTAAAACGGAGATGTTACCGATTCAACATTTTATCACTACGGCGCAGCAGCACTGGGGAAAATCAGAATTTGAAAATATTACCGTGAAGCAGCCGAATACCCAGCTGGCAAAGATTACCTTAACCGAATTGAAAGATCATTCTATTACCCGCAATCAGGCACAACTCGTATTCAATGCGACGACAGGCAAATTGCTTGAAAACACCCGTAATGACAGTGCAATTGCTACCCTGAATGCTGGAGTATATGGTTTGCATATGGCACGTTTTGCCGAACCTGTTTTACGTTTTGCCCTATTTTTCTCAGGCATATTAGGCTGTGCCATGATCGCTTCCGGATTATTACTCTGGAGCCTGAAACGGCAGATGCAGAAAAAATCGGATCGTTTTCACTTTGGACATTATCTGGTGAATCGTCTGAATATCACCATGATAATTGGTTTACCTATTGCCATGCTGGCTTATCTTTATGCAAACCGTTTGATTCCCATTCCTGTAGGCACCACAAATTATGAAATCTATATCTTCTTTAGTATTTGGCTGAGCAGTTTGATCTTGGCCTGTTTAACGCCACAACAGCACTTATGGAAAACGCAGCTTAAAATTCTCATCTGTGCCGCTTTTATGCTTCCACTCATCGACCTGTATTATTTGTGGTCCCAGCATTATCTGGATTCTTTTGCGAACTATTGGCTGTTTTTGCGTATCGATCTGATGCTCTGGATCTTGGCACTTCTCGCTTACTTCCTACATCAGAAAATTACACCTATCCAGCAAAAAGCTGTTCATAAAATTCAGGCCAAGCTTAAAACTGCACAGCAGGAGTCTTCTTCATGATATGGATGGCAATAGTAGGACTGATCTGGATGGCCTGTTTTGGTTTTTATGCAGTGAGTGAAAAACAGATTTTAAAAACCAGACAATCTCGATATTCTTTTCTGGTGAGTTATCCGGTCATCGTTAAATTGATCTCAAGCAGTCTTTTACTGTTGGTATTGTTGCTTTTACGAACTCAATTCAGTAGTAGTATTAGCTTTATGGCACTTTGGGTTTTTATAAGTCCAATCGTATTTATATTTATTCTGAAGATGAATAATTTAAAACAAACAAAAGCATGATTACAGTCTTATGAAAGTCTGTGAAAAATAAGATCTAGCTAAGCATAGATGAGGCGAGAAAATGATTTTTCCGCCTCATAAATATTGCTTATATAGATATCTGTTTAGAACATCACTCTTAAACCGATTCCATAACGCCCGCCCTGTTCAGAATCAGATGCGTCCTGCCATGAAGTTTTCTCGTTGCCCTTGGAATATTCATAAGCAATATTAAGGTAAGGCATGATCTTTTTATTGATTTCATAACGAGTTTCCAGACCGAATGCCGCATGACTTATTCCAGTCTTTTTGGCATTGACTGCCTTATCCTTTAGAATGAGGTCAACTTCAAAATAAGGCTGCAAAATCAGTTTTTGTGTGAGTAGCAGATCACGTTCTGTTTCTAGCTCAAGCCCGATAAAATCATCTTCACCAAGATACAGATGTGTATTGGTTTCAAAGAAATACGGCGCCAGTCCATGGAATCCAAACACTGCATCTACATGTTCAATATCTTGCCCAGTATTAGGCTGCCCCAAATTTTCCTGATGGTAGCGAAGACCCGCCTGAGCATCCCAGAAATCTGAAATATTCCGGCTATACAGAGCTTGGACTGCATATTCTGTTGCTCTGGATTCCTGCTTGTCAGCTTTGAGTTTAATGAACAGTTTATTTTCATCGGTGCCAATCCGAAGCTCATTCTCGGACTGTAAGCCTCCCTCACCTTCTGAATTTTTGATCCATTTATTGTCCAGTTTGACCCACGTATAAATTTGCCCTCCATGTTCCTTGCGATGATCATGTTCAATGGAATAGGTTGAAGCTGAATCTGGAATTAAATTTTCAGTAACTTCCAGTGATACTGAAGTTAAATGATGCTCTGAAGATTGGAGTGATTGTTGATGATGCATCGAATGATCAGCATGCTGTTGAGATATATCTTCGGCCAAAACAGCCATATTTCCCAACGCCAATACACTAGCCAAAACCGGCTTCAAACAAAGATTAATGGTGCGCATGAGCATCTCCTTGTTTTTCTGCTAGTTTTGGCATGTGATGATTGGAATGATTTTCCTGCACAGTATCCTGAGTTGAAACGTTATTTTCCTGAACATTCGCTACAATCAGTTTATTCATCATGCCGGCAGTCATGTGATACAGCAGATGACAATGAATCGCCCATTCACCTAGTTCATCTGCAGTCAGCAAAGTCGTAACGGTTTTTCCAGGTGGGACAATCACTGTATGTTTATTCGGCAAATCTATTGCAGACTGGCCATTTTCGAGCTGCATGAACATGCCATGTAAATGCATCGGATGCGCCATCATACTGTCATTGATAAATTTCAGCCTGATCCGTTCCCCAAATTTCACTTTGAGCGGCTCTGCTTCATTAAATTTCTTGCCGTTCATGGTCCAGATATACCGTTCCATGGTGCCGCCTAAACGAATCACCAATTCACTTTCTGCGTCGCGAATATCTTTTTGCGGAGTCAAAGATTTAAGATCGCTATATTGCAAAGCTTTATGCCCTACCAGTGTAGAGGCATTGGCCCAGCCGTAAACTAGTGGCTGCGTAGAAGTTTTGGCATCTTTTTTATGTTGCATATGCCCGGTCATATTTGTGTGATTCACATGATCTATAGCGGATGGAGTATCTGAATGCTCAGTATGATTGCCCTCTCCTTGCTCGATCACTTTGGCCGATGCATGCTGCTTATGCCCTATCATTGAATGTTCAGTATCCCTTTTAACATTTATGTCATGACTAGCATGATTCTGATGATTCATCTGCTCGTGTGCTTCACCCTGCATATTGCCATGTCCCATATCTTCCATGGTCAATAAGGCACGAGGGCGGGATATAGGTTTGTGTATGGCATGATGAACTGGTTTTAACTCATTCTGTAGGCTACCAATCGCAAAACCGGAACGGTCAATCGATTCAGCTTCAATCTGATAATGTTCCGCAGTGGGTTCCACAATCACATCATAGGTTTCTGCGGCACCAATGCGGAATTCATCGACAACTACAGGTTTGATAGGCTGCCCGTCTGCACTGACGACTGTCATTTTTAACTGTGGAATACGCACATCGAAGAATGACATGGCAGAGGCATTGATAAAACGCAGTCGCACTTTTTCATTCGGTTTAAACTGTCCCATCCAGTTCTGTTCAGGCGTTTTTCCATTCACCAGAAAGGTATAGCCGGTTACATCAGACAGATCAGTTTTCAGCATGCGCATCTGATTCCACATTTTGCGATCATTCCAGGTGGCTTTAAGCCCTTCCCGTTTGATTTGCTGAAAAACATCGCTCAGAGTTTCACGCTGATTTTGATAATACTCGGCAGATTTTTTTAAATTATTCATGATCTGCTGGCCGGACTGCTCATGAAATTCTGAAAGCATGACCACATAATCACGCTCGGTCTGCTCATGTGCAGGAACTTCCACCGGGTTCTTGGGATAGATTACAAAGGCGCCGTAAAGGCCGTCCTGTTCCTGCCCCTTGGAATGGGCATGATACCAGTAGGTTCCACTCTGACGAATTTTAAAGCGATAGACAAATTCCTGATCAGGTGCAATGCCCTGAAACCCGTTAAAACCGGGGACGCCGTCCATCAAACCGGGTAGCAATAAACCATGCCAATGCAGAGAGCTTTCTTTATTCTTTAGCTTGTTTTTGACGCGAATAACAGCTTCATCACCTTCCTCAAATTCCAGTAAAGGTGCAGGAAATTTTCCATTCACTGTAATACGCTGTACGGTTTTACCGGTGAGATTAACAGGTCCTTCTTCAATAACCAGCTGATATTCTTTTACAGCAGCCAATAATGAAGACGAAATCACTAAACTTAAGCCCAATAACAGGCTTTGACTAATTTTAATCGACATAACTTAATCCTTGATTTTTTTTGGAATATTAATAACGAGGATTAAGCTTTAGGTGGGCGCAGTATTTCCTGCCAATATCCGGCAAGGTGCTTGGCTTGATAATTAGAGATAAAAGTGGTTTCTAAGGCATGAATCACAGGGAGATTTAACTTCGAGATTTCCACATCGATCCAGCTACTCAAGTTATGGCAAGAGCTATAAATACACTCTGGACAGTCATCTTTATGGTCATTTAAGTCGGAGTGGCAATCCATGTCCTGACTCATATCATGAGCAGAACCATGCATAGTTTGATGCTGGCTATGTAACTTCTCTATTTCTGCCATTTCCTGACAATGGGAACTCATCTGCTTGGCTGACGTTTCCAGATGCATCGTTTTTGATGAAGCAACAGACATGCTGCTCCAGCCTACGGCGAAGACCATAAGCATCACAAACCAGATCTGTTTAAAGAACTGTCTGAGCACGATGCACCCTGAAAATATAAAAATGAGTTAACCCAAATAGCATAGGGTGGAATATTAAAATTCGCAAACTTTATAAGCGCTTAATTTAAAGATTAATATTTCGTTCTTGATAAATTGATCACTTCTTAAAATAATTTAGCGGCAGCTTCAAATAAGACACACCATTGTTTTCTGGCATTGGAAACTGTCCTCCATTCATATTGATCTGGATGGCAGGCAAAATCAGTTTAGGCATACTTAGACCTGCATCACGCTGCTGACGCATCTGTACAAATTCAGATTTGCTAATCCCTTCACGGATATGAACGTTTTGCTGTTTTTGCTGATGGATCGTCGTTTCACATTGATATTCATGACGTGACTCTGGCAAATAGTCATGACACAGAAATACTCGGGTACTTTCCGGGAGCTGAAACAGCTTTTGAACAGAGTCATATAAAACCGGTGCACTGCCATTTGGAAAATCACAACGAGCCGTGCCATAGTCTGGCATAAACAGTGTATCTCCTACAAAGACGGCGTCACCAATCACATAGCTTAAACAGGCAGGTGTATGGCCTGGTGTAGGAATATTATAAACTTCCAGTTCGCCAATTTTGAAATGCTCACCATCTTCAAACAGATAGTCAAAAGGCTGATGCGCATTAATCTGTTTCATGTCTAGATGATAAATTTCGGCAAACGTTTCCTGCACCAGCGCAATTTTCTTACTGATTGCAATCTTGCCACCTAATTGCTGTTTTAGATATGGGGCAGCTGTCAGATGATCAGCATGTACATGAGTTTCCAGAATCCATTCCACGGTCAAACCTTGTGATTTTACATAGGCAATCATCTGATCGGCATGCTCGGTCGATGTGGTGGCAGACGCAGCATCGTAATCCAGCACGCTATCAATAATGGCACATCGGGCAGTTTGAGGATCGCTCACTACATAACTAAAAGTATTGGTATTTTTATCAAAAAATGCTTTGACGTTTGGCTGCTGTGTCATATTTATACTCCTGCCCATTTACGGTGAATCCAGACCCCAAGCAGCATAGCTGCAATAAAATACAAGGCTTGATAATGTCCCAAACCAATCAGGGTAAAACTGGGTGCCGGACAAATGCCTGCAATTCCCCAACCGATACCAAATAATAAACTACCCGACAGCAGTTTAGGGTCAATCTTTTGATTCTTTGGTAAATCAATGGGTTCATTAAATAAAGTGGTCGGATTTGGATTATGTTTAGCTTTCTGGAAAGGAATAAAAGCCACCAGAATTGCCCCCATCATGACAAAGGCAAGGCTCGCATCCCAATCCCCAAACAGATCCAGAAAATCCAGAACTTTTTCAGGATTAGACATACCTGAGAGCATCAAGCCGACTGAAAACAGGCCACCAAATAGAAAAGCGAATAGATTTTTCATTTAGATAGCTCCAACCAGATGACGAACCACATAAACCGTGATAAATCCCGCCAGCATAAAAGACCCGGTCGCAACAAAGGAGCGATTTGACAGACGGCTAATCCCACAGATGCCATGCCCACTGGTACAACCTGAACCTAAACGTGTACCAAAACCGACCAGCAAACCGGCAATGACCATCAACCATGGGCTGGCATTCAGCTCAATTTCTGGCTGAAACAAAACGCCATAGATAAATGGAACTATAAATAGTCCTGCTAAAAACCAGACCGCAGGAGTTTTGAAAATCGTCTTTCGATTGAGTACCTGCCCAACCAACCCACTCACGCCCGCAATGTGGCCATTGACATACAGATAGCCGACCACTGAAAGACCAAGCAGTAATCCACCGAGAAACGCTGCCAAAAAGTCATGCATGAGCATATCCCACTTACAATATATAATTTTATAATATATAATTAAAAATATTAATCAAGACAGTTTTTGAATATTGCGTGACTAATACAGGTTTTTTATATGACAGCAGATGAATCTCAGACACGTATTGATTTTTCTCAGGCTCATGTGGTGAGCGAACGCTTAAAAGTGTTGTCGAATTCTGACCGTCTGAAAATTCTATGTGTACTAGTCGATAGTGAAATGAATGTGCAACAGATTGAGCTACAAACTGATATTCACCAACCTACACTCTCGCAACAACTTACCGTACTGCGAAAAGCCGAAATGGTCAGCACGCGTCGGGAAGGCAAGCAGATTTTCTATCAGCTTTCCGACCCCAAATTACTCACCCTGATGCAAACCTTATATCAGCTTTATTGCAAGGCTTAAGTGATAAGAAAACTCTTCATTTATCCATAATTGCAGAATACAACTATTAAAATATTTAAAGATTAAGTATTTTCAGGAATATCTGCTGGAGCTGTTCTGGTATCACTTTGAATCAGGCCGTCAACTAACTTGATGGTGCGATCACAACTAACAGACAAGCGCGGATCATGAGTCACCAGCAAAATGGCACAGCCCTGTTCCTTATTTACTTTACGGAACAGTTCAAAAACTTCAGATGCGGTCTGGGTATCCAGGTTCCCGGTCGGTTCATCAGCCAGTAACAAGGCGGGTTCTGTAATGAGTGCTCGAGCGATTGCAACACGCTGCTGTTGTCCACCGGAAAGCTCATTCGGTTTTCGATGTGCATATTTTTCCAGTCCGACTGCAGCCAGCAGTTCATGGGCACGATCTAGAGCTTTTTGATCTGGCTTGCCATGTGCCATCATTAACGGCATTAGGACATTGTCTAATGCATTAAAAGCTTGAATCAGATGGTGAAACTGAAATACAAAACCAATGCTGCTGCCGCGTAATGCGGTACGTGCAGCGTCATCCATACGGCTGGCGGGTTGACCAAGCAGATACAGTTCACCGCTAGTCGGCTGGTCCAATAGACCCAGAATATTCAACAGCGTACTTTTACCTGAGCCTGAAGGGCCAATCAGTGCTGCAAAGTCATTACGTTCAATACACAAATCAATGCCATGCAGAACTTCAACCTCATTGGGCTGACCAATATTATAGGATTTACGTAGTGCTTCCAGCCGCAGAACCTCATTCGATAAATCAGACATGACGAATTGCCTCCACAGGATCCAGTGCCGCAGCACGACGGGATGGTATAGCCGCTGCCACTACACCAGTCAATGTGGCCAGCAATAAAGCCAGCAATAGCAGATTGATTGAAATTGGGATATAGAACAAACCTGGGCCAAATTCATTAAAGATCCAGACCAGTAAATAACTGACTGCACTGCCGATAATAGACCCCAACAAGCCAAAAATTGCGCCTTGAAACAGGAAAACGCGCAGGATTTGTCTTTGTGTAGCCCCTGTTGCCCTTAAGATGCCAATTTCACGAGTCCGTTGTACGACACTAACTGACAAGACGCTGGCGATACCAAAAGCGACGGAGATGGCCACAAAGACAATAATCATATTGGTTGAAAGGCTTTGTGCTGAGATGGCATTCATTAACTGACCATTGGTTTTAATCCAGCTTTCTGCCTGTAAGGAAGTCAAACGCCCGACCTGCGTTGCAATATTTTCTGCTTCAAAAATATCTTCTACCGTCAGGTCGATTACAGTGATCCCACCTGGCAGGCTGAGTAAGGACTGCGCCTGTTTTAAATCCATATAGACATAGCGCGAATCCAGTTCACGTACTCCGAGTTCAAAAATCCCGGCAATATTTACGACAGTACTGTTATCCTGACCGGTATCTAATCGTAGCTTGCTACCCACCTGTACACCCAGATCTTTAGCCAGCTGACTGCCAATGAGTACATCATCCGCGCCGACACGTAACTGCCCACTGATCATATATTCTTTAAGTGGAATTATTTTCTGATAACGTTCTGGATCCATGCCCACCAGCGCAACCGATTCCTGAGCTTCACCGCGCTGTGCAAATGCAGGTCCAGAAACTACAGGAGAAACAGCTGTCAATAAAGGCACCTGATCCAAGGTCGTCACAACCTCTTGCCAGTTATTGATAGAACGCAGACGCTGGGCCCGTTTATCTTCCAGAACCAGCTGCACAGTGCCTGCGGGTGCTGGTATAACTTGGTTCACTTCATCGGGAGACAGTAAACGGATATGTGCCTGTGTCCCCAAAGTCCTGTCTATAATATTGGACTGCAAGCCCTGTATCAGTGCCGAGATAAAAACAATCACAGACACCCCTACAGCAACACCCACTGTAATCATCAGAGACTGCATCCGGCCTTCTCGCAAAAAACTGATTGCGATCTTCCATTCAATCCAGAGACGCCCTAGTAATTTTTTCACTCGAATTTCACCGGTAATTCATTTTTATTGCTGGCATCATTGTTCTGGTTGGCATAGTTAATTTCTTCGGGCTTAAATCGAACTCGTGTGCCATCTTTTAAAGCTGAAGTTGCATCAGACAGTACCTGATCACCCGTTTTTAAACCGGAAATCACTTCGGACATGGCAAGTCCACGCAGACCCAGTTGCACTTTTTGTCGCTGGATTTTGCTATCACGTACCAGTAATACGGTGGCCTGATCGCCCTGTACTTTCCCTAGCGCATCATTCGGAATTGCCAAAGTACGATCACGGCGACCTGTTTCAACATTAACGGATACCGTCATATCCTGACGCAGAAAATCTGGTACCGGATCAACCGATAAACGCACTTCTACCGTGCCACGTTGTGGATCGATACTCGGTGCAATAAAGTTAATCCGGGCTGGGAAAGGTTTATCCGGGTAAGCATCGGCAATTGCAGTCGCTTTCTGGGACAACGCCAGCCGTGACAGATTACGTTCATCCAGTGGTACACGGATTTCGGTATTGCCATCCATTGCAATGGTAAATAAGGTACGTCCTGGCTGAACCAGATCACCAGGCTCAACATCACGGGTCAGCACCGTTCCAGCAATAGTTGCCCGGATTTTGGTTTTAGCCAGTTGAGCCTGTGCCACCGAAAGCTGCTCACGTAATGAAGCCTCTTCTACCTGACCCGGTGCCAGTGCAGCTGCTTTTAAACGCACGGTTTCATAATTATTGCGTGCTACCCTTTCCGCCTCTACAGCCTGTTCAATTTCTTCTGCCGAAAGGATGCCTGCTTCGGCATTGCGACGACGCGTCGCTTCACGGCTGGCCTGTTCCAGCTGAGCTTTTGCTGAAGCTAATTCTGCTGAGGCTTGTGGACGGCGATTGGTTGTCAGTTCATTCAATGCGACTTCTGCCTGACGAACTTGGGCTGCCAGTTCATCCGATTTAAGTACAACCAGCAAATCGCCCGGTTTGACCCGATCGCCTTCCTTGACCCGACGTTCCAACACCACGCCGGTTACTTCACTACCGACTTGAGCACGCGAAACGGTAATTACCTGCCCGGTAGCAACGACTGATTGCACCAGCGGCATCGGTTCCAAGGTATAACCTGTGACCCTTGCCACCAGCGAAATACGCCAAATGCAACGAGCAGAAGTAGAAGAATCAGGACAATATATTTATAGCGGATAGCGCGCAATGTGCTTCTCCATTCTGGTTAAAAGCGCAGTTGTAAAGAAATACTTGTAGCTTATCTAGCTGTATATTTTAGATTTATTTGGTTGTAAATAAGTTATTGGTTTTATTTTGCAGATTGGTTCTTAAATCGACTTAACTCTTCTGTAATCCACTGAAGGTATATTCCTGCTTATCGCTCTTTTCCTTAAAAAGAAACCCGATATTTCATTCTAGAAGTCGACTTTAAATAACTAAAACAGGCAGTTCTAAAGTGTCAATTTAAGCTAAATGAATAAATGCTAAATCCTGCAGAGGTTCTGTTATGAAATGTTGAGTCTAATTTAATCCCAACTAAAAGCTCCTAATATATTTTTTCCTCAAGAGCAATCAAGGAAAAAATATGAATAACTATCCTGAAACTCCAGCTTCAACTGAAACCCAAGCTCATCAACCCGGTGATCAGACCAAAATGGATCCTACCCCGGAAGTCATTAAAGAGAATTATAAAGGTAGCGATAAATTAAAAGGCAAAGTAGCACTCATTACAGGTGGTGACAGCGGGATCGGTCGCTCTGTATCAGTATTGTTTGCCCGCGAAGGTGCTGATATTGCCATTTGCTATCTGGATGAAGACCGGGATGCGCTTGATACCAAAAAAATGGTTGAAGCAGAAGGACGCCGTTGCCTGTTGATTCAATGCGATTTACAGCATCCTGATGAAATCAAAAAAATGGTTGAGCAAACCAACCCTTCAGGAATTTAAAACCATTAATATTCTGGTGAATAATGCAGGTGTGCAATATCCGCAGGACAGTATTACTGATATTTCTCCAGATCAGTTATTCAAAACCTTCAATGTCAATATCCTGTCCATGTTTCATCTGACTCAGGCGGTGCTTCCGCATATGCAGGCAGGTGACAGTATTATCAATACCACCAGTATCACCAGCTATCATGGGCATGACACGTTGATAGACTATTCGAGCACCAAAGGCGCAATTACTTCATTCACCCGCAGCTTATCTACCAATCTGGCGAAGAATAAAACCGGAATTCGTGTGAATGGTGTTGCACCCGGCCCAATCTGGACACCACTCATTCCAAGCAGCTTTGATGAAGAACAACTGGAAGATTTTGGTAAACAGACACCAATGGGACGTATGGGACAACCGAGTGAAGTCGCTCCTGCCTATTTATTTCTGGCCAGTGAAGAAGCCAGCTATATTTCAGGTCAGGTCATTCACGTAAATGGTGGCAGTATTATTAACGGCTAATCAAAGTTTGAAAGTAGATTGCGGTCTTTCTAGCCGTTATCTACTTTCTTCTAAAATATTTAATACGTTTTAGTTTAGACATCTTTAAAAAAAAGAATTTGATGGATATCTATAAAATTCATCTTAAAGCTATAAAACAATTCAAACAAATCCTGACAGATGATTACCCGCGTAAAAATCATCCCTTGTTATAGTGATTTCAGACCCTACCTGATGAGGATTCTAAAATGCCTAGAGGTGATAAATCAGCTTATACCGAAAAGCAAAAACGGCAAGCTAAGCATATTGAAGACAGTGAAAAAGATCGTGGCCGTTCTGAAGACGAAGCAGAACGTATTGCCTGGTCGACTGTGAATAAGCAGGACGGCGGTGGTAAGAAAAAGAAAGACTGAACTGTCTAAAATTCAAAGAAAATGATGCTATTGATTTAGCATCATTCCAACTATCTAGATTCTATTCTTTTTATTTTTAAACAATCGAAAAAGTCTGATAGCGTTAGGAAGTCAGATTCTTTCCTTTGTTTCGTTATTTCATCAAGTCATTCAAGATAATTTTAAGGAAAAATATGAAAATTCTGATTGTATTAACCTCCCATGATCAACTTGGCGAAACGGGTAAAAAAACCGGATTCTGGCTCGAAGAACTGGCTGCTCCTTATTACACTTTTATTGATGCAGGCGCAGACGTAACGTTAGCCTCTCCAGCCGGTGGCCAGCCACCACTTGATCCAAAAAGTAATGAACCTGATGCGCAAACCGAAACGACCAAACGTTTTGAAGCAGATGAAGTGGCCATGCAGGCTCTTGCCAATACACATAAATTAAGTGAAGTACTAAATCAGGATTTTGATGCGGTCTTTTATCCGGGCGGCCATGGACCGTTATGGGATCTGGCAAATGACCAGAATTCTATTTCCTTAATTGAACAGACTCTACAGGCCAATAAACCTGTGGCACTCGTCTGTCATGCACCGGGTGTACTTCGCGATGTTAAGAATGCAGAAGGCCGACCTATCGTTGAAGGTAAGTCGGTAACTGGTTTTAGTAACACTGAAGAAGATGGTGTTGGCCTGACTGATATCGTGCCATTTTTAGTTGAAGATACGCTGAAAGAACAAGGCGGACAGTATTCCAAGGCTGAGGACTGGCAGGTGCATGTACAGCAAGATGGCCTGTTAATTACCGGACAAAATCCAGCATCTTCTGCTGCAACGGCTGAGGCGCTGTTAAAGTTATTAAAATAATTTCATCCAGATATAAGTCATTGGAGACCAGTTACTTATTTGCTGGTAAAAAACCCTGATGTCATGTCACATCAGGGTTTATTCGTTTTATGCCGAGATTCTAATTCGCTACTGCTGCTGTTGATGCAATATGCTGGGCCAGTAACTCTCTGAGTTTAAATTTCTGGATTTTCCCCGATGGCGTCATTGGAATCTCGTCCCAAATTTCCAAACGTTCTGGAATATATTGCACTGCCAGATTATGGGTTTTCAGGAAATCGACCAAATCATTAAAACTTAAAGACTGTGAAGGATCTTTCAACTTGATAATCGCACAGGCACGCTCACCTAGCCGTTCATCTGCATAAGCCACTAAAGCGACCACCGCCACATTGGGATGTTTATATAAAAGTGATTCAATTTCTGCGACCGGAATATTTTCACCGCCACGAATGATTACATCCTTTTTACGGCCACAAATCCGGATATAACCTTTCTCATCCTGATAGGCAATATCGCCCGTATCAAACCAGCCATCTGCATCGGTATCATTTAAATGAGCACGTTTGAGGTAGCCACCGAATCCAGAACAAGCACGAATCATCAAGCGGCCAGACTCATTCACCGGCTTGGTCTTCCCTGTTTTATCGACAATTTTGACGTCTACACCCGGCAAGGCGATGCCATCAGTATTAAAAGAACGTTCATCGTCATCTTCTGGACAGGTAGTAGTGACCGCGCCACATTCGGTCATCCCCCAAGCTGAAATCACTTTGACCCCTAAAATCTCCCGAGCTTTTTGTACCAGTGGTCCTGGAATTGGCGCACCAGCACAAAGGAAAATTTTCAGTGAATCGACTTTGTCATGCTGTTCAGCCACAGTATTGGACAGGTCATTCAGGAATGGTGTTGAAGCCATGGTGAAATTCACCTGATGCTGATGAATCAGATCCACGGCTTTGGATACATCCCAGACATCCTGTAACACCACTTTGGTATTGAGCTGAATCGGCATCATCAGGCCATACATAAAACCGGTCTGGTGCGCCATCGGTGATGCCATTAATACCACATCATTTTCGGTTAAATGCAGTCGCTCGGCATAAGGCACAATATTGGAAAATAAGGTATTGGCCGTATGCATCACGCCTTTGGGTTCACCTGTGGTGCCCGAGGTAAAGATCAGCTGGGTAATATCATTGGGGCCAGATTCCAGCCCATCTAGTGCAGAAACGGCTGCAACATTCTGTTCCAGACCATGATTGAGTAACAGGCGATCAAAATTATTCTCGCCTTCCCCATTCACTACAACTACGTGTTTTAGGGTGTCCAGCTTGTTGTGTAGGTGATTGGCCAACTGTTCATGGCTAAAATTGCGGAAATTCTTAGGCACAACAAATACTTTAGATTCACCATGTTTAAGCATGAATTCGAGTTCACGCTCACGGAATATCGGCATGAGTGGATTCAATACGGCGCCAATACGACTACAAGCCAGATACAGCAAAGTAAATTCCCACCAGTTCGGCAACTGACAAGACACAACATCATTTTTCCCGACGCCCAACTGTTTCAAGCCCAACGCAATTTTATTGGTCATGTCCCAAAGCTGCTGGTAGCTGAAGGTCTGTTCAGTTTGATTCTCGACCTTAAAACTCACTAAAGCTGTTTTGTCCGGATTTTTTTCTACCGCACTGCGTAAAAAATCGAGAATTGTTTGATTGAGCCAGTGTCCCTGTTTGAGCATGGCCTCTTTTCTTGTCGGGATCAGAACCGCATCGAAATCCATTCGCTTACTCCTCATTTTTTATAATAGTCTTATTCAGGCTGGGGCGTACTTTTCTTAAGCTGGTACAGCCTTACGTCCTGCCTTATGCCGAGCGATAATTGTTTTCATGATCTGTGCTGTGCCATCACCAATCTGGAAGCCCAGCACATCACGCATGCGCTGTTCCATCACCCCACGGTCATAACCGGCATGACCAAAGGTCAGCAGGCATTGATGAATCACATCATAGGCCAGCTTTGGTCCCCACCATTTACACATGCCAGCTTCAGAGGTATGTGGCAGATGATTGTCTTTGAGCCATAAGGTTTGCAGACAAAGTAAGCGCGCAGCTTCAACCTGCGTTTCATATTCTGCCAGTGGATGCGAAACGCCTTGGAAAGCGGTGAGTGGCTGACCAAAGGCTTCGCGTTGCGCCGCATATTCCCAAGCCTCATCCAGACTGACGCGTGCAACCGCCAAAACTTGCAAACCAATCAGGGCACGCGAGAAATCAAAGCCTTGCATGACTTGAACGAAACCTTTGTTTTCATCCCCTAGACGGTGGTTTACCGGTACACGGACATTGTCAAAGAAGATCGAACCACGACCAATCGCACGCTGGCCGTGACAGTCAAATCGTGTGGTGCTGATGCCCGGTAAATTCATTGGCACCAGTAAGGCGGTTACGCCATGTGCGCCACTTTCATTTGAACCAGTGCGACCGAAGACCACTGAAGCATCGGCCTGATCGGCTGCTGAAATCGAAGTCTTTTCACCGTTAATGACATATTCATCGCCATCACGTTCGATCTTTAAACGTAAGTTGGCAGCATCTGAACCACCACGCGGTTCGGTCAGCGCAATTGAGAAAATCGCTTCACCAGCGGTCAGTTTTTTTAACCATGGCTCCACCACTTCAGGCTGTCCATGTTCTGCCAGAATCTGACCATTTAACGATGCAAGCAGGTTGATATAGGAAAAACTTAAATCAGCCTTGGCAATGGCTTCATGGATAATTCCTGCTGCCAGTCGACCCATACCCTGACCGCCATATTGTTCTGGGAGCTCTGGTGCAATAAAGCCCATTTCACCCATCTTTTTCACCAGATCACGATCAAAGACTCGGCTTTGATCACGCTCTAGAAATCCCGGAGCCACATATTTCTGGGCAAATTTTTCTGCTGTTTCAGCTAAAAATTCTAGATCTTCGGTGATATAAGGATTCTTTTTCATTAATGAGTCTCCTTATTTGGCATATTTACGGAATTCAGGCTGACGTTTTTCCTTCAATGCATTCACGCCTTCACGAGACTCTTCAGTATCGTAATAAAGTTTTAGCGCATACATGCCCATGCCAGCGATCCCTGCCTGATGTGCGGTATCCATATTGAAACTGCGTTTGGCAATCGCGATTGCGGTCGGACTACGCTGACAGATTTCTTCGCCCCATGCCTGAACTTCTGCATCGAGTTGATCTGCCGGCACACATTTATTGGCCAAGCCAATTTCAACCGCTTCTTGACCAGAATAACGGCGGCACATATACCAAATTTCACGGGCTTTCTTCTCACCCACGACGCGCGCTAAAAATGCTGTGCCATAGCCTGGATCAACTGAACCCATCTTTGGTCCGACCTGACCGAAAATAGCTTTGTCTGAACAGATCGTCAGATCACAAATGGTGGCCAGTACATTACCCCCCCCAATAGCATAACCTTGTACGCGCGCAATTACCGGTTTTGGAACATCACGAATGGCGGTATGCAATTCTTCCATCGGTAAACCAATGGTACCGCGACCGTCATAATTGCCATCATGCGCAGACTGATCACCACCAGTACAGAAGGCTTTTTCACCTGCGCCAGCCAATACAATCACACCAACGTTACGGTCATAACCAGCTTTGTTTAAGGCCTTAATCAGTTCGTCACAGGTTGTACCACGAAAGGCATTCATTTTTTCTGGACGGTTAATCGTGATCCAGGCTACACCGTTTTTAACTTCATATAAGATATCTTCAAAATTCATGTTCATTACGTCCTGTACTGTTTTTATCTATCTAATTTAGTGTTAATTAATTTGATGCTTTAACCGTTCATGGTCAGACCGCCAGAGACACTAAGCACCTGTCCGGTAATAAAGTTGGCATCTTCACTCAAGAAAAAGGCAATCGCAGAGGCTAAATCATCTGGTTGACCCAAACGGCCCAGTGGAATAGCACGAATAAAGGCTTCACGTAATTTTTCCGGATTTGATGCACCTTCAGTTACACCTGCCAGTAAGGCCGTATCCGTCGGTCCTGGGCAAATCACATTAATTTTGATGTTGTGGCGTGAATGTTCGCGTGCCAGAGTTTTGGAGAAAGATAGCAATCCTCCCTTACAAGCTGCATAAACTGCTTCGCCTGAAGAGCCGACACGAGCCGCATCTGAGGCAATATTAACGATGCTGCCAGCATTACGCTCGACCATGCCTTTCAGCACAGCAAAGTGCATATTCAGCATACCAACCAGATTGATCTGGATGAGTTTTTGCCATTCATCAGGCGTACTTTTGATGAAAGGTTTGAAAATGTCCCATCCGGCATTATTCACCAGTCCATCGATCGGACCCAATTCATCTTCTGTTTTTTGAACCGCCTGTTCAACGATGTCACTTTGGGTAATATCACACTGAATTGCTAACGCCTGACCGTATTGATTAATTTCATTTGCCAGCTTCTCGGCAGCTTCCAGATTCATATCAAAAATGGCAACTTTTGCGCCTTCTTCAGCCAGACGTCGGCAGGTTGCGGAACCAATTCCGCCAGCACCACCTGTCACAATCACGACCTTATCTTTTAATCCTTTCATTGTTTTATCCCTACGCTATTTGTTGTCGAATTTAATCGGCTGTTGTTCTAATTCGGTGTGTTTTATCTAAAATAGAAAGAGATTAGATTTATGTCAATATATTTACATAAAATAATATTTATATTTCTATAAATATATATATAACAACTACTTAATAATTTTATTTATTCAATGTATTGACCTATATTAACTTTTTTCTTTAGAGTAGCCCATATCTAGCCCCAGCTTATAACTAAGCTATTTCTGTTTCATGAAGGATGTTTTATTTCTTTAGATTGCTAGATGGCTGCCTTGATATTCAGCTAGGGAACGAACTGAGACCGTGAATATCAAGAGAGATATTTGGAATGATTCAACTGCTTAGTACAGAATTTAAAGGTGCAGATTTCTGCTAAAACACTATGATTTTTAAAACAAATTATAAAAGAAATTGAATTATGCGAAAAAGCGATAGGTTATACTTTGCGCCGTTTAGCTATTTCAGTTTTGAGGATGTTGCATATAGTGAGTGATACTTTGTCAAAAAAATATGATCAATCCTTATATTCCGCTCATAACCGGCTGTTTTTCCGTCTGTTTCAGGTGGGAAACAGTCTGGATCGAAAGTGCTTAAATGAGCTAAAAATATCTCCTGTGCATTGGGCTGTGCTGGGTGCCCTGTCTCGTCCTAAAGTTAAATCTGGTATGTCTTTTTCAGATCTGACCGAATATCTGGGTGTGAGTCGCCAAAATCTGGATGCTGTCTTAAAACGACTGGAACGTGATGGACTGGTAGAGCGTGTTATCAATGAACAGGATCGCCGTGCCAAAATTGTTGCGCTCACCACTGAAGGTTTTCAGACCTGGGATAGCCTGCAGGATGATTTTTTTGAGTTTTATGGACAGGCCTTAAATAAACTGGCTTTTGATGATGTGATTACCCTGATTCATTTACTCAATAAAGTAAATGATGGACTAAAAAGTATTCATCTGCAAAAAGAGCCGGATCAATAAAAAATAGACATCTTATTTTTAAATTAAATAGAAAAAAAATGAGCCCTTATGAGGCTCATTTTTAACATCATTGTTTAAAAGATCATTATGCTTTTTGTGGGTCGTATTGACGATCTTTGATAAAGATCCCGGATACTGCACCACACAAGAAATAGGCACCGCCCATAATCAAGAAGCCCAAACCAATTGAACCACCACTCGCTGCTGCACCAATAATCGCAGGTGCAAACATGGCCCCAATACGCCCTGCATTATAAGCACCATCGACGGCTGTACCGCGGATCGAAGTGGCAAAGCTTTCGGTCATATAAGTGGCATTAATTGCATACGGAATACCATAGAGGAAGCCAAAGAAAATCAGCAGATAGGCAATATTATCCGGGGTGTTGAACAGCACAATTACCGGTAAGAAAATCGCTGTACCAATCGCGCCAAACGAGAAAACGGCGCGTCGACCTAAACGGTCTGCAGCAAAACCGGCCAGAACTTTACCAAAAATCATGGCGACATAAGTCCCGATCATATAGCCCGCCATTGATTTAAAGTTCATATGTAATTCAGATTCTAGATAAGCTGGCATCCAGTTATTTACACCGTAATAGCCAAACTGCAGAAAACCAGCCGTGAAAATCCATAAAATAAACATCTTGCGATTTGCAGGATCTGCAAAGATTTCTTTGACGGTACTTTTCTTAACAGGTTGTTTGGTAGTGACTTCAGCGGGTGCATATAAACGCAGTAATCTTGCACGCTGCCACGATTCTGGTTCAGGAACCAGTTTCTGGATAAAAATCGCCATAACGGATGGGATAATCGCGACAAAAAACAGTGTACGCCAGCCATATTCAGGAATAATCCAACCTGCCAATACAGTAGCTACGATATAGCCAACGGTCCAACCTGCCTGTAATGTGCCTAAAATTGTAGTCCGGTATTTGGTTGGTACATATTCAGCCATCAGTGTACTGGCTGCAATATATAAAGACCCGATCCCAAACGCAGACAGGAAACGTAGTACGGCGAACTGTTCATAGTTTTGGGTAAAGCCTAAGGCTGCAGTTAATACTGAAAAGATCAGAATTGAAATAACGACTGTACGTACCCGGCCTAAACGGTCTCACGCCCATCCACCAATAAAACCGCCAATCGCCATACCTGCCAGTGTAAAACTGCCCAAGGTACCGGCTTGTAAATTACTTAAACCAAATTCTGCTTTCAGGCTGTTTAAGCTGAAGGATAGCAGTAGCATGTCTGCGCCATCGACCAAGAGTGCCAAAAAGGCAAAGACAAAGGCAATCTGCTGGGTTCGCTTGGTGGTGGGTTTTATCTTTGCGAGTTCTCTTTCTAAAACTTGTTCTCTTACTAATTCCGTCATATTTAAATCTCTATTCCTATCCTTAGGTTTTTTCATTCTGATCTTGTGTATGCACACTTCTGTATGCATGCGCTTTAAGCGCGATCCGTTTTCAAAGCACAGTACTTACTCCTGTTCTTGTAGTCTCATTCCCGAGACTTTTCCCTCTCCTGTTATTTTTGAATCGTATTTATTCTCGTCATCAGGCTAAAGAAGTTAGGATGATTTTTCAATCATTTTAGATGTTTTATTTTGTTAGGCGAAATTAAGTATCATAAAGTTGATTGTTTTTCCATTTTCCTATAGCTTTAAAGCGATTATTAGAATGACATGCAATCTAAATAACATCGAACAAGGAGCGTAACGATGGGTGCTTTAACAGGCTTTCGTGTACTGGATTTAAGCCGGATTTTGGCTGGTCCTTGGTGTAGCCAGATTTTGGCTGATCTGGGTGCAGAAGTGATTAAAATTGAAAAGCCTGATCATGGAGATGACACACGCATCTGGGGACCACCTTGGCTTAAAAATAATCAGCAGGAAGATACCCATGAATCGGCTTACTATCTTTCAGCCAATCGTGGTAAGCATTCGGTTGCCGTAGATTTATCTACCCCGGAAGGTCAAAGCATTATCAAGAAACTCGCAGAACAAAGCGATGTAGTTATTGAGAACTATAAAGCGGGTTCGTTGAAAAGATATGGTCTGGACTATGAAAGTCTGAGCCAGATAAATCCGCGGCTGGTGTACTGTTCCATTACCGGCTTTGGGCAAAATGGTCCTCGTGCTCAAGAACCTGGCTATGACTTCATTGTTCAGGGTATGGGTGGCATGATGAGTGTTACGGGGGAACGTGATGACCTGCCAGGGGGTGGCCCGCAAAAAGCAGGTCTGGCCTTTGCTGATCTGACTACTGGCTTATATGCCGCAATTGCGATCCAAGCTGCTTTATTGTCCCGTGAAAAAACTGGTGAAGGTCAGCACATTGATATGGCACTGCTAGACACCCAAGTCGCTTCCCTCTCTGTTTTGGCCATGAATTATCTGACCTCAGGTAAAGTCCCGGGCCGCTTCGGTAATGCTCATGCCAATATCGTGCCTTATCAGGTTTTTAAAGCACAGGAAGGTGAATTTATTATTGCCTGCGGGAATGATCTGCAATTTCAAGCACTGTGTCAGGCTGTAGGTTTGACCAAAGTGGCAGAAGATCCGCGTTTCCTGAAGAATTCAGGCCGGGTTACACATCGTGAAGAACTGACCACCCTTTTACAGGCTCATTTCTACTCTCAACCGGCAAAACACTGGGTAGATCTGATTCATGCAGTCAAAGTTCCAGTGGGCATGATCAATAACCTGAAACAGGCTTTGGAAGAAGAACAGGTTCTGGCGCGTGAAATGGTCATTCATATGCCGCATACTCTACGTGACGATTACACCTCGATTGGTTCGCCAATTAAACTTTCCAAGACCCCGGTAGAATATAAAAAAGCACCACCGTGTCTGGGTGAAGATACCGACGCCATCTTGAGCCAGTATTTAAGCCCTGATGAAATGCAAGAATTGAAAAACAAAAAAGTCATTCAGCAGCGCTAAACTGCTCAGCAATAAAAAAAGGAATCTTTCGATTCCTTTTTTATTTTGACTATGTCATTCCTTAACAGGCTTTGGCATCCGGCTGCACGGTTTTAGGCAACTCACGACGTAGAATTTTACCGACTGCGGATTTCGGCAATCCAGACACAAATTCAATATATTTTGGCAGCTTATAACTGGTCAGTTGTAGTCTCAGATAGGTCATAACTTCATTCTCGGTCAGACTGGTATCCTGTTTTACAATAAAGGCTTTCGGAACTTGTCCAGATTTTTCATCATCCACTCCAATGACGGCACATTCCAGAATTTTCGGATGTTTGGATAAAACGCCTTCCAACTCATTTGGATAGACATTAAAGCCCGAGACCAGAATCATGTCCTTTTTACGGTCCAGAATGGTGATATAACCCTGCTCATCCATACAGCCGATATCACCTGTCAGGAAGAAACCATCTTTGGTAAATACCTGTGCTGTTGCTTCCGGTTGCTTCCAGTAACCTTTCATCACCTGAGGGCCGCGAATAGCAATTTCTCCAGCCTGATGAAGTGCTACAGGTTTTCCTTCATCATCCAGAATCTGAATTTCTGTGCCTGCCAATGGCAAGCCAATACTACCGCTAAAGCGCTTGCTTAAAGGCGGGTTAAATGTTGCCGTTGGTGAGGTTTCAGAAAGACCGTAGCCTTCATAGATATGACAGCCTGTGACTTCGCACCATAATTCTGCCGTGTTTTTTAAAACAGATGCACCGCCGCCTGTCGTGGTTTTTAGGCGTGAGTGATCCAGCTCGCGGAAACGTGGATGATGAGCCAATGCATTAAACATGGTATTCACGCCCGGAAACACCGTCGGAGGATGCTTATGATATTGATCTACCAGTGCATCCAGATCTCTTGGATTTGGAATCAGGACATTGGCAAAACCGCGACTCAGACCATAACTGAACAGGCAGATGGTAAAACCATAAATGTGATACAGCGGCAAGGCACAAAACACATATTCATCTTCAGTCGCATAGCGGTCCCCAAAATGACTGATAAACACCGTACTGTTCTGGGCGATATTAAATAAGATATTGCGATGACTGAGCTCAGCCCCTTTGGAAACCCCTGTAGTTCCACCGGTATATTGCAGAATAACGGTATCTTCCTGCTGCTGTACAGGGGCTTCAAAATCAATCACCTGTACCTGGTCAATGGCCTGCTTAAAGTCAGAAAACTGTTTTTCTGGATATTGCGCCGTTTGGCTATAAATTGATATCGGCTGATCCTGAATGAAATCAAGTGGATGGGTAGAAATCACATATTTCAGCGCAGGACATTCATCTAATTGATTCAATTGCTCCAAAGTTGAACCCAGAATAATCAAGGCCTCTGCCCCTGAATCCTGTACTTGATGATACAGCTCGCGTTGGGTATACATCGGGTTTACATTGACCAGAATATAACCCGCACGAATAATCGCAAAAGTCGCAATTGGATATTGAATAATATTCGGTAACATCACCGCGATTCGGCTACCGGACGCCAAGCCTAGATTCTGTAGGTAAGTAGCCAGCTTCTGGCTATAAACATCAATCTCCTGATAGCTGAACTTTCGATCCAGATAAAAGAAAGCAGTCTTATCTTTGAACTTAAGTAGATTCTCAGCAATTGTCGTGCTCAAAGTTTTATCAGGGTCAGGCCGGGTAAATTCCGGATTGACGTTCCATTTTTTATATTCTTCCATCCATGGCTGGCTGTTCATGACAACACTCCTTTCTTTTAATTTGATTCTATTTTGTATGTTGAAACTCTGAAGTTCCGATTATTCCTGATTGATCTTTACACCACTTTCTGCTGCATTGCTTCGATGTACTGGTAGTGATAACCGCTGCGAATAAAATGCTGGTTTTTGTCTCTGAATGAATGCGCATAATCTGGCCAGACCAAAGTCAGCTTGCGACTCAGCGGGTCCAGATACCAGCTTTTACAGCTTTCTGATAACCAGACACTGCCTTGGGAAAGCTGCTGTAACTCCTGCATATAGGCATTTTCAGCATCTTGATCAGCTTCAAAGACCTGAATCTGTTCCTGTTCAAAAAACTGCAAGGCGTCCAGTACCAGATCAAATTGGGTCTCCAAGAAATAAAGTGCTGAGTTATGCCCACTTCCGGTATTTGGACCATTCAGAATAAACAAGTTTGGAAAGTTATGGACGGTCGTAGATTGATAACCCTGCATACCACTAGACCATTGCTGCTCCAGGCTTAAACCCTGTTTACCTACCACCTTTGCCGCATAGGGTGGACGTGCCGCTTCAAACCCGGTGGCGAATACGATGATATCTGCAGGGAATTCATTGCCGGACTTACTGATTACACCGTCTTTCGTAATTTCAGCCAAAGCTGAATTTTCAAGCGTGACATTGGGTTTTAGAAAAGTCGGATAATAATCATTGGACAGCAATAAACGCTTGCAGCCCGGTTCATAATTCGGTGTGAGTTTCTGCTGTAATTCAGGATCTGAAATCTGATGTTTTAAAAATTGCAGACAATTTTTCTTGACCCGCTCGATCTGGCTTTTCAGATTACGGCGCTGGGCAAAATTGTATTCATTACCCCAGAACAAGGAATGTCTTAACGCTGACATGCTGTCCGGATCTTTGCGGAAGAGCTGTTTTTCTGACTCAGAATAAGGTCGGTCTGGTCGCGGCAAAATATACGGTGCACTGCGTTGCAATACGGTCAGACTTTTTGCTGTTTTGGCAATTTCCGGTACAAGCTGAATAGCAGAAGCCCCTGAACCTACGACAACGACGCGCTGATTATCCAGATTAACTTCGTGATTCCAGCGTGCAGAATGCATCACCTGACCTTGGAATTCTTCTAGTCCCGGAATTTGCGGGAGATGTTCATCTGCCAGATGCCCAGTAGCGGTAATTAAAAATTCCGCTTCATAAACACCTTTAGAGGTCTGAATATTCCAGCTACGTTTTTCGGTATTCCAGCTGGCTTTTTCCAGTTGTGTATGAAAATCAATATGTGGCCGGATATTTTCCTGATCACAGCATTGAATCAAATAGCGCTGAATTTCTGCCCCTTGCGGAAAGACACGTGACCAGTTGGGATTTTTAATAAACGAGAAAGAATATAAATGTGACGGTACATCACAGGCGACTCCGGGATAAGTATTATCCCGCCATGTGCCACCTACTTCTGCTGCACGTTCAATGATTTTAAAATCGTGAATGCCCTGCTGTTTAAGACGGATCGCCATTCCTAGGCCACCAAAACCGCTGCCTACAATTAAAATCTTGCTGCGCTGTCCTTGAGCTTGCATTATTTTTCTCCTTTTTTAAGGCATCATGGGCTGGATTTTTTGATTCGCCGGATACTGCTCTGGATGCTGGCTAAACAGGTTGATCAATTGCACCACTTCCGCTGGTGCTTCAATATGAATCGCATGTCCCGAAGAAATTTCGATATAACGGCTATTCTGAATCGAAGCAAAGAGTAATTTTGCTTGCGCTAAAGGCACCATACGATCTTCACGACAGGCCACGATCAAGGTCTCAGCAGAGATGTCCGGCAAAATGGCGGTGATATCAATGCGATAATTCAGTTCACGCTGTTTAGCTGCATCTTGAGAAGGTTTGACGAAACGTGCCAGATCAAGCACCTGTTTTTCAGTACGAGCTGACAGATAGTCATCGCTATATAGGCAATAATTCACGAAATGCGGCAATGCTGCAGATTGATCATTAAATAACTGTTGCCAGATCGTGGTTCGCAGTTGTTGGACTGAACTGGTTTTTGCCCAACCAGCTAAAAGAATCAAACGTGCCACACGTTGTTTAAGACTCGCGGCTACTTGTGCAGCAATCACGGCACCAAGTGAATAACCTACCACAGTAATTGTTTCACCTTCTGCAACTGCATGCTGGATCAGTGCTTCAACTTGCTGGCTAAAATCAGTCACTGCCAGATCGGCTTTATCCGGGGTATACAAATCAATGGATAAAACCCGCTGATGAATACCGAGCATGGGGAAAATATAACTGAAATGTTTGTCGGTATTTCCACCTGTGCCATGAATCAGAATAATGGTGGGATATGAGGATTTCTGTCCGACTTCATAATAAGTGAGTTGTTGATCACCATAAGGACATTGTCGTGTAATCGTGTCTAAATCCATATAGACTCCTGATCTTGTTGTTTTATGGCCGATGTAATACTGAAAAGTACCCATCGATATCGAGTTTTGTGCAGGATAAAAAAAGTAGTAAGAAAAAAAGACCCACGATCGAGAGATTGATCGTGGGTAAAAGGATTAATCGAATTTAAACTCTTCAGGAGTCAGCAGGAACAGGCTCTCACCACCGACCTGAATATTGGCAACGTGAGTTGAAGTTCTTGGCAGAATACGTGCAAAGAAGAATTGCGCGGTTTTGATCTTCGCTGCATAGAACGGATCGGTATTGCCCTCTTCAATTTTTTGCTGCGCCGTAATCGCCATTTTCAGCCATAAATACGAAGACACCACATAACCAGAGAAGTATAAGTAATCGACTGATGCCGCACCGATTTCATTTGCAGACTGTTGTGCCTGAGCCTGAATCGTTTTGGTTAATTCTAGCCATTGCTCAGTCAACTGACTCACTTGTGCCACTTGCTGGTTAAACTGGGCATGTTGCTGATGCTCTTTCACAAAACCTTGGATTTCATCAGTTAAGGCAGTCAACAAACCTAGTTTTGAACCTAGTACTTTACGTGCCAGTAAGTCGATTGATTGAATTTCAGTAGTGCCTTCATAGAGGCTGGCAATACGTGCATCACGGGCAATCTGTTCCATGCCATGTTCAGCAATATAGCCGTGTCCACCAAAAACCTGCATACCATGTTTGGCCGCTTCTACACCTGTTTCGGTCATTAATGCTTTAGCAATTGGGGTTAATAATGCCAGACGATCTTCTGCGGCTTTCTTCTCTTCAGGATTATCTGTTGCTTCAGCAATATCAGCATAAGTCGCCAGATAATAAGCCAAGGCACGTGAACCTTCAGCAAATACTTTCTGAGTCAGTAGCATATTACGCACTGCCGGATGCACAATGATTGGATCCGCAGGCAGGTTTGGCTCTTTCGCACCTTCGAGTGAACGCATGGCCAGACGGTCTTTGGCATAAGCCAATGCACCTTGATAAGAAGATTCAGCTGCAGCCAAACCTTGAATGGCTGTACCAATACGCGCAGAGTTCATAAAGGTAAACATGCAGTTCAAACCGCGGTTTTCAGGCCCGATCAGGAAACCTTTGGCATTGTCAAAATTCAGTACACAGGTCGCATTGCCATGAATACCCATCTTGTGTTCAATCGCACTACACACCACGCCATTACGTGAAGCCACATTTCCAGCTTCATCCAGATTGAATTTAGGCACGATAAACAGCGAAATACCTTTAGTACCTGCAGGCGCATCCGGTAAACGAGCCAATACGATATGCACGATATTTTCAGCCAGGTCATGTTCACCTGCAGAAATAAAGATTTTCTCACCGCTGATACTGTAGCTGCCATCTTCATTTGGCACCGCTTTGGTACGGATTAGACCCAAATCAGAACCGGCATGTGATTCAGTTAAACACATGGTTCCGGTCCAGCGTCCTGCAATTAAAGGCACCAGGAATTTCTGTTTTTGTTCATCACTACCGTGATGTTCTAAAGTACGCATCGCACCATGAGACAGGCCTGGGTACATACCCCAAGACCAGTTGGTCGCCGTAATAATTTCAGAAATGGCAATACGGTATAAGGTCGGGAAGCCTTGGCCACCATATTTTTCATCGCCAGTTAATGAGGTAAAGCCGAGTTCTACATATTTGTCATAAGCCGCTTTAAAACCATCCGGTGTAGTTACGACGCCATCCTGCAAACGGCAGCCTTGCTGGTCGCCTGTTGCATTAATCGGTAGAAGTTCGTTTTGGCAAAAGTCCGCAGCGACTTCCAGATATTGTTCCATAATATCCATAGAAACTTTGTCTGCGAACTTTGCATAGCCTTCATATTTCTGTTCAACATTGAGCAGATCTTTCAGCACAAACTTCATGTCTTTTAATGGCGCAATATAATTTCTCATCGTAATTCCCTTGTATGAGTTCTAATTTGTATATTTATGACAATTAATTTCATAATACGAAATTATGTTTTAGATCGAATATAATATAAGTTCATGGATAAAATCTAGTCATGACATAAAAAATCACATTTAAAAATTAAAACTTTGGTATAAAAAAGCCATTCGGTAATGAATGGCTTTTGATTAAATGATTAAAATAAAGCGATCTAGCGCGGGAAAAACTGAGCCAAACGTTGCTGAACAATCTGTTCTGCTTCTTGCATGATAGTGTCAATCAGCGTTTGACAGGTTGGAATGTCATGGATCAACCCCATCACTTGACCTGCTGTCAGTACGCCTGCATCTACATCGCCATTTTCCAAAGCCAGCTTACCTTTTAAGCCACTGACATAAGGTCGAATCTGTTCAAATTCCAGATTTGGATCTTCACCCATTTTAACGACGAGATCAGATACTGCATTCTTCGCAACACGTGCAGTATTTCTGAACTGGCGGTAAAGTAGATGCGTTGCCCTTTCATCATTGTCGACATAAAACTGCTTGATATTTGGATGGATCGGCGCTTCTTGTGTGGCACAGAAACGTGTTCCCATATTGATGCCTTCTGCACCTAAAGCAAGTGCTGCCACCAAACCACGACCATCCGCAAAACCACCACTGGCTACAATCGGTACAGTGAGTTGATCAGCGGCTGCTGGAATCAGAATCAGTCCGGGAATATCATCTTCACCCGGATGGCCGGCACATTCAAAACCATCAATCGAGATCACATCCGCGCCGATTCTTTGTGCTGAAAGTGCATGACGAACCGAGGTACATTTATGAATCACAATGATGCCATGCTGTTTAAAGGCTTCAATATGTTCATGCGGCTTGTTGCCTGCCGTTTCTACTATCTTGATCCCACTTTCAATAATGGCCTGTCGATATTCGGCATACGGCGGTGGGTTTACAGCGGGCAATAAAGTCAGATTCACAGCAAAAGGCTGATCCGTCATTTCTCGGCAGCGTGCAATTTCCTTGACCAAGGCTTCAGGCGTCAGTTGAGTCAATGCTGTCAGGGTTCCCAAACCACCTGCATTGGAGACTGCACTGGCCATTTCTGCGGTACCGACCCACATCATGCCGCCTTGAATAATCGGATAGCGAATGCCTAAAAGCTCGGTAATACGCGTTTGAATGTTCATGAATGCTCTCCTTAGCGTCCGGTAAATTGTGCGGGGCGTTTTTCAACAAAGGCCTGTACACCTTCTTTGTAGTCCTGACTACTCAAGGCTAGATATTGCAGGTTTTGTTCCAGCTCCAGTTGCTGGTCTATGCTATTTTCCGCACTGCGTTGCAGCGCCTGTTTAGTTAAAGCCAGCGCATAAGTTGGCTGTTGTGCTAGTCGCTGTGCAAGGTCATCGATATAAGCATCAAATTCTGCATCAGGGATCATTTTCCAGATCATGCCCATTTCAGCCGCGTCTTTGGCATACACAGGTTCACCGAGTAAAGTCAGTGCCATAGCGCGTGCATAACCAATTAAACGCGGCAACATCCAGGTACCGCCGGCATCGGGAATCAAGCCAATTTTAGAAAAGGCTTGAATAAATTTGGCACTTTCCTTGGCAATGACCAGATCACAAGCCAACGCGATATTAGCCCCTGCACCGGCAGCCACACCATTTACCGCTGCAATCACCGGTTTGGGACTTTTGCGGATCAGATTAATCAAAGGATTATAATATTTGGCCAGCGAACCCTCTGGTGGTAAAGGCACATTGCCGAGCTGCCCAGCACGTTCTTTTAGATCCTGTCCTGCTGAAAATGCCCGGCCATTACCACGAATCACAATTACCCGAATGTCTGGATTCGTATTCCAACTGTTCAGTACCTGCTGGACTTCTTCATGCATTTGCCGGTTGAAACTGTTGAGTGAATCTGGGCGGTTAAAACTTAAAGTGGCGACACCTTGCTGAATCTGGGTCTGAATCATTTCCCACATCATCAATTTCCTTATTTTTTGTCTGTATCCCTACAATTAATAGCCTTTATTGACATCCACTTGATGACACAAATCCAGACCCTGATTTAAACGACGGTCATTTTCCAGTATCTGCTCTACCACCACAGACATTGGGGCATGTGAGGCCACATGTGGTGTCACCACAATTTTTTCGTGCTGCCAAAACTGATGATCCGCAGGTAATGGCTCCTGCTCAAAGACATCAACAATCGCACCACGTAGATGGCCAGAATCCAGTGCATCCAATAAATCCTGCTCGATTAAATGCTGGCCACGCCCGACATGAATCAAAGCTGCCTGTTCAGGCAGTTGCTGAAATAATTCAGAAGAAAGAATCCCGGCGTTTTCTTCGGTAAGGGGTAGCAGGTTAATTAGAATCTGAGTTTGAGCCAGGAAGTCGGAAAGCTGTTCTTGGCCCACATAACTTTTAACTTGATTAATGTCTTTTGGGGAATTCGACCAACCAGAGACTTGATAGCCCATGTCGGCAAAACGTTCAGCTACATATCCGCCCATATGCCCCAGTCCCATAATCCCGATCTGGATATGATGGCTATAGCTCTGGCGATACTGCTTCCAGAGCTGCTGATTTTGCTGCTGGATCATGCGGTCAAAATAACGTTGAAAATACAGTACACCCCAAAGCAGATAATCAAACATGCCCTTTTGATGATGCGGATCCAGCACCCGGCAAACGGCTTGATCGGGGCGTACAGCATTTAAGTTTAAATGTTCTACCCCAGCAGCAATCGAATGAATCAGGCCAAGCTTTGGTAGCTGCTGCACTTTTTCCAGATCTGGAAACCAGGCAGCAACTGTGGTTGCCTGCTTAGCTTCAGGACTGTCCACTGTACAGAAACTGCCAGCAGGCGCATATTTTTGAAAAGACTTGACCAGAATGGCTTCAATATTTGGTACAGAACTGGAAATAACAATCATGATGCATACTCCGTATATTGATGCTCAATCAGGGACAAAGCGGCCTGCCAGGCACGCTGTAATATCGGTTCAATGAGAGGACTGGCGAACTGCTTCGCTGTTTTAATTCGGACTTCTTCTGCTGGATAATGCAATTCAGCACCGCCACTTAAGGCCTTGACCTGTGCCTGACAGGCGCGTTCTAGGAAATAGATTTCATGAAAAGCCCGTGCAATAGTCTCTCCAGCCGTTAATAGGCCATGATTACGTAAAATCATGGCACGATGACTGCCTAAGTCCTGAATTAAGCGTTCTTGTTCATCAGTTGAAAGCGCAACGCCTTCATATTCGTGATAGGCCACATGCTGATAAAATTTCATGGCGTGCTGGGAAATTGGGAGAAGCCCGTGTTTCTGAGCAGAAACAGCAATTCCATCCGCGGTATGCGTATGAATGACACAGTTCAGATGAGGATGCGCTTCATGAATCGCAGAGTGAATCACGAAACCAGCCATATTTACTGGCTTGTCTTGTTCATAGCTTTCTACCACCTGCCCTTCATGATTAATCTTCACCAGCGTCGAGGCACGCATTTTTTCAAATGCGACACCATATTGGTTAATCAGAAAACAGTCTGGTTGATCTGGGACTCTTAAACTGATGTGGGTATCAATCAGGTCAGTCATCCGATAATGCGCAATAATGCGATAAAGCGCTGCGAGTTCACAGCGTGCCTGCCATTCAGCATCTGTGACGAGATTTTTTATTGTCATCATTCCATCCTGGAAAAATATAGCATTTCGATCACTATCTGTTATATCATAATTTTAGAAAAACAGAATATTATTTCATAAAGCGAAATATTTTATTAAAGGGAAGTTATATGACTACAGCTCAAATGAATGGACTTGAATATCTAACTGCAATTAAAAATGGCGAATTGCCTGGTTCAGCGATGGGACAACTGATTCCCATGAAACTCAGTGTCGTCCGTGAAAACTACGTGGAATATGAAGTTTATCCAGATGAACGTCATTTCAACCTACAAGGTGGCATTCATGGTGGATTTTGCGCTACTGTTCTGGACAGCGTAACAGGTGCAGCGGTTCATACCACAGTTGATGCTGGTGTCAGTTTTTCTACTATTGACCTGAATGTCAAAATGCTCAAAGCCATGAAAAATGGTGAAACTTATACTGCGATTGGTGAAGTGATCCGGATTGGGCGCAATGTACTGACTTCAGAAGGACGAATTATCGACAAAGACGGTAAAATTTATGCCTTTGGTTCAGCAACTTTATTGGTCACTGGCCGCAAATAATCCTTACGCTGATTTAATTAATCCCTGCGATATGCAGGGATTTTTATTTCTATATAAATAGTCCAATAAAAAATGCCATGTATATCAGCTATACATGGCATTAATACGATGACTAAAGTGGTTATGCAGCTTCAGGGTTTTCAATCACCATCGCAAGACCTTGACCCAGACCGATACATAAGCTGATCACGGCATATTTTTTACCCGTACGCTGTAATTGACGCGCAACAGTTAAAGCCAAACGAGCACCTGAACAGCCCAATGGATGGCCAATCGCAATACCACCACCATTTGGATTCACACGCGGATCATCAAATGCAACATCCAGGCCTTTCAAGCAAGATAATACCTGGCTGGCAAATGCTTCATTGATCTCGATAATGTCCATATCATCTAGCGTCAAACCTGCACGTTTTACGGCTTTTTTGATTGCTTCGATTGGACCCGCGCCCATGATGCGTGGCTCAATGCCAGCGGCTGCAGAAGACAGGATACGTGCTAAAGGTTTTAAGCCATACTGTTCCTGAACTTTTTCACTGCCGATAATCAGTGCTGCAGCGCCGTCATTGATACCTGATGCGTTACCCGCAGTCACTACACCACCTTCGAAAAGCGGTTTTAGCTTGGATAATGCTTCAAATGTTGAAGATGGACGTGGATGTTCATCTTCAGTCACTAATTTAGGCGGCAATTTACGCCCTTGTGAAACTTCAATCGGGGTAATTTCACCTTCAAAGAAACCTGCTTCTTTTGCAGCTTGATATTTCGCTTGTGATGCAGCAGCAAAAGTATCTGCCTGTTCACGCGTAATGCCAAACTCTTCAGCGACGTTATCACCTGTTTCCGGCATGCTGTGCGCGCCAAACTGATCGGTGAATTTACGGTTCGGGAAACGTGTACCAATCGTGGTGTCATAGATTTTGGCATCACGTGAATACGCGCTTTCAGCTTTAGCCATTACAAACGGTGCACGTGTCATGCTCTCTACACCACCTGCAATATACAGTTCGCCTTCACCTGCGGTAATGGCACGTGCTGAATCGATCACAGCACCCAGGCCCGACGCACATAGACGGTTAACTGTTTGACCTGGAACGGTCACTGGCATACCAGCAAGCAATGCTGCAAATCGAGCCACATTACGGCTGTCTTCACCGGCTTGGTTCGTGCTACCAAAGATCACATCTTCTACGTCAGCTGCTGGAATACCGGTTTTTTCTAGCAGATTTTTAATGACTGTTGCTGCCAGATCATCTGGACGCACAGTGGCCAGGCTTCCTGCATGGCGACCGATTGGAGAACGTAAACCATCATAAATATAAGCATTTAACATGAGTGTTATTCCTTTAACTTTTTAATTAATGTGTAGTATGAACAAGAGGTAAACCGAGTTGAACGCGGCGGCGTAACCAAGGACTTGGACGGTAACGCTGGTCACGGGTAATCGCCGTCATACGGTCTAGAATTTTCAGAATTTTTTCAGCGCCTAATACATCGCCCCATTCAATTGGGCCGTATGGATAACCAAGGCCTAACTTCACGGCAACGTTGATATCTTCTACAGTGGCAACACCTTGCTGGGCAATATCACAGCCAAGATTCACAATCATTGCTAAAGCACGTTGCGCCACAAAGCCGACGCTTTCCTGAATTGTGCTCGCAGTCACACCATCCAGATTGAAAATCGATTGTGCTGCATTTACCAGTTCAGCTTTGGTCACAAACGTTGGCATTAAAGTACGGTGTTTATTCAGGCCATAAAGCAGATCGATACAGACTACTTGCTGCGGAGACACTTGATAACGGACTGCTGCTGAAGTGGCATCTTCACCATAAGTCGCAATTAAAATTAAAGCATCTGCTGAAGGTGCGTCAGTCTGCTCGATCTGGATGTTGAACTGCTGTAGATATTGCTCAAGCGCTTGACGGTCTTCGCTATATTCTGTACCCAGCCAAACCGATGGATATTGATCCAGCTTTTCAACCAAGGTTGGAGCCACATCACCTACTTTGCTCCCCGAGGTATAATCGTAAAAACCTTTACCAGTTTTACGGCCTAGCTGTTTAGCAATAAAACGCTGGCGGGTAATCACGCTTGGGCGGTAACGTGTTTCTTCATAATATTGGTGATAAATCGATTCACTTACCGGATGAGATACATCCATCCCGGTCAGATCGCCTAACTCGAATGGTCCCATCTTGAAACCGATGCCGTCACGATAGATGCGGTCAATGTCATAAAATGGAGTGACATTTTCATTCAGAATCGCATAGGCTTCACTACCAAAAGCACGGCCAGCATGGTTGATAATAAACCCTGGGGTATCTTTGGCTTTTACTGGGCGATGTCCCATTTTCGTGGATAGCTGAGTAAGTGCATCAACAATATCGGCACGGGTATTAAAGCCTTCAATGACCTCAACCACTTTCATCAGTGGAACCGGGTTAAAGAAATGATAACCAGCAACACGTTCCGGTTGGCTGCAATTGGCGGCAATCGCACTGATAGACAGTGAAGATGTATTGGATGCCAGAATTGCTTCCGGTTTTACGATACCTTCCAGTTGCTGCATCAGCTTTTGTTTGATTTCCAGATTTTCAATAATCGCTTCAACAATTAAATCGCAATCTTTCAGGTCTTCGATCTGCTGGGCAATGGATAAATGAGCAAGATCTTCAGCAGCTTTTTCATGGCTGAATTTACCTTTATCAGCCAGGGTATTTAATGTTTTAGCCAGCTTTTCCTGTGCCTGTTCAGCAGCACCCGCTTTGGCATCAAACAATATGACATCATGGCCAGACTGAATTGCGATCTGGGCAATGCCCGCACCCATGGTACCTACGCCAATAATACCGATTTTCTGAATTTGAATGCTCATGCTTATCGTCCCTGATAATTTGGTTTACGTTTTTCAATAAAGGCTTGCATACCTTCTTTTTGATCTTCTGAAGAAAACAGCATCTGGAAGGATTTACGTTCCAGGGTAAGTCCGGCATTAAGCGGCACATCTTCAGCCAATAAAGCCACTTCCTTAATTTGTTCCAGTGCGATTGGTGGCATTTTTGCCAGACCTTCTGCCATTTTGATTGCGGTTGCCAGGGTTTCGCTGTCTTCCGTTACTTGAGACACCAGACCAATCTGATACGCTTCCGGCGCTGGTACCAGACAACCCGTCATAATGATGCGCATCGCATGGAATTTACCCACGGCACGGAATAAACGCTGTGTACCACCAGCACCCGGCATTACCCCTACTTTGACTTCAGGCTGACCAAACTGGGCACTTTTTCCGGCAATAATAATGTCTGCATGCATCGCCAGTTCACAACCGCCGCCCAATGCATAACCGTTTACTGCTGCAATCACCGGCTTTGAACACTGTGCAATGGCTTGCCAGTAACGCTCAGTACGACGTTGCATCATCTGGATGGTTTCAGCATTTGCCAGTTCTTTAAGGTCAGCACCTGCTGCGAAGTCAGTTTCACCACCAGTGAGAATAATGGCGCGGATATTTTCATCATCATTCAATTGCAGAAAAGCCGCAGCCAGTTTCTGACGTACTTCTGTATTCAGGGCATTTTTAGCTTCTGGACGATGGATCTTGACCATCGCCACATGTGTCGAGATTTGCTCTACTTGAACTACCTGTTCCATCAAAAATCTCCATTTATTTTGTATAGCGAAATTTTATTTTATATAAAACTACGGTTTCTAAACCCATAAATCAAGATTTTTTCTCTCAAAAACTCAAAAAAGTTATTTTTTAATAAAAATTAGAGTAAAAACTCTTGTTCAGTTGGCTATTTTATGATTAATTGATTTCGCAATACGGAATTAATTATTTAATTCGAATTTTGGTTATTCATTTATGCAAATATTAACCACAATGCAAAATAAAAGAATTAATTTCCGTCATAAGGATACTACGTTGTTCAGTGATTTTTCATCCCGGATAAAACGCAAAGATCAGATCCAACCTGATCTTAACAGAGCGAATGCGCACAGACGCTTAGACCGTAGATAAGGAAAATGCTTTTCCGTGAGGAAGAAAATGGATTTAGCGGTAGCAGAGGAAATGCTACTTTTAATTTATAGAGGATATAAGAATGACAAGCGATACCATCGTAGCTGAGGAAACCAAAACGGGAGTCTCCTCTGACGGCACCGTTAAACAGGCACCTAAACGTCTGTGGATGACGGCCTTTGTCTTTGCTTTTTTGATTTTACTATGTGACGGTGCAGACATTGGTATTCTGGCTTTCAGTTTGACCAGTCTGAAAGCGGAATGGGGACTGACTTCTGTACAGGCTGGCGCCTTGGGAAGTTATTCTCTTTTGGGTATGGGAATTGGTGGCTTTGTCGGTGGATGGGCTTGTGACAAGTTTGGTCGCGTACGTGTCATCGTATTAGCAACTATTGCTTTCTCGATATTGTCTGCTTATTCAGGTTTTGCCCAGTCTTATACTGAATTCTCAATTCTACGTACCCTTTCTTGCTTGGGTTTAGGCTGTTTATATATTGCCTGTAATACCTTGATGTCAGAATACGTACCAACCAAATACCGTACTACTGTACTGGCAACATTGATGACTGGTTTCACTTTAGGTTCATTGGTGATTACCATGATTTCGGGCTGGATCATTCCTGAATTCGGCTGGCGTATGCTGTACTGGATCACAATTGCTCCATTAGCTTTGGGTATCCTGATGCACTTTATGGTGCCAGAGCCAGAATCATGGAAACGTGTCCGTGAAATGAAAAGAACTGGTCAAATCGTGGATAATGATGCCAAAAAAGGTAATCCGTACATCACCATTCTTAAAGACAAAACCCATGGCAAGATGTTCATCTTGTGGTCTTTCAGCTCTGGTTTTCTGCTATTCGGTTATTTCGGTGTAAGTAACTGGTTACCAAGTTATCTTGAAGCTGAATTAGGCATTAAATTTAAAGAAATGGCGCTATACATGGTGGGTACTTTTGTCACCATGATGTTTGCCAAAATCATTGCAGGTTATGTTGCTGACAAAATTGGTCGCCGTATTGTGTTTGCTTTCGGCACCATGGGAACAGCGCTATTTATTCCTGTCGTGGTGTATATGCATAATGCCGATAACATTGGCGTACTGATGCTGATCTTCGGCTTCCTGTACGGTATTCCATATGCGATTAATGCAACCTATTTAACTGAAAGTTTCCCAACTGGTGTTCGTGGTACAGCAGTGGGCGGTGCATTCAATATTGGTCGTATCGGTGCAATCTTTGCTCCTATTACCATTGGTTATCTTGCGATGCATGGTTCGATCGGTACAGGTCTATTGGTGATGGGTGCAGCATACTTCTTATGCGGTTTGATTCCTGCCCTGTTTATTAAAGACCGTTTATACGATCCGCAAAAAGCTGAATAAGTTTTAACTCAGGAGAGCTGTAAATAAACAGCTCTCCTGAATCCAAATTTCATAACTTTAATATCGAATCCATATGCTTTGACCTGAACAGGATGTGTCGGGTTGAACAGATCGCGTATTCACTATTTAAAAGTCAAAAACTCTGCATTGCGCAATAAGAGCAACGACAAGGAAAGATTTTCCTTTTTAGATATCAGAAAATTTCTTTAGGGATTAAGAAATGAAAAAATTAGTTTTAGCGACACTATGTGGCATTGCTTCAGCACAGACATTTTCAGCAGAAGCATCTGAAGACCGGATGCAGTTCTTAGAATCACAGTTAAAGCAAATCCAGGCCGAACTGGAACAGCAAAAAGCCGCGCAACTTGCGTTAAAGAATCAGCAGGAAGAAGCCAAAGCACAAGATTCTAAAACTTTAAGTTCGATGGTGGATAATGTCGATGTTTATGGATTGATTCGCTTTGATGGCGCAGTCGATTTCAAAAGTACCACTGAAGCTCGTGGCCGTACCATTAACCAGATCAATAAAGTCCCTTTCACTGAACCTGACTCTACCCGTTCAGATTTTACTGCAGCTGCCAGCCGAATTGGTTTCCTGGCAAAAGACCTCGGTGGAAACCCAAATGTTTCTGCTCGTTTAGAAGCGGACTTCTGGACCAATAATGGTAAAGGTGATGGTGGATTACGAGTTCGTCATGCCCACTTAAAATACTATAACTGGACATTTGGTCAGGCCTGGTCATTGATGTCTACACCAGAAATTAGCACTGAAGCTGTCGATTACAGTTTATTGCTGGGTGGGTCAGTTCTACGTACGCCTCAAGTCAGCTATGCTTTCAAACTTGATCCGGAAAATACCTGGAATGTAGGTCTGGAGTATATGGCCGGTGGTGATCGTTCTTCTGCTTTGCCTGCTTTAACCACTAAATATGTTCATCAATCAGGACCGCTACATTTATTAGCTCAAGGCTTTGTCAATCAAAAGCAAGCGCAAACAGATACAGGTGATATTGAAAAAGTTGGTTGGGGTGTAGGTCTTGGTGGTCGTTATCATCTCGATGATCAAAACTCGATCCAGGGTAACTATTTCCATATGGTCGGCGACCAGCGTATTGCAGCTTTCTTGACTCAAGGTTCAACAACTGATGGTGCTGCCTGGGGTGGTGATTATTCAGTCGACCCAATCAATAATGAACTTTTACTCAATGAATTTAATAGCTTAAATATCGGCTTTACGCATAAATTTACGCCAAAACTACGTAGTAGCATTAATGCCAGCGTTGTTGATTTTGATGATTCCAGCGACTATGCACGCGCGAATCCTGAAACCAATAAACGTTTAACCGACTATGTGGCTAACGTGATTTATTCTCCAGTTCCAAAGATTAATCTGGGCGCAGAATATCACCACGGTAAGCGTGAAACTTTTGATAATCGAGAAGCGGATGTTTCTCGTGTGAACTTATCAGCGACTTATAGTTTCTAAAGCCTTAGGAGACAAGGATGTCAGCCCAAGGGCAAATTTCAAGAAAGTTTATGTTTATGATGGCTATGACCTGCGCACTTTGCGCGGGTTGTAACTATTTTAACCAGCCATTAATTTATTCTATTGCAGAAGATCTGCATATCAGTGTAGCCGAGTCTGGCTGGACTGTCGTTTTAACTCAGATTGGTTATGCCACTGGGTTATTTTTGTTTGTGCCTCTAGGCGATTTATTTGAAAAACGTCTCTACATTTGTAGTTTGATGCTGTGTACCGGTCTGGCGCTAATCGGACTTTCTGCCAGTACCAATCTGCATATGCTGTATGGTTTTACTCTGCTCGCCTCTTTCTGTTCGATTACCACCCAGATTCTAATTCCTTTTGCGGCCAACCTATCTCAAAGAGAAAAAAGTGCTGAAGTGGTCGGTCTGCTGATGAGTGGTGTTTTGGTCGGTATCCTGTTTGCCCGAACTGTATCAGGACTGATTTCTACCTTATGGTCTTGGCACGCCGTATACTTATTGAGTGGCTGTTCTATTCTCTTGCTCAGCATTGCCATGTGGTATCAGTTACCTAAGGCGAAAAGTCAGCTACAGATGAGCATCTTGCAGATTTATCGCTCACTATTTACCTTTGCTAAAACCGAACCGATGCTGATTCGACGCAGCATCATTGGTGGTTTGGGCTTTGGTATGCTGAGTATTATTTTTACCACCATGACTTTTGTGCTGGCGGAAGCACCCTATCATTTTAATGATTTCCAGATTGGCTTGATGGGCATCGTTGGTATAGTCGGCATCTGGTCATCACAATGGACCGGTAAAATGATTGGACGGCACCGAGAAAAATGGGTCGCACAACTCGCTACCACAGGATTAATTCTGGCCTGGATTCCCCTATTTTTTGCGCAGAGCTATTTATGGGTATATATCATTGGTTTAATTCCTGCCTATTTTGGGATTTCTTCACTGCACGTCTTAAACCAAAATCTGGTTTACCGTATCTCGGTGCAGGCCCGTTCCCGTATTAATGCCATTTATATGACCTGTTACTTTTCAGGTGCCGGGATTGGTGCGTTTCTATCACTCAACCTATGGAAAATGTATGGCTGGTCAGCCTGCGTTGCATTAGGCTTTGTCTTTGCCCTGCTAATCTTTAGTATTAACCGCTACGACCTAAGCCGCGAACGCAATCTGGTCAATATCCAGTCCCAATCCTAATCGATCTAAACTAAAAACTACGCACTCATAAAATATGAGGTTGAGTGCGAAGTGCATGACACATTATCTCTGCATTTCTATTTTGAATTCTTTACTGTGAAATTTAGGACTGCTCCCCAGTTTAAAAAGAACTCACTCCTGCCAGCATCATTTTTAGGCCAAGTATTGAATTCTTTTTTCACTTAAATAGAGAATGTTACTAAACCATAATTACTTGGATATCTATTCTTATTTCATCGGGACATTTTTTTCCGTTTAAAGTTAAATGAGACTACATAAAACCGCGGAACATTGCTTATTTATAAAGCGTGGAACATGAAAAATCCACAAAAAAGCCCAATCGGTGAGGATTGGGCTTTTCACATCAACATAAACAATTGTTTTTCAAAGAAAAATTTTTCACGTTTCGTATAAGGTGTATTATGTTAATTTTAGAAAATATTAAGGATGGGTAATGGAAGAAACAGACTTTATAGAGATTGGTACTATAGCTTGATGCATGAATTACCAACGCATCATTAGCATTGATTCCTTTACCTGTTTGTCTGGCTTCAATTATTGCTAATAGAACTAACCTTTGCTCAACTAAATCAAGGTTATAACTTGCATTAATTAAAGCATTATCTTTGACAACTAAATCTTTCATTATTCTTATTACTACATGAAACATCGAAGTAGTCAAATGGTCGATAAACGTAGTGATATGGGTCGATAAACGTAGTGATATAAGCTTTTAATCCCTTATTTATAAAGGCCTACAGCAGGTCTAAAAGTATTTAAAAGTATTTAAAAGCTTAGGCTAGTCAAAATTGCCCTTGGTTTTCGCTTCGCTCAAACTCTATTGAATCTCGCTTTCGCTCGATTCGAGGGGCAATTTTTTGGTTATTTTCATTGTGAATTTAAGTAAAAACAATTTGGAATTCGCTTCGCTCATAAAGCTTTATGCTCGCTTCGCTCGATCTAGTAGCAAATTTCTGCAACTAATCTAAAGTTTTTTAAGATCTACAGCCTAAAAAAGCGGTTTTTCAGAGAACCTAAACGCAAATTTTGGTGATGTCGCTCGTAGACACTCGCTTAATTAATATTTTCTAGCATAAGATAAACACTCTATAATTTGCTTCTATTTGCGTTTAGCAAAGACTTTTTCATTTTTAAGTGATCCCCAGTACGGAAAGCTGAAATGAACTACTATGGCTGAAATAGAAGGTTTAAATGTAGTGTTTTCTAACTGTTCTCTAAAGCTCTAGCCATAATCCCATGTATTATTCTAAATACTGAATTTTTGTCCATATTCAATATATAGATCGGTAACTAAATCTTGCTTCACTGATACGCTTTGATAACGTTTGATACGCTTTATGAGTAATATTTTTATATTTGATACGCTTTGATAATGTTTGATACGGTTTAACGTGTAATTAACATTTTTATTGGCAGAAAAGCTGTTTTATTCTGAATTCGGTGTAGATTTTCTAACGCAGGATAGGTAGATGCCGCAAAAAATGCTATCAAATTTTTATCATTACTTATTTTAGGCTTTGTTGCACAAACCTATCTGTAAAGGCTTTTTCAGCGATATAATTTTCAAATGAAGAAGCCTACACATAAAATCTACCGCACAACCAATTGGCCCGCATATAACCGAGTACTCATGAGTCGCGGAAATATTGCCATTTGGTTTGATCCTGCTACGCAATGGTATGCTCCATCAAAAGGCAAACAAGGGCGAAATCAAACCTACTCCGACGCAGCTATCCAATGCTGCTTAATGATTAAATCCTTATTCCGTCTATCTTTACGTATGGTCACTGGCTTTGTGCAAAGTCTGATTGAACTTTGCGGATTAAATTGGACCGCACCAGATTACAGTACGCTTTGTAGAAGACAAAAGCATATTGATATTGCAATCAGCTACCAAAAAAGTAGCGAGGGGCTGCATCTACTTGTAGACTCTACAGGCATGAAGTTTCTAGGTGAGGGCGAATGGAAACGCAAGAAACATGGAGCTGAATATCGTCGCCAATGGCGTAAACTACATATTGGTATAGATGCCAAAACCCTACAAATACGCGCTATTCAGCTCACAACCAATAATGTCAGTGATTCACAGGTGCTTGGTGATTTACTTAATCAGATTCCACAAGATGAGCAGATTGACTCTGTTTATACCGATGGAGCTTATGACACCAAGCAATGCCGTCAGGTCATTGCAGATCGGCAAGCACATGCGGTGATTCCACCTAGAAAAAATGCGAAACCATGGAAAGATAGAAAGAGTAGCTCGCTAGAGCGAAATGAATTACTTCGAACAGTTAAACGTTTAGGCAGGACATTATGGAAAAAATGGTCAGGCTATCATCGCCGCAGTTTGGTGGAAACCAAGATGCATTGCATCAAATTATTAGGCGATAAATTAATGGCAAGAAGCTTTCCTAGTCAGGTGAATGAAATTCATGCACGTGTAGCAGTCCTCAACCGATTTACGGAATTAGGTCGACCACTTACCCAAATTACGCCTTAAATTTGGCTCAATTAGGGGCGCTTTGCATTTCAAATCTTTGTGCAACAAAGCCTAAAATTAATAAAAAGGGATATGAATTTATAGAAGAAATTTATACAGTTTTAGTTATCTATGTGAAAGTTTGTTTTGTTTTACTTTTTATTTTTTACTTATTGTTTGAAATTATATCTTTTCTAGATTTTAATTTTGAGATTTTACTATATATAAGCAATCATAAAATATCCTTATTTTTATTAATGTTATCATCTTTCATAACGATCGGCACTACAGCTATTTCAATTGCTATTAAAAACTTATATGTGTATCAATTAATATTTATATCTTCTATGTATTACACTTTTATATTTTTAGTTAATAATTACATTAATTTAAAAACAATTGATGAGTTAGTTATTGTTTATTTTTTAGTGACATTGCTATCTTGTAGTTTAACTATAATATATCATTTAAAAAATATTGTTTTATTTAAAAAACTGATTTGCTTTTGTAATAAAATTTATTTTAAAAAATAGAATAATTATATTTTATTGAACCTTAATCGTGGATAATAAAGTGATTTGAAAAAAGGACTAGAGCTATCAGTTGAGTTACTACACAAAACTTACAACCCTAGTTCTTATGCTCTATAGCACTGGATTATGGAAACTTCGGCTTAAACTAGATTTCGGTTATTTAACAAAAATCTCAACTACGAAATCGGTTCATGTAAGGTGTATTATATTAATTTTAGAAAAAGTTAACTTATTTCTTTTGAGATTTTTCACTCTATTGAAGAGGATGTGTATGCATATCTACAAAAGCTTGTACTCCAAAAATGAAAAGGCTAACCAAAATAGCTATTACCATATTGAAAGGCTTTTGTATTTTCTTTAACTGTTCTGGCTTTTTTAGTTCATCAATAGCAAGAGAAAAAGCGTATCCCATAAAACCAATATAAATTACTGTTAATACAAAACTTACTAAGTAACTTTGTTCCCACCCAAACCAACCGCATATCTCTAGATATGCCATCTTTGTTACCTTACTAAATATTAAGCCGATCCCTAGGGGTAAAGTATATATAACGACTTCAGCTACAATTTTTTTCATGTTCTTTATCTCTAGTGACATTTATAAGAAAAAAGAGCTTAGTAAAAAGTAAAGAAAAAATTTCGTATGGGGTTTTTTATGAAAAAAAATCACTTTTACATCATTAAAAAACATCTTTATTTAACATAATGGCTGTTATACGAACTCTAAATGTTAGAACCCATTTAAAGTGTCTATATTCTCACCAATAAAAATGTCTGGTTTATGATGGTTTTTATCACCATGGACTGGATATAAAATATAGATGCTGATCACTATGTCTGACAAAGAAATTCAACGTCTTACAGTTCTGCAAGACGTTCGAGATCATCGTATTACCCAAGTCCGTGCTGCTGAAATCCTGAATCTTTCCACCCGTCAAATTACCCGGTTATTGCAGAAGCTCAATCAAGATGGTGTTTCAGGCATGACGCATGCCAGTCGTGGTCAACCGGGCCATCATCGCCATGACGATTTATTAAAATCGCAATGTCTTTCCATTATTTCTGAACATCTGCTGGGCTTTGGACCTACCTTGGCGCATGAGAAGCTCAGCAGCATGTTTGACCTGAATATCCCGGTAGAAACGGTTCGGCGCTGGATGACTGCAAATGACCTTTGGATTCCGCGATCCAAACGTCTAAAACGCCCATACCAGCCACGCTATAACCGTGATTGCTTCGGTGAGCTGATCCAGATTGATGGCTCATATCATGACTGGTTTGAAGGAAGAGCCACCAAATGCTGTTTGCTGGTTTATATCGATGATGCTACCGGCAAGCTGTTGCATCTACGCTTTTGTGAGGCTGAAACGACCTTTGACTATATGCTTTCAACCCGAGCCTACATTGAGCAATACGGCAAGCCCTTGGCCTTTTATAGCGATAAACACTCGGTATTTAGAGTCAACCAGAAATCCAGGCAAGACAGCCAGATCACGCAATTTGGGCGGATTCTGAATGAGTTAAACATTGATATTATCTTCGCCAATTCACCCCAGGCCAAAGGTCGCGTAGAGCGAGCGAATAGAACCCTTCAGGACCGTTTGATCAAGGAGATGCGCCTGGAAGGCATCTGTTCGATTGCAGAAGCAAATGCCTGGTTGCCCTGCTTTATTGAGCAGTTCAATCAGAAGTTCGCCAAATGTGCGCGAAACTCAAAGAACCTGCATCGGCCATTAACCGAATCTCATCTTGAACTGGATGATATTTTTACCTGGCAGGAACCGCGTAAGGTCACCAAGAACCTGACGATTACCTATGACAAATGTATTTATCTGCTTGAACCGACAGAGCTGAATCATAAGCTTGCTGGGCAATACATTTCATTTCTGGAGTATCCGGATGGCACTGTGGCCCTCATGCATGAAGGACGAAAGCTCAACTACAGCATCTTCAATAAATTGGCTGGGCTGCAGCAAAATGAGATTGTTGAGAATAAACGGTTAGGTTCAGTCCTGGCGCATATCCAGCAACAACATGAAGAATTGGAGAAACAGAATAAACGTTCCCGTGCCAAGAAAAGTATGCCGAGCCGTAAAGCTCAGAAAGCCGATATTGAACAAAGAAAGTTAAATCCTGTGCTTGACTCTTGTGGTTAAAAACAGGACATTTTAAATGGTTTATCGCATAGACATTTTAATTGGTGAATAACACTAAAGTGTAAGCCCAAAATAGAAATGTCCACTTTTAGAATGCATAACTTAGCGCAAAAAATACAACACATAAAAAAATCGCAGCCTAAGCTGCGATTTTTAACGATATTTAAATGGTTTAGGTCATTATACTGATGCTTTTAACTGTGCGGCTGCACGGCCATCAAGTAATTTGCAGCCGGTCTGTTGCTGAAGTTCTTCGAAACTCAAGCCATCCACCATTTCTAGCACCCAAGCCTGATTATTTTTGAGTTCAATAATGCACAAATCGGTATAAATGCGGTCAACGCAGTTTTTGCCGGTAATTGGATAAGTCAACTCTTCTACAATTCGTGGTTCGCCATTTTTAGTGACATGTTCCATGCAAACATAGACACAACGAGCACCAACCGCCAGATCCATGGCACCACCCACTGCTGGAACTGCATCCAATGCACCGGTATGCCAGTTAGCGAGATCACCATTAACGGCAACCTGAAAGGCGCCCATAATACAGAAATCTAAATGGCCGCCACGCATAATATCGAAGGAATCCGCAGAGTTCATAAAACTGCCGCCATCGAGCATGCTGACCAGTTCTTTACCAGCATTAATCAGATCATCATCAGCCTGTTCAGGATCAGTTAAAGCGGTAAAACCCAGAACGCCATTTTCAGAATGCAGAATAATATCCTGTTCAGGTTTTAAATAACCGGCAACGCGTGTTGGTAAACCAATACCTAAATTCACATAAGAACCGGTTGGAATATCTTGTGCAACTTTTTCTACAATTTGTTCACGTGTACGTTTTTGAATTGTCATTATTTAATATCTCCTACCTTCACCACATGCTGCACAAAAATACCTGGTGTTACGATAATCTCTGGATCAAGCTCGCCTAGCTCTACAATTTCATGTACTTGAGCAATCGTGGTTTTGGCTGCTTTTGCCATTAACGGGCCAAAGTTTCGCGCTGCTTTACGGTAGGTCAAGTTGCCCCATTGATCAGCCTGATTGCCATAAACCAAGGCATAGTCCGCATGAATTGGATATTCCAGCACATAATCCTTACCATTGATATGACGGGTTTCTTTGCCTTCAGCAATCTTGGTGCCGTAACCTGTAGGCGTAAAAATAGCGCCCAGACCTGCACCCGCTGCCTGGATACGGCAAGCCAAGTTGCCTTGTGGTACCAACTCTAGTTCAACCTTTCCAGCTTTATACAGCTCTTCAAACACCTTGGAGTTATTGGCACGAGGAAATGAACAGATCATTTTCTTTACCAGTCCAGACAATAACAGGTTGGTTAGGCCACGATCACCAGAAGCTGCATTATTGTTGATGATGGTCAGATCTTTAGGACCAATATCGATCAGGGCTTCAATCAGTTCGATTGGCTGTCCTGCCAGACCGAAGCCACTGGTCATAATATGCGCACCATCTGGAATCTGCTTGAGTATGGTTTCGATATCCTGTGTGATTTTATTCATTTAATTGCTTCCTAGCATCTTCCTGTCTTTATAAATGTTTGATTCATCAATTAGTCAGCTTTTTGTGGGTCAAATAAACGGTTTTTAATGAAAATCGCTGGGATCAAACCACAAATAAAATAAGCCACACTCATGATAAGTAGACCTGTACCAATTGAGCCACCTTGCGCAAAATAACCGATGGTTAAAGGTGCCAATACTGCGCCTAGACGGCCAATGTTATAAGCGCCACCTGTAGCTGTACCACGGACTTTGGTAGAGAAACTTTCAGTCATATAAGTCGCGTTAATGCCATATGGAATACCGTAAAGGAATCCGAAAAACAGCATTAGCCATAAGATATTGTCCGGTGTGTTGCCAAAGACAATGATGGGAATAAAGATGGCGGTGCCCATGGTACCGAAAGCAAATACTGCGCGACGACCAATTTTATCCGCAATAATGCCCGCGATCACTTTGGTACACATCATGATCAGGAAGGTCCCAATCATATAGGTGGTCATTTCTTTAAATTTAATACCGAGATCTGATTCCAGATAAGCCGGTAACCAGTTACTTACACCGTAATAACCAAACTGTAAAAATGCGGTACTGAACGACCAGAGGATGAACATGCGACGGCTTAAAGCATCGGCAAAGATCATTTTAAACGTATTCTTCGGTTTTTCCTGCACTACGCCACTGGCTTTGGCTGCCAATCTTTCTTGACGTGCCTTTAACCAAGCTTGTGGTTCTGGTACCAGGAAGAACATGCCAATGGCAAGAACAATCGGAACAATGGCAATATAGTAAAGGTAGCGCCAGCCTAGTTCTGGAAGTAACCATCCTGCAAGTACAGTGGCAACCACTGAGCCTAATGTCCAACCTGTCATTAAAGCAGCAAGTACTGTAGAACGATATTTTGTTGGTACATACTCTGCCATAAGCGTATTACAGGCAATATAGAGGGCACCTAAGCCAATCGCTGAAAAGAATCGCAACCATTTGAATTCTTCATAGCTTTGAGTGAAGCCCAGCCAGAAGGTTAATGAAGAGAATAAAGCGATCGCAACAACAATCACCCGCACTCGTCCGAAGCGGTCACAAGCCCAGCCACCCAAAAAGCCACCAATGGCCATACCAGCAAGTGTCCAGCTACCGAGTGCACCTGCCTGAATACTACTTAAAGAAAATTCTTGTTTAAGGCTGGTTAGACTGTAGGCTAATAGTGCAAGATCTGCACCATCTACCAATAACGCTAAAAATGAAAAGATAAAAGCCAGAATCCAGACCTTTTTCTTAGGCATATTTTCTTCTGGTGGAAGGTTTTGTTGTGAATTAAGCGTATTCATAATGTCCTTTACACTTTGCTGGCACTCCTGTGCCCTTTAGAAGTTTATGTTTCACCTAATTAATTAAATGAAATATAGAATGTTGAATTGATCTTTAATTCTGAATCTGACTAGATTTTTAAAATCCATCCCAGAACTGGATTGGCTGACTTCAATTAGAGTCAGCCAAAACAAACTAGCCAGCAATGCTGGCTAGAAGTTGATCTGCATTTAGTTGGAGAATGCAGCAATACCTGTTTGAGCACGACCTAGAATCAAGGCGTGTACATCGTGTGTACCTTCGTAAGTATTGACCACTTCCAGGTTCACCAAATGACGAGCTACACCAAATTCATCAGAGATCCCGTTACCACCCATCATGTCACGCGCTAAACGGGCAATGTCTAAAGCTTTACCACAGTTATTACGTTTGATCAGTGAAGTGCCTTCAACTGATGCAATGCCTTCATCTTTCATACGACCAAAACGTAAAGCCACTTGCAGACCCAACGCAATTTCAGTTTGCATGTCCGCCAGTTTTTTCTGAACCAGCTGATTCGCAGCCAATGGACGACCAAACTGTTTACGATCCATGGTGTATTGATGCGCTGTATGCCAACAGAATTCAGCTGCACCCATCGCACCCCAGGCAATACCATAACGCGCACTGTTCAGACAGGTAAATGGACCTTTTAGACCACGAATTTCCGGGAACGCGTTTTCTTCTGGAACAAAAACGTTGTCCATCACGATTTCACCGGTGATCGAAGCACGTAAGCCAACTTTACCGTGAATCGCTGGTGCAGAAAGCCCTTCCCAGCCTTTTTCTAGAATAAAGCCACGAATGTCACCGACATTGCCTTCAGGAGACACTTCTTTTGCCCAAACCACAAAGACATCCGCAATCGGACTGTTGGTAATCCACATTTTCGCGCCAGTCAGACGGTAACCACCATCGACTTTTTTGGCACGTGTAATCATGCTGCCCGGATCAGAACCATGATCAGGCTCAGTCAGGCCGAAACAACCGATGTATTCACCGGTCGCCAGTTTTGGCAAATATTTCTGTTTCTGTGCTTCAGAACCAAATTCATTGATTGGCACCATCACTAGCGAGCTTTGTACACTGGCCATTGAACGGTAACCGGAATCCACACGTTCTACTTCACGGGCAATCAGACCATAGCTAACATAATTTAAACCTGCACCGCCGTACTGTTCTGGAATGGTTGGACCAAGTAAACCTAACTCACCCATTTCACGGAAAATCGTTGGATCGGTTTTTTCATGACGGAACTGTTCTAGTACACGTGGCATCAGCTTATCCTGACAGTACGCATGCGCGCTGTCACGGATCATGCGTTCTTCTTCAGTCAGTTGCTGTTCCAGTAAAAATGGATCTTGCCAGTCAAATCTAATTCTTGTGCTCATTTTAATATTTCCAATATTCTAAAATCTGCTGCTTAAGCGGTCGCTTGTTTAATCATTTCACGTGCGATGATGATTTGCTGGATTTGGGTTGTACCTTCATACAGACGGAACAAACGCACATCACGGTAGAAACGTTCAATTGAATATTCACTGATATAGCCTGCGCCACCATGAATTTGCAGACAGCGATCCGCTACACGGCCACACATTTCAGTCGCAAACATTTTCGCGCATGAAGATTCAGTGGTCACATTCTTGCCTTCGTCACGCAGACGAGCAGCATCTAGCACCATACATTTCGCTGCATAAATCTCAGCTTTAGAGTCTGCCAGCATGCCTTGGATGAGCTGGAAATTGGCAATCGGTTGACCGAACTGCTTACGTTCCACTGCATAATTTAAAGCGTCTTCCAGCATACGCTCTGCCATACCTACACTATAGCCAGCAATGTGCAGACGGCCTTTATCTAGGACACGCATTGCAGTTTTGAAGCCAATGCCTTCAACACCACCGATCAGCTGATCTTTATGAACTTTACAGTTATCAAAAATCACATCACAAGTGTATGAACCGTGTTGGCCCATTTTTTTGTCAATTTTGCCCAGACTTAGACCCGGAGTATTCGCCTCTACCAGGAATGCAGAAATGCCGCTTGCACCTTTGATATCAGGATTGGTACGCGCCATCACCGTAAATGTCGTTGCACGCGGCGCATTAGTAATAAAACGTTTGGTACCGTTTAAAATATAGTAATCGCCATCCTTGACTGCGCTGGTTTTTAAAGATGCTGCATCTGAACCTGAATCCGGCTCAGTTAAACAGAATGAACCAATGATTTCACCAGTCGCATAACGTGGCAGGTATTTCTGTTTTTGCTCTTCTGTACCATCAATCACGATCCCGCTTGAACCGATCCCGTTATTGGTCCCGATCAAAGAACGGAATGCAGCCGATGTACGGCCTAATTCCATTGCGACCAGAATTTCCTCTTCCATGGTGATACCTAAACCGCCGTACTCCTCTGGAATGGTTAAGCCAAACAGACCCAATTCTTTCATCTGCTCGACAATACGCTCAGGAATCGCGTTACTTTCTTCAACTTCATGTTCTAAAGGGACTAGTTCATTTTTGACAAAGTTACGAATAGTCGAAAGAAGTTGCTCAAGCATTTCCGGATCGCGAATCATAGGAATCTCCATGTTATTTAGTTCATCTGGGTAAATTCCTTTACCCTTTAATTTTAGTTTCGTAATACGAAATAAATAATCATAAAAATTCATTTTGAGCAAGAAAAATTATTAAAAATTTTATTTTTTAAGCAAAAAAGCAAATTTTTCTGGCTTTACTTAAAAATTATAGTTAGAATTTTATTTCACAATGCGAAATTTTTAGATTGTTAATAGATTTAGAAAAGAGTTAGATGATTTGAATCAGATCATAATTCCTTCTATAAAAGCGCATCGAAATAAGAATGTTTCAATTAAATCGTGCTGATGATTCTCGTTTTGATTGGGTCCATTTTCCTAAAATTTTATCTGGCGAACTTTAAATTTTCTAAAGATACTTAAAAATCATTACAGGTCTCAAAAACCTATAAATTCTGCATTGTTTTTAGCTAAATAGCGTTAATTGACCTAAATACAGATAAAGTGAGCACTTTTTTATTTATTTTTATCATTAATAGAAGTGTTTTATTTTGTATCGTGAAATTTAATTGCTATCATATTTATTAATTTACCTTTAATTGCTCTGACCATGACAAAAAATAAAACTGGCGAAATACCTAATTTTGATGAGATCCGTTTAGATCCGATTTCACATATTCATAGAGAAAATAACCCACAATTTATCGCGTCTATTGCACGTGGTTTAGAAATCCTGAGATGTTTTTCTGCAACGAATCAATTACTGGGTAACCAGGAAATTGCACAGCTGACTAATCTGCCAAAACCGACTGTTGCCCGGATCACCAGCACGCTGGTTTCTTTAGGTTATCTAAAACAGCTACCTAATACGACCAAATACCTATTGGATGTTGGCGTATTGGCTTTGGGTTATGCGGCGCTCAGCAATATTTCTGCCCGTACCCAGGCATATCCATTTATGGAAGAAATGTCACGTTATGCCCAAGCCCCTGTCGCCATGGCAACACGTGATCGTCTGAGCATGATTTATCTGGAAGTCGTTCACACAGAGTCTACTTTAACCATGCGTCGTCCAGTTGGCTCTACCTTGCCTATTCATAGTAGTGCGATGGGCCGTGCCTGTCTGGCTGCGATGGAAGTTAAAGAACGTGAGTATCTGTTTGATGCGATCAAGAAAAGAAATGAAGATCAATGGCCAACCATTAAGCGTAATTTAGAACGTGCTATCCGTGATTATCAGGATTATGGCTATTGCCTATCTCTGGGTGACTGGGCCAAAGATGTGAACTCTGTTGCAGTGCCATTGATTCATCCTAAACATGGTATTTTGACCTTTAACTGTGGTGCCCCAACTTATTTACTCAATCAGGAAAAACTGGAAAATGAAATCGGTCCTCGCCTGATTCATATGGTCAATAATATTTCCCTGACTTTAAATAATATTTAAGCTGTTATTTAAGATTTAAATGGGCGGCAATGATCGCCCTTTATTTTTTTCTTTTTGAGACTACTCGTAAGATGTTAGAGCAATATAAAAAATAGCCCATTCTAAGATGAGCTATTTTTTATAAGATTTAAAGATCAACAAATTTGGCTGATGATCTTCTCAGCTTATTGTGCTACAAACTTGGCACGCGCTGCATGCAGTTTCTTATAGCTATCAATTAAACGTAGATGACGATCCAGACCTTCAAGCTGCATATTGGTTTCAGCTAAACCGTAGAAACGTACTGTACCTTCTACTGAACCGAGGACTGCATCCATACGGGCATCGCCAAACATACGGCGGAAGTTATGTTCATAGTCTTCCAGTTCCATTTCATCATCCAGAATGACTTCAAGCACTACATTCATGCATTGATAGAACAGGCCACGTTCAACCGTGTTGGTATTGTATTGCAGGAACTGCTCAACCAGATCTTTAGCTTCTTCAAATTGCTGTAGAGCCAGATAGATCAGCAGTTTTAGTTCCAGAATGGTCAGCTGACCCCATTCGGTATTTTCGTCAAATTCAATCCCGATCAGGGTACGAATCTCGGTGTAATCATCTTCATCTGCTTCTTCCAGACGTTCAACCAGAGCTTCCAGCTGTTCATCATCCAGACGATGCAGGTTCAGGATATCTTCACGATATAACAACGCCTTGTTGGTATTGTCCCAAACTAGATCTTCAACCAGATAAATTTCAGAATAACCCGGCACCAGAATACGACAAGCGGTTGCACCTAAATGCTGATAGACCGCCATATAAACTTCGTGGCCCATCTCTTCCAGAATGGTAAACAATTCCTGCGCTTCATCGGCATTTGAGTTTTGACCATTATTGGTGAAATCCCACTCGACAAAATCATAATCAGATTTTGCACTGAAGAAACGCCAAGACACCACACCACTAGAGTCAATAAAGTGCTCAACAAAGTTATTCGGTTCAGTGACTGCATTTGAGCTAAAGGTGGGTTTTGGCAGATCATTCAGGCCTTCAAAACTACGGCCTTGTAACAGTTCAGTCAGACTGCGCTCTAAAGCCACTTCAAAGTTTGGATGTGCACCAAATGAGGCAAAGACACCACCCGTACGCGGGTTCATCAAGGTCACGCACATCACCGGGAACTGACCGCCTAAAGAAGCATCTTTGACCAGTACTGGAAAGCCTTGCTCTTCTAAGCCTTTAATGCCTTCAACAATTTTCGGATATTTTGCCAGTACGTGTTCAGGTACATCCGGCAGTGCCAGTTCACCTTCCAGAATTTCACGCTTAACCGCACGTTCGAAAATTTCAGACAGACATTGTACTTGAGCTTCAGCCAAGGTATTGCCCGCGCTCATACCATTACTGAGATACAGGTTTTCAATCAGATTCGATGGGAAATATACAGTTTCACCATCAGACTGACGTACAAATGGCAATGAACAGATACCGCGTGCTTTATTACCTGAGTTAGTATCATAAAGATGAGTGCCTAGTAATTCATCTTCAGGATCATAAATTTCACGGGTATGTTCGTCTAAAACTTCTTCTGGCAATTCACCATTTGGACCTGGCTGGAACCATTTTTCATCCGGATAATGCACAAATTCTGCATTGGCAATATCTTCACCCCAGAACTGATCGTTATAGAAGAAGTTACAGTTCAGACGTTCAATGAATTCACCCAGTGCAGACGCCAGCGCACTTTCTTTGGTTGAACCTTTACCATTGGTAAAGCACATTGGTGACTGAGCATCACGAATATGCAGTGACCAGACATTCGGTACGATATTACGCCAAGACGCAATTTCAATCTTCATGCCGAGGCCTGCCAGAATCGCAGACATATTGGCAATGGTTTCTTCAAGTGGCAGGTCTTTACCCGGAATACAGGTCAGGCTGTCTGAAGCCAGATTAGGCATTAATAATGCCTGCGCATCGGCATCAATACTTTCAACTTCTTCTATGACAAATTCGGGACCGGTCTGAATCACTTTTTTAACAGTACAGCGGTCAATCGAACGCAAAATCCCCTGACGGTCTTTTTCAGAGATATCAGCTGGTAACTCAACCTGAATTTTAAAAATCTGTTTGTAACGGTTTTCAGGATCGACGATATTGTTTTGGGACAGACGGATATTGTCGGTCGGAATGTCACGCGCTGCACAATAGACTTTAACAAAATAAGCTGCACACAGCGCAGATGAAGCCAGAAAATAATCAAATGGACCTGGCGCAGAACCATCACCTTTATAGCGAATCGGCTGATCGGCGATTACCGTGAAGTCATCGAACTTGGCTTCTTGACGAAGATTATCGAGATAATTGACCTTAATTTCCATGTGGATACCTAAATATTCTTATGTGCCGCCACGGACAGATAAGATGCTAAATCTGAATATACAAGCCGAATCACGGAGGAGAATTTGACTCAAAAATAAAAATAACCCGGGTTAAACCTTCAACTAGTTAGTTTGAGGATTAGCTCGAGTAAGAATGGGCGCTATTATAGAATCATTTTATGAAATTGATAATGTTTGCTCGAATTTCCTGCAGATTTATCAAAATATCTGTTAATTAAATATTCAGGAAATCTGGCTTTAAGCCGGGAACAGGCTGTTTTTATTGATACATGCTGTTCCCGACTGGATTTTATGGACTGCGAAATGCGTCTTTTAAATCAGATCAAGATCCAACTTAAAAGTCATAGCCAATACCAAACACAGCGAGATCGCGCTGTTTATCACCAAAACGGTCGTAACCACCGAAGATATAATCACCAGACAAGGTCAATTTCGGCGCAACTTCATAACTTAATCCAGCAGTTGCATAACGGAAAGCATGCTGTTTTGTGGTATTACCTAGCTCATTACCTTCATATTTACCTTCATCATTAAAATAACCACCTGCTGCACCGACATGCGCACCAAACTTGTTATTAATCTGATGGGTTAAATCCAGGGTATAAAAAGTATCACCTTGATTGGCATAGGCGACATCATATAAATAGGTCGATACACCCGCTGTGACGCTGGTCTTGTCATTCAGTGCACGACTTACATTCAAACCTAATTCATTTGAAGTGGTATGGCTGCCACCCGGATAATAGTAGGTCGCATCCCAAAAATTCCAGTCGTAGTTTTCACTGCTATAGGTATAGCCCACGATAAAATCATGTTCGACTTTATCGCGACGATGTGACTTCTTGCCTTCCAGTTCCGGATAGGAATAACCTAAGGTTGAGCCCCAGTAACCGACATAAAAATTACCATAAGCCAGATTCAGCGCTGCCTGTAAGGCAACGTCATCATTTTCTGGCGCATTGGTCAGACCACGGGAGATGTATTTAGAAACTACACTGATGTTTCCACTGGTTTCAATTTTTTTTGCTTCTGCATCATCTGCAAAACAATAAACACTAGAAACAGCAGCACAGCCGAAAAGGACTGTTTGTTTGAAAATTCTCATAAAATATAAATTATATTAAGCAAAGAATGGATAACACTGAAACCGATGACAGCCCTATCCAGCTTTGGGTAAAAATAAATTTCGCTATATTCCTTGATGCAACAAGCAACAGGAATATAGCCATGACTTAAGCGCGTGGGGCCCGGTAGAAAGGCGCTGTAGAAGCAGGTAATGCCTGCTTGCCACGGATATGATCTGCAAGCTTTTCAGCCATCATGATCGTGGTTGCATTGAGGTTGCCTGTAATAATAAGCGGCATAATTGAAGCATCGATGACACGTAGGCCTTGCATCTCATGCACACGCCCATAACCATCGACAACTGCCATATCATCCTCACCCATTTTACAGCTACAGGACGGATGATACGCTGTTTCTGCATGATTACGAACAAATTCATCAATTTCTGCATCAGTTTGCAGATTTTTGCCCGGACTGATTTCCTCACCACGATAGGGATCCAGGGCGGGCTGATGCATAATTTCACGGGTAATACGGATAGCATCCCGGAATTCGCGCCAGTCCTGTTCAGTGCTCATATAGTTGAACAGAATGCTTGGATGTTCAAATGGATCTTTGGATTTCAGGTGAACCCGACCACGAGATGGTGAACGCATAGAACCGACATGGGCCTGGAAACCGTGCTCATGAATAGCATTGGTCCCATTATAGTTAATCGCCACTGGCAGGAAGTGGTATTGGATGTTTGGCCATTCAAACTCATCCGAAGAACGGATAAAGCCTCCGGCTTCAAACTGGTTGCTGGCGCCAATGCCTTTGCCCAGGAATAGCCATTCTGCGCCAATCATGGGCTGGTTATACCATTTCAATGCCGGATATAAACTGACCGGTTTTTTGCACTTATATTGTAAGTACATTTCCAGATGGTCTTGCAGGTTTTCACCCACACCCGGCAGATCCTGAACCACGGGAATATCCAGACTTTTTAATAACTCAGCCGGACCTACACCAGAGCGTTGCAGGATTTGTGGAGATGCAATTGCACCTGCACATAGTAGAACTTCACGATCCGCAAAGACCTGAATCGGCTGCAAGGTATTTTGACCTTCAAAATATTCTACGCCAATCGCCTGATTACGATTGAACAGAATTCGGTTGGTCATGGCATGGGTAATAATAGTGAGATTATCCCGGCCTTTGGCCATATCCAGATAACCACGTGCCGTACTGGAGCGACGACCTTGTGGTGTCACAGTACGATCCATTGGCCCGAAGCCTTCCTGTTGGTAGCCATTCAAGTCATCGGTACGTGGATAACCGGCTTGAACCCCAGCTTCGATCATGGCATGAAACAGTTCATTATTGCCCTGTTTAGGCGTTGCCACCGAAACCGGACCTGAATCGCCATGATAGTCATTGCCGCCAATATCGCGGGTTTCAGCTTTTTTGTAATAGGGTAGACACTGCGCATAGTTCCAGTGTTCCAGACCTTTAAGGCTGGCCCACTGTTCCAGATCCATAGCATTACCACGGATATAGCACATGCCATTAATCAGTGAAGATCCGCCCAGACCTTTACCACGACCACATTCCATACGGCGATTGTTCATGTGGGGTTCTGGATCAGTCAGGTAGGCCCAGTTATAACGGCGTCCTTGTAAAGGATAAGCCAAAGCAGCCGGCATCTGGGTTCTAAAATCCAGACGATAGTCCGGGCCACCCGCCTCAAGTAATAGCACTTTAGTATCTGGATCTTCAGTTAAACGCGCTGCTAGAACATTCCCCGCAGAACCCGCACCGATAATAATATAGTCGTAATTCATCAAATCCCCCTTATGCGCTAAATACAGACTGGAAAGGACTGAGTTCGACCTGAACCGATTTGGTCTGGGTGTAGTGCTGTAAGGTCACAAGCCCATTTTCACGTCCGACACCGGAGTGCTTATAACCACCGACCGGCATTTCTGCAGGCGATTCACCCCAGGTATTGATCCAGCAGATACCCGCTTCTACCTGATGAATAATTCGGTGGGCACGGGCTAAGTCTGGTGTGACGACACCTGCAGCCAGACCATAATCGGTATCATTGGCACGGCGAATCGCTTCTTGCTCGGTGTCATAACTCAAGATGCTCATGACTGGACCGAAGATTTCTTCACGTACAATGGTCATGTCATCGCGGCAGTCGGTAAACACGGTTGGCAGGACATACGCCCCTTGGGCAAACTGTTCATCCTCAGCACGGCCGCCGCCACATAATAGGCGTGCCCCTTCTATCTTGCCTTTCTCGATATAACCCAGTACTTTTTCCATATGTTCAAAGCTGGAAACCGGACCGAAATTGGTTTCAGGATCGAGAGGATCACCCATACGGATATGTTCAACACGCTGCAAAATCTTTTCTTCAAATTCTGCTTTCAATGCCAAAGGTACAAAAACGCGAGTACCGTTAGTACACACCTGACCGGAGCTATAGAAATTCGCCATCATGGCAATATCAGCCGCCAGATCCAGATCGGCATCTTCACAGATAATCAGCGGAGACTTACCACCCAGCTCCATGGTGACTTCTTTCAAACTAGAATTAGCAGCTTGCGCCATGACTTTTTTACCGGTTGAAACGCCACCAGTAAACGATACTTTGGCAATATCAGGATGCGAAGTCAGATAACCACCAATTTCACCACTGCCGGTAACCACATTAAAGACACCATGCGGTACACCAGCTTCAGTATAAATTTCTGCCAGTTTCAGCGCAGTTAAAGGCGTAACTTCACTGGCTTTGAAAATCATGGCATTGCCTGCAGCGAGTGCCGGTGCAGATTTCCACAATGCGATCTGAATCGGATAATTCCATGCGCCAATCCCGGCAACCACACCCAAAGGTTCACGGCGGGTATAGACAAAGGAACTGCTTCTCAGCGGGATTTGCTGGCCTTCAAGAACCGGTAGAATCCCCGCATAATATTCGAGTACATCTGCACCTGTCGTAATATCAACAGTCGATGTTTCACTAAAGGCTTTACCGCTGTCCAGGCTTTCTAATTTTGCCAGCTCATCGTTGCGCTCGCGTAAAATGGCGACTGCCTTGTTCAAGATGCGCGAACGTTGAATCGCGGTCATTTCTGCCCAGACTTTTTGCCCTTGTTGTGCAGATTCAACCGCACGATCAATATCGTTTTTTGAACAGACCTGCACTTCAGCCAGGACTTCGCCTGTTGCAGGGTTAATAGTTTGAAACGTGCTATTGGACGTTGCATCGACATATTGTCCATGGATATAAGGACGTTGCAGTTTGAATGTTGTCAATGGAATTCCCTCGCAGATTGGTTATTTGAGTTGTTGCCGGATATATTCACTACACAGTTCAATCGGCAGTTCTGGATCAATTTCGCCACTTACTAAAGCACCTCTTAGCCAGAATCCATCAATGAGTGCAGCCAGACCTTGTGCTGCCTTCTCAGCTTGATCCTTACTCAGCTTTTTCATGAATTCATATTTAAGATTGGAATGTAAGCGGTAATGGTTTATTTGCTGTAAACGATGTAAATCAGGCTGATGCAAACTGCTGGCCCAAAAAGCCAACCACACCTTCATGGCCGCTTTATCCGTTTGTGGAGCAGTAAAATTGCCACGCACAATCGCCAGTAAGCGTTGTTCAGGGGCGTCATTCACCTGTGACTTGATTTCAGCAACAGATTTACCTAATTGCTGCAATAAGTAACGCATTGTGGCTTCAATTAACCCATTTTTACCTTGAAAATAATGACTTATGATGCCGGTTGAGACACCTGCCCTCTGAGCAATCTGACTAATTGAAGCTTCTGCAAAACCTAGCTCATTCACTGCAGCTAAGGTGGCATCGATCAGTTGCTGACGACGGATCGGTTGCATACCAACTTTTGGCATAGGACTAACCTGAATAACGGATGTAGCAATAAAAAATCATTCTGCTAAAGCAAATAGCTGAATGATGTAACAATTCATAAACGCTTTTTTAATTGAACGTTCAATTAATAAAAATTATAGTGCCAGCTCACCCTTGATGTACAGCGCAGTTTGTTTTGGATTTGCAAAAGTTTGTAATTCACGAAAACAAGGAAGCTTTAGGGCCAGTTTTTGCTTTTAAATCACACTGCACTGTAGATCATCCGGCAACAAAAACGATGGTCAGAGATTTATGCAAAAGAAAAACGAAGAGGTGCAAGATAGTCTGAATAAGGTAGTCTTTTATTGTTCGGCGACGCTTATTCTGCTGTTTTCTATCATCACAATTTTATTTAATGAACAAGCCAATCTAGTCATTATTAATATTTTAAACTGGGTGAGTAGTACCTTTAGCTGGTATTACCTGCTGGCGGCAACGCTGTATCTGGTTTTTATTGTCTTTATCGCCTGCTCACGTTATGGCGAAATCAAGCTTGGTCCAAAACATTCTAAACCCGAATTCAGCCTGCTGAGCTGGTCGGCCATGTTGTTCTCAGCCGGGATCGGGATTGACTTGATGTTCTTCTCGGTCGCTGAACCCCTGTCTCATTATATGAGTCCTCCAGTCGGTGAAGCTGAAACCTTTGAAGCTGCACGCCAGTCTATGGTCTGGACCCTGTTTCACTATGGTCTGACCGGCTGGAGCATGTATGCGCTGATTGGGGTTGCGTTGGGATATTTCAGTTATCGCTATAATTTACCACTGACAATTCGCTCTGCGCTTTATCCTATTTTTGGAAAAAGAATTAATGGCCCAATTGGCCATACAGTAGATACCGCTGCAGTACTCGGTACGATTTTTGGTATTGCCACAACCTGCGGTATTGGTGTGGTTCAGCTAAATTACGGTCTGCATGTCCTGTTTGGCTTGCCGGAAAATATCTGGATTCAAACTGCATTAATTGGTGTTGCAGTCATTATTACTATTATTTCAGTCACTGCGGGTGTCAATAAAGGTATTCGGGTTCTGTCTGAAATTAATATCTATGTATCAATCGGGTTGCTGCTCTTTATTCTCTTTATGGGAAATACAGAGTTTTTATTAGCGGCTCTAATTCAGAATTTTGGTGATTATCTCAGCCAGTTCCCGAAACTCTCTTTAAGCAGTTTTCCTTTTGAGCAGCCTAAAGAATGGATGAATAGCTGGACCCTGTTCTTCTGGGCATGGTGGATTGCCTGGTCGCCTTTTGTCGGTCTGTTCCTGGCACGTATTTCCCGTGGTCGTACTATTCGTGAATTTGTCACCGGGACTTTAGTTATTCCTCTGTTATTTACCCTGACCTGGTTGTCTATTTTCGGTAACAGTGCTTTATACAGCGTGATTTTTGATGGTAATACTCAGCTTGCGACAACTGTTTTAGAAAATCCAGCGCATGGTTTTTATGACCTGCTAGCACAGTATCCAGGTTTCACATTTCTCGCAGGTGTCGCCACCATTACAGGTTTGCTGTTCTATGTGACTTCAGCGGATTCAGGGGCATTGGTATTGGGGAACTTCACCACTAAATTCACTAATATTGAGCATGATTCACCGCGCTGGCTCAGTGTGTTCTGGGCCATTGCTATCGGTTTGCTAACTTTGGCAATGCTCATGGCGAATGGCGTGACAGCATTACAGAACACCACGATTATTATGGGTCTGCCTTTTAGTTTCGTGATTTTCTTTGTGATGGCCGGACTGTATAAGTCCTTGCGTCTGGAGGATTTTCGGCAGGCCAGTACCAGTCTGAATGCTGCGCCTGTGGTCGGTAATGTGGACATCCTGAACTGGAAGAAGCGTCTGAGCCGGGTCATGCTGCATCCAAGCCTATCCCAGACCCGAACCATGCTGGATAATGTTTGCAAACCAGCCATTGAGGCCGTTGCAACCGAGTTAATTGACAAAGGCATTCAAGTAAATATTCAGGAAAAACCGCTTGAGGAAGAACCTGAACTGTATCATCTGGATCTCACCATTCAGCTGGATGAAGAAGAAAACTTTGTCTATGAAATATGGCCGGTACGCTATGACACGCCAAATTTCAGTTCACGGGGTAAACGAACCAAACGTTATTACTATCGTCTGGAAAGTTATCTGTTTGAAGGCTCTCAGGGCAACGATCTGGTCGGTTATAGTAAGGAACAGGTGATCAATGACATCCTGGATAAATATGAACGCCATATGATGTATCTGCATATTAACCGGATCAGCCCAGGTAAACGTCCGCTGTTCCCGGACCGTGAAATCTAGGATATCTCAACTACGGAAGGACTGAATGATGTCAGAAAGTTTGAATGCATTTGCCCTGTTTTTCTCCCTGCTCAACCCTTTTCTGATGAGTATCTATATGCTCGGAATTATCCGTAATTCCGACGCAAAAGTATTCAACATGGCATTGATTCATGGCAGTCTGATCAGCTTTATTGTGTTCATCATTTTTGCAAAAACCGGTGAAGCCTTCTTTAATGAAGTCTTGCATGTACGGTTTGAGTCCTTCCAGATTTTTGGCGGTATTATTTTTCTGGTGATTGGCTATCGTTATGTCTTTGAAGGTGCTGATACGATTGGTGTGATGCGTGGAGCGCCCAGTCATCTGGCGGGTACGATTGCCATGCCGTTTATGATCGGTCCCGGCACCATTTCGGCTTCCGTGATTACCGGGATTCAGCTCAGTTTAATGCAAACCATTCTGGTGATCTTTTTCACTTTATTTTTAACCTGTAGCTTACTGATCCTGATGAAGTATCTGCATGATCATATGCAGCACAAATATTCTAATTATATTGACCTTTATGTCGATATCGTTGGTCGTGTCGCAGCACTATTAATCGGAACCATCGCCATTGATATGATTGTGACAGGTGTCAGTGGAATTCTGGAAGGCTAGTTTTATATAAGCTGACAATAAAAAAAGCGGGCAAAAATGCCCGCTTTTTTATGCAGTGATGATTTTAAAATTTAAACGACACGCCTGCATAAGTCGAGAAGCCTTCACCCGGTGAAGATCGTGCTCGATCTGCACCTTTGTCGTCATAGCCTGGAATTACCACTGCTGCATATTTTTCATCGGTGATGTTCTTGAAGTTAACCCAGGCACTCCATGACTGATCTTCTGGCGCATATCCTAGATCAATACCCCAGATCTGATAATCATCACTGAAGCGGCTATTGGCATAGTCATGTGCCATCTTCGATGCATATTCAGTATTTAGCCCCACATAAAGACCGTTATTCAAGGCATAACTGAGCTGTGCCTGATAAAGATGTTTTGGAATTCCCGGCAACTGGTTTTTGCCAAATAAAGGATCATTCTTATACTGGAAATCACTCAAGGTATAAGCTTGACGTAGACGAAGCTCACCCTGCTGCGATACATACAATGGTGTATCCAGACTGAGTTCTACACCTTGATGAAGGGTTGGAGTTGCATTGGATTCAACAGCAATTGGCTCAGAAGGTCGTTCCGATCCATCCTCATAGGTTTTGATCAACTCTGAGGTTAATAACTCGTTTTTAACTTTGGAATAATAATAGCTCAGTGCCCATTCACCCCAATCTGATTGGCCCCTGCCACCCAGTTCTAAAGTATTTGCAGTTTGCGTGTCCAGATAAATAGGTTCACGTACCCGCCCTGAAGCGACACCACTATCAAAATAATAAGGTGAAGACCATGCCATTGCCCATGGATGTGCCGGTTCAATACTACGACTTAAATTGGCAAACCATTGCAGCATCTCACTTGGCTGATAAGTCAGGCCAATACGCGGGGCGAAATTCCATTCATAGCGGCTAACTTCAGGACTAGCCACAGGATAAGTCACTTCACTCTCACGGTGGGTATAGGCTGCTGCCAATCCTAGATCAAGCTTAAACTGATCATTCAACTGGGTTTCCTGATCAAATTGCAGCACATTGTCTGAACCACGATAGGTATAACGGCGTGTTACGGTACCTGCTGGATACTCCTCCCCGTTTATAACCCGATCAGTTCTTAAACTTTCGGTAACCCCACTGTTTGGACGGTGCGTGGTACTTCGAAAAGCAACTCGTCCTTGATGTTCAAGACCGAACAACTGATAAGGCTTTTCATACTGAATCCGTGCACTAATATCTTCATAATCGACATTGGTACGATAACTACTTTCACGTAGATCCAATGGATAATGATGATAAGCCAGACTACCGGTCAGTTTGGCATCATCCTGCAAGTTCCAGGTGGTAGTATTTGCCAGCCAGGTACTGCCCGGCTGAATCCGCTTGGCATCTACAGCCAGATTAAAATCATTGGCTGCTCCAGGATTATTCTTGAGCTGTTCCTGGGTAATGCGCCCCGGCGTTAAATGTTTGCTTTCACGGTAACGGGCATAAAAGCGGGTCTCAATATCGGGACTGATCTGATAACCCAGATTAAAAGCCAGACCTTTACCATCACTTTCGGCATGATCCTGAATCCCATCAAACTGCGAACCCGTCACTGCCAGATAATAATCTAACTTGTCGAGTTGTCGGCCAGTACTAAACTGGTATTTCTGATAGCCATGGCTACCCGCTTCATATTTTAATTCAGAGCCATTCTGCTCTGCACCAGTCTTACTTTTATAGTTAACTGTTCCACCTAAGGACAATCCGCCCTGTTTTAAACCATTGGCACCACGGTACACCCCAACATGATCAATCCACCACGGTTCAAGCAGTTCATAAGCTGTACCACCCGGTCCGGTAAAGGGAATATCATCGATCATGACATAAGTTCCGGATGCATGTGCACCAGAAGTACGGTTAATGCCAGAACCACGGATAGAAATTTTGGCTCCTTCATTGCCCGGAGACTGGGCATAAATACCGGGCTGGAGACGAAAGACGTCAGCAGTGGTTCCCAGACGCTGATGTTCTAACTGCTGATCTGAAATAAAATTGGTTCCTCCCGAAACGCTGGCAAGTTCGGCCACAGTCTGTTGCTGGGAATTTGTATTTTGCTCCGTGGTCACCACAATAGTGTCCAGTTGCTGAACACTATCCTGCGCTAGCGTAGTTTCAGCATAAAGATGGCCTGAAAATGCCGACAGTATCATCAGGCTAAGCGGATTTTTCTTGAGAGGAATTTTTGTCATATTCATGGCGAATTTATACAATCCTGTATAAGTGATCCTGATCTGCTTTAGGACTTGGCTTAAAATTTAAGCTGTAGCATAAATGAAGCATGCAAAATTAAGCAGATATTTTCTGCCAAAATATCTGACTGGTGCGGCAATATTTTTAATTTATTCTATACAAATAATCTGTCAGTACTTTGCAAGATCACAGACAGATTTAAACAAGTTCTGACATCTAATTTATTAAGTATTTGTAATTTATAGATATGTATTTTTTTCTTGCAACCATCTTATTTGAGTTGGCAAAAAGTGATTTAAATTAAAAATTTTGAAGATATAAACAATATTCTGATTCATAAAGATCAGTTTAATAGACAGGTTTACAGACTAAAACCTAAGTGATGATCAGAAAATAAAACTCTTACTTTTTGAACTATGGCTTATAAATTTTAGCCCCAAAAAAGAAACCCTCCTGCTGGAGAGTTTCTTCATGTATTTTGGCTATTATTATTTAGAGGCATTTTCAATTACTTGCGCTTGTAATGGTGCAGCTTGCCGGGTTTCGGCTGATTTTTTCTTGGTTTTCATTTCTGCCACTTTGGCCAGAGTTTTCTCGGTAAAGCGTAAACCACCGTCTTCTGCCATCACATTACCCGCCATCAAAAGACTGCTTATTACTAGCAGGGATGGTATAAATTGTAATTTCATGTCTATTCCACCTTTTTATTTTATAGTGGATTAAAAATAAGCAATTATTATTCCAATATTTTTATCTATATTTGATTTTTTATTTTTCCCGATCATCTGGATGAAATTAAAATTGATCTAAGCGGTAATTTTTATATTCTTTATTGCCTTAAAACTCCTTATTTTAGTGCGATTATTTCAACAACGCCTTATTTTAGTTAGGTTAATTCGGCCTTTTAAGTTCCTCTGCACTATTTTTATGACACTTTTAACCTAATCTCTTAATTTTTTGCACCAAATTGCATGGTATGTTTTTTGCATAAGTCCTTATGGAATATTCCCCGATGTACTAGCTAAAAATCTTGCATGTCTAAATTACGAATTGCCCTGATTGATGATGATCCAGAACGCGCTGAATTTATTCAGGCTTCTTTGCTTGCGCATGATTTTCATGTGGTGGCCTGTGTCATTCTGAATGACCTCAATATTGTTGATATCAAAAGTCTGCATGCCGATGTCATTCTGTTAAATATGGATCATCCTCATCGCGATATTATCGAAAGCTGCGTGAGTCAGTATGAATTACCTACGGTTCTATTTACCCAAAATTCCAACAAGGACACCATCAGAAATGCCATTGATGCCGGAGTCACGGCATATATTGTGGACGGGATCGATCCAACCAAACTGGAAAATATTCTGGAAATATCGATTGAACAATTCCAGAAACATAAAAAACTGTTACATGACCTGAAGGAAACTCAGGAAAAATTAAGTGATCGCAGGGATATTGATAAAGCCAAAGTCCTGCTGATCCAGCTGCATGGACTGAGCGAAGAAGAAGCATTTGCCCTGTTGCGCAAAAATGCCATGAGTCACCGGATTACCATTGGCGATATGGCAAGGCGCTTACTTGATGCACAAAAACTGTTATCCGGCCAATAAGGAGCATTCAATGACAACATTAGAAAAAACAGAACTCAATATTGGCTATATTCCACTGCTTGATTGTGTTGCCATTCTCTGGGCGGAGCGTCAAGGTTATTTTACTGAACAGGGTTTAAAGGTAAATCTGATCCGTGAAGCCTCCTGGTCCAGCTTACGCGACCGTCTGGCCTATGGCTTTCTGGATGCTGCCCATTGCCTATCTGCCATGCTTCCCGCGGCTGCTTTGGGCGCAGACCAGTTACAAGTCGCTTTGCAGACTCCATTAGTACTCAGTATCAATCAGGCATTTATCAGTTTAAGACAGGATCTCTGCTATGAACTCGGCATTCAGCCTGAAGATAATGAACGGATCACGTCACAAAAGCTGGTCAGTGCCTTAAAGCAGCAACACAAAGTAGGCCTGGCACATGTTTATAAATACTCCATTCATCATTACTGTTTAAGAGAATGGCTGGCTTTAACTGATGCGCAATATGCCAAAAATATATTGCTCAAGACCTCACCACCCCCTTTGATGGTTAAAGGAATTGCAGCACAGATTTTTGATGGTTTTTGTGTGGGTGAGCCATGGAATATTCAGGCCAAGCTTGAAGGTTATAGCCTGATTGTTGCAGCTAGTCAGAATGTCATTCCTAAAGTGGCAGACAAAGTGTTGGCAATAACTCAGGAATGGGGCGAGTTGCATCCACTGACTGTAGAGGCCTTAGTCGCTGCTGTAAAAAAAGCCCAGATAGATTTAAAGCATACTACCAATCTTTCTGAAGTTTGGGACATGCTGATGGATTATCAGATCATCCAGTTTGAATGTTCTGCGCAGCAACATGTGTATGACTTCCATAAAATCCAGAAGATTATCCGTAATATGCATGGTGAAAGTGCTGAACCGAAATTAGCAGATTTTATCTGGCTGCTGGATCAGATCCAGAAATGGGATGATGTTGAACTTTCTCAAGAAGACCAACAGCAAATTGCCCAGCAGTGTATTTATCAGCAAGATTCAGTGGTGATTTAAAATTATTGCAATAAAAAACCCAGAATTGTTCTGGGTCTTTTTTATTTACTATGTGATTTAGCTGAACGCTTGCTGCAAATCCAGTTGCATGAATTTTTGCAAGGACAATTTTCCAGCGATAATCTGATTGATGAATTGTGACATTTCATCATACAAAGTCTCATATAGCTGCGGTTCTAATGCCATATGTCTTAACTGGATCTGTAAATGCATCAACAGTTCCTGCTGTTCGCATTCACCCTGTTCCAGAGCATAGATATAGCCCAACACTGCGCCTTTTAAAACCACATCAAATGGCAAACTATATTTAAGCAAGGTCGATAATGAACCCATAACCCGTTCATTGTGTTCCAGCTTTCTTAAAGGTTCACGCCCTACACGGGCACATGGGTCCTGATAAGCATAGGCACAGGATTCAGTGAAACTTTGCGCCAGACGTTCCAGATCTGAAGCATGCTTAGGAATCTGGTAGCAGAGACTATGCTTCACCTGCGCTAAAGCCTGCTGCATGAATTTTCTAACTGCATGATCTGACATGGCCACGCCAATAGTCTGATGACCGCGCAGGCTGGCATACCAGGCCATCATCGCATGCACACCATTCCATAAGCGATTTTTAATCAGCTGGATATTCGCAATATCATCTACCAGAATCATTTGGCGCATTTTAGCCAATAATGGACTGTTATTTTCTACATAGATTGGCATATCCGTTTCGGCATTAAATAGAATCAGGTCCATCGACTGCAGAATATGACTCGGCTGGAAATTACGGCGCAGGTCTTCAATATATAAGCCCGCCTGATGTTCCTGCTCTGCATTCAGGGCTGTAGAATCATCCAGATCCACTACGGACAGATCTTCATCCAGCTGATACTGCTTGAACATGTTGTATTTGATGCGCAGCTGACGATACAGTTTCTGGTCCGACAGTTTGGAGACCATACGGTTCACCACTGTGTCACAGAAATAATGCTGATCCATAATGTGCTGCGCTGTCTGTTCATCCGTAATCTGTTGCAGACGGCTCAGAATCTGCTGCATCACCAGCTGTTTGGCTCCGATTTTATTCAGGATAATTAACAGCGTCAGCGGCTGCTCCTGTTGCTCATAAGCCAGGTATCGCGCATATAAACCCTGTGCAATCACCTCTGCTTCAGAAACCAGCGCTTCCTCAGGGACACAGACTGCGAGCAGACTGGATTCAATATACATGTTCTGCATTTGCTCCAGATCATGCGCATCAATCACACTCATATTCTCAATACGCTGGTCAAAAGAGTTCTGACCATAACGAATGCAATAGGTGCCAAATGCATTTACGGCAGACTGATAGAGTGGATTACGGGTCGAGGCAATAATTTTGCGTGGACGCGTATAGCCATCCCAGTGTGATAACACCTGAGCCAGATAACCACCGCCAATTGCACCGAAGCCGTGAATCCCAACTGTTAACTGATTCAGCGTTTGCGGAAATGCAGTCTCAAGTTCTGGCATTTCTAGCACCGGAACAAACTGGTTCAGATCTATCAGAAAATCTTCCATCGTTTCATAATAATACTGCGCTTGTGCCAGCATTGATTCATTCGGCGTTTTAATATCTTTAAAAAGTACCGTCATACCGCCTGCATCATAGGCAGATCGCAGGCCATTTTCAGAATCTTCGAACATCAGGCATTGAGCCGGACTTAAATTGATTTTTTCGGCTGCGCTGATAAAAATTTCTGGATGAGGTTTCCCCTGTTTAATCTCATCGCCACACACCAGCACATCAAAAAATTTATAGACATTGGCATTGATCAGATATTCTTCTGCGATCGCGCGTCGACTCGAAGTCGCCACAGCCATTTTTAGGCCTGCCTTGCGTAGGCGTTCCAACACCTGTAATAAACCTTTTTTAATTGGAACACCATAATTGCGTACATGTTCTAGTTCCAGTACATCAGCACGCTGGCGGATCTCGGCATAAGGAACATCTTGTCCATAACGCTCTTTGGCCAGCTGCTCGGCACTACGGGCACTTAAGCCCAAGCACTGCATTAAATAGTTTTCAGAAAATTCGACACCGATCAGCTCACGCGAAGCTTGTTGCAAGGTTTGAAAGCGCAAACGTTCAGTATCAAACATGGTTCCATCCATATCGAAAATTGCGCCGTGTACAATTTGATTTTTAAATTCTAGCATTGCTCCCCTTTTATAATTCAATGAGTTAAGAAGTGAACAATACCTTAAGGAAAATAAGAGATTAAATAAACTAATGTAAAGATATGAAATAGTTCTGACTATAAATTGATCAATAAAGACTAAAATAAGATTATTTATGTTTCTAGATGTAAGCAAACTGTTAACTTGGGTAAGTTGTTGATCCTGCCTATCAGTTTAAATTTCTCTTTTGAAATATCAGGTTATTTTATCATTTTGAATATTTCTGCTTATCATGGCATCCATTTTGCTTGATCAGTATTACGTTTTATAAAAATTGTAATATTGAGGGGCAACACTATGAGTTACGTTGCACGTGAACTCAGTCAAAGAAATAAAATACTGTTTGGCTTTGGCTCTTTTTTAATACCGATTTTGATTTGGTGTGCAGTCAGTTATTTGCCATTTATCTGGCATCCACAAGTCCAGATTGCCGATTCAGGCAGCGTTAGCTATTTACAGGCCGGTAGTCGTATTGATAAGGATATCTTTTTCTCTGCTGCGCAATCCGCCGTGGATCAAGGCCTGGCGCCGCCCCAAGGTATTCTGGTCAATCCGATCTATCTGCCTGCCCCGCATGAAGTGGCGATCGCATTGGTCACTGCATTTACCACAGAACCTGCTCAAGCCAATGCCCCATGGTTTCATGAAAGCCTGTGGCATAGTATCAAACTGGTGTTTACTGCCTTCTTTATTTCTTCTCTGATCGGTATTCCACTCGGTATTTTATGTGGCTTCTCTAACAAAATTTCCCAACTCACGGAGCCATTTGTTGAGTTTTTCCGTTATCTGCCAGCCCCAGCTTTTGGTGCCCTTGCGGTGGCTATTTTAGGCATCAATGATGCACCAAAAGTAGCCATCATTGTGATTGGAACCCTGTTCCAGCAAATCCTGATCATTGCCAATACTACACGACTGGTAGATCGCAGTCTGATTGAAGCCGGTTTTACCCTGGGTACTAATAAATTAAAAAGCCTGTTTCATGTGGTCATTCCAGCAGCCCTTCCTGAAATTTATCGTAACTTACGCGTACTACTGGGATGGGCATGGACTTACCTGATCGTGGCTGAACTGATCGGCAGTACTTCCGGTATTACCTGGTTTATCACCCAGCAGGCCCGTTATCAGAATTTTGACAATGTTTTTGCAGCAATCTTGATCATTGGGGTAATTGGTCTGCTCTGTGACGTGATTTTAATGAAATTGGGACAACGCTTATTTAAATGGAAACCGGGAGCCAACTGATGCAAAACACTAAATTTAATACCCGCGAATACTTTGACAAGATTTATAGCCGTCCGGTCATTCTGGAAGCCAAACAGCTCACCCAATCTTTCAAGCATGGCAAAACTGAACGCACCATTTTAAATGGCATTGACCTGAAAATTCATAAACGTGAGTTTATCTGTGTGATTGGTCCATCGGGTTGCGGTAAATCGACCTTTAGCCGCGTTGTTGCTGGACTTGATCCTTATACCAGCGGTGAAATTCTGGTGGATGGCAAGCCGATTACTGGCCCAAGTCCGGAGCGTGGCATGGTGTTTCAGGGCTATACCCTGTTCCCATGGAAGACCGTGAAAGAAAACATCATGTTTGGCCCGAAAATGAAAGGCCAAAGTAATGCTTCTGCTGAAGCGCAGGCACGTGAATGGATCAACATCATTGGCCTGGAAAAATATCAGGATCAGTATCCGCATCAACTTTCAGGCGGAATGAAACAACGTGTGGCGATTGCCCGCGCCTTGGTCAATGAACCTAAAGTATTGCTGATGGATGAACCTTTTGGTGCACTGGATCCGCATACACGCCAAAAAATGCAGCGTCATCTGATGGATCTGTGGCAAAACATCGACATCACCATCATTTTCGTGACCCACGATATGGATGAAGCGATCTTGCTGGCAGACCGGATTGTGGCGTTGAAAGCCAATCCAGGTGAAATTAAGGAAATTATTGAAGTGGATTTACCACGTCCACGCCATCCAGATCTAATGCTGACTCCGAAATTTAAACAGCTTCGCGAGCACGTCAATCATCTGGTACATGCTCAGGAGGATGAGCTGGATCCTGCACTAGCCGATCTTCCAGAGATTCCACGCTTGACCAAGGTCAGCACGATTAAATAATCCTTTTAAAAAAGAGCCTTTGGGACGACCCAAAGGTTTTAATCGCTGTGTTGGACGACCAACAATAAGGTGATTGCAATGCAAGACCAATACGTACTCCCACTCGTCGATATTTCTAAAATGCAAAGTCCACATCTGGCCGATCGTCTTGAAGTTGCGGCAGCTTTAGACCAGGCCTGTAAAGATGTCGGATTCCTTTATCTTAAAGGGGATCAGTTTAATTTTGATTATGCCAAGTCATTAGTCGAACTGGCCAAATCCTATTTTGAGCAGAATCTGGACACCAAAATGCAGCACTATATTGGCAAATCCAGTAACCATAGCGGTTATGTGCCAATTGGTGAAGAACAGTTCGCGGGCAACAGTTATGACCTCAAAGAAGCCTATGATGTGAATTATGATTATCAGGGTTCTAGAACAGACTGCCCATTGCTAGGCCCAACCTTATGGCCTGATCATCCAAATTTTAAAACTATTGTTAGCCAATATTACGGCCACTTGCGCACCATCAGCGAACAGATCTTTGCTGCTTTTGCACTGACTCTCGGTGTCAAAGAAGATTTCTTTGCCGATAAAATTAATGATGCGCCAAGTCAATTGCGCTTGATTCATTATCCTTACAATCCGGATATCAAAGATGCCGAAGGCATCGGTGCACATACCGACTATGAATGCTTTACCCTGCTGCTGCCTACCGCACCAGGTTTGCAGGTGCTGAACAAAGCTGGTGAATGGATCGATATTCCACTCATCGAAAATACGCTAGTGATGAACATTGGGGACATGATGGAAATCCTGTCCAATGGCAAATACTTGGCAACCAAACACCGCGTAAAAAAAGTCTCTGAAGAGCGTTACTCCTTCCCGCTGTTCTGTACCTGTAACTATGACACCGTGATTGAACCGGTGGTGCACACCAATGATTCCAAATATAAACCTTTGATTGGTGGTGAACACCTGTTTAACCAGACCGCACAAACGTTCCAGTATTTAAAACAGCGAATTGCCAGTGGTGAGCTTGTCCTAAAAAATGCCGTTCCGCTGTCTTCCTTTGGGCTGAATGAAAAAGCGGAGGCGGCATCATGAACCTGTTAGCAGCCATAAAAACCTTAACGCCAACCACTGCTCAACCTGAAGTTGTTCCGAGCTTTTTATACGGGGCATTTCGCAGAAAAAGCATCAGTTTCTTTAATGGCCTGACCGATCAAAACACCATTGTGTACTGGTTCCAGTCACGCAGCTTTACCATTGATCTGCGCCTGAAAAGTCAGAACGACACGCCAGTGATAGAACGTCAGGGCTGGATTGGCAATACGATATGGGATGAGGCACCGCAGCTCTTGTCCTGGGAAGTTGAACACTACGCCAATTATCAGAACCATGTGCAGTGGCCTGAACCCGCAAAATTGCATGCGATCGGGAACTGTATTCTGGAATTTTCACCGAGCAATGTCTATGTCGAAGACTGGCGTCAGCAAGTGAAAAAAGGTCTGTTCTTAGGCCTACGTTTAGAATCTGCGGTAGATGCTCAATCAAATGAAAAACTGGAAATGGATGGCGGTCTGATTATTTGTGATGATCATATTGCTTATGCCCTGACCCGCTTGCCAGAAATACAAACTCAGGTTGCAGCACTAGATATCAAGTCAGCCGATACTACTTCATTTGATCTGCTGCAAAGCTTCGAAGTCTCTATTGGCACCCAAGGTTTAAGTAAAACCTACAGCACCCGTACCGGTGAAACAGGCAACGCCTTTGACCTGGACAATTTTGAAATTCTGGATGTAACCCGTCTGGTCCAGCATGTGGTTCTGGATGGTCGTGCAATTGATCTGATTTTTGAGATTGATATCTATCAACCTGGATATGAGTTTCAGCACACGACTACCACCACTGCAGAAGCAGCACAGTGGATGAGCGCAGAACAGGATCACCTGCTCCATCATACAGAACGGGTGTTATAAGGAGGAATATGGCTTTTTTATATCTATCCGTTGCTATTATTGCAGAAGTCATCGCGACTTCTGCACTAAAGGCATCCAATGGCTTTAGCGTACTCTGGCCGTCAATTACCACATTTGTTGGTTATGCGATTGCCATTTTCTTTCTTTCCATGGCCATGAAAACCATTCCAATGGGCATTGCTTATGCGATCTGGTCTGGTGCAGGCATTATCCTGATTTCTACTGTCGGACTGCTGGTGTTCAAGCAGCATCTGGATATTCCGGCACTGATTGGTCTGTCATTCATGATTGTGGGAATTATTTTTATTAATGTCTTTTCCAAAAGTGTTGAGCTTTAATTTTTTAATATTAGCGTTTTTTCATCAGTCATTTTTAATTACTAAGAAGTAGATTCCCTCTCCTTGTAGGAGACTTGCGAAGCATGCTCCTCAGGGAGAGGTTCTTTCTAATAAATACCCTCATCCTCTTGCGAAGCTATGCTTCTCATCCCAGAGGGAGAAGGAACTTTCAATATCCATTGAATATGAATATTAACGATCATTTTTCGATTTATAAAAGATATCTACTCATCTAATAATAAAAAATCCCCGAACCTGGGGATTTTTATTGTCTGCATTACGACTTATTTCAGCTCTTGTACCAGCGTTGGAACAATCACACTATCCACATTCATTTCAGTGCTATAAATGCCGTTGGTGACGTTGAACTTGTTGACGTGATAGCTTGAACCATAGATTGAATCGAAACCATCACCTTTGGTAAAGACTTTCTTGTTGGCTTCCAGATCCAGCAAGTGTGTGCCATCTACAAACTGCATATAGGCTTTTGCATCCACACCGACACGTTTCGACATGATTTCTACAGCATCTGCACGAGTTGCCGGGTCATTGATATATTTAACGGTTTTATCCCAAACTTGAATGACCTTTTTCCATTGCTCTTTATTGGCTTCCAAATGCGCAGGATTCACAGTTAAAGTGTCATAAATCAGACCAGCTTTATCTTTAGAGCTGAAAATAATTTTTGACCCGGCAACCGCAGATAAGGCCTGATTCGCGACTGGCTGCCATACTGCAATCGCATCAATATCCGCTGTTGCAAAGACCTGTGGCAGTTCATTGGTCATGGTGTTAACCAGTTTCACTTCATTCAGTTTAACCTTTGCATCATCCAGAGCAGTCGATAGCAGCAAGTGATCGACCAGACCTTTTTCAGTGGCAACAGTTTTACCGCGTAGATCCTGAATCGAGTTAATTCCATTCTTGGCAATGATCACGTCATTTCCAGCTGAATAATCCGTCGCCAGAATCATCACGCCTTTAGTACCACCAGAGCCAGTCACCAGATTATCACCATTGGTTACCATGACTGCATCCAGCTGATTTGCGGCAAAGGCAGACAATGAAGCTGAATAGTCAAACCATTTAAAATCGACATTCACGCCTGCTTCTTTTAACCAGCCTTTTTCAATCGCCACTTGCCAAGCTACCCAACCTGGCCAGTCGCTATAGCCGATACGAATCGGCTGAGTATTTACACTGCCTTTGGCCTGACCAGATGATTCTGGAACTTTCGCCGTATTGTCACAACCGCTCATAAAAATTGCGCAGCAAACAGATGCTGCTAAAGTTACTTTCTTGATCATTGTGCGATTTCCCCTATGCAATTACATTTAAAACGTGTATTTGAAAGTTGTTTTGATTTAATAAAGTCTCGCCAGCCACCAAAATGACTGATGTCAGTTGCATCTTCAAGCGCATAGCCTTCGCAGATAAAACCTTTAACCCAACTGCCATCTGCCAGCTGTACATTGCCAATGCCCAGCGGTGCTGGAACTTCCGCCACGATCTGGCCAAAGTTGGCAAACGGAATCTCCCAGACTTCCACTTCGATTTCTTGACCTTTATTGTGATGCTGCAAACCTGGTTTTGGTGGTGTGGTATTTTTCAGTGCAAACAGTTTGTAGCTGGCTGCGGTTTTGGTTTTTTGCACTAAAGTGCCACCACGTGTGGTGAGCTGGAAGTTCAATGGCATACCAGTCAGATGCGCACCGACGACTGCCAGTTTTACTGCATGCTGTGACTGAATCTGGCTTGTTTGTTCATAAGTTTTTTGCGAAGTGCCCAGTGTTAAAGCTGTTGCCTGCTGCCAGCTCTGACCAAAGTTCGCCAGTGCCTGATCCATCCAGGCGGGTGCAATAAAGGTCACCCCACTTGGCAAACCATCAGCACGAATTGCATTAGGCAGTGCCAAAGCCGATAAATCCGCAAAATTCACAAAGTTGGTATAAGCGCCCATGTGGCTGTTTTTGACTAATGGATCCGCTTCCACATCAGCAATCTTGTAGATGGTTGGAGCCGTTGGCACCATCAAGGCATCAAAGTCAGCCAGGGCTAGATTGATCTGACGAGCCAATTGCGCTCGTTCATATTCCGCCTGCATCATATCGACAGCATTAAAGTTGTCTGCCTGACTGATAATCTGGTTAATCACCGGATGCGTTACATCACGAGAAACCAGTTTTTCAACAGCATTGGTCCGTTCAGCCACCCAAGCCTTGTTATAAAGTGCGGATGCCAACTGGTTGAAAATGCTGAAATCAATCGCTTCAACTGCATAACCAAGCTGTTTGATACGGGCAATTGCCAATTCAAAGGCTTTTTCAGTTTCAGCATCGCCATAGAATTCCAATTGTGCCGGAATCGCGATTTTGCCTTTGGAAAATTGGGTTGGCACATTGGCTGGATGCTGGCGTGAATATTCATCTGTCGCATCATAGCCTTGCATGATTTGAGCAACTTGCCACGCATCATCGACAGTCAGGGCAAAAATTGAAATCACATCAATGGTGCGGCATGCTGGCACCAAACCCATAGTGGAAAACCAGCCTTTGGTGGGTTTCAAGCCAACAATATTGTTATGTCCTGCCGGTACACGGCCAGAGCCAGCGGTATCCGTGCCTAAGCTAAATGGCACTTGACCATTGGCCACGACTACAGATGAACCCGAACTTGAACCGCCACTGATATATTCCGGATTAAAGCTGTTTTTCACTGCGCCGTAGGGTGAACGTACACCGACCAGGCCAGTCGCAAACTGGTCTAGGTTAGTTTTACCTACGACAACAGCACCGGCAGCTTTTAATTTAGCCACAACCGTTGCATCGCTGGTTGCGAGATAAGAAGCTTCTTTACAGGCTGCAGTGGTATAGAAACCGGCAACATCAATATTGTCTTTGACTGCGAATGGAATGCCGTAGAGTGGCAATTCGGCTGGTGATTTTCCTGTTAAGGCATCAATTTGTGCTTGTAATTGTTCTGCAGATGCAATTGAAATCCAGGCATGATCATCATTCTGAAATGATGCTACATAATCGATCAGATCCTGTAACTGAATCTGCTGCTGTTGGTAGGCGTTCTGCCAGTCTTGAATTGTCCATAAAGTATTCATGACAATACTCCTTTATTGGTATTTTGGGGAATGGGAGGCATCACGGCATCCATCAGTTCCAGGTGTCCTTTCAGCACACCTTTTAATGCAATAAATTGCTCACTAATTTCTTTTAAATCACTGCTTACACCCTGCATCAGCATCACTTGCAGGACTTTCTGATCATCCAGCTGGATATGCAGCGAGCTGATTACCTGTTCCAGATATTGCTGTTGCAAATCGACCAGCTGGGAACGTAACGGTTTCAGGCTGACGTCATAGACCAAGGTCAACGTGCCGACCATGACTTCATCACGAGAAACCAGCTCATCAATCAGGTGGCGGTTAATCATGTCGACAATGGCCTGCGAGCGGCTTTCATAGTGCTGCTCGACAATTTTCTGATCCATGGCCTGTAATGTGGTTTCCGGCACGGTGATACTGATTCGTGCCAATTTCGGTTTAGACACGTCTGCTTTCCTTGAGTGAATCCTGTTTGACATAAAGCCCGGCGCGAACGCTGAGAAGTTCAATTAAAAATTGGGCAAATGGATGCAGCTTGGCTTTTTTGCTTTGATTATTCATGCGCATCTCCTCGGTATTACTGAATGTAAATTTCGTATTACTTAGGGAAATGCAGAAAACGTGCCAGTTTTAGGTAGGGAAATTTGCTAATTACGAGGAGAAAAGGCAGAAATGCAGCTCAAAAAAAGCCCCATCAACGGTTATGGGGCTTATTTGGAATCAAAATGAGTGAATTAATTCACCAAGAGGCCGTTAAATTAATCATGTACTGTAATTATTTTTAGACATGATGGATTGATCGAGAATTGCGTCTGGTTCTTCAAGTAATATGCTCTCCTCTTTTAATTCGGTATATAAATAAAAGCAGAAAATATGCCAAATATAAAGAGTTTTTTATTATTAAAAAATTGATTTAAAACAGTTAGTTGAAACTTAATAAATGCTACAAAATGTGTCTAAAATATTTATGCGCCAAGAGTGATCAAACTTGCACCAAAACGATATCAAAATGGGGTTTTATGGTACAGTTTTTGATAATGGAATCTTCACCAATTACTCTTCTCTGGCTTTAATTATGAATACTAAAGCCGCTCAGATTTAGGTTTTGATTAAAATTTGCACTACAGGTGAATTTCTATACAATAAATTCCATAAAAATGCCCGAACAATAAGGAAATTTAATGAAGACTTCCACTCTCCTTCGTACTGCCATTCTTTGTATGCCTTTTATTTTTGCGGCATGTAGCAAAACCGAGCAAGCAGAAACCTCCAAAACCGAAATCCAGCAGGAAGATACCACGCAAGCTGCCGAAACGGCACCGGCACAAGCTTTTGACATCAGTAAAATTCCACTCAGCACAGCGACACTCGGTGACTTTCCTTATATTTCCCTGCCAGACGATTATATCTATCAAAATACTGAGCAGCGCAATTTTGAGCGCGTTCCATTCTGGACAGGACAGCAACTGGAATGGGTTGAAGGCAAATTATTCAGTTCAGGCATTACCTCGAAACCGGAATATAAAGAAGGCAATTTTTTAGAAATTCAGCGTAATCTGGAGAGTGTGATCAAGGATTTGGGCGGTGTAGAAATTGCCAATAGCCAGATTCCCAAAGATATCATTGAGAAAATTCCTAAGGATTTTCAGGTGCAGTATTATGCTGGCCTGGGTGATATTTTTAACTACCCGACCAAGACTTATGTACTTCGCCAAGAAGATAAGTCTGCATGGTTCCAGCTGACCCAATCTGGCAATTATATTTCGCTGATGGTGGCTGAATCCAAACCTTTAAATGTCACTGCCAAAGCCCTGACTTCAAGCGCACTAAAACAAAGTCTGGATCAAGACAATAAAGTGAGCGTACAGATTAACTTCGCAACGAATAGAGCTGAGATTTTACCGGACTCTCAAGCGCAAATTGAACAGATTGTTGCTTTATTAAAAGATAACCCGGATTTAAAACTGGGTATTTATGGTCATACCGACAATACCGGTGATGCAGCACATAATTTAAAGTTGTCTGATCAGCGTGCGCAAAGTGTGGTTTCTGCCCTAACCAAAGCGGGTATTGAAAGCAACCGTTTAACCGCTAAAGGTTTTGGGGATACTCAGCCTGTTGCAAATAATTCGAATGAAGATGGTAAGGCAAAGAATCGTCGGGTAGAGTTGGTGAAATTGTAAAAGTAAGTCTATAAGGATTTGAAAGAGTTTTAAAAGTGTACTATTACTGATAAATTAGCCTCCATAATTCGGGGGCTTTTTTATGACAGAAAAATTATATTATTGGGCTGAAAATATAGAGAATTATAGTTCTGATAATGCTGCAGATTATTCTGAAGTTGTAGAAGTTAAACGGTTGAATTTTTTTATTGGAAAAAATAATTCTGGAAAAAGTAGGTTTCTTAGAAGTCTTTTCGTAAATAACTATCCATGTGGAATATATAAATATAAAGAACTATTAAAGAATTTAATAATTTTAAAAAATAAACTTCCTCAAATAGATGATGTTTTGGGATACAGTACAACTCATTCAGACATTAAATCTTTATACAAAGATTTAATTAAAAATCTTTCTGAAAAAAGAGTTGATCAATTGATTTATCTTAATTCTTCCATAAAGGGGCATCTAGAAAGAAATTCAAAAATACATAATTATTTAGATAATTATAGTTTATTTGAACTTAATGATGAAGATTTAAAAATTATCTCTGGTTTTTTCAAAGAAAAATTCTATATTCCTATTCTACGTGGTATGCGTCCTGTAACAGACTTAGAAAATAAGCAGCCCTACATAGAACGTGCTAAAAAAGATTATTTCACCAATTTAAGTAAATTTACTTCCCAAAATATTATTACAGGTGAATGTCTATACCATGAACTTAAAATTCATCTATTAGGTGAACCTGAACAACGTGATTTAATTAAAAATTATGAAGCAAAATTAAGTCAATATTTTTTTGATAACGATCCAATTTCTCTAATACCTAAACATGACCAAGATGTTGTAAATATCAAAATAGGTAATGACAGACAATTTCCTATTTCTCAATTAGGTGATGGTTTACAACAAGTTATCATTTTAACTTATGAAGCTTTCATAAAAAATGATGCCGTACATGCTTTCTTTATTGAAGAGCCAGAACTTCATATGCATGCCGGTATGGTTCGTCAACTTATGAATTTCTATTTAAATGAAACTAATCATTATTATTTTTTCACCACCCATTCAAATCATTTACTTGATATGGCGGATGAATCCGATCAAGTGATGATTCAAAAGTTTGTGAAACAACCTAGTAAGAATGAGTCAAATAAATTTGAGTTTAAAATTTACCGTTGTGACCGCGATCGTGACTTATTGGCATCTTTAGGTGTACGACCTTCTTCTGTTTATTTGGCTAACTGTACAATTTGGGTTGAAGGGATTACGGATCGGCTTTATATCACTAAGTATATGGAAAAATATTTATCTGAATTAGAAAACTCCCATGAGGAGTTGTATAAAAAATATCGTCGTTTCATGCCTAATTATCATTATACATTCGTGGAATATTCCGGAAGTAATTTATCTCACTGGTCATTTGATGATGATTACCCTAAAACAAGAGAAGAAAGAATTGAATTCCTTCAGCAAGATCGAGGTCAAAGTGCAACTTCCGTCGCAAGTGACATGCTATTGATTGCTGATGGAGACATACAAAAAAATTCTGAAAAAATAAAATTTTTAAGAAAAGAATTGAATAGAGATAATTTAATTATTTTGGAATGTAAAGAAACAGAGAATACTCTACCTAAAAATGCAATTATTCGAGTTGCGAAAGCAAAATTTCCACGCCTAAAAAATGTACGACAGAGCTATGATATTTCCTTAATTGATAATATTAATCAAGATGATTATTTTGATAATGCTCAATACGGTATTGGTCGCTTAATAGATGAAAAAATTAAGAAACCAACATCAAATACAACCAAAACTGCTTTTGCTGATGGTCCTGGTGTCGGGACTATTAAAGATAAACTAAAATTTTGCCGTGAAATTATCAAAGATTTTGATGAAAATCCTGATTGGAAGCTTACACCTAAAGCTAAAGAATTATGTGAAAAAATTTTTAAGCATATTGAAAGATGTAATAAATAAATTTTAATCTCCCCTAACCCCTCTTTAATAAAGAGGGGAAATTCCCTCCTTTTTCAAAGGAGGGTTAGGGAGGATTCTTTAAGCCACTGGCGCCAACGTAAACAACACCTGCCCCGTTTTCACTGTTTGCCCTTTCTCAATCGTAATCGTATCTACACGCATACGTTCAGGGGCAATAATCGGAATCTCAATCTTCATCGCTTCAATTACAGCCAAGGTCGCACCTTCTTCCACGATATCACCAGACTGACATTCGATTTTCCAGATTGAACCCGGCATATGCGATTCCACCGCACAACCACCTTCCGGAATCGCAACCGTTTCACCATCATCCACGGCATCCAGACTTTCAGACACGTATTCTGCCAGTCCAGCTTCATGCCAGCGACGGCGTTCCGCTTCAAAGTTGGCTTGTTGCGTTGCCTTAAACTCGCTAATGGTGTCGGCATTGTCAGTCAGGAACTGGTTGTACTCTTTCAGGTTCAACACACCTTCTTCAATACGCAGTTTCAGACGGCCTGCCTTAAAGTCCTCACGCATTTGCATGAGTTCTTCTTCAGACACTTCATAGAACTTGATCTGGTCAAAGAAGCGCAGTAACCATGGTTTGCCTTGCTCGAAGTCGACATTTTTACGGTAACGCGACCACATTTGCGTAGTACGACCCACGAACTGATAACCACCAGGGCCTTCCATACCATACACGCACATATAAGCACCACCGATCCCCACGGCATTTTCAGGTGTCCAGGTACGCGCCGGATTATATTTCGTTGTGACTAAACGCTGACGCGGATCAAGTGGCGTCGCTACAGGCGCACCCAGGTACACATCACCCAGCCCCATCACCAGATAGCTAGCGTTATACACCACATCTTTGACTGCCTGTTTATCTTTCAGGCCATTAATACGGCGGATAAACTCGATATTGTCCGGACACCACGGTGCATCTGGACGCACAGTTTGCATATAGCGTTCGGTTGCCAGTTGGGTTTGGGAATCTTCCCAAGCCAGTGGCAAATACACGGTACGTGATGGCACTTCCATTTCAGTGACATCAGGCAGTTCAGTTTCAGCCACTTGCAACAGACGCAGCAAGTCGAGCTGATCCAGCTTGATCGAATCAAAATGAATTTGCAGCGAACGGATGCCTGGCGTCAGGTCGATAATGCCTGGAATATTCTGTTTTTGAACCCATTGCATCAAGGCATGGATACGGAAACGCAGATTCAGATCCAGCACCAGCTCACCATATTCCACCAGCATATAGTTGTTACCCGCTGGACGATACACCACATCCGGCGCACCATTTTCACCTTTTAAGGTATCTAGTACGGCATTTTTCAGCGTAGCCAGTTCAGGATAGAATGATTCATCAAATGCCACCGATTGGGTATCTGATGCTTCTAGTTGTACATGATATTTTTCATTGAGCAGTTTGGCTTGGTGATAGCTCACGGGGATAAATTTCACCTTGTCACCGGCTTTGAGCTGACCGAGTTTCCACAGCTCAGAATTGATCACCACTGCTGGACAGACAAAACCACCGAGGCTTGGACCATCTGGACCGAGAATGATTGGCATATCACCAGTGAAATCAATCGCACCAATCGCATACGCGTTGTCGTGAATATTGGATGGATGCAGACCTGCTTCACCGCCATCTTCACGTGCCCATTCCGGTTTAGGACCAATCAGGCGGATACCGGTACGGCTAGAGTTAAAGTGAATCTCAAAAGTATTGGCAAAGAAGGTATCGATGTCATTTTTGGTAAAGAAGTCTGGCGCACCATGTGGACCATACATCACCGCAATTTCCCATTCATGACTGAATGTTGGAACTTGTTCAGGTGCCAGTACTTTGACTTCATCACTTGTAAATGCAGTAATCGGTAACATATCGCCAATCAATAAGTTACGACCTGCGTGACCGCCAAACTGACCTAAAGTAAAGGTCGCTTGTGAGCCGAGATATTCAGGCACATTCAAACCGCCTTTGATGCCGATATAGGTACGGCAACCTGTCGCGATTTTGCCACATTTGAGAATCTGACCTTTACGCACATTGACGGTCTGCCACATTGGAACTTGAACACCATCTAGTGTAGATGGCATATCGCCACCTGCCAGTACAATTTGGCTGTCACAATGGAATTTTAAAGTCGGACCTTGTAGCGTACATTCTAAGCCTGCAGTGTTATAGGCATTGCCAAGCAACTGGTTTGCGACATTCAGTGATAATGGATCAATCGCACCCGATGGCGGCACACCGACATCCCAATAGCCCAAACGACCTGTGACATCTTGTACTGCGGTTTGAATGCCGGCTTGTAGCACTTCAATCTTTTGAGTTTTCCACTCAAAGGTATTTAAGAAGCGTGTGGTTTGTGTGCCGGCTTTAAATACCTCACAGTCGATAATGTTTTGTAAATATTCAAGATTGGTTTCAATCCCCGCAACAGAGGTTTTCGCCAAAGTGTCTGTCATGGCTTGAATGGCAGAAGCACGATCGTTTGCTGTGACAATGATTTTGGCAATCATCGGGTCGTAGAAGGATGATACATTCGAGCCTGTTTCCACCCATGTTTCATTACGAGCATTGTCATCAAACTCAACATGTGTCAGTAAGCCTGCGCTTGGTTGGAAGTTTTTGATTGGATCTTCGGCGTATAAACGTACTTGAATCGAATGCCCTTTCGATTCTAATGGTTCAGTTGGTGCAGTCCAATCACCGCTGGCCAATGTCACCATCCATTCCACCAGGTCCACACCAAAGACTTGCTCGGTCACGCCGTGTTCGACTTGTAGACGGGTATTCACTTCCAAGAAATAAAATTCTTGCGTATCGGTGTCCATGACGAATTCAACCGTACCGGCAGAACGGTAATTCACTGACTCCATCAGCTGAATCGCGACATTCTGGATATAAGCACGTTGTTCATCGTTAATGTGCGGTGCTGGCGTTTCCTCGATCACTTTCTGGTTACGGCGTTGTACTGAACAATCACGTTCACCTAAAGCAATCACTTTGCCTTGGCCATCACCAAAAATCTGCACTTCGATGTGACGGGCATTTTGTACAAATTTTTCCAGGTACAGACCTGCATCTTTGAAGTTGGCTTGTGCAAGATAAGATACGGTTGCATAGGCATCTTTCAGCTCAGCTTCGTTCCAGACCAGACGCATGCCGATCCCGCCACCGCCTGCGGTACTTTTCAGCATCACAGGATAGCCAATGCGACTCGCTTCCGTTAAGGCTTCAGCTTCATCTGCCAGTAACTGGCTACCTGGAAGTAAAGGTACATTGGCTTGAATTGCCAGCTCACGCGCCGTATGCTTTAAACCAAAAGCACGCATTTGTGCTGAGTTTGGCCCAATAAAGGCAATGCCTTGTGATTCACATAGGTCGCAGAATTCAGCATTTTCAGACAGGAAGCCATAACCCGGGTGAATCGCTTCAGCACCGGTCTGTTTCGCGACTTCCAGAATTTTCTCAATATTCAGGTAACTTTGGCTGGCTGGGGCTTCACCGATATACACCGCCTCATCCGCTAAAGTCACATGGAGTGAATCACGGTCTGCTTCTGAATAAACGGCTACAGATTGAATCCCCAGTTTTTTCAGGGTACGGATCACGCGGCAGGCAATCGCGCCACGGTTGGCAATCAGAACTTTATTAAACATGACTTAAGCCTCCTCGCCTTCACGCACAACTAGCTGGATTTGTGTCGGGTTGTAGGCATTACATGGGTTATTCAACTGCGGGCAGTTCGAGATCAGCACGATCAGGTCCATTTCGGCCTTGATTTCCACATATTTGCCTGGTGCAGAAATACCATCATCAAATTTCAGGTGACCATCGGCAGTCACAGGCACATTCATAAAGAAGTTGATGTTTGGACCGATGTGACGCACGTTTAAGCCATGTTTTTTTGCCACTGGATGTTTTGCCAGCGCATACATAAAATTGTTACGGCAGCTGTGCATCGGGTATTTGTCATATGCATAACGAATTGTATTACTTTCACATGAACATGCACCACCTAAAGTGTCGTGACGACCACAGTTATCATCATTGATCACAGCAATGGCACGGCCAAAGTTACTGTATAAAGTCGTGCCTTTTTCCAAATAAATCTGTTGGTTAATCGCCAGTGTATCGGTTGCGCTATAACGCTCTTCCGGATTTTCAGCAGAGATAAATAAGGTATCGACTGCCTGATTTCCTTCCAGATCGATGATGCGGAAATACTGGCCTTTTTTGACTTCGCACATCCATGCTTCACCGGCAGGACAGATTTCGCTAAGTACGGTTTTTTCGAATTGTTGTAGAGCTGTCATGGTTATTCTCCTGCCTTAAACGTTTGAAAGTGCGTAGTAACGTGCGTTGTTCTGGAATGCACGCTGGTTCTGTGGACAGGAGTCGCGACAGATATCGGTTTCGCCTAAGCTATTGGCTTTAAACAAAGATAATTGAATATCAGCCGGTTGATATTCCGCACTGTTATCTAGTCCATGTGGTGCAGCAGACAGGAACACCAGACAATCCATTTCAAAACGCAGTTCAATGATTTGATCAGTATTGTCTGAAGGCACATAAGACAATGCGCCGGCATCATTTGGAGTGACTTTAGAGAACAGATTGACGGTTGCACTCAGGTCAGTCTGACCGAGTGAGAATTTAGATAATTCAATTAACAGACCATCTAAACCGCTTTGGTACATGTCATTGCGGGCATCCTGGAAGCTACGGATGCCAAACTGTTTTTCAATCTGTTCAGGACGAGATGGACCACAGAAGGTATCGTTCCAGCCAGCTTCATCTTTAACAATGGAAGCCATCACACGACCCAGATCGGAATACAGCACATTCCCTGCTGTCAGGTAAGCTGTATGCTGGCCTTTCAGACTGTCTGGCATGTTGTAACGTTCCAGTTTATCTTCAGCATTGACACAGAACAGGGATACGTTGGCATTGGCACCTAGTGCCTTGAATTGCAGAACCGCACCTTTTTGAATGCGCCCGGACCAGTGATGCCCTCCCGGCAGGATTTCAGTCCAAAGTGTTTGATTGTTATGGTACTTATTGTCTATTGCGCCCATGTACATGACCTCTCTAAGGTTTTTGTTCCAACCTCCCGGGCTTTTATCCCTCCGTGTAGCTCAAATCGAGCCGTGAACTCTCGGTCTCAGCCGCAGTTTTTTTGAAAAAACTGCCGGAACCCTAGATCACTTTATGATGGGTAGATAAATGCAAATGCTGTGCCAATTTAGTATTACGATTTTTATTATTAGTAATACTTAAAATGCTCAAAATAAGTTCATTTTAGGAATTCATTGATAAATACAGTCTGGATGTGCACCCAAACTGGACTTTTTATCTCTTTCTAAAAACGGGATAATGGCGGTGAAAGAGAAATGGGGGGTGTCATGTTTAAAGATAAAAAGCTGGTGTGTTTTGACCTGGATGGAACCCTGATTGATTCAGTGGGAATCTGGAACCAGGTCGATGCTGCCCTGATTCAGGAATTATCTGGAATTGAAATTGGTCTAGATCAGATTCAACAACAACGTGACCTGCAACTGAAAGCCTTTAGACATATGCCCGATCCCTATCTGGAATATTGTGGCTATTTAAAAGACCTATATGGTTTCAAGCCAAGCAAGGAAGAGGTTAAAAACCGCCGTTACGGTATTTCACGGCATTTTCTGGATCATGTGATAGAACTCAAACCGCAAGCTGAGCTGCTGATTCAAGCCTTAAAACAGCAAGGGATACAATTGGCACTCACGACTACCACCAGCTTATTCAATGTGCAGCGTTATCAGGATAATAATCAGAAGATTAATCAGAAAATCAGTTTTGATGATGATTTTGCGATTATTTTGACTCGTGAAAATGTCGAGAATATCAAACCGCATCCAGAGGTGTATTTAAACGCGCTCCAGCATTTTGAAATTGAGGCTAAAGACTGCCTGATTGTTGAAGACTCTTTAATTGGGGTGGAAGCTGCCAACAATGCGGGAATTGATGTAGTGGCAATTTACGACCAGTATTCTGCGCATGAAATGGATCTGATCAAAGCCAAGGCAAATTATTTTGTAGAAGATTTTGCTGGTCTCATAAAATTGGTGAACTAAAAAAATGCCATGAATCCTTCCTGATCATGGCATTTTTTGTGTTATCTCTGAATTGATTAGATTAGAGCATTATTTGGCTTTTTTATAAACGGAGCCTGAACCAACCAGATTGCCAGTTTTTTCGTCAATTGCGAAATCAACGACACCTGCACCTGAATTAATCTGAAGCAGGCCATTATCAGCGACTGAAGCGGGCATCGGATTTTTCTTGTCGGTTTTGCCGCTTTCTTTATCTTTAATGGTATTGGTAATGAAATAGTTTTCACCATTTTTGGAAATCACCAAGATATTTTCCAATTTTGGATTTTCCAGTGTATTTTTCCAGTTCCCCTGATAATCTGGTGCTGGAGTTTCCGGGGCATTACACGCGGTTAACAGCAATAACAGTGAGATGCCTGAAAAATATTTAAGATATTTCAAAACTGAGACCTTGAATGCTTGAATGATAGAACGCGGCCATTATAAAAAGAACCTCCTTGAGTTATACGCTTACCTTGTACACGAAGCGTTTCAGCCGTAGTAAATCTGTCCCGGCTTCGTCATTTTTTGAAAAACATCTTCATATTTCATTCATAAATTCGTGTGAACTGGCCACTTTTTAACAGATAAAAAAATCCTCAATAGACCATCCAAATCTATTGAGGAGTACCAAACTGGATAATAGAGAAACCCTAAAAATTAATTTACAAGCTTAGATTTAAAGTAACGAAACACCGATTTAACTGCGTGGGTTTTTTCTGCAATTTGCTGATTCCATTCATTTGGCAGTGAGCATTTCGCCAGTCTGACCCATACAGTCGAGAACTGCTTCATAAAGCTAGCTTCGTTATAGTGAACCCCGTACTCAGCACATAAGGCTTTGATTTTTGGTGCAACTTCGGCATAACGGTTTGCTGGCATATCTGGGAACAGATGATGCTCAATCTGATGGCTTAAATTCCCACTCAGAATATGCAACCAGTTCGCACCACTGAAGTTGCTCGAACCACGGATCTGACGCAGATACCATTCCGCACGGGTTTCATTGTCGGTATTGTCCATTTCAAAAGTTTCAGCATCTTCAGTGAAATGTCCATTGAAGATCACCGCAGACGCCCATAGGCTACGAATCACATTGGCAACCGCATTCCCCGTAAATACTGGAATCGCATTTGGACCGGCAATAATCGGGAAAAATACATAATCTTTCAGGACCTGACGACGCATTTTTTTGCGTAAAGGTGCCGCTTCTTCCCAGACCTGTTTCCAGGTTTTGGTTTTATAGGCAATTACATCTTCCAGATGCAAACGCTGTACACCCACATACCATTCAAAGAACACCATCAACTGAATGGTTAAAGGAATATTCCAGATAAAACGTAGTTCCCAGGGCTGAGATTCACTGACACGGATCAGACCATAACCGACATCATGATCCATACCGACAATATTGGTATACGTGTGATGAATATAGTTATGAGTGTATTTCCAGTCATCCCCAGTGGAAATAGTATCCCAATCATAAGTCGAACCATTCAGGCTCGGATCATTCATCCAGTCGAACTGGCCGTGCATCACATTATGGCCAAGTTCCATATTTTCCACGATTTTCGAGATACCCAATAAGCCTGTGCCCGCTAACCATACTGGTGGCAACCAGCCTGCAAACATCAACATGCCGCGGGAAGCAATCTCGCTATAACGTACAAAATTACGGATTTTATAAATATATTCTGCATCTTTTTCGCCCAAATCTTCCATTACTTCACGGCGGATAGCATCAACCTTGGCACCGAACTCTTCAACCTGTTCCGGGCTTAGAAATTGAGATTTACTGTGTTTTTTAAAATCAATTTGCATATTCATGGGAGCACCTTCTTATTCGTTTAGTAATGGTTGAAATAGCTTATAAATTAATCACCACAGGACTGACGGCCTGTGAAATACAAAGTTTGATTGGAGTATTGCTGCCGTGGTCGATCTCACCCGTCAGCATGTTTTTCACCGAACCGCTGACTTTAGTACATGAGCAAGTATTACAAATGCCCATACGGCAACCATGCGCTGGACGAAGACCCGCCTGCTCTGCACTTTCCAGCAGATTAGATTCTGCCTGGAATTCCTGCTGCGATCTTAAAAACTGTACAGGCTGTGCTTTCACTTTTTCATCCATTGCAATCTGGAAATATTCAGAATGGAAGCTAGATTTCACCGCCAGTTTATCGGCAATTTTGAGTGCAGTTTTCATCATTCCCGCTGAACCACAGGCATAGATTTCACGCTGTTCAAAATCTGGTACCAGCTTGTTTAGCAATTGCTGGCTCAGATGCTGCTTATGCTCGACTGTATTAAAATGATGATATTTCAGATGAGGATGCATCAACGCCAGGGTTTTGATCTCGGCATGAAATGCATCATCACGGGTGAAATAGATCAGATCAATCGGATGCTGAAACTGCACGACTGCTTTTTGCAATAAGGAATAAATCGCAGTAATGCCACTGCCTGATGCCAGAAACAGAATCGGTTTAGGAGAGTTTAATAAGGTAAATTCGCCCTGTGGCTGAGACAGCTCGACCACTGCACCCAGTTGCAATAAAGTTAAGGCACGCGACACTTTACCTTGCTGCTTGACTGCAATAATCACATCACCATTTTTTAAAATGGTCACGATAGAATAATGACGTTGATGACGTACTCCATCCAGACGCAGAGTCACCGCGATATTTTGACCGGCCTGAAATGACCCGCGATTAAAGTTATAATTTGGACGTAACTGGATTTTGAAAAAGTCCGGGCTGACCGCCTGAATATTCACGATCGATGCTTTGACTTTTTTGAGTGCCCAAGTTGGATGGATTTTTTCACCAACAAAATCAATGAAATCTTCACGAATCCAATGCGGCTTGTAGGTTGTCATACTTGTCATTTTTATCCCCTCTATTCCGCAGACAGTATTAATGTACAACTGTCTATTTATTATGTAGTCCAGAATAAAGAATTCTGAAGCTCACACCATGTCAATGTAGGTCAAATTATGTGCTTAGAAACCATAGTTGGACTTTTTGTAAGACAATCTTAGCCAGAAAGTGCTGTTAAAACTGTATGAACTGAATAAATTGCTTTTTTGGTCTGTATATTTTTAGCAAAAACATATAAAAAAACTGACCTCTTTATAAGAGATCAGTTTCTGTTTTAAATATTGGGTGAGTTAAAAAGGCAAAAATTTACCTTTTAAAAAAATAGCTTAACCTACGGCCTGTTCCAGCAAGATAGAGCCATAAAGTTCACGCAGGTCTTTTTTCAACATTTTTCCAGTGCCACTCAATGGAATTGAATCTACAAAGATCACGCGATCCGGGATCTGCCATTTAGCAACTTTGTCCGCATAGTAATCCAGCATTTCAGCTTCACTCACATGACTCTCTGGCTTTTTAATCGCAATCAGAACGGGACGCTCATCCCATTTAGGATGCTGTGCCGCAATCACGGCAGCCATGGCAATTTCAGGATGTCCCATGGCCATATTTTCAAGATCGACTGAAGAGATCCATTCACCACCTGACTTGATCAGATCTTTGGAACGGTCACACAGCTTCATAAAGCCATCTTCATTTAAGGTGGCAATATCTCCGGTATCAAACCAGCCATCTGCTGTGAGCGCAGATTCTTCCTTGCCAAAATAATGATCAATGATCCAATGTCCTTTAATTTGCAGATTACCTATGGTTTCACCATCTCGGGCGATTTCCTGGGTCCCTTTTTCTTCATCGGTTAAACGTAAATCAACGCCAAACGGTGGACGACCTTGAGACAGACGAATCTGCATTTTTTCTTCATCCGCCAGATCGAGGTGTTTGGTTTTTAGCTGATTGGCACTCCCGAGGGGACTGGTTTCAGTCATCCCCCAAGCATGAATGGTTTCGCAATTAAACTGCTCTTTAAAGGTTTTCAGCATCGCCGGTGGACAGGCAGAACCACCGACCACATTCCGTTTCAGGCTTTCCAGTTTTGAACCACTTTGCTGGGCAGCCGCAATCAGCCCTTGCCAGATCGTTGGAACGCCTAAAGCTACAGACACTTTATATGTATCAATCAGATTGACCAGACTGGCTCCATCCAGGCCCGGCCCTGGCAGCACTAAAGTACAACCGACCATGGCAGCGGCATATGGGGTTCCCCAGGCATTGACATGGAACATTGGTACCACTGGCAGCATGATGTCACGCGCTGCTACATTCAGGGAATCCGGCATGATAATGGCATAACTATGCAATACTGTTGAGCGATGGCTATATAAAACCCCTTTCGGATTTCCAGTCGTACCGGAGGTATAACACAGTGAACTCGCTGTATTTTCATCCAGTTCAGGCCAGTCAAATTCTGCAGATTGCTGGGCAAGCAAATCATCATAAAACTGAACTTCCGGAATGGCTTCACGAATCGCGCAATCTTCAGCATCCAGACAGATATACTGTTCTACAGTTTTTAATAACGGTTTGACGGCTTTAATTAAAGGTGCAAAGGTTTTATCAAACAGCAGTACCCGATCGGCAGCATCATTGATAATAAATACCAGCTGTTCCGGAAATAAACGCGGGTTAATGGTATGGCAAACCAGCCCGCTCCCCGAAATGGCATACCAAGATTCTAGATGTCGATGATTATTCCAGGCAATGGTCGCAACCCGATCGCCGAGTGTCAGACCGAATTGCTGTAAAACATTGGCAAAACGTTTCGAGTTTTCCCGGATTTCTCCCCAATTGGTCTTTTTAATGCTGGTATCGGTATTTTTAGAAATGATCTCGGTATCGGCATGATAACGACCGGCATGTTCAATCATGCTGCTGATCAGTAAGGGCTGGAACATCATATTTCCGAGCATGCTTCACTCCTTTATCCTTGTTGTTTGTCCATCTGCTATATCGTTGTTATTTCTGTATGATGCGCTGGCGAAAAGCCTGTATTCATTTTTATCATCAAACAGTCTGAATCTAGCAAGGAAATCTGACTTTGTGAGTGTCAAATTGTGACAAAGTCACAGAGTGGATGCAGAAAAATTAGAAAATAAAACTGGGAATGTGTGCCATAAAAAAAGCCCCAATTTAGATTGGGGCGATGATAGTGTTCAGGGAGAGAATTTTAAAAGCCGCTCATCATAATTTTGTCTGCATTTACGACAAAGATAACGCCTAGGCAGAATAAACCGGCATAAAGTGCAAACCAGAGAATCATCTTCTTGAATGCTGCATCAGAAATACTGCTATCCGCATATTTTGGTGCTTTGTTGTCTTCTGAATTCATATGATCACCCATAGGTTGGTCTGGCGTTATGAGTTTTATTATCAGCAGACCTAAATCAGCTGTATAGATACAATATACATTTAAAAAAATATAACAGTTAGCCACTTATTTTTTTGATTTGTTATATTTTAATAACTTATTCATAATATAATTCTGATTATATTAGTACAGTTTAGATTTTATTTTCTTATGTTCAAATCTGAAAAGCTGGCCCAGAATATTCGCCAAATGATTGAAAATGGCGCATGGAAGGCGCATGACAAATTACCTTCATTGCGGGAACAGACTGAATTGTCCGGCTATAGCCTGATGACGGTGCTTAATGCCTATCAGGTGCTTGAATCACAAGGATTGGTTTATGCCAAAGATAAATCTGGCTACTATATTGCAGAGCGACCACAAACCTATAGCAGTAAAGAACCCGCGGTACAGATTGGCTTAAACTCCAAAGTTAAAATTAACTCTGTGGTATTTAATTATTTAAAGTCACTGCAAACTCCAAATATTGCGCCTTTTGGTTCAGCTTTTCCAAATGCTGAACTGTTATATAACAGCCGATTTATGCAGATTCTGGCGCAGCATAGCAAAAGAAAAAGCAGTTATAGCCATCAAAATCATATGCCACCGGGTAATCAGGAATTACGCCAACTCATTGCCAACCGCTATCAGTTACAAGGCATAAACTGCATTTCGGATGACATTGTCATTACTTCTGGTGCCTTGGAAGCTCTCAATCTGTCTTTACAGGCTTTGACTCAACCGGGTGATTTTATCCTGCTCCAGCAAACCATTTTTTATGGTGCCTGGCAGGCGGCTGAACGTTTAGGCTTGCAGGTTATTACAATCCCTGAACATCCGCAGTTTGGTTTTGACCTGGAATCATTTGAGCAAGCACTTAAACAGTACCCGATCAAAGTCTGCTGGCTGATGCTGAATGCACATAATCCGATTGGCTTTACGGTAAATTCAGAGATCAAGCAAAGAATTGCAGAACTGTTAAATGAATATCAGGTATATCTGATTGAAGATGATGTCTATCAGGAACTCAATTATGGCGCTCATAAGCCGGTTTCCGTGAAATATTTTGATCAGCGTCAACGGGTATTGCACTGCTCTTCATTTTCCAAAACATTGGGCATGGGTGCGCGGGTTGGCTGGGTTTTCGCTGGCCCATTTTCCGATGCAATCCAGCATTTACAGCTCATGAGTACTTTGACTGTTAGTCCGTTATTACAAAATGCACTGGTCGATTTTCTGTCCCATCATCATTATGAAAAGCATTTGCGTCATCTAAGACAGCAGCTGGAAAAGTATAAACAAAAGTTTTATCAGGAACTCAAAGCGCGTTTAGATTCAGTCTGTGAAATTTATTATTATTCCAGTGGCTATTTTCTCTGGATCAAATTGCCGGAACAGCTGGATGGTCAGGTTTTATATGAACAGCTGATTCAGCACAATATTGCCATTGCCCCCGCTTTGCTGTTTAAACCGGAACATACCAGCCAGAATTATATTCGCCTGAACTGTTCATTTGACTGGACTTCTGAGATAGAAAACGCTGTCAATGTACTGGCAGAGGTAATCCTGAATCATATAAAAAGCGTGGATTAATTCATCCACGCTAGATTTCTTATATTAAATCGCTAGAGTTTAGAAACTGTAAATTGCAACGGCATTCACTCGGTTATCTTCACCCTTTGTACTGCCATTTGGTGCAGCCCCCAGTGCTTCACGTTCACCATAAACATATTCCAGGCCAAAACTCAGCGGTTTTGTAGGGTTATAGAACACATTGGCCCAAGCCTGCCAAAGGTCTTTGTTCACTGCTGTTAGATTCAGACCAGGAGCAGCAAGATAGCCATTATCTTGGTCGAAATTCATATAACCATAGCCTACTGTGCCACGCAATTTATCATTAAACTGCTGCGTTAGCCCTACAGTAATCGAATCAAATTCACTCTGTAGAAGATCTCCATTAGCAGCTGTAACGACACCTGGGTTAGCGTAAGAGACAAAACTGCTATCCCCTTTGACATGATAATAATCTGCCTTAAGGCTGGTGCCTGGAACAAACTCGTATTTGGCACCTAAGCCCACACCCCATGCTGTTTTTTCATCTTCATTCACGCGTTTTTCATTCCCCATCGCACGTGCGCTGACAGAAAGATTATCCGCAAATTTGTGGTTTAAGCGTGCAGTTAAAGCCGGTAAACGCTGTTTGATTCCCGTAATGGTCGCATCTTTCGGATCTTCTACTGCAAGCACCAGATTGGTCGCTGGACTCAAAGTACTGGTATGACGAATCTGAGGCGTCCGTTTAATTGAACCACCGGCATAAACCAGTGCATCTACCGTCTCAGGTATATAGTCTGGGGTCGCAAAGTTTGACCAGGTTTGACCAATTAACCAGTCAGCATAGCTGATATAGGCATGGCGGATACGCAGGTTATCAAAACTAGCCCCACCCAGGAAATCGACCTCAACTTTACCACTTAAGGCTTTATCCCCAGCACCCACGGGCGCTTGAAAATCCATCCCTAAACGCGTGGCTGAAAGCGTGGATTTAAACTCATCACTGCGTTCACCTGTGCCTTCAAGAGGTACCGCATTAATCTGGTTATACATACGTGTCGCTGCACCGCCCTCAGCCTGATAAGAGGCATCAGCACGGATATTACCGTATAGATTAAACTCGGCCCCACTGGCAATTTTCATCACAGGTTTGCTCGCAGGCGCTACTGCTGTATTTGTAGGTGCTGGCGTTATCGCTACAGGGGCAGTCACAGCAGCTGTCTGAGTTTGCTGCTGCTCAATCAAGGCACGTAAAGCTTGAACCTCTTGACGCAACTGCTCAATTTCCTGCTGATTGGACTGAGCTGGAGTTTGTGCTTGGGTAGACAAGCTAAGGCCCCCTAAACTCATTGCCATCATGCTCATCAGAACCGTGCGTTTTAATGTGATTGTTTGATTATTAAATAATTGTTTCGTGTTCATCCTAAACTCACTTTTTTATTATGCGTCTCGATTCTAGCAACAGATCACCACCGCTTACGATGGCGATCTCTATCATTAGAAGTGTTTTCTTTATTAATTGATATTTAATCCATTAACTTGCTTTTTCAGCGAGAGAATCAGTGCGAATCTCAGGTGCAGCAAGGGCTTGACCTTCTACAGACATTTTTAAGTTCACCAGGAAAATTGCCAGCGCAGCAATCAAACCGGGAATCGCAATTGCAAAGAAGTTCATTTGATGCGGTAAATTCATGGTGAGTAAAGCACCTGTCAATACCGGTCCAACGATCGCACCAATACGTCCAATTCCGGAAGCCCAACCCATGCCGGTAGAGCGCACCGTTGATGGATAATATTGTGCCACGAAGGTATACAGGAGAATTTGTGAACCAATAGTTGCTGCACCGGCCACTGCAATCAAGCTATAAAGCACGAATTGCGGACTGTTATAACCGAGCAGGATTAAAGAAGCTGCCCCGCAAAGAAACATGATGGTCAACACTTTTTTAATATGGAAACGATCTGCCAGATACCCCCCACCAATAGCCCCAATCATGCCGCCAATATTCAGGGCAAACAGGAAAATCATGCTGGCACCCAGTGAATATCCAGCCTGGATCATCAGTTTTGGTAACCAGCTACCCAGTGCATAGACCATTAATAGACACATGAAAAATGCCAGCCAGAACATAAAGGTACTAAATGTGCGGCCTTGCTGGAATAATGCTTTTAAAGGTGCTTCATCGCCTTTTTGCACTTCATTCAGGACAAACTGGGTGTCAGATCCAATTACCTGTGTTGGCGAAATTTTCTGGATAATGCTTTGCGCTTGAGCCGTTTGCTGCTTATTGGTCAGATACATCAGGGATTCTGGTAAATATTTCCAGAGTATCGGCAGGAACAGTAAAGGAGTACCCGCAAGCAAGAACATGATTTTCCAGCCAAACTGTGGCACCAGCCATGCGCCAAGCAAGGCAGATGTCATCCCGCCGATGGCATAGCCACTAAACATCAAAGCGACCAGTGTACTGCGAATCCTTTTTGGTGCGTATTCCGTCATCAGGGCAACGACGTTTGGCATCACGCCACCAATTCCTAGTCCGGCAAGAAAACGTAGAATTCCGAATTCGACAGGTGATGTTGCAAAGGCACCGATAAACGTAAAACCACTAAAGATCGCGACACAGATCATGATGGTTTTTTTACGTCCCAGTTTATCGGACAAAGTGCCAAAGCTCATGGCACCAAACATCATACCGAACAAGGCGGTACTGGCTAACATTCCGGCCTGTACTGCACTGAGTGACCATTCCTGCATCAGTAGTGGTAAAGCAACGCCGTAAATCACCAGGTCATAACCGTCAAAAATAATGATCAGCAAACACCAGATCAGGACGCCCCAATGAAAAGGCGTGAACTTTGCTTCATCAATCAGCGTATTTATATTCACTTTATTTGTAGACATCTCCACCTCCTAATTGTGAAGTTCAATTTATGAGATTCACAATGCAGAAGATGTGCATAAATGTCCAAAACTGAATAGGCATGCTTCTATACCTATAAAGTCTGCCTTAAAGAAAAGGCTTTATTTACTATGCTTTAATGATATTCATCTAAATAAAACGACTTTAATTCAGTCATTAAATAATAATTTCACTTATTTTATATAACATCTAAAAAGTTTTAATCTTGTTTAAAACACCGCACGATCATATTTAATCGCTTCAAGATCATAGACCTGATAGACCGCATCAAACAGATAACGAATATATTCACTTTCATCCATATTACGAATAGCCATAAAGACCGGACTAACCGCAAATTCATCTAATAAAGGGATAAAGTTTAAATGTGCCAGCCGAATATTCTGGGCACTTTCCGGCACAATACAGACACCCTCTCCAGCAGCCACAAAACCCAGCGCCAGTTGCAATTCACTGACTGCACGGATATTTTTCGGCTCTAGTCCATACTCGGAAAATATACCGCGCACCTGGGTAGAAAAATTAGCCTTACCATTATTCGGGTATAAAAAGAGTGGCTGATCTACCAGTTCAGCCAGATTCACGCCATCTCGTTGCAAAAGAAAATGGCTAGAATGTGCCGCGACCATCAGCCGTTCTTCACGCAGTAATACCCGTTTCACTGCCGGATCTGAAATCCTTAAACGTCCAAAACCGACATCAATCCGCCCTTCTTTAAGTGCCTGAATCTGCTCTGAAGTATTCATTTCAACCATCTCAATTTTGAGCTGGGGATGTTGCTGCTTAAATAGAAACACAATACGCGACAGTAAACCGAATAATAAAGATCCGACAAAACCAATGCTAATAGTGCGATCCGCGATGCCAATCCGCTTGGTCATCGATTTGATTTCTTCCGCATTAGACAAAAGTTTAACCGCATGTTGATAGAAGAATTGACCTGCTTCTGTGGTCTTAAGCGGTCGGCTACCTCTTTCAAAGAGCTGAATATCCAATTCCTGTTCCAGATTTTGTATCTGTCTACTTAAAGGTGGTTGAGCAATAAACAGTTTTTCTGCCGCCTTGGTAAAACTTTGTTCTTCGACGACTGCGACGAAGTAACGCAAATGCCTGAGTTCCATATTTATGCATACCTTTAAAGTATAAAAAAATGCTAAATCGATCTTAGACCAATCAAAATTATTCTTTTAAGGTATATCAAGTCAAAACATTAAAGCAAGAATGTGAAGCGTAATTATGTATAAGTCAGTTGAAACCTTGCTGGTTCAAATACCGACGATCCGTCCTCACAAGATGGCTGTCGCAACCATGCAAACCCAGACACTGGTCCTGGTCAAAATCACCACCGAAGACGGCTATGTGGGTTGGGGCGAAGCCACCACCATTGGCGGTTTAGGCTACGGTGAAGAAAGCCCAGAAAGTGTCAAAGTGAATATTGAGACTTACTTCGCACCGCTTCTGAAAACATTATCGGGTTTGAATGTTGCACAGACATTACAAGCCATCAAAAAGAATATTAATGGTAACCGTTTTGCCAAATGTGCCATTCAAACTGCGCTACTGGATATCCAGGCACAACGTTTGAACCAACCACTGAGTGAAATTCTAGGTGGACGTTTACGTGACAGCATCCCAGTGCTGTGGGTACTGGCATCTGGCAATACCGAGAAAGACATTGCTGAAGCCCAGAAAATGATTGCGGCCAAACGCCACAATATTTTCAAACTGAAAATTGGTTCACGTCCAGTGGAACAGGATGTTGAACACGTGCTTGCCATTAAACAGGCATTGGGCAAAGACATTTCGATCCGTGTGGATGTGAACCGTGCCTGGTCAGAGCTGGATGCGATTAAAGGTATTCAGTTACTCCAGGACGGCGGCATTGACCTGATTGAACAGCCGTGCGCCATTGACAATCTGGATGCAATGCGACGTCTAACCCAGCGTTTTGATATCGCCATCATGGCGGATGAATCCTTGATGGGCCCGCAGTCTGCTTATCAGATCGCACGTCAGCATGGCTCATCAGTTTTTGCAGTTAAAGTGGCGCAATCTGGTGGCCTGATTGAAGGCTGTGAAGTTGCAAAAGTGGCACAGCTGGCAGGCATCGATCTGTATGGCGGCACCATGCTGGAAGGCCCGGTGGGCACCATCGCCTCTGCCCATGCCTTCTCGACTTTTGAAAGTCTCGCTTATGGCACCGAACTGTTTGGTCCTCTGCTGCTAACTGATGAAATTTTAAAAACCCCACTCCAGTATCAAAACTTTGAACTTGAGATTCCGAAAGGACCAGGTCTGGGTATTGAGTTGGATGAAAACAAAATTGACAACTTGCGTCGTCAATAATTCCAGGAGAACCCCATGCTTTTCCAAGTACGAATGGACGTCAATATTCCAAAAGATATGCCAGTTGAACAGGCCAATGAAATTAAGGCTGTCGAAAAAGCCTATTCACAGGATCTGCAACGCCAGGGTAAGTGGCGTCATATCTGGCGCATCACCGGGCAGTATTCAAACATCAGTATTTTTGATGTTGAAAGCAATGAAGAGTTGCACAACCTGCTACAGGGCTTGCCGCTCTACCCGTATATGAACATCGAAGTTATGGCATTGAACCGCCATCCATCATCGATTCGAGATGATGACAAGTAATGAATAAATTCGGGAATGGAAATAAAAAAATCCTTCTCACCCATACACCTGAGGGTAAACCAAAAGGACTTGTGGCCAGCCAAATTTAGCCAGCCGATAAAGCTAAAGATGCGCCACTAAAATATGAAAACATACTTTAGGAGCAATAGTATGAACCGCCAAGAAATTGATGCATTGGTTAAAAAAATGAATGTCGATACAGCGACAGGACCAGTTGATGAGCGTGTACAACAAGTTGTTGTACGTTTATTAGGTGATCTTTTCCAAGCGATCGAAGATCTTGATATTTCTCAGACTGAACTCTGGAAAGGTCTGGAATACTTTACTGATGCAGGTCAAGCTAATGAATTAGGCTTACTGGCTGCAGGTCTGGGTCTGGAACATTACTTAGACTTACGCGCGGATGAAGCAGATGCCAAAGCCGGCATTACTGGTGGTACACCACGTACCATCGAAGGCCCGCTGTATGTTGCAGGTGCACCTGAGTCAGTTGGTTTTGCACGTATGGATGACGGTTCTGAAGAAGGCAAAATTCCGACCCTGATTATTGAAGGCACAGTGACCGATACTGACGGCAACATCATTGAAGGTGCAAAAGTTGAAGTCTGGCATGCCAACAGCCTGGGCAACTATTCGTTCTTTGACAAGTCGCAATCTGACTTTAACCTGCGCCGTTCTATCTTTACCGATCAAGACGGTAAATATGTGGCGCTGACCACCATGCCGGTCGGTTATGGCTGCCCGCCTGAAGGTACCACCCAGTTCGTACTGGACAAATTAGGCCGTCACGGTAACCGCCCATCTCATGTGCATTACTTTGTATCTGCACCGGGTTACCGCAAGTTAACCACACAGTTCAATATCGAAGGCGATCAATACCTGTGGGATGACTTTGCATTCGCCACACGTGATGGTCTGGTCGCAACTGCTGTTGATGTGACCGATGAAGCTGAAATCGTACGCCGTGGTTTAAATGGTCCATTCAAACATATCCAGTTCAATATTGAACTGGTGAAAGACCAGGCTGCAGCGCCAAGCACTGAAGTAGAACGTCGTCGCGCAAGCGCTTAATTCAAAATGGAATCGGGATGTCAGTCTGAGCAACATCCCGATGACTTCCCCTCCTTGGAAAGTCGGAGACTGGACATGCCTCGTATTCCTGTAATTAACACCAGCCATTTAGACCGTATTGATGAATTACTGGTCGATGATTTTGAATCTGGTGAATTTAAACTGCACCGTTCCGTATTTACTGATCAAGCCCTGTTTGATCTGGAAATGAAATATATCTTTGAAGGAAACTGGGTTTATCTGGCCCATGAGAGCCAGATTCCCCACAACAACGATTACTACACAACCCATATTGGCCGTCAGCCAATCATCATTGCACGTAATCGTAATGGCGAACTAAATGCCATGATCAATGCCTGCTCTCACCGCGGTGCACAACTGTGCCGTTATAAGCGTGGCAATAAAGCAACCTATACCTGCCCATTCCATGGCTGGACATTCAATAACTCAGGCAAGCTGTTAAAAGTGAAAGACCCGGCTGATGCAGGCTATTCAGATTGCTTTAACCAGGACGGTTCTCATGACCTGAAAAAAGTAGCCCGTTTTGAAAATTACAAAGGCTTCTTGTTTGGCAGCCTGAATCCGGATGTTCCTTCTCTGGAAGAATACCTGGGTGAAGCCACGAAGATCATCGACATGATCGTGGGTCAGTCTGAGCAAGGTCTGGAAGTTTTACGCGGTTCATCGACTTATACCTATGAAGGTAACTGGAAGCTGACTGCAGAAAACGGTGCCGATGGTTATCACGTCTCTGCCGTGCACTGGAACTATGCTGCAACGACTCAGCAACGTAAGGAAAAAGAAGCTGGCGATAATATTCGTGCCATGAGCGCAGGTTCATGGGGCAAACAAGGCGGTGGTTCTTACGGCTTTGAACATGGTCACATGCTGCTTTGGACACAATGGGCCAACCCGGAAGACCGTCCAAACTTTGCCAAGAAAGATGAATATACCGAGCGTTATGGCGAAGCCATGGCGAAATGGATGATCGAGCGTTCACGTAACCTGTGTATCTATCCAAACGTTTACTTCATGGATCAGTTCGGCTCACAAATTCGTGTCCTGCGTCCGATCTCTGTCGATAAGACTGAAGTGACTATTTACTGTATCGGTCCTGTTGGTGAAGAGCCTGAAGCACGCACTCGCCGTATCCGTCAGTATGAAGACTTCTTTAATGCTTCTGGTATGGCTACCCCAGACGATCTGGAAGAATTCCGTGCCTGTCAGGCCGGTTATGCTGGGATCGCGCTGGAATGGAATGATATGTGCCGTGGTTCTAAGCACTGGATTCAAGGGCCAGATGATGCAGCCAATGAAATTGGCCTGAAACCAAAACTGTCTGGTATTAAAACAGAAGATGAAGGCTTATATCTGGCACAACACCAGTACTGGTTAGAACTGATCAAAAAAGGCATTGCGATTGAAAAAGAAATTGCTGCAAACACTGAAGGAGAAACCGCATGAGCGACATCACTTTAGAAAACATTGCACAGTTCCTGTATCAGGAAGCCCGCTTTTTAGATGATGAGCAATGGGATGACTGGTTACAGTGCTACGCTCCTACTGCTTCTTTCTGGATGCCAGCTTGGGATGATGATGACCGTCTGACTGAAGACCCACAGTCTGAAATCTCACTGATCTACTACCCTGACCGTCAGGGTCTTGAGGACCGTGTGTTCCGCATCAAGACGGAGCGTTCATCTGCCACCATGCCGGATACCCGTACTAGTCACAACATCTGCAATATTGAAATTGTGGAACGTGATGGCGACAAGGTCACTGTGCGCTTTAACTGGAATACCCTGAGTTTCCGCTACAAAACCAGTTACAGCTACTTTGGTATGTCTCGTTATGTAATCAATTTTTCAGGCGAAAAACCACAGATTTTAAGCAAATACGTGGTGCTGAAAAACGATTACATCAACCAGGTTATCGACATTTATCACCTCTAAGACTGTCTCGACAGCAAGGTCAAACCTTTCAGCCAGGGAAATATGGCTGAAAGGCTAAGTTTCAAAGATTTATATAGGATATTCAGCCATGTCAAACCACAATGTTGCACTCCAATTTGAAGATGGCGTTACACGTTTTATTAGTGTTGCCCAAGGCGAAACCCTGTCCGATGCAGCTTACCGTCAAAAGATCAATATCCCTCTAGATTGCCGTGACGGTGCATGTGGAACGTGCCGCGCTTTTTGTGAATCAGGTGCGTATGACATGCCTGAAGAAATGTACATTGAAGATGCACTGACACCAGAAGAAGCCGCAGAAGGTTTTATTCTGGCTTGCCAATGTAAACCGACTTCAGATGCCGTGTTCCAGATTCAGGCTTCGTCTGATGTTTGCAAAACCGAGATTCACGCATTTCAAGGTACGTTGGCCCGTGTAGAAAACCTGTCTGATTCCACCATTACCTTTGATATTCAACTCGATGATGGTCAACCAGATATCCATTTTCTGGCCGGACAATATGTCAATGTCGGCATTCCTGGCACCACTGAAACCCGTTCTTACTCATTCAGTTCCAAGCCGGGCAACCGTTTAACCGGCTTCGTGGTGCGCAATGTGCCGAACGGCAAAATGTCGAGTTTCCTCAGCGCTGATGCAAAAGCGGGTGACAAAATGACCTTTACCGGTCCATTCGGCAGCTTCTATCTGCGTAATGTGACCCGTCCGGTATTGATGCTGGCAGGTGGTACAGGCATCGCGCCATTCATGTCGATGTTACAGGTACTGGAAGAAAAAGGTTCTGAATATCCAGTACGTCTGGTATTTGGTGTGACCAATGACTTTGACCTGGTCGCAATTGAAAAGCTGAATGAACTACAGGATAAATTCCCATGGTTCGAATATCGTACAGTGGTCGCAAATCCAGAATCTGCACATGAGCGTAAAGGCTATGTAACCGGTCATATCGAAAACGAATGGCTGAACGCTGGAGATGTCGATATCTACCTATGTGGTCCAGTGCCAATGGTTGAAGCGGTTCGCGGCTGGCTGGATGCTGAAGGTGTCAAACCTGCCAGCTTCTTGTTTGAAAAATTCTCTGCCAACTAAGTTTAGAAGCCGGAGAATCTCATGAACCGTAACCCAAGATTTGAAGATAAAGTCGTAATCGTGACTGGTGCTGCGCAAGGCATCGGTCGCGGTGTAGCCATCCAGGCTGCTGCTGAAGGCGCACAAGTCGTCATGGCCGACCTTTCTCCCTATGTAGAAGAAGTGCTGGCGGAAATTGAAGCGAAAGGTGGCGATGCCATTACTGTAAAAGCCGATCTGGAAACCTATGCCGGTGCCGAAGCTGTCATGGCCAAAGCACTAGAGACCTATGGGCGTATTGATGTGCTGATCAACAATGTTGGCGGTGCGATCTGGATGAAACCTTTTGAAGAATTTTCTGAAGAAGAAATCATCAAAGAAGTGAACCGTTCATTGTTCCCAACCATGTGGTGCTGCCGTGCAGTGCTACCGCAAATGATCAAGCAGCAGCATGGCACCATTGTAAACGTATCGTCAATTGCAACCCGTGGCATTAACCGGGTGCCTTATTCGGCTTCTAAAGGTGGAGTTAACGGCTTGACTGCTGCTCTTGCCTTTGAACATGCCAAAGACGGGATTCGTGTCAACGCCGTTGCAACGGGTGGTACCGAAGCACCGCCACGTAAGGTTCCACGTAATGCCAATCCATTAACGGAAACTGAAAAAGTATGGATGCAGCAAGTGGTGGATCAAACTATTGACCGTACTTTCCTGGGACGTTACGGCACGATTCAGGAACAAGTGAATGCCATTTTATTCCTGGCTTCGGATGAATCGTCCTATATGACCGGTACGGTAGTACCTGTCGGTGGTGGCGATCTGGGTTAATCCAGATCCACAACAGATCAACAGGATCATTGCTAGACGCAAGGAGGCATATTGCCAATGAGTCACCTGTTTCAAACCTTAAAAAATGACTGGTCGATTTCAGCCACGGTGGCAGGATTTTTAGCAGTACTGATTTCTTATGCCGGTCCCCTGATTATTTTTTTCCAGGCGGCCCAGCAGGCACAAGTGTCTGCAGCCATGATAATTTCCTGGATCTGGGGGATTTCCATAGGTGCTGCTGTTTCCAGTATTTATTTATCCATCAGGTTCAAAGTGCCGATTGTGATGGCTTGGTCAGCTCCTGGTACAGCGCTTTTAGTGACCTTATTTCCCGATATTTCACTGAATGAAGCGATTGCAGCCTATATCACTACGGCTGTGGTGCTGTTTGTAATTGGCATTAGTGGCTATTTCGATAAATTGCTGGCGCTGATTCCACAAGCGGTTGCCGCAGGAATGATGGCCGGCATTCTGGTGAATTTCGGTTTGGGCCTGTTTAGTGCCACAGACAATATGCCCGTGATCGTACTTGGCATGTTGCTGGTGTTTTTAGTCGCCAAACGGCTGAATCCCCGTTATGCCATGTTATGGGTATTGGCGGCTGGTGTCTGTTTAAGCCTGATTCTCGGTCAGTTTCAGCCAGTCAGCATGGACTTCAATCTGGCCATTCCGCAACTGATTCAGCCGGAATGGACCTGGTCATCGACCTTTAACCTGGCACTCCCCCTGATTCTGGTCAGCCTGTCCGGTCAGTTTTTACCGGGGATGAGTTTATTAAAAATCAGCGGGTATCAGGTACCGGCCAAACCCATTATTACCACAGCCAGTATTACTTCTCTGGCAGTAGCCTGGGTTGGTGGTATCACCACGGTTCTGGGGTCAATTACTGCGGCGCTTTGCATAGGCAAAGATGCGCACGAATTACCAGAGAAACGTTATATCGCAGGTGTATGTAATGGCCTGTTTTACATTTTAGGTGGTCTGTTTGCAGGCAGTATCGTGATGCTGTTCAGTCTGTTCCCTAAAGAACTGATTGCAGCACTGGCTGGACTGGCGTTATTGGGTGCGATTTCGACCAACCTGACAGTTGCCATGCAAACCGAACAGCAGCGCGAAGCCGCCCTAATTACATTTTTAGCGACTGCCTCAGGCATGAGTGTACTCGGCCTGAGCTCAGTTTTCTGGGGCATCTGTATTGGCTTACTGGCTCATTTTCTCCTGACAAAGAAGAGGCCTGCCACCCTCACTGCCGTTGCTTCAGATTCAAAATAAGTGATAGCCCTTCATCAGATTAGGACATGCAAGGACAAGATTATGATAGATAAAAGTTCATTATCGCTGAAAGCAGCACTTTCCCAGATCAAGGATGGTTCGACCATCATGATCGGCGGCTTCGGTACCGCAGGTCAGCCTGCTGAACTGATTGATGGCCTGATTGAGCTGGGTGTGAAAGATCTGGTGATCGTCAATAACAATGCCGGTAACGGTGACTATGGTTTGGCAAAGCTCCTTAAAGCTGGTGCTGTGCGTAAGATCATCTGTTCTTTTCCACGCCAGTCAGACTCTTATATTTTTGACGAACTGTACCGTGCAGGAAAAATTGAACTAGAACTGGTACCGCAAGGTAATTTAGCTTGTCGTATTCAGGCTGCAGGTATGGGCCTAGGGCCAATCTACACGCCAACCGGTTTTGGAACCTTGCTGGCGGAAGGCAAGCCAACCCTGAATTATGAAGGCAAAGATTACGTTTTAGAAAATCCAATTAAAGCAGACTTTGCCCTGATCAAGGCGCATAAAGGCGATCGCTGGGGCAATCTGGTTTACCGTAAATCGGCGCGTAACTTCGGTCCAATCATGGCGATGGCGGCAGATGTGACTATTGCCCAGGTCGCTGCAGTCGTTGAACTCGGTGAGCTGGATCCGGAGCATATTATTACCCCAGGCATCTTTGTCCAACACGTTGTCCAAGTACAACCGGCACAGTAATTCAGGAGCAAAATCATGAGCTATATCAAACTGACCCGTGACCAGATTGCTGAACGTGTTGCCCAGGACATTCCTGATGGCGCCTATGTCAACCTTGGTATCGGCCTGCCGACCAAGATTGCCAGCCATCTTCCTGCAGACAAGGATGTTTTCCTACATTCTGAAAATGGCTTGCTGGCTTTCGGTCCGCCACCTGCCAAAGGCGAAGAAGACCCTGAGCTGATTAATGCCGGTAAAGAATTTGTGACCATGCTGACTGGCGGTGCTTTCTTCCACCATGGCGATTCTTTCGCCATGATGCGTGGCGGTCACCTGGACATTGCGGTACTGGGCGCTTTTCAGGTCGCTGAAAATGGTGATCTAGCCAACTGGCATACCGGTGCACCAGATGCAATTCCCGCAGTCGGTGGTGCGATGGATCTGGCCGTCGGTGCCAAGAAAGTCTTTATCACAACAGATCACGTCACTAAAAAAGGTGAACCGAAGATCGTGGCTGAACTGACTTATCCTGCCACTGGCCTGAAATGTGTAGACCGTATTTATACCGACCTGTGTGTAATTGATGTCACGGCTGAAGGCATGAAAGTCATTGAAAAAGTTCAAGGTCTATCATTTGAAGAATTGCAGTCGATGACGGGTGCCAAACTGATTGATGCAACACAAGGTTAAGTAATAAAGGAAAATTAAATCCCCTTAAATCCCCTGAACGAGACTTAAGCACTGCTTTAAGTCGATGTGCAAGAAAGGGGGACTTTCGAAAATATATGACGGAAGCTCTCCTCCCTTTATCAAAGGGAGGTCGGGAGGGATTAGAGAACTGGAAATAGAAACAATGAAAAACGCATACATCATCGATGCCATCCGTACCCCATTCGGTCGCTATGCGGGTGGGCTGGCACCTGTCCGTGCTGATGATCTTGGCGCGATCCCGATTAAAGCGCTGATGGAACGTAACCCAAGTATCAACTGGGAAAAAGTGGATGACATCATCTATGGCTGTGCCAACCAGGCCGGTGAAGATAACCGCAACGTGGGTCGTATGTCCGCTTTGCTCGCAGGAGTGCCTTATCAGGTACCGGCAACTACGATTAACCGTCTTTGCGGTTCATCACTCGATGCGGTAGCCATTGCGGCTCGTGCCATTAAAGCCGGTGAAGCCGATCTGATTATGGCTGGTGGTGTGGAATCCATGTCACGTGCACCGCTGGTGATGGGTAAGTCTGAAACCGCTTATGGCCGTACTCAAAAGCTTGAAGATACTACCATGGGCTGGCGTTTTATCAACCCGAAACTGAAGGAACTGTATGGCGTGGAAACCATGCCGGAAACTGCGGAAAATGTGGCAGCACAGTTCAATATCAACCGTGAAGATCAAGACAAGTTTGCCCTGACCAGCCAGCAACGTACTGCAGCGGCGCAGGCCAAAGGTTTCTTTAAAAATGAAATCATTCCGGTAGTGATTCCTCAGCGTAAAGGCGAACCTGTGGTTGTTGATACAGATGAACATCCACGTGCTTCTACGACACTAGAAGGTTTAACTAAGCTAAAACCAGTTGTAAAAGCGGATGGTACGGTGACTGCCGGCAATGCTTCTGGCATTAACGATGGTGCAGCGGCACTCCTGATTGCCTCTGATGAAGCTGTTGCTGAATATGGCCTAGAAGTGCGTGCCAAAATTATTGGCTCAACGGTTGTCGGTGTTGAACCACGCATTATGGGCTTTGGTCCGGCACCAGCGATTAAAAAGCTACTGGCCCAGACCGGTTTGACACTAGATCAGATGGATGTCATTGAACTGAATGAAGCCTTTGCTGCACAGGCCTTAGCCGTGACCCGTGACCTTGGCCTTCCAGATGATGCTGCCCATGTAAACCCGAATGGCGGTGCCATTGCCATTGGCCATCCACTCGGTGCTTCCGGTGCCCGTCTGGTGACAACCGCACTGAACCAGCTGGAACAGACTGGCGGGAAATATGCTCTCTGCTCTATGTGCATTGGCGTAGGTCAAGGTATCGCGCTGATTATTGAACGTGTTTAAAAAACCCCTCCTAACCTCCCTTTCTTGCACAAGGCTTAAGCAGTGCTTATGCCTTGTTCAGGGAGGAATTTTTAGAAGGAAATAAAAGGAATAACAAATGCCAACATTTACATCAAATGATGCCCAGATTAATTACCAGACCTTTGGTGACGCTACAAAACCTGCCATCGTATTTTCCAATTCACTGGGCACCAAATACAGCATGTGGCAGCCACAGATTGAACATTTCCAGCAGGATCATTACGTAATCTGCTATGACACCCGTGGTCATGGTGCATCATCTGTACCACAAGGCCCGTATAGCTTGGAGCAGCTGGGTCAGGATGTCGTGAATCTACTGGATCATTTGGATATTGCAAAAGCAGCATTCTGTGGTATTTCTATGGGTGGCTTAACCGGTCAATGGTTGGCGATTCATAAGCCAGAACGTTTTAGCCAGGTGATAGTCTGTAACACCGCAGCCAAAATTGGCCAGGAACAGGCATGGCAAGACCGTGCTGTGCTTGTCCGTGAGCAAGGTCTTGCTCCGATTGCAGCAACTGCGGCATCACGCTGGTTTACCGATCCCTTTATCCAGAGCAACCCGGCAGTCGTTGCAGAACTTTCAAACGACCTCGGAGCTGGCAGCCCAGAAGGCTATGCAAACTGCTGTGAAGCTCTGGCTAAGGCGGATGTCCGCGAACAACTTAGTAGCATTCAAATCCCTGTGCTGATTATTGCGGGTCAGCAGGATCCTGTGACGACTGTTGCAGATGGCCAGTTTATGCAGCAACGTATTGCGAACAGCCAGCTATATGGAATAGATGCCTCGCATATTTCCAATATTGAACAGCCGGAAGCCTTTAATCAGGCCGTACAAACTTTTCTTGCTGCTTAAATTTATTCTTATAAAAAAGCCACGATATATCGTGGCTTTTCTTTTATTCGTGTATTCGTTAAGCCCAGATCACCAGCATCGCTGCAATCACCACCAGCCCCAAGCCCCAATGCTCGGCACGCGCCAGTTTTTCTTTAAAGAAATAAACTGAAATCAGCAGACTGAACAGGATTTCGATTTGTCCCAAGGTTTTCACGATTGGCACGCTCATCATACTCATGGCGGTAAACCAGCCGAGGGATGCTATAAAGCTGCAGAAGCTGACTTTAAAGGTTAGACCTAAACGTTGCCACATGGCAACTAAGGTTTTTCGACTAAACAGGCTCAGGTAAATCAGCATACTGATGCACTGGAAACCAATCACCGAAATTAGTACCCATGAAGCGCGATGTACGGTTGGCAACATTGGTAGTTCCAGACTGGCTTCACGTACCAAGAGTGAAGTAATAGCAAAGCTCAAACCGCTGCCGATTCCGATGGCTAAAGTCTTGGTGGATAGGCCGGTGAGCTGATTGCCCTTACTCAGTAGGAATACCGCATAACCACCGATCAGCACCCCAATCCAGGCGAGTACAGACAGATGATCTGATAGGAAAATCACCCCGATAATGGCAGCCAGAATCGCTTCACTTTTTGCCAGTCCAACACCAATCGCATAATTTTTCTGTTTAAACAGCTGCACCATCAAAGCAGTCGCCAGAATTTGGCTGATACCGGCAATCAGGATATAGATCCAATACTTCGGGGTAAAATGCACCACATTTTCTACCGGTTTGAAGTGGTATAAAGTCGCGATATAAAGTCCAGCTAGAGGTAATCCAAACAGGAAACGCGCCAGTGTCACGCCCCAGATATCAACAGTGGTGCTGAGCTGTTTTTGAAAGGCATTTCGCCAGGCCTGCATAAATGCAGCCATTAAAGTGAAGAAAATCCAGCTGATTGCCATACCCTGATCATTAATACCGTAAAAGTGAATTAATTCTATGCCTTAGTACAATCTATGACTAATTAAAAATGAGATAATGGCTAATAGCTAAAAGTTTAATTTTCTAATTTAAAAATAATTAAAATTTATCAAATTGACAGGGATAAAATTGATTTCTCAGATTCCAACTATGCTAATAAATAAGAAAATAACTCCTGATCTTTGATTAACTTATAATAAACGGCTCTTCTATTTTAAGAGACCGAAGATGTTTCATCAGAATAAACTTTTTCCATTGGAATAAAGCGAATGCCATGTTCATGAGTAAGTTCACCTGTTTCTACAAAACCAAATTTTTTATAAATATTGAAGCCATATAAACTGGATTTGACTGTAATCTTTTGATGCCCTTGATTACGAATTTTTTCTTCTAAAAAATTCCACATTTGTCGTCCATATCCCTGCCCCTGATACGCTGGATCTAGAAAGAAGTGCATGAAGTGTGCAGGTTCCATATAGGCCACCACGCCCACAATTTTTTGATTAATTTCTCCAACAAAATAATGAATATCAGCTCGGTCAAAAATGGTCTGAAGAATTTCAGGTTGAAAACGCTTGTGTCCCTCTTCACTAGAAATCAAGACATCAACAAAGGAGGCAATGACGTTCGCAATGGCAAGTGTATCCCGAACAGTGGCTTTTCTTATCTTCATCATATTTTAATACCCAAAAAGCAGAACTAGAAAATGAAAAATAATTTATTTTTCAGCATGATATATGTTTTAAAATTGAGCAAAATATATACCAATTAGGTCTTTTGAAAAACGCTATTCAATCAATTTTATTTTAATAATTTTTGATCTCTGATTTTTTTTATTATTTGCGTTATTCAGATTTTTTAAATTAGTGCTCTCTTTTTTATTTAAGAAAAAATACATAAGTTAGTTCATCGGTTTTTTTATTTCTTTCAGCTTTTCTTCTATAAACAGTCACTAAACTATAATTTAATGAATAATCGATCACACGCATTTTACAATTAATCAACATAGTGTTTTTTAAGAAATTTTTAAGATGAATTTTTAAACAGGATAAAATTCCGCAATGCAATCTGAATATAAATTACAGAGGTTCAGCAAATCATTGTAATTCATTAATTTTGCAGGGAGTATCGATGAAGTATTTTGAATGTCCAGTTTGCGAACAGCAGATCTTTTTCGCCAAATTCGTATGTGATCACTGCCTTTCCCCTATCGGCTATATCGCATCTGAAAAAGAAATGACGACATTTAAAAAGCTGAATGCTCAGGAGTGGGTTCCGGTTGCCGAAAAGTATCAACATTCCCGTTATAAACCTTGTTATAACTATACCCATCATCAGGTATGTAACTGGATGATCCCTGCAGATGATGAGGAAGATTTTTGCGAATCCTGCCAGCTGACGCATGTAATTCCAAATCTGGAAAATGCCGAAAACATGATTTACTGGTATCGGCTGGAGGAAGCCAAACGCCGTTTTCTATATCTGACCCAACGTATGAACATTATGCCTCGTCCAAAACATTCGGATGATGATCCATTGGGTTTGCGATTTGATTTTCTTCTTCCTGAAAAAGACAAGCCGGTACTTACCGGTCATGCTAACGGGGTAATTACCTTAAATGCCTTCGAGGCCGATGTGGTTTATCGTGAAACCACCCGGGTCAATATGGGTGAAAATTACAGGACATTATTAGGGCATTTTCGTCATGAAAGTGGGCATTTTTATTTTAATGTCATCCAGCACCTACACCCGGAATTACTGGATGAACTTCGCCATTATTTTGGGGATGAGCGGCAAAATTATAGTGAAGCACTAGAACGGCATTATAATCAAGGTGCGCCTATTAACTGGCATGAAAAATATATTAGTCCCTATGCCACCGCCCACCCGTGGGAAGACTGGGCTGAAACCTGGTCGCACTATCTGCATATCATGGAAACACTAGAAACAGCATTTTATGCTGGCTTACGCGTAGAAGGTAATGGCCGAAACCTGGCCAGTATGGACTTTAAAGAATGCCCGATTGGTGGACAGGATTTTGAACATATCCTGGAAAACTGGGTCACGCTGACCTTTAACTTGAATGCCTTAAATCGCAGTATGGGTCTGGAAGATGCTTACCCGTTTAAGCTGGCTGAAGCTGTGAAAGATAAACTGCGTTTCATTCATCGGCATATCTTGGATAAAGTCTTTAATAACCCACGTCTGATTCAGAACTAAAATATTTATCTAGTACAATAAATAAAGCCCGTGATTCACAGGCTTTATTTTGGGCTTATTTTAAGAAAGAGAACTAAGCAATTTTCATTGAACCGGTTTCTTCAAATTGTGCATGCCAAGACAAGGCCTCGTTCAATAGATGTGGTGTCTGTCCACCACACGCACAGGCACGCTCAAAATAATCATTCAGGCTTTTGCGATAATCTTGATGGGCACAAATATCAATAATCTTGCGGGCACGTTCACGTGGTGCCAATCCACGCAGATCAGCTAAGCCCTGTTCAGTCACTAGAACATCAACGTCGTGGTTGGTATGGTCGGTATGACTTACCAGTGGAACTACTGAAGAAATTGCACCATCTTTGGCATAGGACTTAGTTACAAAGATAGCAATATGTGCATGACGGGTAAAATCACCTGAGCCGCCAATACCATTCATCATCTTGGTGCCAGCGACATGGGTTGAATTCACATTCCCGTAAATATCAAACTCCAGTGCGGTATTGATTGCAATTATACCCAGACGGCGAATCAGCTCAGGGTTGTTGGAAAGTTCTTGCGGGCGTAAGACAATTTTATCTTTGTACTGATCAAAATTCTTCATCACCCGTGCCGCACATTCATCGCTCAGGGTCATGGAACAACCAGAAGCAAAGGTCATTTTTCCTGAATCGATAAGCTGGAAAGTACAGTCTTGCAGGACTTCAGAATACATTTCAAGATTATTGAAATTAGAATGTTCAAAACCTGCAAATACGGCATTTGCCACGGAACCTACTCCGGACTGCAGCGGCCCCAGATTTTCAGGTAATCGTCCTGCGGCGACTTCATTTTCAAAGAATTGAATTAAGTGGCTGGCAATCGCCAGTGTTTCTTCATCCGGCTCATCCATTGCGAAAGAAGTATCCGGAATCTCATTAATGACAATCGCAGCAATTTTTTCAGGTGCAACATGGATTCCGATTGTACCTATCTTGTCACTGACTTGCGTCAAAGGAATCGGACCACGGTTTGGACGGGTTTTAGGCAAATAAATATCATGTACGCCTTCTAGCACCGGATTAACTGTTGTATCAATTTCAACAATGACCCGATCTGCCATTTCGATGAAATTCGCCGAGTTTCCACAAGAACCGGTCGGAATAATCTGGCCATCTTCAGTAATGGCCGTTGCGGCAATTATAGCTACATTAATCGCCGGCAGGTTTTTATGACGGATATTGTCTGCCAGTTCAGAAAGATGCTGATCGATATACATCACTTCACCATTATTGATGGCCTGACGTAAAGAAGGATCAGCCTGATAAGGATAACGGCGGGTTATAACGTTAGCTTCATTCAGTTTTCCATCAATCCGGTTCCCCAAACTTGCACCTGTCGCCAGTGTGATATGGATCGGATGCTGCCGGGCATATTCAGCCAATGCCAAAGGCACAGTTTTCGCTTCACCGGCGCCGCCAAACCCGCTCAAACCAATTACATCACCGTCTTGAATCAATTGTAGTGCTTTTTCTACAGGTACTACTTTATCTTGTAATGCGAGCAAACGAATACGCTCTAAACCGTTCATAAAAATTCTCAAAAATTAAAAATAAAGAGACGCCTGCTCCTGGCGTACCAGAAGCATTGTGGTCTAATTCAAAAAATATTTAAGTTTGCTACTTTGAGCATATGATCATGCAATTATGAAAAGACTTAAATCAGTTCTACTGCAATCGCTGTTGCTTCCCCACCGCCAATACATAGTGCTGCAATGCCTTTCTTGCCACCAGTACGCTTTAAGGCATGAATCAAGCTCACAATAATTCGGGAACCGGAAGAACCTAGGGGATGACCAAGCGCACAGGCACCGCCATTGACGTTCACTTTTGCTGGATCAAGTTCAAAGGCATCTATTGCTAACATGGTCACCATGGCAAAAGCTTCATTGATTTCCCAAAGGTCAACCTCCTGAGCATCCCAACCCGTTTTTTTCAGGACTTTTTCAATCGCGCCCACTGGTGCAATCGTGAACTCTGATGGATGTTGTGAATGGCTGGCATAAGCCAGAATATTCGCTAGAGGTTTCAGGTTACGCTGTGCTGCAATCTCGCTCGATGTTACAACCAGTGCGGAAGCACCATCGGAAATTGAACTGGCATTTGCCGCAGTAATCGTACCATCTTTTTTGAATGCCGGACGTAAAGATGGGATTTTGTCTGCTTTGGCATTCAGTGGCTGTTCATCCTGCTCAACCACCACATCGCCTTTACGCGTGCTGACCGTAACTGGCACGATTTCATCTTTGAAGAAGCCCTGCTGAACAGCAGTCACGGCTTTATTTAAAGAGCCAATCGCATAATCATCCTGTTGTTCACGAGTATAGCCTTTCTTGTCCGCCATTTCTTGTGCCAGGATGCCCATAGATAGACCAGTTTCAGCATCTTCCAGGCCTTCCTGGAACATATGATCCGTTACTTTGCCGTGGCCCATACGGAAACCGGCACGAGCTTTATCCATTAAGTACGGTGCGTTCGACATGGATTCCATACCGCCCGCCACTACGATTTCTGCCGAACCCGCCTTGATCGCATCCGCAGCTTGCATCACGGCTTTCATACCTGAACCACAAATTTTATTGATCGTGGTCGCGCCGGTTGAATCTGGCAGGCCTGCCTGACGCATAGCCTGACGTGCCGGCCCCTGTTTTAAGCCAGCTGGCAGTACGCAACCCATGATCACTTCATCAATATCATTGGCTGCCAGACCTGCACGCGCTACCGCTTCCTTGATCACTACAGCACCCAAATCTGGTGCCGTACAGCTTGAAAGTGAGCCTTGAAAACCACCCATCGCGGTACGTACAGCTTCTACAATTACAATCATTCTAATTTCATCCTTTAACATCATTGTTATCAACACTGCAAAGTGATAGCTCTACAGTGTTTGTCCTTCGCAATATTTGCGGGTTTAGGCTTGTGCAGTGAAATATTCTTCTGGCAATTGCATCACCAGCTCTGCACCTGCCTGAATGCGTTGAATTCTCGCACTCAAATCCGGGAGTACTTTAGCAATATAGTAATTTGCCAGTACCAGTTTATTCTGGAAATAGCTCTCTTCTTTGGTAGCCGCCGCTTTGCTGATACGTGCATACATATAGACGAAGCTCAGCAGACCTACAGCGTGTAGATAATCAACAGCAATGGAGTTGGCGAAATCAGGATTCTGCTGAGACTGCTCAACAATAAAATTGGTAATATCTTCCAGTTGCTGACAGGTATCTAAGGTTGCCTTTTTAATCATTAAGGCATCATCCAGACCTTGGGCAAATTCACGGATTTCTGCAATATACTCTGCAATATATGCACCTTTACATTTCGTAGTTTTACGGCCAATCAGGTCAATTGCCTGCACCCCATTGGTCCCTTCATAGATCTGTGAAATGCGCAGGTCACGGATACATTGTTCCATGCCCCATTCACGGATATAGCCATGACCACCGAAGCACATTTGTGCTTCAAGTGCAGCATCCAGTGCTTTATCGGTGAGATAAGCTTTGGCAATAGGCGTTAATAAAGCCACACGATCAGTTGCTTTACGTACCGCCTCAGGGTCGGTGGAGTATTTGGTAATATCCAGCTGCTGGCCGACATAGACTGCGAAAGCACGAGAAGCTTCATTATTGGCACGCACATTCAGCAACATACGGCGTACATCACCATGTACCAGAATCGAATCGGCTGGTTTTTCTGGTGATTTAGCACCGGTTGATGCACGGCCCTGTAAACGGTCGGTCGCATATTGTGCGGCATTCTGATAAGCAAATTCTGCCGCGCCAATGCCTTGAATTCCCATCGACAAACGTTCATAGTTCATCATCACGAACATGCCCGCCAGACCTTCATTTTCATTGCCCACCATATAGCCTTTGGCACCATCAAAGTTCATGACACAGGTTGCCGAGCCTTTAATACCCATCTTATGTTCGATCGAACCGGCAGCGACTGCATTGCGCTCACCAAGTGAACCGTCTGCATTAACCAGGAATTTCGGGACAATAAATAGAGAAATACCACGTGAACCTGCTGGCGCGTTCGGTGTTTTGGCCAGTACCAGGTGAATGATATTTTCACTCAGATCATGCTCACCGCTGGTAATGAAGATTTTGGTCCCGGTAATGTTGTATGAACCGTCTTGATTCGGTTCAGCCTTGGTTTTGATAATGCCCAGATCTGTCCCTGAATGTGGCTCAGTCAGACACATCGTACCTGACCATTCACCCGTATAGAATTTTGGCAAATAGGTTTCTTTCTGTTCCTGCGAAGCGCGGTCATTAATCGCCATGCCAGCACCGACAGTTAACAGCGGGTAAAGCATGAAAGATGGATTGGTACTCCAAATCATTTCATCAGCCAGTACGGTCAGCATTTTTGGCATGCCCTGACCGCCCCATTCTTCAGGCGCACCCAACCCCACCCAGCCGCCTTCAGCAAACTGTTTGAAAGCTTCTTTAAAACCTGCAGGTGTTTTGACTTCACCATTACTAAACTGAGCACCACCTTCTTCATCTGCAGGGCGGTTTAGATCAAGAATCACATTCTTGGAAAACTTGGCCATCTCCTCCAGAATTGCATTTGCAGTTGCCATATCTAAATGTGCAAGATTTTCATTATCTTGCCAAAATTGTTCGGCCTGAAACACATCATTTAAAATAAATTCCATGTCTTTTAGCGGCGCATTATAAATAGGCATTTTCATATTCCTTCACTGGTGATACTCAATTCTGTTACTGAGTATTTTTTCATTATGGATTCGAGAAAATATTTTGAGGATTTTTGCTCGAATCCATGCATGTCATTCAAAAATCATCATATCGAATTAATCTGGCGATGAATTCATTGACATAAATTAGCGATATAAAATTTAAAATCAAAAACCTTATACCTCTGGTATTTACTGAATCATTAAAACTTAAATCCATTGATGAATGAAAAATTTAAGCTGCTAAAATGACTCTGGCTTCACTTCGCTAAACCTTGTCTGGTCTGGGTTTAAAACGAAAATATGATTCAGCTTTATGCCCTAAAACCATAAATCAAATATATTGAAAATGGAATTTTATTTAGCAAAGTTGATCTCAAGGGTTCAATTTTCTTGACAATATTTTTAGCGCAGCTGTATATGACTTTTTTCTACAATAAATGTTGAATAAATATACGAATTTAGATAAATATCACGACCTTAGTTTTATAGCTATACCTGTGAAAATAGCATATTCTTAGTAGGTTCCTTTTCTAAAATGATGAGTCAAGAAGATGACGACTGTAAGACAGCAGAACTTCCTTCTTCGTAAAGAGAAGATCCTGAGCATGGCAGAAAGTCTACTGCTTGATAATAATCAGGACATCACCTTGAGTGAACTTGCTGAAGAACTGGACATCGCCAAAGGAACCATCTACAAGCATTTTAAAAGCAAGAACCAGTTATATTTAGAACTCATCATTCTGAATGAAAAAAGAATTCTGGCAATTTCCGATAAATATAATAACGATATTAAAAATTATGTTTCGCAATATATGCTTTATCACATGCTCAATTCAAACCGGACTATTTTGCTGCATGTTATTGAAGAGCGTTTAACCAATAATGAAAAAAACCTGAAAGAGTTATTTCAGGAACTCTACCGTATTCGTGAAGAACGGATTATCCGCATTAAAGATATGACCCATGATTATCTGGTGTCTTTAGACAGTGCCATGTCAATCCGGGATTATTTATCTTATATCTGGACAGTCACTTATGGCGCTTCATTATTATTAAATTCGACCAGTTATCAAAAAGCGATTGGTTCGCGTGAACGCCTGATTAAGCTATATATTAATCAGGCATTGATGACGCCAGATAAAATATCGGCAGTTTCATAAAAAATGCCTAATCATAATTAGGCATTTTAGAATTATCTTTTAAATAGTACATATCAAGCCATAGTTTCAGGCGGGAAGCCATCTTCAGTTAATGCCGCGATAATCTCAGATTCGCTTGCACTCGATTCAACTTCCACCATTTTACTGACCACATCAACATCTACTTTAGCATTTTCATCCAGCTCCTGAATGGTTGCAGTCACACTACGCGCACAACCACCACAAGTCATATTTTCAATACGGAATTTCATCTTGATCTCCCTTTGATCAGTTTAAATTTGGGTTAAGCGAATTTTAATACAAGCCTATTAATCTGCTTTGATAAGCATTTTCGCAGTTTTCCCATGTGACACACCCTGCTCAATCTGTTTCAGGATCTGGCAGTCAGACTGTTCATTTCCAGCACACTGCGCAACCGATTGCTGCAAAATTTTCATCATATTTTGCATATCCGCAATTTTCTGTTGCAGTAACTCGATATGCTTTTGCGCCAACTGTTTGACATCACTGCTGTGTCTGGCATCGTTCAGCCACAGGCCGAGCAATTCTTTCATCTGCTCGGAAGAAAAACCCAATTCACGCGCATGCTGAATAAAACTTAAAGTCTTGATGTCATCGTCACTATAAATGCGATAACCCGAGTCGCTACGTTTAGGATTGGGTAATAAACCGATATCTTCATAATAACGGATCATTTTGGCCGAGATCCCGGAGCGTTTCGCGGCCTGTCCAATATTCATTACACTGCCTCCTTCAACTGGATCGGCTGATAAGTCTTTAAACGAAGCGCATTGCTGACCACAAAGACTGAGGATAACGCCATTGCACCTGCTGCAAACATCGGTGATAACAAAATACCGAAGAATGGATATAGTAGACCTGCAGCAATCGGAATCAAGGCAATATTATAAACAAAGGCCCAGAACAGGTTCTGTTTGATATTGCGCATGGTTGCTTGACTCAGGCCAATACCGGTTGCCACATGCTGTAAATTTCCTGACATCAGTACCACATCTGCTGCTTCAATTGCGACATCCGTACCAGTTCCTATTGCCATCCCGACATCGGCCTGAGCCAAGGCAGGTGCATCATTAATCCCGTCACCGACAAAAGTGACGATGCCATGTTGCTGTTGGAGTTGATGTACCGCATCGACTTTTTCATTAGGTAAAACTTCGGCAATGACATGGTCAATCTTCAACTGTCTGGCAATGGCCTGTGCAGTATGCTGGTTATCACCGGTAATCATGGCGATCTTTAAGCCTTGATCATGTAAGGCCTGAATCGCACTATAGGTTGTGACTTTAATCGGATCAGCCACAGCAATAATGGCAGCCAACTGCTGATCTATAGCGACATATAAAGGAGTACGTCCCTGTTCGCCTAACTGTTGTGCTTTCTCTTTAAAAATATCGACACTTAAACCCAATTGCTGCATCAGGCGCACTGCGCCAATATGAATTTGCTGACCTGAAACTTGAGCTTTCACGCCTGCACCGGTGATTGAATCAAAATCACTGACTTCAGGTAGTTGCAACTGTTGTGCTTTCGCAGCTTCCACAATCGCATGGGCAATGGGATGTTCAGACTTGGCTTCCACTGCTGCGACCATTTGCAATACTGTTTGCTGCTCAAAACCAGACGTCACTGCAAAATCGGTCAGGGCTGGTTTTCCTTCAGTTAAGGTTCCGGTTTTATCTACCGCCACAACTCTGGTTTGCTGTAAGAGTTGCAATGCTTCTCCTTTACGGAACAATACACCCAGCTCTGCCGCCCGGCCGGTGCCGACCATAATAGATGTTGGCGTAGCCAGGCCCATTGCACAAGGACAGGCAATGATCAGTACCGCGACAGCATTGACCAGTGCATAAGTCAGATTCGGTTCAGGACCCAACAGGAACCAGACAATAAAGGTCAAAGTCGCGAGAAGCATCACAGCCGGCACAAACCATAAGGTCACTTTATCGACTGCCGCCTGAATCGGAAGCTTTGCACCTTGTGCCTGTTCCACCATATGAATAATCTGAGCCAGGACTGAATCTTGACCAACCGCAGTCGCCTTGATTTGCAAGGTGCCATTCTGATTTACCGTTCCGCCAATCACCCGATCCCCAGCCTGTTTAGCCACCGCTAAAGGTTCACCGCTGATCATGGCTTCATCAATATAACTTTGACCAGAAATGACTTCACCATCAACCGCGGCTTTCTCACCCGGACGAATCTCGATCAGCATACCCTGCTGTACATCAGCAACCGCCAGATCAACCCAAGTTCCATTTTGCTGTACTCGGGCGGTTTTTGGTTGCAAGCCAACCAGATATTGAATCGCTTCAGAGGTTTTACCTTTGGCTCGGGCTTCCAGATAACGTCCCAGTAAGATCAAGGCAATAATCACAGCCGCTGCTTCGAAATACACATGTACAGTGCTTTGCGGCAATAATTGCGGAAAAAACGTAGAAATGCAGGAAAATCCATAAGCGGCTATTGTTCCCACGGCAACCAGAGAATTCATATCGGGCGCTAGTCGCAATAATGCCGGAATCCCATGCTGATAAAAACGCCGTCCCGGAATCAGCAAGACCAGAGTGGTCAGCACAAACTGGATATACCAGCTGTTTTGGGTACCTAGCGTATGTGCAATCCAGTGATGAAAGGCAGGAATCAGATGTGAACCCATTTCCAGAATAAACACCGGAACAGCTAAAATTAGCGCCAACCATAAGTCACGTTTTAGCTGTTCAGTTTCAGCGGTTTTCTTTTCCTGAAATGCCGTCTGGGCATCGGTAGCCTGTGCATCTAATTTTGTATGGGCGTTATAGCCAGCTTTTTCGACGGCAGCAATTAAAGCTGGAAGCTGACTACGTGGCGCCTTGACCCAAGCTGTTTCAGTGGCGAGATTGACTTGGGCTTCACTTACCTGATCGACTTTTAATAAGGCCTTTTCTACACGTGCCACGCAGGAGGCGCAGGTCATTCCTTCAATAGCCAGTTCAATTCGGTCGGTTTGAATATCAAAGCCAGCTTTTTGTACAGCCTTGATCAATTGAGAAACAGCGAGAGGATGAATTACAGTGACATGAGCTTTTTCGGTTGCCAGATTAACCTGTGCATCCAGTACCTGATCGACTTTTTTCAAGGCTTTTTCAACACGAGCTACACAAGAGGCACAGGTCATGCCTTCAATATTTAAATCAAACTGCTGGATCACGGCTTCAAAACCGGTTTTATTGATAGCATTAACAAGTTGCGTTGCAGGAATGGGTTGTTCACTTTTAAAAAAAGCCTGTTCAGTGGAGAGATTAACGTTCGCTTCCACCACACCGTCAATTTTCTTTAAGGCTTTTTCCACACGAGCTACACAAGAGGCACAGGTCATTCCTGAAATCTGTACCTGCTGTTCGTACAACTGTGTGGTTGCTGGTGTATTCATTCTGCGCTCTCCATTCACCCATTCACTGCCTATGCTATAGCTTAAACATTACCATAATGGGAAGGTCAAGCTTCTGGTTTAAATTCTTGATCTTTCATTATATGAAGGCATAAAGTCCAATAAAAAAGCCCAAAGATGACTTCAGGCTTTTTCGAGATTTAGTGAAACTAATTTGTTAAATATTTACTCAGCAGAAATATCTTCAAAAAGAATTGAAGATAAATAGCGCTCACCACCATCTGGCAGAATCACCACGATATTTTTGCCTGCATTTTCAGGACGTGCAGCCAGTTGCGCAGCTGCAGCCATTGCAGCACCACTTGAAATACCCACCAAGATACCTTCTTGAGTCGCAGTTTTACGTGCCCATTCCACTGCATCGCTACTGGTAATGGCAATCACTTCATCGACCAGATCCAGATCCAGGTTCTTTGGAATAAAGTTTGCGCCAATACCCTGAATTTTGTGTGGTCCTGGAGTGAGCGTCTCGCCACGTTTTGCCTGACCAATAATGGCAGATTCAGCCGGCTCTACAGCAACTGAATAAATCGGCTTGTTTTTCACTTTTTCAAAAAAGCGTGAAATACCGGTAATCGTACCGCCTGTGCCTACACCCGCTACCAGAATATCGACATTACCTCCAGTCGCTTCCCAGATTTCAGGACCGGTCGTCTCTTCATGGATTTTCGGATTGGCTGGATTTTCAAACTGTTGTGGCAGGTAATACAGTTCAGGATTTTCATTCACCAAACGTTGTGCTTCTTCTACGGCACCTTTCATACCTTTGGCTGGATCTGTCAGTACCAGATTGGCACCTAAAGCCTTAACCACTTTACGGCGTTCTATACTCATGCTTGATGGCATAGTTAAGGTAATATCATAGCCTTTAGCCGCTGCTACAAATGCCAGCGCAATACCGGTATTACCACTGGTTGGCTCGACAATGTGCATGCCCGGCTTCAATTTACCTGACTTTTCTGCATCAGCAATCAAGGCTGCGCCAATACGGCATTTCACCGAAAATGCCGGGTTACGGCTTTCAATTTTCGCAAGTACAGTCGCTCCGCCTGAAATGACACGATTGATACGAACCAGAGGGGTATTACCAATTGCCTCTGCATTATTGCTATAAACCGCGATACCTAAATTGGCAGGTGTTGGAAAAGCTGAATCTGTAGTCATTAGAATATCCTTGATGTTATTCGCCAAGATGTATTTACATGATACAAGCATTTTCCGGCTTTGTAGATGCCTGAAACAAGATGGAATCACGATAGCAGTTTGAAATGAAACATCTTCTTCCTAAAAAACCGGAACACGATAAAATTATCTTATATTTTAATTAGTAAATTATAACTATTCTTGATAACACAATTCATTAAAAACCATAGTAATTCACGCTTTCTATCCATCAATTCACGCTGTTCGAGTCGTATAATTCGCGGGCTGTAATTGTATAAATGGACATAGTAAATGAAAACCGATCTTGAAATTGCCGCGATGCGGGATTCAGCTCAACAGGTTGTCGGTATTTTAAAGTTAATGGCCAATACGGACCGACTGCTCATTTTATGTCATCTCTCCCAAAATGAACTGAATGTCTCTCAAATTGAAGAGATTACCGACATCAGACAGCCAACCCTGTCTCAGCAGCTCATGATTTTGCGTAAAAGCGATGCGGTAAATACCCGTCGAGACGGTAAACAGATCTATTATTCGATCAAAGACCAGAACCTGGTAGAAATGTTAAAAAAGCTTTATCAAATCTACTGTGTAAATCAAGCAGTCGCTTAAAGCTGCAATTTACCTCATTCGTCCTGTTTTATTTTAAAGCGATCTGCCTGATTTAAATTTTCTCTACTGAGAGTTTTAAGTCTTTTGCCTTGATCCTTTGTCCTCTCATTCATTTTTTAAAATGTGAATGATCACCTATTTATATCCTAAGACTTCTTAGCAGAATTTGTGCATAATATATCTATATTTGTGATTTAGACCTGTATATGCCAAATTTTAAGTCTAGACTGCTCAATAGACTCCCTGCCTGGTCATGGTTAAGTCAGTACAGCCCAGTGAAATTAAAATCAGATGTACTGGCTGCCCTGATTGTCGTCGCGATGCTGGTACCCCAAGGGATGGCCTATGCCATGCTGGCAGGTTTGCCACCGATTATGGGACTCTATGCCAGTATTCTACCAATGATCATTTATGCCTTATTGGGCGGCAGTACGACCTTATCGATTGGACCAGTAGCCATCATTTCCATGATGACCTTTGCCACACTGAATCCATTATTTGAAGTGGGTTCTCCGGTCTATATTGAAGCGGCAACTTTATTGGCATTGATGGTCGGCATTATTTCCCTGCTTTTAGGTGTATTCCGTTTCGGCTTTTTAATTCAGCTGATCAGCCATCCGGTCATTCAGAGTTTTATTATTGCTTCGGCTCTATTGATTGCTTTTGGTCAGTTCAAGTTTCTGGTGGATTTACCTTTAAAAGCCAATAATATTCCCGAGCTGGTGAAAAGCCTGATTGAATATTTACCACTTTTGCATCTCCCGAGTCTGATCTTTGGCCTGCTTTCTATCGGTTTACTGGTTTATCTGCCGAAACTATTAAAATCTCAAGCAGTACAAAGCCGGATCGGTTCGACTGATTTTCTGGTTCGAGCAGTTCCACTGATTCTGGTTTTTCTCGGTATTGCAGCCGTTCTGTTTTTAGACTTAAAAGTTCAAGGCATTAAAACGGTCGGTGAAATTCCTTCAGGCTTTCCGCCTTTGTCTTTCCCACACTGGAACTGGGAGTTGGTGATGACCTTATTACCGGGTGCCAGCATGATTGCCATGATCAGTTTTGTGGAATCTCTCTCTATTGCTCAGGCAACGGCGCTACAGCAGCGTAGCAATTTGAACAGTAATCAGGAACTGATTGCGCTCGGTGTAGCCAATATCAGTGCCGGAATCAGTTCCACCTTTCCTGTAACCGGTAGTCTGTCACGTACTGTGGTTAATGCTGACGCTGGCGCCAAAACACCTTTGGCTGGCGTATTGTCTTCTTTATTGATTGTCGTGGTTAGTCTGTTTTTTACCAGCTTCTTTGAGGATCTGCCGCTGACCATTCTGGCTGCAACCATTATTGTGTCTATCTGGAAACTGGTCAATTTCCAGCCTTTCGTCGATGCCTGGCGTTATTCCAAAGCTGATGGCATTGCCATGTGGATTACTTTTTTTGGTGTGGTATTACTGGATATTACTACCGGTCTAATCGTCGGGATTATTTCGACCTTTATTCTTATGCTATGGCGCATCAGCCGCCCTCATATTGCAGTCGTGGGTCTGGTCGAAGGCACCCAGCATTTCCGGAATATCCAGCGTCATCAGGTGATGACTTCTGATCGGGTTCTATCTCTGCGTATTGATGAAAACCTAAGTTTTTTAAATGCGCATACTCTTAAAGGTTATCTGATTAATCAGTTAAGTTTAAATGACAAGTTAGAGCATGTGATTTTGAACTGCTCTAGTATTAGTGCGATTGACTTGAGTGCTTTGGAAACGCTGGAAGAGCTCAATGCTGAATTATCCAAACTAAATATTCGCCTGCACTTTGCAGAAGTGAAAGGCCCGGTATTCGACCGCTTGCAAGCCTCCAAACTCATGACACATTTGAGTGGCCGGATTTATCTAACCCATTTTCAGGCAATTCAGGATCTGGCTCCGGAAATCTTCGAGAAGCCTCAACATTATATGATTTAAGATTTTTTAATTCCTTGCATGATAGACATGCTGTCATGCAAAGAATTGAACTGAAACATAACTGGAAATGATTGATTTAAATTCTATATTCATTTAAAAAATAAAGATTAAAAACCAATCAGTAAATCTGGCTATTTCTAAGAATTTTGTATGGAAATAATACGATCAAGATAAAAAACCATCTTAATTATTTATTAATTTTCAGTCACTTAAATATTATCTAAAAATATATTTTAAGCGATCCTTAATTTAAGTATAAAATAACGCAAATTTTTTTCGCATTTAGCCCTCGTAATTTTCACAAGGCAACCTTATGTTTTCTGCCCTATCGCGTCTGAGTTTAGTCTCCCGAATCATCATCGCCATTATTCTAGGCGTTGGTGTGGCTCTGTTATTTCCTGAAGCTGCACCTTCCTTAAGCCTGTTGGGTGATCTGTTTATTAAGGCACTAAAATCCGTCGCGCCAGTTCTGGTTTTCATTCTGGTTCTTGCATCAATTGCAAATTTCCAGGTTGGCCAGACCAATTCAACGATAAGACCTATTATGCTGATGTATGCTGTCGGCATGTTCCTGGCAGCATTAAGCGCTGTGATCGCCAGTATTTTATTTCCAAGCACATTGTTCCTGGATATTGCAGCGCAAGGTGATTTACAGCCGCCAGGCAGCCTAGGTGAAATTCTCAAAAATCTGGTGCTGAGCTTTGTAGCGAACCCGGTGGTTGCCATTGCTGAAGCGAATTTTATTGGAATTCTGGCATGGTCAATTGCGTTAGGAATTGCCTTCCGTCATGCATCACACACAACTAAAACCTGTTTAAATGACGCTGCCAATGCAATCAATTATGTAATTCGTCTGGTGATCAGCTTTGCACCAGTCGGTATTTTTGGTCTGGTTGCCGTGACTTTTGCCGAAGCGGGCCTAGATACCTTGACCAGCTATGCGCATTTATTAGCTGTTCTGCTGGGTACCATGGTATTTGTAGCCTTGGTGATTAACCCGTTAATGGTCGGTTTCATTACCCGTCGTAATCCGTATCCACTGGTCTTTACCTGCTTACGTGAAAGTGGCATTACCGCGTTCTTTACCCGCAGTTCTGCTGCCAATATTCCGGTAAACCTGGACTTGGCAAAACGCTTAGGTGTGAAAGAGACTACTTCAAGCGTAGCAATTCCTTTAGGTGCAGCAATTAACATGGCCGGTGCATCAGTGACGATTACCGTGTTGTCTTTAGCTGCAGTAAATACTTTAGGTGTTAATGTTGACTTCACTACTATGCTAATTCTTTCTATCGTAGCGACTGTGTCTGCGTGTGGTGCTTCAGGTGTGGCGGGTGGTTCACTATTGCTGATTCCCGTGGCTTGTGGCCTGTTCGGGATTTCTTCAGATATCGCGATGCAAGTGGTGGCGATTGGTATGGTGATCAGTGTATTGCAGGACTCTACCGAGACTGCACTCAACTCATCTACCGATGTTTTATTTACAACAGCAGTAGACCGCGCTACAGATTGATTTTATATTGAAGAATCAAGATGTTTTTCTAATGATATTGCCATGCCATTACAGCGTTTACCATCGTGGGTTCAATTGGGTGCATTCTTCCTTGCGGTAAATGCCGGAATGATTAATGTATTAGGACTGGTGACCGTGTTGCATCAGTCCGTTTCACATATGACCGGTAACGTCAGTATGCTGGCGATGGCGCTGCTGGACTGGCAACCACGCCAGATTTTGTATCTGATTCTGGTTACGCTCTGTTATGTGATTGGCTCGATGTATAGCGGGCTGATTTTAGGAAATAGTCACTTTCGCTTGGGACGCCTGTATGGTTATCCTTTAAGCCTAGTGGCTTTTTTTATATTCATTTGCTGGCTGTTATTGCCCTATTTCCCGCGTTATGCCTTGTTATGGGCCTGTGTCGCGATGGGTGTACAAAATGCCATGGTCAGCCACTATAAAGGTGCGATTATCCGGACCACCCATTTGTCTGGTGTACTGACCGATTTAGGTCTGGCTATGGGCTATCGTCTGCGTGGTCTGGTCGTAGAATCCCGTAAAGTGATCCTGCATATGCTGATCTTGGCCGGCTTTTTGGTGGGTGGCATACTTGCCAGCTGGATTTATCCTTATTTAAAATTAAATGCATTCCTGGTCCCTACAGTGTTAAGCCTGCTGCTTAGCCTGACCTATTGGGTGATCTATTTACGTTATCGACATCAACACGACTAATTTCTGGAAGTTCTCATGGTTAAAAATGCATTACAGGCACAATTGTTAAAGGCAGGCCTGGTCGATAATAAAAAAGCCAAAAAACTGTCTAAACAGGCGGTACATGAAAAGCGCACAGGCGACAGTAAAGAAGCCGAAATCAAAGCCAAGATTGAGCAGGACAAACAGGAAAAGCTGGCTAAAGACCAAGCCATTGAACAGGCTAAAAAAGCCCAATTGCAGGAAAAAGAACTTAAAGCGGCGATCATGCAGATGATTAATCAGCATAAAATTCGTGATACGGATGGCGAGATCAGTTATCAGTTTATTGATGACAGCAAGATCAAGAAAGTTTATATCAACCAACAGATTTATAATGCACTAGTCGCTGGCAGTCTGGTGATTGCACGTGAAAATGAAAGTTATGCCTTCCTGCCTAAAGCTCTGGCAGATCGTATCAATTCAAAAATGGAAGGCTTTATCATTGTGAATAATTCAGAGAAAAATGAAGAAACCACTGATGAAGAAGATCCATATGCAGCTTATGTGATTCCTGATGATTTAATGTGGTAAGCACATTTTCCTTAAAAAGGAAAGCATAAATAAAAAACCGGCATATTTGCCGGTTTTTTTAATCTGTTTCATTAAGTCTATGTCAGCTTGCCTTTTGCATATTCTTGTTTTAATAGATAGCAAATTTCACTCAATTCAAATCCTATTTAATAACTTTAGATTTCATATAACGAGCCTTAAATGAAAGCGCTAATCACTAAAATTTAGTCTGTAAATACTCAATAAACCCCTCAATTTTCTTAATAACGTATAAGCAGATATGCAAAGGACTCACGTTATTTTGCTAAGCTTTTTCTACTCTATACTTTGCTCTTTCTAAGAGCGCTATTACATAATGTATAGAGCTTTTAAGAATTTTTTTCGGATCTTTTTTTGAATACAAGTAACGATCAATTTTTTCAAAAGATTCATCATTAACCACTATCTCCAATATAGTGTTATTAATTTCATGGCTTATTGATTGCTCAATATGTTCCAGTTCATAGGAATGTAGAACTTGTGCTATAACTATTTGAAGATTTTTCATTTTTAATGATTAAGATTAGACCTCTTTCATAAATCATTTTTTGCTCAGTTCCAAGTTGTAGATTCCAGCGATTAAATTGAATCTCAAACCAAGCCTTTTACCTCTATTTCGATAACGCTCAGCAAGGATTTTGAAGGTTTTCAGGCTGCCAAATACATGCTCAATTCCGATTCTTCTTTTATTGATTTCTTGATTATAGATTTTCAATTCAGGATCTAATTTACAGTGTCTTTTGGCTTTTAATGGCAACAGGCTATTCGGATACAACACATAAATCCCCTGATAGCCTTTATCTGCAAGGATAAAAGCCCCAAAAGGAATCTGGTTTAAATTGCGTTTGAACAACTCGAAATCATGCACTGCACCGCGACTGGTACATAAACTCAGAATTTTCTGAGTTTTGTAGTGAATCATGGCCTGTACTTTAAAGGTATGGGTCTTTTTCTTGCCGCTATAGCTTTTCTTCTGTTTTTTTAGGCCTTTGGATTGGAATTTCCGTGGCATCCACGATCACAACATGCCAGTCGATGCCTTCGCCCTCGGGTAAATCTTTGGGTAAGTTAAACAGATTGGACCGAATCAGGCAGTCTTCAACATGACGGACAATTCTTGAGGCTGTGGGCTCTGAAACCCCGTAACTCGTCGCAACGTGAAATAAGGTTCGGTATTCCCGCCAATAGCTCAGACAGAGCAGAACCTGATCCTCCAGGCTTAACTTGGGCGGTCTGCCTTTGGCAGAGACATGCTTCTGCAATTGCTCAACCATCAAATAGAAAGTTGACCATGAGATGCCTGTGTATCGCTTGAACTGAGGATCAGAAAGCTTGTTTGAATCGATGTATTTCATCCGCAGATTATGCACGAATGCTAAGAAATCCGGAGTGCAAATATTAACCAAAAAGAAGATCGTTTTTTGATTTATGAAAGAGATCTATTATATGATTTTAATCCTAGCACTATCGTAAGTATATAAAATGTAAAATAAACATTAAGTTATGTCGAATTAACATAATTAAACGCTATATTAAATTCTTTAATTCACTTTGACATTTTTAATTTTTTAAAGTTAGAAAAAATACAAGCTAGGCTGTTATATCAATTTTTCACGTTTCCTAGCCATTAACCGATCAATTTTTCATCTATTTATTCAATCTGAATTAATCTCAAGGAAGAAAAAACTATTCCGATAAAATAAAAACAAATGCCTGAATAGTGATTAAGTTCGCAGTCTCTAAGAAAGATATGTTTTAAAAGGTTATCCTGGATTAAAAAATTGCGTTTAAACCTATAAACTCTAACAAATTTTTTGAGTTAAAGAGAAAGATCAGTTGGAACAGTTTAATTTTATTCAGAATATTCGAGATTGGGCCGATCAGTACCCATGGCTGGAAATGTTATCTTCACTGAGTATTGTGATTTTACTGGCCATCCTTGCCAATGTGTTTGCCAAACAGATTGTCGTACGTGGCATTCGTCAACTGATTTCCAAAATGCCCTTTGCCAATAATCAGATTTTTGCTGAACATAGCGTGATTCGCCGGATTTCCAATATTGTTCCGGCAATCGTGATTATGAACGGGATTACCACAGTTCCACATTTATCCGACAAGGTACAAACTTTTGTACAAATGGGTGCTCAGGCATTTATTTTCCTGACCATTGCTCTGGCGCTCGGTGAATTATTGAATATCTTTAACCTGATCTATCAGCGCAATCCTAAGTCACGCAATAAGCCGATTAAAGGTTATTTACAGCTGGTCAAGCTGATCATCTTCATTGTTTGTGGCTTAATGATTTTAGGCACCTTCCTGAAAAAAGATGTATTCACCTTACTTGCCGGTTTTGGTGCGATGGCCGCTGTCCTGATGCTGGTTTTTCAAAATACCATTCTGTCACTGGTCGCTTCGGTTCAGATTTCATCTTATGACATGGTACGTATTGGTGACTGGATTGAAATGCCGACCCTAAATGCCGATGGTGATGTCATTGATATGTCATTACATACAGTGACTGTGCAGAACTTTGACAAGACAGTGACCACCATTCCAACCAATAAACTGGTGACTGATACCTTCAAAAACTGGCGCGGCATGCAGGAAGCGGGTGCCCGTCGAATCAAGCGTTCAATTCATATTGATCAAACCAGCGTGCATTTCATGACAGCTGAAGAACAGAACAAACTGAAAAGTTTCATCCTGCTTGATCAATATCTGAATACCAAATCAGAAGAGCTAGATAAATTTAACCAGCAGCTCCAGCACCATTCACAATACAACCAGCGCCGTCTGACCAATTTAGGCACGTTCCGCGCTTATTTGGAATTTTATCTGCAACAGCATCCTGGCATTGCCAAAGATTTCTCATTGATGGTGCGTCAGTTACAACCGACCAGCGAAGGTTTACCACTGGAAATTTATGCTTTCACCAATACGACGGTTTGGGCAGAGTATGAAAATATCCAGTCCGATATCATGGACCATATTCTGGCGATTATTCCGGAATTTGGATTGAAGGTGTATCAGGCGCCTTCTGGGAGTGATTTTAAGGAATCTTTTAATGCGAGTTCTTCATCTCCGATTATCACTTAAGCTAACCTCTTAACTTAAGCCCGAAATAATCTCTTATTTCGGGCTTTTTTATTCTCAGTATTTAAAACGATTTCAAGCTCTTATTTTTAGTTTTCATATCAGCTGGCATAAATCTGGCATGAGTTTCTGCTCTGCAACCTAAAGTTTGATTTAGTTAAACATTTGTGGCAATTTCACTCAAATTCAGACTTCAAAAAGCAGAATCCTTTATAATCCTCGCAAAGAAAATACATGATAAGAGTACGTGAATGTTTCGATGGCTTGAACGGCTGGTAGATCCCTATCCCACCAAAAACCTGAATCAACCCTTACCCACCAGGTTTTTCCCCTTTGTCTGGCAAGCAGCTTATGGGGTACGTCGTTATTTGCTGGTTCTGGTGCTGTGTACCGCAGGTGCAGCCAGTTTCGAGGCCTTACTGTATTCAAAAATTGGCGATCTGGTAAACTGGTTGAGCCAAAGTCAACCAGAAACTTTTTTAGATCAACATGCCAGCAACCTGACCTTATTAAGTATTATCTTGCTGGCCAATATCCTGTTTGCCAGTGCCCAGTCCCTGATCAAGCATCAGATTTTATATAGTAATTTCCCGATGCGTCTGCGTTGGCGCTTCCATAATTTATTGCTCAAACAGAGTTTGGACTTCTTCCATAATGATTTTGCCGGACGTTTATCGGCCAAAGTCATGCAAACGGCGCTGGCGATCCGAGAATTCTGGGTCATTTTGGGCGATATGCTGGCCTATGTGCTAATTTATTTCGTCACGATTAATATTGTTTTGGGTGCCATTTCACCCTTACTTATTTTGCCGCTTATGGTCTGGCTACTCTTGTTTATTTGTGCCGCCTGCTATTTCATTCCAAGATTAAGCAAGATTTCATCCTTACAAGCGGATGCGCGTGCAGTCATGACCGGACGTGTGACTGATGCCTATACCAATATTCAGACCGTAAAACTGTTTGCGCATGCAGGCCGAGAAAGTCAGTATGCCAAATCCTCCATGCAGGAATTTATGGTTACGGTATATAAACAGATGCGTCTGGGCGCTCAATACGAAATCAGCATTCTGATGCTAAGTGTTGTGCTATATGCAGGTGTGCTGGGAACTGCAATCTGGCTGTGGATGCAAGGTCAAGCTCAGCTCGGGATCATTGCAGCAACCACAGCGATGGTATTAAAGCTGAATAGTATTGCCGAGTTTATGATGTGGCAGACCTCTGCCCTGTTTGAAAATGTCGGTACTATTCAGGACGGGATGAAAACACTGGGACGTCGAATCAATATTCAAGACAAAGAAGATGCGAAAGAACTGGAACTGAAACACGGTGAGATTAAATTCGATAATGTCACTTTTGCCTATAATGAAAAACCGGTGATTGACCAGTTTAATCTGACCATTCGTCCGGGTGAAAAAATCGGCATCGTAGGTCGTTCCGGTGCCGGTAAATCGACTCTGATTCAATTGTTACTGCATTTCTATCATCTGAATCAGGGCCGTATTCTGATTGATGGTCAGGATATTGCCGATGTCACTCAGGATAGCCTGCGTAAAAATATTGCGCTGGTCACTCAGGATACGTCTTTGCTGCATCGTACCGTGGCTGAAAATATTAAATACGGCCGTCCGGATGCAACTGATGAAGAGATGTTTGAAGCTGTACGCAAGGCCAAAGCAGAAGAATTCATTCCAAATCTGACTGATTTGCGTGGCCGTAGAGGCTATGATGCTTATGTCGGTGAACGTGGCGTGAAGCTTTCTGGTGGACAGCGTCAACGTATTGCCATTTCCCGGGTATTCCTGAAAGATGCACCGATTCTGATTCTGGATGAAGCCACGAGTGCTCTGGATTCCGAGGTCGAAGCAGCTATTCAGAATAGTCTGGATGACTTGATGCAAGGTAAAACGGTTATTGCCATTGCGCATCGTCTTTCTACCATTGCGCAGATGGATCGTCTGATTGTGATGGATCAAGGGAAAATTGCCGAGCAAGGTACGCATGATGAACTGGTTGCCTTAAACGGAATCTATGCGCAGCTATGGCAGCGTCAAACCGGCGGGTTCTTGGTACAGCAACATCCCAAAACTGACAACTTGCACGAAGCATAATTGCTCTATCCAGTAGTAACTGACATCTACAACAGAAACCGAAGCGTTCTATTTGAGTCATTAGAATAGTAATGCTTCGGTTTGCTTTTATGTGAATATCGTCTATTCCATAAGAATTTTTTAAGTTTAGATTTTTCTAAAAGTGATCCTGTTTTGAATTAGAAGAAATCTGTAGCCTTAAAATTAAATCCCTAAAATATCTCTGTTTTACATTGATTTCCAACTTTAAATTAGGCTACTCTGCTTTAAGTTGATTGAAATCTGCTTGTGGAAATTGCCACAGCTTTGTCCAACAATTTTTATCAAGAAAATGGCTTTTTCATGCCAATATGAAGATGAAGTGAAAATAAAAAAATTTGAATGAGTGCAACGGATCGCGCATGAAAACAATAGCTCCTCGCCAAGACCAAGGTATTCCAGGTGTATACGGTCTCTTGCTTCTCGATGTCATTTCCCGCTGGGGGTATAATAATGAGTCGCTTTTTAAGCCTTTTGGCCTGACCAGTGAACAGTTGGCAGATCCTGATTACCGTATTCCGACACCAGTCGCCAATGAACTGGTCAAGCATGCCCTGAAACTCACTGGTGAACCGACACTGGGTTATCACTTAGGTACCCAGATGCGGATTTCAATTCATGGCTTTATCGGTTATGCCATCATGACGGCGAATAATATTACCGAAGCTCTGGTGCTGGCGAATCGATTCATTCAGTTACGTTTACCCTTCCTGCAGTTATTTTTCTCGACCTTTGGCGCTAAGGCAACGGTACAGCTGCAAACTGATATCCAGCTTGAACCGCTTCGTACCGAAATTTCGATTGCCCTGATGATTGGTCTGATCAGTATGGCTAAGGCTATTACCGGGGTTAACGATGCAACTGGTGAAATCGACTTCGATTTCAAAAAGCCGGAAGGCTTTGAACGCTTCATGGCGAAATTTCCTACGCACCAGTTCCGTTTTGAACAGCCGCATTTAATTTTAAGCTTTGATAAAAGCTACCTGATGAACAAGTTGGTACATGCCGATCCAATTGCCAGCCAGATTGCGATTAACCAATGTGAAGCTGAATTATCTGCACTTGGTGAACGACACCGGATTGCCATGCGGGTACGAGATATCCTGACTCATTCCGAACAGCATTATCTGAGTATTGAAAGTGTAGCTGAACGCCTGCATATGTCAGATCGAACCTTAAAGCGTCAGTTGGCCGCTGAAGGTACTTCTTTCTCTACGCTGGTGGATGAAGTGCGCTACCGGCATGCCACTTCCTTATTATCCCGTACAGACTTTACTCTGGAGCAGATCGCTGATGAACTTGGCTATAGTGATGTGGCCAATTTTAGTCGGGCGTTTAAGCGCTGGAGTGGTCGTAGCCCGAGCAACTGGCGTAAAGATCCTTATTTATAAGCAAGGATAAACCTTTTGTTTTGACCAAAAAGAATGTATAAAACATATCAAAAATGATCTTAAGATTTTTAGGGAGTTATCAATGAATCATCCTTCAGAATTAAAGTACGCAAGTACACATGAATGGGTACGCATTGAGGGTGATCTTGTTGTGACCGGTATTTCCGACCATGCACAGGATGCATTAGGTGATCTGGTTTATGTAGAAGCACCAGATCTTGACTCACATATTACTGCGGGCGAACAGGCTGGCGTGGTTGAATCAGTGAAAACCGCTTCTGATATTCATGCGCCTGTCTCTGGTACAGTCGTTGAAATCAATGCTGCACTTGAAGATGATCCTGACTTCATTAATGATGACCCGTATGGCAAAGGCTGGATCTATAAAATCAAACCGGACAATATGGCAGATGTAGAAAAGCTACTGTCTAATACAGAATATGAAGCTGGCCTATAAGCTACTTTGATTTAGTATGGAAAAATAAGAATCAGCCTGTGGGCTGATTTTTTTACGCATTGAAAACTTCGTATTTAAAGCTCACCATCAAATACAATGTATTTATATGGGAATTTTATTGTATTTTTCACACATTTTTCTTAAAGTCTTTGCTGTGCCTGCTATTACACTCATCAGAGAGCTCAGGCTGCTTTATAAAAATAATATTCATGCTCACCGCAGCATTTCCCTATAGATCAATTTAGGAAAATTATGAAATCCAATCTATTGCCTTTATGGACCAAGCCTTTTGTGCTGTGTCTGGCCAATAACCTGTTTTTATTTATTTTCTATTTTGCACAAACCACGATTTTACCGATTTATATCCTGAAAGAATTAGGCGGAAACTTAGCTCAGGCTGGTCTTGCCATGACCTTGTTCATGATTTCAGCGATTGCGGTACGTCCATTTAGTGGCCTGATTATTGAAAAATTGGGTATCCGTAAAACCCTGATTGTTTCTGGAATCTTTTTCAGTTTATTTTCTTTAACCTACTTGCTTGCCGATCAGCTGACGACCTTATTTATCATCCGTTTTTTGCATGGGATCTGGTTTAGTATTTTGACTACAGTCTGTGTTCCTGTGGTGAATCAGTTTATTCCAGAACAGCGTAAAGGCGAAGGCATGGGCTATTACGTCATGTCAGTCAATCTGGGTATTGTTCTAGGACCTTTGATTGGCTTAAGTCTGATTGAATACTGGTCTTATTTTCAGATCACAACATTGCTGATTGCATTAGTTTTTATCGGATTTGCTTTCTGCTTAATGATTCCGGTCAAGGAGCCTGAGAACATCATTCAAACTATTCCTGAGAAAAAAGGACTGGTGTTGTCTGATGTTGTAGAAAAGAAAGCGCTGCCTGTTGCTGTTCTGGCAGCTCTGATTTCCTTCTCTTATGCCAGCATCATGTCTTTTATCGCGCCTTTTGCTGCCAGTAAAAATCTAATGACTTATGCCAGCTTATTCTTTGTCGTATTCGCCATTTCCATGATGAGTTTACGTCCGATTACCGGAAAAATTTACGATCGTAAAGGCCCACAATATGTGATTTATCCTGCGCTATTAGTATTTAGTTTAGGACTCTTTTTACTGAGTCAGATTCAGACCCTATGGGGATTCCTGCTGGCTGCGGTATTAATTGGTGTTGGTTTTGGCAGCGCACAACCTTGCATCCAGACACTAGCCATTCAACGTGCACCGAAACACCGGATTGGGTATGCGACTTCGACCTTTTATACCTTCTATGATGTAGGAATTGCAGTCGGCTCGTTACTGATTGGGGCGCTTATTGCCACTTATAGTTATCAGTTCGCTTTTATTCTGTGTGGTTTACTCACCTTATGCAGTATCGTTTACTTTAAATTGGTCGTTCAAGTTAAGACTGCCTAATACAAGTTAGTGTCTAAATATAATAAAAAACAGGCAGATGAACTGCCTGTTTTAATTCTGACGCGAAGATGTACTTATTCAGATGCTGAAGTATTTTCCTGTTCTTTCTCTTCAGCTTTCGGCTCTTGCATCATCGTGAATTGTGTTGCTTCTCCGGCAGCAGGATTATCTTGGCGGTTGCTTTTCAGCTTGATTTGTAAACGTAATTCATTAGTCGAATCGGCGTTACGCAATGCTTCCTCATAAGAAATCGCACCCTCATTATACAGGTCAAATAAGGCCTGATCGAAAGTCTGCATGCCCAGTTCACGAGATTTGCCCATGATGGCTTTCAGCTCATGAAACTCACCTTTTAAAATCAGATCAGAAATCAAAGGTGTATTTAACATGATTTCAATCGCAGCACGTCGGCCTTTCCCATCCTGAGTACGAATCAGGCGCTGGGAAATAATTGCCTTCATATTAGAAGATAAATCCATTAATAACTGATTACGGCGTTCTTCCGGGAAGAAGTTAATAATCCGATCCAAAGTCTGGTTAGCATTATTGGAATGCAGTGTGCCCAGACATAAATGTCCGGTTTCAGCAAAGGCAATTGCGTGTTCCATGGTTTCGGTATCGCGAATCTCACCGATCAGAATCACATCAGGAGCCTGACGTAAGGTATTTTTCAGCGCATTGTGCCAGGAATGACAATCGACCCCAACTTCACGGTGAGTAATCATAGATTTCTTGTGTTTATGCACATATTCCACCGGATCTTCCACGGTAATGATATGCCCTGCAGAATTTTCATTGCGGTAGTCGATCATCGCTGCCAAAGAGGTCGATTTACCTGAACCTGTTCCTCCCACAACCAGTACCAGACCGCGTTTTTCCATAATCACGTGTTTCAATGATTCTGGTAATTTCAGTTTCTGGAAATTTGGAATTTCTGCCGTAATGGTCCGGATTACCATCCCGACCTGAAGCTGTTGTACAAAAACATTTACCCGGAAGCGCGATACACCCGGTACAGTAATCGCGAAGTTACATTCCAGTTCAGCTTCAAACTCTTGACGCTGTTTATCATTCATCAAGCTATAAGCAAACAGTTTGGTTTTTTCAGCAGTAAGAATTTGTTGTCCAAAGGGCTTCATTAAGCCCTGATGTTTAATACTCGGTGGAAAATCTGCGGTAATAAATAAGTCTGAGCCCCCATATTCCACTACTTTGGTCAGCATGTGATGCATGAATTTTTTTGCTTCGTCCAACAGTTCTGCCGTGAACATTCTCTTCCCCTGGAAATACACAATTACATGAATTTAAATGCTTGATTCATGCCAATATCATTTGATTTTTATTGTGCAGCGTTTTTTTTAAAGCCTCAAATAGATTTGATTTATAAAGAAAATATTTTTGGAATATTATGTGATGAAGTTTAACAAAATATCAATTAACTAGGCAAAATTTGCATTTTAAAAACTACTTCATTTTAAAAGAATATTACGATGAAAAAGATCATATTCAGGATATAAATGCAGACAAGGTTAAATTAAATTCGTCAGGCAAGGAAGGATAGAATTGAATATCTAGATAGGTGACTGAAAGCTGCCTTGCTTAAAAGCCACCATTAAAGAAGATTTATGACTCAGTTCTATTGAGCTGAATGGCAGTCTGTTTATTAAAAAGCAAAGATTAGTCAGGTGAAAGTGCACGCGATCTGGACTGTTCCAGAAGTGAAATCTGGGCATTTTCTACCTGTAAAACAGGATTGATACGACTACTCTTTAATTTGATTTGTAAACGTAATTCATTACTGGAGTCTGCATTACGCAAGGCTTCTTCATAAGAAATAATGTCTTGGTTATATAAATCAAATAATGCCTGATCAAAGGTTTGCATGCCCAGTTCCCGCGAACGAGCCATAATCGTTTTAAGTTCATGGAATTCACCTTTACGAATCAGGTCAGAAACTAAAGGGGTATTTTGCAGAATTTCTACCGCAGCCCGACGACCTTTACCATCTTCAGTGCGAATTAGCCGCTGAGAAATCACGGCTTTGATATTAGCTGATAAATCTAGCAGTAACTGATTACGGCGTTCTTCTGGGAAGAAGTTAATAATCCGGTCCAGTGCCTGATCGGCATTATTAGAATGGAGTGTGGCAAGACATAAATGGCCAGATTCAGCAAAGGCAATTGCATGCTCCATACTGTCTGTATCCCTGATTTCGCCAATCACGATGACGTCAGGTGCCTGCCGCATGGTATTAATCAGTGCATTGTGCCAGGAAACACAATCCACACCAATTTCGCGCTGGGTGATCATCGATTTTTTATGCTGATAGACATATTCCACCGGATCTTCAATCGTAATAATATGCCCCTCAGTATGCGTATTACGGTAATCAATCATGGCTGCCAACGTAGTTGATTTTCCGACACCCGTTGCACCGACTACCAATACCAGACCACGTTTCTGCATAATGACCTGTCGCAATGAATCCGGTAAGCCTAACTGCTCAAAGCTTGGAATATCGGTCGTAATGACCCGAATCACCATGCCCACATTATGCTGTTGCTGGAAGACATTAACCCGGAAACGAGACACATTCGGGATGCTAATACTAAAATTGCATTCCATCACCGATTCAAATTCCTGAATCTGTCGCTCGTTCATCAAGGCATAAGCAAACAAACGGGTCTTATCGGCGGTCAGCTTCTGCTGACCAAATGGTTTCATTAACCCTTGCTGTTTGATACTGGGCGGGAAATCAGCTGTAATAAAAAGATCGGAACCACCATATTCCACGACTTTGGTCAGCATATGGTGCATAAATTTACGTGCTTCATCGAGTAATTCAGTTGTATACATAGCAAGCTTCCCGGGATCATTACTCATCCGCTGTTTAAAAACAGTATCAGGCTGACCTCTAATAAATTATTGTTATTGTTTATTTTTTTAAATTAATTTTTTCTTATTCAATATTTAAAAACTTTTAACACTCATTATTTTAATTTTAAAAAGATCGAATATGTTGCTTTCAGCATTTAGAAAAATACTTCTGAACAACCATATCCGGTCATAATTTCTTTCCCCAACGAATTGAGGAAAGACAAGGCCGTCAGTTTAAGCGCTACGCTTTAAACTTTCGCATCGCAGTGAATCAGCCATATTTAACAATAATTGCTCGGTTTTTGTCCAGCCCAGACATCCATCAGTCACTGACTGGCCGTAAACCATATCTTCAGAGATTTTCTGATTGCCATCCACAAGATGACTTTCGAGCATTACACCACGTACATTGCTGTGCAAACGTTCAGCGACGATCTGCTCCAGCACTTTAGGTTGTAGCATTGGGTTTTTTGAACTATTGCCATGACTGCAATCAATAACCAGTGCCGGAAAATCGGTTGAGTGTTTTGCTTTAATTTTTTCAATTTCAGACAACTGGTAGTTCGGACCACTATTTGAACCGCGCAGGATCAAATGTGCTTTTGGATTCCCTTTTGAGCTCAGGATACATGGCAAACCCGATTGGCTCATACCCATGAACTGATGTGGGTTGGAAGCTGATTGAATGGCATCAAGAGCAATCTGAATCGAACCATCTGTCCCATTTTTGAAACCGATGCTGTACGGCATATGACTGGAAATTTCACGGTGAATTTGTGATTCACTGGTACGCGCGCCAATCGCACCCCAAGCCAATAGATCATCGAAATACGCCGTTGCCATTGGACTTAAGATCTCCGAGGCAATCGGCAGGCCCATGCCAATCAGTTTTAGGTACAGTGTACGAGATTTTTCCAGACCCAATTGCATATTGGATGAGCCATTGAGTTCTGGGTCATACAGGAAGCCTTTCCAGCCGACAGTAGTCCGTGGTTTTTCAATATAAGCCCGCATAACCAGGAAAATTTGATCTGAGACCTGTTCCTGAAGCTGTTTTAATTTTTCTGCATATTCCAGTGCGGAAGCTTCATCATGAATGGAACATGGTCCAGTAATCACCATTAAACGGTGATCTTTACCCTCTAAAATATTTTGAATAATTTGACGCTGCTCAGCGACTTGTGCAACCAATTGCGGAGACAGTGGCAATTGCTGCTTAAGCTGCTGTGGCAAAGCTAAAATGGTTTCTGTTTGATGTTGTTGTGATGTATGTGCAATATTCATGACTTTAAATCCTGGGACTGGCAATCAGTCCAAACTTTTATTTGAGCGTTATGGGTCTAATCGAAGATGTCGAAAGCGTCATTAGCTGGCTAAAGTAAGACCAATAAAAGTTGCTAAAGTATGAATAGTTAAAGTTTGTCATGGCTGTCTCCAAAGAATTGTTAAATCACATGCATAAAAAAACCTGATCAGGGTTGCCGATCAGGTATTAACTGGTGGGCAACCTTTTCATTGCCCAAACGCGTTCAGGCAATTATCTAAACTGCCAGAAATAAAAATAAGCGTTTGAAATGATAGGTTGCTTTAACATGTTTATGTCTTTCATAAAAATGTGAATCTGAAATTAAAATACGCGCTCTATCCAGTTTTGACAAGTAGTAAATATAAAAAAATATTTATCAGTATTTATACTTTTACTTATCGCCCTAGAATTCTAACCTTTCAGATATTAATAATGGACAAAGTCGTGACGGTCAGCAGACTTTGCCCATTTCCTTAAAACCAAGAGCATATTAGATCTTGGTTTTGGCATTTGCAATTAACGGGTTACGCGATTCCATGCATCACGTACTGCAAATTTTGCCTGTTCCCAGTTCAGACGTGACTGGCCTTTTGCCTGTTCCCATTTTACTTTCAGATCGCTTTCTACATCTTCAAAACGGGTATTGGCATCATATGCTCCACGGTTTTCATAACCGACACGATAGGCCGCATCATAGTCACGATCGTAATCTAAATCGCTATACGTGGTACGGGCATCTGAATAATAAGGGGTTTCAACGGCATTATCTCGCCAGAAAGCTGCTTCTTCAGTCGGGTTCACAGCTTCGCCTACGCCTTTACCTGCGAGACCACCGACCACTGCCCCAACAACACCGCCTACTGCTGCACCGACCGGACCGCCTGCTGCACCGACCGCTGCACCTGCAGCTGCGCCACCGGCAGCACCTACGCCTGTGCCAATAGGATGTGCACCTGGCTCGCCGCTAATTGGATCGGCATTTAAATCATCACGGACATCTTTAGGAGAATTTTTAATACGATCAAATCTATCATTCGACATAGAGCTTATCCTTATTCTTTAAAATGATTCTTAAACATGGTTTTAATCGCGTCTATCGATACGCTTCTATTCACTATAAGCATCTGGCATGTAATGACCTTAGAAGCCTTGTGTTTTTTAGGTTAAGCTCTGTGGTGCTTTGATAGGCAAATGTATCTGATATATCTTAATTATTAAAATAAAAAGGTCGGTTAACACCGGCCTTTTTAAAGTCTAAATCGCTAAATCATTTTAATCAAAATGAATCACGCTACGGATTGACTTGCCTTCATGCATCAGATCAAAGGCTTCATTGATCTGTTCTAATGGCATCGTATGTGTCACAAATGGTTCTAGTTGAATTTCGCCTTTCATGGCCTGTTCAACCATGCCCGGTAATTGAGAACGGCCTTTAACACCACCAAATGCTGTACCCATCCATTTACGGCCTGTGACTAGCTGGAATGGACGAGTCGAGATTTCTTTACCTGCACCTGCTACGCCAATAATCACAGACTGACCCCAGCCGCGGTGTGCACATTCCAGTGCTGAACGCATTACGTCGACATTACCAATACATTCAAAAGAGTGGTCTACGCCCCAACCGGTCATTTCCACAATCACTTGCTGAATTGGCTTGTCATAGTCTTTCGGATTCACAAAATCAGTAGCACCAAACTGTTTAGCTAGTTCGAATTTATCCGGATTGGTATCCACGGCAATAATACGGCCGGCTTTAGCCTGACGAGCACCTTGTACAACTGCAAGACCAATACCGCCTAAGCCAAATACAGCGACGCTATCGCCTTCCTGTACTTTAGCAGTGTTATGTACTGCACCAATACCTGTAGTCACGCCACAGCCCAATAAACACACTTGCTCATGGTTAGCTTCAGGGTTAATTTTCGCTAGAGAAACTTCTGCAACGACTGTATATTCAGAGAACGTTGAACAGCCCATATAATGATAAATCGGCTGGCCATTATAAGAAAAACGGGTAGTTCCATCTGGCATTACACCTTTACCCTGAGTCGCACGAACCGCTACACACAGGTTGGTCTTACCCGATTTACAGAACAGACATTCACCACATTCTGCTGTGTAAAGTGGGATCACATGATCACCCGGTTTCAGACTCGTCACACCTTCACCTACCTCAACGACCACACCCGCGCCTTCATGGCCTAAAATGGCTGGAAATACGCCTTCCGGATCATCACCAGACAAGGTAAATGCATCGGTATGACATACGCCAGTATGGCTAATTTTTACCAGTACTTCACCTGCTTTTGGTGGAGCAACATCTACTTCCACAATTTCTAATGGCTGACCTGGGCCAAATGCAACCGCTGCACGTGATTTCATGTAAAACGATCCTTTTATTACTGATTTACAGATGGTTAACAGTAACCTCTTTCTATTCGGAGATTCAACCATTAACATCACTAGTTGAGGAATAAAACCCCTATAACTAATGGAACATCAATGACTAAGCCCTCGTCAATTACATGTTTAAGTATTTTTGTTTTTAGCCTGACTATTTCTGGCTGTGAATTAGCTCCCAATACAGCAAAAGAAGAAGCTATTACTCAAGTACAATCGGCCCACTGGATTAAAGAGGAACAACTGCCACAGATTCAGGAAGGTAAAACGGCTTATCTGCCTTTATATGACGGTTTTATGAGTATGGCGGCACGGTTATATCTGATCAATCAGGCCAAATACCATCTCGACCTACAATATTACATCTGGAAAGATGACTATATTGGCAATATGATCCTCTCCCAATTATTAAAAGCCGCAGACCGTGGCGTGAAGGTTCGAGTTCAAATTGATGACCAGAACGGAACTAAACTGGATGATAAGCTGCTGGCCTTAGCCCAGCATCCTAATTTCGAAGTCCGACTATTTAATCCTTATAAATTCCGTCAATTGCGTGCCCTAGATTACGGATTCCGTATGAAATATGTTAATCCGCGCATGCATAACAAACTGATTATTGCGGATGGTACGGCAGCGGTCACGGGTGGTCGGAATATCAGTAGTGAATATTTTGATGCCAGTGAGGATTTTCAGTTTAGCGATGTCGATATTTTCTTTGCCGGGAAACCAGCCCACGATGCGAATCAGACCTTTATCAAATTCTGGAACGATGATCTAAGCTATGATATCCGACAAGTTCTGAATGATTCAGGCAATCCACAACTTTTAAAACGGTTGAGAACCGAATTTAAAGAAGATGAAGTCGATAAGAATGAGCTGAAACGCCGAGTCGGTATTGCGGAACAGCAGATTGATGAACAGCTGAGAAAGCGCCCGATCAAATGGGGAAATGCCTATTTTGTTGCCGATGCCCCTTCCAAGGTCCGTCGTAGCGCCCAGAATGGCGATTATATTTATACCCATATGCTGGAACTTATGGGTGAACCCAAAGATCATCTGGAACTGGTTTCTTCTTATTTCATTCCTACTCAGGAAGGTGCGGATTATTTAAGTAAACGTGCCCAACAGGGTGTCAAAATCAGAATTTTAACCAATTCTTTCCAAGCGAATGATGTAGCTTTAGTACATGCCTATTATCAGCAATACCGTAAACAGCTCCTCAAAAATGGAATCGAACTATGGGAATTCAAACCTTATATTGAACGGCCAAAACGGACCTGGTATGAAATTATGACCGGTAATATTATTCCGGCTAAAAATAAGAACAGTTCCAGTCTACATGCCAAATTCTTTGATCTGGATGGTATGGTATTTATTGGTTCCTTTAACTTTGATCCACGCTCTGCCTATTTAAACACTGAAGTCGGTCTGGTGATTGAATCAGATCAGCTCCAAGACGAAATTACCAAATCCTTAAACCAATATTTACCCAGAATGGCTTATCAGCTTAAGTTAAATAAAGAGGGTGAGATCATTTGGCTGGAACACCAAAAAGATAGTTCAGTCATTCAGCATAATCATGATCCTGAAACAACACAATTCCAGCGTTATATGATGAATCTGGCGACAAAATTCCCAGGAGAATGGTTAATGTAATGACAGATAAATTGCAATCAAATTACATTTAATGTGATTTTTCCTTAATTGATAGTTGGCTCTGGATATTTTAGATCTTTATTGGTGATAAGCTGAACAATATAAAATTGACTAAATCTATAAAGCAGGTTGTTCTACTTATATTTTTCAGCTTATTTCTTATACATTAATCAGATCAATGCTGACAAAGGTTTTACCTATTCCGTTGATTGCTCTAAAATTACACTTTTCCAGTATTTTGCGAATTTTCGCTTTCCACTCCCATGCAATTTTTTGATTTAAGCCGTCAGTTTAAACTCAGTGATATTCTTACCCCTGTTAAGACCTTGCAGGATCTGTCCCAACAAGAATGGTTTCTAGCCAAAGTACGGGTTGAACATGACTGCCTGTCTGATTCGGACTTGGTCGAAGGTCAGGTCGTACTTAAATCTAATCAGAATATCCAAGTCGAACTGGAATGGCTGATTCAGGATACCGGTTATGAATTACAGGTGCTATTCAAAGGTGTTGAAACCGAAGCTTCTGAAGAAACACTGGTGATGGTTAAAGGCGCGCAACTGGTCGATGAACAACAGCAACTGATTTCTGCACAAGCTTTAAGTTTATGGATTGACGGGACATTACTCCCGATGTTGCCGAATATCCGCAAAGAAATTAAAGCGCGCTTAAACCTGTGGGATTATGTGGAATATGATGGTTAATTCATTTTGCCATTTTTAAATTTTAAAAGAGCCATATCGGCTCTTTTTTGTTTACAGAGAATTTACCTAATATATTTAATTGGTTAAATTGCCCTTGCCTGAATATTTTTATGGCAATGCCTATTTTAGACATACAGATTAAGCTTGATTAAAATAATAAAGAGAAAACATCATGATTTCCCCTTCTGAATGGCAAAATATCCGTCAAGTTGTTGCAGATGCGCAGCGTGCAGCAATGCATTGTTCGATCGCAACCGTCAATCCCCAAGGCTTTCCTAGTATTACTCCGATCGGAACTGTCTTTCTGGATCAGCAGTCTAGTACAGGTTTCTTTTTTGATACCTACTCCACTACCTTCTCTGAAAATTTACAGCATCAACCGCTTGCCTGCATTCAGGCTGTGAATAGCAGCAAACTGTTCTGGTTAAGTTCCATGTTCAAGGGAAAATTTAAGCATTATCCCGGTGTACGTTTATATGCAGAGATTGGCTCTTTACGTCCTGCAACAGCGGAAGAGATTGAGAAAGTTGAATCTCGTATCTCTACATTAAAATGGAGTAAAGGTAGCAAACTGATCTGGTCCAGCTTTCATCATGTTCGGGATATTAAAGTTAAGGATTATCGCTGGGTCGAATATCCTAATATGCCGATAGAAAATATCTAAACAATTTCTAAAAGTAAGTTTATTTCATAAATATACTTAAAATTTATATTTATTCATAACTCAAATTAGACCGACATGCTCGAACATCATCCGGTAACTGTCTGCTTTCTTATCCAGAGCCAAAGGATAAGCCCGGGATGAAGACGGCATCCGGTATAGATATAGGTCACGGCCAAGAAAATGTGCCTGGGTAGGCTCGCCTATACTGGGTTTCAACGTACCTTCAGGCATCGATAGCATCAGGGTATCTGTAGCCTTGTCGCCTGTGGTCATAATATGGTTGCAGTCTGGCATTTTCCCCAATAGATCCTGCAAATTGGTTGGCACTACAATTTCCAGAAATTTATCGGAAGCATTTCCCTTCAGGCGTCGGATCTGATAAGCACTGTCAAAAATCGCGATTCCCGTTTCCGTTAAAAACTCTCGGATTAGATGTTCCTGAAATTTTTTATTGGGTAAGTCCAAAAAGTAATCTTTATTTTTAAAGAAAATTAATCCAAATATCCGCCACATATCATTTTGGTAATTCGGATAATAAAAGTTCATTTTCCAGCGCGTTGCGGGTGGCGGAAAACTGCCCAACATCAGTAATTTGGCATTGGGCGGTAAAAATGGCGGTAATGGATGGGTTTCAATATCCGACATAAACTGTTCCAGATTCAGGTATTTCAGTTATTTTAGAATGCCTGACGGATCTTGCTAGCAACTTCTTGTCCCCAAAGTGTATAAACTTCCTTACTTGGATGAAAACCGTCTTTGGCCATTTGTAAATTCATGGCACGATATTTTTCAATATCGTATTCAATCCACTGCATGTTGATCTGCTTATTCACAAATTTTTCCAGCTGCTGGTTCATGTGTTTGGCATATTGACCAAATAACCAGGCCAAAGGATTCGGTAAAGCCGGGAACATATTCATTGGAGGAACACCGGCTGCAATGACCAGTTTTGGATTAAACTTTTGCTGGATTTTGCCATAAAACTGTTCCTGCTTCTTGATCCAGACATCGGCAGGCATGAGTTTGGTCACATCATTCACGCCAACTGAAGTCACGACCACATCATAGGATTTAGCTTCAATCTGGTCTAAAGTACGAATGACCGTTGAGGTGGTATCGCCCGTTTTTGCCTGTAACTTCCATTCAATTTCAAAGTCATTTCTTAACTCATGCAGAATTGCGCCGAGTAAGGCATCATCCTGATGATCTACGCCGACGCCTGCTGCTGCTGAATCACCTACAATCAGTAATGAAAGTTTTTTACCTATTCCTGTTTGACCTTCACGTGCACCTTCTGGTTCTGGAAGTTTTATCGTATTTTTTTTGACACGATTACCCTGAATTATGAGCGCGGGAATTAAGGCGATAGTGGCAGCTTTGAGCAACATAATGGACTAATTTATATAAAGATATGATTAATTTTACTGCAATTTATGGATTACGAGTAATACCTCAGCAGTCATTTTTAATGAATATTCACGTAACTTAGAATTTTGTCCGTACGCGACTTTTTAATCTTTATGTCTAAAATTTTTACTTAACGAGTAGATTAAAAAATTAAAAAAACCCGCCATTTAGCGGGATTTTTTAATGTAACTGATCTATCAAACTTTATGATCATTCCAGCGGTTCATGCGCTTGAACGTCCCAATATCATTAAAGCGTACACCCACTTCTTTCATGACTTTATGCGCTGTTTTAGAGGTCAACTGACGTATATAAAAGGGTTCTTTGACCACAAAATGATGGATCGCATGAGTTGAACCGAAATTACAGCAAAATAACTGGAATGGCACCATCCACCATGGATTCAATACCTGAGTTTGCTTGATGACATCGCGTGGATCAATATCACCATAATAATGCATATTGGAGCTAACGAATTGCAGGCTAAAAGAACGGATAAAATTCGGAATGATCCAAATTACTGCCAAGAAATTCACGAGCGGCATAGCTTTGATGATACTTTCCGACCAAAGCATTTCATAACCAAAGATTGGTGCAACGGCATTGCCTACATGAAAAACTACAAATAAATAGCACAAGCCATAATAAATCATACTTAATGGTAAGAAGCCTAATAGCTGAGAAATCATAGCAACTTTACGTTCTTTTTCAGGCTGTTTTTCCATAAAAAGATGAATCATCTTAAACATCTGAAATGGGCGTAAATAGACCGACATGAGCTGGTCACTAATCACTAGTATGCGGCGAATCCCCCATGGCATACCATTACTGATGCCACGTTCTTCCAGATCATATTCAGTACCTGAATATTTATGGTGATGCAAATGCATGCGTCGGCGTGCCCATGGACTAATCGTATTTGGACGAGCCAGCCACACTAAAGCCAACATCAAATGATGTGCCCAAGGCGTTTTTTTGAAATACATATAATGAATCAGGTCATGTTCCAATTCATGTGTCAGTGAAGCAAAAATTGCAATCAATGGAATGGTGAACCACGCAGAAAGATAACCGTATCCATATGCCAATGCGCATGCGATCATCCCCGTCCAGGCAAAACCTAAAATACTCGCACCAATGAAATTCTGATGTTTGAGTATAGGATAACGGGTACGTATTTCTTCCCCGGCCTGTGTAACGATATTTCTGACCTTAGAGATTCGCTGTTGGTCAGTCATATCCGAAGATGTAGACATATGGACAACCTTTAATTTCTGAACAGTTGTACATTAAAGGAATTTATAAAAAAGAGAAGTTATCTTTCCACTTTCGCAGCGAGTATGTCCAAGTTTTGGGCAGTTTTAGTAATTTTTTTAAGATCAAGAATAAAGCAGAAAAATAAGGAGATATTTTCTATAAAATTTATCGTCTAAAAATTCTTTTCTTAAAAATTTAATCATCATCAAAGTGTTAATGACTTTTAGAGATTTAACTAATTATCTTAGTAATTTATAACGTTTTTAAATCCGATACCAGAATTATCCTACCTACTTTTATCCAAAATTTTGAATACTAAAAAGTAAAAAAGCCCCGAATGGAGCTTTTTAAATTGAGGTTTTAACCTAATTTATTGACTAATTTTAGCGGCAATATTTTCATGGCTAAACCAAGTGGCAACCAAGGCCATTTCGGCACATAAGCTTTGACTGGCGCTTTTTCAATTTCTTCTGCCAATAAACGTGAACCCGTTTTCTCATCCACTTCAAATGGTAATTTTTTCGCGCCTTCATTAATTTCAGTACGAATATAGCCTGGGAAAATGGTCGTAACTTTGATCGGTGTATCAATCAGTTCAGCACGAATGCCTTCAGCCAGATGTGCAACTCCAGCCTTACTTGCGCCGTAAGCGGTCAAGTGTTTTGGCATACCACGCATTGCACTCATCGATGAAATCATCACCAGATGACCGGAGTTTTGTGCACGGAAAATTTCTACTGCAGCTTCACATTGTGCCAATGCAGAAATAAAGTTAGTTTCAACAGTAGCTTTATTGATCGCAAAGTTTCCTTTACCAATCCGGCGGCCTTCACCTACACCGGCATTGACAATAATCCGGTCAATGGTGCCAAAGTTTTCTTTAAAGGCACGGAAAACTTCAAAAACCTGATCATAATTGGTCACATCCAGTGTTTTGGCAATGACTTTAATATCATGTTGGCTTTCAAGTTCCTGCTTCAAAGTTTCCAGACGTTCCAGACGACGTGCACAAATCGCCAGGTTATAACCTTTTTTTGCAAATTCACGTGCCATACCGGCACCAATCCCTGAACTTGCACCAGTAATTAAAATCGTTTTAGCCATATTTTTACCCTATCCCTTTATTTTTTCTAAGGTGTTTTATCTTCAATAATTTTTAAATCCAGGTTAGCAGGTCTGGACGCTGTGCTTTAATAAAATGATGTTCGTTCAAGCTGAGTAGCTGGGGTTCATTTCCGACCAGACGCAATGTAGTAATACTGGTATTGGTGATTGCCCAGTTTAAAGCGAAAGTTTTCTCTGGACTCAGACCTAGAATTTTACCTACCGCGACAGAAATGACACCGCCCGAGGTATACACGATTGCATAGCGCGGTTTAGTTTGCGCAAGCTGGTCGCATAAATTTTGCAAACCGGTTTCTACACGGCTTTTAAAATTGGGCCAGGATTCATCATATTCATGGTGATAATCATCACAGGTCCAGCGAGCAATCGCTCCACTAAAGATTTTGCTCAGATAATCCCGTGGATTGGCATGTTCTGAGACATCCTGCTTAAGCAGTTCTGGCTGATTAAAACGCGGTTCATAGCGGGCAAAGACCTGCTGATGATTAAACTCATTCCAGGCACTATCGGTCAAAATCTCGCTTTCAGGAAAACATTCATCTAGAGATAACTGCGCCGTTTGTTGATGACGTTGCATAGAACCAGCCACTACATACGGTGCTTCTTTCAGAATTTCATCAAAATAACGACCGAGCAGTTTTGCCTGTAATTCTCCATTTGGCGAAAGCTGATCATAACTGGCTGCCCCGAAAGATGCCTGCCCATGCCGGATCAAGTAAATGGTGGTCATTTTGGCATTAACTCTTTAAATTTCAGGATATATTTTTGTGCAATGTCATTGGCTTCCAGCTTTTGTAGACCAATCAATTTTAAGGCACGAATATGCAAGGCATGAATCACTACCCAAAAATCCTTAAAGGCCAGATTATTGGTTTGTTTATGGTAATAACGGTAATAGATCTGCTGGGCAATTACCGAGAGACGGAAAATCCCAAACACTTCATAAAATGTCCAGTTTTCCGGTTGCAGACCGGTTTTATCCAGATAGTAATCCACCACTTCTTTACGGGTAAACATACCTTTTAAATTGGTCGGCTGGCGACGTGTTGCTTTAAAAATGGCATTGTCCGTATCTTCTACCCAATAAGCCAAAGCAGAACCCAAGTCCATCAGCGGATCACCCAAGGTGGCCATTTCCCAGTCCAGCACCCCAATAACTTCAGTTGGATTTTGTGGATCAAGGATGACATTATCAAAACGCCAGTCATTGTGAATGACACAGGTTTTAGAATCAAATGGAATATTATCTTTCAGCCAGTTACGTACATATTTAAAAGATGGAACATTTAATGTTTTGGCTTTTTCATAACGCGCATCCCAACCTTCGACCTGACGACGGCAATAACCTTCACCCTTGCCCAGTTTTTCCAGTTCTGTACCGGTGTAAGGAACTTGGTGTAGTTCGATCAGCTTATCAATCACATTAATACATAGAGTCTGGATGTCTGATTTAGTCAGCTGCAGTTCAGGCGGTAATTTGGCGCGTGGAATAATACCTTCAATGCGTTTCATCACATAGAAGTCACAGCCAATGACTGATTCATCCTGACAGAGCGCCACCATTTCAGGTACGACTGGATAATGTTCAGCCAAGGCTTTTTGTACATGATATTCACGTGCCATGTCATGCGCAGATTTGGCTTTGGTGCCTTGAGGCGGGCGACGTAAAATTAAATCGGCATTGGCATATTGCAAACGATAAGTCCAGTTTGAAGCTCCACCGGAATATTGAGTAAGCTCTAAAGGACCTTCTACATTTACTCCTTGTTGATTTAACCAATCTGTGATGGCCTGTACATCCAGTTCCTCACCTTCACGAACTGATCCACCTACATCAATGACCGCCATAATTTTTCCTTAAAATCTTCTAATACGTTTCAGTGTTCTGTATATAAAGCCAGCTTATTTTTTACGACGTGTGCTATAACCACGTTTTGCCAGTTCCAGCTTGGCAATCATACCTTTATGCACTTCATCCGGACCATCAGCCAGACGTAAGGCACGGGCTTGGGCAAAGAATCCGGTCAGCGGTGTATCACGAGAAACACCCGCACCACCGTGGATCTGAATCGCCATATCCACAACTTTTTCCAGTACACTTGGCGCAACGACTTTAATTGCAGAAATTTCAGTCAGTGCTGCCATATTCCCTAAAGTATCCATTTTATAGGCAGCATACAAGGTTAATAATCGAGCCTGATCAATGGCAACGCGAGCTTCAGCCACACGTTCCAGGTTACCACCCAGTTTTAAAATCTCTTTACCAAATGCGGTACGGCTCATACCCCGGTCAATCATAAGTTCTAATGATTTTTCAGCAGCACCGATGCAACGCATACAATGGTGAATACGGCCTGGCCCTAAACGACCTTGGGCAATTTCAAAGCCTTGACCTGCACCGCCAATAAAATTCGAAACTGGAACACGAACATTATCAAAGCTGACTTCGCCGTGGCCATGTGGCGCATCATAGTCACCAAAGACTGGAAGCATCCGTTCGATTTTTACGCCTGCAGTATCGACTGGAACTAAAACCATGGAATGCTGATGATGACGGTCTTTGGTCTCATCCGGTGTATGTGCCATAAAGATAATGATTTTGGCATTTGGATCACCAAGGCCTGAAGACCACCATTTACGGCCATTCAAGACAATCTCATCACCTTCAACCACCGCCGTCGCCTGCATATTAGTAGCATCACTTGAAGCCACTGCAGGTTCAGTCATACAGAACACTGAACGGATTTTCCCTTCCAGAAGTGGCATCAACCATTGCTGTTTTTGTTCTTCAGAACCATAGCGCCACAATACTTCCATATTGCCACTATCTGGCGCATTGCAGTTAAAGACCGTAGGTGCAATCAGGCTTCGTCCAGAAAGTTCAGCGATATGTGCATATTCCTGAACGGATAATCCCTGTCCTAATTCTGGACAAGGCAAAAACATATTCCAGAGACCTGCTGCTTTGGCTTTATCTTTCAATGTTTCAAGTTCTGCCGGCCATTGCCATTTGGTCCAGTCGCCACCTTGATTCAGCTCATGCACCTGATGCCAGAAATCAGCCTCGACAGGTTCAATTTCATCAGTAATAAACTTTTTTGTTCTATTTAAATAATCCTGTGCACGTGCTGACAGCTCAAACATTGCTTTATCCCTCTGAATATTGTAATTCATACGCTTTACAACACCTTAACCCAAAACTTATTATGAATAAAATGATTTAATTCCATATAGTAGTATGCATAGTATTCATTCAAAAACCGTGATGGATCTACGAAATTTTCATCGTATTGATATTAATCTTTATCCACTTTTTATTGCCATTTACGAACAAAACAGTATTTCTAAAGCTGCGCAAATTCTATCGATAAGCCAGTCAGCGGCCAGTCATGCTTTACAACGTTTAAGACAGCATTTACAGGATGATTTATTTGTGCGAACGGGTAGCAAGATGCAGCCCACACCGTTTGCGGATCAAATCTATCCTGAAATTAAAAATGCACTTTTTGCGATTCAGAATATTTCGATGCAGCATCAGCAATTCAGACCAGAATTGATTCATAGCTTAAAAATTGCTGTACATGATGAAATTGAACCCATGATCTTTCCTAAACTGGTTCAACATTTTCAACAAATAAATCTGGACCTTCAACTGAGTAGCATGAAACTCGACCGTAAAAATATTGCTGCAGATCTTGCCTCTCAACAGGTCGATTTTGTCATTGATCTGGAGCAAAGTATTAGTGAAAAAATCCAATTTGAACGACTGGTACAAGATGAATTCGTGGTCTGTACACAACAAACAGAAATGAATGAACAGGTTTATCTAGCCTCACCTCATATTGGGGTTTCCTCACGCCGTACAGGAGTTCTAGTTGAAGATATATATTTAAGTCGAAAACATTATTCCCGACAGATTTTTTTACGTTGCCAGCACTATTCGACAGCCCTGCAAATTCTGGAACAGCAAAAGACTGCCATGCTGACGATTCCTAAAAATGTATTGATGCATCTACAGTTAGCAAACTGTCTGAATATTTTTGACGTTCCTGTACAACTGCCGAAAATTAATATGGGGATGTATTGGCATAAAGATTTGCAAGAAAATAAAAGACATCAATTTTTGAGAAATGAAATTTATAAAATTTTTGCTTAGGCTATTTATGAGATGATTTAAAATTGCTTAGGCTATTTTCACTATCAGGTTTTAGGATTAAGGTTGGCTTGGTTTTATACTGCTTAGGCTATTTTATCGGTACAAAACAAAACACCGATTGATGGCTTTTTAAGCCCTATGCGGAGTGGCTTTGATCTAAAATGGCTCAACTTTTAGCTGTGTTTATGCGGCTGTTTTTGCTGATTTGGATCTTGCCCTTGTTACATCTCTCCACTACCTGGCAAATTGTGCTGGGCTTCGTACTTCTGTGTTTTTCCTATTATCTGCTGCATAAAATTACCGTGTATTTAAAGGACCTATTTCGCCCCTTTAAGAAAGGTAAGAAATACTGGTGCAGGGTAAGTGCTGTCAGTGATGGTGACACCCTCACCTGCTACCGTTTTAATATCCGTCGCTCTGAGACCAAACTGCGTTTTGCCTATGTCGATGCGCCTGAATCTTCACAGGCCTATGGTAAGGAATCGCTACGCCTGGTTCAAAGCATGGTCAAAAATAAAATGATTCGGGTACAAATTACGGATATTGACCGTTATGGTCGCTGTGTCGGTGTGGTCTATCGTTATCGCAAGAATATCAATGAAGAGATTGTGAAACGTGGTGCGGCATGGGTCTATGAGGAATATATCCGGGATAAAAACCATTTACTCTATATGATGGAACTACAGAATAAAGCCAAAAAGCAGAAAAAAGGGTTATGGAAAAATAGCCGCCCTGTCCGTCCAAGTGTGTATCGTAAACAGATCAAAGCCTCATCTTGATTTTAAAGATCTAAAATTCAGCCTATAAAAAAGGGATTTGTACTAACAAATCCCTTTTCTGTTCAGTTTATATTATGACCTAATAGGCCAAATGCACCAGAAAGCGGAATGCTCCTGCAATAAGTGCCAGGGTCAAAAAACCTGCAAGCCATAAGCCTACAAACCATACTATCTGTTTGCGTGTCATGCCTGCTCCTTAATGATAACCATCATCACCAACACGCACCTTGTGTCGGAATACCCAATAGGACATACAGGTATAAATCACGATAATCGGAATCAGGATTAAGGCTCCAATCAAAGCAAATAACTGACTATTTTCATGTGCCGCTGCCTGCCAGATCGTGACTGATGGTGGAATAATATAAGGCCACAGACTAATCAGAAAACCGGTATATGCCAGGAATACCAGTACCAGCATATAGGAAAATGGACCTAGTTCACTGCGTCTTTTACAAGCGCGTAAGGCTAGCCAAGTAAACAATATGACCAAGATCGGTACGGGCATAAAGTAGGTGAATTGTGGCTGACTGAACCAGCGCTCCGCAATTTGCGGATGGGTCAACGGCGTATAAACGCTAACAGCGCCTAGAATAATCAATAAAGCTATAATCAGCTTCGGCATCAGTTTAAACATGCGATCCTGTAAATCATCACCGGTTTTATAAATGAGCCAGCCACATCCTAATGCTGCATATAGCACCACAACACTGACTCCGGTAAAGATACTGAATGGGCTAAGCCAGTCCAGACCACCGCCTACATAGACACCATTTCGTGTTTCGATCCCCTGAATATATGCACCTAGAATCATTCCTTGCAAGAAACTGGTAACGATTGATCCCCCTATAAAGGCCTTATCCCACCAGTGTTTGCTTTTATTCGCCTTAAAACGGAACTCAAAAGCGACACCACGAAAAATAAGGGCGATCACCATCAGGATGATGGGCATATATAGCGCTGAGAGTACCGTCGAATAAGCCAATGGAAAGGCAGCAAATAATCCGGCACCCCCTAGAACCATCCATGTTTCATTACCATCCCAGACTGGAGCGACCGTATTCATCATGACATCGCGTTCATCCTGATGCGGGAAGAATGGAAATAGGATGCCAATGCCCAGATCGAAACCATCCAGAATGGTATAAACCAATACACCCAGTCCAATAATCGCAATCCAAATTAATGATAAATCAATCATTTTTTATCCTCCTGATCCGGATGTTCAGGAACTTCTTCAATACGTTCGCGAATACTGCTCAATGGTCGACGAGAAGCTTGAACCACATCGCTATCCGATTCATGGTGTGGTCTGGAATGAATAAATTCTGGACCTCTATGCATAAGTCGCAACATATAGAAAATTCCTACGCCAAAAACGACGCAGTACACCACTACAAAGATAATCAGAGTTAGACCGACCTGTTCGGCAGACACTGGTGATAATGCATCTTTGGTCCGCATAATGCCGTAGACCACCCAAGGCTGACGGCCGACTTCTGTGGTAAACCATCCTGCCAGCATGGCAAGAAATCCGGATGGCCCCATGATGAGTGCAAAACGATGCAGTCCACGTGACTCATAAAAACGTCCTCGGGTACGTGACCATAGCCCCCATAGTGCAAGCAAGAGCATCAACATACCCAGCCCGACCATGATCCGGAAACTCCAGAACACGACCAGTGAATTGGGTCGATCTTCAGGCGCAAAATCTTTAAGCCCTGTGACTTTTCCATCCATAGAATGCGTCAGAATCAGGCTACCCAATTTAGGAATACCAATTGCATATTTAGTTTCTTCAGCTTGCATGTCTGGAATTCCAAACAGGTATAAAGGCATTCCTTCATCATGATTGGTTTCCCAATGGCCTTCCATTGCGGCCAGTTTGGCGGGCTGATGTTCAAGCGTATTCAAACCATGCATATCCCCCACAAAAATCTGTAAAGGTGCAAGTGCCAGAATCAGCCACATAGCCATAGAAAATGAAGTTTTGACTAAAGGATCGCGACGGCCCTTGATCAGATGCCATGCCGCTGTTGAGGCTACAAGTAAGGCCGAAACCAGAAAGGCAGCCATCGCCATATGGGCCAGACGGTAAGGAAAAGACGGGTTAAATACGATCGCTACCCAGTCCTGCGGGACGATCAGGCCATTTTCAATCGCAAAACCTTGTGGGGTCTGCATCCAGCTATTGGAAGATAAAATCCAGAACATGGAAATACAGGTGCCGATTGCGACCATTAAAGTGGAGAAAAAGTGCGCTCGTGGGCCAACCCGATCCCAACCAAAGAGCATGATGCCCAGGAATCCGGCTTCTAAAAAGAAAGCAGTTAAAACTTCATAAGCCAGCAAGGGCCCCGTCACACTTCCCGCGACCCGGGAAAACTCACTCCAGTTGGTTCCGAACTGATAGCTCATCACCACACCGGATACGACGCCCATACCAAATGCGACGGCAAAAATTTTGACCCAAAACTTGAACAGATCCTGAAAAATCGGATTTTTAGTCTTTAACCAACGCCATTCCAGAATAGCCAGAAAACTTGCTAACCCGATTGAAATTGCAGGAAAGATAATATGGAAAGATACAGTAAAGGCGAACTGTATGCGTGCTAACTCTAATGCAGTTAAACCCAGAGTCATAAACTTCACCTATGCAGTGTTATTTGGCATATCTGCCCTTCAGTTATTAAGTGATGGATTTTTCTAGTGCTTAGGTAGCTTAGGCTGATTCATTCTTAAAAGTATGTAGTCTTTTGTTGATTGTTTTTTAATCAGGTTAAGGACTTGTAACAACTTAGTCAAAAGGACGTTAACCATGCAAAAATTTTCAAAATTCCCCTCTTGTTTAATTGAATAAAAAGGCGTAAATTAGGCACAATTTAGTTAGCCAGGTTAACTATATGTTTCAACCCTCGTCCAGATTTCGTTCACTGTTGCTGCGTTGCGCACGACTCATGAGTGATGAAATCAATACTATTTTATTATCCTCCCAACTTAATTATTCCTTATGGCAAGTGCTCTATACCATTCAATCCCAACAGCAATGCACGCTGGTTGATATTTCAAGCTATTTAAATGTTTCAAAACCAAGCATAACCAAACGTATCCAGCATTTAAGTGAACTCGACTTAATCTGCCAGATCGAAACCGAAGATAAACGTCAAAAATTATTTAAACTCAGCGAGCAAGGGGTTAAAACCTTTAACCTGTGTTCTAAACAGATTGATGCTTTTGAAGATCAGTTACTGCAACAAATTGACGCAGATGATCTGCAAAGCAGTAAAAACACTTTGGTACAGCTGATTCAGCAACTACACCCTTCATCTCAGGAAACACCACAATGAGCCAAGATCAAGCCCGCTTATGGACCCCTAATTTCGTCCTGGTCAGTCTGGTTAATTTCCAGCTCGTTCTGGTGTTTTACCTGCTGGTGATTGTGATTGTCGGTTTCTCGGTCGCTGAACTGGGAGCATCGACTGCACAAGCCGGTCTGGTATCTGGTCTGTTTATTGTCGGAACGCTAATTGGACGCTTATTTATTGGGAAATTGCTGAATCGTCTAGGACTAAAAAATACCTTGGTGATTGGCCTGACTGGCTTTTTGCTATTTTCCGGACTTTATATGATTCCGGCCAAGCTGGAAGTGTTATTAGGTATTCGCCTGATACACGGCTTTATGATGGGTATGGCCTCTACCGTACTTGGTACAGTAATTGCGCAAACCATTCCGGCAACACGACGTGGTGAAGGTATCGGTTATTTCAGTATGAGCAGTACACTTGGTACAGCGATTGGTCCTTTTGTCGGGATCTGGCTGATGACGAATTTTAATTATCAGGTGATTTTTATCTTCACCACGATCGTTGCGCTCAGCTGCCTGATTTGCGGTCTGTTTATCCAACCACCGCGTCTTAAAGCGAGTGGTACATCGACTTCCTCTGTTCCACAATCTGCCAGTAAACTCGCTCAATATGTAGAGCCGAATGCCTTGCCGATTGCAGTCATTGTCCTGCTGGTGGCTACCTGTTATTCAGGCGTATTGTCCTTTATTCACTTCTATGCCAAGGATATCAATCTGGTCGAAGCAGCCTCTTTCTTCTTCCTGATGTATGCCTTCGCCATTTTGCTATCGCGTCCTTTTACTGGCCCATTAATGGATCGTAAAGGTGAAAACATCATTATCTACCCTGCAATCGTGATTATGGCAGTAGGTATTCTGATGCTGAGTCAGGCACAAAACTCTGTGATGTTACTGGCAAGTGCCGCGTTATTAGGTTTTGGTTTCGGTAATATTCAGTCAGTGTGTCAAACTATTGCCGTGAAAAGTACCACCTTGCAACGGATGGGTCTCGCCACTTCAACCTTCTTTATTGCACTAGATGCCGGTCTTGGTTTCGGACCTTATTTCCTCGGTATGCTGCTGGATCAGGTGGGTTATCGTCAGCTTTATCTGTTCTCTGCATTGCTCACCTTTAGCTGTCTGATCTGGTACTACCTGCTGCATGGCCGCAAGGTTAAATCGACCTCAGTCAAAGCTTAAACCAGCTGATTCAAAAATTTTTAAACGGGCATCAAGCCCGTTTTTTTATATCTCAACTCCTTTAAATGACGCTTATTTTTATTATTATGAAATATATAATTTACATAATGTTAAATATATATTACATTTTAAATGATGTTGGAGTAAAGACATGTTAAAGAATGACATCATCGTGTTCCGTGCTAAAAAACGTTGGACACAACAACAGCTTGCTGATGCAGTGGCAGTCAGCCGCCAAACGATTGCTGCATTAGAAAAAGAGAGGTACAACCCTTCCTTGATACTGGCATTCAAGTTAGCAAATGCGCTTGAAACCACGATTGAGGAACTGTTTAGTTATACTGAGGAAGAAACATGACACTATATTGGTTATTGATGGCTAGTATTTTAAGTATTGTGGTTGCTGTGATTTGCTGTGAAATATATAAAATACGCTTTGAGTGCTCACAGGAAGCCAAAGACGAAAGAGGAACAATGATTTTATTAAAGCAGAAATCATTATCCTATAACATTTTATTTTTGGGGATTAGTTCAGCCTTTTTGATCATTATCGGATTTGAAGGCTTCGGACTAAAATGGTTAGAACGTGAAGTTTTCATTTACTGGATTATGTTTACAGGCTTCTTGCAAAGCATCGCCTCAACTATTTATACGCATTATTTACGTAAAGACGTCTTTAGCTAATATGTATGTCAAGAGAGATTTTCGAATCTCTCTGTTTATCAAAATCTAGAAACGTCGACTAAAACGACGGCGATACTCTAATGGTGTTAACCCTGTTTTTTTATAAAATAAACGCCGAAATGAACTTGGATCCTGATAACCGATATTTTGCATAATTACATCAATAGCCTGATCAGTTTCCTCAAGTCGTTTGCGTGCTGCTTCAATGCGAATGGCTTGCAGATACTGGTTCGGTGCAATATTTAGCACCTGTTTAAAATGCCGGATTAAAGTACGAGTCGTGACATTAAAACGTTCTGCCAGCGCATTCAAAGTAAACTCTTCATGAAAATGCTGCTCTAACCAGTCCTGAACTTTTTGCACCAGTTCATCATGATGCGGTTGTCCAATCTTCATTAATGAATAGGAGAGTTGGCTATCGCGTCGATAATCAATCACAAAGGATTTAGCAGATTGCATGGCAACTTCAAAACCATAGAAACGTTCAATCAGATGCAAGCCTAAGTCAAACCAAGCCAAGCCTCCACCTGCACAGTAAATATTCTGATCCCGGCTAATCATCAGATCGGCATTGAGTTTGACCTGAGGATAACGTGCACGAAACATGTCCTGAAAACCCCAATGTGTGGTCGCCACACGATCATCTAAAATGCCGGCCTCTGCCAGAAAGAAATTCCCGGTGCAGTTTCCAGCGATTAAGGTGGATTGTGCATGAGCAGAAGTTAAAAACTGAACCAAGCTTGGATTTTCATCCAGTGCCTCTTGAATAGGCGCGGCAATGGTCGGCACTACCAGAATATCGGCAGTTTGAATCTCTTGATATGCACAATGAGCCTGCAATTTCAGACCGTTAATACAACGAATTGGTTGTCCATCTAGACTGGCGATCCTCACTTTAAACAGGCGTTGTACATCCTGCTGCTGAATCCGGTTCCAGCTGACGCCCGCCATAGCAAATAAATCGACGACACCCGTAATTGCTGAAGCTAAAGCACCATCAAAGCCTAAAATCACTACCTGTTGCATATTTTTCTATTTGTCGTTTTTCACCCGTTTCATGTCATTATTGACAATCCTCCTTGATAAATGCAACTGCTAGTCTTGATGCTATCTCAAGGATTGCATATTCAGGACCGTACCGTGACTCAGCTGATTAATGATAAAAACCTCAATTTTCTGCTTTATGATGTCTTCAAACTTGAAGCTTTAACTGAACTGGAACGCTATCAGGACCATGACAAAAATACCTTTGATAGTATTCTGGAAACGGCAAAAGGCATCGCGACCGATTATTTTGCACCGCATAATGCCAAGGCTGATCATCACGAACCGAGCTTTGATGGCAAACAGGTGAAGACCATTGATGAAGTGAAAATAGCATGGCAACAATTTGCTGATGCTGGTCTACTCTGCGCCCAACATGATTACGCAGACGGCGGCATGCAATTGCCGACTTTGGTCAATATGGCCTGCAATGCCTACTTCATGTCGGCGAATCCTTCGACTGTTGCCTACTCTTTTCTGACAGCCGCTGCAGCAAATCTGATTCAGGCCTTTGCCTCTCCAGAACAAAAACAAATGTTCTTGCCGCATATGCTTAGTGGCCGCTTTGCCGGGACTATGGCGATGACCGAGCCGAATGTGGGTTCCTCTTTGGGAGATCTGACCACTAAAGCGGTTCCACAGGCAGATGGAAGCTACAAAATTAAAGGCCAGAAAATGTTTATTTCTGGTGGTGATCAGGACATTACTGAAAATATTGTGCATCTGGTTCTGGCTCGTATCCAAGATGCACCACAAGGCGTAAAAGGTATTTCTCTATTTATCGTGCCGAAACTCAAAACCAATACAGATGGCACTGTGGGTGAATCCAATGATGTACAGTTAGCTGGTCTCCTACATAAAATGGGCTATCGCGGCACCACTTCAACAGTGCTAAGCTTTGGAGAAAACGACAATTGCTTAGGCTATTTAATTGGTGAAGCGGGACATGGCCTAAAATACATGTTCAAGATGATGAATGAAGCACGTGTCGGTGTTGGCCTCGGTGCAGCCATGATTGGTTATCGTGGTTATCTGGAGTCTCTGGACTATGCCAAGAACCGTCCTCAAGGTCGTCTGGTTCACGAAAAGACACCTGATGCCAAGCCCGTGAATATCATTGAGCATACGGATGTCAAGCGTATGCTACTGGCACAAAAGTCTTATGTTGAAGGTGCTTTGGCGCTGTGCTTATTTGCAGCTCGCTTAATTGATGAACATCAGGCTGCACAAGATGAAGATAGTGCCATTTTGCTGGATCTCATTACACCCGTGGTCAAGTCCTTCCCTTCTGCCTATGGTCCTAAAGCCAATGATCTGGCGATTCAGGTCTTGGGCGGTGCCGGCTATACGCGTGAATATCCGGTGGAACAATGCTATCGAGATAATCGTCTTAATCCGATTCATGAAGGCACTTATGGGATTCAGTCTCTGGATCTATTAGGCCGTAAACTCTGGCAGCACCATGGCAAAGGCCTGGCTCTGCTCATGCAACGCATCCAGAAAACCTTGTCTGAGATTCAGGATGGCAAGTTAACAGAACTGGCAGATGTCTATAAACAGCATCTTGTTACTGTGCAAAAGACCACTCAGGTTTTAGGTCAGGCTCTGCATCAAGGCAAAGTTAGTGAAACTTTGGCCAATTCGGGGCTATATCTGGATATGATGGGCAAAACTATTATTGCGTGGCTGTGGTTGGAAATGGCTAATCAGGCTCAACTTAAATTTGGCACATCTTCTCAACAGGAAGATCAAGCCTTTCTGACGGGTAAAATTCAGGCAGCTCAATATTTTATTCATTGGGAACTGCCTGAAATTGAACATCAGGCTAAGTTACTGATGAACTTCGATGACACCTGTCTAAATATGCAAAGTGACTGGTTCTAAATAAAAATCAATAAAAAATGCGCCTCGAATGGCGCATTTTTTATTTGTTTACATCATCAAGCCGCAGTGTCTTTTAGACCAAATTTCTTAAGCAGCTTGGCACGTTTCGAAGGCAGAATATTCGCTTTAGTCAGATCGCCTTGATAATGTTGATACACACGTTGATCCATCATCTTGTACCACAATGGTGGAATCAGTGCCGGTATCAGCATGGTGGCATAACCACTTGGTAATTCTGGTGCTTCATCAAAATGTCGCAATGCCTGAAATGGTCGGCTTGGATAGGCATGATGATCCGAATGGCGTTGTAACTGGTACAGGAACAGGTTGGTCACGATGTTGTTATTGTTCCAGCTATGCTCGGGCAAGGTTCGCTCATAGGTTCCATCCGCTTTTTGCCCGCGTTTCAATCCATAGTGTTCGATATAATTCACGATTTCAAACAGGCTGATGCCATAAAAGGCTTGGGTCAGCGTATAAGGAATAATTTTCTTGCCATACGTTTTCAACATCAAGGCATGATAGCCCGCACTCATCGCCCAGCCATGAAATAGCTCATTTTCCTGACTAAAGAATTTTAAGCCTTTACGTTCCAAACGTCTTTTTTCTATCTCAATTGCTGATTTCAAGCTACCAAATACGGTACGTGGCCAGAAACGGTAGAAAGATTCACCCATTTTCGAAGATGCCGGGTCTTCTGGCGTCGCCACCCGTTTATGATGTCCATAAGGATGCTCAATCCGGAAATGGTTATAAGCCAGTGGCATCAGACTGGCATGTGACCAGTAGTGATCTTTTTTCTGAGGGCGATGGCTCAGCTCATGTGCAGTATTCACGCCGATTCCATTAATCGCCCCCATAGATACGCCAAGTAGCACCTGATCGACCAGAGAAACATTAGGACGGGATACGACATAACCAGCAAAAGCATTGGCAGCCATTTGCAATGGAATAAACATCTTCACGATCCGGTCATAATAAGGATCTTTGACCAATGCCTGAATCTGCTCATCATTTGGGTTATTGGCATCATCACCAATTAAAGCATCTAATGTTGGGATAATCACATGCAATAATAAAGGCCCACCCATCGCAAAGACTTTTTTAGTGGCTTTGGGACCAAAATGATAGCCAGCCAGAATTCCCATACCGATCATAGGCAAACCGGGACTGAGCAGCCAGCCAAAACGTTTTTTATCCAGTTGGACACCTTTCAGCGCTGACGCATCCTGCGTGAACTGAGCTTTGCTAATTTGTGCAGGGGCATTCATTGCGACCCTCCTTTTTTATGTTACTCTGCACATATAGTTGAATATTTCTGCATTAGCGAACAGTATTGAACGTCCAGAAAAACTATGTCAGCGTCTTTGGCGCATTAGGCCAAATCTTGGCCTTAAATCACAAGACTGGGCTATTTAAATTTAATTAAATGAATTAAAACAAAAGAATAGAGTCAGGCATGGATGCTTTAAGTAAAATTTTTGATGATATTCATCTGGAAAAATCCGAATATCTCTACCTCAATGTGTTTCATCCAGGCGGGTTTGATTATCAGTATGAACCGTCCATGCTGGCTTATGTGTTATTACAAGGCCAAGCTCAATTAATATTTAAAGATGGCGATCTGCTTGAGCTGCAACAAGGTGATCTTGTGTTATTGCCTGCTGGTTCTGCCCATCGGATTTCTAGTCCCGGCAATGCGGATTTTTCTGAACATCATTCGATTAATTGTTATTTTCAGACTCATGCACAGCAATGTGTGGATCTCAATATCACCCATTCAGCAGAACGCAGTTTTATCTTGGCGATTCGTTCCAATCTGGATATCCAGATGGCGAAACCTCTATTGAGTGCTTTACCTAAATTTCTGCACATTCAGCATATTCTTGGAGATACAGCACCAGAATGGTTACAAGTCGGTTTGCAATTTCTTGCATTGGAAACCCAGCAACTTCGTCCGGGACGGGACAAGATTCTGGATCATCTGGTCAGTATTTTACTGATTGAATGCGTACGAGATTATATTTTGAATCTGGAAAATGCTTCGAGCTGGCTGAATGCCCTTTCGCATCCTGAACTGTCCAATGCCTTGGCAGCGATTCATGGCAAACCGGAACAAGCTTGGACCGTTGAAAGTCTGGCTGAGCAATGTCATATGTCGCGTTCAAAATTTGCCCAGCTGTTTACCCAGATTGTTGGTGAGCCGCCATTGGCTTATTTACAACAGCATCGACTTCGGCTGGCAGCACAATATCTCAGAAATAGCGGATTTAGCATTCAGCAGATCGCCTATCTGGTGGGCTATTCTTCTGAAACGGCGTTTAGTCAAAGCTTTAAAAAACAGTTTGAACAAACCCCGACCCAATATCGTATTGCCTGTCAGAAAAGTAAGACGCCTTTATTGGACTAAGTCTAGTACCGCTTTGACAGGATCTTCACTGTTGCCGGAAAGCAGCTGCTTGTGCATAGTGAGATGCTGCATCACCTGAATTTGAGCTGCTTCAATATCCATCAGCTTTTCAATTTCAGCAGCCAGATTTTCAGGCGTTGCTTCAGACTGAATCAATTCCTGAATCACTTTTTTGCCAGCAATGATATTTGGTAATGAGAAATAAGGAATTTTGACCAGCAATTTGGCAATCTGATAAGTCAGCCAGTGCAATTTATAAAAGGTCACCATCGGACGGTGTAATAGCATGGCTTCCAGTGTCGCAGTGCCGGAAGCCAGCGCAATGATATTGGACGCATTCATCACCTGACGGCCAATTTTTGACTCACTGCTAGTATTTTCCATCAGGCGGATATGCGCTTTTAAACTGTCCGGATATTGTGCCAGCAAGTTTTCAATTTGCTGTTTGCGCATCTCATTAATGGCAGGAATCATAAACGTATAATCCGGGTATTTCTGATGCAGAATTTTGGCTGCATCCAGTACCAATGGTCCTAAACGTTCAATTTCACCACGGCGGCTCCCTGGCAGCAGTGCAATATACTTTTGCGTAGGATCCAAACCCAGTTCTGCCTGCGCTTCAGCCAAATCATTGTTGAGGGGTAACTGGCTTGCCAATGGATGACCGACAAAAGCTGCCGGAACATCCCATTTCTTGAAAAATGCTTTTTCAAATGGAAATAAACATAGTACCAGGTCAATACTGGCCTTGATACCATGTACCCGGCCTTGACGCCATGCCCAGACCGAAGGACTGACATATTGCACGGTCTTAATCGGTAACTGTTTTTGCTTTAGAGTCTTGGAAAGTCGCAAATTAAAATCAGGCGCATCAATACCGATAAACACATCGACTGGATCTTTCGTCCAGGTCTCGACCAGACCATCACGAACCGCAAACAGTTTTTTAATATCTTTCAGAACTTCTACAATACCCATGACCGAGAGAATATCCATTGGATAGTAACTCTTAAAGCCTTCCGCCAGCATTTGCGGCCCGCCAATCCCTTCAAATTCTGCATCAATACCCTGCTCTCGAAAACTACGGATGAGCTTCGCACCAAGCGTATCTCCCGATACTTCTCCCACCACGATTCCGATTTTAAGTTTCCGATTCTGCAAGTGTATTCCCTCAAATGAGACAAATTAATTCCGTTCAGATTCTATCATAAAGCGTGATTTGAGCATGCCTAAGTGTTGAACTGACAAATCATGGCTATCTTAAATCATAAAACTCTGGAAGCTGTACAATGCGCGCTTTAGCTAGGTCTAAAAAATTAAAAGTGACCTAAACCGAATGATCTTTAAACAAATAAATAAAAAGCATTTTGCAGAATCTTTATCAATTATCGTACTTAGCAATAGAAAGGTGTGCTAGATGATTCAAATTAAAATATAAATCAGGATGAATTACTTTAAATTTTACGGTCTTTATCTCTTTTTAGAATAAGCAAATCAATAATCAAGACAACGACTTATATTTAAAAGTCATAAGATATGCTCGTTTTTTGATTTTGGCATATATGCATGTTTGGTCCGATTGAATTTATTTTAGCAGGTGTATTGGTTGGTTTCTGTGTTGGGATTACCGGTGTCGGTGGCGGTTCGTTGATGACCCCAATCCTGATTACACTGCTTCGGGTTGAACCGCATATCGCGATTGGTACAGACCTTCTTTATGCCGCAATTTCTAAATTCTGTGGTTCATTGGTTCATGCCAAGAAAATGAATATTGTCTGGCCCATTGTAATCTGGCTGGCGATCGGTAGTATCCCTGCCTCATTTGTGACCCACTGGGTACTTGAGAATTACCTCAGTCAATCGACACATTATAAAGCAACGCTGACTATGGTATTGGGCTTTATGCTGACCCTTACCGGTGCATCTATTGTATTCCGCAATTCTATTGAAAAGTTTTTTAATAAATACCGCAAACAAGAACTGCCTGACATGACTCAGGATCTGGACAAAGTTGACTTTAAATCTGGCAATAAACGTGTCTTGATCGTGATCATGGGGATTGTACTGGGCGTGTTTGTGACCTTATCATCTGTCGGTGCCGGTGCTTTCGGTATTATGGCCTTGATCCTGATGTTCCCGAATCTGCCCATGATTCGCATTATCGGTTCGGATGTAGTACATGCCGTACTTCTAACTTTAGTCGCAGGTCTGGGCCATATGAGCGCAGGTAATGTAGACTTTACTTTATTAGGCTGGTTACTTTGCGGTTCTATTCCAGCGATTGTAATTGGTACGTTGATCAGTTCACGTATGCCAGAGAAAATTATCCGTAAAATTCTTGGGATTACCCTGTTCTGTCTTGGTGTGAATTTCATTGTGAATCCAGTCAAGTCAAAACCAGTGCAACCAGCCCAACCTGAATTGGTAACAGCAGTAGAAAAAACAGCTGCTGTTTAAACTAAATCATGGATTCATCACTTTTTTTTCAAAGAAGTATTCATCTTTTTTATAACAAAGTGACGCATCATTCATGTTATATTCAGGCTATTAAACAACCTTTTGTATGATCAAACCAGTGACGGCAATGAATACACTACAGTCAAAACCTATTTCAGCATCAGATATTGATGACGTGAATATCCAAAGCATGATTCCTTTGGTAACACCTGCTCAGTTGAAAGCAGAGTTACCTTTGACTGAAACTGCTTATCAAACCGTACTGCATGGTCGTGAAACGATTCGTAATATCCTGGATGGCAAGGATAAGCGTATTTTTGTAGTGATTGGTCCATGTTCAATTCATGATCCAGCGGCTGCGCATGAATATGCTGAACGTTTAAAAGCTTTAAGCGAAAAAGTAAAAGATAGCCTGTATATCGTAATGCGTGTTTATTTTGAAAAACCGCGTACAACTGTAGGCTGGAAAGGTCTGATCAATGACCCGGATATGAATGACTCTTTCAATATTGAAAAAGGTCTGCGTATCGGTCGTAAACTGTTACTGGAGCTAAATGAACTTGGCCTGCCATGTGCGACAGAAGCCTTGGATCCAAACTCTCCACAGTACTATCAGGATCTAATTTCATGGTCAGCGATCGGTGCACGTACTACCGAGAGCCAAACTCACCGTGAAATGTCTTCTGGCCTGTCTTCACCAGTCGGCTTCAAAAATGGTACAGACGGCGGTCTAACTGTTGCGACCAATGCAATGCAATCTGTTAAACATGGTCACAGCTTCCTGGGCCTTAACGATCAAGGTCAGGTTGCGGTAATTCGTACTTCAGGTAACCCATATGCACACGTGGTTCTACGTGGCGGTAATGGCAAACCTAACTACGATGCAGGTTCAGTTGCAGATGCTGAGGCAGCGCTTGCGAAAGCAAAAGTCAGCGGCAAGATCATGATTGATGCCAGCCACGCAAACTCAAATAAAGACCCGTACTTACAACCGCTTGTCTTAAAAAATATTACTGAACAAATTCTTGATGGAAACAAGTCAATTGTTGGTATTATGGTAGAAAGTCACCTGAAAGGTGGCCGTCAGGATATCCCTGCCAATCTTTGTGATCTGGAATATGGAAAATCAGTAACTGATGGCTGTATCGATTGGGAGACCACAGAAAAAGTGTTGCTTGACATGCATGAGGCATTGAAGGACGTTTTACCTAATCGTTAAACGAACTGACAAACGCCATCGACAAGATGGCGTTTTCATTTCTGAACAAGGAAAATTTTATCTGATGAATGAAATTGAAACTGCATTAAGTCAAATTGAAAATTTTCAGTTCATCCATGACCATCTGTTCAGCTCTGGTCAGCCGACAACTGAACAACTAAGGTTGATTAAAGAATATGGTGTATCCACCGTAATCAATGTGGCATTAACAGATAGCGATCATCATCTGTTACATGAAGATAAAATTTGTCTTGATCTTGGCCTGAACTATATCCAGGTACCGATCTCTTGGGAAACTCCCTCAGATAGTCAGTGCCTGCTGGTATTGGATCTGATTGATCATCTGGTTAAAGAACAGATGGTCTGGGTACATTGTACGCAGAATTATCATGTCAGCTGCCTGATGTATTTATATCGACAATACTATATGAATATGGACATGCCGACTGCACAGGAATATCTGAATCAGCTCTGGGAACCGAATGAAACCTGGACCGGTTTAATTCATGCGGTTGCCCTACAGCTGCAAGGCCGTAAAGCAACACAGGAACTGGAATTATCTCTGATCCATCCCAATAACTTCGGTTGATGTTATTTGTAGTGGCTGATCAAAACAGTTGCCATAGACAGAATACCTTCCTGACGGCCAGTAAATCCTAATTTTTCGGTGGTTGTGGCTTTAATACTGATTTGAGTCACATCCACATCCAGCACATTGGCAATGCTCTGACGCATTTCCAGATTATATTTAGCCAGCTTTGGACGTTCACAGGCCACCGTAATATCGGCATTATTCAGGCGATAACCGCGATCCAGTATCAGCTGATAGACATGCTTTAACAAGACCTTACTATCCGCACCCTTAAACTGCGGATCGGTATCCGGAAAATGTTGACCAATATCGCCCAGTGCTAAGGCACCTAATAAAGCATCACAAAGTGCATGTAAAACTACATCACCATCAGAGTGTGCTTTCAAGGCATGCGTATGTGGAATCTGAATACCTGCCAGAGTGACAAAATCACCTTCTTCAAATGCATGTACATCCAGTCCCTGACCAATACGAATTTGTGCAATCACTTTTATATCCTTTAGAAATAACTGATTGAAATCTTGTACACGACGTTTCTATTTCGCTATAGTTAGACCTAGCGTAACACAGTGAAAGTATAAGCGATCATGCTACTGAAAACTGATATAAATATGATGAAAATAATGGGACTTTTACTCGGGACAGGCCTTTTTGCTAGCAGCATTCATGCTGAATCGCTGGACTGTAGCAGTCATCATAACAATAACGCAGCCATGAAAAAGATCTGTTCAGCCTCTCTAGATGAACCGCGTGAAAAACTGACTGATCAATATTTTACCGCCTTTCTGATTACAGACGCGCCTGTTCGCTTGTTGCAAGATACCCAGCAGCTATGGAGCACACGTTTACAGCAATGTAAAACGCTGGACTGCTTTAAACAGCAATTTGACCAGCGTCTGGATGACCTCAATATTTATATTTCTTTGAATCAGAGCCTGACTCAACACTATCTCAAGGTTGAACAGGGACAAATGGCCAAGCAGCCGATTCATCTCAAGATTCATCAGCTGACAAAAGACCGCATCAAGATTGAAGGGATCGCTTACCGCAATCCGAATAATCGTGCAGAAACCCAGACCATTCCTTTTCTGGCTTATACCACGACGGAAACTAAAAGCCAGATTACGGATAATGAGCATGACTGCAAATATACCTTTAACTATAGTAAGGCAATCTTGACGGTCAGTACTGAGCAAAAAGGCTGCGAGCGCTTTAGTGGTATTTATCGTTTATATGATTAAACAGCCGACTTTTATTTTTATCTATCAATATCCTAAATATATATTTAAAAATTTAAACTAGGAATTCCCTCTCCTTATAGGAGAAGTTTTTATAAAGATTCCCTTCCCCCTAACCTTCTTCCTCAGGTAGGAGGAGCTTAATAAATAAACAATTATTTTTGATCTTTTAAAATAGCCTGCAAGCGGGCTTTTTACTTAGACCGGGTAATGCTGAGCTATTTCCTGACTGATCATCGCTGCGGTTGCTGCTGATAGTGTCCAGCCTAAATGTCCATGGCCGGTGTTATAAAAGACACGTTCCTGTCTACCACGGCGCACCACTGGCATCATGTTCGGCATCATGGGACGCAGACCTGCCCATGGAACCACATGTTCAGTACACAGATCGAAATTGCGTTGTGTCCAGTCAATTAAAGGCTGAATCCGGTCAACACGAATATCCCGATTATAACCATTAAATTCCGCGGTTCCTGCAACACGTAAGCGGTCTTTACCTAAACGTGACAAGACAATCTTGGCGCTCTCATCTAGCAGACTGACCCAAGGAGCATTTTGCTGACTTTGCTCATCATTGAGCTGTACCGTAATTGAATAGCCTTTCACCGGATATACATTCACCCGCTCACCCAACAGATCTGCCAACTGATAACTACTGACACCGGCACATACCACAATGGCATCTGCCTGAATCTCGAGCACATCTTCAGCATTGGCACGCACATTTTCAGGGCTTGGGCGGCATTTAACTGTAATCTGCTGTGCCTGGTGATCGGCTGCAAATACATCCTGCCCAAATTCGAATTTCACCCCTTTCTTCATACAGGCATTTGCCAGCCCTATACTGAATTTATGAATATCTCCAGTCGCATCACTCTGGCAATAAAATCCGGCGTAATAATCCCCAGTTAATGCAGGTTCAATTTGCTTGATTTCCTCATTGGTAATTGCATTACGTTCCAGACCACCACTACATAGGAGATCATTGACCTTAATCGCGACATCATAATCAGCTTTATTATGATAAAAGTGCAGAATCCCGCGTTTTTCCAGATCAAAATCAATCTGCTCAATTTCGGCAATTTCAAACAGGCGTTTTCTGGCAAGTAACGCGAGTCTTACCGTTTCCCGGGTATTGGCCTCATAATTTTTAATATGACCTAGAAATTCCATCAGCCAGCTATATTTATGCAGACTAAAAGAAGGATTGAGCAATAGCGGTGCGGTTTTTTGTGACATCCATTTGATGCCTTTCAACACCGTCGCTTTTTGATTCCAGACCTCTGCATTACAGGCAGAAAGTTGCCCGCCATTGGCAAAGGATGTTTCCATCGCGGGATAAAGATGACGGTCAACCACCGTGACCTGATAACCGAATAAGGCGAGCTCATAAGCTGTTGTTACACCGGTAATGCCTGCCCCCACCACAATAACATGACGCATAGACACCTCTCCTCAATATGTGATGTCTTTCCCATCTGTCATGTGTACCTGAGAGCTTCGGTGACTGCATCATAGCTGTATGCAGCAACCTTCCCCCTTCGGTGAGTGATTCAACACTTCTCTCCAGAGTTTAATATATTATTGCAGTCCTTTTGCCTGAGAGTTTCCTGGGACCTTGCTCCTTCGGCGAATGCAGTAGCATTTCTCTCCTGCAATAATATTTTTATTATCCTGAGCAATTTATATACCATCTTATCGGGGACTACAGTTTTTTATTTATGTTAATTCACGTGATTTAAGTGGTAACGCTACTTTCAATAAATTTAGAAGAAATAACACTATCTATTTCAAATGAATCTTAAGATTTTAATTTGGTTTTTTGCCTCATTTTCCTACGTCATGCTCCAATGCAAGGCATTTAAGAAAAGCAATAAAGTTAATAATTGCTTAGGCTATTTTCGGGATTAGTTTACGAGAAGACTCTCAATCTATGACCAGATTTCAGATCCTAAAATTAAATTAAGCAGGAAAGAATCAACATGAGAGATCCTGCCGCGACTACCGTTTGCATACTGATAATACTGGCCATGAACTGGCTATCTCCTCCATAGACACGCGTCAGTACATAAGAAGCTGAAGCGGTAGGTAAAGCAAAAAACAACACCAGTACCTGTGTGGTTAGAGTATCAATGTCAAATAATTGGCAGACAAAGAATGCAGCAAGCGGCATTCCTAATAAACGTCCAAAAGTTGCCAGGCCCAATGGTAAGATATCTCGCTGAAAGCCTTGGAATTGTAAGGCAGCCCCCACACACATCAAGCCAAGCGGCAAACTGCACAAAGCAATCTGTTTTAGAAATAATTCAAACCCGGCCCAGAGTGACAAGCCTGAAAGATTAAATAGGCCTCCAACAAGAGAACCTAGAATTAAAGGGTTCTTTAACAAATCAATCAGGATTTTGAAGATCTGCATATCTGAACTACGGGTAAATGCCAGTACAGACAAGATATTGACCAGCGGAATACATAACACCATCACTACGGCGAAAATGGTCATGCCCTGCTGATGAAATAAAGCATTCACTGCTGCAAGTCCGATATAGGTGTTAAAGCGCAGAAGTGCCTGTACATAAACCCCAAAGCGTGCATAGCCAATCTGATAAATCTTGCGCAGCATATAAAGAGCAATACTGACCACCGCCATAAGGCTAAAGACCACCAGAACCACATCTTTAATGACTGCCATTTCAATATTGGCTACGGCCAGATTTAAAAACAGCATGACTGGAAACAGGACAAAATAATTGAGTTTTTCTGCCCCACGCCAGAAACTATCTTCCAGCCATTTCCTTTGTTTTAATACATAGCCCAAAGTAATCAGGCCAATAAGCGGAAACAGTACAGTGAAGATAGTCTGAAACATTGAACAACTCATGATATGGGTTTTGCGGCAATCGCATCCAATTCAATTGCCTGTCAATGAGCAAGGATACAACAACCGACTCGTTTCAGGATAAAAATAGTGGAAAATTCAATGGATAATAAATAAAAAACACTCTCGCTGGCTTTAATTAAAATACGCTTTAAATCCAACTTTTATCTTTTGCAACATTTAGTGCATCATTTTTTAGTCTTTCAAGCTCCTCATAAACCTTTGCATCAAGCTTCGGACAGACTTTTTCAAACTTAACTTTTAACAAATCTAGGCTTCTTAAGAGCATCCTAAAAATAAGTCTCTCACGGCCTAAATCATCTGTTGCCTTAAAAGTTGTTGGATCAATCCTTAAACGGAAATCCATATTTCTACGTTTAAATGAATAAAAAATACGTTCATCAAAACTATCATTTCCCATCATAATTTCAATGCACTTCCATTTATCTATCGGAATATCATACGACTTATTTTGTAGTTGAGCATTCAAGACATTTTCTACTGCGTTACGTGCTTTATTTTCGAGATCAAGATGATATTCTGTTAACACTTCCCTACTTAATTCAGCACTTAACCATACTTCCATTCATACATCCTGTCATTATTCTTATTAAACACACTTAGAATCAAAAATAGATTCACATAACTTCATAAATCTTTTCGAGACTCTTTTCTAAGATCACCAGATTTAAATCTACTAAAGGTTGTCCAACATCTGCATCCAGTGGATAACTGTCTGTTTCGCCGGTTTGGTGATAACCACGACGCTCATAATACGCGATTAATTCAATGCGAACATTAAGAACAGACATTCTAAGTTTTTTGAAAGGTATTTTTTCTCTGGAGTATTGTTCAGCGAAATCTAACAATATTCGGCCATAACCTGAATTTTGCCGGACTGGGTCAATAGCAAAACTGCCGATTTCAAAACAATCTGGGAGGTGTGTCAAACCAATACAACCCACTAGTTGGTCATCATTTTCCAAGACATAAAGTTCAACATCAGGCCGTGCTAAAAGCTCACTTAACTGAGCCTCATTAATTCGATTACCTGAAACAATGTCATGTTCATGCGTCCAACCCAAATTTGATCGATAAGCTGTATTGATCAACTTAACAATGCTTTGAATGTCCGTAGCTTGGGCTAAACGAATATTGTTATTTTTAATTCTATAAATAAAAAAGCCAGACCGAAGCCTGACTTTAATTTCATTTGCTTCTATAAAGCAAATTATTTAGGTTCAATTGGCTCAAACGGCGCAATGACATCGGCATTTTGTGCACGATGACGCATGAAGTGATCCATCAAAACAATTGCTAGCATCGCTTCAGCAATTGGTGTTGCACGTACACCCACGCAAGGATCATGACGGCCTTTGGTCAGGACATCCGTATCTTCACGATTAATGGTAATGGTTTTACCCGGAGTCGTGATGGAAGCCGTTGGTTTCAACGCAATCGAAACACGAATATCCTGACCGCTAGATATACCACCCAAGATACCACCAGCATGGTTCGCCAAGAAACCATCTGTTGTGAGTTCATCGCGGGTTTCATGACCGAACTGCTCAGCGACACCAAAACCATCACCAATTTCCACGCCTTTCACGGCATTAATTGACATCATGGCATGGGCAATATCAGCATCTAAACGATCAAATACTGGTTCACCCCAACCGACTGGAACTTTCGAAGCGATAATTTCAAGGCGTGCGCCACAGCTTGTGCCTTGCTCACGTAATGAAGTTACCAATGCTTCAAAGCGCGGCACCGCATCAACATCACCACAGAAGAACGGGTTATTTGGCACTTCATTCCAGTCTAGTTTTTCTGCTTTTTCAGTACCGATTTGGGTCACATGACCACGGATTTCAATACCGAATTTTTCAAACAGGAATTTCTTGGCAATCGCACCTGCTGCAACACGCATCGCAGTTTCACGCGCACTTGAACGGCCACCGCCACGGTAGTCACGGAAACCATACTTTTGGGTATAAGTATAATCTGCATGACCCGGGCGGAAAGTTTGCGCAATATTGCCATAATCTTTCGATTTCTGATCCGTATTACGGATTAAAAGACCAATTGAAGTACCTGTAGTTTTACCCTCAAACACACCGGAAATAATTTCAACTTCATCTGGCTCTTTACGCTGTGTTGCAAATTTTGAAGTGCCCGGCTTACGACGGTCCAGATCCTTTTGCAAATCAGCTTCAGACAGTTCAATCCCTGGTGGAACCCCATCAATAATGGCCATTAAGCCAACACCATGAGATTCACCACAAGTCGTTACACGGAAGAGTTGCCCTATACTATTACCTGCCATGTCAACGACTCCTTATGAATTAACAGATTGAATGAATAAATCACGATATTGACGGCATTGGGCTGCAGTCAGTGCAAAGATACCTGAACCACCACGTTGGAACTGCAACCAGTGGAAATCAACGGTATTGAAGTTTTGCTTCATCGCCCATTCAGAGTTGCCTACTTCAATCACGATTAAACCATCTTCAGTCAGGTAATCAGCTGCTTGAGCCAGCATCTTACGAACCAGATCCAGACCATCTTGACCAGCAGCCAATGCCAGCTCTGGCTCATGATGGAATTCATCAGGAAGATCAGCCATATCTTCTGCATCGACATATGGAGGATTAGATACGATTAGATCATATTGGTTTTCAGCTGGAATTTTAGCGAACAGATCAGATTCAAGTAAAGCCACTTGGTACTGTTTACTGTGATGTTCACAGTTAATCTGCGCCACTTCCAAGGCATCTTTAGAAATATCAGTTGCATCCACTTCCGAATCCGGGAAAGCATAGGCCAATGCAATCGCGATACAGCCAGAACCGGTACACATATCCAGAATGCGTTGTGGAGTTTTTGGATTCGGGTTTTCTGGCAGGTTATTTACTGCTGCGCCCATTTCACCATTTTCAGTCAGGCAATAAGGAGCAAAGCGGTTTTCAATCAGCTCAACAATTGGCGAACGAGGAATTAATACACGTTCATCCACATAGAATGGCTTGCCAAAGAAATAGGCCAGATTCAATAAATAAGAGGTTGGAACACGTTCATTAATGCGGCGTTCCAGCAAGCTCAAGAACTCAGCCACTTCGCTTGGCAATAATTTAGAGTCCAGAATTTCAGGATCTGCATTCCAGTCTAGTGACAAGGTTTGTAGAACGAGCGCTGAACTTTCAGCAAAATAATCTTCTGTACCTTGACCTAAGTGCGCATCGTATTGACGTAATGCTGTAACCCCAAAACGAATAAAATCACGAATGGTAGTTAAATTTTCAGCGGCTTCCTGCAAATGTTCAGGGCTAATAGTCGGTCGATCCACTTAAGGCGTCTCCAAGGTCATTTTTTAAAACGCCTTATGATACCTTGTTTTGAGGTCTTTTATAATGCCAAAACCATGAAAAACCCGAATTCTCCATGGTTTATCAATGACAGATCTTCTAGATTTCAGACAGATTAGAATCCTACTTTTTAAGATTTATCACTATTTCCGGAAGGATTTATTAACTTAAAACCAGTTTAAGTACCGGCACGATAAGAACGCGACTGATACAAATTCGCCTGATCTTTTACCATCTCCAGCGCACATTGACCCTGTTTAATCTGGGCATATTGGGTATTCATAGTCAGCTTGCATTGCTGTGACAGTTTGCGTTCCCAGACGGCATGCTGATCACGAATATTATTACGATAGCCAGCATTCAATTTCAGATAAGTCTTATAGTTTTTCTTTAGACGTTTGTTCTGTGCTTTTAATTCTTTTTTCACACATTTCTGCAGTTTAGCTGTATTGCCATAACTAAAGTTCATGCACTGGGTATATTCCTGAGAATAACCTGTGGCAGCCTGAACCTGTAATGCCACCGTCCCCAAACAACCTGCCATTAACAAACATGCAAAACGCATAATATCCCCTTCACCAAAACTGGCTTGTTTCCAATCAATATTGAATAATGAATCTTGTTTAAATTATTGCCTGATACTAACTTAGTCCTCGATAAAATCCTATATTTTTCTCGCTTAAAAAGATGTCACAGTTCTTTGGTTGAAACTTGATTTTATGGCCGCATATAATTCGGCAATGATGTCCAAACGAGCCCAGATCTTATGAGCTATAAGCACAACAATCTTATGGCCATGCGCCAGAACTACTGGAATGACCAGTTATCCAGTCAGGTGCAGCAGGAAAAGGTATTTTTACAGACCACGTTAATGCAACAAGGCGTATTTAGTAGTGCGACTCTGGAAGATGCCAAATACCTGTTTTTTAGCTTGCCAAGCATCATTATTGTGAAAGGTTATGCGCTGGGTTTTATGCATGAAACAGTCCAGAACCTAATTCATCAACATATTCAAACAAATAAACAACAGTTACAACAACGATCTGAATTAAAAATTCAATTTCAAATGTCATAATATTCACCCTACACTGGTCAAAACGGCAAGCAATATGCTCTTGCCGAGATTTTCACCGTGAATTCAGCGGCTTAAACTTTTTTAATACGTGCAGACACGGTAATATCCACTACAATGATTTATTCCGCTTTATGCTGATAAAAGGATTGAGTTTACATGTCAGATCAGAACGATAAGCTTAAACAATTGAAAACTTCCTCAATGGATCGACGCTTATCGATCGCAAAGGCATCTTTGCTGGCAGGTACGCGCTGGGCAGCATCCAGTGCGGGTTCTATGTTTTCGAGCGAAGAAGAAAAAGAAAGAAGACGCAAAAAAGCCATGAAAGAGCAGGCCGATTATCTGGTTGCAGAAATTGGCAAGCTTAAGGGTTCAATTGTCAAAATTGGTCAGATGATGGCCTTGTATGGCGAGCATTTTCTGCCAGAAGAAGTCACTCAAGCCTTAAATACATTAAATAATAAAACAGTCGCTTTGGCTTGGCCGGCGATCAAAGCCCAATTACAGCAGCAATTAGGTTCCAAGCTAGATGATCTGACAGTTGATCATGAGCCCTTAGGTACTGCCTCTTTGGCTCAGGTGCATCGTGCGGTGCGTAAGTCAGACGGTATGGAGCTGGTGCTTAAAATCCAGTACCCGGGTGTAGCTGAGGCTATTGATTCTGATATGAGCCTGTTTAAGAACATGCTCAAATTGACCCGTATGGTGCCGCAAACCCGTGAATTTGATCAATGGTTTGATGAAGTTCGCGAGATGATGCATCGTGAGGTCAATTATAAAATCGAAGCAGATACCACTCGCCGCTTCTGTAAACGTCTACAAAATGACCCGCGTTATATCGTACCGACCATCATCGATAACTATTGTACTGACCGTGTTCTGTGTATGACCTTTGAACGTGGTGTACCCATCAATAGTCCAGTGATGCTGTCTCTACCACAGGAACGTCGTAATAAACTGGGTGAAGCTTCCCTGGAAATCGCTGTACGTGAGATTTTTGAATGGGGCGAGATGCAGACTGACCCAAATTTCGGCAATTATCTGGTACGTTTAGGTGATAGCGAAAATATTCAGGACAAGATTGTACTTCTTGACTTCGGTGCAATCCGTCAGTTTGACCAGCATCTATTAAACGTTGCACGTAATCTGATCCAGGCCGGTTATCATCATGATTCAGACATGATGGTGAAAGCCATGACCGGTTATGAATTCTTTGATTCTATTCCGCCTAGCATCAAACCGGATATGGCGAAAGTCTTTCTGCTAGCCACAGAAGCCTTCAGCTCGCCAATGAACAATAAAGACTTGCCGCCAGGCGTGATGGATGAACATGACCGCTATAACTGGAAAAAAAGTCAGCTTCATAGCCGTGTGATGCAGCAGGCTTCTAAATCCATGGCTTCACGTTATTTCAGTGTACCGCCTAAAGAATTTATGTTTATCAGCCGTAAGTTCATCGGCGCTTATACCTTCATGACGGTAATTGATGCGAAAACTAATGTACGCGCAATGATTAAACGTCATCTCTAATCGACTAAGTTATTATTAGCCTTATATAAGACCCGGATGATTTTGTCATTCGGGTCAATTTTTGATAAAAACCAAATTTTTCTTATTTTATTTTTCTATTTATTTTCAATATTTTAAATTTTTAAATCCCCTCTTTATTTTAATTATAAATTGACAATGATTCATGTCATTGATGACATGGTTTTTTCTAGAACTGCATGTCAACATCAGACAAATAAGATAACACCCCGTAGGATAATTAGAATGAACAATATGGTGAACAAAGCACAAGGATTTGGCTTGTCCATCCTGACCAAAGTGGCTGGAAGTGATTTACTCGACCAATTAAAGCTGCGTAAATTTTTAGAAAAATCTCTTTATCAAAGCTCTAAAGCAGGTTTTAAAACACTCAGCCAAACTCAGAAAATCCTGAAATCTGGTCAGAAAATTCAAAAACAACGTTTACCACATCAGTCCAAATCCCTGTTTGATCTGAATCTGACTGAAGAACAGCAAATGACCTGCGAGGCGATGCAACAGTTTGCCAGCGAAGTCCTTTATCCTTTGGCACATGATGCAGATCATCATGAAATCTTCCCAGAGGAACTCTGGCAATATTCAACTGATCTGGGTCTTAATTTTTATGCGCTGCCTGAAGCTTTAGGTGGTGTAGCTGCAGAACAGAATATCGTCAGCAATGTCCTGATGGCTCAACAGTTGGCTCAAGGTGATTTCAGTTTGACCGCTGGTCTGCTTTCTACCTTTAGTGTGATTAATGCGATTACCCGTTGGGGTTCAGAACAGGTTCAGACTGAGTATTTGACTGCATTTGCCGATGATCCGCATCTTAAAGCTACCTTCGCAGTACAGGAAGCAACAGCTGCCTTTAATCCTTATCAGTTAAAAACTCAAGCAACGTCGAATGAAGATCACTATTTAATTAATGGTGAAAAAACCTTGGTGATGCTCGGAGAAAGTGCTGATATCTATCTGGTCAGTGCAGATCTAAATGGCAAAACCGAAGTATTTATTGTGCAACGCAATAATACCATCACTGCGCAAAAATCTCCGGCTATGGGCTTGAAAGCCACTGAAACCATGAACCTCAAATTTAATAACACACCGGCACAACGCTTGGGAGATGACGATTTTGATTACACCGCTTTTCTTGATCTGGGCAATTTAATGTGGTGTGCCATGGCGGTCGGTACCTGTGAAGCAGTTAAAAAATACTGTGTGCAATATGCCAATGAACGGACAGCCTTTGGCGAACCGATTTCTCATCGGCAAAGTGTAGCTTTTATGATTGCAGATATGGCGATTGAAATTGATGCCATGCAAATGCTGATCCTGAATGCCGCCGGTCTGGCAGAATCCGGGAAAGACTTTCATCGTGAAGCTTATATAGCCCGTCTGCTCTGTGCAGAAAAATCCATGAAAATTGGCACAGATGGCGTGCAGATCCTCGGCGGACATGGTTTCACCAAGGAACATCCGGTAGAACGCTGGTATCGGGACTTAAGAGCAACAGCAATCGTACATTCTGGCCTTCATGCCTGAGCAAAGAATAAGGAAATAATAAATGAACTTACAAAATCCTAAAAAATTCAAATTGCTGATTGATCAGGCACATGAAGTTGCTCTAAATGTACTCCGCCCTATTTCACGCAAATATGACAAAGCTGAACATGCTTATCCGAAAGAGTTAAATATGCTCGCTTCTGTCGTCGACGGCATGAACCAAGGCAGCGAAGGCATGAATGCGGGAGCTGCGGTCAATAAACGCGGTGATAACGATGAAAGCAATAAAAATGGCGTAAATATGTCCACTGCACTTAGTATTGTCGAAATGTGTTATGGCGATACCGGACTACTTTTATCCATGCCGCGTCAAGGTTTAGGAAATTCAGCCATTGCTGCTGTTGCTAATGATGAACAGTTACAACGCTTTCATGGCATCTGGGCAGCGATGGCAATCACTGAACCAGGCTGTGGTTCCGATTCAGCTGCCATTCGTACTACTGCCATTAAAGAGGGTGATGACTATATCCTCAATGGTGAAAAAATCTTTGTCACCTCTGGCGAACGTGCAGATGCGGTTGTAGTCTGGGCGACTTTAGATAAAAAACTTGGCCGTGCTGCGATCAAGTCCTTTGTCGTACCCAAAGGTACGCCTGGCATGAAAATCGAGCGTCTGGAACATAAGCTGGGCATTAAAGCCTCGGATACGGCTACGATTAGTTTTATTGATTGTCGTATACCTGCTGCTAATTTGCTTGGACATGCTGAAATTGATGTGGCCAAAGGTTTTGCTGGGGTCATGGAAACTTTTGATAATACCCGTCCACTCGTTGCAGCGATGGCAATTGGATGCTCTAAAGCTTCCTTAGAAAGAATTAAGGAGATTTTTAAGGATCAGCTAGATCCTGAGTACAATACGCCTTTTTTACAAACATCGAATATTGCAGCGCAAATTTACCGCATGGAAGCCGAATGGGAATCTGCCCGTTTATTAATGTTGAAAGCTGCGTGGATGGCGGATAACCGCAAGCCTAATTCTCGTGAAGCTTCTATTGCTAAAGCCAAGGCAGGTCGTATCGCGAATGAAATCACTTTGAAGTGTGTCGAATTAGCAGCATCTGTAGGCTATAACGAGGCAGAACTTTTAGAAAAATGGGCGCGGGACTCCAAGATTCTGGATATTTTTGAAGGAACTCAACAGATTCAGCAACTGATTATTGCTCGACGTGAATTAGGTAAATCTTCAAGTGAATTAAAATAATCAAAAACTGGAAATACCGCTTTATTAAAGAACGAATCATCAAAAAGGATGGATTTTTTATAGTTTTCGGACTATAAAATTTCCATCCTTTTTCATGTCATGACCTATGTATTCTATTCGTCCTATACAACCTCAAGATAATACTCAAATTGCCAAGATTATTCGTGAAGTTTCCGTAGAATTCGGGCTTGCAGCAGAGTCGGGCTTTGCTGTCGGTGATTCAATTCTGGATAACCTGTATGAAGTATATCAACAGCCAAATGCCGCTTATTGGGTTATTGTTGATGAACAGGATCAAGTCTTTGGCGGTGGAGGTATTGTGCCATTAGAGGGTGATCAGAGTATTCTAGAAATACAGAAAATGTATTTCTTACCTATTATTCGTCGTTATGGATTTGCAAAACAGATTTTAAATCTGGCTTTTGACTTTGCTCGTGAGCAGAACTTTAAACGAATCTATCTTGAAACTACTGCAAGTCTTTGGCAGGCTGTGAAGCTTTACGAAAAATTAGGTTTTGAACATCTCGATCATCCCGAAGGCAATACGGGTCATAGTGCAGCTTGTGAAATCTGGATGCTAAAAACTTTAGACTAAGCTATCTTGTGCATCCAAATATATACACTTTAAAGAAGAGCCAGAGATACAAATTCGGCTGCTAACTGGCTTTTCTTTAAGCAATTCTTCATAAAAAATTCATTATTCAACAAAATCTAAGTTGTCTTTGTAAACAAATCATCTAATTTCTTGACGATTTTCATACATCTTCCTAAGATCAATCTAATTTTAAAAATACAGGGAAGCTGAAAGTTGTTGGGCAAATTTTCTAGCAAAAACTATTCATTATTAAAGGTCTTAAATCCTACTACTTTAAAAATTGGGATGCTTGGCTTAAGTACAATATTAATAAGTGCTTGCTCCTCACTAGGAGGTAACTCCTTAGAAAAACGCTCTGCTAAACTGTCTCAAGGAATTCAGACTGCATATGCTGTGCCTGCGACAACTGCTACTCGCGTTTCACCTTTAATTATTCAGAATGCCGAAAGACATAGTCTAGATCCTTTGCTGGTTGCAGCCGTGATTCGACAGGAATCTACCTATCGCAGTCAAGTCGCTTCACCTGCAGGTGCTGTGGGTCTTATGCAAATTGTTCCGCGTTATTGGCAATCTACATGCGGACCTGATTTATTTAATGAAGCAGTCAATATTGGATGTGGGAGTTATATTCTTTCACGTTATCAGGAATCTAGTGGCAGCCTAGAAAAAGCGCTGGGTTATTATAATGTAGGCCCTACTGCCTATGAGAAAGATCGGAAAATGCGTAAACAAGGCAAAAAATATGCTAAAGAAGTTTTAACACACCAGAAGCAACTTAAAAAATCCATGTAAGTTTTATAATTTTAGTATCTAAGGCTTAAATTTATTTAAGTCTTTTTATCTTATTTTATTAAATCCCACGCATAAAAAAAGCCCCCTGCTTCTGCAGAGGGCTTTTTAGGAAAAATGAGCTGGCGATGACTTACTCTCACATGGGATACCCCACACTACCATCAGCGCTAAGAGGTTTCACTTCTGAGTTCGGGAAGGGATCAGGTGGTTCACTCTTGCTATGGTCGCCAGCACAACTGGTATGCTTACTCGCTATGGTCTTATCTACGTTGCTTACGCTTCGTTTGCCTAGCTTTCTTCAAATAGAGTTCATTAACAGATGTATCTGAGTTGCAGTAGTTTGTTCGATTAGCTTAACCAAATCAAGGCTTCGTCTGATCGTTAGATCAATATGAAATCAATTGATGCTTTATATACAACTGCTTGGGTGTTGTATAGTCAAGCCTCACGAGCAATTAGTATTGGTCAGCTTCATGCATCACTGCACTTCCACATCCAACCTATCAACGTCGTAGTCTTCAACGGCTCTTTAGGAGACATAAAGTCTCGGGGAAATCTTATCTTGAGGTAGGCTTCCCGCTTAGATGCTTTCAGCGGTTATCCCTTCCGAACATAGCTACCCGGCGATGCGACTGGCGTCACAACCGGTACACCAGAGGTTCGTCCACTCTGGTCCTCTCGTACTAGGAGCAGATCCTCTCAAATTTCCAGCGCCCACGGTAGATAGGGACCGAACTGTCTCACGACGTTCTAAACCCAGCTCGCGTACCTCTTTAAATGGCGAACAGCCATACCCTTGGGACCTGCTTCAGCCCCAGGATGAGATGAGCCGACATCGAGGTGCCAAACACCGCCGTCGATATGAACTCTTGGGCGGTATCAGCCTGTTATCCCCAGAGTACCTTTTATCCGTTGAGCGATGGCCCTTCCATACAGAACCACCGGATCACTAAGACCTACTTTCGTACCTGCTCGACTTGTGGGTCTCGCAGTTAAGCGCGCTTTTGCCTTTATACTCTACGCGTGATTTCCGACCACGCTGAGCGCACCTTCGTACTCCTCCGTTACTCTTTAGGAGGAGACCGCCCCAGTCAAACTACCCACCAGACATGGTCCTCGCTCCCGATCAGGGAGCAGAGTTAGAACCTCAATATTACCAGGGTGGTATTTCAAGGACGGCTCCATGGCAACTAGCGTCGCCACTTCAAAGCCTCCCACCTATCCTACACAAGTAAGATCAAAGTTCAATGTCAAGCTGCAGTAAAGGTTCACGGGGTCTTTCCGTCTAGCCGCGGGTACACCGCATCTTCACGGCGAATTCGATTTCACTGAGCCTCTGCTGGAGACAGCGCCGCCATCATTATGCCATTCGTGCAGGTCGGAACTTACCCGACAAGGAATTTCGCTACCTTAGGACCGTTATAGTTACGGCCGCCGTTTACTGGGGCTTCGATCAATAGCTTCGCTTGCGCTAACCACATCAATTAACCTTCCAGCACCGGGCAGGCATCACACCCTATACGTCCACTTTCGTGTTTGCAGAGTGCTATGTTTTTAATAAACAGTTGCAGCGGCCTGGTTTCTGAGGCTGCCAACAGCTCAAGGAGCAAGTCCTATCACCGCCGGCAGCGTACCTTCTCCCGAAGTTACGGTACCATTTTGCCTAGTTCCTTCAGCAGAGTTCTCTCAAGCGCTTTGGTCTACTCGACCTGACCACCTGTGTCGGTTTCGGGTACGATTCCAGTGTAACTGAAGCTTAGAGACTTTTCCTGGAAGTATGGTATCAGCCACTTCACCAGTAAACTGGCTTGCTATCAACTCTCAGCATAGAGCACCCCGGATTTGCCTAAGATGCATGCCTACTGTCTTCCACCTGGACAACCAACGCCAGGCTGACTTAACCTTCTCCGTCCTCTCATCGCATTACACTGAAGTATTGGAATATTAACCAATTTCCCATCGACTACGCCTCTCGGCCTCGCCTTAGGGGTCGACTCACCCAGCCCCGATTAACGTTGGACTGGAACCCTTGGTCTTTCAGCGAACGGGTTTTTCACCCGTTTTGTCGTTACTCACGTCAGCATTCGCACTTCTGATACCTCCAGCATGCTTCTCAACACACCTTCATCGGCTTACAGAACGCTCCCCTACCACTTGCAATAAATTGCAAATCCGCAGCTTCGGTACATAGTTTTAGCCCCGTTACATCTTCCGCGCAGGCCGACTCGACTAGTGAGCTATTACGCTTTCTTTAAAGGGTGGCTGCTTCTAAGCCAACCTCCTAGCTGTCTATGCCTTCCCACATCGTTTCCCACTTAACTATGATTTAGGGACCTTAGCTGGCGGTCTGGATTGTTTTCCTCTTGACTACGGACGTTAGCACCCGCAGTCTGTCTCCCGGATAGTACTCATTGGTATTCGGAGTTTGCATCGGTTTGGTAAGTCGGGATGACCCCCTAGCCGAAACAGTGCTCTACCCCCAATGGTATTCGTCCGAGGCGCTACCTAAATAGCTTTCGGGGAGAACCAGCTATCACCGAGTTTGATTAGCCTTTCACCCCTATCCACAAGTCATCCCCTGGCTTTTCAACGACAGTGGGTTCGGTCCTCCAGTTAGTGTTACCCAACCTTCAACCTGCTCATGGATAGATCACCCGGTTTCGGGTCTATACCCAGCAACTAAACGCCCTATTAAGACTCGATTTCTCTACGGCTCCCCTATTCGGTTAACCTCGCTACTGAATATAAGTCGCTGACCCATTATACAAAAGGTACGCAGTCACCACACAAAGTGGCTCCCACTGCTTGTATGCATGCGGTTTCAGGATCTATTTCACTCCCCTCACAGGGGTTCTTTTCGCCTTTCCCTCACGGTACTGGTTCACTATCGGTCAGTCAGGAGTATTTAGCCTTAGAGGATGGTCCCCCTATATTCAGACAAGGTTTCACGTGCCTCGCCCTACTCGACATCATCATATCAGCCCTTTCGTGTACAGGACTATCACCCACTATGGTTGCACTTCCCAGAGCATTCCACTAAAACTGATATGACTTAATGGGCTGTTCCCCTTTCGCTCGCCGCTACTGAGGGAATCTCAATTGATTTCTTTTCCTACGGATACTGAGATGTTTCACTTCTCCGCGTTCGCCTCATAAACCTATGTATTCAGTTTATGATACCGACCTTATAGCCGGTGGGTTTCCCCATTCAGACATCTCCGGATCACAGGATATTTGCCGCCTCCCCGGAGCTTTTCGCAGGCTATCACGTCTTTCTTCGCCTCTGACTGCCAAGGCATCCACCACATGCACTTAATTACTTGACTATACAACCCCAAACAGTCGTTCATCCCTACAAGTAGGATAAACAACATAATCAACCGATCACTCAGTTAATTACACAGTTAGAGTCTCGTGAACTTAATCACTGTACAGCTTCAATTAGATTCATATACCAAAACGCTTGATTCAGTTAATTTCGCTAGTTCTCATTCAATCACTTCAACTTCACAACCGAAGTCGTGTCGTTTCCGCTCTTGTATGAGTATGAACAAATTATTTCAACTCAAATATATTCTGTTAATGATTTAATGCATCCTCGTCGGACTGCATTACTGTGATAAATCACAGAGGTTAATAACAATGCCGCGCATTATACGCCGCTTTCTTACTAAGCTCTATAAGCTATCAAACCGTTTGACTAAGGCTTAACCTCCAAGACAACTACGCGATCACTTCGTGATCTTGTCTTGCATACTTTTTAAAAGCAGTGCTTTAAAAAGTATTCTGGTGGAGACTAGGAGAGTCGAACTCCTGACCTCCTGCGTGCAAAGCAGGCGCTCTACCAACTAAGCTAAGTCCCCAGCTTATCAATAAGTCAATGTTCTGATTTTCTGTTTTCTGGCAGATGGTGGGTCTGACAAGACTTGAACTTGTGACCCCACGCTTATCAAGCGTGTGCTCTAACCAACTGAGCTACAGACCCTCAGATACATCGTCATGAAGAACAACTTGTTGTGGATTCTTACCAATCGTCAATCTTTCGTTAAGGAGGTGATCCAGCCGCAGGTTCCCCTACGGCTACCTTGTTACGACTTCACCCCAGTCATCGGCCACACCGTGGTAAGCGTCCTCCCTAAGGTTAGACTACCTACTTCTGGTGCAACAAACTCCCATGGTGTGACGGGCGGTGTGTACAAGGCCCGGGAACGTATTCACCGCGGCATTCTGATCCGCGATTACTAGCGATTCCGACTTCACGCAGTCGAGTTGCAGACTGCGATCCGGACTACGATCGGCTTTTTGAGATTAGCATCTGCTCGCGCAGTAGCAACCCTTTGTACCGACCATTGTAGCACGTGTGTAGCCCTGGCCGTAAGGGCCATGATGACTTGACGTCGTCCCCGCCTTCCTCCAGTTTGTCACTGGCAGTATCCTTAAAGTTCCCACCCGAAGTGCTGGCAAATAAGGAAAAGGGTTGCGCTCGTTGCGGGACTTAACCCAACATCTCACGACACGAGCTGACGACAGCCATGCAGCACCTGTATCAGAGTTCCCGAAGGCACCAATCCATCTCTGGAAAGTTCTCTGTATGTCAAGGCCAGGTAAGGTTCTTCGCGTTGCATCGAATTAAACCACATGCTCCACCGCTTGTGCGGGCCCCCGTCAATTCATTTGAGTTTTAGTCTTGCGACCGTACTCCCCAGGCGGTCTACTTATCGCGTTAGCTGCGCCACTAAAGCCTCAAGGGCCCCAACGGCTAGTAGACATCGTTTACGGCATGGACTACCAGGGTATCTAATCCTGTTTGCTCCCCATGCTTTCGCACCTCAGTGTCAGTATTAGGCCAGATGGCTGCCTTCGCCATCGGTATTCCTCCAGATCTCTACGCATTTCACCGCTACACCTGGAATTCTACCATCCTCTCCCATACTCTAGCTAACCAGTATCGAATGCAATTCCCAAGTTAAGCTCGGGGATTTCACATTTGACTTAATTAGCCACCTACGCGCGCTTTACGCCCAGTAAATCCGATTAACGCTTGCACCCTCTGTATTACCGCGGCTGCTGGCACAGAGTTAGCCGGTGCTTATTCTGCGAGTAACGTCCACTTATCCCAGGTATTAACCAGGTAAGCCTCCTCCTCGCTTAAAGTGCTTTACAACCAAAAGGCCTTCTTCACACACGCGGCATGGCTGGATCAGGGTTGCCCCCATTGTCCAATATTCCCCACTGCTGCCTCCCGTAGGAGTCTGGGCCGTGTCTCAGTCCCAGTGTGGCGGATCATCCTCTCAGACCCGCTACAGATCGTCGCCTTGGTAGGCCTTTACCCCACCAACTAGCTAATCCGACTTAGGCTCATCTATTAGCGCAAGGTCCGAAGATCCCCTGCTTTCTCCCGTAGGACGTATGCGGTATTAGCGTCCCTTTCGGAACGTTGTCCCCCACTAATAGGCAGATTCCTAAGCATTACTCACCCGTCCGCCGCTAGGAATCAGGTGCAAGCACCCTATCCCCGCTCGACTTGCATGTGTTAAGCCTGCCGCCAGCGTTCAATCTGAGCCATGATCAAACTCTTCAGTTAAAATCATTTCGAGTTTTATAAGTAAAACTCTTAAACTTGGCTCATCAATTTTCTGACAAATATTTCTCAAATAAACTTCGAGTAATTTCTACCATTCAATCAATGAAAATAATTTCGATCAATCAACCAGTAAAAATCCACACAAGTTGTTCTTCATAATCTCTTAATGATCTTACTTAAAACCTCGTCAGTTTTAAGCTCCAACCCAACCACTTAACGTTTCGTTTCATGCATTGCGTTGGTGTGCTGCGTATTCTATACAGTTTCCGAACCAGTGCAAGAGCTTTTCTTAAAAATATTCAAAAAAGCGCACTGTACGTTTATTTTTTAATCTGAATTGCTATTTTTAGCAGTTTTAATGCTTTTTTCCAGTCATTTTTGGCCCGAAAGTTTAAGCAAATGTGAATTTCTACTGGTTTAGTTTTTATTAAAAGGGATCGTTGCATACGATCCCTTTTAATATTGAACAATAAATTTTAATTTGCCTGCTCGCCAAGCCAATTCATAAATTTTTGTCGTTCAGCTTTAGATGCCTGTTTCCACAACTGAATTAATTGCTGATCAAGCTGACCAACTGATACATTTTCCCGAACGTTTGCAGTAGCCACATTCGGTGTGCTTGCAGTTTGAGTGTAGACCGCTGCTGGCTGATTTGTTGGAGTTACCACTTTATTCGTTGTCAAATCCACAGATTTTCCTAAAACGCTTTGCCCTAGTAATGGTTTCGCTGCATCTTTTGCTCCCGCCTGCTGAACCAAAAGCTGATTTTTTGCATCATATAAACCAATAATTGGCTGATCTTTATATTTTTTCGCTTCATCAAAATTTTTAGGCGCGTTAATTAAAGCCAATTTATAAGCTTCACCATCTTTAAGTTCTGGAGTTTTTACAGTTACTACGCCAGATTTTAAAATGTCATGAGAATTGTCATTGTGCTGGAAAAATTCAGTATAACGAACACTAATCGCATTCGTACCAGCATCCAGTTTATAAGTTTGATCTGAGCGTAATAGACCTGAACGTACTTCCTGATCATTCACTGCGATTATCTTGATTTCTTCAGGTACAGTTAATGTCACGGCTGAAAAAACTGATGTGCTGCCCAATAATGCAACTACAGCTGCTGTGATACGTAAATCCATGTCTCTCACTCATTCTGGTTAATATATAAAATTTTCATTGCACTATGCCGTGTACAAATGACAATTCTATGACAAATGCTTTGCCTCTACAGCACTTTACTCAGCATTTATCAGACTATCTATCTTCTGATTTCTGCTATATCACACATAAAAAAGAAGTACTTAACAGTACTTCTTTCTCATCTCTAAATCGATTATGCGAAGGTCTTAAATCGTTCTGCATCATCCATAAAGGTTTTTTCACCTGGAGGCGCTTCGATTGAACCAAATACCAATTGAGCACGAAGCTTCCAGTTTGATGGAATACTAAAAGTTTGCGCTACTTCTTCATCGATGATCGGATTGTAGTGCTGTAGTGATGCGCCAATATTATGTTCAGCCAAAGCTGTCCAGGTTGCAAACTGCGCAATACCGCTAGCATGCTCTGACCAGATCGGGAAATTATCTGCATACAGCGCAAATTTTTCTTGCATTCCTTTAATGACATTCTGGTCTTCATAAAACAGTGCAGTTCCATAACCTGCCGCAAAACCATCTATTTTGCTATTGGTAGCCTCAAAAGCATCTGCTGACACTAGGTCGCGTAAAGTTTCACGCACAATATGCCAAAAAGTATCATGTGATTGACCAAACAAAATCACCACGCGTGAAGATTGCGAGTTAAAAGATGATGGACTATGTTTCACCGCCTCTTTAATAATGTGCTCAATTTCTGCCTGATCCAGGCTGACATTTTTCCCAATAGCATAAATACTACGGCGCTTTTTAATATGATCTAGAAATGCCATGATCTCACCTCGTTCTATTCTGATTATTTAAAACCAATAAGATCATCCTAAGCATTTTCACTGCCCAAAACAGTCTTATTTCGATAACAATGTGTTTTATTTATAGAACATTCTCAGAGATACTAAGGTTGATCCTTTGTATCAATCACCTTAGCGCATGCTAATTTCAAAAATCGCCGGTCTTAGCTAAATACCTGGAAGCTGTCTGGATTCACAGACTCAATTTTATCTTCTATTGCTTCTTCAATTGAACCGAAACAGAGCTGAGCACGTAGCAACCAGTTTTCATCAATCTTAAAATGCTCAGCTACAGCGTGATTGATCTGCACATTATAATGTTGTAACGAAGCACCTAGACCAGCATCTGCCAGCGCAGTCCACGCAGCAAACTGCACCATGCCGGAAGTCTGCTCTGACCACAGTGGAAAATCATCAGCACTAAATGGAACCTTCTTCTGTAATTGCTGAATGGTACGCTGATCTTCATAGAATAAAATCGTGCCATAGGCATTTGCACATTGATCCAGCTTGATTCTAATCCCCTCGTAGACCAATGCCGGCACATGCTGGCGTTGAACATCTTTCACAATGTTCCAGAATTGATGATGTGAATCGGCAAATAGCACGATAATGCGTGCACTTTGTGAATTATAAGCTGAAGGACAACTATGCACAGCTTCCTGAATCAGCTCGGTCAGATAAGCTTGACTGAAATGCACACGCTTACCTAGCTGATAGATCCCACGACACTTTTTTTAATTTCTCAACAAAAGTGAATTCTAAATTTTCAACTACTTTACTCTTTTTAGGAAATTTAAAATCCTTAGTCAGGTCAGTTGTTAATACCTGCCCAATTTTATTGAGTAATGCCATTTTCTACCCTCTACATATAGCCTGAACTTCAATCACCAGGCAAATTCCATACAATATAATGGGTTTATTTAGGCAGGCAGGATTTGCTGTTTTTTTCATGCTGCTTTTTAGAGCATTCAAACTCCTTAAAAACAAAAAACTCCGCATTTAGCGGAGTTTATGTGACGCAAGTTGCATTAATTATTTTTCAGTTTCAAACAATGCCGCAACGAATGATTTTGCCGAGAATGGACGCAAGTCATCAATTTTCTCACCTACACCGATAAAGCGAATCGGTACATGGGTACGGCTGGCAATATTAAACAGCACACCACCTTTTGCAGTACCATCCAGTTTGGTAATGGTTAAACCCGTTAAACCCACTGCTTCATCAAACATTTCAACTTGATTAATGGCATTCTGTCCTGTACCGGCATCCACCACCAACATCACTTCATGTGGCGCAGTCGCATCAATCTTCTGCATCACACGTTTAACTTTGGTCAATTCCTGCATCAGGTGACCTTTGTTATGTAGACGGCCTGCAGTATCCGCAATTAAAACATCCACACCTTTGGCACGCGCACTTTCGAAAGCATCAAAAATGACTGAAGCGGAGTCAGCACCATGACCTTGGGCTACGACGGCGATATTGTTGCGTTCACCCCAGATCTGTAACTGCTCAGTTGCAGCAGCACGGAAAGTATCACCCGCAGCCAGCATGACTTTTTTACCTTCGCCTTGCAGACGTTTTGCCAGTTTACCAATGGTTGTGGTTTTACCTACACCATTTACACCCACCACCAGAATTACATATGGATTTTTATTCGGATCGATATGCAGCGGTTTTACACGCGGAGCCAGCAGAGCCACCAGTTCTTCCTGAAGCGCTTTATACAGTGAGTGAGAATAAATCAAGTCACCGCGTGCAGTACGTTCAGTCAAATTGGCAATAATCGTTTTAGTTGCATCAACACCGATATCTGCAACCAAAAGCTGTTCTTCAACTTCTTCTAATAATTCATCGTCAATTTCTTTGCCACCAATCAGGATATTGACCATCCCATCGGCAAGATTTTTACGGGTTTTGGTTAAACCCTCTTTCATACGGCTAAAGAAACCACCTTTTGTAGCAGGTTCTTCTTCCTGAGCTTCCGTCGCTACAGGTGCAGAAATTTCAGCAGTTGCGCTTGGTGTTTCTACAATCGGCACATTAACCGCAGGTAAACTCGGTAATGTGACATCATCATCTCCGATATCAGCATCAATCAAAAATTTGTTTTGCCCATTAGATTGCTGTTGCATGCCGAATCCTTGAAAAGCATTGCGTTAAAAAATTGAATTCTAGCATAACTTGCAGTGTTTTGAGCGGGCAATCCAATCCATGAATAAACAACCAAAAAATAACAGTGTTTGGTTGCTTTCAATACAAGATTTCTGAAAAATAATCCTAAATACAAATATCTATTCATTGGAAGACTTTGTGTCCATATCTTTTTTTACTATCTCCTCCTTATCCAGAATCATCAAACAGCGGATTTCTCCAGTTGCAGTACTCATCCTGAGTTTCGGTTTTAACCCCGTACATGCCGCAACACAGAGTGAATTATCCCGCACCACTATCGAAACCTATTTAGGTAATGGCTTAAAAGTCATCATCCGGGAAGATCATCGCTCCCCGATGGTGATGACACAGATCTGGTATAAAGTCGGCAGTAGTGATGAGTCCGGTAATATTCTCGGCGTCTCTCATGCTTTGGAACATATGATGTTTAAAGGCACAAGCAAGGTTCCCAATGATGAATTTACCCGCCTGAGCCGGATTTATGGGGGCAGTATTAATGCCGCAACCTTTACCAATTACACGAACTATTATCAGCTCTATCCCAAAGCCTATTTTCCGATGGCGCTAGAACTTGAATCTGACCGTATGAACAACCTGTTGTTACGCCAGCAAGATTTTGATCCGGAAATTAAAGTGGTAATGGAAGAACGGCGTCAGCGTACTGATGATAATCCGCGTGCCCAGGCATTTGAACGATTTAGATGGATCAGTTACCCCACCAGTCACTATCGTCAGCCCGTGATTGGTCACATGAAAACGCTCAATAATATTCAGCTGAGTGATGTTAAAAAATGGTATCGAGACTGGTATAGCCCGAATAATGCCATTCTGGTGATTGTCGGGGATGTTGACGTTCAAGAAGCTCTCGTTCAGGTACAGAAATATTTTGGCGATATTCCGGCACGTCCTACACCATCACGTAATGACGTACTCGAGTTCGAACGCTTAGGCTATCGTCATATGGAAATTGAGAGTAATGTCCAGGTACCTAATCTGTATATGACCTGGAATGTAAAATCTTTGGCTACCGCCAAGAATCCTCAAGATGCCTATGCTCTAACCATTATTCGCAGCCTGCTGGATAGCGGGATTTCTTCTCGCTTGCAGGATCGTCTGGTTCGCGACCGCAAAGTGCTTACTTCTGTGAGTGTGTCTTATGATCCTTATAACCGTGGAGATAGCCTGTTTGGTATTTCCGCACTTCCGGCTCCAGGTGTAAATCTGACAGAAGCACAAGCCGCCATCCAGAAAGAAATTGATTTACTAAAAACTGAAACTATTTCTGAGCATGAACTGGCACGGATCAGCACACGCTTTATTTCAAATCTGATTTATAGTCAGGACAGTCTGAGCGGACAGGCCAAAATGATTGGAAACCTTGAAGTAAACGGATTGAGTTACCGCCTGATGGATGAACTGCCTCAGCATTATGACAGTGTCCGTGCAGAGGATATTCAGCGGGTTGCTAATGCCTATTTTGTCCGTGAAAATTTAAGTACGCTCTACCTTTTGCCTGAACAGAAAGCTCAATAATGGTTATTACAATGTCTAAAGTTCGCTCTCTTATCCTTTTAACCAGCTTAAGCCTCAGTTCAAGCCTTTGGGCAGAAAATTATTTAGATACCCAACCTGATCTGAATGATAATCCCAGTCAGCTACAAGCGATCCCTCTCCTGCAAAGTTTAAAAAATATTAATCAAAAGCAGGCATTCCAAGCACCTTTTATTCATGACCTGAACAATCGTTACAAAGTTCGCACTTTATTTGTTGAAACCCGAGATCTGCCGATGGTGGATATTCAACTGACCTTTAATGCCGGATCAGCACGAGATCAGGAAATTGCTAAAGGTCTATTTGGTTTATCCAGTACGGCAGCCAAACTGATGCGTGAAGGAACAGATAAATATACGGCTGCACAGGTGGCTTCCGTCTTTGATGCCACAGGCGCACAATTTAGCGTACAGGCTTATCGCGATATGTTTGTCGTTCGCCTTCGAACTTTATCAGACCCCAAGAAAATGGAACCTGCTTTGGCCATGATGATGGAAGTTCTCAAAAATGCCACATTCAAGCCTTCCAGCATTCAGTTAGCACTCAGCAATACTCAAGTAGGACAAAAACAGCTTCAGGAAAATCCAAGTAAACTGATGGATATCCGGTTTTATCGGGCATTGTATGGACAGCATCCTTATGCCGAACCGATTACCGGCACGATTGGCAGTACCAAAAAAATTACGGCTGATTTACTGAAAAAATTCCGCGACCAGTTTCTGGTGGCACAAAACATGAATATTGCCATTACCGGCAAACTCAGTCCTAAACAGGCATTGGAACTTTCTGAACGAATTGCAGGCAATTTACCTCAAGGACAGAAAGCAGTTGCATTAGCTGAACCTGAAGAAAAATCGGGTTTTGATATCGTACATTTGCCTTATAACTCATCCCAAGCGCATGTGACCTTCGGCCACTTAGGACCAAACCGATTTACTGAAGATCGGCTTGCTCTGGAAGTGGCCAACCGCATGTTTGGGGGTAGCGGCTTTAATGCAGTATTAATGCAGGAATTAAGGGTAAAACGCGGCTATACCTATGGTGCCTATAGTACATTCAGCTTTAGTCAGGCACCCGGTATATTTAGCTTCCGTTATTCCACTAGACAAGATCAATTACTGGATAGCATTCAGGTCGCACATCAGGCTTTTATCAAATTTGTAAATCAGCCGATTGATACTAAGCGCCTGGAAGAAACCAAAGCCGGGATATTAAGAGCATTTCCAAATAATTACAGCAGCAATGCCACGATCAATGCCCAGTTAGGCACGATGGGCTTTTATGCAGAGCAAGCCGACTATCTGTCACGCTATCCAGAACGTCTAGCCAAAATTACCGCAACAGATGTGCAAAATGCCGTGCGCAAACATCTGCATCCAGAACGTTTAACACTGGTCGTGGTGAGTCAAGAATTGAATAAAGAAACTTTAAAATTACGATTGGAACAGAACCTGTCAGATCCTTCTAAACCACTGCCGAATACGATTCCAATACCTAAGGCATATCCACAGAAACCGGCGGAAGCTGACGAGCCCGTAGAGATTCCTGTTGATACGCCTGCATCAATTTAAGATATTGACCGCGATGGATGCGTTGCTGTTGCAGCAAAGTCTGAGCCATATCCTGGGTTTGAGGTAAGCTCTGCTGCTCTGCAAGTTGCTGAAGTAAATTAAATTGGGGAGTCGTCAGTGGACGATAAATGGCAAATGTAGCCAGACATAAAATTAATGCCACAATAAAAATAACAACCGCATTATAAATCTGTTCAAGCTTAATTTTATTCAGAAAATCGCTTAATTTTTTGCTATCTATAGCCATACACTACCTCAAGTTGCAGCTAGTGTATGGCTGGGCCCCATGAAGTTCAAGTCAAAGATTGAATGACCAGTATAAATACACATCTCGATATGACTATAAATCGGTTAGGATTTCAACAATTCGTACACACTCCAGGCAATGACCATAGCCACCAGACCTAAGACCAGTAAAATTGCAAACTTGCTCAAGCCGGCTTCTGCTTCAGGTGGATGCAGTCGATCTTCATCTGCAATTCGGACCAATTCATCATTATAGTGACTATAAAATTCTGCACGCTGGGTTTCGTCCAGAGCGCGGGTAAAATCATAAACTTCTTTACGTTGAGCCAGACTGTAATCACCTAGATGGGTATATTTGTCATAAATTGCCTCATCCAGTTTTTTACGGTGTACATGCGCCAATTCTGTAATCTGACTGGCTGTTGGGGGCATATCAAAACTGAGCCCTTCAAGAGTTCTTTGCATCATGTTGTTCTCCTTTTCTTTTGTTCTATTGTTAAAATCTATACCAACCGCACTTTCATGTGTGTATAGTTTGATCGTACAAACTATAAATTAAGTAAACGGGAAAGCTGATATAGTTGACTTTTCCATTATTCTGTAATATTAGTTTAATAATAGTAAGTTATATTTGTATTTAGACTTAAAAGTCTATCCAAAATCATAATTAAAATTAAGGAGTTTTTATATTATGCAGAATATCTCTCAACATGATTTGGAACATCTGTATGCAGATGCAGTGAATACCATTCAATCGCAAATGAACTTTGTCGATGCAGTAAAACAATTAGAAGATGCAGCGCGCGCCGGTCACGGTAAAGCAGCTCTCTTTTTAGCTGAACTATATTATCAAGGTTTTCGTGTAGAACGAGATTCACTCAAAGCACAATACTGGCAGAACATGGCCACCATGCAAGCCTGAAGAAACGTCACCGAGGTGACGTTTTTTTATGCCAATTTTTCGAAATACTGCAATTAAGACATAATTTATTACGATTGCTTGCAAAGCTGAAACAGTAATTTCACTGGAACTTTCTAGAATAGAGCTGAACTCTAATAGCACTTTATTTTAACGACAATGCGAAAAATTATTCAATACGACCCGATTTGTAAAAACTTTCTTTTGAGGCTCACCATCCTCAAATCTATGATGTATTGCGGCGTTTTGTGGGGCGTCTATCATCAGGGTTGGGCGATGATGCGCGATCAGGAAGATTATATTTTTCCATTCTGGCTTAATTCTCTGGATGCCAAAAATTATGCCAAGGAACATTGGCCAGGTTATGTACCACGTAGAATCAACCCGGAAGATTTCGAAAACAACTTATTACCTACACTGTCCCGACTAGCCGTGACACCTACTTTATGTAGCGGCAATGGCACTAAACTGAAATTATCAATTCCACAGATGCGTCACCTGTTTTTTTCACAACAAAGACTGCACTTTGCCTAAAAACATGTTATTTATAAAGACATAGAATAGACACCTAGAGATGTTCGGTTGGATACATACTCTAGGACTTATAATAATTAGATAAAAAGGACTCAATAGAATGACCAACGTAGCACAAGTGCTCAGTGATAAAGTACATCAGGCAGTTTATACCATCCGTCCAGACTCTACAGTTTTAGAAGCAATTAGCCTGATGGCAGAAAAAGGAATTGGGGCGCTGGTCGTTACCCACGAAGATAGTGTGGTCGGCATTTTGTCAGAGCGTGATTACACCCGTAAAATCGCATTGATGCAAAGAACCTCTTTTGATACCACGGTCAATGAAATTATGACACCTAAAGTCATAACCGTGACTTCTGCAACTTCTGTTGAAGACTGCTTAGCATTAATGACTGACCGCCATTTACGCCACTTACCTGTAGTTGAAAATGACAAACTGATTGGCCTGATTTCGATTGGTGACTTGGTCAAAGCTGCAATGGAAGATCAACGTAAGCTGATTGATCAATTACAACAATATATTTCAGGCTAAATTCTTTCTTAGTTCAATACGTAAATTAAGATTTAAACTCAAATGTCATTACAAATAAATGACAATGCCATATCAAAACCAGATCAGATATAAAAAATCCCAGTCTTAAAGCTGGGATTTCTTTGATTATGACTATAAATCAAATTAAAGACCGAGTTTCTCTGCCACGTAATCAGAATCTTTATCACCACGACCTGAAAGATTCACTACAATCTTAGTCTCTTTAGGCAGCTTAGCCGCTTCACGAATTGCCCAAGCCACTGCATGTGAACTTTCTAATGCTGGCACAATTCCTTCAACGCGCGACAGGGTCATAAAGGCATCCAGACACTCCTGATCTGTCGCCGTAGTGTATTCCACACGACCTAGATCTTTAAGCAGGCTGTGCTGTGGTCCTACGCCTGGATAATCCAGACCGGAAGCAATCGAATGCACAGGTAAAGGTTCACCCTGCTCATCTTCGAGTACATAGCATGCCATACCATGCAACTGGCTTGGTTTACCCAAAGTCAGCGTTGCGGAATGCTTATCAGTATTTAGGCCATGACCAGCAGGTTCTACTCCCACCAGTTTGACTTCTTGATCATTTAGAAATGCAGTGAATGCACCCATAGCATTTGAACCACCACCTACACATGCCACAACATAGTCTGGGTTTGCACCGAAGCGTTCATTGGTTTGAACCTTGATTTCATCGCCAATAATAGACTGGAAATCACGCACCATCATTGGGAATGGATGCGGTCCTACCACCGAACCAATCGCATAGATATAGTTTTTCGGATCTTTCAAGTATTCTTCAAAAGCACTGTCAACTGCATCTTTAAGGGTCGCAGTACCACGCGTCACAGAAATCAGCTTAGCACCCAAGATTTTCATCTTAACGACGTTTGGATGTTCTTTTTCGATATCCACCTGGCCCATATGAATTTCACATGGAATACCCACCAAAGCACATGCAGTAGCCAATGCCACACCATGCTGACCTGCACCCGTTTCAGCGATGACTTTGGTTTTACCCATGTATTTCGCTAGCAGTGCTTCACCCAGGCAGTGATTGATTTTATGTGCACCGGTATGATTCAGGTCTTCACGTTTTAAATAGATCTGTGCTCCACCTAACTGGTCAGAAAGACGTTTAGCATGAAACAAAGGACTAGGACGGCCGACATAATTGGCAAACAGGTCTTTTAATTCATTCTGGAATTCTTCAGTTTGACGGATTTCCTGATAGGCAACATTGATGTCATCCATGGCCTGTTTTAGATCTGGTGGAATGAACTGACCGCCATATTGACCAAAGAAACCCTCTTCGTTCGGCAACGCAATACCATTAATTTGATGAGCCATAATAATTCCTGAATATTGGAATAAGGTATAACAAGTGACTTTATACTAGAATATTTCGTTTTAAAGCACTAATAACTATAGATAAAGTCACTTATAGATAAATGGAATCAACGCGCCAGATATTTGGTCATATCCTCAATGCCTTTTAAGGTCATTGGAAACATATGATCTTCAAAGATTTGCTTAATCAGGCCAATAGTATGCGTGTAATGCCAGTATTTTTCTTCTTCAGGATTAAGCCAGGCGGTTTTATCAAAATGCTGACGCAGACGCTGTAACCAGACCTGTCCTGCCTCATCATTCATATATTCGACCGAACCACCGACGGAGTTCAACTCATAGGGAGCCATGCTGGCATCACCCACTACAATCACCCGGTAATCCCGTCCATAGGTATTGAACAAGTCCCAGGTATTCATGCGCGAGCTGGAACGACGGACATTATCTTTCCAGACATAGTCGTACAGACAGTTATGGAAATAGAAATATTCCAGAGTCTTAAATTCGGTTTTGGCGGCGCTAAACAGTTTTTCACACTGAGCAATATGCGCATCCATCGATCCGCCAATATCAAACAGCATTAAAACTTTAATACGGTTACGTCGCTCCGGTACCAATTGCACATCCAGAATCCCCTGTTTGGCGGTTTCACGAATAGTGCTATCAATATCCAGCTCTTCAGCCGCACCCTGACGGGCGAACTTACGCAAACGGCGCAGTGCCATCTGCATCTGACGACTACCAAGAATCTGATCATCATCCAGATTACGGTATTGACGTTGTTCCCAGACTTTGACAGCGGAACGTTTACGCCCCGGCCCACCAATGCGCACACCTTCAGGATGATCACCATAGGCACCAAATGGCGATGTGCCACCAGTACCAATCATCTTATTCCCGCCCTGATGTTTTTTATGCTGTTCACGCAAGCGCTCTTCCAGCATTTTCATCAGTTCTTCCAGCGATCCGGCCTTTTTTAGTTCTTCACGCTGTTCAGGAGTTAAGTGCTTTTCCAAAAGTTCTAGATCAAACCAGTCTTTGGGCAATTTATGCACCTGATTCAGCAGTTCATCCAAATCAAAAGTCGCGATACCATCAAAGTAATCTTTCATGGCGCGATCGAACTTGTCGAAGTAGCGCTCGTCTTTGACCATCACAGTTTTAGCAAGCTGATAAAACTCGTCCTGATCGGCAAAAACCACGCCTGCCGCTACCGCCTGATTCAGATCAATCAACTCACGGGTGGAAACCGGTACGCCATATTTTCTAAGGGTATAAAACAATCGCACAAACATGCGTGTTTCTCCCTTAGCGACGCGACATAAAGGCTAGACGTTCAAGCAGTTGTACATCCTGCTCATTTTTGATCAGCGCACCGTACAAAGGCGGGATCGCTTTGGACTTATCAGTATTTCTTAAAATGTCTTCCGGCATATCATCTGCCATCAACAGACTTAACCAGTCGATCAGTTCAGAAGTTGAAGGTGGTTTTTTCAAGCCTGGAATCTGGCGTAATTTGAAGAAGATTTGCAGAGCTTCATTCACCAGCGTTGTTGAAATATTCTCAAAATGCACATCGATAATTTCACGCATGGTCGCTTCATCCGGAAACTCGATATAGTGGAAGAAACAACGGCGCAAGAAGGCATCTGGAAGTTCTTTCTCGTTATTTGAAGTGATGATGACAATCGGACGCTGGGTCGCAGTAATGGTTTCACCCGTTTCATAAACGAAGAAAGACATCTTGTCGAGTTCGTGCAGCAAGTCATTTGGAAACTCGATGTCTGCTTTATCGATCTCATCAATCAGCAATACACAGCGCTCTTCACTGGTAAACGCTTCCCAGAGTTTACCCGGCTTGATGTAGTTCTTGATGTCATAAACGCGATCATCACCTAACTGACTATCACGCAAGCGTGATACTGCATCATATTCATACAGGCCCTGCTGTGCCTTGGTCGTTGATTTGATATGCCAGGTAATCAGCTTCAGTCCGAGGCTTTGTGCCACCTGTTCAGCCAACAAGGTTTTACCTGTACCCGGCTCCCCTTTAACCAGCAAGGGTTTTTGCAAACTACGCGCAGCTTTCACAGCCAGTTTTAAACTGTCAGTGGCAATGTACTGATCCGTACCTGAGAATTGTTGAATATCAGCAGACATGATTGAACCTTATTTTTCTATTTACAGCGGTGAACTTTTCTTGTTTGACCCAAGACCCGTTTTACTGGATGCATAGGTCGACCAGCAATAGCCAATCACAGACCCGATACCAATGACAAATAAAATAAGTGACGCATTAATCCAAACGAGTTCATATTCCTTGGTCAGAATCCCAAACAGCAGCCCGAAAATAGCAGGTGCAACTGAAGCATTACTGCCTTCAGAAACGGTTGGGGTCAACAGCACGGCAAAGGCCAATAGCCATAAAAAACCGCCCATTGCCTTTGGCATGCGCTTGGTCACGCCATACCAGCAAGCTAACGCAATCAGACTGCCCAGCAGATACACTGCAAACGCAATACTCTGGTCAGGAATTGAGTCCAATACAGCTACAAAACCATTCATTTCACAACTCCTGAACTGAGCTTAAGCCCCACGAAGACCTTCTGGCGCTGGTGCATTCGGGTTAATCAAACCTTCTGGTGGCATTTGCAGGAAGAAACCACGGGTAGAAATTGAATCCATCACATGTAAAACATTAGCACGTGCCAGTTTACGCGATTCACTCAATTCAAGATGCATAACAAAAGTCGCACGACCAAACGCCACACGTACCGGTTCAGCCAATACCTCTAGTGGTTCAAATGTTTCGGCTTCGTTCTCATCTGCAGGACGCGCCACATAAAGATACATTTCATCTTTTTTGCTAGATTTGTAGATAGACACTTGCATATTTCAAACGACTTTTCTGAAAAAACAATCGCAAGGATACATCAAAAAAACGACAGAAACATTAGCCGCTTCAAATGCATCAGTCGTGATTTTGTATAATTGCTTTATCTTTAATCAATCCAGTAAAAATCACTCAACCACTTTCATCTGGGTCGACAGATAAGACTCATCCTGATGCAATACCTTAATTAGTGGCAGAGTTAATAACTCATAGCGCCAGCCGAGCAAGTAGTTTGGCAGATCCTGTTCATCCTTATGACATACTACATGCTGATATAAGGCATTCAGCCATTTCTTTCGCATCAGCACTTCTTTCGGTACAGAGATTTCATTGGATATATTCTGGATCATTGTTTCGACCTTCTCGCCAATCTCTCTGGATGAATGGCGGATTGGACGTGCCAGACGCAGCGGCCATTCGGCTTGATCAGGCAGGAATTTCAACAGATCCAAAATGGTCTTGCCATGTTCGCGGACAATATTGGCCCGGATGTCCTTTATCTGACTGAGCTGGAAATTATTGCGCGGGAATTTCTCTACCAGATCAATCATGGTCGAGTTTTTCAGAATAAAGCTGCGTGGCTGATTCAACGCCTTGGCAATCTGCTCACGCCATACAGCCAGTTGTTGCAACTGCATTAATTGACGGCGTGAATGACGATAATTACCGACATCCTGATAAAGTAAGGCAGTCGGTGTTTCTTCACCAATTTCATGGGTCAGAAAACGGCAATCCTCAAGAGCGAAATCGAGCAGATATTTGCTTTCCAGATCCTGTTTGACCTTATCCGACAGTTGCACCAGATAATGCACATCATTGGCTGCATACAGTAACTGCTCAGAGCTTAAAGGACGTGCCAGCCAGTTAGAGCGGGTCTGATCTTTTTCAATATCGACATCCAGCATCTGTTTCAAGGCATTCTGATAGCTGACCTGCAAACCATGTCCGAGGAAAGACATACCGACCTGTGTATCAAAGACATTGCTCAGGGCTTTTTTCTGGGTGTAATGGTAAATCAGGTCAATGTCTTCACTGCAGGCATGGAAAATATTCTGTTGAGCATTAAAAATCTTGTTCAGAAATTCACTCAGATCCAGTGTTGTTCCATCCAGCAAATAGACATTGTTATTGACATTGATTTGAAAAACACCAAGTTTTGGCCACAAGGTGTCTACCTTAATGAATTCTGTATCCAGGCCATAGACCGGATTTTGATCCATAAGGTTCAGGACATGGTTTAAGTCGTGCTGATGTTGAATAAATTGAAACATAAAGACTGAGTCTAAAATTAGATGCTCGATGAAGCTATATTACCCGATATATAGAATTTTTATATAAAAATATGACAACCAAATCACACTTTTTGTTCCATATTTTTCGAATATAGCTTATCTAGTAAACATTTTATATTTTTACTAATATATTTTTTATATTATATATTAAGAGAATATAATTAATATTTCACTTAATTCGCATCCGGTTATGCACTGCCTGACTCAATGTATGACTATCGACATACTCCAGTTCTCCGCCTTGAGGCACCCCTTGAGCGATACGCGTCATTTGCACCGGTAAATGTTTACTGGCTTCAACCAGATAATGCGCGGTTGCCTGTCCTTCGACAGTCGCATTGGTAGCCAGAATCACTTCCTTGATCTGTCCCTGACTTAAGCGTTGCAGTAAATAGGGAATACCGATTTCTTCAGGCCCGATTCCATCTAGAGGTGACAGATGACCACCCAGAACATGATATTTACCGCGGAAACTGCCGCTTTGCTCAATTGCCATGACATCTGCCGGTGATTCCACGACACAAAGCAGTTCATCATCACGCTCAAGTGAGGTACAGATATTACAGACTTCATCTTCCGTCAATGAATGGCAGATCGAGCATTCATGAATGTGATCGGTTGCTTCAGTTAAGGCATGTGCCAGACCGATCGCCCCTTCACGATTTTTCATGATTAAATGCAAAGCCATACGCTGGGCCGATTTCGGCCCAACGCTTGGCAAAATGCGTAATGCTTGAACCAGTTGATCAAAACGATCACTAAACATTGCGCATACTTCCTTAGAATAAACCAGCCAGACCAGGTGGTAAGCCCATACCTGAGTTTGCAGATTTCATTTTCTCTTCAGAGATCACTTCTGCTTGACGCGCTGCATCATTCATCGCTGCTGCAATCAGATCTTCGATCATATCTGGATCGTCCTGTAACAGTTCAGGATTGATCTCGATACGTTTCACCACATTGCGGCAAGTCATGGTGACTTTCACCAGACCGCCACCAGCCTCAGCATGCACTTCAGTTTGCGCAAGCTCTTCTTTGGCTTTTTTCATGTTGTTTTCGACTTCTTTTTGCATGCGCTGTGCTTGCTGCATCAACATATTAATGTTCATAAAGATCTCCGAACATATATTTATAAAATTAGATTAGATCTAAACCGCGTGTAATGTCGCGAATAATATCATCAATCTCTTCCAAACCAACAGAAACGCGAATTAAACCTTCACGAATACCCGCTGCTGCTTTGGCTTCTGGGGACAATTTACCATGCGTGGTTGTTGCTGGATGAGTAATCGTTGATTTCACATCACCCAGGTTACCAGTGATTGAAATGAACTGGGTATTGTCGATTACTTTCCAGGCACCTTCACGGCCGCCTTTCACTTCGAAAGATACGATACCACCGAAACCGGTTTGTTGTTTTGCAGCCAGTTCATGACCAACATGTTCAGGCAAACCTGCATAGTAAACTTTTTCTACTTTCGGATGTGCATTTAAGAACTCTGCCAGTTTTTGTGCATTGGCAGAATGTTCACGCATACGTAAACGTAAAGTTTCCAGACCTTTCAGGAATACCCAAGCATTGAACGGGCTCATAGAAGGACCAGTGGTACGTACATAACCGAAGATTTCTTCAAGCAGTTTATGGTTACCTGCTACAGCGCCACCGAGTGCACGGCCTTGGCCATCCAGATATTTAGTCGCAGAATATACGACTAAGTCTGCACCAAATTTGAGTGGTTGTTGTAACACTGGTGTACAGAAGCTGTTGTCAATCGCGAGCAATGCATCATTGGCATGTGCAATATCTGCCAAAGCCTGGATATCTGCCACTTCAGCCAATGGGTTTGACGGAGATTCAACAAAGAGTAATTTGGTTTCTGGCTTGATAGCATTTTTCCATGCATCCAGATCCGTCAGATCGACAAACTCAACTGCGACACCGAATTTAGCTACGTATTTTTCAAATAAAGAAACTGTTGAACCAAATACGGCGCGTGAACAAATGACATGATCGCCTGCTTTCAGGTAAGCCATCGCCACAGCCATAATCGCAGCCATACCAGAGCTGGTTGCAACAGCGCGTTCTGCGCCTTCTAAGGCAGCCAGACGCTTTTCAAACATGGCAACGGTTGGATTGGTAAAGCGAGAGTAAATATTACCCGGCTCCTGGCCTGAAAATTTTGCTGCAGCTTCAGCCGCATTTTCATAAACAAATGACGATGTTAGAAAAATCGGTTCACCATGCTCACCCTCAAAGCTACGGGTGTGACCGGTACGGATGGCTAAAGTTTCTAATTGATAGTTAAAATCGTCTTGCTGGCTCATCACTTTACTTCAGCCCAAAGGCTGCCTTTTGTAAAAAATTGCCAACATTTTGAGCGTCTAAGCTATTTCAGGTCAAGGCATAATAAGCAATTATTGCTTAGACTTCGACCAATTCTCCTTTGTATACGGATAAATTATTTACATGATTCAGTTAAAACAAAATATTCAACGCCAGAAGAAAAAATTAAAACACCTGAATGCACGGTTATTTAACTCGTCGTCCCTGATTCTTTCGCAAAAAACGCCCTTTGAATATATTGCTGCGACTGAATTCTGCAAAATTCGCTATTATGCAGCGCCTGAAAAAAAGTACCGTGAGCCGTTAGTCTTTGTTGCCCCTCTTGCGATCAATATGGATATTTATGATCTGTATCCTTACCGTTCACTGGTCAAGCATTTTCAGCATAGCGGTTTTGATGTCTATTTAGTGGAATGGAAACGTTTCCGTTATAAACACCGTCACTTGAATTTCCTGTCTTTTATCGACGGCGCAATACCTCAGGCGATTGAACGGATCTGCTCGCATTCAGGTAGTCAGTTTATTTCCCTGCATGGCTGGAGTATGGCCGGAATTTTTGTCACGCTTTATATGGCATTGCATTCACCTGAACATGTTAAAAACCTGATTGTGCTGGGCAGCCCGATTGACAGTTATGCCTCAGGTCGAGTCGGCAAGTTATTTAGCACCACCAATAAGCTCATTTCCAAAAATAAAAACCTGCAACAGGCGATTCACCAAGGATTGATTCCCAAGGAATATATTCATTCACCCGGCATCATCAATGCATTAGGATTTAAGCTGCTTGATCCGATTGGCTGGTTTAAAAGCCAGAAGCAGTTTCTGCTGAATCTGGAAAATGTTGAAGATGTCTATGAACATGCCACCATGGGTAATTTTCTGAACAAGATGATTGATTATCCGGGTGGAATCAATCAGGACATGGTGCTGCATCTATGGCTGCAAAACCCTTTAAAAAATGGCTCGATGACTTTAAACGGCCGAACGATTGACCTGAAAAATATTAATTGTTCCTTACTGGTCGGGGCTGGGAAAACCGATCAGATTGTTACGGAACAGTCAGCTAAGCCTTTGATGGAATTGACAAGTAGTACTGATAAGACGTTTACTCTTATCCCGGGTGGTCATCTTGGACTGATGTCCAATCAGAAAACAGCCAATACATTCTGGCCGAAACTGACCACCTGGCTGGCACAACGCTCAACCCGGATAGATGCTTAATTCCGGAAGAGCCGGCAATTTTCAGGTATTTATTATTTTGTTCAGAGGGTATGACATGATTCAGTCAGTGGCATTTATTGGTTTAGGCGCAATGGGTTATCGCATGGCAGCGCATTTACCCAAGCATTTTGAGACAGTCTATGTCTGGAACCGTACTTTTGCCAAGGCTGAAGAACATGCTGCTGAATATGGCACACAAGCTGTCGCTTTAGAACAGGCAGTTCAGGCAGATATTATCTTTTCCTGCCTGCCGACCAGTGCCGATGTTGAAGCATTAGTCCAAGGCCTCAGCCTTAAAGCTGGCAGTATCTGGGTAGACTGTACCAGTGGTGTTCCTGACGCTGCCCGACGCTTAGAAGAAGCACTGGCTGAACAGGGTGTGATTTTCCTGGATGCACCTGTGAGTGGCCAGACCATTGGTGCGGAAAATGGCACATTGACTGTGATGGTCGGTGGTAATGCGGAAGGCTTTGAAAAAGCCCTTCCTGCGATGCAGGCTTTTGGTAAGCTGATCAAGCATGTCGGTGAATCTGGCGCAGGTTTTGCTGTGAAGGCGGTAAATAATATGTTAATGGCTGTAAACCTGTGTGCCGTTGCTGAGGGCTTTACTACCTTGAAAGCGCATGGGGTAAACCTTCATGAAGCACTGGATTGTATTAATGCTTCAAGTGGTAAAAGCATGGTGACTGAAACCGTATTGCCACAGCGTATTTTAAACCGCAGCTTTCCCGTAACCTTTGCCCTGCCTCTTTTAGCCAAAGATACCGGCATTGCACTTGATCTCGCGCGTGATGCCAAACTGGCAGTGCCACTTCTCGCTTTAGGTCAAAGTCTGGTGCAAGCTGCTAGCAATCTGTCGGATAAAAATAGTGACTTTTCCAGTGCTGTAAAAATGTATGAATCATGGAGTAATATTACCATCGAGTAATATCTCGCCATTGAATAATGATAACGAAACCTCATATTGTGACTATTAGGCAGGCACATATAGTGGATAACCCAGAGGAAACTCTCATGAAGAAATTTTCTGTTGCAGCATTGATTGGCTTTGCAACTTTGTTCGGGGCTTCAACATCGGTTCTTGCATCTGAACAAGAGTGCAAAAAATTAAAAAATGATCATGATGTGATTTATGCGTCTAAAGGTTTCTGTTTTAAAGACCCTGAAGCGAAAGCAAAGTTTAATGACAATTGCTACACAACCAAGCCAAAATTTTCAGAAAAAGAGCAGCAACGTCTTGACGCGATCAAAGAACGTCAGAAAGAATTGAACTGTAAATAATACAATTCAATTCTGCTCAAGGAATGCACTTATGACTTACGATGACCAAAATATTTTTGCACGAATTCTGCGTGGTGAACTTCCAGCAATTAAAGTGTATGAAGATGACCGAGTTCTTGCATTTATGGACATCATGCCACAGGCCGATGGTCATACTCTGGTCATTCCTAAAACTCCAGCAATTACCTTGCTTGACCTGGATCCTGAAGTTGCAGCCTATACCATTCAGGTGGTGCAAAAAATTGCCAAAGCGATTGAAAAAGGTTTAGGTGTAGATGGCATTGTACTCATGCAGCTCTCTGGCGCTGCGGCGGGTCAGACTGTTCCGCATGTTCATTTCCATCTGGTACCTACCTCTTTGCACAACCTTGGCAAACATGCGGCACAAATGGGCGATCAGGAAAAGATCAAGCAACTTGCAGAGAAAATTAGAGCTGCTCTTTGATACATTCTTAGTCCTCAAAAATGGAGCTTCGGCTCCATTTTTTATGCCTTATTTTTCATTTTTTATCATTATTAATAAATACAGAATTTATCTCAAATAATTTTGTTAAGAACAGTATTTCTTATTCACCTGATCAGCTTTAACTAAAGCAAAAGAAATCCTACACAGATCCTTAAAAATTAAAATTGCTCCCTTTTAGATTTCATAGATCTGCAATATTTCCTTAATCATATTGACTTATTTGTAATGAATACTTGGCACCAATAGAGCGGTACATGTTTCAAGACATGACTGAAACTTGTTTTAAGACGATGAATAAAAAAGTCTTTATTGGAGCAACACATGAAAAAAACGTTATCTGCATTAGCAATTGGGGCAACAATTTTAACACCAGTCATGGCAGCTGCTGCTGACGTTAAAATTTATGGTCGTGCACACGTTTCTTTAGATTATCTGGATGATGGTAAAGACTACAATGAGGTGGCTTTATCATCGAACTCGTCACGCTTAGGCTTTAAAGCTGAAAAAGAACTAGAAAATGGCATGACGGCTTTTGCTCAAATCGAACAGCAAATCAACTTTTCAAGTGGCTCTGACGACACAGAAGATTCTATCAACTTCTCAACACGTGATACTTTTGTAGGACTTAAAGGTGACTTCGGTCAGGTGAAAGTCGGTCGTTTTGACAGCCCATTTAAAGCAGCTCGTGGCCCTGCAAACTTCTTTGGTGATCAGGTTGGCGACTTACGTAACATCACTCGCGCCTATAACCATCGTTTTGATGAACGTAACCCGAATACGATTGAATATAAATCACCTAAATTTGGTGATGGTTTCACCGCAACAGCAGCTTTGTCTTTACATGACGGCACTATGATCAACAATGATACAACCGAAGAGACCAATGAAAAGTCTCAAGCATATGATCTGGGCCTAAACTACAAAGCAGGCAACTGGGATGTAGCAGCTGCTTATGAGCATTATGCTGAAGATGTCAGCCGAGGAGAACGTGATGGTGTACGTTTAGCGGCTGCCTATAAACTGACTCCAGAATTAAATGTGGGTGCACTTTATCAGTTTACTACTCTTGATGATGGCAACGGTACCAATGCAGATGCCAATGTTTACGGAGTCGGTGCTGAATATAAACTGACTGATAAAAATACTTTGCGTGGCCATGCCTTCCATCGTGACATTGATACTTCTCACGCTAACTCTACCCTGCTGGCACTGGGTTTAGAACATCGTCTTGATAAGCAGTTCCGTATCTATGGCAATCTGGCAGCAATGCTAAATGATGATAATGCCAACCTTACCCCATGGTCACAGGCACGTAGTAACAAAGCTGGTTCAGCTCAAGGTGTAAATGCTGCTGGTGAAACTGCACTTGGACTCTCAGTCGGTATGCGTTACGACTTCTAAGCTGAATACCTATTCGCTTAAAGAGAACATCTCTGTAGCTATTATTTATTAAACATGACATACAAAAAGATCCCTAAACGGGATCTTTTTTTTGATGCATTTTCTTAAAGAAACAGTATGAGAAAGCCTGTGATCAAGATCACTTATCAGGCACATCTTTGAATAACATCCTATAACACTTCCCTTTCAACCCTTATAAAACCAACCAATTTAGTTTGATTAATTTATCCCATTATTTTAAAACCAAGCATTTTAATCAAATTAAAAAACCAATAAAATTACATAAAATAATAAAAACTAATTAGAATAAATTTTAACTCATATAAATATATATTTATTATTTTCAAATGCTTATAAATATATATTTATTTAAATTGTATCGTCTATTTATTTTTTAGTTACAATCGATTAATAATATATAACAAACCACATAATAGGCTTGTTCACATGAGCTTAGTTTCTAAAAATTTAAACCAAAAAACAGTAAGAGAGATTACTGCGATTTTAATTATCAAGATTATTCTACTTCTGATAATTAAAAATATTTGGTTTGATGCGCCTACTATTCCAAAAGATTTTGACACTCAAGTCGCCGAGCGTATCGCCGGCAATCCTTCCCAAATCAAGGAGACACGTTGATGATTTCTGAAAGCGTGGTCGATCTTTCGCGGTTCCAGTTCGCTATGACCGCGATGTATCACTTTATTTTTGTTCCACTGACCTTAGGCCTGGCATTTCTGCTTGCCATTATGGAAACCACCTATGTAATTTCCGGCAAAGAAATTTACAAGGACATGACTAAGTTTTGGGGAAAACTGTTCGGGATTAACTTTGCCTTAGGGGTAACCACAGGCTTGACCATGGAGTTCCAGTTCGGAACCAACTGGGCATATTATTCGCATTATGTGGGTGATATTTTCGGTGCACCATTGGCTATTGAAGGTTTGATGGCCTTCTTCCTTGAATCTACTTTCATTGGTTTATTCTTCTTCGGTTGGGACCGTTTATCCAAAGTACAGCATCTGGGCGTGACCTGGTTAGTTGCACTGGGATCTAACATGTCTGCACTGTGGATTCTGGTTGCCAATGGCTGGATGCAAAACCCGGTTGGTTCAGCATTCAACTATGAAACCATGCGTATGGAAATGGTGGACTTTGCAGCACTGATCTTTAACCCGGTTGCACAGGTTAAATTCGTACATACTGTTTCTGCAGGTTATGTAACTGGTGCCATCTTCGTACTGGCAATTTCAAGTTACTACATGCTGAAAAAACGTGACCTGCCATTTGCACGCCGTTCATTTGCGATTGCTGCCATTTTCGGTTTAGCATCTACTCTTTCAGTGATCCTGCTGGGTGATGAATCAGGTTATGAGCTGGGCGATGTACAAAAAACCAAACTGGCAGCAATTGAAGCCGAATGGGATACCCACCCTGCACCTGCATCATTTACTTTGTTCGGTATCCCGAATAAGGAAACCATGACTACAGATTATGCAGTGAAAATTCCTTATGTGATGGGTCTGATTGCCACACGTTCTACTACAGAACAAGTCACAGGTATTAAGGACCTGCTGGTTCAGCATGAAGCGCGTATCCGTAATGGTATGGTGGCCTATTCACAACTGGAAAAATTACGTGCTGGTGATCAGTCTCCAGAACTGAAAACCGCTTTTGAAGAAAGTCAAAAAGACTTAGGCTACGGTCTGCTTCTGAAAAAATACACGCCAAATGTTGTTGATGCCTCTGATGAGCAAATTAAAGCAGCAGCTAAAGATACTATTCCACATGTACCAAGCCTGTTCTGGGCATTCCGTGCCATGGTCGCTTCAGGCTTCCTGATGCTGGTTCTATTTATTCTTGCGACTTTTGCAGTGGCTAAACGCAATGCAGAAAACAAACCTTGGTTATTAAAATTTGCATTATTTGCACTGCCGCTTCCATGGATTGCGGCACAAACCGGCTGGTATGTAGCAGAAGTAGGTCGTCAACCTTGGACCATTGGTGAGGTATTACCGACGCATCTTTCAGCATCAAGCTTAAGCACAGGTGATGTCTGGGGTTCAATCCTTGCATTGGCAGCGTTCTATACCGTGTTACTGATTATTGAGATGTATCTGATGATCAAGTTCTCACGTCTTGGCCCAAGCTCACTGCATACCGGTAAATATCATTTTGAAAAGCTTGCAGCTGCAGAAAAGGCAAATGGGGAGACTCACGTATGATCGAATATGAATTATTAAAAATCATTTGGTGGGTGCTGGTCGGCGTATTGCTGATTGGCTTTGCCCTCACCGATGGCTTCGATATGGGCTCTATGGCAATCATGCCATTTGTGGGCAAAAATGATAGCGAGCGCCGTGCAGCGATCAATACCATTGCGCCGCACTGGGACGGTAATCAGGTCTGGTTTATTACTGCCGGCGGTGCGTTATTCGCTGCCTGGCCAATGGTCTATGCAACAGCCTTCTCTGGCATGTACTGGGCACTGTTGCTGGTCCTGTTTGCCCTGTTCCTGCGTCCAGTCGGTTTTGACTATCGCTCAAAACTGGAAAATACCAAATGGCGTAATTCATGGGATTGGGGGCTAGCCATTGGTGGTGCAGTGCCTGCATTGGTCTTCGGTGTAGCATTCGGCAACATGTTCCTCGGTGTACCATTTACTTTAGATGAAACTGTACGTTCTACTTATACTGGCAGCTTCTTTGCCCTGCTCAATCCGTTTGCGATTGTATGCGGTCTGGTCAGTTTATCGATGCTATGTGCACATGGTGGTGCATGGTTAATGCTGCGTACAGATGGTGACCTACGCCAACGTTCTGCCAAAGCAACACAAATCATGGGTCTGGTTTATCTGGTTACCTTCCTGGCTGCAGGCGCTTGGCTGTACTTTGGTGGTATTCAGGGCTATACCCTGGTTACACCTTTTGATACCAATGGTGTTGCCAACCCGCTGGCAAAAGAAGTATTGACCAATGCCAACCCAGGCTGGATGAATAACTACTCGACTTATCCAATCACGATGGCAGCGCCTATTGCCGGCATTTTGGGTGGCTTGATCATTGTACTGGCAGCAGGTAAAAATAAAGCTGGCTTGAGCTTCCTGGGTTCATCTTTAGCGGTGATCGGTGCGATTTTAACTGCCGGTTTTGCCCTGTTCCCATTCCTGATGCCTTCTAGCATTAATCCAGTTGCAAGCTTAACCATGTGGGATGCGGTATCCAGCCAAAATACCTTAACTGTGATGACTGTGGCTGCATGCATCTTCGTTCCACTGATCCTGTGCTACACCACTTGGTGTTACTACAAGATGTGGGGCGTGATTACCAAAAAACATATTCAAGAGAATTCACACAGCCTGTACTAAGGCTGTGTCTTAGGAGATAAAATTATGTGGTATTTCGCATGGATTCTCGGCATTTTGATGGCCTGTTTCGCCGGTGTACTCAGTGCACTATATATTGAAAATCATCAAGACCTGGATGAGAAATAAGAGATGACAGACGCTGCAGTTGAACAAGTAAAGATAGAAAAAAAATCTAACCCTTTTGCAATGGTGATTTCTTGCCTATTGGCTTTTCCACTCGCAGCGGTGTTGCTGGTTCATCCTGCTGCAATGCTGGATGCTAACGGGGAATATAGCCACCGCGCCATGATGTTTATCATGATCGGCATTTCAGGCGGTTTTATTCACGGGGTTGGCTTTATCCCTCAGCACTGGTTCTGGAAATGGCTATTTAGTCCGTTTCTGGCTTGGCCGTTAATGCTATGGGGTTATTACACCTGGTTTCTTAATTAGGTATTAAACAGCCAAAAACAAAGCCCTCATTTGAGGGCTTTTTGTTCTTTATTTTTTTTGTGAAACACAGCCTGTTTCATAGGTAGTTCCCAAATCCTGAAGAGATTGAGTAAACTGATTATCTAGTTTACTCACAAACTGGAATTCATCTTGCGCTGCCGCAAGATGCAGATTCTGTTTTGATAGATGCTTTAACTGCTTTAAACCGGTTGCATATTCACAGGCTTTAGCAATCATAAGTGCAGGATGCTCACGTCGGTCTACCGATGAGTTCAATACAGCAAGTTTTAACTCCAACTCATCATATTTTTGTTTGGTTTTTGCCTTAAATTCAGCCTGACTCAGTGGTTTGGCCCAAGCTGAAACAGATAACCCGAAAATTCCAATGGTTATCATTAATTTATTCATTTTCCCCTCAACAATAAAAACTACATACGATTTATCTAAGTTCTTGAATATTTATAACATAAAGCTACTTTTAATAAATACGAGCAATAAAAAAGCCAGAACTACTCTGGCTTTGAAAACTTACTTCATTGAATTTTCTACCGATGAGTATGAATTGACATCACAATACCCATCCCTGCCAACATGGAAATTACGGCTGTACCACCATAACTCATCAATGGCAAAGGGTCACCCGTCACAGGTAAAATCCCACTGACCATGCCTGAGTTTAAAAATACAAAGAAGAAAAAAGTCAGTCCGATCGCACCGGCATACAAACGGCCAAAGTTATGAAAGCTATTCATACCAATAATCAAACAGCGAATAATAATGGCCGTAAACAGGCTGAATAGCAGAAACACCCCGATAAAGCCAAATTCTTCTGCATAAGTCGACATAATAAAGTCGGTATGATGTTCAGGCAGATAACCTAGATGAGACTGCGTACCTTGTGAGTAACCTTTTCCCATAATTCCGCCTGAACCGATGGCAATTTTGGACTGGATAATGTTCCAGCCTGCGCCCAAGGCATCTGATTCTGGATCGAATAAAGTTAGAATCCGTTTCTTTTGATATTCCTGCAACAAGAACATCCACAGCAGCGGCACTGCAATAGCTAAAGCAACAAAGGCTCCAGCAATTAAACGCCATGACATGCCACTCAGGAACAGTACAAAAATCCCGGGGATCACCAGACCGATATTTAGATCGGGCTGTAATGCCACCAGTACGAAAGGTACGCCTAAAATTACCAAAGCACCGACAATGTCCAGAAACTTTGGAGGGAAAGGTTTACGGGCAAAGTACCAGGCCATCATCAGTGGCATGGCAAACTTCATTACCTCACTCGGCTGCATGCTCCCCACACCCGGCAATGTAATCCAGCGTGTTGCCCCCAGACGCTTTTCACCAATCACAAAGACCAGCAGTAGCATAAAGATACCGAACATATAAAAATATGGACTGGCAGCCTGATAAACCTTCGGTGGCACCTGTGCACAGATAAACATCACCACAAAGCCCACACCAAAACTGATCGCCTGGCGAATCACCATCCCCGAATCTTCAGAGGTAGCACTGTAAACCACCATCAGACCCAAGATCGCATTTAAAATCAGGAAACAAAGCAGCCATGGATCAAGGTGCAACTTGGTCCATCGGGAGGCATTCTGGGGATTAATACTACGACCATCGCGTGCGGACTGCCGCAAAAAACGATACTGCTGTGAAGGGATCATTGGCCCACGGGTAGAAAATTCATGATGGCGAAATTATAAGTTAAAGTGCTCCGGAATAAATCGCCATTGACTGATTTATTCCATTTTTATTGCAATATATTTAGCGCTGGGCAGCCAGAATCAGCTTGGCCAGTTCCAGATCATCTGGATAGGTAATTTTAATATTGTCAGAGCGACCTTGTACTACTTGAACTGGTTCGTCTATATGTTCCAGTGCACTGGCTTCATCGGTAATGGTAGCGCCATCTGCTAGTGCCTGCTGAATGGCACGTTTCAAGATTCCCAGTTTTGCCATTTGCGGGGTTTGTGCCTGCCATAATGTCGAACGATCTACTGTCGTTTCAATATCATGATTCTTTACGACACGTTTTAAGGTATCCCGTACCGGAATGGCCAGAATCGCCGCTTGATCGGTTGCAGTTGCAGTATTGACCAGATCAATCAAGGAACTCTGACTCACACAAGGACGGGCAGCATCATGCACCAACACCCAATCCTCTTCTGAAGCAATCTCAGATAAATATTGCAAGGCATTCAGTACAGAGTTGACGCGTTCTGCACCGCCCAAGCAAAAATGTGCTTTATCCAGATGAGAAAATGGCAGAGTCTTGGCAACATCATCCTGCACACCAATCGCAAGGACATAACCTGCTAATGGCAATTGATTCAGACGTGCAACCGTATGTTCAAGAACGGTTTGTTCCTGAATCATCTGGTATTGTTTAAGTTCGGTTTTGGAAAATCGGCTACCGGAACCTGCAGCTGGTAAAATGACCCACAATTTATGGTGTTGTTGGAACATCAGCTGATTCATTGGTTCTCAGGTCTACTTTATTCGGATTAAGATAAATCGGTTTATATTGAGTACTAATAGTGCTCATTTGCACAAAGGTTTCATGCGGCTTGATCAAACCTAGATCGAGACGAGCATGTTCTTCGATGGCTTCAATACCATTCTTCAAATCATAAACTTCTGCAGCCAGAACGCGATTACGTTCTTTCAGCTCTTCATTCAATTCTACTTGTTGCTGAATTTTCTGGGTCAATGCCTGATGGTCATTATAACCACCTTCACCAAACCAGTATAAATATTGAAACCCTGCGATCAAAACGATCGCAAGGCCCAACAGTACTTTACTCATCAAGGAGTCGAATACATTTAACATTGACATAAGTCGCTTAGTTCAAACCTTTGAACTCAGCTTTACCGCGATATGCAGCTTGAGTCAATTCTTCGATACGAAGTAATTGGTTATATTTCGCTACACGGTCAGAACGACAAAGTGAACCAGTCTTGATTTGACCTGCTGCTGTACCCACTGCAAGATCCGCAATAGTAGAATCTTCAGTTTCACCTGAACGGTGAGAGATTACAGTAGAGTAACCATTTGCTTTCGCAAGGTAGATGGCATCTAGAGTTTCAGTCAATGTACCGATCTGGTTGTACTTGATCAGGATTGAGTTACCTACTTTCTCGTTGATACCGCGTTGAAGAATCTTAGGATTCGTAACGAACAGGTCATCACCGACTAACTGGATCTTGTCGCCAAGGATAGAAGTCAGGTAAGACCAGCCTTCCCAGTCAGATTCGTCCAGACCATCTTCAATTGAGATGATTGGGTATTGGTTTACCAGACCTGCAAGGTAGTCAGCAAACTGGTTGCTTGTGAACGATTTATTGCCTTCGCCAGCCAGAATGTATTGACCGTCTTTGTAGAATTCTGAAGATGCGCAGTCAAGTGCAAGCATGATGTCAGAACCAGCTTTGTAACCAGTTTGCTCGATTGCAGACAGGATCACAGTAATAGCTTCTTCGTTAGAACGAAGGTTTGGTGCAAAACCACCTTCATCACCAACTGCAGTGTTTAAACCTTGTTTCTTCAAAACTGATTTTAAAGAATGGAAGATTTCAGCACCAGCACGTAACGCTTCAGAGAATGATATGAAACCTACAGGCTCAATCATGAATTCCTGAATATCAACAGTGTTGTCTGCGTGAGCACCACCATTCAGGATGTTCATCATTGGAACAGGCATAGTCAAAATCTTTTGACCACGAAGATCTGCGATATATTGGTAAAGCGGAGTTTTCTTTTCTTCAGCAGCAGCACGCGCAGCAGCAAGAGATACTGCCAAAGTTGCGTTTGCACCTAATTTTTCTTTGTTTTCAGTACCGTCTAAAGCGATCATCGTGTTGTCGATGTCTTTTTGTTCGAATACTGATTTACCCACTAACGCATCACGAATCAGAGTGTTTACGTTGTTAACCGCAGTTTTAACACCTTTACCTAGGTAACGTGCTTTATCGCCATCACGAAGTTCTAAAGCTTCACGAGAACCAGTTGAAGCACCAGATGGTGCACATGCACGGCCAACTACGCCAGATGCCAGGATAACGTCTGCTTCGATGGTTGGGTTACCACGAGAGTCCAAAATTTCACGTGCACGAATGTCAACGATTTGGCTCATGAACAATTCCTCAGTTGATTAATAACAGGATGCTTAAAACTGCATCAATGGGTATCTAATTTTTCAAATCCTTTCACTAGAGTATCCAGCTCTTTTAATTGAGCCAGGAATGGTTCTAGTTGAGATAAACGCAAGGCACAAGGACCATCACATTTTGCCACATCCGGATTTGGATGAGCTTCCAGGAACAAACCTGCAAGACCTGTTGCCATACCGGCACGCGCCAGTGTAGTAATCTGCGCACGACGACCACCGGCAGAGTCAGCACGACCGCCCGGAGTTTGTAATGCATGCGTTACATCAAAGAACACAGGCACGTTCATTTCTTTCATGATGTCGAAGCCCAGCATGTCTACAACCAGATTGTTGTAACCAAAGGCAGAACCGCGCTCACAAAGAATTAGCTTGTCATTCCCTGCTTCCAGACACTTATGCAAAATGTGGCGCATTTCGTGCGGAGCAAGGAACTGGGCTTTTTTGATGTTGATGATGGCATCAGTTTTTGCCATCGCTTCAACCAGGTCAGTCTGACGACTTAAGAATGCAGGTAGCTGGATAATGTCAGCAACTTCTGCCACAGGAGCAGCCTGATACGGCTCATGTACATCAGTGATAATTGGCACATTAAAATGTTTTTTAATGTCGGCTAACCACTCGATTCCTTTTTCGAGGCCAGGCCCACGGAATGAGTTCAGGCTTGAACGGTTGGCTTTGTCAAAACTTGCTTTAAAGACATATGGAATATCTAAACGTTTGCAGATATCAACATAAGTCTCTGCAATTTCAAAAGCTAAGTCTTTCGACTCAAGTACGTTCATGCCGCCGAATAGTACAAATGGCAAGTGGTTTGCCATTTGTATATCGCCTAAACGTACAATTTCTTGTGGTTTTAATTGTGACATTTAAACTTCCTAGTTGTGTCTTAAACTCGCATTATTTGGTTTTTTGGTACTGTTTTTTCGCAGCATCAATGAAACCGGCAAATAATGGATGTCCATCACGTGGCGAGCTGGTAAATTCCGGATGGAATTGTACTGCAATAAACCAAGGATGTGCAGGAATTTCAACAGTTTCTACCAAGTGTTGCACCGGAGAATAACCAGAAATCTTCATGCCTTTTTCTTCCAGCACTGGGATATAACGGTTGTTCATCTCGTAACGGTGACGGTGACGTTCGATAATTTCATCCGCACCATACACTTCAGCAGTCTTGGTACCCGGTACCAGTTCAGACTTCTGTGCACCAAGACGCATTGTACCGCCAAGATCAGAATCTACTGAACGCTGTTGAACTTCACCGCGCTCATCTAACCACTCAGTGATCAGACCAATCAATGGAGATTTAGTTGAACGGTTGAATTCAGTCGATGTTGCGTCAGTAATACCCGCCACATTACGTGCATATTCGATCACAGCCAGCTGCATACCTAAACAGATGCCTAAGAATGGCACACCGTTTTCACGTGCAAAACGAATCGCTTTCATTTTGCCTTCAGTACCACGTTCACCGAAACCGCCTGGTACCAGAATCGCATCCGCATCTTTCAATACTTCATTGACATCTTGACTTTCAAGCTCTTCAGCATTGACATAATCGATCTGAACTTTCACGCGGTTTTGAATACCGGCATGTAAAAGTGCTTCGTTCACAGACTTGTAGGCATCTGGAAGTTCAACATATTTACCCACCATCGCAACACGTACAGTGTATTCAGGGTTCAGTAAAGCTTCTACCACATTATCCCAGTCAGACAGGTCTGCTTCTGGAAGATTGTCATAGCCGAAACGTTCACAGATAAGATCATCAACATTTTGTTCATAGAAAGTACGTGGAATCTGGTAGATCGTACGTGCATCTTTACACACGACCACTGCACGCGCTTCTACGTTAGTGAACAAGGCAATTTTACGCGTCGTATCTGCATCAACATCATGTTCAGTACGGCAGATCAAAATGTCTGGCTGAATACCAATAGACAAAAGTTCTTTTACTGAGTGTTGAGTTGGTTTAGTTTTTAATTCTGCTGCAGACTTAATGTATGGGAGTAACGTTAAGTGCATCAGCATCGTACGCTTATGACCAAGTTCAACCATTAACTGACGTACAGATTCCATGAATGGGAGAGATTCAATGTCACCTACAGTACCGCCGATCTCAACGATCGCAACGTCATAACCTTCGCCAGCGCGAAGTACACGTTCTTTAATGTTGTCAGTAATGTGTGGAATAACTTGTACAGTACCACCCAGGTAGTCACCACGGCGTTCTTTATTCAGAACATCCTGGTAAACACGGCCTGATGTAAAGTTATTCAGTTTGGTCATTTTCGCACGACGCAAGAAACGTTCGTAGTAACCCAAGTCTAAGTCTGTTTCAGCACCGTCTTCTGTAACAAAGACTTCACCGTGCTGGAATGGGCTCATAGTCCCTGGATCGACATTAATGTATGGATCCATTTTTACCATGGTCACTTTTAAACCACGGGCTTCTAAAAGTGCAGCAACAGAAGCAGCTGAAATACCTTTACCTAGTGATGAAACAACACCACCAGTCACGAAAATAAAATGGGTCATTGGGTTTCTCGTACAATCGAGCCTAAATCGGCCTGCAATGTTGCGCAATTTTACTTTACCTTGTACCAATAAAGCAAAGTCAATCCGCATCAAATCAAAGAACAATAAACAATTGACTATTCTAACAGCAATTCCTTAAAAAAATTACAGTAAGTTCATATGATTTATATATTGCATTTTGCTGCTATAATAGGAACATTCACACCCTACACTATTCTGTTTGATGCAATGATGATGAAGAAACTTTTAATCTGTACCCTGATCCTGACTGGCCTTACACTGACTGGTTGTGTAAAAAAAGAAGCTCCAAAAGAAGAACAAACCGAAGTTACTCCAGCATCTGAAGTGGTTGCTCCGGAACCTGTACAACTTGAGCCTGTTGAACCATTAGAATCAACACCAGTTGAACCGGTTGAAGAAGCACCAGCAGCACCGGCTGTTGAAATCCAGCGCGAACAAACTGCGAACACTACGACTGAAATTCGCCGTGAAGTTAAAAAACCAGAACCAGCTCAATCAGAGCCTGCGCCTGCAGCTGAAACAAATTCAAGCACTGAGCAGCCTGTAAAACCTGCAGCAACACCAGCCGCTCCTAAAAACAATTCATCTTCTGCAAACAAGTCTGAAGATGATGCAGTTGCAGATGCGATTGCTGCTGCTATGCCAGCACTTGAAAACTAATATAATCCTTCATCAAAAAAACCCAGCTTATGCTGGGTTTTTTATGGTTTAAAAATCTCTTTCAAGCTGCTGTCGGAGTATTGGAAAGTTGCAGTAAATAATCTGCCATCAGACGAGTGGCCCATGATTCTGTCTGCATTAAGCCCTGATAAAAGCCACAGTGGCTGCCTTTTTTAGTGGTGACGACCACAATATTCGGCATAGCTCGAATGGTATCCTTATACGGTTCCAGATTCTGGATATGACAGACCGGGTCATCTTCCGAGTTCAAAATCATCAATGGAATTTTGACATTTTCAAAGACATAAATTGGATTGGTGGCTTTTGTATAGCTTTCATAGTCTGAAAAGCCTGCCAGCTCATAGTAGTGTTGTTCAAATTCAGACAAGTCTTTCACCTCAAGCAATTGCTTCCATGAAGGATAAATCTGCCAGGTTTCCTGATAAGGATGGATAAAACGTTTGATCAGTTTTTTAGCCATGACTTTGCTATAAAACGGATGTACATAGGCAAAACCGGTTTCAGTGTTATAGCCTGGGCATAAAGCAAAGGCTGCTTTGAGCGGGGTTTGCTCGCCCTCTTCACCCAAGTAGCGAACCAACAGTCCTGTCCCCGCAGAGGAACCCACACCATAGAGATCGGACTGAGGAAACTTGTCCTGAATATAGAGCAGCTGTTCACGCAAGTCCTGAGTAGAGCCAAACAGATTCATTTTTGGTACAGGCATTGGCAGGTCAGCATGACCACGGCGCAAACACAGGGCAACACGCCAGCCTGTATATTTATGCAGATCACGTACCAGCTCCCGCATGGATTCTGGAGAACCGGTAATGGTATGTAATAGCACAATAGTAGGTGTACTTGGCGGTAAATCTAAACCATACCAGGCAATGCCAGTAATGCCGCCATCGGACATATTCAGCTGCTCAAGCACATCATATTGCAGCTTAATCGTGCGTTTTTTTATCAAGTCCAGATATAGAATGTGCGCATGCGCATTCGATAACCACGGTGTTGGACGATATTTCTGTTTTAAAAGTGGTAAACGTTCAATCACACCAGAAAATAAACCATTCGGATTATAATAAAGTGTTGGAAGATCTGCTCCGCTAAAGCGGTCCAGATATTCACTTGAAAGTTGACTCATTTTTTTAAGCCACATTTTCATCTGTATTCCCCTCTAGTTTTCTATCAGTGATGTACAAACTTCATGCCGACTTGAATCAATTTTAGGAAATTAAGTATTAGCCTGATAAGCCTGAATCCGCTGGCCCATTTCTATAGCTAAGGCTTCAAGTCCAGATTTCGGTCGTATCATTACTTCAAAATCAATGATCTGACCTTCATCATTGAACTGAATCATGTCGATTCCCTTAAGTTTCTTATCGCCGACATTGGCTGAGAACTCAAGTACAACATTGTTACCATCTTCACTAAGAAATTCGCGGTGATAAGTAAAGTTTTCAAAGACCTGAATCACATTGGTCAAGATAAAAAATACAACCTGTTTCCCGGGATAAGGCTGAAAAGCCACGGGCGAGCGGAATACGACATTATCCGCGAGGAGTTCATTCAATATGGACATGTCACGTGTTTCTAACATTTCATGCCAGCGTGTAATGGCCTGTTTTGTTGTTTCAATTGTCATTTTAGATTCCTTTTATTTTTAAAGTTCTATCTATACGCTTTCTTCGTTTTAATAATGAAATTCCCCCTGAGCGAGACTTAAGCACTGCTTTAAGTCGAAGCGCAAGAAAGAGGGTTAGGGGGATTCTGGTGTTTCAGAATAGAATCCTCTCCCTAACCCCCTCCTTTAACAAAGGAGAGGGAACGTTGCTAATCAACTTTCTTTCATGACAATTTCGCATGAAAGCAAAAACTGTCATCTTTTAAGTTTTATCAATTAAATCACCGCAGCCAATTCAGCACCCTGACGGATCGCACGTTTCGCATCCAGCTCACCTGCTTCTTTCGCACCACCAATGAGATGCACGTTTTTACCGGCAGCTTTCAGTTCATCAAACATGGCAGTATAAGATTCCTGACCGGCACAGATAATGACATTATCTACGTCTAACACTGCAGGTTGGTCATTTACCATCACATGCAGGCCCTGATTATCAATTTTTTCATAGCTTGCACCGGCAATCATTTTGACATTACGATGTTTTAAGCCAGTACGGTGAATCCAGCCTGTGGTTTTACCCAGACTTGAGCCAACAGAAGCTGCTTTACGCTGCAATAAATAAATTTCACGTTCAGGTTGTTCTACATTGGCTGTCTTGAGTCCACCGACATTTTCATAGTTAGTGTCGATTCCCCATTCATCATAGAATTTTTCCGGATTGACACTACCACTTTCAGTTCCATGACTGAGTAGTTCGGCTGTATCAAAGCCAATACCCCCTGCACCAATAATCGCCACACGCTGACCGACTGGTTTACGCTCTCTTAGTACCTCCAAATAAGACAACACTTTAGGATGATCAATTCCAGGGATATCGAGCTGACGCGGTGTCACCCCAGTGGCAACCACGATGTCATCAAATTCAGCTGAAACCAGCTGATCAAAGGTGGCGGTACAATTTAATTTCAATTGAATACGTGGTTGCAATTCAATCTGACGTTTGAAATAACGCAAAGTTTCATAAAACTCTTCCTTACCTGGAATGGTCTTCGCAATATTAAATTGCCCACCAATCTGCGCCGAAGCTTCAAATACAGTGACATGATGACCACGACCTGCTGCATAGATAGCAAAGCTTAAACCTGCCGGCCCTGCACCGATCACTGCAATATTTTTGGCAACACTGGTTTCCTTAAAAATCAGTTCAGTTTCATAACACGCGCGTGGATTCACCAGACAGGTGGCAATTTTCATCGAGAAAATATGATCCAGACAGGCCTGATTACAACCGATACAGGTATTGATTTCATCACTACGGCCCTGTTCTGCTTTTAAGACAAACTCAGAGTCTGCCAGCATTGGACGTGCCATTGACACCATATCGGCATCGCCTGTAGCCAGGACATATTCTGCCATTTCCGGGGTATTAATACGGTTAGACGTAATAAGAGGAATATTCACCTGACCTTTTAGCTTGCGCGTAACCCAAGTAAAGGCCGCACGTGGTACTTTGGTGGCAATGGTCGGAATACGCGCTTCATGCCAGCCAATGCCGGTATTGATAATTGTCGCGCCCGCTTTCTCAATGGCCTTGGCCAGCTGGATTACTTCTTCTAGAGTTGAGCCACCTTCAACCAGATCCAGCATCGAAAGACGATAAATAATAATAAAGTTTTCACCGACCATTTCACGGGTACGGCGTACAATTTCAATCGGGAAACGGATACGGTTTTCATAGCTGCCACCCCATTCATCATCACGATGATTGGTACGTGCTGCGATGAACTCATTGATCAGGTAACCTTCTGAGCCCATGATTTCGACACCGTCATAACCAGCGTATTGAGCCAGTCTGGCACAGTTGGCAAAATCATCGATGGTCTGCTGCACTTCAGCCGAGCTTAAGGCATGCGGTTTGACTGGATTAATCGGTGCCTGAATTGGAGACGGCGCAACATTTTCTGCCTGATAAGAATAACGGCCGGTATGCAGAATCTGCATGGCAATTTTCCCGCCAGCTTCATGTACAGCTTGGGTAATCACTTTATGCTTTTCAGCTTCTTCAATGGTGTCGAGTTTGGAACCACCCTGAAAAGTGACGCCATGATCATTCGGTGAGATACCACCCGTGACGATTAAAGCCACACCACCCTTGGCACGTTCTGCATAAAAGGCAGCCATCCGATTATAACCACCCGGTGCTTCTTCTAAGCCCACATGCATGGAGCCCATCAAGACACGGTTTTTAAGCGTGGTAAAACCCAGATCCAGTGGGGCAAGTAAATTCGGATATTTAGACATTTCAACTCCCTAGCGTGCAGATGTGCTGGCTATTTTTATTCAGGCTGACTGATTTATTTCCATCAAGCAGCAGCCTTATGCAACTTGTTGCACTAATTTATAGTGCAGAATTGATTTTTATGCAACATGTTGCATAATAATCCCGAGTCACTTTTTTGAGACGTTTATGTCTTTATCACATGTTTTACTCACCAGCCTGATTGAGAAACCGAGCACCGGCATTGAACTGGCGCGCCGTTTTGACTGCTCCATGGGCTTCTTCTGGAATGCCACCCATCAGCAGATCTATCGTGAACTGAATGCCATGCTGCAAAAAGGCTGGATTTCGACCATAGAAGAGGAAGATTCTCATAGCCGTAAAAAAACCTATCAAGTAGAACGGCTCGGCCGTGAAGAACTGGCTAACTGGATGTTAGAACATAGTTCACCTGCACAGCTTCGTGAAGAACTGATGGTTCGTCTGCGTGCAGAAGCCCAGCTTGGCGGCAACAGCACCTTACCTGAACTGGAACGTCATCTAGAAATACATAAAGAGAAACTTAAAACCTATCTGCAGATTTTCGCCAAAGACTTTGCTCAAGCTGACGAAAATGACCGAACCCTGTATATTCATAAAATGATTCTGCAACTGGGTATTGATCAGGAACTGGGCTGGATTGCCTGGCTGGAACAGGTTATTCCCAGACTTAAACAATTCGATGTAAAAAAATTATAAATACGGAGATATGCATGCCCTTCTATACCATGCCAGATGGCGAACAGTTATTTGTACGTGAATACGGTCAGGGTCAACCGGTACTGGTCCTATCAGGTCTGGGCATGTTGAGCTGGCAATGGGCAGCTTTTCTCTATCCACATCAGAAAAATTTCCGCTTTATTATTCCTGAATGGCGTGGTTTTGGAGCGTCTAGTCACTGCAAAATCCCGCAAGACCTGGATGCAATTTCCAGTCATTGGCTTGATGTTCAGTCGGTGATCCAGCAGCTCAATTTAGATCAATTTATTGTGATTGCTTACTCTATGGGCGCAACCACCACCATGCATGGCTTGTGCTATGGGGATTTTGCCAAACATATAGCAGCTTATTTGCATATTGATCAAACACCGAAGATTTCGGTCGATGATGCCTGGGTATTTGGACTTTTTGGTCCACGCCATCAGGAATTTATTGAAATTTTGCAGCAGCTTTCAACATTACTTGCAGAACATCGGCAGATTGAATTCATTCGGGATCTGGATAATTCAGTACGTCAGCAAATTGCAGCATTATGGCTGCGCTTTATCCAGCTACAAAATGATCGTCCTGCCAGTTTAAAAGTGTTTAAGTTCATCCTGAATCAACCTCGTCTGCAAAGCCTGCTCCTGCCTTCCAGCCGGGTAGACTATATGATGTGGTATATCAATAATTATTTATATCATCAGGAAGATTATCGTGAAGCTCTGGCGAAGCTTACTTGTCCGGTGACTTTCTTTAGCGGTGTGCAGTCTAAACTCTATCCTGTTGAAGGTCAGCGCCTGATTGCCCAAAGCCTGCCTCAGGCTAAACAGGTACTTTTCACAAAATCTGGCCATACCCCTTTACTGACCGAGCCCCTCAAATTTGCCAGGGAGCTCGGCATCTTTCTGAAAGAAAATTTACAGTCCAGCTCTTCAGCGGCCTAAAGACTCAGGAGAAGAAATCATGAAAAAACTGGTGGTGTTTTCAGGTGCTGGTATGAGTGCGGAAAGTGGGATCAACACCTTTCGTGATAGTGATGGGCTTTGGGAACAGTATCGTATAGAAGAAGTGGCCACACCGGAGGCTTGGGCTAAAAATCCGGAACTGGTGCAACGCTTTTATAATGCTCGACGTAAAAATATTCTGGAAGCACAACCAAATGCAGCTCATCAACTCATTGCCGAACGCGAAGATGATTTTGATGTCCATGTGATTACTCAAAATATTGATGATCTGCATGAACGTGCCGGAAGTTCCAAGGTCATTCACCTGCATGGCAATATCCGCCTAGCCAAAACCTCAGGCCCGAATTGCCAGTACACCACCGAGTTTTATCCGATTGAAGGGACTGAATTAGATTTAACTAAACACTTCTGTAAGGAAGGCTATCCACTACGTCCACATGTGGTCTGGTTTGGCGAAGCAGTTCCGGCTTATGAAGAAGCCCAAGATTGTGTACAGGATGCTGATATTTTTGTGGTCATTGGAACCAGTCTGCAAGTATATCCAGTTGCTGGCTTAATCCATGAAATTCCAGCTCACTGTACAGCTTACTATATTGATCCCAAAGCAGATCAACAGCATTTACCAGTTCAGTTTCACAAGATTTCCCAGACGGCCACAGAAGGCATGAAAACCTTACTTAAACTACTTGAGTCCGAGATCTAGTCATCATTCAAAATTCGTATTCTATAGTTGACAGTATGCAACAATCATTTTTTAATCAGCCTATTGTTGCAGGAATGGAATTAAACGATGCTGACTGATCTGGATGATTTTTACTGTTTTGCGCAGGTCGTGGAACATGGCGGCTTTAGTGCAGCCGAACGTGCCACCGATATTCCCAAATCCAAGCTCAGCCGCCGCGTTTATAATCTAGAAGAACGACTTGGCGTCCGCCTGATTCAACGTAGTTCTCGTCATTTTGCAGTCACCGATATTGGAATGAATATCTATCGACATGCACAAGTGATGCTCAGTGCAGCACAGGCCGCCCATGATCTGGTGGATCATCTCAGTACTGAACCGCGTGGCACCATTAAAGTGAGCCTGCCCGTCTCCATTGCCCAGAATGAAATGGCAAAAATCCTGCCGGATTTCCTGAAAAAATATCCTGAAATTAAAGTCCAGATGATGATCACTAATCGACGTGTGGACATTATTAATGAAGGTTTTGATCTGGCTTTACGCGTGCGCTCTAGCCTGGATGACGATCCAAATCTAGTGATTCGTCAGTTTGAAAAAATTGAACAGCATCTGTTTGCCAGTCAGGGCTATTTAAACGAATTTGGCGATCTGAAAACGCCTGAACAACTCTCTGAACATAAAATTTTAAGCATGGCTGAGGAACATACTGAACAGTTCCTGGTATTGCAGAATGAGCAACAGCAACAGAAGAAAATCCGGATCAGCCCCACCGTAATGGGATCAGACCTGAATATGCTGGCACAGCTGGCAGCTTCAGGCTGTGGTATTACATTACTGCCCGATAATGTCGTGCAGCAATATGTAGAACGTGGCGAACTGGTTCGGGTACTTTCAGACTGGAAAACTGCTCATGGCATTTTTCATCTGGTTTATCCTTCCCGTCGTGGTCTGTTACCAGCTGTACGGGTATTTATTGATTATCTGGTTGAACACCTGCATCTTGTATAAAAGGAATATTTCAGGCAAAAAAAATAGCTCATTCTTGGGGAAAAATGAGCTAATAAAAACGATTCACTACAGCATGAAGTGAACGAAAGGAAACTACTACCGCCAAGCCAAATCTAATCTACTCTAATATACAGCAATCAGAAATCTAACAAAGCAAACATCAACTAACTATAAATAGATATCAACTAACTATAAATAGATTAAGAGGATTTGGCTGGTTAAACCACTTCTTCATGTAGTGTTTTGTAAGCTTTCGTCACTAATAGCAAGCAAGCTGTAATTTATGTAAGCTACTGTATTTCAATGCATAACATGAAAAATAATTTAAATTTCCGGATACTCGCCTGTACCTTCTGGCCATGGTGATAACAGCTCAAAACCTGTGTCGGTTACAACTACCATGTGTTCCCATTGAGCTGACCAGGATTTATCTGCAGTCACCACTGTCCAGCCGTCCTTCAGCTCTTTAACACGCGCTTTACCCATGTTGACCATAGGTTCAATGGTAAAGACCATACCGGGTACCAGTTTGATGCCCTGACCTGGTTGTCCGTAATGCAGAATGTTTGGCTGTTCGTGATAAATTTTACCAATCCCATGACCACAATATTCACGCACGATGGTATAGCCTTCACGCTGTGCAACAGACTGAATTGCATAACCAATATCGCCTAGGGTTGCACCCGGTTTAACGGCATGAATTCCGGCAACCATGGCTTCATAAGTAGTTTCGACCAGACGTTTGGCTTCAGGAGATGGTGTACCGACATAATACATCCGGCTGGTATCGCCAAAATAACCGTCTTTAATGATCGCAACGTCAATATTAATAATATCGCCGTCTTGTAATACGGTATTTGGAGATGGAATACCATGACAAACCACTTCATTCGGTGAAATACAGGTGGTTTTGGTATAACCATAATAACCAATATTGGCTGGCGTCACTTTTAGCGTATTGACGATAAAATCATGACAGATGTCATCCAGATATTCAGTCGTAACACCCGGCTTGACATGCTCCCCGATCATTTCCAAAACCTGTGCAGCCAAACGTCCAGATATACGTAATTTTTCGATATCTTGTTCGGTTTTCAGAGTAATTGCTGGAGCTCGCATGGATCTATCCTCAAGGTGAATCAGGAAATTATAGTCCTTTTTCAGCCAAGATGCGCATTTGTTCGCTCTGCATGACAATTCTTAAAACTTGCTATAGAGAATCTCAATGCTGCTTATTTATACAAACAATAAGCCGAATATAATGAAATAAAGTCTAAATGATTTATTTATTTAAAAATAAATTATAATTTTTTCAACTGAATATCAAAGATATATTTCTACCAAGCTTTTAAAGTTCACATTATCCGATCGTCAAGATCAGTAAAATCAAGGCTTTCGGCATTAAATTAAACTCCAAAAATCATCATATATACACTAAAATCGCTTTCTTTTATTTATCTATTCTCCCTCTATGACAAGTCTCCGTACAAGAGATATTGTGGCCTTAGGTTTTATGACCTTTGCACTGTTCATTGGTGCGGGCAACATTATCTTTCCACCGATTGTGGCTCAACAAGCCGGTGAGCATGTATGGTTAGCTGCCTTAGGTTTCCTGATTACGGCAGTTGGCCTACCTGTCATCACCATCGTGGCATTGTCACGTGTTGAAGGTTCGATCCAGATCTTAAGTTCTCCATTAGGTAAAGCTGCCAGTCTTTTACTGACTGTCGTGTGTTATCTGACGGTTGGGCCTTTATTTGCGACACCACGTACTGCAACCGTTTCTTATGAAATCGGCTTCTCTTCATACTTTGGCAATGCACCTAGCAACCTGCTGATCTATAGTGTGATCTATTTTGCTGTAGTGACTCTGGTTTCCCTTTATCCAAATAAGATTTTGGATACGGTTGGCTACTTCCTGTCTCCAGTAAAAATTATCGCATTGATTATTTTAGGCGGTGCTGCAGTATTGATTCCTGCCGGCAAACCACCGGCTGCAGTGGGTAACTATGTTACAAGCCCGGTTACTGAAGGCATCGTTAATGGTTATCTGACCATGGATACCTTAGGTGCATTGGTCTTTGGTATTGTGATTGTGCGTGCGATTACTTCTCGTGGCGTAACGGATCGCAAGCTGATTACCAAATATGCAGTCAATGCAGCGATTATTTCTGGTATCGGTTTGACGCTGGTGTATCTCAGCCTGTTTAAACTAGGCTTAGGTAGTCATGATGTTGCCCCTAATGCTGCGAATGGTGCGATTATTCTGCATGCCTATGTACAACATGCTTTTGGTGATATGGGTGCTTATTTCCTTGCCACCATGATCTTTGTTGCCTGCATGGTGACTGCGATTGGCTTAACCTGTGCATGTGCTGAATACTTCTCCTCTATTACCAAACTGCCTTATAAAGCCTATGTCTTTGTACTGGTCGGCTTCTCGCTGGTGATTTCAAATCTTGGTTTGACCAAACTAATTGCCGTTTCTGTGCCTGTATTGAGCGCGATTTATCCGCCTGCGATTGCAGTGATCCTGCTAAGCTTCTGCGGTCATTTCTTTAAAAAGCCTGCTCAAGTTGTTGCACCGACTACACTGGTTGCATTTATTTTCGGTGTTTTTGATGGCCTTAAAGTTGCTGGCCTTGAATTACCTGAATTGCTACAGAACTTACCGCTTTCTGAAAAAAATATGGCATGGCTGATTCCATCTCTTATTGTTCTTGTCATTGCCGCTGTGATTGACCGCATCAGAAATTAATCTTTCTAAGAGGTCATAAAAATCGTATTTTTACCCAAAATCCGGTTTTAGCGTGATCAATATCTGTCAGGTTTTACCCAAACCGGCATTTATTGTTTACACCCTCTATTCTTGGTCACAGCCAAATTAAATTTTAAAATACTTTATAAACTTTTAATCAATTATTTTAATTAGCTTCTTTCTTACTTCCGTTTTCATTCTTTAGCAGAAGATCAACACAACTCGCTATTTTACTGTTTTTTAAACATATTGTTTCCTGATTAAACCAACTAACTCTCATCATTCTACATAGACTTACATTTTCTAGATTATCTCTACAAATCTTTGGCGTAGAATTTGCTTTTCCCTATGGTAGCAATGAATGATCGCTTGACACTTCAGTCGGACTGCCCTCGCTGAAATGTTTAAGATGATGATTCGGAGGCAATCATTGATTAGTGCAGTAATACGACTAAAGGAGGCCTTTTTTAACTGTTAAAGTTCACTTAAATAGTTGCAAAGGTTGAAATTAAGAAGTACAACTGTATATTCAATTCAGACTAAATCAATAAGATTTACTCTTCAATAATACAAATAAACGGGAGGGATGGAGATGTTATCAGTACATTTCAAAAAGCAAGTCTTCATTGACGCTCTTAAGGCAAATACCAATCTGGTGACTTTCTTGAGCACCACGGTTGCGCTTATGCTGACCTTGATTGTGCATTGTTTAATTCAAGGCAATTTAAAATTTGAGTACGTCGGTTATGCCTTGATTGTCTCAGCAGCCTTTTTCTTATGGGCTGTGATCGACCAGAAATACCGATAATTTATTAATAAATTTATATCCCAGTGGATGATCTGGCCAGTCATCCATCTGGCAGAAAAGAATTGAGCAAAAGGCTCAAAAAATAAAATCAACCATTAAAAATTAGAATAATCCGATCGCCGCCCCATAAAGAAGCACACTTGTCCCTCCTAATTCCGCAATAATCAAACCTAACATTGCCAAAGTCATAAGTACGCCCGGCAACTGAAATTTCCCCAGTTGATGCGGTCGCTTAAACTGATTTGTCGTGTCTTTCAAAAACCCATGCAAGATATACGCACCAATCGAGAAACTGAAAAAGAGAACATTGATCAATACACAGACCAAATTAACTTGCGAAGATAGTGCTGAATAGTAAGCCAACACTGCCAGAATCAATGTTGCAGGTGCATAAAGCAGGCTGCTGCGATGAGCAATATCCACATAATAATGCGCCCGTGAATTTACAGACTGACGGATTTGCCAATATTTCCATACCCCGGTTAACATCCCCACCCATAAGAATATTCCACTAAAAATAATCGCGATCTTTACTGCCAGATCAAGTTCTATTCCCTGCATATTTTCATTCCGTTTTTTATCATCGTACTGACTTTTTAGTCATTGTTTTAACAAGTTTCTTTGAAGAAGTCAGGTAAATTTAAGCATTCATTCTGATTCAAAAATATAGTGTAGCCCATGTCTGAATTCGAAACATTGACTCTAAAGTGCCAGGATGGCTATCAATTAAGTGCACGTTTTTATCCAGTCACTGAGACTGAAAGTAAGAAATCTCCCATATTAATCTGCCCTGCGACTGGCATTACCAAACAGTTTTATCATAGTTTTAGCTGCTGGTTGCAAACTCAGGGTTATGCAGTGCTGGTATTTGATTTTCGAGGTATCGGCGAATCTTTAAAAGGTTCGGTTAAGCAGTCTAAAGCCAGTATTGTGCAATGGGGACAACTGGACATTCCGGCTGCAATTGATGCGCTATTAGCTAAGACTCAGACAGAAAAGGTCATCTTACTCGGTCATAGTGCTGGTGGACAGCTTCTGGGTATTGTCCCAAACTATGCCAAAGTGGAAAAAGTCGTGGCAATTGCCGGATCGACGGGTCATGTTAAAGGTTTAAGAGGGAGAACCAAATTGCTGGCGCCAGTGATGTTCAATATCATTTTCCCATTGGCACGTATCACCAAAGGCTATGGTCCAACTCAAGCGATTGGTATGGGTGAAAACCTGCCAAAAGATGTGGCGCGTGAATGGGCAGAATTTTGTAGTAAACCAGGTTATATAATTAATGCGATTGGTAAAAAGATCGCACCAGCACATGACTATCATGCTCAGATCACCTGCCCGATTACCTCAATCTGGGCTTCAGATGATGAAATCGCCACTCAAGCAAATGTCAAAGACTTGCTGCGCTTATATCCAAAAGCAGCCACAGAAATGATTGAGCTAAAACCCCAGGAATATGGTCATAAAGGGATTGGCCACATGCTGATGTTCAAGAAATCTCATCAAAACTTATGGTCAGTCATTGAGCAACAGTTATCTGCCTAAAGATGATTTAAATGGCTATTGATAGGTTAATGTGCTTTAATACGCTCAGTATGAGATGAGCCTCTTACAGTATGTACCTCAGATGTGCATACGACTAGCCCCTAACCATGGGGCTTTTTAATGTCTATATGATTTTGAAGTCGTATTAAAATTTAACCGAAAAATGCAATGATACTCTGAATCACCACAGCATTCACAATATCAATAAAAAATGCACCACACAGCGGTACGATCAAAAAGGCTTTGTGCGATGGACCATAGCTATTGGTAACTGCCTGAATATTGGCAATCGCAGTCGGGGTTGCTCCCATACCAAAACCACAATGCCCTGCTACCAATACGGCTGCATCGTAATTTTTTCCCATAATCCTAAAGGTCACAATTGCGGTAAATAAAATCAGTACCGCTGTCTGCGCAAACAAAATGGTAATGAGCGGGCCTGCCAAATCGGCCAATAACCAGAGTTGCAGTGACAGTAAAGCCATAGATAAATACAGGGATAATGACGCATTTCCGAATACATCAATGGCACGGTCGAAAATATCGACTTTCAGTACATGCTCTAGGAAGTTACGTACAATCACCCCTGTCCCTAAAGCCCAGACAAAGGTCGGTAGTTCAAACCATCTTCCCTGACTGATCTCTGTCATTTCATTCGCAACAAATATACATAGTGCAAACATCCCCAAAGTCGACACTGCATTACTGGCTGTAATCAACCGGGTTTTCTTTGGATATTCGAAGGGTGCGGTGTTGATGCTAGTATCGAGTTGTTGTTCATTGGTCTCTTGCGCTACTGTCTCTGCCAACTGATTTCGTTTAATCAAGAATTTGGCAACCGGACCACCCACAAGCCCACCAATAACCAAACCAAAAGTAGCACTTGCCATTCCGAGGACAATTGCCCCCTGTATTCCATATTGAGTTTCAAGCACTTCACCCCAAGCACCGGCAGTACCATGTCCACCCGTTAAGGTAACAGAACCGACAATCAGACCAATCAATGGATCAAGCCCAAGTGCTGTGGCTAAACTCATACCCACCGCATTTTGTACAACTACAAATAGAATGACACAGACCAGAAAGATCAGCAGTGATTTCCCACCTTCTTTGAGCTTGGTAAAGTCTGCACTTAAACCAACAGAGGTAAAGAACATCAGCATCAGAATGGTTTGAATTTCTGAGTCAAATGTGGCACTGATATTAAAAAATTTATAGAGAATAAAAGCTGTAATCGCTGCGATTAGACCGCCGATTACAGGCTCAGGTAAGTTATAGTTTCTAAAGAAGCTAATTTTACTAACAAGATACCGCCCAATAAAAAGAAAAAATACTGCAATCACCAAGGTGCCAAAGGCATCGATTTCATAATTCATAACATTCCCTATTAGCTTTATTTTCATACAGTTTTAGGAAAACAGTATAAAAAATCAATTTTAGAAATGTTATGCAAGTTATTGTTTCTAGTAATTGTTTAATTTATGTCCTAAATAGATTCAATTAATACGATGGAATATCATAAACCCAATTGTGTACTTGCTGGTCTGTCGTACTTTCACAAACATAATAATCATGATCCCAAGCATCTTGATGGAAGATTTCCTTTTTATGGTAATTCACCTGTTTACCATTTTCGACTCAGACAAAGCTGTCACCTTGGTCTTTGATTTGGGTTCCGTTAAGGAAGCCACCGATACAGAGGAAGCGGGATTGTTTTGACATGTCTTTACTTCAACTTTTCATTTATTTATATATACGTGGATTCAACGATAGAATGAGCCAACTTTAAAGCTTTTGGACTTATACAAGCTTAAATTAGTGAGCTATGTTCGTTATAGGAAGCAAGTAAGCCGAGTCCATTACGGTCGTAGTAACGCTGACGATCGTACACTAACATATTGGTTATGACATTTTTAGTTTTAAGATACTATTCTTTTTATTTATCATACTTTTTAACTTCGACACTTGAACTTGTGGAGTGAGTAATTGCTAAGAGCAGCAATCTAAAAGTTAGTCTCATAAAAAGTCACCTCTTTTATAGAGATGATTTATAAAATTTGAAATGAATCCAATGTATTCGCATTTCTCGTAGATTTACTTTTTTAATATAAATTAAAATTAAATATTTACACCTTCAATAAAAGCCTAATTAGTATTTTATTATCTAAATTAGGTTATTAAAATAATATAAATAAATCATATAGTACTATTAACACTTAATTCATTCAGCCAAGCACAAAACTTATTCTTTTATATACTCTATATTAGAGTAACATACCTATTTCCATATTTAAATTCTCATAACATTTAAACTAGCACTGCAAATATATTAATTTTCTGCTAAATCTCCATATAAAATACCGCAAACTATATTAGTAAAGTCTTCCCCTTTCGAATCAGGTATTACAGGCTTATATTTTGGCACATTAAAAACATATTGATCTATCAATTTAGTTTTTTTATATGCGTAATATGCTTTTAAAGCTAGCTCATTTGTTTTACATTTCACACTATATTTAACAAGCCTATGATCACCAACAGATAAACCATCTTTTGTTTTATCCGTGTGAACTACCATCTTAAGCCAAAAATCAGCATATTCTAATGTTTCATAAGTTTTAGTAATCCGTGCTGGATCCATATATGTTGTAAATTCCTCATCTTCTATAATTTCTATCCATTCTGCATATGCAAAAACTGGGCAAGCAGCCAATAAAAGTGATATTAATTTTTTCAACTAATTTCTCCTAAAATACTTAATTTATTTCTACTATGTCAGATAATAAGTAAATTGATAAAAATAAGGGCTGATAAATCATCCCTTATCTTATACTGCTTATTGCTTAGTTAGCAAACAATTAAAATACTTGACATAAGTAGTTTTATGCAAAATTTTTACATAAATCTTTTTTTCTGATTTGATTATCAATTTACTTTACACCCAACTTAACTTAGGTACATCAACGATCCCTAAATTTTCTTTTGTAGATGACTTTAATTTTGATAAATTGGCATAAATCCAATCTACCAATTGTTTACCTTCCATAATATTGACTTGATTTAACTCAGCAAATTCTTTTGACTCATCTGAAATATAGCCTGTTGTAATTACCCATTTATAAGTAGTTGCATCAGTTTCATTTTCATATGCTATTAACTGCTCAATTGCATGTTTACTTGTTTCACCTCTATGATGCTTAACTTGAACAAGAATATCTTTTAAAAATGGGTTATTTTCTGATGTTGCTTGTATATCAACATCTGCTATTCCTTCTCCATTTTTCTTATCTAAAATATCTACACTTGAATATCCTTCAATTTCTAATAGTTCTTTTACCAACTCCTCTAAACCTCTCCCCCCAGCTTTTAGTCTTGTATGACCCTTGCAAATTGCCTCTAATAATTCTTTTTTAAATTCCTGCTCATAAAAATCAGCTTTTACCTGAAAGCTATTATTTACTTCAAAATGACCATAATTATTTAAATTTTGGATTAAATGCTCTATTTCATCTGAAAATCTAGACAAGTCGCCAATTGTTGTACGTAATTTCAATCTACTTTCTAAATTTTGCTTTAAAGCCGCTCTTGGAATTAAAATAACCTTATTGTCTTTCTTAAAAAACTCTACACTGATCTGATTAGCCCCATGACCTCCAGTGAATAGTGGATCAAAAAACTTCTCTCCTACTACTGTTGCTATAGCAATTCTTCTCCCTAAGGGAACAATAACAATATCATCTTGTTTTAAGTTAAAGTAATTTTTAACCTGGTTTGTCATCCGACCAATAGAACCATTTTTCTGAATAATTTCTTTTATGAGAGAATCCGCATTAACGTGATTAGCGAAATTTATTTGTTTCCAGCCATACCCAATTTTATTCTCTTTGATTAAAGATTCCGGACTTCTGACCATTAAATATTTTTTCATTTTTCTACACACAAAAAATAAGGGCTGATTCCTCAGCCCTTATCTTAAACTACTTATCGCCTAATTTTCAAAGTAAATCATAGATTTACTCTTGCGCTCGGGAAAAGCCTTTCGGCTTTTCTCCTCCTCGCTCATTAAGCCAATTGAGCAGCAGCAATTTTCTTAGTATCTACGTCTTTCGCAGCATCTGTATACTCGCTCATCTTGTCGAAGTTCAAGTATTGGTAGATGTCAGCAGACATGCTGTCGATTTGAGCAGCGTACTGTTGGTATTCTTCTGGAGAAGGTAATTTACCTAATACAGCAGCAACAGAAGCAAGCTCAGCAGATGCTAGGTAAACGTTAGCACCTTGACCTAGACGGTTCGGGAAGTTACGAGTAGATGTAGACACACAAGTTGTGTTTGGAGCTACACGTGCTTGGTTACCCATACACAGTGAACAGCCTGGCATTTCTGTACGAGCGCCAGCTTTACCATAAGTATTGTAGAAACCTTCTTCCATCAATTGGTGTTCATCCATACGAGTTGGAGGAGCCAACCATAGACGAGTAGATAAAGAACCACCAGGTACTTTGTCTAGAAGTTTACCAGCTGCACGGAAGTGACCGATGTTAGTCATACAAGAACCGATGAATACTTCATCAATTTTTACGCCTTGAACGTCAGAAAGAAGTTTCGCATCATCTGGGTCGTTCGGGCAGCAAAGAACTGGTTCTGTAATTGTAGAAAGGTCGATTTCGTATACTTTAGTGTATTCAGCGTCAGCATCAGCTTTAAGAAGTGATGGATTAGCCAACCATTTTTCCATGTTCTCAACACGGCGCGCCATAGTACGAGCATCGCCATAGCCTTGTGAAATCATCCACTTCAGCATAGTGATGTTAGAACGTAGGTATTCAGCAACTTTCTCTTCAGAAAGCGTGATCGCACAACCAGCAGCAGAACGTTCAGCAGAAGCATCAGAAAGTTCGAATGCTTGCTCAACAGTCAGGTCAGTTTCCATTTCTGTCAGGTCGATCTCAAGGATACGGCCAGAGAAGATGTTTTTCTTACCTTTCTTCTCTACAGTCAGGTCACCTTCTTGGATCGCTACGTAAGGAATTGCATGTACTAGGTCACGTAGAGTGATACCAGGCTGCATTTTACCTTTGAACTTCACAAGAACAGACTCTGGCATATCAAGTGGCATAACACCAGTTGCTGCAGCGAATGCTACAAGACCAGAACCCGCTGGGAATGAAATACCGATTGGGAAACGAGTATGTGAGTCACCACCAGTACCAACGGTATCTGGAAGAAGCATACGGTTTAACCAAGAGTGGATAATACCGTCACCTGGACGTAGAGAAACACCACCACGGTTCATGATGAAATCAGGAAGCGTGTGTTGCATTTGAACGTCAACTGGTTTTGGATACGCAGCTGTGTGACAGAAAGATTGCATTACCAGGTCAGCAGAGAAGCCTAGGCAAGCCAAGTCTTTCAATTCGTCACGAGTCATAGGACCAGTTGTATCTTGAGAACCAACTGTAGTCATACGTGGTTCACAGTAAGTACCTGGACGGATACCCTGACCTTCAGGAAGACCACAAGCACGACCAACCATCTTCTGAGCAAGGGTGAAGCCTTTGCCAGTGTCAGCAGGTTGTACTGGAGTACGGAACAGAGTTGATGGCTCAAGACCAAGCTCTTCACGTGCTTTAGTTGTCAAACCACGACCAATGATCAGGTTAATACGACCACCCGCACGAACTTCGTCTAGAAGTACTGGAGTTTTAAGGTCAGCTTCAGCGATTTGAGCGCCGTCTTTGAACGCAGTTACTTTAGCAGCAGCCTTGTCGATTTTAAGAGTGATTTCATCACCCATGTTCATGTTTGCTACGTCAATTTCAACTGGTAACGCACCAGCGTCTTCCATAGTGTTGAAGAAAATCGGAGCAATTTTAGAACCTAAGCAGTAACCGCCTTCTTTCTTGTTAGGAATGTGAGCGATTTCGTCACCGAAGAACCAAAGTACAGAGTTAGTTGCAGATTTACGAGAAGAACCTGTACCAACAACGTCACCTACGTAAGCAACTTTGTTGCCTTTCGCGATGAGGTCTTTAATTTGGTTTAATGGACCAACTTCACCAGGAACTTCTGGGTTGATGCCATCACGTTCGTTTTTCAGCATTGCATTTGCGTGCAATGGAATGTCTGGACGGCTCCAAGCGTCTTGTGCTGGAGACAAGTCATCAGTGTTAGTTTCGCCAGTTACTTTGAAAACTGTCAGTTTGATTTCTTCTGGAACGTCTGCACGGTTAGTGAACCATTCAGCGTCAGCCCATGATTGAAGAACAGCTTTTGCATTTGCATTACCTGCGCGTGCTTTATCAGCTACGTCATGGAACGCATCAAATACAAGAAGCGTTTTTTTCAAAGCTTCAGCAGCAAGACCACCAAGCTCTGCGTCTTCTAGAAGTTCAACTAAAGGAGCAACGTTATAACCACCAAGCATAGTGCCTAGTAAGTAAACCGCACGTTCTTTAGAAACTAGTGGAGAAGTCGCTTCGCCTTTTGCCAATGCAGCTAAGAACGCAGCTTTTACGTATGCAGCTTGGTCAACACCCGCTGGAACACGGTTTTCAAGCAAGTCAACTAAGTATGCTTCTTCACCAGCTGGGGGATTTTTTAATAATTCAACTAATGCAGCAGTTTGAGCATCATCAAGTGGCTTCGGTGGGACTCCGAGTGCGGCACGTTCTTCAACGTGTTGGCGGTAAGCTTCTAGCACGGTGTTATTCCTCTTTTTTAAAAAATTACCTGTGAATTCCTGCTTTATAAAAGCTTCACAAATAATATGGACTCTAAAATTTTACTAAAATTCCAGTTAAAAGTTAATGCAAGTACAGTGTTTCTTTGTGATGCTCATTATTTTATAACTAAATGATGCTTATAAAGATCATTCAATAAACAAATCATCATCGCCTTGCATAATTTAAATACAGATATGACAACTTTTAACCAAATTTGACGCATAAAAAAGGCAACATCGATGTTGCCTGATTTACTTAGAAAAAGATACTCCACCTTAGTGGACTGTCGTCGAGTTCAAATATTGCTGAAAAGCGTCCCGACAACCCTCAAATTTTAATTCACATTGATCTTCATAGGTCTGGCTATGGTTATTGCTGGCAAAGGAAATCTCGACCAGACAGCGTTTTTTGTCCTGCACCAAGATCTGCTTAATCACGACCTTGTCTCCTACACTCAGAACATAGCGTCCGCTACCGATAATCGCCAATCCTTTTTCATCTTCTAACAGCAGATCTGAGTGATATAAATACTTCACGACGTCCATATTATTGTTCTCCTCAAGGCTTTGGAGTTAAATTCATTATTCAATATAAAGATAAGCATTTCTATATTTTAGATTTAGCAATTGTCACAAATTATATTTAATGTTGCTTAGGCTATTTTTATTATTAGAAGAATATTCTTATATCTATAAACCACTATTTAATTTGAATGAAGATTCCTTAGTTTGCTTTATTTAGATATAAAAAAACCGTTCCTTAGAACGGTTTGTAATCTGGCATTTTATCATGCGGTGTGGCGATACATTTTTCAGTAAATTCAGCGCGGACTTTCTCACGGGCTGCATCTACATCGGTCTTAATTTCCTGTTCCGGAAGTGCATAGACTTCATCGATAATATTCAGGATAAAACCGCGAGTGATGTCATCATCGATCTTGTTGGCATGCTCAACAGCCTTTTCTTTCTCGATCGCATTCTGACGATCCAGCATAATGGTTCGTGCAGCATTCCCCACACTACGACAATAGCCATGCCACTGCTCTTCAGGGGTTAAAGGTTTTTTCTCTGCACAGCCGACCAGAGCAACCATCAGCGATAAAGCAAATAACTTTTTCATGAATTTCTCCTTCCGAGAGGCACTATAAGAGATCAGCGCAGATTTGTCATTTAAAATGAAATTTCTACCTATTCTTATTGATACTGCCTGCCCGAAAGTAGCATTTCATATCTTAACCACAGCTGGCCTGAACTACTTTCTTAGTAGCTGGATCTACAGTGACCGTCACGCGCTCTTCACGATAATCCATAGTGACAGGCTGGCCAGGTGCAACCATGCGTACCATTTGAGCTTTGGTTTTCTCTTTGATTTGCGCTTCAGTTAAATTGGATTGGCCAACCAACGCAGCTGCCTGATCAGCGATACATTTAGGCTGGTTTGCTCGGAAATATTCCCATTCTTCGACCACTTGCCCATTTTTTAAATGACAATAGCCCACTTGCCCATTAGTTTCATTACGGATTTCCAGCTTTCCACCCTGATTAATACAATAGGCACTTGCTGGATTCGCTGTTCCTAATGACGTAGAGTTTGAATCAGGCGACTGGGTTGTGCTACAGCCAGCAAGGAGGATGGATGCAAACAATCCGGACAAACCAGATAAAATTATTTTTGTCATGAGCGGTATTCTTCTAAAGGAATTCGCCTTTAATGTAGCATATTCCACTTATAGCGTCAGATCTGAAAAGGCTTGAGTGTTTGTAATTCTGTAAAAAGCGGCAGGAACAGTTCTTATTATCATTCGATTTAATTATATTTAGGATTCGCACTATTTCCTATGATTTACCTTAACCAATAATCAACCTTCAAAAGTAGTTTCTTTTTTCAAATAGCCAAAATTTAGTTTTAGTTAACTATTGGAATGGCTTTAAGATGACAATGTCATTACATTATTATACAAAGTGTTTATTACCCTTCATCAACCAAGCATTACTCTAATATTTTGTTTTTAGATTATTAAATTAATTATTGCCCAGCTTCTTTGTCCTTGCCTTTTTTATGCACGAAGCTTGATGTTTGTACTAGCGGCCATATTGCTTTAATATTTGATTGAATTTTAAACTTTATCTCAGCATGCAAGACGATCTCCAGCTTTCTTTAAAAGAATACCTTTCTACGGTTCAGGAAGTGGTCAAAATCACTTTCGATACACCGGTGTGGGTCAAAGCCGAGATTCGTAATTTAAATATTAAAACTGGCCATTATTATCTAGAACTGGCAGAAAAAGATCCTGACAATGATCAGGTCATTGCCAGTTGCCGGGCCACGATCTGGAAATTTGCTGCACAGAAAATTGTGACGCAATTTGAACGTGAAAGTGGTATTGAGCTAAGCCGGGATCTTAAGGTTTTAATCAAAGTAAAAGCTAGTTTTGATCCGCAATATGGGTTTTCCCTAAATATCGTAGAGATTGATTCTGGATATACCTTGGGTGATATAGCCCGACGTTATCAGCAGATTGTAGAAAGACTGAAAACCGAAGGTCTGATTGATCGCAATAAAAATCTGCCTACACCTTTTGACCTCAACCGGATTCTGGTGATTGCTCCGGAAAAGGCTGCAGGTCTGGGCGATTTCAAGAAAGATGCTGATGCTTTGCAAGAAGCTCAGGTATGCGAATTTATCTATCACAGTGCGACCTTTCAGGGAAATACTGCAGCGCAAAGCATCATGCAAAGCTTGGCACAAGCTTTAAAGCAGTGGGCACAAACGTATCATCACGCGCCTGATCTGATCGTGATCATCCGTGGCGGTGGCGCAGTCAATGATCTGGCTTATTTGAATGACTATGCACTGGCTGCCCTGCTCTGCAAACGTTCAGTTCCCGTCTGGGTTGGTATTGGTCATGAAAAAGACAGGACGATTCTGGATGAAATCGCTCATCGATCTTTTGACACACCGAGTAAGGTGATTGCTGGAATTCGTAATCATGTGGTCGAGCTAACTCAAGAAGTTTTAAATAATCTGCAAAGCATCCAACGGCTTTCTCAACAGCAAATTCAGGCTTATCAAAACCAGAATGAGCAATATCTAAAACTAATCCAGAATCTGGCCAATCATCAGATTATGAATGCCTTGCAACGTTTAGAGCAGCTCAAGTCCAACACTTCTAACCTTGCCCAGCAACAGACCCAACTGATTAATCAGCAGCTAGATGCCCTGATGCGGGAAACACTACTGCAAAATCCCAAACATGTTTTGTCCAAAGGCTATGCCATTGTGCGGCAGCAAGATCACGTAGTTCGTTCAATCAATCAGATCAATGCACAACAACCCGTTCAAGTTGAATTACACGATGGCCTATTTTCAGCACAACTTACGCAGGTAACTCCCCATGAGACATGATACTTTGAGCTTTCAGGAAGGCTATGACATCTTGAAAAAGAATGCTGAATTACTTGAATCTCAGCAGGAACCAGATATTGATAATCTGATGAAAATCGTTGAAGAGTCTATGCAGGCGTATAAAGCCTGTAAATCCCGAGTGGAAGCCGTTCAGAATGCACTGAACGAGACCTTTAAGGATTAATTTTATTGAATACCTTAAATCAGTATAGCCTGATGATTTAAATAGCTTAGGCTATTTTGAAATCTCTTGCCTATAAAAAAGCCCTCATTTAGAGGGCTTTTGATTAGATTAGAATCGCCAGTTATAGAACAAGTCAATTGCACGCTCTAAAGATTGACTGGCTTCCAGATATAAACGCTGGTTCATTTGATAACGTAAAGTCAGCTTGTTCACTGGGGTAAATACGCCAACCCCATAACGGATATACAAGTCTGGCGTAATATAACCGGTTACAGACACCTGAGTATCATCCCCTGTGCCCTGTGCATCCAGTGCCAGACCGCTCAAGCCAAAGCTACGGCCAATCTGGTTGGTCAAGGCACGCGTACCACCCAAGCCCAGACTGATCCCTGCGGCAGCAATGGTGTTGTTTACATCAGATCTAAAACCTTCCGCCTGACTTAAACCTGAAGCCCCTTCATTGATACGACCAGTAATCAGGGCATTCAACGCTTCCTGTTCAGACAGACCAACATCGTTATACACCTGAATGGCAGGACTTGAGGCTGTACCAGTGACACGTACACCCACCGTACTACCTTGAATGGATTTATTGGCATCAATATCTAAAGTTGGATTCGACAGTGGGCCATTAAAACGCGCAATCGCACGGTTCAGATCCAGACTTTGCCCATAGGCTTCAATTTTCACCCGTTGCGATACCCCGATCGCGCCATTGGCACGCATCGCAGATTCCAGACCACGTTGCGTCAGATTGACACGACCTAAGAGTGGAATACGGCTGTCAAAGCCCTGGAAGATCACCTGGTTTCCTAACGACACTGCAACATCTGCGCGAATATCCCATGGACGTGCAGCTTTCAGAATGGCGAGCTGGTCATCTCCCTCACGTACTACGCGTACGTCAGAAGACAAGCCCACCACAGGTTCAGACGCTTCAGGCATTGAAATCAGTGCACGAGGAACATCGACCTTGCCACTCAAGCTCAATTTTTTATTGAACGGATACATATCCAAGGTCAAATCAGGTGTAACCACCGCAGTAATCAACGGTGCCTGACGAATCAGCAGATTTTCGCCCTGAAGTTTGAGCTGTACGCGAGGATCCCCTTTCCAGTCTACAGAACCAGTTAATTTACCAGCACCACGACCACTATTAAATGCACCATTAATAGTCGCGGTATTTTGACGGACTGATGAATAGAGCTGCACATTGGTCAGATTGACTGGCAATGAAATCATGCTGATCGCCCCGTCCTTAACCCGAATTTCACCTTCAAGTAATGGATCGGTTAACGTTCCGCTAATTTTACCTGCATACGACAAGGTACCATCCAGATTACGCACATCCTGAATGAATGGCTTAAAGACCTTCAGCTGAACCTGGTTAAAGGCAATCTCGCCACGCATTGGTTTATTGTCACGATATGGATCAATAATCACATTGGCATAGCCTGTACCAATATCCGGCGTTTTCACATCCAGACGAATCTGTAGTCCAGCAGCCACGCTTTTTGCGACCAGCCCCACTTCATCATATTTTAAAGTCGAGCCTAAATATTCCGGATCATCAGAAGATAAGCCGATCACCCCATTGCGGGTTACCAGACGTGCATCAATTTTCGGTTTGGCACCTTGTGCCCAAGCTGCCTTAGCATAACCATTCACTTTACCGGTTAATGCTATACCTTCTGGCAGGAAGGCACTAAAGTCAGCCAGATCCAGGTTACGGGTAATAAAAGAAGCACTGCCTCGAGTTTTATTGACTCGAATTGGCTGGTCAAAGCAAAGCTGGCTTTGCTGGCTCATCCAGCAATGAGCGCCCACAAATAGATCCGACTGAGCAGTGTTATAAATCACAGCTGCATTTTGACGCTGCACCAGATGGGTACGCAGTGAGTCAAAATCACCGCGCTGGATCTGGCCTAACCAGTTATTTTGCGCATTAAAACCACCTGCGAGCTGAACAAAAAATTTAGACAGCTTATTTTCAGCCTGAACTTGCAGCACATGCGCGGCGCGCGTTCCAGCTAGTGAAACTTCACCGCGTACAATCTGTCTATTGCCACTACGCAACTGATCCATGGTTGCAGTCAATAAAGTCGGTGTGGTTTGTGAAGTCGGCAACTGGCCGCGTACCCGAATCTTGTCTACGCTAAACAGGTTCTTGAAGGCAAAATTATCCACTGCCAGATTCGCAGTTGCTTGTAAACGCGGTTGTGCCTGCATATTGATGTAGCCTTGTACCCGGCCTCTTAATCCTGGATAAAGCTCATATAATGCCGGTGCATTCACTTTAAGTTGCAGATTCTGTGCATTACCTGTGGCCTGGAGCTGGTTGCTGGCATAAGACAGGAACAGGTTATTGGCTTCAAACTGTTGCGGTACAAAACCACGCTGCTTGGAGTCAATCAATACAGCCAGATTACCCTTACCGCGTACCGGTTTATTATTCAACATACCGGCCAGATTTAAGCGTTGAATCTGGACACGCTTCACTGCATCCGACCAGATACCTTGAGTTTGCAGATTGCCAGACAATTCACCTTTAAGCTTGGCATTGAAATACTGAGGTTTAAAACGCACCAGAGAGGCATTTACATTCCAGCCAATACCATTTGCTAAGTTCACCTGACCATTGGCATTAATTTTTCCAGCGACACCATCATGACGCAGTTCCTTGATATTCAGCATATCAGGCGTACCTGACAAGCGCAGTTTCAGCAATCCCTGACTGGCCTTGATCTGGCTGGCACTTAATGCACCATCATAATTGACCGCATAACTTTTGAATCCGCCACCTGCTTTTTCATCATGGAACAACAAGGCAATATTACTATTACCTGTCAGGTGAACGGTTTCATTTTGCGCAGCCAGTCGTCCGGTCAGATCTACACCGCTGAGATTAATAATTTGCTGATTCGGGCGTGCATAACCACTGGCTTTTACCCGACCATTCAAGCGGTCAATTGGTGAAGCTGCAGCCAGAGTCTGAGTATTCAGGTTCTGGGCATTTAATACTGCGGACCATCTGAGCTGACGTTTTTCTTCTGGCAGTTCAATTCGTGCATTACCTGTTAGACTGCCGGCCTGTCCATTTCCGCTATATTTAAAACTTGGAACATTCAGGATGTTATTTTTCAAGTTTAGTTGTGCCTGATACATTCCTGTCGGCAACAGCCCTTCTTCATGCTGAGCAACTTGGGTAGCAACATGGATATTTTGCTGGCCTTCTACCAGTACCAGATCAACATCGCCTGATTCACTTTTTAACCAGCCAATATAAGGCACAGCACGATCAATATTTTTCCAGGCCACATCCAGCAACATCGGTTGAGCTTTATTGTCATTAACCGGCTTCTGATCCAGCTTGATATTCCAGGTTTCATAGCGGTCAAAATCAACCAATCCTGTTAAATGTAGGCCATTTTCCAGATTGCCGGCAGAGGCAATACTGCCATCCAGACTTGGTGGCAGAAAGTCCTGCACTACCTGTGGAATTCGCTGATGTTTCGGATCAATCCCATTCATGCGACCTGTCAGATCCCAATCCACCCGATCAGCCCAGCCCACAGTACCCGCCAGGCTTACCGAGCCTTTCATCAGCTGACCATTTAGATCAGTAATATTGAGCTGATTGACCAGATCGGTATACATCACTGCGGTATATTGCCCATCCGGGATATTTTCACCTTCAATATCGGTGCGGACATTCAAATCCAGGCGCTTGGTATTCCCATTAAACTCAGCCACACCATCTTTCGTAAACAGTTTTTGCTCTGTCAGAATTGGCCAGTGATATTGCTTAAACTGGAGTTCACCACGCATAGGTACATTAGGACGCATCGGGTGCAGAACCGCCCAGCCTGTCAGCAAATCTGGAGTGTTGGTCGCGACCCCGGCCTGAATGGTATCCAGTGTGCCTCTAGCACGCACTTGAATATCATGAATATTCAGGCTTTCTCTGAGTGAAGGCAGATTTAAAATACCACGTGCATCCAATGGATATTTACCTTCAAACTGCATTTTCCCAGTAGCTTCACGTACCGACAGATAGCCCATGTCCATGCGGGAATCTTCGAAATTCAGCTCGGTACCTGACCATAATGCTTCATTCAGTTCAATATTATAAAAATCCACTGCATCGGTCTGGGTTTTAATCACCAGGTGATCGAGAAGTAAGTGGTCAACCCGCAATACAAACGGTAAACGAATAGCATTGAACTTGAATGGCTCATCACTTGGCGGATTTTTATTAATAATCTGTAAATTCACTACATCTGCTTCAGTCAGATGAATTTCTTTTTTGATAATCGCCCGCCAACCCAGCTTGACATCAGCACGGTCAATTTTGACATCGACCGGTTTCAGGGTAACCAGAACATTTTTCAGGATAATCCCGCGCCACAGGTTCCCACCTTCATATTCATAATGAATGATTTCCTGGCGCTGCATCACCTGATCGAGCAGGAATTTACTGCCTTTATCGGTAGAAAACAGGATCGCCAGTACAGACAGCAGAAAAATAAGAGAAAAAAGAACCGACAATAGAATACTTCTAAAGATACGGCACTTTTTCGGCACAACTTCAGGTTGTTGCTCTTGTTCTGGCTGTGGTTGGTTCTCGACCATGATCTACCCAAATAACTATTTTTTAATTAATAAATGTTTTATAACTGCGAGCCAATAAAGAAGTGCAGACGAATCGGATAATTGTCATCCGACAGTCCGGTCGCCACATCTAAACGAATTGGGCCAATCGGTGAAGCCCAACGAATCCCCAGCCCCGCACCATATTCTGTTGGATTACTAAAATCCTCATTATAGGCATTTCCGGCATCCGCAAATACTGCAGCGCGCCAGCCTTCCCTGAACTGATAATTATACTCCAGTGAAGCCACACCCAAAGCCTGTCCGCCCACTTTAAAGCCTTCAATTTCCGGAGAAAGACTCTTATAGTCGAAACCACGGATGCTCTGGTCACCCCCACTAAAATAGCGCAGGTTATAAGGTACTTTGGCAAAATCTTCAGTAAAGATATAACCCAGATCCGCACGTCCAACAAACTGGTGATCGGCATTTTCACCTAATGAATAGATAAAACGCCAGCCTGCATTTATGATGGCCATATCGGCATCAGACAATAAAGCTTCACTGCCCAATTCGATTTTATAGGTTTGCTTAAAGCCCTTGGTCGGGTTCACCCGGCGATCACTATCGGTACGGGAAACTTCATAACCCACCAGTAAAGACTGCTGTTCATCTTCAGTATTGAATCTGAATGCTTCTGGAATCTGGCTAAAATCAACTGAACCATCCTGCGTCAGACGATCCAGGCGGTAACGCAGACCGTAAGTTTGTTGCCAGCTGCCACGCGGATTTTTAATAATCCGGTCAGCACCGAGTACCGCAGATTCAATTAACAGGCCATCACCTTGGGCCACACCATCACGTTCTTCACGCTCATAACCGCCCACGATACTGATATAGTCATTAAGTGGATGGTTGTATGGAATATTATAACGGCCATCAATGGACTGACGGATTTGTGACAATTCAAGGTTGGCATCAAATGAGTGACCACGCTTGTTTACGATCGCGCGGCGATATTGTCCACGTAAGCGTGTTCCGGTATCCGTACCATAACCCAGACCAACTTCGGCACTGTTAAGACGGTCTGCATTCAGTGTCACGATCACCGGAATTTTTTTCTCTTCACGAGCTTGAGCCTTTAAACGTTCTTCTTCGTCTTCTTTGGTCTGCTGCTGAACCCGCAAAGTTCTTAAATTTGGATTCTCTGCATCACGGCTACCGGCAAACTGATCTTCATCCACCACATCCTGTGTAACTTCCTGATCGGATGCCGGTACAGCTTTTTTGGCCACACCTATTTCATCTTCTGAAAACTTCTGTTCTTCTATCAGACTCTGAATATCCGGTGCCAGTTCCAGCTCCCGATCAATAGGATCAGGACGAATCGCATCCACCAGCGTATAGTTAAAATAACGTGAGTTCGTCAGGTTGTTGGCCAGGCTATTTACACGCCAGAAAGTGTAATCGGCACCATCTTCCCAAGTAACCAGACTTTCCAGCACATCACGATTCAGTGGAAATTCTTTTTCAGGATCACTCATCCTGAACTCGACATTACCCAGTTTATAACGCTCACCTGTCTCAAAGCGTAAATTTACATCGGCTGTATTTTCGGGTTGGGCAATGCGCACATCGTGCAAGCGCCAGTAAGCATCGAAATAACCATTATTGCTGGCTGCGGTATTAATCCGATCCTTGGTTTTTTCATAATCCCCATGGTTAAAGATATCACCTTCTTCCTGTTCAGGTAGAAGACTAATAACCTGGAACTGCGGCTGTTCACCACCTGGGCCACTAAACTCAATATTATGGGTATTGATAATGACTGGCTCATTCGGGGTTACATAAACTCTGACCCGACTGTCAGATAATTTTTCAAATCTGAACTGGGCATTGTAATAACCTACAGCTTGGGCAGCCTGATTGGACAAATTACGGAGTTGCGGTAATGCAAATGAAAAATCGTCAAAGGATTCTTGAGTAAAGCTAGAAAGTTTAGCTTTTACATTATTTCTGAGATTCGTATAACCTTCTGACCGGGCTTTACGATTCAATCCGCCATTGCTTTGTGCAGTACCATTTCCATTCACAATGACCACATCTGCACTGATCCGAGGCAAACTGGCGGTCATAATCTGGCGAGGTGGACGGATTTTATAAAACAGTCGTTTGAAAATATTCGGACGTTTGTCATTTTCAGGCGTTGTTGGTGCAGGCAACTCGGATAAGGTCGCACCGGACTCATTTCTTTGGACAATGATCTGGCTATCGGCCTGAATGGACTGCATAAGCTGATCAACATTCACAGGTGCCTGATTGATTTCAACCAGTTCCTGCTGACTCATATCATTGACTACCGTTTCAGTTTGCGCTGATTGGCGATAGGCTTGCGCCTCGCGTTTCGCTTCTTCTGCGACCTGATAAATCTCATTGGCCATACTCTGGTCAATCGTTTGCACCGGCAGGCTTTCTAAATCATCAAACTCAATTGGCTGAAATTCACCCAGAGACGTTCCCATAGTCTGCTGTTCTTGCAGCATTTGCATACTATCTACAGTCGAAGTTTCAGGTTCTAAAGCTTCTTCAACTTTTTCTGTGGCTTCAGCTTCGGTCGTAGCTACCCCTTGTCGTACGGCTTCCTGGGATAACTCTTCGATCATTTCTGCCTGAGATAGTGCTACCGGAGTTTCCGTCTGCTCGGTTTGTGCCATGCCCTGATGCGATAACATCATGAAAAATATGCTCATACATAGCCTGGCTCGGCCATGATATGGTACGAGAGACCCCATACTACGATTCAGCATCGTTTGTTTAAATTTTCTCTTTGCGGGCATAGCAAACTCTAAACGAATACATTCTTTAATTGATTATTTGACCGAAAAAGATAAGCTAAAGAACTTAAATTATTGGGTTTTGCCTTTACATGGACGAAAGTATCTTACATGATTTTTCTCAATGTTTACGTATATCTCACATTTCTTAATAAATCTTAATGTAGCACGTCTTATATGAACAACAATGAACATTTGTTAGCGAGCCGCCGCTTTTTACCCATGTTCCTGACCCAGTTTTTTGGTGCACTGAATGATAATGTTTTTAAACAGGCATTATTACTGGTGATTACCTATGGCTGGATTCAGCAACAATCAGCCAGTATTAGCACACTAAATAACCTGGCCGCACTATTGTTCATTTTGCCTTATTTTATTTTCTCTGCGACGGCAGGCCAGATTGCAGACAAATATGAACGTTCCCAGCTGATTCGCTATCTAAAGATTTTTGAAATTGTGATCATGATTGTGGGGACTGTTGGTTTCCTACTCGGTCATTTATGGATTCTATTGTTTGCCCTGTTTTTAATGGGTACTCAATCCACTTTTTTCGGCCCGATTAAATATGCCATTTTGCCTGAAGTATTAAAACCAGATGAACTGATGTCAGGTAACGCGCTGTTCCAGTCAGGCACTTCTTTAGCAATTTTATTCGGTATGATTCTGGGTGGTGCAGTCATTGCTGCTTCTACAGGCAATCTGATCTGGATCAGCCTGACGGTATTAAGTATCGCCGTGATTGGCTATCTCTCCAGTCGTTATATTCTGAAGCAGAGCATTCCAGCGCCTGAAATCAACATTGACTGGAATTTTTTCCGGACCAGCTTTCAGACCATTAAATATGCCAAAAGCTTACCGCTGGTTTTTTTAATTCTGCTGGGTAACTCCTGGTACTGGTTTTATGGTGCAACCTATCTTACCCAGATTCCTCAACTCACCTTACAAAACCTGCATGCTTCTGAAAATGTCGCCAGTTTGCTTTTAACCTTTTTCTCTGTCGGGATCGGCTTAGGTTCTTATTTATGCCGCAGATTAGGAGGTACTGAGGTCAATATCAAAATGGTTCCCATTGGTGCCATTGGCCTTGTAGTCTTTGCCTTATATCTAGCCGCAAGTCTTGCCTTTGTTCCGGAACGTACCGGTACGTTACTCGGCTTGGCAGATGTATTCCAGCAAGGCTGGAGCTATTATCATGTGATGCTGGCGGTAACTTTACTAGGCATCAGTGGCGGTTTTTATATCGTACCGCTGTATGCCATGATGCAAGCGCATTCTCCCCGCTCACATCGTGCACGTGTGGTTGCAGCAAATAACATCCTGAATGCCGTTTTCATGGTATCTTCTGCTATATTCTCAATTATTATTTTAAGCATTTTAGAGTTTGATCTTAAAATACTTTTCTGTATTACTGCAGTGTTGAGTGGCCTGTTTACCTTATGGCTGCTCTATAGATTGAAACCGATGATCAAAATCGCAAAAGCCCCTTTGGAGGATTAATTCATGCGTCAATATACAGGTGTCGATAAGCTTATTCATTCTTTTGACCAGGCATTACGCAGTCTTGTTCCAGGAACGACTTCCTCACAACGGGAAAATCCAGCCAAACCGGTTGAAACTCAGCTTACCGTGAGTGATGCCCGTCATGTGGCTGGTTTAATGCGTGTGAATCATAGTGGTGAGGTTTGTGCCCAGGCGCTTTATCATGGACAGGCATTAACAGCGAAATTACCAAATGTACGTCGGGAAATGGAACAGGCGGCAATTGAGGAACAGGATCATCTGGCCTGGTGTGAAGACCGCTTACAAGAACTGGATAGCCATACCAGTTTACTCAATCCGGTCTGGTACGGCCTTTCCTTTGGGATGGGTGCAATTGCCGGCATTGCGGGTGACAAATACAGTCTGGGTTTTGTTGCTGAAACCGAACGCCAAGTGAGTATGCATTTACAGCATCATATTAATCAGCTGCCCGCACAGGATGAACGCTCACGTCGCATTCTGGAACAAATGAATGAAGATGAACTGCATCATCGTGATACAGCTTTGGCTGCAGGCGGTGTAGATTTACCCCTTCCAGTCAAGATTGCTATGACCGGTATTTCCAAGTTAATGACTAAAACCAGTTATTATATTTAAGTATCAAATGAAGCCCTCTTTTTTGAGGGCTTTTTTCATTCTTATGAATTCTTAAACAAGATAACTCATTGATCGTTTTTTGAGTGTAGATCAATCAATTTAACCGCCTATCCAACAGAATATTGATTCACATTTTAATCAAACTCTATTCGTTTATTTAGCTGTTATAATCGAACCGGTTTCATCTCGTATTTATTAAAATTCTAGAACGATTGACATAGGTATAACTGCTAAATAGCTATGACCTATTTATCAAAAAAATAATGCTTTAAAGGTGACGTATGGAAACAGGTATTATTCTTGGCATTCTGTTTGCAATCATAGTGTTGTTAGTTGTTTTTTATCACAAGAAAAAATAGACAGCTGTTCTTAGCAAATTCCAATTCGCTAATTAAACTAAGCTAAAAGATACCTTTTACTCGCTTTAGATATAAATTAAATTTTGACTTGTGGATATTGAAGACGGCGATCATATTCAAATGCAGGATGAGACCAGATGTCATGCATCGGGATTTTTACGTCTAGGGCAAGCGGTAATTTTTTCGGATTAAAGTCCATCTGATTTAAATCATTTCCCCATGCAATCAGGTCGACATCCAGGCTGATCTGATGCGATGGTCGAACCCGCCCTGAATCCGTTTCCATTTGCTTTAATAAATCTGTCATATCTTGAACAGAAACCTCACTGTATAGGAGACAGGCTGCATTCCAGTAATCTGCTCCGATACTATCCCGACATGGAATGAGGTAAATTGGAGAAAACCGGACTTCCCCCAACTCACTGATCCGTTGCTGGGCAGCCTGAAAATGTTGCTGTGGATGACAATTACTCGCCAGTGCTAGGGCGAATATCGTTGCGGTGGCGTTCAAGACGTATCCCTACAGAATTGGCTTGCGCGATAATGGCAGGCTTACGGATCGTAATCATAATCGATTCTACACTTTCAAAGGTAGCAAAAAGCGCGTCTAGTACCAGTTTTGCTGCATGTTCGATCAATTTTGGCTGAGCTTCCTGAATCACCCGCGCTGAAATCTCGCAAATTTCGGCATAATTCAAAGTATCTTCCAGTTCATCTGACTGTGCCGCTTGTTCTAAGTTGGTACGAATGTTTAGATCCAGCATTAAAGGCTGAATGATTTGACGCTCCCAATTAAAGCAGCCGACTACTGTATCGACCTTTAAGCCTTCAATAATAATTGCGTCCATTTTAAAACTCGGAATTTAATATTTACCAATAATCTCCCTAAATCCCTCTTTAATACAGAGGGACTTTCATCACTTCTAATTATTTTGTAATGAAAGCCTCCCTTTATTAAAGGGAGGTCGGGAGGGATTAAATTAATGCTTTAACAGCAAATTTGGGTCCATGGTCTGAACCATCTGCAAACGCTGATCTGCATAAATGTCTGTATACGGTGCCAGAATTCGCATGAAACGGTCGAAATACAGCATTTGCTTAAACAATAAGGCAAAGTCACGTGGGAAGCGAATGCCATGACGTTCACCGACTGCCACCATATCCATCATAATATCGTTAAGATCTGCTGGGCTTGAAGTCAGTAATTCCTGAGGATCAGCTAACATCACACCACTAAACAAACGTTCGAGATCAGCCGCAAGCACTTTGGTATCAATCGCAACTGCAGTCATGCCCATTTTCAGCATATTCTCTGCCATCAGGGTATAATTGGTATGCTGCAAGGCATCCATAAAGGCCATACACGCTGTCCAGACTTCTGGTTTAAGCTGGCCGACAATACCAAAATCAATAAAGCCCACACGACCATCTTCAAGCAGCATCAGATTACCCGCGTGTAAATCAGCATGGAAACTGTTACACATCATCAGGCTGCCAAACCAGGTGTTCATTGCAGTGATGAGAACCTGTGACGGGTCTTTAGCGACCTTTTTCACCACTTCAAAATCAGTCAGTGGCACGCCATATAAACGTTGCATAGTCAGCACACGACGTGTTGAATATTGATGATAAACCTTAGGAGCAGTTGCTGCTTTGTTATTGGTGATATTCAGATAATTGACGAAATCATCCAGATTTTGTGCTTCTTCAATAAAATCAACTTCACGCACCATCCGGGTTTTGATTTCTTCGACAATATCTGCCAATGACGCAAATTTTACTTTCGGTACTGCTTTTTCCAGCAGTTTGGTCGCCCAATGCAATACATTTAAATCGGTATATAGAATTGTTTCCACACCCGGCTTTTGTACTTTAATAACTACATCTTCACCAGAAACCAGCTTGGCCGCATGTACCTGTGCAATGGAAGCAGAAGCCAGTGGTGTTTCTTCAATTGAGGCAAAGATTTCATCCAAGTTTCGGCCAGAAAACTCTGATGCTAGCACTTCTTGGATATAGCTGAATGGCAAGGTCGGTGTTTGATCCAGACAGCCCTGAAACTCTTCCACATATTCACGCGGAAACAGCGACGGCGTACTGGCAATAAACTGACCGAGCTTGATATAGGTTGAGCCTAAAGACTCAAATGTTTCACGCATGAGTTTGGCATTACTTGGCTTTTCAGTAGCATATTTAATGCCGGCCTTCGCCGCAACTACCGCGGTTTCACCCATACGGGCAACCGAACGTATTCCATCTAACCAGATATTTTTTTTCATAATGTCTTAGGAAAAATTAATTACATGCAGTGTAGCAAAAAAATTAAATTTTGCAGGCCTATCTTGCCTGACAGACCGGGCAATCTGTATCTTTTTCGAAACTTAAAATGCGCTGTTTGAAACTCAGACCATCCCAAAGTAAAAGTTTCTGCCTAAGTGGCATTTTACCCAGGCCTAAATAAAGCAAAGCATGATGAGCTTGCAAACTCGCCATCACATTCGGCGTAGTCGCCAATACGCCTGAATCTGCACAGCGCAAACTGGTATCAGCCTGATGTTCAGATGGGAACAGGCAGGCATAACAGGCTGAATCCCCTTCCATCATGAACAGTTGCCCTTGCAAGCCAATCGCAGAAGCACTGATTAAAGGCACATTCAGTTTTACACAGCTCTGATTGACCAGATAACGTGTCTCGAACTGATCACATCCATCCAGCACTAGATCCTGATGTTCAATAATACTTTCTGCATTTTCAGTCGTTAAAGCTTGATTGATATATTCAACCTGAACATTCGGATTAATCTGAGCCAGTCTTTTCGCGAGTATTTCTGCCTTATAAAAGCCTAAATCATTTGGCGTAAATGCCAGTTGTCGTTGCAGATTACTCATCTCAATCGTATCAGGATCGATCAGGGTAATTTTGCCAACACCTGCCCGTGCCAAAAGTTCTGCCAAGGCACAACCAATCCCGCCGCACCCCACGATACAGACATTAGAAAATTTCAACTTTTCCTGTGCTTCAATATCCCAGCCATCCAGAAGAATCTGGCGACTATATAAGTGCAATTCAGCATCGGTGAGTTCAAACTCTGGGGATATGGCATCCATAGTCGATATAGACAACGTCGTTCCTTGTTTCGAAGATTTTTAAGAAGCATGTGCCACAAAAAGTGCATTTACCGAAATTTCAATATGCGGATAAATCTCGAGCAAATTAACTTCTCTGCGCATAAACAGCAAATCAATAAATGGCTTGGCAATACTAGCGCTAAATAGCATATCAGTTAAATGCTCCGTATCAAGCTGATAGTGTCCTAATAAATATGTAATAGTCATATTATGAATGCACTTAACTTGATCTATATGCCACTTAATTTATTCACGTATTACATCTTCCTGGAACCTCGTTCTTCTATTCTTTTATCACCCTGTAACTGAATTTCGATTGTTTAGCACTTCTGTAGCTGCTGCCTGCAATTCAGTAGGAAAATGTATCAGTTCAGTGAGACCCTCTGTATCCATTCCTAAATATGATTAAGCTGCTTAAGGAATAAATAGTAATTATCCTCGCTTTCAAAAATAGTATGGAGCATATAGATGAACGAACAAAATCAGCATAATAATCGTGAAAAATTATGGGAATTAATCAAAGATGTGCGTTACACCATGATCAGCCATGTAACCGAAAGTCAGGAAATTCATTCTCAGCCGATGACCATGCTCAATTCTGAGCAAATGAATGAAGATCAGAACTTGTATTTCATCATGCGTGATACCAATGATCTGGTGAAAGCTGCCACTACTGGTCGCACTCAGATTGGCCTGTCTTTCGCTAAACCTTCTGATGGTATTTATGTATCGATCAGTGCAAATGCACAGATCAGTACTGACCGTATTCTGATTGAAAAATTATGGAATCCATGGGCAGAAAACTGGTTTGAGGGTAAAGACGATCCTAGCGTGCGTGTACTGATTGCTGAAGCTGAAAGTGCAGAATACTGGAATGTCACCGATAATAAAGTAACTCAGCTATTTAAGGCATTAAAAGGTGGTGTGACTGGCGAAGCTGGGGAACCAGATGCTGAGCACAAAAAAGTTGATCTATAAGTAAATAAGAATTTCACCTTCAATTTAGCCTCGCAATAAGAGGCTAAATTTTTGATTTATTTTATTTAAAAGATGAATAGTATTACATTGTAATGACAATTATTTTCTCTGATAAATTTAAAAATAAACAGATCAATCATATAAAAAAGGCCGCAATTGCGACCTTTTCAACATGTTTAAATAAATATTTTAACTGACCTGTTTGATACCCTGAATCTTGGCAATTTCCTGCTGTTTAAGTAGATTACGCTGAATTTTACCGCTAGAGGTTTTAGGCAAATCACTTAAAAACTCAATCTCTTTCGGATAGGCATGTTTAGATAAACGGGAACGCACATAGTTTTGCAATTTCAGCATCAGTTCTTCACTAGCAGCATATTGTGCTTTAAGCACTACAAAGGCTTTCACAATTTCGGTACGTTCCGGATCTGGCTTTCCAACCACAGCGGACTCCAGCACCTCTTCACACTCCAGCAAGGTACTCTCTACATCAAAAGGTCCAACTCGATAACCCGAAGTCGTAATAACATCATCCGCACGACCAATGAAATCTATTCCACCATATTCATTCAGTTTTACGGTATCACCCGTTAAATAGTACTGTCCCACGAAGGCTTTACGATTATTGCCGCCATAGCCTTCAAACCACATCAAAGGTGAGGCTGAGCAGTCCATGGCCAAAGTACCAATACCACCTTTTTCGACTTCCTGATGCTCTTTATTTAAAACTGCAAAACGATGCCCCGGAATGGCAAAGCCAGCAGAACCGATTTTCTTGTGATGCTCCAGCGCATGATGATTGGCAATCACCATTCCCAGTTCCGTCTGTCCATACTGGTCGTAGATATTGACGTCCATTTCATGATTAAACCATTGAATGACTTCAGGCGTTAATGGCTCACCTGCACTACTGACCACACGTAAACATGAGCTAATCTCAGCATCAAATTTTTCCTTAAAGCCATAGAACATCCGGAACGCGGTTGGAGAACCGGTCAGGTTATTTACCCGATATTTTTTAATGACTTCAACAGCATTGTCTACGCTAAAGGCACGTTCATCCAGAATGATGCTATGTCCCAGACTTAATGGACCTGCAATTCCATAATACAGACCATAAGCCCAACCTGGATCTGCCAGATTCCAGAAAGTATCTTCGTCACGTAAATCTACGGCGTGCAGCATATAGCCTTTAAATGCCAGTAAAGCTTTAAGCGGAACAGGCACTGATTTTGCCAGCCCCGTTGTACCTGAAGTAAACATCATCAGGAAAATGTCACTAAAACGACCTTGAACCGGCTCAAATTCAGTTGGGCATTTCTTGAGTTCTGTCCAGAAATCAGCATCCTGATTGGTACTTTCAGGCGTTTGATGTACGGTTAAAAGATGTGGAATATCGAGATCATTCAGTTTCGCTCGCTGTTCCTGATTGGTAATAATCAGTCGGGTATGTGCGGTATTAATACGATGCTCGATTGCCTTGCTTTCAAAAGCGGTAAATAAAGGCTGATAAATCGCACCAATACGCCAGGTAGCAAGAATAGTAATTAATAATTCGGGGGTTCGTGGGAGCAAACCAGCGATACAGTCACCTGCTTGTAAACCCAGTGAGGTCATATAATGAGCCAATTGTCCTGAAGCCTCAGCCAATTGTTCAAAAGTCCAATATTGGGTCTTGCCATTTTTACCTTCCCAGATTAACGCGATCCGGTTTTGTCCTAGAAAACGTCCACAGCATTCTGTATAGGCGTTGAGTGCATCTGGCACTCCTGCCAGATGTTGTTGAACCATAGTGTCAAAATTAAATTCACGATACGCTTGTTCTAGTGTCTTCATCACGACAACCTCTATTCCGTTTATAAACAGACTTTATGTCTGTGTCCGTTGTATTTGTTGTTCTGTCTACCGCCTGCGAATTCCATTGCAATGCCGGTTTTATATAACATGCCCTATTGCTAGGACATGTTAGGTGTCACTCTGCTGAGTCACTTTTCGCTTAATCAATAATTGACCATGTTTTATAGACCATCACAATTTCCATATCCCTCAAATGAGCTGCAAGATTTGAACAGTCGGCTATTTCATGACTTTTAAACTTTGCTCACTTCCCGGGCAATGACCAGACGCTGAATATCAGATGCACCTTCATAAATCTGGCTCACTCTGACATCACGGTAAATACGTTCAACCGGGAAATCTGAGACATAACCATAACCGCCATGAATCTGAATCGCATCCGAGCAGACTCGCTCTGCAATCGTCGAAGCAAACAGTTTAGCCATGGACGCTTCTTTTAAGCATGGTAATCCTGCATCTTTAAGCGTTGCTGCATGTAAGACCAGTTGTCTTGCTGCCTCAATCTGGGTGGCCATATCTGCGAGACGGAACGCCACTGCCTGATGCTGTACCAGTTCGACGCCAAAGGATTTACGTTCATTGGCATATTCAACAGCAGCATCCAGTGCAGCTCGTGCCATACCTACAGATTGTGCTGCAATCCCGATCCGGCCAGATTCCAGATTAGACAAGGCAATCTTGTAGCCTTCACCTTCTTGTCCTAACAGGTTCTCAGCCGGAATCCGGCATTGATCAAAAATGATGGTTGCGGTATCGGAACAATGCTGCCCCATTTTTTCTTCCAGATTCGAGACGATATATCCTGGACTATCGGTAGGTACTAAGAAGCATGAGATTCCTTTCTTGCCCGCAGATTTATCTGTCACTGCAAATACCAATGCAATCTGGGCATGCTTACCGGTAGTAATAAACTGCTTGGTGCCATTTAATACCCATTCATCGCCATCACGTTCTGCCTTACATTCCAGTGCGCTGGCATCCGAACCGGCTTGAGGTTCTGTCAGGCAAAAACACCCCAACCATTCACCGGTCGCTAGTTTAGTCAGGTATTTCTGCTTTTGTTCCTCGGTACCATAACGCTGGGTAATCCCGCAAGGCAGTGAATTTTGTACACTGACAATGGTCGAGATGGCTCCATCTCCAGCAGCAATTTCCTCAAGGGCTAGTACCAGCGACACATAGTCCAGGCCTGCTCCACCCCATTGTTCAGACACGGTCATACCGAGTGCACCAAGCTCACCGAGTTCTCTCAATTCTTGTGCTGGAAATTGAGCCGTTTTATCCCTTAAACCAGCGGTAGGTTTCAGTTTTTGCTGCGAATAGTTTCGCATCATTTCCTGAATCATTTTCTGTTCGTCATTTAAAAGCACTGCGTATATCCCTTACTTATCTTTTAATTTTCCATATAGAGTGAATAAACCTATCTACTCTGACTTTTGTATTTTGCTTTGTTGATTCGAACTTATTTTGGAGCCATACGGATGGCACCATCCAGACGAATCACTTCACCGTTTAGATAGCTATTTTCAAAAATATGACCCACTAACTGGGCAAACTCCTGAGGTTTAGCCAGACGTGGTGGAAATGGAACCATCTGCCCCAGAGCATCCTGTACATTTTGCGGCATGCCTTTCAGCATTGGGGTTTCCATAATGCCCGGTGCAATGGTCATGACACGAATCGCTTCACGCGCTAGCTCACGTGCTAGTGGCAGCGTCATTGCAACGACCGCACCTTTAGACGCAGAATAAGCTGTCTGACCAATCTGACCGTCAAAGGCTGCAACTGAAGCCGTATTCACAATCACGCCACGCTCCTCTTCATCCGTTTGCAGTTCATACTTGGCGATTAAAGCCGCCGCAAAACGAAGCATGTTAAATGTGCCACTTACATTGATATTCAATACTTTCTGGAACATCGCCAGTTCATGGATTCCATTACGGCCTAGCACTTTGGCAGAGGGTGCGATCCCAGCACAGTTCACCAAGCCATTGAGTTGACCATACTTGTTTTCAACATGATTAAAGAAAGCTTCAACCGCCTGCTCATCCGTTACATCCAATTGTACAAATTCAGCCTGCTCACCCAGTTGCTGTTGTAAGGCATTGCCCTGTTCCTGGTTCATATCGACCAGAATCACTTTTGCACCCTGTTCTACCAGATGAGCCGCTGTGGCTGCACCCAGACCTGATGCACCACCAGTTACCACAATCACTTTTCCCTGAATTTTCATGTTAATGTCCTGTTCCTATTTTTTATGACAAGCTACGACTTAATAGGCAGAGTAAACAGAGATTTTATTCTGTACAATTTCCAAATGTTGCATCTTCACTGATGGATTTGGACAATAAAGAAGGGATATCTGACTGGCTATGCAATTACCAGCCTTGGAATATAGTAAGGGAACCATTTCAATTGATCTGGTTCATGAAGCACTGCTGAATGCCAAAGCACAGCATTATGATATTGCTGCGATTCTAACTAAGGCTGCCATTCCCTTAGAGATTCTGCACTCTGCTAAAGCACGGGTGTCAGTAGCGCAATATGCCGCGCTATGGACTGCACTTGCAGACAGCATGAATGATGAATTTTTTGGCATGGACAGTCATCCGATGCGCCGTGGCAGTTTCAAGCTCTTGTCAAAAATGCTGTTACAGACCGATACGCTGGAAAAAGCTCTGCAGCAAATCCTGCAATTTTTTAATCTGATTCTGGATGATCTGCACAGCACCCTCATGGTCGAGGAAAACTTCGCCTATATCGTGATCTATGACCAGAAGCAGACCAAGCGCATGTTTAGTTATGCAACCTATCTAATGCTGACTCATACCCTGCTATGCTGGTTAAGCGGACAGCGGATTTTACTCAATCAGATCCAACTAAAATGTGCCGCGCCATTAGATGATTTCGATTATAAAGTCCGTTTTTGTGAACAGATTGAATATCAGGCCAGTGAAAACTATATCCAGTTTGATGCCGCCTATTTGCAGCTCCCGGTAAAACAGGATCAGACCTCCTGGTATCAGTTTATTCAGCAGACTCCGCATAACCTGCTAGTTCGCTTTAAAAATCCTTATGCGCTAAGTACACAGATCCGCAAACAGCTTTTAAAAGTACCTCCGGCTGAATGGCTTGAACTGAATGAGCTTGCTTTGAAAATGAATATGTCTGAAGCCACCATGCAACGGCGTCTTAAAAATGAAGGTGCGACTTATCAACAGCTCAAAAATGAAATTCGTCGTGATACAGCCATTGAACTTTTAACCTGTACGGATCAAAGTTTGCAGGACATTAGTGATCAGCTTAACTTTCAGGAAGTCAGTGCTTTTCATCGCGCCTTTAAAAAATGGACAGGGGTTAGTCCAGGTGCCTATAGACAAAATACTACTAGATAATTTATATTTAATAAGACTTAAAAACGATTAAAATTCAGCATATAAATTTAAATTTATATTTTCTCAACAGTTATATTTTTCAAGGCTTACAGCCCAAAAATAGAGGACTGAACGGTCATCCATAATGCTTTGCATTTCCTATTAATATAGTTTATTTTTCAATCAATTCTTTAGTGCTTCTCTTTTGGCTGTACTCCCTTTCCCTCTTTCCTTGTTGAAGGTATTTCCATGTTAAAGATGACTGATGTTCTTGGACAGAATCTTGTTCAAAACTTCGCCCAGGCTTTAGTTTCTTCGACCGATCTTAATGCAGAGCAATTGAATCAAGGCATCTTGAATGCGTCTGATTCTGCCCTCAAAGATGCTATTGTGCACTTCTTTAATCAGATTGATGCTACTGAAGCTGCGAAATCGCTTGAAATTCCGACTGAGCGCATCGTTGCATTACAACAAGGTATTGCGCTGAAAGATGAACAGTATCTTGCTGATACTGCCAAAGTCGTGGCCCTTTGCTTGGCAATGGAAACTGGTAGTCTAGATCAAGTCGAAGTTTATGACTGTCTGCAAGACTACCCAATGTAAGCTACCCAGATTTATAAAATAGTGACTCAAAAAGCGATGCTGATGCATCGCTTTTTTATGGCACTCGTTATTTATAAAATTTCATGCTGCAAGGACGAATAATTAGAAAAACAGCTTATCAATTTACGCCATACCATTTTTAAAATTTTATCTAAGCAAAACCTTTCTATTTTTTATTTAATAAATTTAAATAAAAACAAATACCTATATTTAAAACTGTTAATTATTTCATTTTTTGATTTGATTATCTTTTTTTCTTTTTTGTGTGCTCATCTATTTACCGCTATGAATGTCAAAAATTTAATTCAAGATTGAGATATTCATGAAAAAAACATTAAGAACATCAGGTCTGACTTTACTCGGTCTTTCTATTTCTTTCTTTACCGGCTTGGCTAACGCAGCGATTCCATCTGAATTAAAACTGGACTATGCCTATTATGCACCGACCAGTCTGGTGGTTAAAGAACAGAAACTGCTAGAAAAAGCTTTGCCAAAAACCAAGATTAAATGGGTATTTAGCCAAGGCAGTAACCGCTCACTCGAATATCTAAATAGTGGCAGTACCGATTTCGCTTCAACTGCAGGTTTAGCGGCAGTGCTTAGCCGTGCCAATGGCAGCCCGATTAAAACGGTTTATATTCAGAGCCAGCCTGAATGGACAGCACTGGTCGTCAATAAAGATTCGAATATCAAATCACTGAAAGATCTGAAAGGTAAAAAGATTGCTGCTACTAAAGGTACCGATCCTTTCTTATTTACCTTACAAGCCTTAGATACCATTGGCTTGGGCAAACGCGATGTAGAGCTGGTGCATTTACAGCATCCGGATGGTAAGACTGCGTTGGAGCGCAAACAGGTCGATGCCTGGGCAGGCCTTGATCCTTTAATGGCATCTGCACAGGCGCAGTCAGGTGCCAAATTGCTGTATCGCAATGTCAGCTTTAACTCTTATAGCGTACTGAGCGTAAAAGACCAATTTGCCAAATCCAGTCCGGAAGCGATTGAAGCGGTGATTAAAGCTTATGAACAGGCACGTAAATGGGCGAAAGCCAATCCCGACAAACTGGCTGAACTACTGGCACGAGAAGCTAAGCTTCCAATTGAAGTCGCCAAGCTTCAACTCAGCCGTACCAATCTAGATCAAAATATTCCAACCACCAAACATACCGGGGCATTACAAAAAGCCGGTCGTATCCTGACGGAAGAAGAACTGGTTCGTAAAGGAACCAATGTCAATCAGGTCGTGACTCAATTATTTGATGCCCGCTATGCAAAAAAGGTTGTAACTAAGTAATGACTATACCGAAAAGCATCTCGGAACAGTTGAGCGTGGAAGAACAGCCAAAATCCGCTGTGCTACCACGTAGCATTTCGCTGATCAAAGCCCTCACTCTACCTGTTATTTTTATTGTATTGGTAGAAATATTAGTCCGTAATGGCGTGATCGAACCTTATCTATTGCCTGCGCCGAGTAGCCTGTTTCAGTCCTTTACTGAACTGGCTGAGGGTGATTTATGGCAGCATATTTGGACCAGTAGCTGGCGAGTTTTCTTAGGTTTTGGCATTGGTAGTGGATTGGGACTGATCTTTGCAATTCTGGTGGGGTTAAACAGACATGCAGAAGATTTTCTGGAACCAACGTTTTCTGCAATTAAATCTATTCCGAGTCTAGCCTGGATTCCTCTACTCCTGCTTTGGTTAGGGATTGACGAATCTTCTAAAATCACCTTGATCGCAATTGGTGCCTTCTTCCCGACCTATACCAATACTGTGGCTGCAATTCAGGGTGTGGATCGTAAGCTGATTGAAGTCGCAAAAGTCTATCGCCTGAAATACTGGCAACAGGTTCAGCAGATTGTATTGCCTGCTGCCTCACCGGGAATATTGACTGGCTTAAGAAATAGCCTGAGTTTGTCCTGGATGTTTATGATTGCGGCTGAATTGATTGCAGCTACTCAAGGGATTGGCTATTTGCTCAGTGATGGTCGTGAAACTTCACGTCCGGATATTGTGATTATTGCCATTATCCTGTTGGCAGTCCTAGGCAAAATCACGGACAGTATTATGAAGCTGTTTGAAACCCGCTTACTGCGCTGGCGAGATGTGATCAAAAAGTCATAATTTATTGAATAAAAGAATTAGAAAAGCGACCTATCTAGGTCGCTTTTTTATTAAATCAAGCTTTAAAAATTAATGTGGCCACTGGCCTAAAGTCACACGGTCATTGCCGCCATAATCTTTCACTGTACGGACCTGTTTATAACCAGCTTGAGTAAATAGATGACGAACCGCATCGCCCTGATCATAGCCGTGCTCAAGCACAACCCAGCCATTTACGGTCAGATGTTTTTTGGCTTGCTGAATAATCATCTCAATATCAGCCAGACCATTTTTGTCTGAAACCAGCGCACGTTCCGGCTCAGTTGCCAGATCTGGCATATGCTCATCATCAGCATCAATATACGGCGGATTAGATACAATCGCATCAAAGAACTGGCGGCCAAATGGTTTTAGCCATGAACCAAGAATAAATTGCACCTGATCCAAATCATGCTGTTCCGCATTGTATTTGGCAACTTCCAGTGTGGGTTCATAAATATCAGTAGCGGTCACAGACCAGTTAGGGCGCTCAGACGCCAGTGACAAGGCAATGGCACCGGTACCAGTCCCCAAGTCAACAATTCGCGCATCTTCCGGCAGGTCTAATTTCAGGACTGTTTCGACCAGCACTTCGGTATCCGGGCGTGGTACTAGCGTATCTTTAGTGACTTTTAGATCCAAAGTCCAGAACGGTTGTGAACCTATGACATAGGCCAATGGCTCACCTGCAGCAATCCTCGCCAGGCTTTCGACATAGGCCTGTTCCTGTTCAGGCGTTAACTGCTGGTCTTTTTTCATTACCAGATCAAAAGAATCAATCTTGGTAATGTGTTCCAACAGCCAGGCATTTTCCTGCCGTTCATAACTTTCAGGTTCACCACGTAAAGCCAGTGCTTCTTGAATGTTCATTAGCCACCATTCTGCTGTGCAAGCATGGCCAGCTGATCGGCCTGATATTCACGATGCAGACTGTCTAATAATTCAGTCAGATCACCCTCCATCACAGCATCCAGCTTATATAAAGTCAGGTTAATACGGTGATCGGTCATACGGCCTTGTGGATAGTTATAAGTACGAATACGTTCCGAACGGTCACCCGAACCGACCAGGTCACGGCGCATTTCAGAAGTCGCTGCATCTGCTGCGGCACGTTTGGCATTTTCCAGACGTGAAACCAGTAAGGCCATCGCTTTGGCTTTGTTTTTATGCTGTGAACGTTCATCCTGACATTCCACCACTGTACCGGTTGGAATGTGAGTAATACGCACCGCAGAGTCAGTTTTGTTAATGTGCTGACCACCGGCACCTGATGCGCGGTAAGTGTCGATACGCAGGTCAGCCGGATTAATGTCGACTGATGTATCCACATCCACTTCTGGAAGAATTGCCACAGTACATGCTGAAGTATGTACACGACCTTGAGATTCTGTTGCAGGCACACGTTGTACACGATGCGCACCACTTTCAAATTTCAGGCGACCATAAACGCCTTCACCATTCACCAGGCAGATGACTTCTTTATAGCCACCGTGCTCACCTTCATTTTCAGACAGGATTTCAATACGCCAGCCTTGAGATTCCGCATACTTGCTATACATACGGAACAAATCACCCGAGAAGATAGCCGCTTCATCACCGCCGGTTCCGGCACGGATTTCCAGATAAGCAGAGTTGGCATCATTCGGATCTTTTGGAATCATCAGGATATTCAAATCAGCTTCAAGCTGTTCGATCAGGGCTTTATTTTCCTTAATCTCTTCCTGCGCCATTTCCTTAAAGTCAGGATCAGACAGCATGGCTTGCGCAGTTTCAATATCTTCTTCAGCCTGTTTGTACTTGGTCCAAACGCTGGTAATCTCGGTTAAATCATTATGCTCACGTGATAACTGGCGAAAACGCTTGTTGTCCGAAATCACTTCAACATCTGCCAATAACGCAGTCAGTTCTTCATGACGGTCAGAGAGTTGGTCTAATCGTAAACGTAACGATTCTTTCATTTTCTAAAAAATCTCAAACATAAGGCTGTGACTAAACAAACAGTGATTTAGCACAGCGAAATCAAAAAATTGCGCCTAGTTTAACGATTCTCTGGGTCAATGAACATCATTATTCAGTAAGTCAGTGCTGAGATGCAGCGATGTCATCGTCATTTGTTAACAAATATAAATAAAATCTTCAGTTTTGGATTTTTTCTGCTCAATTTGATCCTTATTTATTTCTCATTTTACAAATTGGCAAATAAACACATTAAATATGGAGGTAGATCTTCACATTCTTTTGGGCACGATTTGTTACATTTTCTGCGTCGAAACACACTAACATATGAAAGTCCTATCAGGGACACGGAGTTACAACATGAAACTCAATGCAATTTTACTGAGTGCTGCAATGGCTGCAGGCTCAATGATGACAGTGAGTGCGCATGCAGACAGTACTGCACGTGTGGCAGCAGCAAGTGCTTTAGGTAGCGTTGCTGGTACTGCACTGGGCAAAAACATGGGGGGCAACACTGGCGCAACAATTGGTGCCGCGTTAGGTGGTGCAGGTGGTGCTGCTGTTGCAAGTAACAAGAAAAACCGTACCTCATCTGCAATTGGTGGTGCTTTAGGTGGCGGTGCTGGTTATACCGTAGGTAAAAACATGGGCGGTTCTAATGGCGGCTACATCGGTTCAGCACTTGGTGCTGCGGGTGGTGCAGCATTAGGTAATAAAATTTCTAAAGATAAAGCAGCCGATCGTGCCAAAGCGAATCGTGCTAAACACTGGAAAAAACGTCACCGTTAATTTCCTGGCCTCAGGCTCTTTAAATTCGACGCTACATTTAATATTAAAAGCACCTGTTTGGGTGCTTTTTTTATTGTGCGTTCAACTTATCCAAATTCATGTAATACATCAAATTATCAGAACTAGATCATGAATAAATTAAGGAGATAAAAATCACAATTCGCCAACACTGCCTCCATGCTATTTGACGGTTGCTAGATTAAATTTATCTCATCAACAAATACAGCTAGATATATAAAAGGTGTACTCATGAATTACAAATCTCTAATGATCGCTGTTGTAGCAACCTCAGCCATGGGTATGACAGCCGCCAATGCCGGAAATACAACGAATACGGCTTTAGCTTCTGCTTTGGGTGGTGTCGTTGGTGCCGCAGTGGGCAATAAAATGGGTGGTACAACTGGCGCGACAATCGGTTCTGCGATTGGCGGTGGTGCTGGTGCCGCAGTAGCTGCAAATAAACGTGACCGTAATGGTGCGATTATCGGTGGTGCTTTAGGTGGTGGTGCTGGTTATGCCGTAGGTAAAAACATGGCGGGTTCTAATGGTGGCTTAATTGGTGCTGCATTAGGTTCTGCAGGTGGTTCTGCCCTTGGTAAAAAAGTCAGCGAAGACCGTCGTTATGATGACCGTTATGACCGTCGCTATAGTTCAAAAAACTATCGTACTAGCAACTACCGTTATAACCACCGTCGCTAAGATTTCCTCTATTTACTTTTCCTTCTTGAATAAGCATCTTCGGATGCTTATTTTTTGTCTGTTATTTTGGTTTACATATATATCGATTTTTTTCGATATACAAATACAATGCAAAGACGTATGCTCTTAGTCATGTTTATTCAAGAGTAATATTATGCGTACGCTTACCGATACCCAGTTCTCTATTCTCGAACTGGTTCCAGTTCGTGACGATAAGACCATTCAATTCTCCCTGCAACATGCGCTGGAATTAGCTCAGACCGCAGAACGTCTAGGTTATAGCCGGATGTGGCTGGCCGAGCATCATAATATGGATGGTATTGCCAGCTCAGCGACCGCCGTCCTCTTAGGCTATTTACTGGCAAATACTAATAGCATCAAACTTGGCTCTGGTGGCATTATGCTGCCAAACCATGCACCCTTAGTGGTAGCAGAACAGTTCGGCACATTAGCGACTTTATACCCAGATCGTATTGAACTGGGACTGGGTCGTGCTCCTGGTACCGATCAAATGACCATGCGTGCTTTGCGTCGTGGCCGTCAGGAAACTGAAGATCAGTTCCCGCAGGATGTTTTAGAAATTCTGCAATACTTTAAAGAGCCGATTCCAGGCCAACGCATTGTGGCAACTCCAGGCCAAAGCACACACGTACCTGTGTGGTTATTAGGTTCGAGCCTGTTTAGCGCACAGCTGGCAGCAAAACTTGGTCTACCCTATTCTTTTGCATCTCACTTTGCTCCGCGTATGCTTGGTCAAGCGATTCAGCTGTATCGGGACAATTTCGAACCGTCTGAATATCTTGATCGTCCTTATGTTTCTATGGGCGTACCGACTTGTGTCGCAGATACAGATGAAGAAGCTGAATATCTGGCAACAAGTGCTTACCAGCGTGTCCTTGCCCTGATTCGCGGTCAAAGCCTGAAATTGAAAGCGCCAATTGATTCTATGGAAGGACTCTGGTCACCACCTGAAAAAATGTCTGTCGATAATTTCTTTGCCATGGCACAAGTGGGTTCTAAAGAAACTGTTAAAGCCGGTCTGGAAGCACTCATAGCAAAATATGATGTAGATGAGTTTATCTTCACCTGTGACATCTATGACACAGAGAAACGTCTGCATAATTTTGAATTACTGATGCAAATCAAAAACGGGCAGTAATGCTGTCTTGCTTTGCCTAATTTATTCTTATCTATATACCCATTCTCAGGAATGGGTATATTTTTTTAAACTGTGTTTGAATATTTCAAGTTTCCAAATGGATAAGTTTATGTCTAAGATGGATCTCCTGCACTTTAATCCATCTATCTCTCATTAAAAATACAATAGAAAAAAGAATGACTGTCTAAGTTAAATTTTGATCTTTACCGCTCTAGGGCTTTTGCTAATATCTATAACAAAGCAAATAAGACCAATTATTAAATAATTTCAAGGAAAAACAATGTCTACCAAGCAGGATGCACACGCGGGTATATTTGAGAATCGTCCCGAAAATTTCCAGCATTTTACTGGCATTAAAGTGCCCTCTTCCCAGCTCGCTGAACTTGACTGTACTGGAAAAGATATTGCGATTATTGGTACGGATCAATTTACCGTAAGCCAGCTCAACAAGATTAGCCAGCAAGCTCGCTCAGTAAAAGTTTTTCAGATTAATCCGCAATTTGTATTGCCAGGTACTGAACGTGGTTTGCAGCGGCTATTAAATCACCCATTGATCATTAAAAATCGACGCCTATTTAACAACCGGATTAAAAGTATTTTGTCATTACGTTATCTGGAAAATCAGGTACAGAATTTATGGCTCAGACGCCAGCTCATGCCAAATCTTGCAGCTGCATCCAAAGTTTATCTTAAATCAGACCACTATTATACTGCTCTGCAACGTGAAAATTGCCAGCTGATTACCTGGCCTATTGCAAAAATTTCCGAAAATAGTATTCATTGTATTAATGGAGATGAACATCAGGTTGAGCTAATTGTGCATACTTTTTAATCATCAAGTTAATCTGTTTTTAGCTCATAAGATTAAAAATTCGGAGTGTAGTGGGAAAAATTTAGCTCTGTAAAATTGAATTTCTGAGTTCATTGAAGAGCAAATAAGCTTAAAAACCAACCACTACATTTTTGATTAAAATATTGAATATTTCAACAACTTATAATATTCATATTTTATTTCTATGAAAGTAGTATTTTTTATTAATTTTTATCTATAAATCAGAGCCAAACTGAAGTCTGGCTCTGAATTCTTTTTAGCCAATTCGACGTTTTAGTCCTGTCATTTGTAAGACACGAGTTGAAATTTCTTCAATCGACATTTCCGAGACATTCAGATACTTGATCCCTTCCGAAATATAGATGCCTTCAATTGCACGTAGTTCCATCTGGCATTGGCTGAAGCTGGCATAACGGCTGTTGGCCTTACGTTCTGTACGGATTGCAACCAGACGTTCTGCATCAATCATCAAGCCAAAAAGCTTGTTTTTATGCGGTCTTAGCACTGCTGGCAGGCGGTTATCGTCCAGATCTTCTTCAGTTAGCGGATAGTTCGCTACACGAATTCCAAATTGCAGAGACAAATAAATTGAGGTTGGAGTCTTACCGGAACGCGATACGCCAATCAGGATCAGATCAGCCTTATCATAGTGACGCGTACGCGCACCATCATCATTGTCGAGCGCAAAATGTACGGCATCAATACGTGCCTTATAAGACTCAGAATCGGTCACCGCATGGGTCTGACCGACTAAAGTCGTAGGTTCAGTACCAAGCTCTTCTGATAGTTTACTGATAAGCCCTTCAAAAACATCAAGATTTACTGCATTTGCAGTATTAATGATGTCACGCACATAGGGATCCACCAACGTATCGAAAACCAAAGGTTTTTGACCGTCTTTTTGGGCACGTTCATTGATCTCTGTGACCACATTCATGGCCGCTTCTTCAGAGCTAATATAAGGGATAATATGAATGTCAAAATCCACATGCGGAAACTGTGCTAACAGTGAGTGGCCAAGGGTTTCAGCAGTAATGGCAGTACCATCGGAAATAAAAAACACACTCCGCTGAATTTGTTTACCTTCTGACATTAAAATTCTCCTCAAACATTTGTCTTAGTACTATATAATCTTTATAGTAAACCGATCTTACATGACTGTCGCTTAGTAAAATCAAAAACCTAGAAGATTTGCTATACTCTCATGCCAAGATAGTGATTAATACTGCAAAAGTGGAGTAACAACTTTGGAAGCGCGCGTAATTGGTCTAGAAAAATTAGGGAAGCACGATGTTGAGCTTGTAGGTGGGAAAAACTCATCTCTGGGCGAAATGATCAGCCACTTATCTAATGCTGGTGTATCAGTACCAGGTGGCTTCGCAACAACAGCTGCTGCTTATCGTGAATTTCTCGAGCAAAGTGGCCTAAACGCTAAAATCAATGCAGAGCTTGCTGCACTTAACGTTGATGACGTCAATGCACTTGCTGAAACTGGTGCAAAGATTCGTCAATGGATTGTGGAAACTCCACTTACTGCTGAACTGGAAAAGGAAATTCGTGCAGCTTTTGCAGAACTTTCAAACGGCAACCCTGATATTGCGGTTGCCGTTCGTTCATCTGCGACTGCAGAAGACTTACCTGATGCTTCTTTCGCAGGTCAGCAAGAAACCTTCCTGAACATTCGTGGTATCGATAACGTTCTGATCGCGATCAAAGAAGTGTTTGCATCTTTGTACAACGACCGCGCGATCTCTTACCGTGTACACCAAAACTTTGCGCATGACGTAGTTGCCCTTTCTGCTGGCGTACAACGCATGGTTCGCTCAGAAACTGGTGCTGCTGGTGTAATGTTCACTCTAGATACTGAATCAGGCTTCCGTGATGCAGTATTCATTACAGCTTCTTATGGCTTGGGTGAAATGGTAGTTCAGGGTGCAGTAAACCCAGATGAATTCTATATTTCAAAACCGCTGCTAAACGCAGGCAAACACGCTGTACTGCGCCGCAACTTAGGTTCTAAACACCAGAAAATGATCTATGGTGAAGAAGCTGCTGCGGGTAAATCAGTTGTTGTGGTTGATGTAGAAAAAGCAGATCGTCAACAATTTGCATTGAACGATCATGAACTGCAAGAATTGGCTAAACAAGCATTGATCATTGAAAACCACTACGGTTCTCCAATGGACATCGAGTGGGCTAAAGACGGTGATGACGGTAAAATCTACATCGTTCAGGCGCGTCCTGAAACTGTGAAGAGCCGTGAAAATGTCGGCACGATGGAACGCTACCTGCTAAAACAAAAAGGTAACGTGATCTGTGAAGGCCGTTCAATCGGTCAACGTATCGGTTCTGGTAAAGTCCGCATCGTAACTTCAATTAAAGAAATGGACAAAGTACAAGACGGTGACGTACTTGTATCTGACATGACTGACCCGGATTGGGAACCAGTGATGAAACGTGCTGCTGCGATTGTAACTAACCGTGGTGGTCGTACTTGTCACGCTGCGATCATTGCACGTGAGCTTGGTGTTCCAGCGATCGTAGGTTGTGGCAATGCAACTGAAGTGCTTGTTGACGGTCAAGACGTAACTGTATCTTGTGCTGAAGGTGATACTGGTTTCATCTACGAAGGTGCATTGGATTTCGAAATCCAAACCAACTCTATCGAATCTATGCCAAAACTTCCGTTCAAAATCATGATGAACGTAGGTAACCCGGATCGTGCATTTGACTTCGCGCAAATTCCGAACGAAGGTATTGGTCTTGCTCGTCTAGAGTTCATCATCAACCGTATGATCGGTGTGCATCCTAAAGCATTATTGAACATCGACAGCCTACCACGTGAAACTCGTGCTGCTGTACTTGCTCGTACTGCAGGTTATGCATCTCCAATCGAGTTTTATGTAGAAAAACTGGTTGAAGGTATCTCTACTCTTGCTGCTGCCTTTGCTGACAAACCAGTGATCGTACGTATGTCTGACTTCAAGTCAAACGAATACGCTAACCTGATCGGCGGCAAACTGTACGAACCTGAAGAAGAAAACCCAATGTTGGGCTTCCGTGGTGCAAGCCGTTATGTATCTGACAACTTCCGTGACTGCTTCGAACTTGAATGCCGTGCACTGAAAAAAGTTCGTGACGAAATGGGTCTGACTAACGTTCAAATCATGATCCCGTTCGTACGTACTGTTGCTGAAGCTAAACGTGTTATTGAGCTATTAGGTCAAAACGGTCTGAAACGTGGTGAAAATGGTCTTAAAGTGATCATGATGTGTGAATTGCCAACTAACGCTTTGTTAGCTGAACAATTCCTTGAACACTTCGATGGTTTCTCTATCGGTTCAAATGACTTGACTCAGTTAACGCTTGGTCTGGACCGTGACTCTGGTATTGTTTCTCACCTGTTTGATGAACGTGATCCAGCAGTAAAAGCACTGCTTTCTATGGCCATCCATGCTTGCCGTAAAGCAGGCAAATATGTAGGTATCTGTGGCCAAGGTCCTTCTGACCACCCAGATCTTGCACAATGGCTGATGGAACAAGGTATTGAATCTGTATCTCTTAACCCAGACTCAGTATTAGATACCTGGTTCTTCCTGTCTGAAGAGAAAGCTCAAAAGGCTTAATTCGCTCTATAAAAAAGACCCTATCATAGGGTCTTTTTTTATGTTCTCAATATTACCTAGATATTGTCTTAATCACATTTATAGTTAAATGATTAATCATATGTTTTGATTTAGCTGAAATCAAATTATTTATATAAACATAAGCTTCTTAGTGTAATGACAAACAAATACCAACAAACAGCATGAGAAAAAATTGCATAATTAAATTTAAGTGAATTTTCACATCTTGATAGCAAAATCATCAATCCTTGCTACACTGTCTCAATTATGGAGGAATTTGGTGATGAACATTCTTGAAAATCCTAAACTTATCCATATATTACACTTATATTCTTTTATTTGTTTTCAGCCTGAAAATACTTAAACTCCTAGTTCAATTTTTGTCTAAATTTATATTTTTGAGATTCAGTCTATATGCAGATTTACTTGGCACGAAATAATCAACAAGCTGGCCCATATACGCTCGAGCAATTAAATCAGATGCTTGCCAACCAACAGGTACTTCTGACTGATTTGGCTTGGCATCAAGGTATGACCGAATGGAAAGCTTTAGGTGAACTCACCCAAGGGAAACTGATCTATCAGCCTGAAGGCTATGTAGCACCAGAAACGCCAGCGACACCAGCCTATCAGGCTCCACAGAACACAAATGAGTCAAGTACAGACCATCTTCGTGCCCGCAGTTCTCAAAATGTTGCAGCAAAAAAAGAACTGGCGAGTATTCCAAGCCGTATTTTAGCCAAAATCGTTGACCTGCTTTTATGGCTGCCTGCCACGTTTATTTTGACCGCATTTTTTACTCCTGAACAGGAAATCCAGTTTGCACAACTGAACCAGGAGTTCATGAATGTGATGTTAAGTAGTGACGCTGACCCTGCTCTGGCACAGCAACTACAAACTCAGATGTTTGACATGTTTTCACAACAGGCATGGATTGCGACTGCAATTTACCTGGTGATCATGCTCGCTATCCAGGCTTTTCTGATTGCCAAATCGGGTCAAAGTATCGGTAAAAAACTGACTAAAATTAAGATTGTAGATGCCGAGACTGGTGAAAAAACCAGCTTGATGCGTGCCTTCACTATTCGCAGTGTGTTCTTTATTTTCCTGAATATTATCTTCATGCCACTCAGCACAATTATTGACTGGGCGTTCGGTTTAGGGCAAAAACGTCAAACCGTGCACGATAAACTGGCAAAAACCCAAGTCGTTAAACAATAATTAGTTCTGCCATAAAATGGGATGTTTTGGCATCCCATTTTCCTACATAACTTTGAAATTACAATAAAATTCCTATAAATACTCTTGAAACCCGACCGACAAAATCGGTTTTTATTACAGTCATTTAAAGCACCTTTATATATAGCTTAGTTTGGCAATATCAGGCATAATGCCCTACAACGTAGCGGTGTATTATGATTAGAAGGGTGTTTTGTAAAAAAACGGCCTCTTTTATCATGCGACACTTTAATCGCTATCCCATATTAAATTAGGGAATGGGACTCTTCACCGAGGTTGTAAAATGAGACAAACGATTTTAGCTGTATTGTCTTTATCAACGATGGCTGCACTTTTAACAGGGTGTGGTGGTGATCTAGTACTTCTGAACTCTAAGGGTCCAGTTGCTGAAGGCCAAAGTAGCCTGATGATGACTGCGATTTACTTAATGCTATTGGTGGTAATCCCATCAATTATCATGGCATTATGGTTCGGTTGGAAATATCGCGCATCGAATAAAGACGCAGACTATAAACCTACATGGGCACACTCTACTGCGATTGAAATTGTAGTTTGGGGTATCCCTGTCATTATTATTGGTATTTTAGCTTGGTTAACTTGGTGGGGTTCCCACAAGTACGACCCATACCGCCCACTTGAGGCAGATAAAGCACCATTAACAGTTCAGGTTATTGCTGAACAGTTCAAATGGATCTTCATCTACCCAGAACAAAACATTGCGACTGTAAACGAAATTCGCTTCCCAGAGAAAACTCCGGTAAGTCTTCGTTTGACTTCTAACTTCACGATGAACTCATTCTTCATCCCTGCGTTAAGTGGTCAGATCTATGCAATGGCGGGTATGCAAACTCACCTGAACTTAATGGCAGACGAAACTAGCCCAGCTGAAGGCTACCGCGGTTTCTCTTCTAACTATTCAGGCTATGGCTTCTCACAAATGCGCTTCCGTGCACATGCTGTGACTGATGCTCAGTTTGCTGAATGGGTAGCTGCAGTTAAAGCAGGTAACGGTACTTCAGTAAATCCAGAAGCAGTTCAAAAAACTGTTTTAGACCAAGCTGAATTTGCAAGCTTGCGTGACGGTAACCGTGGTAAACACCAAATCGAAGCGATTATTGCAAAAGCTACGACTCCTGAAGAGAAGGCTGCTGCTGAAGCAATGAAGCCTTACCCAACTAAGCCACATCCAGTGACTTACTACTCTTCTGTTGAGCAAGGTTTGTTTGAATCTGTGATCAATAACTACATGAGTAACTATCACGGTGCTGATCACTCAGCGTCTTCTGTTGCTCACCAGGAAGCAGCTGCTTCTGAAGCACATGTAGATGTTGAACATGCGACTGCTTCTCAAGGAGAATAATTCATGAGCTTCTTAGGTAAGTTAGGTCCAGATGCAATTCCGTACGATCCAATCGTACTGGTAACTGTTGCAATGATGATCTTAGGTGGTATCGCAGTTGTTGCAGGTATTACCTACTTCAAAAAATGGGGCTACCTGTGGAACGAATGGTTCACATCTGTAGACCATAAAAAAATTGGTATCATGTATATCTTTGTATCAGTGATCATGCTGGTACGTGGTTTCGCCGATGCGATCATGATGCGTCTTCAGCAGTTCCTTGCAAAAGGTGGCGGCGAAGGTTACTTGCACCCAGAACACTATGACCAGATCTTCACCGCACACGGTGTGATCATGATCTTCTTCGTGGCAATGGGTCTTGTTGTTGGTTTAATGAACATCTCTGTACCGCTTCAAATCGGTGCACGTGACGTTGCATTCCCATTATTAAACTCTTTAAGCTTCTGGCTGTTTGCTGGTGCTGCAGGTTTGATGATGGTTTCACTTGCTCTAGGTGAATTCGCTGCGACTGGTTGGATGGCTTATCCTCCACTATCAGGCATTGAATACTCTCCTGGCGTCGGTGTGGATTACTACATCTGGGCACTGCAGATTTCAGGTCTGGGTACGCTATTAACGGGTGTTAACTTCTTCGTTACCATCATCAAAATGCGTGCGCCTGGCATGAAACTGATGGAAATGCCAATCTTTACCTGGACATCTTTATGTACAGCAGTATTGATTATCGCGGCATTCCCAGTATTGACTGCTACTATTGCAATGCTGTCTCTTGACCGTTACTTCGGCTTCCACTTCTTCACAAACGAGCTAGGCGGTAGCCCAATGCTTTATGTGAACTTGATTTGGACTTGGGGTCATCCAGAAGTATACATTCTGGTATTGCCAGCATTTGGTATTTACTCTGAAGTTGTATCGACTTTCGCTCGTAAAGCGTTGTTCGGTTACAAATCAATGGTATATGCAACAGTTGCAATTACAGTATTGTCATTCGTTGTATGGGTTCACCACTTCTTTACCATGGGTGCAGGTGCCAACGTTAACGCGTTCTTCGGTATCATGACCATGATTATTGCGATTCCTACTGGTGTAAAAATCTTCTCTTGGTTGTTCACCATGTACAAGGGTCGTATCGTTTACACTACCCCAATGCTATGGACACTTGGCTTCCTTGTGACTTTTGGTATCGGTGGTTTAACAGGTGTATTGATGGCGGTTCCACCAGCGGACTTCCTGGTACATAACTCTTTATTCCTGATCGCTCACTTCCATAACGTAATTATTGGTGGTGTAGTATTCGCGATGTTCGCGGGTATCATCTTCTACTGGCCGAAAATGTTCGGTTGGAGACTGAATGAGACTTGGGGTAAAGCAGCATTCTGGTTCTGGTTCTTCGGTTTCTACTTTGCATTCATGCCACTTTATATCCTTGGTTTCATGGGTATGACTCGTCGTCTGAATACATTTGATAACCCAGACTGGGATCCATATGTAAACATCGCAATGTTCGGTGCAGTTCTTGTTGCACTTGGTATTGTATGTTTCATTATGCAAATCGTTGTTGGTTTCCTACAACGCGATCAACGTCTAGATTTGACTGGCGATCCATGGGATGGTCGTACGCTTGAATGGTCTACATCTTCTCCTGCTCCGTTCTATAACTTTGCTCATCTTCCAAAGATCAATGGTATTGATACTTTCTGGATCGAGAAAGAAAACGGTGTTGCTTATGCAAAACCTACGAAGTACGAAGATATCCATATGCCGACTAACCGTGCTGCTGGTTTCATTATCGCAATGTTCATTACTGTTATGGGCTTCGCGTTAATCTGGCACATCTGGTGGTTAGTAGCGGTTACTTTCGTAGCAGCTATCATCAGCTTCATCGTGTCTTCTTTCACCAAGAAAGTGGATTACTATGTTCCTGCTGCTGAAGTTGAGCGTATTGAAGGTGAACGTTATGCGATCCTTGAAAAACACTTGAAGAAGGACTAAGACCATGGCTGAAGTACTTCATCACGATAACCACGGACACGATGAGCATCATCATCACGATGATACCGACATCACTGTCTTTGGTTTCTGGACTTACTTGATGAGTGACCTTATCCTTTTCGGTACACTCTTCATTGCATTCGCTGTTTTAAGTAGCCACGTTCCATTAGGCACTCCAAGCGCGCGTGATCTGTTTGGTGATTCATTAGGTTTCGTTTTAACTGAAACGTTTGCCCTTTTGATCTCTTCCGTAACTTTTGGTTTTGCCGTTCTAGCTGCCTACAAGAAAAACGTTGGTCAGGTTCTTACCTGGTTAGCGATCACTTGGTTATTTGGTGCTGCCTTCATCGGTATGGAACTTTATGAGTTCAATCATTTAGTTCATGCTGGTCATGGCCCTAGCACTTCTGCGTTCCTGTCTTCGTTCTTTACGCTGGTAGGTACACACGGTATCCACGTGACTTCAGGTTTGGTATGGATGATCGTGTTAATGATTCAAATCAAGAAATATGGTTTGACTCTACCTAACACTCGTCGTCTTGCGTGCCTAAGCTTGTTCTGGCACTTCCTTGACATCGTATGGATCTGTGTATTCAGCGTAGTTTACTTGATGGGAGTTCTATAATGAGTCATGATCATAACGCTGCTGGCGAATCACACGGTAACATGAAGCAATATACTGTTGGCTTCATCCTGTCTGTTGTCCTTACTGTAATTCCATTCGGTATGGTCATGGCAGGTGGTTTTAGCCGCGGTATCTTGATTACTGCTATTGCAATTACTGCAGTCGCTCAGATTCTTGTGCAATTAATTTACTTCTTGCACATGAACTCTTCTTCAGAGCAACGCTGGAACGTAATTGCATTTGTGTATACCATCTTAACCATCGCTATTCTTTTAGTGGGTTCTGTATGGATCATGAACTACCTACACTACAACATGATGATCTAAACTGGTTGTCATGCTGAAAAAGTATTTATTCCTGACTAAGCCAGGAATTCTCTTCGGTAACTTTGTTACCACTTTGGGTGGCTACTTCGTAGCCACTCAAGGTTCTGTAGATTTCCTTCTCCTGCTTCTTACTCTTATTGGTACTACTCTCGTAGTGGCATCAGGATGCGTGGTCAATAACGTTATTGATCAGGACATTGACCAAAAAATGCAGCGCACGCAAAATCGCGCACTTGTCAAAAAAACCATTTCTGTACCTGTTGCTCTCGCCTTTGCTTTTGTACTAGGTATGATCGGTTTTGGCATTTTATGGTTCTGGGTAAATGCATACGCTTTCCTATTCGCAGTTATTGGTTTTGTCGTATACGTTGGTTTTTACAGCTTATGGACAAAACGAACAACTATTCACCAAACACTGGTAGGCAGTATTTCTGGCGCAGCACCGCCTGTGATCGGTTATACCGCAGTTGCAGGTCAGTTTGACTTAGGTGCCCTTTTAATTTTTCTAGGGTATGCACTCTGGCAAATGCCTCATTCATGGGGAATTGCAGTTTACCGTTTTGAAGATTACAAAAATGCAGGCATTCCGATTCTGCCTGTCGCCCGTTCAATTCGACGTACCAAGATCGAATCTTTGATCTACGTGATATTGTTCGGAATTACCATGAATGCTTTATTTGTTTATGGTTATGCAAACTGGATCTATCTGGTGGTATTGAATCTGATGACGCTTTACTGGATCTATCTCAGTATTCAGGGCTTTAAAGCTGAAGATGATCAGGCATGGGCAAAACAGTATTTCATGTTCTCGGTCAAACTGATTACCGTGATCAGTATTATTTTCAGTTTTACCTCTACTGCCCCGCAGAATCCAATCATATTCTTTTAAGAAGATAGAGTTTTACTCTATCTTTTTTAATTCTTCTGCTAAATCCATAATTCCTTTCAAGCTTACTTAAAGTAATTGTGTTTCTTTTAGAAATTTAACTCTTGTAAATTTTTCATTTGTTTCCATACCTGCTTAAACATTCATCATCTGGCAAGATTTGCTTGTATTTCAGCCCCAAAACCACTAAACTTCACGCTTCGCATATTATGCGACACAACCAAGGTTGTGACTCCTTGCTTCAATTTCACTTAAATTGGGGCTGTTTAAACCGTAAGGAGCTGACAATGCGTCACTACGAAATCGTACTATTGGTACATCCAGACCAAAGCGATCAAGTTGTGGGTATGGTAGAACGTTACCTGACTCACATCAAAGAAGCTGAAGGTCAAATCCACCGTCTTGAAGACTGGGGCCGTCGTCAATTGGCTTATCCAATCAACAAGATCCACAAAGCTCACTACATTCTGATGAATGTTGAGTGTGGTCAAACTACTCTTGATGAGCTAGAAGAATTGTTCCGTTATAACGATGCAATCATTCGTAGCCTTATCATCCGTCGTGAAAACGCTATCACTGAAGAGTCACTATTGGCTAAGAGTGCTGAAGAAAAACGTGCGCGTAAAGCTCAACGTGAAGAAGCACAACAAGCTCAAGACTCTGCTGAAGCATAAGGAGAACCTAACATGGCACGTTTTTACCGTCGTCGCAAGTTCTGCCGCTTTACAGCTGAGAACGTTACGTACATCGACTACAAAGATATCGACACTTTAAAACAGTACATCACTGAAAACGGCAAGATTGTTCCTAGCCGTATTACAGGTACTAAAGCTCGTTACCAACGTCAGCTAGCACTTGCTATCAAACAAGCTCGCTACTTGTCTTTGATCCCTTACACTGACAATCATAAGTGAGGTTGAGCTGTGGATATTATCTTATTACAACGCATTAAAAACCTTGGTAAACTTGGTGATAAAGTTTCAGTTAAAGCTGGTTACGGCCGTAACTACTTGATCCCTCAAGGTAAAGCAGTTGCAGCTACTGAAGCTAACACTGCTGCTTTTGAAGCTCGTCGTGCTGAACTTGAGAAACAAGAAGCTGAAGTATTAGCTGCTGCTCAAGCACGTGCTGACCAATTGAACGAAGTTAACATCGTAATCACTGCGAAAGCTGGTGATGAAGGTAAACTGTTCGGTTCAATCGGTACTCGTGACATCGCTGACGCGTTGACAAATGCTGGTCTTACAGTTGACCGTGCTGAAGTTCGTCTTCCAAATGGCGCGCTTCGCAACACTGGTGAATTCAACATCGCAATCCAATTGCACCATGATGTTGCTGCAGAAGTTCTGGTTACTATCGTAGCTGAGTAATTTCTCACCGAAAAAAGGGCATGCTTTGGCATGCTCTTTTTTTATCTCTAAAAAATATAATCTGCTCAACAGTAGAAAATTCAATTTATTCTTCGTGTTCACAAAAAATTGCACTTCGCATTTTGGATCAGACCGCGTATCATTTCATCTCGTAGTGAATAAACCTTATTCATCTCCGACAATATTTAACCATTGTATTTAAAATCAGGGATTTATATGTCACAGGCGAATGCCAGCAAAAAGGCACCTACCGCTAAACCAGAAATTGTTGCTGATACCCAACTTAAGGAGTTCCGTACTCCCCCGCACAATTTAGCGATTGAACAGGCTGTACTTGCTGCCCTTATGACTGTGGCTGAATCTTTTGAACAAGTCGGCGATGTACTCACCGAAAATGATTTTTATGCGACCCGGCATAAATATATCTTCCGTGCCATTGAACAGCTTTCTAAGGAAAATTCGCCTTATGATGCAGTACTGGTTCATGACTGGCTCATCAAGCAGAACTTACTCGATGCGGTCGGTGGTGAAGAATATTTAATGCAGCTGATGGCTGATTCGCCTTCGAGTTTTTATAACCTGGAAACCTATGCCGGCAAAATTAAAGAGTTCTCTACTTTACGTAGCATGATCAAGGTCAGCTCTGAAATTTTACAGAATGCCTATGACACTAAAGGCCGTCCGGTGAGTGAAATTCTGGATCTGGCCGAAACTAATATTTTCTCGATTGCCGAACAACATAATAACAATGCCAAGGCTCAAGGTCCGAAAGCGATTAATACCGTTGTAGCTGATGTATTCGATAAGCTAAATGAACTGTCCCAATTAGAAGGTTCAATTACCGGTCTGACCACCGGTTTCGTGGAACTAGACAACAAAACTTCCGGTATGCAGGCTGGCGATTTAATTATTGTCGCAGCCCGTCCTTCTATGGGTAAAACCACCTTTGCCATGAACCTGGTCGAAAGTGTGCTGTTTAACAACAACCTCCCTGCGCTGGTCTATTCGATGGAAATGCCAGCGGATTCGATTGCGATGCGTTTGATTTCGTCATTTGGCCGTGTACATCAGGGTCACTTACGTGCTGGTAAAATGGACAGTGATGAATGGTCAAAAGTGACCAGTACCATTGTGCATTTACAGGAAAAGCATCTTTATATTGATGATTCCTCAGCACTACCACCAACTGAGGTACGTGCGCGTGCGCGTCGTATTGCCAAAATGCATGGCGGTAAGCTCGGTTGTATCATGGTCGATTATCTTCAGTTGATGAAAGTGCCGGGTATGGGTGATAACCGTGTAGGCGAGATCTCGGAAATTTCTCGAAGCTTAAAAGCCTTGGCCAAAGAGATGCAGTGCCCTGTGATTGCCTTATCACAGTTGAACCGTTCTCTAGAGAACCGTCCAAACAAACGCCCGGTGATGTCTGACCTTCGTGAGTCTGGTGCGATCGAGCAGGATGCCGATTTGATCATGTTTATTTACCGTGACGAGGTTTATAACAAAGAATCGAAAGAAGCCGGCACTGCCGAGATTATTATCGGTAAACAGCGTAATGGTCCAATTGGTACAGTTCGTCTGGCATTTGAAGGTCAATATACCCGTTTCAGTAACCTCTCTCCTGAGTTCTATGCCCAGTATGATGATGAAGAGTAAGCATTCAAGATTAATCTGATTCCAAAAAAGAGGCCGAGATGGTCTCTTTTTTATTTAGAATGCTTGCTGTGCATGAAATTATATAAATGAGCATGTCCATTTATGGTAGATAGGTCTACAATATTCGCAATTCTGAAATGACCGCTTTTGTTTTTACAATCCCGTTATTTCTCTCCCTCTTTTGTGTGTTTCACACGATATTATTTTTGTCATCCCGCAGGAGTATCTAGGGTGCGCCAAGCTACAGTTTATATTGACAGTGAAGCACTGCAATATAATTTAAACCGTGTCAAACAACTTGCCCCAACCGCTAAAATCGTCAGCATGGTCAAAGCCAATGCTTACGGACATGGAGTTAAAGACTGCTTAGCAGCCTTAAAAGATAGTGATGCCTTTGGGGTCGCCTGTCTGGAAGAAGCCCTGGAAATTCGTGAACTCGGCTACCAGCAACCCATTACCCTAATCGAAGGCATTTTCTCTGCAGATGAAATGCAGGTTGTGATCAATCAGAATATTGAAGTCATTGTGCATCATCAGCCACAACTGGACTGGTTACTGGCAAATAAAGAAGCCTATATTGCGAAAGGCTTAAAAGTTTGGGTGAAACTCAACAGCGGTATGAACCGTCTTGGTTTTAAAATTGATGTGATTAAAAATGTGATCAATCAATTAAAAGCAGAAGGTTTTACCTGCGTGCTGGCGATGCACTTTGCCAATGCTGATGCGGAACATCCTCTCAATGAACAGCAAATCCAGCAGTTTCTTGAAGTAAAAAATGACTGCGCACCTTTAATGGGTTCTTGCTGTAACTCAGCTGCGATCTATAAATATCCAGAATTGCATTTTGACTTTGTTCGTCCGGGCATCATGCTCTACGGCGCGACTCCATTTGCAGACAAGACTGTACATGATCTGGATCTAAAACCAGTCATGACTTTTACTGCCGAAGTGATTGCATTGAATAATATCAAAGCGGGTGAACATGTCGGTTATGGTTCTACTTTCACTGCTGATCAAGATATGACTTTAGCCATTGTTTCTATCGGTTATGGTGACGGTTATCCACGTGCTTTCCCTAAACAGAACCATGTAGCGATTAATGGTCAGCAAACCCGTGTGATTGGCCGTGTCGCAATGGACATGATTGCCATTGATGCAACGGGTCTCAATCTGGAATTAGGTACTGAAGTCGAACTATGGGGCAAATCCCGTCTGATCGATGATGTGGCTGAAGCCAATGGCACCATTGGTTATGAATTACTTTGCCGTATGTCTGCCCGCCCGGTACGCAAACTGGTTTAAAGAAAAACTAGCCAAAAATAAAAAAGCCCAATATAAATTGGGCTTTTTATACGGTCAGTATTCAAGCTGATTTTTGCTCTTCATTTTCGATTAATGACAGTTCAAGTAATAAAGCATCTACTTGTTCCTGGTTAAAATCATTAGGCGTAAAAACTTCAAATCCCATCTCTTGACAGAATTGTTGAATAGAACTACGTTTAGAAATATATTTCATTGACCAGTCGCCAAAAGTACGCTGCTCAATCTCTTTAGTTTCAAATAGTTTAATATTTTTATGGCGTGAATCTTTAGATAGTCTCTCTGTCAGTAAAGCTTTTAAAACCAGACATTCACCCTCCAGGCACTGGAAAAAATGTCCATCAGCAAAATAAAGCACACCTGTTATTTGATTAGGATGATTAAAATCACGTGCTTCTTTAAGGATATCCGTTAAATCTTGAAGTAAGTCGGCTTTGGACGAGGTACTTTCACTGGCGTAACAAAATTGGTACATGCGGCTAACCTCTATTCTTATCTATGCAATATCTTATAGAAGTTAGCACTGTACACTAAGCAGTCAATTTTTACTAATTCTTATAAAAAAAACTTATTTTTATTCCTATAAATATTATAAGAAATAATCATTCGATGGGGTGGGTAATTCAGCCAGGCCTTTCTTTAAAGTTTCAGACCATTGCCGGCTAATATCCGTAAAATACTCATCGTCTTCAGCAATACGCTTACCCTTTGGCATCATTAAACTGTCTTTTTTATAGACGAGTACATCTAACGGCATACCGACAGATACATTTGAACGTAAGGTAGATGCAAAAGAAATTAGCGAACAACGTAATGCCTCATCGAGTGGCATATCATAGGTCAAGGCACGATCCAGAATCGGCTTACCATATTTACTTTCACCAATCTGGAAATATGGCGTATCCCGTGTCGCGCAAATAAAATTGCCTTGCGGGTAGATATGATAGAGTTGCATTTCCTGATTTTTAATCTGGCCGCCGACCAGGAAATTACAATAGTAAGTACTTTGTTCCAAACTATCATCTGTGACATTGGCAATTACTTTTTTAAGCGTATTGCCCATCAGTTCCGCAACATCAAACATAGTTGGCAAACTCAGGATATTCGGTTCTTGCCTGAGTTCTAGCTGATTTCTGATATGTCCGATCACTGCCTGTGTTGTTGCCAGGTTTCCGGAGGCCTGGAGTACGATGACGCGCTCCCCATCTACCCCAAAGGTATATAATTTTCGAAATACCGAAATGTGATCCACACCGGCATTGGTGCGTGTATCACTGATAAATAGCATACCTTGCTCTAAACGAAGGGCACAACAATACGTCATTTTTTGTCCTTATTAATGAATTAACATCCTAGTACCTGGACGATGGAATACATGGATTCCACACCGCCTTCTTCTCTTACACCACGTACTGGTGCAACATCCCAATAGTCGCGTCCCACCGCGACATAGACATGCGCACTTGGCGTAAATAACAGATTACTCACATCAAAACAGTACCATGCCTGTTCAACAAATACCTCAGCCCAAGCATGACTCGCCAGATGTGAGGCATTCTGTGCATAAAGATAACCTGATATATAACGTGATGGTAAACCTAAATGTTTACACATGGCGATAAAAATATGACTGTGATCCTGACAGACACCCTGACGTGCTTCAAAAGCATCAATCGCAGAACCCTGTACCGTAGTACTATTTGCTATATAAGGAACGTGTTCGAGTACGGCTTGGGCCAAGCCGATTAAATGTTTACGAGTTAATGCTGGAACATGCCGCCCTGCAAAATCCTTCATCTCTGCATTACATTTTGTGGCTTCAGTCGGCTGTAAAAACAGATATGGATTTAAGGAATCATTTAAGCCCTGCTCATGCTTGAGATTTAGCTCAACGATGCCTTGTGCCATGATCATCAGGCTATGATAGGATTCACGCTGTGTACTTGTCATCCAGAGATTTTTAAAGGCATCATGCCGAATCACTTTCTGACCCGGTACACTGACATCCCAATAATGCACTTTCTGATGCTCATTGGTGGAAGGCATCATTTTGATATACTGAATACTGTTCCTCACCTCGGCTGTGTACGTATATTGCGTTTGGTGATTCACCATCAATTTCATACATCAGCCTCGAACAAGCGATGAATATGATCACTAAACTGGTAAAATTGCTTCAGATCAGGTGCGGCACGTAACTGTGTCCAGTATTGCTTTACACTGCCCCAGCCAATTTCACAGAGTGTATCCACGATATAATCGATTTTACATAAGGTACGGGTCGTATCTTCACCGAGACGTAACTGCTGATCAAGCTGTTCCAGACATTGGCCCAGACTGAAAAATAGAAATACATCTGATGATTCTGCTTCCAGAATTTCGGCACAATCTGTCACGACATCGCAGATATAACCGGCATTCTGATCGGCAGTTTTAATCAGTTTCAGTAGTTCGGAATAGGCTTTGCTAGACAATACACCGCGTAATTCCTGAATATTGTCTTTTGCCACCTGAAACTGCTGGGTAAATGAAGTCGGCTGGGTACTATCCAGAACCAGCTCATTTAATGAACTGGCATCAAACGCAGGCAAACAGAAAGCATGTGCATAAGCCACAGCAGCTTCATCATCTAAAAATGGAAAATGCGAACATAAAAACTGGGTACGAGATAAATAACGGCCTAACCAAAAAATATGTTGCGCATTGGTATTTAACAAAACCATGACGTTATCCTTCTTTGGAATGTTATGAATGTAAGTTGTCGACTACCCAGGTATCTTTGATCCCGCCACCTTGCGATGAGTTGACCACCAGTGAGCCTGCCTGCATGGCTACCCGGGTCAGACCACCTGGCACAATTTCAGTGCGGTAAGGTGAGCTCAAGACAAAAGGACGCAAATCAATATGTCGTTCAGCAATACCAAAATTGCTTAAAGTCGGACTGACCGACAAATCCAAAGTTGGCTGCGCAATATATAAATGCGGCGCAGCTAAAATCTTATCTCTGAAAATATCAATATGCTGTTGAGAGGCTTGTGGCCCAATCAGCATGCCGTAACCGCCAGAACCTTGTGCTTCCTTGACGACCAGCTGATCCAAATTTGCCAATACATAGTCCAGATCTTCGGGATTACGGCATTGGTAGGTTGGAACATTATTTAAAATCGGTTTTTCACCTAAATAAAAATGAATCATTTTATCGACATAAGGATAAATCGATTTATCATCTGCCACACCTGTACCCGGTGCATTTGCGATTACAACATTATGCTGTAAATATGCGGACATTAAGCCTGGAACACCCAAAGTACTGTCTGGTTTAAAGCACAGTGGATCAAGATAGGCGTCGTCGACCCTTCTATAAATAACATCAACCTGTTGACGCCCACGTATCGTTTTTACATAAACCTTCGAGTTCTCAACAAAAAGATCACGTGATGTCACTAAAGGCACATCCATCTCCCTTGCAAGACAGGCGTGTTCATAGTAAGCGCTATTGAAACGACCTGGAGTCAAAACTACGATGAAAGGATTATCGGTATAGGCATTTTCCGCCAGAATTTCTTTTAAGAGTTTTGGATATTGTTCAATACCAGCAATATTGGATTGCTCAAAGACTTTTGGCATTAACTTCTGGCTGATCTTGCGGCATTCCAGCATATAGGACACACCAGATGGCGTTCTCAGGTTATCTTCTAGTACATAAAATTCGCCTTTGGAATCCCGGATAATATCAATCCCGCTAATCTGGCTATAGATACTGCCTTTCAAATGATGCTGGTACATATGCGGCTGATACGCTTCATGAGTCAGCACCTGAAGTTCAGGGACAATATTGGCTTTGAGAATATCCTGCTGATGATAAATATCATGTAGAAACAGGTTTAAGGCTCGAACGCGCTGTGCTGAACCGAGTGCCACCATATTCCACTGTTTACGGGCAATCACCCGGGGAATTACATCAAAAGGAATAGTCCGCTCAGTGCCTTGCTCATCGCCGTATACGGTAAACGTAATACCGTCATAAAGAAAATGTTCTTTTGCTACTTCATTTAGCTGATTCAGTTCATCCAGTGTATGCTGTGTCAGCCATTCTTCAATTCGTTGACCTGCTTGACTGTTTATTACCTGATGATCACGCATTTCATTGAAAAATTTCGAGGAAATCTCTTGGTATAAAAAATGCGGACTATACTTAATTGAAATATTGAGTGCTGTAGTATCTGTAAAATTTTTGCTTAAATCTGCTGCAGTATGATTTTCTACTGTTGTAATAGTATTTGTATCCTGGCTTTCTTTTAGCATACAAACCTCGTCATTGTAATCTATTATAATAAAATCAGAGCAATATCCATGCCATTACATCCGTTTCGAAGTCTGTATTAACCCAGTAAAGTGCCTATTCACTCAATATCATTTTTCACCAAGATGTTTACGGATTGTAGGACAATTGTTGCGCAGAATAACTTGCGAAAAAAATCCAGATTTCTTATTGTGGTAAGCTCATATTTAATTTGTTTCCACTGATTGCCAGTAAAAATACATTATGTCAGCACAAGAAAAAGAAACCTCCAATAGCCTTTACCGCCAATGGCAAATCTTGTCGCGTCTTTCTACCGGCAAATGGATGGGAACCCGTGAACTCCAAGAAATCCTGAATCGTGAAGGGATTGAGATCAGTCTGCGTACCATTCAGCGTGACCTGAACCAGATTGCCCAGCGTTTCCCGATTGAAAGCAGTAAAACTACACCCCAAGGCTGGCGCTGGCGCTCAGATGCGCCTATTCAAAGCTTGCCGCACATGACCAGTTCACAGGCGGTGACCTTTATGATGGTTGAGGAACACCTGAAACATCTGCTGCCGCCTAGTCTGATTGAAGAAATGAATCCCTGGTTTGATCTGGCTCGACGCAGCCTGTCATCACAAAATAATGTACGGCAATGGATTAACCGGGTCAGAATCGTGCCCGCCACTCAGCCACTTATTCCGCCTGTAGTCGATAAAACGGCCCAACAGGCGATTTACGAAGGCCTGTTACAGGACAAACAGCTGGAATGTGTTTATCAGGGTCGTGGTCATAATGGCGAAGAGAAAACCTATATTTTAAATCCGCTGGCATTAGTACAAAAAGGTTCAATTATCTATCTGGTCTGTACCCGTCATGATAAATCGGATATTCAAACCTTTGCCCTGCACCGTTTTAAATCAGCGGTGGTGCTGAATTCTCGTGCCCTGCATCCGGTAAATTTTGATATTGATGAATACATCGAATCTGGCGCTTTAGGATTCCGGGTCGATTTTAACCAGCCAACAGAAAATGTATTGCTTCAACTGAGCATGCCTGAATCTGATGCACACTATTTTGAAGAAAGTCAGCTAAGCAAAGATCAAAAAATTGAAAAAATTGAAAATGGCATGGCTCTGATTAGTGCTACTGTGCCTTTTACCTCGCAACTGGTCTGGTGGTTGCGCAGTTTTGGCAATAAAATCAAGCATATCGAACCAAAAATAGTGGCAAATGCTGTTTATCAAGCGAATGACACTGATTCAGCTTCTTCCAAAGAATAAAAAAGTCCCCATTTTGGGGACCTGATCAATTTATTATTTTATTTTTATTATTGCTCTGGTGGTCTGCTACTGAGCCAGTCTGCTTTCCTCTTGCCCCAGAAAACAGACCGGATGTGTCACATTAAAAATTAAAGAGTCTGACAACATGAGCAAGCCAGCTCTGCCTTATTAAAACGAATCGATTTTTTTATCATAATTTACACTCCTGCTATTGGGATAAAAATTACTATAAAGCGCTTAAGCCTGTTTTTGAAATAAAAAGAATGCATGCCTTTTGCACAATTTTTCCATAGAAGATTATTTGGAAAATTTATTATCTATCTTGAAGTCAGGTATAACCACTATCATTCCATTTTCAGCAAGCTTATAAAATTAAAAAACAATTCTATGCTTGTATAAGCCAGGCAGCTCTGCACATTATTAAACGCTATCGTAGTGGAAATAGGGATTTAATTTCATAATGGCTAACCCTGCGCAATTAGTACGACACAAATTACTTAATACTTTCTTTTCACGGCATTCGGTCTGGTTTGCCTGCATCACCATCGCCGTTATTTTTACGATTTTTCATATCGGTTATGAACCGCGCTATATCTATTATTTTATGCCGGCAACTTTGGTGAATACCTTATGGATCGTCAGTATTCTGCTGAGCCTGCTAGGCTTATATGACGTCTTGCAGAACAGACATTCAATCTTAAAAAATTACCCGATTATGGGTCATTTCCGCTTTATCTTTGAAGAATTCCGTCCTGAAATTCGTCAGTATTTTATTGAAGCGGATCGGGATGCCCTGCCATTTTCACGTATGCAGCGCAGTCTGGTGTATCAACGGGCCAAAAATGAAAATTCAGATAAGCCCTTCGGCTCAATCATGAATGTCTATGAAGAAAACTATAAGTTTATTAGCCATTCCCTCACCCCTTGCAGACCTGCCGATCCAGAAACCTTCCGCATTCTGATTGGCAATGAGCAGTGTACGCAGCCCTATTCTGCTTCAATTTTGAATATCTCGGCTATGAGTTTTGGCAGTTTAAGTGCTAATGCGGTTCGGGCTTTAAATCTTGGTGCACAAAAAGGCAAATTCTTTCACGATACCGGTGAAGGTAGTATCAGCCCTTATCATCTGGAACATGGCGGTGACATTGTCTGGGAAATTGGTAGCGGCTATTTTGGTTGCCGGACCTTAGAGGGTCAGTTTGATCCGGTGAAATTTGCAGAAAAAGCCAAACTTCCTCAAGTGAAGATGATTGAAATCAAACTCTCACAAGGTGCAAAGCCTGGACATGGCGGGATTTTACCTAAAGCCAAGATTTCAGAAGAAATTGCTCAGATTCGCGGGATTAGCCGTGAACATGACTGTGTCTCACCTTCTGGACATCCGGCGTTTAAAACCCCGATTGAAATGATGAATTTCATTCAACAACTACGTGAGCTTTCTGAAGGTAAGCCAGTCGGATTCAAGCTTTGTCTGGGTCAACCTTGGCAATTTATGAGTATGGTGAAAGCCATGCTACATACCAAAATTTATCCTGATTTTATTGTGGTAGATGGATCTGAGGGCGGTACCGGTGCTGCACCAATTGAATTGATTGACTATATGGGTACTCCTTTAAGAGAAGGTCTTTTGTTTGTGCACAATACCTTGGTCGGTGCAGGATTGAGAGACAAGATTAAAATTGGTGCAAGCGGGAAAATTATCAGTGCCTTTGATATTGCTAGTACCATGGCACTTGGAGCTGACTGGGTCAATTCAGCGCGCGGATTCATGTTTGCAGTCGGATGTATTCAGGCTCAAAGTTGTCATACCAATCAATGCCCTGTGGGAGTCACTACTCAGGATAAAGAGCGTCAAAAAGCCCTGCATGTCCCGACTAAGGCCGAGCGAGTATTTTATTTCCATAAAAATACAATGCATGCCCTGTCTGAGCTAATCGCTTCAGCAGGTTTAAAACATCCTTCTGCTATTAAACCGCATCATCTGGCACAGCGAATCAGCAATCATGAAATCAAGAACTTTGCCCAGATTCATTTCTGGCTTAAAGAAGGTGAATTATTACACTGTGAAAATAAAGATGAGGAAAACTTTTATTTCCGTATGTGGAATATGGCCAAACTGGAAAGTTTTTGAGCCTATAAGAATCAAAACTTAGTCAAATTAGACAAGAAAAGGGCGTTTACTAAAACGCCTTTTTTAATTGAGAGCGAGATAATTTAATAATAGGTCTTACTGCCATGCGCATGTAAAAAGGCTGGAATTAAACCCGTTAATGCTGCACGAATATCCGCGCGTTCATTAATCAATTGATGTGAACCTTCTTCCAGCATTAGCAAAGTTTGCAGGCGGAACTTGCGCCGGATAAATTCAATATTGTAACGCCAGTCCACTGTCTGATCCTGAGCACCTTGAGCTAACCAGACAGGGATTCGACAGGCTGGACGTGCTTCCATTTCCAGCATCCAGCGTGACATCGCCAGAATCCAGTCCATACCCATCATGCGGGGTTGTAAAGGATCTTTGAGTCGGATAAAACGTAGAAATTCAGGATTATGGTTATTACGGCGGAAATGACGTGGTACTTCACGCTTGATCCGGCTGATAATGCCGAGTCCGAGCGGATTATGCCACCAGGCAGTTTTAGCCGGACGAATCAACGGTGACAATAACAGCACGCGATCTACAAACGGATTTTCGCGTCGTTCTGCAAATTCGAGCAAATGGTGCATCCAGATCGCACCACCGGTACTTTGTCCAATACCGACCCATGGTTTAGGTAATTGCTCGGCATGCTTCACATAACGATATACCGCATGCAAAACCTGCTGGTAATGATCAAAATTCTGGATACTGGCAGATGAACCATCGCTGAGACCATGCCCCGGCAGGTCATAGGTCAGGACGCTAAAGCCCTGTTCCAGCAACTCACGTACGATCGGCTGATAAATTCCGCTATGTTCCAGATATCCATGTAATAGAAACGCCGTTCCCTGAATCTTGTCAAAACGGGTATTTTCCAGATTAGGTGTAAATACTTGCACATGCAGTTTAAACAGCGGCATCTGTACATAGCCCTGCCAATGCTTGCAATCCAGCAAATCAAAGCCATACAGTCTGCGATAAGACAGCAGATCAATAGTCGGCTGGTCATCCCTATTCAGGTTTAAGGGCTGCAAAAGCTGTGGCGTTGTTTCCCTGCTTGGCACAGGTAAATCCAGCTGTTTCAGGATGGTCGGATTTAAAAACGGAATATCAGACATTAAGGCACCTCCCGACAGTCACTGGAGCCAAACCACATATCGCGGATAGTGGCCAGCATTTCATAATTGGCACGGCGACTATGATCATAATTTTGTCGGCTTGGACGCCAACGGGTCAAGGACTTCGGCATCGGTGCTTCCACTGGAATGGTTTGAATACCATTCAGTGCAAACAGACGACGGGTACGCGGCATATGATAACGGTCGGTAATCAGAATCACAGTCGGTGCCCCACCTTTTTTTTGCAATAATAACGAGCTGAAACGGGTATTTTCACAGGTATTCATGCTGCGGTCTTCAAGCAATTTGGCATCGACATTGTAATTTTGTAACCAGCGCTGCATATACGGCGCTTCCACACCACTCAATACGATCGGTAACTGATACTGTTTTTCAACTGCGAGTGTGGTTTCCAGACGCAAACGGGTATAGTCATTGACCACAATATCCTTACCATTTTCATGCAAGGTTAGACCCCCACCCAAGACCACAATGGCATAAGGTTTAGACTGATTGACCGGTTTCTGTTGCTGCTGTTCTTGCAGTAAAGCCAGATCTTCCTTGATTTCTTCTTTCGCTGTGACCTGAACGGCACTCGCTTCTTCATCTTCCAGAGGATGAGTCGTCAAGAATTCAATATATTGCTCAATGCGTTCTTTGTTTTCATTACTATCCCATTCCAGCAGTTCGCGGACCTTCTGAGTCGGGTCAACGGCTTCCACAGGTTCTTGCTGGGATAATAAAGGCACTTGTGCGGGTTGGTTCTGTTCTGCTTTTTCTTCCTGCTGTTCACGCTGATGTTCTTCAATCATCTGTTGCAGTATCTTGTAGCGTGCCTGAATCAGCATCAGATTGGACGAATGATTTTTCTGGATATCCTGCTCCATCACACGCAAATAAGCCTGACGGGCAATCCACTGATCAGAACCTGGTTCAAGCGTATCATCTTCACTCAGGGAAGCCATTTTCTGGCTTTGTGCTGCAACTTCGTTAATTTCAAAGGACACAAATCGATTGAGTCCCTTAACCACGAGCTGAGAATAAAATGGCGAATAGATCAACATCACCAAACAGCCGAAAAATACAAACAGTCCTGCGACGATTTGTACTAAACGGACCATCCAATGGGTGTTTTTCATATACGTTATTTATCCTGATGAGATCGAATTAAGCCTTTACAATCAAATAATACCGGTTCAGGTTCGAGCATAATCTTGAATTTGTCCCAGACAGCCTGCTGTACTGCGCCATAGGTTTGACGGACATCCGTCAGAGAAGCATGACCATAGTTCACCAGAACCAGTGCCTGTTTATGGAACATGCCTACTGGCCCAAGCTGTTTCCCCTTCCAGCCTGCCTGATCAATCAGCCAGCCTGCCGCCATTTTAACCTGATCATTGGCCTGCGGATAATGGGGCAAATTAGGAAAATGCACAGCAATTTGGTCAAAAACCTGTTGATTTACGATAGGATTTTTAAAGAAACTTCCCACGTTTGGAAATTCTTTAGGGTCAGGCAGTTTGCTCTGACGAATCCGGATCACCTGCTGCTGCAAGTTTTCTGCTGTGAGATTATCACCCACCGCTGCTTTAAGATCACCATAATTCAGTTTCAGATTTGCCTGTTTTAATAATTTAAAAGTAACATATGTAATCACATAACGTGTTGGATCATCTTTAAAAATACTATGACGATAGGAAAAATGACAGTCTGAGGCAGGAATGGAATCAAATTTTTTCAGCTTACGGTCATAGACCTCTACCGCATGAATAAATTCGCCGACTTCGACACCATATGCCCCAATATTCTGCACGGGAGATGCACCGACTAGTCCGGGAATCAGGGCCAGATTCTGCAGACCATAGAATTTCTGTTCTGTCGTCCAGAGTACGAAGTCATGCCAAACTTGACCCCCACCTACTCGCAGAAATTGATGCTGCTCATTTCCTTCCAGCATTTCAATGCCCTGGATATTCATATGCAGGACGAGTGCGTCAATCTGTTCTGGCAATAACATATTGCTACCGCCAGAAAGAATCAGCACATTCAGTTGTTGCTGCTCAGCAAACTCCAGTGCAGTAATCAGGTCTTCAGTTGATTGGATCCGGCTGTAGTAAGCGGCAATCGCTTCAAGATTTAGCGTGTTAAAAGGTTTAAGTTGAACCTGAGTCTGAATCTGCATGACTTAAACCTTTTCTGTTTGATGTTGTTTAAAAATTTCTACCCAGGCCTGACTGCTTGACTCACATTGGTTCAGGACACGTTCAAAACCATCTGCCCCACCATAATATGGGTCTGGTAAAGCCTGTTTTGGATAGTGCTGATCATGTTCACTCATTAAAGCAACCTGGGCACGCAGGCGTCCGAATTCTGCCTCTGCCTGATGCTGAAGCGCCTGAATATCTGCCAGATTTTCCAGATCCATCGCTAGAATCAGATCATAATCAATAAAATCATGGGTTTTGAGTTGACGCGCACGCAGGCCAGAAAGATCATAACCCCGTTTTAAGGCATGTTGCTGGCTACGCAAATCAGGTGCTTTCCCCGGATGGTAATTACTGGTTCCTGCTGAGTCGACCACAATATCGAGTTTCTGTTCATCACAATAATGTCTGAGTACCACTTCTGCCGTGGGAGAACGACAAATATTTCCCAAACAAACACATAACACCTTATATGGCGTTCTGGATGACATAAACAACCTCAGAGTTAATCATTTTCAAGATACTTATGTTAAGTTATTTACCTGATGAATCCTATATCACCGCCCCATAATAATTTTGTATTTGCGATAAAAATTAAAGGATAAAGACATGAATCGATTTCAGTTTCAAACCGTTCCCAACATCATCGCCGGCCTCGGCACGATTCAGGAATTATCCTCTATTCTCAAACAGGGCTGTTATCTGCGTGTTTTACTGGTCACTGATCCAGGCATGCTACAGCATCAATTACACCTGCCTATTCTGGAAATTATTGAAGATGCGGGACTGGATTATGCAATTTATTCCGATGTACAGGCCGATCCACCTGAGCATGTAGTGCTTGAAGCAGCAGATTTTGCCAAACAGGAAAATGTCGATATCGTAATTGGCTTTGGTGGTGGCAGCTCTATGGATGTCGCCAAGCTGATTGCAATCTTGAGTCATCCGGCACAGCACCAATCTTTGTCTGATCTGTATGGCGTAAATCAGGCTACTGGCCCCCGTTTGCCCTTGATTTTGGTTCCTACCACTGCAGGTACGGGATCTGAAGTTACTCCGATTTCAATTGTCACTACAGGTGAAACTACAAAAACCGGAATTGTGGCACCGATCCTGTTTGCAGATACTGCCATTCTGGATGCAACCTTTACCCAAAATCTGCCGCCCTTAATTACTGCTGCGACCGGCATTGATGCCATGGTCCATGCCATTGAAGCTTATACTTCTAAAATCAAAAAAAATCCCTATTCCGATATGCTGGCCAAGCATGCTTTGAAACTGTTAAATGCCAATCTACAACGTGTGCTGGACGATGGTCAGGATCTGGACGCACGTCAAAACATGCTGGTCGGCTCGATGCTGGCAGGTCAGGCCTTTGCCAATGCACCAGTGGGTGCGGTACATGCACTGGCTTATCCGCTAGGTGGACACTTCCATATTTCGCATGGACATAGTAATGCGCTGGTATTAACTGAGGTGATGAAATTTAATACACCGGATGCCAAAGCCCTCTATGCCGAACTGATGTGCTGGTTAGATCCACAAAGCAAAGGCTGTCATGATGGCCTGACTGACCTGTTTATCGATCATTTTAATAACCATCTGGTGAAAAGTGGCTTAACTCTGAAACTTAAACAGTTAGGAATTCCTGAACATATGCTGATGATCATGGCGGAAGATGCCATGAAACAAAGCCGCCTGTTACAGAACAATCCACGTGAACTTACTTTGGAAGATGCTTACAACATTTATCAGGCGATTTATTAAGTTTAGGATATTTTTAAACTCGGCAGACCTAGCCACTACAAGTTATTTTAAAATATGAAAGCAGCTCTTAAACAACGCGAACATTATTCATTTTTTCTGCCGATACAAACTCGTTGGGCAGACAATGATCTGTATGGCCATGTCAATAATGTCACTTATTACAGCTATTTTGATACGGCCGCGAATGCCCTCTTGATTCAGGAAGCCGCATTCGATCCCAAATATTCTCCAATGATTGGACTGGTGGTCAGCTCGCAATGCCAGTTCAATCAGGAGCTGTCTTATCCGGAAATTATAGAGGTAGGTGTCGCCATAGAAAAAATGGGGAATAGTTCTCTCAGCTATGATCTGGCAATCTTCAAAATGAACTCTGATACGGCAGCAGCTCAAGGCAGTTTTGTGCATGTGTTTGTCGATCGCTACACACGAAAAAGCACCCCGATTCCAGCTGAAATGCGGGATGCTTTAGCGCGTTTTGTCTCAGCCTAAAATATTTTATTTCAGCTGAATATTGTGCAACTCACCATCAAACTGTTCCAGCAAGTCACGTACAGCCGGTTCAGCATGCAGTAGCTCTTCTGCGCGTTTAAAAGCGCGTACTTTACGTTCTTGCTGCATGGTATATGGCGTTAACTGCTCTACATCTTCAAACTTCACCTGGAAAATGGTCTGCGGCCATTGTTCCCGCAAAGCTGCTTCCAGATGATGTTGTAACTGCGACAAAAGCGGTTGATAACGCTCTGGAATATGAAAGACCGATGCTGCATTAATCTGGCCGGTCATGATGCCATACTGAGCCAATTCCTGAACTGCCGGAGATAACTGGCTGTTACGGAACCAGAATTCCCATTTTTCTACCGTCCATTCACCCTGCATATCCTGTACCGGAATTTGCAGAATATCCTGCGGCATCAGATTACGGTCTGTAGAAATATTTGTATTTGCGATCTGAGCTGATGCAGCCTCTGTCTGAGTAGAAATTTCTGGCTGGCTTTCATCTGCTTTATGAATCACTTGTTCTGATTCAGGAATCGAAGTATCCAGACTAAACTCGGATTTTTGTTCTACTGTTGCAGCAGTATCATTGTCAGGAATGAATTCTTCTAAGAGAAAATCATCACTGCTGGCTTCAGGACTGGATGGAACAGGTTCTGCAGGAACATCGTCAAAACCAAACAGACCATCTTCCAGGTTTGGATCAAATAAAATTTGATCAGACTCAGATTGTTCTACCTTAGTGGATTCAGCCTGTATGACTTGAGACTCAGAATTGGTTTCTGGCTCGTCTTCATCCAGAAAGTCATCCGAAGATGGTTCAGACTGTGCAGTGACTGGATGATTATCTTGCTCGTCTTCATAGCCCTCATCTAAGGAAAAATCTTCTACAGCTTGAATAACCGGAACACGCTCCTGCTGCGTTATCTGGTTTTGCTGTGGAACTGATGCAGCAGGTACAGCTTGTGGTATCTGAGCTGTATTGGCTGGAATTTCATTGGGCTGTAACGGACGGAAGGCTAGCAAACGCAACACTGTCATCTCAAAGCCTTGCTCTTGCGTAACCGCGAGCTGTAGGTCAGCACGTCCTTTACAGGCAATCTGATAATACAGTTGCAAATCTTGTGCTGAAATCAAAGCTGATAACTGCATGATCTTTTGATTGATCTCGGCACTGTATTTCAGGCTTAAATCCGGCAGATATTGTAATAAAGCCAGTTCATGCAAGGTAGAAATCAGCTGATCTAAAACCAATGATACATCCAGCGCCTGTTGACGGAATTGCAATAATAATTCGCTAACACGTGCTTTCTGGTTCTGATGAATTGCCAGAATCAGATCGTAAATGATGGTTCGGTCGATCAAGCCCAGCATGTCTTTGACATCCTGATGCTGAATGGCACCCTGACCATAGGCAATTGCCTGATCGGTTAAGGACAAGGCATCACGAAGCGAACCCTGTGCTGATTCGGCAATCTGCCAGATCGCATCCTGATCAGCCTGAATGCTCTCTTTCGTCAGAATATTGCCCAAATGTTCGGTAATTTCATCAACGGCCAATGGACGCAAAGTAAATTGCAGACAGCGTGAAATGACGGTAATCGGCAGCTTTTGCGGATCTGTGGTGGCGAACAGGAATTTGACATGCTCCGGTGGTTCTTCCAGTGTCTTTAATAGAGCATTGAAAGAATGCGTGGACAGCATATGTACTTCATCGATCAGATAGACCTTAAATCGGCCTTGTGTAGGCGCATAAGGGACATTATCCAACAGCTCACGGGTATCTTCGACTTTGGTACGTGATGCCGCATCGATCTCAATCAGGTCAATAAAACGGCCTTCATTGACGGCGGTACAGGTCGGACACACCTCACAAGGAGTCGAAGTAATACCAGTTTCACAGTTCAAGCACTTCGCCAAAATACGTGCAATCGTGGTTTTACCAACACCACGCGTTCCCGTAAACAAATAGGCATGGTGCAAACGGCCACGCTCCAGTGCACTAGTTAAAGCACGTGAAACATGGTTTTGACCGACCAATTCGTTGAAATTGCGGGGACGGTATTTTCGCGCAAGTACTTGATACATGTATGCTCCTTTTTACAGGTCTAAGCATACTGTTTTTTTATAAAATAGTGAATGAATTAATCAGTTACGATCTGGAGAGATAGACCTATCAATCTGATTTAAATCAACTATCTTGAAGCTGTTTGCTCCATTTTTATGCCTGACAAGAATATCAGGATAGTTTTTGTATATTTGGAAAATAAAATATCTATTGATCTTCCATCTATTTGAGTAGATGAATACAATCTTAAAAATAAAAATTTCTGATCGAAGGTAAAGAATTGAGTTGAATCTGCTTAAGCGAATCGCCCTAAAATAAAATCACTCTGCATCTGGTAGCGTTTACCGCTTTTGTCTTCACGGATTTCCAGCACATGCTCTTCCAGATCAACATACAGTAAATTACGAGTCGCTACATTCACCAGTTCAATCTTCTGATGAGAATCATCCTGAAAACGAATCGGGCCGCTAAAGGTTTCCACCTCATTATGTCCACTCAGGCTTTCACGTTCTAAAGTATAAGTCTGATCTTCATGCAGGGTTAGCATGACAGCCATGCCCGGACAATCATCACAACGGGACAAGCAGCCCATACAAGGAGTTGTACCCTGATACTCTCCCGCCCATGCTGGAATCTGTGCCTTGGCTTCAACAATAGTATTTTTAGCTGACTGGGTTTGATCCTGACAACCGAATAAAGCACCGGTTGCCACTAAGGGAATCAGTATTACTTTTTTCATGGTTTCATTTCACAGCGCTGGAATTTGCCACAAAATAGCATATTTTAAATGACTGACTAAACTCCCAAATCAAGGATATTCAGTTATCGCCAGCCTTTTCTTCCTGTCAATACCGCATCAGCACAGCGCAAAGTTTCCTGCGTCAGCCCCCAAAGACGGTAATCTCCAGTCAATGAACCTGTTGGGAAATTATGGGTATAGGCAAAACTTAAACCGCGTTCTGGATCGCACCAGGCACCAGAACCGTTAAAGCCCATATGACCAAAACCTGTAGAGGCTTTACCCAATGTCAAAATACGGTGATAACCCAGCCGCCAGTGCATGGGCACAGGCATCACCCGATCACGACGGATATATTGCACCTGGCTTAGTCGCTGGAATACTGGAGGTGAAATCAACTGCTGGCCTTGCCAAGCACCGTGATTGGCCAACATCGCATAGATTTTTGCCAGACTGTCTGCAGTAAAGACCCCATTGGCTGAAGGAATAATCGCCTGTAATCCCTCATCACTAAAGAAGCTAAAATTCTTCATGCCTTTAGGAATCATGCCATCCTGAAAATCTTGGGGGCTCTGACCACTCCAGACCAGGGCGCGCTCCATTAAACCAGGTTTGCGTGCAGCTACTTTTTTGCTTTTAGAGTGTTGAGATGCAGATTTTGCTTTAAAGATCGGTCGCGCAACCCGAGGTAGTTCATCTATCGGCACACTAAAATAGGCACCATTTAATTGCAGAGGCTGAACTAAATATTCCTGCATTAATTGGCCTAATGATTTACCGGTTGCCTTTTCCAGTACTCCACCCACCTGCCAGCCAAAAGTCAAAGGTTGATAAGCGGCATCTGTCGTGGTCTGAAAACGTGGTTCAGCTGCCGCGATCCGCTCCAGCATGTGTGGCCAGTCAGCCATTTCAGTGGCATCATCAATAATATTACGGATATCAAATAAACCACTTTGATGGCTCAGCATATGTGCCAAAGTAATCGACCGTTTACCTTTCTGGGCAAATTCAGGCCAGTATTCTGCAACTGATCTGTCATAGTCCAGGTAACCCTTACTAACCAGAATATGCGCTAGAGTCGCTAGTACACCTTTGCCAGTGGAATAGCATAGTGACATGGTATCGGGCTGCCAGTTTTCAGTGGCAGACTTCTTTCCGGTATAAATATCGACAACTTTTTGTCCCTGAAAATATACGACAAGTGCTGCACCACCCTGTTCAGTACGTGCATCCTGTAGGCGGCTAAACTGACGAGCAAGGTCGCGAAAACGTGTATCAACATCGCCCTGATAATTATGCTGATCAGCAAACAGATAATCTTTGATTGGCTGCATCATTCTATCCATAGAATTTTGATCCCTTAAAATGAAAAAGCCTAAATCGAGTTTAGGCTTTTGATTTAGATTTAAATCGCTTTTACATGGCCGGTCACATGCGGCTTCTGGTTTTTGCTGTTCCGGATCAGGAAATCTGTATCATTCGCTGCTTGAGCCGTTAGAAACTCAACTTTAGAAGGCAAGTACATCGGTAGCTTGAACCAGACATCGGCTTCATAGGCATCCGGCAATGACAGATTAGCCAGCGCTTTGGCTTTGCTCCACATACCATGTGCAATCGCCTGTTTAAAACCAAAAGCCTTCGCTGTAACAGCATGAATATGAATCAGATTAAAATCACCTGAAGTCATGGCATAACGGCGGCCGGTATTTTCTGAAATTTTCCATTCAGTATTCAGCTTATAGTCTGGTGCTTTACTTTCTGCTGATTTTGCAGCAGCTTTAGCATCAGTCTTTTGACGTGAAAGATAAGTCGTTAATGCCTCAACGACGACTTCATTGCCCACTTTGACTGTGGTAATAAAATCAAACTGAACCCCTTTGTCATGTGGCTGTAATTCACCAAACTTGCATGACAAGGTTAAAGTCTCATTTACACCGACTTTACGGTATTGCTTGACCTGATTACGGATATGTACCAGTCCTAAAATCGGGAACGGAAATGCTTCCGAGGTCATCATGTGCATTTGCAGACTTTGAGATAGCACGGTCAAATAAATAGCTGGAATATAACCATTATTTTTAAAGCCACATACTTGATTATAGGCTTTTAAATGTTTCTGATCGACCTTGAATGAATCCACCACATATTCAACTTGCGGTAGAACTTTTTCAGCTTTCGGCTTTTTAAAAATCAAGCCTTGAATCACTTTTGGATAGGCTAAATAAGGTTTTGGAAGTTGACTAAAATGGCGCGTATTCATACTGAACCTTTGGAAATATTATCTTTATAAAGGTGACCTCTCCTGAGCATACTTCAATCATTGTATGAAAGTGAAGTACTGGAGAGGTTTTGAGAATTCTTGGAATTTTCTCTTTAGAATTTTAATCCCCCTGAATCCCTCTTTATTAAAGGGGGAATTCTCCTCTTTTTTATAAAGAGAGGTCGGGAGAGATTCCATTAAGCCCCTAACAGGCTTTGACCACAGACACGAACCACATTGCCATTTAAACCTGTTGAAGCCGTAGAAGCAAACATGGCAATTGTTTCTGCAACATCTACAGGTAGACCACCTTGGCTCATTGAGTTCATACGGCGGCCAGCTTCACGGATTGCAAATGGAATCGCAGCCGTCATTTGTGTTTCGATAAAGCCCGGTGCAACGGCATTAATCGTTACACCATTTTTTAAGGTTGGTGCTGTGAATTTCACCACACCAATCACACCCGCTTTAGACGCTGCATAGTTGGTTTGACCCAGGTTACCTGCAATGCCTGAAATTGAAGATACACAGATAATACGGCCATTGGCATTTAGACCATCGTTGGAGATTAAATAGTCATTTACACGTTCAATGGCAGACAGGTTGATGTTAATCACCAGATCCCATAGCTCAGGCTTCATATTGGCCAAAGTCTTGTCGCGGGTAATACCGGCATTGTGCACAATAATATCCAGACCGCCCTGTTCAGCTGCTGCCGCTTTGATTTTTTCGCCTGCATCTGCAGCAGTAATATCAATAGCTAAAGTTGAACCACCGATCTCACCAGCTACACGGTCAAGGTCTGCTTGCTGTTGCGGAACATCCAGACAGATGACATGTGCGCCATCACGTGCCAATACATGAGCAATCGCTTCACCAATACCACGGCTCGCACCAGTCACTACAGCGGTTTTTCCTGCTAATGGTTTAGTCCAGTCCACATCCACTTTTTCAGCAGGTGAAACACGGATCACCTGACCAGAAACATAGGCAGAACGTGGAGAAACTACAAAACGTAAAGCAGACTCAAGATTTGCTTCAGCACCAGCATCTACATAGATCAGGTTCGCTGCAATTCCCTTTTTAAACTCTTTACCCACAGATTTTACAAAACCTTCCAGTGCGCGTTGAGCAATTGACTGACTGACTGATTTAGCAGTTTCAGGCGTAGTCCCCACAATCACGACACGGCCAGAACTTTGGATTTGACGCGCAATCGGGTTGAAGAAATCATAAAGTGATTTTAACTGTTCTGAATTTTCGATTCCTGAAGCATCAAAAATGACAACTTTGAATTTTGATTCTTTATCGCCCGGATTAAACGCACCCAGATTCAGTCCAGCTGATGCAGCAGCCTGTTGCAGTTCAGCATTGTTACCTGCATAGCTATTGGCATGAATATTTGCCAGAACCTGAGCAATAGCACCGGTCAATGTACTTGCTGGTGCTGCTCCAAACAATACCGCGCCTTTAACTACAGGTGTAGCAGACTCAAAACGGTCTAAAGAAGTTGGGGATGGCAGACCCAAATTTTTAATGACAAATTTACCAATAGGAGATTTTGCAAAAGTTTGGTACTGATCAGTCATGTTTATTATCTCTCATACAAATTAATTTTTGGTTGATCTAAAGTTATCCTTAAACTTCAGTATGATGCCAGACACTTATATTTCAATAGATCTACCAGATTCCGCCCAATCATACTTGAGATAACAGGCAGATGACTTGACCTAAGCGCAGTCTGTAATGTCATTGTAGTCAATACAGCCTATCTTCTTCTATGCTAATGTAAGCGCCAAGAAGACGATCTATTTGCCTGGTAAAGCCTTATGAGCAAAACAACTCAAGATAATCCAGCAGTCGAGAACTCTGCGACAGAAACTGTGTCAAAACCATCAACGCGTAGCAAGCGTAGCACTAAAAATCCTGATACAGCCAATGCCGCAGAAAGAAGTCCGGCTAAAACCACACGTACACGCAGTACATCTGCACGTACCAAAAAAACGACTTCAAGCCAACAAGATTCAACATCTATAACACAGACTTCTGTTCAACAGGAACCAAACATGAGCCAAAATACAGTTCGCCGCGTTGCTATTATCGGTGGTAACCGCATTCCATTTGCACGTTCTAACGGTGCTTACTTTACGGCATCCAATACTGATATGTTCACAGCAGCCCTGAATGGTCTGGTTGAACGTTTTAATCTTCAAGGTCAACGCTTAGGTGAAGTGGTTGCAGGTGCTGTACTGAAACACAGCCGCGACTTCAACATGACTCGTGAATGTGTATTAAATACTGCTCTTGCACCAGAAACACCTGCTTATGACATTCAGCAAGCATGTGGTACTGGCCTTCAAGCAGCATTCCTGGTCGCAAACAAGATTGCTCTAGGTCAAATCGAAGTGGGAATCGCAGGCGGTGTAGATACGACTTCTGATGCACCAATCGCTTTTGGTGATGGCTTACGTAAAGCATTACTTGAGCTAAACATTGCGAAAACAGCGAAAGATCGTTTAAAAGCACTGACAAAAATCAATGTGAAAGACCTGATGGATGCACCAAAAAATGGTGAGCCACGTACTGGCCTGTCTATGGGTGACCATCAAGCAATTACTACACTGGAATGGGGTATTTCTCGTGAAGCGCAAGATGAGTTAGCTGCTTCTTCACACCAGAAAATGGCAGCAGCCTATGAAGAAGGTTTCTTTGATGACCTGGTGACTCCATTCCTGGGTCTTGAACGTGACAACAACTTGCGTCCTGATTCTTCAGTTGAAAAACTGGCGAAACTAAAACCTGCTTTTGGTAAAGGCGATGCACGTACCATGACTGCGGGTAACTCTACTCCACTGACTGATGGTGCGTCTTGTGTGCTATTGGCTTCTGAAGAATGGGCTAAAGCAAATGGTCATGAAGTATTGGCTTACCTGACTTTCCAGGAAACTGCTGCCGTTGATTTCGTAGACAAGAAAGAAGGCCTGTTGATGGCACCTGCTTATGCAGTTCCTCGTATGCTGGAACGTGCTGGTCTGAAACTTCAAGATTTTGACTACTATGAAATTCACGAAGCATTTGCATCGCAAGTACTTTCAACGCTGAAAGCTTGGGAAGATCCAAAATTCTGTAAAGAGCGTTTAGGTCTGGATGCTCCACTAGGTTCAATTGACCGTGCCAAACTGAACGTAAAAGGTTCTTCTCTTGCTGCAGGTCACCCATTTGCAGCAACTGGCGGTCGTATTATCGCAACTGCGGCAAAACTGATTAACCAGAAAGGTTCAGGTCGTGTGCTTGTTTCGATCTGTGCAGCTGGTGGTCAAGGCGTAACAGCAATTATTGAAAAATAATCCAAGCCTCATATAAAAAAACCGCTCTCTATGAGCGGTTTTTTTATTGCAATATTATTAGCGAAGCATTTGAGGATTACTCTAATAAAGACTCAAGTTAAGCTTTTCGGTAGTCTGGTTCCAGACCCATTTTGGCCTCAAGCTGGTCATAGCACCACTGGAAGATAAAGGTATATACCAGAATACATAATGTCATCGCCAAATCCAGAAGAAAAGCCTGTGCCAGACCGATCTGTAATGCATAAGCCACCATCGGAATCGTCGCCAGCATCAAACCACCCTCAAATCCAATCGCATGAGCAATCCGTACTTTGATGGTTCTTTTCAGACGATGTTTGGCTTCAAACTTTTCAAAATAATGATTAAACAGCATATTCCAGAACATTGAAGTCACAGCCATCGCAATTCCGAGAGCACCTGTGACCTCAAGCGGCATATGCATGAGCGTACTCAGTAATATGGCAATCACCACCAATAAAATGCCTTCATATAAGGTGGCATGAATCAGTCTTCTTTTCGAAATTAACATTTCAGTTCATCAAGTCAGGAGATAAAAGAATTTTATTTCTTTAAATTTGATTATTCGAGTTAGAATCTATCAATAAAAATGAAAGATAGAATTCATGAATATTAATCAAGAACAGCTACAGATGTTTAAACTGGTTATGGAAACTGGCTCCTTCTCTGCTGCTGCGCGTAAACTTGGTAAAGTTCCTTCTGCAGTGAGTATGGCCATTGCCAATCTAGAAATTGATCTTAATCTGATGCTATTTGAACGCATTGGCCGTGAGCCAAAACCAACTGCACAGGCGAAAGTACTGTATGAAAAAACTGAGCAGCTTTTGGTTGAAATCAACCAATGGAAGCAACATGCCCTAGCACTTAGTTCAGGTCTTGAATCTGAACTGAATATTGTGGTGGTGTCTGAGCTCCTCCATACCCGCTGGACTGATTATATCGTTTTGCTGGAACGGGAATTTCCAGCGCTGCAAGTTAATGTCTTTAGCGCACCTCAGGAAGATGCTCATCACATGCTATTTGAAGGTTCAGCGCAGTTAGCGCTGATGTTTGAGCGGGAGCAATTAGAAACCCGTGAACAGTTTATAGAATTAAAGCGTGAGGTACTGGTTGCTGTGGCGGCCAAACAGCATCCATTAAGTCAATTTCACCAGGTCAGCTATGAACAGATTTTACAAAACCGACAGATTGTTGTTGCCAGTCGTGATCGTAGCATTAAGCCAGAACTGCTCTTTTCCCGGAATTACTGGCGCACTGACAATCATCATTCAGCCTGTAACATGATCCAGCAAGGTTTGGGCTGGGGTGTACTCCCTCTGGAAATGATCAATGAACAGCTACATTTGCAGGAGCAGCTACAGATCTTGCAGCTGCTCGATTTCACCCCAAAATTTGAATATTTTGTCGATCTGGTCTGGAGCCGGGAAACTCGACTGGGTACAGCTGCTCATTTTTTGATTAATCACTTGCGTCAGCAGCGAAAAACCGACCATTAATCACAGAAATTCAACGACAGTCTACTTGGTAAGAGGATGATTTATGATATATAAGAATGCATAAGCAATAACCATAGAACTAGATCGTAATGACATTAACTGCATTAAACCAATTAAAAAACTTGACGACTATTGTGGCAGATAGCAGTGATTTAAGCGCAATTGAGAAATTTCGCCCTCTGGATGCAACCACAAATCCATCTCTGATTACTGCTGCAGCGAAACAGCCTGAAAATCAGGCCTTGATTGAAGCAGCTTTTCAACAAGCCCAGCAAGAAGGCTATGTGAATAATGCCCTGATTGAACGCACGATTGATATTTTGACTGTCAAATTCGGTGTTGAAATTTTAAAACTGATTGAAGGTCGTGTTTCGACTGAGGTGGATGCTTCCCTGTCTTTTGATACTGAAGCGACCATCGCCAAGGCTAAAGAATTACTTGCGCTGTATGATCAATATGGGATTAATTCTGACCGCATCCTGATTAAGATCGCATCGACTTGGGAAGGCATTCAGGCAGCGAAAGCACTGGAAGAAGAAGGTATCCATACCAATCTGACCTTATTGTTTGGCCAGCATCAGGCCCATGCCTGCGCTGATGCCAAAGTGACTTTAATCTCACCTTTTGTCGGCCGCATTCTAGACTGGTACAAGAAAGCGGAAGGTGTTGAGTCGTATCCGATCGAAAAAGATCCGGGTGTACTCTCAGTAAAGCGCATTTATGAGTTCTATAAAGCACATGGGATTAAAACTGAAATCATGGGTGCAAGCTTCCGTAGTATTGAGCAGGTCTTGGGCCTCAGCGGTTGTGATCTACTGACTGTTGCACCAAACTTGCTGGAACAACTTGAAAATGATCAGCGTGAAGTTCAGGCTCAGCTTTCAGCCAAAGATATTCAATCTCAAGGTGAACTGAATCCAATCAGTCATGCCGATTTTGATGCTCAACTGAAACAGGACCAGATGGCCAGTGAATTACTGCAAGGTGGTATTGATGGCTTTATCAAGGCACGTGAGCAACTGGCGGCTTTATTAAAGGAAAGTTTTTTGAGCACTACCTAAATTCACAGCGAATTTATAGAATTTCTGCAGACCGATGTTGCTATAATGCCGCATCGGCTTTTTTCATTTTTGCGAGTTCTTCGTGTTTGGTATCACAGATCTAACGACCTTTATCATTGGGACAACGTTAATTGTGTTACTGCCGGGGCCGAATTCCCTCTATGTCATGTCGATTGCCTCCCGCTTTGGTATCAAGACCGGTTATATGGGCGCCTTAGGGGTTTATACCGGTGACCTGATTCTGATTCTATGTACGGCGTTAGGCGCAGCCTCTCTACTTCATGCGTTTCCCGTGCTGTTTATTGCCCTGAAAATTATTGGTGCTGTTTATCTCAGTTATCTTGGTATCAAACTGATCATTGCCGCCTATCAGACTTTCTTTCCGAAACAGTCGTCACAACGTGTTCAGATTAAAAAGACTACTCCTGAAACTGTCGGGTCGATTCAGCCCTTCCGTACAGCATTAACAATCAGTGTTTTAAATCCTAAAGCGATTCTGTTCTACCTGTCTTTTTTCGTGCAGTTTGTTGATCCTGTTTACCCTTATCCGGCACTGACTTTTGCACTCTTGGCTTTAATCCTGCAACTGATCAGCATGACCTACCTTTCAATCCTGATCTTTTCCGGGGTCAAACTCGCGAGCTATTTCAACCAGAATTATAAATTGACCGCTGGCGGGGTTGCTTCAGTAGGAATTCTATTCTGCGGGTTCGGCATCAAACTGGCGACATCTACTTTCTAAGAATCAGCAGCTTTCTGGCAAGAGCAGCGCTTTCAAAAATTGTTAAAAACATTGTGTTGAGATATGAAAAGCGTATGATTTAAACGCATTTAAAAATAGTGTCATGGATGATGCCTAAACTTTTACAAGATCTCTCCTTTCCTGCCATCATGGCGGGTTTTATTACCTGCATGATTGGGATCAGCGTATCCGCCGTACTGGTCATTGAAGCAGCCCAAAGCCTGGATGCAAATGCAGCGCAAATCAGTTCCTGGTTATGGGCACTCGGCATAGGTATTGGGGTTTCCGGCTTTCTGCTTTCCTGGAAATATCGTTATCCGATTTCCACCGCCTGGTCGACAGCCGGTCTAGCGTTAATTATTGCCTCCGCAGGCCATTACAGTCTGGCCGAAGCGATTGGCGCTTTTCTGATTTGCGGCATCCTGATTGCCTGTCTGGGATTTTTCGGAATATTTGACCGGATTTTTCAGTTTATTCCACAAAGTTTGACCAGTGCCATGCTGGCTGGTGTCTTGCTGAAATTTGGAATTTCGGTATTTGGCAGCCTGCAACAATCCTGGAGCTTTGTGCTCACTGTACTGGCCATCTATCTCATTTCCAAAAAAATGAGTACGCGTTATAGCATTGTTATTACTGTGCTGCTTGCAATTGCACTCTGTCCGTTCTTTATCGATTTTACGCTTCCACATTTGGACTGGAGCATCGCCCAGCCTGTATGGACCACACCAGAATTTAGCCTGCAAGCTATTTTAGGACTGGCTCTTCCGCTGATGGTGATTAATCTGGCATCGCAATATTTACCTGGCCTGGCCGTGATTAAAAGCTATGGCTATCCACCCAAGGTGAATCCGATTTTAGGCTGGACGGGCCTCACTCAGGCGCTTCTCGCTCCTTTTGGCTGTTTCAGTGTTAATCTTGCCGCGATTAGCGCAGCAGTCAGTCTGGATGCACAAGCCCATCCTGATCCGGCTAAGCGTTATATCGCAGGTATGAGCTGTGGTCTGTTTTATATCCTGATGGGTTTCTTCGCTGCGACCCTGACCAGCTTATTGATGGCTTTTCCGGGTATTCTGATTACGGTTCTGGCTGGCATTGCCCTGTTTGGCACCATTGGCCACAACATTGCACTGGCTTTTCAGGACAGTCATGACCGGGAAGCCGCACTGATGACCTTTCTGTTCAGTGCATCCAATATCCAGTTTTTTGGCATAGGTTCAGCTTTCTGGGGCCTACTGCTTGGTTTGATGGTTTATTTACTATTTAGGCTTAAACCTCAGCTGGCTTAAATTCATGAAAATAGAGATGACTTATGTCTATCTCTTTTAATGTCCTGCCGTTTGAGAAAACAGATTAATGACCACCACACCGGAAATAATCAGGGCAATACCAATAAAAGCAGGAAGATCCAGCGCCTGCTTAAATACAATATAACCGACAATGGCTGTGAGAATGATCCCTACACCGGCCCAAATCGCATAAGCAATGCCTAAAGGAATTACCTTAATCACCTGAGACAGCAAATAAAACGCGATACAGAATAAAACGACCACCGCTAAAGAAGGCCACAAACGGGTAAAGCCTTCAGATTTCACTAGAAATGTAGATCCAGTGACTTCGGCAATTATAGCCAAACCCAACAATAGATATGCCCAAGTCGCAGGATTCATTTTTTCACTCTCCAAATCTATCTTTCCTAAACCAAAGCTTAGTTATGTCTTAAGAAATAAATTATTTATCACTGTATGTTGAGGGGTGAAAGCTGATGCAGAAAATCCAGCGTCTTGATAAAAGTCTGCTGACTTTCTTTCTTGCCCATAAAGAACTGATATTCATGAATCAGCCAGGCTTTTGATTCGGGATAAAAAACTTCTGTCACTGGAACTTGCTGTGCTTTTAAAGCTTTGATAAAAGGCAAGGATTGGGTGTCGGTCAGAAAGTCCTTGTTGCCCCCGCTAATGAATACTGGCGGATAAGACGGCGTAATATATTGGATTGGAGAAATACGTTTGAGAAATTCGGCATCATTTTTACGGTCACCTGTATAGGCCTGAATCAGGCTATATACTCCCCACTCTACGATCTTCATTTCATCAGGTGCGGTACTGGCGAATGACTCCAAGTCATAAATACCACAGTGCAGAATCAGACCTTTAAGTTGGGAAGGTTCCAGATAAGGCTGAAAATCAGATTGTTTGGCGAAGTCAGGATTTGTTAGAAGCGCAGCATAATGGCTAGCCATATTCGCCCCGGCTGAATCTCCGGCCAGATATAAATTCTGGGCATCAATATGGTATTCGGCTGCATGTTGAGTAATAAACTCCAAGGCCTGATCAATCTGATGTAACTGACTTGGATAAATCGCTTGAGGTGCAAACTGATATTGGACCGATACCACGTTATAACCTTGCGCAGCCAGAAGTTTAAAATAACCCCGGGCATGTTCTTTGGAACCAGAAATCCAGCCACCACCATGAATCCACACAATAGTTGGTTGCGGGCCAATAGTTTTGATATTTTGTGGTTGATACAGATCCAGAGAGAGCTTTTTCTGCGGTTCATAGACCATATTCTGATGCACGATGACCGAACCTGGTGCATAGCGATCCATCACCTTTTGCTGCATCCCTGTGGTCAAATTAAAAGCACCGGCAATGACCCGGCTATTCTGTACAGTATTTTGACAGCCTGCCAGAATAATTGAACAGAGCAGCAATAAATGAATGACAAAGAACCTCAAAACCTTCCCCCTCGATCAGCCAAAAAATAAGCCTAGGCAGTTTAAACTATCCCCAGAAAAACAGCGTCATTTATCCTGTTATTTTTGATCAATAAAACCTGAATTCCTAGTTTTTTACTCTGTTTTTTCTTTCATCAAATCTCTGCTTTTATGTGAAAAATATCTGTAATTTAAAGATTTTTTGCCATTTTTCAGCTTTTTGCAATTGCACCCTTGGGCGCACTATGCTATCAATAAATCAGAGCGTAAAAACACACAACATGCGGAGAAAAATCATGGCTTACCAACATATTTTAGTCCCAGTAGACGGTTCAGATATTTCCTTTTCTGCAGTTCGACATGCAGCCAAAATTGCCAAGGCATTTGGCAGTAAACTTTCCCTGATCAGCCTGATTGCAGAAGACCCTTTTACCGAAGCTGACTTCTACTACAGTTCAACCATCATGAAAGAGTATTTTGCTCAAGCTCATGCCAATGCAAAAAATGCCCTAAAAGAAGCCACTGCAATTGCAGGCAGTGAAGGTATAGAAGCAGATTCCCGCATTGTAACTGGTCTGGTAAATGCCGAACATATTGCTGAGACTGCAGAGGAAACCCAGGCTGATCTGATCGTCATGGGTTCACACGGCCGTAAAGGCTTCCAGAAAATGATTCTGGGCAGTTTCGCACAGGATGTTCTTGGCGCCAGTCAAATTCCGGTGTTAATTGTTAAAAAATGATCTAATTTGCGCATCTTCAAGGTGCGCAATTTTTTCAGGCAGTGTTTCTGTCTGAACCCTTCTACAGTGAACCTCCATTTTCTAAATGATCATTTCACTGCATATTCTAAAAATGAGGAGGCACCATGCAAAACTATGAACATATTCTTGTCGCACTCGATGAATCCTCGATGTCCTATGCTGCAGCTGAACATGCCCGTGAGCTGGCCAAAGCTTTTAATAGTAAGGTGACATTGGTCAGTATTATTGCTGTAGATCCATTTAAAGGCGTGGACTTTTATAAGGTTGCTCCCGCAGTTACTGACTATTTCATGCAGGCAGAACAACATGCACTAGATCTTCTAAATGAGATCAAGGAAAATTTTGTGCATGATGGTACACAAGTCACTACCAAGATCATTCATGGTATGGCACCTTCTGAAGGAATTCTTCAGGCAGCGCAGGAAGTTCCGACCGATCTGATTATCATGGGCTCACATGGCCGCAAAGGTCTGCAAAAACTGATGCTGGGCAGCGTGGCACAGAATGTCCTTTCCCAGTCCGAGATTCCGGTATTGATTGTGAGACCTTAACGTAACCCAGACAACAAAAAAGCCTGCGATGCAGGCTTTTTTTAGCGAACTTTTTGATTCAGTTCGTTCAGGAAGAGTTCAGCATCCAGCTGGCTATTAAATACTTTTTTGTATTCTCCAGCTTGCTGAATAGAATGCGGTGTATATTGAAGGGAGATTTCAAACAGACCAGTCGCAGCATTTCTGCTGACATGAACCGCAATAATATGCCGAGTATTTAAATAAAAACCATCTTCGATTTTCACTAACATCTTGAATAAGACCTCTAGTATATCAATTTGAAGATTTCTTCATGTTTAATAGAAAAGTATAGTTTTACTTTCCTGTCTAGCCTCTTACTGTAAACCTTTTATGTGACTGATTTCACATTATAGTATTTTAAATGCGCTTAAATTCACCATTTAAAATAAGTCAATAATAAAAAGCCGGATCAGGTGATCCGGCTTTTTACATAACGATCTTATACGCTTAACATGCTGTTCAATGTCTCTGAGACATTTTTCGATTTCACCTGTGGTTTTAAAGCTTCAAGTTGTGCTTTGACTTCACTGCGTTGTGGTTCAATCAGGGTATACCAGCGTGAAAGCACCTGAAGTAGACGTGAACCGACAATCGGGTTTTTCTGATCCAGATATTTCGCCAGCTCGATATAATGCTGCACACCAAAGCTCCAGGTATTGACCGGATTGGCATTCAAACCGCCACTCACCGCACGGATACGGTTTGGCACTTTCAAGTCATAATCCGCATGCTCAGTGAGTGCTTTAATTGTTTCTGCAGTCGCTTTTGGATGAGCTGCTTGCAGCATGAACCATTGATCCAGTGCCAGTGCTTCATCTTTAAAGCGGTTATAAAAATCATCCAGAAATGCTTTGGCTTGAGGGGCGTCATTCCATACCAGCACACGCAAGGCACCCAAACGTTCAGACATATTGCCTGTGTTTTGGTATTGCTGCTCTGCCAATTCAAATGCACTTTCATCACCTTGACGTGCAATCAGCATTAACATGATATTTTTCAGTGCACGTACACCCATCGCCTGAGAGAAATCTGACTGCAACTCAGGATCCAGACTCAGATAGATTTCTTTAGCTGTGGCTCCAAAGGCACGTGCCAATTTATGCAGCAAGGCATCACGTTTTTCCTGGATCATGGCTGGATTGTAGTCTGTATCAATCCGGCTACCCAGGTAACCTTCTGCCGGTACATCAAATAAGCGCGAAGCCAATAGCGGATCTTTCTGAATCAGATCAGGCAAGGTATTCAGCATTGCCTCGATATAGATTTCAGAAGGTTGATCATCCAGCAGAATGCGTTCTAATAAAGTCTGGGTCGCCTGCCACTGGTTAAAACCATTGGTTTCATATTGCAACAAGAACGCCAGTTCTTGTTCAGAGTAATCAAAATGCAGATCAACGGGTGCAGAAAAGTTACGCAGTAAAGAAACAACCGGCTTGCTGGTCACACCGCTAAACTCGATGGTCGCTTCATCCTGATCAAACAGATACACCCCATCTTTGACGCCATTTTCAAATAAGGCATCAGAGTTCAGGCTCAGCTGCTCACCGGTATTCGCATCAAACAAGGCCAAAGCCACTGGAATCGGAACAGCTTTCAGATTCGGATATTTCGGATGAGCTTTCAGACTTTGCTTAAAGCTAAGACGATAAGTTTGTGCATCTGCATTATACTCACCTTTTGCGACCAGTTTCGGTGTACCAGGCTGGTTATACCAAGTCAGAAAGCTCGATAAATCTACCCCTGAACCGGCAGTCAAGGCAGCCACCCAGTCTTCAACCGTTACGGCCTGACCATCATGACGACGGAAATATTCATCTGTACCTTGACGGAATTTTTCTTTACCGAGCAAAGTCGCCATCATACGGTTAATTTCTGCACCTTTTTCATACACGGTCGCAGTATAGAAGTTATTAATTTCTACAAAATGATCCGGACGTGGTGGATGTGATAAAGGGCCAGAATCTTCCGGGAATTGATGCGCTTTTAGTACTGCCACATCATCAATACGCTGTACCGCAGCAGATTGTAGGTCTTCAGAGAAAGACTGATCACGGAATACAGTCAAACCTTCTTTCAAGCATAGCTGGAACCAGTCACGACAGGTAATCCGGTTACCCGTCCAGTTATGGAAATACTCATGAGCAATCACGGACTGTACACGCATGATGGCAGCATCAGTTGTATATTCTTCATCAGCCAACACGCATGAGGTATTGAAGATATTCAGACCTTTGTTTTCCATCGCTCCCATGTTGAATGCGCTGGTTGCTACGATCATGTAATTATCGAGGTCATATGGCAGACCATAATGCTCTTCATCCCAACGCATGGAATGCTTTAAGGCTTCCATCGCGATTTTACATTTAGGAATGTCCTTTTCTTCAGCATAGATTTCCAGTGCCACATCACGACCCTCTGATGTGGTATAGCGATCTTTCATCACTGCCAGATCGCCAATCACGCAGGCAAATAAATAGCTTGGTTTCTTGGTCGGGTCTTGCCAGAGTGCATAGTGACGGTTTTCATCCACTTCGCCGGTTTCGATCAGGTTACCGTTAGCCAGTAGAACCGGATACTTTTTATCGGCTTCAACACGCGTAGTAAAAACTGATAAAACATCAGGACGGTCTGGATAGAATGTGATTTTACGGAAACCTTCCGGTTCGTTCTGAGTGACGAACAAATCTGAACTGGCCTGATACAGACCTTCCAGCATGGTATTACTTTCCGGATGAATCTTGACAACTGTTTCAATGGTCGCCTGATCTGGAGCATTGCTAATCACCAGTTGCTCAGCATCCAGAATATAATCTGATGCATTTAGTGGCTGACCATTTAACTGGATCGATTGCAGTTCCAGGTCACGGCCAAGCAATACCAGATCACCTGCTGTTTGGCGCTGCATCTCCAGTTTGCTGCTGACCAGCGTATGATCATCATAGACTTGAATATTCAGGTCGATTGAATCTACAACAAAAGAAGGTTTTTGATAGTCTTTTAAATAAATGGTTTGATCTGCTTCGATCACCGGATTCGCCGCGATATTCATATAATGTCCTGATCCTTTATTGCACAGCTTCTAAGGCAAAAGATTGTCAATGTATTGATCATACGCCTTGATCTTGAACCTGTCTGTGCATTTCATTTGTATTGTATATGGGAATAATTACTGATCTTTTCAATTGAGCTACATCAAAATATACGATAATCGCCTTATATTTGCCCGATATCTAAAATCCCCATCTCTAAAACAACTTAAAGATAAAATAAAAAAAGCTTTCATCTGCATTGTATGATTCCTTTATGCATGTTTCCTGCACATGCAAAGTATTACTTCAATATGAAAAATTACTACCTAAATTCAGGACAACCTTATCCAATTTAGATGCTGGGCGCTGCAAAACCTGACTTCTAAAAGATTAAGTTCTGGTTAATCTGCGTTCTGAATTTCATTTTAAATGCACAAATGACATGCACCAGTTTGAATGCATTTTGTCTCACCCAACAGCAATGGCAGGATTCAAAGAAAGATATATGCCAAGTTTTCAGCCAATATCATATTTTTTTACATTTTCTTATGTGTTTGATTTAAAAATATATAATTTATGATTAATAGCAATTCCGAAATACTGATTAAAAAATGAGCATGGTTTTTGCTACAGTCTAAGTGTGTTTTCTCCAAGCGCAAAAACTCCAAGAATAACGACAACAAAGAAATTGAGGTGAGCTATGTATTTAAAACAGCATGTGGTACGGATTGAAAATCTTAAAACACTTCAGGTTCTGGATCAGGCCAATATTGATCACAAAGTCATTGCCCTGTTCATGAGTTCTGAAGGCGTTCAGCTACAAGCGCATGAGGTCAGTGCGATTCTGAATACTTATGATGCACTTGGTGCCAAAAAGGTTCCATCCAAAAAAGTGCAGGCATTGATTCAAGCGAAACATCAAGGAGAGGAAGACGAAACATTACCCTGCCCCGTTTAAAAACGATAATCCAGTTTTCTTGAATACAGGGCTACTTCGGTAGCTCTGTTCGTTTAAAGACTCTCTTCTCCTAAAAATCTGCTTTATTAAAAATATTCTCAAATGACGCGTGATTTTGATGAGCTGTGTATAATCGCAGTTTCTCTTTATTCTGGAGTTGTGCGCAATCATGGTATTCAACGTTCTGCAAAAACAGCTAGATGAAAGTACGCAGTGCCCGCTATGTAAGGCCTCCATGTACTGGATCGAGGCAGAACAGTATGATCAGGATATTACTTATCATGAATGCAGCCACTGCCAGCATCAGCTCTATACCGACCAGAAACACAACTGTTATTGCGATCAGTGTCTGGCTCAGCGTAAACGTATGCTGAAAGAAGTCCGTTTACAGGAAAACCGGAAATTTCATAAAAAGCAGGATCGGCATGAATATGAGCTTAATCAGCTCAGCTTTATAAATAAACTGTTTCTGCTCTCGATTCTGGATGAACAGGTTCAGGAACATAGTCAGCATCAGGAATATATTGACTGGCATGCCATTAAATATTATTGCATCAGCCCGAATTACCTGTATCAGCATGGTCTGGTCAAAAATCTGCTGAAAGATCAGATTCTAATTCCTAGAGATATTCAACAAGAGAATCAGCAGTACTATATTAATGTACGTCTGGATGGCTATTCTGAGCCAAGCCTGTTTAGTATTACCCAGCAATTGCGTTACTGGTTCTATGAAAATCTGAGTAAAGGCGTGCCTTTTAAAAGTTCGGATGAAGTCAAAGATGCACTGTATTGCTTGTTGTATCAGGAAGTCATTCAATTCGCACAGTTCTATTGCCGTAGCTGGGGTATCCAGATTGCGGGCAATCAAAGTTTTCAGACCTTCTGCTATCGCCTGCTCGATGTTTTAGCAGTGGGACAGATTTATTATCTGGTGCAGTCGGCACTCGAATATCTGTATCAGCAGAAAGCTTTAAAACCACGAAATGAAAATTTCATTAATACCAATTTACTGAAAAAGACCCTACAGCAGTATCGGGAACGTTCAGTGAATGAAAAATGGGAAACCTCTATCCTGCCTCGTCCACCACAATTGCCTTTGAGCAAGATGAGCAGCATCCTGTTCTTCCGCTTTCTTGGTTATGATGAAAATATTTTCTTCCAACCGATCTGGCGTTCATGGCAGAAGATTGAACCACGCTTGAAATTTTATTCACAAAAACGCTGTATGCATTGCGGCTCACAAGAGCTTACTGTTGAATATGATGCCAGCGATTATGTCAGCCTGTTATGCCGTAACTGTAAGCATCAAGACCATTATTTTACCCGCTAAGCATTTAGCAGCCCTATTCATATTTGAAAGATCATGATGATGAATACTTCCGTGCAACAATTACAAAACACTCTTCTCGATCAGATCTGTGAAGCCTGGTCATTGCTTCAAGCGCAGCAACCCTTGGTGCATGTGATGACCAATACGGTGGCCAGCAACTATGTGGCCAATATCTTGCTGGCTGCGAATGCTTCACCCGCCATGATTGATAATCCTTTTGAAGCAGAGAGCTTTGTCAAAATTGCCGGGGCACTCAGTTTAAATCTAGGAACACCGACTACCGAACAGGTCGAGGCGATGCAGATTGCTGCGAAAACAGCACACAGCATTCAAAAGCCATGGGTACTAGATCCTGTCGGTTATGGAAATGTACTGCATTGGCGTTCAAGTGTTGTGGATCAGCTCATGACCTATCAACCCACAATTTTACGGGGGAATGCTTCAGAAATTGGTGCTTTTGCTGGAAAGAATATCGAGTCCAAAGGCGTCAATAGCACTGTAGATAGCTCGGAAGTCTATCTACAGGCGCAGTCCTTACTGGAACAATGTGAATGTATCGCTATTTCAGGTGAGTCTGATTACATTATTTCCAGAGATTATCCGGTGATTCAGGTTTTAGGCGGTTCATATTTACAGCCGCGCGTCACAGCAACTGGATGTGCCCTAGGCGCACTGATTGCAGCGTATAGTGCAGTAAGTTCTCCTGCGATCGCAGCGCTCTCTGCTCATGTTCATTTTGCAATCGCCGGTCAATTGGCTTTTGCCAAAGCACCGACCTTAGGCCAGTTTAATGCTGCATTTACCGATGAGATCCATCAATTGAATATAGAAACGATCCGTCAATATGCAGACTTTCGGATTTTGGCGGATTAAGCATCAGTCGGGTGTTTTATAATGAACACATAGAACACCCTATTACACTATTCAACTTATTTTTTAGATAATTAAAGTCAGCCCAATCTGGCAAAAATAATTTTTCAAGCGCTCAAGCTGAGTATTGTGTAAGCTTTGGATGAGCTTTTGTATCTCGAATTTGTCTAAAATCTTTCAAAATTACGTGAAATATATATTTTACCACTTAGTCAAATTCACACTTATTTTTAAACTTTATTTAAATTTGCTTAATAATTCTAAATACAGCATGTCTGGAATTTGATACTTCATTAAGATTTCTTACTTCTAAACCAGTAAAACCTATTACGCATTCTTGGCTTCTGAAATATTCAATACTCCATTTGGCCTGAAGAATAAGCTTAGGTGAGCATTAATATCTAAGTCATAAATAATATTCAATAAAAAAGTCAGTTGCCCTTAAGCAACTGACTCAAAAAAATAACAAAGACAGGCGATTAACCCTGATAATGGATACTCACCGATTTAATCCGGTTATTTTCGATTTCCATTACCTTGAATTGAACACCTTGGTAGTTCAGTTCAGTGCCTACCTCGACCACACTATTGGTTTTATCCAGAATCAGACCGGCAACACTGATATAGCCTGCATCTTCATCAATCAGATCCAGCATACCGAGCTCAAGTTCTAACTGATACAGGTCCAGCATACCGGACGCAATCCAGTGTGTATCATCAACTTTGACCAGATCCAGCTGCTCATCGGCATCCGGGAATTCACCGGCAATTGCCTCAAACACATCTAGCGGTGAAATCAGACCTTGTACATGACCAAATTCATCGCTCACCAGCACCAGAGAGCCTTTTGATGTACGCAAGGTATTAATCGCGTCAATCACCTTCATTCTTTCAAAGATATAGATAGGACGATGACGCTTGATCAAAGCTTTTAATTCTTCCGGTTCATCCAGTACATCTAACAGTTCTTTAGCACGGACGATGGTAATCACCTTATCCAGACTGCCCCGGCAAACCGGAAACAGGCTGTGGGGTACAGACAGGATTTTTTCACGAATCTGTTCCGGACTATCCTCCAGATCGACCCAGGAAATCTGGCTTCGTGGGGTCATGATCGATGCTACAGAACGCTCTGCCAAGGTCAATACTCCGCCAATCATATAGCGTTCTTCATCCGCAAAGGTTTCCTGCGCCTCATGCTGAGTAGTACTGGTAGTTTCCAGCTTGGCACCCATCAGTTGGAGAATACTGTTGGCGGTACGATGACGCAGCGGAATCTTGGCTTCATGTTTCGCAGCATTGCGCTGACTAAACTGGTTAAAGGCTTCAACTGCAATAGCAACGCCAATACCAGAATAGATGTAGCCTTTCGGAATATGGAAACCGAAACCTTCTGCCATCAGGCTGATCCCGATCAGTAACAGGAAGCTCAAACACAGAATCACGACCGTAGGATGACGATTTACAAAGTTAGTCAATGGTTTAGACGCCAATAACATCACGGCCATCGCGATAATCATGGCTGCCATCATGACATAGATATTATCGACCATACCTACGGCGGTAATTACCGAGTCCAGTGAAAATACGGCATCCAGGATGACAATCTGAGCCACAACTGCCGTAAAGCCCGCATATGCCACCTTGGTCGTGACCTGTATTTCAGGCTTGCCTTCAATTTTTTCATGAAGTTCGGTAACGGCTTTATAGAGCAGGAATAAACCACCAAAGAGCAGAATCAAATCCCGTCCGGAGAAAGTCCAGTTAAATAATTGAATAAGCGGTTGAGTCAAGGTGACTAACCAAGAGATCGCAAACAGCAGACCTAAACGCATCAGTAAGGCTAAGGATAGACCGATCACGCGGGCCTTATCACGCTGTTCAGGAGGAAGTTTCTCAGCCAGAATAGCAATAAAGACTAGGTTATCAATACCTAAAACGATTTCGAGAATAATAAGAGTAATTAAACCAACCCAAATTCCGGGATCTAATAAAAATTCCATTAGAACACCATCCCGTTTGAGTATGTAAGCAACGAATATGGAAGATCAACGCACGGCGAGGGATCCATTTAATTTAACCTTTTCGACTTAAGATGCATCCATTATGCATAAACTTATGATTTTTGAACAATAAAATTTATGAAAAACTGTTGCACCGCTTTGCCTCTCCTTATTCTAAAATCTTTTAATTTTCAAATCATTGGCCTGAATCTGTTATATTCTACATAACTCATTACAAATTAAAGAAAATTTAGGCTTCTTTTTGACCCTAAGCGCATTAAATCTATCTGATAGAAGCCTGAGATATAAATTACTGTTTCTCTTAATATTCGTATCTATTCATGCATCATAAAATATTGAATCATCCACTATCCTGCTACACCGATTAAATCCACTTATCTAAAGACATATTTTAAATATGGATTTTTTTATTAAAATAGTTCATACACGTTATAAATAGTTAGTCGTGGGATCAAAAAGATGCATAAGTTTCTCATCCAAAACGGTTTTATTCGATGAGTGACCAATTTAAATGTACTCGCTCTAGCTTTCGATCAGATTTGAGAAATCCGAATCTGCATCGTGCTACAGATTAAAAAATGTATCAGAGCATTCATTTAAACAGCATCGATTTTGAATTGTATTTCCGCATACTCACCAAAAGTAAGATATGCGCAGGTCGGCCATTTATCCATATGGTTTGCCAATCCAGTTTTTATTCAGACTCTAAACCTAATCTGGAGCCTTAAGATTTGCATGTCATATCAATGCCATTCATCTGGATAAAGAGAGTTACAATTTGCCCCCGATTGATCTACAACATGTAAATCACCTGATTTTTTTGATGTTAAGAAGATCTAACAAATGCAATCTCGTTAACATTTTAAAAATAAAGGTTGAAACATGTATAAACTTTTACATAAAATGTCAGTGCCCTAGAAAAATAAATAAAAGGAACATTTCATGACTAAAAAATATGCAAAATTTTTACCTTGTGCAGAAGACTTTAATTTAGAAAACTTTCCATACTACTGGGTGACTCAAGTTCATGCCCAATATGTCCTAAATGTAGATCATGCACTTAAAAAATATGGTGTCGATAATTCACGTCGCCGTATCTTGCTTGCTCTTAAAGCCAAACCACATGCCAGCGTTTCTGATCTGTCAGAAATGGTCGTATCTAAAATGTCGACAACCACCAAGATTGTTTATCGCTTAAAAGATGAAGGTCTGGTTGAAACCTATTCCTGTGAAGACGATGCTCGTATTACCCGTGTCGTGCTGACTGAAAAAGGAATGGAAATGACACATAAAATTAATGACCTGACCAATGTTGTACTGGAACAGTCATTTGAAGGGCTAACCCCATTACAAATTGAAAAAACTATGGAAAGCTTACGCCATATCTTTAAAAACTTGGCCCGTTAAGTATTTTTTCAATTTTGAATTTAGCTGGCGAGATCAATAACACCTTTTATAATAATTAACGATCCGCCATTGCTTTCTAGGTTTTAGGAATCAAAAAAGTTCAGCTGTGGACTGGCTTTTTTGATTCTTTCTTTTGGTACATGTGAACATTCGAACTCCTCTACTGGAAATCCCTGTACAAAGCTGCGAATATCTGGTTGTGTGAGATTCAGCCATTCATGTAAACGTTCATGCGGAATCACAATGACTGAACGTTTAATATTTCCCGGCTCATGAAACTCTTTCATCATGGGATGGTCTATTGCATCCATCGTAATCATACTGGCCGAACGTACAATTTCATCCTGCACCCGTGCAATTTCATAGAGTGCCGCAATAAAGGTCGCTTTTCCATCCTTGCGTCTGACGCCCCAGCGCTGTGGTTTATTATCAAAATACTTTGACTCATAAAATTCCGAGACGGGAATCACCCCAAACTTGCATTTGACTGTCGCTTCTGCAAAGGTTGGTTTTTGCAGCAAAGTTTCATTTCTGGCATTGTAGGTTTTTGTCCCAATCGTTTTATCCTCTGCCCATTTGGGAATAAAGCCAAAGTTAACCGAGCGCCATTCCAGACCTTGATCAGATTGAAATAACAAGGGGGTAGCATAATTCGGATAGACTTCTTCCGGATATTCAAAGGGAATTTCCGGCAAGCCCAGATCATGTATTTGCTGTGAAGTTAAAGGCTTAAAGTTGGCACACATGCTTAAATCAGACAGATCACTTGATGTTCTGATTATAGCTTGATGCCAAGCTTAAACCTGTATGGATTATGGATAAGTTTCTATCATTTAATATTATTCACTGGGTACAGTCAGCCAGTGAGTACGGGTGAATTCCTCAAAAATCCAGCGTCCATTAAAACGCCCAAGCCCAGAGTTTTTCTCTCCCCCAAACGGAGCATTAGCCTGATCTGCCACACTAATACCATTGATATGAGTCATACCGATATCCAGCTGTTCTGTAAAACTGATACCACGTTCAATATTCGAGGTACAAACCGCACTGGATAAGCCAAAACGGGTATCATTGGCCAGCTTTAAGGCATGTGCTTCATCACGAGCTTTCAGTACTGGCAGAATCGGTCCAAAACTTTCTTCCTGAGCCAGTGGAGATTCAGGTGCTACCCCAGTAAAGATATGTGGATAGACCAGATTACCTTCTATCCCCCCTTCGTATACCAGCTCTGCACCCTGCTCTTTTGCACTTTGAATAATCTGCTGATGTTTTTTGATCTGACTTTGATTGATGATCGGCCCAATGATGGTCTCTTCTAGATTTGGATCACCCACAGCAACAGTTTTCACTCGCTCTAAAAGTTTTTCCACATAGGCATCATGAATAGACGCATCGACAATGACCCGATTGGTGCTCATACAGATTTGCCCCTGATGCATAAAGCGCCCCATGATTGTCAGTTCTACTGCCAGATCAAGATCAGCATCATCCAGAATCACCAGTGGCGCATTTCCGCCCAGTTCCAGCGCCAGACGTTTAATTCGAGGGCTGGCTAAGGCTTTGCTTCCTACATTCTGTCCGACTTCTGTAGAACCCGTGAATGAGATCATTTTTGGAATCGGATGTTCGACAAAATAGTCACCAATTTCACTGCCTGCACCTGATACCACATTGAGCACACCTGCAGGTAAGCCAGCTTCTTCAAACAGCTTTCCTAATAAGGTTCCACCTGTCACTGGCGTATCACTTGCTGGCTTGAGTACCACACTATTTCCACAGGCAATCGCTGTTGCTACCGAACGCATGGATAAATGAAATGGAAAATTCCATGGGCTAATGACACCAATCACACCCAAGGGTTTACGCAGTACTAGACTTTTACGTTGGGGATCTTTGCTCTCCAGCTGTTCAGTCTTGATCTGCTCCGGAAATTTCTGACTTTCCTGAATAATGGATAAAGCAGCGCCAACTTCCAGACCCGCTTTAAAACGGGTACTTCCAGACTCAAGAATTAACCAGTCAATAATTTCATCTTGGCGTACCTGAATCACATGTTGTAGTTTTTGCAGGATTTGCTGTCTTAACTCTACTGATTTAATAGCACCCTGCTGAAAGGCTTTATCAGCTGCCGCATAAGCCGCATCAACATCTGCAGTACTGGCCGCCTGCAAAGTAAAGATCGTATCCTGGGTGTAGGGATTCAAATTCTGAATCATTTTCTGGGAACGGCCGGGTTGCCACTGACCCGCAATAAACTGCTGATCCAAATTTTGATATGCCATGCTGTTCTTCCCTGCAATTTATTGATTTGCTTTTACTTTAGCAGAGCCATTTCAGGATGGAAGTGACAGCGACGAATTGTTACGCTTTTATCTTTAGCTTTATAAGTAAGTGGAACTTACTGATGCATGATTCTCTTTTATCGCAGTTTAAATCTTCCAGTACATCAGCCAAAATACGATTCTTAGAAATTAAAAATTGTGAATTAAACTGAGTCTTAAATACACTATCCAAAGATCTACAACTACCCAGCATGAGGAGCTGTAAACACTCATAGGAATAGCGATTTGCAAATATAAAGCTACTGTTTAACAGATAATTATTATTAAAGTTTTCTCCCTTAACCTTACTCTGTTTTAGGTGTTCAGTCAGTTAGTTTACATTCCAAAAATACATTTTTAACCTTAGATCTTATTTTAGAGCAATAAAAAAAAGCCCCCGAAGAGGCTTTTTTTTCAAGTTACAGGATTAGTCACCTGTATAACCTTTAAGCTTTAAACGCGCTGCATGTAGAAGCGGCTCTGTATAACCTGATGGCTGTTCACCACCTTTGAAGATCAGGTCAGAAGCAGCCTGGAATGCAATGCTATTGTCAAAGTCAGCAGCCATTGGCTTGTACAGTGGATCATTGGCATTTTGCTCATCCACGATTTTCGCCATGCGTTGCATTACTTCTTCAACCTGTTCACGCGTTACGATCCCGTGACGTAACCAGTTTGCAACGTGCTGAGAAGAAATACGTAAAGTTGCACGGTCTTCCATCAAGCCCACATCATTGATGTCTGGAACTTTAGAACAACCTACACCCAGATCAACCCAACGAACAACATAACCCAAGATACCTTGACAGTTATTTTCTAGTTCTTTCAGTTTCTCTTCTTCAGACCAGTTTGTATCAGTCGCAAGAGGTGGTGTTAACAGATCATCTAAAGGCAATGCTTCAGTTGCAAGCAATTCTTGCTGACGGTTTGCCACGTTAATTTGGTGGTAGTGAATTGCGTGAATCACTGCACCTGTTGGAGATGGAACCCATGCACAGCTTGCACCTGCTTCTGGATGTTCAGTCTTGGTTTTGTACATGTCTAACAGCATGTCTGGTTTTGGCCACATGCCTTTACCGATCTGTGCTTTACCACGTAGACCTGTTTGCAGACCTACCATCACGTTGCGGTTTTCGTAAGCTGGGAACCATTTTTGGCCTTTGATTTCGCCTTTACGAACGAACGGACCTGCTTCCATGAAGGTATGGATTTCATCACCTGTACGATCCATGAAACCGGTGTTAATGAAGATGGTACGGTCTTTCGCCTGAGCAATACAGTTTTTCAGATTAACCGAAGTACGACGCTCTTCATCCATGATACCGATTTTCAGGGTTTTCTCAGGTAAGCCAAGCGCTTGTTCAGCACGTTCAAACAGCTCAACCGCAAATGCAACTTCTTCTGGACCGTGCATTTTTGGCTTAACGATGTACATCGAACCTTTGCGTGAGTTCTTGATCGTGTTCTCACCACGGATATCAGCTACAGAAAGCAATGGAGTTACCAATGCATCCATGATGCCTTCGTAAATCTCTTCGCCATCTACAAGGATCGCCGGATTTGTCATCAAGTGACCAACGTTACGAAGCAGCATCAATGAACGGCCATGAACCTTGGTCTCACCACCTTCAACATTTTTGAAGGTGCGGTCAGCATTGAGTTTACGGGTAATGGTCTTGCCATTTTTTTCGATAGACTCTTCAAGCGTACCTTTCATCAAGCCTAACCAGTTACGGTAGCCTTCGACTTTTTCTTCAGCATCAACTGCTGCAACAGAGTCTTCCAAGTCCTGAATCGTTGTTACAGCCGCTTCAAGCACAACGTCTTTTACACCTGCTGCATCTGTCTGTCCAATTGGGCTGTTTGCATCAATCTGGATGATCGCGTGCAGGCCGTTATTTTTCAGTACGATTTCAGTTGGTGCAGAAGCTTCGCCATTGTAACCAACGAATTTAGAGCTATCTGCAACAGTTGTGGTAGAGCCGTCTTTCAGCGTTACAACCAGTGCATTACCTTCAACTGCATATTTGGTTGCATCAGCATGTGAACCTTGTGCCAGCGGGAATGTTTCATTTAAGAAGTTTTTCGCGAATGCGATAACTTTTTCACCACGTTTCGGGTTATAGCCTTTACCTTTTTCAGCACCATCTTCTTCAGAGATCACGTCGAAGCCGTATAAAGCGTCGTATAAAGAACCCCAGCGTGCATTCGCTGCGTTCAGGCAGTAACGTGCATTACGTACTGGAACTACCAGCTGTGGGCCAGCCAATAGTGCAATCTCTTCGTCTACATTTTCAGTGCTGATCTGGAAATCTTCTACTTCTGGTAATAAGTAGCCAATTTCAGTCAAGAAAGCTTTGTAAGCTTGTAATTCAAATGTGTTATTGCGATGCCATTCATCAATTTTAGCTTGAATATCATCACGCTTAGCCAAAAGTGCTTTGTTTTTAGGGCTAAGATCAACAACGACTTGTTCAAAGTTCTTCCAGTATGTTTCGCTGTCCAAACCAGAACCTGGTAGTGCTTCATTTTCGATAAAATCGTAAAGTTCTTTAGCAATCGCTAACTTGCCTTTTTGAATACGTGCAGTCATTGTCTTTCCTGATATTGCTACTTTTTATACAAGAGATTCTAGTATACCGATTAAAATCTAGCTGAATAGTACTATCACACCGCAAAATAATGAGCATTTTTCCAATAAGAATACCCTCATATCCTTATTAAATGATGTCTCACACGATGCAATATCATCCTGCTAAATACCCTCATGACAGTGTATAAAGTTTTTGAAATGTAGAAATTAGACTTAAGTTCAGATTTTTGAATAAAAGTTGTCCGTTCTTTTTATACAAGGTCATATTTAGATCAAGATTAAGCCATGTTTGGCTGAGCTTGTCGATCTTTGACGCAATGAAATGCATAAAAAAGCGCCGGTCATGACCAGCGCTTGTTGTATTTATTCAGGCTCGCTTGAAGCTATTTTCTCGATCTGGCGATGTTCAGAATGCAGATATTCATCTGACTGCATCTCTAGCAAACGTGAACGGGTCCGTTCAATTTCAAAAGCCAGTCGCTCACCTTTATAAAGATCAACGATATTATCTTCTGAAGTCAGCAATAATTTGACTCCACGGTCATAAAATTCATCAACCAGATAAATGAAACGGCGTGTGGCATCATTCAGAAAATCGGTTAAATGCGGCACATTACTGACCAATACTGTATTGTAAATATTCGCAATTTCAATAAAGTCAGCTGGACTACGCGGTTTTAGACACAGTTCAGAGAACTCACACCACAAGACATCTTCAGTATGTGCCACAGTTTCAACAATACGGTTATTGATGATAATTGGCTCTTGAGAGGAGGTTTGGGTTTGAGTCAGTGCAGTATAGCGATGTGCCAACCAGTTTTTATTGTCGTGCGTTAATGGATACTTGAATAACTGCGCCTGCTTTAAGACACGTAAACGGTAATCCACACCGGCATCTACATTCAGAATGACACAGTTTTTCTTAACCATTTCAATGGTTGGTAAAAAACGGTCACGATGAATCCCGTTTTTATATAAACCATCCGGTGCAATATTCGAAGTCGCTACTAGCGTAATGCCACGTTCAAACAGCTTCTGGAACAGATCACTCAGAATCATGGCATCTGTCACGTTAGATACAAAGAATTCATCAAAACAGATCACCACAGCATCTTTATAAATCTGATCCGCTACCAGATCCAGCGGATTGCGCTGGCCTGAAAGCTTGTTTAACTCACGATGCACATGCTGCATAAAGTGGTGAAAGTGCATACGGGTTTTACGGCGAAATGGAATCGACTCATAAAACTGATCCATGAGCCAGGTCTTTCCACGACCTACTCCACCCCACATGTATACACCTTTTGGCGAAGTCTGACGACGGAAACGGCGAAAGGCCTTCTTAGAAGCTTTAAAACGCTGAATTAATTCCAGCCAGGTACGATTCAGCTCATGTACTGCCATGGCCTGTGCATCATCAGGCATAAACTGTCCTGAAGACAAAGCCTGTGCATAACGTTCTGCAGGAGAGATCGGACTAAAAGCGGTGCTGTGCTGTGAATTAAAATCGGACATAGGTTTCGTACTATTCAGGATCTGTTTAATTATAGCGGAGTTTAGAACGCACACTATAACACTTTGGCATTAACTAACTTAGGCTATTTTATATATTGCCGAGGACTTTGCCCAAACCAGCGCTTAAAGGCATGGTTAAAAGCAGCCGGTTCGGAATAACCCAATAACTCTGCAATCATTTCAATCGAATACTGTTTATATTCAATGAGTCGCAAAGCTTTATCTTTAATAATCTCTTCGCGAATCTGTTTATAACTGGTATCGAACTGCTGTAATTGATGGCGTAAAGTACGTTCTGGAATATTCAGAGCCTGAGCCGTTTCAGCCATACTCGGCATCAAACCGGTTTGCAGCTCAAGATAATCCTGTACTCGCTGTACCACAGTCGGGACATCAGCATCTTCCGCCAGACGTTCCAGTTCAGCCAGACACTTTGCTTCATAGACTGCAAAGGTCTCCGCATCTGCTGAAGGAATCCGGATATCCAAAATAGCCTCATCAAACCAGAATGCAGCTCTTGCAGCACCAAACTGTACCTGTGTTCCATAATAATCATGATAGATTTTCTGGGTAGCAGGTTGTTCCGGTGCGGCGAAAGGCAGTTCAATCTGCAGGTCAGGCTTGGACAGGCCCATCATCTTGTAAATATCGCGAATGAACTTGAATGTACCTGAAATCTCAGCTTGCGCGACCAGCATTCCCAGATGATCTTCCGTTTTCTTGGGATAATAGCAAAGCGCACTGCGGTACTCACTTTGCTCTAGTCCCAACTGACCGGTAAGATGCGTCAATTGCTGAAAACGAATTACCTGATGCATTGCATCCCGTACGGTTGGACTGGTCACCAGTAACATCAGCAAAGGCCCATAACCTGCCAATGCATAATGCTGGCCGATCAATAAACCCTGTTCTGGCTGGATATCCTGCCCCACTACTTTGAGCACATCATATTCCACGCTTGGGTGAATAATTGAAGTCGGATCAAGCGCATCAACACGCAAGCCGATATTTTGCAGTTTTTGATCGACCTCTATGCCAGCCTTGCGCATGCCCTGGATCAGATACATCAGACTGAGAACAGAACGTTTCATAACCATACAAATACAATGTGATAGCTCTAGTTGTACTATAAAAATAAGCAATCGGCTATTGCCGTTTAGATCAATTTTATATCTAATAGCTAGTTAATAAATCAAGATAATTATCCATTATTAAAATAAGCAAGGAATGCAAAGATGCTGGACAATACACGCCTTACCCATAATCATCCTTATACCAAAGTGGCCATTATCGGTGCCGGTTTTGGCGGGATAGCGATGGCAATACGTTTACAGCAGCAAGGTATCCATGATTTTATTATTTTAGAAAAAGATAGCGATTTTGGTGGAACCTGGCGCGATAATCAGTATCCTGGAGCGGCCTGTGATGTGCAATCACATATGTATTCCCTTTCCTTTGCACCCAAAACTGACTGGTCAAAACGCTATGCCGAAGCACCAGAAATTTTCAGCTATATTCAAGATTTAGTCAGTGATTATAATCTTCGGGCTTTTGCTCGGCTCAATACTGAAGTACTCGGGATTCATTATCAGCAAGACCGATGCTTATGGCAGATCCATCTGCATGATCAAAGCATTCTGGAAGCTCAGTTTGTAGTATTTGCCTCTGGCCCTTTACATGTTCCTCAAATTCCCCATATTGCGGGCATTGAAAAATTTAAGGGTAAAATCTTTCACTCTTCTCACTGGGATCATCATTATGATCTCAAGGGGAAAAATGTCGCATCGATTGGGACTGGTGGCAGTGCAATTCAATATATCCCTGAAATTGCACCCGAATGCAAACAGCTCTATGTCTTGCAGCGTACTGCGGCTTGGGTCATTCCACGAGATGAACGCCTATATCATGACCTGGAAAAAAAGCTGTTTTCCAAATATGAATGGTTCCGCAAGTTACACCGTATTCGGCTGTACTGGTCTAATGAATCGCGTGTGGTGCCTATCGTTAAACCAGCTGTTATGAAATATGCCCAGAAACTGGCTGAAGCTTATATTCGCTATCAGGTCAAGGACAAGGAAACTGCCAAGAAATTGACCCCAGATTACATCATGGGCTGCAAACGGATTCTGGTGTCTAACCAATATTTCCCTACCTTTAACCGTAAAAATGTGGAACTGGTGACTGAAGGTATTCGTGAAGTGACCGAAAACAGTATTATTACTGTAGATGGTAAAGAACGTTCGATCGACTGCCTGATCTACGGTACCGGATTTATTACCGATCCAAGAATTTATCTGAAAAATTTCGATTGCACTGGCCTGAATGGCATTCACTTGAATGATGTCTGGAAAGATGGTGCCGAAAGCTATTATGGGATCTGTGTTAAAGGTTTTCCGAATCTGTTTCAGCTATTAGGACCGAATACTGTGCTGGCACATAACTCAGTGCTTTTTATGATTGAAGCCCAAGTAAGTTATATCCTGCAAATGATCGCCCTAGTGGATCAATCACATAGTGATGCGATTGTGGTCAAAGATCAGGTACAGGAAAAATTCAACCAGGATGTCCAACATATGCTGGACAATACGGTCTGGCAATCTGGCTGCGTTAGCTGGTATCAGCAGGAAGGCGGGAAAAATTTTGCCTTGTGGCCCACTTATACCTGGAAATACTGGCTCAAAACCAAAACCCTTAATACAGCAGATTATTATTTTTTAAATAAAGCCAGTTAAAAGCCCTTCACATTCATAGGGCTAGCGATGGCATAATAAAGACTGATTTATCATACTTTTTTATTATGCAATCGCTTTGGTTAGTATCCCAGCTTCTGGTCTGTTTAGCGCTTGGTTTTGTTTTTGCAAAACGGCTTCCTGCTTCACTCACGAAAATATGCTTTAAGGTTCTACCATATTTTAGTTATATCTTACTGGTCGCTATTGCTTTTGAGTTTTCTGGGCTTCTGACGGAATTACCTCACCCTGCCCAGATTCTAAATACCTCTATTACAATTGCTTTTCTCACCTCTATTGGGGCATTTAGCTGTTGTTATCTGCTATTTAAATGGGCAGATTTTCAACCTTCTTCTGGACGAGTCTCCACTGAGCTAGTGATTAAATCACTGATTAATATCAGTTATGCATTCTTCGCCTTAGCTGCTGGGTACTTGCTGCATTATAGTTTCACTCAAATGGGTCTTTCTGTTCAGATCAGCACCTGGCATTTATTACTGGTCTTTATGTTTCTGATTGGACTGGATCTTGCCTACTCACCACTTGATCGCTCATGGTTGAACTGGAAAATCCTGCTGGTCCCAACAGGTTGTATTGCTGGTTCATGCGTGGCAGCAATTGCCTATTCTTTCTGGAATCCGGATATTCATTTAAAAGACCTGATTATGCTGTCACAAGGTTATGGTTTTTATTCAATGTCGGGTGTTGTCGTTACAGAACTAAGAAATGCGGAACTCGGCAGTATTGCCCTGATGAATGACCTGTTTCGGGAAATTTTTGCGATTTTACTGATGTATTGTGCCGGCTGGCGTTACCCAAGATCAGCAATTTCTGCTGCAGGTGCGACTGCGATGGATGTGACTTTACCCATGGTCAAACAGGCCTGTGGCAATGATTTTATTCCACATGCCATGGTGAGCGGTTTTATTTTATCTGTATTGGCGCCAGTAGCGGTAAGTGTGTTGGCGGTAATTTAAAAATCCCTCCCGACCTCCCTTTTAAAAAGGGAGGAGAAGTCCCCCTTTCATAAAGGGGGATTTAGGGGGTTTAATTAGAAATAAAAATAAACTGAGGAATATTAAAAATTCAAATCAACCCTACTCAATGAATCCCCTACTGTCTCCATCATTTCTGAAGCGAGTTCTACAATATCTATGCTATCAAGGCCTGACATCCAGTCCCATGAACCCGACTGTGCCTGTTGTTTGTATTTTTCCTGCTGTTCGAATTGATCTGCTATTTTTTCCATCTCCAGCCTTTGTTCTAGCATTTTTTGTTCTGGTGTCTTTATTATTCTCATTTGAAATTCCTTTTTATTTTTATACAGCTTTTCTCAATGTATAAAAAAAGCCTTTCATATGAAAGGCTTTTTATCGGGTAGTAGAAATTACAATGTTGCCAGAATATCTTTTAAGGTTTGACGAGGATTTTCCGACTTTGTAATTGGTCGACCAATCACCAGATGTGTTGATCCATCCAGCATTGCCTGTTTTGGTGTCACAATACGTTTTTGATCGTCTGCATTTGAACCTTCAGGGCGGATCCCAGGAGTGACTAGTGCAAAGTCTTGTCCAATAGTTTCACGCAGCATTTTCGCTTCTTGTGCGGAACAGACCACCCCATCTAGGCCACTGTCTTTAGTCAGTTGAGCCAGACGTTTTACATGTTCATTAGGCTCGATATCCAAGCCAATATCTTTCAGGTCTTCACGTCCCATTGAAGTCAGCACAGTTACCGCAATGAGTTGAGTATTATAGTTACCTGCTTTTAAACGCTCAACGCAGGTCTCCATCATTTTACGACCACCTGAAGCGTGGACATTGACCATCCACACCCCCAAGTCTGCCGCGGCACATACCGCTTGTGCAGTGGTATTCGGAATATCATGGAACTTCAGATCTAGAAACACGTCAAAACCTTTGTCCTGAAGTGCTTTTACAATGATAGGACCTTCATGAGTAAATAACTCTTTGCCCACCTTTACTCGGCATAAGGCAGGATCGAGCTGCTCTGCAATCGTTAAGGCATCAAATTGACTTTTAGCATCCAGTGCAACGATGATACTCATGAGAAGACCCTTCAAATTGACAAAATTAAACCATTATACGGATTAGCCCTATAACAACCAAGAATATTTTCGCAAAAATGATTTTTTGATTCAAATTAAGTCATTTATTTATATAATTTTTATATATTTCTTCTAAATATAATTTAGCAATAAAAAACGCCTTAGAAGCTAAGCTAAAAGGCGTTTAATCAAAACAGGCGAAGTAAAAATTCGATAGATTACTTCGACTTCTCATTTTCGTTTAAAGCGGTGCCGATGGCCTGTCATTAGAATTAATATCTAATACTGTTTTCTCATGTCGTGTATGAGCCGCCGCTTCTGCTGCCATCATCTTTGCAGTATTCAACTGTTCCTTACGTAGATGCTCAATATCTTTACGTAGTCGCTTAATTTCCCAATTGCTCTGAAAAACGCGGAAAACCTGCACACCGAGTAACAAGCCAACCACTATTCCTAAGGAAAGAGTCAAAAGGAGCAATAACCCTAAGCGCATTGCAGGAACTTGAGTAAATAACAAGTCCACTGAGACCTCAGTACCGTTTTGCAACACCAAAGCTAATGAATAGCCAAAGACGAGCAATAAAAGAATGACCAGAACGTAACGCATGAACACCCCGTAAATATCTTGTTTATTTGTTTGCAGATTCGTTTACTGCATCACGAAGTGCTTTACCTGGCTTAAAGTGTGGAACAGCTTTTGCTGCAACTTCAACAGATTTACCAGTTTTAGGATTACGACCCACACGAGGCTCACGATGATGCAATGCAAAGCTGCCAAACCCGCGAATCTCAATACGGTTATCAGATGATAAAGCTTCAATCATTTGATCAATCATAATTTTAACTGCTTCTTCCACTAAAGGTTCAGCCAAATGCGGATTCTTTAGCGCGATGCGCTCTATTAAGTCAGACTTATTAAGTGCTTCAGTAGTCATCTGCGACCTCTTTAATTATCAAGCTACTCGGGATCTATTTTCCGATAATAACCTGTTTAAATACAAAACGGTAGCGCAATAATTAAATACTACGCTACCGTTTACAGTATTTGTGTAAAAAGTATTACTTAACTTACATTAACAATACAATTCACCATCTACTCTTAGTGATTCATTTGCGCTTTGATCAAGTCACCAATAGTTTTAGGACCATTGTCTTGACCAGCAGCAGCTGTTTTCAGATTCGCAACAGCTTCTTTCTCTTCAGCTTCGTCTTTCGCTTTGATAGACAAGTTGATAGAGCGAGATTTACGATCTACATTGATAATCTTAGCTTCAACTTCTTGACCAACTTCAAGGAATTTAGTTGCATCTTCAACGCGGTCGCGGTTGATTTCAGATGCTTTAAGAGTTGCTTCAACTTCATCAGCTAACTTAACAGTAGCGCCTTTAGCGTCAACTGCAGTTACAGTACCTTTAACAAGCGCACCGCGTTCGTTAGCAGCTAAGAAATCGTTGAACGGATCGCTGTTCAATTGTTTGATACCAAGGCTGATACGGTTGCCTTCAGCATCTACAGACAGGATAACTGCTTCAACAGTGTCACCTTTCTTGTAACGACGAATCGCTTCTTCGCCTTGTTCGTTCCAAGAGATGTCAGACAAGTGAACTAGACCATCGATACCGCCTGGTAAACCGATGAAGATACCGAAGTCAGTGATTGACTTGATAGTACCTGAAACTTTTTCACCTTTGTCGTGGTTCTTAGCAAACTCTTCCCATGGGTTAGCACGAGTTTGTTTGATACCAAGAGAAATACGACGACGCTCTTCGTCTACTTCAAGAACCATAACATCAACTTCGTCACCGATCTGAACTACTTTAGATGGGTGGATGTTTTTGTTAGTGTGGTCCATTTCTGAAACGTGTACTAAGCCTTCAACGCCTTCAGCGATTTCTGCGAAACAGCCGTAGTCAGTCAGGTTAGTTACGCGAGCTTTAACGATAGAACCTTTAGGGTAACGGCTCATGATCGCTAACCATGGATCTTCGCCTAATTGTTTAAGGCCTAAAGATACGCGGTTACGTTCGCGGTCGAATTTAAGTACTTTAACAGTAACTTCTTGACCCACTTCAACAACTTCTGAAGGGTGCTTGATGCGTTTCCAAGCCATATCAGTGATATGAAGAAGACCATCGATACCGCCAAGGTCAACGAATGCACCGTAGTCAGTAAGGTTTTTGATAGTACCAGTAACTGTTTGACCTTCTTCAAGCTGAGCAAGAAGCGCTTCACGGTCAGCTGAAGATTCAGCTTCCATAACAGCACGACGTGAAACAACAACGTTGTTACGTTTAGCGTCAAGTTTGATTACTTTGAATTCTAACTCTTTACCTTCCAAGTGAGTAGTATCACGGATAGGACGAGTATCAACTAAAGAACCTGGAAGGAACGCACGAACTGGACCGATGTCAACAGTGAAACCGCCTTTAACTTTACCAGAGATAACACCAGTAACGATTTCGCCGTCTTCAAAGATTTTTTCAAGTTTAGTCCAAGTCTCAGCGCGTTTAGCTTTTTCGCGAGAAAGAACTGTTTGACCCATACCGTTGTCAAGTGCTTCAACAACTACGTCTACAGTGTCGCCAACTTGAACTTCAAGTTCGCGCTGTTCATTTAAGAACTCAGCACGGTCAACAACGCCTTCAGATTTAAGGCCAGTGTCAACAGTTACCCAATCAGAGTCGATGCTTACTACAACGCCTTGGATGACTGCACCCTTTTCAACGTTGAGGTTTAATTCGCTTTCTTCAAAGAGGGCTGCAAAAGATTCGGTCATGATATATCCGATAAAGTCAGCGGTCTTGGATCAGACAAGGCCGGTTTAATTAAGCATCTACATAGTCCATATAAAACTGATCAAGCTATGCGTCTGCTGAAATAATAGGGTTATTGAGCTAATTGCTGATCCACATACGTAGTCATCAGCTTGAATACTTCATCGATATTCAAATCTGAACTATCGATAATGTACGCATCAGCAGCAGGTTTGAGCGGAGCGACAGTGCGTTCCATATCTCGTTTATCCCGCGCTTCGATATTAGCTAAAATGTCGTTTATTTTAACATCCAGCCCCATACCCTGCAACTGCTTTACACGTCTTTGCGCACGGGATTCAGCCGAAGCTGTCAAATAAATCTTGGCCTGTGCCTCTGGAAAGATACTGGTTGCCATATCGCGGCCATCTGCCACCAGACCAGGAGCTTGAGCAAAAGCATGCTGACGGGCCACCAAAGCGGTTCTAAGTTCAGGAATTGCAGCAACTTTTGAAGCATACTCACCGACCCGTTCAGTACGGATAGTTTGGGAGACATCTTCACCATTCAGCCATACTTGAACACCTGATTCAGTACTGACAAATCGGATGTCCAAATTTGTTGCAATTTGTACGCATTCAGCCAGTTTAGTATCCAGTTCATCGAGTAAATTATGGTGATGCAATGACAGTCCTAACAAACGATACAAAGCCCCTGAATCCAGTAAATGAAACTGGTAATGTGCTGCCAGTTTTGCAGCCAGTGTGCCTTTGCCAGATCCGCTTGGACCATCAATGGTAATAATTTGAACTGTCATTACTTTCCCGTTATTTATACAGATTTTGCAAGTTTTGCGAGGCCTAGTTTAATCCCTGTCTTGAGCTGTGCAAGAATTAATTTACTGACAAATGGAAGACGTGCCTGCAATTCTATCGTATAAGTCACCAGACTTTTGTTATCGTCCAATGCTTCAAACTCAATAATACCCAAATGATGTTTAATCAAAGGATTCTTTACGATCTTGTATTCAATACGGGAGTTCGGCTCTAGCAAGGTAATTTGCTCTTTTAGCGGCTTGACTGGACCTAAACCCATGCTACGCACAGAACCCACACCATCTGGGCGCTCAGGGTCTGCCGAATCCTTGATTCGTTCCACCTGCATTGGTGCAAAAGCCACATTATAAGCATCGTGTTTAGACAGCAATTCAAAAACCTTATCAATCGCTGCTGGGAATTCTTTTTTTACCTGAATCGCATTTTTCATTTTTCTTTTTCCTGAAAATAAATGATTTTAAAGTGAGCAAAGTTTAACGAATTAGATTCGATTTATTTATGAGCATTCAGTAATTTTTCTTGCAATTTCAGCTGGCGTTTTTGTTCACGACGCAACTTAAAAAATGCACTGAGCTGTTCAGCACACTGCTGCTGCATACAGCCCGAGTCAAATGGAAATACATGATTATAGTAGCCTGTCTCAAAAAGCTTGCGCGCACTCACCAAAGAACCTGCTTTGGGCTCAGTTGTGCCAAAGACCACCCGTGAAATACGCGAATGCACCAACGCCCCTACACACATAGTGCAAGGTTCTAATGTTACATAGAGAACAGCATCTTCAGGCAGGCGGTAGTTTTGCAGGTACTGACATGCTTCACGTAATGCTACGATTTCAGCATGGGCAGTCGGATCATTTAAAGAAATAGGCGCATTGTAGCCACGGCCAATAACTTGATTTTGACTGACAATCACAGCACCTACAGGAATTTCACCCTGCTCAGCCGCAAGTGCAGCCTGCTCATAAGCAAGCTGCATCCAATATTCATCGGTAAATTGTGTTTCGGACATTCCGGCTTAAATCACACCATAGTGTTTAAGTAGCTCATTCCAGCTTTCAATGGTGGTTACCGGTGGATTCTGAGACAGAATACCTTTCAAACTTAAATCACTACCCTTTTGCCATTCTGGAGACAGATCTTTATCAACCAGTCGTGCACGTACACCTTCAACAAAGTCAGGATGACGGATTTTCCAATCTGAAATCTGGGTTTCCAGTTCAAAAATTTCATTCCATGAATGAACCTGTTTACCCCATTGCCATAATAACCAGCTTAGAGCAGCGGTTGCAGGTGAACCTTTTTGCAGGTTTTCGCTGGCCTGACGCAACCAGTCACTGCGCGCATCACTTAAACCAATAATCGATTCATAATCGTGCTCGAAGTTTACGCCACGACATACACTGTGGATTACATCCAGTGAGTTTTGCAAAGGACCCGGGCCTACCGGACGGTGCATGCTGTTCAAGGTGTCATCAATCGCACGGAAATCCCCAGCTGGATAATGTTCCCAGTCTATATTTACGACCTTATCTAATACTGAATCACGCTGTGCATCACAGATATGAGTCGCCCAGCCAATACCGTAAGCACCCGCAGCAGTCATAATGGAACCCGTTAAACCTGTAAACAGGCCAATCGCTCCACGGTCTGCCAGGAAGCGGGTCGCACCCACATCTGGATATAAACCAATATTAATCTCAGGCATGGCCAGACGTGAATACGGCGTCACCAAACGGAATGGAGCCGCCATAAACAGGCCTAAACCACCACCCATAACATAACCTTCACCCCACACCAATACCGGCTTGGCATAGTTATGCAACAATAGATCTAGCGCATATTCCTGTTCAAAAAACTTATTAGCGGTTGCCACTTCATCATTAATTACTAACTGACGCAGCTTACGTACATCGCCACCGGCACAAAATGCTTTCGGGGTAGTTGAATCCAGCCAGATCGCTTTTACGCTGTCATCTGTATGAAAGTCCTGAAAGACTTCTAGCAATGCTGAAACCAGAGATTCATCTAAAGCGTGTAATGATTTTGGACGATTCAGGCGAACAATGCGCCAGCCATTATTGGCTTGTTCAACAATCAGGTCCGGATGGTAAGGTTTAGTTACAGGAGAATAAGTCATGCGTCCAGCTGCCAATCTATAGGCTCAATGCCATGTTGTTTGAGATAATTATTCGTTTTCGAAAAAACTTTACAACCAAAAAAACCACCGCGGTTTGCTGACAAAGGCGAAGGATGTGCCGCCTTTAAGACCAGGTGTTTATTTTGATCAATGCGCTGTCCTTTACGCTGTGCGTATGCGCCCCAAAGAATAAAAACGATATGTTCACGCTGTTCATTCAATACATCAATGACGTGATCTGTGAATTCTTCCCAGCCACGTTTCTGATGTGAAGTTGGCTGTGCTGCCTCTACAGTCAGTACAGCATTGAGCAGAAGTACACCCTGTTCCGCCCAATGAGTTAAATCACCATGTTTAGGGATTTTTACGCCTAAATCATTGTGTAACTCATGAAAAATATTACGTAAAGATGGAGGTAATGCAACCCCTTTTTGCACCGAGAAGCTTAAACCATGCGCCTGATTCGGGCCATGATAAGGGTCCTGACCAATAATGACCACTTTGACCCGGTCTAATGGCGTTGTATTCAAAGCATTAAAAATCAGGTGATTCGGTGGATAAATCACTTTGTCTGCTTTTTTTTCTTCAATTAAAAACGTTTTTAACGCATCCATTTTTGGACTCAATAAAAACTCACTGAGTCCATATTTCCAGCTGTCATCTAACTGAACTTTATTCAGTTTCGCAATTTGCTGTTCATTTAAAGACATGCTTCAATCCTAAATCTATGTCAGTCTGCGTTTATATTCGAATTTTTAAGGCTGGACTTGGATATCTACAGCCGGATTATGAAATGGAAGACCCTGTTTCAGTTTCGCAAACATCTCTGGATCTGTCCATTCTGCCCGCACCTGCTCCGAGAATTCAATCTGTTCCAGGCTAAGTGGACCCATCTGTTCATTCTGGATATCTTCCAGGAAACTTTGCGCATAGCCTGTATCAGTTTCATGGACAATCACAGAGTAAACTTCAACATCCCCTTCACCATTCTGAGTAATGGTAGATGCCAATACCTGCTGAGCCAGAAAGAAGAAAATACGTGAAAACTGTTCTGCAGATGGCGAAACCGGCAAAGATACCCAGCGTGCACTAAAGTTTTTACATGCCTGAATATATTCAGGATCATCTTTTTGCCAGAAACAGATCGCATGGTCAAAAGAATCAAAGAAATCCTTAATCACCCCTTTGAGCAGACCAAAATCATATACCATCTGGCCATGATCCAACTTCGACGCTTTCAGCAATAACTCGACTTTATAACTGTGACCATGGATCGAACGTTTACAGCGATCCGAGGTGCAGTTACGCACAATATGAGCATTTTCAAACTTAAATAACTTACGAATTAACATATGCCGTAATGTCGTCAAAAAATAGGTGAATTAATTTCAATTATAAAGCAAAAGTATACCTATGAGGATTAATTTTGCAGTTCATCATGATAGGGAAAAGGGATTAAGGCTACGCGAATCAAGTTCAAGAAATGAGAGCATTCTAAAATGGTGATATTTTAAAAAGGCGCCATGCTTCGATAGGCAACATAAACCTTTTTGTCCTGCCGCACTAGATCACTACTAAACTGACGTTTACGTTCACTCAGCATCACTTCGATACGTGCTTTAAAGTGATTGGATTGCACCCCAAGCAGGTTATTAAACAGGTTGTGTTTGGCTGCATCCACCTGAGCAAAGGGTTCTAGTGTCCAGAGATCAGCCACATTGGAAAAATATTCCAGATTTGCCTGACGGCGATCCAGCAATTGCTGCACAGCATTCACATCCAGCTTTTCATCCATGCTCGCCAAAAGAAATGCAGATGCGGTATTAATATTGACTGTACTGTCTTCTACAGGCGCAGCACTGAGATAAGGTGCGATTAGTTTGTACTTGTTTTCTTCAAAGCCTCGTACCAGTTTCAGCTCTTCAACGTTGTGAAATTTGGCATTCGGAGGTAGGGAACCATTCGGCAAGCCCTGATAATAATTAGATTCTGCACCCATTGGGCCACTTGGTATTTCATCTTCATCCTGCCAGTCGATCACGGCTTCACTCAACTGCTCTGGCAATCCAGCACGTTTTAATATCAGCTCGAACCAGGCTTTAGCATTTTCATTCACCGTGCCTTCAGCTGTAATCAGGCTATTTAAATTAAACTTACCCGACTCATCTTGCAGTATTCCCGAGACATAACCATCTTCAACTGGAAAAGCCGGCATTGGCTGCGCCCAGGTTTCATTTAAATGATCAACTTCCGCTGCATTCTCTGCGTCATCAACTAGCAATTCAGAAAAAAACGCTTCAGCACTTTTGGCATACATCAAAGACTGGTTTTGTCGCATTAAATAAGCGGTACTTTCAGCAGTTGCGGCCTGACGTTTAGCAATAGTCGCAGCCAAAATAGTTGCAAGTGCCACCATCACTAGAATGGTAATCAGAGCAATCCCCTTCTGCTGTTTGATCATCATTGCTTTGTTCATCTGCATTTTATTATTCTTTGTCAGGTTAACTTTTGGGTTTCAAGCAGGAAATCTGTATTCAATAAACTGAAAATCCACTCATAACTGACCCCATTAACCATTAAGTTAATTTTAATGCCTTTGGGTAAACGCTGTTTTTGCTCAATCTGATTTAAATCAAAAGATGAGTCTGGCCATTGGGTCATTTCATTTGGATTAAGTACTACGATCTGAAACTGCTCAACATCGGACAACAACACACTGGATTCAGGTTGATCACGCCCGGTCTGGTTTAAATTCCGGTATTTCAGGCGATAGAGTTTTTGTTCATCTGCCCGGTACTGATATTCAACCCGCTCATCTGGAGAAACCCCCTCTTCCAGAGGATCGGTGACTCCAGTCTTACTAAAGTTAAAACGCCCGTTTTGCAAAACCAGTGCCGGCTGAATATCACCATTAATATTGGCCGTTAAAGGCACCGCCTGCACCGTATCACGCAAAATCTGCTGATAAGTATCTTGCAACTGACTTAAGCGCTGTTCATGCACCGCATTACGGTCTTTGGTTTGTACAATATAATCAAATACTTTCCAGCCTAGAGCAGAGAGTACGGCGAAAATAGCAATAGCAACCAGTAGTTCGACCAGCGTAAATCCCTTAGACTTCATGGCGCTTCATTCATCCGGTGATTAAAGAACATCAAGCTGCTAATTCCATTTTCTGCCTGACCGGTTTCAGTGTTGACCAGACTCACTTGTAATTCAATGCGTTGTACATTAGGACTTACAGTGGGTTCACTGCGCTTATCAATTTGCCAGGTTTCGCCCTGTTGAGTGAGTTGTTTAGATTCTGTACCAGTAAGCCACTGCTGATTAATTTCCATCAGTGCCGCTTCATTCAAGGCAACAAACTGGGCTTGGGTTCTCAAAATGGCATTCGAAGTCGATTGGGTATATTGCATAGCAACTTTAGTCAGGGTCATGGCTGCTGTGGCAAAGATCGCCAGCGCGACCATCACTTCCAGCAAGGTAAATCCTGAGGCACGATTAAGTCGAGTAATCCTCGACCTGAGCGGCATTATCGCGCAAAAAAGTCCGAAAGCTGTGCTTGAGGAGCCGCGATGAGTGAAACGCTGTTTCACCGCTGCGCAAGACGAAGAGCTATACTCGGATTGCGCACGATCAGCATTTGACTTAAACGGCTTGATTACATCAGCTTCGGCACTCTGCTTGAAAACCCTAGCTTTCATGGACTTTACCCAAGTGATCAATTTCAATCGGATTGCCCACTACACGATCTTCCAGATAGAACTGGATTCTGACCGGTTTAACTTCACCATTGCCTAACCAGATCAGCTTGGGTGCATTGGCTTCAGTAAGATCCCGATTTTGGGCATTATTATAACGCTGCTCTAAAGACTGAATCCGGAAAGAGACCTGCTCTGGCAAATTACGCAGATTAAACTCCGCATAGCTTTGCCATTTCTGCTGATTTAAAGTGGGTTCTGCTGGATTAAGGGCGCGATATTCCACGACCCCGTAGCGAAATGGTGAAACATCAGTGGCAGCCTGAACATCAAGCGCAAGAATACGAGACTGATCATTGGATTCCCGCAAGATTCTTTGCAAATCCAGTAACAGGACTTCCCGCGCCTGCATTGCCTTGCGCTGATCTACCCCACTAATATTGAGCACGACCAGTGACGCCATAATACTCATAATCACAATCACCACCATCACTTCGATTAGAGTGAATCCACGAATGGAGGCGTGATGTGATCTGATCATAGGCAACTCTTAGGCGAACTGCTCGGCAGGATGGACCTGTTTCGGTAAAGCTAAAGCTTGATCAATAAGGGCAACGCGCAAGGTATCGCGTGAACCGAGATAGCGCTGATAAAAACTGGAGTTCAGAATCGCAGCTGCACCATGGGTCATCGACCAAATTGAGGCCAGATAATCACGCACCGACATGCTGCTATTGATTGAAGCCAGATAGCTTTCCGTCATACGAATAATCAGGCGTAAACGCTGTTTGCGCACCTGATAAAGTTCGCTAAACAGATGCTGAATTCCAACACCTGTTGTCGAAAGACGTTCTTCAATCTGATGAAACAGGACAGTACGTTCAGGGTGATGCAGATGGTGCAACATAAAGAAAGCCAAATGTTCAGGAAAAGCCTTGTCACTATCCTGAATCATTTCCAGCAACATGCGCTCATTACGAATAATCAGCAACATGTACAATTCATCTTTGCTCTGAAAATGCTTATAAAGAGTGCCTTTGGCCAGATCCAGTTCTGCTGCCAGTGCATCCAGGGTCATCCCGGCTTCACCATTTTCTAGCAGTAACTGTTCTGCAACTTGAAAAATCAAGGTTTCTCTTGCTCGAAACTGAGCCTGACGATCCATCTTCACCCTATAACTCTCTTGTACTCTTATCTAACTTTATTTACTTTGAATTCAGAAGATTCTCAAAGTTCTGCTTTGTGATATAAGCCATTTCTTCTAGCGACTTATCATATACATCGCAAAGCGCTTTGGCTACATAAGGAACGTATTTTGGTTCATTAGATTTGCCACGATATGGCATTGGAGCAAGGTAAGGACTATCCGTTTCGATTAAAACCCGATCAAGTGGAACCTGTTTGGCAACGTCACGCAAATCCTGGGCATTTTTAAAAGAAACAATACCTGAGAAAGACACATAATAACCGCAGTCTAAAACAGCTTTAGCGGTTTCCCAGTCTTCGGTAAAACAGTGCAAAATGCCATGGGTAGATTTCTCTGCACGGATAATATCAACCGTGTCATGCTTGGCAGAACGGGTATGCACGACGACAGGTTTTTTCACGATTTGTGAGGCATGGATATGACGGGCAAAACAGTCTTTTTGCTCGGCAATAAAATCGGTGCTGTGATAATAATCGAGTCCCGTTTCACCCAGTGCCCAGACTTTTTCAGGCTGTGCCAGTTCAACCAGATATTCAGTGGTCGCACGCGCCATCGTCGCAGCATCTTCGCAAGGATGTACACCGACGGTATAACCGACATCAGGATGACGGGCCGCGATTTTCGCCAGCTCGATATGATCATCCAGATCCACCGAGATACTCATAAACTTGGATACGCCTGCTTCACGGGCCTGAGCGAGCGCCTGATCCAGATCACCGTTATAAGGTGTTAAATCAAGCAGGGTTAAATGGCAATGAGTATCTACAAACACAATGAGTTCCTACCGAAGGTAAATTAACTACATAGTGTAACTTTTACGTCCATCAGATTTAAGACCCGCAACCAGACGATCGGCTTCATTTTTGAAGAAAACGCCTTTTTCACCAGTGAGCTGAATCCCAAAACCTTGTGGCTTGATGCCATTCTGCTTTTGAGACACCCAGATTACTTTTCCGGTTAATGGAATTTTCTGCGTCTGTTCAGGTAAAGTCGTCAAAACAAAAACTTCTTCACCTAATTTTACTGGCTGCTTGGAAGGAATAAAAAGTCCACCACCTACAACATATGGCATATAACTGGCAAATAATGTTTCAATATCCGGAATATTGGCCTGAATAATACCGCCCATACGTGGTTGCATCTTGTTTTCCCCTTAAGCTAAAGATTCATCAGCTTGATACACAATTCATCGAGCACCAGATTACTTTGTACGTTCTGCTCTAGGTATTGTTTGGCTCGCTGAAAATCCTCATAAATTTTAAAAAGTGTTTCCAATGAATATTGTTCGGCCAATACACTAAAGTCCAGATCAATGTTTTTTACGGCCTGATTTAGCTTGACACAAATTAAATCGGACAACAAGTATTCAAACATTTGACCAAATTCACCAAAACTCAGGCTTTTATTCCATTTGGTCGCAATTGCCATTGGCGTATTTTTTTGAATGACCAGTTTTTTCCAGTCTTCCATGAATTCCTGACGTAGTGGCAGCCATGAACTTTGTGCAACCTCAATCGCTTGCAAAGGCATCTGATTGGATAAATTCATCAATAACTGCTGCTGGCTCGAACCTGCTTCAGGTAACTGCGCCTCTACATATTCACTGAATTGCACCGATGAAATCCGGTCTAAGGCAAAATGCTGTAAACGACTGCGGATAGTTGCAGGTAATTTCAGATAATGGTCCGCAAGCAGAATAATGACAATATTTTCACCCGGTTCTTCCAGAGTTTTCAGCAAGGCATTAGAAGAGGCAATATTTAATGCTTCAGCGGGTTCAATGACAATGACGCGCCAGCCATCAACGGTCTGCTGTACAAAAGGAAGAAGATCACGGATTTTTTCAATTTTAATTTTGGCATTCTGTTTTTTATTGTCTTCATCAGTACTGATATAGACGTAATTCGGATGGGTATCCGCTTTCAGCCACTGACAGCTACCACACTCACCGCATGGCCCATCAGGCTGACGGTTCAGGCATAAAACCCAGGCCAGAAACTGCTGGGCAAAGGCTTCTTTACCACAGCCTTTTTTTCCATAGAATAACAAACCATGCCCAAGCTTAGGAAAACGCCCGGTTAGCGTATCCCAAACCTGTTGCTGCCATGGATAAATCTGTGCATTGACATCAAGCGGCATGGAGAATTCTCAAATTAAGCAAAAGAAGATGGATCCATCTGGTTTAAGCGATCCAGATCTTCCTGCGTATCAACACCTGGCGGTAAATTGGCTTCTGCCACAGCAATGGCAATACGGTGACCATTTTCCAGTACACGTAACTGTTCTAAAGATTCCAGTTTTTCCAGCACACCCATTTCCCAGGTTACATATTCCTGTAGCAGTTTCACGCGGTAAGCATATAAACCCAAATGACGATAAGCCCGATCATGCAGTTTTTGTTCAGTCAGCTTGGCACCATCACGGTCATAAGGAATCATAGCGCGACTAAAATACAATGCCTGATTGTGCTTAGACATCACAACCTTAACAATGCTGTCACGCTTGAATTCCTCTAAATGATGAATTGGCTCACACAGAGTAGACATTGAACAAGCCGGTTGATCTTCTAAGAGTTGCGCGACCTGTTTAACTAACTGGGCTGGCAATAAAGGTTCATCACCCTGCACATTCACGATAATGTCATCACTCGCCCAACCCTTGATTCGAGCGACTTCACTCAAACGATCCGTACCTGAGGGATGATCTGCTGAAGTCAGGACCACATCCACGCCTTCAGTACGGCAGACTTCAGCAATACGTTCATCATCTGTCGCCACACACAGGTCATCAAAGCCCTGTACTTTTTTAGCCTGATCCACGACACGCAGAATCATTGGACGACCATGGATTTCCAGCAAAGGTTTACCCGGCAAACGTGAACTGGAGAAGCGTGCAGGAATAACTATATGTTTCATCGTAAATAAACCTTAGGAAATAGAAATACCCTGTTGCTCTAATTGCTGCTGCAATATTGTATAACAGGCAGGTGACAAGACTGCATCGACTGGCACCACCCAGATATCGCGCTGATAATCTGGATACTGTTTGAGTAATGCCATAATTTTAACTGCATCTTTTTCAGTCGTAATGATCGGGCTATTATCATCAAATTGCAGATCTTCAATTTCATAATCATGATGGTCTGGAAATTCGTGACACTGGAATTGTTGCAGCCCCAGATATTCTAGCGTTTGATAAAAACGCTGTGGAAAACCGATGCCGACTACTGCATAAAAAGCCGCAGTTGGATCAAAGCTTTTGATGACATCTTGTTGATTTAATAGATAGGGCTGAGAGGCTGCAAGATGCATATGCAAAGGCGAAACTGGATTTGCTGCATGTTCAATCACGGTACCTTTTTCCAACCGGGTAACGGGTTCACGCAGATAACCTTCAGGTAAAAGTTTCTGGTTACCCAAACCACGGTTATTGTCCAGCACAATCCATTCGATCTGATGATTTAAAGCCCAGTGCTGCAAGCCGTCATCACAAATGATTAAATCCAGTCTATGCTTTTCTAGCAGAAGCTCAATGCTCTTCTGGCGATTTGGCCCCACAGCCATCGGCACACCAGTCGCTTGGACAATTAAGGCTGGTTCATCACCTACCACTTCAGGCAAGGTATTTAAATCGACATAAGCAGGAAAAGGACCTTTACCACCATAACCTCGGCTGATCACACCAATCCGTAGGCCTTTTTCAGTGAGGTAATCCACCAGATGAATCAGCAAAGGTGTTTTACCACTACCGCCTACGGTAATATTCCCAATCACCATTACTGGAATAGGTGCGGTATAGCTTTTTTTGATCCCTTTTTGGTAAAGCCAGTGATTGCTGACAAAACCCAAACGGTAAAGCCATGACAAAGGACGCAGCACAACCAGCCACTTTGCCTGTGTATTCCAAGCATCCTGAATGATCTGTGCCAAAGCCATGACTTAATGTTCCTCAAAATTACGTTGGTGCAGCTGATAATAAGCACCTTGACGTGCAATTAGCTCAGCATGATTACCCTGCTCTATAATACGACCCTGATCCATTACGACAATGCGGTCGGCATTTTCAATTGTTGATAGACGGTGGGCAATCACAATCGTAGTCCGATCTTGCATCGCCTGATCAAAGGCACGCTGAATAAAGTATTCAGATTCATTATCCAGCGCACTAGTCGCTTCATCCAGAATCAGAATCGGTGCATTTTTCAAAATGGCACGGGCGATGGCAATACGCTGACGCTGACCACCTGACAGATTCAGACCTTGAGCACCCAGTGGCGTATTATAACCTTGTGGCAAGGCCATAATGAAATCATGGGCATAGGCGGCTTTTGCCGCTGCAATGATTTCTTCATCACTCGCATTTTCTAGCTGGCCATAAGCAATATTTTCACGAACAGTACGGTTAAACAGCACTACCTGCTGGTTTACCATTGCGATTTGGGTACGTAAAGCAGTCAACTCATAATCAGTAATCGGTTTTTGATCCAGCAAAATTTGCCCGGATGAAGTTTCCTGATAACGTACCAACAGATTCACCAGCGAGGTTTTACCTGCTCCTGAACGCCCAACCAATGCTACAGTCTCGCCCGCTCTCACTTCCAGGTTAAAGTCATGAATCGCATGGTGACCATCGCCATAAACCAGATTGACATCTTTAAAGTGAATGTTGCCTTTTAAGGCATCATTGAGCTTGCCGGTATTATGTTCTTCAGGCATATCTAGCAATTCGAATACAGAATGTGCGGCCGCCATACCACGCTGAATTTTTTCATTCACATCAGTTAATGTCTTGATTGGTCGTGCCAACATGCCTGCAGCTGTAATATAAGCAACAAATTCACCCGCAGTCGTATCTCCCAGAATTTGTGGGCGCAACGCAATATACATCACGATACTGAGTGAAACTGACATGATCAACTGTACCACTGGACTGTTCAGCTGCTGTACTGCCACCATTTTCAAACCACGGCGCAGGTTTTCCAAAGAATTTTGTTTAAAGCGTTCCTGCTCATAAATCTGACCACCAAAACCTTTAACGATCAGATTGGCATTTACCGTTTCCTGAACCACATGGTTTACGTCACCCATGGTGTCCTGAACCTGTTGTGATAGCTTGCGCATCCGTTTTGAAGCTTTACTGATCACAAAACCAATCACAGGTCCAAAGATCAAAATACACATGGTTAAACGCCAGTTGGTATATAAAAGATATCCCAATAAGGCAATCGTGATCAGACCTTGCTGAATGATCGTTCTAAGTGCTTCAGTTGAGGCTGCAGTGAGCTGCTCAACGTTATACATAATTTTGGCCGTAATATGACCACTGGTATTGTCCAGAAAATATTGCGCAGGCAAACGCAATATTTTGGCAAAGACTTCCTGACGTATATTAAATACCAGATTACGCGAGATGACCGCCGTATAATACCCACCGAGGAATAGGCCTAGACCCCGAAAGAACATCAGTACTACCACTAAGAATGGGAAAAGTAAGGTGAAACCCTGGTCTCTGTTTTGAATCGCCTCAATAATATATTCCAGTAATTTGGCTACAGAAACTTCTGTCGCCGCATTAATAGAGAAACCAAGCAGGACAATTAAGGCTGTGCCCCAAAATGGTTTTAAATAGCTTAAAAGGCGAAGATAGACCTTAAAATCGTGCTTCACTAATAACCTCGAGTTGGTACTTTCGTACTGATGTTGACATTGACAAAGCCAAGTTGCCCTGCAACGTCCATGACACGAATAACATCCTGATGTGTCGCTTTTGCATCAGCGGCAATGACAAACATTAAATCACGACGTTCATTCGAAATCTGTTTAATTGCCGTATTTAAATCTGCTGCGTCTTTACTGGCAATAGACTGACCATTCACGGCATAGTGACCATTGGCATCCACAATCACTTCAATTTTCTGGTCAAAATTCTTTGGCGGTACACCTTGCGCATCTGGGAGCGTCAGGTTCATTCGGCTCATCTGGTTAAACGTGGTTGAAAGCAGCAGAAAGACCAAAATAAATAACAGGCAATCAATCATGGGCGTCAGATTGATATGTACATCTTCCACCTGGTTACGTTTAAATTTCATGCCACTGCTCCTAACTTGCTTTCTTGATGCGTTCTTCTACATCATCTGAAGCATTTAAATAGAACAGGTTGGCATGAAATAACGTTGCTTGCTGCTCAAGTTCCGCCACATATTCCTGAACCAGACGCTGGAAATAACGATGTGCAAATAAAGCAGGAATAGCAATCAGCATACCCGCTGCTGTCGTGATCAGTGCTTTGGAAATACCGGGCATCATTAAAACCGGGTCACTATTAGTACCGACATCAATCATTAAGAATGATTCGATAATCCCAATGACTGTACCCAGCAAACCGAGTAAAGGCGCTACTGCACTCAAAGTACCCAGAAAATTAATATTCTTTTCCAGATAGCCTATTTCCTGTGAAGCTACCACTTCCATCTGGGCACGAGCATATTGCTCAGACTGGTGACACGCTTCAAAACCAGCTGTAAATACACGACCCAAAGTACTGTTTTTTAAAGCTGAACTTTGCTGCAACTTTTGCATGGCTTGGTCTGCATTTTGTGCAGGACCCATCAGAAGTGAGTTGGGCAGTACCAGACTCTTTTTTAAACGAATGAAACGCTCAACTGAAATCGCCAACATAAATATCGAACACAATACCAGCGGCAGCATCAACCAGCCGCCTGCTTTAACCAATTCCCACATCTGATTTATTCCCCAATAAAAACAAATTTTAAATTAATTATTCATCGCCCAGGATTGAAAGAATCCCGTCCAGCTCTTCTAAAGAATGATAGCTAATGACCAGTTTGCCTTTCCCTTGCTTGTTGTAGTCAATTTTAACATCCGCACTAAAGCGCTCAGACAGACGCTGAGTCAACTGCTGAATGTCCGGCGCAATCGCTGCTTTTGGTTTTTCTGTTTTCGGTGCATTGTAGTCGCGTACCAACTGTTCGGTTTGGCGTACTGACAGGCTCTTTTCAATGACCATCTCAGCAACTTTAAGCTGATCTTTAGCCTTCAAAGTCAGGATGGCACGTGCATGTCCCATATCCAGCAGGCCCTGCTGCATAAAGTCTTTTACTTCTTCAGCCAGAGTTAGCAGACGCAGTAGATTACTTACTGTAGTACGTGCCTTACCGACGGTATCGGCAATTTCCTGATGGCTTAAACCAAACTCGTCATGGAAACGCTGCAAAGCCATCGCCTGATCAATCGGGTTCAGGTCCTGACGCTGAATGTTTTCGATTAAAGCTAATGCAATTGCGACCTGATCATTCAGCTCACGCACAATCGCAGGAACTTCAGTCAGACCTGCTAACTGTGCCGCACGCCAACGACGCTCACCCGCAATAATCTCGTATGGATAGCGTTCATCATCGACCGGACGGATCACGATTGGCTGCATGATGCCATGCTTTTCAATCGATGCGGCCAGTTCCTGCAGATCCTGCTCATTGATATAGCGACGTGGCTGATATTCACCACGTTTCAGCAGATTGACATCAATCTGTTTCAACTGACCATGATCAAGACCTTGTGCTTCGAGTTGTAATTTTTCTTTTTGAATTGATCCCAGCAAGGCATCTAAACCACGACCTTTGGCGAGTCCACGTTTCTTGACGGTCATGCTTTACTTCCTTTTTTCACTTTGCTTTTCTTTAATACTTCAGCTGCCAGATTTAAGTAAGCAACTGCACCCTTTGAACTTTTTTCAAAATAAATCACTGGTAGACCATGTGCCGGCGCTTCAGCCAGACGGATATTACGTGGAATCACGGTTTCATAAAGTTTTTTACCAAAATATTGCTCTAACTCTTCTGAAACATCACGGGTCAAGGCATTTCGTGCATCATACATAGTACGCAATACACCCACGATCTGCAGGTCTGGATTAAGTGCCTGCTGAATCCGGTCGATGGTTTGTGTCAGATCAGCCAGACCTTCGAGAGCATAATATTCGCATTGCATCGGAATAATCACGCCATCCACCGCTGCCAGTGCATTTACGGTGATCAGGCTTAAGCTTGGTGCACAATCAACAATGATATAGTCGAATGAAGATTCAATTTCCTGCAAAGCTTCACGCAAAATGAATTCACGGCCTTTCTGCTCGGCAATCGCCAGCTCCACACCAGCCAGATCACGGTTTGCCCCTAAAACCTTGTATCCGACTTCAGCCTTAGTAATCGCAGTTTCAATCGGCACTTCACCCAGCAATACATCAGTCACTGAATACAGCAGGTCATTTTTCTGAATCCCCGACCCCATGGTCGCGTTACCTTGAGAATCCATATCCACAAGCAAAACGCGTTTTTTTAGCACAGCGAGAGATGCCGCCAAATTTACTGCGGTTGTGGTTTTACCGACACCACCTTTCTGGTTGGCAATCGCAATAATTTGTGCCATGTTGACCCCGATCCTTCAAAAATTTTAAATACGTTTTAATAGAAGTAAATGACGTTGTTCGTCCAAGCGCGGAACCTTCAGTTCAATAATCTGACAGCTAAATTCATCTTTTAATGCTGCCACTTCCTCTTCAGGAATCAAACCTTTCATGGAAGCAATAATACTCTGCTCATGCATATACGGTTTAGACGCATTCACAAAATCTGTCAATGAAGCAAATGCACGACTGGTAATCACATCAAACTGACCCAGCTCATTGATACTGTCTTCATTTTCCACACGGGTTTGTACTGCAATGACATTTTTTAATTTTAGGTCTGCAATAAACTGCTTCAGAAAACGAATTTTTTTACCGTTTGAATCCAGTAGTACGCAATCACGCTCAGGCTGACATAAAGCAATGATCATGCCCGGCATACCACCACCAGTTCCGATATCGAGCAAACGACCTGCAGGCAAATCCTTCAAAATACTCAGACTGTCAAGCAGATGCTTAACCAGCATTTCCTTAGGATCACGGATTGCAGTCAAATTGTATGCTTTATTCCACAGTACCAAAGCGTCCTGGTACTTGAGTAATAAATTTAAAGCTTCATCAGACAGCTCTAAACCTAAAGCCTGGCTACCCTGCTTTAGTTCTTGAAAAAACGTGTGCATAAACAATCAACGCTCGAAAAAGTTAAGTGGAAGTATACCGTTTTCTCTATATTGGCACAGTAGGGAGTGCTTAGTGAATATTCACTTAAGCAGACTTCCCTTCACGGATCATTAAATCCAGTGCATTCAAACGCTCAGGCGTTCCCACATCCACCCAAATACCTGTCAATTTAGAAGCAGCAATCTTGTTTTCCAGCATTGCTGCTTTTAATAGTGGTGCTAAAGGACGTTTTCCAGCCTCTAAGCCTGCAAACATTTTCGGATGAATCACTGATACACCGCTAAAAGTCAGATTTTCACCACTGATCTGCTGATCAAAGATATAAGCCTTGCCGTCTGCAAGTGTGAAATCACCGTTTGGATGCTGTTCCGGGTTTTGTACCAATACCAGATGTGCCAGATTTTCACCCAGCTCAACATTCAATAAAGGTGCAAAGTCCATGGTTGTCCAGACATCACCATTGACCAGAATGAAAGGTTCATCACCAAGCAGTGGTAAAGCATTAATAATACCACCGGCTGTTTCCAGACCTTCACCTTCATGTGACCATAAAATCTTGACACCAAACTGTGAACCGTCACCCAACGCCTGAGCCAGTTTTTCACCTAGCCAGGCAGTATTGATGACAATTTCATTCACGCCTATCGCCGCCAGTTTTTCAATATGCCAGACAATTAATGGTTTGCCACCCACTTCCAGTAAAGGTTTTGGCGTATGCAAAGTTAAAGGACGCATGCGGTTGCCCAAGCCAGCCGCGAGAATCATCGCTTTCATTTAGGCCGCTACCTCGTATGAACCATATTTTGCTTCAAAGACAGGCATGACTTTTTCATGAATAAACTGCATAAATGGTTGTAATTCTGGATAGTCTTTGGTTTCTTCCAGTAGATACCACATCACACGTGGCAGGTCTTTTAGATAGCCAGATTTACCATCTCGCTCAAACAAGCGGACAAAAATACCTAAAATCTTGATATGACGCTGAATCGCCATCATATCCGCATCTTTTTTAAACTGTTCGAAATCACGGTCCTGTTTTGCAGCTGCTGGCAATAGGTCATAGAACACTTTAAACCAGCGATACACGCGATCTGCATTCCACTGTACATAAGCATCACGGGTAATAGAGATCAGGTCATAGGTATCAGCACCAATCACTGCATCCTGAAAATCAATCACACCCAGTTCGGTTTCATTTTCGATTTTCATCAGGTTACGGCTATGAAAATCACGATGCACAATGACTTGTGGTTGTGCCAAAGCAGCATTCGCCAGAATCGCAAATGTGCGCTTGATCAGCGCAGACTCTGATTCTGTTGGCTGAATTTTTAGAGCAGGCAGCATCCAGTCAGTCAGCAGCTCCATTTCAGAAATCAGCTTCTCATAAGAATAAGCAGGAAACTGACCTTCTCCCGGAATGGACTGTAGCTGAATCAGCTGTTTAAAACTTTGCTCATAATAGGTATCAACCGTCTGATCATTCAGCAAATTTGATAACAGCACATCACCAAAATCTTCGAGCAGCAAAAAGCCATTTTCCAGGTCTTTGGCCACGATGTGTGGAACACGTACGCCATGGGCATCAAAAAATTCATCAATCGTCACAAAAGGCACACAATCTTCTTTTTCTGGTGGTGCATCCATGAGCATAAATGTTTTATTATTCAGTTTGATTCGTGCATAACGACGAAAACTTGCATCGCCTGCTAAAAAATGTGTTTCAAATTGATCTGAACCGAGTACAGAAGCAATCCAAGATTGTATCAATTGTTCGCGTTGAGTATTCATTTGCAATAAATTCTAGTACAGGCTGAGTTTTTAAAGTGCTAAGTGTAGCTACTTATCAACTTTTTCTCTATGATGCGACAATAATTAATTGCGATAAAAGCATGATTGGTTAATGAGACAAATGAAGCATCACTTTAAAATAAACCCTCTAGCGACTGCGATCTTAACCCTTTTATGTAGTAGCTCGGTCTCAAGCTATGCTGCATCAAATGACTCATCCAATGTAAATGCGGAACAACTTAAACAACGCATTAATGAGACCTATCCCGGTGAAGCATTCTTCTCACAATATTATGTAGATAAATCTTCACCAGAAGCACAGCAGCGTCAAGGTAAATATCTCAGTTCAGCCTATTGTGAGGGCGCCTGGGTCACTCCTATTACACCTGATGCACCGACGATTGACCCTGAACAGGCAACTTCAACCATTACTGCAGACTATGGTCATTATAATCCGGCCGGTGATTCCTACTTAGAAGGCAATGTGGTCATTGATCAGGAAGGTCGCCAGATTCGTGCGGAACGCGTGACGATTGATCAGACTCAAACCTATGCTAAGGCAGAAGGTCAAGTCCAATTGGCCCAAGGTGGCTTGATTTCGCAAAGCGATGATATCAATTACAACCTAAAAACCCAGCAAGGTGACTTAAACAACAGTTTTTTCATTGCCGAAGAACAGCATGCGCATGGCCGTGCTGAAAAGATTGCCAAAACCTCAGACGATACGCTTGAACTGGAAAATGCCACCTATTCTACCTGTCCACCTGAGCAAAAGCCGACCTGGAAAATTCAGGCAGACCAAATCAAGCTAAATCAGGAAACCGGTCGCGGTGAAACCCGTAATACCAAGCTCTATGTGAAAGATGTTCCGGTACTGGCTGTTCCTTATTTTAACTTCCCAATCGATGATCGCCGTACCACAGGGATTCTGACGCCAACTTTCGGATTTACTAATGATGGTGGTCTGGAACTGGGTGTGCCGGTTTATCTCAACCTGGCACCACAATATGATGCGACTATTACGCCACGTTATATTAGTGACCGTGGTGCGATGCTGGATGGCGAGTTTCGTTATTTAACAGAAAATTATGGTGAAGGCCGGATTTGGGGTGGCTACCTGCCATCTGATGAAAGTTATGACAATAAAGACCGTAAAGACCTGCACTTCCTGCATAACTGGCAAATCAACGATCAGTTCTCAACAAATCTTGAATATAATTACGCATCAGACAAGGACTTTTTTGCCGATCTGGATAATAACCCAGATTCAAAAACAGACCTGAACTTGCGCCGCGCCTGGGAAGTTAATTATAAAAATGGCATCCCTGGCTTAAAAGCTCAGTTTAAAGTTGAAGATTTCCAGACACTTGATCCTGCCGTTCTGGATGAAGACCGTCCTTATGCGCGTTTGCCGCAGCTTTTGGTGAATTATAAGACCGGTAACCCACTGGGTTTACAATACGAATTTAATAACGATACGGCTTATTTCCAGAAAGACATCAGAAATACTGAAAATATTGATACCGGTGATGAAGCCATCTATCAACCAAGTGGTACACGAATCTATAATGATTTCTCGGTACGCTATAATCACTTTACGCCTTGGTCATTCTTCATTCCTCAGGCGACATTACGCAATATCAATACTTTCTATGATCAAGATACTATTGATCGTATTAATAATAATCAAACCAGCTCATCAAGTGAAAATCATTCTATCGTAGTACCACAATTTACGCTGGATACCGGTTTAATTTTTGAAAAAGATGGTCGCTATTTACAGACCTTGACGCCTCGCCTGTTCTACGCTTATTCACCGTATGAAAACCAGCGCAATCAGCCAAACTTCGACTCTGTCGTAGCCTCAATTAATTATGACCAATTATTTAGTGCACGCCGCTTCTATGGTAATGACCGCTTAGAAGACAATAACTTCGCTTCTTTAGGTCTTAGTTACAGTTTATTTAATGAAGAAGGTTTAGAGCGATTACGCGCCAGTGTGGGGCAAAGTTTCTTCTTCGAAGATCGCCGTGTCACCCTAGATCGTGAGGCAGATGAATTTGACCGTGAAAGTCATACTGGACCAGTTATTCAGCTTAGAAGTCAGTTAAACAAAAACGTGCATGTCAACCTGAATTCTAGCTGGATGTCGAATGGCTCCAATGCCCAGCGTGATGTACAGGTTTATTATACGGGCGATCAAGGCAATCTGTATAACTTAGGCTATTTCTATCGTAAAGATATTCCAAACCGTCAGGAAAGTTATGATCAGGTGGTTGGCTCATTTATCCAGCCAATTGCCAATAACTGGCGTCTGGTCGGCCATGCGCAATTTGACCTGGATAATAGTGTCGCACGTGAATATTTACTTGGCGTAAACTATGAGTCATGCTGTTGGGGAGTATCTGTCTATGGCCGCTCATACTACAATGACCTAGACGATATCAATGACCCAGATGTGAAAGCGAAACGTGCAGTAATGGCTGAAGTAACGCTTAAAGGTCTTGGCGGGTTAAGCAACAAGCTAACCTCATTACTAGAAAATCGTATTCTAGGTTTTAACAATATCAATCAAACTTGGACAGAACGTTAATGAAGACAAAACAGTTAAAACAAATTTTTAAAGCGACCGCACTTGCGCTATGTCTTTCTTCAGCGATGACGACTTTTGCTGTTGCCCAACCTAAAGATGAAGTTGTAGCTGTTGTCGACAATAGCGCTATTCTGCGTAGTGATCTGGCACAAAGCGTTGCTGAAATTTCTCACCAGTTGCAAAAGCAAAACAAGCCTGTTCCACCACAACCTTATCTTGAACAACAAGCACTTGAACAGCTAATTGTACGTCAGGCTCAACTGGAACAGGTAAAACGCTACAATATCCGTCCAGATGAAAAATCTTTAAATGAAGCAGTGCTTAAAGTAGCACGTGATTCAGGCTCCCCTAGCTTGGAAGCTTTCCAGCAAAAACTGGATGCTATCGCGCCGAATACGTATGCCTCTTTGCGTAACCGTATTGCAGAAGATCTAGCACTTAGCCGTTTACGCCAGCAAGCCGTAAATTCACGTATCCAGATCAGTGATCAGGATGTGAAAAACTTCCTGAATACACCGCAAGGTCAAGCTTTGTTAGGCAGCCAGGTACATGTTCTGCATTTACGTATAACCGGAGAAAATGCACAGCAGGTTGCAGCACAGGTAAGAAATGACTTGAGTAGCAGCAATGATATTCAGGCGATCAGCAAAAAATATTCAACTGGCGATATTAAAGTAGATGCGTCTGATATGGGTGTTCGAAACCTGTCAGAAATTCCAGGAGAACTCGCTGCACGTGTTTCTACCCTGCAAGCGGGTCAAACATCAGAACTGATTCCAGCAGCAGATGGTGTGCATGTCCTGAAACTTCTAGAACGTAAAGGTGGTGAGCAAAAAGCACTGGTTCCTCAGTACCAGACTCGTCATATTCTGATTCAAACATCAGAAGTGGTTAGCCCAGAAAATGCCAAACAGATGATTGATAGCTTGTATGCGCGTCTTAAGCAAGGTGAAGATTTTGCAGTATTGGCATCTACTTTCTCTAATGACACAGGTTCAGCGCGTGATGGCGGAAGTTTAGGCTGGGTCAGCCCAGGTGTCATGGTACCTGAATTTGAACAGCGTATGAAAAGTACGCCAGTAGGTCAGATTAGTGAACCATTCCAGTCACAATTTGGCTGGCATATCCTGCAAGTGACCGATACACGTCAGCAAGATATGACTCAGGAATATCAGGAACGTATGGCACGCCAGATCCTGGGTGAACGCCAGTTTGATGCTGAGCTAGATAGCTGGTTACGTGAAACTCGTAGCAATGCCTATGTAGAAATCAAAGATCCTCAGCTAGATCCTAAACGCGCTCGTTAATATAAGAAAAGAAAGCCAGCATAATGCTGGCTTTTTTAATGACTTAATTCTTTAAGCAATAAAAAAGCCTCTTATTAAGAGGCTTTTTTATTTCAGATCCGATTAACGATTGTTTTCGTCGTCAGAAGAATCTTCAAATTTTGAATCGTTGTCAAAACCAGCGCCTTGACCACCGAAACCAGCGCCTTGACCACCAAAGCCAGCGCCTTGACCACCAAAGCCACCTTGACCGCCGAAGCCACCAGCAGCACCTTGACCACCGAAGCCACCTTGACCGCCGAAGCCGCCTTGACCACCAAAGCCAGCGCCTTGACCGCCGAAGCCACCTTGACCGCCGAAGCCACCAGCAGCGCCTTGACCACCGAAGCCACCTGCGCCGCCTTGACCACCGAAGCCAGCACCTTGTGGACCAGCAGGAGCACCAGCTGGACGAGGGTTACGAGCAGGTACAACTGTAGAAATCGCGTGTTTGTAAACCATTTGGCTTACTGTATTTTTTAATAATACAACGTATTGGTCAAAAGACTCGATGTGACCTTGTAATTTGATACCGTTTACCAGGAAGATAGAAACTGGAATACGTTCCTTACGGAGAGAATTCAAGAATGGATCTTGTAAAGTTTGACCTTTAGACATGTTATAACTCCAAAAATTTAAAAATCAGCGCAAAAAACTATCTCTATTTTTCAATTAAAAATTATAAAAAAGATAGTACTCAAATTTTGCTTTATCCGTGACAGTTTCGCAAGTCTTCTTGGGCCTGCTCGAGCGTAAAATATGTTGTAAATTTATGCTTTTCTTGCAAAGATCTCAACCAGGTATATTGACGTTTGGCAAGTTGTCGTGTCGCAAATAAAGCCTTATCCTCCATTTCCCGTTGTTTTTCATGACTTAGGTCACCTTTTTTTAAGAATTCTATGGCTTGGCGGTAACCTACTGAACGCATTGAGGGTAAATTTTCGTCAAAATCGTATTTTCCCATTAATCCTTTAACTTCATTTAAAAATCCGTTTTTCCACATAATTTCAAGACGTTTTTCAATACGTTTGTGCAATTCTAACCGATCGGGCATTAAGGCATAATTATGGAAACTGTAACGATATGGTAAATTTTTTGGTTGTTCTGCTTGTAGTTTTGTAATCGGTTTGCCTGTCAGCTTAAAAACTTCTAATGCACGGATAATTCGCTGTTTATCACTGACTTTAAATTTCTGGCCAGCTAAGGGATCTACCTGACATAATTCAGCATATACCGCTTCCCACCCTTCACGAGCGGCTTTCTCTTCAATCTGGGCACGTACTGCGTAATCTGCACTTGGTAAATTATCAGATAAACCTTCAAGTAAGGCTTTAAAATACAGCATGGTGCCACCCACCAGAATTGGGGTTTTACCACGCGCATGAATATCATCAATCAGACGGCAAGCATCTTCGACAAAGTTTGCTGCAGAATAGACTTCCAGCGGACTAATAATATCGATCAAATGATGCGGATAGCGCTCTAATTCCTCTTTAGAAGGTTTCGCTGTACCAATGTCCATTTCCTGATAGACCAGCGCAGAATCGACAGAAATCAGCTCAAAATGACCTTGCTCGTATAGTTCACATGCCAAAGCAGTTTTACCGCTTGCAGTTGGTCCCATTAAATTGATGACCGGCAGTTGATTGGACATGTAAGGCTACTCTCCCCGAGCAAAAAGTTTATCAAGTTGAGACAATGGAAATGCTCGCCAGGTTGGACGACCATGATTACATTGGCTCGCAAATTCAGTTTGTTCCATCTGACGCAGCAAAGCGTTCATTTCAGACAGACTCAACATTCGATGTGCACGTACCGCACCATGACAGGCCATGCCCGCAAGAATCTGATCACGTTTTTGCATTAAACTTTGTCCCTGATCATTCGGATCCAGATCATTCAATAATTCAGGGATCAAGGCATCAAAATCAGCCTTATGTAAAATGGCCGGTACGCCTCGCACAATGACCTGTTCATCACCATACTGGTCAATTTCCAGACCTAAACGAGCAAGTTGATCTTTAAGTTCGTCAACACGCATGGCTTGCATACGACTAATGCTTACCACTTTAGGAATCAGTAATTGCTGGGATATCCAGAATTCCGGTTTATCCCAAGCCATTTTCATCTGTTGCAGCAGAATACGCTCATGCGCCGCATGCATATCTACAATGATTAAGCCTTCGGTATTTTGCGCCAGAATATAAATACCATGCAGCTGGGCGATCGCAATCCCTAAAGGATGCTCATCCACTTTACTATGTAAATGTGACTGTAATGCATTCGATGCTGAATGACTGGTTTCTGCTTCAGTTTCTCTTAAAGGAGCGAGATAACTTTTCAGGGCATTATTCAGCTGCTGCGAACCCGAATATGACTTATTGTAATCCTGCGCATAATGCACAGTTTGTGGACCTGATGACTCAAAATCCGTTAACACATCAGAAGCTTCTTCTTCACGCTGATGATACGGAGATGTGACTGGAATAACCGGTTGAGTGGCTACGGACTGATGCAGGCTGAACTGCTCCTGATAGCGCGGCTGAGGTGTTATCGCAACAGCTTCAGACTCAGTTTTCATGGCCTCAGCCAGATCAGCGGTCGCAGTCTGGAATTGCGCCAGGGTTTCCTTGGCATAGTGACGTACAAATTCATGTACTTCACGCTGGTTCAGGAAACGAATTTCATGTTTGGTCGGATGCACATTGACATCAATACTTTCTGGATCGATTTCCAGAAATAGTAAATAAGCAGCATGCTGATGGCCATGCAGGATACCATCATAAGCCATACGCAAAGCGTGCGAAATGGTCTTGTCTTTAACAGTCCGGCCATTCACATAGACATATTGCAGATCGGCTTGAGCCCGTGCATCCGAAGGATGTCCGAGCCAGCCTGATAAACGCATATTGATACTGTCTGCATCAATCCAGTAAGCATTTTCAGTAAACTGACGGCCAAGTAATTGTTGCACACGCTGAAAACGCAAAGCACCACTATCTGCAACTGGCAAATTCAGCTTGATGGTTTGGTTATGTTCCAATACAAAGCGAATATCGAAATGCGTTAAAGCCATACGGCGGACAATTTCTTCGATATGTCCAAATTCAGTGCCGGGCTTTTTCAGGAATTTGCGCCGCGCCGGAACATTGAAGAATAAATCCTGCACCCGGATCTGAGTTCCTTTAGATGCCGCGACCGGTCGAATCTCCTGATGATCAAAAGCCGTACCGTTCACTTCCACCTGATAGCCAATCCCATCTTCATTCTGGCTACTGGTTAAAGTCAGACGAGACACTGCGGCAATTGAGGCCAATGCCTCACCACGAAAGCCCAAACTGGTAATCGCATGCAGCTCTTCAGCCGTTTGAATCTTACTGGTCGCGTGACGCATCACGGCCAGTGGCAAATCTTCATGATGGATACCACGGCCATTATCAATGATTTCAATCAGCGTACTGCCGCCCTGTTCCACCCGGATAATCAACTCGGTCGCACCTGCATCAATCGAGTTTTCCAGTAACTCCTTGACCACAGATGCGGGCCGTTCAATCACCTCACCTGCTGCAATCTGGTTCGCCAGCGCAGGATCAAGTGCACGGATACGGCGTATGCTTAAATCATCAACCATTTGGGAATTCACGCTCCAAAGCTTGCTGTAATGCCAGATTAGAAGAAATCAGACTCGCGGTACGGGTCAGCTCATCTTCTGATTTTAAAATTTCAATAATTAAATCGGCTTGCGGGATTTCATCACCCCCCTTAGAAGGCCATTCGAATAAAAATAGCGCATTGGGAGTTTCTAAATAATCCCGGATCCCCATCAATTCAAGTTCATAAGGGTCATTAAGACGATATAAATCAAAATGAAAGATATCCTGACCATTCACCTGATACGGTTCCACCAGCGTGTAAGTCGGACTTTTTACTGAGCCTTTATGACCGAGCTGTTGTAAGTAATAACGCGTCAGCGTGGTTTTCCCCGCACCCAAGTCACCAATCAGATATATAACGCCCGCAGAAAAATTATTTGCCAGAACTTTGGCCAGATTTTGGGTGTCATCTTCATGTTTTAAAGTGACGTTAAATGAATAAGGCATATTACTCACGACATGATGAAAAAGAATAATTATGATAGCATCGCAACGCTTTAAAAGCCTATTTACCTCTGTGAGAAACTGTATTTTTTCACAGCATCCGTTCCAGACCAGAGATAGATCCACGTTGTGATGACTTCGACTGTTGAATTTAGCCCACCCATGCTGAATGGGGTGACGGCAAGTAAAGTATTCCTGCAAGCGACAGCTGATTCACCCAAGACAGTCTATGCCTATCTCTGTGCACAATTTCCACATATTGATCCGAGCGAATGGCAATCCCGTTTCGATAATGGTCTGGTTTACGATGCTCAAGGCAATACCTTAACCATCGAAAGTTCTTTTCAAGCGAATACTCATTGTTTTTATTATCGTTTTTTGGCACACGAAGTGCATGTTCCTTTTCAGCATCAGATTCTGTTTGAGAATGAACATTTGCTGGTGGTGGATAAACCGCATTTTTTGACCATGAGTCCTACTGGAAAATATGTACAGGAAACCTTGCTGGTACGCCTAAAACAGCAAACTGGAAATGAACATCTTACTCCGATTCATCGCTTAGATCGTGAAACGGCAGGTGTGGTGCTGATTTCAAAATGTGTGCAATCGCGTGGGGTTTATCAGCAAATATTTGCGACTCGGCAGGTACAGAAAACTTATCATGCGATTGCGGTTTATCGTAATGATTTAAGTTTTCCGCTCATCACAAAGCTCAAAATGGAAAAAGGCCAGCCCTTTTATACCATGCAGGTGGTAGAAGGAGAGCCTAATAGCGAAACTGAAATTCAATTGCTGCAACATAATGGGCAATGGGGCAAATATGAGCTAAAACCGCATACAGGAAAACAGCATCAGTTAAGGGTACACTTAAGCCATTTAGGGATTCCGATCCAGAATGATCCTTTTTATCCGCAGGTTTCCCATAAGGCGGATGATGATTTTTCTGCACCTTTACAGCTACTGGCCAAACACATTCATTTTACGGATCCAGTTACCCAAAAGCAGATGCAATTTAGCTCTGAACTTGAATTGACACTGTAAATCTCTTGTCATTACAGATTATTTTCTAAAAACGGCAACTTGAGGATTGAAATCCCAAAGTTATCGATTAGAATAAGGCGAAAAGTTAAGTAATTTAAAGCTTTGAAAATATTATGAGAAAAACTGAAGTTTATCAAATTCGCCTGGATTCCCAAGAAAAGAAACAGGCATTTGCAGTATTTAAACAATTGGGGATTACGCCGGCTCAGGCAGTTCGTCTTTTTTTTAAACAGGTTGTTCTGACCAAATCAATCCCCTTCTCGATTGAAAATCAGAATATTAATCTGGAACAGCTGATCAAGTTACGCAAGCAGAAACAGAATGAACTTAAGGCAGAACAAACCTCAAGTCCAAGTACTACAGCTATTCCAGCAGATCATCAGGAAATGAATCTGGATGATGATCATTTTGATTTATTTGAAGAACTGAATGCTATTTTAGGTGAAAGCGACAAAATTTAACATTGTTGCATTTACGAACAATTCTTAAGTTTCTCTCCTTTCAAACTTCGCTATGCTTGATGTTAATGATAAATAATAAAATTAACATGGAGTAAGCCGATGATCGTGCGACGTGCCCAGTCAGAAGATCTACCTAACCTGGCCGTTTTATTTGATGAGTACCGTCAATTTTATGGTACTTCTTCCAATCTGGATTTATCTTACGAGTTTCTGAAACAGCGTTTTGAAGATGGTCAAACTGTCATTTTTATCAACACTAAGGATGATATTTTTACCGGATTTATTCTGCTGTATTTAAGATTTTCCTCAGTCGCATGTTCTACTTATTATGTGCTGGACGATGTCTATATTAGCCCGCCTTATCGCCGGCATGGTGCAGCCAAGCAACTGATTGACACTGCTATCTTGTTTGCCCGACATGAAAATGCGCTTCGAATCAGCCTGGAAACGCAAAAAACCAATTATCAGTCACATAAACTTTATGAGTCACTTGGATTTATTCAGGACAATGAATTCGTGACTTTCCATTGTTTCCTGAAATAAATCCCAGACTTTATTCGGTACGGAATTTTGCCTGTGCCACTTGTTCTGCGTCCAGATAGGTCCATTCCCCTATTGCCAGTTCACTCAAGGCCAATGCACCAATCTGGGCACGATGCAGCTGCTCCACTTTATTGCCAACAGCTGCCAGCATACGTTTCACCTGATGATAAACCCCTTGATGAATGGTCATTTGCAGACGATTTTCATCTAGACGAACAATATCTGTAGCAGCAAAGGTGCCTTTTTCATTTCTCAATTCCACACCCTGTTCAAGCTGTTGAATCTGCTCATCTGTCACGGGATCGGCAGTAGTCATCTGATAGACTTTCGCTACATGTTTCTTAGGATGGGTCAATGCTTGTAGAAACTGACCATCATCCGTCAGTAATAATAGTCCGGTAGTGTCCTGATCGAGACGACCTACACATTGAATTCCACGGTTTAACAGAATGTCATCAAACAGATCAAATACACTGAAATGATGGGTAGCCTGATGTGAGCACTCATAATCTTGTGGCTTGTTGAGTGCAATATATACTTTTTCCCGATAGCGGTATTCATGACCATAAATACTAAAGGTCAGATCTTGCAGATTTAGTTTATGCTTGGGATTATCAATGATTTCATTCTGAATCGAAACAGCACCATTTTTAATCAGTTGCTGACAATGTTTTCGTGAACCGAAACCCTGTGATTGCAACATTTTTTCCAATAGCATCCATCTGAACCTGTTTAAATGAGCGATAGGCGCATTCTATACTGAAAACTAACCAGATTCATTTCTTGTAGGGCTTTCCCCCTTTAAATGGCTAAAAAGCCTATAATCCTGTGACTTTTCATTTTTTTTATCTCCTCATGTCCCAACTTGATCTGAATCTGCTTGTTCTTCTGGTTTTATTGGCTTGCGGTATTTTTAGTCATAATACTGCTGTGACCATTGCTGCGGCCGTGTTGATCGTCCTGAAGATTACACCTCTCAATGACCTCTTACCTTATGTACAGCAACATGGCTTAAATATCGGGATTATTATTTTAACCATTGGTGTATTGGCTCCGATTGCTAGCGGGAAAATTCCCGGTGACAGTATTCTGAAATCATTCCTGAGCTGGAAATCTTTACTGGCAATTGCAATCGGTCTATTTGTTGCCTGGCTTGGTGGACGTGGGGTGAAACTGATGTCGAGTCAGCCTGATGTCGTTGCAGGTCTATTAATTGGTACGGTCGCAGGTGTGGCGGTACTTCGTGGTGTCCCAGTCGGGCCATTAATTGCAGCCGGGATTTTATCGTTATTGATTGGAACGCAATAAGTCTTTAACCATGATTGTGCAATATTCTTAAAAATTAATATTCTAAAATTAAGAACTGCATAGTATTAAATCACATGATCAGCGACATGGATGTCGCTCGTTGGATTGAGGTACAGGATGTACCTTCAATCCAACAAAAGATTTTTGTTACTTTTGATCTTTCAAAAGTAAAAGCTCAGGTTAAATACTAAAATTTAAAAACCCAAATTTTATTCCACAAACAGCAAAGCCAAACGCACCTGATCATAACCCATACGCGGACTGGTCAGTTCTACGATCGGACGTAATTTAATACTGCCGTCATCATTGAAATGATCTGAGTTTTGACGTTTGGTTAGACGTTTATAAATCTTGCGGACTTGTTCAACAACTTCTTCACCCGGATGAGCCACCGAAATATCCAGCCCTTGCTCTTTATGCAAACGTCCCAAATGGTTAATGATAGTAGCAGGTGTCAAGCCACGTTCAGTTGCAATATCGGAAATCTCATAACCTTCTTCAAACAATTCACGGGTTTCATCCAAGGTTGCAGTCGCGTAGTTTTGCTTGCCACCATTTTTAGCAATTTTCTTCTCATTGCGCTGGATCTCGACTTCGTTCAAAGTGCCACCACAATGACGGATAAAGGCCTTATGCTGTACAGTCAAATCTACATTTTCAAAATTCGCTTCTGCTTCATCTGACAGTTCCTGAAAACGGCGATCAGCCTTAATGGCAAGACTATCCAGTTCCAGAGCCTGTTCATTAAAGCCTTTTAGACGTAATCCATTTAAGCTTTTCAAACGAGATAATGCTACATAACCTTGCCCTTTTTCAAAGGTATGGCTCAGGTCAATCTCAGCAGCTTCTAGCGTCATGCCTTGAGACTTATGAATGGTAATCGCCCAAGCCAGACGTAGTGGAATCTGCTGGAAACTGGCAATGGTTTTGCCTGCTTCATTATCCACTGACCAGGTTTCAGGTTCTACAATCAGGGTAGTTCCGTCTGTCAGTTTGACCTTTGGCAAAACGCCATGCTCATCATCATCTTCAAAGCCGATCACTTCACCCAAGCTGCCGTTGATATAGCCCATATCAAAGTTATTTTTCACGAACATGACCTTGGCATGTTTTTTCAGGGTTAAGGCTTCGGGTGCACGGACTGAAGACTTTAAGGTTTCAATCAGTTTTTCATTGCCATCACATTGCGCATCAAACTGGCGGGGATCCTGATCAATTTCATTCAGATGCTTAAAGTTAATGCTGTCGACATCCATATTGTGGGTGTAGAGACGTGTATAGGTATCGCCAATGTCCTGCTGACGTGTGGCCTGTAATGCTGAACGATGTTCAGGTGAAATGGCCTGCGCACGAATGGCATTCAGAATATCATTCAGGTAGTCATTACCCTGACGATGCTGCTCAGTCAGATAACAAACCCGAAATTTGGCTTCAACCCAGGCATCCGACATAAAGCAGAATTTATCGCGGTTACGTTCATCATTTTTTCCAACGGGTGGCAACTGGAAAAAGTCCCCTGCAACAATGACCTGAATCCCGCCAAAAGCTTCATCACTTTCCTTGAAATATTTCAGTACTTGATTGACCAGATTGAGCTGCTTGGCATGCAGCATGGAAATTTCATCAATAATCAGAACTTGCGCATTTTCCAAGTGTTCTTTCAGGTATTTACGCTCTTTCATGCGCTTCAGGTCTTCTTCAGACAAAAAGTCTTTGATTCCGATTCCGGCCCAGGTATGAATGGTCATGCCATTCATATGCGTTGCCGCAATACCAGTCGATGCAGTAATGGCGACCGATACCTTACGGGCTTTCAGATAATTAATATATTGATTGAGCGTATAAGTTTTCCCTGCACCCGCAGAACCGGTTAAAAAGACATTTTCCCCTGCTTTTAAGAGCTTAAGTGCAGTTTCCTGTTTCATAAAAGAGATACCGTAAAAGAACGGCTATAGCCTAACGATTTTTGCAGGAAAAGTTAAGCTTCACGGATAGAAAAGCACTGAATCCGGTCAAGCCTGCAGGTTTAACCAGTTAATAAAATGCTGGGCAATATTGATATATTCAACTTGCGCTTTTTGATTATTTGGATACTCAAGCTGGTCAAAGATGACTTGGTCATTCTGCAACTGACAGCCTAAAATCAGAGGTAATTTGATTGCAGGATGTGACATGCGAAAAGCCACATATTCACCTTCGACTATACGCTGTGCATAACTTGCAGCCAGACAGTTCCGGAATATTCTGGCCTCTTCAATAATCCGCTCTAGTGTTTTCAACTCCTCAAACCGCCAATTAAAATACAGTAGAAAATGTGCCTGTGTGAGTGGCCTCCAGCTGGCTAAAGCAAAGTCTTTTTTGAGCTTGGCAATAATCTCTTGCTTCTGAATCTGTTCATGCCAGGCAACTGCCTGCGTAAATAAACTGGTCCAGCTTAAATTCTTAGGCACTTCCGTTTGAGTAGAAAAATACTCCGGCAGATAATCACGGATATAACCATCAAAACAGGATTCCCGCACATGTCTGGCATGCAAGTAAAAACGCTTCCTGAACTCTACAAATGGAATCTGGTTACGTTGTAGTACATTATAAAAATCGCGGTCTTGCTGAGTTTGGGGCCGAATATAAACCAGCACATCCTCAGGCAAATCACAGGTAATCTTATACAGATGCTGCATATAAGCTTGCATGACCCGACTTAAGTTAGCATAGACCCTTTTGGTCATCTGATCATCCATTGCCACTACATCCCGCAATAATCCGATCCATTCATCCAGATATAGAATCGATGGACTAATCGCAATGCGATGATCCTCAATAGCCTGACGCGTCCCTTTGAGAACAACTGTTCGATTCAGCTCATGCTCAAACCAGTGATGCTGAAGGGCATATTGATGAACATCATCAATAAATAGACGTGCTGCGATATATTGAAAATATTGCAAGGTAGCTAAAACAATCTGCGGATGAATATGATGCGTATCGATAAAGCTTAAGGCTGTTGCTGCTACCCGCACACTGCTATGTTGAATATTGCTGCTCAGCCAATCCAAGATTTCCGCAGGCTGTTTAAATAGCCAGTTCACTACCCGATGACAATCAAATAAGGGAAGTTTGGCGACTTTTTTTTGCCATAAATAAGGATTATTTTCCAGAAAATTGCGTTTGGATAGCAGATCACTCCGATGCCAGCTATCACGATTCATCAGCCGGACAAAGCCCAGTAGATGACTTTGCTCTTCGGCATGCCGATACAGCAAACGGATATCGTCAATATGGTCATTCAACTCATGCAGATTGAACCGGTTTTCAAAGGATAAGGAGATAATCCGGAAGGTCGCGGGGTGCAGAAACTCAGGCGCACTAAAACAGAAGGCATCCAGACTGTCCATCACTGACTGAATCGATAGAAACTCATCTGGCTGTAAATATTGCAAGGAGAAGATTAGCTGTAGCTGTTTTAAGATATTCGCCGGAATCTCATGACCGCTTTGAATCCAATTGCTGATCAAAGGCTGAGTATAAACTTCAGCCTTAATCATAAAGGAGTCGATAATTTCAGCCTGCACAAGCGACATCTGCTTTAAGCAATTAGCAACTCGTTCAGGCGCATTAACCCATATATAGACTTGATCAATAATAAGTTGACGGAGCTGTTTGGCCTTATCCCGTAAAAACAGGGAATGTTGAGGCTTTAAATCGCCAGTCAGAAAGTAAATATCCTGAAAGAAGAATTCTTCCAAAGCCTCTGCTTTACCCAGCCTAGAATCAATGTGCATTTCTGCTAAGGCATGAGGACTTTCCGGATTTAAATCTTGTGGCATATACAGCTGGATATTTAATAAGCCATTAAGCAGATCAATTCGATGCTCATCCTGATGAATCCTGAATAAATTCTGGGCATTCACATGACCAATAAGCGCCATTTGATCCAGATACAGCTGATTTAACTCAGGAAAAATACTGAGGCATTGTTGAGCAAGCTGTCTGAATGACAGTAACAAACCCTCCTGTTCCATATTTCCCCCTTCGTTTTAATCCTATTGAGTTACAGACCTACTGAATTTCAATCTTTTAAAATCACTTTTTCCTTTCTATTACAGAAATTGAAGCATGGTAATTTTTTAGACGATTCGATCTCAATGTAAAGCAAAGCAGGAATGATGAAAAGACCTAGACTTCATCTTGCCGACGTCTGTCAGCCAACAGTTCTAGCCCCTGATAGATCTTTTGTTGTAAATGCTCACGAAAATCAATCAGATCATTCTCATGCTGCACATGATGAATCGGCTGCCGTGGCATAAACTGAAAATAAAAAGGCAAGCGTTTGGGAAACAGATTTTTAGGTAAGGAAGGAATCACATCACCATGACGTAATAATTTATTGAGTTGGGGGATTTTTAATAATTTTTGAAAATACTTATGTTGAATGATTTTATTTGCATCAAATCCAATCTCATAGATTTCATCACCGCCAAGTGCAGCAAAAGGGACAATATCATATTGAAACTCTTGAGCTAATTTCAGAAAACCGTAACGCTCTTTCCAGATCAGCTGATACTGCTCACCTTCCCGTTTCAGCACTTCACGGCCACCACCCGGAAAGACCAGAATCGAGTAGCCTTGCTGCATGGCCGAGCGGACATAGTCCTGTACACCATCAATAGCACCAAATTTCTTCACTGCTTCACGCCATAGCGGCACATAAAAATGGCTATGATCAGCAATACTGACCACAGCCACTTGATGTTCGTTGTACAGGTAATCAATCAGCATTGGCGCATCAAAGATGCCATACATGGAATGATTACCCACATACATTGCAGGTCGACTGGCATCAATATTTTCAGCCCCTAAAAAAGTAGGCGTGAAATACAGTTTGGATAAGGCACTTAAGCGCCTGATCCATGCTCCGTCATGCTTGACCTGCAAAATATGCTCCCGGCTTATGCCACGCGTTTTTGTACCAGGATTGAACCCACTGAGTAGCCTGCACCAAATGAACACAGTACGCCATATTCGCCGTCTTCAACTTCATTTGCAGTACGGTGTAAGGCAATGATGACACCTGCGGAAGAAGTATTGGCAAACTCATTCAGAATGATGGGTACCAGACCTGGCTTGGCATTTTCTTTGCCCACTACCAGTTTCAGAATCAATTCATTCATGCTGGCATTGGCTTGGTGCAACCAGAAGCGTTTTACATCTGTAGGTGCAATATGATTTTTCTCAAGTTGAGCAGTAATCATCTTGGCAACCAGTGGACACACTTCTTTAAATACCTTACGACCGTCCTGACGGAAACGTTTGTCATCGATATCAGCATTTTCAGACGTATTCAGGAAACCGAAGTTATTGCGGATATTGTTCGAGAACTGGGTAAATAATGAAGTATCCAGAATCTCGAAACCGGTTTTAGTTTCAGTATCTTCAATGATCGATGCAGTTGCGACATCACCAAAAATAAAGTGACAGTCACGTGAACGGAAATCGGTATGTGCAGAGGTGATTTCAACATTCACTAGCAATACACGACGTGCACCTGCTTTGATGGCATCGGCAGCCTGTTTCAAACCGAAAGTTGCTGCTGAACATGCGACGTTCATGTCATACGCATAACCTTGAATACCCAGAGCAGTCTGGATTTCAATCGCAACCGCAGGATAAGCACGTTGCAGGTTTGAACATGACAGGATCACGACATCGATATCTTCAGCAGTAACACCGGCATTTTCCATCGCCTGTTTAGCGGCAGTCACGCCCCATTCTGCCTGAAGGGAAATTTCATCATCTGAACGTTCACGTAGATTTGGACGTAAACGTTTTGGATCGAGGATGCCAGTTTTTTCTGACACATAACGGCGTTGTACGCCTGACGCTTTTTCAATAAATTCTGCGCTAGAACCACGACGCGCATCTAATTCGCCTGCAGCGATTTTATCTGCATTTTCGTGATTATACAGTTCCACATAAGCATTTAAACTTTCAACTAACTCTTCATTGGTAATGACATCTTCCGGATGGAACAAGCCAGTACCCGTAATACGGATGCCCATGTAAAACTCCTTCTCAAAATGACCTATATCTTAACTGATTCCAAGACGTTCCCATACTTTTTGCAGGCGAGTTGGAGAAACGGGTGTTTTCGTTTTCATCGGTTGAGAAAACAATGAAATCCTTAACTCCTCAACCATAAAATACAATTCTTTAAGGCGAGCGTCATTTTTAAACTTAAATAATTTTTCCATCCACGGATCAATTTGGTCAATGGCGGAATCATCCCTCTGTAGGTTATTTGGCAAGCGCTCTAAACGCAAGATCAGGGCTTTCAAATAACGTGGAAATTCTGACCATACGTCGGAAGGTTTCCGATAAACGAAGTCAGAAAGACTCATCAAATCAAGCTGATCCTCAATATCATCAATATTTTTTCCAAATATAGATGGGTCTAAAACCAGTAATTTACGACGGATTTCCTGCCACTGGATATAAATATCTGTGATTTCTTTCAGTGCAGTCTGGCCATGAGTCAGGAAAGATTTTTTTACATCCTCTACCAACTTTTGGAACTCTTGCATATTGACAGGCAGCTCATTAATTGACAGGTGCAGTGTGGCATAAACTAACATTTGCTCCAACTGAGCCTTATCGCCAAGCGGTGAATATGCCAGTGCCAGCGGTTTGGAAATTTGTTTTTTCAGCTGACGCACCAGATCTCCGAGCTGCATATGTACCAGTCGAATGATCCCTTCCCGGTGCTGTTTGACGGCTTCAGCCTGATCATTAAAGGTCTGAATCACCACACCAGATTCATCTTTCTGTTCCAGTGCAGCAAAGTCTTTGGTCGGAACCAAAGCCTGATATTGCTTGACCACTACACCCGTCACTTTCTGCGATGCTTCAAAGACAAAGTTTTCCGGGAAGGCTTTAAACTCACCTTTTAACTGTTTCACCGGACTATGAGTTTCAGTACGGCAACGGGCTTTCAGCTCGGCCAGATCACGGCCTTGTTCAATCACACGACCTTTTTCATCAATCACCTTGATCAAAGGCAAGAGATATTGCTCAACCCGATCCAGGCTGAAATCTTTTTCTGTAATCTGCTCGCCACGCAACTGGAAAGCTAGAAAACTGAAAATATGCTCATGTAAATTTACCGCATCAATACGGGCTGCCAGCTTTTTCGCAGTATCTGGAATCGGCACCAGACTGCGGCGTTTATCTTTAGGCAAAGTCTTTAATAAAGCTTCGATCAGATCCAGACGCCAGCCTGGAACACCCCACGACCAGATATTTTCATCGACCTGCGGCAAAGCCTGCAGCGGGATTTTAACCGTTGCACCATCTTCATCATGACTTGGGTCAAAACGGTAACTGGTCGCCAGACGCAATTCACCATTACGTAAATAATCCGGAAACTGTTGTGTGGTCGGACGATCATTCAGCCACAGCGCATCATTATCAATAAACAGATAACGCGGATCATGTGGCTCAACTGTGGCACGCCAGTCTTCAAAACTGCGGCGGCTGGCTACTTCAGGCGGCACTTTGGAGGCATAGAACTGGTAAATGGTTTCTTCATCCACTACCAGATCACGACGGCGCAGTTTGTCTTCTACCCGTTCCACTTCTTCCAGTTTCAGCAGATTATGCTTCAGGAAGGGTGGATTAATACCGAGATTTCCAGTGGTCAGTGCATCACGCAGGAAGATTTCATGCGCAGCCGGCTGATCCACTTTCTCATAATTAACCGGACGTTTTGGTTCGATGATCAGGCCGAATAACGAAATCTGATCATAGGCATTGACCACACCCGCTTTTTTCGACCAGTGCGGTTCGAAATAATGATGTTTCAGTAAGTCCCGCGCAGCCAGCAGAATCCATTCCGGCTCAATTTTCGCTAGAGTCCGTAAATACACCTGCGAGGTTTCAACCATTTCAAAAGCCATCACCCATGGGGTATTGGTTTTGTGCAGCGTTGATGCCGGGAAAATCCGTGCTTTCTGCTGACGGACTGCCATAAACACATTACGTTCATCAGTCTTGTTGGCAATAAAAGATAGCAAGCCAGTTAACAAGGCACGGTGCAGGTTTTCATAACTGGCTTTCTTTTCATTAAAGGATAATTTTAAGCCTTTAGCCAGATCCACCAGCTGCTCATGAGTTTTCTTCCATTCACGCAGACGTAACCAGCTCAGGAAATGATTCCGTGCAAAAGTACGACGTTTGTTTTCGCTCATACTTTCACGGTTATTATGCAAGGTATCCCAGAGCTTGATATAAAACAGGAAATCTGAATCTGCTTCACGGAACAAGGCATGTTTCTGATCAGCTTGCATCTGCTTATCCGCAGGACGTTCACGTGGGTCTTGTACTGCCAGCGCCGCGACAATCACCAAAGCTTCATTCAGCGCACCAAAATGGGCACCGCCAAGAATCATTCGCGCCAGACGTGGATCAATTGGCATTTTTGCCATTTGCTGACCGATTTTAGTTAGAGAATCTCCCTTGCCTTGAAGTCCTCCTTTCGTAAAGGAGGATTTAGGAGGATTAGTAGAATCTCCCCCAACCCCTCTTTCAGAAAGAGGGGCTTTACTCTTCTCCACCATTGCCCCAAGCTCAATCAAGAGCTTGCGACCATCATTGACCAGACGGTGATCTGGTGGCTCAATGAAATCAAAATCTTCCAGTGAACCTAGGCCCAGACTTTGCATCTGTAAAATAACGGATGCCAGATTGGTCCGTTTAATCTCAGGTTCGGTAAATTCAGGACGACTTAAAAAGTCTTCTTCACTATACAGACGAACACAGACACCTGGCGCAATACGGCCACAACGACCTTTACGCTGATTGGCAGCAGCTTGAGAAACTGCTTCGATCGGTAAGCGCTGCACCCGTGAACGGTAGTTATATCGGGAAATACGGGCAAAACCGCTATCAATCACATAACGGATATTCGGAACAGTTAATGCTGTTTCTGCTACATTGGTGGCGATAATAATGCGTCGACCACCACCCGATGGATTAAAGATTTTTTGCTGTTCTGCTAGTGCTAATCGTGCGTAGAGTGGTAACACTTCAGTATGACGTGGACCATGCTTAATCAGGGTTTCCTGCAGTTCACGAATTTCCTGTTCGGTACTGGCAAAAATCAGGATATCGGCATGTTCCGGATGGCCTCTCTCTTGTGCATCCTGAAAACATTCTTCTACTGCTGCAACCACTGCGCGTGGCAGATTTTCTTCAAAATCATCAAACTCGTCGTCATCACTGCCGACAATGCTCATTTCAGAAATTGGACGATAACGCACTTCTACCGGATAGCTACGCCCTTCCACTTCATAGATCGGCGCACCATTGAAGTAGTTACTGAAACGGTTTACATCCAGCGTTGCCGAAGTAATGATCACTTTTAGATCTTTACGACGCGGCAACAGCTGCTTGAGATACCCCATGATGAAGTCGATATTTAGCGAGCGTTCATGCGCTTCATCAATAATAATGGTGTCGTATTTGGTCAGGAACCGGTCATTGGCCAGCTCTGCCAATAAAATACCATCCGTCATCAAACGGACAATTGAATCCTGCGAGCCCTGTTCATTAAAACGGACTTTAAAGGAGATCGATTCACCCAGTTTCTCGCCAACTTCTTCCGCAATACGCTGTGATACGCTACGCGCAGCCAGACGACGTGGTTGAGTATGACCAATCAGACCAGTCAGGCCGCGACCTGCCAACATGGCGATTTGTGGTAATTGTGTGGTTTTACCGGAACCAGTTTCACCAGCCACAATAATAACCTGATGCTGCTGGATCGCTTCAATCAGCTTGTCTGCATACTGGGTAACAGGCAGATCCTGATTCAGCTTGATATTGGGAATGCGTTCGATACGCTGCATGACTTTGGCATGCGATTTTTCAAATAATTCTTGATATTGCTTTTGGTTGGCATCTTTACCTTTTTGGAGTCGATTTAAACGATGACGGTCACGCGCCATAACGAGCTGATCTACATTTAAAGGACTCTGCACTGAGAAAACACCTGATATAAAAAAAGACAATAGGCAGCTATTTTACGCTGTATTGCCCCTAAGCGAAAGAACGGCCATTTTGAATATTTTTATAATTTTTTAATTTTTACCCTTGAATTTTACTGCTTGCGGCATCATGTCTGAAGAGGCATTAAACCGGGGTGAGTCTTGTCATGATGTATTCACCATTTTACGGTTGAATCATTTATATCAAGAGCAATGCTGTTTGCGCTGATGGTGTTTTATTTTTAGCTTAATTCGGTTTTTCCGATGTATGTTATGTAAAAATACTGTTTCAGCAAGAAAAATAATTTCTGTACCCTATTGGAAATTAAATACAAACCTCAATCATGGAGACAATGATGAGCTTAATTAATACTGAAGTTAAACCGTTCAAAACAACTGCGTTCCAGAATGGTAAATTCATTGAAGTAACAGAAGCTGACCTTAAAGGTAAATGGTCTGTAGTATTCTTCTACCCAGCTGACTTCACTTTCGTTTGCCCAACTGAACTTGGCGACCTTGCTGACAACTACGAAGAATTCAAAAAATTAGGCGTTGAAATCTACTCAGTTTCTACTGACACTCACTTCACTCACAAAGCTTGGCACGATTCTTCTGAAGAAATCAAAAAAATCCAATACGTAATGGTTGGCGATCCTACTTGGACTCTTGCTAAAAACTTCGACGTATTAATCGAAGCTGACGGCCTTGCTGACCGTGGTACTTTCGTGATCGATCCAGAAGGTAAAATCCAAATCGTTGAAATCAACGCTGGCGGTATCGGTCGTGATGCTCAAGAACTTCTTCGTAAAGTTAAAGCAGCTCAATATGTACACGCTCACCCAGGCGAAGTTTGCCCAGCTAAATGGAAAGAAGGCGACGCAACTCTTGCTCCTTCAATCGACCTAGTTGGTAAAATCTAATCTGCATTAGATTGAACTGATTCAAAAAAACCACGCTTTTAGCGTGGTTTTTTATTTGAACGTTTATTTGATTGCTCTATTGGCCAAACGTTTTATTTTCCCTTTTCTTGTATCTAAAGCCATCCTATTAAATCTTTATTTTTCACTTTAAAGATCATATAAAAATCAGGCATGCATATTGCATTCTCTTCATAACAATCCCCTACTTATGCTTACAATTCAGTTATACATCTTCAATGTCAGTTGGCATAAGTTCAAGACATAAGATAATAATATTCAGTGGAGGAAAACGTATGCAAAAACTGCTAACCGTGATCTCATGGGCTTATAGTCCTTCTAGCCGCCACCTGAAAATCATTTATAGCAATGGCGATATAGAGCTCTACCATCCTGTTCCCGAATTTGTTTATGACAACCTGTTAAGACGCCAAGATAAAATGGCCTTTGTACAGAAATATCTTGAATACAACTTACATTTTGACCGGGTTTGCCTGTTTTAATTTAACTAATTTCTGCTTAACGATAAGTCACCATGAGTAAGCCAGCCCCAATCGGCAACGTACTCATGATAAAACGTGAATTCTGCTGGATGAGCTGAATAAATTCTTCTACTTCCGCAGCATGTGAAATCACATTATCCACCAGTAATACTCCACCTTTTGGCTTGAGTAATCGGGCCAAATGGGTCCAATAATCCACATAAGCATCACGTTCCGCATCTAATAATATAAAATCAAATACGTCCTGTTCAGCTTGCAGATAATGCAATGCATCTGTCACTTTAAAATCAATCAAATCCTTCAAGCCTAGCTGACTTGCATACTGCTCAGCCTGCGCAACTCTTTCTGCATCTATTTCTAATGTTGTAATCGTCGCTTGAGTCTGCCGGGCGGCTTCGGCGAGCCATAAAGTGGAATAGCCTGTAGAAGTACCGATTTCCAGAATACGTTTGGACTGCTGGACACGAATGAGTAATGATAAAAATCGACCTGATTCAGGCTCAATATTTCGATAGCGTTGCAGACGTTCAGTTTGCTGAAGATCATGCGCATGAAAAGTCTTATACAGTTCCTGCATGAAACTTTCAAAATGTTGTAATTGATTCATTGCTCTTCCCTGAGGTTATCTAAATAAATTTTTTATGGATTGATTAAAGTGCCTGAACCAATTTAAAGCGTTCTACTTCACGATCATCACTGGTACTAATACTTTCCGTAAACATGGATAGCGGTCGAACCCAAATCGAATAGTCACCATAAAGACATTGATAAACCACCAGCTTTTCTTCCGTTTCACTATGTGTTGCCACATGCAGGACCTGATAAAGTTTACCCTTATAATGTTGATAAATACCGCGTTGTAATTCCATCGTTCAACTCTCAAATGCAGAATTCCAATCTTAACTGAAAAAGACCAATCACACTTTAAACTACTTGAAAATTCATGCTAAGCACCCATATATAAGCTTGAAATTAATCATGAATTTTTCAATACATTTGCAAAACCGATCAAATTTATAAAAACAAACTGTTTTATCTATTTATCGATTTGGCTTAGTATCTACTTATCGAATGAATTCTTACTCCTTTGGAGACGTTAGCAATGTTAGATCAAAATACTTCAGCTCAATTAAAAACACTACTTGAACGTTTGGAAGGCCCGATTGAATTAGTGGCAACTCTGGATGGCTCTGACAAATCAGCCAAAATCAAAGAACTGGTTGAGGAAATCGCTCAGCTTTCTGATTTAGTCACTGCCCGTTTTGATGGTACCAACAAACGTGCACCAAGCTTTGGTGTTGCAAAAGCCGGTGAACAGCCTCGTGTGTTCTTTGCAGGCTTGCCGATGGGCCATGAGTTTACTTCCTTGATTTTGGCATTGCTACAAACTTCAGGCTATGCACCCAAAGTTTCTGCTGAAGTTCTGGAATCGATTAAAGGCTTGGGCATTAAATCTGACTTTGATGTATTCGTATCACTGAGCTGTCATAACTGTCCGGATGTGGTGCAGGCATTGAACCTGATTGCCATTTATAACCCGGGTACAACAGCAACCATGATTGATGGTGCCTTCTTCCAGGACGAAGTGGAAGAACGCAAAATCATGGCCGTACCGATGGTCTTCCAGAACAATGAACATATCGGTCAGGGCCGTATGACTTTAGAAGAAATCATTGCCAAACTGGATACCAATGCGGCAGCCAAAGATGCGGAAAAACTCAATGCCAAAGATGCATTTGATGTGTTGGTGATCGGTGGTGGACCTGCTGGTAATACTGCAGCGATCTATGCAGCACGTAAAGGTATCAAAACTGGGATCGTGGCTGAACGCATGGGCGGTCAGGTGATGGATACCATGGACATCGAAAACTATACGTCAGTGCAAAAAACTCAAGGTCCAAAATTCGCCGCTGAAATGGAAGCACACGTGCGTGAATACGGTGTTGACATCATGAACCTGCAACGTGTCTCTGACATCAAAGGTGCAGATAGCACAGCCAATGGTCTGGTAGAAGTGACTTTAGAGAATGGTGCGAAACTTGAATCTAAAACAGTCATTCTGTCTACCGGTGCACGCTGGAGAGAGATGAATGTTCCAGGTGAAGCAGAATACAAAACTCGTGGTGTAGCGTACTGCCCACACTGTGATGGGCCATTGTTCAAAGGCAAACGTGTTGCGGTGATTGGTGGTGGTAACTCGGGTGTAGAAGCTGCGATCGACCTTGCAGGGATTGTTGAGCATGTAACGCTGGTTGAGTTTGATACCAAACTACGTGCTGACCAAGTGCTTCAAGACAAATTGAACAGCTTGCCAAACACCACTGTGATCAAAAATGCGCTTTCTACCGAAGTGATCGGTGATGGTTCACAAGTCACAGCGTTGAAATACAAAGACCGTGCAACTGATGAAGAGCACACTGTTGAACTGGCAGGGATCTTCGTTCAGATCGGTTTGTTGCCAAACACTGACTTCCTGAAAGGAACCGATGTTGAGCTAACCAACCGTGGTGAGATCGTGATTAACGAACGTAATGAAACCAATGTGAAAGGTGTGTTTGCTGCAGGTGACTGTACTACTGTGCCTTACAAACAGATCATCATCGCGACTGGTGAAGGTGCCAAAGCATCATTATCTGCCTTTGATTACATCATCCGTTCTGGTCAGTAATCCTTAAAATTCATGAATTAAAAAAGCCCGCGCAATGCGGGCTTTTTTATATCTTAAAGCTGATTTATTCCTGTAGTAATTGAGCAGCCAGTTTTTCAATATTTCCCATTTCAGGATGTACAGCAGCAACATTAGCTAAAATCGTCACTGCCTTCTTCTTGTTTAAATCAATCATCAAAATAGCAGAATGCCCTGCGGTATTTCCCCCATGCCAGATGATTTTGGTGCCATTGTCCTGTTCTCGTATAAACCAGCCCAATCCCAATTGGTAACTACCTGCTTGTTCTGTGGTTGCTTGCTGGGTTAATTGCACTGCTGCATTTTTTTCATCAAACTGAGCTTGTGCAAATCTGGTTAAATCTGAAGCTGTAGAGAGCACGCCGCCCGCAGGTAAAAAGGTATCAAATGTCCAGGTGGTGATTTCTTTTCCCTGGGCATCAAATGCAGGCACAAGTGGCTTAGCTGCTTGATCAGGCGAGGTATAGCTATTTTTCATCCCATACTTTTTAAAGACATATTCATTGAGTAACTCAGCAAAATCCTGATTTTGTGATTGACTCAAACTCTGTCCCAATAAAGCCACAGCCAAATTAGAATAATGTGGCACTTTTCCACTGTTATTTGCATGTTCAAGCTCTAATGAATTTTTTAAATATTCTTCTAGTTTAGCTGCATCATATTCCTTATATGGATCAGTATCATCATCTACTTCCAAATTACTCGGTAGTCGTGGCAGTCCTGACGTATGATTGGCTAAATCCTGAAAGCGAAGCTGGATATTGTCCTTAAATGGAAAGGTATAATAAGGATTAATCTTGTCATCCAGTTTAATTTTATTTTGTGTCACCAGTTCAGCCAATATGGTTGATGTCATTACTTTGGTCAGAGAACCAATTGCAAAGACTTTATCCTGATTGGCCTTGGCCTGGATTTTGTCCTTATGCTTCTGTACCCCATAGTAATGGGTTTGGTCTTGATCTAATACCGCTATAGCCACTTGAGTCTGTTCTGGAAAAGTACGAGTAGCCTGATAAATTTTCTCTGCAATCGCTTTTGGATAGCCTTGAATAGCATTGACTGTCTTATTATTTGCTGCAGTAGATTCGATATAGGGCGTAAATAAAAGACCGGAAATCTGTTGATCATTATTCAAACTCATGCTGAGTTTCAGACGGTCTTTTTCAAAGTTGGCCTTATAGACTGCAGTTTCTTTACCTTTGGATTCCAAGTACTCAAGACTTTGTATTGTGCCTAGTTGCTGCTGTAAGTCTTTAGAGACTTTTTCAAACATATTTAAAGGAATTGCCTTTTTCGCTTCAGGTGAAAACTTTTCAAAAATTGCTGCATAATTTTGCGCATTAAAATCCTGCTGAAACTGGGCAATAACTTCCTTTTCAATATCCGATTGTGCATAAAGACTGCTCATACAGAGCAAGGATGATAAAAACAGTGATATTTTCTTCATGAGATCAGTATTGTTCCTTAAGTTTATAATGCACTTTCATAAAAATTATTGAAATTAAACATTTTTATAGACTTAATACAGTGCAACGAATAGCTAAAAAATAAGCAAAATATATTCCATATCATTCTATTTTTTAGGGCAGATCAATTCATCTAAGTTCTTGCCCTGTCTATTTCCCATTTTATACTTGTTGTTCTTAAGCTCCACTCGAACTGGTTCAAAAATTGCTTATGAATTGATAGATAGCATATTTAATTATTTCAGAGAAATTTCTCGGAATAACTTAATGATGTTATGTACTTAGCCAATTATTATTTGTTTTCCTCACTGAGACTTGGGTAACTTTTTGTTATATGACTTGTCAGCGTCTAATTGCATCATTAACATGAAACACAGACCTGAGATAAAAGTCCGTGAAAGATAACAAAAAAAATATCAGAAATGTAATGGAGCTTAGCAATGTACTATCAATATCACTGTGCGTGCTGCGATAAAGTTGTGGAAGCTGGCCAAAAAGAATGTCATGCCTGTGGCTCACATAATATTCGCAGCCCTTATGGTTTTTGGATTTTATGTCTGGTGGCCTGTCTGGTTACTGCAATCGCATTCAAGGTAATGCATGTTTATATCCAGCCACAGCAGCAGGAAGTGCCAGCTCAGTCATCATTATTTGATGTGCTACAACAAGATAATAAACGTCAGCGCTAATTTTTTTATCCTCCAGCAAGACCTGACTTGGATCAGGTCTTTTTTATGCGTTTTTAACTTGAATATGAAACGCTGCCAGAATAGAAAATTTGAATTACAATAAGTCATCTTGCAGTGAGAGATGAAAATGGTTCAGTTAATTAAAAAAGGCGGGTTACGTGAGCGTGCCAATCGCAGTCGCAGTTATCAGGGTTCGGAAAATACTGAGGCCACCCTTAAACCGAATCGTTATCAGTCTCCAGTACAGAAACAGGATAATCCAGTTTCTGACGCTTCCGCTGCACAGCAGCTTTTTGCCGAAAACTCCTCTGTTACCCCATCGAATTAAGATTTTTAGTTCATTAGAATCAGCGCGTCATACCATAACCAGACTGCAAAAATCAGGAATAATCCGCCTGAAATCATATCGATATAACTTCCTGATCGCTGATAAGCCTCTTTAATTTTAGGATGGGAAATTAATAGCATCAGTAAAGTAAAAGTAATAAAGGTTTGCAGCGGAATAATCACTGCCAGTTGCGCTTTTAAATAATCAGAAGCTGATGAACTTAGGGCAAGTGAAAATACACTACTGAAATAGATCAGGGTTTTAGGATTCGACAGATTAGTCAATAAACCCTGCATAAAATAACTTTTTGGTGCTTCTACCGTATTTAAATCATCTTGAGTTTGATGTCTATTCTGAAAACTTTGCCATCCGCCTTTTAGCATGGCCCAGCCCATTTTGGCCAAAAATAACCCACCGATGACCATCAATACCTGCTGAATCCAGGGAAACTGGTCGATCAATACTGTAAAGCCTGCTAGCGTCAATACCACCCAAACTACGATCCCCGCTGAAATTCCAGCAATCACCTTTAAGGCATTCATACGTGTCGTAGAGGCTGCACTTTTTGCGATAAGTAAAATGTCAGGACCGGGGCTTAATTGAGCTACAAAATGTAGAAAACAGATGGTAAAAAGCAAAGACATTTAAAAAAGATCAAATGGTAAAAAAACTATTATAACTTTTGTTTAACGAAATTAGAAAGTTCCAATAAAAAAGCCGAATCATAAGATTCGGCTTAAAGCATTTATATTGAAAGCGTGATTTTATTTCTTGTTCACATCTTTCATTTCAATTTTCTTGGCTTCCGGGGTCACTTCACGAGCTTCACCATCAATAATAGTTGAATCACCATGACCACCCTGCTGGTTCTGCATATCTTGCATTTGACGCATCATTTCCGCAAACGGGTTTTGACCTGCACCGCCACCGACATCGCCCATCATGCCACCCATCATTTTTTCCATCATGGCTTGCTGACGTTTCATCATCATTTTCATCATGGCTGCCTGGAAAGCACGTTGTACAGGTGGAATTAGCATTAATACCGCAAGTACATCACTAATCAAACCAGGAATCAGCAGGAAAAAGCCGGCTAAGATCTTTGGCAAATTATTCGATAATGCCGGATCTGCACTCATCTGTCCCATCTGCATTTGCTGCATTTGTGGCATTACACCAGCCGAATATTTCCGGATCAGGTTCATACCAATAAAGAAGGCCGCCACGAACCAGAAAAATACGTACCACATGCTCCCGACAAGGTCACCCACGCCAATCCATACAAATACTTCGAGGACTAAGCCGGCCAGGATAATAAGAAATAATTTCATGAAAATTAATCTAATCTCAGTAAAATAAATATTAGGATGCTGTAATCAACTGCTTCATCAGGATCAAGCTTTTTTGATACGCTTATGTAACAATATGGGCATTATTTTATTTTTAAAGTGCAGGCATGTCATTAATTATTGGGATTGATCCCGGTTCGCGTCTAACAGGTTACGGTATCATCCAAAAAGAAGGTTCAAAACTCACTTTTGTTGATGCGGGAACGATTAGAACTGAAACAGCGGAAATGCCTGAACGTTTAAAACGAATCTTTGCCGGTGTAGAACGGATTGTCAAATTTTATGGCCCGACCGAGGCTGCGGTGGAACAGGTATTTATGGCACAAAACCCGGATTCTGCTCTTAAACTAGGCCAGGCACGAGGTGCGGCAGTCGCCGCCTTGGTGAACCTAGATCTCAAAGTTGCTGAATATACGGCGCGGCAGATCAAACAGTCTGTTGTAGGCTATGGCGCTGCAGACAAAGAACAGGTTCAGATGATGGTTATGCGTATTCTGAACCTGACAATCAAACCGCAACAAGATGCTGCCGATGCACTTGCTGCTGCGATTTGTCATGCTCATGCTTCAGGCAGCATGAGTAAAATGGCCGTATTGAATGCCTTAGGCGGTATGGCACGCGGACGCAGCCGGGTCAGCACCCGTCGTCGTTAGTCTTTAGTTAATACTCTAAAATCCTGAAAATCCGCGTCTTGAAGATTCAAACTCTGCTGATGAATTGCAGTGACTTCTGCACGTTGTGATCCAGTTCTGCTGAGCTGGATCATGTCCTGAACAATCGCTTCCTTCCCAACAATGACAGCCTCAACTTCGCCTGTTTCCAGATTACGTACAAAACCCTTTAAACCTAATTGAATTGCTTGTTGTTCAAACCAGCGACGGTAGCCCACGCCCTGCACTTTACCCTGAATGATTAAATGAATGGCCTGTATTTTTATTGTCCTTAGTGATTCACGACCTGGTAAATGGCATATTTCATATCTTGCGCCTGTAAGCCGCGTTCACCCTTTTCCGCCAGTACATCACCTGCAAGTGCATGCAAAGTTACGATCTCGTGTAAATGGATAGTATTTCTAAATTGGGCTTTCAAACTGGCGATCATGCCAGCAAGTACATCTCCCATCCCTCCGGTTCCCATACCGGCATTGCCTGCGGTACAGATGAAAAGAGCATCTTCTAAAATCAGGCTACCTGAACCTTTGAGCACCCATTGTCCCTGATATTTTTGCTGGAGCTGTTGAATTGCCTGAATACGATCTGCTTCGACTCCTGATGCTTTCATTTCTAACAAAATAGCCGCTTCACCCGGATGCGGTGTTGCATAAGTATGGGCATTCAACTTTTGTGGTGCTTTTGCCAGAAACCACAAGGCGTCTGCATCGAGAACTGTCTCCAGTTCTGATTGCTGAATCAGGTCAAACCAGTAATTATATTGCTGTTCAGCCCAAGTATCGCGTCCTAGCCCCATACCAAAACAGACAGCATCCACATGATTAATTAAAGCTTGGCGTTGCTCAGCATCTAGCGCATTAATATCACGCAACATGATATTCGGAGCACGTGACAAAATGGCCGTATGATGTTTGGCATCACAAACCACAGTGACCTTACCACCACCAGCAGCAAAGGCCGCCTCAGCTGCCATAATGACCGCACCACCCATATCAGCATGTCCTCCAATCACGAGCACATGCCCATAACTGCCTTTATGTCCAAAAGCCTCACGTTTAGGCAGATGAATTTGAGTCGAGGAAAGTTGAGCTATCGGCACAAGTTCAACATCAGGAGGAATAGCCGAGATGACCTCTACCTTGCCGGCATATTCTTTGCCTTGTCCGGTAAATAATCCCACCTTTAAACCTAAAACAGTAAAACTATGATCTGCCTTAATGGCTACCGGCAAAGGCTGTCCAGTATTGACATGCAGTCCGCTTGGAATATCCACTGCGATTTTGAGTCCTTGCTGGGCATTAATACTTTGAATAATCTGTTGCCAATTTTCATTCAGATCACGGTTCAAGCCGATCCCAAATAAGGCATCGATATAGACTTCATATTGTTTCTGAAAATTAAAATCTGAATAAGTGGATATACCGATTTCCTGAGCTTCCTGGATTGCTTGAACCAGATCCTGTGATGGACCGGGTTCTGCTGCATAAATATCTATTTCAAAACCGGCCTGTTTTAAATATTTACCTACCAGATAACCATCACCGGCATTATTACCCTGACCGCAACACACAGCGATTTGAGTCAATTGCCGTTGTTCCAACAAGGGGATGAGTCGCTGCGCAATCGACCATGCCACCTGTTGCATCAAACCATAAGAACTATTTTGCTTGCCAAACCAACGCTGCTCCCATGCTTGTATATCGCGGCTATGATAAACTTGCTGCTGCATTTCTTATTTCCTGTTTCTGGTTTATGACAACACCCGATTCCCAAGCGCAAATTCAAGTTTATCAACAAGATCCAAATGAACTGAAGGCGTGGATCAAAGCGCAGGCACGAGAGCTGGGTTTTTCTGATTGTGTCATTGCCAAACCGGATGCTCAAGCAGAATTAGCTCGCTTGCAGGAATATTTAGACCGCGGCTATCACGGTGATATGAAGTTTCTGGAAGAAAATCTGGAAAAACGTGCCGATCCCACACTGCTTATTCCTAATACCAAATCCGTGATCTGTGTACGAATGGACTATCTGGTCGATCTTCCAGAACCGCGTCTAGTACCCTATGCACCAAATTCTGCAATTATTGCCCGTTATGCCCGTGGTCGTGATTATCATAAAACCATGCGCGGGCGCCTAAAAATGCTGGCTGCAAAAATTCGGGAAAAAGTCGGTAAATTTGAATCCCGTCCCTTTGCAGACTCTGCACCTGTATTTGAAAAATCTCTGGCCGAAAGTGCGGGTATGGGCTGGACCGGCAAACACACTTTATTAATCCACAAAAAATCCGGATCTTTTTTTGTTTTAGGAGAACTGTTTAGCTCACTGGAACTGCCTTTTGATGAACCTGAAAGCAAACATTGTGGTTCATGCACAGCCTGTATTGATATTTGCCCCACACAGGCTATTGTTGAACCTTATATGCTGGATGCACGCCGCTGTATTGCTTATTTAACTATTGAATATAAAGGAATCATTCCAGAGGAGTTACGTCGAGGAATTGGTAACCGGGTCTTTGGTTGCGATGATTGTCAGTTGATTTGTCCGTGGAACAGTTTTGCTCAAAAAACTACGATTGAAGATTTTCATCCCCGACATGGACTGGATCAAGTGAGTTTACTGGATCTCTGGCAATGGGATGAAGCTACATTTTTAAACTCAACTGAAGGCAGTCCATTACGCCGCACTGGCTATCAAAGCTTTATGCGCAATATTGCGATCGGCTTGGGTAATGCGCCATTTGATCCACAGATTGTTCAGGCATTACAAGCTCAAAAAAATCAACATGATGAGATTGTACAAGTTCATATTGACTGGGCCATACAGGAACAACTGGCAAAATCCCGGTAATTTTCAATTTTTACTTCGGTTCACATTTTCTCGTCAAAGCCTTACACAGTTACTGTGCAAGCTATGGCATAAAGGAAAAAGAATAGAAATAAAGCCGGAGGTGGATATGCAAAAGTCATCTGATACACAACATCAAAATCAGGAACAGCTTGAAGAGTTGCAACATCAACACCAGAAGCAGCAACAACAGCAACAGCAGCAGTCACAACATGGCCCGCTTGGCTCTCCAAAAAATAACCAGCACGAACAAGATGAACGTGTATTAAACAAGCAACATCGTAGTGATTTACAAAATCAGAATATTCACGGAAATCATCGTGAATAAAGTCTGATCAAGAGTTCAACAACAAAGCCCACCTTGTGTGGGTTTTTTTTCTATAAGGTCATATTTTGCTAATGAAGACGGCGATACTTTTACTTAAGATGGAGCCTGATAAATAAATATGAACAAGGATGGACAGATGAACAGTATTAATCCGATACGTAATGATTGGTCTCGTGCAGAAATTGAGGCCCTGTATCAACAACCTTTAATGGATTTGCTCTTTCAGGCTCAACAGGTTCATCGTCAATATTTTGATGCCAATGCCGTTCAGGTCAGTACCCTACTCTCTATTAAAACCGGTAAATGCCCGGAAGATTGCAAATACTGTTCTCAGTCCGCACATTATGATTCCAAACTCGAAGCAGAAAAACGCATTGCAGTAGAAAAAGTAATTCAGGAAGCAAAAGAAGCACTGGCTTCTGGCAGTTCGCGTTTCTGTATGGGAGCAGCGTGGCGTAATCCGCATGAACGTGATATGCCTTATGTGCTAGACATGGTACGTGAAGTGAAAGCACTTGGACTAGAAACCTGTATGACTTTAGGTATGCTGAATGCCTCACAGGCAGAACGCCTGAAAGATGCTGGACTGGATTATTACAATCACAATCTGGATACGTCACGTGAATACTATTCACATATTATCAGTACCCGCAGCTTTGATGACCGATTGGATACACTGGACCATGTACGCCAAGCGGGTTTAAAAGTCTGTAGTGGTGGCATTGTTGGCTTAGGTGAAAGTCGCAATGACCGGATCGGTTTATTGTTTGAGCTTTCTACCCTTCCAATTCATCCGGAATCTGTGCCCATCAATATGCTAGTGCCAATTGAAGGCACACCGATGGCAGATGTTGAAAAACTGGATGTGATTGAATGGATTCGAACTATTGCAGTGGCCCGCATTCTGATGCCAAAAAGTTATATTCGTCTTTCGGCAGGCCGTGAATCACTGACTGACTCAGATCAGGCATTGGCATTTATAGCAGGTGCCAACTCGATTTTTTCAGGCGAAAAACTGCTAACGACTCCAAATACAGCCAAAGGTCGTGACCAGCAGCTCTTTGAAAAATTGGGACTGGTAGCAGAACAACCTAAGCCAAGCATCCGCGCATTGGCGACTGATGCAATGGCAAGTTAATTGAAATAATTCAAGACGCTGAAAAGTTATGTGCAGTAATTAAAATGCCATAATTGGCATTGAGATAATCACCGACCCGGATCACATCTGCACCATTGGCATGTTCAACCGTGAGTGTCTGACTTAAAGCATCATAATGAAAAGAATCATAGCAATCCTGATGCAGGCTTAGCCAATGCAGAGTATCTGCCAGATTCTCATCAACAATATAGGTATCAGACTGAAAGTCTTTACTCATGTTGCACCCGTAGAAGCTCTTTATTCACGGATATTTTAGCGAAAACTTCCGGATTTCAGGCACAAAAAAGTGAGCATCTGCTCACTTTTTTCTGTTCAGTATCAGTCTTTGTTGACCCCACACTTGCGACATTCCCAATGCGTTCCAATCTCTTCCATGTGTTGATATTCATAAATGTGCAAGCAGAATAGTTTTTTCAGTAGTTGAAGCATTATAAAACTCCCGTTTCATCATTTTTAAAATACGCTTCTTTAGGCACCCTTCCTGAGTGTCGATTTGTTGTTCTGGATAAAAACCACCTCTAACTTATAACCAGAATTTTTCAAAATGTAAAACCTATTTCATTCATTTTTACAACTTTCCGATAAAGTTAAATTTCAATTGATTCATGCTTTTAATTAGCATCTGTGATCTATATCTCAAATACCACTTATTAAAGATTCTCTACTATAAAAAAAGCGAACCGAAGTTCGCTTTTTTGCTTTTATTTAGAAGAAACCAGCTGGCTTGGTTGAATAACTCACCAACAGGTTTTTGGTCTGCTGGTAATGATCCAGCATCATCTTGTGGTTTTCACGACCGATCCCAGATTTCTTGTAACCACCAAAGGCTGCATGGGCCGGATAGATATGATAGCAGTTGGTCCAGACACGACCCGCTTCAATGGCACGGCCAGCGCGATACGAGGTATGTGCCGAACGTGACCAGACACCAGCACCTAGGCCATAAATCGTATCGTTGGCAATCTTGATGGCATCATCAAAATCTTTAAAGGTGGTTACTGCCAGTACCGGCCCAAAAATTTCTTCCTGGAAGGTACGCATATTATTGGTGCCTTTAAAGATGGTCGGTTCAATGTAGAAGCCTTGCCCGACTTCCTGACGTACACCGCCACCAACAAGCACTTCTGCACCTTCGCCGCGACCTGTTGCAATACACCCCAGAATCTTGTCCTGCTGTTCCTGCGATGCCTGCGCACCAATCATGGTTTCAGTATCGAGTGGATGACCAGTTTTAATACGTTTAACCCGATCGATTGCCAGTTCCAGGAACTGATCAGCAATACTTTCCTGGACCAAAGCACGTGATGGACAGGTACAGATTTCCCCTTGGTTCAAGGCAAACATGGTGAAACCTTCCAGTGCTTTTTCCAGATAATCATCCTGCTGCGCCATGACATCTTCAAAGAAAATATTTGGTGATTTACCACCAAGTTCCAGTGTCACCGGAATAATATTTTCAGTGGCATATTGCATGATTTGCTGACCTACAGCAGTCGAACCAGTGAAGGCAATTTTGGCAATACGCGGATTCACAGCCAGTGGACGGCCGACTTCAACACCATAGCCATTCACGATGTTTAATACACCTTCAGGTAACAGGTCCTGAATCAGCTCAGCCAGTACCAGAATACTGACCGGGGTCTGCTCTGCCGGTTTCAGAACGATACAATTGCCTGCGGCCAAAGCCGGTGCCAATTTCCATGCTGCCATCAAGATCGGGAAGTTCCATGGAATGATCTGACCAACCACACCTAAAGGCTCATGGAAATGGTAGGCAATGGTATCTTCATCAATCTCAGAAATGCCGCCTTCTTGCGCACGGATACAGCCGGCGAAATAGCGGAAGTGATCAATCGCTAAAGGAATATCAGCAGCCAGGGTTTCACGGATTGGCTTGCCATTGTCCCAGGTTTCAGCCACCGCCAGCAGTTCCAGATTGGCTTCGAGACGATCAGCAATTTTGAGCAGAATGTTAGAGCGAGTCGTTGGAGATGATTTATTCCATTGTGCTTTAGCTTTATGCGCAGCATCCAGCGCCAGTTCGATATCTTCCACGCTAGAACGTGGCACTTTGGTAAACAGCTTACCATCTACAGGAGAAATATTATCAAAGTATTCGCCTTTGACTGGCGGCACCCATTGCCCACCAATAAAGTTGTCATACTGGGCTTTGAAATGAACTTTTGAGCCAGGCTGGTTCGGATCGATATAACGCATATGTATTTCCTTTGCTTATTTTAATCTTTAAAAATGCTGCATCTACAGCTTTGGTATAAGGTACATCCGTACTCTATTTAGTTAACATACGCGTTATAAGGTTGGAGAAAGGTTGGCACTCAACCGATTTACATTTCTTTTGATTCCTCATAAAAACAATAATAATTACATTTGGATGTAAATCATGAATTATTGTGAGAATAAGGAATGATGACAGAACAGAGCTTGATACAACAAAGGCAAAAAATTGATCAGCTTCGTCAAAGCAGCAGTTTATCGCCTTCACATGCAGCACAACTCGAACAGAGCATTGTTAGCTCCTGGCAGCGCTCTTCTTTAGCCGAGATTCCCAAAAATCGTCTGGCTGCCCCATTAACAGATATAAAACAAATCAGCACTTCTTCGGCTTTAAGTCATGCCTTGGAACATTGTGCGGAAAATTTAAAGCATATTGCTGAACAGTCCTCTATGGTTTTGGCCGTTGGAGATATTGGCAGTACGGTACTATGGAGAGCCTCCTGCCCTGAATTGCGCACAATTGCTGATAATATTCATTTAGTTGAAGGAGGTCAGTGGCGTGAGGAACTGGTCGGAACCAATGCCCTTGCCCTATCCATTAAAACCCAACAATCGAGCTGCGTGTTTTCCAGCGAACATTACATGCCATCAGTACAAGATCTGGTCTGTTATGCCTCCCCCATTATTGATCCTTATTCCAAACAGATTCTAGGGGTCATTGACCTGTCCACCCACTGGCAAAAACATAATAGCTTAGGGCTATTAGCAGCCGAACGTTGTGCATCCATCATTCAATCTGCTTTACTGGAATCGCAAAAACAGCGTTTATATATTCGTGCCTTTTCTGTACCTCAGGTGATTTTTAATGGTAAGACCCTGACCATAACCCCACGCCAGACTGAAATTCTCGCTATTTTGGCTTTATGCCCACAAGGTTTAAGTCTGGATCGCCTACATCAAGCACTTTATGGCGAGCGTAAAGTCAGCATGGGTACGCTAAAAGCTGAAATGTCACAGTTACGCGATATTCTGGGCGGTATGCTTGGTTCGCGTCCTTACCGTTTACTGGCGCATGTTGAAGCGGATTTCTTACAGACTGAACAGTCGCTTGATGCTGGTTATATTGATTCAGCCTTAAAACTGTATACCGGAGTCTTTCTGGCAAAAACTGAAAGCCTATTTTTATGTGCTTGGCGGGATTGTCTGGAATCACGTCTCAGTGATGCCATTTTTAAAGCCAATGAAACTGATGTATTACTTAAGCATGTTGCTCGCTTTCCTGAAGCAATTGATGCGGTTGAACGTCTGATTGAACTGATGCCAAAAGGTCATCCAGTACATCAAACCCTGCTTAAATTTCAGGATATTTAAAAATCAGATCATTTCTTGTTTGGCTTCTCGTTAGCAAGATAATTACGGCTATCTTCCATTAAGAAGATTTCAACTTATAAAAATATAAAAAGCATTTAACTACTTTAGAATTATAATTTTTTTATAACATTTTATTGATTTAGCTCATGCTACGAATAAGCTTTTAGCAATACTCTGCTCATTCCAGTATTTTATTATTATCGAATTCATTCAGTTAATTTTAATAAGCTATACCCTGATGAATTAACTGCCCAAATATATTTTTTGAAAGCAAAAATTTAGGCAAAAAAAGAGCAACGCCTGCTCCATATCCTTATCAAGGGTGGTAAGGATCAGCCAAGATCATCGCATGGGGATACGTTTATCTTGGCGCACTTCCTAAGAAGCGCGAACAGGGTTGCATAAAATGTAAGTCTGCCGAGTGGAGAGAATCGACTTACATAGAGGCTTACAGCGCCGCTTTAAAAATCTCTACGACTTGTGCATGGCTAGCCTTACGCGGGTTGGTCAGCATACAGGCATCCTTTTGCGCATTTTCTGCCATAATGGCAAGGTCTTCCTCTTTAACCCCTAAGCCTTTCAGACCAGATGGAATTCCAATTGAAGCTGAAAGCTGGCGAATCGCGTCAATCGCTGCATAAGCTGCTTCAGTCACAGTTAATCCTTCAGTATTTACACCCATCAGCTGGGCAATTTTTGCATAGCGATCCGGACAGGCAATCAGGTTAAATTCGCATACGTGCGGTAGCAAAATCGCATTACATACACCATGTGGCAGGTTATAGAAACCACCCAGCTGGTGTGCCATCGCATGCACATATCCGAGTGATGCATTGTTGAATGCCATGCCTGCCAGATACTGTGCATAGCTCATTGCATCACGCGCTTCAATATTTTCACCATTTGCCACTGCCTGACTCAGCCATTCACTGATCATGGTAATGGCTTTCTCTGCACAGGCATCTGTGATCGGATTGGCTGCTATAGAGACATAGGCTTCTACCGCATGAGTCAGTGCATCCATACCTGTTGCCGCAGTTAAGCCTGCTGGCTTGGCAATCATCAGTTTTGGATCATCGATCGCAATCAGTGGGGTACAACGCCAATCCACAATTGCCATTTTGACATGGGTATCGGTATTGGTAATGATACAGAAGCGTGTCATTTCCGACGCAGTACCCGCTGTAGTATTCACTGCAATAAGCGGTGTCATAGGCACAGTACTTTTATCAATACCTTCATAGTCACGGATATGACCACCACCAGCAGTGACTAGACCAATACCCTTGGCACAGTCATGTGATGAACCGCCACCGAGCGATACAATAAAATCGCAGCCGTTGTCATTGTAGGCTTGCACGCCATTATGGACGTTAATATCGGTTGGGTTTGGTTCTGCACCTGGGAAGATATGGCTGTCAACACCAGCCTCTTTTAAATAATTTGCGATGGTATCTGCGACACCAAATTTGTATAAGCCTTCATCGGTCACAATCAGGGCTTTCTTGGCACCTAAATTTTGTGCTTTAACGCCAATTTCTTTGGCACAGCCTGGACCGAAAAGTGAAACACAAGGGATATAAAAACCGTTTGTTTGATCTGCGATATTCTTAAAAGCCATGGTTCGATTCCTTCTACCATTCATCTTATTATCGGTGACCCTCACCGTGATTTAAGTATTGAATGAACGATAAAAGAATCCCACCTACTAAAAGCCTACCTTATGATAAGAGATTGAAATTTTAGTTATTTTTGAAGATAGATAGTGCTTAAATGAATTCAAAAAATAAAAAAGCACCTAAGAGTATTGCTCCTAGATGCTTGATGTATTTGGTGGGCCCAGACGGACGATAACAAAATTTTATCCTATTGAATTTAATATAAAAATTATCATAAAAATATGTAAGGATACAAATCAGGATACACGATTTATTTGTTTATTTTTTAACCAAAATTAAAGTTTAGTAACATATAATTTAAGGTGGTTTTAGTAGACTTTTTAAGAATACAACATCACCATGTACATAAGAATACTTTATGATGAGATCATCATATAATTCATTTTACCAAGATCAGATAAAACTCATAGTAATATAGGAGAGATTATCCTTACCTGAAGGTAATAGTCCTTTCTAATATCTTTAAATTGCCAATACAGTAGCTACGATAGCTAAATGCATCACCCTAATTTAAATTTCGAGGTGATCTAACCACTTTACCATTATATGCAATTTCTCAAAGATCTCTCTAACAATTGTTTATTCTAAATGTTCATCAACCTCGACCTTTTTATCAGGAAATTTCCATTTATAACTTACATACTTAAACGTAGCTTTACCTCTTTGCATAGCTGAAACTTTGCATCAAGATTTGGCATGTATATTCCCTATTCAAATCCCTGTATAAAAAGTCTGAATGAACTGCTTAGTCTTATCCCACAACTGATTAAATACAGTCTCTCTTTCAAAGAGCTTGACTTTAAAATTCGGTAAATCCTTTAGCTCTTCTTTCCTTGGTAAACGCTTTGTAAATTCGTAGTTTTCCAGAACAGTTCTCATTGCTTCAGGCTTCAAGTTTTCCTCTTGGCAGAGGTACTGATAGGCTTGTTCTTTCTCCGCATCCCAGAAAGCAGCAAAAGTGCTCTGGACACTTTGTCCATTGATCATCTTCGGCATGTTTTCTTCAATGAACTTCTGAATCAGTTCCTGCTTGTCATGCAAGGTAACTTCATTACCAATTAGATCATGTATCTGTGCTTCGTATTTCTTGCGTTTGGCCTCATCCCCGCTATCCAGAGCCATTTGCAGCAAATTGATAATATAGCCCACATTGATCCGGTCACTATGTAGCAGATCCAATTGGAAATCGACATCATCCAGTACAGAGACTTTTTCTTTTTTCGTAGTCTTGCGTACATCACGACATAAGTCAGCATACTTGGAAGCAAAATTGGCAAAGTGCTGTTTATCTAAAGCGGTCTGGTTCTGATCGTATTCGATAAAGGTTTGCAGCTGAGCGTTATAACGCATCACTTCACGGAAGGCCTTAATAAACTCCAACTGCTGATCTTCTGTCATGAGATCATCCACGCTTTGATAATCAGGCGTGATCTTGAGCAACTTCTGAACAGCAGCATCATAATCCTGCTTAATTTCCTCAAAGCTTGGAACCAGTACCACCTTTTGCGCATCTTTATTGGAAAATAGCGCCAGTGCTTCATCTGTTGCACGTTTTAGGTTGCGGAAACAGATGATATTGCCAAATGGTTTTTTATCGTTATAGACACGGTTGGTGCGTGAGAATGCTTGAATCAAACCATGATATTTTAGATTTTTATCGACATACAAGGTATTTAACGGCTTAGAGTCAAAGCCCGTGAGGAACATATTGACCACGATTAGAATATCAATCTGTCTGTTTTTTACGCGCTGTGCAATGTCGCGGTAGTACGCATAAAATTGATCACCAGAATTGTAGTTGGTTTTAAACTGTCGGTTGTAATTGGCAATGTAGCGATCCAGCTTATCCCGACTGGATGAATTGACCTGACTTGGAATATCTGCGGCTTCTTCATGAATCAAGCCAGTTAAGTCATCAGTCGGTACAGCCTCATTTGCCGCATAGGAAAAGATAGTGGCAATGGTCAACGGTTTAAATATCCGACCTTGTGCTTCATCTTCAATTTGCTTTTCAGCCTGCACCTTTTCAAAGAGGTCGTAATATTGGGTCAGTGTTTCGACCGAACTGACACAGAACATTGCGGTAAATTCGCGATTACGAGTTTTGGTATCGTGAATATTGACAATGTAGCGGGCAATCATTTCAAGGCGTTGCGGATTGTCATACAGTTCTTTGGTATCGATGCCTTCTACATCTTCCTCATAACTTTCATTCGTCGCCATGCCTTTGGCGGTGTATTTGCCACGATAATCAATCTGGAACTGCAAGACGTTACGATCACGGATGGCATCGACAATCACGTATTTATGCAAACACTCATTAAACAGGTAATCTGTGGTGAGTTTTAAACCTGCTTTACTTTGGCTGTTCTTTTCAAAAATAGGCGTACCGGTAAAACCAAACATTTGTGCATTGCTGAAGAATTTTTTGATGTTCTGATGGGTCTCACCAAATTGACTGCGATGACATTCATCAAAAATAAACACCACTTTTTTATTTTTAAGATAATCAATCGATTCTAAATAACGGTCGGTACTGATGGCTCGATTGAGTTTTTGGATGGTGGTCACAATCAGTTTGTCGTGGCGTTGATCCAGCTGTTTCACCAAGGTCGATGTGTTATCAGTGCTGTCCACGCTGTCGGCTTTAAAAGCATTAAACTCACGTGAGGTTTGTGTGTCGAGGTCGTTACGATCCACCACAAACAAGACCTTTTCTACATCGGGCATTTGCATGATGATCTGACTGGCTTTAAATGAAGTCAAGGTTTTACCTGAACCTGTAGTGTGCCAGATATAGCCGTTCTGATTGGAGTTTTGCACATGCTGCACAATTTTCTGTACTGCATAAATCTGATAGGGACGCAGCACCATCAGGCTTTTGGTGGTTTCCAGCAGTACCATGTACTGGGTCAGCATTTGGGTTAGATGCTGCTGATTTAAAAATGCTTCGGCAAAGTCGACAATTTCATTGGTGTGTTTGTTATGGACATCCGCCCAAGGAAAGGCAAACTCGATGCCTGTGGTGCCGTTGGAGTAATAACGGGTATTGGCACCATTACTAATGACAAACAGCTGAATAAAACCAAACAGCCCTTGCCCTGCCCAATAGGCTTCACGAATATAGCGTTGCGTTTGATTAAAAGCTTCGGCGATTTCCATGCCTCGTTTTTTTAGCTCGATCTGTACCAAAGGCAAACCATTAACCAAGAGTGTGACATCAAAACGGCTGGTTCTGCCATTATAGTCGCGGTGGTCGATAGTGATTTGATTGGTGACCTGATAAATATTTTTGCTAGGATCATCAGACAGGAAAAAAAGGTGTTTACTGGTACCATCATCAAATTTGACTGGAAATAGATCACGCAGATTTTTGGCGCGCTCAAACACTGTGCCCGTGTTCAAAAAACTGATGACCTGTTTCCATTCCGTTTCTGACAGTGGCGCAAGTCCATTGGCACGTTCGACTTGGTTTTTTAGGTTAGACAGTAGTTGGCTTTCGTCCTTGATGGTCACCGCAGCATATCCCAATTGCTTGAGCTGGCTAATCAGTTCATTTTCAAGTTGATATTCGCTTTGTACTGTCATTTCACCATCACTTTAAATCAATATTTAACAACAACTTAACCAATACAATAACTAAGCATAGTTTTAGCTATTTATCAAATTTTAGACTCTATTTAAACAAAATCTGTGCAACGCATATTTTTCATTAATCTCATTTAAAGACTTGATAAGAGGAATACCACATAGAAAACTTTTAAAGAATCAGTGCATTAATCTCAAAAACTGAGGATTATTCACCTTCATTTGCAAATTGTTTTTATATTCTTCAATTGTTCCTCGAGCACAGAAACGCTTACCTACCATGCCATCAATACGACCGAAGCGCTCTTCAAACCATTTGTAGTTATTGTCCCAAACTAAAAGCGTCAACGTTTGATTCGGATACATTCGATCAAGATTTAAATAATGCCGATTTCCTAAATGCTTAATCTCAGCTAACTGCCCACATGCCATCACGGTCTTACCAACATGGAATGGAGCTTTAATTGCCTCAATTTTAATTTCCTGCGAAAAAGCATTTAAGCTCGCCATAGACAACAAAGAAGTAATTAATATTTTTTTTAGCATAGGGAACACCTTAAGTATTTAATAGCTTGAAATCTGATTTTCAACAGAGCGAATCACAATTTGAGGAACACCTTTATAGCTTTCGATTAAGCCAGTGATACAAATATTGCTACCCTCTGATGTCGGCATGATGTTGTTTGACCAAATCACTGCACTGAATTTATGTTTTGGATATATACCTCCAAAATTTATATACGTTGCTTTTGATGTTTGTGAAATTTGACTCACTTCACCACACACAGTCGTACTTTCTCCAATATGTGCATCTGCTTCATATACTGAAATTTGACCAGATGTCGATAAATTTGTATCGTCTATATTGCCTTCAAATGGATTTAAAACAGCCTGTCTTGGCTCTTCAATTTTAGGTTGATCAATTGGTTTAGTAGTTGATGCTGTATCAGTTTCTATTTGTTGCTCATGCACATTCGATGGCGTAAATCTTTCTGGCAAGTCTTGATTTTGTTGACTGTCCACTGGCAATTGTCGTGTGGCATCTGCTATTTCTTCTGCGTTAAGAAGTACCTGATCTTCTCTAGCAACTGCAGATTCATTGTTTGAAAATAAAATATAGCCACCAATAAAAATTATCAAAGCAATCAAGCTAACAATTACAGCCTTATATTGTTTATTCTTGCGAGTCTGTTCTTGGTAAATAGGATCAAGACCCGCTTGCTTTCTAAACTCTAATTCTTGTTCAACCTGCTTCCTCTGTGCTTCTAGCGCAAACTCATCTTGTTTTTTCTTTTGCTCAAAATCGTATCGCTTTTTTTCTTTCAGCTCCTGATTAGTCTCTGAAAAGAATTTGCAAATACTTAGAACAATCATGACCGCTACGAAAATTGCAAAACCAATAGCAAATTCAAACATTCCGTTTCTCTTTACACGATTTGATCCAATGAGCCTAGAATCATCTGAGGCTTGCCTTTGTACTCCTCGATCATCCCTTTCACACAGAGTGTATTATTTTCTACATTTCGCAGTTGTTTGCTGATATGAGAGTTATTATTCCAAATGACTACTGTAAATGTTGCTTTTGGATAAGGTTGATCAAAGTTCAAATACACCCCTTTTGAGAACTCTTTTAATTGGGCTACCTTACCGCATACTATTCGATTTTGACCAATATACATACTAGCTTGAATAGATTGAATATGATTCGCACTTGAAGTTGAATTTTGATCTGCCTGAACATCTGATGAAAGATAACTAGATGAAACTTGCTGTGTTATGGGTATATTTTCAGCAGATTGTGAGGTTGATTTTATATATACCACTGCACCTAGCGCAATAGAGGCAACAAGACCTACTCCGATATAAATCTGTTTTTTGATTTCATTTTTAACTGAGCCAAGCTCTTGTGTTTGCCTTCCTTTCATCTCTGAAAGTTCTTTTTGTACATTTTGTAGTTCTTGTAAATGATTTTGTTTAAATGCATCTATACCTTTTCTGACATTGCTTAGCTCATTTGAAACATCTGAATGATTTAGTGAATTATTTGTAGTTTGCTGTTTTTCATAATCGGCTATTTTAGCTTCATATTCAGCGATCAGAACTTGAATCTGTTTTTGTTTAGATTGTTCAGTAATTTGATGGCTCACTTGAGCTTGTAATGCTTTACGAATCTCAAGGATTACTTGTTGCTGTTGTTGAAATGCTTTTTTATTGGTATAGCGTAAGACAATTCCAAATTGTTGAATTAAATCATTCTGACGCTCGAGAAAGTCATTAAACTTTTCATAGCCCTTATTATTGATTTTTGCGTAACCGTCCAACTCAATTGGCAATTGATAGCCTTTGCTTTTATTAACGATCATGAAATCAATATACCGATTACCAGATTTATTATCTTTAAACGGATACTGAGCGATAACATCATCGGGGGAGATTTCTGGAATTTGACTTAAGATTTCATCTACAAATTTTTCTTCATACCCAACAATATGCTTAATCTTGTCTCTATTTTCATATTTCCACTTTTGCCAATCCAACATTCCACACCCATACAAAAAAATTTAAAAACTCTAAACCTTAAAATTCACACAAACATCTGCTGCAACAAGCCTTTTTTCCAAGTTTTAGCCTGTTCAATTTGCTGTGCCACCACTTCAATTTTTTGGTCAATTGCAGATAAGAAATTGGCGATTTTAGTTTGTTCTTCTAAGCATGGGACTTTGATTGGAAGCTGTTTTAAATCGCTCAAACCAATTCTTTTTCTTGTTGATCCTGTACTTACATCAGATGCACTTTGTCTAAAATCTTGATAATTAATTTGATAAAACATAAAAATTGATGAATAGTTTTTTTTATCAACAACTAAGCGGATTCCATCTGAACACATTACATAACGATCATGATGTTTAGGAACAATACAGCAACGAGCAACAGGATCACCCATTTTGGAAATTAAAATTTCATCTGGATAAATGTTACAGCTTAATAATTCATTAGCTTTTTCAGGTGACGTATAGATTTTATAGTCATTTAAAAATGCACCATCACCTATGTTCTGAAGTTGAATAATTCTAATACCTAATTCAGTGTAATCCTCAGACTTTAAATTTGACCCAAATGGACCACCTGTGAAACTCCACTTAATATTAGTATCTACAGAATCTATTAATGTCTTTTCTTCCCACTCCCCAAACTCACTACCATCATCCGCTTTAAAACGAATCTGCTGACTAAACAGCTTTTGCATCATGCCCTGTTTATATTGACTAAGTAGCTGATGTTTTTTCGTGAGCTGGCTAATCTTTTCATCCACGGCTGAAAGAAAAGAAGCGATTTTGGTTTGTTCTTCAATTGAGGGAGCAAACAATTCTAAAGGTTTTAAAACTTGTAAATTGATATTCTTCTGAGCATTTTGAGTTGCTTGAGAATCTAAGACTTCTTTTTGTAAATCTATTAAATTTTTTAGAAAGATCGTATTAGCTTTATCTTTTTTTGATTGAATCGCCACAACACTGTCAGGACAAGCAACAGCATATCGAGTAATTGTTGTATCACCTATATTTGCAGCAATTGTAATTAAAATAGTATCCGCAGGAAAAACCTTACTAACTTTAATACCATCAGCATTTAATGTTTGACTATAACCCTTTAAATACATATCAGAGCCAGCAACATCACCAGTCTGAACAAATGGCATTTCTCCATCAAAATAACGAGGGTCATTTCGAGGACGAACCGAAAACTTACCTCGTTCAACTTCTGCCAAATTCTCTAACGTAGTTTCTTCCCAGTCATCGGTAAACTCCGTGAATCTCAATAGAGGTGCAACCATTACTTCACCTCCGCAAATGGTGAAACAATCCCTAGCTCTTTGCAGAAATCTGCAATGATGGCATCGGTTTTTTGGCTGTCGTGTTCCAAAGCTTGAAGCTGTTTTGCAATCGCATCTAAATCAATTTCGGCTTCCGCTTCAAAGGTATCCACATAACGCGGAATATTCAGATTGTAATCGTTATCTTTGACTTCTTGCAAAGTCGCCACATGCGCATATTTTTCAATATTTTCACGCTTTTCAAATGCCGCAACAATCTTATCTAAATGCTCAGGCAATAACTTGTTTTGATTCTTCTGCTTTTCAAAATCATTGCTGGCATCAATAAACAGAATATTGCCGCTCTGCTCACGGTTTTTCTTCAACACCAAAATACAGGTCGGAATAGACGTGCCATAGAAAATATTGGCGGGTAGACCAATAATCGCATCCACCACGTTCATCTGTTCAATCAGGTACTGACGAATCACGCCCTCACTTGAACCACGGAACAAGACGCCATGCGGTAATACCACCGCCATGGTGCCGTTGTCATCGAGTTGATACAGCATGTGCTGTACAAAAGCCATATCGGCTTTAGAACTTGGCGCCAGTTTGCCATACGCAGCAAAGCGTTCATCTTGTAAAAATAACGGATCGGCAGACCATTTTGCAGAAAATGGCGGATTCGCCACCACCGCATCAAACTTTTTATCTAAATGCTGCGGACGGGTTAAAGTATTTTCCTGCTTGATGTCAAACTTGGCAAAATGCACATCATGCAGAATCATGTTCATGCGCGCCAAGTTGTAGGTGGTACGGTTCATTTCCTGACCGTAAATCATATCGACATCTTTCACTTCACGTTTTACCCGAAGCAATAACGAACCTGAACCGCAAGTCGGGTCATAGACTGAACGTAAACGGTCTTTGCCTTGGGTGACAATCTTTGCCAGTAAAGTCGATACCGTTTGCGGGGTATAGAATTCCCCCGCTTTTTTGCCCGCGCCTGAGGCAAATTCACCAATCAGGTATTCGTAAGCATCTCCCAGTACATCGGCTTCGGTATTACTAATATCAAAATCAATATCATCTAAATGGCTAAGGACTTTCGCCACCAGTGCATTACGGTCACTGGCATTATTGCCAAGCTTGGTCGAGTTTAGATCCAAATCTTCAAACAGGTTGGCAAAGTCATCGGCAGAGTCGGTGCCTAAAGTGCTTTGTTCAATTGATTTTAAGGTCGCAGTTAAATCATCCAAAATGAATTCGCCCTGACGACCACGCTCGGCTAAGGTATGGAATAGCTGTTTTGGTGTGAGCGCATAACCGACTTCGGCAATGGCATTCTTTTTAATTTCTTCGATGTACGGCACATGCTCAGGATTATTTTCATCTAATTCTAAAAAGCTGAGGTCTTCACCATCGAGCAATTCATTGGCAAAGTTCACCGATTTTTCTGATAAATATTTAAAGAAAATAAAACCCAGTATGTAATCACGGAATTCATCGGCGCCCATGGTGCCACGCAAAGTATTGGCGATATTCCAGAGCTGTTTTTGCAGTTGTTGGAGTTGTACTTGGGTCATGTTAAAAATCAACCAAAAATCATTATTTTAGAATGGCAATACTTTGCCATATCTGACTCTTTAAATTAAGCACTAATTTCTTAAAAGATTACTCTTACGACATAAATTGTCGTAACATGCTTAAGCCTAGATTTCCTTATTTTATTGATTTAATAATAAGAATTATGGAGTTAATATGCTTTTTGATAATACGATGAATAAAGAGTTGCAGTCCTTTTCTAGAAACATTGCTTCTCAATTACTCTTAGGGGGATTTGCATTATTATCTCTCTATACAATTGATACTAAGTCTAATTTATCTTTATTTAACTATACCTGCCTTTATATATTAGGAATATTACTTATTCTTTGGTCTATGTACTCTGCTATTAGTAATGTTTGTATTTTATATAACGACTATCGAGATTATTTATGGCGTCAGGGAGAGAAATTTGATCGTATTCGCCTTATGACTAAGCCAAATAAAGAAGACAATAACTTAATTGAAATATCAAAAAAATTCAAAGGATTAAGAAATAGTCTTTTAATTAAGTTCAGATTAGAAGGTGCTTTCATATTGCTAATTTGGGCTTCGTTTGGATTTATTTATATACTAGGTATTGTTATGGTATTTCTACAGCAAACTAAAGTTCTGAGTATTTAGCCTAGCATATTGATAATAAGTTTAGGTTATCATTTTAAAATATTGCTATCCCACTACTCATAGGTTCCCATTTCTTACTACTACCCATGGTCAATGTGGCACAATTATAAGCATCCTGCAGAAAGCCTCGCCGCGCTTGCTCTGTAAATCCTGTCTGGGCAATTAAAGTTTCTCTTAATGGATGATGGCTAGTAATCAAATACTCATTACGCTTATGCAAGCGTTCTAATAAGTTTACTGAAGGCAACCTATCAAACTTCCCTTGTTGACCACGATTACATGAGGGACATGCTAATACTAAATTCGCAACTCCGTTGATAGGCTTTTGAATATCACACTCACGAAGTTTATGTGGGAAAAAATGATCAACATCCGCTGAATGTTCAAAAAGCTGTTCAATCGTAACTGGAGCAAAACAATAAAAACACCTGCTCTTCTGGTATCCATTTAAAGCAGGCTTAGCTGATGTGACATTTATTCTTCGTATTTTATTGTCCGCAACCAAAATTCCTTGATCGTCGTGCTGAATTTGTACTAAATGCTTAGGTAAATTCATATCCCAAGCTGTTTCAACTAAGCGCCATCTTGCTTCAGTTTCATCGATCAAATCTTTAGAATTCTGTGCTTCAAATAGCTGAAATACTTCATCAGTCAAAATGATGCCTCCATGCGTTTTTCGGGCATCCATAAAAAATCTTTGTGGAAGTTCCTGACCATGTACATTATGAAAAGCATCAATAACATTCACAAAACCATATTGCACTGTCTTTGCGATCAAAGTTTGCTGATCTATTTCATCTGCATTAAACGCGCGGCAAAAATCCAAGAATTTACTAGAGCTTGAAGTTGCCTGCTTATCCACTAATTTTAAGTGTTCACAGATATGATGACTAAATGGGCCAGCCAGTTGATCGAGTGTAATGACCGTACCAGAAGAGGCTTGTAACTCGTATAGCGACTTAGCTAAAGCAAACTTGTAGGAAGCTACATTACGTCCAAATAGAATAACAGCACGCCAATAATTTTCTAAAGATGGCTCAATCTCGTAAAACTCAGACATTAAATCGATTTCCGTATTATTTTATTTCTTTTTCCAAAGTATATTCAGCCATTTTTCATTACGTTCAGGACGTTTATCTACTGTGATCCACTGTTCTAATATCTCATTACCATCTAACTGGTCTAGCAATGCTTTGGCCTGATTTTCATCTAGATCCGTAAATGATCTACCATCTTTTTCACGATCTGTCGTTCCATATTTAAAAGACATATAGCAAACACCAGTACAGCGCAATGAACGATGAATTCTGCGCAGTACATCAAGTAACTTATCCCTCTCGCAATGTAGTAAGGATGCACACGCCCAAACACCATCATATTGATTGGATTCAGCTAATTCATAAAAACTTGCATGACGCACTTGAATACCTGTTAATATCGTAGCTTGCTCAACCAATACTTTGGAATAATCCATTGCTTCAACCGTATAGCCTTTATTTTTAAATGCTAATGTATCGCGACCAGATCCACAGCCTAAATCTAAAATATGAGCATTATTTGGTAATTTTTCTAGAAACGGCTGATACAAACTTTCCATATCAACGTAGAGTGTGGCTTGCGTAAATTCATCTGCATACTGATTGTAATAGTCTATTGTTTTCATAATTAATGCTTGGGCCAAAAACTAAACGTAGTCTACTCAAAAACAAAAAATTAAGGGAGTCAATGCTCCCTTAATATCTCACTAAACGATATTATCTTCTGTTAGTGTTTTACCCATTACTCTAGAAATGATCTTCAATAATTGCTGTTGACGAGCATCAATAAACGCTTCGAAATTATCAGTTCTTAGCAACTCAGGCTCAATAAAGTGTGATGCTAAGATTTGGTTCATACTGATATCATCCATCAACACTGTCTTATGATTTTGCAAGTCATTAAGATATTTCGACGGTGCCTTACCACCAATCATACGATTTGCTTTATACGAAATTGGTGTCTTATTAAGGATAGAGTCATATATTTTAGAAGGCTTATTATTTTCTTCACACCATTTTTTCGGAAAGATGTGATGAATGTCCAATGCAACTTCTTCGACATCTAAATTTTGAACCGATTCCTTCCAGAAGAAGTCTTGTGCCCCCTCTCTCAGCGCCAATGTATTTAAGCCTTTATATGCTGCACTCAAGCGAGATCTCAACGTTTTCAGGCGTTGTGCCTGAAATGAGGATTCTTGAATTGTTCGAATTTCATGATCAGGGTTTACAACCCAATTGCTAAAATCTTCTAAATCATTAGCAATCCGCGTTTCAACGGCGCCACCATAAAGCTCACCGAGTACACCACACCAGTACCATTGGCTTAATTTTTCATAGATTTTCGGCTCTAACCATCTTTCCTGAAGCAATGTTAAAATCGCTGCCAATGGAACTAGCTGTGTTCGATAAGGTAAATCTTTGGTAAAGAAAAAGCATTCTTTCCTTAAAAATTTTGCGACTAATAAAAATCCTCTTTCTACTTCGTCTGCCCATTTTTTATAATCTGAAAGAGACATACCCAAAATAGCTGAACGTTTTGCACTGACCGCAGAAATAAATTTACCAGTCTTCTTAGCTGCGATATCTGCTTTTCTCTGTTTCAAAGTACTTAATAAGCTAATAGCTTGTAAGTAATCTGTTGGCTCTACAAGCTTTAATATAGATTCTTTATCACTCAATCGTTTAGCACGACCAATTGGATTACGCTCAGGATGCCCATACCAATCATCCCTGAGGTTATATCCTTCAGCAGCAAATGTTGCTGTAACAAGTTCAAATACAGATAACGGCACACCACCTGTATTCACTTTTTCAAATACCAAACAGACTGCTTCTTTAGAATTTTCTTTATTTAATTTAATGACCGGCACAGCATACTGTCTAAAGCTTTCAAGAATTTTCTCTCTAAATTCCATATATTCTTGAATTCTGTTTGTATGGTTTTTAAATAAAACAACTTCCCATTCATTGGCATTAAAAATTCGATTACATGGGAAAAAAAATGCTTTGCATTCTTTTTCTATCGTTGAGAAATCTAACTCAATTTCCTCACCTTTCTCGTTTTTTATTTTTTTGATATCTCGCCCAAAGTTTGTCTTAACAACTTTATCTTCTTCTACAGAAATGAATGCATCCTCTAAGTTCCCGTTTAGTGCCCTTTCTATATCAATATAATAAAACCGCTTGATTACCCGCCCCTTTTCATCAAAGGTTTTTACTGGTTTCTCTAGCTTAAGTACTTGTGTTAATGAAGTTAACCGCTGCTGACCATCTAAAATTAACTCTTCAGGTTCAATGTCTTTTTTTATAAGCTCAACATTTTCTACAGGTCGTACTTGAAACCTAACTTCTCCACCTGTTTCTAGGAGCATTACTGCACCCACAGGAAAAGATCGAGAAATACTGACTAATAAAGACTTAATGTGCGCATCATCCCAAACCCACCCTCTTTGGAAATCAGGAAGCTGTAATTTCCCCTCAACTATCTTTTTCAAAATATCACTTAAATTTTCTTTTATACTATCAAAATTACTCATGTACAGCCTTTTCCAAAATGGTTGTTCCAAAAATCCTAGTATTAATAAAATACAATATGGGTTAAAACCTCAGAGATTTTATTTTATAAATATTTTTATTTTATATTAATTTAAGACAATTAGGCCTACTAGAGTTCTTATTTAAACTTTAACTAGATTCAAATTTTTCAACAAAAACCACCCTCCTTTATTCCCAAGTTTTTGATCAAGCATTCAGAGCATGTATTTAGGTTCTATCATAGAGATAGGTCATAAAAATAATAAGAAACCTCTATGAAAAGAAATTTACCCACTGCGATGGCTAAATCAATGTCACACAAAGAAAAGGCTCTTAAACTACTAAAAATAGTGAAAGGCTTTGACCTTTGTCTCCATGAAGTCACTAAGGCAATGCCTTCAGTACTGCCTATCCACCCAGGAATCCAAGCCTTCACTACGGTTCGAAAGAAAATTCTGAGGCATGCAGAAAAACTGGAGTGGGAAGATATCCATTTTCAGCTCACTCAGCAATTTGTCACTATGTTGGTACAGTCTAAAATCAATATTGACCAAATCTTTCCAAACAGACTGCTGATGTTATTCAATCAGTATCTGAGCAAGACCTTTATTTATGATCTGAACAGTCGTATATACGACAAACCTCATACCTCGATGTCGATGGAACTGTTGGCCAAAATCCTAGGTTTTACACGGAACCAGCTCAACTATCGCCAATCTCAAATTGATAAAGCTTTTAAAACTAGATTCTCTGCCCTTCAAGCCAAATGCGAAGCCCTACATCATATACATATAGAGCCTTCAATGTTCTGGAGAGTTGAACATGCATGACTCTCTTCAATCCATCATGGTTAGGTTGTTCGGGTCTGAAAAAACACTGGAGGCCTTTCAGTATTTAGGTGCTCATTTCTTAAGCGAGACGCCATTGCTTGAAGACCTTAAGTCGCTGCATCCATACTTCGATCAATCTTTATCATTAGAAAAACTAGTGATTCATTTATCCCAGCAAAAACCGCATCCAACTCAACAGCCGATCAGTAGCTATCTATACTGCTTAAAAGACTTAAACTCAGATCACCCAGCCTATCTCTGGGGCATCAATACAGTCTTTGCCTTGAGTACTTTAAGTAGCATTAATCCAACAACATCCTCTAACCATCAAACCACTATTACAACGCTAGCCAGCCGGTTCCGCCTCGCCTCCCTGGCCCTGATCAAAGCTCAACAGAATAAAAAACTGTCTAAATATGAAAAATTATATGTATGGCTTTGGGATCAGTTACCTCAATCTCCAACTTCTCTGAAAGCTTTTGTTCAGCAACTTTGTGATTTGGAACAATCTGGCAAGTTAACAAGCTTCCAATTTAATCTCATCCGGGATATTAGACGGGCCTATAGTTATGTACTGAATCTGACAGCAAAAAAGCAGGGACATCACAACTCATCCCATAAACGCTTTGAACAATATAGCTTGGAAGATTCAGACAGTCTTCTGATCCTTCAGGAACTGTCCACATCCGAGCAAGTCCGGTCTCTGCAGTTTGAGGAACTATCGGATCAGCCAGAGCTACAGCACGTTCAGATTGATACGGAAGCAGTGTCACCGTTATGCAAGCAATCTAAAAGCATTCAACAGCAATCAGTCAAATTGATGCAGCAGTACATTGTTCGACTTCAGCATCGTTTTAGAAGTAGTAATCATTATCCTGATCTGGAATCTATTTGTTTACTGATTACACATTGCTGGAATCAATACAGTACAGCGCAATACAGAAATAAAGCCTATCTCATTATTCTGCTCAGCTTTCTCACTGGCAATTCGACGGAGGAATGGCTCAAGGTACAAAGTCCCAAAATCTCGCGTTTGAATCAGCGGCAACGTTTAATCTGCGTTGATGGCAGGTATGTCCTGCGCTCTAAATTTACTTTGTTTGATCCAGTGCACTTCCCTCATAAAGATGCTTTACAGAATCAGATCACGCACTTTGATTTACCCTTACCCTATAACTTTATCGAAGGGTTAAAGACAGGACCTGTTCTTGAACAGTCTCATATTAGGAGCGCATTGAAAACATGCCGTGAAGAACTCTATATTCCCTCTCTCACAAGTAAGAAATTAACTACTCTATTACATGCCTCTATTTATCATATGACTGGGAATGCACAACTTGCTGATATTTTGACTGGTATAGATGCTAACCGATCCAGTTCTATTTCCTACTGCTCTTACCCGGTCTATCGTTTGCAGAGTCAGTATCTTGATACGGTTAAGCACTTATCTGCTGAAATGACCAAGCTGTTTCATATCGATCAACCATCAGAAAATTTCGGTAGTCTTAAAGCACCGACACCTTCTACTGTGACCAGTGTCTTTGCCTACCTGTACGCTCAAGTGATTCAAGCCATGCATCAATTTGATGTAGTTGCCACCTATAACCATTACAACATCTGGCTATGGCATATCCTGCTATTATTTACAGCAGCACGACCTGTAAAGGATTTTCCAGGAGTGTTAAAAGACTTTGATTTAGAGCAAGGCTGGCTGTGGGTGTCAGATAAGGAGATTCATGGGAGACAGGATGATGGACGCATACTGCCTTTATGTGACTTTCTTAGAAATGAACTGAAATGCTATCTGAAATATTTAAGAAAGAATGCTGCGAGTATTGCTGTACATATAGAGAACGGCTCACAGTATATCGATGATATATTTGAGAGTAAGAAGCCATTACTGGGGGTATTTCTTGATCACCAGTGGCAACCTCTTAGTCCTTCCATTGTGGCGGAATTTACCGAAGGCATGCAGCTTGATCATGCCAACTGGCTCAGACATACCACACGTGCATTTCTCACTGACAAAGCTGAGGAATCTTTAATTCTTGCGCTGTTTGGACATGAAAAGAATCAGCAGGAAATAGGTAATCGTTATTCTAGCCTTCTTATAAATGCTTATCGAACACTAGCTAATACACTCAATGAAATGAAGGATTTTTTTCAGATTGACGGAATGTGTGAAGACATTGGAGATCTTTAGATTCGTAAGATAATACAATATAGATAGAAACCATAAAGATACATATAATTAAAAGGCATTAATTTTCAAAATCTTATATAAAATTTTATATTAAAAAAAATACAATTTAGCTTAAAATCAAAGAGATTTTTTATTTAAAAGTCATTGATTTTAAAAAAATATAATCATAAAGAACTATTTTAATACTTACATTTTCTCTCTATAAACACAATCTTTTTCAACAAAAATTTCCCCTTTTTACTCTAGGTTTCTGATCATGAATTCCTAAGATAGCTTTTACTTCTATCATTAAGATAGAAGTGAAGTAAATGAGTATAAAACTTCTGATATTTGCCAAGCTTTTTCATAACTTAAAATATGCTCATTTTTAAAATTCTTATAGTGTGAAGAACTTCTATACCTTATGCCTATTCATAACTAACTTATGAACTAGCAATCAAAGCCGAACAAATTGCCCGTTTTTCTGGTTCAGATAACTGATGGGCTAAAAGACCTTCAATGGTGAAGACAGCTATTTTTACTCTAGGCTCAATTTGATCAGTGGCCACCCCTATCTTCTGTAGCTCTAAACGAAACAATGCTTCCACCATGACATGGAACCTCTCATGCCACTCCTTTAGTTCTGGTGAAAATTTTAATCTGGCATGCACAGTACTCACTAGGCGATCAACTAATTGAAGTTGATCCACTACCCAGATTAAACGTTCAGAAAGATCCTTTGAAGATTGCAACATGTATTCATTTATATGCTTCGTTAATTCAGCATTCAAAATGCTCACTAGCAGTTCATCTTTGTTTTTGAAATACCAATATATTGTATTTGGAGCTACCTGAGCTTCGACCGCAATGCGGTTGATTGAAGTAGCATCATACCCTTCGGTTAGAAACAACGAACGTGCAGCATCGATGATCTCTTGTTGTTTTTCTTCCCGATCTTGTACACGTTTATTACGGGCCATTCAGTTTTCCCACTCTACTAAAAATTAAGGTGCTATCACATAAAATAAATCAAAGCAGTATCGTAAATTCTTCTTGAATGCTATTCAAGAATATAGTTAAATCATACCATCTTGAACGACATTCAAGATAATGTAAAAGAATAATAATGCACTACGGATTGATCAAAATAAATTTAATTTTCTGGTGCATTTTTAACAAGAAATAAGATGGAAGGCAGCCATCAAGAAATCTAAGAGCAGGCCAAACTATATGACAAAACGCAAATATCCTGATACCTCACATATTGAAAAATCAGTTTATGAGTCTAACTTCCTAACTGAGGGCGATATGTGCTCAGCAACATTACATGTACCTAAAGAGTCAACAACGCAAAAGCTGCCTGCTGTTTTAATGGTAGGTGGTTGGGGAAGTATTCAAGGTGCATTGACCGATTCTTTCATCAATCACTTTGTTACCCAAGGTTATGCTGTGATGGAATTTGACTATCCAGGCTGGGGATTGAGTGGAGGTCTGCCACGTCAGGATATTAATCCGTGGAAGCGAGTAAAAACCGTTAATAAGGCATTATCACATTTAAAGTCCCTGCCTCAGGTGGATGCAGACAATATTATTGCCTGGGGTACTTCATTTGGTGGTGGACATGTGGTGGATCTGGTAGCAGAACACCCTGAATTAAAAGGCGCCATTATTCAAGTTCCTATGCTAGATGGGATCAGTACAGTACGTTCTGTACCTCTACCCCAAATGTTTAAGTTTTTAGGGTATGGTTTAGCGGACAGAATTAAACCAGGTGAACGAATTTGTATTCCAACTGTGTCACAACCGGGTCAATTAGGAGCGATGGATCGTGATCAGGCCTGGAATGCCATGGAACTTGCTAAAGAGAAATTGAATATAGACTATGATAATCGTGTTACTGCACGTTCGCTTTTGACCATGGGGTTCTATCGCCCATGGAAACGTTTAAAGCAGGTCAAAGTACCTATGTTGATTGTAGGGGCAACTCAGGATACCGTCGCTCCGTTCGTAGCTAAAAAGATCGAAAAGGTAAAGAATCCTTTCATTCAAATGAAGAAAATTGAAGCGGACCATTTTGACCCTTATTTTGAGCCATACTTCTCACAAAATTTAAGTTATCAGTTAGACTTTTTAAACAGCTTAAAGCCTTCAAGAGCACACGTATAAATGCCATACTGTTTATAACAGCTAAAATAGCCTTATCCTTGGATAAGGCTGTTTTTTAAAGCGATCGATAGAAAATTTTTAAATTAAAGCTGCTGTAGAAATGATATGTGTTGCGATTGGATGCGATCGATATAGGGTGCATGAAACAGATCAAAATGCCCACAATCTTCTTCTAAATAGCAGATTGACTTTGATTGTTGCGCCGTTTTACGTGTACTTGAAATTGGAATCAAGGAGTCTTGCTTTGCTCCAATCATTAAGGTTGGGGTCTGAATTTTATGGCTTACTGAAATGGGGCGATAAAATGGAATAGTGAGGACGATTCGTGCAGGAACCTGGTTATCCCAGTTTTGGTTTTCCTCAACTAATGAATAATAACCCCGATAACAATCTGAACCCGATAGGACTGCAAACCGGCTTTTTGCCACGATCTTCATCAATTTTGACTTGCCAAATAGACTATAGAACAAGTCAGTGATTGCTAAATAGGTTGCAGGTAAGAGATAACGTTTAGGGTAACCCAGCAAACTAGCCAAACCATCCACATGCGGAAAGTTAGCAATGACGGCATGATACTTCTGCTCACTGGCGAGTGTTAAGACATGTCCCCCGCTAAATGAGTAACCCCATAATACAAAGTCCTGTTCAGTCAGATTAAACTCATTTTTGAGATATTGAATGACTGCTTTCCAGTCCCTTAATTGACTATTTTTATCGACAAGATTTTTATATTTACCACTACTCTTGCCAAATCCTCGATGATCAAAACAGCAAACACTATATCCCTGTTCCAGATAAGATTTGATATATCGATCTAGAGCACAACTTTTGTCTCCACCCAAGCCATGAGCCATAATGACAAAAGGCAAGCCATTATTATTTATATATAAATCAGCCTGAATTTGAAAAGAGTCTAAAGGTATAAAAACATTTTTTATTTGCATTACGCATTCCTTGTAATACATTTTTTAAATATTAAAACGCAATAAGTGCGAGCAGCACTTATTGCTTAACTTCATATTTGCCTAGGCAGCAAATAATTTAGAAATTAATTTTAATGTTGAAATATTATAATCACGTGGAGGAATTTTCACGCCTGCTGAGGCGAGATCTGACACCAGTTCAGCACGGAAAGTGTTGTAATCAACTTCTACAGCATGACGTTGTCCACCCTCAAATTTATAGTGAGGATGATCTAGCTCATACTGAATCGCTGCTTTCATATCTTTTGGACGCTTATACTTCCCTAATATTTCCTGACATGCGATACGTGCTTGGAAATCTGATAACGGCCAAATACATCCAATAGGTTGGAACAAGCCTATGAAATATAAATTGTCATAATCAGCATGCATCATCTTACGATAGAGCGGTACCTTCTCAGCATGCTGGAAATTAATAAAGTCAGGATCAAAGAATGGAAATACGGTCCAGAATCCTGTACAGCAACAAATGATGTCAAACTCTTGCTTAGTACCGTCCGTAAATTCAACTGTCTTTCCATCAATTTTTTTGATTGCAGGTTTTGGCTTAATCTTGCCATGGCGTACATAGTCAATTAAATCCGAGTTAACCGTTGGATGCTGGCTTAATACAGGTTTAGTCGTTGGAGGTAGTCCAAAACTTGCATAATCACCCGTAAGAATTTTTAAGGATTTGGTGAGTATGGTCTGACGTGCTTTAGGCCGTAAATTTTCTAACGCTTTTGCGACCATATCGCTTGGGAGACCCAGCAAAAATTTGGGTAAAAACCACTGTGGGCTGCGCATGGATAAATAAATATCTTTACTTACACGAGCAGCTTCTACAGCAACATCACAACCTGAATTACCTGCACCAATCACCAGAATTTTTTTATTACGCCACTCTTCATTCACACCTTTAAAATCATGTGAATGCATCCATTTGCCAGTGAACTCTCCTTCGTATTTTGGATATTTCGGCATCCAGTGATGACCATTACATACCATCAGATACTGATAAATTTTTTGATGTTTCTGCCCTTCTGCATCCGTGTAATCCACTTGCCATTGACCATCAGACGTGCGTTCAACATGGTCAACAGTATGGTTAAACTTTATTTGGTTATACACATTGAAGTTTTTACTATAGTTTTCAAAATACTGCTGTAATTGATCATGCCGTGGGTAATCTGGATAATGATCCGGCATCGGGTAGTCTTCATACTCTGAAAGTTTTTTAGAGCTGATGATATGGGTATTTTCATAAACAGAGGAATGGCCTGTTTTGGAATTAAATACCCAGTTACCACCAACTTTGTCATTTTTTTCAAATAGATCAAACGCTATATTATAATCTTTACAGTTTTTTGCTGCGGCAATGCCTGAAGGGCCTGCGCCAATAATGCAGACAGTTTTATTCATTTTCAGCTCCATGAAAATATTTTATTCAAAAATCCGTCACATGTCGGTTTTTAAAAAATATAGGGGAGTTTTTTTAATAAATCAATGAGGGGATGCAAGATGCTGATGAATGAAATAAAGATGCCTGTTCAGAAAAGAAGTATCGAACGTCTGGAAAAAGTGATTCAAACCACTATAGAACTTTTAGAAACCAAGACCTTAGCAGAATGCAATATCCAGGAAATTTCACAAATTTCAGGTGTTCCAAGAAATCACATTTATCAGTATTTTCCTACGATAGATCATCTATTTAGCTTAATCGTAAATCGTTATTTCCAAAAACTCCAAAGTTACTTGACTCATAACGCTCAAATCTACATGACATGGTCAGTGCTGGACATCATTCAAGATGCTTTAAGTAAAGCTTCAACTTTTTATAATCAAAACAAACCAGCAAGTATGCTTATTCTCGGTGGTCCTGTGAACATTGAAGGTTTTAGCCTCCATGAAGCCGTAATCGAAGAGATATCTAAAGAATTCGTCAAAATTTTTACTCAAAAGGAAAATCCTCTAACACTTAAAAAGCCAGATGACATAACTATTATGATTGAATTAATTTTTGCATTGATGAAGCATAGTTTTTATCGTTATGGCTATATTACCGATGAATTGCAGCAAGAAGCGCTTTTAGTTTGTGAAGCTTATTTGGAGAAAAAGACCTATATTTAACTTAGACGTAATCGAAAAAGTTAAAGACTTTATTGAATATTTAAATACTAAATTTTCTCAGACTTTTATTTCACATAGTAAAAATATAAAGAGCTAGAAATTTTTCATTTTTAAGTCAAAAAAATATCGAATTCAAAAAGTTAGTGAACTAGAATAATTTAAATATTAAAACTATATAGGCATAGGCAAATTCATGATTTTATTAATGTTCAAATGATGTTTTGTAATGATTACCTACTTCAAATATCAACCCTTCTATTATTAAAGATATTTATAAGCTTTAATTTCCTCTTTATAAAAAGCTTTCCATAAAAGTTAATTTTGAAACTTCCTACAAAAATTAAAGCTAAAAATGAAATTAGAGCCTTAGACAGACATTTCATTTTTATGGACTGCCACCACTCTCCTAGACAAATTTCGTCTATTTTTCCCACATACAGAGTCTATCTCCTCCACCTAATTTAAGCTCATTTGTGCTTCACAGGTAGCAGAATACAAGATCTAAAAAACCGTCTAAATGACGGTTTTTATTATTATATTATTAAACAATTATAAAAAAAGATTCTTTACCTAATTACTAGATCAAATTATTGAATTTCTGAATCTTCCAAATTTTTAGGTAAATTCAACCTAACTTTAAAGTTAGAAATTTCATGGTCATTTCCCCAATCACCATAGATTAGAGCTTTTACTTCTAATCCGGTAAACTTTGATAAATGATGATCCTTTAATAACTCTAAAAACTTTTCAGTATCCTCTTCACTCAGATAACCCACTTGAACATTATTTACAACCACCATGATTGCATTCACTTTATCAGGATCTATAATTAAAAGCGCACTAACGACTTTACTGACAGTATTTTCAATCTCCGGGCCAATGATCGTAATTAAAGGTCGCTGAAAATTGGTTGCACTTGAAACTTCATGTCTAAATTTGTTTTTAGTTAATTCTTTAAACTTTCCACTAGGCTTATACCTAGTATTCGGTCTTACCATTACTAGAACAGTTATAAAGATAATAATAATTAAAAGAAACAGCCCCATGACTAAGACTCTTTTATCAAGGAAAGGAGGTCATATATTTCTTGAGCCATATCAGTTTCTATTAAGATGTAATTGAACTATTAAAGTAGAGAATTTTTGACATGAATGGTATGTGAAAAATGTAGTAGTTCTTTGCTAATTTTAAAATAATAGAAATAAAAGGCCTGCCTTTTTCTGAATCCTTGTCATTATATTGACATCAAATCGTCATAGCACTGTCATTTGTTAGTGTTGATATAAGCCAATAAACTTAAGAAGATTAAATGAGGACAAAATATGGCAGGGTTATCCATCTGGCATGTACTAATTTTTGCAATTGTAGTGATCTTACTGTTTGGTACTTCTAAACTAAAAAATCTAGGAAAAGATGTAGGGGGTGCAATCAAGGACTTTAAGAAATCTGTCCGTGAAGAAGAAACTAAAACAGCTCAACTTCAGCACTCTCGAACGATTGATGCGGAAGTTAAAGCCAGTGAGAGTTCAATCAAGAATTAAGGTATTACCATGCTCAATATTGGAATGACTGAGCTATTGGTCTTTGGGGCTATTGCCCTGCTCATTCTTGGACCAGATAAACTCCCTGAGGCGGTACGTTTTATAGGTAAATGGTCAGCCAAAATCAAAAGGATCGCCGGTAATATACAAAATGATCTTGACCGTGAATTGCGACTATCGGAACTACGGGAGCAAATGCAAAGCGAGCTGAAACGTATTCAGGAATTAGAAATCAAAGTGCAGGCACAGATGGATAATATCAATGTAATCCATCAGCCCTTCATTAGAAATCCGGAACAACATCTTTTGAACCATGAGCCGACTTACCAATTAATTAATGAATCAGTTTCACCTGTTCATTTACCGCCAATCCAGCTGAATAAATTAACAAAACAAGAAAAAACTTATACTGATATAAAGGTGGCCGTATGAGTATTTTGCCTTCGACTCAAACAAACAACGATACCCGGCAAATCCCGTTAGAAGAAATGCCAATTACCAAGCATCTAGTGATTCTTCGAAAGCACCTTTTCAAAATTGTGGGCGTATTATTAGGACTATTCTTATGTTTACTGCCTTTTGCAACCCAAACTTATCAGCTTTTATCAGAGCCTTTACGCGCTCAGTTACCTGAAAGCTCCACCATGATTGCAACAGATGTGACTGCGACTTTCATGGCTCCATTTAAGTTGAACTTCTTTATTGCTTTACTTATTGCCATGCCTTTTATTTTGTATCAACTTTGGGCCTTCGTTAGACCAGCATTGTACGTAAAAGAAAAAAAGTTAGCTTTACCACTATTAATCAGCAGTATTGTACTGTTTTATGCAGGTATTGCTTTTGCCTATTTAATCGCTTTACCTTCTATCCTTCATTTTTTTATCAGCGTATCACCTGAGACTGTTGCGCCGATGACCGATATCAATAGTTATCTGGCTTTTTGCTTAAAACTATTTTTAGTTTTTGGATTTACTTTTGAAATCCCTATTATCACGCTCCTACTTATTATAATTGGTGTTGTCAGCACACAGACCTTGGTGGAAAAAAGACGATTTATTGTGGTGGGATGTTTTTTTATTGCCATGTTTGTGACACCACCCGATGCCCTATCAATGATTATGTTAGCTGTTCCAATGTGGCTGTTATTTGAATTAGGTTTAGCAGCAGGAAAATGGATAGAAAAATGATGCCTGGACATAACTGAATAATAATAAAAACAACATAAAAGAAGAAAATTCTCTATGAGCAGCTTAAGCTGCTTTTATTTTTGATTTATAAATCAATATTATATTTAATAAATCCGCAATATTAGCTTCACCCGACTGTCATATTTAACCGCTAATTTATTCCTGACTTTAAAACAACCAGACCTTAGTTATGGGAATAAAACAATGACAGACTACTTACCTTATGATGAAAATCAGGAATTGGATAATAATACGTCAGATAATCATCATTTTCGGGATATTTTAGAACAATCTATCTCTCGTCGTGACTTGATTGCCAAAACTGCAAGTGGGGCTGCAGCATTGGCCCTTGCATCTTCTCTGACTGGATGTGGGGATAACGATAATAGCTCTACTCTGCCCCCAACCGAGACTGCACCAAACCCGCCTGCTACTGACCCAAATACAAAACCAGAGCAACTGAACTTTACACCAGTTGCCAAAAACTTGAATGATATCGTTACTGTACCAGACGGTTATGAAGCCAATGTCCTGTATGCTCTTGGAGATTCTATTAATCCTGCATATTCAGACTGGGATGATAACAATATCCCGAATGGTCCAAGCTTTCAGTTTCGCTCTGGCGACTGCCATGATGGAATGAGTTTTTTTGGCTTAAATATTACTACTGGCCGCTATGACCCGACTGTGTCTGAGCACGGTCTACTCGTTATGAACCATGAATATATCAATCCGACTTTTTTACATCCTCAAGGACCAACCAAAGTTGATGGTCGCCGCCCTGAAGATGAAGTCATTCGTGAGACAAATGCACATGGTGTTTCAATCGTTCATATCAAAAAAGACAATTCCAACCAAAAAATAGAAATTGTCAAAAATTCGATTTATAACCGTCGAATTACTGCCTCAACTGTCATGAGCTTTTCAGGTCCTGCGAGTGGATCTACTCTTCTATCTACACGCTTTTCACCAGGTGGAAAATTAACACGCGGTACGCATAACAACTGCGGCAACGGCTATACCCCCTGGGGTACTTATCTCACCACTGAAGAAAACTTTATTGGTTACTTTGTCCGTAGCAAAACTGATGATGTTCATCGCTTAGCGCAAGAAAAGATCGCTTTGGAGCGTTATGGTTTAAAAGCAGGTTCAAGCTCACGTTATGGCTGGGAATCTGCAATAGGTACAATTGAACCTCAGGATCTTTATGATCGATGGAGCGCAGATATTACTGCCGGTGATGCCAGCAAGGATTATCGTAATGGCCCAAATACTTTTGGCTGGATTGTAGAAATTGATCCATTTGATAGCCGACAAAATCCAGTTAAGCGTACAGCCTTAGGGCGTTTTGCCCATGAAGACTGTCGTGCTAGTCGTGCTCGTGAAGATGATAACCTGGCTTTCTATATGGGCGATGACTCACGTGGAGAATACATCTATAAGTTTGTCTCTGACTACAAATGGAGTGAAAAAGACCGCAATGGCGGTTATGCAGTCGGAGATAAATATATGGATCATGGCAAACTTTATGTTGCCAAATTCAATGCAGACGGAAATGGTCGATGGATTGAGCTGAGTTATGGTATTAATGGGTTGAATGAGCTGAACAATATCTACCCTTTTAGTTCCCAGGCGGATGTCGTGACCTTTGCCCGTCTAGCAGCAGATAGCGTAGGCGCTACTAAAATGGATCGTCCAGAATGGGTTGCAGTCAATCCTGAAAATGGAGAAGTCTATGTTACGCTCACTAATAACTCTAACCGCGGCACTACACATGCCTTAGATGCAGCCAATCCACGTAACTATAGCGATCCTGAAGGTGGCAAAGGTAATGTAAATGGTCATATTATCCGTTTACATGAAGATAAGGATACGACTACAGCCATCACATTCAAATGGGATATTTACCTATTTGGTGCTGAAGCTAAAATGGCACAGAATATTAATCTATCGGGTTTAAATGATAATAATGACTTGTCTTCACCAGATGGAATGTGGTTTGACCCTCGTGGTGTACTCTGGATTCAGACTGATGATGGTGCTTATACAGATACGACCAATTGTATGATGTTGGCTGCTTTACCTGGTAAGGTTGGAGATGGTACTCGAACAACCACATCTTCTGGTCAGGAAACTATAGTCGGTGCTCAAGTCTCAGATCAAACTTTACGTCGTTTCCTGACAGGTCCGAAAGGCTGCGAGATTACGGGGGTAACCATGACACCAGACTATAAAGCGATTTTCATCAACGTACAGCATCCTGGAGAAGATTCTCGAAGTTATGATAAGCCCACTAGTCATTGGCCTGCATCACAGACTAACTCATCTGCTACTTCCCGGCCACGCTCTGCAACTGTAGTAATCACTCGTAAGGATGGCGGGTCAATAGCGGGTTAAAGAACTCAAAAATTTAAAATGCTGGCTTAATGCCAGCATCTTTATTACTAAAACAGATGTCTATAAAGTTCTTAATATTTCATATTTTGGTGTAATGGATGCTGGGCTCGATATCAATTTCCTGTTTAAGACATTAATTTACCTAGAGAGTTTTTTATTCAGTTGCTAATTGCGTATTCTTATTTTAATGGACACTAAATCTCACAGAAAAGTGAACAGAGATTCCTATCTTACTTGGACGCTTTAGAGTTCATATAATCGTCACTATGTTAAATAGATATAAATTGACTTAATATATGGATATACGTATATTTGAATAAGAGTATAAATTGAGTCAACTTAATGGATCAAACTGATTTCTTTAAATGCCTTTCTGATCCAACTCGCTTGGATATCTTAAAGCTTGTTATAGCTAAGCAGAATATTTGCGTTTGTGAACTCACTGAACGTTTGCAGCTTAGTCAGCCTAAGATTTCCAGACACCTAGCATTACTTAGAAACCTTTCGATTTTGCTAGATCAGCGACAAGGACAATGGGTCTATTACCGTCTGAACCCAAATCTTCCTGAATGGGCTAAAGCTGTACTAAATATCATCTCGAATCAAAACGAAGACATGATTAATAGCACCTCTACCGATACCTCTATCTCTATTCATTGTGATTAATAACTATGAAATTCCTTTTCTTATGTACAGGCAATAGTTGCCGTAGCGTCCTTTCAGAAGTGTTATTTAACAGCCGCGCTCCTGAAGGATGGAAAGCTTATAGTGCTGGCAGTAAGCCGACAGGCAAAGTTCATCCCTTAACAATTAAGACTTTGGAAAACTTAGGACTATCTACAGAAGGCTTATCCAGCAAAACAATGGATGACTGTGAACGATACCAACCTGATGTTGTGATTACAGTATGTGATTCGGCTGCTCAAGAGTCATGTCCCCTATATTTGAATGATGCAATTAAAGCTCATTGGGGATTAGCCGACCCATCACATTTAGACCTTCCTGAAGAAGAAAAACTTCAAGCATTCTTAAGGACTGTTGATCACATTAATAGACGCTTAGACGCTTTATTTGCACTTGATGTAAATAGCCTTTCTCGTTCTGAACTAATCAATGAAATCAGCAAGATTTCTAATATCGAGTAAGCCATGTCTAACTCAAGACTTTCTTTTCTAGACCGAAACCTGACCCTATGGATTTTTATTGCCATGGCATTAGGGGTAGGCATTGGCGTGTTCTTTCCTCAAGCCTCTGTTGCACTGGATAAATTAAGCGTGGATTCAGTGAATATTCCTATCGCAATAGGGCTCATTCTGATGATGTATCCACCACTCGCTAAAGTCGATTATGCAACTTTGCCAAAAGTGTTCGAGGATAAATGCACTCTGACTTTATCCCTTATTCAGAACTGGCTGATAGCCCCATGTCTGATGTTTATCCTGGCAATAGTTTTCTTACATTCCTATCCTGAATATATGACAGGCTTAATCTTGATTGGATTAGCTCGATGCATCGCTATGGTGTTGGTATGGAATGGATTAGCTTGTGGCGATAATCAGTACGTAGCGGCATTGGTGGCTTTTAACAGTATTTTCCAAATTTTGTTTTTTAGTACCTATGCTTGGCTTTTCCTGACCTTCTTACCGCCTTATTTTGGTGTGGAAGCACAGGTCATTGATGTGAGCTTTTGGACAATTACTCATGCTGTCCTCGTTTATCTCGGCATACCATTTCTACTTGGTTTCTTAACCCGAATGATTTTAGTGAAGCAAAAAGGGTTGCTATGGTATCAAACCAAGTTTATTCCCAAGATCAGTCCACTTAGCCTGATTGCGCTCTTATTTACGATTGTAGCCATGTTTAGTCTAAAAGGTGGTGAAGTCGTTCATTTACCTCTAGACGTGCTGAGAATCGCAATCCCTTTAACCTTCTACTTCATTGTAATGTTCTTCATTAGCTTCTTTATGAGCAAATGGATGGGCAATGACTACCCTAAAACTACCGCTATTTCCTTTACTGCTGCAGGCAACAATTTTGAATTGGCGCTTGCTGTCGCTATTGCCACTTTTGGACTGGCTTCGCCTGTTGCATTTACTACGGTGATAGGTCCATTAGTTGAAGTACCGGTGCTCATTATGCTGGTATCAGTGTCTTTATGGCTGAGAACAAAAGTTTTTAAAGAGGTATAAATCTGATGAATTTACCGAATATTGATTTAAGTCTTTTAGACAAGCCTACTTTAGAAAAGGTTCAAGCCAAAGAGCTGGATCATCCACCAAGAATACTGCTTCTGTATGGTTCAAACCGTGATAGATCATATAGCCGTTTAGCTGTTCAAGAAGCTGGCCGAATCCTAGAGTATTTCGGTGCCGAAGTTAAAATTTTCCATCCTAAAGGTCTACCTCTCCCTGAAGATGGCGATATGGAACATCCAAAGGTTAAAGAACTACATGAACTCTTAACATGGTCAGAAGGTATGGTGTGGTGCTCTCCTGAACGTCACGGCTCAATGAGTTCCATCTTGAAAGCTCAAATCGACTGGATTCCACTTGCCGCAGGTGCAATACGTGCAACTCAAGGTAAAACCTTAGCTGTAATGCAAGTGTGTGGAGGTTCTCAATCATTTAATGTGGTCAATCAATTACGTATTTTAGGGCGCTGGATGCGGATGATCACGATTCCGAATCAATCATCAGTACCTAAAGCATTCCTAGAGTTTGAAGAGGATGGTCGTATGAAGCTCTCTTCTTACTACACTAGGATCGTGGATGTGATGGAAGAGTTATACAAGTTTACGCTCTTAACGAGAGGACAGTCCTCATACCTCACTGACCGCTACTCTGAACGGGTAGAAAGTGCTGAAGAATTATCTAAGCGTGTAAATCAACAGAGTCTTTAAATTTCCTAAAATTAACATAATACACGTTATAAGAAATTATTCATTATATTGTATAAAAATCAAAAACTTAATACACATAAAGAAGCCCAAACAATACCGATTGGGCTTCTTCATGGATTTTTCATGTTCCACAGTCATTAAGTGAGCAATGTTTCACGAATTTATGTAGTCTCATTGTAAGCGTCCGCTGAACACACCTTATGAATTCATCCTATAAGCCTTAATTTAGTCCCCACTTAAAAACAAGTGGGGACTTAAATTTATGACTATAAATAATCAGACATCCATCGCATCTCTTGCGAAAAAACGAAGAACATACAGTGCTGAATTTAAACAGCAGATCGTTCAGGCTTGTAAAGCACCGGACGTTTCAATTGAATACAAATCTTGTATCCAAATGGATTCGCTTAATTGATGGTAAGCAAGGGAATGATCGCTCACCACTACCGAATAAACCTGCATTTATTGCTTTATCTTGCTCTGCACCATTAGATCCTATTCCTACTGAGATGTTAACGGTTCAAATTACTTTACCCCACTCAAAAGCAGAAATTGGCTTGAAATGGCAAGTATCAGAAATATCTGCTTTAGCAGAATTACTCAAGGCACTTGCAACATGATCCGCATTGATGAAATCTGGCTTTCTACCCAACCTCTGGATATGCGAGCAGGGATGGATACTGTCATGGCTCAGGTGCTGAGAGCCTTTGGCTACATCAAACCGCATTGCGCTTACCTGTTCTGTATACAGGCGGTCTAAGCAACTATACAAAATCACAATTACTTATAGATCTTCATGATGATGCTCTGGTAGTAGTAGACAGTTCGTACTATAAATTTAGCAGTCACACTTTTTGACTCAGCCGCAACTTCTTTAACTGCACCACCCTTCACGCTTGGCAGAATCAGTACCGCACTCAATGAAACAGCCATGAAGATTTTTGCAAACTTAGGATTGTTCTCAAATACAAAAAGTGAGATCAAAGACAAAAAGTTCGTGATCAGGAAGAAGATTGAGAAGCACAGGCCCACCATAGGCATCACGATTGATTTATAGGCATCTTTAGCATCCATTTCTTCACCAGCACGAGGCATTTTAGGCTTCTCATTTTGTGCATTCAGTTCAGAAATATATGGACGATACTTATTATAGGTTCTAAACAGTGAATCTGGCATTGAGGCAATAATCTGTTCTTTAAAATCCTTTTGCTTAGGATCATAGATACGAGTCTGGTTCGTTTCTTTGAAGATATAAGCCTTTACATCAGGGTGATTAAAGAACTGGCGTTCAGTCATGTTCGGTGGAACATTAGAATTTGGTCCAAAAGTTTCTTTGCTTTGCTTAACCCATTCTTGATGGATTTTTTCTTTCTTTTTAGTAAAGAAAACCTGATCCATGTAACGGTTATATTCCTCGCTCTTGCCGATATAGCGACCCCAAGCGTTTTGTAATTGAGTTAGAACATTGCTCGACATCATTTGGCGATTGTAATAAGCATCATCGTTCATTAAGCATGTAGCGAATGATGTAATCGCTTGCTTGTATTTATCTTCACTATAAGTCTTAGTCATCTCAATATATGGGAAAAAGGCCCGATCTAAGGTGCTCTCGACATTAAAGATATTTGGATGCTGTTGGCATGATTGAGCCTGAGAATAATATTGCTGACGTTCAGCTTTTGATTTGGCTTCGGCATATTCCGGTGTTAATTCCCTATTGATGTATATCCCATCACGAGGGTTCATTTTTTGTTTAAGCCAAATTTTGAAATTAAACCAATAAAGATGCTCCCTTTTTGTGGCCCAACGGTCGTTGTAATACGGAACAATGGTGTTATGAGCGCCTGTAATCAGCAAAGCCTTGCCCTTCTGTTCATTAGAAGCGCTATTCACAATGTAATTAATGACCTGGTTCTGCACAAAGAATGAGATACCAATTGAAATTAAGGCCACTGGAATAAGCCAGAGAATGAATTGATGGATTTTCTGGAATCCTGGCAGAACTGCTTTCATGAACAGTAGGCAGATCCCTATTCCGGTAAAGGCTTTACCATATCGTTCCACCGTTTCGATCTTTGTAGCCGAGGTTGTAGTGGACATCTGGCTAATGATCATCGAGTTAAAATAGATTTCTAAACCGAAGTAACCTAATGACAAAATAAGGAATAAAACAAGGCAAACTTTTTGTTGGAAAGTTGCAATTTTAAGAGCTTTTAACATAGCAGTTTTTGTAGGTTATAAAGATATAAATTTGCTGGAAACTTATCACATTAATCAGTTCTTTTTTAGGCAAAAACTATCAAAAATACATATACAAAAAGCGTCCTAATACCCAGACAAACTCTTTCATCTCACAATTTAATAAGATTAATTCCAAGTTTAAGATAAAAAACCCCCATAAATTTCCTGTCTATGCATATAGGTAGTACGATAAGTACGAAAATTGGAACTTAACTAGCCCAAAAGTACCGCTTAGTACCGGCTTTGTTGCATAAACATTCAAAAGCTGAGTTTTCCCCAATCCATTCAAATTTAAGTGACAACTTGGGTGTGAGGTCTACCTAATTCCGTAAATCTATTCAGAACTGCCACACGCGCATGAACTTCATTGACCTGACTTTGAAAAAATACAATTAGGCTTAAAATCAAGAAGATTTTTAGAACCAAAAACCCTTAATTTTCAATACATTATTTAAAATAGCAGTTTATAAAACTCTTTTTTATATCTTTAGACATACCATCTTTTCAACAAAAACCTGCCCCTTTATTCCCAAGTTTTTGATCATGCGTTCATAAGTTAAATTTCAGTTTTATCATAGAGACAGGACATAAAAATAATAAGAAACCTCTATGAATAAAAGAATACTCTCTGGGCTTCTTCCCTTGGCGTTATCTCAAGCAAAAATAGTTGCTGTGATTAGCATCGCGCAAAGCACCGCTCTCTTTCCAATTGACGGGATGGATGACTGATGCCAAAGATCTCTAAGTTCGCCAGTGAGCGCCGTCATACAGAACGGAAACAAGTCATACAAAAGGAGATGCAGCAGGCCCAAAACTTTATCCAGACGCATCTGCCTTTGGATGAGTTCTTCGAGGCCTATCAGCATCATCAGCACTTGGGACTATTAGAAAAGCTCGAAGAGGCCATTGAACGAGAAGCCTCCTCGGTTCGTTATAAAAAAATGCTGTATCACTGCTACCGCAGGCAGATCATGCTATTCAACCATCGCTATGAAATCGAACTTGATCTACCCTCCCGGCAATTTCTGAGCATTGAACGTGAGCCCATGGAATTCAACCGGGAGTGGCTTGAGCGCTCCAAGTACGTTCATATGGTCCATCAAAGGCTGTGGCGTTACTGGAACACGGCATCGCAATTCTCTGATGCAGAAATCATTGGCAACATTCTGATCTCGGGCATTCTCTTTGCCGGGATCTGTACCCGCAATACTCTGGATGCATTTCTTGAACAGTTACAGCAAGGACTGATGATCCAGCACCTTAAGGCTATAGATCTGCATCTGGTCTTTCTTGAACCCTTATCCCCGGGTTATGGGGACATCTACCATCCTGAAGCACCACTGAGAAAATCACGCACACTGGTTTTAGACCGCATCACTCAACTCTGGCTGGTCCGATACCTTGAACACTCCCCGACTGTACGCATGAATGCCTTTGACTATCTCAGTATCATCTTCAGGAAAATGGAGTTTACCGGTCAATATTCTGAGATTACTAAACTTCTGGCTTCGGCAAGTTCTCATTGGGTGCAACTGGATCATGTCACACTGGATACCGCTTTAAGCCGCTGCCTGGAAGACAAAAATGAAACCTGCGGCTTAAGCCTGACATCATTCAAAAACTATCTGGATCCACCTCTGTTTTCAGCAGAGTTAAATGAGGGTCACATCACGAATAGGCCTTCAGTAAAATGCTCAACCGCTGTGATGAATAAACAATCACTGGTCAGTATCAAAAAACTGCATAGGTATTTGCTCAAGACCATTCGACACAATCAAGACGGTTTGACTGAACTCATCGACTATGTGACCCAAGAACACGCTGTCCTGTCTGAAGCCTCAATCCGAATCTGCCTATGGCTGATCAGTATGTTTCAACCCAGTACAGCGCAAGTACAGCACTTAAGCCAGCTCTTCAATCTCGACACAGAAGCTTGGCTCAAATATTTAGGTTACCAGCAGAAATTAAGGCGATCCTCGATCTATAGCTACTATGCCAAGTTTGCAGAAGCCTGGTTGTTACATGCGCTTCCCTATATGGAAGATCCTGATTTCAATACCCACCTTGAGGACATCTACAGCAGGGTTATGGGAGAAAACACCAAGTCCTCGCATCAAAAACTCGATCTGCTACGACGATTTCATCATTTCCAAAAAATTCTGTTTAAATCAGAAGATTTTCCTTTGTACCGCGATCTTCAGGCATCCTCTCATCCCAAGACACAAATTATCTCAGCCAAAGTATTTTGCGCTGTACTTGATCTTATCCCTGCTTACGTAAAGTGTGACAGCTTTAATCAGCATGATGCCGAGATGCTCAAAATTATCTTTACCCTCGCCTTTCGTACGGGGATGCGGATTAATGAAATTTTAGGCCTGAGAGTTAAAGATATTGAAGGTCCAGCTTGCACCTCGATTTGGATCAGGCCTTACCGCTCTAGTCAGCAGGAACATACATTAAAAACGGACAGCGCTGAACGTAATATCCCGGTCAGTACGCTGTTATGTCCCAATGAACATGAAACGTTTAAGGACTACTGTTTATCCAGACGCATCAGCTTCAGTAAAGATGACTATGTATTTACCCTGTGGAATAGCAGTGAACGCTTATCCACACATTTTGTCTCTCAGATTTTCTCGAATCTGATCAATACGGTATTACCGGGGTGTCAATATTCATTTCATACCCTCAGACATTCTGCCGCCAATCATCTAGCACTGATCCTCAATATGCCCTATGAACTGGTCAAGGTCTTTAGCGATTATACTCAGCAAGATTATGCGCGGATACGCAGTGACCTGATTCGTGGTAAAGCAGCACAGGATCTCTGGTATATTCTTGCCCATTTACTCGGGCATATCACGCCAACAGAAACCTTTAAAAGCTATCTGCACTTATGCTTTATCATGGCGGGTTACAGGCTCAGTCAATATGATCCATCTATTCCCTACCGCACCATTAAAACCATTTATCCTGGTCTCTCAATCAAACCCACTTCGAAAGACATTCATCCAAGCAGTTTAAGTCCGATGCTTAGGCTAAATTTGACTGCTGAGCACCTGATAAATAGCGCTACACATAGAAAAAGTTCTAAAAGAGCCAAACCATCCGTTACCCGAAAAAATGAGTGCGGTAACGAAAAATATTATCCGGGCACGGCTACATCAGGTATCTCCGCTCATATGGCAATCCAGATCATTAGACACTGTGAACGATTTGATGATATTGATTACATCGCTAAAAAATTGAACCTCCCACGGGCTTTCATTCAGGCATGTAAAGACAATATCAACAAATTACAGATGCTGAAAAATCAGAAAGGCAGGTCAAGGTTCATCATCAATCCTGACAAAGATAGACGCATATTGCCCTGCGTAGAAACTTTTGAAGAAAAGAAACTGATTCCGTATTTTTTTAAACAGCTGGGTGATTATTCCAGAGATAATAAAAATCTCATTCAAGGATTAAAAATATTTATTCAAAAGGTGAATATCTCTGAATCAGGATTAATATTTCACATTAAAGAACTAGATCAAATTAATATCTTTTTTGAGGCAATCTTTCCACTTTTTCCCATCCATTACTGGACCACTGAAATACCCTATAGGATAAAAAACATAGATTTATCATCAATTAAATGCATTCAAAAAATTAATCAGGCCAACCTAATACCTGGAAACTTTCAAAATTCTTTCCGTGTATACTTAAAATCAAAAAATACCAATAAATCACTCAGTTTTCTTAAGTACAGTCTTATTCTCTTATGTGTATTTAATCAAAAGGTTTTTATTTAGAATAAATACTAGATAACCTATAAACTTCAGTTACATCTTGGAATTAGACAAGCCCTAAAATTTATATTAAAAAGAATCATCGATGATAATAAGAGATACGCAGATGCTTAATAGAGAAAAGATCAATAATATATTGCGTAAACTAATTCATGAGTTTCAAATTCTCGATGGATATACGCTAGGACTGTTCTTTAATGAAGATAATAACTGTAGTAATTATCGGGCCATCTATTTATGGATTGAAGAACTGATAGACCAGAATCCTGACATTAGCTTTGATGAAATAAGAGTTCTATATCGAGAACGACTTCCTGATTCATATTCTATTTATTAAAAAAAGCCCCTGGTTACAGGGGCTTAATAAACCTACTCTCCCAGGAATTTATTTCTATACCAGGCCCAAAGCTCCTCAGCTATAAACAAATTCCCACCTTGCAGAGAACTTACAATTTTTTTGGGTCGAGGAAATGTAGGATCTATTTTCATAAGCTTATATAAGCTTGTTCTAGAAATATTTAAAAGCTCGCACACCTGATGAAGCTTTAAAAGAAGGCTTTCAAATACTTTACCATTATTATGATCGTGATGACCACTTGGCATAGTTTCTGTTCTCCTCTGGAGGTTTTTATTTAAATAATTGAAATTAATCTGCATTAATTTCCCAATTGTTTTGCAACCATGTTTCTATTTGCTTTGTATCGTAATACACTCCTGCACGACGCTGGGTAAAATCCTTTTGTGGATGAGGAAAAGTTGGATCACTATCAGCAATTTTTTTTAATTGTGCTCTAGTAATACCCATTATTTTACAAAGATCCAATAATTTAATTCTCCAAGGCAAGAATTTTTCAATGGCATCAAAACTATTTTTATGTATACACTCTTGTGTGATTAAATCAGACACTTTTTCCTGTGTACATAATAAGAAATACTTCCGAATTAAAAAATTATTGACATTATCTTTGGGGTTACTCATACATTTTAATGAGGTGGTGATTAATAACTAAACACTACCTCACTAGAAAATATTTGCAACACCCTGTAGGAGTTTTTTTATATTTTCTTTGTAAAATTAGATGCATTTTGTAACAATAGAGTCTATATAGTTACCCCACCATTCCATGACTTTAATACGCTCCCGAAAATGCTGACCTTTATTATAAGTACCAGGCATCCCCGCCTTAAGGTGTGCTAGGCAGGCTTCTATCACCTGCTGTTTATCACTTAAAATATCGTTCAATTGGGTGGCTGCAATATGGCGAAAGCCATGTGGATTTTGCTTGTCTTTGTAGCCCATTCTGTTCAAAGCAGCATTAAAAGTCAGATTACTGATCGGCTTCATTGCACTGTCTCTGGAAGGAAATAAATATTTACTTTCTCGCCCAGGAATTGCCTTTAACTCCTCCAGCAACTTAATAACTTGTGGAGATAAGGGAATATCGTGATCTTTTCTCATTTTCATCATGGAACCTGGCCTTTTCCAAATTTTGAGATCGAAATCAAACTGATCCCATGTCGCGATTCTTAATTCACCTGGTCTTGGAAACATGAGAATTAATAATTCCAAACCAATAGCGATTTGTCGGGTTCGATAATTTCTGATCTTTTGAAGCATTTCAGGCAATTCACGAATATCAATGTGCTTCATATTATTTCCTATATTCTTATCCAGGTATTTTTTCAGGGTTGCTACAGGGTTGCGTTGCATCCGCTCATGATGAATGGCGTAATCATAGGCATTCCGAACATAGGAAAGTAGTTTCTCGACTCGGTTAAAAATCTTCTCTTTTCTTTGTTTACCCTGAAAAAATTTTTGCCATTCTTGAGTCTTGATCTCTGCAAATTTTCTTTTGCCAAATACAGGTAAGAGATGCCTCTCGATAGATTGAACCTCCTTTTTAAATGTTTGTGCTGTCCACGAATTTTTTTTGGTATCCAACCATTCCCACATCAACTGTTCAAACAGCTCTTTATTCTCTTCTTGCAATTTCAACGCTTTTTCTTTACGGGTAAGCGGTACCACTATACCCTTTTCTATATCTCTCACTTTTTCACGAGCCTCTTTAAGAGAAACTTCTGGATAAGTCCCTAAACCGATCCATGCCCATTTTCCCTGACTATTCTTTTTACGCATTTGCCAGGATTTTTTACCTGAAGTTTGAATCCTCAGATAAAGACCCGGAACATCACCAACCCGATATTCCTTCTCTTTTGCTTTCAATGCATCGCATTTCAGATCACTTAAATGTCGTTTTCTAGTCATGGTCTAAAACTCTCAATTGAAAATATGTATCCTCGTTATAGGGTGAACTCGGGATACACACAATAGGATACACAGGGTCCATTTTTATACGCGAACGTATGTGAACATATGCGTACATATGTGTATTTTTTAGGCAATAAAAAAACCCTAATTCTTTTAGAATTAGGGTTTTATATTTCACATAAGAATAGTATGAGAATGAAATTTGGTGGGCCCAGACAGACTTGAACTGTCGACCAACGGATTATGAGTCCGCTGCTCTAACCAACTGAGCTATAGGCCCTATATAGACTGAATTTGTTATATTTCAACTAGTTCAGGCGCATTGAATACTAGCCAAGATTAGATCAAAAAACAAGTACTTTTCTTTCTGCTTGCACACTTAGCCAGCAATCATTTTTTATCCTTAATAACTGCCCTGCTTAGGATTTAAGACTTCAGTCTAAGTTAAGTAGCAAAAGCCTAATATGACATCTATATTTTCTATCTAAAATAAAGAGAGCACGCTAATTATTCGAATATCAAACCAATAAATTAATCGCTTTTACGTCTCAATATAACCATAATCAATAAAAATACCAACTATTAAGTATAGAAATATAATCCTAGAAAATATTCTTTAAAAATCTATAAAGACTAAAATTCCGATTCCAATTTCTCATCTTTACGTAAATGCATATAGATTTCGATTAAAGACCATACAATAACCAGTGCTAACAGAAGCATTGAGAACATGAAAGCTGTAATATACGTCATAGGTTTCAATCTCAGAGAGAAAATGACCAGAAAATAGAAAAGACACAATTTCTTCTTTTCTTCGACAAAAGTCTAATAACTAAAATTTGTGCTGGATAGTCATTTTTTCATCATTTTAAGACTTATTTTATATAAGATGATATATCTCAAGGATTATTAAGTATTTATTTATATCTTTCAGGTCTTAAAAAACTATTTAATATACTTTTTTGATCTTGGATTTTTCATATTATTAATGAATTTGAAATAAAGTCTATTGACTGTGAATAAGAACAGGAAGAAATTATGCAGTTCATACCGTTAGCTCTTATTTCTTTCTATTTATGCTAAACAAATTTATTGGCGAATCTGCATTTAAACTTGCCGGTTGGCAATATCATGTTGAACCCGATGTACTCGAAGATAAACAGGTCATTGTCGGATTTGAACATACATCCATGATGGATGCAGTTCTATCTTTGGCGCTCTTTAAGATGTATGACATCAAAATTCATACCCTGATCAAGAAAGAACTGTTCAAAGGCCCAATGAAACCAATTCTGGAAGCCATGGGTGGTATCGCGGTCGACCGTAAAGCGAATAAGGATATTGTTAGCGTAATGGTTGAACATTTTCAGAATAATGAAAAATTCAATCTGGTGATCGCACCTGAAGCCACCCGTGCCAAAAATGGTGAAGCGCGTAAACCGATCCGTACCGGTTTCTGGCATATTGCCAAAGCTGCCAATGTGCCAATTGTCCTGATGTATGCCAACTCCAAAACCAAGCAAGGCGGGATTTTTGGCAAAATTTATCCTACTGATCTTGCACATGATCTGGCTTTAATCAAGCAACTCTATAAAGAGAATGTTGGTCTGGATATTATTATCCCGGAATAAACCCTCCATAAAAGGGCTTGAGAATAATATTTCTCCTGCCCTTTTCTTATCTAGGTATTTTCTCAGCAAACATTTTCTTAAGTTTTTATTTACATTTATTGCTTTGCCTTTCTATTTTATTGCCTATTTTTTTGGCATTATCATTAAATCTCAAATTCAGACTCTTTTTTCAAAAAAAGAGCTTATGGTAGAATCGGCGCAATTCGATAGGCATACAGCCAATCTACAAGGAGCATATTTCGCATGGCGGGTCATTCCAAGTGGGCCAATATTAAGCATCGTAAAGCAAAACAAGATGCCAGTCGTGGTAAGTTGTTTACCAAATATATTCGTGAATTAACAACTGCTGCCAAACTCGGTGGCGCTGATGCGGGTAGTAATCCTCGTCTACGTGCTGTTGTAGAAAAAGCATTATCTGTAAACATGACACGTGATGTGATCAATCGTGCGATTCAGCGTGGTGCCGGTGGTGAAGATAACGACGATCTGAAAGAAGTAACCTATGAAGGTTATGGCGTAGGCGGCGTTGCGGTTATTGTTGAAACCATGACAGATAACCTGAACCGTACGGTTCCTGATGTACGTCACTGCTTCACTAAAACTGATGGTAACCTCGGTACCAACGGTTCAGTATCCTTCCTGTTCACTAAACGTGGCGAGATTACTTTTGAAGATGTGTCTTTAGAAGATCAAATCATGGAAGTAGCACTTGAAGCGGGTGCTGAAGACATTGAAGTGGATGAAGATGAAATCCTGGTGATCACTACGCCAGAAAGCTTCGGTACAGTACAAGATGCTTTAGCTGCTGCGGGTTTAAAATCTGATAACGCTGAAGTGGTGATGAGCCCATCTACCAAAGCTGAAATCACAGATATCGACCAAGCGAAAAAAATCATGAAAATGATTGATATGCTTGAAGATCTGGATGATGTTCAAAACGTTTATACCAACGTTGAATTCTCTGATGAAGTTTTGGCGCAACTCGATGCCTAATTTTCTATGAGATCAAAACGCACCTTCGGGTGCGTTTTTTATATGTCCTAAAAAGCCTAGAATTTTAAACCTTATTTAAAAGACCACTACAGTTAAAGACATTATATTCCTTAATCACGAAGCTGGAATGCAGCGCTACGACATGCTCGATCTTGCCGATTCTACTTAATAGAATCTGACTATAATTTTCCATATCACGTGCCACAACTTCGACAATAAAATCCGCAGACTGCCCTGTCACCAGAAAAGCATTAATGACTTCCGGAATATTTTCTAATTCTTCTAAAAATTTGGCAAAAGTATCGCTATCATGCTTGCTTAAGGAAACCTGCAACAGCACATGCAGGCTAAAGCCCAATTTTTGATAATTAATCTCGCGCTTCAAGCCACTGATAATATTATGATCGATCAAATGCTTGATCCTGCGGTGTACCGAACTCACAGATAAATTTACTCTCTCAGAGAGTTCATTCAGATTGACATCTTCATGGGTCAAAATTTCAAGAATGTGCTTATCAAAACGATCTAATTCCATCTCTAATCTCTTGCCATTTTATTTAAATACATCATCATTTAACTCTTAGTATTGTTTTTTTTTTCGTAAATTACCAGTTATTTGAAAAAAAATGCCAGACATATCTTAATAGCCAGTTTTAAGCCATGTTTATAGTCATTCGTCGTATAAAAAAATTTTCGATAACCGTCTCTTTTAAATAAATCATTCTTATTTATCACTAAACTATTTATGAATAAAAACCATTACCCTGATAATCCTATTTTCAAAGCATGATTAATCCAACTTAGATTTACACTTGTATAGAAATTGAATAAGAATTGAGCGGTTTATCTAAAACACACAACAAACATAACAAGATAAAAATTCGCAAGGAACGGTTATGGCTTTTAGTATTCTTAGTTCAATTAAAACTAAACTCAGTCCAGTGCTCACGACAGAGACACAAAATACGAGTTTACTTGGCGGTTTATTGGGTGGCAGTCTTTCTGGCATTATTGGTTCTATTACAGGTTCTACCCCCTCTACCCCTTCCCTGGATTCTCTCTTAAACAGCCTGCTTTCTGGCAAAAGTTTAACTTCCAGTTCCCTCACTGATTTAATTAGCCAATTTACAGGCTCAAATGCTTCTAAACTTGATATCAACAGTTTAATTAGCCAGTTAACGAAAGCCAATGGTGGCAGTTTCGACATAGGTTCAATCAGCAATCTGCTTGGCAGCTTAATGGGTGGTAATACATCAACCCTGGATTTAAATGCAGTTATCAAATTGGTCAGCGGATTGATGGGTGGCAGTGCTGGCAATGTAGACCTCGGTAAAATTGCTGAACTGGCTGGCAACTTATTGCAAGGTGGCGACCTTGATCTTACCCAAATCACTCAACTGCTGAGTGGCCTGATTGGAGGTACTGGTGGTCTTGGTGGAATAGACATTGGTGCCATCGTCGGTATCGTCAGTGGTCTCATCCAAGGTGGTGATATTGATATTACTCAAATTACCCAACTATTGAGCGGTCTGATCGGTGGTTCAGGTGGATTAGGCAGCATTGATATAGGAGCTATTGCAGGCCTCGTCGGTGGCTTGATTCAAGGTGGCGATATTGATATCGCACAAATTACTGAACTGCTTGGCGGCCTAATTGGTGGTTCTGGCGGACTTGGCGATGTAGATATTGGTCAAATTGCCAACCTAGTCGGTGGTCTCATCAGTGGCAATGCCGCTAGTGATCTCGACATCGGTGCAATTGTTGACTTAATCAGCGGATTGATCGGTGGCTCAACAGGTAGTTTAGATACCAGTTCAGTCAATCTGTTAGCCAGTAACCTAATGAGCAATGCAAGCAGTGACCTTGATATCGGTGCTATTACCAATTTGCTCAGTGGTCTAATCAGCAATTCAGGCAATATCGATACGGGCACCATTGCGCAAACTGTAACGCAAAGCCTGATGCCACTGCTTGCATCGATTGATACAGGTAACTCATCCATTGATATGGATCAACTTACCCAAGTTTTACCAACAGTGGTTGGTAGTGTGACTACATTGGTATCTACAATCAGTTCTGCAGGTTCAGGTAATGTGCCAGACACCATCGCGGATGTACTAAAAGGCATCAATCCACTGTTGAATCTATTAGCGAATAGTGACGTTCTTGACGCTGATCAGGCAGAAATCGTGAATTCTCTTTACGATGTCTTGAATAGCGTACAAGTGGTGCTGGATTTTATGAATAACCCATCACTGCTCACCTTATCCAGCGACCTCAATAATGTGATTACCGCACTCAAACCTGTAATTGCGCTGATTGATAGTGAAGGTCAATTCTCGGATCTTCTGGATGGTGTTCAGTTTCCTGAAATTGGCGACCTGCTCGGGTCACTCGGCTCTGGCGTGCCAAGCTTAGACGGTTTAGGTTTGGATGCATTCACGGATAGTCTTGGCAATTTAGTCGGTAATCACTCATCCCTACAACTGCCTGATCTGAGCGAATTGATTTCCGGCATTAGTAATACTGATACGGCTACGAATATCAGCATTACTGAAATCATCCCAACCATTAAAGAAACCATTACTAATATCTCAAGTGGTAGCTCGCTGCCGAAGTTTGACTTTAACTCACTGCTCAGTGGCTTCAGTAAACCAAGTGATATTGATCAGACCAACCCTTGGGGTTAATTCTAATCTCATAAAAAAACGCGCTTTATGCGCGTTTTTTATATTTCATCTTTATTTTATACACCACGCCAATCAACACGGGCATTGCGCTCATTACGATACATCTTTTGAATATATTGCCCTAATGGCAACTCAGCCAGATGACTTTGATATTCACGGTATTCATCCGACATTGATTCAAAGCTTTCTCGCTCCCACGGCGTTCCCGGAATGGCCAGTAAAGGTGCCAAAATGGAACAGACGGCAATATCGGCCAGAGAGAAACGTGAACCGACGAGATAAGGTCCTTCTTTTTCCACACGAATCTGATTAAGCTGCTCAACCGAATCCTTGATAAATTGTTTGGACTGTTCTAGTGTTTCTTCAGTTAAGGCATAACCCTTGGTCAAAAGGGTTTTTAACAATGGCTTGGAGAATTTTTCAAACTGGCGCAGATAGCCTTTTTCCCCAATTAGGATGTCCATCGATTCATGATCATGCGATAAAGCCTGAGCCAGCATCCAGCGACGCACATGGCGGCCTAAATCTTGGGTGATTTCATCAATATCTAGTGCCTGCTGACGCAAGCTTACTTCTGCAGGTAGCAGACGGTGTTCAGGATATTGCTCATCCAGATACAGGGCAATTTTGGTCGAGTCCGCAATCCACTGTTCCCGATCGCGCAGAATCGGTAAACGGTTTTGTCCCGTTTTCAGGCGAGCAAAGGCACGATGAGCACCCGGCATCAGATTGTGCGCAACATATTCCAGCTCTTTGTAATCCAGCATCCAGCGCGCCTTTTCACAAAAATGAGAAAGTGGAAACTGGTATAAGATGCGCATAAATTCTCCATGCTTGTTTTTAGGTCAGATCGCATTAAAACCATCTAATTTAGTCGGATACTTTAGTCACCCCAGACTGGAAATACAATGAACTTTTTATTCAAAATAAAGATGTTGCTTATTCAACACGACGATGAGTATTTTTATACATTTTTTTGTCTTGATTATCTATAAAGCAGATATGCACTGCTTTAAAAACATCTATTAAAATTAAGAAATTATTCAAAACCTATTTAATTTTAATTAGTTACTATATTAAAAATTTATCAAAACCTAGCAGTTTTTGTCCTAAATAGCTTTTTTCATAAGCTTTGCAAAAGCAATTGCTTAATTACATAAAGCTTTAGCTGTAACGTTTCGGCATCGATTTAGGATGTCATTATGTCTCGTTTAACTTCTGAAAAAGTTCATATCATCGAAAATGATCTCGACGCGATTAATGCTGCTTATCAGGTTGCAGACTTTGCCCTGGAAGGCCGTAATCAGCGGGATCAGCAACGTCTATTACCTTTTGCTGAGATTGACCTGTTCAGCCAGAAAGGCCTTGGTGGCATGCGCATTCCGAAACAGTACGGCGGTGCATTTGTTGCCAATAAAACCCTAGCTCATGTATTCCGGATTATTAATAAAGCTGACTCTAGTGTCGGGCAAATTCCGCAGAACCAGATTGCATTACTCAACATGATCGAGATCATGGGCACAGAAGAACAAAAACAATTTATTTATAACGAAATTTTAAAGGGTAAGCGTCTGGCGAATGGCGGTCCAGAGCGCAATACCAAAGATACCAAGACGCTTGCCACCACTTTAACATTTGAAAATGGCCGCTATTTTGTGGATGGCGAGAAATTCTATTCAACTGGTAGCAGCTTCGCGCACTGGTTAGCGATTAAAGCGATTCATCCAGAAGGCCATGTAATACTAACTATTGTCGACCGCAATGCTGAAGGGGTGGAAGTGATCGATAACTGGAATGGCTTTGGCCAACGCACGACTTCAAGTGGCACGGTCAAACTTCAGCATGTGGAGGTCGAACCACTACTCATTTTTGATGAGCGTCTGTTAGGAAATCAACCAAGCTACCGCGGTGCCTATTCCCAATTGATGCAGGTCGCGATTGATGTCGGCATTGCCGAAGCTGCTTTTACCGATACGCTGACTGCCGTGCAAAAAGCACGTCCAATTGTCGATGCTCAAGTCGAAAAAGCTAGCTTTGAGCATTATACCTTGCAGGAAGTTGGCAAATCTTCTGTGCTGCTCGATGCCGCGATTTTACTGCTGGATGAAGCCGCTGATTATCTGGATGAACTGGATCAGCTGGAATCTGTGACTGATAAGCAGGCCGCTAAAGCCTCAATTCTAGTGGCTGAAGCCAAAATCTATGCCAATGATGCAGCTTTGCATATCTCGGAAAAATTATTGGAACTGGGCGGCAGCCGTTCCAGCTTAAGTCAGCACAATCTTGATCAGCATTGGCGTAATGCACGTGTGCATACCCTGCATGACCCGATCCGCTGGAAACTGCATGCACTTGGGGATTATTACCTGAATCATAAACTCCCTGCCCGCCACGCCTGGATTTAAGGATATTTGCCATGACTTCATTTCAAAATATTGTTCCATTTCAATCCGAACAGCTGGCGCATGCGCACATCATCAAATCTGATGAAGAAGCACTGGAAATTGCCCATAATCTGGCAAAGCAGTTCAAGGCTGGTGCTGTACAGCGTGATGCCGAACGTATTCTTCCTTTCGAAGAGATCGAGGCTTATAGCCAGTCCGGACTTTGGGCGATTACTGTACCAAAAGAATATGGTGGTGCAGAAGTGTCTAACTATACCGTGGCACAAGTCATTGCCCTAATGAGCGGTGTGGATGGTTCAATCGGTCAGATTCCACAAAACCATTTCTATGGTCTGGAAATCCTGCGCAATAACGGCACAGAGGAACAAAAACAGAAACTCTATGCCGAAGTCCTAAAAGGTGCCCGTTTTGGTAATGCCTTGGCTGAGTTTAAAACCAAGACTGCCGCTCAACGTCAAACTGCCATCCGCAAAGCAGAGCAAGGTTATGTCATTAACGGCGAAAAATTCTATTGCACCGGCAGCCTGTTTGCGCACCGCATTCCGACACTGGTCGTGCATGAAAGCGAACAGCAATTCCTGGCCTTTGTCCCACGTGACAGTGAAGGTCTGACCCTGATTGATGACTGGAGCGGTTTTGGCCAGCGTACCACTGGCAGCGGCACGGTGAAATTCGACAACGTGCATGTGCTTGAGGAAGATGTGGTACGTTTTGATACGGCCTATTCGCACCCAACCATTTCGGGCCCTTTCGCACAATTACTGCATGCCTCTATTGAAACCGGCATTGCCCGTGCTGCATTCGAAGAAACCTTAAACCGTGTACGTCAGGCGCGTCCGTGGATTGATTCGGGTGTGGATAAAGCCACCGATGATCCGCTGACTAAATTTGAACTCGGTCGCGTCGTGGCTGATGTGCGTGCTTCTGAAGTGTTACTGAAACAGGCCGCCCGCTCTGTCGATACTGCCAAAGCCAATCCGACTGAAACCAGCGTGGCCAGAGCTTCTCTGGATGTGGCTAAAGCGCGTGCACACAGTAGTGAAACCGCCTTAAAAGCATCATCCAAACTGATTGAACTGGCCGGTAGCCGTGGTAGCCAGCGTGAAGATGGCTTGGATCGTTTCTGGCGTAATGCCCGCGTGCATACCCTGCATGATGCTTCACGCTGGAAATATTATTTTATTGCCAATTATTTACTGAATGGTGTTCTGCCTCCACGCCGGGGGACATTGTAATGACAATTACAACGACTAATCCAAAAGCAAAAAAAATCTTGCTGAATGCCTTTGATATGAATTGCGTGGGGCATATCAATCACGGCTTGTGGACTCATCCTCGTGATGAATCGCATCGCTTTAATGAGCTCAGCTACTGGACTGATCTGGCGAAAACTTTAGAAAAAGGCCTATTTGATGGTCTGTTTATTGCCGACATTACTGGGGTCTATGACGTCTATCAGAATGGTATTGATCTGACGCTAAGAGAATCGATTCAGTTACCAAGCCATGACCCAAGTACGCTGGTATCTGCTATGGCAGCAGTAACTGAAAATCTCGGTTTTGGTATAACAGTCAATCTCAGCTATGAGTCGCCTTATCAGTTCGCCCGTCGTTTTGCCAGTCTGGATCACCTGACCAATGGCCGTATCGGCTGGAATATTGTCACCGGTTATCTGGACAGTGCACAACGTCTGATTGGTGAAAATGGCCTGAAAGACCATGATCTGCGCTATGAACAGGCCGAGGAATTTTTACAACTGTGCTACAAGTTCTGGGAAGGCTCCTGGGAAGATGATGCGGTTTTAAAAGATAAGCAAAATCGAATTTTTACTGAACCAGCCAAGGTCCATCAGATCAATCACCAAGGCCAGTTTTATCGCAGTCAGGGTGTATTCCAGGTTTCCCCTTCTGTTCAGCGTACCCCTGTATTGTTCCAGGCCGGGGCTTCACCACGTGGTATGGCTTTCGCTACCCAGCATGCAGAAGGGATGTTTATTGGCGGTGACCATCCGGACAAGCTCAAAAAACAGGTCGATCAGATCCGCTGTCAGGCAACTGAACAAGGTCGTGATCCTGAAGCGATCAAGATTTTTGTCGGCATTACCGTGGTAACCGCAGAAACAGATGAACTGGCACAGCAAAAACTGGATGAATACCGTGCTTACGCCAGCCCTGAAGCTGGTCTTGCACATTACTCCAGTTCGGTTGGCATTGACTTGGCCAAATTTGCCGATGATGAGCCGATCCCGTACAAGAAGACCAACAGTATTGCGACGGTTAATGACAAATTTAAAGAGCAGCAGATCACACCCAATGACCTAAAGGCTCAACATGTGCTGGGTGGACGTTATCCACTGATCGTTGGCAGTGGCGCCACCGTGGCAGAAAAACTGATTCAGCTGATTGATGATACCGGTATTGATGGCTTCAACCTGACCCGTACGGTGGCACCTGAATCACATCAGGATTTTATCCAATTTGTGATTCCTGAATTACATCAGCGCGGACGCTATAAAACTGAATATGAACAAGGCAGTTTCAGACACAAACTGTTTCAGCAAGGAGACCGCTTACCTAGTGCGCATCCAGTACAGCAATTCCGATGTCAAAAATCCGCCTCAACAGCGAACACAAACTTAAAGCAAAAACAATCAGCATAAATTCATTTTGAGGTGCAACATGGCACAAACCGCTAAAACAAAATTCACCATTATTGGGGTAATTATTGCTGCCATCATCATTGGGCTGGTGATGTGGAACCAGCAAAAGAAATCCGGTTCGGATGAACTGGTGATTGGGATCAGCCCATCTTTTGCTAAACCTTTGCAGGTCGCAGCCGAAGAAGCCAAACAGCAAGGCGTAAATGTCAAACTGGTTGAGTTTTCTGACTGGAATACTCCAAACATTACCCTAAATCATGGCGATATTGATGCCAACTTCTTCCAGCATCAGCCATTTTTGGACAATGCTAAAAAAGAAACTGATTTCAAGATCAAAGCCTTTGCCAAAGGTGCAGCGACACATGTTGGTTTGTATTCCAAGAAAATTAACAGTCTGGATGAACTTAAAGACGGCGCGAAAGTTGTGGTACCAAACGATCCAGTCAATCAGGGACGTGCGCTACTGTTATTACAACAGGCGAATCTAGTGACATTGAAAGATCCAAACAACCACCTGTCAAGCCTGAAAGATATTGCAGTGAATCCGAAAAATCTTCAGTTTGTTGAAGTTGAAGGTCCACAAACCGCTCGTGCCATTGATGATGTTGATCTGGCATTCGGTTACCCGCATTACCTACGTCTGGCTAAAACAGCTGATCCAGAACAAGCATTGTTATTTGACTCTAACAAAGACAACCGTTATGCAATCCTGTTTGCCGTACGTGAGGACTATCAGGACAAAAATGACAAGCTGAAAAAATTTGTTGAAATCTATCAGAACTCACCTCGCGTGAAGGAAGCATTAGATGCTGACTTTGGTGCGAAGCTCTGGTTCCCGGGCTGGAAATAAGGAGAATACTATGGTGAGTTTTGGTTCTCAGGTGGCGTTTTCCGTCCCGCATATTAAAATCCGCAATCTGAACAAATATTATGAAGTACAAGGCAAATCGGTACATGCCTTAAAGAACATCAACCTAGATATTCCTGAAGGTAAAATTTTCGGGATTATCGGTAAAAGTGGCGCTGGTAAATCTTCACTGCTACGCACTCTAAATGGTCTGGAACAGATCAGTGAGGGTCATATCCATATCCACCAGCAGGATCTGGCAGGACTCACCCATGCTGAACTGATCCAGTTACGTCAGCGCATTGGCATGATCTTCCAGCACTTCAACCTGATGTCTGCCAAAACTGTCTGGGAAAATGTGGCATTGCCTTTAAAAGTCGCGAATTATAAAAAATCAGACATTGATACACGCGTGAATGAAGTACTGCAACTGGTTGGCTTAAGCGATAAGGCACAGAACTATCCTTCCCAGCTATCCGGCGGACAAAAGCAGCGTGTTGGCATTGCCCGTGCGCTGGTGCATCACCCGGAGATTCTACTCTGTGATGAAGCCACTTCTGCACTGGATCCGGAAAGTACTTCAGTGGTGCTGTCTTTGCTCAAAGAAATTAACCAGAAACTTGGCATCACTATTGTACTGATTACCCATGAAATGCAAGTCATTCGTGAAATTTGCGATCAGGTCGTCGTAATTGAAAAGGGTGAAATTGTTGAATCCGGTGAAGTTTGGTCTGTCTTTTCTAATCCACAGCAACAGATTACCCAGGAACTGCTGAATCTGGAACAGCTGGAACTGCCATTTTCGATCAGTCCTGAAGTGACAACAGATACCACGCATAGCATTATCAAACTGCGCTATGCCTCTAGTGTTCAATATTCCCCAGATTTGAAAGTGATTTTCGAACAGTTCGAGCATCCGGTGCATCTCTATCAAAGTCATATCGACAGTATCCAGAACCATCTGGTCGGCAGCCTCATTGTCGCGGTTGCTGATCTGAATCTGGACACGAACTTACTTCAGCAAAAACTAAAACAACACATTGCACAGATTGAGGCGATTGGCTATGCACGACCAACTCATTGATTTATTACTAACGGGAACCACCGATACCCTCATCATGGTTGGTGTATCAGCGATCGTTGCCTTTCTGATTGGTTTACCGATGGCCGTTATTTTGGTCAGCACCTCTGAACATGGCATTTATCCATCCAAGCCAATTAACCAGGCTTTGGGTTGGGTTGTGAATATTACCCGTTCGGTGCCTTTCCTGATTTTGATGGTGGCTTTAATTCCAATTACCCGCTGGATTGTCGGTACCAGTTATGGTGTCTGGGCAGCAGTTGTACCTTTAACGTTAGCTGCGACTCCTTTCTTTGCGCGTATTGCTGAAGTGAGTTTACGTGAAGTCGATCAGGGTCTGATTGAAGCTGCACAAGCGATTGGCTGTAACCGTAAGCAGATTATCTGGCATGTGTTATTACCTGAAGCTTTACCGGGTATTGTGGCCGGTTTTACTGTCACTTTGGTGACCATGATTAACTCCTCGGCGATTGCCGGTGCTATTGGTGCTGGTGGTCTGGGTGATATCGCCTACCGTTATGGCTATCAGCGTTTTGACATGCAGATCATGCTGGCGGTGATTGTGGTGCTGGTGATACTGGTGATGCTGGTTCAGGCCACAGGTGACACCCTATCGAATCAGCTCGACAAACGTAAAATTTAAAAACATCTATTTCATAAGTTTTCAATAAAGCACCCAGCCATGACCTGACTTTGTCATGGCTTTCATGTAAAATCACTGGCAATTTTTATATAACGCTTTGTGAGTTATTTCATGGGTTTTAATTGTGGTATTGTAGGCCTGCCTAACGTTGGTAAATCTACGCTTTTCAATGCATTAACTAAAGCTGCAATTGCTGCGGAAAACTTCCCATTCTGTACGATTGAACCAAACACCGGTATCGTGCCTGTGCCTGATCCACGCCTGGACAAACTTGCTGAAATCGTAAAACCACAACGTGTGGTACCAACTACCATGGAATTCGTGGATATCGCGGGTCTGGTGGCTGGTGCATCTAAAGGCGAAGGTCTGGGTAACCAGTTCCTGGCGAATATCCGTGAAACGGATGCTATTGCTCATGTTGTCCGTTGTTTCGAAGATGAAAACGTGATTCACGTCAACGGAAAAATTGATCCGCTTGATGACATCGCAACCATTAACACTGAACTTGCACTGGCTGACCTTGAAACTGTGACTAAAGCAGTGACTCGTCTGGCGAAGTCTGCAAAAGGTGGCGATAAAGAAGCTGTAGCCACTAAAGCCGTTCTAGAAAAAATCCTACCTCTTTTAGATGAAGGCAAACCTGCCCGTGCAGCAAATCTAGATGATGACGAACGTAAACTGGTTCGTGGCTTTGGTCTATTAACACTTAAACCAACTATGTACATCGCTAATGTGGCAGAAGACGGTTTTGAAAACAACCCGCACCTCGATGCGGTACGTGAACTGGCAGCTGCTGAAAATGCAATCGTGGTTCCACTTTGCAACCAGATCGAAGCTGAAATTTCATTGCTTGAAGATGAAGACCGTGCCGAATTCCTGGAAGCAATGGATATGGAAGAGCCGGGTCTGAACGTGGTAATCCGCGCAGGCTATTCACTGCTAGGCTTGCAAACTTACTTCACTGCCGGTGTTCAGGAAGTTCGTGCCTGGACGGTTAAAGTCGGTGCTACTGCCCCTCAAGCAGCGGGTGTCATTCATACTGACTTCGAAAAAGGCTTTATCCGCGCAGAATGTATTGCTTATGATGACTTCGTACAGTACAACGGCGAAGCTGGCGCTAAAGAAGCTGGTAAATGGCGTCTAGAAGGTAAAACTTATATTGTTCAGGACGGTGACGTTCTGCACTTCCGTTTCAACGTATAAGTTTGAAACCAAAAAATAGCCCCGATCATTCGGGGCTTTTTTGTTACCAAATTTGGCTTCTTGCCATTTTCATACGCATATTTACATCCTATTTATAAAAACCTCATCCCATAACATAAATGATAATAATTCTCATTGTATTTAATGCAACTCAAGCGTATTTTAAAATTTAGTCGAAAATTCCACTCACTCAATCACGCTTAAGGACAATTAAAAATGAGCTATACCCTTCCCGAACTCCCTTATGCTTATGATGCATTGGAACCACATATTGATGCTAAAACCATGGAAATCCACCACACCAAACATCATCAAACTTATATCAACAACATCAATGCAGGTATTGAAGGCACAGAATGGGAAGATCTTTCTGTGGAAGAACTGGTGAGCAAAGCCAATCAGGTACCTGAAGATTTGAAAAATAATGTGATTAATAATGGCGGCGGTCATGCCAACCATTCCCTGTTCTGGACAGTAATGAGTCCAGATGGTGGTGGCAATCCTGAAGGTGAAATTGCACAGGCGATCGACAAGGAGCTTGGCGGCTTTGAAGCCTTTAAAGAAGCTTTTACCAAGGCAGCCCTGACCCGTTTTGGCAGTGGCTGGGCTTGGCTCAGCGTGGCACCTGATCAAACCATTATCATAGAAAGCAGCGCCAATCAGGACTCACCCCTCATGCATGGCAATACCCCGATTCTAGGTCTGGATGTCTGGGAACATGCCTACTACTTGAAATACCAGAACCGTCGTCCTGAATATATTGCCGCTTTCTTTAATGTAGTGAACTGGAAGGAAGTGAATCGCCGTTATCTGGAAGCACTTTCAACATAAATCAATACAGTAGGACGAAACATCATGTCTTGGCACTCTTTACGTTTGTTCTGCGGTCTCAGTATTCTTTTGGGCGGAGCAGTGTTGTATCTAGAACGTCTGTTCATGTTGCTTTAAGACATGATCGTCTAATGTATGGGAAGCCTTATTCTGAGGCTTCTTTTATTTTTTGCTGTTTAATTTTTTCTATAGGGAGATGGATTTAAAATTTAAGAACGCAATTCACAGACATTGACGCTATCGAAGCCATTGGTACATGGTGCCACTTCACACGCATGAGACGCTTGTACTGCACTTACTAAAACTGCACTCAGACTTATCGCTAAAAACAATTTATTAAACATTTAAAATGACTCCAAAAATTAACTTTTATCTCTAAATCGCTTGATTATGAGTCAATTATAGAACTTTTTTAATGATTCAGGGCAATCTTTCTTAATTTTAATTATTGTTTATTCATATAAATAGAATCGTTTTTTTATAACAAAAAAGCGGAACCGAAGTCCCGCCTGAAGATTATAAAACCCGATTAAGACTGTTCAGCTACTGCATTACCTTTCTGCTTTGGATCAGTATTTCCCAGTTCAGGATGAGCAATCGCTCCCTGACATTGCTGTTTATCACGTTCATAGTCGGCCTGTTTCTGTGCCACGCTACTGCTATTTTCAACAGTGCTACGTGCCCAGATTTCCAGACTGGTTAAAGCCTTGCGACATAAGGCATATTTTCCTTCCGTCACTGAGTCAGTCATTTTCACATTAATGCGCCAGTCAGTACTCAATTTACGGGCCGGTTGACGTACCTGAGCATCGATCTGTTCCATTTCCTTGTTATAAACCAGCGGATCGACTTCATTCATGAATTGCCATGCAGCATTGGCATAAGTGGTCGCATCATTAGAGAGTTTAGGTGCCGCTTTAATTTCGGCTTTTGGCGCTTGACTGTCATTTCCACAAGCTTGAAGAAATAAGGTGCTGCCGATTAAAACACCGACCAGCATTGCACGTGTCTTGAACATCAACATATCAGAATCGCCAGTTAAACATTTCGGCACTATGCTAGTAAATTCGCGTACAATACACAATCTTGATTTAATCCCTGTTTTAACTCTCTCCCTCAAGGTGTTTTGTGTCTGACCACAATCCAGTAGCGATGCAACCTGCCGGTTTCTGGCAAGGTGCCAAAGATAGCCAGGCCATTATATTTACTTACCTTCCGGTCTCCTTTGCCTTTGGCGTTTCCGCCACCCAATTCGGCTTTACTGCCTGGGAAGCCTTATTTCTGTCCTGCTCCATGTATGCCGGTGCCAGTCAGTTTTTAGTTGTAGCACTACTTGGTAGCGGTACTTCGATCTGGATGACTGCACTGACCGTGATTGCTTTAGACATTCGTCATCTTTTATACGGCCCAGCTTTACAAAACCTGATTCAAGATCGTTTAAACCTGAAGAAAACCGCAGTCTGGGCTTGGGGTCTTACTGATGAAGTCTTTGCTTCAGGTATGATCAAGCTGTCACAACGGCGCCAAGAATGGTCAGAATCATGGATGCTCGGTCTGAGTCTGTTTAGCTGGCTGTCTTGGGCGACAGGTTCATTTCTAGGCGGCTTATTTGCTGATCAGGTCAGTCATCTGCCACAATTCTTGCAGGCGGCTCTAGATTTTCTGCTACCTGCCCTGTTCTTGAGTTTCTTGTTAGCAGCCTTTGAAAAGAAACATACCTTTGTGGTAACCATCACGATTATTGTCTCAGCAGTTGCCTGTTATTTTATCGATCTCTCCGCTGCGATCTTTATCGGCATTAGTTCCGGCATTTTGGCCGGCCTGTTCAAGCACTATGTGCTGAAAAAACCAGATCCTGAATATGCAGGAGATCAATCATGAATCTTGAAATTATTTTGGTCGGGATTATTGTCGGAATTGCCAATTTTGCCTCACGTTTTGGCCCTTTCTATGTGATTCAAAAATTTCAGCAGGGTTCGCAAAAACGTGGTGCACTATGGCTTAAAATTGCCTTGGGTTCGATTGGAATTGCTGCCATCAGTTCCATGCTGGTTGTGGCGACCTTACCGCCCTTATTGGAAACGCCAGACAAAAGCTTTGCCATGCTGATCGGTTTTATTGTGCTGGCTGGACTATATTTTAAGTTCAAGAAAATCGTCATGGCGACCTTAACTGCAGCCTTAACCTATGGCCTGATTTATACCTATATCCCCGTGCCTTTTTAAGCCTTTTAGAAAATTAGAAATCTCATTCAAGACTTATGCTAAATTAAATACATAAGTCTTTTTTATATAAGAAGAAAAATAAGGAAAGTATTGGCATGTTCGAGCCAAAGCAAATGATTGAAGGGAAAATATTTATTCATCATCGACGTGATGAAATGTTGGCTATTTTTAACCAGTATGAATTACCCGGCTGCTATTTTGAATGCTTTATTAATGCACAGAATTTTACTGGTCATTTTGTAGAAGTGGTTGCTGAACCCGCAGATCATGTCCGTGTCATTTATATTCAGAAGCATGGCAAAAATAAAATCATTGCCCTATATAATCAGACTCAACAGGTAATCCATCTGCATCCCAAACAAATCATTTTTAGCCGATGGAGCCTGCTACATAAAGGCATTCCAAATCTTATTTATGTATTTTGCTTTAGTACAATTTTACTGTTTTTATTCTTTGCACTTGTCGCAATGTTAAATCATCAATTCCATTTTTTCACTGTATTCCTCGATGCACTGCAATTTTCAGGATTTGGTTTACTGCTCTGGATATTTGGTTTTATCTGTCCTTTTTTCATTCCCTTTTACGCCTTTAAGAGAATACAAAGTCTGAAACTTCTCCATCAACTTCAGCTCAATGACAAGCAAATTCTGCATATGGAAAAACTCAATCCGCAAAACCGGATTTATCATTTAAACCCTGTGAAAAATACAGTAAAGCAAACTGCCTGATTTCAGATGCGATTCTCTATAAACTTTTATAAATAAAACTGCTGGCCAATATCACAATTTTGTATGAAACTCGGCTTATCTCGGCATTGAGTTCTGTTATGCTAAAAGTCCATAAAATCAAGCATGGATAATACACATGAACGTGACTATTGGTACTCCTCTTCAATCTTCAGCTTTTAAAGTTCTATTGCTAGGTTCAGGAGAACTAGGTAAGGAAGTGGTGATTTCCTTGCAACGTTTAGGTGTAGAAGTTCATGCTGCAGATCGTTATGCAGATGCTCCGGCCATGCAGGTGGCACATTTTTCTTATGTCTTAAATATGGCAGATGCAGCGGAACTCAAACAGCTCATTCAAAAAATTCAGCCGCATCTCATTGTTCCTGAAATTGAAGCCATTGCAACAGAAGTATTGGTTGAAATCGAAGAACAGAATATTGCCACCGTGATTCCGTCTGCCAAAGCAGTTAACCTGACCATGAACCGTGAAGGCATTCGTCGTCTGGCAGCTGAAGAACTAGGCTTACCGACGTCTGCTTATCGCTTTGCCGATTCTCTGGAATCTTTTCGCGCAGCCTGTGATGACATTGGTTATCCAAACTTTGTGAAGCCGGTGATGTCTTCTTCAGGCAAAGGCCAATCTCGCGTGAAAAGTTTTGAAGAAGTCGATGCTGCCTGGGAATATGCGCAAACAGGTGGTCGAGTTAATCAGGGCAAAGTGATTGTCGAATCACAGATTGATTTTGATTTTGAAATTACCCTGCTTACTGTACGGGCTAAGAATCCTAAAACTGGCGAAATCGAAACCTCTTACTGTGATCCAATCGGACACCGTCAGGACTCAGGCGACTATGTAGAAAGCTGGCAGCCTCAGCCAATGAGTCCCGCTGCTCTGGAAGAATCAAAACGTATCGCCAATAAAGTCACCACAGCACTCGGCGGTTGCGGTATTTTTGGTGTAGAACTCTTTGTCAAAGGCGACAAAGTATGGTTTAGTGAGGTTTCACCTCGCCCGCATGACACTGGTCTGGTCACTTTGGCTTCCCAGTTCCAGAGTGAATTTGAACTGCATGCCCGTGCTATTTTAGGCTTACCAGTCAATACAGCTCGCCATAGTGTGGCTGCTAGTGCCGTGATTTACGCAGGTGTCGATGATCGCAATCTTTCATTTTCTGGCCTGAATCTTGCTTTAGCCCATGCCGATACCGATTTACGTCTATTTGGTAAACCTGAAGGCTTTAAACGCCGCCGTATGGGTGTCGCGACTGCGCGTGCAGAAAACATTGAACAGGCTCGCGAGCTGGCTCAACAGGTTGCAGACCAAGTTAATGTGAATCAAAATTAAGTAAATACAACGGACCACTGTTCATGATCAATACCTCCCCGCTGCTGAATTACATTAAAAGTCACAATGACATCAAAGCGATCAATCAATGGCGTAGCGATGTAGAAAATCAGCTTCAGGAATGTTTTGAAAATGGACAATCCATCCGTGACATCATTCAGGCACGCTCTAACCTGATTGATGAGGCTCTGCAATTCTTGTGGAATCATGCTGGACTGGATCAGACTGATTTGGCGCTTTTCGCAGTCGGCGGTTATGGCCGCCGCGAAATGCTGCCATATTCAGATGTCGATATCATGATCCTCTCTGAAGATGATTTCACTCCAGAGCAGGAAAAGCTGATCTCCAGCTTTATTTCCTCTCTTTGGGATGTCGGTAATTTCCAACCGGGCATCAGTGTTCGTACCATCAATGAATGTGTCAATCAGGCCAGCAGCGACCTTACGGTAGCGACTTCCTTAATCGAAGCACGTCTGATTATTGGCAATGAAAATTTGACCAAATGGCCACGCCGGATCGTGTCACAAACTTGGACTGATAAAACCTTTTTTGATGCGAAAATGGATGAGCAGCACAAACGCTATGCTCAGCACAATAATACTGAAAGCAATCTGGAACCGGATATTAAAAATGCACCGGGCGGTATCCGTGATATTAACCAGATTGGCTGGATTGCCAAACGTCATTTCCGTGTCAACCGTATTTATGACTTGGTGCATCTGGGCTTTATCTCAGAGTTTGAACTTGCCGTACTCGAAGAAGCTGAAAGCTTCCTTTGGGAAATTCGTCATCATTTACACCGCCTGACCAAGCGCGATGAAAACCGCCTGCTGTTCGATTATCAACGCGATATTGCGGCGATGTTTGGCTATACCCGTGAAGAAGGTCAGTCACCGAACTATCCAATCGAACAGTTCATGAAGCGCTATTACCGTAGCGCGCAGCAGGTTTCGACCCTGAATGAAATGCTGCTGGCTTATTTTAATGAGTCCGTGATTACCCCACGTTTACCCCAATATGAACGCCAGATTGAGGAAATCAATGAAAATTTCAAACTGGTCGATGGCAAGTTAGCAGTTCAACATCACAAGATTTTCTCGGAAAAACCAAGTGCCATTCTGGAAATCTTCTATTTGCTGGCCAATCGTCCTGAAATTGAAGGGATTCGTGCACGCACTTTACGTCTGCTCACGCTAGCAGCTAAACGTATTGATCAGGATTTCCGTGATAATCCGGTACATCAAGCCCTGTTTATGGCCATCATTCGTTCACCACATCGCCTCTATGAAACCTTGGTAGCGATGAAACGTTATGGTGTCCTGGGCAAATATATTCCGGCTTTCGGACAAATTACCGGCCTGATGCAATATGACCTGTTCCACATCTATACCGTGGATGCGCATACCCTACTCTTGATCCGCAATCTGAACCGCTTCAAGGAACCTGAATTTGCCAAAGAGTTCCCAGTGGTCAGCTCCGTGTTCCAGCGCTTAGCACGGCGTGACATTGTTTATCTAGCGGCTATTTTCCATGACATTGCTAAAGGTCGTGGCGGCGATCATAGTGAACTCGGTGCAGCCGATGCAATTCAGTTCTGCCGTATCCATGGCTTTACCGAACGTGAATGTAATCTGGTTGCCTGGCTGATTGAAAACCATTTGTCCATGTCAGTGACTTCACAGAAAAAAGACATTTCCGATCCGGATGTGGTCAAAGAATTTGCTGAAAAAATGGGCGATATGGAGCATCTGGATTATCTGTACACGCTGACAGTGGCAGATATTAATGCGACCAATCCAAAACTCTGGAATACCTGGCGTTCATCTTTGATGCGTCAGCTTTATACTCATGCGCGTGATGTCATCCGTTCTGGCTTGGGCCGTCCGGTTGATTACCAGATGCTGATTGAAGATACCAAATTTGAAGCCAGTGAGCGTCTGGTAGAACATTTCTCACTTTATGATGTCGAAAAAGTCTGGCAGGAACTGGGCGATGACTACTTCCTGAAAGAATCTGCCGATGAAATCGCCTGGCATACCCGTGCCATTCTGGAACATGGGGATAATCCTGCACCGCTGGTACTAATGCGTGCGCATCGTAAGTATGCACAGGATGCCGTACAGATCTTCATCTATACTCAAGACAAGCCAAATCTGTTCGCTACCACGGTCGCTGTCTTGGATCGCATGAATCTGGACGTTCAGGATGCCCGGATTATTACCGCAACCAAAGCTTTCAGTCTGGATACCTATGTGGTTCTCGACCGTTTTGGCACGCTCCTGACCGATCCGGAACGTGAAGCGACTGTGATTGAAGCCTTACAGGATGCTTTAAGTCATTCTGATGAATATCCAGGTCTGATGCAGCGCCGCATCCCGCGTCAGTTACGTCATTTTGATATTGAAAATACCGTCGATATCACCCTTAATGAAGCTTTAAACCAGAATATGGTTGAAATTGCGACACTTGACCATCCTGGTTTACTTGCGAAAATTGGCGGTTTATTTATGATGCAGGGTCTGGATATTCACTCTGCTAAAATTGCCACACTTGGCGAACGTGCTGAAGATATTTTCTTTGTCACCAAAAAAGATGGCAGCCCAATGACCCAAACAGAGTCTGACAATTTTGCAGCGGCATTAAAAGCTGCTCTGGATGAGGCCTCACATCAGGTCAATGCTCAACACTAACACACTGCTCGGTAACACATTCATGAACTCTAGCTTGTCTTTATTGCATCCATATCCGTTTGAAAAGTTGAATAAACTTTTCGCGGATATCCAGCCTGCGAATATGCCTTTGATTCCCCTTTCAATTGGTGAACCGAAGCATCCAGCACCCGAGTTTGTGAAACAGGCGATTATTGATAATTTTCAGCATCTATCAACTTATCCGAACAGCAAAGGTTTACCTGAATTACGTGAAAGCATTGCCAACTGGCTGACTCGCCGTTTTAAACTCAATAGCATCAGTGCAGACAGCAATGTATTACCGGTCTCTGGTACCCGTGAAGCGATCTTTTCTTTTGTCCAAGCTTTGATCAATCGTGAAGATGCGCCTTATGTGGTGATGCCAAACCCTTTCTATCAGATTTATGAAGGTGCTACCCTGCTTGCAGGTGCAAAACCTCATTTCATCAACTGTACTGAAGAAAATGATTACTTAGGCGACTTTGATACAGTTCCGGCTGAAGTCTGGGAAAAAACTGCCCTGTTATTTGTGTGTACACCGGGCAACCCAACAGGTGCCGTTCTTTCTAAAGAGCAGTTTAAAAAGCTGATTGCACTGTCAGACAAATATGATTTTGTCATTGCTTCTGATGAATGTTATTCAGAACTCTGGTTTGATGAAGCACCGACAGGTTTACTGGAAATGTGTGCCGAGATTGGCCGAGATGACTATAAAAACTGTGTCGTTTTCCACTCCCTGTCTAAACGTTCTAACCTGCCAGGTATGCGTTCAGGTTTTGTTGCAGGCGATGCCACTTTACTCAAACCTTATCTGCAATACCGTACTTATCATGGTGCAGCGATGCCGGTGCAACACCAATTAGCATCAATTGCAGCCTGGAATGATGAAGCGCATGTAGAAGAAAACCGGGTACAGTATCGTGCCAAGTTTGATTTGTTCCAGAAAGAATTGGGTCACTTGCTTCCGCTGAAAAAACCGGATGCCGGATTCTACTATTGGCTTAAAGTGGACAATGATGAAACTTTTGCCAAGATGCTAATGGAAAAAGCGCATATCAAAGTGCTACCAGGCCGTTACCTGTCTCGTGAAACTACGCAAGGTAACCCGGGTGAAAATCATGTGCGTCTGGCATTAGTCGCTGATCTAGCACAATGTGAGCAGGTAATTCAGCGTTTAAAAGCGATTCTTTAATCTTTTAAGATCTAAACATAAATAAAAAACCCACTTTCCGGAAGTGGGTTTTTTTTATGGATTTTGGCTACAAATTATTCTTCTATTTAACTTATTTTCTATTTATTAGAAATTAGACATTTCAAATAAACTTATAAAACCTTTTCAATTTCTGTTTCGAGATCTTCAGGTTTGGTGGTAGGTGCAAAACGGTTTAATACCTTGCCATCACGACCAATCAGGAATTTGGTGAAATTCCACTTAATACCATTTCCTAGAATTCCTTTGGAATTATTGGTCAAGTAACGGAAGATCGCATGCGCTTCTGGACCTTTAACATCTACCTTGGAAAACATCGGGAAAGAAACCCCATAATTTTTCTGACAAAATTCACCGATCTGTTCATTTGAACCCGGATCCTGTCCGCCAAACTGGTTGCATGGAAAACCTAAAATTTCCAGTCCCTGCTCTTTATATTTCTGGTAAAGCTTTTCCAGACCTGCAAATTGTGGAGTGAAACCACATTTGCTCGCGGTATTTACGATTAAAAGTACTTTCCCTTCATAATCTGCAAGTCGTTTGTTTTTCCCATCTAACAATTCAGCTTCAAACTGATAAATGCTGGTCATGGATAAGTTTCCTCGTCAGTTTTTTCTTGTGTTTGTAATTCTAAAGAGGCCGAGTTTACACAATAACGTAAGCCAGTCGGTTCCGGACCATCCGGGAAAACGTGTCCCAAATGTGCATCACAATGATGACAAACAATTTCTGTTCTCACCATACCATGTGAAGTATCAGGTAATTCCTCTACAACTGAGCTGCTCACAGGACGATAGAAGCTTGGCCAGCCGCAACCGCTGTCATATTTGGTGGTTGAAGAAAACAGTGGTGTACCACAGCAACGGCAGACATAAGTCCCTTCCTGTTTTGTATTCCAGTACTTGCCTGTGAATGCCGGTTCAGTTCCTTTTTCACGCGTAATGCGAAACTCTTCTGGTGATAACTCTCTTTGCCATTCCCGGTCTGTTTTATTGAGTTTTCCCATCACTAACTCCTTTAAATCTTTGACATTCAATGTCATGCTTCAGTACTTCCATATTTACGCTAGAGATGAAAAAATTTCTAGCGAAATTTCAGCATAGATTGTGATATTTGCGTAATCTATAGGTTTAACTTAAAAATTAATTGGATGGAATTATGTCCGGTATTGGTAACACCCCCCCTCGCGAGATCAAGAAATCGTCTAAGCTTGAGCATGTTTGCTACGACATTCGCGGACCAGTGTTACGAGCGGCCAACGAGATGGAAGAAGCCGGACATAAAATTATCAAACTGAATATCGGAAATCCCGCCCCATTCGGCTTTGAAGCCCCGCAAGAAATCATTAATGATGTTGCACTGAACCTGCCAAATGCGATTGGTTATACGGATTCCAAAGGGATTTTCCCGGCACGTAAAGCGATCTGCCAGTATTACCAGCAAAAAGGCATTCTGGATATGCACGTGAATGACGTGTATGTCGGCAATGGCGTATCTGAGCTGATCGTGATGGCGATGCAAGGCCTGCTGGATGACGGCGATGAAATGCTGATTCCAATGCCGGATTATCCATTATGGACTGCAGCAGTGAACCTGTCTGGCGGTACTGCGATTCACTATAAATGTGATGAAGAAGATCACTGGTATCCAGATATTGCGGATATGGAAAGCAAAATCACGCCAAATACCCGCGGGATCGTGATTATCAACCCGAATAATCCGACCGGTTCGGTTTATCCGCGTCATGTATTACAGCAAATTGTAGATCTGGCGAAGAAATATGACCTGATCCTGTTTGCAGACGAAATCTATGACAAGATTGTCTACGATGGCATTGAACATGTATCAGTAGCTTCGCTTGCAGGCAAGCAATTATGTGTATCGTTCAATGGTTTATCTAAGGCCTATCGTATTGCCGGCTACCGTTCAGGCTGGATGGCGATTACTGGTGATAAATCACGTGCAATGGACTATATTGAAGGCCTGGATATGCTAGCTTCAATGCGTCTTTGCGCGAATCATCAAGCACAATATGCAATTCAGACTGCACTCGGTGGCTATCAATCTATTAATGACTTGATCCGCCCAGGTGGCCGTCTATATGAACAACGCAATATTGCCTGGGAAATGCTAAACGAGATTCCAGGTGTATCTTGTGTAAAACCTGAAGGTGCAATGTACTGCTTCCCTCGTCTTGATCCTGAAATCTATCCGGTTGAGGATGACGAGAAACTGATGCTTGATCTGTTACGTGCCGAGAAAGTTCTATTGGTTCAAGGTACTGGTTTCAACTGGCCAACACCGGATCATTTCCGTGTGGTGTTCCTGCCAGCAGAAAATGAACTGCGTGAAGCGATTACCCGTTTAGGCCGTTTCCTGGCAAAAATGCGTTAATTTATAAAAGTTAACTCAAAAAACCGCATTCATGAATGCGGTTTTTTATTGGGCGGATTCAAGCGGCAAGTGCAACAGTATAAAAACCAGCCATAACTTCACTAGGCGTATACCAACCTAGTGTTTTTCTAGGACGATGGTTGAGTGCAAATTCTATCTGCTCTATTTGTTCGTTTGACACGTCATCAAACGATGATGATTTTGGCAGATATTGCCGGATTAAACCATTCGTATTTTCATTCCTTGCTCGTTGAATAGACTTGTAAGGATCAGCAAAATACGTATCTATGCCGGCATCAGTGATTCTTTTGTGTTCGGCAAATTCCTTACCATTATCAAAAGTAACACTATAAGCATGGCTCATCCGTAAACGATCTAATGCACAAGTAATCGTTTGAGAGGATGCTCTCGTTGGCCCTAAATGAACAATATGTACGTACAGGCTCTTTCGATCAACGAGAGTTAATAAAGCACCTTTATGATGTTTACCAATTACAGTGTCACCTTCGAAATCTCCTAAACGTTGTCGTTGATCAATGACCTGGTCTCGGCAATGAATACTTGTTTTATCAATGATTTGCCCCCTACGATCCGTGTTTTTGTAACCTCGTTTTCGATATTTCTTCTGATGCCTTAAATGTAGGTGGAGTTTACCGCCTTTTGATTTATCTTCATAAATGTACTGGTAAATCCACTCATGTGAAGGTACATCCAGCCAACCGCGTTGTGTTAAAGCGCCTAAAATTTGTTCTGGTGACCAGTCCAAGCCAATCAAGTAATCAATATAAGCGAAGGCAAATGCTGTCATGGGTGATGAAGGACGGTACCGTCTTTGACTTGCAAATTTCGCTGCCTGTTGAGCTCTATATCCACGTTGCCCAGTATTTCTTTTTAATTCACGGTAGATGGTTGATCGTGAACGCCCTAACTCCCGAGCAAGGCTAGCGATTGAACTTTTACTTTTCAAAGTAGCATAAATTTCGTATCTTTCATCTTGAGAAAGTTGGGTGTATTTCTTCATTGTGTGCTTTCCAATTGCGAGTTGAAAAAGTCCAATGATTCTACGAATACACCTAACTTTTTCAACTAACTACAAATGTGTCGCACTTGAGATTTGAATCTGCGTTGTTTAAAAAATTTCCGCGACAAGCTTTATAGATATTTAAAAAGAGGCATGCTGTTAATCCAGAGTTTCTTTTCTCAATAAAATCTATTCAGCCTTTTCTCCTTTAGCTTGATGATTCATGCTATTTTTTGAACAAATATAAAACTCCGAGAGTACATGGATGTCCTCAAATACGGTCAAGCTTAGTCTTTTTCTCTGCCTGAGCATGTGCTTAGGCATCGGCATTCTGCGTTTTTCCTATACTGCCCTGTTACCTGGTACACGTGAAGCCTTTGTCTGGAGCGCGAGTTTTGCCAGTCTTTTGGGTAGTGCCAATCTGCTGGGTTATTTAATTGGTGCTTTTTCAGCGATGCGCTTGCCCCAAGATCGAAGCATGAGTACCTTTATCCAGCTTGCTGCAATAGCTGGAATGGTTAGCTTATTCTGTTGTGCCTTTTCAGGATTTTCTGAAATCTGGTATATCAGCTGGCGAGTAATTTCCGGTATTAGTGGTGGCCTACTCATGATTTTGTCACCAAGTGTCGTGGCTCAGTGCTGTAATTTAAAAGACCGTTTTAAAATCAATTTTATTGGTTTTAGCGGGATTGGATTAGGGGTTTTACTGGCTACCCTGTTTCTGCCTTATCTTGACCAGATTTCCATACGTACGGCCTGGCTGATCTTATGTGGGTTTGCCCTTATGATTTGTATCTGCTTAAGCCTACTGATACAACAATTTAAACCCTATCTAGCTAAACAATCTGTTTCTCACCCTTCTCAAGTCCCTTTAAATACAGTTTTTTATAGTTTACTGGTGGTTTATGCTTGTAGTGCATTTGCCTATATTCCGCATTCCCTGTTCTGGATTGACTATCTCAGCCATGAACTAGGATTAAGCTTATTTTGGATTAACTTTAACTGGATTCTATATGGCTTAGGCAGTGCCTTAGGAGCTTTCTCTGCCTATATTCTGGCAAGAAAATTTGGCAATTTTACTACCTTGAAAATTCTTTATAGTGTATATATTCTGGCAATTTTTATCGCGACTCTAAATGCTAATCCATTCCTGACTTTTAGTTCTTCTTTTTTTACTGGAATGTTGAATCCCGCTGTGGTTTTCCTTACCTCTTATACCATTTTACAACTGTATGGACTGGCCTATAAAAAGCTTTGGAGCATTGCGACTCTATGTTTTGCCTCTGTTCAGCTGATTGGAGGATTGAGTTTTAGTGCCCTGCAATATCTTGGATTAAACTACCATCAACAGTTTATGCTGGCAGCTTTAGTTTTATTAGCCGGAACTTTGCAATTGGTCTGGAATACACGTTCTTCCAAATATAAGACAGATGAGCAACCGCAACCGGTTTCTGTTCAAGAAGAGAAGAATTAAATAAAAATTAAAGTCAGACAATGACCCAAATCCCAATTGATAAAACCACATCATTAAACGTGGTTTTATTCCATTTAATCTTTCTTCAAATCTTTAAGCGGGTTACCAAACTGTTTTAGATATTCAACACCCAATTGCCGTGAACCCTGATCATTAAGATGATTATCATCCTTAAAACGATACAAAGGTACATCATTCAGCATCGTTTTACATGCCTGCTGATCACAGATGACTTTGGTTGGATCAATAATTTTCAATTGCGGATATTTCAGTTTTGCTTCTGCCAAAATCTGATTGAATTGCTTTAAATGTGCTTCATAACTTCTTCGGGAAACTGTACATGAAGCGTTCCGATGAAGAATCTCATTACGAATATTACAATCAGAAGGAATATTCTCCCAATCAAGGCGTGGTACATCATTAATTAGAACCACCTGATCACTAGATTGATGGGCAATTTCTAAGGCCTTCATCAAGCCTGCTTTAAATATCTCTTCATCTGAATCATGGATCCCATCTTTAATTTTTAACTCGTCACTAAAATACGGTGCATAAGAGCCTGCCAGTATAATCATTGGATAACGGGTTTCTGCCAGATGCGCAGTAATAGCATCATTACGTTTTTGGAATTTGGTCAATTCTTTCCATTGATTCAGCTTTAATTCAAATCGCTGCACACCTGGCAGATAAAAGGTAGAACTTTGTGTAACGTCATAACCGCGTAAATTGGCGTCCTTTGCCCATTCATCCAGCATTGCTGTATAGGCATTGGCATGGGAATCGCCAATCAACAGGAAATCAATATCTTCTTTAGATTGTCCTAAGATACAATCTTGAGCACTGGGCAAAACATTTGGATCCGCAGTATCCATGCAGTTACTACGAATCACATGTGCATACGTATGTAATGCTTCCTGTTTGTCATGGACCGATTTTGGAAAACGCTCCGGGAAACCTTCATGTGTTTTGATGGTTTGGGCGATCGCAATAAAACTGGCTGCAGGCAACAGAAACCCAAGAATAATCACTTTATAATTTGCAGCCATCACAAAGCGTTTCAGTGGTGTTTCAGCCAGTTTATAAGTCAGAAATGCACATATAAGTGACAGAAAAACAATAATAATCTGATTTTCCAGATTCAAGGGCAGCATATAAATGCCAAAGAATACGATGATTGGCCAGTGCCATAGATACAGAGGATATGAAATTTTGCCAATCCATGTACTAAGACGATTACTCAGCAATAAATTACTTGAAGATATGGATTGCCCCAGATAAATAATGAGTGCCGTTGCAAGACATGGGATCAATGCCATCAGTCCCGGAAATGGGGTTTGCTGATCAAAATAAATTGCAGTTGCAAATAGAACACCCACTCCCGCCCAGACCAATCCCTGTAATAGTTTTTTTGGCACATTTGGTTTTGGCAAGCAGCTAATCAATGCGCCAATCAACAACTCAAACGCCCGTACCGGCATACTATAATAAGCTTTGGCCGGATTATGAGTCAGTTGTTGTTGGGCGTATATAACTAAAGTGACAATGAATACACTAATGACAAACCAAAGATATTTACGCGAGGTTTTACTCAAGAATAACCATAGTAAGAGTGGCCAGAAAATATAAAACTGCTCTTCTACGCCCAATGACCATAAATGTAATAAAGGCACATTTTCTACATTCGGACTGAAATAATCTCCTACCTCATTCCGCATATACAGATTGGCAATAAGCACAGTCGCATACATGACACTTTTGAAATATTCTATCAGTTCACCCGGCAACATCACCTGCCAGGTAATTAGACTGACAATTGCCAGTACAGTAAAATATGCAGGTGCCAGACGGATCACCCGTTTCTTATAAAACCGGGCAATTGAAAATTGCTGCAACTCAATATCGCGCGTCAGAATGGTCGTGATGAGATAACCGGAAATGACAAAGAAAATATCAACACCAATATAGCCGCCAGAAAATAATGACCAGCCGAGATGATTGAAAATGACCAATGATACTGCAATAGCTCTCAGGCCATCGATATCTGGTCGATAAGCAAAACTCATAAAAACACGAAAAGCGGGAGATACGCTATTTTATGCTTTTCACTCTTTAGATGGCGATCTTTTACATTTTTTTTACATTCACTTGCGCTTATTCCAATTCTTCTACCTTTAAATAAGGATAAGGATTGGTTGCACCTTCCCCACTGAGATAAATCCCATAATGCAAATGTGGTGGTGTATTTTTTGCATTACCGGTATTGCCGACATAGGCAATGATTTCACCTGCTTCTACCCAGTCTCCTTCCTGAATATGTTCAGCATAATCATCTAGATGAGCATAATAATGTTGGCTTAAATTCGGGCCAGTAATCCAGATAACTTTACCGCCCAAATTATTGGTTCCAATCTTGCGGACGATCCCTTGGGTCGCACTGACTACCGGTGTTCCCCGTTTAGCAAAAATATCAGTCCCCTCATGTTTGCGACCTTCACTCCTTGCTCCACCCCAGGTATCCTGAATCTGGCGAGCTGTTACTCCTTGTACAGGAATTTCTACTGGTCTAATCAGCTCAGCTTTTTTTAATTGCCAATAGAGGTACGGACTTTTCCAGCCCGCTGGCTCACCTGAGGGCGGTGGCTGACAGGCAGTGAGTAATATATTTAAGGAAAATATTAAAAGCAGGATTCTGGGAATTTTCACAATAGCTCACATAGCCGTTTAATGAGGGGTTCGTTTTATCTTAAGGAATACACAGAAATTTAAAGTCAAAATCCTGTTATTTTTGGTGATGTTTTTTCCAGATTATTTTTCAGAAACAGTCTTAAAAATAACAAAACCCTCAGCTGAGGGTTTTGTTAAATCAAGTCTAAATTTTATTTACGCTTTTTCGCACGGGATGGTTTAGAGGGTTGCTGCTGTTGCTGTTGTTGCTCTTCATTTTGAGCACTGTCCTTTTTATCCTTTTGCTGGACTTGCTTGTGTTTTGCTCTTGATTTAGCCATAGCATAAACTCCTTTGAAGAACTGTCTCTATCACTGGAAGTTGCATTAATCACTCTAACCTTTATATAAAATAAGCCAATCACTGAGCTGTATCTAAATACGTCAATGTAAAAGCATCTTTATTAAGTGATTCAATTCTGATTAGATCTTTATTCAAGGTATTTACATCGCTTACATAGCGTTGCATGTTGATACCTGTTTTAACTCTGAGTATAGATCTGGTTTTCTGAATGAAACCTTTCAAAAAATCTAACAATAAATGCGGGTCCAATGTGATGAGCCAAATTCAGCATTGATTTATCAACGTTCACAAAGTTTCCAGTTCAGACTCAGACCAACACAGTAATAGTATATTTAGCATGAGAGGCTACAAAAATGTAGACCACAGTTTTCGCTATAAAGGAATAACTGCATGATAAGGTAAATTGAATATTAAATCTGTATTCAAAGTCATCTTGTCACTATCTTCAGGTTTAACAATTTATTAATTTCCGATTGTGGTGCTACTTCCATAGAATCTGCTAAGGTTCAAATATTCTTAGCTCTATAATATTTTCTATTGTTCTTATTTTAATTATTTTTTAATCCATATTATTTTATTCAATAAATGATTATATTTTCTTTAAAGGAATTAAATTTTAAGTTTATTAAATTTATATCATTCTAGTTATAAATTTAAGAAAATTTAATATTTTCAATTTCTAAAACATTTCTTTAATTAATTCTACAAAATAATTCATAAGATAATTGTTCTTACATAAGGTGAAAGGGTTTTCACGCTAAGCCCGAATATCTTACATAAGCAGATACCGCTCATACATGCCCACAGAGTTTTATACCCTACACTGAAATCAAGTTTTAGAAAATTAGAGGATTTTATATGAAACAGTTTTCGAAAGTTCTAATACTCATCATGATGGGTTTTTATGGTACTTCTACTATTGCAGCAGATGCTATTCCTTTGGAAGCTAAAGCCGCCGCAGAAGCACAAAAAGCTGCACTAGAATATTCTGAAAATCAGAAGAGTGATTCAGACTCAGACTAAAAACAAAATAAAGCCCACGAAGGGCTTTATTTACATACGGGGAACCATTAGGAAAAGTTATTTTAATAACTTAATGATTGTCCTACTCCATAAACCATCAAGGTAATAAGGAATACGACCAATGCGGAGACAGCTAATTCTGCTTTAGTCATGTGTTTTACCCTCATGGAGAGCTGTATATTATTTATACACCATCTAAGCATAAAACTAAATAACAAAATATTACATAATCTTGAATAATTAAACTAAAGTAAAACAAAACATAAGAGATCAAGACTATAAATTAAACATTTATTGTCAACCAATATCTATTTAATTTTCATAAATTTATAGAATTTCATTTGAAAAAATTAATAGATTATTTCTTTAAAACCATAAAATAATCTTTGTTTATAAAAAATTTTTCTATGTAATATATTGCCATTCTAAAATTTAAGCTTTTGAACTTAATATCTTTTTAAGTTATTTCATAGGTTTTAATTTTACTACTTCATAATTTATTTTCCTTATTTTCTATCAAATTAATACTAGACATCAGAACTATATTTTTAAATAATCAATAACTGCTAATTTACTCTCAATGAAATTATTTTTCTCTATAAAGATCATTTTTTATTATTTTTAAAAATATCAATTTATAAACTTAAAGATTCTTATAAAAGAATCTTTAAGTTTTGAATTACTACATAGATTTGAGTACTTCTAACTCGAAATCAAGCTCCATCATCTTTTCCAGATTTGGTACAATTGCATTCACCCAAGTGCCACTATTCCAGACTTTCAGAATTCCATTTTCTTCCTTATAGAATGCACAGTCCTGAGCTGATATATGATGAATAACCTGGGTTCCTTCTGGTATATTTCTCATACAAACCTCCACACATTTGGTTTATTTTTAATTTAGCAGAAGATTTGAATTTTTCGTTTACATTGCTTTATAGAGTTGTATTAATTGACTATTTAATAGATTAATCATGTAACTTTCATTTTGATATAAATTTTCTTACTCATCTTATCTAAAAATATTTAAATGATAAAAATAAAAAATCCCAACAGGATATGTTGAGATTCTCTATTTATAATTAGCTTAAGCTAACGGTAAATATGAATAATGCTCAGGCTATAAAATCTCGTAAAATGTGTTGATTTATTACTTCATCAAAACTTAGATTTGAAAGATTTTGCTTGTTATGTTTGACGGTTTTATAACAATAACTCGCTGCAATACCCATACTAATTAAAGTCAACAATTTCATTGTTCACCTCAAAATTAAAAATATTAGAAACTGTGAAATTAAAATATCAGCTTGCTTTGTAGTGGTCTAAGCCAGTTTGGAAAGCTTTTTGTATGGTATGTAAATTCGTCAAAACTATTTCAGGTCTATAAAAATCATTATCAATTTTTTGCTTTGCCTTGAATTACCTTATTTTCCCTTAACCGGCTCGACGAGTGCAGTAGAAAATAAGGATCATTGATGATTAACACTCTTAAACGGAAGATCATATTTGAATATAAAAAGTACATCATTTTAAAGCGGCATGGTCGCAATCAAATTTGATGCAAAACATAAATTCAAGGAAGATAAATCAGAATCTGCTATGATAGCTTCCACTTAGTGGACTCTTTTATGTTTTCCCTTATCTCCTACTTATAAGTAAAGGAGTATCACAATGGGCAACATGACTGCCACACCAGAATTATTTTATATATTTTAGTAGGTTAAAGTGAAAATTGTCATTCTTAACAAGCCTTATGACGTCCTCTCCCAATTTCGTCCAGATGAAAAACATCAGACTATGGCTGATTTCGTAGACGATCCGGATCTGCGTATTGCCGGTCGTCTGGACATGGATTCTGAAGGTTTGATGTTCCTGACCGATCATGGTGGTTTAAACCAATATATTACCAATCCAGCCAGCAAAAAATTCAAAACTTATCTGGTTCAGGTCGATGGCGATATAACCGACGAAGCTCTAGAACAGCTTCGTAAGGGTGTTGAACTGAATGACGGTATTACGCTGCCAGCCAAAGCAATTAAAGTCACTGAACCGGAATGGTTATGGGAACGCAATCCTCCTGTACGTTTCCGTGCTTCTGTTCCAACTTCATGGGTCGAAATTTCAATCTGTGAAGGCCGTAACCGTCAGGTACGTCGTATGACTGCAGCAGTCGGCTTTCCTACCTTACGCTTGATCCGCACTAAAATCGGTTCGATTGATCTGGTTCAATTAGGCTTACAGCCCGGTGAAACTAAAGAAATTGAACCCCTACTTTATCCAGACTTTAAAGATGTGCCTGCTCAAGAACCTTACCGCTCGCGCTCTTATGTGAAAAAACCGGGTGGCACCGGTGGTAAACCGATTAACAAGAAAGTAACGAAAGACGGCACCAAGAAAAAAACCGGTACACCGCGTATCTGGCAAATGGAAGAAGGTGAGAAACCACGTCGCAAGACCAATGGTACCACCCGTCCAAATACCAAGAGTCGTGGCCGTCGTACACGTTAAGCCACTGCTTAGATCGGGAAGATCAAACTAAAAACCACACCTTGAGGATGGTTATTCACCTGAACTTCCCCCTGATGCAACTGCATAATCGACTGCACAATCGCCAAGCCCAAACCACCCGTTTGGGCTTTTTGATGCCGGCTGCTATCAACTTGATAAAATCGTTCAAACAGATGGACTAAATGCTGTTCGCCAATATGTACACCTGCTGTCAGTACATCAATCCGGCAGCTATTTTCTGTAGTCATCGCCGTGATTCTGATCTCACCATTTTCCTTTCCATACTGCACTGCGTTGCTGAGTATATTGGCAAGCGCACGTTGCAGATGTTCCGGATGCGCAGATATATTCAGTTGAGCCGGAATATCCGTATAAATAGATATATTTTTTTCTTCTGCCAAGAACTCAAAATATGCCAGCAAATCCCCTATGATCTGGCTCAATTCTAGTGTCTGTTTTTCTATCTGATATTGACCATGTTCCACCCGAGCAATAAACAGCATGTTTTCAATCATCTGGGTCAGACGTTCATATTCTTCCAAATGAGAATACAGCAGATTTTCTAATTCATCGCGACTGCGTGACTTCGACAAGGCAATCTGGGTTTGCCCCATCAAGTTATTTAGGGGCGTTCGTAATTCATGAGAAATATCTTCAGAAAATCGGGCCAGCTGTTCATAGCCTTGCTGGATTCGGTTCAGCATGGCATTCACGGCCTCTGTTAATTGCTGCACCTCAATAGTCCGGGCTGGCAACTTGATACGCTGATCCAACTGTTGCACACTGATCTGCTGAGTCGCGTAAATTAACTGACGCATGGATCGCAATAGATAGTGTCCCATCAGCCAGGCTAACAAGGTGGATAAAATAATACCAAGCAGAGTGTATATCACTAATTTTATCAAGTAATGCTTTAAAACCTGTTGCCCTGCTATGAGTTGCTTACCGGCAATCAGTTGATAAGTCTGTCCATTAAACTTCACTTGCTTAAATGCTAAACGGGTCGTGGGTTGTTCAAGCTTATTATTTTGATAATTCAGCTTGGTATGATAATCCAATAGAGGAATAGTAATATTTAAAGGATTAATATCAATTAATGTATTCTGCGCGTTTTTAAGGATCAGTAAATTATCTTCCTGTCCAAGCATATTCTCATAAAGCTCCGGATGTTCGATCAGTACCTGAAAGCTTTGCTGATCAGCCAGAAATATTTCTATTCTGGAAATCCGCAAGGCCAAAGCTTCATCCTGCTGTTGTAGCACCATCTGCTGCATATTATGATAGGACAACCCGCCGATGCTTAAAAAAACGATACAGGAAATGAGGCCAAAGGCGATGCCGAGTCGTGTACCCAAATGCATTTTCATGCTTGCGCATCCAGTTTATAGCCCATACCACGTACCGTATGAATAAGTTTTGGACTGAAATGGTCATCAATTTTAGAACGTAATCGGCGTACAGCAACATCAACGACATTGGTGTCAGTATTAAAATTAATATTCCAGACCAGTGAAGCAATTTGGGTACGGGTTAAAACTTCAGACTGGTGTTCCATCAGCAACTGTAAAAGCGCAAACTCTTTTTGGGTAAGCTCTATTTTTTGCTGGTCTCGAAATACTTCCCAGGTTAAACGATTCAGCTCTAAATTGGCCACCCGATACACCTCATGTTCAGTTCGAGGTACACGGCGCAGCAAACTTTTGATTCGGGCCAAAAGTTCGATATAAGAGAAAGGCTTGGTTAAATAGTCATCTGCACCTAGTTCCAATCCTTTGACCCGGTCAAGCACATGATCTTTGGCAGTCAGCATGAGTACGGGAACTTTAGAGAAAGTACGCAAGGTTTTGAGGACTTGCCAGCCGTCCAGGTCGGGCAGCATCACATCCAGCAATACCAGATCAATCGGTTGCTGTTCCAGCACCGATAAGGCATGCAGGCCATTACCCACCTGTGTAGTTTGGTAGCCGGATTCATTTAAGCCTGTGGCCAAGAAGCCGGCAATTTTGGTTTCATCTTCTACAATTAAAATATGCATGGGCTGAGTTTAATCAATTTCATACAGCGCAAAGATTACAAATTGGTAATCTAATTGTCATCCATGGGCTTCCATTCTTTGATTATGATCTTCTCAATTTCTATATGACTGAACAGTATCATGAGAAGCAGATTGAATCAGAGAAAAATATTGTTATATCTAGCGAGCTTGGCGATGGTAAGCTTAAGCCATGCTGAATTAAAAACTTCCTATATTATGGACTTGAACACAGCAAACCAACTTGCTGAGAACGTCATGCAGGCTTGTCAGAAAGCCAGCAAACCCGCTGCAGTCACAGTACTGGATCAAGGCGGCAATGTTCTGGCCAGCCAACGGCATGAATCTGTCGGAATTCACAATTTAACTGCATCACAGCGTAAAGCCTTTACTGCATACTCGACTAAGACAAGTACATTGGATTTTATGCGTCATGCACAAAAGAACCCAGATGCACAGAATTTAAATACCTTGGATGAATTGTTATTGCTCGGCGGCGGGGTGCCTGTGGTTTATAAAAACCAGCTCATTGGCGCTGTTGGCGTTGCAGGCTCTGGTGGCTCTGAACAGGATCATCAGTGTGCCGTACAAGGCATTCAACATACTTTAAAACAACTTTAATTTTATCCATCTCTAGAGTAGGAACAGACAAATGAAAAAAATTATTTTTGGTACTCTTCTAGCAACGACAGCAAGCTTTTCTTTTGCACAGAATCCTTTAAGTGTGCATGTGCTGAATCAGGAAACTGGTCTGCCTTCCGCCAATGTCGCAGTGATTTTGGAAGCTCAGCAAGGTGACAAGTGGGTAAAACTGAATGAGTTAAAAACAGATGCCAATGGCCGTATCAAAGAGTTTTATCCTAAAGATACAGCTTTACAGAAAGGCATCTATAAAGTGACTTTTAAAACCGGTGACTGGTTTAAGGCCAATAATCAACGCACCTTCTTCCCTGAAGTGCCTGTGGTATTTACGATTGACGGTACTCTAGAGCACTATCATATTCCGTTATTACTGAGCTCTTATGGTTATTCAACCTATCGTGGTAACTAATTCTTAATCTCTAAAAGCGTCATTTTCATGGCGCTTTATTTTGATGCTTAAAACAGCTGTATTTTATCATTCATCTGGCTTTCGCTTGTTATTTATCTCCTTGAATGCTATTTATGATTCATATAATTAATATTTTTAAAATAAAGTGTATCCAAAAAAGGAGTTTTGCAATGGATCAGCAAGTGAACCAGATGTTTAATCAGGACCGATTAATTCAGTATCTCGGTGCGCATCTAATTTCCTATAACCACAATCATGCGAAGATTGAACTTAAAGTGACTGAACAACATTTACAGGGACATCAGACCTGTAACGGCGCTGTGATATTTGCATTGGCTGATGCTGCATTTGCCATTGCCTGCAATACCAGCGAACATCCAGCAGTCGGCCAACATTGTGGTATTCATTATCTGAAACCGGCACTGCTCGGTGATACCCTTACCGCCATAGCTGAACATAAAGCCAGTAGCGGTCGCAGTGGGATTTACGATATTCAGATCCTGAATCAGAAAGAGCAAATCGTGGCTGAATTCCGTGGAACTTCACGACTGATCATTAAATAAATCATCTAGAAAACCCAATAAAAAACCGCTGTCTTAACAGCGGTTTTTTTTAATAGCAACATTCTGATTAAGCTTTTAACCACTTCTCGGCTTTGGCTTGATCTTCAACTTTCAACTCAACTTCAGTCAGTTCAGAACCACCATTTTGAACGTCAAAAGTCATCAGCTCATCACGACGGAATGCGTGGACAGTATAAGTACCTTCCTGTTTAGCATATTTCTCAGCAAGTTTTGTTGTCGCTTTCAGACCATCAATCGCCACAATGACATCATTCGCTGACAGGCCTGCTTTCGATCCTGCCCCATCACGACGAGCAGACTGAATAAAGAGACCTTCAGGCTTATCTACAAGTTTCAAACCAAATGGTAATGACTTGTCATTTTTCAGCGTATAGCTCACGCCAAATTCAGGTAATAACTGATCTAATGGCAATTCATCAGTAGTATTGATCAGGTGATTAATCTGTTCTAACCAGTTATCACCAGTCAATTCCTGACACAATTCGAAAATAGTGCGTTCATTGACCTGAATGCCATTTTGCGTATTTTCATATAGTTTACGCATCAAAGCGTCCAGACTTGAGCCACGCAGACGTAGACCTAGATCCAGACAAAGTGCAACTAAACAGCCTTTATTATAGTAACTGGTACCGGCATTGTTTGAGTTTTCATCTTGACGATAGAATTTTACCCAGGCATCAAAGCTAGACTCAGATACCGATTGAATAAAACGTCCCGGATTTTGCAAATAGCGATCAATCTGCGCTTTGAGCAATGCAATATAAGATTCCTGATTAATCACACCACTACGTAGCAGAATCAGGTCATCATAATACGACGTAAACCCTTCAAAGATCCAAAGCAAAGAAGTATAGCCTTCTTTGTTCAAGTCATAATTCACGAAGTTTTCAGGACGAATGAATTTCACTAACCATGAATGGAAATACTCATGACTACATAGGCCAAGGAAACGCTGATAATCTTTCGATGGTTCTTCAGGCTCATCTGCTTTAGGAAAGTCATCACGCGGTGTAATCAGACTGGTTGAGTTCGGATGCTCCAGACCGCCATAGCTGTTACCGGTTGCCATGGTCATAAAGGTATAATCATTAAACGGCGCAGAACCGAACATGGAAATTTCTGTCGCACAGATTTTCTCAATGTCCTGCTTCATACGCTGTTCATTCATCGCATGTTTGCCTGACACCACAAACTCATGCGGAATGCCATTGGCTTCAAAACTGAATCGGGTCTGCTCTGCCAGTTCAAACGGCGCATCAATCAGTTCAGCATAGTTTTTAGCTTTTAAGGTATAACGACCTTTGACCAGACTTTTGGCCTGCATACCCGTCGCAAGCTGGAAATGTTTCAGCTCATCCGGCAGGAATACTTCAACTTCAATTTCTTTATGTTCCTGACCTTCCAACCCCAAACATGCACAAGCCGGGTTCACATAGAGACGGTTTTGATCCACATATGCACCACGAACAGACAGGTCATACGCGTAGACATCGTATTCCACCGTAATCAGTTCATGATCCGTATTGAATAAACGCCATTTATTCTTTTCAAACTTCTGGATTTGTAGCTGGCGTCCATCCTCATCATAAGCCTTGACTGCTTCAATATGCTTTGAGAACTCGCGAATCAGGTAACTGCCCGGAATCCAGGTCGGTAAAGAAAGGACTTGTGTTGGGTCTGCTAAAAAGCGAAGAGTTACGTGAATAAGATGCTGACGATAATCGTCAAATTCGATTTGATAATGCAACATAATGGGCGATATAAAATACAAATAAATGAGTTATAGCTTAGCTTAGCATTTTTTAGGCCAGTATTGCTTAGCTGTCGCATTTGTCTACATTTCTGACTAGCTATCCTTAAAAAAAAGGCATAGCATGCGTGAAAATTAAATCGTTCATCGACCGGTTGGTTATTAAGGAACACCTTTGAAATACATCATCTCACTGCTTGCAGTTCTCAGCCTGTTTGTGCCTGCAATTTCATATGCTGCCCTTCTAAATATTGTGCCTGAAAGCGTTGAAGCAGAAGCCTGGACCATTCTTGACTCACAGTCAGGCCAAGTCATTGCCGAACACAATGCCGACGTTCAACGTGCACCAGCTTCCCTCACCAAAATGATGGTGGCTTATATTGCACTAAAGGAAATTCAGGCGGGTAAATTAGATAAAAGTGAAGTATTAACTGCAACACCGATTGTGAAAACAGTGATGTGGGATGAGTCACAAATGTATCTGAAAGAAGGTGAGCAGATTTCGATTGATCAGCTTCTAGCTGGCCTGATTATCATGTCGGCGAATGATGCTGCTGTGACATTGGCAGAAAAAATTTCAGGTGATATTCCAAGCTTTGTCAAGCGAATGAATCGGGAAGCAAAAGCTTTAGGTATGGTTCATACCCATTTCCAGAATCCGGCCGGTATTACCATGCCTGAGCACTATTCTACTGCAGCGGATCTGGCGCGTTTGTCGGCAGCTGTAGTCAATCAAACTCCGGACTATCTATATTATTCCAAACAGCCAAGTTTTACCTATAACAACCATTTCCACCGTGCCACTAACCGTGTGTTGCAAGTGGACTCAAGCGTCGATGGTTTAAAAACTGGCTTTACTCGTGCAGCCGGCTATAACCTGGCGCTCACCGCCAATCGTCCAACTTATGATATGGAACTGCCCCACCGTCGTTTGATCGTGGTTGTTTTAGGTACCAAAAGTGCTGCCAAACGCGCTGAAGTGTCGCATAAGTTGATGAATCTGGCGTATACCTATACCCGTAATGAAGTCGCCATTAAAGACAAACAGCTACTCGCTGAATTACCGGTGATCAAATCGACTTTGAAAATGTTTAAGGTAGAGACCAAGCAGCCGCAGATTATTACGACATCTTTATATGATCAGAATTATGCCATTGATCTGAACCAGTTCGATCAAAACCATCAACGGGTAATGTTGAATACAGGTGATGGTGTAATGCAAAGCATTGAACCGCTCCATGAAACCCAAACTCATATCAATGTAGAAATGACTGCTTCTGAGTTAATTGCACCTATGGCCAAAGTGATGCCATTAGCGACGATTCATGTCTATCAGAATAATCAGCTTATTCGTACCATCCAGATTGAAGATATGGTGGAACTTGAAGAAGCCAGTTTCTTCCAGAAATTTCTGAGCTGGTTATCCAGCTTCTTTGGCATCTTTGCAGAAAGTGCACCAAGTGCCAAACTCTATCCAATCCAGAAATAAACACTGAATACAGTTAGAAGGCCTCTCATTTGCCTTCTAACTCCCCCCTTAAATTTCTCCCTTTTCTCTCGTCAATTTTACCTCCCCCTGACATAATTGCTACGTTTTGTAATTTGTATAACAATTCTAATCAAGACGGCCTGCTGCCCATGCCATAGTATATTTGGTCTAAATTTCTCTTATTTTTATTAGAAAAATAAATAGGTTAATAATATATGACAGCACATCGAATCGTAATTGTAGGTGGTGGCGCAGGTGGGATGGAGCTGGCTACTCAACTGGGCGAAACCTTAGGCAAAAGTGGCAAAGCGCATATTACCCTAGTAGATCAGAAACTGACGCATATCTGGAAACCCTTATTGCATGAAATTGCTGCAGGTACGCTTAATCCGCATGCAGAAGAAACCAATTATTTTAGTCATGCTGCGGCTCATCATTATCACTTTGTGCTGGGAACATTTGTTGACCTAGACCGTGAGGCTAAAGAAATTATTCTGGAAACAGATTACTTTTCTAAAAAAGCCCAGCCTAAACAGAAGAAACACATCAGCTATGACACGCTAGTGCTGGCATTAGGTTCTACTTCCAATGATTTTAATACGGAAGGTGTTGCCCAATACTGTCATTTTCTCGACAGCCGCCAGCAGGCCGATGTCTTCCAGCAGGATCTGCTACATCTTTATCTCAATGCTCAAAATCAAACCTCTTCCCGTGAGCTTAAAATTGCCATTATTGGAGCCGGTGCAACTGGTGTAGAACTGGCTGCCGAGCTGGTGATCGCCAAACAAAACTTTTTTAAATATGGTCTGAACAAGATTGATCCAAATAAAGTCAAAATCACTTTGATTGAAGCTGCTGATCGGATCTTACCTGCACTATCTGAGAAAATGGCTGAACACACCATGGAGCAACTCGATCGTCTAGGTATTGAGGTATTAACCAGTCACCGGGTCGCTAAAGTCGATGAAGACCAGATTTACTTTGCTGATGGTTCAAGCCTCGAAGCAGAAATTAAAGTCTGGGCTGCTGGAATTAAAGCACCTGAAGTTCTGGCCAAACTTAAGGAGCTGGAAAAAGATAACATTAATCGCCTAAAAGTTTATGCAACTCTGCAAACTCTGTCAGACCCGGATATTTTCGTTTTTGGTGATTGTGCTCACTGTCAGCCTGAAGCAGATCAACCGGTTTTAGGCCCCCGTGCACAGGTCGCCAGCCAGCAGGCCGCTTTTCTGGTCAGAGCCTTAAAAGCACGCATTAATGGTGAAAGCTATTTACCGATGTTCAAGTTTTCTGACAAAGGCTCATTAGTGTCTTTAAGTCAAAACAGTGCTGTCGGTGAATTATTGGGTCAGGTCAATGTTCAAGGCTTTGTTGCGAAATCCATGTATGTATCCCTGTACCGGATTCATCAGGCCACCATTCATGGCTATACCCATGCTGGCCTGTTAACTGCCAAAGACTTTGTTACACGAAAAATTGCACCCAAGCTGAAATTGCATTGAAATTGTAAATATTGTCCTCATATATGAAAAAATCGTCATTAAACATGTCAAATTGCATTTTTTTGCTATTTTTAGTCTACAAAAATACAATTTCACTTTATGATGTACCCTTAAAAAATTGAATGGATCAATTAATATGACTGCTATTGCAAATAACCTCGTGGTTTCTTTCCACTACACATTGACTAACGCAGAGGGTGAAACTCTCGACAAATCTCAAGGTGAACCACTTGCCTATTTGCACGGTGCAGGTAACATCATCCCTGGTTTAGAAAAAGCTTTAGAAGGCAAAACTGTAGGTGAAAAATTCACTGTAAATGTTCCTGCTGCTGAAGGCTATGGCGAATATAACCCAGAGCTAGTGCAAGAAGTGCCTAAACAAATGTTCCAAGGCGTAGACAACATCCAGGCAGGCATGCAGTTCCAAGCACAAACTGATGACGGCGTTCAAATCGTAACTGTTAAAGCAGTTGAAGGTGACAACGTAGTTGTTGATGCTAACTTCCCGCTTGCTGGTCAAGATTTAACTTTCGAAGTTGAAATCGTGTCTATCCGTGAACCTTCTCAAGAAGAACTTGATCACGGTCACGTACACGGTGCAGGTGGTCACCACCACTAAGACTTCCCAGTCTTTAGCACAAAAAGGCAAAGTGAAAACTTTGCCTTTTTTATTGCCTTAAGATTTTAAATATAAAAAAAGCAGGACTACTGCCCTGCTTTTCATCATTAAAATCGCGAACTACTCAAATTACGCAATCATTAACGTTTGTTATAGATCTGCATTGCTGTTGGCAGATTTTGACGCATTGCTGCGATACGTTGACTGTTCGATGGGTGAGTAGACAGGAAAGTCACGCCAGTGCTGCCGCCTTCAAGCTTGTTCATTTTTTCCCAAAGGGTAATCGCTGCATTTGGATTATAGCCAGCGCGCGCCATAAGGGTTAAACCACCTTGGTCCGCACGACTTTCCAGATTGCGTGAGTAAGGTAAGCCGATACCAATCTGGCTACCCAATTGTGCCACTGCAGCACCACCCTGTCCTACGCCCGCTGCATTTAAACCTATGCCCAATGCCAGATCAGTCAGGGCTTGTGCACCAAGTTTCTGTTTCGCGTGCTCTTCCAGGGCATGGACCATTTCATGACCCATAATGGCTGCAATTTCAGCATCGGTCAGATTCAGCTTGTTCACGATACCGGTATAGAAAACCACTTTACCACCAGGTGCCACAAAAGCGTTGACCTGATCAGATTTCAGTACGGCTAACTGCCATTGGAATGCAGTGCCTGTCTGGTTCAGCTGGTTGGCATAAGGTTTTAAACGGTTAAAAACAGCATTAATACGACTGTATGTCGCTGAACTGGTATCCAGCTGACCTTTCGCTTTAGCGTCTGCCACCATGGCATTGTAGCTTTGGCTGGCTGAAGCATTTAAAGTCGCAGTATCTGCACCTGCAATATCGGCAATAGTTGTACAACCAGACAAAGTAATGGCTGCGGCTGCGCCCATACCTAACAAGAATTTATTTTTCATTATAGTGACTCCACCATAAGCAAAAGGTTAATTTACATTGTAAAAAATTATAAGTTAAAGGCTGGAGCAACTAAATGTACAATTACTTCATCTTGTTATATTTTATGTAATTTTAACCCCAATACTGTATCGCAAGCCAATAAATCAGACAGACAATATTTAAACCTAAATATAAATGACACAAAGGTTTAATTTTTTCTTCTAGAATTTCACTTTTACGCTTAAAAAATAGAAAAGCATTCTGCAGCAAAATGACCGGTACCAATACACAGGCAATGATCACGCTCAAGCCAATGAATGCCCCATAAATAATGTCAGGATCCTGAGTTTGGGCACGGATGATCAGCATCGCAATGGTCGGTGCGCCACCCATCGCGAATAACAAGGAATAGAACATCGTTCCCGAGATATTTTTATGCATCCTGCATACTCATATTTTATTTTGTTTTATTCTAACAAGCGCCATGCCACTGCACAGCACTTGCCGTTAAGACTTTAGTCCTGAGTTTCGAAATTATTTCTTAGTCTTGTATACCGTCATCGCTTCAGGCATCAGCTGTTGCAAGGCTGCAATTCGGTCATCATTCGTTGGATGCGTAGAAGTAAATTTATTCAGGACGCTATTGCCACGGCTGTCTTGTGCATTCATTTTTTGCCACAAAGTAATCGCTGCATTCGGGTTATAGCCCGCACGTGCCATCAGCATGAGACCGCCTTTATCGGCACGGCTTTCCAGATTACGTGAGAATGGCAAACCCACACCAAATTGAGCACCCATATCCAGCAGTAGCCCACCATAACCACCCGCGGACTGCCCGACATACTTGCTACCGATACTTACTGCCAGATCAGTAAGTGCTTGCGCTCCTACCTTATTCTTAGAATGTTCCTCAAGCGCATGCACCATTTCATGCCCCATGATGGCAGCAACTTCATCGTCTGTAAGTTTTAGTGTGTCGACAATGCCCGTATAGAACACCACCTTGCCACCTGGTGCGACATAGGCATTAATCTCGTTGGATTTAATCACAGCCACTTGCCAGTCAAACTTCTGACCAGTCTGGTTAAGTTGATCTGCATAAGGCTTCATTTTCAGGAAAACCCGGTTTACTTTTTTATAGGTGGCAGAAGTCGTATCCAGAATCTGTTTCTGCTTGGCCTCTGTCAGCATCTGATTATAGCTTTGTGCTGCACTCAGATTTAATGTAGCTGAATCAGCTCCCATCAAATCTGCAACCGTAGTACACCCCGTTAATGTGGTCGCAATGACCATCCCCGCCAATAAATTTTTATATTTCATGACCTTCTCAAATATATAAGGTCAAAACATCATAAAGAATCCAAACAGGTTTTCAATCATTTTTATAAGCTTTTCCAAATAAAAAACCCTGTGAAATCACAGGGTTTTTATCATTTTCAGCTTAAAGGATTAAGCATCAAACGGATGGCGAAGAATAATGGTTTCTTCACGGTCTGGACCAGTTGAAATGATGTCGATTGGACATTCAATCAATTGTTCAAGACGTTTCACATAGTTAATTGCCGCTTGTGGCAATTGATCTAGTGATTTCGCACCGAAAGTAGATTCTTTCCAGCCTGGCATAGTTTCGTAGATTGGTTTTAAAGTTTCAAATGCAAGCGCATCAGAAGAACCAACACAGCCAGAATCAGCAGCTTCGTAACCTACACAGATTTTCACTTCTTCTAAACCGTCAAGAACGTCAAGTTTAGTCAAGCAAATACCAGACAGTGAGTTCACTTCTACTGAACGACGCAGGATTTCAGCATCGAACCAGCCACAACGACGTTGACGACCAGTAGACGCACCAAATTCTGAACCTACAGTACCCAGGTGTTTACCAATTGCATCACCTGTATCTGTTGCAGCGTCATACACCAACTCAGTTGGGAATGGGCCTGAACCTACACGAGTGGTGTATGCTTTAGTAATACCAAGAACATAGTCAAGGTGTAATGGACCAAGACCTGAACCTGAACTTACGCCACCAGCAGTCGTGTTTGAAGATGTTACGTACGGATATGTACCGTGGTCAACGTCAAGCAATGAACCTTGCGCACCTTCGAACATGATTTTCTTGCCAGCTTTACGGTAAGCGTGAAGTTCACCAGTCACGTCCATAACCATAGGCTCGATCACTTTGCGCCATTCGTCGCAAAGCGCAAGTACGTCTTCAACTTTAACTGCTTCAACACCGAAGAATTGAGTCAATTGGAAGTTGTGGTATTCAAGCAATTCTTCAAGCTGAGCTTTCAGATGTTCGCCACCACGTACCAGGTCAGCAACACGGATTGCACGACGCGCCACTTTATCTTCATAAGCAGGCCCGATCCCACGACCAGTTGTACCGATTTTCGCATTACCACGTTTTTTCTCACGAGCTTGGTCAAGTGCGATGTGGTGCGGAAGAATCAATGGACAGTTTGGAGAAATGCGTAGACGTTCACGTACTGGCACGCCTTCTTTTTCAAGAATATCCATCTCTTTGATGAGCGCTTCAGGTGAAAGAACCACACCATTACCAATTAAGCACAATACGTTTTCACGTAAAATACCTGATGGAATGAGGTGTAATACAGTTTTCTTACCACCAACCACGAGAGTATGACCTGCGTTATGTCCGCCTTGATAACGAACTACTGCAGCCGCTTGATCTGTGAGCAGGTCGACGATCTTACCCTTACCTTCGTCGCCCCATTGGGTACCAAGTACCACAACATTCTTGCCCATAATAGCCTCATTACATCATGCTGTTAAAGTTGAAAGTCCCACTCAGCGACATGAACACTGAGTAAAACAATTAAAGCGATTAAATCGTTTTGATGGTCCACTCACCGTCCACATTCACCAGCTGGTGAGTTGCATACGGTACTGAGTTTAAATCATCATTACCTAATAACTGAATTACACTTAAGCCTTGTGCACGGGTTGCCTGAATCGCATTTAATAACGCAGCATCTGTACCCTTAGGTGCTACCACAACTTTAGCTGTAGCAAACTTGCCTGCACTTAAAGCATATAAGTCACAGGAGAAACCGGTTGCCGGACGTGCACGACCAAAATGCTCACCAATGCCATCATAACGGCCACCTTGTGCCAGTGCAGCAGCACGGTTCGGTGCATAAACGGCATACATCAGGCCGGTGTGATAATGGTATGAACGTAACTCGACGACATCAATCCCAATATGCAGATTCGGCCAGCGTGCCTGAACTTCATTTTTGGTGGTTTGCAGTGCATCAAATGCCTGTTTGAAGGCTGGATTTTCTAATACTTCAGCACTTAAATTCGTTTTTAAAGCATCCAGGTCACTTGCAAAGCGGCCAAGCGTATAAAAGTCTGAACCAAACTTAAGATTTGCAGTAAATTCAGCCAGTTCTGGCAATGCTTTACGTTGATAAAGATCAGACAATTGGCGTTCGGTTGCTTTACTTAAACCGGCTTGTGCAATCAGGCTACGGAACAGCCCCACATGACCTAAGTCAAGGTGGATGCCGTCGGCCAGACCTGCTTCCTGAATCAGGCTGATCATCAGGTCAACCATTTCCACGTCAGCATCAATGCTGTCTGAACCAAATAATTCTGCACCTAATTGCAATGGTGCACGTGTGGTATTAAATCCTTGAGGTTTCGTATGTAAAACCGTACCCGCATAACAATAACGAGCCACACCTTCCACTGGATGTACATGCGCATCGATACGAGCCACTTGTGGTGTCATATCGGCACGCACACCAAGCAAACGGCCAGACAGCTGGTCGATCACTTTAAAAGTGGCTAAGTCTAAATCCTGATTCGATTCTGAGAGAGAAGATAGAGATTCAATGTATTCAATAAATGGCGTGTACACCAGCTGATAACCTCGAGATGCGAGGAAATCCAGTGATTGACGGCGCAGGCTTTCGATGACTTGCGCTTGTTCTGGTAATACATCAGCTACACCATCAGGTAATAACCATGTCTCTGAAATGGGCATGTTGTAAACCTAAATTCTTGTCAGCGCGGAATAAACCGCATAAAAAAATCGGGAGCACACCCGATTTCTCCTAGTCTAGCACGATCGTTTAGGCTGTGCATCGCAATTTTGATAATTTTCTCTGACTGAACAAAGGACTTAGATAGATAAACCAAATCATCTCCCTCTTATTAAGAGAAGATAGGCTGAATAAAATTTAATAACCAACATATCAAATTGATTTTCTAATATATTTTCCAAACCAAACCAAAACAATGACGAAAAACTTATTCTTGATTCACTCCTAATCTATCCAAGGGTAAAAATTTATAAAATATCAGTATCAGATGCTTAAAAATAATCCTATACCAAAACCCAATATGGGAACTTAAATGACCAAGAAAACAGCACCGTTTTAATAGAATTAGAAGGGGCTGCAAAGACTCCAGTATTTCTTATAAACTTTCCTTCTCCTACTAGAATAAAACCTGATCATCTCATGCCTCCCTTTCAGCCACGTATAACGTCTTTTGATGCTAATCCTCTGAGTGAGTTTCAGCGTGGTGTGAAAGATTGCATACCTTTATTATTGGGTGTAATTCCTCTGGCGCTGGTTTTGGGTGCAACAGCAGCACAAAAAGATTTTAGCCTGCTTGAAGTGCCTTTATTGACCGGGCTGAACTTTGCTGGCGGTTCCGAGTTTGCAGTTTTAGAAGCCTGGACTGATCCACCGCATCTGCTTACCTTAATCTTTATTACTTTTCTCATTAACAGCCGCTATATTCTGCTCGGTGCCAGTCTGGTGCCTTATTTAAGACATCTTCCAAATCGAAAAATCTTTCTGGCATTATTTTTTATGGTCGATGAAAGCTGGGCCTTAAGCCTGACAGATGCACAGCGTCGACTGGCACAGTTTGGTTATCGATATGCTTTTAGTCTGCCTTATTATGCCGGGCTATGTATTGTTCTTTATCTGGCTTGGGTCGGCTTTACGACACTCGGTGCCCTGCTTGGACCCGTGCTAGGAGACATTAACCGTTTTGGTTTTGATATGGCTTTCCCCGCCATTATGCTGGTCTTACTGAAAGGTATGTGGAAAGGCTTTACTGAAGCCAGACCTTGGCTAATCAGTTTTATTTGTGCTGCACTGGCTTATAGCTATCTACCAGGCAACTGGTATGTGCTAATTGGTGCACTTACAGGAATTGCCGCTGCCTTCTGGCTAATTCAGGAGGATGAAGCATGATCCAGATGAATACCTTAATCGCGATCATACTGGTTGCCCTAACCACTTATGCTACCCGCCTGCTCGGATATGTACTACTCAAAAATAAAACTTTGAGCAAACGTCAGCGTAAAATTCTGGAAGTGATTCCAGGCTGTGTACTGATTTCAATGATCACCCCATATTTTTTACGAGATGATCCGGCTGATCTGATCGCTATAATGTCGACACTATTCGCTGCATCACGATTTGGCATGCTGCCGACCATTTTAATTAGCATGGCTTCGGCAGCTATTTTAAGGACGTTACTGGTTTAAATCCTTTATATAAGGCTAAGCCAGCATGAAAGGGTCTTATGACTTTGGTTCTACTACTTTAGCGAGCAGATTTACCAGTTCTGCATTTTGCAGCTCAACTTTTTGCAGTTTAGCCGTAGTCTGATCCAGTACTTCCTGCTGCACATGCATTTTTTTCGCCAGATCCTGCATAATCTCCAAGGTCTTTTTTAAATTTTCTTCCAGATGCGCCACTTTTTCCTCAACTGGCACGCCTTCCACACTTTGTGAATTCTCATTATTATTAAATTGCAGCCAGATCAAAAAAATCACAGCCAAGGTCAGTAATATAATAAATCCCCAGATCAACATCATGTGCTTGCTCTTATTCCATTTAATTATCTTTATCTTAACGAAAAAATATCCAGCTCACAGAAATATTCGGCATAAATCCGGAGCTTTTCGATCAATTACGTCCAAGTTCTTATTCATTTTCCTCTAATTTTTTAATCTCGCATAAAAAAGCACCCCCTTTGGGATGCTTTTAAAATAGCTTAATCTGTATAAAAGGATTCACAGAGATCCAGTAACCGGTTGGCATAACCCCATTCATTATCATACCAAGCAAATACTTTGGCTTGATGCCCCACTACCAGGGTTTGGGTCAGATCCACAATCAATGAATAAGGCGAATGATTAAAATCACTAGAGACTAGAGGCTCATCTGTCACAGACATAATTTCAGCGAAATCCTGACGTGCAGCATTAATTAATACTTCATTTAACTGATGATCAGTAATGGGTGACTGAGAAATAAAAGTCAGATCAATGGCCGCTACATTAATGGTTGGCACGCGAATCGAATAACCATCAATCCGGTTCTCCATCTTCGGCATTACGCGTTTGAGCGCACCCAAAGCTGAAGATGTGGTTGGAATAATATTTTGCCCGGAAGCACGGGCACGTCTTAAATCACGATGGGCATGATCCAGTACAGACTGATCCGCTGTCACCGCGTGAATTTCAGTCATCAGTGCAGTCTCAATCCCAAAGGCATCATCAATGATTTTGACTAGCGGTACCAATGCCTGCGTAGTACAGGAAACACTGGAAATAATCTGGTCACTTTCTTTGACATCTCGATGGTTGACGCCATAGACAATTGCGGCATCCACCGTATCAAATGGTGCAGCACCGATAATCACCCGTTTTGCCCCGGCAGTAATATGCTGAGTCGCAGCCTCACGCGAACGGAACAGGCCGGTACATTCCAATACCACATCAATATTCAATTCCCGCCATGGCATTTCCACCGGATTCGCCTGTCTTAACACCTGAACTTTCTGATAAGCATCGCGGTAAGTGACATGCAGGTAGGCATACTCATCTTCATAAGTCAGATCGACCTGCCCCGGGAAACGGCCATGAGTAGAATCATATTTAAATAGATGCAATAAGGTTTCAACGTCGGCAACGTCATTAATGGCAACGATGTCAAAATTAAAATCTTTCGGATTTTCAAACCATGCACGCAACACATTGCGTCCGATTCGTCCAAAACCATTAATTGCGATACGTTGCATCGACATTCCCTACTGCGGCATAAAACTTTGTGCGCCTATATTAATGGAATTATCCAGCTGACTGATAACTATTCAGCTAAATCCACTAAAAATTACACAGAATGTCCAATATTTCATCGAAAAATTCATGCTTTAATAAAGGCAATGCGAAGTTTCTGTTACCGAGATTTGAAATAAATTGCTGTAATGACAATAGCTTTTGATTTTGCAGGGCATTTTTCTGATTTTTCCAATATTCATTCCTTATAGTTTTATGATCTATAAATATGAAAATCATTGGTTGAACAGGCATTTTCCGTTATAATTTGGCGTTTTTAAATATTTAAGCCCCGCATTGCAGCAAAGAACCAACCTTCTTGTCAGACTGTGATGTTTTTAGCCAAATCGGAAATTATGGAGTGACTTGGTTGTGAGTACTCGTTTTATGACATCAGCTGAAATTCGCGAAGCTTTTTTAAGCTACTTTGAATCGCAAGGGCATACACGTGTCGCGTCGAGTTCTCTGGTTCCTGCCAACGACCCAACATTATTGTTTACCAATGCTGGTATGAACCAGTTTAAAGACTGCTTCCTGGGTCTGGAAAAACGTGACTATGTTCGCGCAACATCTTCACAAAAATGTGTACGTGCAGGTGGTAAACACAACGACTTAGATAACGTTGGCTACACAGCTCGTCACCACACATTCTTTGAAATGCTGGGTAACTTCTCGTTTGGTGATTACTTCAAACGTGATGCCATTAAATTTGCCTGGGAATTCCTGACCAGCGACAAATGGCTGGCGCTACCTAAAGACAAATTGTACGTAACTGTGTATCACACTGATGACGAAGCGTTTGATATCTGGAATAAAGAAGTTGGTCTAGATGCCAGCCGTATTATCCGCATTGGTGATAACAAAGGCGAAAAATACGCATCAGACAATTTCTGGGCAATGGGCGATACCGGTCCTTGTGGCCCATGTTCTGAAATCTTCTATGATCACGGTGAACACATCTGGGGTGGCCTGCCTGGCACGCCTGAAGAAGATGGCGACCGTTTCATTGAAATCTGGAACAACGTATTCATGCAGTTCAACCGTACTGCTGATAGTGTATTACACCCTCTTCCAGCACCTTCTGTTGATACAGGTATGGGCCTTGAGCGTATTTCAGCTGTTCTTCAGCATGTTAACTCGAACTATGAAATCGACCTGTTCCAAAACCTGTTAAAAGCTGCTGCTGAAATTATTGGTTTAGATACTTCAGATATTGAAGCGAAAGCACAAGCTGAAAACAAACCGGTTGAATACCCTGCTTCACTTAAAGTGGTTGCTGACCATGCACGTTCATGCTGCTTCCTGATTGCGGATGGTGTAAACCCATCGAATGAAGGTCGTGGTTATGTACTGCGTCGTATTATCCGTCGTGCAGTTCGTCATGGTAACAAACTGGGTGCAACTGGTTCATTCTTCCACAAAATGCTTCAGCCTTTAATTGATGTGATGGGCGCAGCTTATCCTGAACTTGAAGCAAACAAAGCACGTATCGAAGCTGCATTGCTGAAAGAAGAAGAACAGTTTGCTAAAACACTTGAGCAAGGCCTGAAATTGCTTGAAGGTGAATTGGCGAACCTGAAAGGTTCTGTGATTCCAGGCGAAGTGGTATTCAAACTTTATGACACTTACGGCTTCCCAACTGACTTAACTGCCGACATCGCACGTGAACGTGATTTAACGATTGACGAAGCTGGCTTTGAGAAAGAGATGGCTGCACAACGTCAACGCGCACGTGATGCAGGTAAATTCGCAATCGACTATAACAGCGTTGTTAAAGTTGAAGGCGAAACTCAGTTTGAAGGTTATGACGCAACTGCAGGTCAAGGTCAAATCATCGCGATCTATAAAGATGGCGAGCAAGTTGACGAAGTGGTTGAAGGCGACGAAGCACTGATCGTATTGAACCAAACTCCTTTCTATGCAGAAAGCGGTGGTCAAATCGGTGATACAGGTATCTTCAAAAACGATACGGGTATTTTCGAAGTTCAAGATACCAAAAAATCTGGTGGTGCGTTCGTACACCAAGGTATCGTGACTATGGGTAACCTGAAAGTTACTCAAAACGTTGAAGCAACGGTTAAAGCCGAGATTCGTGCTGCAACTGCACGTAACCACTCTGCAACTCACTTGTTACACGCTGCCCTACGTCAAATCCTGGGTTCACACGTACAGCAAAAAGGTTCATTGGTTGCGTCTGACGTTCTACGTTTCGACTTTGCAAACGACCAACCTGTAACTTTTGAACAGCTGCAAGAAATTGAACGTCTTGTCAATGCCGAAGTGATTGCCAACACAGCTGTAACCACTGAACTGCTCGACATCGAATCTGCGAAAGCCAAAGGTGCGATGATGCTGTTCGGTGAGAAATACGGTGAAGAAGTTCGCGTATTATCTATGGGTTCAGTAATTGACGAGAAAAACTTCTCAATCGAACTGTGTGGCGGTATTCACGTAAAACGTACGGGTGACATCGGTCTGTTCAAAATCACGTCTGAAGGTGGTGTCGCAGCGGGTGTACGTCGTATTGAAGCAGTAACCGGTACTAAAGCTGTTGAAGCCGTACAGAAAGTCGACCGTGATGTTCAATATATCAATGGTTTGTTAAAAGCACAGAACCATCAAACAGTCGAAAAAGTTGAAGCTGTGGTGGACACTGCGCATCAATTGCAAAAACAGATTGAACAATTGAATCAAAAATTGGCAAGCCTACAAGCCGGTGAACTTTTAAGTCAGGTTCAAGAGCTTGCTGGTCGTAAAACACTGATCACTACTGTTCAGGGTATGGATGCGAAAGCATTACGTAACCTACACGACGGTGTGAAATCAAAATTAGAAAATGCAGTCATTGTTCTTGCAGGTGTAGAGGGTGACAAGGTGAGCTTGATTGCATCTGTAGCGAAAGACTTTACTGCTTCTATTAAAGCGGGTGACATCATCAAACACTTGGCAACTGAGCTAGGTGGTAAAGGTGGTGGTAAACCTGACTTGGCACAAGGTGGCGCGCCACTTAACGAGAAGTTTGCTCCAGTGATGGCTGATTTAGCAGCTTGGCTTGAAGCAAAATAAAAACTTCATTTTGTGTAACTGACCCTGATCGGAAAATCAGGGTCATGGTTTATATGGAACAACTATGGCATTAATCGTTCAAAAATATGGCGGTACCTCAATGGGTACTCCCGAGCGCATTCTCAATGTTGCTCGTCGTGTGAAGCGCTGGCATGACCACGGCCACAAGGTAGTGGTTGTTGTATCAGCAATGAGTGGCGAAACCAATCGTCTGCTTGCTCTCGCGAAGGCCATTACCGAAACCCCTGACCCACGTGAACTTGACCAAATGGTTTCTACGGGTGAACAGGTAACGATTTCCATGCTCGCAATGGCGTTGAATTCGATCGGTGTTGAAGCTAAATCTTTGACTGGTCGCCAGGTTGGTATTAAAACCGACAGCGCATTTACCAAAGCCCGTATTGAATCAATTGATACTGATGTATTAACTGAAAATCTGGATGCAGGTCGTGTAATTGTGGTTGCTGGTTTCCAAGGCTTTGATGCTGATGGCAATACAACAACGCTTGGCCGTGGTGGTTCTGATACTTCAGGTGTTGCACTTGCTGCCGCCCTGAAAGCCGATGAATGCCAGATTTACACAGACGTAGATGGCGTATATACGACTGACCCTCGTGTTGCACCAAAAGCGAAAAAAGTAGACCGTATCTCTTTCGAAGAAATGCTGGAAATGGCATCTTTAGGTTCTAAAGTCCTGCAAATTCGTTCAGTAGAATTTGCTGGTAAGTACCAAGTACCTCTACGCGTACTCTCAAGCTTCGATAATGACAATGATGGCGCATTTGACGAAGACTTTAAAAACAACGTCGGAACTCTTATTACTACTGAACTGGAAGACAACATGGAACAGCCAATTATCTCTGGTATCGCGTTCAACCGCGACGAAGCTAAACTGACTATTCTGGGTGTTCCAGATGAGCCAGGTATTGCATCTAAAATTCTTAAACCAATTGGTAATGCCAATATCGAAGTGGATATGATTATCCAGAACGTTGAAGAAGATGGTACAACTGATTTCACGTTTACTGTAAACCGCGGTGAACTCGCTAAAGCTAAAAAAATCCTTGAAGAAACCGCTCAAGCGATTGGCGCACGTGAAGTTGCAACTCGTGATGACATCGTAAAAGTGTCGATCGTAGGTGTAGGTATGCGTTCTCACGCTGGTGTAGCGAGCAAAATGTTCACTGCCCTTGCTGATGAAGGCATCAATATCCTGATGATCTCTACTTCTGAAATCAAGATTTCAGTAATTATCGAAGAGAATTATCTTGAGCTTGCAGTTCGCTCACTTCACACTGCGTTCGGTTTAGACCGTGAATATGGTGAATCTAGCACACGCGCTTAAGAGAACTACAAAATACCGTCATTGTCTGACAGTATTTCATTAAATCTCTACAAAAATGCAGGGCCACTATAGTTTTTTTTATAGTGGCTCTGTTATATTAAGCCTAAGGATTTTCAACAGTCTGGATAGTTAACCTCTTCATTTCATGGACAGGACTTTCTATTCAGACATTAATTATATAATTTTAGGTTGTGTTTTTTATTACATTCAATAGATTGCAGGTTTTGCATTTTGCAAGGAGAGAAACATGCTGATTTTGACTCGACGCGTCGGGGAAACTTTAATGATCGGAGACCAAGTCAGCGTGACTGTACTTGGCGTAAAAGGCAACCAGGTTCGTATTGGGGTAAATGCTCCGAAAGAAGTCTCTGTACACCGTGAAGAGATTTACCAGCGTATCCAGCATGAACGTGCAATGCATGAACATCTTCAGCATATTGACCAGGATTATCAGCCTTCTTCTTATGAAGATGACAACCAGACACAAAATAACTTTAACCGTTAATTTTGTATGGCTATAAAAGCGGCTTTTAAGCCGCTTTTAATTTGTCTAATTTTCAACTGCATAGCAAAATAATCAGACTTTATCCCGCCTGCTGCTGATCAAGCAACGCTGCCAGCACTTTTTTCACCGGTCCAAAACTGCGACGGTGCTCATCAATCACCCCGTGTAAGGCAATCGCTTCAAAATGTGCTTTGGTCGGATACCCCTTATGCTTGGCAAAGCCAAATTGTGGATACTTCTGATCCATCTCTACCATCTGGCGATCACGGGTCACTTTTGCCAGAATACTGGCTGCCGAAATCTCAGGATGTAAGGCATCCCCGCCTACGACTGCATCACAGCTCATCGCAAGGCCCTGAGGAATCTTGTTGCCATCGACCAGCACATGTTCCGGCTGAATGCTTAATGCTTCTACAGCGCGGCGCATTGCCAGCAAAGAGGCCTGCAAAATATTATGCTCGTCGATTTCTGCCGCAGAAGCTTCAGCAATGGCCCAAGCCAGTGCTTTTTCCTGAATCTCAATAAAAAGTTTTTCGCGCTTCTTCTCGCTTAGCTTCTTGGAATCATTTAAGCCCTCAATCGGGTTATTCGGATCCAATATCACAGCCGCAGCGACCACCGATCCTACTAATGGCCCACGCCCTGCTTCATCTACACCAGCAATGTTCATTTTATTTCCCATAAAAAATAGGCTGAACCAGTCAGCCTATTCAAATTTGATTTTGACTTAGTTTACAGCTTCAGCCACACAAGCGTTAATAGTATTTGCAACAACATTGCCTACAATAGTCGCACGTGCTGTCGGATCAATTGCTGCAGTTGCCAAATCCACCGCAGTCACATTCTGTGGTGCTTTTTCACTCACACAACCACAGATTTCAGACTGGATATTCTGTTTTTGTGTTTCTGTCATTAAACGTGTTGCAGTTTGCCAAGCCGGAATATTATTCAGTTCAGTGACACATTTTGCATTGATGGCAATTTTAATGGCTGCAGAACCGAGCTGCTGACCTGTACTTGCTTGAGTGGTTGTACCCGTACCTTGTGGTGCTACGCAGGCAGAAAGAACAAGTGCTAATGGAGCAACAACAGCCAATAATTTTTTCACGGATTTTATCCTTTTTTCAGCTTTTAAAATATGCGGCTATTGTGCCGAATTTTATCGCAATAAGAAATCTAAAAATGAGTCATGATGTCTAATCTGCACGCAGCCAGACTCATAGCCATCACAGGAAAGAAGACTCACTACTAATCTAAAGGTAAAGTCTGGATAAGCCAGCACCCAAAAATCCTTAATTGATAAACTCACCCATACAGCCTTTTAAGCTATTGGCAATTGCTTTGCGGGTTAGCTCCTTTTTGGTTTCTTCATCAACAGTTGCTTTTAACAGAGTTTTGGCCGGCACACCTTCCAAGGCATGTTCACCCACACAGCCACATACTTTTTGCTGTAAATGCTGTTTATTGGCTTCAGCCATGAAATAAGTCCCCATTTTCCAGACTTTGGAATCTTTCAGCTCTTGGCCACACTGATATTCAATCACAGGTTTCAGGGCTTTCTGAGTCATTGAGGTATCTGCACAAGCAGGATTGATTAAGCTAACAGCCAGAACAGGCCACAGGAATTTTAATTTCATCTTCGGTTCATATATCAGATTAAATAAAAAGGCAGAGCGAACTCTACCCTCTTTGGGCTAACAAATTTACTGGAATGATATTTTAAACAAGTGCCTGAATCAGGCTGATCCATTTCTGTTTTTCAGCATTAGAAATAAATGAAGCCTCAAAAGAATTGATTGCCAGCTGTTTAAGTTCTTCATTGCTTAGATCCAAAGCTTCAGCAATGGCAATGAAATTGTCATTCATATAACCACCGAAATAGGATGGATCATCCGAATTCACTGTCACATGCACACCCTGCTGCAACAGGCGACGGATATTATGCTGCTGCATATCATCCACAACACACAGTTTCAGGTTTGATAAAGGACAAACAGTAAGTGGCATCTTCTCTGCAATCAAACGCTGCATCAATTCTGGATCTTCCTCAGAACGTACGCCATGATCAATACGGTTGACTTTTAATAAATCCAAAGCTTCCCAGACATATTCTGCCGGACCTTCTTCACCCGCATGTGCAACCACCAGAAAACCGGCTTCACGTGCTTTGGCGAAAATACGTTCAAACTTAGACGGTGGATGCCCGACTTCACTTGAATCCAGCCCTACTCCAATGATTTGATCTTTATAAGGCAGCGCTTGTTCTAATGTTTCAAATGCTGCTTCTTCACTAAGATGACGCAGGAAACACATGATCAGATGTGAAGTAATGCCTAATTTAGCTTTCGCATCATCACAGGCTTTCTGCAAGCCATTAATCACGGTTTCAAAGGCAATGCCACGCTCAGTATGCGTTTGCGGATCAAAGAACATTTCAGTATGCACGACATTATCATCTGCGCATTTTTCAAAATACGCCCAAGCCAGATCATAAAAGTCCTGTTCATGAATCAGAACATTGGCACCCGCGTAGTAGATATCCAGGAAAGATTGCAGATTATGGAAATTATAAGCCTGCTTTAATTCCTCAACCGATTTATAAGGAATGCTAATTTCATTACGCTGTGCAATCGCAAACATTAACTCAGGTTCAAAGGTACCTTCGATATGCACATGCAGCTCAGCCTTTGGCAAGGCCTGAATCAATTCAAGACGGTTCATCGCTACTCCTGATTAAACCTGAGAAAAATAAAAAAGGGTGCAAACTAAGTTTACACCCTTTTGATATTCGACAAAAATTAGCCGCCAAACATCCAGAACTTCAATGCCCACAGTACTGCGATGATCCACACCATGTATGGCACAGTTTTCGCTTTACCTGTCAGCAGTTTAATCAGCGCATAGCTGATAAAACCCATTGCGATACCATCTGCAATTGAGTACGTAAATGGCATGAATACAATGGTCAGGAATGCTGGAACCGCTTCAGTAATATCATCCCATTCAATATGGACAATACCCTGAATCATCAATACACCGACAAATAGCAATGCTGGAGCAGTTGCAAAGCCTGGTACAGATTGAGCCAATGGAGCCAGGAATAAACAGGCAATGAACAGCAAGCCCACCACAACTGCAGTCAGACCGGTACGACCACCTGCTGCAACACCCGCTGATGATTCAATATAAGGTGTAGTTGAAGAAGTACCCAAAGCAGCACCTGCAACAATCGCAGAAGAATCGGCAAATAATGCTTTTTTCAGACGCGGCAATTTACCATCTTTTAACAGACCTGCACGATGTGAAACACCTACTAACGTACCCGTAGAGTCAAACAGATCGACCAGGAAGAATACGAAGATCACACCGATCAGGCTAGCTGTAAACAGACCTTGAAAGTCCATTTGCAGGAAGGTTGGTGCTAGTGAAGGAATTTGACCCACTACACCCTGGAACTGGTTATAACCTAAAGCAGTAGAAATTGCAGTGATTACCAGAATACTGATAATGATCGCACCACGGACTTTGAAGTGATGCATTACTACCACCAACAGGAAGCCAAGTAGCGCAAGCATAACTGTTGGCTGTTTCAAATCACCCAGACCTACCAAGGTCGCTTGATTATCCACAATAATGCCAGCATTTTTAAGTGCAACCAGGGCCAGGAACAGGCCAATACCACCGCCAATCGCCAGTTTGAGTGACATTGGAATGGCATTGACAATCGCCTCACGTATTTTGAACATACTGATGGCAATGAAGACCAGACCTGATACAAATACTGCACCTAAGGCAGTTTGCCAAGGCACACCCATTCCCAGACAGACTGAATAGGTAAAGAAGGCATTCAGACCCATACCCGGTGCAAGTGCGATTGGATAATTGGCAATTAGCCCCATCACCAGACAGCCAATTGCGGCTGCAAGACAGGTGGCTACAAAGACAGCCCCATGATCCATCCCGGTTTCGGATAAAATCATCGGATTAACAATAATGATGTAACACATTGTCAGGAACGTGGTTACACCTGCCAGAACTTCTGTACGGAAACTGGTTTTATTTTCACTCAGTTTGAACAGACGTTCCAGCATATTTTCTGAAGATGGATTAGGAGTCGTCATGACCTAGCCCCTATTGAGTAAACTTTATGCTTTAAGCATGCCGCTGGATTCATGAAATTTTATAGAAAACTTCATGAATTTTAAGGATCTGTTAGCAACGAATATGCCAGCTTCGCCATTTAGCGGGTCAAAATGTTTCAATAGCGAACAGTAAGAAAACTGCGCTAGAAAAACTCAAAAAACAATTTAAACAAAAAAGCTGCATAACCCCTATGCAGCTTTTTTCATCATTAGAATCAAATACTTAATTTAAGTAAATTTGATCTAACTTTATCTTTTGCAAATTATAACACATTGATTTCTGAATGCTTCTTAGAATTTATATTTTATTAAAAATTAATATAAGTCAGTTTTATTATTATTAAATTTTCTTTTATTTATTATGATTTTATTTTTATCTTTTTACCTGACCCCCTAATCAAAAAGCTTATGCAAATCTATTAAGGTCGGGGCCGATTTGCATTCAGCAATTTAGTTGAATGTTGTACTTCTTTCAGAATCTGATGAAGCTCTTCATGTTTTCTTGTTTCGGCCTGTTGGTGAACACAATAACCGAGTAAACCCACCATCAGCACAAAAATAGGAATTGTATAAATTTTCATTTTTGTAGTTGAGTTATGTAACAGCATTAAAGTTATGCTAACAAATTAACAATAAAATTGTGACATAGTCTACAAATAACCCGATAAAATGCAGTTTTTTCAATTATTTAGAGTTTTTATATTCTTCATTTTTTTATACTTCTTATTCAATTAATCATAATTTTTTGAGCCATATTTTTTTATTTTTTAGTCATTTTTTGAATATTAAAAGAAATTAATTGATTGATTCTATTTTTTTATTTTTTTAGAAATTTGTCTTTACTATATAAATTTATCGAGTGAAAAATATCTTTTAAAGCTCCCTATAGCTTTCATTATTTTATTTAGCTTTTCTTCTAAAAAATTTATCCATTTCCTGTTAAAAATTCTTCTAAATAAATGATATTTTGGAAGTTCCTTCCCTTTTTTTTAATTTTTATTCAATTCAATATTGCTAAACTTAAATTCACCCAAGACTTTTAAGAAAATTTCTTCATTCAGCCTTGGGTAAATCTTTTACCTTAAGCAGCTAGCTGCTCATCACGTTTAAATACCAACTCACCTTTTAATGAACTTTCAGCATCAAAATAATACCCATCGGTATTAAAGGCTTTTAAGTCTTCAGTTCGTTTGATCTTGTTTTCAATGATAAAGCGCGCCATTAATCCACGAGCTTTCTTGGCATAGAAGCTGATGACTTTATATTTGCCATTTTTCTGATCTAAAAATACCGGCTTGATGATTTCAGCCTGAATTTTGCTTTCTTTCACTGCCTTGTAATATTCATCAGAAGCAATATTGACCAGAATTTCAGACTCTGCTGCTGCCAGGTCATGATTGATCAGATCAGTAATAGTATGTCCCCAGAACTCATAAAGATGAGCACCACGTGGGTTAGTCAATTTGGTTCCCATTTCCAGACGGTAAGGCATCATCAGATCCAGCGGACGCAATAAGCCATATAGGCCGGATAACATACGCAGATGGTTCTGTGCGTAATGAATCTGATCCTGCTTTAACTGATAAGCATCCAGACCGGTATAAACATCCCCTTTAAAGGCAAAGATTGCCTGACGAGCATTGGAAAAATCAAAATCTGGCTGCCAGTCTCTAAAGCGTTCCGCATTCAGATTGGCAATTTTTTCACTGACGCTCATTAAGCTGGCAATTTCAGTTACTGATAACTTGCGGGCAACCTCTATCAATTCCTGGGAATGTTCCAGCAATCTTGCCTGAGTAAATTGATCGGTAGGTAAAGGTGTTTCGTAATCTAGAGTCTTGGCTGGAGAAATTAAAGCAAGCATAGCAACCTGGTTAAAAAATGATTAATCAAACTATATCAGTAGACTTATTTTAATTCCAATTCATGTTTTTATTTATCATAATCGTTAAAATAGAAAATTCTCCTGCAATTTATCGGTTTTCTATGTCCGAACCAATCTTCCTCCAAGGCCCTGCTGGCCAACTTGAGGTTTTTGTGGATTATCCTCAGGGTGAAGTGAAAGGATTCGCGATTGTTTGTCATCCCCATCCATTACAAGGTGGCACACCACAACATAAGGTTCCGGTGTTACTGGCACAAATGTTTTTAGAGCGTGGTTGTGTTGTCTATCGTCCAAGTTTCCGTGGTTCTGGTCAAAGTGCCGGTCTGCATGATGAAGGCTTTGGTGAAACGGATGATATACTTGAAGTCATTAAATATGCGCGTCACCAGCATATTGGCCTGCCTTTCTTTGCAGGCGGTTTCAGTTTTGGTGCACATGTCATGGCCAAGTGTTACGCCGCCCTGCCAGTTGAACTGCAACCTTCAAAAGTGATTTTGTGTGGTTTACCGACTGCGACCGTAGCTGGCCTACGTCACTATGTTACCCCACAGATCAAAGGTGATATTTTATTTATCCATGGTGAAGCGGATGATGTCACGCTTTTATCTGACATGATTGAATGGGCCAAGCCTCAACGTCATCTGGTCACGATCTTGCCCGGTGCAAACCATTTCTTTACCGGTTATTTAAAGCAGCTTCGGATTGCGATGAGCCGTTTCCTCGCATTAAGCTGATCAAAAAAAAACCTCATCAAATGATGAGGTTTTTTATTCAATCATAAAATCTTTAGCATGAATTTCATAAATTACAGCCCGATATTTAGGTTTATCTATGTGACTGCAAATTTTCCCACCCAGACGTTCTGCAATTTTTCGGCTAGACCAGTTTTCTTCTGCTACCGGATAGCTCAAAACCTTAATCCCTAATGTATTGAAAGCATAGTCTACAACACAACGTACTGCTTCATGTCCATAATGATGACCATGCGCCGTTTCACGAATCCAGATACCTACTTCAGGTATTTCATCATGCAGTCGATGCAAACCACATAGTCCGATAAATTCATGTCTTTCAATATGACGAATCACAAAGATATATTCTTTATGATCAGCCATATTGTTTAGCCAGTTTTGCCAGACTATTGCAAATACCTGTTCAGATTCCGGTGCATCCCATGCCATAAAACGGGTCAGACTCGGGGTAATCAAGGCATAGGCTTCCGCAGCATCGGATGGCTTAAAATAATCTAAAACAAGACGTTCGCTTTGCAGTATGGGCGAAAGTCTTTGAATCGGTTGAATTAGTTTTTCCACTCGAACTCACTAAAACTTTCTTGTTCTTTCAATGATGCTTCAACGGCTTGTGCCAACTGATTTAATAAACTTTGTTCTGTAATCCGATCCAGCCAGTCCTGTTCTTCATCCGGGTAAGAGGCGATTTCACAAATCAGGTGCCCTTCCTGGTCTCGTGTCTCACAGCTCACTGATAATGGTAACTCGTGTTCATCGACACTTATGGCCACTTGTGCGCCACTTTGCGCCAAGGTTTTAAAGCCATATTTACCGAGCTCTTCCGTCAGCAGATGCGCCACATATTCCTGAGTCTGCTGACTGCCCTGTAATTGTTCCTGGCTCTGAGGGTTGGCCATAAATTTTAATTTTCGCATTGCTACATCCAAATGGCTTTTTTGTTGTATGGTTTTAGCATAAGCCAATATAAACAAAACAGCCAAGCAAAAGCTTGGCTGTTTCATGTAAATTTTAGAATTATTCTGTCACTTCAATCGCCAGACCCGCTTGAGCACTCAATTCAGTGAAGGTTGGGAAGCTGGTTGCGACGGTTTCAGTCCCAACAATCTTGATTTCACTTGAGTTACGCAGACCTGCAATCGAGAAGCTCATTGCGATACGATGGTCATGATGCGATTCAATTTCACCACCTGTGAAGATTGGTGACCAGTCACCTGCCTTACCCTTACCTTCGATAATGATGCCATCATCAGTTGGCGTACAGTCAATGCCCATGGTTTTCAGACCATCTGCCATCACTTGAATACGATCCGATTCTTTGACACGCAGTTCAGCAGCACCTGTCAGGATGGTTTGACCTTCAGCACAAGCTGCCGCTATAAACAATGCTGGGAATTCATCAATTGCTAGTGGCACTTGGTCTTCCGGCATATGAATGCCTTTTAACGTACGTGTACCACGGATCCGGATATCCGCAATCGGTTCACCGCCCGCAATACGTTCATTTTCAACTGTAATGTCAGCGCCCATCTGTTTCAGGATTTCGATGACACCAGTACGAGTCGGGTTAATCCCCACAGCTTCCAAAGTCACATCTGAATTTTCAGTGATCGCCGCACCGACCATAAAGAAGGCTGCAGATGAAATATCAGAAGGCACCTGAATGTTAGTACCTACCAGTTTTCCACCACCTTGCAGGGAAATACGGTTAGCTTCAGTTTTTACGTCATAACCAAAAGCACGCAACATACGTTCAGTATGGTCACGGGTTGGTTCAGGTTCAGTCACTGAAGTTTCACCTTCTGCCCAAAGACCCGCCAGTAGAATGCCTGATTTCACCTGAGCAGATGCCATTGGCAAGTCGTATTGAATACCTTTCAGGTTTTGATTACCGGTAATCGATACTGGTGGTGTACCACGTTCACCCGTAGTTTGAATCTGTGCACCCATTAAACGTAATGGTTTAGCAATACGCTCCATCGGACGTTTAGATAGTGAAGCATCACCAGTCATTACAGAATCAAATTTCTGTGCTGACAGCATGCCAGACAGCAGACGCATGGAAGTACCCGAGTTGCCCATGTAAAGCGCAGACTTCGGTGCTTTCAAGCCTTGCATACCCACGCCATGAATGGTCACTTCACCATTTTTAGGACCTTCAATGCTTACACCCATATCACGGAACGCCTGTAAAGTTGCAAGCGCATCTTCACCCTCAAGGAACCCGGTCACATGCGTTGTACCTTCAGCGATAGCACCAAACATGATGGAACGATGTGACACAGATTTGTCACCTGGCACGGTAAATTTACCCTGGAACGTCTTGGCACCTGGTTGAATGGTAAATTGTTGTGTCACTTTATTTTTCTCCATGAGAGGTTTCTTGGCGAGCATATGATTGAAGTGCTGACGCGCCGCCTGCGCATGCACCAACAAGCCCATTAAGGCTTGTGAATCTTCATCTTCAATCAGCTTGCGGATAATCGCGAGTTGAGCTTCAAAGCCGTCCACGGCATTGAGAATCGCCTTTTTATTGGCAAAAAAGATGTCATGCCACATTTGTGGATCGCTGGCGGCAATACGCGAGAAGTCGCGGAAGCCACCGGCAGCATAACGAAAAATATCCAGATTGTCTTCGCGTTTGGCCAGTTGTTCGACCAGGTTGAAGGCCATCAGATGCGGAAGATGGCTGGTATGGGCCAGCACTTCATCGTGCTTTTCCACATCCATACAAATCACTTCCGCTTTGGCCGCCTGCCACAGTTGAATCAGTTTATCGACCGCCCATTGTCCGCTGCTTGGTAACGGCGTCAAAATCACCTTGTGATTAGCGAACAGATCCACCTTACCTGCATGCACGCCGGTATGTTCAGCACCCGCAATTGGATGCCCCGGCACAAAACCGGCTGGCAGATTTTCACCAAATATGGCTTTGGCTGCATCCACCACATTGCCTTTGGTACTGCCAACATCAGTCAGGATGACATTTTCCGACAGATAAGGCTTGATGGTTTCCAATACCTTTTGCGTTGCACGCACAGGTAGTGCCAGCACCACTAGGTCTGCCCCCTTAACGGCTTCTACAGGATTTGCATAGCCGTTGGAAATCAGACCAAGTGCCTTGGCATCTTCCAAGGTTTTTTGTGAGCGGGTCGATGCCACGATGTCATTGGCTAAATGCTCGGCCTGAATGACACGCGCCAGACTTGAACCAATCAGTCCAAGTCCGATAAAGGCAACTTTTTCAAACAGTGGCTGCGACATAACTTAAGCTTTCGCCTCTAAGCCAAGTACTTTACCTAATGCAGCAAGGAATTTGGCATTTTCAGCTTCAGTACCAATCGATACACGCAGGTGGTTTGGAATACCCACTGGACGTACGATCACGCCTTCTTTCAACAACTTGTTAAATGTTTCAGCTGGATCAGCCTGTACATCAACCAAGATGAAGTTTGTGCGTGAAGGTACATAGTTCAGGCCTAAAGCTTTGAAGCCAACTTCAAGCTGTGCCATACCTGCTTTATTTACTTGACGAGATTTCTCGATGAATGCTTCATCTTTCAGTGCAGCGACCGCCGCAACCATCGCTAAATGGTTCACGTTGAATGGCTGACGGATACGGTTTAAGAAGTCAGTCACTTCAACAGATGCCAGGGCAAAACCTACACGAAGCGCTGCCAGACCATAGCACTTAGACAGCGTACGGCTGACAATCAGATTTGGATACTGTTTCAGGAATTTCAGGCTATTGAAGTTCTCTGGGAAATATTCCACATAAGCTTCATCCAGTACCACAATCACGTTTGCAGGCACTTTCTGCATGAACGCTTCAAATTCGGCTTCTTCGAACCACGTCCCTGTCGGGTTGTTCGGGTTTGCAATAAAGATCAGCTTGGTGTTGTCTTTTACTGCAGCTGCCATCGCTTCAAGGTCATGCGAGAAACCTTTTGCTGGGACTTCAATTGCTTCTGCATTAATCGCTTGAGTGACCAATGCATATACCGCAAATGCGTGCTGGCTATAAATCACTGAATCTTTTTCAGAAACAAATGCACGGGCAAATATTTCAAGTAAGTCGTTTGAACCATTACCCAAAGTAATCTGGTTATGATCAAAACCGAATTGTGTCTTGATCTGATCTTTCAGGATAAAGCCACCGCCATCAGGATAACGGCCAATTTCCGCCAGTTCCGCAGCCACTGCTTCTTTGACTTTATCTGAACAGCCTAGCGGGTTTTCATTTGAAGCCAGTTTCACGATATCAGTGATGCCCAACTCACGCTCAAGTTCACTGATCGGTTTACCTGGTTGATATGGCTTTAATTTAGAGATGCCTTCATTGGCTGGGACAAACGACATTTTATACTTCCGATTTACAGATGAAACAGTGGCTAGCACCCTCGCACTAACCACGAAAGGCTGCTTTTATAAAACAGCTGCAGGATATGAACCAAGCACGCGGACTTCTTTCACAAGCGGACGAATTTCTTCAATCGCAGCTTTAACATTTTCCTGCTCAATATGACCTTCAAGATCGATAAAGAATACATAAGCCCATTTTTCAGGAAGTGCAGGTCGAGTTTCAATACTGGTTAGACTAATGTTGTGCTTGGCAAATGGAGCCAGAATTTCCAGCAATGCACCGGCACGGTCATGTGCAGACACCAGTAATGAAGTTTTATCATTACCGCTTTGTGGCACTTTTTCACGGCCAATCACCAGGAAGCGTGTCGTGTTCTCTGGGTTGTCTTCAATATTGCTGTGCATAATCTCAAGATTATAAATATTCGCAGCAATTTCAGAAGCGATCGCAGCAGAATGCCATTCATTCTGAATACGGCGTGCCGCTTCAGCATTTGAACTGAGTGCCACACGTTCTACACCTGGATAATGAGCATCCAGCCATTTACGGCATTGAGCCAGAGTCTGCTGGTGTGCGTAGATCTGCTTAATACTGTCTTTACGGGTATTTTCAGAGATCAGGAACTGGTGATGGATGGGTAATTCTACTTCGCCAATCACATTCAGATGCGAAGTCTTGAAACAGTCTAAAGTGTGGTTCACTACACCTTCAGAGGAGTTTTCAACAGGCACCAGACCATAATGCGCACTGCCCGCTTCTACTTCACGGAATACTTCATCAATGGTGGGTAATGGACGCACCACAGCATCATGACCAAAATGTTTCAATACTGCTGAGTGTGTGTAGGTACCAACAGGTCCCAAGAATGCAATACTTTGCGGTGCTTCGAGCGCCAAACAAGCTGACATGATCTCGCGGAACAGACGTGCCATCGTCGTATCTGACAATGGTCCTTCATTGCGCTCCATAACATTGCGCAAAACCTGTGCTTCACGTTCCGGACGGTAAAACAGCGGATTTTCTTCAGATGCGAATTTCGCTTTTGCTACAGCCTCAGCCAAACGTGCACGACGGTTAATCAATTGCTGGATTTGTTGATCAACTGAATCGATATCTTCACGAATTTTAGCCAAATCTAAAGAAGCCGTTGTGTTTTGATCGTCGTTGATCATCGTGATGTCGCCCTTCATAAACCTTATCTGTGCAGTATAACAATAGTGTGCCGTAAATGTTACACAATATAACTTTAGTAGATTAATTCTTAAAAACAGGGAGTTGATTTTAACCGTTCATCGCTTTAGTCATATCTGGTAACATTTCTTTCAGCATTTTCGCATGTTTTACATTATCAAATTGTAAACTTTGCCCGCTCATCTTAACTGATTTTTATCAAGATGAAATATCACTATTTCTTAATCTACATAACGATTTTAAGCATAAGAAAATAAAAATAAAGCCATCTCGATACCTCTAGTTTGACCAATTAAAATCTGAGTGACAGTTCACAATAAAATGCACATAGAAAACTGTTTTTTTAGTCATTTTCCTTTGATTTAATTGGATTTTTTACACTGAATCACTATTTGATTACAAAGCAGAGACGTTTTTTAAACCTTAAATCGCTAGTCTAATTTAAAACTATATTGGGGGTGCCTATAATGCCAAAAAGAATAGCGGTACTTGTAACGAATAATTTTGAAGATCTTGAATATACTGAGCCTGTTGCGGCCTTACTCGCTGCAGAGCACAGTGTCTGTAATATTGAACTGCATGCCGGAAAAGTCGTACATGGACTACATGGCCAGTCGAGTGTAACCATTGATCGGGGAATTGATCATATCAGTATTGATGATTTTGATGCCTTACTCATTCCGGGCGGTGAATCACCAGTTTCCCTCGCCAACGATACGCGAGTCTTACATTTTATCCAGGCTTTTAATGAGGCCAAAAAGACCATCTTCAGTTTTTGTGATGCATCTTTATTACTCAGTGAAGCTGATGTTTTAAAAAACCGCATCATTACCAGTATCCGTGCACATGCTCCTCGGGTACAACATGCGGGTGCGACTTATTATGATGTCGAACTGGTCAATGACAATAATCAGCTGATTTCATCTCGAGTACCCAATGATTTGCCAATTTTTATTCATGAATGTCTGGATGTACTAAAATCTTAAAATAATAAAACATCTAGATTTCAAGAATATTCTTTCCATAAAAAAAGAGTCCATTTAGGACTCTTTTTTATCTGTTGATTTTTAACGTCCAAGCAGACCACGTGCAACAATTTCTTTCATGATTTCATTGGTACCGCCATAGATCCGTTGAATGCGGGCATCAACAAAGAAACGCGAAATCGGATATTCAGTCATATAGCCATAACCACCAAAGAGCTGAAGCAGATTATCAGCAACTTTCATCTGCATATCAGTAGAGAAACTCTTTAGCGCTGCTGCAGTTTCAACATCCAGCTTGCCTTGCATATACAACTCAACATTCTGGTTATAGAAAGCTGCTGTTGCCAGCTCGTCAATCTTGGCTTGTGCCAGTACAAAACGGGTATTCTGAAACTGGCCAATCGCCTGACCAAAGGCCTGACGCTCTTTGACATATTGAGTCGTTACATCAATCGAGCCACGAATCGCCCCCAGTGCGGTTGCCGCAATAGCGGTACGTTCACGTGGCAATTCCTGCATCAGATAGACGAAGCCCTGACCTGGCTGACCCAGCAATTGATCTTTCGGTACTTTGACATTATCGAAGAACAGCTCTGAAGTATCCTGTGAATGCAGACCAATTTTGTCCAAGTTCTTGCCTTTTTTAAAGCCTTCCAGATGCGTATCCACCAACATCAAAGACACACCTTTGGCGCGTGCTTGCGGATCGGTTTTCACGGCTAATACGACTAAGTCAGCATGCTGACCATTGGAGATAAAAGTTTTAGAACCATTCAACAGATAATGATCATCCTGCAAGATGGCATTGGTGCGCATGGCTTGCAAATCAGAACCTGCACCCGGCTCAGTCATGCCAATCGCACCCACTACCTCACCAGATACCATTTTCGGTAACCAGTATTTTTTCTGTTCTTCAGTACCAATATGCAGGATATACGGCGCTGCGATATCCGAATGACAAGACAAACCAGTTGAAATTGCGCTATAGCCTGCTCTTGCCGACTCTTCGATTAACATCAGGGAATAGTGAGTCGGAACACCGTAGCCACCATATTCTTCCGGGACATCGACACACAAGAAGCCATTTTCACCCATCGCATTCCAGACTGAACGCGGCATCATGCCTTCATGCTCCCACTCTTCATAGTAAGGCGCTACATATTCATTCATAAAGCGTTTGAAATTGTCGCGGAAAAGTTCCAGGTCAGCATCGTAAGCCAGCATTCTTTTATCCTTATCGTGTTTATCGTTTTATTTCCTGTGCACAGGCTAACTATTTTTAGAAAGGCTGTCATGTACCTGACTTATTTTTTCGCTAACTTCACAGTCAGATAAAAATAAAAAAGGAAGCCGAAGCTCATTGCTGTCCCACAATTTTTCACAAGAGGAAGCTCAAATGAGCTTCCTCTTGTTTTATGGGTATTTTATCGGGTGAAAATAAAGCTTTTAAAGTTCTTCTTTCAAACAAATTCACTTGAATTATTCTGAGTAAACGTTGAACTGTCCAACCTGTTTTTCCTAAATGTTGAGCGAAACTCACCAATAAATAGGCGATCATCGCAATCCAGATTTGTGTCTGAATTGCGTTCCTGCTGCGGCCTAGAAACGCTTTTAATTTGAGATTCTGCTTAATCGCCTTAAAGAACAGCTCAACTTTCCAACGATCTTTATAAATCGCCGCAATGGTGGAGGCGGCTAAATGAAAGTTATTGCTGAGAAAGCTAAAGTGCTTGCCACTTTGCTGATCTCTATATTCAATTCTTCTTAACACTGGGGCTTTTCTTTTTAGGGCATGTGCGCTATTCAGCTGAATGGTTTCATCTTTTAGAATACCTTTGGATTCAAGCACTGGATGTTGCTGGATCACCTGATACACAGATTTAGGCCTAAAACGTGTGACAAATCCAATGTTTTGAGCAGTCAGATTTGCATACCATTGGTAATCGACATAGCCTTTATCAAAAACTACAATGCTGCCAGCAGGAAACTGGAATTTGCGGCCTTGTACCATGTCATTTTCTTTGCCATTTTCAACTGCAACAAACTCAGGAATATCATTGCTGTGATTCAATCCTATACTGAGTTTCATGCTGGCTTTTGAGTCGTGAACTTTGGCCCATTCACATAAGGAAAGCGACAGGTCAATATGACTGGCATCCAAGGAATACAAGGGATTCTTAAAGCGAAATTTATGAGCGACTTTTGAGTGTTCATAGTATTTAAGCAACTTGTAAAATAGCTGTTGATACAAGGCAGCAGGCTGCTGCTCATTGATTCGTGCCAGCGTGCTTCGGGGAATAGACTTTGCTCCGAGATGACTTAGCTTTTCCTGTTGGCACTCCAAATTGGATTGAATATCTCTCAGACTTTGCCTACAAGAGAATTGAGACATCAATATGGCAATAAACTGATCCCACCGGGAAGCTGCTCTAAATTTCTGTCCAACATGGTGTACTTTAGCAAGTTGTTCAAAATCCTGTCGCACAACAGGTTTAATTAGCTCATGAAATACGGTATTCTGATGTGACAAAACCTGAATCCTGGTCGTTAAAGTGTTTGTTTGCACTCATATTTTAACTGTTAGGACTCAGGTTTTTTTATTTAAAGCAAACTATGGGACAGCAGTGAGCCGAAGCTTCCTTTTTATGACCTATAAGACGAACTCAAACTTAATGAGCGTTGTTGCCTTCTTGCGCCATTTTTTCATCAATTTCAGCCGGATTTGCTAATGCATAGTTCAGCTTGTCCATGTCTAACTGACCGACCCATTTTGCTACAACCAGAGTCGCCAAAGAGTTCCCGACCAGATTGGTCAAGGCACGGGCTTCAGACATGAAGCGGTCAATACCGAGAATCAAGGCCAGACCTGCAACCGGAATATTACCTACAGCCGCCAAAGTTGCTGCCATCACGATAAAGCCTGAGCCAGTTACACCTGCTGCACCTTTAGAAGAAATAAGCAATACAAGAAGTAAAGTAATCTGGTGGGACAAATCAAGTTGCGTATTGGTTGCCTGTGCAATAAAGATTGCCGCCATTGTCAGATAAATCGAAGTACCATCCAGGTTAAATGAATAACCGGTTGGAATGACCAGACCTACCACTGACTTTTCAGCACCTGCAAGCTCGAGTTTTTTCAACATGCGTGGCAATACAGATTCAGACGATGAAGTACCGAGTACAATCAGTAACTCTTCACGAATCAGGCGAATCATCTTGACAATGCTAAAGCCGGTAAAGCGAGCAATTGAACCTAGCACAATAAAGATGAACAGCAAACAGGTGATATAGAAGCAGATGATCAACTGAGCCAATTGTGCCAGAGAACCGATCCCATATTTACCGATCGTGAAAGCCATCGCACCAAATGCACCAATAGGTGCAAGTTTCATAATCATGTTCACGATGTTAAAGAACACATGTGAAATCTGATCTACCAGTTTGAGGACTGGCTTACCTTGTGCACCCAGTTTGTGTAATGCAAAACCGAACAGGATCGCAAATAAAAGGACTTGCAGGATTTCGCCTTCGGCAAATGCTCCGACTACCGTATTTGGAATGATATTCATAAAGAAATCAACGGTAGACTGAGAAGCACCCGACTCTACATATTTAGAAATCCCGGCCGTGTCCAGCGATGCCGGATCAACATTCATCCCAACGCCTGGCTTGGCAATATTAATTACCAGAAGACCAATGATCAGCGCCATCGTTGACACGATTTCGAAGTAAAGTAGAGCGACACCACCAGTTTTACCAACTGATTTCATACTCTCCATGCCTGCGATCCCGCTAACCACGGTACAGAAAATCACAGGTGCGATGATCATTTTAATTAAACGGATAAATGCATCACCCAGCGGCTTCAGTTGTTCGCCCAGACCTGGAACATATTGTTCTGCACCATTAATGATTTGTGTACCACTTGGCGAGAAATGTCCGACGAGGATACCCGCAATAATGGCTACAATCACTTGAAAATAAAGCGACTTATAAATTGGTTTTTTAGCCATAACCTTACTTCACGATATACTTCTAACCAGAAGCAATATTCAGTTTTCACTTATTTTTAAAAAACAAGCGTCCAATACTTCATTGTCTGAAACAAAAAAGTGCCTATGTATCAAAAAATTAATCTGATACTGAAATTAGAATGTGTATGTACATTTAACAATCACAGGAACACCGATCTTTAAGAAAAGTCAGTGCATTGATCAGGAGATAAAGCAAACACAAGAATTGCGTGAAATTTTAACCGCTTTTTAGACTTTTGTTTAACCCGAAATGTTAAATTTGCCTAAATACTAAACAATACCTCTTAGACTATAGTCTTATAAAACTATAATAATTCTGCAAAATAAGAAGGTGAAATACCAATATCAGCGTAAAATATGCCAATACTTGATGAACATGATTGATCTATGCCCATGACCACAAAGCGAAATATTTATAAAGATGCCGAACATCCTTTTGCCCAGTTTATTCGTATTATTGGCAAGGGAAAAAATGGTGCACGTTCTTTAAGCTATGAAGAAGCCTATCAGGCTTTTAGCATGATCCTGAAAAATGAAGTACTGGACGTACAACTGGGCGCTTTTCTGATGCTATTACGTGTCAAGGAAGAATCTGTTGATGAACTCGCAGGCTTTGTGCAGGCGACCCGTGACCAACTGAATTTTAAGGCGCTTGATGTTGATCTAGACTGGTCTTCTTATGCAGGTAAACGCAAACATTATCCTTGGTTCATTCTGGCTGCGCTTACCCTTGCTAAGCATGGCTATAATATCGTGATGCATGGTGCTTCAGGTCATACCTTGAATCGGGTCTATACAGAACAGGTACTTAACTACTTAGGCTATCCGATCTGCCAAAATGATGTTGAGGTGGAACAGCAGCTTAAAGACAAACATTTTGCTTACCTGCCATTGGAGGTGATCTCTCCAATTCTGGCTGAGTTGATCGGGCTACGTAATGTCATGGGCTTACGCTCTCCGATTCATACGCTGGCACGCCTGATTAATCCATTTAATGCCAAAGCGACTTTACAGGCTATTTTCCACCCTGCTTATCGTAGTTCACATCAGCAGTCCGCTTACAAGTTAGGTTATCAAAATAGTGCAGTCATTAAAGGTGAAGGTGGCGAATTTGAACGTAACCCGGATGCCAAAACTTTAATCTGTGGAATTAAGAATGGCGAACTTTATGAGCACGAATTACCAAAACTGACTGACAACCGTAGTCCGATTGAAGAAGAGCTGGATCTGGCTGTGTTTAAGCAAGTATGGGAAGGTCAACGCTCACATGAATATGGGGAAATTGCAGTTGTCGAAACTATGGGCATTGCACTGTATACCATGGGTGAATGTGACAGCTATGAAGTAGCGATGCAAAAAGCCAGAGAGCTTTGGGATACCCGTCTTTCGGTTTGATCAGACCAGAAAACAGACATTAAAAAAGACCACATCTGTGGTCTTTTTTTCGGTTTCGATTAAACGAAACGGATTGGCTTGAATTCCGGCTCATTTTTATGATGATCATCATCACATTGTTCGCCTTCTTCTTTAGTGCCACGATCGATATAACCGCTACGTTCGGTTTCTGGCAGGTTTTTCATTTCCCAGGCATAGACAGCCTGCATACAGGTCTGACGCTGCTCCTGAGTCAGCGCTACACCATTCGGCCATTTGCCAATTTCAATGGCTGTTCTTAAGCGTTCTACAATCTCAGGATTGAGTACGGCAAGCATTTGTTCAATATTCATATTTAATCCTGCTTAAGATAGTCGAAGTCCTGATTCCAGCCCAGTTTGGTTCGACATGCATTATAGAAGTCATAACCTGGCGGATGCAGAAGATTCAGTTTAAAGGGATGCTTACGAATATGGACGCTATCGCCAACATTCAAAGACACACTGTGTTGTCCATCCGCACTCACCATCGGCAGTACGCGATTTTCACGAATCATCAGTTTAATTTCACTATGCCCTCCGACCACAATCGGACGTGAAGACAAGGTATGCGGATGCATCGGCACCAGCACAATTGCATCCATACTTGGATGCACAATCGGTCCACCACCGGACAGTGCATAGGCCGTTGATCCGGTCGGTGTAGACACAATCAAACCATCACTATGCTGGCGATAGACATATTGTCCATCAATATTCAGCTCGAAATCAATCATGTGTACCGATTTGCCCGAGTGCAAGACCACATCATTCAGGGCAATCGCATCATAGATGATTTCACCTTTGGAGCGAACTTCCATTTCCAGCAGGAAACGGCGTTCTGCCTGAAAATCACCTTTTAATACCTGATCCAGTTTAAAGATGACTTCAGTTGGCTTGATATCGGTCAGGAAGCCCAAACGACCACGGTTCACCCCGATCACTGGCGTATTGTATTTTACCAATGCCCGCGCTGCATGTAACAGTGAACCATCCCCACCTACCACAATCACCAGATCAACCACTTCGCCCAACAAGGCACGGCTAACTGTTTGGGTATTCTGATAAGGAACCAGTTCAGCTGTATCTGCATCAAAAACAGGATGTAGACCTAAATTGAGCAGATGATCGTGGATCAGGCATAAGGTTTCAACCACTGAAGATTTATCCGGGCGTCCAATCAACCCGATATTTCGAAATGTCTTGTGGGAAATTTGCACCAGTGTCGTCGCTCCGCTTCGAATCCTGCTTATCATAACATTAAGCTGGAATAGGATGACAATTTATAACATGACAAAGCTGTGCAGGATTGAATTGAAATAGATTGAAATTAAGGAGAAAATGTGAAGTTTGATTTTAATTTTAATCTCAATAATTGATTAAATATTGCAAAATAATGAAAAGCTTCGCATGATTAGCACAATTTCACAGGGTCTTATCGTCATTTATGAAATCTGAACGAGGTATGGGGTTCATTGCCTTAATCTTCTCCATTCTAGTCATTTCTGCATTTGTAGCATTTAGTATTTATTTGATTAAATTAGATAATATTGTGCGTGAAAAATTTGAAGGTCAACGCTGGGATATTCCGGCCAAGGTTTTCGCACGCCCGATGGAAGTGTATGTAAATGCCCCTGTCAGCCAGCAGGATTTCCAACAAGAATTAAAATTACTGGGTTATAAAGGTTCAGACAGCTATACCAAATCGGGCAGCTTTGTCAGCACTGGCAATACCATGTATGTGCATACCCGTGGCTTTGATTTTGGCGATCGCGTTGAACCTGAACAGGTATTGAAAGTTAGCTTTGATGGCGATCAGATTGCTGAAGTAAGTGCGACTAAACCCTCTTCTAGCGGGATTGCCCGTCTGGAACCTTTATTGATTGGCGGTATTTACCCGCAACATAATGAAGACCGTGTGCTGATTAAGCTCAATAAAGTGCCTAAACCGTTAATTGACGCGTTAATTGCTACCGAAGACCGCAATTTCTACAATCACCATGGCGTATCTCCACGCGGGATCGCACGTGCGGTAGTGAGCAATATTACTGGTGGTAAGCGTCAAGGTGGTTCAACCCTCACCCAGCAGTTGGTCAAGAATTTTTATTTAACACCAGAACGCACCTTAAAACGTAAGGTGAATGAAGCCTTTATGGCGATGCTGATTGAATTACATTATGGCAAAGATGAGATTCTGGAAGCTTATTTAAATGAAGTGAATCTGGGCCAAAATGGCAACTATTCTGTAAATGGTTATGGTCTTGCTTCACAATTTTATTTTGGCTTGCCACTACGTGAACTGAATATTTCCCAACAGGCCTTTTTAGTCGGTCTGGTCCAAGGTCCAAGCCTGTATAACCCATGGCGCAATCCTGAACTTGCGAAAAAACGTCGTGATGTGGTTCTGAATAATATGCTGGTAATGGGTAATCTGACTCAAGATCAGTATGAAACAGAAACTGCCCGTCCGCTGAACGTGATTTCCAAGCCAACTTTAGGCCCTGCCCGCTTCCCGGATTTTCTGGACATCGTTCGCCGTCAGTTGCGTACCGAATATCAGGAAACTGATTTAACCAATCAGGGTCTGCGTATTTTCACCACCTTAGATCCATTGGCACAAACCCGAATTCAGGACAGCTTTAAGGAAAGCGTAGCCCGTTTAAGTAAAGGCAATCCAGGTCGTCTAAAAGATTTGCAAGGTGCTGTTCTGGTCGCACACCCTGAAAATGGCGAACTGGTTGCAGCGGTAGGTTCTACTCAGGACTTTACCGGTTTTAACCGGGCTTTAGATGCCAAGCGTCAGGTGGGTTCATTACTCAAACCGGTGATTTATCTGACAGCGCTAGAATCGAATCGTTACCACTGGGCCAGTCCAATTGAAGACAGCCAGATCACCATTCAAAGTGATGGCAAACCATGGACACCGAAAAATTATAGTGGTAGCGCACATGGTGTAGTACCGATGTCTCTTGCCCTGTCACAATCCTATAACCTGTCTGCGGTGCGTTTGGCACAGGAATTTGGCCTGTCGACCTTTATCAACCATCTGCAAAAATTTGGTGTGACTTCTGACATTCCATCTTATCCATCTATTTATTTAGGTGCAGTAGATATGTCACCGATGGAAGTGATGAATATTTACGGTAACTTCGCAACAGGTGGCTTTAAATATCCGGTGAAATCGATTCGTTCTGTAGTTGATGCGAATGGCCGCTCGCTTGAACGTTACAGCTTAAGTGTTCAGCCGACGATTGATCCAGCATCAGCCTATGCTCTGAATTATGGTTTACAACAGGTCATGTCGAGTGGTACTGGTCGTTCTGCTTATAACAGTTTGCCACGCAACCTGAATCTGGCGGGTAAATCGGGTACGACAAACGATACCCGTGATTCATGGTTTGCAGGTTATTCTGGCAACTATATGACAGTGGTCTGGTTAGGTCTGGATGACAACAAAGTCACTGGATTAACCGGTTCTTCAGGTGCACTTCCAGTTTGGACCAATGTCATGAAACAGCTCCGTCAGAAGCCGGTGAATCTGGCTCAGCCTAATGAAATCGAATGGCACTGGCTGGACCGTTCTACAGGTAAACTGACTGCCCAAGGCTGTGATGGTGCCATGTATATTCCGATTTCACGTCATGCCCTGCCAAATCAGGCGACTGCTTGTGGCATCTCACATTACGTCACTGAGCCTTATACGATTGATTCAGAACCTTCACCAGAAGATGAGGAAGAAGATGATCTCAGTCGTTATATACAAGAAAGTGAAACAGAAATAGAACGCGAAGTTGCTAAACAAACCCGTATTATCGCGAGTGGAAGTTATAGCCAATAATTGAGTCTATGTTTATGTTAAGAAAATTGATTCCTGGTCTGCTCATCCTCGGTCTGGTGGGCTGCCAAAGCATATCGGAGCCAGAACAACCTGCGGCTCCGTCCAAACCTCCGGTTCAACAAAAACCGAAATCCTCTACACCTGATGGTGTAGTGATTACGCCCTATGATCGACCGGAGATTAAACGTCAGAAGATTGTGATCCCTGAGCAAAAGCCCCAGGCACAAAAATTTGATGATGGACGTAACTTGCCTGCATTTAAAAAATTGATGCAGCAAACTCAGCAAGCCTATAGCAAGCAGCAATATAATCAAGCTGAAACTTCTGCCGTACAGGCTCAGCGTTTGGCGCCTCAAGCTTCAGAAACTTATCTGTATCTTGGCTTGATCGCAAACCGTAAAAACCAGCCGGCCCGTGCTGATGCATTTGCCCTACGTGGTTTGAGCTATGCACAGACCAATGCAATGAAAAAGCAGCTCTGGCAGGTGCGCCTGAAAGCAGCTCAACTGCAAAAAAACACCAAAGCCATTCAGCAAGCTCAGCAGGCCTTAAAGAAATTTTAAGGCCCTGGCGTGAGCCCTGTTATTTATAATAAGTTTCTAACTTAAACATAACGGATCCCTGCAATCCCATAAGCATACTGGTTTTGAGCATGGTCTAGATCTTCAGCTTTCAAACCGCCTAAAGCAAATACAGGAATCTGTACCTGTTCAGCCATCTGTTTAAATTTTTCCCAGCCCAAAGCTGCAGTATCAGGATGTGTCTCTGTTGCCAGTACCGGGCTGAGTAAAGCTGCTTCACAGCCTATGTTTTCTGCATGTTTTAATGCTTCCAGATCATGACAGGCTGCAAGATAACGATAGCCACCAGTCAGCTCCCCTTTTTGCAGTTGCATCAATTGAGACTGTTTCAGGTGAATCGTGCGAATGGTTTGCTGCTGCAATTCATTCAGTTGTGACCAAAGTTCCTGATTGATGATCAATCTGGATAACTGATCGACTGGAATCTGCTGTAACTGGCTGATGTGTTCAGGGCTGGCCATTACTCGCCAATACAGCATCTGGTCTGTTTCCAGATTATTCAGGTGACTTAAGTCGTCAGAAATTTTGATCTTGCGCGGCCATTGCAGCTTTTGAATCATGGCCTGATTGGCTTTAGGAAAATTTAGTTCACTGAGTTCATCCCGGCTATACCAGCGCCATTGCTGCTTGATTCCAGCTAATTGTTCTGGCTGAACCGAAGCATGGAAAATATGTAGATTGACGATGACATCTTCATATTCATGCGAAATAAAATCAAAAGCCTGCCATTGCTCAATATCAATTCCGACTTCTTCAATCACTTCACGTCGACATGCCTCTATAGGCAATTCGCCCTGTTCTACTTTTCCGCCTGGAAACTCATATTTATTGCCCTGATGCTGTTTGGCTTCACGCCAGCCGACCAGCACCTGATTTTGATGAAATAAAATAGCGATTGCGACATGAATCGTGGCTTTGGACATAATGTTCTGAACCATTGAAGTTTTACAGATTGTAAGCAAATTAGAGTTTTTTATAAATGAAGCAATTATTCGTTGACAGATCTATTCGATAATGATTATCATTTAAATCAATCCAAAACACACCACGGAGTCGACGGAATGAACGCACCATTTAGCCTATTTACCCGTAATAATGATACTCAGCATGCGCTACCGATGTTGCATTCGAATAATTTATTTGCGCTTGGACGAGAAATCCGGATTATGCATGCGGGTGAAGAATACCGTCTACGTTTGACTCGTAATAACCGGCTCATTCTGACCAAGTAATTTAAATACTCCAAAAATAATAAACGTGGGAACAGGCAGTATGAATCAGCGCATACTGCTTTTTTAATTGCTATACCTAATGTCTTTGTTGTTCAGATTGAAAAATTAATGAAACTTTAAGTCCACCCAAACCTGACGGCGCATAATCAATCTTGGCCGTATGTAACTGCATAATCTTTTGACAAATCGACAATCCCAAACCTGAACCTTGTGTGCGCGTGCCCAAGGCCCGGTAAAAACGTTCACCTAAACGTTGAACAACTTCTTCCTGAATTCCCTCCCCCGAATTTTCAATCACGACTTGTAGATTCTGGCTTTCAACTATCGTCCTGATTTCGACCTGTCCCTGTATAGGCGTATAACGAATGGCATTATCAACCAGATTGCGGATACAGCTAAAAATCAGCTCTGCATTTGCTTCAATCACTGCATCTTCAAGCTTTAGGTTCCAATAAATCTGTTTTTCCTGAGCAAAAGGTTGTAAAGCTTGTAAAACATCCTGAATCAGAAATTTAAGATTAACCTGTTGTTTGGGCAGCTGCTCTGCATGTTCTGGATCGAGCCGAGCCAATAGCAGTAAGTTTTCCAGAATCTGCGTACCGCGGTTGACGTCATTTTGAATTAACTGCAATGCTTGCCTAAGTTGGGCATCTTCCTGATATTTACGTTTCAGCACCTGTAAACGCATTTGAATGGCAGACAATGGGGAACGCAACTCATGTGAAGCATCGGCAGTAAAACGTTGCTCGGCAGCCAATGATTTTTCTAAACGGCTCAACATAGCATTCAGCTGACGGACAATCGGTTGCAGTTCGGTAATCTCAGGATCAGAACTTTGGACCGGACTAAGGTCCAGTGCAGATTTAGAACCAATTTCTCGGGAAATTTTATTTAAAGGTCTTAATTGCCGCTTAATGGCAAAACGTAAAATTAACCACTGTAATATCCATAGGATAAATAAAATCCCACCGAAACCTAAAGTTGTTTGCCAAAGCTCATCAAAGCGTACCGAAAGCGGTTGTACCACTTTCACTTTCAAGTCTTGATCTTCAGCAATCAGGATGCGAATAAAATGGCCATTTTCATAATCAAAGTGAAACCCATTTTTCTGTGCAACTGGTATCTCATTAATCAGTTCATCATCAATTGAAGTGGTCAGTACCTGCTGATTCAGTAACAAGGCATATTGAATATCAAACTGCTCACTGATTTCATCGACCTGCGTATTTTTGGCTTGGTTCACATCTCCCAGAAGTAACTCTGAAATTTCCTCCATTAGGTCATCATGCAGATCAATCGCCTGATAGCTGGAAATTCCCAATAACAGTAGCCACGCCAGAAATCCTGCCAGTATGGAACTGAACATGGCATGTTGAATCAGCCGACTTTGCAGGGAAATGGGTGCCTTCATATGGAGGCCTCGGGTTTATGCATCCGGTAGCCCAAGCCACGAATAGTTTTGATCATCTGACTGCCAATTTTTTTACGTAGCTGATAAATAAAGACTTCAATCGCATTGCTTTCGATTTCGTCTCCCCAGGCATAGAGGGATTCCTCCAGCTGCTCCCGGGTAATGATATGTTCTGGTTTTTGCATCAGCTTATATAAAATCTGGAATTCTTTTGCAGTCAGATTAATACTCTGCCCCGCCTTCATTACTGTCTTGGCCTGGGTGTCCAGACTAAGATCCTGCCACTGCAGGACATGATTTGGCATTTGCTGTTTTTGTCTGAGCTGGGCACGCACGCGAGCGGAAAGTTCTTCCAGACTAAAGGGTTTTACCAGATAATCATTGGCTCCCAGATCGAGTCCTGCGACCCGATCATGAATACTGTCCTTGGCGGTGATAAAGATAACAGGGGTATCTTTCTGTTTATTGCGCAAGCTTTTAAGAATATCATCTCCGGTTGCATTCGGCAGGCCACGATCCAGCAAAATACAGTCATATTGATGCTGTTCAATCGCCAAAATGGCATGATCTCCACGATCGACCCGATCAACCACATAACCGTCCATTTCCAGCCAGGTTTGAATACTTTCCGCCTGAGATTCATCATCCTCTGCCAAAAGAATACGCATGTTATGCTCCGCTTGTTTTATCTTTCTATCTTGCCTTGAAAAAGTTCCAGACTCAAAAAAACCACATGCTTTTTGGTAACTTGCATGTGGTTTTTTGTTGCTGTATTCAGATTCAGTTCAGGAAATCATGCTGAAATTAGAAATGAACTTGGTCGACATCAATTTCAACACGTTTCGCAGGTTTATAGTCAATGTCTACTTCACCAATGATTACCACAGGTGTTTTAGCTGATACAGGTTTACCCTGCCAAAGTTCATCATCAATTTCGACAGTAATGGTGCCGGTATTATCGCGGAACTGGTATTTTTCATCACCGACAGCTTTTACCACATAACCTTTCAGCTGAACCTTGCTGTCATCTTTCATGGTCAACGCTTGCTTAACTGTAGTAGTTTTAGCAAATGCAGCCTGATTCACCGCAGTTTCACTACTCGCAACTGCGACAGTCCCAATTGAACCCATTAATGCAGCTGCTAAAACAGTATTCATCATCATTTTCATTGCAGTTACCTCTTTTTAAAGTCTTGCCCTGTTTCGATGATGCTATTAAAACAGCCGAAGATGAATTGAATCTTAAGATTGCTTCATCTTCAGAATTAATTTAATGGCACAACTCTCAAGACTTCTTCAAGCGTGGTGACCCCTTCCAGAATCTTGCGAGCACCGGCAATCCGTAAAGGTTCTACCCCTTCTTTTTTTGCCTGCTGACGTAACTGATTCAGGTTAGCATCCGCTCCGATTAATTGCTTGGTGGTCAGGCTAAGCGGCATAAACTCATAAATCCCGATTCGGCCTTTATAACCGGTATGACGACATTCTTCACAGCCAACTGCTTTAAAGACAAATTCCGGACGTGGTAAAGGATAGTCCACTGCCAGATGCTGCCATTCCTGCTCATCCAAGAAACTCTCTTGCTTGCAATGCGGACATAGCTTACGCACCAGACGCTGAGCCAAAACCCCCAAGATGGTGGCTGCTGTTAAAAATGGTTGTACGCCCAGATCATGCAAGCGGGTCAGACTCGACGGCGCATCATTAGTATGCAGGGTAGAAAGTACCAAGTGACCGGTTAATGCTGCCTGAATCGCCATATTGGCCGTATCTTGGTCACGAATCTCGCCGACCATAATAATGTCCGGATCCTGACGCATCAGTGCACGCACACCATCTGCAAAGCCCAGCTCAATTCCGTTATTGACCTGCATCTGGTTGAAGCTCGGTTCCAGCATCTCGATCGGATCTTCAATCGTACAGACGTTCACCTGCTCAGTCGCAAGCTGCTTTAAAGTGGAATACAGTGTGGTGGTTTTACCAGAACCGGTCGGTCCGGTGACCAGAATAATACCGTGACTATGGCTAGTCAGATTATTCCAGTCATTGAGTAAATGTCCTTCAAAACCGAGCTGCTGAAAACTTCTGACTAGAACTTCTGGGTCAAAGATACGCATTACCAGCTTTTCACCAAATGCGGTAGGTAAGGTCGATAAACGCAGTTCAGTTTCCTGCCCTTTCGGAGTCCGGGTTTTTAAACGGCCATCCTGTGGTTTACGTTTTTCTGCCACATTCATCCGGCCTAGGATTTTGATTCGGGAAATGACCGCAGTCAGGGTATTGGCTGGCATGTTATAGATGGTGTGCAATACCCCATCAATCCGGAAACGGATTTTGCCGGTGTCTTTGCGCGGTTCCATATGGATATCACTGGCGCCCTGTTCAAAGGCAAATTGCAGCACCCAGTCCACCAGTTTCACGATATGCTGGTCATTGGCATCCGGATTCTGGGAATCACCCAGTTGCAGCAAGGCTTCTACACCTTTATTTTCCCGGTCATAAGCAGATGATTTTTGCGAGCCACTGACTGCACGACTGACCTGATAATACTCAACAATATAACGCTGGAGCTGTTCCGGATTGAGCAATACCCGTTCAATTTTTTTCGGTGCAATATTCTGTTCGAGGTTTGAGACCCATTCAGTTTTATAAGGCTGATCTGTGGCGATCAGAACTTTATCTGGTTGAATTTCTACTGCCAGAATACGGTTACGCAGTGCATATTCCTGTGACATCACATTGGTCAAGGCCTGCACATCAGCTTTGAGCGGATCGATGATATAGAACATTAAACCAGTTTTTTCTGCCAGCCACTGACATAAACGGTTGAGTGTCAAAGTACTTTGAGGATGGGACTGATCAACCAGATTAAAGTGCGCGATCCATTGTAAAGGATGCCATTTTATTTGTTCACGCTGACGATGTGTGGTCTGAACTCGCATCCGGTCACGTTCAGTTATTTTTCCGTCTTTTAAAAGCTGATCCAAACACCAGCCTGTATCAATTTCAAAATCAAATTTCATGATTGATGGTCCCCAAAACTGCCTCCACTATAACAAGTTTTTCCTATTTTTCGCATTCCATCGCGACTTCAAAACTAGAAAGCGGGTTTATCTTTCATGAATATTAAGCACATCATATGGTTTTGAGTTCATAACCTTTTTCTGCTTGTCGATGTGTCAATTTTTCGCCTATATTTCAATCAGGATATCTTATTCAATCGCTGAGGTCAGATATGGATTTAAGCGTGGTTCCCTTAAGTGAAAGTAGTTCCTTTCATGAATTGCTTACCCTCCTGACTGCTGCCTTAGGATGTGGTTTACTAATCGGGCTGGAACGTGAACGGCACAAACAGCGTGAAGAACAGACCAGTTTTGCCGGATTACGCTCTTTTGCGATCTGTGCTTTATTAGGCGCATTGTGCTTTTTATTCGGAATGGCAATGGGTCTGGCCGGTGCACTCATTATTGGCGGCATCGTCATTTTTTCTATCCGAAACCAGATAGAAGATCCGGGAATTACCACTGAATTGGCCTTTATCATGACCTATTTCATAGGGGCGATTTGTTTATGGAATATTCCTCTGGCTGCAGGGCTAGCAGTCTTGATCACAATTATTTTAATGGCCAAACACTCTATGCATAATATTGCCGGACAGTGGATTACTGAGGCTGAATTTAGGGATGGATTACTATTATTAGCCTTGATTCTGATTGGTTTACCGCTAACCCCTGACCAGCCTTTATGGGGTGAAGTGCTGAACCCTTATCTGATTTTAAAATTAGTAACTCTAATACTGGTAGTTCAAGCTTTGGCACATATCGCTAAACGTTTCTTTTCAACTAAAAATGCTTTGATGCTGTCTTCAATTGCTTCAGGTTTTGTTTCCAGTACCGCAACTATTGCTCAACTGGGGATACAGGTGCGCAAAGGTGAAATGGATGCAAAATCCAATGCTGGCGCTGCCCTGATGTCATGCATTTCGACATTAGTTCTATTGTTTATTGTAGTAGGAGGCGTTTCCTGGGACTGGCTAAAAATTCTTCTTCTACCGTCGTTGGTCGCTATGGTTATTCTGGCTGCATGTGCATTTATATTATTACATAAAGCCGAACCAGCCAAAAATCAGGAGTCTCCGGAATCTTCTGACAGTAAAATGTTTAGTCTCAAGGAAGCTGTGATTATCGCTGCCGCATTAACCCTGATTCAGGCTGGCGTTTATGGATTGGAAATATTACTGGGCAATGCTGGTCTTCTGGCGGGTACTTTATTTGCGTCCTTATTTGAAATTCATGCCGCAATGGCCAGTGTGGTCATTCAAGGAGATCCATCCAATACCCGGCTGATCTATGCCCTGCTTTTAGGGCTGGGCGCACATGCTGTAGCCAAGTCAGTCAATGCTGCTGTAACAGGTGGTTTCAAATTTTCCCTGTACTTTGCGCCAGTACAGATTTTGCATATGGCGGTGTTGATTGGTATTTTGTGGTGGATGGTATTTTGATTGTTAAGTATATTTAAATATTTAATTTTTATATATTTTGTAAATTTAATTTTGATATTTATTCGCTATAATTAGTCTGCTTTATTTTAAAAAACAATTTTATTACTACGATTTTTTATAGGGATTTTTATGAAATTTAAGAATTTATCACTCGCAATTTTTAGTGCATTCATGCTAAGTGCTTGTGGTGGGGGATCCTCTTCTTCTGATTCAAACCCTGGAACTGGAACTGGAACTGGAACTGGAACTGGAAATACTACCCTTACAAAACCTGCCTTCCAACAATGGTCATCATTCTATATTGATGAATATTCCGATTCAGACCTAAATTATGAAATTGAACAGCTAACCTTTGATCAAGGAAATGTCTATATTAAAGTTGATGAGACAACAGGCTGGGATGAAAGTGAAACTTTCTATCTAACTGAAAATGGATTATATGATCACGGTTCTACACATGCGACCTATGGCAAATTGCAAGGGACTATTACGGCTAATGCAACCACTTGGAAGCAAGTTCCATATTCTCCAATTAATTCCACAGGATTAAGCAGTACACTTACATTCAAGGTCTTTGATATTAGTGGTAAAAATATTGCTCAAGTCCTCAGTCCAGACCATTATGTCAATTTAAAATATAATTTACTCGATACCTACCCTATGGGAGAAAAAGGGGAAGATTTTTATCGAGTACTTTCTAATTCAACCTTCCCTACCGGATCTACTTGTATTCAACTCCAAACTATTAATAACTCACAAAAATATATTGAGTTATATAAATATTCACTTGAAGATTATGTACAAGATTATTTAAAACTTGAATGGGCTGATATTTCAAAAGATAGTAAATATGCCAAACAAACTTTTAAGGATGCTATAGCATATCTAGATCTTAGAGAAGATCAGCAATGGGGACTAGCTGAATATAAGAGCAAATATTATGAAGTTGATTATCATCCAGCTGGAGAAGAATACAATATCAAAAATATTTTAGCCGCATCTAAAGCACTGGTTAATTCAGCATCTGCTCAGGACAAACCAGCTCTACAGGAGTATGCAACTTTACAAGAAAATGCATGCACTTTATTTAATAATACTGCATCTGAAGAATTAAGAAAGCAAATTAAAAAATACTCGTAACAACTTGATATAAAGTACTTCGAGTGCTGTATATTAATATTAAATAGGAACTCCAATTTAGTTGAGGTTCCTATTTTTAAATCAGTATTTCATTTTAAAAATTCAAAAAATTAACTGATCGACTACAATATCAGCTAAAGTAACTTTAAATTTCACATCCAAGTCCGCAAACTTCATTCCATAAACCCGGTTCTCATCATCCTGATATGCCGGTCTAGGATCGAGAGATAAAACGGCTTCAAGTTCTTCTAGCAATTGAGCAGATATTGTTCCTTTTTCTAATAATAATTTTTTTTGCTGTTCAGCGTCCTTACTCCACATCACGGACTTACGTGATGGTTCATCTTGCGCGTAGCCACTTTGCGCTTCAGGTACTGCATCCGAATATTGAATATAGGGTTTAATGTCTATAATCGGCGTTCCATCTAACAGGTCACTTCCTGTGACATAAACCCGGACATTTTTACCGACTTTTTCGACACGATTTAATTTCACGACTGATAAACCAATGGGTGCAGGACGGTACATACTACGTGTAGCAAATACACCTATTTTCTTGTTACCACCTAAACGGGGTGGACGAACCTGCGGACGAAATTGCTGGCTCTGCTGATTTTTATTATCATGAAACTGCCAGACTAACCAGAGATGACTAAACTCTTCGATGCCTTCAAATGCGAGTAAATCATTATATGGACCGGTCATTTCAATATAGCTTTCAACCTGTACCAAATTAGGCTGACGCGGGATGCCAAACTTTTCTTTATAGGGAGAATGCATATAGCCAATAATCGGCAGAGTGAGTTCGGTCATAATCACTTTTTTTGATAAGCTCAATTAAATATATTCAGTTTATAGAGAATGAATTTAGATTAGAATAGCAACCTGTTCTAATTTGATAACTTATTGAGACCTTTAATGGCTGCTTTTAACGTCGAAAAGATTACTCACGTCCACCATTGGAATGACACTTTATTCTCTTTTAAAACGACTCGTGACACTGCATTACGTTTTAAAAACGGTCAGTTTGTGATGATCGGCCTTGAGGTCAATGGCAAGCCTTTAATGCGTGCGTATTCAATCGCAAGTGCAAACTATGAAGAAGAGCTAGAGTTTTTCTCTATTAAAGTGCCAGATGGTCCTCTTACTTCTATTCTACAAAAAGTTAAAGTTGGCGACGAAATCCTGGTTTCTAAAAAACCTACAGGTACGCTGGTTCTTGATGATTTAAACCCAGGTAAAAACCTGTACCTGCTTTCTTCGGGTACTGGCCTTGCACCATTCCTTTCTGTGATTCGTGATCCAGAAACTTATGAACGTTTCGAAAAAATCATCGTCGTTCACGGTACACGTTTCATTTCAGAACTGGCTTATCAAGATTTGATTTTGAACGAAATTCCAAACCATGAATTCTTCGGTGAATTGGGCGCTAAAGAAAAATTAGTGTATTACCCAACTGTTACTCGTGAAGAGTTCCATACTCAAGGTCGTGTAACCACTGCGATTGAATCTGGTCAATTATTCGAGAAAATCGGTCTGCCACGTTTCAACCCTGAAACTGACCGTGCAATGCTTTGTGGTTCTCCTGCATTCCTGGACGACGTTGCTGCGCTTCTGGATCAACATGGTCTGAAAGAATCTCCACGTATGGGCGTTCTGGGCGATTACGTGATTGAACGTGCATTCGTTGAAAAATAATCTGCAAAAATTCTTTTGCAATCCTAAAACGCATGCTTTAAGCATGCGTTTTTTATATTCCATAAGTCTTAATTTAAAAGAATTAACCCAAGCTATTCTTGACTTAAAATTTCTTATAATTAGGACACTTAGAAAAACACAATTGTTTAAAACAATAAAATAAATGATAAATATCAATACTCACATTATATTTTTTAGTCAAAAATTCCTTCTTAAATGTTAGAATATGTAACTGTAATTGATTTCTCCTGAGGATTTATCCTCGCTAAAGACTTAGTTACATAAACTCTGTAAACTTTAAATTCGATCTGTTTTGATCCCATTCTCCTGTTTCACCGTTTATGCAACCAAGCCGTTTTTTATAGGCAAGGTATGAGCACTGAACAACCCTCCTCTATCGAGCGTACAGGGTCTAAAGTCTATCGATATTTTGTAGTCGTACTGACTTTACTTGTTGCGCTGTACTTGATCATTCAAGGCGCTAAATTACTCAGCCTCGGTGGTACAAGTTATTATCTCATTGCAGGGATTGCCTATGTTGCAATCGCCATTTTCTATGCGATGAAAAAAGCCCTTGGTTTCTGGCTTTCTATTATTACTTTTATTGCAACCATCCTTTGGGCAATTGCTGAAGTTCAAGGTTTGAGCTTCTGGCAATATATTCCACGTCTGGTGGTTCCAACTATTCTGTTTGTCCTCAGCATGTGGGCAAGCAAAAGCCTGCCAGCACTCAATGCTGCAAAAATCAAAGCTGCCAATCTTGTTGGCTTTGCCGGTTTCTTTGCCTGTGTCGCAGCCCTGATTGCTGCTTTCTTCCCGCACGGCAAAATCCTCAATCCTGTTGATATCGTACAAGACCCTGCTCTGGCTAAACCGAATGCAGAAAACCCGGACAACTGGGAATATTTCGGTCGTAATGGTAACGGTACCCGCTTTGCGCCGTACACTGACATTACCCCTGAAAATGTCAAAGATCTGAAAGTGGCTTGGACTTATCACACTGGTCGTGATACTTCTGCCGGTGTCGATGAAAATACACCAATTCAAATTGGTAGTACTTTATATTCATGTACACCGACTAACATCATTTCAGCAATTGATGGTGACAGTGGTAAAGCACTTTGGAAATATGATCCACATGCAAAAACTGCAGAGCATATCACTTGCCGTGGTGTTGGTTACTATGATGCAACTAAAGACAAATCTTTAACTGCAGCAGACTTACAAGCACCGGGTATTAAAGCTTGTCCACAACGTATCCTGACTTCTACTGTTGATGGCCGTTTAATTGCTTTGAACGCCAAAACAGGTGCTTTATGTCCTGAGTTTGGTGTGAATGGTCAAGTCGATGTCTTGCATGACATGGGCCCAACTGAACAAAGTAAACGTTATCACCCAACCTCGACCCCACTGATTGCGGGTCATGTCGCTGTATTAGGCGGTTGGGTACGTGATATTGTGCATGGTGAACCTTCTGGTGTTGTCCGTGCTTATGACGTTCGTACTGGTCAATTGGCTTGGGCTTGGGATGTCGGTAATCCTGAACTGGTTGGTGAACCTAAAGATGGCAAAGGCTTTACTTTAGAAACACCAAACATGTGGACCATCCCGACTTATGACAAAGACCTGAATCTGGTTTACTTGCCTACAGGTAATGGTCCTCCTGACTACTGGGGCGGCGACCGTAACGGAGCCAAAGAAAAATTTGGCTCTGCCATTGTTGCGGTAAATGCTTTGACTGGTAAAACTGTTTGGTCTTATCAAACTGTTCACCATGATGTCTGGGATTATGACTTGCCGTCACAACCTGTGCTTTACGACATGACTGATGATCATGGCAAAAAAGTGCCTGCGTTGATTCAAACTACCAAAATGGGTCAAATCTTCGTTCTTGACCGCCGTACTGGTAAACCAGTCACTAAAGTTGAAGAACGTCCAGTCGACACCAATGGTGCTGAAGGTGAAAAACTTTCTCCTACCCAACCATTCTCTGTTGGCATGCCACAAATTGGTAATGCGACATTGACTGAACAGGATATGTGGGGCATCTCAACCTTTGACCAACTGGCTTGTCGTATAGACTTTAAAGACTCTGTCTACAACGGTTTATATACTGCACCTGGTGAAAAACCATATATCGAATGGCCTAGCCTGCTCGGTGGCTTCAACTGGGGCGGTATCTCCATTGATGAATCGACTGGTATGATGTATGTCAACGATATGCGTATGCCACTTCGTATGTCATTGGTTCGTAAAGAAGATATGGGTAAATACCATATCTCAACTGACGAAGTACCAGGATTCATGGGTACAGTACGTCCACAATTGGCTGGTCCTTATGCGGGTGTGAAAATTGACATCATGCAGTCTAAACTGGGTGTGCCTTGTAACAAACCTCCATTTGGTACCATGACTGCCATCGACTTGAAATCTAAAAAAGTCGTTTGGGAAGTACCAATGGGTACGGCCAAAGAATTGGGGCCATTAGGTGTTAAAACCCATATGCCAATTCCTTTAGGTATGCCAACACTCGGTGGTCCTACTTCAACTGCTTCTGGTCTGGTGTTCTTCGCAGGTACTCAGGATTATTACCTACGTGCGTTGGATTCAAAAACTGGTAAAGAAGTGTGGAAAGCAGAGCTTCCTGTTGCTGCTGTTGCTGCACCGCTGATTTATAAATCTCCAAAAACTGGCAAACAGTATGTTGTCATCTCTGCAGGTGGTGCAAGCCACTCTAAAGATGTTGGTGACTATATCATTGCCTTTGCTTTACCCGACCAAAAATAATTTTTTAATGGATAAAGAAAAAACCGAAGCTTAGGCTTCGGTTTTTTATTCATTAAAAAAATATTTTTTCTTTTCAGAGGAAAGTTTAGTGTAATCAATTCCTAAAGGAGCAAGTAATCTCTTATAAACAAATGTTTTTCTTTCTTCTACAAATTTTTTAAAGTCATCTAAATTAGCAGTAAACTCATAACAAACTAGATAACCATTACAAATCTGATCCATTTTTTGGCAGGTCTTATAAAAGTTTAAATTAGCTTTTATATTCTTTTTATAACCTTGTAGTTCTATAACTTTTTTATTTAACTCAGTAAATGCTTTATGAGGAATAAATAATCTATATTCATTATTAATTTTCTTAAGCTCAAGTCCTAAGAATATCAAAGTTTGAGATTGAGTATAAATTTCTGATTTACCTACTCCAATATCAGGTATATGTAATTGTATTTTTAATAATTCGGCCCTTATAAGATCAAAGTATTTTTTAATTTCCTCTCTTTTATTAGCAAATACCACAAGATCATCTGCATATCGAATATAATTTATATTTTCTTTTGCTAATATTGCTTCAAAATCTTGTAAATAAAATGAAGCCAGCAAAGAAGCTATTGGCATGCCCTGTCTAATTCCTTTACCTTTTTTAACTTTTAAAATTTCAGAAAATTTTTTGAATTGATCTTCTGATGTTGCTTGAAGAAATTTATAATTTGGATCAGCATTGATCATCTCTTTGAAAAAATTATCGAGATTTGGAATTGCTATTTTTGTTTTAAATAAATGTAAAATAGTTTGCCTATTTAACTCATCAAAGAATGAGGAAATATCTGTTTTTAATGCGTATTTATATTTCTTTCTTAAATTTATTAATTTGTCATGTGCAGCCTTTACACCACCATTACCTTTTAAAGAAAAATCATTGGTAGCAAATCTCTTATATTGATTTGAATGAACCTCTTTTAAATAAGACATAAATAAATTCTGAATCAATCTATCCTTTACTGAAGGCACACATACCATACGGTAACTGTCTTTATCTTTTGGAAGAAAAATTGGAGTGAGAGGATCAAATTTAAATTTGTTTAATTGAATAGAATTTATTATTTCTACTTTATATTTTTCTCTATCTTCAAAAAATTCATCTACTGTTATATATTTTGAATGATATTTTAAAGCTGATTTTTTCTTACCTAATTTTGTTTTGAATTTACTTAGCTCAGCATCAAACTCTTGCTGACAATATTGATAAAATTCCATTCCCGTTTCACTATGCTCTTGCAAGGTCATGGTCACATAGTTTCAGAGTTGCAGCATATCGCTTCCTATTCGTCTTACTCAACGATTGTACCTTGTCGGTCGCCATTGCCAAGTACTCGGAACACAATGATGCGTCCTGTGACTCTAGGTGCGATTGGGTGCTCGAAATATCATTCTGATTTATATTTTCAAATTTCAAAATCGAGCCCATTTTTAGACACATTCCCCATATTATTATATCAGAAAATAACTGTCCCTTGTGTTGTGTTATTGTGTATAAGCACGTGGAAATTAACAATATTTGTATTAAAATATTTCCAACATCCCAACCAATGAACACGGTCAACCCCAAATAAACTGACAAACAGATATCAGCCAAATAGATTGTGACTTTATCGATCATATTTACGCTCCAAATTTTCAAACAGCCTACATGCTTCCAAGTTTTCGCCATGACAGAAGCAGCATATCGCTTCCTATTCGTCTTACTCAACGATGAAACCTTGTCGGTCGCCATTGCCAAGTACTCGGAACACAATGATGCGTCCTGTGACTCTAGGTGCGATTGGGTGCTCGAAAGAGCATAAAAATATCTAGATTATATTTAGGGGTTATATTCTTAAATTTCAAGTATATTTTGAAAAAATAATTTTGCCTTATGCAACTTTTTATCCTAATAATTTCTCCCCCAGTTATAAAGCCGCCTTTCGGCAGCTTTGCTTTATAGCGAATACGAGAATTAAGTAGTCTCATGCCCTAATGCTCGTTCTGTCAAAGCTTGCTTCACTATCTGATAACCTGCAGTTAATCCAAGACCTGCCATAATCACCGCCACAATCATATCTGGCCATAGACTGCCAGTGCCAAACACTCCCACTGCTGCCAGAATGACAGCCACATTGCCAATGGCATCATTACGGCTACATAACCAGACCGATTTCATATTGGAATCCCCATCCCGGAAAGTATATAAGATTATGGCTGTGACAACGTTTGCGATTAAGGCCAATATCCCGATGATCCCCATCGTAATGGCTTCAGGTGGAATACCTTGCATAAAGGCATAAATCACTTTACCAATGACGACCAGACCAAATACTGCCATGGTCAATCCTTTAATCAGAGCAACTGTTGCACGCCAATACAGACTTGCACCAATCACCGCCAGAGAAATACCATAATTCACAGCATCTCCAAAGAAATCTAGCGCATCTGCCCATAAGGCCGATGAATGTGCATAGGCACCGCCGATCAGCTCTACACCAAATAAGGTCAGGTTAATCAACAATGCAATCCATAAAGCTGTTCTAAATTTGCTATTAGGTTTGGGCGGCGCGGGTTCATGACTACAACTACAGGCCATATTATTCTCCGATGATTTTTTATCCTGAATGCGATACAGTCATTAGAAACTATGGAGTCACTCCAAGGTCAAGCCTGAGGTATTTATGTCACATTATTTGATTTCTGATATAGCCAAGAAAACTGATTTAAGTACTGATACCATTCGATTTTATGAGAAAAGAGGTTTGATTCAGCCGAATTTTCGAGCAAGTAACCAGTATCGTTATTATGGCGAAGATGCCTTAAAACGCTTGATTTTTATCAAACGCTGCCGTGCTTTAGGCATGTCTTTAAAAGAAATTGAATACCTGATTCAGCTGGAGCAGAATCCAGAACAGGATTGCTGTGAAGTTAACCAGATGATTGATCAGCACCTTATAGATATTTCAAATAAAATTAAAGAATTACAGTTATTTAAACAGCAGTTAATGGCGCTTCGCGAAAGCTGTAATACCCCAACCACGATTGATCATTGCCAGATTTTGAAAACACTGGAATCTATTGAAAATAGCTGAAATATTTATGGATATTTTAAATCGCTTACTGTTTATCTTTTAACTTGAAATTGAGTTGAATTATGCCAATTCCGAGTTATTTACTAGGTTGAATCCTGATTTTAGATGACTAGAATAAAGACGTACTTTTTATATGTCTTTCGATTTTATCATGAGCATTTCTCACGTTACCGAACTTCTCTCACCTGCTGGCTCCCTAAAAAACATGCGTTATGCCTTTGCTTATGGTGCAGATGCAGTCTATGCCGGCCAGCCGCGTTATAGCTTGCGTGTTCGTAATAATGAATTTGACCATGACAATCTGGCGATTGGTATCAAGGAAGCTCATGCGCTTGGAAAAAAATTCTATGTGGTTGTGAATATTCAGCCGCATAACTCCAAACTGAAACATTTTATTCGCGATCTTGAACCAGTTGTGGCGATGCAGCCAGATGCACTGATTATGTCTGATCCTGGCTTGATCATGATGGTGCGTGAGCACTTCCCGGATATGGATATTCATCTTTCAGTTCAAGCCAACGCAGTGAACTGGGCAACGGTGAAATTCTGGAAAAACATGGGCCTCACTCGCGTAATCCTGTCACGTGAGTTATCCATCGAAGAAATTGAAGAAATCAAACAGCAAGTCCCAGATATGGAGATTGAAGTCTTCGTTCATGGCGCACTGTGCATGGCCTATTCTGGCCGTTGCATGCTGTCTGGTTATATGAACAAGCGAGATGCCAATCAGGGTGCCTGCACTAATGCCTGCCGCTGGGAATACAAAGTACTGGATGCCAAGGAAGATGTGACTGGTGATGTGATCCCGGTTAAAAATATTAATTCTGGCTGTTGTTCAAAAGATGCTGATGAGTCACGTATGCAAGTACAACATCAGTTTGATGAACCCGTGTTATTGCAACGTAATGACGAGAATATGTTCGCTGCTGAAGAAGACGAGCACGGCACCTATTTTATGAATTCCAAAGACCTGCGTGCAGTGCAGCATGTAGAACGTCTGACTAAAATTGGCGTACATTCACTAAAAATTGAAGGTCGAACCAAATCTTATTTCTACTGTGCGCGTACTGCGCAGATTTACCGTAAAGCCATTGATGATGCGCTTGCTGGTAAACCATTCGACCCTTCATTGATGACTCAACTGGAAGGCTTGGCAAACCGTGGCTATACCGAAGGGTTCCTACGCCGTCATGTACATAGTGAATATCAAAACTATGAAAATGGTTCATCGAGTTTCGATCATCAGCAGTTCTGCGGGGAAGTGTTAGAGCGTAATGGCGACTATATCAAGATTGATGTGAAAAACCGTTTTGTCGTCGGTGATTCACTAGAGTTGATGACCACTAAAGGCAACATCACTTTTACCTTAACTGAGATCAAAGACCGTAAAGGCAATCTGATTGAAGATGCCAAAGGTTCAGGTCATGTCGTTGAAATTCCAGTGCCTGCAGATGTCGATATGCAGTATGCCCTGCTGATCCGTAATCTGCCATCATCGACTGTAGACATTTCAGCCTCTTCATTGGCTTATCAGGCGAGTTAAAAAATGGCGCTCTTGATTACCGATAAATGTATCAACTGTGATATGTGCTTACCGGAATGCCCAAATGAAGCAATTTATGAGGGCGATAAGGTCTATGAAATTGATGTCACTCGTTGTACCGAGTGTGTGGGTTTCTATGATCATCAAACCTGTATTGCCGTCTGTCCGATTGAATGCATTGTGCCGCATCCCGAACATCGGGAAACGAAAGAACAGTTAATGGAGAAATTTAAAGGTTTGAATCTGTTCAAAGCTTGAATGATGCATGAAGTCTTATGACTTCATCTAAGAACAACCTTGGGGAAAGATAAAAATAAGGGTTGAAAACAAAAACTGTCCAGAGGAAAGGAACAGCTAAAAGCGATTGGGGACGCTTTTGGCTGATCTAATAATAACTAAAAAAAGGAACTCGGGTGTTAGCGTCCTGAGTTCCTATAAAGCGAAAATAATAATAGGTGTTTGAGATGAAGCACCTGGAATGTGGGGATTCCAGGTGCTCTTTTTTTACTGACCAGAACGGATGATGTAATCAAAGGCAGATAATGATGCTTTGGCACCTTCACCAGTCGCGATGATGATCTGTTTGTAAGGCACAGTAGTACAGTCACCTGCAGCAAACACACCTTTCACATTGGTTTCATTACGTTCGTTAATCACGATCTCACCACGGTTGGTTAGCTCAACATCAGTTCCTTTCAGGAAATCCGTGTTTGGCAACAAACCGATCTGAACAAAGATCCCTGCTAACTCAACAGTGTGCTCTTCATCAGTTGCACGGTCTTTGTATTTCAACGCTGTAACTTGTGAACCGTCACCGATGACTTCGGTAGAAAGCGCATTTTTGATTACAGTGGTGTTTGGCAAGCTGTTCAGTTTGTCCTGCAATACCTGATCCGCACGCAGTTTGGTATCAAATTCAACCAGCGTTACATGCTCAACAATCCCCGCAAGGTCAATCGCAGCTTCTACACCCGAGTTACCACCACCAATCACCGCAACACGTTTGCCTTTGAACAATGGCCCATCACAGTGTGGGCAGTACGCTACCCCACGAGTTTTGTATTCTGCTTCACCTGGAACATTCATCTCTCTCCAGCGTGCACCGGTAGACAGAATGACTGTTTTAGATTCAAGTTTCGCACCATTCTCTAAAGTCACTTCTACCAGACCATTGGCTGTACTATCTGCACCTTTGATGTCAGAAACACGTTGCAAGTTCATGATGTCGACACCGTATTCACGAACATGGGCTTCCATTTCAGCGGCAAATTTCGGACCTTGGGTTTTTTGCACTGACGTATAGTTTTCAATGTCCATGGTATCCATCACCTGACCGCCCATACGTTCAGCCACGATCCCAGTTTTGATGCCTTTACGTGCTGCATAGATCGCTGCAGTATTCCCTGCAGGTCCACCACCAATCACCAACACATCAAATGCATCTTTGGCATTCAGTTTTTCAGCAGCTTTGGCTGCGGCATTGGTATCCAGTTTGGCAATGATTTCTTCCAGCGTCATACGACCCTGACCGATATGTTCATTGTCCTGGAAGACCATCGGTACGGCCATGATTTTACGTTCTTCTACTTCTTCCTGGAAGAAAGCACCATCAATCATGGTTGCTGTTGTACCCGGGTTATAAATGGCAATCAGGTTCAATGCCTGCACCACATCCGGACAGTTATGACAGCTCAGTGATACGAATACATCAAAGTCAGATTTAATGCCCAAGCCTTTAATCGATTCCAGAACTTCAGCAGAAACTTTGGGTGCATAGCCTGAAGTTTGTAGCAATGCCAAAATCAAGGAAGTAAACTCATGGCCCATCGGCAAGCCTGCAAAGAACACACGAGGCTGTTCACCGGCTTTTGCAACACCAAAGCTTGGTGCACGTTTGTTGGTACCATCAAAACGGGCAGTGACTAAATCAGAAAGCTGAGCGATTTCCTCAACCAGTTCTTTGATTTTGGCTGATTTGTCAGAGCCATCCAGAGTTGCCACTAATTCAATCGGGCCTTCCAAACGTTCAAGTAGTGTTTTTAATTGAGCTGAAGTATTTTGATCTAACATTGCTAACGTCTCCAAGGGAGTAAATATTTATTCGATGAAGCTATATTAAGTGAATAAAAAAAATAGGTAAAACAGTTTGTTTTTATCTTAATGATCGTTTTTATAGATCTAAACCATCTCCTCATTTTATTTTTTATTATCGCTAGAATTTATGCCTTTTATCCCAAAGAAACCGAATATAGATTGGAAAATAAAAATGCTCCTTTTAACGGAGCATTTTTAAGTTTAGAAGATTCGCTGTTCAATACGTAGCGAACGCCCCTTAATTGAATTGGCCAGTGCATATATGATTAAGCTAAGCAAGGCAAATAAGATGGCAATGCCAATAATGATGACATTGGTAATCTTGCTGACTTGTTCTGCTTGCTGAGCTTGACGATCTACACTTTGTGCCACAGGCGTTAGACTTTTGCCATAGACCTGTTGCTGCATGGTCCAGATCTGTTCCGGTTTAAATCCGTATTGTTCAAACTTGTTATCCTGCCGCTCTGCTTCAACTACTTGTGCGACATAAGGTCGGGCTGCAGATAAATCGACGGGTTTATGCAAGAGTGCAGTTTGGGCGAGTAAATAAGATTTCACCGGTGAAGGGATATCGGAATCAACCAGATAACGTGCCACTTCACTATCATTGATATTACTATCGTAATAGACCACCTGCTGATAAGCATCTTCTCGGTCATTTCTCAAGTCATATTGCCAATAAGTCAGTCCTGACCAGATCACGATAAAGGAAATCAGCCAGCCTACAAACTTCAATATGAAAGACTGAAAGCGAACATAGAAGAAGCGAAACTTCTTCAGCAGCCCAACAAGAAAAAATGCACCAATAAAAGAGGCAAAGATTTTCAGGATCAGCCAGCCAAACCAGCTTAACAGAGCAAAGAAATAATCCGGACTATCCCCAATACTGGCCAGATTAGCATCGACACTAACTGGCAAATGCAGCTGCTGAAGCTGAGTACTCAGGCCAAAAAAGCCATAAACCAGTTCCTGCTGAAAGAACAGGCCTATCACAGATGCGATACAGACCGTAGAGGTGGTCAGCCCCAAAAGCATCAAATTACGTTGACGCTTTTTGAGTGCGACGACCCCTTGCTTGATTTCCTGAGGATTTACAGCATATTCATCTAAGGGCGGCAATCTCTACTCCTTTTTTTAGATCTTGGCCCTACTGGATTTAGTTGGGTTTAGATCCACTGGTACTTGATTCAATCACCAAATGATTCAGATTATCTTGCAAGGCTCTTAAACGTACCGTTGCTTCAGTACGTTTCTGTACACCTTCTTTCTGGATCTGAATCACATCATTAACAGTTTTAATGAGGGTATTTTGCACATGTTCAAGCGTTTCAATATCAATAACAGAACGCTGGTTGGCTTTTGCCGTATCGACTGAGTTCTGATGCAATAAATCTGCATTACGGCGTAATAGCTCATTGGTCGCATCATCAATGGTATTGGCCAGCTGTACGCTGTTCTTCTGTTCATTCAGTGAAATGGCCAGACTGATCTGGTTTTTCCATGCCGGTAACGTAATATTTTTAATGGCATAGAACTTATCGACCAGCATCAGGTTATTGGACTGGATAATGCGGATCATTGGCAAAGTCTGCATCGCAGATTGCTGCAGTACCTGTAAATCACTGATGCGTTTTTCCAGATTATTGGCTAGATGATTGAGGTCATAGATTTTTTGCGTGGTGCTCTGATCTTGTGGCAAAGCTGTGAGCGCAGCAATTTCCTGCTGCAATTCCTGTTCACGTAAACGTCCAGCTGCAATATGAATACCCAGCTGCTTGTATTCTTCCTGCACCCCATCGAACATTTTATCCAGCGTATCAACGCGGGCTTTTAATCCGGATTGCGAAGTTTCAATTTCCTTGACCAGCACATCAATCTGTTCTTTGGTGGTATTGAAATGCGAGTCAAAGTTATCTTTCACGCCCTTAAATTTGCTGATGATATTGCCAAGAAATCCTGAACTCTTTTTCTTGTTCAGGATACTGCTGGTATTCAGTTGCTGTGCCACTTGCACCACCTGATTCAGCTTTTGACCGGTTGCATCCAAATCTTTGTTCTGCACCAGATTCAGCAATTCATCGGTATAGCTTGAAGTTTTGGTGGCTATATTTTTGCCATATTCGGCCACACTATTATGACTCATATTTTGCAGTTCTTTACGTGCTGCCAAGACCTCCTGAAAATCGGCAGGCTGCAAGCCCAGCTCTTTCAGATCCATTTGCTGGAACTTCTGTTCAGTCAGTTCAGTTGAGCTTTCGACAGGTAAATTTACTACATCAGATTTGGTCATGTTTCACCTTATATTGTTATGTATTCGAGGGTTTCTCGAGTGACTTTTTTAACGTTTTAATCAGATTGTCTCGGCTATTATCAAGTTTTTCCAGATCACTTGTCGAGTGTTTCGTCTGGCTTTGTTTGACATGATATTGCCAGGCCGGAATCAGCACCTGTTGCGCTTCCTTAAATCGATCCAGCAGGCTATAAGACAGTTGCTGGGACAGTTGCATCTGGGTAATGGCGATATCATTACTGCTTTGTAAGGTTCTTAAGGTATGCACCTTTTTTAACAGCCGCTCAGAAAAATTATCCAGTGGATGCTGATTCCTGACAAACTGCGGATATTCAGATAAAAATTCTTCTGCTGCCACAATATGCTTGGCCATTTGCTCACGTAAACCGATCAGCTGCTGGAATCGCGATTGGGATTTCTGGATTTCAATTTGTAACTTACGGCTAAGGTGATCTGCCTGATCCAGTAAATAGTCCAGTTTTTTATAGTATTCAACCTGACTTGAGCCATAGTCCAGATCAATACCCAGCCATTTCTGTAAGGCATTAAATTTACGTTTTTTCAGATATTTTTTTGATTGAGCTAACATCTGAATCAGCTGCTCAATCGTCTGGCTCAGTTGTTGGGTCAGATGCGGATCTACCCCATTTAATAGTACGGACTGTGCCTGAATAAGTGGGTCAGCATAATGATTCAGCTTGTATTGATCGTGGAGTAAAGGCACAAGTTCGTTGCGCTTGATACTTAGAATCTCGCTCTGCTCTACTGCAATGTCTTGGATTGGAATCAAAACATCTATCTGTGACATGGCCCTTTAAACTCAGTGAATTCGATTTTTATAGTACGTCTTTTCATTCAACATAACATGTAGCATTTTGCAAAGGAATGCTTCAAGCCATAGAATTTTCTTTATATAAGTTGAAGATATTGTTGGAATTAAGTTTGGCATACAGTCATTTCTTGTATGAATCATTTTGCCTCTAGCCTGCTGTTGCTCTCTAGAATCTTTTCCATCGGCCTCAAATAGGCTAATAACCAACTAAATAAGAATAAGCACAATAAATGCCAAGTTATTTTATGATCTTAATTAAGCTTTTTTTAAACTTAAGAATACTCATAAGACATTATAAAACATAAATAATTCTCGAATTTTAAGCATGAATTATTTATGATCAAGATCAACAATAAAGTAGGTAACCTGAGAATAAAATGGAACGTTTTTTTCATAATACGATGTATGCCGCACGCTGGATCTTAGCTCCTGTCTATTTTGGTTTATCATTCGCTTTATTATTGCTGGCCTTAAAATTCTTTCAGGAAGTGATTCATGTCCTGCCGCATATCTTTGAATATACTGAAGCTGACCTGATCCTGGTGATTCTCTCCCTGGTTGATATGACCATGGTTGGTGGACTTATTGTGATGGTAATGTTTTCAGGTTATGAAAATTTCGTTTCACAACTCAAAATCGATGAAAATAAAACCCGCCTGAACTGGCTCGGCACTATGGATGCCAATTCGCTTAAACTCAAAGTTGCGGCTTCCATCGTAGCTATTTCTTCGATTCATTTACTGCGTATTTTTATGGATGCTCGTAACGTCGAGAATGACAAAATCATGTGGTACATCATCATGCATCTGACTTTTGTGATTTCTGCATTTATTATGGGTTATCTGGATAAACTCACCAAGCATTAAAACATAGACATTAAAAAGCCCCGATTATAGGGGCCTTTTTATATCGGCGAATTAACTAAAAAATTATAGATAGTCACCTTCTCGTTCCGGCTGATACAGCACCTTTTCAATCGTGACTTTCATCAACTGACCATCAGGTTGTGGCCATTCAATGGTCTGTCCTTCTGCCAGGCCCAAGATTGCAGTTCCAATCGGTGCTACGACATTCACCTGCCCTTTTTCACCTTTAAACTCATGTGGGTAGACCAGGGTAATTTCTACAGGCTCCGTTGATGGTGCAATGGTCAGCAATGCACGCGCATGCATGGTCACCACATTGCTTGGCATGTCCTCTGGCTTGACCACTTCAGCACGAGCCAGTTCATCTTCCAGCTGAAGCATGGTCTCACTGAGCTTGTCCTGATTTTCAAGCATGGTTTCGAGACGCTCCACATCCTGTTCAGATAAAATAATTTTTGGTTTAGCCATTCTTACTACCTTGATTAATGAATGATTGAATAGTCTTTAAAAAGCAAATGAATCTAGGTTCTAAGTGATTAATCGAATTAAATTAAGTTCAAATGTAAAAAAATCTTTTTTAGCTGCTAAAAAATTGTGGCTTAACTCAGAAGCTGTAGCTGTTTTTTAAAGAATGTAACCAGTTTTAGAAAAACTCAATACTCTTTTCGAAATCAGATTTATAGGATCTGTATTTCTCAACTTTTTTATAAAAGGATAAGTATTTTATATACAGGATTGATTAGGCTTTGATCTTATCTTCTCTTTTAACTGATCATAAAAGTGAGCAGCAGAAGATGAGTCAGAAAAAATATCACCCAATAAAAAAGCCCCCTTGAGGGGGCTTTTCTCAAGTTAGGCTTATTTAGCGTAAACAGGGAATTTAGCGCAAACAGCAGCAACTTTTTCTTTAACAGCAGCGATCACAGCTTCATCGCCTTTAGCATCAAGGATGTCAGCGATCCAACCAGCAAGTTCACGAACTTCTGATTCACCGAAACCACGAGTCGTTACAGCAGGTGTACCGATACGGATACCTGAAGTCACGAATGGAGAACGTGGATCGTTTGGTACAGAGTTTTTGTTCACAGTGATGTGAGCAGCACCTAACCAAGCGTCAGCATCTTTACCAGTGATATCTTGTTTGATCAGAGACAACAAGAACAGGTGGTTTTTAGTGCCGCCAGATACAACATCGTAACCGCGTTCGATTAGAACTTCGGCCATAGCTTGAGCATTTTTAACCACTTGTTGCTGGTATGCTTTGTATTCAGGTGCCATTGCTTCTTTGAAGCAGATTGCTTTAGCAGCAACCGCGTGAACCAGAGGACCACCTTGGTTACCTGGGAATACAGCTGATTGAAGTTTTTTCTCGATTTCTTCGTTTGCTTTCGCAAGGATCAGACCTGAACGAGGACCACGAAGAGTTTTGTGGGTAGTCGTTGTTGTTACGTCAGCAATTTGCACTGGGCTTGGGTAAACACCAGCAGCAACCAGACCAGCGACGTGAGCCATATCTACGAATAAGTAAGCGCCAACTTTGTCCGCGATGTCACGGAAACGTTGCCAATCTACGATTTGGCTGTATGCAGAGAAACCAGCTACGATCATACGTGGTTTGTGTTCTACAGCTAAACGTTCAACTTCTTCATAATCGATCTCACCAGTTTCTGGGTTTAGACCGTATTGAATTGCATTGTAAGTTTTACCAGAGAAGCTTACTTTCGCACCGTGAGTCAAGTGACCACCGTGAGCCAAGCTCATACCCAATACTGTGTCGCCTGGGTTAAGAAGTGCTAGGTAAACTGCAGAGTTTGCTTGAGAACCAGCATGTGGCTGAACGTTAGCATAATCAGCACCAAATAATTCTTTAGCACGGTCAATTGCCAATTGTTCAATGACATCTACATATTCACAACCGCCATAGTAGCGTTTGCCTGGGTAGCCTTCTGCATATTTGTTAGTGAGTTTTGATCCTTGAGCTTCCATTACTGCTGGTGAGCAATAGTTTTCAGAAGCGATCAACTCGATGTGCGCTTCTTGGCGTGCATCTTCGTTAGAGATTGCTTGAGCGATTTCTGGATCAAATTCAGCAATAGAGATATTGGCAAACATTAGCGAGGTCCTATTAAATTAGGGCTTTTAAGCCGTGCTAAGATTGGCGCGTATTGTAACATGAACTTTGCCAATTTCGACCATGAACTTTATTCAGTTTGCAATAAAAATAGCTCATGCTTAAAAAAACATGAGCTATAGAGATAAAAATAAGTTATTGAATTGGCATTAGAGATTTTACATCTGAAATAATATTAGCAATATTCAGTGCATAGACGCTGCCATGGTCCCATGAACCGTCCGTAATATAGCGTACCGAGGTTTGTTTCTGATTCGCTAAGCTCACTAAAACATCTGTTGCAGCCTTTGGAACAGTAGGATCCGCCTCTCCTTGATAAATAATCACAGGTGTAGACACTTTAACCTGTAAAGGCTGAGAGTCTTTTTCCAGGAAATTCTTCACTACTGAAATAGTCATAAAATTAGCTTGAGTACGCGGATATCCTTCTAGATTTCCATTGGTTTGGGCATAAGCTCCCATTGCCGTACCGAATTTGTTGCCTAATACATCATAACAATCTGTTTCAGCATTCTTGGCAATCTCGTCTGTTGGTGTTTTAAAAACCTGACTATATTGCAGATTTGGATTCGGATTACGCAATCCCGCGACGATCAGCGCGGTAAAAGTATCTAAAGATGCTAGAGTTTGAATTTTTTTATTCAGATCTGTTTCTTGTCCAGCTTGAGCTTCTCCACCGGCCAGAATCAGACTGAAATTAGAAGCAGGGGCTAAAGCTACCGTACCTTTATACGTCATTTGAGAAGCACGTGCTGCATATTGGGCAGCGCCTAAAGCCGCTTGACCACCTTGAGAATGACCGACAGCCATCCATTGATTAGAAGCATCCGAACCTAAATAGTCTTTTGCTGCGACTACAGCATCGGTAATCGAATAAGCTTCACTCTTAAGATTAAGGAAAGGATGAAGTTCTTTTCCACCCGGCTCTCCTAAACCTTCATAATCAGGTGCAACGACCACATATCCAGCTTGAAGAAATCCGGCAATCATATTTTTGATATAAGGATTTATTTCATTGCGACTTGGCGCACACTGATCGGCCACACCCGTTGTACCATGTGCCCATGCCACTATCGGCCAACCTTTTGCAGGAGGCGTTCCTTTTGGAGTGAAAAGCAGTGCCGTCGCTTGGGTTTCCTTATTATTAGTACCTAACATCTTATAGGTCATGACCACACTTTCATCAGCAACAGCAGACAAATCTGTTTTGTTATAGGCTACAGGTGTTGCCACTACAGGATTGTCGATATTATTTACGGGGATAGCAGGTTTGGATTCATAATAACGATCATCATCGCTATCATTACAGGCAGTTAAAGCTACGCTTAGCGCGAGTAGAGAACCAGTCAATACATGACGTTTCATCGATCTTATCCTTGTCTTAATTATTATCTCTCATAATTTTTATAGTTTTATCTTTATCCGTTGATAAAACTAGACATTAATTTCCCAAGTTATTTCATTAAATACAAGAGATTATTTTGTTATTTTTCTAATAAATAGTGATTTAATTTATGACCATTCCGATACGATAAATTTAAGTTTTGGAAATATTTACATAAACTTTAAAAACTATTATTTATGAGTCTAGATTACAAATGTTCTGGATCAGTCAAAAAGTCTGCAATTAAAGATGAAATCCGGCATTTCAATTGTCAGGATCGAAACAATAATGTTAGATTTTGATATCCACTTTTTTCAGGCATATTTTCGTCATGCAGGCTATCATTCTCGATACTGAAACCCATACCTTGAATGGTCAACCCATTGAAATTGCCTATGCGCCTGTAGAGATCATAGATCATAAAATCAGTCTGGATAAAAGCCGCTTGTTTGATCAGCTTTATTCATGCGACGAACCAATTTCCTTTGCAGCAATGGCTGTACACCATATTCTGCCGTCCGATTTGGAAGGACAACCGCACTACAGCAGCTTTGAACTTCCGCAAGAAACCACTTATATCATTGGCCATAATATTGATTATGATATTCGTGCCCTAGAAAAATGTGGCGTCGATTCATCGAATATTAAAGCAATTTGTACCCTTGCCCTCGCCCGCCGGGTTTGGCCAGAGGCAGAAGCACATAATATCTCTGCATTAATCTATATGATTACCAAAGGCAGTGAACGCGCTCGGGAAATGATCCGTAAAGCCCATCGCGCCGATATGGATATCATTTTGACAGCAAATATTCTGATGCATATTGTGCATCACCTGAAAATCAGCAGTATTGAAGAACTCTATGAGGCATCTGAAGATGCGCGTATTCCACGAACCATCAATTTTGGTAAGCACCGTGGCACTGCGATTGTTGATCTTCCTGCTGACTATGTTCAGTGGCTCCTTCGTCAGGATGATTTAGATCCCTATCTACGCAAAGCATTGGAAAATACGGCGATCCTTACACTGTAAATTAAATTTTTTCGTCCCTCTTTAAATATGGAGAGGGATTTTTAACTAATCATGTTTTGTTTTATTCAGCAAGGAAATAAAGTCTTTTATAGAAGAATACCTTAGTCTTTAAAGCTCTTAACTAATCGATATTCAGAATAAAAATAGATACAAATCAATATCAATTTATTGATTTTTAAAAGTTTAATATTTAATCCTTTCTCACACCTAACTGTTCTAATACTTTAGCGTGATAGAACACACCTCTAAACAGGTGCATATAGAAAATAATATAAATTAATACTCTTACTTCCCATGCAATATTATCTTGAATTCGATGCCTTTGATAATCCCATGCAACTCAGTAAAGTGGGTAATTGGGTGATCACCTTTTTAAGTCCAGCTGAAGAATTGGACACTATACAACTTGCGATTACTTATGTACTGCCACGCCAGATCAGTGACGCATTACAGCCACGACGGGTATTAATTCAAAAGAGTTCAATTGAACATCATTGGCTAATTCAAACAATTGAATGTTTTGACAGCGCGACCAATCAGGAAGTTCATATCAGGCCGGCAGATGAACTGGGACAGCAAACACTTCATCAAATTCTGGACGAGTTTGACCGTTATGATGTAAATGTCACATTAAAAGTTTTCTGAAATAATACTTTTCTCAGAGCGTATTTTTGAAGAAGTTCATTTAGATCATCTATGTAGATAGCTTGATGCTATATAACATAAAAAATTAAGAAACTGAGAAATGATAAGAATTTATCCAATCTCTTCGAATTAAATTCATCAGTTTTTATTCTGCATCAAACAATTTGATAAAAAAGTGAATTAATATATCAAAATCAAGCTCATCATTTGATGAGCTATATCTTTTTTAAGGGTCGCAAAGCAGCTTAATGAATCCCGGATCTTTATTTAGGATCCAAAACACGATAGATACAGTCAGTCTGCTCACTGGCAAATAACAGTTCAATCGTTGGCCTGATAATTTCATCATCCACTACAATATATTCAACTTGCTGTTCCAAACGCTGGGACGGATCACTATGCTGAGCACCAGCACGTAGTAATGCTTTTACATTCAGGATTTTGCCATACTGGTTTTTGACTCGCACTTCAATTAAATCTTCTGTCATCGTCATACCTCCCTTTATTGGCATTATTAAATTTGCTTGTCTGAATTCTTATAACATAGTTATTTGAAAGGCTTTCAAACGAATATGTAAGATTTTTTAGCGAGCACCTTTTATTGACTATATAGTCGCTAATGAAGAATGTGCTATACAAATAAATGAGTCAAAATTATTAATAAATCTCGCTTAAAATTTTGCATTAAAAAGCCCGCATCGCTGCGGGCTCTGTGTTGGATGGCTAGTGCTAGATTTATTGCCTGAACGTAAGTTCCAGCTCAACTAACTGTCATTGATCCGTCCAACTTATTGGTAGCGTCGTTTCGTTTTATGACCTACCATGAGTTCAATATAGCAGGATTTTTTTTACCTACAATACGCTTTTACACTTCTAAAAGAAGACTTATACAATATTTAAATTGTGCTTTTTCAAAAGCAGATTAGAATATTTTGGCTGGATCAATAGAGTACTACAAACAACTCTATTCTTTTCTATCTCTATACCCTATCTATTTGAATTTTAATAAAAATATTCTTTATTTATATGAAAAATGAATAATTTTATCTAGATGCAATTTCAAGTCTTAAGTAAACGAATTCGCTATTAAGGCGATTGATTAGCCACTAAAAGTAATAGCGAAAACCAAATTGATAAGTAACCCCATTTAAGTCCAGATCATCACTCTTGCCAGAGACACATGCGCCATTCATACAAATCTTGGCATCACGGTTAAACATCCATTGATAACCAAAAGATCCAAATAAATCTGCTTCAGGAGCAACTTTATAACCGACTTCCAGTGCAACAGGAATTGTAAAATAATCCAATTCAAGATCGATTCGACCAAGATCTGCATCCGTTTCACTTTCATCTACCCAGCTCATTCCCAAGCCTATAGAAACTGCTGAATAAAGCTGATCATTTTCCAGAAATTTATTTTTTATCCCAATTGCAACTTGATTGTAATCAATATCTGAACTTTGAAATTTGTATTCGGCCCATAAGCTGGCTGTCGGATGGGATTGATATTCACCATTAATAAACAGCCCATCGAATGATTCAGTACCAAAAAAAACTGTCTGACCCTATTTTTGAACCGGCGTAGCCAAAAGCTAAAGAGTACTGACTTATTAGGTTTTCTTGAGCATGATAAGGTGTAGTCGTAATAACTGCTTTATCTATTGGAGCAGGATTACCATGTTGAATAGCTAAAGGTGTATTCGCTCCAGCTAATGAAGAAGCTCCAATCATCAACCCAATGAATAATAATTTTTTCATATCTATGTCTCATTTTTATTGTGAGCATAAGATACTAATTTTTTAGAAGAAAAACTACTCAGCACATCTATTTCACATCTATTTATAGAAACAACAATTTATGAGATTAAACAGACTATAAATACAACAATGTAATTCATCCACTTTTATAGAATTAAAGGACTAGGGCGACTTATACATACATATATATTCCCAAGAGGTAATTCCCGATGGCTAAACCAGATGAAGAACTGAATGAAGAGTTTCCAGAAGAAGAATTAGATCCACAAGAGAAACAGGATCGAGAGATTCAACGCGGTCAGTTAGGCGTGAATCAAGACCCTCAGGTGAAAAGAGATCAAATACGTCAAAAACATCAGGATGAAGAAGAAGAGAATCCATAATTTATTTTATAAATCTGGAGTTGGGTTGCTTTTTGTTCAAAGTAAGAAAAATTTATAAAATGATGGTGCGGCCAGCGGGACTCGAACCCACGCCACAGGCTTCGGAGACCTGTACTCTATCCAGTTGAGCTATGGCCGCAGCTTTTTGGAATGCGCACATCATAACAAAAAAATGCATAAGGTAAAGCAACTATCTATAACTTCGTTATTTTTATGCCTATCCTTTATACAGTGTGCCAAAACAGCAACAGAGAATTCCATGTGAATGACTTGGTTTATTCTGCAAGATCACTCACAATATCTCAACTTTTCACCATTTGAGATCTCTATGACTGATGCGCTGACATTAAGGGATTTGTCGAAGACCTATGGAAATGGTTTTCAGGCACTTAAAGGAATTAACTTAACTGTACCTGAAGGTGAATTCTATGCCCTACTAGGACCTAATGGCGCGGGCAAGTCCACTACTATTGGTATTATCAGTTCATTAACAAGAAAAACCTCTGGAACCGTTGAAATTTTTGGTCACAATCTGGATACTCACCCTTCTGAAGCCAAACAATGTTTAGGCGTGGTACCCCAAGAATTTAACTTCGCCCAGTTTGAAAAAACCTTTGATATTCTAGTCACTCAAGCCGGTTATTACGGTATTCCTAAAAAAATTGCCCAAGCGCGTGCTGAAGAATATTTAAATAAACTGGGTCTTTGGGAAAAACGTTCTACTCAAGCTCGCATGCTTTCAGGGGGTATGAAACGTCGCCTGATGATCGCTCGTGCGATGATGCATGAACCAAAATTATTGATTCTGGATGAACCAACAGCCGGTGTGGATATCGAATTGCGTCGTTCCATGTGGGATTTTCTTAATGAAATGAACGGTAATGGTACTTCTATTATTTTAACGACTCATTATCTGGAAGAAGCAGAGATGTTGTGTCGTCAAATTGCGATTATCGATCGTGGTGTGATCAAAGAAGATACCACCATGAAGAATTTCCTGAATCAGCTCAATGAAGAATCCTTTATCTTCGATCTGGCTGCACCTATTGAGCCATTAAATATTGAAATTATTGGTGTGAAATTTAATTTAGTAGATCCAATGACCTTAGAAGTGACACTGGATAAAGCCCATTCCATGAATGATTTGTTCCAGTTACTGGAATCACAGAACATTCAGGTACGCAGTATGCGTAACAAGTCAAACCGCTTAGAAGAACTATTTGTGAAAATGGTCGAGAAAAATCTGGATGGAGCTGCACAATGAATATAAATCAGCTCGGCGTCGCCTTATATACCATCGTTCATAAAGAAGTTCGCCGCTTTATGCGGATCTGGCCGCAAACTTTACTGCCACCTGCCATTACCATGAGTCTATATTTCGTGATCTTCGGTAATCTGGTCGGTTCACGTATTGGGGAAATGGGCGGGTATAGCTATATGGAGTTTATTGTCCCCGGTCTGATCATGATGGCGGTGATTACCAATAGTTATGCCAACGTCTCCTCCAGTTTCTTTAGCTCAAAATTTCAGAAAAGCATTGAAGAGCTAATCATGAGTCCAGTACCTTTACATGCCATTTTATGGGGATATGTATTGGGTGGTGTAATTCGTGGTCTGTTGGTTGCGATTATTGTCAGTGCCATGAGCCTGTTTTTTGCAGACCTTTATATTACCAACTGGTTTGTGACTATATATACAGTACTCATTACCTCGCTATTATTCTCTCTAGGCGGTTTTATTAATGCTGTCTATGCCAAATCTTTTGATGATATCTCGATCATCCCGACTTTTGTACTCACACCACTGACCTATTTAGGCGGTGTGTTTTATGCGATTTCAGCCTTAAGTCCGTTCTGGCAAAATCTCTCTTTAGTTAACCCGATCGTATATATGGTCAATGCGTTCCGTTTCGGCATTTTAGGTCATAGCGATGTCAATGTTTCCATTTCATTGGTCGTGATTACTTTCTGGTGTGCCGTGCTTTACGGTATTGCTTACTATTTATTGTCTCGTGGTTCAGGAATGCGTGAATAATGAGTGTAGAACATTCTCTCCTTGGTAAAGACACCAACTACCCAACAGAATATCAGCCCGATATTTTGTTCCCGATTTCCCGTGCGCCTGCCCGTGAAAAATATGCCCATGTTGAAGCTATTCAGCAAGGCAAAGACTGGTGGCATGTTTTTGAAATTTCTTGGTTAAATGCTATCGGCGTGCCTCAAGTGGCGATTGGTCGGATTACCCTGCCAGCATTTTCCCCAAATCTCATTGAATCAAAATCTTTAAAGCTGTATTTCAATAGCCTGAACTTTGCCAAGTTTGATTCGAAAGAGGCTTTTATTACAACTGTTGAAAAAGACCTCTCAAAAGCTGCTGGTGCTGAAATCACACTGGATCTTTTCCATGTTGATGAACTTGAAATTTCTAAGCCTGAGGGTATCTGTATTGATGACCTGACTCCGGAACGCCTGGAAAATCATCCGGACGCTTCTTTATTGTCTTTAGATCAGCAAAGCGATGAAAATATCGAAGTGCAACTCTATTCACATTTATTAAGAAGTAACTGCCCAGTCACTGGACAACCGGACTGGGGTACAGTATTTATACGCTATCAGGGCAAAAAACCTTGTTATAAGAGTATTTTGGCTTATATTATTTCGTATCGTCAGCACAACGGTTTTCACGAACAATGTGTGGAACAGATGTTTGCCGATATCTGGCAAAATCTGAAACCGGAAAAGCTGATGGTATATGCGACCTATACACGCCGTGGTGGATTGGATATCAACCCTTGTCGTGTATCGGATTCCACATGGATGCCTCGCCCTATTCGTTTAGCGCGACAATAAAAAACATTGAGGTTTAAGAATGCCTTTTTTTGGTTTTATTCCTTCTGCAGAACTATTAAATACAATTCAGACTGCACAGAAAAATAAAAACTCGAGTGAACCGCTTTATCCACTGCGTGATAAAACCGCATTAATGATTAATGATGAAATTATTGATGCAATTCTCACGGAACTGGTACGCCGTTTTCCTGCGAGCGAAAAACGCGATACGGCAGAAAAACTGGCGGGCTATATCAAGTCCACTGTGGCAGTGTTACTGAAACAGTTGCTGGGTAAAGCGCCAAATGAAGTCGTCAAAGAGTCGATTGCTTTTTCTGAACGCAGCCTGTTTAAAGATCCGGAAGGAAACTTCCGTATTGGTGAGTCTCTGGATGCCAATCTGGTCACCAACCTAAAACACCATTATGCAGCATTAAAAGCTGGCCAAAGTGTCGATAAGCAGAGTCTCAGCAATCTGTACAAACAGTTTGGTGAAGCAACTGTACGTCATTTTATGGTCGACTTTAATAAAACCTTAGATTTAGGCATGATTAAACGCAAGGCTGCTGATATTGGTGCTTCAGCTGTAATCAAAGCGATTAATATTGCAGCAGATAAAATCATCCTGAATTTAAATAAGGATGAGTTGCAGGCGATGGCAGAATATCACGACACTTTATTCTTTACTGAATAAAGCCGCATATTTATTCAAAAAATGCAGATTAAGCCTGACTTCGGTCAGGCTTTTTTGTGGCTTAAGAAATAGCTTGTTACAGTTATTGTGAACTAAAATACAAAATGCTGAAAAAACAACCAACCTTTTCCTGTTTTTAAGGGAGTTTATATGACTCCTATTCATCAGAATGTTATCTTTAATATTGCCTCTAATGCCAGAAAATTGAGAAAAGTGAATTGATCTTTTTCATGGCACGATTCAAATGACATAGCCACAAACCTACCAAAAAATTGGAAATCATACCAAGATGTTGAAATCGAATTTTTATAAAAAATTGAAGCAACTTTCGATCCTTGTCAGTGCATTCGGACTCAGTAGTTTAAGCCTGGCCAACGATTTTCAATATCATCCCTCTTATGCCAGTTTCAAACAGAACACTATGCAGACCTATGGTCTAAGTGCTCAGCAAGTAGACAGTGCAATGACGGGAGCAAAAAATCTTCCAAATATTATCAATATCATGAATCGCCCAGGTGAAAGTAAGCCATGGTATGCCTATAAGACCAATTTTTTGTCTGAAGGCACGATTCAACGCGGTGTACGTTTCAAGCAGCAATATGCTGCAACATTAAATCGCGCCGAGCAGCAGTTTGGTGTACCACAATCGATCATTTTGGGTATTTTGGGGGTTGAGACCGGTTTTGGCAGCAACAAGGGTTCATTTGTGACCCGTGATGCACTGGCAACTCTTGGCTTTGGTTATGAACGTCGTGCGCAATACTTCCAGGATGAACTGGCGGCATTGATCGCATGGTCATATAAGGATGGTGTGTCAGCATCCTCAATCGTCGGTTCTTATGCAGGTGCTGTCGGCTATCCGCAGTTTATGCCAAGTAATATTCCAAAGTATGGGGTCGACTATGATGGTAATGGCCATATCGATCTACGTAATTCTGCGGTAGATGCGATTGGTTCAATTGCAAACTATCTGGCTCAAAATGGCTGGCAACGAGATCAGCCAATTGCCTTTCCTGCCCGTTATAGCGGTTCGAATCCTGATTCTGTCATCGCCAAGGATCTCACACAGCCAACGCCTTATGGAGTAATCAAAACCCAAGGGATCAGTCCGATGAATCCGATTGTTCGTATTGATGATCTTGATATGGTCAATGTCATTCAATTACAAGAAAATTATGGACCGATTTACTATATTACTTATCCGAATTTTCAAGTGATTACCACGTACAATCGTAGTCGTATGTATGCCACTGCATTGTGGCTTTTAGGTACAGAAATTACGAGCCGATAACAGTAAAAATTACTACATACTATTAAAGTCAAGATTTTTATTAAACAAAATGCCTAAATTTTAGGCATTTTTTACGCCTTGTTACAATATTGATTATTTTTTAATCACTCATTGTTTATTTTGCGTACTTTTTTTAACTATTTTAATTAAACACTAGACAGCCAGTTGCCAGCATGAATATTATCCAATTCGTTAAATGTAGTTGCATAAGTTAAATATCAGGCATGTTTATAGGGTTATCAGCTACTTAGGCCCAATCTAATGAAACATGCTGTTAGGAGTTGATTCAATGCATTCTTCTTTTCTGAAGTATTTTATGGCCATCGCCGTGACCGTTACCCTAACGCAATCGCAAGCAGATATGGTTCAGTCATCATCATTCAATAATGATCATGACAATTCGCGTCTTGCAGCGCGTGTATTAAACAAAGAAGCTCAAAGCTTCAATTCAAATTTCACAAATTTGAACAGCCTTTCAATCACTGAGCGTTCTGGCGATAAAGTTCGTCGTCAAACCATTGCAGCAAAAATTGCAATTCCTGCAGAAGAGCCTTCAGTGATTGAGAAACTGAACAATGTTGCTTCAAACACAGTTCGTAAATTCAGTCAGACAGGTACAGCATCTTGGTATGGTCGTCAGTTCCATGGCCGTAAAACTGCCAGTGGTGAAACATTCGATATGAATGCAATGACTGCTGCACACCGTAGCCTGCCATTAAACTGCTTTATCCGCGTGACCAACAAAAACAATGGTAAGAGCGTGGTTGTGAAGGTGAATGACCGTGGTCCATTCCATGGCAATCGTGTTCTAGATTTATCTTACGGTGCTGCTAAACAGCTTGGTATTACCAATGCTGGTACTGCACATGTCAATATTGAGCGTGTAGATGGTCCAAACTCATAAGATTTGACCGCTCTACATTTAACTCAAAAGCCACAGTCATGTGGCTTTTTTATTTGGTGATGTAGAGCAGGAATTCGAACTGCTTTTATCCTTAATACTGTCGATGTTATTCCATTCAGGTATAAGCCTTCTCTAACCCTTATCAACCCACTATCGATTTCATTTTGACCATACCTCCAAACTGTTTTATATTTTGAAAACTAACAGTACGTTCATGGATGGGAGCGATAGAATGAAAACAATATCCGAATGGTTAGATGAATATAGTGAAAGTCATCAAAACAAAACCAACAAACTGATCCATTGGGTCTGCGTGCCTACCATCTATTTTTCCATTATTGGAATCATGGCGCACTTTAGCGCTTTACTGACTGCCCTGCTCTTGGTTCTGGCTTTTGTGTTTTATGCACGTTTAGATATCGTACTGGCTGTAGCAATGGCAGCGCTAACCCTGATGATGGCCTGGTTCATCTGGGTTTTACCTGTAGGTGTCGGTTTCTTTATAGCCTTGTTTGTTTTTGCCTGGATTGGGCAATTTTATGGACACAAAGTCGAAGGTAAAAAGCCTTCTTTCTTTAAAGACCTTCAATTCCTTCTCATTGGCCCGTTATGGTGCATGGATGCCTATTTAGGCAAAGTCCTACCTAAATGGAAATCTCGTCAATCTGAGGCAATACAGTGCGCTTAAAGCGTATGTAATATCATTACATTTATAAAACCAAGGAAAATTCCCTTATTGATAGGTTTTTCCTTGGTGTTTTAACCAACCGCTGATGTGCTTATTGGATGGATCATGATGGGTCCAATGAATCACCCCACCTTTGTCGCTATATTCATATTCACCAAAAAACTCAACCTGATCACCTTTTTGAATATTCTGGATGCGTGGCGCCAGATCAATATTGTGCGCAACCAATACAGTTTGACCAGTAGATAATTCCAGAATAAATTTCTGATGACGGGAACCTTCATTATCATCTTTTAATAACGCTACCACCTTACCGCTCGCCTGAACCTGAAGATCACTTTGTCTTTGCTGGTAAGCTTGCTCTATACGCTGGGTATCATCAGAAACCTTATGCGTACTTTTTTGAACATTAGGCTGCTCTTGAATCGCAACTTCTGCTGAAGGTACAAAAGTATTGGTCTGTTGTTTAGATTCTGATAAATCCAGACCTAAATAAGCAGCCACCAAAAGTGCAATGACAGCCCCGATCCCCATATTGGTTTTATTTGCCATAATTTCTCCTTGATCATTCTTTATTTAGTCATAAAAAAAGCCCCATTCGGGGCTTTTTTCTAATTCGTTACCGAATTATTTTGCAGCAGCCTGAGCAGCAGCAACTTCTTCAGCGAAAGAAAGCTCAGCTTTCTTCTCGATACCTTCACCCACTTCGAAACGAACGAAGTTAGCAACAGTAGTACCAGTCGCTTTAAGAACTTCAGCAACTTTCTTGTCGTTGTCGATTACGTATTGTTGACGCTCAAGAACAACTTCGTTCAGGTATTTCTCAACAGAACCTACAACCATTTTCTCAACGATGTTTGCTGGTTTGCCAGATTCAAGTGCTTTAGCTTCAGCGATTTCTTTTTCTTTCGCGATAAGGTCAGCAGGAACTTGTTCAGCGTTTACAGCAACCGGATTGAATGCAGCAATGTGCATTGCCAAGCCTTTACCAGTTTCAGCATCACCTGAGTAAGATACAACAACACCGATACGAAGACCGTGTTTGTAAACAGCAAGGTTTTCACCTTCAACAATTTTCGCACGACGTACTTGGATGTTTTCACCGATTTTTTGAACTAGCGCAATACGAGCTTCTTCTACAGTAGCGCCATCTTCAAGTTTAAGTTCAGCGATTTTAGCAGCGTCAGTTTCGTTTGCAGCAAGTGCAGCAGCAGCAACTTTCGCAGAGAAACCAGCAAAGTTTTCGTCTTTAGCAACGAAGTCAGTTTGGCAGTTTACTTCTAGAAGGATTGCTTTGTTGCCTTCTTGAGCAATTGTGATCGCACCGTCAGCAGCAATGTTACCAGCTTTTTTAGCTGCTTTTGCTTGACCAGATTTACGAAGGTTGTCGATCGCTAATTCGATGTCACCACCAGCTTCTGTCAAAGCTTTTTTACATTCCATCATTGCTAGACCAGTACGATCACGCAGTTCTTTAACCATGCTTGCTGTAACTGCAGTCATGTTTATCTCCTAAATTCGGTAGAAAATGAATTCTTTTTAGAACAGAAACGGCCCAGAGGATTCTCATGGGCCGCCTGCATACATAACGCTTACTTTGCCACCATCACGTGTCGCAAAAATGACAAGCTAGCGTCTAACGCATTAAGCCTCAGAAGCAGGAGCTTCTTCTGCTTTAGCTTGTGCATTTGCTTGTGATTGAGCATATTCTTTACCAGCAAGAATCGCATCAGCCATAGCAGAAGCATAAAGTGTTACTGCACGGATCGCATCGTCGTTACCCGGAATAACGTAGTCTACGTTGTCTGGGTTAGAGTTAGTATCAACGATACCGATTACAGGAATACCAAGGTTTTTAGCTTCTTTAATTGCAATCGCTTCGTGATCAACGTCGATTACGAATAATGCGTCAGGTAAACCACCCATGTTTTTAACGCCGCCTAAAGCACGTTCAAGTTTTTCCATCTCGCGGCTACGTTCTAAAGCTTCACGTTTAGTCAGCTTAGCGAAAGTACCGTCTTGAGATTGAGTTTGAAGGTCTTTTAAACGGTTGATAGATTGGCGAAGAGTTTTCCAGTTCGTCAACATACCACCTAACCAACGGTGATCTACGTATGGTTGACCAGCGCGTTGAGCTTGTTCACGGATGATTGCAGAAGCAGCACGTTTAGTACCAACGAACAAAACTTTGTTCTTTTTGCTAGCCAATTGGTTAGCGAAGTTCAAAGCATCATTTAACGCAGGAACAGTGTGCTCAAGGTTGATGATGTGAATTTTGTTACGCGCGCCAAAGATGTATTGACGCATTTTTGGGTTCCAGAAACGAGTTTGGTGACCAAAGTGCGCGCCAGCTTGTAGAAGGTCGCGCATGCTTACGTTGTAATCTGCCATTTTCTTTACCTTAAAGTTTGGGTTAGGCCTCCATATATCCGCATTCTCCACCCTTGCGGGCACCCAGAGTAATGTGACGATATATGTGCGGATTTTTAATACACCATTCCATCAGCCTCGCAAATATATTCACGAAAAAGCATTTGATAAAATGGGCGGCTATTTATACCATAGTCACATACAAATTTCCAAAAGTTTTTAGAGATCATGAACACTACTTATCAAGCTCCCCGTCGTTTAATCAAATCCGCAGAAGATATCGAAAAGATGCGTATCGCTGGACGACTGGCTGCAGAAGTGTTGGATATGATCAAACCGCATATCAAACCCGGCGTAACGACACTGGAATTGGATACGATTTGTCATGACTATATTGTAAATGTGCAGAATGCTATTCCTGCATGTTTAGGTTATGGTGCAGCGCCTGGCCGCCCTGCTTTCCAGCATACAATCTGTACATCTGTAAACCATGTGGTCTGTCACGGGATCCCATCTGAAAACAAGATCCTGAAAAAAGGCGATATTTTAAATATTGATGTCACTGTCATCAAAGATGGTTTCCATGGCGACACCAATATGATGTACATCGTGGGTGGTGAAACTTCAATTCTGGCCAACCGTCTGTGCAAAGTCGCTCAAGAAGCCATGTATCGTGGTATGGCTGTAGTTAAACCCGGTGCAACGATTGGTGATATTGGTCATGCGATTCAAAAATATGTTGAATCTGAACGTTTTAGCGTTGTTCGTGAATACTGTGGCCACGGAATCGGTACAACTTTCCATGATGAACCACAGGTGCTGCATTATGGTCAGCCAGATACCGGGATGGTTCTTGAAGAAGGTATGACTTTTACGATTGAACCTATGGTGAATGCGGGTGTTTGGCAAACCAAACTGTTGGGTGATAAATGGACTGTGGTCACTAAAGACCATAAATTATCGGCTCAATATGAGCACACTCTTTTAGTAACAAAAAATGGCATTGAAGTGCTGACTGCTCGTCCTGAAGAAGATTTGTCACGTTTTAGTGCATAACAACAACACTTTCTCATATAAATGGTCACTTTAAAGTGGCCATTTTTAGTTTATATTTCCCCTATTATTCTCATCCTCAAAGCATATTCTTAGTTCCTGTCTATCTAAACTACCTATCGATGTTCAAGATAAGGTTGCACTGATTCAGCATTTTTTTCGTATATTTTTCCAAATTCTTTTGCCCAATGTGCACCATTTTAGGCTAAGATAATGTGCTTTTTATTTTTTAATCCCTATAAGAAGGAATACTGCCGTGGACGTACGTCTCTCTGATCGTGTGAATGCCATCAAACCGTCCCCTACGCTTGCTGTGACAAACAAAGCTGCTGAACTGAAAGCTGCTGGTCACAACGTTATTGGTTTGGGCGCAGGTGAGCCAGATTTTGATACCCCTCAACACATCAAAGATGCAGCAATTGCAGCAATTAACAACGGTTTCACCAAATACACCGCTGTTGATGGTACGCCAGGTCTTAAAAAAGCAATTATTGCTAAATTAAAACGTGACAATAACCTTGATTATCAAGCGAACCAAATCCTGGTTTCTTGTGGTGGTAAACAGTCTTTCTTTAACTTGGCACTTGCTTTGTTAAACAAAGGTGATGAAGTGATCATCCCTGCTCCATTCTGGGTGAGCTATCCAGACATGGTGATCATTGCTGAAGGTACACCAGTAATCGTGAAATGTGGTGAAGAACAACGTTTCAAAATTACTCCTGAGCAATTAGAAGCTGCGATCACTGACAAAACTCGTTTAGTGGTACTCAACAGCCCTTCTAACCCGACTGGCATGATCTATACTAAAGCTGAATTAGAAGCTTTAGCTGCAGTACTACGTAAATACCCAGAAGTATTCATCGCATCTGATGACATGTACGAACCAATCCGTTGGGAAGATGAATTCTACAATATCGCAACTGTTGCCCCAGACCTTTACGACCGCACTATCGTATTAAACGGTGTGTCTAAAGCCTATGCAATGACAGGCTGGCGTATCGGCTATGCGGCAGGTCCTGCTAAACTGATCGGTGCGATGAAAAAAATCCAGTCTCAATCAACTTCTAACCCAACTTCTATTTCACAAGTTGCTGCAGAAGCTGCATTGAATGGTCCTCAAGACGTTCTTGTACCAATGGTTGAAGCGTTTAAACGTCGTCATGACCTAGTTGTGAATGGCTTGAATGACATTAAAGGTATTTCTTGCCTACCTGCTGACGGTGCATTCTATGCATATGCGAACATCAAACCATTGATCCGTGCGAAAGGTCTGAACTCTTGCACAGAATTCTCTGCTTGGTTACTAGAAGAAACTGGTGTTGCAGTCGTTCCTGGTGATGCATTCGGTCTAGGCGGTTTCATGCGTATCTCTTACGCAACTGCTGACGAAGTATTAGTTGATGCACTTGCACGTATCAAAAAAGCTGCTGATTCTATCGAAGGCGTTGATGAGGCGATTGCTTCGATCGAAGCTGAAAAAGCTGCGAAATAATCTAATTGATTAGATAAAAAAACCCGCGATGATCGCGGGTTTTTTTTATGCAGTTTGTAGATGCTTACGGTATTTAAGTCCCAAACAAAGCAAACACATCAATGCGGCAAAGGTATAGGAAATAGCCAGCATCCACCAGAAACCACTTATTCCTGAAACATCCAGATTGAGATTGAAGAGCGACACTGGATGATAAGCCAAATACCAGCCTCCGCCCAATCCACCTAATAGCAGTACTCCACTAAAAATAAACATGGGCAAGACCACCACTTTCCAGCAGCGCAGCATATTGACGCTAATCACCAGAATCGCGTCAAAAATATGCATCCAGCACAATAAGAACATCAATGCCAAGCTCACCGTAAGCACATCCATATTATCACTAAATAGCGCCACAATCGGTTTTTGAAAAATTACGATCAAGATCGCCAAAACAATTGCGCTTGCGACCACCACACGTAACGCTTTAAAAGTTAAATCCCAGGCAGATTGCACTTGATTTGCACCAATCCTGGTAGAGACCAGAATGCTAAAAGCAGAGCTCATCGAAAATGGCACCATAAACAGCAGGCCAGCCAAACCCATCGCTACTTGATGCGCATTCACCATTATCTCCCCCAAAGGCAAGACCAATAATGCAATCGCACTAATTGTAAAGACATCAATAAATACGACAATTGCTGAAGGTAAGCCGATTCTTAAAATTTTTAGCAAAGTCTTAAAATAGAAAAATTGCCCGGACCAGTGCACACGTAACTGCTTTTCCAGAAATATCAGGTAATACACCACTAATAGTGTCCATTGAACAGTCAGATGAGCAATGAAAGCTCCCTTAACCCCATAGGCGGGTACATAACCCTGAATCCCAAAAATCAGGCAATAAGCTAAACTCACTTTAAGTATTAAATAGAAAATATTGGCATAGAACACACGTTTCGCCTGACCACAGGCTTGCGTTAAAATATATAAAATACGTACTAACAAATGTGCTGGAAGTGTCCAAGCCAGTAACCATAAACAAGGTTGAATCAAAGCCTGTAATGCACTATCTGCTTTTAACAGATGTAGCAAAGGATCTGCATGAGTTAATAGCCATCCTGCAAATACAGACAGGACACCGACAATAAGGATGTTCTGTTTCAGAATTTTTTGAATATCATCAAAAGCACGTCGCCCATATGCTTCAGCAAGTTCCTGCATCATACCCTGCAAGATCCCCGTCCCCGAAACAAATAATAAAGAATAAATAGATAAACACACAGCCATAGCAGCCACATGTTGCGGTGAGTAATGAGACAGGAAAATCATGTCAAATATTCCGGCCAACATTATGATGCTATTACTCAAAAAAATAGGCACCCAAAGATACAAAAACTGTTTCATTGCAAAATCACTCTATTCTTAATTCTTTTCTCGGGTTTTATTTTTAAACTGAATTATTTAAAACTGAGATATACAGTGGAAATCACATACAATCCTTGTGCCATAAATTTTTATATTTATTAATTTTTATAAAAAGTTCAGTCTCTATCTTTCGTTTGCTTATAGAAAATAATAATTTATTGAGTTCAGAAATTATGAGTTTTTCGTTCCAATTTTTAACAATTTAATCAAAAGAAAGAATGATCATTACATGAAAAGCAGGATGCTATCTGAAATACGAACCTGCTGATCAGTATTTTTATTTAATGATATATAAGTATTTATATGGCGCTTTTAGTTTTAAAAAAAGTATTTTTATCAGATCAAATTACGGGACTTACTTTTCCTTTATCTGATTATATTTATTTCAGGAATCCGGTTGCTGAAACATGGCAATGACCTCAGCTTCTGTCATTTTTTTGGTTTGATTGTTAAATGAGTAAAACGCTGGCTGATGATCTACATAAATTTCTAAATTGAAATCCAGATCCTCTGGTAGTTGCTCTAAAGTAAATACATTAATATTGGCAAAGGAATGATCTTTGGTCCGCCAGAAAATAAAAGTACCACAGGCATTGCAAAAACCACGCTCTGCCCATTCAGAAGTACTTGCAACAGATAAATGCTGCTGATCAATAAAGTGAATATTTTCTATATCAATCGACATTAATGGTCCACTTGTCTGGCGGCGGCACATGGAACAATGACAGGCAGCAACTTCATGATTTCTGAGCTGAACTTCAAATCGAGTCGCTCCGCATAAACATCTCGCTTTCATGATTATTCTTCCTCGGTATTATTATTTTTAATCATTTTACCGGATTCATCATAAGTAAAAGGCTTTGTACATTTCCTCATACAATTTTTTATTGCTGATCGAAGCACCATCTGCCTAAACTTGTCATTCAAATCCAGTATTTAAAATAATAAGGACAAGCTATGGATCTCAAGAATCTTTCAGGTTTGCAGATTATGCAAGAGATGCTTAAGGGCAATCTGTCTATGCCTTCTATGGCAACCACCATTCCCATGTCTGCAAGCGAAGTCGAACCGGGACACGTGACCTTTGTTGTAAAAGCAGATGAACGCCATCTGAATCCTATGGGAGGTATACATGGCGGTTTTGCCGCAACTGTTTTAGATACGGTAACAGGCTGCGCAATTCATACTTTACTTAAAGCCGGTGTCGGTTATGGCACCATTGATCTGAATGTAAAAATGTGCCGCCCAATTCCTCACAACCAAGAACTAAATGCAATCGGAAAAGCAATTAATCTCAGTAAAAATCTAGGTATTTCTGAAGGGCAAATTCTGGATGATGAAGGTCGTATTTATGCCCATGCCACAGCAACCTGCATGATTTTTCGCAATTCTGATCATTAAGGTGTTTAAGGCTTAAAGTACGCCCCATTTCCCTTGCGGTACTTTTACCAGTTTTGGTTGGGTCAAAGCCCGATATTCGAAATAATGCTTGGAAACATTCGCTACACTCAGTACCTGAGTTTCTTTAGCAGAAGCTTGCCACACTTTAGACTGGTTCGATCCGGTCAGAAGATTGCCAGCAAGCGCATAAATATAAAGATCTTTTTTCTGAGCTTTAGGCGTATTTAGGAATATTTCAAAACTAAATTGGCGTTCTTGTTCGACCAGCCACTTTTCTGCAAACCATAATTGCAGCAAGTCACCCAGATACAATTGTTTGATCGCTAAGGGCCATAAACGGATTTCTGCACCAGCCACAGGGGTAAAGTATTGAGCTGAATCTTGAATAATATCGAGATAATGATCTTGATAAAAAGGCAGCTGAGAGAAGATTTGAGGGATAGTGAGCGTATTCATTCGCTTTCTCCGGTTTAGCCATTTTTGTGCTGGCAAGTAGGTTTAAATCCACACTGTTTGACCATTTGGTCAAACGACTTTATGTTTTCAATCTAACAAGTGAAATTTGTTCTGACAAGCATTTTTTAAGAATTTAATGCAATCGTTTAAATTAAAATCAGATAAGTGCAATTTGTAATAAATATGACAGTTTTTGCTTGACCCTTGGTAAAATCTCTCTATAATCGCATTCAGATTCTCCCATAGCTCAGTCGGTAGAGCGACGGACTGTTAATCCGCAGGTCCCTGGTTCGAGCCCAGGTGGGAGAGCCAAATTCAAGAAAGCCCGCAGCATTAAAGCGGGCTTTTTTATTGCCTGAAATTTCATTTATAAAATGATTCAATTCTTTTTTCTCTTATATATTCTCACCTTGCCCTTTTATTTACCTAGTTAGATTGGCTTATATTTTCATTTAATCAAATGTGTTTATACATACTTATTTTTAGTTGATAGCACCGTTTACTATCTTGCATGATACTAATTTCTCCACTCTTACTGTAATAAACATCAGATTAAATTCTATATTGCTTAGGCTATTTTAAATTCTTTTAATAAATAAGTTAGCTACAGATTCTTTATATTTATAAAAAAATCCCCCAATTTGGAGGATCTTTTTTGATGTCTTAATTAAGTAGCTTCTTAAGCTGCTTTTGCAGGCACACCACTATGGAAACGAAATATTTCATCTGGACTGAGAATCAGGTTCTTTTCCACTTCACGGATATGTTCAATACGACTCTGAATATCTTCTTGCGGATTTTTCAGCTTCGCTTCTTTTGCTACATCCATTGCCAAGGCTAAATAGTCCTCATAATGGCGAGATTCAGATTTTAGTAGATAACGGTAGTAACGCCCTAGTTCTTCATCTACCAGCGGTGCAAGCGCATAGAAACGCTCACAAGAACGTGCTTCTACAAAAGCACCAATCACCAGCACATCAATCAGCGCCTCTGGCTCATAGGTCCGGATTTCCTTACGCAAACCACCCGCATAACGCCCTGCACTGAGTCCAACCCATTGCTGGCCACGCTTATTCATGAATTCCAGCACTTGCTCATAGTGCAGCATTTCTTCACGTACCAGTTGCGCCAGTTTCACCTGTAAATCTACGAAGAAGCTATAGCGGAACATCAGGTTCATTGCTGTACTGGCTGCTTTCTTCTCACAGTTGGCATGATCCTGCATCAGGATCTCCAGATTCTGTAATGCCTCATCGAGCCATGCTTTTGGTGTTTCACAACCTAAGAAGCCAATGACAGGCTTCATCAGTTCATCATAATCAATATTTGACATATGTTTCGCAATCTTAACGCGCAGCTTTAATTACAGCTTTCATTTGTTGAACCGCTTGCGCCAGTCCAACAAAAACTGCATCAGCAATAATCGAGTGACCAATATTTAATTCATGAATTTGAGGGATCGCAGCAATTGGAGTGACATTATCCAGGTTCAGACCATGACCTGCATTGACCACCAAACCTTTAGATGCTGCATACTCTGCCCCTTTGATAATACGCTCTAGTTCAACCTGCTGTGCTTCAGGCGTTGCTGCATCGGCATAAGCACCTGTATGAAGCTCAATTGTAGGTGCACCACACGCCACTGCCGCATCAATCTGGGCAATATCTGCATCAATAAATAGCGACACGTCACAGCCAATCGCAGATAATTCCTGAGTGGCTTTTTTCACATCTTCAAAATGACCAACGACATCCAGACCACCTTCAGTTGTCACTTCCTGACGCTTTTCTGGCACAAAGCAGACATGCTGTGGCTGGATTTCTTTAGCAATCGCAACCATTTCATCAGTTACGGCCATTTCCAGATTCATATGGGTAGTTAATACCGGACGCATACGACGTACATCTTCATCCTGAATATGTCGGCGGTCTTCACGCAAATGCAGGGTAATTCCCTCTGCACCGGCCTGCTCACAGATCAATGCAGCATTGACTGGGTCTGGGTACGTCGTACCACGTGCTTGTCTTAAAGTTGCGACATGGTCAATATTGACACCAAGTAATGCAGCCATAATATTTTCCTAACTACGATTGAGATTGAGAATTTTGGATCCACAATTGTCGACTTTTCAGTGGTCGGTCACCGAGTAAAGCAGTGATCACCTGTCGATATAGCTTCGTCAGTAATTGTAACTGTTCTGGATTAAAATCCCTACCATTTTCATAGTGCTGCATTGTTAAAATCTGCTGACCTGACATGGTTGAGCGCAAGGCTTTAGCCGAAGGCATAAAACCTTCATTCAACTGAAAATAGTAATGTTGCAAGGGATTGATCTGTGCCTGATTGGCATCGACCGAAAAATCCAGTTCATAGCCAAGTTCTTCTAATAAGATATGTTCAAACTGGCGTAAAACCTGTTTTAAATAAGTATTGGGATTTTCTTGATCGGAGAGTTTTTGCAAGGCATTCAATGTTTCGCCATATTTGGCAAAGGTCAGCGGCATTTGCACTTCAAGCGGACATAAACGCAACAGGATTTCATTCAGATAAAAGCCAGAAAAAAAGGCATCGCCGAAAAAAAAGATCGGCTGATTAACAATTTCTAATTTGGTGAAGTTTTTCAGTTCAGATTTGCCTGAGGCTAGCAAGCTGATGGGTTGATATTGGGGTGGTGGATTTTGTCTTAATATCCCATCGATACGGCCATATTCCTGGGTAAATAAATGCACAATATGACTGCGATCGCGATATTTACGATGATGAATCAGGTATCCATGCAGCACTTCATTACGCATAGGCTGCTTCTTTAGTCTTTATTCTTTTTTGATTTTTTCTCTTCTTCTTCATCATCCCCATCAGGAATGGCGGCACCCACAACAGCCGCGGTCCCTTTGACCGCGTACTTTGTGGTTTTATAGGCAACTTTGGCAGGAACGGTCACTACTTTATGAATACAGCCCTGCAAAAATAAAACACATGCAATGACTGCCAGAAATTTCATCATGATCCGTTCCCGTCCAATTTAAATGTCGCTATAACCTAGACTTTTCAGTGCCCGCTCATCATCAGACCAGCCGCCTTTGACTTTCACCCAAAGCGTTAGCATGATTTTCTGCTCGAACATTTTTTCCATGTCGACACGAGCATCCATACCGATTTTTTTCAGCTTGGAGCCTTTTTCACCAATCACAATGGCTTTCTGGCCAGCACGATCAACGAAAATAGTCGCATCAATATAAGTACATGCCGGCTTCATACGACCTGTTTTTTCGTTCAGGGTCGGCTCTTCAGTTTTGAAAGATTCGATCTGAACAGTTAAATCGTATGGTAGTTCTTCACCTAACTGACGCATGATCTTTTCACGGATAATTTCAGAGGCCAGGAAACGCTCTGAACGATCGGTAAGCTGATCCAGTGAATATAGCGGTGGCTGGAATGGCAGGTACTTGGCAATCGTATCGCGTAAGTGTTCGAGGTTGGCACCACGAAGTGCAGACACCGGTACGATTTCAGCAAAGTTCATCAGTTTGGCACGTTCACGAATCAGCGGTAAGGCCTCATTCTTGTTCTCGAACGTGTCCAGCTTGTTGATCACCAGAATGACTGGCATATCCGCATTTTTTAATTTCTCCAGAACAAGCTCATCGTTCTGGGTCCATTTTTGTGCATCAACTACAAACAGCACCAGGTTCACGTCACGCAATGCAGAGTGCGCAGCTCGATTCATCATTTTATTGATGGCACGCACTTCTTTCTTATGCATCCCCGGTGTATCAACAAATACTGCCTGAGATTTTTCACGTGAATCAATCCCTACGATTTTATGACGTGTGGTTTGTGGCTTACGTGAAGTAATCGAAAGTTTCTGGCCCAGTAAGTGGTTCATCAAGGTTGATTTACCCACGTTTGGGCGTCCGACAATCGCCACGAAACCGCTGCGATAATCAGAAGGAATTTCAGTACCCTGTGCACTGAAAAATTGACTAATCAAGTCATTGCTGTCGCTTTGCGACTCGTGATCAGCATCAATGTGATCGGAATGAGTAGTCATTAAGACTTATGCTCCAAATGTTTTAAAATATCTGCCGCAACCGCCTGTTCAGCGAATCGTCGGCTTGAACCTTCACCGGCCATGACCGGTAAGCCTTCTACCTGGCATTCCACTTTGAAATGCTGGTTCGGGGCATCACCCTGAATATCTACAACCTCGTAAACTGGGAGAGGTTTTTTACGTGCTTGTAAATATTCCTGTAGGCGTGATTTAGGGTCTTTCAGCTGGTCAGTTGGTTCTATATTGTCTAAATACGGTTCGTACCATTTTAGCACAATCGCCTGTAGTACAGTGAGATCACCGCAATCCACATAGATCGCACCAATAATGGCTTCGACCGTATCCGCAAGTATAGACTCACGATGATGACCACCCGATTTCAGCTCACCCGTACTGAGAATCAGGTTCTGACTCAATTTTAGATCATTGGCAATTTTCCCTAACGCTTCCTGTCGGACAAGAGTCGCACGCATACGCGTCAGACGGCCCTCGTTTTCCTGCGGGTAAGCAGTAAAGAGATAATTGGCTATGATCATCCCTAAAAGAGAATCGCCTAGAAATTCTAGGCGTTCATAGTTGTGTTTATGACTGACTGAACGATGGGTCAATGCCAGTTTTAACAGATCAGCTTGTTTAAACTGATAGCCGATCCGTTTGGCAAGACGCTCATCATTTAGTTTTGACTGTGCTTTGATCAAAATCTTTCTCAAACTTCATCACTAAATCGATATTCATTATAAAATTCTTGCGAATTTCATAATTCTTGTGCACCTGTAAACCATCAGTGTTGGTTACCTTGGCAATTTCATCAAACTTCAGATCGCGAATATTGTTCATTTCTAAACGCTGACCCATCTGCTGACGAAATTTTTCTGGTGCAATATTTGCCGGAGAACTCTTTAAAAGTTCCTCAATCTGATTGTCCACCATACGATCATCAAAGTATGGCCCCCAAACTGCAATCGCCACTTTGGCAAGAAAAGCAAACCCCACGATTGCAAATAAAATTCCAATATACGAAGCACCTTGTTGATGTTTCATTTTTTATTTTCCTGACTGAAATAATTAATCGATTATTCCGTTTCGACTAAACGATGGCAGTTTAAAGCCAGGTTCTTTATGCATCCAGATATAGAATGCGCGACCTGTTAAGTTTTCTTCCGGAACAAAGCCCCAGAAACGACTGTCAGCACTTTGATCGCGATTATCCCCCATCGCAAAGTAATGACCTTCTGGAACTTTCACTTCCCAATATAAACCATTTTCAGTTGAAAACTTACCATTTTCTATATAGTTAAGGAATGGAGCCTGACGAGCTACATTTACTCCTTCCAGTTCACGCATAGTGAAAGTATGTTCGCCAATGGTTTCTTTATGATAAATCGAATTTGGCGTATCCAGGCGATCTTTTTCACGGCTGAATTCTACTGGAACTTTTGCTACTTTCTCACCATTAATGGTTAACTGGCCATGATCATAAACAATATGATCACCTGGCAAACCAATTACACGTTTGATATAGCTAATCGTTGGTTGTGGCGGATAGCGGAAGACCACGACATCACCACGTTCCGGGCTACCTGTATCCAGAATTTTTGTATTTACAATTGGTAATTTCACACCATAGTCAAATTTATTGACCAGGATAAAATCACCGGTTTCCAGTGTTGGAACCATGGAGTCTGATGGAATATTGAAAGGTTCGTACAGGAAAGAACGCAATACTAAAACGACGGCCAAAACCGGCCAGAAATCATAAGCCCAGGTAATAATGAAGTTTTCATTGCCCTTGCCTTTGGTCTGTCGTTGTTTCAGAACAAACTTATCCAGCAACCAGACCGCGACGAAAAATAAGGTCGCAGGAACAAGAATCAAATTAAAATCAAAATCCATGGGCTTATTATCCTTATAGTATTAGCGTTCGACTTTCAGTACAGCTAAGAACGCTTCTTGTGGAATTTCAACACTACCCACCTGTTTCATACGTTTCTTACCTTCTTTCTGTTTTGCAAGAAGTTTCTTCTTACGTGATACGTCACCACCATAACATTTTGCCAATACGTTTTTACGCATTGCTTTTACGGTAGAACGGGCAATAATTTGCGCACCAATGGCCGCCTGAATTGCCACATCAAACATCTGACGAGGAATTAGATCTTTCATTTTTTCAACCAGTGCGATCCCACGATGACGTGCATCCTGACGGTGGCAGATCATTGCTAAAGCATCGACTTTTTCACCATTGATCAGGACATCCACTTTCACCAGTGATGAACTTTCAAAACGCACAAAGTTGTAATCTAGTGACGCAAAACCGCGTGAACAAGATTTCAATTTATCAAAGAAATCCATCACCACTTCGGCCATTGGAATTTCAAAAGTAACAGATACCTGATTCGCCATGAACTTCATGTCTTTTTGTACGCCACGGCGCTCAATACATAGGGTCATGACATTACCCAGGTATTCCTGTGGCACGAGGATATGACATTCTGCAATTGGTTCACGCAGGTCTTCAACAGTTGAACCATCTGGCATTTTTGACGGGCTGTCGATGTAAATGGTATTGCCATTCTTCATCACTGCTTCATAAATTACTGTTGGTGCTGAAGAAATCAGATCCAGATCGTATTCACGTTCTAAACGCTCTTGTACGATCTCCATGTGCAGCATACCTAAGAAGCCACAGCGGAAACCGAAGCCTAGAGCATCAGAACTTTCTGGTTCAAAGAACAGCGCAGAGTCATTAATTTGCAGTTTATGCAATGCTTCACGGAAAGGTTCAAAATCACTGGAATCAATTGGAAACAAGCCTGCATATACCTGTGGTTTTACTTTTTTGAAACCAGGTAATGTTGGAACTTCTGGAGTAGTTGCCAGTGTAATGGTATCACCCACTGGTGCACCAAAAATGTCTTTAATACCGGCAATCACGAAACCAACTTCACCCGCTTCAAGGATATCGGTTTCAGTATGCTTCGGATTAAAAATACCGACTGAAGTGATGATATGTGTCTGACCAGTCGATTTCACCAGCATCTTGTCGCCCTTGCGAACACGACCCTGTTTCACACGAACCAGAGATACTACGCCCAGGTAATTATCGAACCACGAGTCCACAATCAGTGCTTGTAGCGGTGCATCACGATCACCTGTAGGAGCCGGAATCGTATCTACCAAGGTTTCTAATACACTTTCAATACCTAGACCGGTTTTTGCTGAACAGGTCGGTGCTTCAGTCGCTTCGATACCAATAATATCTTCAATTTCCTGAATTACACGTTCAGGCTCGGCCTGCGGTAAATCAATCTTGTTCAGTACAGGAAGAACTTCAAGCCCCTGTTCAATCGCAGTATAGCAGTTTGCTACAGACTGGGCTTCTACCCCCTGGGCAGCATCTACCACCAACAGTGCACCTTCACACGCAGCAAGAGAGCGCGACACTTCATAAGAGAAATCCACGTGTCCCGGCGTATCAATGAAGTTCAACTGATATTCCTGACCATTAGGATGCTTATAGTTCAAGGTCACAGAAGTGGCTTTAATAGTAATCCCACGTTCGCGTTCAAGCTCCATGGAATCGAGTACCTGTGCCTGCATTTCACGATCCTGCAAACCACCACAAGTTTGAATGAACCGATCCGCCAGAGTCGATTTACCGTGGTCAATATGCGCAATAATCGAGAAGTTACGAATGTTTTTAATATCAACAGATTTTTTAGCTTGCGCCATGGGCTACCTTGAGAAAAAAACGCGCCATGCAATTTAAAAAGTCATTGCATAACAAAAGCCGAATAGAAATTGCCGAGGATTATAGCAGAATGGAGATACAGAAAAAGAATTATCTTTCTTCTCTCTTAGCTGTCTTAAGCACATGACCAGTTTTTTCTTATTTTTCTTTTCCTCAGCTTTTATCCAAGAAAACAGCTTGTTAAATGGGCTGCTTCCTATTTGGTAGCTCCCCTCTATTCAATCTCGATATCATCACCTTATTAGATTGATTCTTCTCTTATCACCTTTGCTTCTTCACTCAAATATAAAGTAGAAAAATCATAAGGGTTAATACTGTCTGAGAGAGGCTGATAAGCTTGGGTAAAACTTGGCGACATACGCTTCGGTCGACCCGACGCAATTTCGATACAGGCCCACTGCGTGCTACCGGTAAATAGGACATTCTGATCCTGCGGACGATAAAATGCATACTGTCTGAATGAATACAAGGCATTTAGATCACTTAACCAAGTTCGTAGAATCAGCTCATCCCCTTCAAATGCCGCCTTGCGATACTGGACATGATGTTCAACTGCAACCATGGCATGTTTAAGTTGCAGATACTCATTTAAACCGAGTCCTAATTGCTCGATATGCGCTGAGGCCACATCCTGCATCCACTGCACATAAACTACGTTATTCACATGTCCTAGACGATCAATATGTTCAGGTTGTACCTTCAAAACTTGGTCAAAAATACCGGTCACTTTTCTCTAATCCTTTATCGCAATTTTTTCTATGTACAGATTCTACAGAAATTATGCCTCGGGTAAATTGCGAAGAATAAAAAACCGCCTATACAAGCGGTCTTTTATTGAAGATTCATTTATTTTATGAAATGCGCATCCCGACAATGGCACGTTGACCCTGACGAATCAGACCGACACGGGCAACACTGCCTTTTTTTAGATCTGCCACAGCTTTCACAAACTGGTTACTGTTCAAGATTGCTTTACCATTGATTTGAGTCACGACATCATTGGGCATAATCCGTGCCTGAGCTGCGATTCCGTCTCTACGGACGTCCTGAATCACTACACCACCCTTAATCTCTAAACGCTCTTTTTCAGCCGGGCTTAATTCACGAATAGTAACGCCTAATACCGGACCTTTATTTGGCTGAGCCTGGTTACCTGCTTTGGCTGGCGTTTCATCTGGTGCAGTCGTGAGTGTTGCATTGATACTACGACGTTTATCATCACGTAATACTTCTAACTGGATCTGCTGTTTAGGTGCAGAACGGTTCAAATAGTTCAGCAACTGACTAGTGCGTGAAATATCAGTACCATTGTATTTTAAAATCACGTCACCGGCTTGTAGACCCGCTTTAGCCGCTGGCGAGTTTGGTGCCACCTGGGTAATTAAAGAACCTTCTGGCTTAGATAATTTATAAGATTCAGCCAAAGTACGGTCGATATCTTGCAGGCTTACACCCAGATAAGAACGGGTCACTTTACCATCACGTTTCAGCTGGTCAGCCACTTCCATAGCGACATCAATGGGAATCGAAAATGACAGGCCCATATAACCGCCAGTACCACTGAAGATTCGTGAGTTCACCCCAACCACTTCACCGCGCTGGTTAAATAGCGGTCCACCCGAGTTACCTGGATTCAGGGCCACATCAGTCTGAATAAATGGGACTGCGGTTTCGCCCATCATATTACGCATCTTGGCACTGACAATCCCGGCAGAAGCGGAGTAGTCAAAACCAAAAGGTGAACCGATTGCTAATACGGGTTCACCTACACGTAATTTATCAACATCACCAGTACGCAGTTCCGGGAAACCTGAACCATTGACTTTCAACAAAGCGACGTCGGTACGCTCGTCGCTTCCCACGACTGTCGCATCAATTTCCCGACGATCATTCAAGGTAATTGTCACTTTAGACGCATCTTCAACTACGTGGTGGTTGGTCAGCAGATAGCCATCCTTACTAATAAAGAAGGCACTCCCATATCCGGTTTTTTCCTGCGGTACACGTGGCTGCGGAATAATCACCTGATTACCAAAGAAACGGCGTAAAATTTCAGGAACCTGTTGTTGCAAGAGCTCTTCTTCGCTCATTTTCTTGACAACACTCACACTGACAACTGCCGGACTGACCTGATCAACCAGGTTAGAAAAATCGACGGGTGTTACTGCCTGTAACTGAGCAGCACTCATAGTAACAGTCGCTGCAAATAATCCTTTTTTAAAATCCAGAATTTTCATATAAATTATTCACCCAAATTGTTGATAAATTTATGTAAATAGGTTTTATCACAAACTTCATATATTTTAAGTAACAATATGTTCGAAAGCTTGAATGTTGGCAACCTTTAATTTTTGTAAAGCATTAAGTTAAAGCTTTTATTAATTTTTTTCATCAATAAATGAGCACTTAAACGCTTGCCTTTTTTACAAAAAAGCGCTCTGATTACCGGACTTTTTTCAATTAGCTGATGGACATGTCTAATTTTCCCCTTACCCATCATTTTGACGTGATCATTGTGGGCAGTGGTGGTGCCGGCCTAAGTCTAGCACTTTCTTTGCCTGAACATTTTAATATTGCAGTTCTTGCCAAATCTACCCTGACCGATGCCAGTACCTATTATGCACAAGGCGGCGTTGCAGCAGTACTGGATGAGACAGACTCGATTGAACAGCATATTGATGACACCATGATTGCAGGTGTACATCTGTGTGAAATGGATGCGGTGAAGCAGACGGTGGAAGGTGGTAAGCCTTCGGTGGATTTTCTGCTGAAACACGGCGTCCAATTCACCCTGGATGAGCAGGAACAATTACATTTGACCCGTGAAGGCGGCCATTCACAGCGCCGAATCATTCACGCAGCTGATGCGACTGGGCGTGCCATTTCTACCACGTTGGTACAGCGCGCTCAGGAAAAAGAAAATATTACCATCTTTGAAAATTACATTGCGATTGACCTGATCTGCTCACAAAAACTGGGCCTAGATAGTGAAAATCGCGCTTTAGGTTTATATGCACTCAATGAAGCAAGTGCACAAGTCCATACCTTTCTAGCCCCTTTTACTGCCCTGGCTTGTGGCGGTGCGATGAAAGCCTATCTTTATACTTCCAATCCAGATATCGCGACCGGTGATGGAATTGCGATGGCTTATCGTGCCGGTTGCCGGGTTGCGAATATGGAATTCAACCAGTTCCATCCGACCTGTTTATATCATCCGCAAGCCCGTTCATTCCTGATCACAGAAGCTATGCGTGGTGAAGGTGCGTATTTACGCCTTCCTGATGGCGAGCGCTTTATGCTGCGCTTTGATGAACGAGCAGAACTGGCACCACGTGATATTGTGGCGCGTGCAATTGACTATGAGATTAAACGTCTGGGCATTCGTCATGTCTGGCTGGACATTACCCATAAAGATGAAAGCTTCATCAAGGAACATTTCCCGACCCTTTATGCACGTCTGCTAGAGCTTGGCATCGACATCACTAAGGAAATGATTCCTGTGGTTCCTGCTGCGCATTATACCTGTGGTGGTGTGGTCGTAGATGAAAATAGCCAAACCGATATTGCCGGACTCTATGCCATTGGTGAAACTTCTTATACTGGCTTGCACGGTGCTAACCGCATGGCCAGTAACTCACTTTTAGAATGTTTTGTATATGGCATGAGTGCTGCCAAACATATTCAGGAAAATTTCAAGGCAGATCAAGCACTCCCTGAGGTACCAGAATGGGATGATTCTCAGGTCACTAATCCTGATGAAGATGTAGTTATTTTGCAAAACTGGGACGAGCTGCGTCAGACCATGTGGAACTATGTCGGTATTGTGCGTACCACTAAACGCCTGGAACGTGCCCTGCACCGGATTGAGATGTTGAAGAAAGAAATTACCGAGTACTATCAGGATTATCAGGTGAGCAAAAACCTGATCGAGCTGCGTAATCTGGTACTCGTTTCAGAGATGATCGTGCGTTGTGCCATGCAACGTAAGGAATCCCGTGGCCTGCATTTCACCCTGGATTATCCAGAATTACTGCCTGAGCTACGCAAAACTGTACTGATTCCACCAAGTTTTGAAGTAGAAACTCCTTTGGTGAATGCTTAAAGATATAAATAAGGCAGATAATATTTTTAAATGTTATCTGCCTTTTCTTTGGCCCTGATTTTTTAAGTTTTTAGAATAATCAGGATTTAAATAAAGCATATGATTTGTATGAGTTAATCAGCATTTTAAGGAATGCACGTGTTCTTTACGTGGTGGAACCGAATAGGTCGCTGTCACATGGGCAACCGGCTCTTCCTGATCAATCGAATAAATCCAGACTTCTCCCACAATGAGTGCCTTCCCCACTTTCATCAATTTACTTTCCCCTCGCAGATCGACTCCGCCTGAAGGTTTACGCAGAAAATTAATATTCAAGTTCGTGGTCACTGCCAGACCAACCAGTCCAATCTCACCAAGGATCGCGATATATAAAGCGAGATCAGCCAAGGTCATCATGGTGGGTCCAGACACTGTGCCGCCGGGACGTAATTCCTGCTCACTCACGCGATACAGCACGGTTGCGCCCTGAGGCACTACAGCCTCGATCTGGCACTTTTCCAGGCTCTGCGGAAATTCCTGCTGTAAAAACTGGATGATTTCTTCTCTTGTACTTTTCATCATGTTTTATCTTCCTGATTTATTCCAATATAGAAGATTCTTCCTTGAAATAACTAGAGAAAAGTATGCCAAAAATGTCTTTAGAATAAAATTATTTTAAATAAGACAGCGCCTGTTCAAACACCTGATCCGGTGTTTGAGTCGCATCCAGACGTTTAATCCGCTCTGGATGACGCTGGCATAGCGTGGCATACCCGGCGCGAACTTTCTCAAAGAAAGTAACTTTCTCTTGCTCAAACCGATCCAGAGCACCTCGGGCACGAGCGCGATTCATACCCAGTTCAATCGGTGCATCCAGCCAGAACGTAATATCCGGCATACGTTCCACAAAATTTTGATTTAACAGATTCAGCTTGTCTTCACTGAGTCCACGTCCTGCACATTGATAGGCAAAACTGGCATCACTAAAGCGATCACATAAGACAATTTTTCCAGCATTTAAAGCGGGTAAAATCACTTGTGCCAGATGCTGGGCACGTGCCGCATACATCAACAATAACTCTGTATCATGGCACATCGCTTCTTCGTGGTTTACGGCCAATAACAGCGAACGAATCTGTTCTGCCATTGGTGTGCCACCCGGCTCGCGGGTCAACACGACCTCTTTACCTTGAGCAATAAAATCATCATAGATACGACGAATGAGTGTGGTTTTCCCTACACCCTCAGTGCCTTCAAAGCTGATAAACATGCTCATTCCTTATTTTTTGAACGTAAAACAGAGAGATACTCTTGTACTGCTCTATTGTGGTCTTGCAGACTACTGCTGAATTTATGCCCACCATTACCCGTTGCAACAAAATAAATATTTTGTGAATTGTCCGGATGCATCGCTGCTTCAATGGCTTTCTTGCTTGGCAAGGCAATCGGTGTCGGTGGCAAGCCAGCCATGGTATAGGTGTTATAAGGTGTTGGATTGCGTAGATCCTGACGGGTGATATTCCCTTTGTAATTCTCACCCATACCATAAATTACGGTTGGATCTGTCTGTAGGCGCATGCCGATTTTCAAACGGCGCACAAATACACCAGATACCTGTTGTAACTCGCTATCCAGACTGGTTTCTTTTTCAATGATCGATGCCATGATCAGCGCTTCATATTTATTCTGATATGGCAGATCTGAAGCACGTTTTTCCCAAGCCTGATCCAGAGACTTCATCTGGCGCTGATAAAGATCAGTCAGAATCTTGCGATCCGTTTCGCCTTTGGCAAAGAAATAGGTATCTGGAGCGAACAGACCTTCAGGATGATTAAATGGAATATTGAGTTCTTTGAGCAATTGATCGGTTGGCAAATTCACCACTTCTTTAGTCACCAGATCATCTTTCTTTAAGGCATCAATCAGCTGTTTAAAAGTCGTGCCTTCGATGACCAAGATCCGGTTCATCTGAGCATTTTCTGCATTGGAAATCATGTCCAGTACTGCACGGATGCTCATACCTTGAGGAATTTCATAGACACCCGCCTTCATGGTGTCATGAATCATGATGCGCTGATACAGTTTTAAAATAATCGGAAAGCTGACATGATTTTCTTTGGCGAGCCGATCAATAAATCCAGAATAGGTTTCACCGTTACTAATTGCCAGTAACTGTTTTTGACCTTCTACAGGATAATCTTTCCATAGGCTAGCTTTCAGGATCAACCCTAGAACCAGGAGTATCCCGATTAGAAATAGAACTATCCCTTTCATGAAACCAGGGCGTTTGGCATTATTTTTCTTTTTGGTTTTAGACTTGGAAGCTGACATATTAATAAGGCATCTGATTCAATCGAAGACGGTTAAAAAGTTCAATACAAGCATCTACATTTAAAGCACGCTGCTCAAATTGAGTGGCAATTTTCATCGGACTGAGCGCATTGCAGAAAAACAGGCTGTCGATATGAGGAATTTCATCCATTTCCACATCACGCTGCTGACAGATAATGCCCTGATCCTGCATACGTTGCAAAATTTCTGCACGCATTACACCGAAGACGCCATTATAACGAAGTTCTGGTGTAATCCATGTATTGTTTATACGAATGAAGCAATTACTGCTCACCCCTTCAACAATTGTACCCTGCACATCAGTTACCAGTGCTTCCGGCCAGCCATGCTGATCCGCTTCCTGTTTAAGCAAAACCTGTTCCAGACGGTTTAAGGTTTTCAGCCCCACCAGATTCGGCATACTGAGGCCAATGGCCTGTTGCAATACACCCGCCTGAATATGCTCATAACTGAAGTCCTGTACAGTTTTCGGATAATAGAACACCCAAAGATCTGCCGGATGGTCTGGCAGGCTATAACCACGCTGTCCTATACCACGACTCAGTACAATCTTTAAGGTTCCGTTCAATTCAGCTTCTGATTTCAGTAACGCTTGCAAACTTTTTTCAATCAGGTCCAGATTAGCCTGCAAACTTAATTTTTGCTGGCTCATTCTTAAACGGGCTAGATGACGGTCTGCTAACTCGATCCGGTTTCGACGGATGCGCGCGGTAGTAAAGCAGCCATCTCCATAATGAAAGGCACGATCCAGCACATCTATATCTTTGACGGGTTGAGCATTTTTTAAATACAGCATGCTTTTAAGGCCTCTCTGGTGACGGATAGAGCGATGAAATATAAGCTCTGCCTATATATCTGTTTTACTCACATAAAATTCGTTTTTAATTATTTTTTATGCAAAAAATCTCCAGCTATTCTTGCCCCATCCAACAAAACAAAGAAACATTTGAGGCAAATATGAACATCCGTAAATTAAAAATTGGGGTATTGGCAGCACTGATTTCGGCAACCGCTTTTAGCGTATCTGCAAAAGACTTCCTGAACGTGTCTTATGACCCAACTCGCGAATTGTACGATAACTTTAATAAAGAATTCAGTGCTTACTGGAAAAAATCTACTGGCCAAGATGTGAACTTTAAACAGTCACATGGCGGTTCAGGCAAACAGGCACGTGCTGTCATTGATGGTCTGAATGCGGACGTCGTGACTTTGGCTCTAGCTGCAGATATCGATGAGATTGCAGCACGCGGCCTGCTACCAAAAGACTGGCAGAAAAAATTCCCACAAAACTAGACACCTTATACCTCAACCATCGTTTTCCTGGTGAAAAAAGGTAATCCTAAAGGCATTAAAGACTGGGGCGATTTGGTGAAACCGGGCGTAGAAATCATTACACCAAACCCAAAAACTTCTGGTGGCGCGCGCTGGAACTATTTGGCAGCGTGGACTTGGGCGAAACACCAACCAAGCGGTAATGATACTAAAGCTCAAGAATTTGTTCGCCAGATCTACAAGCAAACTAAAGTACTCGACTCAGGTGCACGTGGTTCAACCACCACTTTTGCTGAACGTGGGATCGGTGATGTATTGCTGGCTTGGGAAAATGAAGCACATTTAGCCATTCGTGAACAGCCAGGCAAGTTCGAAATCATTACCCCTTCTTTGTCGATTCTGGCTGAACCACCAGTAGCAATCGTTGAAAAGAATGCTAAAAAGGACGGTAATGAAAATCTGGCTAAAGCTTATTTGAACTACCTGTACTCACCTGCGGGTCAAACGGTTGCTGCAAAGAATTTCTATCGCCCACGTAATGCGGCAGTATTAAAACAATACAGTAATGTCTTTAAATCGCTGAAGCTGGTGACCATTGATAAAGAGTTTGGTGGCTGGGACAAGGTACAGAAAAAACACTTTGCCAATGGCGGTATCTTTGACCAGATTGTAAAAGCCAATAGTTCAAAATCTTGATAAGAAAGAATTCAAACAATGGCCTTATTGAATAAGGCCATTGTCATATCAGAGACTTACCAAACCACTTATCTTATATTTTCATATAAAATTCATTTTTAATTATTTTTTATGCATAAAGAATAGGTTTATTCTGCACTCATGTTACAAAACGTGTAAGAGTTTGAGGTTCACATGAGCATTTCAACAAAACTAAAACTAGGGGTTCTGGCGGCTGTTATTTCAGCAACTTCATTTTCTGCTGCAGCACGCGACTTTCTGAATGTCTCTTATGATCCGACGCGTGAACTCTATGAAGACGTCAACAAAGAATTTGGTAAATACTGGAAAAGCCGTACTGGCCAAAGCATCAACTTCAAACAGTCACATGGTGGTTCAGGTAAACAGGCACGTGCCGTGATTGATGGTTTGGATGCCGATGTCGTAACTTTGGCATTAGCCGCTGACATTGATGTACTGGTCGAAAAAGCCAAACTGTTACCTTCAGACTGGCAGAAAAAATTACCACAAAACTCGACACCATATACTTCTACCATCGTATTCCTGGTACGTAAAGGCAATCCAAAGGGTATCAAGGATTGGGGTGATCTGGTAAAACCAGGTGTAGCGATTATCACACCAAATCCTAAAACTTCAGGCGGTGCACGCTGGAACTATTTAGCAGCTTGGGCATATGCCAAACACTTACCGGGTGGTAACGACAAAACTGCACAAGAATTTGTTCGTAAAATCTATAAACAAACCAAAGTACTTGATTCAGGTGCGCGTGGTTCAACCACCACTTTTGCTGAACGTGGCATCGGTGACGTACTACTGGCTTGGGAAAATGAAGCACATTTAGCCCTTCGTGAACAACCGGGCAAGTTTGAAATTGTGACTCCTTCCCTATCAATTCTGGCTGAGCCACCCGTGGCGATTGTTGAAAAGAATGCTAATAAAAAAGGCAACAAATACCTGGCTCAAGGTTATCTGAACTTCTTGTATTCACCACTGGGTCAGGAAATCTCAGCACGTAACTTCTATCGCCCACGTAATGAAAAAGTGCTGGCGAAATACAACCAAGTCTTTAAGCCATTAAAACTGGTAACTATTGATCAGGAGTTTGGTGGCTGGGATAAAGTACAGAAAGCCCACTTTGAAAATGGTGGTGTTTTTGACCAGATCGTTAAAGCTAACAGCGCAAAAAAATAATTTAAGCTGATTTCATACAGGAGCATCGACATGACTCATACGCTTATTGTTCCCGGTGTAGGTGGCAGTGAATACAATCACTGGCAAACCTGCCTGCAACACCGGCTCATGCGTTGCTCCCGTGTGCAGCAAAAAGACTGGAATCATCCGGTACTGGATGTATGGGTCGCAGAATTTGTTAAAACTCTGCAAGCCATTCCAGATGATGTACAAATTGTGGCACATAGCTTTGGCTGTTTGACCAGCGTGGCAGCACTGGCCCAGCATCCTGAACTGAATACTAAAGTCAAAAATCTGGTTCTGGTTGCACCTGCCAATCCGGCACGTTTTGGGGAAAATGGTTTTGCCCGTGATAGCCAGACAGATTACAGCGCCTATTTTCAGCAGCTCAAGATTCAGGCTCCAACGACTTTGTTGATCAGTGAAAATGATCCATGGCTAAGTTTTGAAGATGCTCAGGTTCTGGCGAAAGCCTGGAAAATCAAACCGATTAATCTGGGAGCTGTAGGTCATGTCAATGTTGCTTCCGGTTTTGGTCCTTTCCCTGAAATTGAACAATATTTAATTTCAGAAAAGGCTATGCACCATATCAGCAAAGTTGATGAGAGCAAGTATTATTTTAAATTTGCATTTTAGTCCCTGCAAATTATGCTTGTGCCGATTCTATTTTCTAATTTTCGCTGGTTAACTTTAACCAGCATTCTCTCTTTTGAGGAGTAATCATGTCGCAGCGATCCCGAGTGCTGCCAGGATTTGGTCTTTCTCTAGGCTTTACCCTAGCGTATTTGTCATTAATCGTTCTGATCCCGCTATCTGCCGTTTTTATTAAATCACTCGGCATTGGCTGGGAAGGCTTATGGGAAATTCTGAGCTCTGAACGTATCTTGAAATCATTACAGCTAAGCTTTAGTTCAGCCATTATTGCTGCTTTGATTAATGTAGTTTTTGGCCTGTTACTGGCATGGTGTCTGGTGCGTTATAGCTTTCCGGGCAAACGTATTGTCGATGCACTGGTCGATCTGCCTTTTGCCCTGCCAACCGCAGTTGCCGGTATTGCTCTGACTTCTTTATATGCACCGACTGGCTGGATTGGTCAGTATTTAGATCCAATCGGCATCAAGGTAGCTTATACCCCGATCGGTATTACCTTGGCTTTGATCTTTATCGGTATTCCTTTTGTGGTCCGTACGGTACAGCCGGTTCTCTCTGATTTAGAAACCGAACTGGAAGAAGCGGCATCTGCACTTGGTGCAAACCGTTTCCAGATCGTCACCAAAGTCATTTTCCCAATTCTGCTGCCAGCACTGATCACAGGTTTTGCATTGGCCTTTGCACGTGGTGTCGGTGAATATGGCTCGGTCATTTTCATTGCCGGTAATCAGCCCTTTGAAACTGAAATTGCACCCTTAATGATCATTTCCCGTCTGGAAGAATATGACTATGCCGGTGCGACCACAATTGCTGTAGTGATGCTGCTCATTTCCTTTGTAATGCTCTTCCTGATTAACTTATTGCAAGCTTGGGCGAGCCGTCGTACCGGGAGAACTGCACGATGAGTTTAAATACCAACAGCAATGCGCTGGCTGAAAAATTACAATCCCGCGATGCGACTCGTGAGCCGACCTGGGTACGTTATACCCTGATTGCGATTGCACTGATCTTTTTTTTAAGCTGCCTGATTCTGCCTTTAGCTCTGGTCTTTGTTGAAGCGTTTAAACAAGGCGTTGGCGTATATACGCAAGCCCTTGTTCATCCAGATACTTTATCTGCGGTCAAACTGACCTTGCTAACGGCTGTGATCGCGGTACCGATGAATGTAGTATTCGGCGTAGCTGCAGCCTGGTCAGTGGCGAAGTTTAACTTCCCGGGTAAATCAATTTTGACCACCATTATCGATATGCCTTTCTCGGTATCACCTGTTATTGCAGGTTTGATGCTGGTACTGATTTTCGGTACTCAAGGCTGGATGGGTGGCTGGTTGATGGATAATGACATCAAGATCCTTTACGCCGTTCCTGCGATTGTTTTAGCAACTGTATTTATTACCGTGCCTTTTGTAGCACGTGAGCTGATCCCTTTAATGGAAGCGCAAGGTACTGAAGAAGAAGAAGCTGCGATTGTGCTCGGTGCATCTGGCTGGCAAACCTTCTGGAAAGTGACCCTGCCAAATATCAAATGGGGTCTGATTTACGGCGTAATCCTGTGTAATGCCCGCGCCATGGGTGAGTTCGGTGCAGTATCAGTGGTTTCTGGCCATATTCGTGGTGAAACCAACACTTTGCCGCTACACGTCGAAATTCTATATAACGAATATACCTTTAGTGCTGCGTTTGCCGTGTCATCGCTCCTGGCTCTCCTCGCAATTGTGACTCTGGTTCTGAAAACCTGGGTTGAACTGCGCCAGGAAAAACAAGACAAACGTAATGATGATTCAACAGTTTCTTAAGGAATGCCCACATGAGTATTCAAGTTAAAAATATTGAAAAACACTTTGGTGCATTCCATGCACTAAAAAACATTTCTCTGGATTTCCCGGATGGTCAGCTGGTTGCCCTGCTCGGTCCTTCAGGCTGCGGTAAAACGACTCTGCTTCGTATCATTGCTGGTCTGGAATCTGCTGACGGTGGTCAGGTGATTCTGGAAGGCCAGGATGCAACCAATGTCCACGTACGTGAACGTGAAGTGGGTTTTGTATTCCAGCACTATGCCCTGTTCCGTCACATGACTGTATTTGATAACGTGGCCTTTGGTCTGCGTGTCCGTCCACGCTCTACTCGTCCATCGGAAGCAGAAATTAAAAAACGTGTGACCCGTTTGCTTGATCTGGTTCAGTTAGGTTTCCTAGCAGACCGTTACCCGGCTCAGCTTTCTGGTGGTCAGCGTCAGCGTATTGCTTTAGCTCGTGCACTAGCCGTTGAGCCACGTGTACTGTTACTGGATGAACCGTTCGGTGCACTAGATGCCAAAGTCCGTAAAGAACTGCGCCGCTGGTTACGTACCCTGCATGATGAACTGCACATTACTTCAATTTTCGTAACTCACGATCAGGAAGAAGCCTTAGAAGTTGCCGATCAGATCGTGGTGATGAACAAAGGTAATGTAGAACAGATCGGTTCACCACGTGAAGTGTATGAAACACCGAAAACACCATTTGTGTTTGACTTCCTGGGACAAGCCAACCGTTTCGAAGGTCAGAACAATGGCGGCATACTTCAGCTAGGTGAAGACCGTATCCAGTTCGATGCCGCTAAACAGGCAGCTCAGGGTAATGTCATTGTGTTTGCTCGCCCGGATGAACTGCGTATTCATGCACAACCACAAGAGAATGCGATTCAGGCCACATTTATTCGTGAACTCTGGATTGCAGGAAAAGTCGTTGCGGAACTGAATGACCGCCAAGGCAATCTGATTGAAATTTCACTGACACCAGAAGAAGCCCGTGCTCATCAATTCCGTCCGGATCAAACTGTTTGGTTGAGTGCATTAAATCTGCATTTATTTGAAAACCAGGTCGCGTAAGACTGGAAGATGGGGCTTTTAAATGCCCATCCTCTTATAGGGTAAAGAATTATGAATTTCCAACAACTAAGAATTATTCGAGAAACTGTTAGACAGAATTTTAACTTAACTGAAGCCTCAGCCGCGCTTTACACTTCGCAGTCAGGTGTCAGTAAGCATATTAAAGACTTGGAAGATGAGCTTGGTGTACAGCTATTTATCCGTAAAGGTAAACGCTTATTAGGATTAACTGAACCAGGCCAGGCACTTCTTGGCATTGTAGAGCGTATGCTGGTTGATGCAGACAATATCAAACGTCTTGCAGATGACTTTAACAAGGTCGATGAAGGTACATTAACGATTGCAACGACGCATACCCAAGCACGTTATGTATTACCGCCAATCGTGAATCAGTTCAAAAAAGAATTTCCGAAAGTTCATCTGATTTTGCAACAAGCCAGTCCAATGGAAATTACCGAAATGCTTCTTCAGGGTGAAGCAGATATCGGGATTGCGACTGAAGCCTTAACGACTGAAGAAAATCTGGCGAGTGTGCCTTATTATAACTGGCAGCACAGTATTATTACGCCGCAAAATCACCCGTTGAATAGCAAAGAACAGGTACGTATTGAAGACCTCGCTGGCTATCCGATTATTACTTATCACGGTGGTTTTACAGGTCGTTCTAAAATCGACTCAGCCTTTGAAGAAGCCGGTGTAGATGTTGATATTGTAATGTCAGCTCTGGATGCCGATGTGATTAAAACTTATGTCGAGCTCAACATGGGTGTCGGCATTGTCAATGATCTGGCTTATGATCCAGAACGTGACTATCGTCTGAAACAGATTAAAACCGATATTTTCGGAGTAAATACTACCTGGATCGCCGTACGTAAAGGTCACTTATTACGTGGTTATGGTTATGAGTTTATTTCTTTATGCTCACCAGATGCGGACATCAAGGCACTTAAAAAAGTGGCTTATCCAGATGAATAATATGGATTATGCTTTCTAAATTGAAGAGGCGTATTGCCTCTTTTTTTAATTTTAACAGTAGATTATTTCATTAAAAATCAAGCATAATTACAGTATAATTCAATAAATTATATTAATGATGAGCTACAGATTTTCCCTCTTGGGATGTGGACTGATTTTTTCTGGGACAAGTTTTGCAGCAGCTTTTGAGCAATCTAATCAAACTATCCAGTCCTTTTTTGAAAAGGAACATTATGCCGAAGTGTCATTTGCCTGGACAAACCCCAATGTCAGCGGTCAAGTACAGCCTACCGAAATATTAGAGCAATTAGGTATTCAGGATTTTTCTACGGGTCAGCTTGCGAATAATCAGCTGGTTATTAATGCTGCATTAAAACTACAGCTTCATCCTTAGATCTCCTGGGGTTTATTTACGATCAGCCCTTCTATGTCGATGTTGCATATCAACATAGTCCAGTTTTTGCAGGTGAACCTACAGATATTGAAGCAGCCGATATTGAGTTTGATAGTCATAATCTGACTTCCATTCTTGGATATCAGCCTGATCCAAACTGGAATCTCTATGCAGGACTAAGTTATCAGGCCTTAGAAGGTAATTTAAGTTTGGTAGGTGAATCTTTTTCAGTCTTTAATGGTTATCACGTTCAGCTTGAACAAAATGCTGCTTGGGGTTGGCTCGCTGGAATGAGCTATCAAATTCCTGAGTATTTCTTTAGAAGTTCGCTGACTTATCGTTCAGCCATAAACCATCAACTGGAAACCACAGAATCAATTGCAGTCGGTATACCTACGTCAAACTTTACGAAAGTACAAACACCGCAGTCTATTAATTTAGATATTCAGACCGGACTTCCCTCTCAGAATATTTTTTACGCGAGTTTACGCTGGGTAAATTGGCAAGATTTTGTCATTCAACCACCAAAATTCAGTGCAGTGATTGATTATGCCGCCTTGGAATTTCCTGAAGTAAAAGATATCAAGATGATCGATTATCAGGAGGATCAATGGTCGGCTAAATTTGGAATCACCCATCAATGGCCTTCTTCTATGATTAATTCTTTTGAAATCTTATGGGACTCAGGTACGGGAAATCCAGCTTCTACCTTGAATCCGAGTGACGGCTATTGGGGAGTCAGTTTGGGCTATTTTCAGAATTTTCAAAAACACTGGTTTCAGAATTTTCAAAAACACTGGTTTCAGAATTTTCAAAAACACTGGGATATTGCTACAGGACTGTATTATTTAAAATTCCAGAAGCCTAAAACAGATACAAACGCTGCTATACCCCAGTTCGTAGGCTTATCCGCAGTAGATGATAACGATGTTTGGGTGGTCGGTATGAAGTTGGGCTATCATTTTCAATAGCTTTTAATAAATAAAAAAACGAGCCGAAGCTCGTTTTTTTATTAGGTTTAGTAGCTATGATTTAGAAGCGGAAGCTTACACCCAGTTTTGCTACTGGAAGCCATTCGTATTTATTATCTTCACGAATTTCACGTTCTTCATCTCTTACAGCTTGTTCAAATTCAGCTTGACGCGCTTCTACAGTTCCTTCACTTACTAAATTAACGCGTGGGTTACCATTATAGTATGCACCTAGCTCGCCAAATACACCCCAACGGTTAGTGATTGCTGGAGAGAAACCAATACCTACATACGGTGCAATATTATTTTTGTAGGATAATTGACCATTCAGTCGCACCCCATCTGCACCAGCTGTAAAATCTCGGCCATTTACTGTAAAACCACGCTCTGGATCTACTCGACGATCGATATCATAGTCATTATCAATATATGCTACACCGGCAGCCATATAGAACCAGTTCGCCCAAGGACGAATCTCAGCGTTCAAGTAAGTCAGGTTATTATCCATATCCAGGTCATATTTAGAACCGTTGATTGATAAATCATCTGACCATGAAATATCACCACCATTATAACCTAGAGTAACACCTACATAAGGGTTAGCATTCCAAGAGATCGCGCCACCGTAACCGGTAGTACCGACTTCAGCACGAACAGCTGCAGGTTTAAAGAAAGAGAATTCAGCTACGCCTTCATCTGTTACGATTGTTTCATCAGCAGCCATGACAGATCCAGCTGTGGCAGCTAGAACGGATACTGCTAAAAGTTGATATAAAGCTTTCATTATTTCTCTCCTCAAAAGAACTTTTTTTTCATCATTAGTTATTTGTGATGAGCTCAATATAAAGGAGCCAATGAATATTTTTTATTCGTGTTTTGCTGAGCTTTTGTTATTTTTTGATACATATTAATTTTTCTTGTTGAATGATAAGCCTTTTTTAAACAATGTTTGTACATATCTAAAATACGAAAAGGATACTAATCACTTTACTTGCGAATTTAATTCAGCACCCTTCCTAGTTTTCCATCTTTTTAGAGCAATATAGTGTAAAATATCGGAAATTTTTTTCTGGAAGGAAGATCATGTCTCAGCTTTCAACAATCATTGAACAAGCGTTTGAAGACCGTGCGAATTTCACAGCAGCAGACTGTCCTGCTGAAATCCGTCAAGCAGTTGAGGAAGTAATTGCTGGCCTGGACAATGGTACTTTACGTGTTGCTGAAAAAATCGAAGGTGAATGGGTTGTTCATCAATGGATTAAGAAAGCGGTATTGTTATCATTTAAATTAAACGATAACAAACCAATGGAAGCTTGTGATCTTCGCTTCTACGACAAAGTAGATACTAAATTCTCTGACTGGACTGACGAGCAGTTTAAAGCTGCTGGCGTACGTGTTGTTCCTCCGGCGGTAGCGCGTAAAGGTTCTTTCCAGGCGAAAAACGTGGTACTGATGCCTTCTTATGTGAACATCGGTGCTTATGTAGATGAAGGTACAATGGTCGATACTTGGGCAACTGTAGGTTCATGTGCTCAAATTGGTAAAAATGTTCACTTGTCTGGTGGTGTAGGGATCGGTGGTGTTCTTGAACCGCTTCAAGCTAACCCAACTATTATTGAAGACAACTGTTTCATCGGTGCACGTTCTGAAATCGTTGAAGGCGTAATCGTTGAAGAAGGTTCTGTCATTTCAATGGGCGTATTCATTGGTCAATCTACCAAGATTTATGACCGTGAAACTGGCGAAATCCATTATGGCCGCGTACCTGCTGGTTCTGTTGTGGTATCAGGCAGCCTGCCATCTAAATGCGGTAAATACAGCTTATATGCAGCTGTAATCGTGAAAAAAGTAGATGCGAAAACTCGTGCTAAAACTAGCCTGAACGATCTGCTTCGCGAAGACTAAGATGTCTTAACCTAGAGGACACATTTGTGTTCCCCGGAGCTTCAACCGCTCCTCGTCTCTACGGTCAGCAATGATCGTAGGGATTTTTATTTTTATACATTGTTATTTATTTTTCAGTGGTTAATGTTGTTATGAATACGCTTCGATCTTCCGCAATTCCAGTTTCTGATCCGTCTGCGGGCTTACGCATTACGGAGATCTTCTATTCATTACAAGGTGAAGCCAATACTGCAGGTTTACCGACCGTATTTATCCGCTTAACCGGATGTCCGCTGCGCTGTACCTATTGTGATACTACGTATTCTTTTGAAGGAGGCGAACGCAAATCTTTAGATGACATCATCCAGACCACGCTTGATTTTGAAACGCCTTATGTCTGTGTGACCGGTGGTGAACCATTGGCTCAACCGAACGCCCTACCTCTGATGCAACGACTTGCAGATTTAGGCTGTGAAGTCTCTTTAGAAACCAGCGGTGCGTTAGATGTTTCTAAAGTGGATGCACGGGTATCCAAAGTTCTGGATTTAAAAACACCAACTTCAGGTGAAGTTGCACGAAATTTGCTTACAAATCTGGATCATTTAACTCAGCATGACCAGATTAAGTTTGTGATCTGTAATCGTGAAGATTATGAATGGTCAAAACAGCAGGTAGAACAGTACCAGTTGAATGAAAAAGTCAGTACGGTCTGGTTCTCCCCTGCATTTGCAGTTGAAAAAGGAGCTGCGCGCTTGCCACAATTGGCACGTGATCTGGCTCAATGGATTTTAGAAGACCATCTCCCTGTTCGTTTCCAGCTGCAGCTGCACAAGTTGTTATGGAATGATGAAACTGGTCGTTAATTTTTGTAAATTTACTATATTGGAGTATTTGTTATGCGCCCTCGTGCCATTGTATTGTTATCTGGCGGATTAGATTCAACAACCTGTCTGGCTTGGGCGCAGGCACGCTATGAATGTATCGCACTGAGTTTTATGTATGGCCAACGTTCCACTACAGAACTTGATGCAGCTCGTGCGCTGGCTCAACGCTCGGGTGTAGAACATCGTGTCATCAATATTGATTTAGGTAACCTGGGCGGCTCAGCCCTTACTGATCATAGCATTGAGGTACCGGATCAATTGCAGGAAGGTATCCCGGTAACCTATGTGCCTGCACGAAATACCATCTTCTTATCTTATGCTTTGGCCGCTGCAGAGGTGTTCGGTGCCGAGGCAATTGTGATCGGTATTAATGCGGTGGATTATTCAGGTTATCCAGACTGCCGCCCGGAATTTATCGAAGCTTTTGCCAACATGGCACGCCTTGCAACCAAGGTTGGTATCGAAGGTCAGGCCCTGAAATTTGAAACACCTTTGTTACATTTATCCAAAGCAAATATCATTCGCTTAGGCCTAGAACATGGCGTAGACTACAGTCAAACGGTATCTTGCTACCAAGCAGATGACCAAGGACGTGCGTGTGGAACATGTGACAGTTGTCGTTTACGCAAGCAAGGTTTTGCTGATGCAGGTGTTGAAGACCCGACACGTTATTACCTTTAAAATCGATCAAGGTTATAAATCCATATTATGAATATTAAAGCCAAATTACTTGCGACTAGCCTACTCTCTTTGTCTGCCCTATTTTCAACTGCATCTTTTGCAAATAATGATCAAGCTAAGGCAAAAGCAGAATTTGAGGCGATGAAAAAAGAATACACAACTGCCATGAAAAATGCTGGAAGCAGTTCAAATGTACGTGACGGTTTAATTAAAGCCTGTGCTATTCCATACAAACAGGCAGTGAAGTACAAAAAACTGACTCAGTCTGATGTGAACAAGCTTTGTACATGTGAAGTAGATGCGGAAGGTAAATTGACTCAAGCCCAAAAATGGCAGATTCAAAGCACCATTAACCAGAAGAAAAACCCTGCTACTTTAGACTTTGTTAAAAAACAAAGCCAGAACGTGCAGTCTTGTGTAGGCCCACAGCTCGCAGGTAAATTAAATTCACTTGCTGCAGAAGCCAATAAAGCCGCTCAAAAGAAATAATCCTGACGGATGTTTTTCTAGGATAAGCCACTATAATGTGGCTTATTTTTTTGAAAAAATTTAGAAAAATTGGAGAGATCATGTCTGAGATCAGCTTACTTGAGCACACTTTTCCTACCACTACAGGTGAAATTAATCTAGCCCAATTAAATGCAGAATGGTTAATTATCTATTTTTATCCTAAAGATTCGACACCTGGCTGTACTACTCAGGCAGTCGGTTTTTCTTGTTTAAAAGATCAGTTTGATGCGCTCAATACGACTATTCTGGGCGTATCACGTGATTCGGTTAAAGCGCATCAGAACTTCACTGAAAAACAGAATCTGACCATCAATCTGATCAGTGATAAAGAAGAAGTGTTATGTAAACATTTTGATGTCATTAAAGAAAAGAATATGTATGGCAAGAAAGTAATGGGCATTGAGCGCTCTACCTTCATTTTCCATAATGGCAAGCTGGTCAAAGAATACCGCAAGGTAAAAGCTGCTGGCCATGCTGAACAGGTTTTAGAAGATTTGAAAGCTTTACAGGCTGCTTAAGGTCTTTCATAAAATCAAAAAAGGCATGATCAGAAATATCATGCCTTTTTCTTTAGAGTTGCTGCAAAGAATAATTTAGTTCACTAAAGAAACTGCAATTGACCACATTACACAGCCAATGAGTACATCCAGTATTTTCCAGGCTTGTGGTCGCTGAAAAATAGGTTGCAAATAACGTGCTGCATAGCCCAGTCCAAAAAAGAATACAAAGGACGCACTAATCGCTCCTAAGGCAAATTGTATCTGTGCATTGGAATATTGGGTGGAGATGGAACCAATCAAGACCAGTGCATCCAGATAAACATGCGGATTGAGCCAGGTCAGCATCAAACAAATCAGCAAAACCTTATATAAAGAAGGCACATCTTTTTGATCAGTGTCCAGACGCTGCTCATTTTTCCAGGCCTGATAAAAATGCTGAGCCCCATAGATCACCAGAAAAGTCGCACCCAGATATTTTGCCATGTTGATCCAGTGTGGATTAACCAGCATTAATTGTGAAAATCCCAAAACACCGGCAAAAATTAAAATCGCATCAGATAAGGCACAACACATACAGATCGCAAAGACATACTGCTGTTTCAAGCCCTGTTTCAATACAAAAGCATTTTGTGCACCAATGGCAATAATCAGGCTAAAGCCTACTGCCAGACCTTGTATATATGCATTTAACATTGGAATATCATGGAATTATAAAGATGGAGATCATTATCTATGTTATTCTTTTCAATTAAATATAATTAAGAAAATATCATTCAGACTAAATTTTATTTAGGTAAGCTATGCCACTTAATTCTAAAAACTGTGATGCTTTTCTGGCTGTTGCAGAAACCCAAAGTTTTGATGCTGCCGCAAAAGTATTAAATATAACGGCTTCAGCAGTCACTTTAAGAGTGCAAAATCTGGAAAGAGATTTGGGGCAAGTTCTGGTGCTACGTGAGCGTCCTTGTAAAGTGACCAATGCCGGGCAAACCTTACTGAATTATTTGCAGCATCAACGCCTGTTGCAGCAGCAATTGATCCAGCAATTAAATGGTCAAAATAAAGCAGAATTTAGCTCGATTCATATTGCGGTAAATGCAGATTCACTCGCAACCTGGTTATTTCCCTGTCTGAACACTACCCTGCTTGTAGAAAAAATCATGTTGAATCTTCAGGTTGCTGTTCAAAGTGAAACTCATAAGCTTCTGGAGCAGGGCCAAGTCAATGCATGTATTAGCAGTGAAATTGAAGCCATGCCGGGCTGTAAGGCTCATTTTATTGGACAGATGCATTATAGAATGGTCGCAACACCTGCCTTTGTGCATTCCTGGTTTAAACAAGGCATTCACCGGGAATCACTGCGTAAGGCACCCGCTGTGATTTACAATGATCAGGATCATTTACATAGCCATCTACTGTTAACTCAATTTGGCTTAAACCAGCAATGTTTTCCTTTTCACTATATCCCCTCCTCAACCGCCTTTGCTGATGCTATTTTTTCTGGATTAGGATACGGTTTAGTGCCAGACTATCAAATTGCGGACCGGATTCAAAATGGGACACTGATCGAAATACTGCCTGAATGCAGTTGTGATGTACCTTTATATTGGCATCACTGGAAACAGCAGTCTCCCGCTCTAAAACAGTTAACCAAAGTCATTCTGGAGCAAGCAGAACAGTGCATGAATAGTCCAATTCAATAAACAGTTCTATATGTCCTGCCGAATTCACAGAAATTGAATATCACATTATTGGGTTTTCCACTGCCCCATTAAATGAATATTAACCTTTTCACCTACGCCTGCAGTGGCCTTCTTCATCCCAAAATCTGAGCGATTAATTACCGTGGTGGATTTCACATCGAGTAGATTAGGATTACCCTTGTTCGGTGTCAGCGTGGTATCGAATACCACTGGTCGAGTAACCCCTCTTAGAGTGAGTTGACCCATGACCTGATAGCGATTCGTACCATTTGGCTTAAACTGGGTACTTTTGAAATTGACCGTTTTATAGCGCGATGCATGAAACAGGTCCTCACCCATAATCATATTTTTAAGGCTAGGTTTAGAAACTTCCAGGCTATCCACCTGCATAGTGAACTCAGTCGATGACTGTTGTGGCTGATCAGGATCAAACTGCATGGTTGCCTTGAACTCTTGAAAATTTCCCTTTACCACATTCAAACCCAAGGAGTTAATGCTAAAGCCGACACTACTTTGAGGCGTCAATGTCCAGCTTTTAGCATACGCAGCCGATATACACATAGCAGATAGAGCACCCGCATAGGCTATATTTTTCAGGAATAGATTCATTGTGTTCATCCTTAACAATCAAATGAACTCACTACCTTAAAACGGTTTTAGCCCAGATTTGTTTTATCATTTAGTTCAAACTTGTTGACCAATTGTTGAAAAATCTCATTATTTTTAAATTTATGTAAAAACTCACTAGTGCCTAAAGGAAAAGCTGATTCCACTACTTCACCGCGATAATACGCTTCACGTAAAGGAGTCGCTGAAATTGCACCGACCAAGCTATCGAGTTCCACCATTTCCCACTCCGGGAACAAACTTAAATAATAAGAAGATTCATCTTTAAAGTGTCCAATCAGACCAACTTTTGCTTCTGGTTCAACTACTTCAGACACCAGCGATTTCACCAGTTTTTGCCATTTTTCATCATTATAGACATCAATGACATGGACAAATTTAATACGCTTCTGATCTGCTTCAGAAAAGTTCGACAGGATCATTTCTTCACGTTCAGTGGCCAGAAATGGATTTTTAATATTGCGTTCTTGCTGTGCCGAGCCTAATGCCAGAATCACCTGTTGGCTCTGCTGCAAGGCAATTTTAATCGTTTGCATATGGGCCAGATGGAAAGGTTGAAAACGACCAATAAACACCAGGTAATCAAATTTATACTTCATAGCACATCTTACTTTTATGAACGCATCAGTTATGCCGCAGGGAATTTTTTGCGACATAATAAGCGCCAATAAATTCATATTAATAAAGCAAGGATAGTACGATGACACTGAGCTGTATTCAACAACCGCATCAGCATTTAAATGCGAATTTAGACAATGGCGTACTGACCTTAGCCATTCACCGCCCTGAGGCAAAAAATGCGCTTTACGGCGAACTATATCTATGGATCGCACAGGCACTGGATGAAGCAGATCAGGATAGTAGTGTGCGTGTCGTGATTCTACGTGGTCAAGACGCAGACTTTAGTGCCGGCAATGACATGCAGGACTTCATGAAGTTTATTCAGACGCCTCTGCAAGCTAAGGCTGGCGATACTCCTCCTTTTGTGCTGTTGAAGTCCGCTGCAAAATTTTCCAAGCCTTTAATTGCTGCCGTTCGTGGCGTTGCGATTGGGATCGGGGTAACGATTCTGCTGCATGCTGATCTGGTTTATAGTGACAATACTGCCCTGTTCCAGATTCCATTTGTTAGCCTTGGCCTGTCGCCTGAAGGCGCTTCAAGCAAGCTGCTCGTACAACAAGCTGGCTATCATAAAGCGGCTGAGTTACTGCTTACTGCACAGCGATTTAATAGTGAAAAAGCATTGGGTGCAGGTCTGGTAAATAGCATTGAAGAAGATGTCTATGCTGCTGCTGAAAAACAGGCAAAAACTCTTGCCGCTTTACCGCTGGCTTCTATTAAACAAACCAAAGCACTGATGAAGCATGATCTGGCTGAAATTATTGACTGTATTGATGATGAAGCTGAGATATTTATGAAGCGTGTCGGTTCACCTGAAATGACGGAAGCCGTTCAGGCGTTTATGCAAAAACGGAAACCTGATTTCACACAATTCAACTAATTCTGAAACTTATCTTTTAATTGAGGCAGTTTAGACTGCCTCAATCTTTTATTTTTTTGAAAGAATCTAGCTTATGACTAATGAAAACTCCCAAACGACTTCTCAAACAACCGATAGTTCAAATCCTGAAAAGAAACGTTACTACGAACCTGCTCCTCAGGATATTGATGTAGATAATTTCCGCAAGGTCATCGAAAGCCGCCGTTCAGTGCGTAAATTTACCAAGAAGCCAATTCCTACTGAAGTACTGGATGCCTGTCTGGATTTAGCCTTGCTGGCGCCGAACTCCTCAAACCTGCAGCCGTGGACTTTTTATGTGGTGCAGAACCCCTCCAAGAAAAAACGTCTGGTTAAAGCATGTATGAGCCAGCTTGCTGCTAAAACAGCTTCGGAACTGATTATCTGTGTAGCACGTACTGACCGTGTAGATGAAATGGCTAAACTGAATATCAGCGAGTTTCCATTTCCTGAGGCTCCACCAGCCATTAAAAAGTACTATAAGTACATTCCCTACAACTACAAGACTGGTTATTTGAATGCCTTTGGTAACTTTAAGAAAGTTGCTTTCAAAGTAGCTCGTACCTTAGACAAGCAAATGCCTGTTTCTGCATTTAGTCCTGCCGATGCCAAGCTATGGGCAAGTAAAACCACAGCATTAGCCTGTGAAAACCTAGTACTGGCTTTACGTGCTTATGGTTTTGATAGCTGTATGATGGAAGGCTTTGATGAACCAATGGTTCGTGAACTTCTAGATCTGAATGATCAGCAATATCCAGTGATGGTGATTGGTGCTGGTGAACGTGCCAAAGATGGTGTGTTCTTCCCGCAGTATCGTTTTGATCGTGAGTTGTTTATTCAGAAGGTTTAAGTTTAAAAGTAGTATTTAAAGGATTTAATAATATTAATTTAATTAATATTTGATGACATGGATGTCGCTTAATTAAGTATATTAGAAAAATCTAAATAATAATTTTATAGTTTCCTCATGCAAGTATTTCATAATGATTTTATTCTTATAAAGAATTACTTAAAACAAAAATTTTTTCAATCATCAATTATCTCAACCAAATTAAAACTAACTACGGAATAGCATTAACCTTTACACCTAAGACAGGCGTTTATAATGGTCAAACTTATTAAAACGAGCATACTTATAAATATAATAATGTTAGCTACAGGATGCTCATCAATGATGAAAAATAGTATTAGTTACGCTATACATTATGAGACAGGAAAATTTATATATAAAAACAATTGGCCCGAGTGTAGAAATTTAACAATGACTCCAGATTTAATAAAAAAGCAAAAATATATTACAACTTATAGTAGCTGTAAGATATCTCCTGAAGGGTATGTTCCTCAACAAATTATTATTGAATATGTGCCTTGGTTGACTTATGAAGAGCAAATAAAAAAGGATATGGTATTCCTGAAGAATTACGTTACGCTCAAGGAGAAGCAGCAGCAAAAAAAAGATTGGCTATAATGGCAGCACAACAGGAAAGAATATCAAAAATCCCAATTACAGCATGGAAAAAAATTGTACTTACTCCCCCTAAAGAAGTGGAAAAATACAAATATCAAGTTCCCGAAGGAAAAGGCAATCGAAGTTGAGGTAAAAATATCCACTACATCATTTCCCTTCATCCTGATGGTAATTACAGTATAGAAACCAAACTGTATTGGGTTGAGAAATATCAAGAAAAGTGGAATTGAAGATTTATTTAAGCATCTAGTCAAGTCCGTTTGATTTCAAACGGACTTAAATAAACTAAAATTTTTCCTAAATATAATTTTATATTACTTTTAACTCCCGATAATCAATCCAATTACAATGAAAACCAACCGGTACTCGTACAGGCAAATAAATTGTGGCAATTGGCCCATCCTTAATATGCTGTGCATCCAAAATCACAACTTTCGAAGGGCCACAATCTAAAGCATGCACATAAGACATGAGCCAACCATCATTTTCAGCTTGTGCACCCTCTTTTTCGACAAATATAGCCTCACCTGTGACCCAATTTTCTCCAAATGAATAACTTTCTATGGTCGTAGTTTCTAAATCATGCCCCAACAGGCTATTACTGCTGACATGGTAAGGATCATCAAATTCGCCAAAGGAAATGCTATAAGCATAACGATAAGGCCGTCCGGTATAAGCTTCATTAATGCGTGGGAATTCCTGTTTAACATCCGATAAGATTGTCCGCTTCACTTTCCCTGTTCCTTTTTCGAAGACAAATCGTTCTAATCGAAGATCCTGATCTTCAATTGGGCCCTGAATCGAATGCACCATTGCTTTGGAATGTACCACTGCATCCATGACCACATTCCCTGTATCCAGATCATAAGCATTCATGGTATGAAAAATAAAACAGGGATCGATGTTGTACCAGCGTATATCCTGAGCACTTCCACCAAAAGATAACAGACCAATACGTGCCTGATGTTTCGGGTTCCATTGATATGGCAGCAGCGAACCTTTTAAGGCACTCTGCACCGAGAAATTTACATTTAAGTCCAAAATTAAGACCTGAGATTCGGTAATCGCACAGTCATGTACCATCGGACCATGTTTGACTGGAATTTCAACATGATTTTTCAGTTTGCCCTGTACATCGATATGCAGATAAAAGACTTTATTATGGGTTAGCCCATCATAACAAACCGCATGAATATCGCCGGTATCCGGATCAATATGTGGATGTGCAGTAAATGGCAAGTCTAGATCATCATTCTCAAACAGATGATGGCGCTTAGATTCCAGTTCACTATTCACTTCGATTGGATAAGCACCCGCTTCGACCAATGCCCAGATTTTCCCAGCAAAATTGATGATATTGGTATTTACTGGATCAGCTACACCACGACTTTTCCCCGGAATCACTGAGCGATGTAATTTCTTCTGTACACTATCCGCACCTACATATTGGCTTTTGTACCAGTGTGCTTCACCTTCTTTAAGCCGTAACGCATGAATCATCCCATCACCGGTAAACCAGTGATAAATTTTTGGATTTTTCACTGTAATGGGGTTCGGGCCAATTCGCATCAAGGCGCCATCTAATTCTTTCGGGATTTGCCCTTCTACCTTCAATTGAGTTGAAAAATGCTCCTGCCGCTGCGGTGCAAAAATACCATCCAGATAAGGATTATCATGGGAATATGGAATACGGTTATGTAGGATTTCTGCGCCGTATTGAATAGATTTATTCAGCGTATTTTTGAACATGCTGCTCAGCGGTTTTGGCAACTGCATTGTTATATTCCTTGTTTTATTCTTTTATTTGAGTTGTTCTGACGAATTTTATAATAATAAAAGCAGATTGGGTGTTTTTATATATAGATAGACGGCACATTAACACCAATGCACCGTCGGTTTATATCACTTCTAAAATTTAAACTTTTATATCTAAAAGCTGGATAAATTCAAATGCCGGTTCTTCATAAGGATGACTTTCTTTTAGAGCCTTAGCCACTTCAACCGCCTTTTCATCAGGCACAAGAATTTCGACCCGCCATTCTTCCACTTTTTCTAGCTGGCCAATTTCCCCAATATGAGGATCTGCGCCTTGCTGTGGCTTAAATTGTCCAGTTCCCAGAATTTGCCAGGCACAATCGGTATACTCCCCAATACCACCCGCACCTGCTGCAAAGACGGCTTTCTTGGTTTCCTCTAGGTTTTCATCTGGTACGTAATAAATCAGTTTAAGCATATATCCCTACAAGTTTTTCAAGCATTTACCGTATTGTTAAGAGCTTCGGTAATAATATTCAATGCTGGATTTTGAGAGTTCTTGTTAAATGTTGCATATAGTTCGACTTGAGGTAAAGGTCGATCTGTCTGGATCACTTTCACTTCATCATTCAGGAAACGTAATAAATAATCGGGAGCAAAACTAAAACCCATACCCATATTGATCAGGTTAATATGCTGTAGCACATTGGTCGCCCACAGCACTTGATCGTGCTTTAGCTGATCAAAGGACATCAAGGCATTGAGTCTTTCATAAAATATGGGTGATGCATTCTGATCACACATAATAATTGTATGATTTTTCAGTTCCTGTAATTTCAGTATTCGATCGGTTGGGTACAAATGCTTGGCTGCAACCACGTGAATTTGTTCTGTCAACAAATGGATGTTTTCAAAATCTGGATGATCCAGCTGAAAACGGGTAATACTTAGATCTAGTTCAGCATTTTTTAGACGTTGAAGCTGTTCCAGACAGAACAGGCTATGCAGATGAATTTTCAGATCTGGCATGGTCTTTTTCAACTTGGCCAAAATATGTGGCATGACTTTTAGTTCGGCAACATTCAGAAAACCAATATGAATCTGGTTATTTTTCTGCTGGGCCACCTGTCGTGCTGACGCAACGGCCAATTTGGCATTTTCTAGAGCTTTTTCTGCATAGATTAAAAAGGCCTTACCTTCATCGGTTAACTGTATTTTTCGTGAAGAACGCTCAAACAGGTTAACGCCAACTTCCTGCTCCAGATCTTTAATCTGCTGACTTAAAGAAGGTTGAGCCGTAAACAGCTTTTCAGCAGCCCTAGTGAAACTCTGCTCCTGCGCCACGGTAATAAAATAGCGTAAATGTCGAAGTTCCATAGATTGCTCACTTCAAAAAACAGGTGCTTATCATACGATTTAGGCCAACGTATTGAAAATATTAATAGATCAATAGCTTATACGAATACTCATATATCTACTTTCTATGCATGGCCAGACTTTTCCCCTCCTACATTTATACCTGTTTCAGGTATACACATAGTGTCTTGCATGACGCAGTATTCGACATTGAGCTCAGATTAAAGTTGGAAACAGGCAGCAGAATCGCTGAACTTGCCATATCTGGAGGTGATTCAGATTGCTTCTCATGATGTTATAAACCCTAGAATGGCAAGTCTGAAATTCATGAATCTGTGTAATTCTGGTTAGGCCGGTTGGTTATATCACTTGGTGTTATCAGGATAGTATTAATAATGCTTTTGTTTATTAAAATACGCTGAAGGTAACGTTAAAGCAGATTCAACCCACTGTTTAGCAATAAAAAAGCCACCTTTCGGTGGCTTTTTTAAATCTGTTGATCAAGAACTCTGTAGCAAATAACTGCCTACCAAGAACAGTACCTGTAGGCCAACAACAAAACCAAATAACCACCAACCTTTCTGACGTAATTCTGTTCTATCCATTATTCTGAGCGTCTTAGCCATGTCACCACCTCATTCTTGAGTGTTGATACTGAACTGATCTATACCATCTTTCCTTTAAAGTGCATAAATATTGTGCATTATTTACACAATATCACTTCTATGCAGATATAAAAGCAAAATCTAAACCAGTTCAGCGGGAGAAAATTAAATAAATGTTTCAAACTGCTTAAAAAGCAAAAAGCCACCCACTGGTGGCAATTGATGAAGCTAGTCTAAACAAAAGTAAATGATTTTTCTAGTTTTACTAATTTCCCATAAGTTCAAATTATAAAAAAGGGCCGCTGCTGCGACCCTTTTTTGAAACTAAATCAGATTAACCAATAAATTTGCGAGCATTACGGAACATGCGTAACCATGCACCGTCCTGATCCCAGTCTTCTGGTTTCCAAGAGTGCTGGATCGCACGGAAGTTACGCTCAGGGTGTGGCATCAAGATAGTCGCACGACCATCTTTCGAAGTTACACCAGAAATCCCTTCAGGCGAACCATTCGGGTTCAATGGATATTGCTCAGTCGCATTACCCTGGCTATCCACATAACGCATAATCACCTGATTATTGGCATTCAATGCAGCAATGTTTTCAGCCGATGCTACTACGCGACCTTCACCATGTGCCACAGCGATTGGAAGAATTGAACCTTCCATGCCTTCTAATAATACAGAGTGAGATTTCTCTACACGAACATTGACGCTACGTGCTTCAAATACTTCTGATTTGTTACGATGGAAACGAGGCCAAGCATCTGCACCTGGAATCAGTGGAGCTAATTGTGACAGCATCTGACAACCATTACAGATCCCTAGAGAGAAGGTCTCCTGACGGTTAAAGAATTTCTCGAACTGGTCACGAAGTTGCTGATTGAACAATACTGATTTCGCCCAGCCACCACCTGCACCCAATACGTCACCGTAAGAGAAGCCACCACATGTGACCAGACCTTCGAAGTCATCCAGGCTGATACGGCCAGCAAGCAAGTCACTCATGTGTACGTCAACTGTATTGAAGCCGACTTTATCGAATGCTGCTGCCATTTCTACATGACCATTCACACCCTGTTCACGCAAAATCGCCATATTTGGACGACGTGAATTGATGTACGGCGCTTCGATTTGCTCGTTCAGATCAAATGTCGGTTGAGCAATCAAACCTTTGTGTGATTTATCAGTAACCAACGCAAATTCTTGATCTGCAGTTTCTACGTTGTCACGCAGACGCTGGATTTGATGAGAAACTTCAGTCCAAGCTACTTGCAGGTCAGCACGTTCCAGTACCAGACCATTTACAGATAACTGGTCAGAGTTGTTCACTGTACCCACTACAGAGATCGCATCTTTCAGAGTAGAAGTAGCGATTTCTGCTTGTAATGCATCCCAATCTGCTTTCGCGATTTGCAGAACTGCACCGATTTCTTCAGCAAATAATGCTTCAACTGATTGATCTTCTAGCGCCACACCTAGACGTGCAGCAAACATCATTTCTGCAACAGTTGCCAGTAAACCACCATCACCGATGTCATGGTAAGCCTTGATCAGACCACGGTTGTTCCAGTCTTGAATCAGTGCAAAGAATGCTTTGAAATCTTCGAAGCTATCGACATCTGGAGTTACAGAACCGATGGCTTTGTATACCTGAGCCAGGATTGAACCACCGAGACGGAACTGGCCTTTAGACAGATCAATACGAACCAGTACAGATTCAATATTTTTCAGCTCAGGGGTTAATGTCTTACGAACATCAGTTACAGGTGCAAATGCAGTGATCACGCCTGACATCGGAGAAGTTACGGACTTGTCTTCGCCTTCGTCATTCCAGGTGGTACGCATTGACAATGAGTCTTTACCAACTGGAATTGCAATGCCCAGTGCTGGACACATTTCCATACCAATGGCTTTTACGCCTTCAAACAAGGCTTGGTCTTCGCCCGGTTGACCAGCCGCCGCCATCCAGTTTGCAGACAGTTTGATGTCGCTGATCTGATCAATCTTCGCAGACATGATGTTCGAGATCGATTCAGCAACTGATAAACGTGCAGAAGCCGCTGGGTTTAACAATGCAACTGGTGGACGTTCCCCCATTGCCATTGCTTCGCCCGTGTAACCGACAAGGCTGGTAGTCGTTACCGCAGCATCTGCTACAGGAACCTGCCATGGGCCGACCATTTGATCACGTGCCACCATACCGGTGATCGAACGGTCACCAATGGTGATCAGGAATGATTTAGAAGCCACAGTCGGGTTCTTGATCACGCGATAAATCGCATCTTTCAGATCAGTCACTTTAGACGCATCAAAGTCATCGCCTTTACGCGGAGCAGTTTCATATGAACGGCTCATACGTGGTGTACCACCAAGCATCACTTGCATTGGCATATCCACTGGCTTGTTGCCGAACAATGGATCTTCAACGGTTAAGTGACGCGCTTCAGTCGCTTCACCGAGTACTGCAAACGGACAACGTTCACGCGCACAGATCGATTCGAATAACGGTAGAGATTCTGGACGGATCGCAAGCACATAACGCTCTTGCGCTTCATTTGACCAGATTTCCATTGGCGACATGCCTGGCTCAAGTGATGGAATCTTACGAAGATCCAGCACCGCACCCAGTTCATGGTCATTTACCAGCTCAGGCATCGCATTCGAGATACCACCCGCACCGACGTCATGTACAGAAACGATCGGGTTCTCATCTTCCATGCGCCAGCAAGTATCAATCACTTCCTGACAACGACGTTCCATTTCCGGGTTTTCACGTTGTACAGAAGCGAAATCCAGGTTTTCACCCAGTTTACCGCTGTCTACAGAAGATGCTGCACCGCCACCAAGACCGATCAGCATGGCTGGACCACCAAGCACGATCAGTAAGTCACCTGGTTGAATCGCATCTTTTTCAACGTGGTCCGGACGAATGTTACCGTAACCACCCGCGATCATGATTGGCTTATGGAAGCCTTTCACTTCGCCATTGACGTTTTGTTCGAAGGTACGGAAATAACCCGTCAGCGCTGGACGACCAAATTCGTTGTTAAACGCTGCGCCGCCTAATGGACCTTCAATCATGATTTGAAGTGGAGATGCCATACGTGAAGGTTTGCCATAGTTTTCTTCCCAAGGCTGTTCGAAGCCAGGAATATTCAGGTTAGATACGGTGAAACCCGTTAAACCAGCTTTCGGTTTACCACCACGACCAGTCGCGCCTTCGTCACGAATCTCACCGCCTGAACCTGTCGCAGCACCGGCAAATGGTGCAATCGCTGTTGGGTGGTTGTGAGTTTCCACTTTCATCAAGATGTGAGCGGCCTGGCTTTTGTATTTATAAACGTGTTGACCGTTATCTTCTTGAGTTGGATAGAAACGTTGCGTATCAAAACCAACAATCACCGATGCGTTGTCTTTATAAGCCGACAATACGTCTGTTGGTGATTCTTTATAGGTATTTTTGATCATCTGGAACAATGACAATGGTTGAACTTCACCATCAATCGTCCATTCAGAACCGAAGATTTTATGACGGCAGTGCTCTGAGTTTGCCTGAGCAAACATCATCAGTTCGATGTCGTTCGGGTTACGACCCAGTTTGGTAAATGCTTCTGTCAGGTAATCAATTTCCTGTTCAGACAGCGCAAAACCGAATTCATTATTGGCTTTTACCAGTGCCTCTTTACCTTGACCCAGGATATCAATCGAGTTCAAAGGTTTTGGTGCAGTTTCAGTAAACAACACTGCAGCATCTTCAATCGCATTGAAAACACTTTCAGTCATGCGGTCATGCAAGATCTGTAATGCTTCTTTAGAAAGTTCTTTTTCGCCCTTCAAAGTAAACAAAACACCGCGTTCTAAACGATGAACCGGTGTATTACAGTTGGCAAAAATATCAGTTGCCTTTGATGACCACGGTGAAATCGTGCCGACACGCGGTGTCACCAGAATCTGGATTTCATCACTTGCAGCCTGGTGCAGTTCAAATGATTGACCATCGTTGAGAAGCTGTAAAGCGGATTGCTGTTGTTGCTCGTTGAGCGCTTGGTCAAAAAGATAAACAAATTGACTTTCTAGTGATTGAACAGAACTAATTGACGATAAACGTGTGAGTAGTTGAGCTTTCTTAAAAGAAGAATGTGCAGGTGCACCGGCAACGATAAACATGCTGATTTTGGCTCCACGGGATGATCGAGCGACCATGCCACAATGTGACTTGAGAGAGCGCATATTCTACTGTGAAATAAGGAAATCGGCTAGATGCCAAATCAGAAAACTACGCCTGAAATATCCTGGACTTTTAAAATATTCCGTTCATTTTCAGTTAGGAAAATTGAATGTAGTCGCACAGGTTAACACATTTTTTTCAAGAAAAATCAAAACCGCTTCAGAATAATTTTCTGCATAAAAATTGTATTATTTTTCAACAACAATCGGGACAAAATCAAATTCAGGTTTTATTGTCATGACCTGCCAAAACTCCTATTTAGGCCAAAATGAAATACTTGATTACAAGATTTAATGAAGTCGTATTTTTTGCAGACTGTTTTTGATTCTTTTGATTGACTCTTAACTTTGACTTCTAAGATTAGAAAACTGGTTAAAGGTCTTCTGCCGTTTTCTGTACTACAAGGAACAGTTCTCCGCTGATCTCCGCCATTACAGTAACAGAGGCAAATTACTCCCCTCTATGAAAGAATAATTAATACTGAGTGGTATTTTAATCTGACATCATCTGCGGGGGAAAAACTGGACATCTATTCTCACCTTCTAAAAGAATAAAAATAAAGTTTCTTATTTGGGCCTTTTATTTTTTTATATTTGATTTTTATCTTCTCAGATCATAATTAAGCGAAATTTACTCATCTAAAAGACCAAAAAATATATCGACAAAATCCCCACCATATCCAATATTTTGAAATTCCATCATTTATTCATGAGCTCTATTATGTGTAAAAAACACAATATAAATAGCAAAATACCACTTATATTTATGAGGAAATTTACCAGGAATTATGAGGTTTATATAAAAAAATAATGAAGAAATGATTAATAATAAAATTTTGTTACCTTTTTTATTTAAGCCGTATTCTCAGGTTTTATTTAACTCGAAAAGTTTAAAATAAATATTTGTAATTGCTGAAAAATATAGAAAATTTTCTTTTTTATTCAACTAATAGAATAACAGGCCCACACGTCTATATCAGCTAAGAATCTTACCAAATAGACACTTCATCAGTAAATTTGATGATTTTATGTTAAGCTCTAGCCGAATTGCTGAGAAATTGTCTAAATTCTGGGCCTGGCAATGGTTTTTCCTTTCTGCTGTAGAGATGAATATAAATTCTATATTCGGACACTAATTTTTGATGTTCTATAGCTTCACTGCTCTGTCTATTTTAGAGCCTTAATCTGTCACCAATGATTTAATTTTCAAAAACAAAAGGTGACCCGCTTAAGGAGTATGTATGTTTCAATTCACTAGTACAGCAACTGTACTATTGATGGTGCTTTTCTATGGCATCACTTTTTTACTATCGTTACGTATTAAACAGAAAAATGAAAATGTTGATGGCTACATGGTCTCGAATGGCTCCATCGGATTTGGAATGTCTGCGGCCAGTATGACCGCCACCTGGATTTGGGCCGCATCATTTTATGCAGCAGCTTCATCCGGATATACATACGGCGTTTCCGGTGCCCTCCACTATGGTTTATGGGGTGCGCTGATGATTTTATTTATCTATCCCTTTGGCAAGCGCTTTCGTGAACTGGCGCCTAATGCACATACTCTGGCAGAAATCATGCATGCCCGGCATGGCAATCAAAGCCAGATGATTCTGGCGGGTTCCAATATTGTGGGTAGCGTAATCAGCCTGATGGTGAACTTTACCGCCGCTGGGGCACTGGTTGAGATTTTATCTCCTTTAAGCTTTATCCATGGCGTGCTGATTACCGGCATCGGTGTGCTGTCCTATACCCTTTGGTCGGGGTTCCGTTCCTCGGTCTTTACCGATTTCGGTCAGCTGGTGGCAATGATTGTCGCGGCTGTGATCATTATTCCAACCTTGTTCTTTACCTTAGGCGGATCCTCCCTGTTTCAAAGCGGGATTCATAACCTGCAACCAGAACAGCTGGATTTTTTCTCTAAAACAGCCTTTCTGGAACAAGGTGCACCGTTTTTTGTTGCCGTATTGGCCTACGCGATTGGTAATCAGACCATTGCCCAGCGCCTGTTTGCAGTCCGTGAAGACCTGATCAAACCAAGTTTTATCACTGCAACCATTGGTTATGCTGCAATTGTCATTGGTCTAGGCATGCTGGGGTTATTGGCACTATTTGCAGGTATTCAACCTATTGATGACAACCTGAATAACCTGATTCCGCAAATGGCAGCGACTTATCTTTCTCCATTTATGGTCGCGCTGTTATTCATCATGGTGATTGGAGCCCTGTCTTCTACCGCTGACTCGGATCTGTCTGCCCTGTCTGCGATTGTCATGACAGACATTTATGGCAAACAGATTGCGAAAAACCGTCCTGATCCAAAGAAAATGCTATTTATTGGCCGTATGACCATGATCGTTGCCACCATGCTGGGAATTGTGATTGCCACCTTGAAGTTTGACATTTTATCGATGCTGATTTTTGTGGGTGCACTTTGGGGCTCTATTGTGTTCCCGGTGATTGTCAGCCTGTATTGGGACAAGGTGAATGCCCGGGCCTTTAACTGGTCAGTGGGCCTCGCATTTTTCAGCTTTCTGATAGTACGTTTTGAATGGCTTCCGATTCAGGGATTGATCGCACTTGGCTTTGAACTCGTTGCGACCTTGGGTATTGGTGTGGTGCTGGGTCTGATGACCTTTGGTTTCTTCGGTAAAAAAGTGGGTCTGGTCGTTGGCATATTGGCCAGTATTGGTTTCATGCCATGGACCATCGGCTTCCTGCGTGAATACGGCACCTTGTTAAGCTCACTGACAGCTTATGGCAGTAGTGCGTTGGTATGTACTGTGTTGACGCTACTCTACAGCAAAGAAAAATTTGATTTTAAGCAAATCAACAAGATGGTGATTGAATTTCACCAGCTATCTGAGAAAAGTAAATAAGGAGATTTCAGATGACAAGTCAATTATTGACCCTATATGTACTTTTTTGGCCATTGGTGGCAAGCCTGGTCTTGTTCACGATTTGCCTGAATGTCTATAAAGACACACAACAGGCCAAGAAAAATGGCGAAGAGCTAATCTGATTCTTCGCTTTAAACAAAAAGCAGGCCATTGAGCCTGCTTTTTTATCGTTCATTTAATGATTTTGATTTTTAATTTTCAGTCTTTTCCAGCTGACTGAAATAACAATATGCAGCATGACAATTCATGTCGCACTGCCCTAGTGCTTTACGCTCTTTTTTGGCATGATGCAGAAAGTAGAGAACTGAATAATGATAAATGACTCAAATGCGTTGGTTGGAACTGCTTTCGACAGTTCGGATTGGTAGTAAAAAGCAGAGTACAGAACTGGCCCGTAGCCCGTTCCACAAAGATTATGACCGTATTATTTTTTCCCAGAGCTTCCGGCAGCTCAACCGTAAAACCCAGGTGCATCCTTTAACCCAGCACGATGGTATTCATACGCGCCTGACGCATTCACTGGAAGTCTCCTGTATTGGCCGCTCGCTAGGGATGTTGGCCGCAGAGAAAATTAAAGATCAGCTTCCACCTTGGGTGTCTCCCGCTGATGTGGGTGCAATTATTCAAGCCGCTTGTCTGGCCCATGATATTGGTAACCCGCCTTTTGGCCATGCCGGTGAATATGCGATCCGGGAATGGTTTGATGATGTATCACATACTGACTTCTTAAAAGATTTAAGCCCTGAACAGGAAGCAGATGTCCGCCAGTTTGAAGGCAATGCCCAAGGCCTGCGGCTTCTAACCAAGATTGACTATCATCCAAATGATGGTGGCATGCGCCTGACCTATGCCACTTTGGGTGCTTATTTAAAATATCCGTGGCTGTCAAAAACTATGGCATCGCAGGTAGATTTGCCTGCCAGTAGCCGCGCCAAGTTTGGCTGCTATCAGGCAGAAAAAGAGATTTTAAAGCAGATCGCGGAAGAGCTTGGACTGATCCAGCTCGGTGAGTATCAATATTGTCGTCACCCACTGACCTATTTACTCGAAGCAGCGGATGATATCTGCTATGCCCTGATTGACCTAGAAGATGGCATCAGCTTGAACATGCTCAGCTATGCTGAAGTGGAACCGGTATTTTTAAATCTGCTCGGAGATTATGGCACGCCTTCCGAGATTGGTATGCCTGACACGACCTGGCAACAGAAAATTGCTGCCCTGCGTGGCCGTGTGATGAAACGTCTAGTGAATGAAGTGACGACTGCTTTTGCACGCCATCATGACCAGATTCTGTCTGGCCAGTTACAAGGCACCTTACTACAGTATTGTTCCTCAGATATTGAAAGTGGTATTAATCGTGCCAAAGAACTGGCACGTGACAAGATATTTGAACATCCGCAGAAAGCAGGTCTAGAGATCATTGCCCATCAAAGTCTGCAAAATATTCTGGATGCCTTTATTCCCCTGACTACACCGCATAAAAACCTGAGCTTTAAGGAACAACGTTTAATGTCGATTCTGCAACGTTCAGGAGCGAATTTTAAAGACAGCCATTATGACAATATCATGCAGGTGCTGGATATTATCTCGAAATTCTCGGACCATCAGGCTTATAACCTGTCACAGGAATTGCAAGGCAATAAAGCCGGATTGTTATAAAACATCTTGCTGGATTAGATGCTTATTGCAGCAAAATCACCTGTTTTGCAGAAGGAGATTTTGCCTTTCCTGAAAATGCTGACTACTATGCTGCAAAACTGAATTGAGTAATGATAAAAGATGATTGGATGTCTGATTGGTGAAGTGCTGGCGCTGGAAGCACCGACTGTATTATTAAATGTGAATGGTGTGGGTTATGAAATTGATACACCACTCACCACTTTTTGCCAGTTGCAAAAAGGCCAGAAAATTACCTTGTGGACGCATCTGGCTGTACGTGAAGATGCACAATTACTGTATGGTTTTTTAAATGCTCAGGAAAAAACCATTTTCCGCACTTTATTAAAAGTGAACGGCGTTGGCCCGAAAATGGCACTCGGCATTCTTTCAACTTTAAGTGTGGAGATGCTGATCCATACTGTTGAAAATGAAGATGTAAATACCTTGGTTAAAGTCCCCGGTGTCGGCAAGAAAACGGCTGAACGTTTGATGATTGAACTGCGCGACCGCTTTAAAGCCATGTCTGCGGGCACTGCTCCAAGCAATTCGACAGCTCCACAAATTCAGTTTATGGGTAATTCAGCTGTAGCTGAAGCTGAAGCTGCACTACAGTCCTTAGGTTATAAACCGGCTGAGGCACAAAAACTGGTGAATGCAGCCAAAGGTGAGTTTACTGAAGCCAGCGACATTATCCGTGCTGCATTAAAGTCGATGAACCGTTAAGACCTATATAAACCTCATCGAAAAACAAATAGCAGGAGGCAGCATGGATGCTGCCCCAGAAATATGGCATAGGATGTGCCATTATTTCTGCAAAGGGTTTTGTTACTTTTGCCCTGTCAAAAGTAAGGTAATGCCTTCACAATGGCATCTGAATTTTTAATGCATTTTGAGGCTATGACTTTATTCACCTCAAATAAACCATAGAGATTGACTCAAAAGATATGCAAGACCGTCTCATCAGTGGTTCTGAAAAACCCGAAGATCATTTTGATCGTGCCATCCGCCCGACTTCCCTCGATGACTATATCGGTCAGCCCGTGGTGCGTGAGCAAATGGAAATCTTTATTGGCGCCGCACGTGGTCGTGCTGAAGCTCTCGATCATACTTTGATCTTTGGACCTCCAGGTCTAGGTAAAACGACGTTAGCGAATATTATTGCCCGTGAAATGGGGGGTAACCTGAAATCGACTTCCGGTCCAGTATTAGAACGTGCGGGCGATCTGGCGGCAATGCTGACCAATCTTGAAGAAGGTGATGTTCTGTTTATTGACGAGATTCACCGTCTGTCACCCGTGATTGAAGAAATCCTTTATCCAGCAATGGAAGACTACCAGCTGGATATCATGATTGGTGAAGGTCCTGCTGCCCGTTCGATTAAATTGGACTTACCACCATTTACTTTGGTCGCTGCAACGACACGTGCTGGTCTACTCACCTCTCCACTACGCGACCGTTTCGGGATTGTGCAGCGTCTGGAATTCTATTCGGTTGATGATCTGACTCATATTGTGAAACGTTCTGCCAGTCTGATGGATGTTCCAATGACCGAAGATGGTGCGAAAGAAATTGCACGTCGTGCACGTGGTACACCGCGTATTGCCAACCGTTTATTACGTCGTGTACGTGACTATGCTCAAGTCAAAGGCACGGGTGAAGTCACTCAGGAAATGGCTCAACGCGCATTAGATATGTTGAACGTGGATAAAGATGGCCTGGATACGCTTGACCGTCGTTACCTGTCGATGTTGCTAGAACGCTTTGATGGTGGCCCGGCGGGTGTAGAAGCTTTGGCAGCAGCAATGGCAGAAGATTCAGGTACTCTGGAAGATGTGATTGAGCCTTATCTGATTCAGCAAGGTTATGTGATGCGTACTGCGCGCGGTCGTATTGCGACCAATATGGCTTATTTACAATTTGGCATGACGCCGCCTGAGCCAAAGTAAAGATAAAATTCTTTTGGCTTAGCCATTTTTTATCATAAAGAAAAAGAGCTAATTGACTACTGCAATCAATTAGCTCCAAAAGCACAAACTTAAATCTTTATTATTAAGTAGTTTATTTAGCTATATAATTATTGCCCTTCAAACAAATACTTAGGCTATTTCTTTTAAAATTCTATCAATAATAATTATGAAATAATCAAAGCAACTTTAATGCCAAAATAGTATTTAACTTAGAGAAATAGTTGAAACTTACATAATGAGAGTTTTTTTAAATTAGATATAAATTCTCTTCAGCAATTCCTTATTCGTTTGAATTTTTTAAATAAAATAAACTATCAAATCTTATAATTACATAATTTTACAATGTTTTCCTCTATAAAATTCCCTTTATCAGCAAGTACTAAAAATGAATATACCAAAAAGGTATGAAACCCATACTCAGAGGGTTTTGGTCAAATGTAGTGCATTATGTAATGCTCAGGCATCACTTTAACTCTATTCAGATTTTTAAGGTTCTCCCTGATATGAACATGCATAAGACGCTTTCACTTTGTCTCCCTCTTCTATTCTGTAGTCAGCTGGCTTTAGCAGATTGGGTAGATGATTCAGTTAAAGCAGCCGAAGCGCATACCATCAAACTGCGCCAGCATATTCACCAGTATCCTGAACTGGGCAATATGGAATTCAAAACCTCGGAATTAGTACAAAAAGAATTAAAGTCCTATGGTATTGAAGTACGTAAAGGTTATGCCAAAACAGGCGTGATCGGCGTTCTAAAGGGTGCAAAACCTGGCCCAGTCATGGCATTACGTGCAGATATGGATGCCTTGCCGATTCAGGAAACGGCAACCGTACCTTTTGCCAGCAAGCAGAAAGGCATTTATCAAGGTAAGGCAACTTATGTGATGCATGCCTGCGGTCATGATGCGCATACTGCAATGCTACTAGGTGCCGCCAAAGTGCTCGCTGCTAATAAAGATAAGATTGCCGGAACCGTGGTGTTTGTATTCCAGCCTGCTGAAGAAGGCGGTGCAGATATTGATAACTTTAGCCAAGGCGATCAGATCGGCTCACGTAAAATGCTTGCCGATGGTGCACTCAAGAATCCTCAGCCTGAAGTCATTTTCGGGATGCATGTGATGGCTGGCATGCCAAGTGGCAATATTTTCTATAAAGATGGTGCGATTCTCAATAGCGCGGATCATTTACGTATACAGGTAGATGGCCATCAGGTACACGGTTCAATGCCTTGGGCAGGTCGCGATCCCATCTATGCTTCTGCACAGATGATTAATAATTTACAAAGTCTGGTAAGCCGTAAAGCAGATCTGACCAAAGGTATGGGCGTAGTCAGTATTGGGAGTATTCAGGGGGGTACCACTGGAAACGTGATTCCTAATCAGGTGAATATGGTCGGTACGATTCGTTCTAATAGTGAAGATGTGCGTCAAGGCATTTTAAAAGACTTGCCGAAAATGCTGGAACACAATGCCGCAGCCAATGATGTCAAAGTCAAAGTAGAAATTGCACCCTATGCGCCTGTTACCACCAATGATAAAACCTTGACCGAGTTGATGCGTCCGACTCTGGTTAAAGTGAATGGTGAAAATAAACTGCATCTACTTGATAACAATGCTAGTGCCAGTGAAGACTTCGCGTATTATGGCAAGCTGATGCCATCATTGTTTGTCTTCGTCGGTGCAACGCCAGCCGATCAGGACCCAGCCAAAGCAGCACCAAACCATAACCCGAATTTTATAGTCGATGATGCGACTTTAAAAACCGGCGTAGAAAGTCATGTCCGTTTTATACTGGATTATCCGAAAGTAGCCAATCAGGTACAAATGAGCTGGAAGCAAAATAACAAAAGCTGATTCTTAGTTCCTCCAGCATGAGTGACTGGTCTCATTCATGCTTTTACTTCGCCGTATTAATAAGCAATTGGCCGTTCCGTACTGGCTTAGCCCCTACTCCATCCAGATTTGACATCTTGTGCCATTGGTCTCAAAGCTCACAGTGCTAAACTTTGACGCGCTAAATTGCTTGACTTTTGGAATGAATAAGGCAAATTCTAAGCCTGCTCCAGCCTCTAAAAACAAGCAATAATTTCGTAAAATCTGCATGGAACAAAACTATGGCGAATCACTTTGAATTCAATATCCGCGTCTATATTGAAGATACTGATGCGGGTGGCATTGTCTACCACGCTAACCATATTCGCTATATGGAACGTACCCGTACTGAATGGTTACGTGCTTCCGGAGTGAGTCACTACTGGCATCAGTCCGACTATAACTTTGTTGTGCACAAAATTAATGTCAAATATATGCGTCCAATCCTCATGGATGACCTGATTACCGTGACTGCACGTGTCATTTCATGTAAAGCTTCATCATTTGTATTGCAACAAAATATTTATCGTGGTGAAATCATGCTTGCATCAGGTGAGGTTGAGTTGGCATGTATCAGTGCAGAGATGCGACCACGTCGACTCCCGGATGAAATCCGCGAACTAATTCAAAAAGAATTGGAACAAGACTAAAAAAATTATTTGGCACACGTAACAGCTATGGCAACTCAGTTAGAATCATCTCTTCAAGTCTCAGATCTTATTTTACAAGCAAGCCCTGTCGTACAACTGGTGATGCTTTCTCTCCTGTTAGCCTCGTTGTACAGCTGGTACCTGATTGCTAAGTTAACCATGAGCTATAAAAAGGCTCAGGCTGACGACGATCATTTCCAGAAAATTTTCTGGTCAGGTGCCGAACTCAAGACGCTTTATAACAATGCCCAGCTCAATTCCAAACGTACTGGTCTGGAAGATATCTTCTATCAGGGTCTGGGCGAGTTCCTTAAACTTAAAAAACGCCATGCTCCAACTGCCCAGTCAATTGAAGGAACCGAACGTATTCTGCGGGTAGGTTTAAGTCGTGATCAGGGACATCTGGAACAAGGCTTGGGTGCGCTGGCCAGTATTGGTTCAGTCGCTCCTTATGTCGGTCTGTTTGGTACCGTCTGGGGCATCATGAATGCCTTTATTGGTCTGGCAGATGTGGATCAGGTCACTTTGGCCACTGTCGCACCTGGTATTGCAGAGGCCCTGATTGCAACGGCGATTGGTTTATTTGCTGCAATTCCTGCGGTTTTAGCCTTTAACCATTTCACATCTAAAGGTGAAGCACTGTACTCTGACCGTGCCCTATTCGCTGAAGAAATGGTGGCGCTGCTGCAACGTCAATCTGTGGGCGCTACGCAGGACAATGACTAATGGCCATTCAACGTTCAGGACGCTTCGAGCGCATTAAAAAACCACTGAAAAGTGACATGAATGTGGTGCCCTACATCGATGTGATGCTGGTACTTCTGGTCATTTTCATGGTGACTGCCCCAATGATTACCAGTGGCATCAAGGTCGATTTGCCGCAGGCCAATGGCTTACCGATCGAATCCAAAGATGCGCCTACGATCGTCACTTTAAAAGAAGATGGTACTTATTTTCTGGAATATAAAAATCAGACCACAGGTCCTGTCACCCTAGAGGCTTTGACGCAGACTTTGATAGAAGCGCAAAGCACTGCGGAAAGTGAAAACAAGGTCCTCAATGTCGTGATCAATGGTCATACCACCCGCCCTTATGGCGATGTGATGGCCTTAATGTCAAGCCTGCAGGATGCGGGTTTGTCCCAAGTGGGTTTACTGACCAAGCCATTAGAATAAAGTATGAAAAATTATCAGAAACCACCGTTTCAGAAGAAAGCAATTGCGATTGGGTTTACGCTAGGAATCCATGCAGTTGCTTTGGTGGGCCTGCTTTTTCTGGGGATGAGTAAGCCACCTGAACCGCCAAAACAGATTAAAACGGTCTTAATTAAACCTGAAGACCTCAAGCCGGTGACTCGTGAAGAAACCGAATTTGAAGAAACTGCACATGAAAATATTGCAGAAGAAATTACCCAAACTGCTGAACCCAGTGTAGAGCCTGCACCTATAGTGCCAACAGCAGCTGCACCGGCACCCCCACAGATCGATATTCAAAAAGCTCAGCAAGAAGCAAAAGCAGCAGAGCTTGCTCAAGCCAAAGCCGCCCAGCAAGCAGCCGAAGCAGCAAAACGTGCTGAAGCTGCTGACCAGGCAAAACAGGCTGCTGCCAAAGCCAAAGCAGAGGCTGCACAAAAATCTAAAGCCGAAGCTGAAGCAGCGCGTAAGGCTGAAGTAGAAGCACAGCGTAAAGCCGATGCTGCGCAAAAAGCCAAACTTGAAGCGCAGAAAAAGGCTGATTTAGCCGCCAAGCAAAAAGCAGAGGCTCAAGCCAAGGCAAAAGCGGATGCTGCTGCAAAAGCCAAGGCAGATGCCGAAGCTAAACGTAAAGCCGATGCGGCAGCAAAAGCTAAAGCAGAGGCGGATGCTAAACATAAAGCTGACGCTGCGGCAAAAGCCAAAGCAGAGGCTGAAGCTAAACGTAAAGCTGACGCGGCTGCGAAGGCTAAAGCGGAAGCAGATGCCAAGCACAAAGCTGACGCTGCGGCGAAAGCTAAAGCAGAGGCCGAAGTTAAACGTAAAGCTGATGCCGCTGCGAAGGCCAAAGCGGATGCTGATGCCAAGCATAAAGCTGACGCTGCGGCGAAAGCTAAAGCAGAGGCCGAAGCTAAACGTAAAGCTGATGCGGCTGCGAAGGCCAAAGCGGATGCAGATGCGAAAGCCAAGGCAGAAGCTGATGCCAAAGCCTCTGCAGCCAAACAGGCTGCTGAAGAAGCTGCACAGAAAAAAGCGGAATCTAAGCGAATTGCCTCTACTGCAAAACGTGATTTCGAAAATAAAATCAGACGTGCATGGGATACCCCTGTGGGCTCTTCAGGCCAGAAAGCGACTGCTCGGGTCACTTTGAGCGATAGTGGTTCTGTAGTTTCTGTGGTGGTGAGTGCCAGTGATCCAGATATGAAAGCCAGTGTAGAAGCGGCAGTACGTGCTGCTGCACCTTATCCAATGCCTTCAGATCGGGATGCACGCCGTGAAGCACGAAGTTTTACTTCAACCTTTACAGCTCATTAATGAAAAACAGCCATAATAAAGAAAAAGTGTTATGGCTGTTTTTTTGAGTTAAACTTCAATTGAAACAGATTAAATAATAATCACTCCCCATAGTGATATAACAGTTTGATGATAAATTCGTGGTCTATTTCGCATAAATCCATGCGATGATGTAGCCCAATCACTTATAAATAACTCCGTTGATTTGAGTAAATAACGAATGATGGAAAAGACACGCAAACACCTACTCTGCCTTGCAATCATGACCACTTTGGGTGCGGTCACTGCGACCCAGTCTCAGGCCCAACTGCATCTGGAAATTACCAAAGCTCCTGAAGCTGCTCCTAAAATTGCCATTGTGCCTTTTAGCCAGGATCAGAGTATTTATCCGGTGGTGGAAAATGACCTGAATCGTTCTGGAAAATTCGCCAGTGCCTCGAAGAATTTACCTGCTACAGCACAACTAAATTCGCCAAATGCTGAAGCATGGGCAGCTGCAGGCGTACCCTATGTGGTAACCGGTTCATCCAAGACCAATCCGGATGGGTCTTATAGCATTCAGTATCAATTGTATGATGTCGAAAAACGTCAATACTTATTGAATGAGTTGCTGACTGTTCCTGCATCACGTACCCGTCAGGCAGCCCATATGATCAGTGATGCGATCTATCAGGCATTAACCGGTATTCCGGGAGATTTCACCGGCCGTATTGCTTATGTGTTACGTAACCCGGCAACGCCTGATCAGCGTTATACCTTACAGATTGCCGATACGGATGGTGAACAGCCAAAGACCATTTTGACTTCGCGTGATCCAATCCTGTCACCTGCCTGGACACCAGATGCAAAAAAAATTGCATATGTATCTTTTGAAACCAAACGTCCGGCCATTTATGTACAGGATCTGGCGACTGGTCAGCGTGAAAAGCTGGCCAGCTTCCGTGGTTTAAACGGTGCGCCAAGCGTCTCTCCAGATGGTAAGAGCATGCTATTTACGGCGTCTATGCATGGTAATCCGGAAATCTATCAGATGAATCTGGAAACACGCCAATTAAAACGCATGACCAACGATAGCGCAATTGATACAGAAGCACGTTATGCGCCGGATGGAAAATCATTTATCTTTACTTCAGATCGTGGTGGTTCTCCGCAGATTTACCGCTATGATTTCAATAATGAAAGTACCAAACGTCTGACTTTCCGTGGCGCATTTAATGCCCGCGCGACCTTAAGTGCAGATGGTAAGAAACTTGCATTGGTTCATCGTCCAAGTGGCAGTAACTATAAAGTGGCTGTACAGGATATTAGCTCAGGTGTGACCAATATCCTGACGCCAACCAGCCTGGATGAATCACCTAGCTTCTCGCCAAATGGTCAGATGGTGGTCTATGCCACTCGCGAAGGTAACCGTGGATTGTTATCCATCATGTCTCTTGATGGCCGGTTCCGCATGAATCTGCCAAGTGAAACAGGTGAAGTCCGTGAACCTGCTTGGGCACCAAAATAATAGTTCAATATTTATAAATGCTTTACCCCATAATCAACCTTCATGGAGATGAAGAATGAACAAAGTAAAATTATTTGCACTTCCTTTACTTGCAGCTGCAGTCGTAATGACTGGTTGTGCCAGCCGTAAACCAGCAGCTGAAGTCCAAACTGGCAACTTGGACACCAGTGGCACCACTACTGTAAGCACTGAAGGTCTAAGTGAAGATGCAGCTCTAAGCGCCCAAAATATGGCCGGTGCATCTGCTAAAGGTGTAACTGCAGAAAATAAGGCTTATTTAGCTAAACGCGTGGTTCACTTTGACTATGACAGCAGTGAACTGAGCAATGACGATATCCGTACTCTACAAGCACATGCCCAGTTCCTGATGGCAAATGCCAATTCTCGTGTAGCCTTAACAGGTCATACAGATGAACGCGGTACACGTGAATACAACATGGCACTTGGTGAACGTCGTGCCAAAGCAGTAGAAAGTTTCCTGATCACTTCTGGTGTAAATGCAGGCCAACTTGAAGCAGTGAGCTATGGTAAAGAAATGCCAGTTAATCCTGGCCATGATGAAAGTGCGTGGAAAGAAAACCGCCGTGTAGAAATCAACTACGAAGCTGTTCCACCACTACTAAAATAAGTGATCATTTAAATAATGCATCATTCATAAAAAAGCACTCAATTGAGTGCTTTTTTATTAGGAAGATATTTGAAAGATCAAAGAATAAGATTATTCTTTGCCTTCACCTTCTTCTGCAGTTTGCATGGATTCAATCATGTCGTGTTTATTGAATTTTTTGTATTCAGGTTTTACTTCGTAATCTTTCCACGCTTCTTTCATCTTGTCTTCAGAAATTTCATCGAGATTAATCGCTTCGCTCGGCGTTGGAGTCGCATCAAACTTTAATGTTGTCATCTCTGTGCTCCTATGATCATTTTTTCCTTTGATTCAACATAGCACTTTCCACAGGAGTTGCAAGGGCAAAATCACAACAAATAATTCAGTTTAATTGTCCTTTTCGAACGTTCTCATCTAAAATATAGCCGTATATCGTTTTGATCTTTTTCCCCCGATTATAAGTCTTGGAGTTTTTCCCTTATGTCATACCGCACCTTATCCCAATTCCTACAACAACAAAGCGGGAACCTCACACCTGAACTTGCACAAGTGATTGAAACAATTGGAAATACCTGCAAGCGTATTGACCAACTCCTGCAAAAAGGTGCTCTAGCGGGTGTATTAGGTAGTGCTCAGCATGAAAATGTTCAAGGCGAAGAGCAAAAGAAACTGGACGTGATTTCTAATGATTATCTGATTGATGCATTAAAAGTACATCCACATGTAGGCGGTTTAGCGTCTGAAGAACTGGATGAATTCACTTCAGCCCAGGAAAATGGTCAATATCTAGTATTGTTCGATCCACTTGATGGTTCAAGCAATATTGATATCAACATGTGTGTGGGTACCATCTTTTCGATTCTTCCTGCAAAAAATAGTGTAACTCAGGCAGAAGACTTTATGCAGGCTGGTGTCAATCAGGTTGCTGCTGGTTATGTGCTGTATGGCCCATCAACCATGATGGCACTTACTGTGGGTGCTGGTGTTGTTTTCTTTACTTTCGATCCTGAAACTCAAGAATTCCTGCTGACTTCTGAAGCGATTCAGGTGGCTGCTGATACTAAAGAATATGCAATCAATGCATCGAATCAGCGTCACTGGGAAGCGCCTGTACAGCGCTATATCGATGAGTTGCTAGCAGGTAAAACAGGTCCTCGCGCCAAAGATTTCAATATGCGCTGGGTCGCTTGTATGGTTGGCGATATTCACCGTATTCTGTGCCGTAGCGGGATCTTCATGTACCCGTACGACTTGAAAGACCCAACTAAAGCAGGTCGTTTACGTTTAATGTATGAAGCCAATCCAATGAGTATGCTGATGGAACAGGCTGGCGGTGCATCAACGACTGGTCGTGTCCGCATTCTTGAAATCGAACCTACAAATCTGCATCAACGTGTTCCTGTCATCATTGGTTCAAAAAATGAAGTTGAGCTTGTGACCAGCTACCACCACTAATTTTTAAACGGCAGTTGATCCTTGATTGACTGCCGTGGACTTTCTTCTTATGCCAACCATCTTCCTTGAATCCAAAGACAATCCTAAAATTAAACACTTACGCGGTTTAATTGAACAGAATTCTTATCGAAAAAAACAAGGACAAACTGTGCTTGAAGGCACGCACCTGTGTCTTGCATGGTTACATGAAAACAAGAAAATCAATTCGATCTTCACGACTGAACATGCTTTAGCGCATCCTGATTTTGACATTATTTTAAACAAATATACCGGTGCGGTCTTTGTCATTGGTGAATCGCTTTATAAGGACCTGAGTACCTTAGGCACTTCGATTGCCTGTATGGCGATTGTCGATATTCCAAGCTCAAGCCAGGCACTTGATTTTACGGCTGATACCCTGATCCTTGAAAATGTGCAGGATCCCGGCAATGTCGGCACCTTGCTACGTTCAGCAGCAGCTGCCGGTATTGATCAAGTCATTTGTACCAAGGGTTCAGCGTCTCTTTGGTCACCACGCGTATTACGTGCAGGTATGGGCGCGCATTTTTCTTTGCAAACTTTTGAAAATATTGCACTAGAAGACCTTTTACCGCAATTCAAGATTCCGGTATATGTTACCAGCTCACATCGTTCTAGCAGCCTGTATAGCAAGGACTTGCGTAAAGCTTGCGTCTGGATTCTGGGCAATGAAGGTCAAGGCGTATCTGACTATGCACTGCAACATGCCGAAGCGGTGACTATTCCACAGCCAGGTGGACAGGAATCCCTGAATGTTGCAATTGCAGGCTCTATCTGTTTCTTTGAGATGGTGCGTCAACGTATCTAATACGGTATTTAGGTTACATTGTTTTAATTCCAGTCAGTGTATTTATAAAATAGATTACACTACAAAAATAATAAGTTTTATTGTCAACCAAATCGTTATTCCCAACGTTATATGCACATGAACTTGGGAATAATGGTGGGTATCCAATGACAGGATTTTCCATCTCTATGGATTTAGCACCGAAACCGTTGCAGTCACAAGATGCGAGTATTCTAAAGAGTACGGCTGAGTCTCGCCTGAAAAATTTCATGCAGGATGTGACTGGGCGTGCTTTGGTGATGATGGAAAGTGCGACTCAAGGACAACATGGGATCGCAATGGATCTGGTTCAGGAAGCTTTTATTTCTCTACATAAATCTTATGCAGAGAAAAGCACTGAAGAGTGGTATCCCCTGTTCTATACGATTCTGAATAACAAATTACAGGATTGGCGTCGTAAAGAAGCACGTCGCAACCAGCCATTTTCCTTTTTCAAAAAAGTCAGCCTCGATGACGACGAAGTTGAATTTGACAATCTTGTAGATGAATCTACGCCCTCACCTTTAGAATTTCTGGATCAGGCAGTGACTGCTGAAGAAATTCAGGAGGCGATTGCCAAATTACCTGTGCGTCAGCAGCAAGCATTTATGCTCAGAGCCTGGGAAGGCTTTGATACTCAAACTACAGCGCAAATTATGAACTGTACAGAAGGCAGTGTGAAAACCCATTATCACCGTGCTATTCAAGGTCTACGTGCCTCTCTAGCACACTTAAATCCATATCTGGGAGGATCATCCGAATGAAGCAAGATGATTTCTTAAAGCAAGTAACTTCCAAACTTGATGGACTGGCACAGCACCACAAAGATAAACCGGTGGTGATGAATCATGTGCTGGAGCACATTCAGGACGCACAACATTCACGCTTTGCATTTCTAAAAATGTCTGGCTTTGCTTTGGCTGCTGCGATTGCTGGTGTGGTAGTGCTACCGAATATTGTCAGCCATAACGAACCTCAGACTCAGGCAGTATCCACCCCCAAACTCTCCCCACAGATGCTTGAAGATCTGGAAATGTTAATGGTTTTAGGTGAGGACAAAGTTCCACATGGCAGCTAAAAGATTAGCAATTGCATTTTGCGCATTCAGCTTCCTGCAAACTAGCTTTGCGGGATTTGAACGTTTTTGGATTTTTTCCAAAGATGCCAATACGCAGGTCAACGAAACCTGGGATACACTTTCTGATTCCGAGCAACTGGCATTAATCAAACGTTATCAGTCTTTAAAAGAGATGCCTGAACAACAGCGTATTAATTTACAGCAACGCATGGACTGGTTCACTCAGCTTCCTGAAGCTGAAAAGCAGCGTATGCGTGAAACCTGGCAAATGATGAGCAGCCAGGAACGTAAGGAGTTAGGTGCACGAATGCAAAAAGCAACGCCAGAAGAACGACTGGCGATCCGTGAAGAATATATCCAGAAATACCAGCAACTCACTCAACCTAAAACTCATTAATTTTAGTTAAATAAAAAGCCTCCATCTGGAGGCTTTTTTTTCATGCTGCAATTACTTTCTAACTCGGCGATATCCTGCCAGACCTAATAATCCGAACAATCCCCAAATTCCAAATGAACCACCACCACTTGATGATGTATTGGTATTTTTAGCCGTATTTTTTAAGTTAATTCTTGCTGTATCTGACATCAACTCATCTGCATCAAAAACATGATACTGCATATCATAATCTGACTGACTAAAAGTGTTTTTCACACTAAAGGTCAATTTTCCACCATAACAGGTTTCACCGGCAAAATTCCCTGGGCATGGTCCTTCTCGCTCTGCAGAAAGGTTTACTCCGGCAGGAAGCTTGACAATACGAATTGGAATCTCACGACCATCTTTATCACGATAGAAAGCGGCCTTGCCATTCATCCGTGGACCATCGCCATCATCACTGTCATTCTCTAATGGATTCACAGTCACAGTCAGATTGTTTTCTGCGCTAATTCTATATTCGTCATTTTTTACAATCGGCTTAATATTTACAAATGCGCCCTGCAAAATACCTGTACTGCTGGCACTAGTCTGCTTGTCTTTAATTGTATAACGACAATACTCCGTATCCGAGAGACTTGTTACTTTGCCATCAGTACGATACATCATGATACGGTTTAAATCAGGCTTCCATTCACATTTTAAATTTGGATCATTAGGCGCACCTTGAACAATTAATGAACTGCCTGATCCAGATAAAGACCCTACACCTAAAGATTGCACTGTAATTTCATAATTTTGTGAATTTAATGCTTTAGCTTGTACTTGAGTATTATTTAAAGTTTCTTGAGGCATGACCAAACTAAATGGATTAACGTATATGGCACGATATTTCTGGTATTGCTTGGTATATTTTAAAAGATCCTCATATTCTTTTAGCTCTTCCTTTAAGCCCTGTATTTCCTCAGGTTTTGTATTCTTATCGGCCAGAATAGAATTAATATCACCAATATTTTCCTGATAATAATCCAGCAACTCTGTTAAAGAACTATTTTTTAGACCAGAAATATCTGCTGCAGTTAAGTTCCGGATTTCGACCGACCCAATTTCACAGGAATTTTTTGCGTCCGGATTAAATAACAATGTTGCCTTAGTTAACCGCTCAATTCCACGCTGATCAATTTCTTCACAACTTTCTGTACCGATATTGACCAGATCCGTATTTGATTGTCGATCAATTGGATAATACATGCCTAAATAACGGTTATTTACAGAAGGTTCGATATAAGGAGTTAACAGATCTGTGATCTGATTACTGGATACATCAATATTCGTTGAAACACTGTTTTCTGCCAGTTCAGGTAATACACAGCGTGAGGAACCACTTGTATGAATCGCATTATAAGCAGTAAATAAGTCTACATCCTGTTCTTTACTTGGATTTCCACCATTTAAGGCATATTCACAAGATAGGCCCTGGTTAAAGGCCAACACGTTATAAGCCAGACTCGAATTACCAGTATTGTCATAAAAGATGGTAGAGCGAGCAGTATTCTCGACAATCGTGTTATTAATGGCACTAAAAGTGAAGAAAGAACTTAATGGACGGCTAATTTCATTGGCCATTCGGAAAATATGACCTGTGGCACTGGTCGTATTTTTTGCAATTGTAGAGTTACTAATATCCGCTTTGGCATAACCACAAAAGTCCAGAATACTGGCCGTATCAGTAGAACCATTTTTGACAATACTGCTTGCGCTAATTTCTAGCTTTGTCTCTGTACTGCCCAGATTCCCCACACAATCCATGGCCAAGACACTGCCATATGTAGCTGCTTTATTCTGATGAATTAAGGAATCCTGAATCTTGATAATTTTTTCATTATTCATCGCCACTGCATAAATTGCTCCGCCTTCTGCAGCCGCTCGTGAATTTACAATTTCACTATTCACGAGGCTTAGAGGGCCAGCGACATAAAATGTTCCACCATTACCTTTATCCAGACTGGTTTTTGCAGCATAACCATCTTTCAGGATGACACCATTTACCACCATGCTGGCTTGGCTAGCGACCGTATTAAATAAGCGGGTTTTCCCTTGGCCTGAAAGGGTGGTGGTTAAAGCCTCACGTGTTGGATATAAAAAGGTAATAGGACTTCTTTGAGTATAATTGAAGGGTGATTTTCCCAAAATATTGACATGGGATTCAACAATAATTTCACTATTGAGTTTATATTCCCCAGCTTCAAGCTGGATGACATCTGGAGCGGAACCGTCATTACGCAATGTACGGCCAACATTACACCCTCCATAGGATTTATCCAGCTTGGCTGTCTTAATGGCTTCACGCAAGGAACAGGCACTGGTATTTTCCCCATCCTCGTCAGCAAATGTAGTGACATATATGGTTTTATCTTCGGCTGCCATTAAACTCATGGCAGATAAAATCATGGCTGCAAGCAGTCCTTTTTTATAATTTTTCATGATTTTTCCTTAATCTTTTAATCTGCGACGTAGGCCGATCAACCCTATCAAGCCCATTAAGCCAGCGATCCCCCATGCCCCACCCGAGGTCTTCACAGACTTGTCTTTCATTTCATTTTTAGGTTCCTGTACAATCTGGGTACTTAAAACCAGATAAGGTTTAGACTTATTAAATCGTGTAGATGAAGTAACTACCTGAATTTCAAAAATGTCAGCACCATGCCATTGTGAATCCGGGGTATAAACCACATTCCCATCAATATCAATGACTGTTTTGCCCTTGGAAACAGTTTTAGTTTGGATAACCTGTAAGCAGCCATCTTGCCAAGGCTCACCCTTTGGATTCTCTCCAATAATGTTATTGCATTGTTCTTTAGGAATTAAATCACTATCTCCTAAAACAGATTCAATTGAAAACTTTGCAGTCTCTCCTTTTAGAAGATCCTGTCCAACCAGACTGGTAGATGTTGGAACTGTAATTTCAATCGCGCCACGATCACAAAATAAGTTATCCAGTAAACGGTCTACACCGCGTTGGTCTGCCGCCTCACAGCTGACTGAAGGATTGCTGCTATTGTAGCTAGTCCCTCTATTTACAATCGGTGAATCACTGACCTGATTATAATTCAACAGGATCCGAGGACGTAGATAGCCCAAAAACTGATCTTTAGGAACGCTATAAGGACATAGAATAGCATCGCTATTTTGTTTTAAATTTAGACAGACACCTTCACTTTGATCTGAAGCCTCTGCAAACAAGCGAGTACCTGTCCAGATCTGGTTTGGATACGCAGCATCACCTGTACCACAAGATGCTGTTACCAGGTTATTGTGAATCGTACTTTTATCCGTAGTTTCAATCTGACAATCCTGCGTACCATTTCTTAAAATAATACTGTTCGCCACATAGGCTTTACCATTCGGAGCATTAATACGTAGTGCTGTACCTGTATTATCCACTATAGTCAGGTTGTTGATTCCCACCCCATCAATCACATTGATCAGTGCTCCCTTATTTTTTAACAGGGTACTGCTTAGGACTTCAGCATTAATGGATTGAATATCGGCAGGATTATCGACTTGGCCTGCTGTATAAATATTGGTAGCATTATTATTAAGCGTCTGGTTATTCTTTAAAACGCTTTGATAAACCAGAAAGTATGGAAGCTGGCTATAGAGTATGCCACCCTGTTGCGCCTGATTATTTTCAATCAGGCTGGTTTTTATTTCGGCAAAAGCAATCAGATTCTGGCCAAATTTCCCCACATTATAAATGGCGCCACCTTGACTCGCAGCCCCCTTGTATAAGCGGCTGTAATCAATTATCAATTTACCTTTATTATGAATTAGGCCACCTTGTTCGGCACAGCTGCTTTTACCGCAACCTTCAAGGTCGAGTTCTTTTAAATTGACTTGAATCAGCTCTTCATCATTGCTAATACGGAAGAGATTATCTGTCCCTTTCATTTGAATATGAGCGTTATATAACCCCATTACCTTATCGGTACTACTAAATTCACCATCTACTTCTGCGATAGATTTAATCGTCACTGATTTCTTGATCGGGATATGTTTATTCAGAACATAGGTCGTTTTTTCTTTTAAGATAATGGTGCCAATAGCATTTTCGCCACCACAGCCCATATAACCTTCTTTAGCCAGGCCACGATTCACATATTCAACAGCTTCTCGAAGTGAACATTCCTTGTCATCTTTTTCAATATCTTCTGTGGTAGTTACAATAATTTCTGCACTATATGCCTGCCCCGCCATACATAGCAAAGCCATGCCTATGCTCTTCTTGAGCATACCCTTCTCCTTAATTTTTTATTTCTTTCTTTTTCTTCTAAAGTTGCATCTTCCTTGCAACAGCGAATTATTTTGCCTTACTTTCGCATAGACTGAGTAATTACTCAAGATGTTTTATAATTTAACGATATTCATCAATTAATGCATAAATCTGCCGCAGGTTAGCATTGCTGACCTTCAGCTTTTCGCCTTTAAGTAATTGAATAATCTGTTCTAATGTTTGTAGAAGCACGGAAGTTTGATGTGGTCCGTGATTCAGCAAATAATCAAAAATCTGTGGATCAAGATGAATACCGCGTCGGTCCAATACCGAGGATACTAAGGCAAATCGGTCCGCATAAAGACTGCCATTTGGGACACGGACACTGACTGCCTGCGTGAGTCGGGACTGCAAATCAGGTAATTCAAGCTTTAATTCAATGGGCGCAAAACGGGAGGAAAATACCAGCTGACCACCGCCCTCATCATTATAATTAATCAAGTGAAAAACGGCGCGTTGCCAATGCGGAACCCCACTAATGGCTTCAATGTCATCCAATGCGATCAAGTCAAACCGGTCCAGCGAAGTAATCGCTTCAGTGGGTGCATCCAGAAGTTCCAGCAAAGACACCTGTATAGCGGTTTTGCCGATTTCCAGATAAGAATCACAGATGGCAGAGAGTAAGTGACTTTTACCTGTTCCAGCTCCGCCATACACATAAAAGCGGCTGATTAGGCCTGCATGCAGCTGTCGGACTGCATCAATTACATGCCCCCATCCCGGACCCGAAAAATCACTAATTCGAGCATCGAGTTGAGGTTCTATATCTAGCTGCAATTGACGCATATGATTCTGATGGCCTTATGAGTCTTTATGAAGAGGTACATCCATCTTACTTGATTTCTCTCCCTCTTGCAGTGGTTTTGCTTCTGACTTTTTCATTTCAATATCAACATCTAAGTCTGAAGTTTCTACGCTTATGGAACCTGTAACCGGATCATTCATGACGACTGCCTGATTTCCATAAAATGATGTGCATTCATAATATTCACGTGCATGTCTGAGCAGAACCACAATTACCGCTGCAACTGGGAGAGCAATCAGCATTCCCAGGAAGCCAGCCAGTTGTGCGCCCGCCAATACCGCAAAAACCACAGCAACTGGAGATAAACCTATTTTATCGCCGAGCAGGAATGGCTGTAATACATAGCCTTCTACCGCCTGACCGACCATAAACACGACACCCACCAGAACCAGTTGCCACCAGTCAATCCCGAATTGCAGGAAGGTCGCAATGACCGCTGCAATGATCCCGACCGCAAATCCCAGATAAGGAATAATACTGGCCAGACCTGCCACCATGCCAATAATCAGACCAACTTCAAGACCAATCAATTGCAAACCAATCGCATAAACGATTCCCAGCAGAATCATCACCAGAAATTGTCCTTTCACAAAGGCCCCAAGTACACTGTGACATTCACCGACGATTCTTAATGTACTTTGTTCATAAGGACGTGGAATTAGGCGACGTAAGCTTTCCAGCATACGATCCCAATCCAGCAGGAAATAGAATGCAATAATTGGAATCAGGACAATCGTACCGCCAATCTGCAAGAAGTTAATTCCAGATTGTGCAAGGCGTAGCAGGAAGGCCTGAATACTGTCAGCACTATAATTGGTTTGCACATAGTCCATGACCACATCAGAAATCTGTGTGGTATCAATTTCCATTTCAACGACATTGAAGGTATTCGACAGCCACGGTAAAAAGGTTGAATTAATCCAGCCAATGACCGCAGGTATATTGTCACGCGCATAAATCAGCTGCTGCCAGATCAACGGCACCAGATACCAGATTGCCAGGATCATAACGATCCCGATTCCAGTAAAAACGATACTAATAGAGAGCCAACGCGGCAGACCGATATCGTGCAGTTTATCTACCAGCGGGCTGAACAGATAAGCCATTAAAAACGCTGCAACAAATGGAATTACAACGGGTTTTAGTAAATATAGAAGCCACAACAACAAAGCTATCCCAGCTAGGATAAACACGCGACGCAATGTGCGATCTACCATAAAGTTTCGCCTTCTCTCTATTAATCGTTATAAAAAGTAAAATATTTTAATAAAGATAGCATTTTAGGGCATAAATACCATAAGAGTTTTGCATATTCAGGTTATAATCCCCCGCGCGAATGCGGAGACTTCATTATGAGCAACTCAACTTCTACCCCAAACACTGGTTTAAGCTACAAAGATGCAGGTGTCGATATTGAAGCGGGAGACGCGTTAGTCGACCGAATCAAGTCCGTCGCTAAGCGTACTAAACGTCCTGAAGTAATGGGCGGATTAGGCGGTTTCGGCGCCCTTTGTAAAATCCCTAAAGGTTATGAAGAACCTGTTCTCGTATCAGGCACAGATGGTGTTGGTACAAAATTACGTCTGGCACTGAATTTGAACCGTCATGACACCATTGGTCAAGATCTGGTTGCAATGTGTGTGAACGACCTTCTCGTTTGTGGTGCTGAACCACTCTTCTTCCTGGACTATTATGCGACTGGTCACCTAAATGTGGACGTAGCTGCAAATGTCGTAACAGGAATCGGTGCTGGCTGTGAACTTGCTGGCTGTGCACTGGTTGGTGGTGAAACTGCTGAAATGCCAGGCATGTACGAAGGTGAAGATTACGATCTTGCAGGCTTCTGTGTCGGTGTAGTTGAGCAAAGCAAAATTATTGATGGCTCTAAAGTAAAAGCGGGTGATGTACTTATTGGTGTTGCATCTTCTGGTGCACATTCAAACGGTTATTCGTTGCTTCGTAAAATTCTTGAAGTTAAAAATGTTGACCTGAATCAAATCGTTGATGGTCGTCCACTTGCAGATGTTGCAATGGAACCAACACGCATTTATGTGAAATCGATTCTTGAACTGCTAAAACAGGTTGATGTACATGCGATGGCACATATCACTGGTGGCGGTTTACCAGGCAACCTGCCTCGCGTATTACCAAACGGTGCTCAAGCAGTCGTAAATGAATCTTCTTGGGAATGGCCTGAGCTGTTCAAACTTCTTCAACGCGAAGGTGGTGTAGAACAGTTTGAAATGTATCGTACCTTTAACTGTGGCGTAGGTATGGTTCTTGTTGTTGATGCAGCAGAAGCAGACAAAACTGTAGAGTTACTCAACGGTTTGGGCGAAAAAGCATGGACCATGGGTCACATTGCAGATAATGCTGAATCTGTTGAAGGGGCAGACGAAAAAATTCGTGTGATCTTCGCGTAATTTCGCATGATTAAAATTGCTGTACTTGTTTCAGGCAGTGGATCGAACCTGCAAGCCCTGATTGATGCCAATCTGTCAGGGAAAATTGTCGGGGTGCTTTCCAACAAGCCTGAAGCATTTGCTTTAGAGCGCGCTCATAAAGCAGGAATTCCAACTGCAGTCATTGAACATAAACAATATCCAAGCCGGGAAGCTTTTGATGATGTCATGCATCAGCAGCTTCTGGACTGGGATGTTGATCTAGTGGTACTTGCGGGCTTTATGCGAATTTTAAGTGAAAAATTTGTGAAAGCCTGGGAAGGGAAAATGCTGAATATTCACCCTTCTCTTTTGCCACATTACAAAGGCATGCATACCCATCAGCGCGTCCTGAATACCGGTGATGTTCTGCATGGTTGCACAGTGCATTATGTCACTCCAGAACTGGATGCCGGCCAAGCCTTAGCACAGGGTGTGTTAAAAGTATCGCATCAAGATACGACTCACACTTTAGCTCAGCGGGTACATGTACTGGAACATCTGATTTACCCACAAGTGGTAGAATGGATCTGTAATGGGACAATTCAGCATACTGAACAAGGTGTGTTGTACCATAATGCAAAAATGCAAGAACCTGTTCAATTCTGCAAATTCTAAAAGTCCAAATATAAAAAAACGCATCCGAGGATGCGTTTTTTTACTTCTTTAGATGGGATGAACTTTAAGCAGACTGTTGCTGAATCAGTTGTTTGACCAGACTCGCGACTTGCTCAGGCTGCTCCAATGGGAACATATGCCCACCATCTACCACTGTAAATGGAATGCCAAATTTCTTTTGCACTTGCTGCGGAAATCTGCGCGCCAAAAATGGACCTTTCTTGGCAACCACCAGATGTACTGGTACTTTTGGTTTAGCCTGAGGTAACCACCATAGTGATGGATTGGTTCTAAAGATATTCACTTCATCCATTTTAGGAATGGTGAGTTCAACTCCACCTCGAACCGGATCATCCTTTAAGGCATAGTCAATATAAGCCTGGAAGCAATCTGCATCAAAATCCTGATAAAAGCCTTTCGGTCGCAGCAGTTCAGCTGCCTGTTCCCGAGACTCCCAATGATCACGACGGCGTTTCGACAAACCTGCAGGTGACATCTGGTCCAGTGCTTTTAAGCGCAAAGTTTTTGCAATATGCAACGCCAAGGCTTCTTTGCCCATGATCATTGGTGGATCAAGCATAATCATTTGCGAAAAAAGTTCCGGACGCTGTAAGGAGGCCTGAAAACTCAGGACTGAACCTAATGAATGCCCCAAACCAATCACCGGACGTCCATGAGACTGGCGCACGATACTATCAATCACCTGCTGAGTCAGACTTTTCCAGTGATTATCAATCGGATAACGCTTATCAGGCCCTAATAACGGCACATAGATAATATCGTAATCATCTTGCAGTCCTTCAAACAGCTTTTGATAGACTTTAGATGGCACGCCATTGGCGTGCGCAAAATGAATCAATGGTTTCATTGTAAGGTCGTTTTATTTTCTGACTGAAGTTTTTGTGCCACTGAAGTTGCAATTCCTTCACCAATCGATGAGCCCATACGACCCAGTACTGACTCAAATGGGCTATATTCAATGGTGTAGTTAAGTGCTTTTTCAGTTTTTAGTTCGCGCTTCAAAGTATTTAAACTACCAATACGGTCTGCAATACCCAATTTCACCGCTTGTTCACCGGTCCAGAACAGACCTGAGAAAATAGCAGGATCATTCGATTTTAATTTAGCTCCACGCCCCTGCTTTACAGCATTAATAAAGTGACCATGCACATTATCCAGCACACCCTGTACATGCGCTTTTTGTGCAGGATCAACTGGCTGTGTCATTGACAGCAAGGCTTTATTTTCACCTGAAGTCATGGTGCGGTCTTCAACACCAAGTTTTTGTAGCAGGTTATTCACACCATAATTCGGCATGATCACACCGATTGAACCGACCAGACTCGATGGATTGACAATGATTTCATCTGCAGCGGATGCAATATAGTAAGCACCAGAAGCCCCTGTATCACCAATCACGGCATAGAGTTTTTTCTCAGGATGCTGTTTTTTCAGATACTGTATTTCCTGCCAGATTTCATCTGACTGGACTGGTGAACCACCCGGTGAATTAATATTTAAAACGACAGCCTTACTTTGCTTGTTTTCAAAGGCTTTTTTGAGTGATTTGATGGTATTGCTACTGTTTACGCTTTGCTTGTCTGCGGCAATCGTGCCAATAATATCAACCACAGCAATGTGTGCACCTGCGCCTGCACTTGGATCAGAAGCACTCATGCTACAGCCTTTACCTAGCGCAAGAATGACAACCAGCAGATAAGCAAAGGTTAGAAATTTGAAGAAGATCCCCCAGCGACGTGCCCGTCGTTGCTCTTCTACTGAAGCTAAAACTGCTTTCTCCAGCAGTTTCCATTCTGGGCCAGTCGGTTGAACTGGTTGTTGCGTATTTTGTATTTGATTTTCAGGTTTTGGTGGCCAATCGGACATAAATAATCCAATAAATTAATTTATATTGAACCCATTATATACACCGAAAAGGGTAATTCTGTCTAAAGAAACCGTTTTCGCCTATAATAAGTGCTATTCTTTTTTATTTTATCAATATTACAACTCAATGACTGAACGCAGCTCAAAGAATTCAGCTTACGGTTTACTCAAATATATTAGCCGCCAACCGCTTTCAGTTTCCCGATGGATTGCGCGTATTCTTGCTTTAATCGTTAATATTTTTAAAGTTTCTAAAACTTCTGATGTAATTCGCCTGAACCTTGAGATCAGTTTGTCTGAACTGTCGACACAGAAAAGAGAACGGATTACCCGTGCCGCGATTCGCAATGAACTGATGTCGTATTTCGAATTTTTCAGTATTTGGGGTTCGAGTAATCAGAAAAATATTGAGAGAGTGCATAAAGTTATAGGCGAAGATTTACTGCATGATGCCTTGGCACAAAATAAAGGTCTGGTATTGATTGTGCCGCACTTTGGCACTTGGGAAATTATGAATGCCTATGTTGCACAATTCACTTCAATGACCATTATGTATAAACCTGTAAAAAATCAGGCAGCGGATCAATTTGTCCGTGCAGCTCGTAGCCGCGAACAGGCCAATCTGGTGCCGACAGATGAGTCTGGCGTAAGACAGATTTTCAAGGCCTTGAAGCAAGGTGGCACGACTGTCATTCTGCCGGATCATACACCTAACGTTGGCGGTGAATATATTCCTTACTTTGGCGTTCCTTTGGCCACCAGCAACCTGAGTGCCAAGCTGATCCAGAAAACCAAAGCCCGTGCGCTGTTTCTTTATGCCCTGCGTAATGAGGGTGCTGGCTTTGATATTCATATCGAAGCCATAGATGAAGAAATTTATCAGGGAGATGCCAATCAGGGTACAGGCATCATCATCAACACGATTGAGAACCTGATTCAGCGTCATCCTGAACATTATCACTGGAGCTATAAACGCTTTAGAGCTCACGAAGATCTGGGAAATATTTATAAGCTTGATCATGACCAAGCTTTGTCCAAAGTGAACCAGTTAAGAACTTCTAATCCGGCTCCTATCGAACCATCTCTAGAATCAGTCATTTAGATTTTGTTTTTGTAACCATTTCCAGCGACTTCTTTCAGTTTCTAGAATGATTTGAGTTCCTTGCTGATGAAAATGCAGGCTGCCATGCTCTGCTGTAGTCAATAAAGGAATTTTCAATTCTTTGAGCCGCTGTTGAGTCAACTGACTTGGATGCCCATAACGATTAAATTTTCCCGCAGACGCAATCGCCAGTTTAGGACGATAATGCTGCAAAAATTGATAAGCTGAACTATGCTGACTGCCATGATGGCCTAATACCAAAACATCCACTTTTAAATCAGGGTAGTCTTTGAGTAACTGATATTCAGTCTGCCAACCTGCATCACCCATCAGCAGAAAATTCTGATAAGGCCAGACATCTTTGAGCTGCAAATACACCACGCAAGACAGGTCATTTTTATTGAAATTAGCGGTATTTAATTGTTCTAATTTTGGTGCAATGACCTTAATCTGCAGATCATTCTGCCATTGCCACTGCTGTCCCTGATAACATAATTGAAAGTTTGAAGAAGCTACAGTTTCGGTCACTTCATTGGCATAGATATTCTTAATCTTGAGCTGGTCTTTAATGCTGTGATAAGCACCGCTATGGTCCTGATCCAGATGCGTTAAGATCACCTGCTCTAGTTGAGACACACCTTGTACCGACAGAAATGGCAGGATCAGCTGCTTTCCAATACTAAATTTTTCCTCATCATAATAACCGCCCATATCGATCATCATGTTATGAGTTCCATAACGAAAGAATATCGCCTGCCCTTGCCCGACGTCCAGCACCGAAAGCTGAAATGGCGGATGATAGAATTGAGGAATACAAATTGGTACCGCCGCGACAGCTATCCAGGATTTTGGTAATACGCCTCGTGGTAAGAATAAAATCAGCAAAGATAGGATAGATAGCTCAATCATCCAGAGATTCATTGCAACTGGGATTAACTGTGGTTTAAACCAGTGATCTAGCAAATTTAAGAATCCTAACAGGATATTCAGCAACAGATCATTAAGCTGAAATAACATGCTTGAGACCGGTTCAGCGATAAAAAATAGAATTGCTGCCAAAATATCGATCGGTACAATCAGCAAACCAATCCAAGGAATTGCAACCAGATTACTGAACGGCGTGATCCAGGCAATCTGTTTAAAAAACAGCATCATTAAAGGAAATAAAGCGAGAAAGATTTTCCACTGTGATTCCACCAGCACTTTAGCCGCAAAATACAGTTTTTGTATTGCTGTCTGATTTTGATCGGATGGTCGCTGTTGAATGGTCTGATAAATTCTGAGCAATACAAAACAGGCCCCATAGGACAGCCAGAAAGCCGCGGACAAGATACTAAAAGGATCAATGAATAACAGTAAGGCGGCGCTCAGAATCAGAAGTTTTAAAGCCTGTAGATTTTGTCGAAGCAGCATGAGGATGACACCAATCATACAGATCAGCAGAGTGCGGATTGCCGGGATTTCAAAACCCACAAAGGCACAGTACAGCACCACACAAAACAGAAAAGGCAAGGCCAGAAAATACTGGCGTGGCCATCTTAGATAAAGCTGAGGCATACTTCGTGCGACGAGTAGCCGAAGCATGGCACAGACCATCAGGGCAAAGATCAGCACATGTGGGCCAGAAATCGCCAATAAGTGACTCATGCCCATACGTCGAAATTGCTGCTCAGTTGCGGGATTTAAAAAGCTTTCATCTCCAGTGAGCAAAGCCAGAAGCAAACCTTTATTTTGTACAGGTTGCCTTGCTATGAACTCTCTTAATTCCAGCCGTTTCTGTTCTACCCAAAGTAAAAATTGCTGAGTTAAAGCTCTTTGCTCTCGAATATACTGACTATGCCCCAGTGTAGAAACATTAGCTGAATCAAGTTGCTCTATCTGTTTGATCCGGAAACCTGCCATCACATTCTGTTGCAGTGCCCACTTTTCCACATCAAAAGCACCGGGTGTTGCATAACTGTGATTAGGACGTACCTGCCCTTGCAACCGATAATAATGCCCCAGTTCAAGCGTATTTAAATTTTCATGATTCACTGATAGTTGTGAAGTATTCGGAGGTTTTACAGATAGAAAACCCATCCAGGTTACGGTGCGTCCATCGAAATTTAATACTTCCAGAGGCTGCTGGATAGATTGATCACCGAGTTTATTCAAGCGTTTAATATAAACAATAATGTCTTTTTGCTGTACTTCATGCTCGACATTCAATAGCCGTTGGCTAAGCTGTTGATTGGCATAACCATGTCCCAGAAATATCCCGATTAGAATGCAGATGCCTACTAGCGATCCTTTATATAAGGAATTTTTTAGAATCGCATTGAGCTTAGAACAACAGAAATAACAGAGCACAGCAAGAAATATCACTATGATTGAATTCAACTCAATATTCAGAAAAGATTTTCCCATACAGGCAAGGCCTAAAATCCAGCCCAAACACAGCCATTGCAACATGAAGATTTTCTTTTTTATTATTATGTGCAGGCAATAATAAAGCCCACCGAGGTGAGCTTCAATTAAAGAGGATTATTCCTACAATTAGTCATTCATCCATAGACCATCACGCATATGTAGAATCCGGTCTGCCGAATGTGCCAATTGCTCATCATGGGTCACAATTAACATGGCCATATTGAACTCACTACGTAATTCAGTCAGCAACTCAAAGATTTTATCGGCTGTTTTACGGTCCAAGTTACCTGTTGGCTCATCTGCCATCATTAACTTCGGCTTGGTCACCACGGCACGAGCCAGTGCTACACGCTGACGCTCACCACCAGAGAGTTCGCCCGGTTGATGGGTTAAACGATGGGTTAATCCAACACGCTCCAGTAAGTATTCTGCCTGCTGTTTAGCCTCTTTAAACTTGACGTTTTTACGCAGCATTAAAGGCATCGCGACATTTTCTAGTGCAGTAAACTCTGGCAATAAATGGTGGAATTGATATACAAAGCCCAAATTTTCATTACGGACATAGCCACGTTCTGCTTCAGATAAATTGTCAAAACGGCGGCCATTGACCATCACTTGTCCGGCAGAAGGACGATCCAATCCTCCCAGAATATGTAATAAGGTACTTTTACCGGAACCACTTGAACCGACAATAGAAACAAATTCCCCGGCCTTTACCTGCAATGAAATCCCTTTGATCACATCAACCGTAGATTTTCCATCTGTAAAAGATTTCTCGATATTTTGGGCATCCAGAACCAGATTACTCATAACGCAATGCCTCCGCCGGTTGAATTTTAGCAGCACGGAATGCTGGATAAATAGTGGCCAGGAAACTTAAAGCAAGTGACAGACCTACAATCACGACCACATCCTGCCAGCGCAGATAAGAAGGTAAATAGTTGATGAAGTAAGCATCAAACATATTCAGGCCAAGTGAATTGTTTAACCAGCCAATAAAACTACTAATACTAGTGGCTGCAATAATCCCGAGAATGGCACCCGCACAGGTACCGATTACGCCAATCACAGTACCTTGAACTATAAAAATTCGGGTAATCGTGGCAGGTGAAGCACCCAAAGTACGTAAAATTGCGATGTCGGATTTTTTATCTGTGACCACCATCACCAGCGAAGATACGATATTAAATGCTGCGACCAGAACAATCAGGAATAGCAATAAGCTGACCATTGCTTTTTCCATCTGGATTGCGCTGAACAGATTACCATGAGTATAAGTCCAGTCAGAGGCATAGAAGTTGCCCGGTAAATCACGCACAATTTCTTGAGAAACCTGAGGGGCAGCAAAAATGTCATCCAGCTTCATACGCACGCCCTGCGCACCATCTGGCAGACGTAACAAGGTTGAAGCATCATTCAGAGCAATATAACCCATCATCGAATCAACTTCTGCACCAATACTGAAGATCCCGACCACTTTAAAGCGTTTAAAACGAGGTACGACCCCTGCTGGTGAAGGCGTCGCTTCGGGCAGAACCAAGGTAATATTGTCGTTCAAGCCTACGCCCATGGCATCTGCCATTTGCTTGCCTAAAACAATCCCAAATTCACCTTTTTTCAGGTTATCAATACTACCCTCGACCATATGGTTCTGGATGATCGAAACTTTCTTCTCATACTTTGGTTCAATCCCGCTGACCATAATTCCGGCAACTTGCCCTTGAGCCGTCAGCATCCCCTGTAACTGGGTAAACGGAGCCACACCTTGAACGTGTTCATGCCGTTCAATCTGCTTTGCAAGTTCAGGCCAATTTGTTAGAATTTGCGTCGAAGAAACAGTGGCTTGAGGAACCATCCCCAAGACACGATTTTTCAACTCTCGGTCAAAACCATTCATCACAGACAAAACTGTAATGAGGACTGCTACACCGAGCGTGAGACCGATCATTGAGACCAATGCGATAAAAGAAATGAAGTGGTTACTACGCCGTGCGCGAGTATATTTCAACCCTATATACAGCGAGATTGGTTTGAACATAACCATCTAGTCCGAGGTAATAAATTATGGAAAATGTACAGCATCCAAACGGATTCACTGAAAGACGAGTCATGTCTCGAATCGATGCTGCTTTACGAATCAATTATCAGATTATTTCCGATGATGTTGCCTTGAATGATCCTTACGATGCTAATTTCGTATTGCCCCGCTATTTTCTACTACTTGCAGAGCTAGATCAATTTGATCATGCTGTTAACTACGAATTAGAACAATTATCTGAAAAAGATCAACAAATTGCTCGAATCTTATCCTTATTCAACCAAAAATTAAACCTTATTACCGGTTCTTTGTATGACGCAATTGTACAAAGCATGTTACCTGTACCGGAACATGTGAACTTTTCAGAGACCGGTTTTAGCTTCTTTAGTGATCAGCCGATTAGCGAAGGCACCTATCTGCATGTGACTTTAAGTCACCCGGAAAACTTCTTCCACATCGCGGCAACCGCTCAGGTGGCCTACAGTCGTGCAGAAGAAAACGGGAAATATCGTACGGGTGCTTATTTCATTACCCTGCACCCTCAGGATCGCGTCAAACTGGGCGAATGTGTGAAAGCCAGCTTTGCTTAAGACTGGCATCTATCTTTTTATTAAAGGCGGGCTTTATAGCTCGCCTTAATTTCTTTAGCAAAATAAACCACTAAGCCGAACAATAAAATTACTACACCCACCAAAGCAATGAGTGGCAATTTTTCATTATTCAATAATACACCTACCAGCAAGGCCAGCATTGGTGTCAGGACTGTGGTTAAAGACAAAGTCGTCGGTTTAATTTTCTGTACCAGCTTGAAATAACAGAACATCGCAATCAGCGAAGCCATAATTACCGCATATACCAGACCAAATAAGGACTTGGCATGTGGCATAGCAGTGGGTGCGTATTGCCAGATAAATGGCAACATACCCAGAGAAAAAACGACTGACAAGCCAATCGAACCGGCCGCCTGTGCCATAGGATCAATTGGTGCATTAATTTTCTTCACCCAGAACATGGATACGCAATAAACTAATACCCCAACCAGAGCGATCACAATTCCAATTGGCTGTATATGCTGATCTGCATCGCCTAGACAGACCACCGAAAGTCCGGTTAAAGCAATTCCCATCCCCAGCCATTGATTCAGGGAAAGCTGCATCTGAAAAACAAAACGCCCAATCAGGCCTGAAATTAAGGGTGCCAAGCCGAACATTAAGGCAATAATACCAGAGCTTAAATAATCCGTAGACCAGTAAGTAAAAATTTGCGAGCCGATAAAACTGCAAGCACCCGCCAAGTAACTATGCAGAGAAACACGATCAAGCGGTAATCTGGTTTTAAATAACCACAACATTCCTAAGGCCAGAGGCAAGGCCAAAAAGAAGCGTATCGCCAATGCCCACATCGGATGCAAATCTTCCACACTCCACACAATCGCCAGTGGTGTGGTGGACCAGATGAAAACCAGCAAGGCATAGGTCAACATCAGGTTACTTTTTGGGGGCATACTTGATCTCGTTTTTATTTAATCGCAGTTTTGCGTTTCTGTTTTTGAATGGTTTGATCTAGAGAGCTGGAAAACTCACGTTTATCGCGTTCAGAAATCGGCGGTGGGCCACCAGTTTGTACACCAGCACCACGCAAGGTATCCATAAAATCACGTAAATGCAGACGTGCTTTGACGTTCGCCACTGTATAGATTTCACCACGCGGGTGAATCGCGATACCGCCCTTCTCGATGACTTGAGCAGCCAAAGGAATATCCTGCGTCACCACAATGTCATGCTCTTTCATACGGTCGACAATTTCCTGATCCGCCGCATCTGCTCCGCTCATGACCTGAATAGAATTGATGCGAATCGACGGTGTAATTCCTACCGGCTGATTGGCCACAAAAGTGACTTCAAGCTGGTAACGATCGGAGGCACGAATAATCACATCTTTCAGAATACGAGGTAATGCATCTGCATCGACCCAAAGTTTGAATGGCAACACACAGCTTTCCATAAGGGAGAAATTTGGACTAGTGTAGCAAATCAGAGGATACAGGTTGATGCCTAAAACCGCTCTTTCTCTGAATATCCTGATATTTAAATACTCAGCTCAGCCGTATTAAATGAGTCAGCTATCCACAATCTAAAAAAATTTGACTTCACATGATTTGCATTTTAATTTTTAAATTCATTCGAGTGACTTGAAAAATCGCAATGACCCTCGATTAACTATACATAAGTCATCCAAGATCAATTGTGCATATGAAAAAACAGAATAGCCCAGAGATCATCACTATTGATGATCAGAATTTCGGTAGTCATGTCGAACATTGGACCTTGCTTACTGAAAACCCAGGCACAGATGTTCCCCAATGGTTAGGCAAAGCCCTTGATGCACCTGTAATGCCGATGGGCTTGTGTACACAAGAATGCGATATGGATGAAACCACCTGGCTGATTCAGGGACCGAGCAAAGCTGCGGTACAATTAAGCCAAGTGATTGCCGTAGAAAATAACAAGCCACAGGCTGTGAAAACCGCATTTCCGGGTTTTGACAGTCCCTACCAGGTGAAAGCCACGATTGACCGGATTATTTCTTGTAAATCCGACACCCAAGCTGTGTTGCGTCTCAATCTGGGTGCCAACAATATCATCTATGCCTTTGATACGCTGTACAGCGTCAATCGGTCGCATTATGAAAAAGACCAGTCTTATATCGTCAACTTAAATGCCTGGGCTTATGAACTGGAAGTGGTGACTGACCATGAACATTTAGTCGTGGATGATCCTGCCTCTATCAAACATCACCGTGCCCTGAATGCAATTCTTGCGGAAAATAATGGTGTTGCACCGGATAATTTACAGGAACAGATCGATGCCTGGGAGCCGAAATCTGAAGAAGACAAAGAACCGGTAACGGTCGATTTCTCCAAAATGGTCGCTTATCTCTATGGTGAGACCATGGGTCAGGAAGATGAAGCCTGGTTCCAGGGCAATATTGTCGGTAAAACTTCAATGCAATTCATGGATCAGGACTACATGCTCTATGATGTCACCCTGATTCATGATGAAGGCCAGCCGGCTACCTTGATCCGTGTAGCCACCCGCAATGACAAGCATAAAGATTTCCAGATTGGTCAATATATTCGGGGCAATCTGTGGATTCAGGCCAATATCTATCGAAAAGCAGCTTAAGCTGAATATCCAGATCGGAGACTCATATTTTTATATGAGTCTCCTGTTTTTTATTTATTTTACTGCGATATTCTCTCAATTCTGATTATTTTTTATCCACAATTAAAATCAGAATTAATGGATTTTGAATTCATTAAAAATAGATTTATCCACAGATTTAAATTCAAATGAATTCATTTTCAATGTTATCTTAAACTGAATAATCATTTTAAAAACATCGTAAAAATAATGACTTAATATAATAGTCTGTTATTTCTCAATATATTGAAGCCAGTTATTTAAATAAAATTAAGACTTTATGAAGTTTAGTTAAGAATGGACTTTATTTAATCAATTTTTTATGGTAAAAATACGATCAACAAATAATCATTTACGATAAATAGATCGGATAATAAATATCTATGAAAATCGTTCAAGAAGAAAATTTACAGCAGGTTGAGCATCATCTTGGCTCGCGTTATCAGCTTGATATGATGTCATGCCTATTTTTCGTATTAGGTATGCTCATTTGCGGCTATATCTTACATAGCTTTGTTTTTTAACCCGAATTAAATGATAAAAAACCCGGCCAATTGCCGGGTTTTTTAATCCTCAGGAATTAAGCATTGCGTTTAGCAAAGTCATCCATGAAGTTTACCAATGCCTGTACACCTTCTAACGGTACGGCATTGTAAATGCTGGCACGCATACCGCCTACTGAACGGTGGCCGGCAAGGTTAAGCAAATGGTTTTCTTTTGCTTCTTTCAGGAACTGTTTTTCAAGTTCAGGATTTGCCAAGGTAAATGGAACATTCATGATTGAACGGTTTTCTTTGGCAATCGGATTTGCATAGAAGTCGCTAGAATCGATATAGCCATAAAGCAATTCAGCTTTTTGCAGGTTCACTTTATGAATCGCGTCTACACCGCCCTGTTCCAGTAACCATTCAAATACCAGACCAGATAGATACCATGCATAAGTTGATGGTGTGTTGACCATCGAACCATTTTTCGCTTGATCTGCATATTTCAGGATGCTTGGAATTTCAGGTTTAGCCTGATCAAGCAGATCTTCACGGATAATAACCAGTGTTAAACCTGCAGGGCCAATATTCTTTTGCGCACCGGCATAGATCAGACCGAATTTAGAAACATCAATCGGTGCAGACAGAATGCTTGAAGAGAAATCACATACGAGTGGCTTATCAGTTTCTGGCACATGGGCAAATTGCAGACCGCCAATAGTTTCGTTATCTGCATAATGCACATAAGCGGCATCATCAGAAAGATTCCAGGTGCTTTGATCAGCAATCGCTAATTTACCATCTTCAGTTTTAATGCCTGCTTCAACCACATTGATATCGCCATAGCGTTTAGCTTCTTTCAATGCTTTTTCAGACCAGATACCGGTACGGATATAGTCAGCTTTGTTGTTTTTACCCAGCAAGTTCAATGGAATTGCCGAGAATTGCAAAGATGCACCACCCTGCAAGAACAGTACTTTATAGTTCTCAGGAATATTCATGAGTTTGCGAAGGTCTGCTTCTGCCTTTTCCGCAACTGCAACATAGTCTGCACTACGGTGGCTCATTTCCATGATCGAAAGACCTTTGCCCTGCCAGTCAAGCATTTCAGCTTGAGCCTTTTCAAGTACGGCAGTAGGTAATGCAGCAGGACCAGCACAGAAGTTGTACGCGCGCATGATTTTTCCTTTCAGAGTGAAACACAATAAAATGATGGCATTTAACCATATCTGGACGCCGCTTGCACAAAATTATTTCTATCCAAGAATGAAGATAGAGTCAAAAAACCAATCTAGATTCGAGGGATAATTTGAATATCTTTGATTTTTTTGTTCTAACTCGGTGATTTCATTTATGAGAAATTGTACAGCTAAAAATATTCAATCTCATCCAATGCTTAGAAGATGTTGAATCGGCCGCTAATATAAAATAATTGAAAAATGAATTTAAACTCGGCTCAAGTTTTAGAGTGACATAGAACTATCAGCTTGAAACTTGAGAAGTGAATTGTTTCAAATTACAACAATACTACAACTTAACCCACCCCTGCACTGCAAGCAATTGATTTATAATGCAGCTTAGACTGAATTAATGTGACTTTTACATTACCACTTTATGAATATGAAGAAAAATAAACAATGTGTCTGCTGGGGTCTGACTGTGCTTGCATCCATGATGTATGGCAGTTTTGCTTATGCACAAACCATCAGCTTTCAGGATGCAGAACAACAATTGTTGCAACGTTCCTATAGTAGCCAGGCTTTTCAAAGTCTGGAGCAAGCTTCTAAACTTGAGGCCGAAGCTGTGAAAGGCATTGGTCTGCCTCGTGTTGACCTGAATGTTCGTGCCTATGCCTTTCACAGTGAAGTCGATATTCCATTAAAGCAGTTTAAAAATAATCTGGAAAATTCACTCTCCCAAGGCGTGAATGGCCGGCTTAATGAGTGGGAGGCCAGTAATGGTGTGGATTTACCCGCAGGTATTACCGATCCACTGCGTGAAGGACTTAATAATACTATTCATAGCGGAGTTGGCCTGATTCCGGATACGTCTAATGTCGTCCTTGAAGATCAGGTGATTCGTCCCACTGTTTCCGTGATGATGCCACTATATACCGGAGGCCTCACCCGTAGCGCCAAAGAAATTGCCAATATTCAGTCAGGACGTAGCGAACTTAGTAATCAGCAGCAACAGGACACGCAGCGTTTTGAGCTGATTCAGTCCTATTTTAATGTTCAACTACAAAAACAGTTACTGGATGCGGCACTTTTTAATTCAAATGCCATGCAGCAACATTATCGTAATGCTTTGAAGCTGGAACAGCAGGGTTTTATCAGTAAAGGTCAACGCATGCAGTTTGAAGTGGCACGCAATAATGCTGAACGCGCACAACAAAATGCCCAAGCCAATCTAAATGCTGCCCTATTTCAGCTGAATAACCTGTTGCTGGATAGCAATATCACCGAGCTAAGCACACCTTTGTTTGTGAATCGTGCTGAACCACAAAATGTGAATATTCTGCTCAGCAGTTTTAGCCAGAACTCTCCCCTGATCAAAAAAATGCAGATGGATACCGAGCTGGCCAAAGCCAATGTCAAAGCCCAGCAGGCCGCTAAAAAGCCAAATGTTTTTGCGTTTGGTGAATATAGTCTAGATCAACATCAAAACTGGATTGTAGGGGTTGCAGCACGCTATAACCTGTTCTCAGGTATTGATAAAAACAAGAATATTCAGGCTGCTGAACTAAAACGCTATGCCGCTGAACTCATGACGGCGCGTACCCAGCAGGAGATTGAAAACCTGATTTATAAATCATTTAGTGAAGCAGTCAGCGCCCAGCAAAGTGATGCTCTACTTCAGCAGAACCTGAAAGCAGCTCAGGAAAATCTGCGTATTCAGGAATTATCCTTTAAGGAAGATTTCGGGACAGCGACCCAGGTCATCGATGCCCAAAACATGCTCAGCAGTTTAAAAGCAGAAATGGCATTAAATGCTTTTAAATATGTGATGTCTCTTGCGACCTTATTACAGAGCCATGGCTCAATTGTTGAATTTCCAAATTACATGCAACATGCCAATACCCACTATATTCGTTAATGGAGCCAGACATGACAGATGAGCAAAAGCCAGAACATCCTGTTGATGAACCGGCTTCAGAAATCAATTACAGTGAATCAGAGCCAGATAATCCTGAAAGCACAGAAAAAAAATCGCGCAAAAAATATCTGCTTTTAGCTTTAATTCCAGTGATTCTTGCTTTGATTGGGTTTGGCCTATGGAAAACCTATCAACCCAAAGAAATCGAGCTACAAGGCCGGGTTGAGGCAGAAACCGTTCAAATGGCCACTAAAGTTCCAAGCCGGATTGAAAAGATTTATGTACAGGAAGGCGATAACGTCAAGAAAGGCCAGGCGCTGGTAAAATTGCATAGTCCTGAAATTGAGGCGAAAAAGCAGCAGGCTTTAGCCACTTTACAGTCTGCATTAGCACTTCAGTCCACCGCAGAACGTGGTTCTCAGGAAGAAAATATCGCTTCTCTGTATGCCAATTGGCAGTCACTAAAAGCACAGGAGCAACTCGCTAAAACTTCCTATCAACGTGGAGCCAATCTATTTAAGGAAGGCGTCATTTCCCGCCAGCGCCGAGATGAACTGTTTGCAGCTTCACAATCTGCGTCGCAAATGACAGAAGCCGCTTATCAGCAATATGTTCGGGCTAAACGCGGCAGTACACCAGAACAGAAAAGTTCAGCAGATGCTCAGGTCGATATAGCCCGTGCAGCAGTCGCTGAAGCCAACGCATTAGAAGCTGAAACTGAATTACTGGCACCGATTGATGGTACCGTCTCCAAAACCTATGGCAATGCCACTGAACTGGTGGCAACCGCAGTGCCAGTGGTCAGCCTGATCTCGGCAGAACGCTGGATCAGCCTGAATATTCGTGAAGACCAATATGCCGCTTTAGGTAAACAGCAACAGCTTGAAGGTTTTATTCCGGCACTGAATCAATCAGCCACTTTTAAAGTGAAAAATATTAGTGCTGAAGGTGAATTTGCCACCATTAAAACTACGCGCCAAACCGGTGGTTATGATGTCCGCAGTTTTAAAGTTCATCTTGTGCCAGTCACTGAAATGCCTGAGTTAAAAGTCGGCATGAGCGTGCTGTTTAAATTGAAAGAGCCGAAATAAATGGCTTCTGGATTCTGGGCGGGTATTCAGCGTGAAATACGCTATTTATGTAGAGAGAAATGGGATCTGGCTCTGGTCCTACTCGCCCCTGCCTGTATTCTGATTTTACTTGGCAGCATGTTTGCCAAAGGCAAACCGGATCATCTACCAGTCGCCATTATTGATCAGGATCAAAGTAGCCTGAGCAGCAAGATTTATGATCATTTATCTTTGAATCATACCCTACAAGTGCATACCATTTCTGATCAAACGGTCGAAATCGAAAAGCTATTAAACGAAAATAAAATCTGGGGCTATATTCATATTCCTGCCGGAGCCGAGCAACGACTGGTCAAAGCTCAGGATGCTGAAATTAGTATTGCTTTTAATCAGAGTTATTTTAGTATCGGTAATACCATTTCTTCAGCCATGCTACTCAGTACCTTACAGGCTCTGGCTGAATTTACTGGTAAGCAGTATCTAGGTAACACGCTCCCCTATCTGGAAGCACCTACACCGAATATTAAAATTTCCCCACTGTATAATCCGCAGCTGAATTATGAATTTTATCTGGAACCTTACATGGTGCCGGCAATTTTGCACTTGCTGTTATGTTGCTGTGTAGCTTTTGCTGTGGGTCAGGAAATTAAACGACATACTGTTAGTCATTGGATTGCCCAAAAAAACTTGTGGTCGGCACTGCTGTCTAAAAATCTGGTTTATGTAGCAATCTTTTGTTGCTGGACCTGGGCTTGGATGTTTTGGCTGGTCGAAATTCGTGGCTGGTTTATTGCCGGGTCATTATGGCTAATTCTTCTGGCTCAAATACTGTTCTATAGTGCTTATGCCTTTATTAGCAGTGCGGTGGTTCTGGCCACTCAGGACCTGACTAAATCTTTTGGTCTACTAGCAGTCTATGGTGGTTCATCGCTCAGTTTTGCTGGGGTGACTTTGCCCCTTAATAATGCTCCACTATTTACCCAGTTCTGGGCCAATATTATTCCCTATACACCCTATGCCAAGTTACAGACTGAACAATGGGTGATTGGTAGTCCGTTCTATCTTTCATTGCAACCGATGTTCGTACTTATCATTTATGTCGTACTTTATGCTGTGTTGGCCTATGTCTTTCTCAAAAAAACAGCCAAAGGAGTGTCAGCATGAAATCACTCTGGAACGCTTATTGCCAAACTTTTAAAGACATTATTAGCAATACCAGTATTTTTACCACGCTGATTTTATCGGTTCTGTTTTACAGTTTTTTTTATCCGACCGCATATAAGGCAGAACAGGCAGAAGCCTTGCCGATTATTATTGTCGACGAAGAGCAAAGTGCTTTAACCAATACCATTATCAGTCATGTCAGCCAAAGCCCCAATGTACAAATCAAGGCGGTGACTGGAAATTTTGCTGAAGCCAAATATTGGGTGGAAACTCAAAAAGCTGACGGGATTTTATTATTACCAGATAATCTTTCTCAATCTATCCGGCATGGTGAAAATGGCGGGATTGGACTGTACTTAAGTGCTGCTAACTTTTTAATTACCAAGCAGATTGGTTTAGGCTTGGTCTCTTCAGTAGAAAATACCTTAAGCGAATATGCGGAACGCTTTAGCGAGATTTCACACTTCTCTCCTGCACTATCCATTCACCAGATTCCATTATTTAATACACTCTCTGGCTATGGCAGCTATGTGTTTCCGGCTGTTGCGCCATTGATTATTCATCAGACTATTTTTCTAGGCCTGAGTATGTTGATTGCGTTGTATCGGGAAAGTAGACAGGTGATTAATCTGACCACCTTAAGTGGCATCAGTTTGGCGATTCTGACCATTGGCTGTCTGGGCTGTTACTATCTGTTTGGTTTTACTTTCTGGTATTTTGATTATCCCCGTGGCGGAAATTTTTGGGGCATGCTGCTTGCTGTACCTGTCTTTGTATTCTGCATGATCGGTATCACAGTGCTGTTCGCCAGTTTTCTGGACATGCCAGAACGAGCCGGCCATATCATTGTTTTTACCTCGATTCCGCTATTCATGCTGTCAGGAGTCGCCTGGCCCCATGCTGCTATGCCAGTCTGGGTCCAACTCATTGGGCAAGCCTTACCTTCGACCCAAATCGTGCAGATGTTTATTCAACTCAATCAGATGGGCGTGCCTACTTATATGGTGCTAGGAAAGCTTGCTTATCTATTGGTGATCGGCACCATTTGTATAAGCTTAGGGTATTATCGGCTACGCCCACGTTCTTAACTCTGGATTTACTCAGTCTACTCACATCGAAAATTATTCGCCAAATACCTGAATATTAAAGTTGCGGATTTTAGTACTGCCATTCGGCTGGTCAAAACTCACATCATACTGAACCAGATTTTTTGGATAGGCAATTTCATAACTCACCTTGTATTCACTCGGTTTGCCATTATTTTCTTCGAAGTTCTTTCTCATGATAGTCTTGGACTTATATTCACCTTGCGGAATTGAACGTGAAAAACGCTTCATGATTTTTTCATTATTTTGAAATTCTGCCTGCAACTTCGGCTCAAGCTGAGCTAAAAACTCGTCATATTTTCCATCACGTAAATCTTCATAAGCCACCTGTGCTACCTTTTCCTGTTCAGGACTTGGATCGGGCATGTTATCCATTGCATTATTACAGCCACTAAGTGCAATAGCTGCTGTCAAAAGTATCAATCTGGTTTTCATTATTTATCTCTCTTTAGCCGATGTGTAAAAAAGGACGCCGAAGCGCCCTTTTTCATCAGTAGCAGAACTTATTCCTCTACTGTATTGTCATCATCTTTTTCAGCTGCTTGTGCATCAGTCACATCATCAGCTGCAGATTCAGTATTTTCAATATCTTCCAATATTTCCAACTCATCTTCAACTGCTTCAATCGCTTCCACACCGACCAGTTTTTCATCTTCAGCCAGACGGATCAGACGAACACCTTGTGCATTACGGCCAGTCTGTGCCACTTCAGAAGCACGGGTACGAACCAGAGTGCCGCCATCAGAAATTAGCATCAGTTCTTTAGATGCGTCAATCGCAACTGCACCGACCAGCTCACCGTTACGTTCTGAGGTCTTAATCGCAATTACGCCCTTACCGCCACGTTTCTTAGTTGGGAAGTCATCTACCGGGGTACGTTTACCATAACCATTTGCAGAAGCACACAGCACTTCACCGGTTTCAGGTACAACCACTAGAGATACGATACGGCTAATGAAGTTAGCTTCAGTTGCATCTTCATCATCAGATTCAATATCTGCATCTTCTGCATCTTCAACCTGAGAAGCACCGATGGTCACGCGCATACCGCGTACACCTTTAGCTGAACGACCCATTGAACGTACGTCAGTCTCTGCGAAACGAATTGCTTTACCTTCGTTCGAGAACAACATGATTTGCTGTTCACCATCAGTAATCGCAACACCAATTAAGGTGTCATCGCCATTCAGTTCAATCGCACGTAAACCATTTGAACGAACGTTCGAGAATTGTTCCAGTTCAACACGTTTAATCGTACCGTACTCAGTCGCCATAAACACATAGAAGTTTTTACGAACAGCTTCAGCCTGCTGAGCAAAGTCATTGATGATGTCATCATCAAGATCAGTGGTTGAAAGCGCTAAGCCCAATTCTTTCAATTGAACACGCAGTGCATCAGAAATATCATCTGCGCCATCTTCAGATTCAGCAAGCGCAGCTTCTAGTGCCGCAAAGTGACTATTGATCACTTCATTGGTTTGTAGCTGTGCAGCATTGGTTTTTACAAATACTTTGAAATCAGCCAGACGTTCTTTGAATTTCTTCGGTGCGTCAATCACTGGCAAGATTGCAGTAATGGTTTCATTGTCATCTAGCGGCAACAAGTTCACCATTGGACGACCTTTGGCACCACGCGAAGCTTGTGGCACTTCGTAAACTTTCAGACGGTAAACCTTACCGACATTGGTAAAGCAAAGCACAGTGGCATGATTCGATGTCACCACCATATGCTGGATGTAATCATCTTCTTTCATGCTGGTTGCAGACTTACCACGACCACCACGACGCTGAGCAGCATAATCAGATAATGGTTGAGTTTTCGCATAACCAGTTTTTGAAACGGTCAGAACCATCTGTTCTTCAGGAATCAAATCTTCACGAGAGAAGTCGATACGTGATTCAACGATATCTGTTTTACGCGCATCGCCATATTGCTGAAGAATTAGTGCTAGCTCTTCTTTAATCACGTTCATCAATAAGTTGAAGTCATTTAAGATGGCTGTGTATTCAGCAATTTGACCTAAGATTTCAGAATATTCAGCTTGAAGTTTATCCTGCTCAAGACCGGTCAAACGGTGCAAACGCAGTTCCATGATCGCGTTGACTTGAGTCGGAGATAAGCGATACACATCACCATCAATACCAAATGGACGCTCTGGATCTTCGCCTTCAATTTCGTCCGGACGTACAGAAACAGCACCCGCTTTTTCGAGCAAGGCTGCCACACCGCCTGCTGCCCACTCACCTGCTTGCAAACGCTCACGCGCTTCAGCCGGGTTGGCAGAAGTTTTGATGGTTTCGATGATGGCATCAATATTTGCCAGAGCAACGGTTAAACCTTCTAAAATATGACCACGTTCACGTGCTTTGCGCAGTTCATACATGGTACGACGTGTCACGACTTCTTGACGGTGACGAATAAACGCAGCGATGATGTCTTTCAAGTTCATCAATTTCGGCTGGCCATTGTCCAGGCAAACCATATTAATGCTGAAAGAGTTTTCTAACTGCGTATTCTGGAACAGGTTATTGACGATGACTTCAGCATTTTCACCACGCTTTAGGTCAATCGCAATACGCATCCCTTCCTTGTCAGATTCATCACGAAGTTCAGAAATGCCTTCAAGTTTTTTCTCTTTGACCAGCTCGGCAATACGTTCAATCGTTTTCGCTTTGTTGACCTGATAAGGAATTTCAGTGAAGACAATCGTAGTACGGCCAGATTTAGCATCTTCTTCAAAGTGATATTTACCACGAATATGCAAACGGCCTTTACCGGTACGATAGGCATCCACGATACCTGATTTACCGTAAATAATGCCACCTGTCGGGAAATCTGGACCGGAAATGTATTCCATCAGACCTTCGATGCTGATATTAGGATTATCTGCATAAGCCAGACATGCATTCACCACTTCAGTCATGTTGTGTGGCGCCATATTGGTCGCCATACCAACTGCGATACCGGCCGCACCATTCACCAACAGGTTTGGAATACGGGTTGGCATAACTTGCGGAATACGCTCAGAACCGTCGTAGTTATCTTCCCAGTCAACTGTATCTTTTTCCAGATCAGCCAATAACTCATGGGTCAGCTTACGCATACGAACTTCGGTATAACGCATTGCCGCAGCGCTATCGCCGTCGATTGAACCAAAGTTCCCTTGACCATCAACCAGTTGGTAACGCAGACTAAAGTCCTGAGCCATACGGACAATGGTTTCATAAACAGCAGAATCACCATGTGGGTGATATTTACCGATGACATCACCTACAACACGGGCAGACTTCTTGTAAGCTTTGTTGTAGTCATTGCCCAATTCGTGCATTGCGAAAAGCACACGACGATGAACAGGTTTTAGACCATCTCGTACATCTGGCAAGGCACGTGACACAATCACGCTCATTGCATAGTCTAAATACGAGTGCTTGAGTTCATCCTCAATGGCAATCGGTCTAATTTCCGATACGCTCATGCATACTCCTTATTCTACAAGCCAAATTTGGCTTGCATTTATATGTCGTAAAACTTGCAAAATAATTAACTCAAACGACAGAGTTAAAAACTAAAATACAGCCCTAAATTATAGCATAAACACTTGTATTTTTGTGTCGAAATATTGAGCTTAACCTTGTTAATTATCTTCATTTTAGTGATCATTTTCCTGTTATTTTTAACGACGAAAAAATTATAAAATCAACAGGCGTAAAAAAAAGATGCTGCAAAAATTTGAGCATCTTTTTTGGGCTTAGAATTGGCTAAAAGTGATCTTAATTAGATACTTTTCGGTAATTCAATACTGCCACAATCAGCAAGATCGGCAGCAGCATCTCTACCCCTTCTTCAATAGTCATAATCATGACTTGTGTTTGGGGCAGCAGTTTTATACTAAACTCTTCACTAAGTGTTGATGTCGTACGGTCTAGTACTTTACTAATCCCACCACAGGCAATCGTCAAAAAGACAAAAAAGTATGCTGTGTTCCAGGTGTTTTTAGCCGTACGTACAGTAGTGATTAACTTTTTCAACAGTACAATGAAAACAAAAGCGATGCCTGACAACAAGATAAATCCAAGCACTTTATCCATCATGGGAATTTCAGCACTGCGATAGAAATTGGTTTTAATGAAACTGACTTCAAACACACGCTTATGAAAATCCATTTCCCGCATTCCCAGCAGAATTGCGGCTACTGCCATAAAAATTCGGGTATTTAGCTTGATTTCAATATTGAGCAGACACAAAAGTGCAAGCAAATACCATAACCACGGACTAAGCACCTCAAAAGCGCCTGATTCACTAAATAAGTACCGCGTCACTTCAAGTGGTGCATTCCAGGCAGTATGAATACAGATACTCAGATAGAGAGCAATAAGCAGAAAGCTCATTGACAGGAGACGGCTAGTTTTGGAAAAGAACATGATTCAAAGCAGGAGGAAAAGCAAAGTCGAATTTTATCACTTTTCACCCAAATGAAATAGTCATGATCTGACTGCAAAGTATTTTCCAGCCAGAAAACTGATTTTGTATTTTTTCTGAGCAGCATTAAAAATACTTATTCAATAACTCGACCCGTCATCAGCGATTCAGTGAATGGATGCTTATTTATCTTTGTTGATGAATCAGTCCTAGGGCATATCTATGTATGATCCTAAAAAACTTAGGTTTTCATAGGTAAATTTTTAACCCCAACTGCTTTAATACTTCTGATACCGCAGCACCAATCTAATCAAAAACGTTAAAATCAGCGCAATGACGCCAATGACTAATCCAACAGTAATTATAAATAAGATATATATCACCAGCCCAATGGGATCAGCTGAAGGTCCCTCAAATAGCCAACCGGTCCTTCGATTAAGTATTTCAGTATCAGCGAATGCTGCCAACATAAATAGCATCCCGACATAAGCAAAACAGCCACATATTAAAAAGAAAGCGACTAAACCAAAAGATAGACTTGACTGGATGCAATAGACCAAGCCTCCTAAACTTAGGAGAAAGATGATCAAACCAATAATCAGAATAAAAATACGCTGAAATAAAGGATCATTAAAAATCATATTTTTTTCAGGTAGCTGTAAGGCTGACATTTATTATCTTATTTAATTTTTTATCATTTTAATTTATTTCATATACCTATGAAAATAAATTATATTTTAGAAAAAAATAGACAATAAAAAACGCCTCTTAGTACAAAGACAAGAGGCGTTTTTCGAACCTGATTCAGGAATTAGATTTTAGAAACCAATTCAGGAATTACAGTGTTCAGGTCACCTACTAACCAGTAGTCTGCTACTGCATTAATTGGAGCTTCTTCATCTTTGTTGATCGCAACGATCACTTTAGACTCTTTCATACCTGCCAAGTGCTGAATCGCACCAGAGATACCTACAGCGATGTACAGGTCAGGTGCAACGATCTTACCAGTTTGACCAACCTGCATATCGTTAGGAACGAAACCAGCATCAACTGCAGCACGTGAAGCACCCTGAGCAGCGCCAAGTTTGTCAGCTAGTGGATCAAGGATTTTGTGGTAGTTCTCACCAGAACCAACACCACGACCACCAGAAACGACGATACGAGCAGCCGTCAATTCAGGACGTTCAGATTTAACGATTTCTTCATTAATGAACTTAGAAATACCAGCATCACCAGTAGAAGCAGCAGCTTCAACCGCAGCAGAACCACCTTCAGCAGCAACCGCATCAAATGCAGTACCACGAACAGTTGCAACGATTACTGATTCAGAAGATTCAACAGTTGCAATCGCGTTACCTGCATAGATCGGACGCTTGAATGTATTTGCAGAATCAACAGCGATGATGTCTGTGATCATGCTGACATCAAGAAGTGCAGCAGCGCGTGGCAAAATGTTTTTGCCAGTTGTAGTAGAAGCAGCAAGGATATGGCTATAGCCTTTACCTAATTCTGCAACCAGTTTCGCTACATTTTCAGCCAGTTGATTTGCATAAGCAGCGTCGTCAGCAAGTAAAACTTTGCTTACGCCCGCAACTTTAGCTGCCTGATCAGCAACTGCTTGAGCGCCAGAACCAGCAACCAATACAGTGATATCACCACCGATTTTTTGCGCCGCAGCAACAACGTTTAAAGTAGCAGCATTAAGTGCTTTGTTGTCGTGCTCAGCGATTACTAAAATACTCATGATTTTTATCCTTCTGTATTAGATCACTTTCGCTTCGTTTTTCAATTTTTCTACAAGCTCGTCTACAGACTTCACTTGTACGCCAGCTTTACGCTCTGCAGGAGATTCAACTTTTACTGTTTTCAGTTTAGTTGTAGTAGTTACACCGAAATCTGCAGGTGACTTAGTATCAAGCGGTTTTTTACGCGCTTTCATGATGTTTGGAAGAGCTGCATAACGTGGCTCGTTCAAACGTAAGTCAGTAGTTACGATCGCTGGAAGTGATAATTCAACAGTTTGTAGACCACCGTCGATTTCACGAGTCACTTGTACTTTGTCGCCTTCAACTTTAACTTCTGAAGCGAATGTACCTTGACCTGCACCTAAAAGTGCACCAAGCATCTGACCAACCTGGTTAGAGTCGTCATCAATTGCTTGTTTACCAAGAAGGATCAATTGTGGTTGTTCAGCTTCAACAACGCCTTTTAGAATTTTAGCAACTTCTAGCGCACCCAGTTGGCTGTCATCAGCTTCAACCAGAATACCGCGGTCAGCACCAAGCGCCATTGCAGAACGGATTTGTTCTTGAGCTTCTTTAGGACCAATAGAAACAACAACGATTTCTGAAACAGTTCCTTTTTCTTTTAAACGAACCGCTTCTTCCACCGCGATTTCACAGAATGGGTTAATTGACATTTTAACGTTTGTTAAGTCAACACCACTGTTGTCCGGCTTAACGCGAACCTTAACGTTGGCATCAACCACACGTTTTACAGCAACAAGAGCCTTCATGTAATCCTCGGCTGTTTTAGCAAATGTAAATGTTGAGAAAAGTTATAATAACTCTTCACTTAAATTTTTTTAGGTGCCCTATCTTGCAATGTGCACGGCATTTCGGTCAAGTCACAATTCAGCAAAGAGCTGTAAAAATGCGTAATTTTCCTTGAACGATGCGTTCACAATTAATCCGTATCGATTTATTACAATGAATTTTATCAATATTTAATAAAATTTAACCTTTGATTTTTATTATGTTTTTATTTGATGAAACACATCAGAACTTTTGATTTTTGCTTATTAAATGCACAAATCCGTCCTTGGATTTGTGGAAAATGACTTATATTTAAAAATGACCGCTTTGGTCAGTTTGGACATAAAGCAAAATTAATCAGGATTTATTCTGCATATCTGCTCAATTTACTCCGCTTTATTTTGTTGGGCAGGTCTAAAAATCGGGTTGTCATCAATCTATAAATATAAAAAAAGCATACCGGGAACAGTATGCTTTTTTAAAATACGCCATTGCTTAATTAATAATTAACCAGCTTGCGGCAAGGGCAAGTAAACCACCTGAGGTGCCATCCACCCATTTTTGTTTACGCTCATCAATTTGTGTGTTGCGGGTGATTCTGCTGAACAAGATGCTGAGAGCGCAGTAGACTATGAAAATCATGCCGATAAAAATAAAAGACAGAATCAGGCCTTGGCTCACCGTATTTCCACTTTTATCGATAAACTGCGGCAAGATTGCAAAATAGATCAGCATGCCTTTGGGATTAAGTAAGGCCGTAAAGAAGCCCTTTTTCACCGGATTAGCAGTGGTCTTTTTCTCAATTTTCATTGAGTTTTTGCTAAATACTGATTTCAACAGGCTACAAGCCAGATAGAGCAAATAAGCAATACCCAACCAGCGAATTGCTTCAAACAATACCGGAAAAGACACGATAATGGCTGCGATTCCTAATGCTACCAAAATGGAATGTACCAGATAGCCTGAACAGATCCCGATGGTTGCCATCATGCCTGCTTTTGCATTTTTACCCATCACTTGAGACAAGATAAACAGCATATCTGGTCCAGGTGTAAAAATCAGGGGAAGCACGGTTAGTGCAAAAAGTGCAAATACAGACATTTCCTTTTCCTTTAAATCTTCGGAAAGTGGAATTAGTATCTGCGAATTTTTACAAAATAGGCTTTCAATTTATTTTATAATAAGTATTATTTTTCAAATTATATTCTAATTTATGAAAATATCTTCCAAGTCTGTGCGAGTAAAACTTGATCGAATTGATAAAAATATCATTCATCACTTGCAAGCCAATGGCCGTATTCAGAATAACGATCTGGCGCGGGAAATTGGACTATCCCCTTCTTCCTGTCTGCGTCGGGTAAAATTGCTTGAAGATGCGGGCGTAATCCAGAATTACACCACCATCGTTGATTCACAGAAAATTGGTTTTCAGTTGATTCTCTTTTCACGGATCTGGCTGGTGGGTCAGGATGCAGAGACGATTGATACCTTTATTGAAGCGATGAAGGAACTACCGCAAGTGATGGAGTGTTATATCATTCTGGGTGAATGTGATGCGATGTTAAAAGTTGTGGTGCCTGATCTGGAAAGTTACCGTAAATTCCAGTCCACACATTTGACCAAGAAAAATGGTATTACCAGTGTCAAAACAGATTTACCCAGCCAGATCATCAAGCAAAGTTTTCAGTTACCGCTGGATGACTTGTAAAATATTTTAGCAATAAAAAAGGATGACCTTAGTCATCCTCCATATACATTAAACTTGTAAAAAGTCACGATGCACATGACTCAGTTCAATCAGTTCATAAGATTTCAGATCGAAAATATTCCAGATTTCGAGCGCATCTTCTTTTAGGTCAACAGCTTTACTGGCACGCTGCGTAGTCTGCCATTGCAGATCAGAAATCCATAGATAATACTGACCTGTCTCAGGATTATAAGCCTGCATTTTCCCTTCCGCATTAATCCCCTGCACAATTGCTCCTTCAGGAAGAACGGCTTCGATAGTGGGCAAGCTAATCTCAACAAAATGTTTAATCTGGCGTAAACCATAACCCGCAAACATATCTTTTTGGGCTGGGCTTAACTGCGCATACTTTTGTTGTATATCCGGGATAATTGCTGTGTCCATAAAAATTCCAGTATCGAGATCGCTGATTTTCTTTTAAAAATTGATTACTATTTATACTTATATCCGAAAACAGCCATTTGAAAAATAAGACAATAGTGAAATATCTTTCCAACAGTCTGTTCAGGTCATATTTTGAGCATGATACATGAAAGTTTTGTGCCATGAATCCTCATCATCCGACAAGCGGATGAAAATTTTATATTTTACCTATTCTTTATGCTGTGCCCGCGGATGCGCCTGATCATAAATCTGTGCCAAACGATCAAAATCAATATGAGTATAAATTTGTGTAGTACTCAAATTACTATGCCCCAACATTTCCTGAACGGCTCGAAGGTCACCGCTATTTGACAGCATATGACTGGCAAAACAATGCCGCAATAAATGCGGATGCAGGTCAACATTAACCCCTGCACGCTGCGCCTGAAACTTGACCCGGTTTTCAATTTGCCGTGCACCGAGCGGATTGCCTTTTTGGGTGATAAATACATTCGCGTCAGGTACAAAATCACCATTCCAGCGCGGATAAATTTTTAGCCATTCCATCAGACTGTCTTTTGCTTTTGAACCAAAAGGCACCACCCGGGTTTTATTGCCTTTACCGGTAATCCGCAGGAGCTGACGATTAAAATCAACATCCTTGATTCTTAAGCTCTGAATTTCTGCCAGTCGCAAACCACTGGAATAGAGTAATTCCAGAATTGCCTTGTCTCTCAACCACATTTGTTGCTGCGCTTCGGTTTCTGGAGCCGGCTGGTCCAGAATCTGGTTCACAGTTTCGATATCGACCATACCCGGCAAAGGACGTGATTGACGTTTCAACTGAAAATCATCAGTCGGATTAAATGCCAGATACTGCGCCTGCTCTGCCCATTTCATGAACTGGCGAATCGAAGAGAGCATCCGTTGCAAGCTACTCGAACTTAATCCGTGCTGCTCGACTTTTTCAGCCAGAAATTGACGTAAATCTGTGGCTTCCACATCATTGAGTGCAAGTTGTTGTACTGCGCAGAATTCCAGAAAATCAGCCACATCACGTTCATAGGCCTGTAAGGTATGTTTAGACTGGTTCTGGATCTCACGTTCTTTGAGCCAGATTTCGAGCAAGTCTTTTGCAGAAAGGTTTATTACTTGCTCCATTCAATTGACTCCAGCCAGGCTTCAATCAGTTCTGCGGTCTGTACTGGATGAGTCGCCGCAAAGAAATGATCCCCACCTTGAATTATATGCAAATTTGCATGTTTAAAATTTTGCTTTAAGCATTTCCCCACCTGAACGGTACTTAAAGAGTCTTGGTCACCCCAGATCAATAGAATAGGAATCTCAAGACTGCTTAACTGTTTCAGGCCAAATACGGTTTGATCTTGTAAAAACCAATCAGGGACATCTTTAAACTGCTCGCGATAATCTATCCGCCAGTCAGCACAACTGAACTGTGATAGATCCACACCACCAGAAGTTGCCAATAAAACCAGTCCTTTGACTTTCTCTGGATGTTCGAGGGCAAGCCCAACTGCAAGAACTCCCCCCATGGACTGGGCAACCAGAATCGAATCATCCTCAATCTGCTCTGTGATGAGTTCCTGCAGATCATGAAGATTTTGAATAGTTGAATTTGGTTCTACCCCATCGAAGCCCGGATATGCCAATATTTTTGTAGATTGACCTGTTTTTAAATGAGCCAACAAGGGCTGCCAGAAAGCTTGGCTGCCTGATGCACCCGGTAAAAACACAAGCTGATTCATAGCAGTGTTGTGATATCAATTAAATATGGAATTCATCCTATCATAAAAAAAGCACCGTACTATGTGCGGTGCTTTTTAGAGAAATAAATGTTGGGATTAACCTTGGAAGTAGCGCAAGTCCAGACGGCCTTCATAAACATTGGCGGTTGGACCCGTCATCCAGACCACATCACCTTCTTTCCATTCAATCTGCAATTTGCCACCCGCAAGTTCAATTTCGACCTTGCTAGATAACAAACCACGGCGCATACCAGACACTGCTGCCGCACAGGCACCGGTGCCACAAGCCAGTGTTTCGCCTACACCACGCTCATAAACACGTAAACGTGCATGCTTTTCATCAATGATCTGCATAAAGCCAGCATTAACACGTGCCGGGAAACGCACATGGGATTCTACCTGTGGACCAATTTTAGCCACATCGGCAGTTAGCACATCCGGAACAATCGTCACTGCATGTGGATTTCCCATATTCACCACATCAATCGTCAGTTTCTCTCCACCCGCCAGATCGATGTCATACAGATTTTCCGGTTCTTCCGCCACAAATGGAATTTCCTGAGGCAGGAATTTTGGATAACCCATATTCACTCGCACCCAGCCGTTGGCACCAAGTTCAGGCTCTACAATTCCAGCTTTGGTCTGTACCTTGATTTTGGTTTTTGTGGTCAATTGACGCTCATGCACAAAACGGGCAAAACAGCGCACACCATTTCCGCACTGCTCAACTTCAGAACCATCCGCATTAAAGATACGGTATTTAAAATCTGCACTTGGAATATCAGGCGGTTCAACAATCAAGAGCTGGTCAAAACCCACACCAAAGTTACGATTTGCCAAGCGCTGAATAGTGAGAGTATCCAGATAAGCACGCTGGCTAATCAGGTCTACCACCATAAAATCATTGCCCAGGCCATGCATCTTGGTAAATTCAAGCAACATTATTTATTCTCCTTAAGGCAATAAACGCTCACGTTCCCAAAGTGATTCAATCGTTTCGCGTTCACGAATCAGATGCACCTGATCACCATCCACCATTACTTCAGCAGCACGACCACGGCTGTTGTAGTTCGAACTCATTACGAAACCGTATGCACCTGCACCAAGAACTGCCAGCACATCATTTTCTTTAATGGCAAGCTCACGTTCCTTACCCAGAAAATCCCCAGTTTCACAGATCGCGCCCACCACATCCCATTCTTTTGTTTCCACATCTGTACGCGGTGTCACGGATTGAATATCCATCCATGCTTCATATAAAGCAGGACGAATCAGGTCATTCATCGCGGCATCAATGATGGCAAAGTTACGGTGATTGGTTGGTTTCAGTAAATCCACTTTGGTTAATAACACGCCTGCATTGGCAGAGATACTACGACCCGGCTCCATATAAACTTTCAGACCCAGTTTTTCTAAAGCAGGACGCATGGCATTGGCATATTCTTCAACCGATGGCGGTGTTTCATCTTTATATGTCACACCCAGACCACCACCGATATCGATGTGTTTCAAGTTGATGCCCATGTCTTTAAGCTTATCGATCATGACAATGACACGATCCAGCGCATCAACAAAAGGCTGGGTTTCAGTCAACTGCGAACCGATATGACAGTCAATCCCGACCACTTCAAGATTTGGCAATGACGCTGCATATTGATAAGTTTCAAATACGCTGTCGGATGGAATACCGAATTTGTTTTCTTTTAAACCAGTGGAAATATATGGATGGGTTTTGGCATCGACATCCGGATTAACACGTAGTGAAATAGGCGCTTTAACATTAAGTTCAGCCGCTACTTTCTGAATACGATCCAGTTCGGCATATGACTCGACATTAAAACAGGCGATGCCTACTTCTAATGCCTTTTTAATATCTGCTTCTGATTTACCCAGGCCCGAGAATACGATTTTCGAAGGTTCACCGCCGGCTTTCAAGACACGAGCCAGTTCACCACCAGTCACGATATCGAAACCAGCACCCTGCTTGGCCAATACATTCAATACCGCAAGATTAGAGTTTGACTTTACCGCAAAACAGATTTGATGATCGATAAAGCTAAAAGCACGGTCCATGTCCAGATAATGCTTTTCAAAAGTTGCTTTTGAATAAACATAAAGTGGTGTGCCAAATTGCTCTGCGAGCTGTTGCAGTGAACATTGCTCAGCATGCAATACCCCATTAATGCGGGTGAAACTCATGAATGTATCCTTTCTCTGAAAGTCTTAAGGAGATGGTGTTGAATCGGATTCAGCAGGTGCTTCAAACTGCTGCTTGACCGGCGCATCCTGTTGTTCATCTGATACTTGCGGTGCAGATTCAGTATTTTTATAGAGTAAATACTTGGCACGTTTATCGTAGTTTGGATCATTTGGAAGATGTAAAGCTCCCGACTGTCCACAACCGACCAAGGCAAAACCGACTGTAATTAAACTGATGCAGCAAATGACCTGACGCATCTGACCACCTATATGAGTATTTTCGATGAAGTATAACGCGATCATCCGTATGACCAAAGCGCTAAACGCTAGAGAGTATATTCAGACATAAAAAAACGCCAGCAGATCGCTGACGTTTTTATTGATATGGATTATTTATGTTTCTGTTTATAGAAGCCTAAATATCCAATAATCAGCAAAATGAACCAGACCGGGCTGACCATCAAGGCACGGCGGGTATCGTCTTCCAGCGATAACACACCAATCATACCGACAAAGAAAATAATCACGATCCAGCAAGTCACCAATCCACCAGGCAGCTTGAATATGGATTTAGCATGCAATTCTGGACGGGTACGGTAATAGATCATATAACTCCAGATAATAATCAGCCATACACAGATAAACAGAATAGTCGATAGAGTCGTTGCTAAGGTAAATGCTTCAACCGTATTCGGCACGAAGTACTGTAATGCTGCACCCAACAATAAACAGATCGCAGAGAAATACAAAGCATTCGCTGGAACGGCGCGCGAATTCAAACGACCAAAGGCTTTAGGTGCCTGTTCTTCACGAGATAAACCGAACAGCATACGGCTGGTTGAGAACACCCCACTGTTCATTGATGACATTACTGATGACAACACTACCAGGTTCATGATGATCGCAGCCGCGGCAATACCAGCTTGACTGAACAGATTCACAAACGGAGAAACATTTGGATTGATCTGATCCCATGGTGTTACTGACATCACAATGATCAGAGCCAGCACATAGAAAATAATAATACGGATCGGAATCGAGTTCACCGCTTTAGGCAGGTTACGCTCTGGATCTTTGGTTTCAGCAGCCGTAGTACCAACCAGCTCTACACCTACAAAGGCAAAAATCGCAATCTGGAAACCAGCTAGGAAGCCCATAGTCCCTGTCGGGAATAAACCACCATGATCCCAGATATGAGCAAATGAAGCGACCGTACCTGCATCATTAGTAAAGCCAGTAAAGATCATCCACAGACCCACACCAATCAAAACGATAATGGCGATAATCTTGATCAAAGCAAACCAGAATTCCATTTCACCAAACAGTTTCACGGTTGCCAGGTTCAAGCCCATGATGAATACAATAGAGGCAATACTGATCAGCACGCCTTCGCCCGGAGTAAATGGCAGGCCGTTATTAAAGAATTGCAAGTAATAGATAATGGCTGACAGATCCGCGATACCAATCGTGATCCAGCATAACCAATACGTCCAGCCGACAAAATAACCTGCCCACGGCCCGATCAGATCGGTGGCAAAATCGATAAAAGATTTATATTGCAGATTGGATAACAGTAATTCACCCAACGCGCGCATGACTAGAAACACCATAAAACCGATGATCATATAAATCACCAGAATGGATGGTCCTGCCAAGCTAATGGTTTTCCCTGAACCCATAAAAAGGCCGGTGCCAATCGCACCCCCAATGGCAATTAACTGCAGGTGCCGGTTGGATAAACTACGCTGTAGCTCACCATCTTCCGATGATGAGTGACTATATTTTTCTGACATTATTTCATTTCAACTTTGAGTTTTAATCGCGACAAATTAACGTAAAAAACCCGGAATACAAAAAGAAAATTCGCATCATTTGTATTTTCCAACTAATCTTGCAAATTAATTTATTTTTCTTATATCAATATTCATTTATCTTTAGTCTTGGTTTTAAGGCGTAATGAATACAGGATTTTTCTTGTCAAAGCGCTGAAACTATGTAAAAAATAGAATACAAATCCGCCAATATTCGCATTTAGGATGAGCGCGCATGGCATAGCAATTGCTTTTCAATCAACATCTCAAATAAAGCTGACACGGATAAATAAGAAGAAATTTATGCAAAATTTACAAAGCATCATGGAAACCGTCAGTGGCTGGGTCTGGGGCCCATATATGCTGGTTCTCATTGTCGGTACCGGTATATTCCTGACTTTCCGCCTGCTGTTCTGGCAGTTCCGCATGTTGCCACTGGCCTTTAAACAGGTTTTTGGCAAACACCCTTCGCATGAAGGTGATATTTCCCAGTTTGGCTCACTCATGACCGCACTGTCAGCTACCATCGGTACCGGTAATATTGCCGGTGTCGCAACTGCCTGTGTACTGGGTGGCCCAGGGGCCGTATTCTGGATGTGGATGACTGCCCTGTTCGGAATGGCAACCAAATATGGCGAAGGTGTACTGGCCGTCAAATACCGAGTTAAAAATGAACGCGGTGAAATGTCTGGCGGTCCAATGTATTACATCGAGCGTGGCCTGAAATGGAAATGGCTGGCGCTGATCTTTGCATTCTTTGGCGCTGTCGCATCTTTCGGAATTGGTAGTTCAGTTCAGTCCAACACTGTTGCACTCGCGGTAGAAAATGGTTTCGGTCTGGAAACCTGGGTTACAGGTATCGTGATTACTGCATTTTCGGCACTAGTGATTCTGGGCGGGATTAAGTGGATTTCTAGAGCTGCCTCTTTCATCGTTCCAATTATGGCGATTGGTTATGTAGCGGGCGGTTTGATCATTATTTTCACCCATCTCGATTTAGTGGGCCCTGCACTGAAAATGATTTTCACCTATGCCTTTACTGGTGAAGCTGCTGTAGGTGGTGCGATTGGTGCGGCGATTCGTTATGGTGTCGCGCGTGGTGTCTTCTCGAATGAAGCTGGTATGGGTTCGGCACCGATTGCCGCTGCTGCTGCAAAAACCGATCATCCTGCACGTCAAGGCCTGGTGTCCATGACCGGAACTTTTATTGACACAATTATTGTCTGTTCGATTACGGGTATTGTCCTGGTAATGGGCTTCATCATGGCCGGCAGTGATTTTGGTGGACAAACCGGTGCTGTTCTGACCGTTTCTACATTTAACAAACTGCTGCCAGGTGTCGGTGGCTGGATCGTGACCTTCGGTATTATCTTCTTCGCCTATTCTACCATTTTGGGCTGGAGCTACTACGGGGAAAAATGTGCCACCTATCTGCTCGGTGAAAAATTTGTATTCCCTTATCGCATCATTTATATCGCTTCAGTATTTATTGGCTGTGTAGCAACACTGGATCTGGTCTGGCTGTTCGCAGACACATTCAACGGTTTGATGGCGATTCCAAACTTGATCGGCCTGCTACTGCTGTCTGGGGTGATCGTGAAAGAATCCAAAGATTTTATTGCTCGCCGTAAATCAGGTGAACTGTATTAATAAAATTTAAAACCCTTAATAAAAAAGCCACTTTCTTAGTGGCTTTTTTATTATTTAAGTTTTCTAAAAATATCAGTTTACACGGCCAGAAAATTCATCGTCATCATCATGAGCTTGACTTAGATTTAAGAACTCTTCACGATCGGCTTCAATTTCCAGCGCAGTTTCTAGGGATAATACAAAGAACAGCACACCTGGAATCTTCATCTCCCCGTCAGCATCTTCAAGATGTTCACTGACCATTTGGTAAATTGGATTGGCTTCATCAAATGGCACATCGATATAAAGATCGCCTGAATAACTTTCAATCACACCAGGCTGTTCTATCCCCATGCAAGGTGCAAAGTCAACTTGGCGTTGCTCCAGCCATTCCATCAGGTTCTGACGTAAATGATAGGACTCAGCATCGGCATTTTCATGTTCATAATTTTCAAAATGTACAAATAATACATCACGGTCTTTTTCACGTGCGATCGCATCGATATGTTTTAAAAGTTGTGGCATGTCAGGTTTCCTATACCCGTGATGAATTTTCTCATTATAGAAGGTATTTCACTTTCATGTAGAAAGGTGAATTCATAAGCGTCATATGCTGACGTAAATCACTGACTTTTTCAGCGAAAGGTCTTGGTTTTCAGTCTCATTCACCGCTATGCTGTAGCCCCCATTCCCAATATTTATTTTCGGAAATTATGGCTAAAGCAAAAAGTGTGTATCGTTGTGAGCAATGTGGAGCCGACCATCCCAAATGGGCGGGTCAGTGTTCTGAATGTGGGGAATGGAACAGCCTGGTAGAAGTCAGTATTGCGCCTGCAACCACACATCGTGCTCAGCCAAAAATTGGCGGCTATGCCGGTCAGGCAGCTGCGATTACCACTTTAAATAAAGTCTCCGTTTCACATGAAACCCGGCTGCAAACAGGGATTGGCGAATTTGACCGGGTACTCGGTGGTGGTCTCGTTACAGGTTCTGTGGTTCTGATTGGTGGTGATCCGGGGATTGGTAAATCAACTATTCTGCTGCAAACCGCAACCCATATGGCAGCAGGCAATAGCTCTGCCCTATATGTGACAGGTGAAGAGTCTTTATCTCAGGTGGCATTACGCGCCCAGCGTCTGGACTTACCAACTGACCAACTGAAAGTCATGGCAGAAACCTGTGTGGAACGTATTTGTGAAGTGCTGGCTCAGGAACGTCCTGCTGTTGCGATTTTGGACTCGATTCAGACTTTATATACCGAAACCTTGCAGTCTGCGCCAGGTGGTGTATCACAGATCCGTGAGTCTGCCGCCCTATTGACCCGTTTCGCCAAAAATAGCGGCACTGCCCTGTTTATTGTCGGTCATGTGACTAAAGAAGGTGCCTTAGCAGGTCCGCGTGTACTGGAACATATGGTGGACTGTGTGCTGTATTTTGAAGGCCAGTCGGATTCTCGTTACCGTATGATCCGCGCAGTCAAAAACCGTTTCGGTGCAGTCAATGAACTTGGCGTCTTTGGCATGACCGATAAAGGTCTGCGTGAAGTCGCCAATCCATCTGCCATTTTCCTCAGTCGTTATGATGAAGCGATTCCAGGTTCCATCGTCATGATTAGCCGTGAAGGAACTCGCCCACTCCTGGTTGAAGTTCAGGCTTTGGTCGATGATGCTCATGGCCAGCCACGCCGTGTAGCGTTGGGTTTAGAGCAAAACCGTCTGAATATGCTGCTTGCTGTGATGCACCGTCATGGTGGCGTACAAACATCCGGACAGGATGTCTATGTCAATATCGTCGGTGGTTTAAAGATTACCGAAACTGGTTCTGACCTGGCTGTACTTTTAGCGTGTGCATCCAGTATCCGGACCAAAGCCTTGCCTCAGCAACTGGCTGTTTTTGGTGAAGTTGGTCTTTCTGGTGAAATTCGTCCAGTGCCGAATGGTCAGGAACGTCTGAAAGAGGCAGTCAAACATGGTTTTAAATATATTATTTTACCGCGTGCCAATGCACCGCAAAAACCGATTCCCGGCGTACAGGTCATTGCTGTAGCCCGATTGCATGAAGCCCTGAGTGAAGCCATGAGCCTAAGTGATGAACTCAGTTAGTTTTAATCGATAAATCTTGCAAAAAGCTTAAAAAAATACACATTTTTGATTGAAATCCCCTATAAAGCCTATATAAATAGAGTATTCAAATAAGTTTTTTTCACATAGGAAAATTGAATGGAAGTTCGACAGCGTGGTTTGATTGCAGGTCTTTTAACAGCAGCATTACTGGTTGCTCCTTTAACTGCTGAAGCAAAACGTGCCGGTGGCGGTAAAAGCCATGGTATGCAACGTTCTGCTGCGCCTACTCAATCTTATCAACAACCTCGTCAAGCTGCGCCAGCACAACAGGCTCCAGCCGCTGGTGCTGCAACTCAGCAAAGATCTGGCCCAGGCGTAGGTAGTATGGTTGCTGCCGGTGTAGCAGGTGCTGCAGTGGGTGCCGTTGCTGCCAATGCGCTGGCTGATGACAAAGAAGTACAAGCGGCTTCTGAAGCTCAAGCAGCTCAACAGCAACAAGAGGAAAAAGGTGGTATTCCTGGCTGGATCTGGATTTTACTTGCTGCCGCTGTTGCCTTCTTCATTTTCCGTAAGATGGGCGCAAAAAAAAAAGTAGCTTCTAATCCATATGCTCCAAATAGTGGTGCTGGTCATTCAGCACCATTTGGTCAGACACCTCCTCGCGGTGGTGACAACACCAATATTTTTGGTCAGAACGTGGGTGGTAGCACGCCAAGCACGAATGCTCCGTTTGGTTCAGCTCCGGTAAATAACGCCCCATTTGGTGCAGCCTATACCAATAGCGGCAACCAGCTTCCGGATGGTACAGAGCCTGCGACTTTCTTACGTGTGGCACGTCAGCGCTTCAACCACATTCAGTCAATGAATACGGCGAGCAACATTTCAGAAATTAAACGTTACCTGACCCCTGATCTTTACCAGTCGATGTATAACGACATTATGGCGAATCAGGATCAGGACGTAGCTGAGTTCTCTAACCTGAATGCAATGGTTGTGGATTCATCGAATGAGAATGGTCAATACGTAGTAAGCGTACGCTTCACTGGTACTGTAAGTGAAGACCTGAATAGCCAACCTCAACCGTTTGCTGAAATCTGGCACTTTGTCAAACCTGCCGGCTCTCAGCAAGATTGGGTGGTTGCAGGAATCCAGCAAGACTAAGTTTCTAGCTAATTAATCGTATATCAACAGCGGCTTTCGAGCCGCTGTTTTGCTTTCTGAAGCATTGAAAAATATTTAAATTTATTTTTGTTCTCTTTCTATTCGTTTTATTGTTATTTCTCTAAACAAATAGCTTAGTTTGCGTGTTTTAAACACTATCAGTCGACTTTTATAAAAAAGCCAATTTTCGGATTGGCTTTTTTATTTTGAACCTTTTAATCTAGATACAAAGATATTTGAGATACTGACATGACTGAGCGTGTTTCTCCCCCTGCCACGCTGGCAAACCGCGCACTGGCAGGCAATGCTGAAGCCCAATTTGAGCTTGCCGAACTCTATATGCAAAGCGAGCATGATGATGACATCATGCTCGCTGAAGAATGGGCATTGAAAGCAGCCAATGGCGGCTGGGTTGAAGCCATGTACTGGCTCGGTGAGGGTTATACGGTTTATGCTAAAGAAATCGCTGAGGAAGACCCTGAAGATTCCAAAGCTCACTTTGAGTTAGCCTATTACTGGTTGAGTAAAGCCAATTTCGAAAAACACCCTGCGGCAACTTTGGAGCTGGCTGGCTTTTACCGACGTGGTGATGTGGTAGAAAAAGATGTCGAAAAATCCATTGCTCTGGTGAAACAAGCAGCTGAATGGGGCGAAGTTCAAGCCATGCGTGATCTTGCCTTTATTTATGCCAATGGTCTTGGTGTGGTCGCTGATGACATACAGGCAGATTACTGGACTAAGAAAGCAGATGAAATTGAGCAAGACATAGAATAAAGAATAAGCCCATCAGATGATGGGCTTTTTATTATTAAATTTTATTTACTATACTTTCTACTTGTTCAATTAAATCATCTAGCATTTCATTTAAACGAATAAGATCATGAAACCTCATTACACTAAAATTACTATGATCAATTTTTTCTTGCTGTCTCAATAAGACTTTTGTTCTTTGAGTTTTAGAATATTTATAGTCTTCACGTGTAAGATTCGCACGTATTTTTCTTAACTCACTTATATCATGTGAGAGGAATACAATATATTTATCATCTATTAGACTTGGTATAGAGTGTGCTATTAAATTCCTAATGTATAGATTCTTTTTTATTTTTTCAAATAATATATTTGTTATAGGAGTAAAGAACTCTTGTATTTCATGACACTCCATCAGCTGTGCCAATGGTAAAGTTTTTACTTGACCTTTATAGGTTGCAATTTCCATATAAGTTACTAATCTTTTTAAATGTACCTCTAATTTATTAAAGTTGATTAACAGATCCATTATTAATAATTTGTGACCTGCTTTTAGTTCATTCTCCCCCAAGAAAACCAATGGATTCTCTTGCATAAGTACATCTATATATTTAGTAACCTCTTCTAAATCATCCATAATATTTCCTTAGTTTAATTTTAGAACAATATATTTTTATTACCTTGTTTACAACTTGGCTATCACTTTAAATCCAAGTACAATACCCCGCTAGTCGAGGGATGCTGCGACGTTTTACAGGTACGAAATGTAAAAGCGCCAGGCTCGACGATCGGTCCAACTTTTTCTAGACAGACCAACAACGGCATCCGCGAACTGAATGATCAATTATTGTTTTTTATAAGGAGATCGTGATGAACGCGGTTAATGCTTCATTTACAGATTATAAAGTTGCTGATATTTCCCTAGCTGACTACGGCCGTAAAGAAATCAAACTTGCAGAAGCTGAAATGCCTGCCCTCATGGGTCTGCGTAAGCGCTACTCAGCTGCTAAACCGCTTGCTGGTGCCAAAATCCTTGGCTGTATTCACATGACTATTCAAACTGCGGTTTTAATTGAAACTCTGGTTGAATTAGGCGCTGAAGTTCGCTGGACTTCTTGTAACATCTTCTCTACTCAAGACCACGCTGCTGCTGCAATTGCTGCTCGCGGTATTCCTGTATTTGCTTGGAAAGGTGAAACAGAAGAAGAATACATGTGGTGTCTTGAGCAACAGATCAATGTAAATGGCAAACCTTGGGATGCCAACATGATTCTGGATGATGGCGGTGACTTGACTGCTGTTGTTCACGAAAAATATCCTGAACTGATTGCAAAAATCCACGGTATTACTGAAGAAACCACTACAGGTGTAGCACGTCTTCTAGAAATGTGGAAAGACGGCTCTCTGAAAGTTCCTGCAATCAATGTCAACGATTCAGTAACCAAGTCTAAAAACGACAACAAATACGGTTGCCGTCACTCACTAAACGATGCGATCAAACGTGCAACTGACATGCTGCTTTCTGGCCGTCGTGCGTTAGTGATCGGCTATGGTGACGTAGGTAAAGGTTCTGCTCAGTCTCTTCGTCAAGAAGGTATGATCGTACGTGTATCTGAAATCGATCCAATCTGTGCGATGCAAGCATGCATGGACGGTTATGAAGTGGTTTCTCCATACAAAAACGGCGTTCAAACAGGCAAAAAAGAAGATGTGAACGTTGATCTTCTTCAAAATACCGACCTGATCGTGACTACGACTGGTAACTACCACGTATGTGACGCTGCGATGCTAGATACACTAAAAGCTGGTGCAGTAGTTTGTAACATTGGTCACTTCGATACTGAAATCGATACCAATTACCTACGTGGTTACAAATGGGTTGAAGTGAAGCCTCAAGTACACCAAGTGTATCGTTCAGAAAATGAAAATGATTACCTGATCCTGCTTTCTGAAGGTCGTCTGGTGAACCTGGGTAATGCAACTGGTCACCCTTCACGTGTTATGGACGGTTCTTTTGCCAACCAAGTATTGGGTCAAATGCACCTGTTCGCTGAGAAATTTGCTGATCTTCCAGAAGATCAAAAACAAGCAGCGATTCGTGTAGAACTACTTCCTAAGAAATTAGACGAAGAAGTTGCTGCTGCAATGGTTGCCGGTTTTGGTGGTGTTCTGACTCAATTGACTTCAGAACAAGCAGACTACCTAGGCGTACCTGTTGAAGGTCCATTCAAGTCTGATGCTTATAAATACTAATTTTTGATTTCCACCTCACCCCGGCCCTCTCCTATAAGGAGAGGGAGATTTCCATTGTGAAAATTGTTATAGGGTAAATCTTAAAGACTTTAACTATCACAATGGTAGTCCCTTCTCCCTCTGGGAGAAGGTTAGGATGAGGGTAATCTATAAAATACAAGTATTTATAAAAAGGATTTGAACATGTCTAAACAGATTCCAATTTCTTTTGAGTTTTTCCCGACTAAAACTGATGCGGGTGCGGAAAAACTCAAAGTGGTTCACCAAGAACTGCAACAGTTGAATCCAGAATTCTTCTCTGTGACTTATGGGGCTGGCGGTTCAACACGTGAACGTACTTTATCTACGATTAATGATTTTAACGGTAAAGGCACACCCGTTGCTCCTCACCTGTCTTGTATCGGCGATGACAAAGCGCGTATCGCTGAACTACTTGATTTGTATAAAGCACAAGGGATTGATCGTATTGTCGCACTGCGTGGTGACTTGCCATCTGGTCAGGTGGGCCTAGGTGAATTGCCTTATGCACAGGATCTGGTTCGCTTTATCCGTGAACATTCAGGTGATCATTTCCATATCGAAGTTGCTGCTTATCCTGAAATGCATCCACAAGCAGATAGCTTTGACAAAGACATTCAGCACTTTGTGGATAAAGTAAATGCAGGTGCCAATGCTGCATTGACCCAATTCTTCTTTAATCCAGATGCATACTTCTACTTTGTAGACCGCATTCAGAAAGCTGGAATCGATATTCCGGTTGCGCCAGGTATTATGCCAATTACCAATGCCAGCAACCTGATTCGCTTCGCAGATGGTACAGGTGCTGAAATTCCACGCTGGATTCGCAAGCAACTGGCGACCTATGGGGATGACACTGCAAGCATTAAAGCCTTTGGTCATGAAGTCGTGGTGAAATTCTGCGAACGCCTGATTGCTGGTGGTGCACCGAGCCTGCATTTCTACACCATGAATACCACTGATCCAACCCGTCAACTTGTTAAAGACCTCGGTCTTGCATAAGTAAAATACCTGATTTGAGAGTAAAACTTTAATGCCACGTTTTTTTATTGAAGCTGATTTAGCAGTAGATACCACTGTAGAACTGACTGAAACAGTGTTTCATCATTGGGTTAAAGTTTTACGTGCTCAAGTCGGCGAAAAAGCCACCCTGTTTAATGGACAAGGTGGTGAATATGAAGTTGAACTGGTCGAAGTTTCCAAAAAGTCGGCTGCTGTACAGGTCAATAGTTACAATCCTACTGATCGCACACCTAAATTTAAAGCCTTGCTTGGCCAGGTCATGAGTAAAGGTGACCGCATGGATTATGCGATCCAGAAAGCAGTTGAACTGGGTGTATCTGAAATTCAACTTCTAACCTCTGAACGCTGTGAAATGCGCCTGAAATACGATCGTGATCAAAAGAAACTGGATCACTGGCAAGGTGTAGCCATTGCCGCCTGTGAACAGTGTGGAATGAATATTGTTCCTAAAATTTTAGCGCCAATGTCACTTGAAAAATGGCTGGAAACTGATCTTCCTACTACCAAACTGGTGCTAGCGCCAAATAAAGAAGAAATTGATGTTCTGGCGAATGCCACGCCGGATATTGCCTTGCTGATTGGCCCTGAAGGCGGCTTGAGTGAAGCAGAAATCCTAGCGGCGAATTCCCAAGGCTTTGTTAACTGGTGTATTGGTGAACGTGTCCTGCGTACCGAAACTGCTCCTGTCGTTGCCCTCTCAATTTTGAATTACACTATTTAAGCGGTCAAAATTGTAAAATTTAGTTATTAATTTTATTGATTTTTATTTATAAGCGCTCTACTCTTGAGTCAATAATAATGAAACACATATTGATTGATTTAAGAATCATTCAGGCTTGAATAAAAATTAAAATCTAGGGTAAGAACCGTTCAGGACGAATACAAGGCACTTAATTATATGATTGATAATCAAGAGGCTTATATCAAAGAGCACTTACATCGTGCTCAGATTGCGAACACGCTTCGACATAGCCGATATTTTCTGTTAAGTATCATGATTATTTGCCTCTATATTTTTTGTGTTTATCACATTCAATATAGCTTATCGAATACTTATTTTAATCTTTGGTTTATCTTGACTGAAATTACCGTCAGCATGTGCTGGCTCATCAATACCCTGTATTTTAAGCCTGAACAATATCAACTGAAAAATGCACATTACTGGTTACAGATTCAGAGCCTTGCGGTAGGTTGCTGTATCGCTTCCGGTATTTCCCTGATTTATTATTACTTGCCGCAGGCCAATATCAATTTTGATGAAATAGAAGCACTGACTCTATCAGCCTTGCTGTTAATTGTTACCCAAGCTTTTGGTTTGACTTATTTAACTCAGAAGCTCAGTTACTTTTCACTGGTATTTTTACCTTCATTAGTACCCTTTTTGCTCTTTCAGTTTTTTCATATTTCTGGTGCTAATCCTGTCTTTGGCCTGGCCTTAAATTTTGCAGTTATTGTGATCCTGCTCTGTGCCAATAGTACCTATCGTATTCACACCCGTACTTCCCGCCTTTATGCGGAAAATGAATTACTGGTGAGCAATGCCGAACAGCAGGTCGCCTGGACGGATGAACTGTGCAAACAGTTACAGACTGAAGTCAATAAATCAAAAGATATCGAACTGGAGCTACAGCTCAGCAATCAGTTACTGGAACAGAAAGTTCGTGAACGTACTTATGATATTGAACAGATAAATATTGATCTGAAAAACCAGCAGCAAAACCTTGAGCTGACTCATGAAATCGCCGGTATCCGTCCATGGGACTGGAATATCAAAGACCGCAGTATTTTGCTGACCAATCATAAAGATGAGAAGGTACAACGGAAATCCAGCGAACATCATCTGCAGTTACAGCATATGATTCATCCCGATGATCTGGCTGCGTTCAAAAGCAATATGAAACAGCATCTGCGTGGGAAAACTGAGCGCTATGAAGTAACTTACCGGATTCAGCAAGCGCCGGGAGTCTGGAGCTGGGTACATGATGTAGGCAGGGTGATCAGTCGCGATCCCGAAACTCACCGTCCTTTACGCATGGTTGGAATTTTGCGTGATATTCAGCAGGAACGCAGTTCTCAAGAACGCCTGAAACTGGCAGCAAGTGTGATCGAGCAGGCAGCTGAAGGAATTTTCATTTTAAATGATGAATTACGTTATATCGAAGTGAATCCTTATTTCGAGAATTTGTCCGGTTTTGAACGTAATGATATCTTGGGTAAATATCTGTTTGATATCACTGCAAGCCATAAATCACAGCAACGCAGCATTCATTCCAATATCATCAAGCAAGTCGTGAAAATCGGATCCTTTGATGGCGAACTGAGTGAAAAATTCCTGTCCGGCAAAGAAATGCCACTCTGGTTGCATATCAATGCGATTACCGATGATGAAGGCCGTATCACCCACTATATCGGCATTGTCTCTGATCTGACTGAGCGTAAATTACAGGAACAGCGCCTGTCTTATCTGGAAAATTATGACACGCTAACTGATTTGCCAAACCGTTTTTACTATAACTACCAGCTGCATCAGTATCTGATGACGCAAAAAGATTCCATCAAGAAAATGGCGGTGATTCGACTCAATATCGATCGTTTCCGTCCATTGAATGAATACTTGTCTAATAATGGTGGTGATGAGCTGTTGCGTCAGGTGGCACAGCGCTTACGTCTGACCAATGCTGAAGCCCTGTTTGTAGCCCATCTAAATGGCGATGACTTTGCGATTTTGTATGAAATCTCGCATATTCGCCCATCTGTACAGGAACACTGTCAACGAATTGCTGAAGCCTTCCAGGCTCCTTTCCATATTTTTGGACAAGATTATGTGATTACTCTATCGATGGGCGTGGCCTTCTATCCGGATCATGGTCGTCAGCTAGATTATTTAAATAACTGTGCTGAACAGGCGCTGAGTGAAGCCAAAAATCTTGGTGGGAATACTATCCATTTCTACTCCAATGAAAATACGGCTTTGCTAGAGCAAGGAATTTTCATTGAACGTGATCTGCGTAAAGCTATTCAGAATGGCGAACTAGTAGTCTACTATCAGCCGAAAATTAATTTCAATGACCAGCACATTTATGGCTTTGAAGCTTTAGTGCGCTGGAAACATCCAGAAAAAGGCATCATCCCACCGGGCCTGTTTATTCCTTTAGCCGAACAGACCAGCCTGATTTCCGAGATCGGCCGTCTAGTGATTCAGCAAACTGCCAAACAGATTCGTGAATGGAATGATCTTGGCTTTCATAATATCTGTGTCTCTGTGAATATCGTGGCACAGCAATTGCGTCGTGGTCAGTTACTTGATGATCTGGATCAGGCCATTACCGAAAACCAGATTTCTGGCACCAGTCTGGAACTGGAAATTACTGAATCTTCACTGATTGAAAACTCTGAATCTGTCAAAAATCTGCTGAACCAGATCAAGCAGCGCCAGATTAATATTTCTTTAGATGACTTTGGAACCGGTTATTCTTCTTTATCCTATCTTGCCGATTTTCCTATTGACATTCTCAAAATTGACCGCAGTTTTGTCTCTAAAATTGGCGAACATAAACAGGAAGCGATTGTCAGTGCCATGGTCGCGATGGGTAAAGCCATGGGCATGACTGTCGTCGCTGAAGGTATTGAAACTGAAGAACAGCTGCAATATCTACGTGATTTAGATTGTGATATTGCCCAAGGCTACTTCTTCTCCAAACCATTGCCTGAACTGGAAGCAACTGCATATTTAGAACAGAATCGCGTTGCTGAAACTTATATATATCAAGTCTAAGTCTATATCTACCTCGAATAAGATTGTCGCAAAAATGGTCGACTTTGACTGGGCTAAGTGCTTAACAAATGTTATATTCAGAGCCATAAATGCAATTTTTTACCCGCTTTCTGGGTAATCTTTACAACGATAGAGATACAGATGGACGAACAATCTTTAAAGCAGCAGGCTCTTTACTATCACGAATTCCCTACTCCAGGAAAAATCAGCGTTACACCAAGCAAACAATTGGTCAACCAACGTGACTTAGCCCTTGCTTACTCGCCTGGCGTTGCCGCACCATGTCTTGAGATTGAACGCGATCCTTCAACAGCTGCACTTTATACCGCACGCGGTAACCTGGTTGCAGTGGTCAGTAACGGTACAGCAGTTCTTGGTTTGGGTAATATTGGCCCACTGGCGTCTAAACCAGTCATGGAAGGTAAAGGCGTACTGTTCAAAAAATTTGCGGGTGTTGATGTATTCGATATCGAAATTGCTGAAAATGATCCAGACAAGATTGTTGATATTGTCGCTTCTCTAGAACCCACTTTTGGCGGGATCAACCTGGAAGATATCAAGGCTCCAGAATGTTTCTATATTGAACAGAAACTTCGTGAACGCATGAAAATTCCTGTGTTCCACGATGACCAGCATGGTACTTCAATCATTGTAGGTTCTGCTCTTCTTAATGCTTTGCAATTAAACGGCAAAAAAATTGATGAAATCAAGATCATTGCTTCAGGTGCCGGCGCTGCTGCCCTGTCTTGCTTGAACTTGCTTTGTGCTCTTGGTGCGAAAAAAGAAAATATCATCGTTGCTGACTCACGTGGTTTATTAACAACTAAACGTGAAGGTCTGGACGAATCTAAAAAAGCATATGTACAAGACATTGATGCCTCTCAGATCGGTGACGTGATTGCAGGTGCAGACATGTTCCTGGGTCTTTCTGCAGCCGGTATTCTCACCAAAGAAATGGTGAAACTGATGGCTAAAGATCCAATTATCTTTGCCTTGGCGAACCCAGATCCAGAAATTCTGCCTGAACATGCACACGAAGTTCGTGATGACGTGATCATGGCAACTGGCCGTTCTGACTATCCAAACCAGGTGAACAACGCACTGTGCTTCCCTTATATCTTCCGTGGTGCATTAGACGTTGGTGCCACCACCATTAATGAAGAGATGAAAATTGCCTGCGTACACGCAATTGCACGCATGGCACATGTAGAAGCAGATGCTGCATCTTATGGTGAAAAATCAGTTTCTTTCGGTCGTGATTACCTGATTCCTGGTCCACTGGATCAACGTCTGATTCTGGAAATTGCGCCTGCAGTTGCACAAGCTGCAATGGATTCTGGCGTAGCGACTCGTCCTATTCAGGATTTCTCGGCATATCGTCAACGTCTATCTGAGTTTGTTTATAACTCAGCTTTCATGATGAAACCAATCTTTGCACAAGCCAAAACAGATCCTAAACGTATCGCTTATGCAGAAGGTGAAGACCTGCGTGTACTTCGTGCTGCACAAATTGCAGTGGATGAAGGCTTAGCTAAACCGATTCTGGTCGGTCGTCCAGCAGTCATCGAAGCCAATATCAAGAAATTGGGCTTACGTCTTGAAGATGGTGTCAACATCACCATCGTGGATCAAGAAAAGAACCCGGATTACGAAAAATTTGCAGACGACTATTACAACCTGATGCAACGTAAAGGTGTAACGCCTGAATATGCACACCGTGAAGCGCGTCGCCGCTCTACTTTGATCGCTGCGATGCTGGTTCGTCATGGCATGGCGGACGGTATGTTATGTGGTACTTACTCAAGCTACGACATCCATCTGGACTTTGTCAGCAATGTCATCGGCAAACAGGATGGCCATAATACCTTCTTCACCTTAAACGCATTAATGCTGGAAGAGCGTAACCTGTTCATCGCAGATACTTACATCAACCGTAATCCAACGGCTGAACAGCTTGCTGAGATGACGATTCTGGCTGCTGAAGAAGTGCGTCGTTTCGGTATTACACCGCGTGTTGCCCTACTTTCTCACTCTAGTTTCGGTTCAGACCAGCACGATGCCAGCGCACAAAAAATGCGTCGCGTATATGAAATTCTTTCTGAAACTGCACCTGAGCTTGAAGTTGAAGGTGAAATGCATGGTGATGCAGCATTAGACGAAAATATCCGTCAGTTTGCATTCCCTAATTCTCGTTTCAAAGGTTCTGCAAACCTGCTGATCATGCCAAATCTGGATGCAGCCAATATTTCGTTTAACCTGTTAAAAGCAACTTCAGGTAACAACGTGACCATTGGTCCTATCCTGCTTGGTGCTGCGAAACCTGTTCATATCCTGACACCAACTGCAACGACTCGTCGCGTAGTGAATATGACTGCATTAACTGTCGCTGAAATTCAGGAAGCAGAAAAAAACGCGCTCTAAGGAATGTACGCATCAGCGTAACTTCTTGACTTGAGAAAACCTCTATTCTGTAGCATGATGCTTGTAAGAATAGAGGTTTTTTCATGCAAGTTTATTTAGTAGGCGGTGCAGTTCGGGATCATTTACTTGGACACCCCTATCACGAAAAAGATTATGTGGTTGTCGGCGCGACGCCGGAACAATTGCTTGCTGAAGGTTTTCAACCTGTTGGCAAGGACTTCCCTGTTTTTCTTCATCCTGAAACCAAAGACGAATATGCTCTGGCACGTACCGAACGCAAGTCTGGCTATGGTTATCATGGTTTTGAATTTTATACCGATATCAATGTCACCTTGGAAGAGGATCTGATCCGCCGTGACCTGACCATCAATGCCATGGCCATGGATGATTCAGGCAAGATTTATGATCCTTATGGTGGTCAAAAAGATCTGGCTGATCGTGTACTGCGTCATGTATCAGAAGCTTTTGTCGAAGATCCTTTACGTGTTTTAAGGATTGCCCGCTTTGCTGCGCGTTATCAACATCAGGGTTTTAGCATTGCAGAAGAAACGTTGGTGCTGATGAAGCAGCTGGCGGAATCGGGCGAGCTTAATGCATTGACACCTGAGCGGGTCTGGAAAGAAACCACACGCGCACTGATGGAACAAGATGCAGATGTGTATTTTGAAGTATTACGTAGTTGTGGTGCTTTAAAAGTACTGTTCCCGGAACTGGATGCCTTATATGGCATTCCGCAACGTCCTGAATATCATCCTGAAATTGACTGTGGTATTCATACCATGATGTCTTTACAGCAAGCTTGTCGCCAAAATTATAGTCTGGATGTACGTTTTGCGGTTCTGGTTCATGACCTTGGTAAGGCATTAACCCCTGTGGAAGAATTACCACGCCATATCATGCATGAAGAACGTGGGATCAAACCGGTGAATGAGCTGTGTGAACGCTTAAGAGTTCCAACTCATACCAAACAGCTGGCGTTGGCTGTCTGTAAAGAACACTTAAAATGCCATCAGGCTTTTAACTTAAAACCTGGCACGTTATGGCGTTTATTGCAGCGTCTAGATGTATTGCGTCGTCCTGAACGTGTTGAAGCTTTTGTACAGGCCTGTGAATGTGACTCTCGCGGCCGCTTGGGGTTGGAAAATCGTGCTTATCCTCAGGCTCAATATGTGCTGGATGCCATGCAGGTCGTACGTAGCATTAAAGCTCAAGATTTGCCTCCAGAGATTCAAGGTCCGGATATTGGTGAAATGCTGATTGAACGACGGATTGCAGCTCTGGCAGAACTGAAAGAACAGCACAGTGCTATACTTTAAACATCAGGCTCCTTCGGGAGCCTTTTTAATACGCAGATTCAAATCTCAAGTGCGACACATTTGTAGTTAGTTGAAAAAGTTAGGTGTATTCGTAGAATCATTGGACTTTTTCAACTCGCAATTGGAAAGCACACAATGAAGAAATACACCCAACTTTCTCAAGATGAAAGATACGAAATTTATGCTACTTTGAAAAGTAAAAGTTCAATCGCTAGCCTTGCTCGGGAGTTAGGGCGTTCACGATCAACCATCTACCGTGAATTAAAAAGAAATACTGGGCAACGTGGATATAGAGCTCAACAGGCAGCGAAATTTGCAAGTCAAAGACGGTACCGTCCTTCATCACCCATGACAGCATTTGCCTTCGCTTATATTGATTACTTGATTGGCTTGGACTGGTCACCAGAACAAATTTTAGGCGCTTTAACACAACGCGGTTGGCTGGATGTACCTTCACATGAGTGGATTTACCAGTACATTTATGAAGATAAATCAAAAGGCGGTAAACTCCACCTACATTTAAGGCATCAGAAGAAATATCGAAAACGAGGTTACAAAAACACGGATCGTAGGGGGCAAATCATTGATAAAACAAGTATTCATTGCCGAGACCAGGTCATTGATCAACGACAACGTTTAGGAGATTTCGAAGGTGACACTGTAATTGGTAAACATCATAAAGGTGCTTTATTAACTCTCGTTGATCGAAAGAGCCTGTACGTACATATTGTTCATTTAGGGCCAACGAGAGCATCCTCTCAAACGATTACTTGTGCATTAGATCGTTTACGGATGAGCCATGCTTATAGTGTTACTTTTGATAATGGTAAGGAATTTGCCGAACACAAAAGAATCACTGATGCCGGCATAGATACGTATTTTGCTGATCCTTACAAGTCTATTCAACGAGCAAGGAATGAAAATACGAATGGTTTAATCCGGCAATATCTGCCAAAATCATCATCGTTTGATGACGTGTCAAACGAACAAATAGAGCAGATAGAATTTGCACTCAACCATCGTCCTAGAAAAACACTAGGTTGGTATACGCCTAGTGAAGTTATGGCTGGTTTTTATACTGTTGCACTTGCCGCTTGAATCCGCCATATCTCAAATCTCACTCATCTCGATTTTCTATATAAATAGCAATAATTCTTTGAAGCTATCATGTAATTTCAACACTTAAGCAAATTAAATATTAATTATGATTGATATTATTTTTAGCTAAGACCATGTCTAATGACTTATCTCATCCGTCCACTGGATCTTGAAAAAGACCTGCATGACGTTCATCAACTCACGATTCAGCTTGGCTAACCATCTACGCTGGAAAATATCAAACAGCGTTGGGAGCATCTCCATCAAGACAGTCATTATCAAACACTGGTTATAGAACAGGATTTACATGTGATCGGCTATGCAGGTTTTATTCAGGAATAGACCTGGGAATTTGACGGTGGATATTTAAGGATTCAGGCTTTTGTAATTGATCAGGCCCATCGTGGAAAAGGCGTTGGCAAGCAACTGATGGCTGCTATTGAACAGATTGCAAAAGAACAAGGCTTCAAGATGATTCAGCTCAACAGCGGAAATCGCGAAGAACGCTACCCTGCACATGCCTTTTATCAAGGACTAGGATTTGACACTTACAGTATTGGATTTCGTAAGCATCTGGAATGATCAGCCAGTCATAACCAGCTGATCAATCGTAGATTTAATTTATGAAATTTCAGCAGGGAAAGTAATCACTTTTTCTAATTTCATCTGATTGGTTGCAATCATCAACAAGCGATCAAGACCTAGGGCAATACCTGAACATTCCGGCATTTGTGGCAATGCCGCCAGCAAATACTCATCAATCGGCATGACATGCAAGCCGAGCGCTGTCCGTTCCGCATTATCTGCTTCAAAGCGGGAACGCAAAACTTCAGCATCCATCAGCTCATCATACGCGTTGGCCAGTTCCAGTCCTTCGATATACAGTTCGAAACGTGCCGCAACCAGCTCCCCATCTTCATCGATTCTAGTTTTAGCCAACGATGCCAGTTCCGGTGGAAAATCTGTCAAAAATACAGCCGTATCGAAACCCAGGCTTGGCTCAACCATATGCGAGAACAAAAGGTCGATATACCCTAAACGGTCATCACCCAAGTCCAAATTGAGACCTACCCGGCGACAGCAATCTTTGAGTTGCTGCAAAGTGGCCTGTAAAGGATTGAGATCCAGGCGATCCATAAAGGCATGCTTATAGCTGAGTACAGTGGGACGGATTTCCCCAAAACGAGCCTTAAGTGTCACATTTAATAAATCTGTCACTTCAAACATCAGATCTTTCAGACTAAAGCCCGGTCGATACCATTCCAGCATGCTGAATTCACTGTTGTGCTTACGGCCGTGTTCATCATCCCGAAACACTTTACAGACCTGGTAAATCGGCCCACTACCACTAGCCAATAAACGTTTCATGGCAAATTCGGGTGAGGTCTGTAGATAATGTGTGCCGAGCTTGCCCATGACATGACGCTGGGCCTGAATCGAAGCCAGATGCACATCGGTCACACCAGCCTGAGATAAAATCGGGGTTTCCACTTCCAGCACTTCACGTTCAGCAAAAAACTGACGGAGCTGGGTATACATATTGGCACGCGCTTTAATAGCTTTTAAGTCACAGGTCGGTTGATAAGATACTGTTTGACTCATGCCTTTGGCCCTCCATGAGCGGCCCATTCACGGCGTAAAGGATAAGTCTTGCGTAAATGATCAAATGCTTTCTGATCGACTTTGCCATCTTTTAAACAAGCACGCAGATTGGCATCATCACGGGCGATATCATAGATCTGGGTTAAATGCTGTTGTAGCGCCAGTTTTAAATCCTGATTCTGGAAAAGCTGTTCACAGACAGGCAACTGGCTTTCAAACTGCTTATTAATCTCAAAGCCAAAAGTCTGGCAAAATGCCTCGTAAATCATTTGAGTACCGCGTGCCTTACCTTCCAGACTATAACCTGCAATATGCGGCGTCACCAAAGTAATCAGATTCAGCAGCTGTTCAGAAATTTCCGGTTCATGCTCAAAGACATCCAGTACAACCTGACGTTGAGTTGCCTGAATATCGGTAATTAGTGCCGCTTCTTCAATAACTGGCCCACGCGCTGAATTAATTAAAATGGCTTCTGGCTTCATTTGTCCAAGAGCATTAGCATTAATTAAATGATAAGTCGGATGCTGACCTGTTTTGGTTAAAGGTACATGAATGGAAATAGCATCTGCGGTTTTTAGCAGTTGTTCAAATTCAACCTGATGAACCTGATCGCGCTGTACAAAGGGATCGTAGGCAATCACATTCCAGCCCAGCAATTTGGCCATTGTTGCTAAACGCGAACCGACATTTCCTAGACCAACAATGCCCAAGGTGAATTCTTTATTTGCATTGATCAATTGGGGTTGTAAATATAATAGAGCCGTAATCACATATTCAGCTACCGCCTGTGCATTACAACCGGGTGCATTGCTCCAGCGGATGTTCTGTTGTTCTAGTGCAGCAATGTCCAGATGATCTGTACCAATGGTGGCACTGCCGACGAATTTAATCTGACTATCCTGTACGAGTGCTGCATTGACTTTGGTCACGGAACGGACCAATAAAGCCTCTGTATCTTTTACATCTTCTGCAGTGAGAGTTCTTCCTGCACGATGCTGAATATCGCCAAATTCTGCAAAGAAATAATCGGTAAATGCCAGATTTTCATCTGCGACAATTTTCATAATCTGTTCCAATGACTGAATCTGTCTATCATACCGCGTCAACCGAAATGTGACTATTTTCACTCAAGTTTTAGATGAATTCTTGCAAACATAGAGATATAAAAAATGCCAAAGTCAAACATCACTTCGGCAAAGGAATGTAATTGGAGTAAGAAAATGATGCAGGGTTAGGCGATTGAAAGCCATACCCTGCACGAAAAATTTTCTTCTTTTAATTGGAGAATGCAGCAATACCTGTTTGCGCACGACCTAGAATCAAGGCGTGTACATCGTGTGTACCTTCGTAAGTATTGACCACTTCCAGGTTCACCAAATGACGCGCCACACCAAATTCATCAGAGATCCCGTTACCACCCATCATGTCACGCGCTAAACGGGCAATGTCTAAAGCTTTACCACAGTTATTACGTTTGATCAGTGAAGTGCCTTCAACTGATGCAATGCCTTCATCTTTCATACGACCAAAACGTAAAGCCACTTGCAGACCCAACGCAATTTCAGTTTGCATGTCTGCCAGTTTTTTCTGAACCAGCTGATTCGCAGCCAATGGACGACCAAACTGTTTACGATCCATGGTGTATTGATGCGCTGTATGCCAACAGAATTCAGCTGCACCCATCGCACCCCAGGCAATACCATAACGCGCACTGTTCAGACAGGTAAATGGACCTTTTAGACCACGAATTTCCGGGAACGCATTTTCTTCTGGTACAAATACATTATCCATCACGATTTCACCGGTGATCGAAGCACGTAAGCCAACCTTACCGTGAATCGCTGGTGCAGAAAGCCCTTCCCAGCCTTTTTCTAAAATAAAGCCGCGAATATCACCAACATTGCCTTCAGGAGACACTTCTTTTGCCCAAACCACAAAGACATCCGCAATCGGACTGTTGGTAATCCACATTTTCGCGCCAGTCAGACGGTAACCCCCATCGACTTTTTTGGCACGTGTAATCATGCTGCCCGGATCAGAACCGTGATCCGGTTCAGTCAGACCGAAACAACCGATATATTCACCGGTCGCCAGTTTTGGCAAATATTTCTGCTTTTGTTCTTCAGACCCAAATTCATTGATGGGTACCATCACTAGCGAGCTTTGTACGCTGGCCATTGAACGGTAACCGGAATCCACACGTTCCACTTCACGAGCAATCAGACCATAGCTGACATAATTTAAGCCGGCACCGCCGTATTGCTCAGGAATGGTTGGACCCAGCAGACCGAGTTCACCCATTTCACGGAAAATAGTGGGATCAGTTTTTTCATGACGGAACTGTTCTAATACACGCGGCATCAGCTTATCCTGACAGTACGCATGCGCGCTGTCACGGATCATGCGTTCTTCTTCAGTCAGTTGTTGCTCCAGTAAGAACGGATCCTGCCAGTTAAAATAGACCTTGCTGGTTTTTTTCGTATCGACCATTTGATTCATAGTATTCCCTGCCAATCCTTCATCTATCTATTAGATGATGTTGTTTTATCCTTCAGATTGACTCTAAGCATGAATCGTGACTTGTTCAAACAATAAATTTGCATGCAACTATGCAATTTACGCATATCTTATATAAGTCGCTATTTCTAGAAATTATTTTCTTAGCCAATTTGCCTATTTTTTATACCAAAGTCGTATAGTAGTATAAGAGTGATATACCATTTATTGATATCTGACCATTTTAAGTTCAAGGATGAACAGGTGCGTAGAAAAATACCTTCCCTGCAAGCACTGATCTGTTTCGAATCTGCTGCACGTCATGCCAGTTATACTTATGCAGCGCAGGAACTGTTTTTAACTCAAAGTGCAGTTTCACGCCAGATCCAGCAACTGGAGGAGTATTTAGGTACAGCTTTATTTACTCGTACGCGGCATGGTGTAGAACTCAATCATGCTGGACAGCAATATTTACAAAGTATCACTCCGCATCTCAAAGGACTGGAACAGGCAACACTAGATGTCATTACGCATCAAGGCCGCGGCGGCACTTTAAAACTGGGCGTAGTGCCTACGTTTGCGACTCGCTGGCTATTACCTAAACTCCAGAGCTTTAATCGACTGTATCCTGAAATTACGGTACATCTGGAAACCAGCACCCGCCCTTTTCTATTTCAGGAACAGATTTTCGATGCTGCCATTTATGCAGGAACACCTCAACAGGTCGAACAATGGCCTGGTACGCATAGCCATTTTCTAATGCATGAAGATGTAGTTGCTGTCTGTGCGCCTGATCTGATTCAACAGTATTTTCCCGATGCACAGAAGATTAATGATTACAGCTATGACTTAAGTGCTGAACAATTGGTTCAACTTCCTTTATTACAGCAAACCACCCGGCCGAATATCTGGGAAGACTGGTTCAAGTTACATCAGATCCAGCATCCGAATCCTTTGCAGGGGCAACGACATGAACTGTTTTCTATGCTCGCTGTAGTGGCTAGCCATGGCATGGGAATGGCCTTGATTCCACAAATGCTAATTGAAAAAGAATTAAAGCGGCAGGAATTGGTGCTGGTATCCAGCAAGACCTTAGAAAGGAAACGAGGCTATTATCTGGTCCATTCCAGCCAAGAAAGCTCACCGCTGATTGAAAAATTTGTTGCATGGATACAACAGGAAATTCAAGGCAGCCTTCCCTCTGAGTCTGAGCTATAAACCCCAATGAATAGACAATAAAAAACCCCGATCAATGATCGGGGTTTTTCGTATCTGGCGGAAGCGGTGTCAGTCAAATTAAACCACTATCTATATGTTTTATATTATATATCCTAAATAATATTTTTTTCTTACTACAATTCTTACTACAAAAAATTTTGTTACATTTAGCCTGAATTTTAGGACATGACTTATACCGTTTATCGACTTATTAATGATGTTTAACAGCGAAGATAAGATAATTACAGGTTGTAAGACATTGAATTAATTAAATATTAAAAATAGAGGAAAACTTTTATATTGGCATCCCTTACCTAATCTGATGTAAAAGCTTATTGACTCATTTTTTAACCACTGATAGCGTATTTATTACACAGCAAAATCTGTGTTCAGGCGTGGAAACCTGATACGATCTAGGTGCATGAAATGTCGCACTTGCGGCTATTTTTTTGCTTACTGTTTTATGCAGTCTTTATGGCAGCATGACAGGGCAACTTCGTGTTGGCTGATCCTAGATTCAGTATTTCCACCCCTGTCTGTTGCCACCTCAGCTCTGTGGAAATGAGTTGTGGTGGTGTATATCCCAATCTAGGAGTGCATCATTATGCAAAATCAAATTTCAGCAAAGCGCATCGTCACGCAGTTGATTCAAAACGTTGCCAAGAAAATCCCAACTGAGGATCTGCAACGCCTTACAGATCTTTATGTTCTCATTGAACGCTTAGAAGATCGTATTCCACAGAATGATAGCCGTTCTTCCAACACAATTGGCCATACAAATGTAGCCACACAATATCCTGAAATGTGGGCAAAACGTACTAAGCTACGCCCTAAACGGACGACTTTTAAAAATTAATTTAAATTGATGTATTAGAACTAGGAATGTTTTGACCGAGTGTCAAAACATCCCCTCTTTTAGAACTCTAAATCCCGTAAGTTCTTTCTCTTCGGTTCTGGTGTTTTAGGTACGATTTGCATGTCTTGTTTACGCTCAGTTTGCTCATCAGACTTCTTGTGGTTATAAGGTTCTAGATAAGATCTAAGTTCATTCATACAATCTTTCATATCAAGCCTTGAAGCATCATTCGCATTGATCAAAGGTGTATTTTCTTCTTTCAGGTGTGGTCGAGGATGGTTGAGATCAATCATCTGCATGTAATGATCCATGGTGTTTAAAAATCCTAAGATATTCGGATCATCTTTTCTAAATAGATGAATATTTTGAATGAGTTTTTCCGAACACAACCTAAACTCTCGAGCAAATTTTAGTTTTTCCTCTGTTGGATAGCGATTCCCCTTTTTATTTTCATCGATCAAGAAACGGATATGATCTGTGATTTGATCATCCACCCTTTCTGCATAGACCCTCATCATGGTGAAGTCTTGGTCAGGATGTTGTTGCACGATGTTATCGATGAAATGACTCAAGCGGTACTTCGGAAAAATACGTTGTATCGACCAATCTAGCGCTGTTGATATAAATTGATGAGCTTGCTTAAATCGTTGCTCATATTCATGACTTCGCTCAGCACATTGTCTAACTCTTTTTCGATGCTTTTCTCGGGATATTGCAAACTTGACCAGTTGATCGTATGTAGCATCTCTAAACTGCTCGAATAACTGCTGAGCCTTGCCTCGATATACCTCTGCCACTGCATTTGAAACTGTTCTGATTGGAGATAAGTATTCAGTGACTCTTTCAATAACGGCACCAAGATATTGGATAAGTTTGTTTGATCTGGCACGTCGATGTTGCTGGATAAATAATTCTGATACTGTTGGATATGCTGATCCTTGTGCTGTAGCTCGCTGTTCAATTGTTCGATCAATTGTTGCAATTTGTCTTGATAAGCTTGCTGCAATGCGATGGTATTGTTGGCTTCTTTGATCTCGTCCTTCATCTCTTGCAAGTAACTTTTCAAAGCTTGATTTTCTTGTTGTAACAATTGCAGTTGTTGCTGAGTCAGATGTTGTAACTCGGTATGGAATTCGGGCATTTAGATACCTCTTATGTTGGTGTAGATTAAAATGAGACTGTTGCTGAAAGTCAGTATCAGCAAGAGCACTAAAATAAATGTAGGTGTTTTGGCGATGCTCTGCTGAATCTCCTCTATGGTATTGAGATCGGGTTTCATCCTGAGTTGTTGGCTGATCTCTTTGAATCGTGTGTCGCTCGACATCGAGGAATTCAAAACTATTTTTTTGATTTTCTCTATCGCCTCTAAGATCTCCAAATGTGATTGTTGATGACTTTGCATCTGTAAGAGTATTTCCCCCATCTGATTGTTCTGCTGTTCGTTCTCCTCCTCGATATGGATCTTGTAGCATTGTAACTTCTTCAACTGCTGGCTCAACTGCGTATGTGCTTCGTTGATCATTGCCAATTGCTGCTGATATTGGTTCAGGGTCTCGATATGTTCGTTCATTGTACTGCTGGCGTTTTGCTCGTACGTCTTGAATGCGTTGCTCAGCTTCTCGCAATGCTCGAGTCCGTTCTGCAAGCTTTCTTGAATCCTCAATTGATGGAGATCCAAGAGCGTCTCTTCTTCTTTGATCTTCAAGGTAATCTGAGAGGTAAAACTGTTTGTCATAATATGCAGCCTTTAATCTGTCTGTACCTGCCTCGGTACGAAGTGAAATATAGTTTTGTCCGACCCGTGTGATCGTGCCGATTTCAGAGAGTGCTTGCAGAATGGTCGGACGGTCATAGACCACGCCTTGTAACATACGGTGTTCGATAAACTGATTGATCAGCTCAATTCGTGTTGCTTTAGGCTGTTCAATCAAATTGGCTCTTAAAGCAGCCGAATTCTGCTTAAGTTCATGGTGTTGAAGTTGTAAGCTTCTCGCTCGAGCAGGATCATCAGGTCTTGCCCAGTCATATTTATGATTGAAGTAATCTCGCAGTGGATCGAAGTAATGCCGATGCCCAGGCGGGGCGATATTGAGGGATTTCTCAGTACTCAGTTCAAGACGAGGAATCAGGATATGGATATGTCTCGATCGATTCTCTTCTTCGTGCATCACAGCCGTCATGTGGTACTGATGTGGTTTTAAGCCTGCAAAAGCATGTTGTTCAAAGGCATCAAGGACTTCGTTGATTTCATCAAGACCCACTTCATCTTCTGCGGCCCATGCAATCACCACTGAGGTATAGCGATATTTATGTGGTGAGCTTTGTGCAATCGAAGCAAAGGTCATTGGGTCACCTCGAAGTACTTCTACACCTGTACGTGGCAAATTCAGATGATCCTTATCATCCATCACATAAGCAGCAGCACGAAAAGGATCACCTTTACCGTGAGGAAGAAACTTAATAATCATGCCTCTTCCCTTTGTGTAGTCACATAACGTAAAGCTTGTTCTTTACGACGTTCAACCTGATATTCGGAGCGTGTGATAATGGGTAAAGGATCTAGATGCTGATGAAGCTCCTTTTGAATATTTTCTAAGACAGCCAAGCATTGGATATATGAAAAATCCATCTTCTGTTTTTGTTGGCTGAGACAAAGGATATTCAGAGATTTGGCAATCTGATTGATGTTATTTCCAATCCGCCCTAACTCTCTGAGAAACTCAGGATCAAGCTTGCAATAGGATGTGGCTACACGACTGACTTTTGTGGCTACATTCTTCACACGTACGATGCTGTTTTGAGATTCGATCTCTCGCGGGACATAGGGCTGACTGGTTGCATATTCATGTGCAATGAGTGCATGGACTAGGTCGGTAAAGCTTATTCCTTTCCACTCGAGCAACTGTTCAAGCTGCTCCGCCTGTAGATCTAGAAATCTTAGTCTTTTGACAATATTTCGATTGCCTTGTTTCATTCTTTCACCTGTTATTATTTTTATTGTGGTGTCAGTAATGTGTTCGTTTAGGTTGTAGCTACAAGGATCTCTTTACAGATAATGCTGTAGCTACAAGCCGTTGAATCATTCTTTGTATGTGGCTACAGACCTCATCGCTTTTCTAAGCATGGCTACAAAACAACATTACTGAGTGCTGAAAGAAACTTTAGCAAATTATTTTTTTTGGGAATCGTAAATGTGGAATTTGAGAGAGAAATAAAAAAATAGGATGATTATTCAGCGACAATATCTATTAAAGCGCTATCTAATAATATTAAATCAATCAACTTTTTTTATCCCCTTGTTTTTAAAATTATCTTTATATCTCAGAAAAACAAAAAGCTCACCGGATAGTGAGCTTTAAAAAAATGGTGGCGGACCAGGGAGTTGAACCCGCTAAAGCTTAACTCTATCAAAATCTATCAAATATAATTGTTTGTATTTTCAATAATTTATATAATTTCATTTGATAGTTTTTGATAGGATTTAAAAAAAGTGTGGCAAAAAATGTGGCAATTATTTTTTACCCAATGTGAACCCCAATTTGATTTAGTGCATTGAATCATAAAACTATTATTGTCTAAATCCCCCTAGGATAATGCAATGATAAAGACTCAGAGAACTAACTGTAGTAAGAGATTCTTTTCTTTGAGAATCGCTCAAGCTGCTTTAAGAAACCATCAAAGTAATCTTTGTCTTTTTCATCCGTTCTAAAACCAGCATATAAGGTACGACGTAAACCTTCAGGTGCAACACAATTAAGACGTCGTGAAGTGACCCAACCTTTTTGCTCATATTCATTCACCACCCAATCAGGCAATGCGGCAATACCACGACCGCTTGCAACCAACTGAATCAACATTTGGGTCAAGTCGGTGGTTCGAATATTTTTCGGCTGAATATTTGCAGGAATAAATAGCTTAGACATGATATCCAAACGATGTTTATCCACTGGATATGTAATAAGCGTTTCTTCAGCCAACTCTTGAACAGTAATGTGTTCTGCACGCACCAATGGATGTGTTGTCGATAAGACAAGTCGAGACTCATACTCAAACACTGGAAAGTATTCAACACCTTTCAAAGCAATCGGATCTGCAGTAATCAATAAATCAAATTCGCCATTTTGCAATAACTCATGTGGATTTGCTTCAAATCCTGATGCAAAATCCAAATCGACATCGGGATATTGAATACGGTATTGATTGAGTAAGGGCATGAGCCAATCGAAACAACTATGGCATTCGGAAGAAAAAGTAATCCGACCAGTTTGCCCATGAATAATACGTGTAATGTCGCTTTGTGTAATTTGAACTTGTGGCAATACTTCATCGGCCAATTTCAATAGACGTAAGCCAACATTAGAGAAACTGATAGGACGTGTACGACGATTGACAACTTCTACACCAAACCATTGATCTAGCTCTCGCAACTGGTGAGATACAGCCGAAGGAGTCAGACATAGGTCACCTGCTGCTGCAACCAATGAACCGTGCTCTCTCAAGGCTGTCAGTGTTTTCAAATGTCGTATTTCTATCATGTAAATCCCAAACAATAACTATAATGTCAGAAAAGCCCACACTGAGTGAGCCTGTTCTTCATATCAAATTAATTGAATATCTCTTAACTCAATCCTTTAAACAGGAAAAAGCATCCAACGATACTCAACAATACCGCAAAACATTTTTTCAGCATTTGCGGTGATAAAGCATGCGCTGTTTTTGCACCCAACTTAGCTGTAAAGAAACTCATCAGGCTAATGCCTAAGAATGCGTAAGTATGTACATAGCCAATACTGTTAGGCACAGCAGCATGTGCTTTCATCCCAAAAATCATAAAGCCTAAAGCACCAGCGAACGCAATGGGTAAACCACAAGCGGCAGATGTTCCCACTGCCTTTTGCATGACGACGCCATAACGGTTGAGAAACGGGACGGTTAAACTGCCACCACCGATCCCAAAAATAGCTGAAGCCACCCCAATCACTGAACCTGCAGCCACCTGCTTACCAGTTGAAGGCAGTGTTCTACTTGAGTCCACGACCTTTTTAGCCCCCATGAACATAGTATATGCCACCCAAATCAAGAATAAACCAACGATGAGTTGAAGATGTATTCCTGAGAGCCATCCTGCAATCGCTGCTCCGGCAAAACAGCCAATCGCCATCGGTGGCGCCAGATTTTTAAATACTGACCACATCACTGCACCATTTCTATGGTGTGCCATCAATGAACTAATTGAAGTGACAACAATGGTGGCTAATGAGGTTCCTAATGCCAAATGCATAATGACATCAGGACTGTAGTCCATCTGAGTAAAAACAATAAAGAGTAATGGGACGATGATCGCTCCACCACCAACACCAAAGAGTCCTGCTGCAAATCCTGCAAGCGCCCCGATGGCAAAAAAAATGATTAATTCCACGATATACTGACTTTTAAAGAATAGAGTATTGAAGCAATGGGCTTTAAGCCGTTTCTAACTGACCCACTTGATGATAAGCGCGGTTAAAGTACACCAAGCTTTCTTCTTGATCGCTGTGTTTTACTGCAAGTACGCGGCATAAAAATATACTATGTGTACCGACTTGTTGAACATTCTCAATCTGACAATCAAAACTGACTAAAGCATCTTCTAAAATTGGTGATCCTGTTTCCAACCTACTCCAATCACCTAGTTTGAAACGATCTTCAGAACTGAACTTGCTTGAAGCAAACGCATTTGAAAGCTGTTCATGCTGAGTACTCAGTACATTTACAGCTAAGACTTGATTTTCAATAAACTGAGCATGAGAACGAGAGGATTGATTCATACAGACTAATAATGTTGGCGGAGTATCTGTGACACTACATACCGCAGATGCAGTAAAGCCATGCATCCCTGCTTCGCCTGTGGTTGTAATCACATTTACTGCAGTCGTTAGTAAAGACATTGCATTTCTAAAGTCTGTTGCTTCAATCATCTTTTTTATCTCAAATGTATAATCAAGTGCTTTTGCTTAGAACAGGACAAATGATTCAGTAAGCATTTACCCTGCTAAGCATCAAACTGCGTTTGATTAAGCCTCTAATTCTCTACGAACAATGGCTGCACCTGCACTTAGGGCTTCAAGCTTGCCACGTGCAACTTGGCGAGAAAGTGGCGTCATACCACAGTTGGTTGAAGGATAGAGTTTGTCAGCATCTACAAACTGCAATGCTTTACGCAAAGTATTTGCCACGTCTTCAGCCGTTTCAACCTGATTGGTTGCCACATCAATTGCCCCAACCATGACTTTTTTGCCACGAATCAGTTCAATTAAATCCATCGGTACACGTGAGTTTTGGCACTCTAACGAAATGATATCTACCTTTGACTTTTGTAATTTAGGGAAGGACTCTTCATACTGACGCCATTCATTACCCAATGTTTGTTTCCAATCCGTATTTGCCTTGATGCCGTAGCCATAGCAAATATGGACAGCTGTTTCACATTTGAGTCCTTCAAGCGCACGCTCTAATGTCGCAATACCCCAATCATTTACTTCATCAAAGAACACATTAAATGCAGGCTCATCAAACTGAATAATGTCGACACCTGCCGCTTCGAGCTCTAAAGCTTCTTGATTCAGAATTTTGGCAAATTCCCAAGCCAATTTTTCACGGCTCTTGTAGTGACCGTCAAAAAGTGTATCAATCATGGTCATCGGACCAGGCAACGCCCATTTAATCGGTTGATTGGTTTGGCTACGTAAGAATTTAGCATCGTCTACAAATACAGCTTTTTTACGTGATACTTCACCGACCACTGAAGGTACGCTTGCTTCATAACGGTTACGAATACGCATGGTTTCACGCTTTTCGAAATCCACACCTTCAAGATGTTCAATGAACGTGGTTACGAAGTGCTGACGGGTCTGCTCGCCATCACTGACAATATCAATACCCGCAGTCACTTGCTCATGAAGTGATAATTTTAAAGCATCACGTTTTGCTTCCAATAATTCTTCACCTTCAAGTTTCCATGCTGACCATAATTTTTCAGGTTCAGCGAGCCATGACGGTTTCGGTAAGCTGCCTGCTGTTGATGTTGGTAATAAAATAGCCATGTCTAATCTTCTTTCTTTAAATTCGTCTATCAATGCAATGGATTAAGCCGCTTGGTCTTGCTGAGCATTTTCAATTTTAAAATTCGCAGCCCACTCGTCCAAAATGTCTTTATACGGTTTGATGAAGTTTTCTTCTGTCCACTTACCTTGTTTCACCGCCAATTCACCACGTTCAACACGGTCATAAACAATACGTGTCAGTGAGTAATCGCCATAGCTCAAGCTTGGTTGATATTCCACACCTGCCGGAGAGTTGGTATTGTAAATTTCAGGACGGTAGATTTTTTGGAAGCTTTCCATAGTCGCAATCGCACTGATCAATTCAAAATCAGTGTAGTCACGAAGTAGATCGCCTGCACAGTAGAAAGCTAATGGTGCATTCGCGCCTTGAGGCTTAAAGTAACGAACGCTTAAGCCCATTTTGGCAAAGTAGGCATCAGTACGTGAGTAATCATCATTGGTGTATTCGACACCGAGTACTGGATGCACGTTAGCTGTTTGGTAATAAGTTTTTGTTGTAGAAACACTTAAACAAATAACAGGATTGTTTCTAAATTCTGTTTTAAATACTTCAGAGTTCACTAGATGTAAATATAACTTGCCATGCAAGTCTCCAAAATCTTCAGGCATCTCATTAAACTTACAGCCTAATGCAGGAAGCACAACACTAAAGTCATAATCACGAACATAAGAAGAAAAACTGTTTCCGATCATGCCTTCAATGCGCTGATTGGTTTTATGATCAATGATGGTGCTTTTTAGTGTTTCAATAAATGGGAAGGTTTGACCGTTGCCCTCAATATCAATCTCTGCAGAAATAATATCGATCTCAAGTGAATAGCGATCGCCTTTTGGATTGTCGACTGTAGCCAAACTATTAAAACGATTGTTGATCATCGCAAGTGTACGACGCAGGTTTTCTTGGCGGCTTTCACCACGGGCCAAGTTAGCAAAATTCGTGGTTAAACGTGTATTGTTTGCTGGTTCATAGTTTTCATCGAAACGAATGCGTTTGATTGAACATGCAAATTTCTGACTCATGGAGATTGCCACCTAAAAAATTTTACAAAATCTAAATTTCTGAATGGCTTTATTTAAACGTGAATCATAAAATGAGTAAAACGATATAAATTCAGGATGAGATGAGTAAATCTCATGTTGGTGTTTTTTTAACATGCAATGGATGAGATCGCCTCATCAAATATCCATATTGAAAGATCAAGTGTTGGACACGTATTAAATAGAAATCGAATGCATCTGTATATCGATACAATGATGAACATTTAATGATGAGAAAACGAGTTGGGATAAGGTGTATCTGAGTTGTGGGCTTATTCATTTTAAAATATACGATTGAATAAGCCCGAAATTGAGCATCATGTGCAATAAAACAATCAGCTCATAATGTTTTCATTTTTTGTTTCACGAATACACATGAAAGCACATAGAGAAACACCTGCCGCGATAGATAAATAATATCCCACAGCATGCAAACCATAATTTTGAGCCAATTGAGTTGCAATCAAAGGGGCAAATGATGCGCCTAAAATACTACCAAAATTATAAGACAAGGCTGTTCCTGTATATCGAACTGAAACAGGGAAAATTTCAGACAAAATGGTCCCAAGTGGTCCATAAGTTAAGCCCATAATACTTAAACCAAGGCACAGGAACACCAATACTGATAATACGTTATCAGCAACAAAAAATGTTGAGAAGAACAATCCAAAGATCATGGTCAGAATACAAATGGCAATGGATGTTATTTTTCTACCAAACTTCTCAGCGGATAATGCAGAGATAGGAATACACAGACCAAAACACACTGTTGCAATCAGTTGGATTTTTAAAAAAGTATCTCGACTATACCCTAATGCGGTTGTCCCCCAATTCAATGCAAATATCGTCATCAAATAAAATACAACCAAGGTACATACTGTCGCCAACATACCCAATACCACTTTTCCAATATGTTTGGTGAGCACATCCTTCAAAGGTACTTTAACTGCTGATTGCTTGTTTAAAACATTTTGAAAAGCTGGAGATTCGTGTAGTTTTAATCGAATATATAAGCCAACGAATACTAGCAATGCACTTGCAATAAACGGAATTCGCCAGCCCCATTGCATAAAGGCTTCATCTGATAAAAATGCACCTAATAATAAAAATGAGCTTGCCGCAAGAATAAAACCAATTGGAGAACCGAGCTGTGGGAACATGCCATACCATGCACGTTTACCCTTTGGTGCATTTTCTGTGGCGAATAATACCGCACCACTCCACTCGCCACTCAAACCAAGCCCTTGCCCTAAACGACACAATGCTAACAAGATGGGTGCAGCCACACCAATTTGTGCATGGGTCGGTAATAGTCCGATGCAAACTGTAGAAATCCCCATTAATAGCAATGCAGAAACGAGTGTGGCTTTACGGCCAATTCGATCACCAAGATGTCCAAAAATAATAGCGCCAATTGGACGTGCGATAAATGCAATTGAAAAAGTGGCTAAAGATTGCAGTAATGCGGCACTACCACTACTTTCAGGGAAAAATAAATGCGGGAAAACCAGTACAGCAGCCGTGGCATAAATATAAAAGTCGAAAAATTCAATTGTTGTACCTACCAGACTCGCAAATAAAACACGTGTTTTAGAATTTGGATTGACCGTGGAGGTGTTGTGTTCTACATATTCCATGAAAGACCATCATCATTCGATAAAAAATCAAAAGATATAAATAAGTCGGCTCTCATTTATATTTGTACAAAAAAAAATGATGACGGCTTAGATATACACTGAACAAAATATGTTTAGAACCCGATTCAATTTTTTTATGACTTTTAGCGAAATTTAAGTATTCAAATTAATGAGCTATTTTTAGCTTTTCCAAAGAAAAAATAGCTCAGCCTTCAATTTTAAAATTTGGCTTCATTCAATTGATTTGTTTAAGCTCTAATCATATTTCACCAGTGCAATTTATACCCACACCAATACATGAGTAAAACGATATTTCCTCACCAAAAGATGAATTTAATTCACAACTTACATCCTGAAGATCACTCATTTAAACATGAGCAAAAATCACCTTAACCATGAGATTAGATTGTTAAGATGTAGGGTTTAGATTTAAGCCCTATTTCCATGTCAAATAAACTTGAACGTCAAAAACTGACTCTCCCAGAAGGTCATGACAAACTCCTGCTTCACTCCTGCTGTGCGCCGTGCTCAGGTGAAGTGATGGAAACCTTGATTGAATCAGGTATCGACTTTTCAATCTTTTTCTATAACCCTAACATTCACCCGATAAAAGAATATGAAATTCGTAAGGAAGAAAATATTCGCTTTGCCGAAAAACATAATATCCCTTTTATCGACTGTGATTACGATACTGACAATTGGTTTGCACGTGCCAAAGGTATGGAAAATGAACCTGAGAAAGGCATCCGTTGTACCATGTGCTTTGATATGCGTTTTGAGCGTACAGCTTTATATGCAGCCGAAAATGGCTTCAGTCTAATAAGTAGCTCGCTTGGTATTTCCCGTTGGAAGAACATGCAGCAGATTAATGACTGTGGTCATCGTTCTGCTTCACATTACCCAGGCATTACCTATTGGGATTACAACTGGCGTAAAAATGGTGGTGCTGTTCGTATGCTCGAAATCAGCAAGAAGGAAGAGTTCTACCAACAAGAATATTGTGGCTGTGTCTATTCCTTGCGCGACACCAACCGTTGGCGTATGAGCCAAGGTCGTGAACGGATTAAATTAGGTGTGAAATTCTATTCGAATGCCATGGATGACGCGACTTAATACGCTAAAATAGCCAATCTATTTGGGTATCTCATCTTTGTAATTCAAAAGAGTTATACAGATCAAAACTCTCTAAGATTGGCTATTTAGCTTTCAATTTCATCATCAAATATACTGCGATCAAACGCCTTGAAACTTCATTTAATTACACTTTATCGCTTTATGATTGGCTTTGGTATTGGCTATCTATGCACTTATTTTTTTGCCCTCAATTTGATTCATTTATGCCAATCTTTTTTACCTAAAGCCGAATCTGTTTTGCTTGGCTCATTGGTCGCACTTATCTTTTATATCGCATTTGTCATTTTGATTTTTTGTATCAAGAACCTGAAATGGTTGTCTCTATTAAGCCTGATTGTACTCAGCATTTTATTTCTTACACACAAGTTTTTAGGATAATTCATGCTGAAATCGATTAGACAATCTACGGCAACTTTGCATTCTTGGCTAGGCTTAATTTTTGGTTGGTTGCTCTTTCTCATTTTTGTGATGGGATCATTGAGTTTGTATAAAACTGAAATCAATTACTGGATGCAACCTCAATTTGCAACTATGCAAACTAGCTCTAATGAGGCAGCTCAATCCGCTTTTGCCTATTTACAAACACATGCTCCCGATGCAAAAAGTTGGTTTATCCATGTTGCTCATGATAATGCACCTGTAAATCGTGTCTTTTGGCAAACGGCTGAAGGTGCTTTCGAAAATAGAATATTAAATGCTTCAACTGGCAGTGAATTACAGTTATTAAATACCCAAGGTGGTGATTTCTTTTATCGACTGCACTTTCAACTCTATGGCATGTCTTATATGACAGGACAGATCATCGTCACTTTTACTGCCTTTATTTTATTAATTTTATTGATTTCTGGTGTGATTACTCATAAAAAATTACTGATCGAATTTTTTACTTTACGTACTAATAAGGGACAACTCTCTTATCTTGACTATCATACTGTATCCGCTGTCACAGCGATGCCGTTTTTCTTTGTGACGGCATTTACAGGCTTGGCGATGTTCTTTTATGTACTCTTCCCTGCAAATTTAAAACTCAGCTATCCTGACAATCCTTTTCAGTATTTTGAAGAGATCCGTACAATACCTCAGCAGGATTTACTTTCAACTCCTGAAAAAGCAGAAATGCGCCCTATACAATACTTTTTAAAGCACACGACTCGACAATGGGGAGTTGCACCCTTAGATACAATTACAGTAAAAAGTCCAAATACATCATCGGCCCATATAACAATTAATAAAAAAGAAGATCGTACGATCACACGTAACCAAGATCAGTTTATTTTTAATGCACATACAGGTGAATTGCTTAAAAACAATCGAAATACAAGTGCATTAGCAACTTTGAATAATGGAATATATGGCTTACACATGGCACGTTATGCACAGCCGAGTTTACGATTCATCTTGTTTTTATCGGGCATACTCGGAGCAACAATGATTGCTTCAGGCTTATTTTTATGGAGCTTAAAAAGACAGATAAAAAATAAAAAACAAAGCTTTCATCTTGGTGCATATCTGGTCAACAGACTTAATATGACTGCAACTATAGGTCTTGGTATTGCCGTACTGAGTTATTTCTATATAAACCGCTTAGTGACAGCACCTTACAATTTACCCAATTATGAAATTACTACATTTTTCTCAGTGTGGTTCATTTGCTTTTTAATCGCTTGTTTAATGCCACAGCATCAACTTTGGAAAAGCTTACTCAAGGGCTTCATCATTCTCGCTCTTATACTACCTATCATAAACCTATGCTACTTATTCAATCATCATCTTATTTCTTCATTCTCATCGTATTGGATGTTCTTGAGAGTTGATCTACTCATTCTTCTGTTTGCTTTGTTGGCTATATTTTTACATCAAAAAATAGCACCAATTGCATCAAACCAAGTGACTCAAAATCAGTTTATAAACGGTATACGCTAAATGAAACTTATCATTGGTCTAGGCTTGATCATTTTAGCTATGCTGTTATTTTTTGCAGTGAGCTCAAAGCAGCGTATAAAAACACAACAAAGTCGCTTTGCTGTACTTAGTCAGTATCCCCAGATCTCTAGATTTCTAGGAATACTGCTTTTAGGATTATCCTTGTTTCCACTTTGCTCACATTATGGAAACAGTATTGGTTTTATTTCACTATATCTTTTGATCACGCCTATTCTTTTGATTTTGATATTCATTAAACGTAATTAATGTAATGAATTAAGCTTCTGTATACCAATTTTTCCAAGAACTAGTGCCACGTACTTCAAGTGGTACAGTTGGAATCAATTTTTCTTTTAGAACGTCAGTCTGTCCCACGGCTTTGGCAAGCCGGGCTTTCACAGAATGAATGCATTCCCGATCTCCAAATTCACAGCGGTCTAAGGTAGTCCCCCCACAAGGACCATTCGCCAATCCTTTTGGACAGGTTTCAGGACAGATATATAAAGTATCTCCTAGCCTGCATTGACCACAGCTTTCACAGCCCACAACGCCATGCTTAGAGATAAATTCAGTTTTCAGTAATGCTTTTGCAGCAGGTGTATGCTCCCAAAATGAGGCTTTAAAAATAAAGCGTCCGATACCCTTGGCAATTTTGGACTCAAACAATGCCTCATGCATGAAATGTAGTTGCTGATATTTAATCAACTGACTGGATGTCGGCTGACGGGAGTAATAAGGCAATTCTGGCATGAACTCTTTTCCAGTCTTCACTTGCCATAATGAATTCCAGAGAGCTTCAAGTGCATTCAAATCCAGATGCCGATATTGTTCTATATAGCTTTCCAAAAGCATCTGCTCTTCAGGCTTGTAACAGGCTGAAAGGTGAACTCCGGCAAACCCAAGATGTTTACACATCAGGATCTGTAAAGCACAGCGTAAATGAACCCGATCACTCAACCCATCCTGTTTTTCCTGAGCCAACACCCCTAACATATAGGGTGTAATCACAATACCAGCGACTTTATTTTTCACCATAAAATTGGCACGAGCAAAACTCAGCGGCATAACACAAGCAAGTATTTTTTGTTGGTAATGATGACGATTTAAAAAAGCCTTTACTTGTTTTAAAGCATCCATGTCATACCCTAATTGGGTAATAATAAAATCTGCGCCTGCCTTCATCTTTTTGTGTAGTTTTAGATATTGTGCGTCACGCTCAGCTTCAGCATATTTGAACGGGTTAAAGGCCACACCTAGATGAAATCCACCACGGCGCTTGGCTACCATCACGGCATTCACCGATTCTAGATATCGGGTACGTCCAGATTCATCCCCCCCATAACTGTGCTCTTTGAGCTTATCGCCTGTCAGCAATAAAAGATTCTTAATATTGGCTGATTTGGCTTGATCTAAAAATAATTCAAAATCCTGAATATCTCGATCTTTCCCAGAAAAATGCAGAACTTTATCGCTCGATTTTGAATAATGCTGACTAGCCTCAAGCGGTGCCATATCATGGTCTGAATGGACACGGTCAGCAATTGCAATAAAAGCTGAGAAACCCGCAATATCTTGTGCTACATGTTGAGTTTTAGATGAAGTCAAATATTCAACTAAAATACAAAATTTATAATGTTCTAAGTGTTGAAAAAAATTAAGCATGTCCCTTGATTAACCAAATATCCTAAAGCTAAAACATTATTTAAAATTCAGGAAAGAACATGTCATTGTAGATAAATACAATTTGAATGTTCTCTCCTGTTCACATTCTTTATTTTCTTTTAGCTGAGCTGATTTTAATTTGACGCCTAAGCGTATTAATTTTTTGCTCAAGTAGCTGAATGATCAGATCAGAACCGCTTATCCAATTGTCATGATCCTGAAATTTCACATCATCTTTTAGAGCCGTTTCTGATTGAGCACCATTTGTATTTTTTCTAGATATCTCGAAACCTAGAATACTACTTTCCGTAGAACGTATTACCTTTAACACACTAAAATCAATTGGGTTATTGGTATTTGTCATTCGACATACTCGACCAATAAACTCTTTATCCTTTAACATCTTTACTCTCAAACCACTGGATAACTTACTTAAAACTTTTAAACATACTGATTAATTTGAATATCTTGCAAAAGGATTAATTAAAGCATTTACAGTTATTACCAAGGCAATAATACGCATACTTTGACTGATCACTTTTACAAGACGTCAATGATGAAATTAAGGCCAGAACTTTTTTGCGACCTTATTCATTAACTTAATTTTTTCCCACTGGGTATCATAGGAAATTTTGTTGCCCTCTTCCGTTGAAGCAAAACCGCTCTGTAAACACAGCCCTAATTGCTCAATGGGTAAAAATTGAGTTGCGTCATGGATACGCTGTGAAATGTCATCTTCACTTTCCACATACTCTTTTTTCGAAGAGACTAAGCCCAAAAATACTTCTGTTTGTGTGCCTTTGAGTAGCGCAATAGGTTCAAATCCACCTGCCCGATCTGTATCAAATTCCAATAAGTAACGATCGATATTGGTCAACTGTTTGAAAATATATGTAGAGATAAAGTGATAATCACCTTGATACAACCAGCTCGAACTAAAGTTGCCACGGTCAATATGCAACGATATAAATAAATCTTCTGGTTTATCTTTGAGTGCAAGATTGAGTATTTCTACACCTAGCATTGCTAAGTCATGATCTGACATACCAGAAGTGATTTCAGTTGCTCTATATTCTTCATCACTTAAATAGGCCCAAAACTCATCATTCAGTTGTAAATATCGACAACCTTCTTGGTAAAGCGCTTGAATTGCTTCTCGATAAGATTGCCCAATATCTGCAATATAGTCATTGATACGATCTGCATAGAACCGATTGTTTCTTAAGTGTGGAAAAAGCAACATAGTTGGACTTGGTATGCAATATTTAGCAGTTGCAAAACCTTCAATTGCTTTATGTAGATAACGATAATGAATCAGACTTGTATGTTCTTCTGACCAAGCAATTTTCCCTGTGACACGGATATCAGTCGGTTTACTGATCGCATCTTTATATTTCAATCCATCACGTACTTTGTAGCTTTCTATGCCTTGCAATTGCTCAAGAAAATCGAAATGCCACCAAGTACGGCGAAAATCACCGTCTGTCATAACGGTACAGTCTAGATCAAGCTGAATATCAATCAGATTGTCAATTTCTGCATCTTCAACTTGTCTTAAAGTTTCCTCATAAATCACTCGATCAGCAAAATCGTAACGTGCTTTTTTGAGTTTCAACGCTCTTAAAAAACTACCGATATGTTCCACTTTATTATTCGCATATTGAGCCTTCGCTTTAAGAGATGTATTACTTTGCATAAATAAACCAAATGAAAAATGACTTCTGAAAAGCACATTTTGTAAAAAATAAAATTGTCGTTGATGGATATACTTCCCAACGGAAAAAGATGTCTTTCCAGTATTTTGTAGCTATGAATGAAAAACCAGACGACAAATCGTCTGGCTTTCAGGTGCATTACATTCAAAATGGGAGTATTGAAGGTATAACAACAAGACTGTAATGGTGTTTTCTTAGGTAAGTTTGGATAGAATCCAACCATAAAAAAACCAACAATAACAATGAATTAAATCTATTACCACATAAGCTTTGACTGAAGAATTTTCACGTATAAATGAAGTTCCCTAAGTTTCCAATACGAATTATTATTTCATCGCATAACGCAAGGTCACCCAAGCAGTACGACCATCTTGACGATAAACATCACCGGTCCAAGAGTTGTTGGTGTAATACTCTTTATCAAACATATTTGCTAATTTAGCTTGTACACTAAATTCAGGTGTTACTTGGTACGCTACACGCACATCCGCGATTGCAAAACCTGCTAATTTTGCTGTGTTTAGTGCATCTGTATAACGCTTTTCTTCTGCATGTACCGAGCCACCAATTGTCCAATCTTCAACTTTATAATCGAGACTCGCATTAAATAATTGTGCAGGCTTAAATGTTAGTTGTTTACCTTTAGCATTTGGATTTTGATTCTCCGGATCTTGGTAGGTATAGTTTACATTCCATGATAAAGCATCAAAATTTTGCCCCAGACCGAGTTCAATACCTTTAATTTTTGCTTGTCCGTTATTTTGGTTGGCAATCAGGTTATCAATTTTGTTTACAAAACCAATAAGTTCCCAATCTAATAACTGCGAGCCTTTGAATCCAATTTCAATATTTTCAGATTCTTCAGGTTCTAAATTTGGATTCGCGTAACCAGGATAGTAAAGATCATTAAATGTTGGTGAACGGAAAGCCGTTCCATAAGACATATAAGCATTATAGTAATCATTAAATTGATAACCTAAAGCAATATTTCCTGTCGTATGCTGTCCAAATTGCTCATTATCATCCGAACGTAAAGCAGCTTGTAAATTTACCGCATTAAATTGACCGATATATTGTGCAAACAAACCAATGTTATTACGTTCTTTTTCATCATAGTCGGTTGAACTGGTTACTTTATCATTTAGATAATCCACACCTGCTACCAAGCTATGATTTTTATTAAATTCAATCGTGTTTAACCATGAAACAGTTTGTTTTTCTGTATCAAACTTACCGGTTGTTTTATTTGAATCGAAAGTCTCGTACTTATCTTGGCTAATGCCAACATTGAATTTACTTGTCCAAATATCATTTGGAGTAAACGTTAAGCCAGCACCATATACATTCTGTTGAATCTCATTTTCAGGATTCACTCCACCATCATACTCAGCTTCCCCTTGAACATGTAAAGCATTGACATCTATAGCGAAGAGTTTGTTGAATTGATGACCCGCTTTTAAGGATGCAGAAACATTCTCATAGCCATCTTTATCTTCTTCGGTTTTTGACGTAAGAACATCTAGACCTTGCGTTTTTAGGCCAGCTAAACTCGCACTCACCCAGGTATTCTCTTTACGGATATCAACACCTACATTCGCATCATAAGTTTCGTGTGATCCATATTTTAATGATGCGTAAGGTTTAATACCGTCTGCAGTACCTTTACGTGTATAAATTTGAATAACGCCGCCTACAGCTTCAGAACCGTACAAACTAGAACGTGGGCCACGAACAACTTCGATACGCTCAATTTGATCAATTGGTAGATGTTCAATTGCTGTTTGACCAGTTGTTGCTGATGCTAGTTTTTGCCCATCAACCATAACCAATACAGCATTGGAATTTGTACCGCGAATTGAAAGACCCGTTGTCTGACCTAATCCACCTGTATTGACATAACTAATACTAGGAATCGTACGTAATAAATCTTGTAAAGAGCTAAACTGTTTACGTTCAATTTCTTCACGTTCAATCACTGTTACAGCAGCTAACGTATCAGTATTTGCTTGCTCAACCAAGTTAGCAACGACATTAATTTTAGGAAGTTGGAAAACAGTTTTTTCTGCTGCCATTGCCATAGACAATGGAGATAAGACTAACAAACCACCTAAAGCGGTTGTATATATTTGATTCATGGTATACCCCAAAATTTCGCACCGCCCGTGCGAATATAAATGTGAAGCACGCGGACGGATTTTGGGTAAGCAATACCAACTCAATATAATTGAAGTATGCAATCCCTTCTTTAACGCCCGCCGCATTAGTTAGGTTATGCAACAGGCCGGTCTCCGGACTTAAGGGTTAAACCTATTCACCGTTGCGGGGGCAGTGTTAGCTTACACATACGTGTACTAACTTCCCAGTTTCACTTCTCTATGGAAGCACCTGAAGCAGATGCAAAGCCTAAGACTATGTCCTTGCTAAGTCAAACGCTTTCTGATTATTCGTATTACTCTCATAAAGCTAAATTTTCTAAGGAATATAGGAAGTAATAATATTTAAGGTCAACTTAACCTCCATATCTAATTAAAAGATGTCTACAAAATTGGTGGCTATTCACCTTGACCGAACCAAACGTATACATTATTTCTAATCATCATTTTCCTCTTGTAAGCATTAATTTTGTTAAATCGTTGAGTGTTAACATCAGTGATGCGAATTGGATTCCAAACGCGAGTATCGATACAGGATTGTAAAAGTCTATCTTGCTCACCAGGCCTAAACCCAAAGCGAGCGATGCGAACCTCGAAAAAACTATTGTGGTCTGAATGACCAATATAAAAATACTATACATATGTTTTCGAAATAGAGAAAGCTTATGTAACCACTTTTTAAATATCTTTCTAGCCTTTTTGATTATTGAATCAATCAAAAGGAATATCTGTTTTGAGTAATGCTTGCACCTCTTGACTATAACTCAAAAATCATAGGTTCCTGCCCTAAATTTAATCAGTTATGTTTGGGGTTCAGGGGGTCGCCCCTGACAAGCCCTGTTGCGTACCAAAAAGTAATCCGTAGGATTGATTTTTGTAGCTACAGGTAGGCTTGCTTAAGGATAATGCTACTTTTACTACTGTCTATAAGGGACAATCAATTCAGTTTGAATATTTAGATCATTTAAATTGTACTAACTCACATCTTTTATGACAGTTACCAATTTTTTCATGCTTTCACTTGATTTAAAGTATTTAATAAATACTGTTCCAAATCTTGACTTAATTGACCCACTAATCCATCTTTTGTCCATTCCAAAACAGATCCTGTTTCTATGTCATATATAGAATAGTGACCATCACCAAGGTCTAGAAGAGGCAATGCTTTTTTCGGATAAGTATCATTTTCCTTTAATAGACTATAGATTTTAATGACATTCAAGTGTGAATTCGGATTAACTCCTAATCCATAAAATTCCAAATATTCAAATTCTAATTGCCCACAAATTTGTAAATAAGATAAATAATCTGTGTCAAAATCAAGTTTTAAAATCTGCTGTGCTTGAAGAATTTGCTCTTCACTAACTGAAATAACATCAATAGCATTTGACTTAATAAAATCTTTTAAAATATTCATGTGATTGCTCTTTCCTGTTTTATTTCTGCTGCACGTGCTTTCCAATGATCTGCACGCTCCTTATTAAAATCGGGACGACTAATTTCAGACTCTTTTGATTCGTGTAATATGTTGTAATTACCATCTGCAATATGTTCTTTCTTAGTCAATTCAGCTAAAGGAGCATCCATTTTTTGACCAATATGATGCAACTCAAAGGGTTGACCATCTTTATCTAAAGGTGACAATCCCTTTTCCATACGTTCTAGGTTTGTTCTGCCACGATCATCAATTTGCTCATAATCTATATCAGAGCGAACTAAGCATTCCCTACCATTAATTTCTTTTGATTCTAGCCCAGCCTCATTATAAATATCCGCCTCCTCTTCAGAGCGAATAGCTTCTAATGTTTTCTCACCGTATCCTTCATTTCTTAGATTCTCTTTGCCTTCATCCGATAATTCAGTCAGATGCATCTTATTTTGTAGATAAGATGGTCGATCTAACTGTCCTATATCATAGAAAACTTTCTGGTCCATAGCTGAATCTTTATACCAGGTGTTCTCCAATGCACTACTTTCACTTATTTTCTCTAGAGTAGAAGCCAATACTGAAATTAATTCCATAATTTTCTCTTTTATCAAGAAACATTTTGTTTATTTACATGTTCTACCCATGTCTGATAAGCTTTTAAATAACCACTATCAATACAAGTTAGATATTTCAAACAGGCCTGCTTGATTTGATTTTTAATAATAAAATCTTCATTAAAGATCAATTCATTTAATTTTTCGTCAAAATCTTTTATATCCACTGATATTTTTAATAATGTTTCTAGTTTATTCTCTAAATTTAATATTCTTACAATATATTCACTAATTTTAGCAAAGTTCTTAATACTCAATTGTAAATTAGCATCTTTACATCCTTGTAAAAGCTGTCCAAGCTCAATTCTCATTACCGTATCTGAAATAATGACTAGATTTTCTAGAAGGAAATCTAGATTAGGTTGTCGGTAATCTGAAGGCAAGCGTTCACCGATAAATAATAAAAAGAGCAATATCTCTTGTTCAATTTGCTTTTTAGTTAAAATATTTTCAAATGACCTTTCAAAATAAAATTTAGAATGATCCGAGTTAAAATAATTAATTTTACATAATATTGGTTCTAACCAATGACTTTGATGAACAATGGCAACGCCTTGGGGTAATTTAGAAATCTCAGCTAATTGTTCATCTTTTAGAGAAATAGAACTTCCTACCACTTGGCGATCTTGCTCTTCAGGAAGCCTCAAAATAATTTTAGTATTTGTATTCTTAATTGCAGAAATATCTAATGCATTCGGTGATTGGTCAACTAAGATAAAACCCTGACCGTAAGTTCGCATTTCAGCAATAGAATCACTGAGCATTTCAACTGACTTTCCAACTAAACTATTGGATTCTGTAGATTGGCCAATACTTGTACGCTTTAACAAGTGATGGGCTTCTTCTAATATCGTAATGTGCCTTAAATCTGAATTCATTTCTAAATTTTGGCTCGTACGATATTCATTCAACTTCATCACTAATATACCCATGATAAGCGATTTTGTTTCTGCTGAAGCTACACGACTTAAGTCAACGATGACATTCTGATCAAATAAAATGGAATTATCTATCTCATTTGATGTGAATAATTGTGCACTTAATCCATCCGTCAAAGACATAATACGAGTTTCTAGCGAACCAATATAATTACCTTTTACTTCTTCAGAATAAGCAGAATCTTCAATAATCTCTTTCAGTGTCAATGACACATCAGTGAAGGTCGGAAAGATTTGCTGTCTATGTATATTCTCTGATAAATCTAAATTCCAACCTACCCGTTGATAAGCCAATAAAATTGCTTTTTTCAAAACAATTGGCATCGCGGCATACATTGGCCAACATACATTAAAAATTTCAACTAAATAATCTACATGTTCTAAGACATGAATATCCTCTGGAAAACTAAATGGATTTAATTTCAATAAATCAGTATGTTTCGGATTAGTCCCATAGACAGAAACATCTGAATAATTACCAAACACATGTTTATATTCTCCTTTTACAGGTTCAATCACTAAAAAAGGAATCTGCCGCTGGCGTAAGTTTTTTAAAATTGTATATAAAGTATTACTTTTACCTGATCCTGTTGATCCACATACCAATGTATGTTGCGTTAATTGCTTATTTTCTAAGAACACAGGTTGATTAGAATCTTTCCACAAATGACGCAATACTCCTAAATCAATCGCATTTTCATTAAACGCTTTAATATCACTTAGATACTGAATTGATCGTCCAAAAGGTACTGTTTCAACAACACTTACACTAGATGTAGAGTGATGAGGTAGGTTTAATGTTAACGCTATTTCCTTGGTAGACAATAAACTCGTCGGGCTTAAAAATGGTATTTGTACATTTAATTGCGTGGATACTTTTAATTGTGGATGTTGTAAATTTTTTAAGTATTTTAAGATTAATGATTTATCCTCACTAGTCCAAGTAGTTATAGTAGATGCTTCCGAATTCGAATCATCACCTTTCATTAAACCATAATAAATACTACCTAAAGTATGAGAAACGGTAGGTGTTTCACCTATAAAGTAAGCAGCGAAATTCCACCCGCCATAAGATTCGACATCATCGAGTCTTGCTAAATTTTGGTCGATTTTATTGAGAATTTGTTGTACAGATTTATTTTGAAATTCTATAGTACTCTGTCGATTTGTGCCGTATGTCGTACCCTTGCTTGTACTTTTCGTTGATGTATTAGCTGTTGAACTTGTATTTGTACTAGTTTTTCCTTCTGAAAGATTCTCAGACTCTGTATAGCTAGTTCCTTTTGTTTGAGATGAACTTTCACTGTCAGATCCTAATAGACTTCCTGCAAGGCCTCCAACTACTCCACCCACTGCCCCACCTATAAGCACTCCAGCAGGGCCAGCTATAGCTGTACCAACTCCCATACCAATACCAGCCCCAGCACTAGCTACAGCTCCCCCTTTATTTCGGGAAGAAGATGAACCTTGTTGTGAACTTTCATTTACCCCATTTGAAATACTAGTTCCTTTAGTTTCAGTTAAAGCAATGCTTTTACCTAGAGTCTCTGTTACGCTTGAACCAAGTACATGAGCAATATTTTCTGACTCTTGTGTTGAATAACTAAATGTATTCTTCGAATAAGGTGATATTTGAGTATATATTTGTTCGTAACCTCGGCGAATAGTATGTAAAACAGCTTCCTCGACCGCTTCTGCTAAAAAAATTGCTTGATAGATCTTTCCTTCAGCAGCATCAATAAATCGCTCCATACCTTGGATAAAGTTTTCTCGATTATCTACTGATAATGATGGAATCAAAGTCACAGCCGTAACACCACTACAATCATTTTTTTCATGATTTACGGTAGTTTGAAAAATTTCCTTTAATTCAGTATTTAATACTCCTGTTAATTTACTACCGGAGAATTGCCCATCAAATGTTGACTTTAGCAACTCACCAGCATTCTGCCCTTCAAAATCTCCCGATTTACTTTTTACACCAATATAAATTTGGGTAGTATCACCATTACTCTCAAAAATAAAGAAAATACTATGACCTGCTTTACCAAGCGCAGTGTAAATAGCAACTAAACTTTCTAATACTGATTGCTTATTATTTTGTACTAAACGCTCTAATCTAAATAAACGAACTTCTGCACTAAAATTAATCTGCTCAATATTAAAAGTAGGGAGAATAGACATGTTTGGTAAGTCAGTTAGATAACTTTTCTTGATCATATATTCAGCTGAATATAATGATCTTTCTAAATTTTCTGTTCTTTCCTCTCTTACCAATTTTCGGTTAAATTGATTATTCATATCCTCCCCCCTATTATTTAAATTACTTAAACTTAGCTTTAATTTTTTCAATTAAATTACAACCAACATCTTTTAATTTATTCAAACCATCAACAATTTTATCAAGAAGTTCTTCAATAATACTTTTACCAGAATCATCTCTATTAGGATTCTTATCATCAGTCACATTATCTGATTCCACATTTGGATTTGGATTTGGATTATTCAAAAAGCCATCATTATTTATACCTAGAAATTTTCTAACTTCAAGTACGTGGTTATAACGATCTAAGGAAAAATTTGTCTGTAAAGATAAATGCTGATCCTGTAAATATTGTGAATCCCATTTATCCTGATCGATCTTCATTTTTTCATTAAAAATATCTTCCTTATAAACTTCAAATATTTCGGGAATTTTCTCATGAAGAACTTTTCCATATTCTGTCAACTTTAAAGTGCTAACTTCTCGATCAATAATTAGATTTAAAAGAATAGCTTTAATCTTATCTAGATCTTTTGATGAAAAAGCATGATCAAATAAATTATTTGAAAATTTATTTTCTTTCTGTTTAAGATTCAATTGATCTACACTTTCCTCTAAATTAGCGTTAGTGTTAATGAAATTTTCTTCAATATCAATAGTTTCATTTTGGACAACATCTACAAAACCTTGAATTTCATGATCAATTAACCAAAGTTTTATGCCAATTACACTATCAAGCCTCTCCTTACTAAAATTTCTCTTTAATAGATCTAATGATCCATAAAAATCATTTTCATTATATAAAGTATGTGTAGAAATTAATTCGCCATAATCAAGATCCAATTCAGCGAAATCCGAATCAATCTCAATTAATTTTTTTATTTCTGTTTTTTGATTACAATTTTCAAGAGTTTCAATGATCTCTTCTTTTAACTTAAACACTAGGTATTTCTCCTTAAATCTTTAAAATATCATCTAAATCTTGACGCATTTTCTCAATCCAAACTAATTCAGATTTTGCCTGATCGATAGCTTTTATACGTAAATCTTTATCCTGAATTTTCCCTTTGATCTCTTTTATGATTTGCTCAAATTTTTTGTCAAACTCTTGAGTCAAAAATTCTGTATACATATCAATAATTTTATTTCCACCTTCAGTGATATGCGTTGTACCCTGTTGAATAAGATTATTAAATTGCGTTCTTATTTCTGCTCCACGTTTATCCCAAGCAGTTTTTAAGGAAATGAACTCTCTTTCCTCAGTAACATCTACAATTTTCTTGTTACCCCAAGAAAATGGGTTATACCATTTTGAAGTTTTAACCTCTCTTTGCCCCACTACAACAGTGCGAGATTTGATTTCATTTCGCGTAGTTTTAGTCACTGCGATATCGAAATTTTTAAATTTACTTTCTAATCCACTCAACACAGGAATTTTCAAGTCTTTCACATCTTCAAAAATATCTGAAATATACTTTTGATATTCTGTATTTAATTCCTTATGAATATTTTTTTGCATAGCCAAATATGCATTATCCAACTCATTAATGACTTCATTAAATTTAAATTTCAAATCATCTTCTAACTTTTCTAATTTGTCATTCGCTTGATCAATACTCACATCACCTTGCATGGTATTAGTAATCGAACTCCATTTGTCTTCTATTCCACGTCTTAGTGATTTGATCTTAGACTGAATAGTCTCAGGGACATGATTTTTACGTTCTTTAAGTTTTGCCTTATATGAGGCTGTTTCAAAACCTTTAGCCCGCTTAGCTTCTAGATGCTTAATGGATGCTAAAATATTCTCTAACTCTTTCTCATCTTGTTCTAATGCGGCATTCATTTGCTCTTCATTTAATGCTAACCCTATTGCGGTATCTAATGCTTCTTTTGCCCGATTTAGTCGGTGTGGAAGATTATATTTTTCAATATATTCATCTATCATCATTTCTACAGCTGGTATGCCGCTATTTTTTAATGCGGTATTTAACTCATCATCATCAATGAGCTTTAAATTTTCAACCTTATGTGCAACCTTTGACGTTAAAGGCATATACTTAATAAAGTTATATTCATCTTCCAAAAATTGATCAATATAATCATTCTTTTTGCTACGTTCACGTCTTGTTAACTGTTGTTCATCATTGCGCATCAGTCGGGTTGCAAATGCTGAAATAGGATATACCAAAGGATCTTGAATACCATTTTCTATTAAGTAGGCTCTTACATTATCTAAAGCTTTTTCCAAAGATTCTTTCTCTAGATCAAATTCATCGCATTTATTTACGATAAAAATAAAACGATCTTTAGCTTGCTTGCCACCTTTCTTGATCTCCTTAGCAACTAGCTCTAATAAGTTTTTATCATCATTAATGCCTAATTGTGTGGCATTTAAAATATATAAAATTAAAGGACTACGTTGCGAATCTTGAATGAAAGACATTGTCAAACGAGCATGAGATTCATCACGACTGTTATTTGGCCCAGGTGTGTCAGTAAGTACTAGTCTTACATTGTCTCTTTTTTTCATTCCATAAATTGGACCAGTAATATTGATTGTATGTGTATCTTTTTGATCATTCCAAGAATTCAAAACCTCACTATTTAAAATTATATTTTCTTCTAGAATCTCACCATCAGAATTATAACGACTACCATAGTAAGTATCTGATTTTGTATCATAAATTTTTGCAATAGTTGCTGTAGTCGCCTCATTACGAGCAGGTAATAAATCTGTGCCTAACATTGCATTAATGAATGTTGACTTCCCTGATGACATTGTAGCAACTACATAAGCATCAAAATCATTATTAAATGCTTCATTCAAAGCATCTGAAACTTTCGAATTATTCTGTAAATAACTAAAAAATTTTGGATTTTTCTTTGCGAATTCAATCATTCCTTTTATTTTTTCAAGTCGAATATCGACACTTTCTACAGGAAAGTAAGGAGTTAATTTAAAATTAGTTCTATGCTCTAAATTTGCTTTTTCAATTTCTTCTTTAAGATCAATATAATCCGATTCTAATCCTATAAAACTGATTTCTATATTGCTATCTTGATTAAAAAAATCATATAGAAGCTTAGGAAGCTGATCTACCCACAACTGTAATCTACGTTGTTTGAGATGAGATAAAATATTATTTCCTAAAACTTCCTGACCATTCACAAAAAACTGTGTTTCAATTGAAAATGGATTATGTTTAATTTCAATATAATTCACTTAACCGCCCCTACTTATTTAATAAAAATATTTGGTTTTTAATAGAAAATTCAAAGTATGGAAAACCTGTATTACAGTATATATGATTCAAATACTCATAATCCTCAAATTCATCACCGAGGCATTCAAATCGTTTCTGTGCTTTAATATGTGCAATTTGTTCAGGTGAAAAAGGAGTATAAGCAAGGTTAATAATTTCATGTTCATTTTCTAAAAAACTAAATAATTCTCTTTTTTCTTTTTTAGAAAGTTTCTCTTGTCTAATAAATTTATTAATTAGCAATGCCCTATAAGCACTTATACTAAAAATTATCGGCTTTACAAAACCGAGATCATTCAAATAATTTTTTAAGTTATTTATGAAACTCTCAATAGATTCTTTATCTAAATCAAAATCATCAATTTTATTAACCAAGAAAATTATTTTATCCGAATCTATAGTTCGTTTTATGAATTTTAAAAAACTGACATCATCATTAATGAATGGTTGGGTAGCGTTTATCACATACACCAAGTAATCAAAATTTTCTTCCTCAATGAATTCATACGCTAAGTTTTTGTGACTTTCATCTCGACTATTGTTTGGACCAGGAGTATCAATAAGCACCAAATTCTCAGAGAAATTAAATTTCCCTTTAACTAAGATTTCCTGTACCTGTTGGCTTTGATTTAATACTTTTAAAGTATCAGCAGTTAACGCATCTACTTCTTTCACTATTGCTTTATTGCTATCAAAAGCTCTAATCAACTCTACATCACTAGCTTGTATCTCTGTTATCGTAGCAGTAGTTGCTTCATTCGCTGAATGTAATAATTCAGTGCCTAAAAGCGCATTAATACATGTAGTTTTGCCTGCACTCATAGTAGCAGTAAATACAATTCTAATTTTATTCATTTTTAAACTTAAAGATTTTCATTAATATCCATATTTTACAATAATTTTCAATAAAATCAGAGTTTAATTTTAACTTTCAATAAAAAATTGTGGGAGTATTACCATCTTCTTTTGTTAAAAAAATCCTATATGAAGAAATTAAAAAAATTTACATATTAATTCTAGTAGAAACCTTTATATAAATTTTTATCTATTTTTCTTCCATTTTATACTTTTGGACTTGTCTATTTTTTTCTTTTGCTAAGCTCCTCATTAAGCAATCTTGCTTAGTTATAAAAATAAGGAGTAGACAAACAATGTCTATTGCAAAACTTTATCGAGTGAAAGATCTCGTAAACTATCCAGCACGTGCTGGTAAGGTCTATGTAGACCGTTCTGGTCGCACACGAACGCTCTCCCATCGTGATGCAACCACTGGCTTACTCAATATCTCAGAGTCCATGCTTTGGAAGCTTGTAAGACGTGGAGACTTCCCCGCTCCGACCTATATTACTGCAAGCATGCCAACATGGTCTGAGAATCAAATCAATGAATGGTTAGCAAGTAAAAATACAGTTGCATAGCGACTATTTTATTTCTCTTAAAGCCTGTCACTAGACAGGCTTAAATATATATAAATTATATTTAGGTCTTAGTCTCGGTTTACCCATAAGCTCATATAAGTGATCTGCCCAATCCTGCATCATATATCTACGCTCTTCTAAATACTTTGCTCGGTTATAAGCAAGTCCATTTGGATCTTTGACTCGATGCGCCAGTTGATGCTCAATATAATCGATACGCTTCTTTAACACTTCATCAAGGATTGTTCTTGCTGATGCTCTAGATCCATGGGCTGTATGCTTTCCTGCAAAGCCTAATCTTTCAAGTGCTTTATTCATGGTATTTTCAGAAATATAGTTCTTTCCATCTCGTCCAATAAAGAAGTATTCACTATCGGGATATAAGTCAATGATGGATTCAAGCAATTCAATAGCTTGTATTGACAGTGGTACGATATGATCTTGCTTAGTTTTACTGCTTACAAATTTTAAGCATCGTTCATCTTTATAATAATATGCTTTCTTAAGGCTTCTAATCTCTCCAGGGCGTTGAAAGATCAATAAAGAGATCTTGAGTGCCACTTGTGTCGTAATCATGCTTCTTGGGAACTGCTCAGGGTAACTCCATATTGCTTTGACTAATGCACTTAAGTCTTTCGCCTCAGTTACGGCTGGATGATTTTTTTTCGGTGGTGTTGGTAATTCAATATCTTCAATCGGGTTGTAAGTAATGAGTTTTCTTTTTCTAGCAAATTTAAAGATTTGATTTAAGTCTGACTTTAACCTTTTAGCAACAGCATAAGCTTCTCTATCAAGAATAGGCTGAAATACCCGATCCTCTAATAGCTCCAATGTTAATTGATCAAAGCTCAACTTCCCTATATATGGCAGTGCGTCATGCTCTAAGCGACGAATTGTTTCGCTGTCTTGCTTTTGTTCTACTTTTCGCTTGTCTAGCCATTTAGATGCAATCACGGCAAAGGTATTTTCTATTTCATGTCGGCGTTGGTGTTTAGCTTGTAAACGTTTTGTTGCTGGATCAATCCCCTGTTGAATAAGTATCTTGTACTCATCTCTAAATCTACGTGCATCTTCTAAAGAGATTTCGGGATACGTACCGAGGGATACCTCATTGCGCTTGTTTGTATAAGGGCGGGTATAATTAAATATCCAATACCGACTACCATTCGGATCAACACGAAAGTAAAGATTTCCGCCATCACCAATCTTTATGCTCTTTTGAGGATCAGCTTTAAGTTTTTTAATTTGTAGCGCTGTGAGCTTATTTTGAGTACGTGCCATGATAAAAAACCACGCAAAAAAAAATGTAGTAAGTTTTAACTTACTACATTTCTTACTACTTTATAACTGTCGATTTACGTCAAGTGTCAACGTGCGTCGTACCGTTATATTCCAACTTTAACCAATATAATCAATCGCTTATATTGCGCCAAGCAATGTTGGAAAGTGTTGTATGGCGGAAGCGGTGAGATTCGAACTCACGGAGGGGTATAAGCCCTCGTCGGTTTTCAAGACCGGTGCATTAAACCGCTCTGCCACGCTTCCATGGCCGCCATCATATAAATATTTCTGTTTCTTGGCAATAAATTTTCGCAAAACTTCTGTAAAAATCAGTTCATTCAGTCAAAAATCAGACGAAAATTTTAGAGTAGATAAAATTTTATACACAGAATCTTGGTGCTGATATTTTTATTTTCAGAATGAATTTAGCCTTAATATTCACATCATTTTGAACAATGAAAATTTGAAATTATTTTAATAAGTTAAAAATAAAAACCCCGATCAATGATCGGGGTTTTTTATATCTGGCGGAAGCGGTGAGATTCGAACTCACGGAGGGGTATAAGCCCTCGTCGGTTTTCAAGACCGGTGCATTAAACCGCTCTGCCACGCTTCCATGGCCGCCATCATATAAATAAAAATTGCGCTTGGCAAATATTTTTCCAATTTCTCTGCATCAACTGCACAAAATAAAATCAATTTTATTAATCTTCTGAATTTTCTGGCTTTTCATAGCGAATTGAATTGATGAACCAGAGTTTCTTGCCGGATGGTGTCATCACTTCAGCTTCATCATCCACTGACTTGCCTAACAGGGCACGCGCCATGGGTGAATCAATCGAAATATGCTGCGGATGATGATCATAAATTTCATCGACGCCCACAATCCGAAAACTCTTCTGCTCACCCTGTTCATTTTCAATTTCGACCCAGGCACCAAAATAAACTTTGCCTTCCTGTTCAGGGGAAAAATCAACAATTCGCAGCTCTTCCAGCCGCTTGCCCAGATAACGAACCCGACGATCAATTTTACGTAAAAGCTGTTTGTTATATTGGTAATCTGCGTTTTCCGAACGGTCGCCGAGACTGGCTGCCCAGTTCACTTTTTTGGTAATTTCAGGACGTTCTTCATGCCAGAGATTTTTAAGTTCTGCCACCAATTTGTCGTGTCCACCACGGGTAATCAGGTTAGATTTCATGTGTTTTAATTGCCAATTTTGAACCAGTTTTTAGACATTAAGAGCTTATTTTATTTGGAGTTTTAGGACAAGCCAGAATATGCAATTTTTTTCTTCAATAAATTTAATAACTTAAATTACATTTAAAAAATAAATTATGTACAAAATTTGACAATTCATTTTTTGATCTTTAATATGCACCCTACTTTTGGAATCGCTTATTTTTTAATCTATGTAGTTTTTCTACATATTTCCCGATCAATTTAGTCATTTTTGAATGACGTCATGACTGCCCAACCCTTATTGAATTTATCAAACTTTTAAAAGTTTCTGGCTAGTATTGGCTGTGATTTTTAGGGCATAAATTACTTGTAGCGGAGACAACATGCACAGTAGTTCAACCACTGGGTCGAGGCTTTGCCTTAGCTCTTTTATCTCTTCTCTCCCTGTAAAAGCACTGGTACTGAGTACGGCACTTATCCCCTTTCATAGTATCAATGCCACTAAAACCACACTTCAATATGATCATGTGGTCAATAGCAACAAACTCACCGTCGTCGCAGTTCAAAGTCCAACGACTGTGTTTCAGGATGGACAACATCAGCATGGTTTTGGTTATGACCTGGTTCGCAACTATGCCAACAGCCTGAATGTTAAGCTGGATTTTAAAACTGTTCCGGATAATGCCACGGCCCTGAAATGGGTAGCGCAGGGTAAAGCCAATCTGGCCATGACCACCACTGATCTGGGTACGATTGAACAACAACGTTTAACGGCTTTTTCTGCCACTTGTGGTGATGAGTCTTCACTGGCCAGTAATGGACTGAATTCTAACCTGAATCTGGTATTTAAATCAGCCAGCGACCCTTTAAGTCAAACTGCTAGTGCTTTTGTCTGTCAAGGTAAACAAAGCGGTGCAATCAAGCAGCTTGCATCCTTCTACAATCAGAATGTGGTAGAAGAACATTCTTGGGATGAAATTCAACAGAACCTGAACCAGCGCCTCCCCACATACAAGGCGAGCTTCCAGAAATCTGCTCAGCAGTACGATCTGGACTGGCACCTGCTCGCCGCGATCGGTTACCAGGAATCCTATCTAAAGCCAAACTCCGTATCTCCCACCGGTGTCCGCGGTCTGATGATGCTCACAAGCTCTACCGCAAAAGCGATGGGGGTTAGTAACCGGACAGATCCAGGTGAAAGTATTGATGGGGGTGCCAAATACTATGACCAGATGCTGAGTCGTTATGAACATATCCCTTATCCGGATCGTAACTGGTTTGCTTTGGTCGCCTATAACATGGGCCCAGGTGCTGTGAATCAGCTGCAAAAACGTATTCAGGCCCAAGGCAAGAATCCGAATAACTGGGTAAACCTGTATGCTTATCTGGAACAGAATAAAGCCAGTAATGGTCGTTACCGTCAGGCCCTTCAATACGTGACCCGTATTCGTGCCTATCTGGAACACATCAAGACCACTCCACAGCTGGTGAATATTTAAGCCTGATCATTTCTAATCCAGATATTCAGCCATAAAAAAAGCTTACCTTAGGGTAAGCTTTTTTGTTACTACAGCTTTTTAGATCAAAACTATTAAGCCGTGGTATTTTCAAGAACTTTCTTGAACAGGTCTTTTTGTGCTTGGCTTGGCTTCGCTGTTTGCAATGCCATCAATTGAGACATATCGCCTTGCACCTTGATTTTACCTGTCATAAAGGCTTGCATTGCAGCCGCCATATCAAACTCAAGGAAAACTTTACGTAAGGTTTCACCATCCATGTTTAATGTTGTTTTCGCATTTGGAGATAAACCTTTTTTAATCGCGCCACCTTCCAAAGATAATTCTGTATTACCTGTAGTGTCTGCAACGACTAAATTAATTGCCAGATTCGCCAAAGCAGGTGGCAAATCCAAATCACCAGCTTGTGCAGTGAGCGTGTCTACAGTCGAAAACCAATCATCAGTTAAAAAAGCAGGCATGATCTTTCCTCAATTTATTTATTCATTTGTGTCGACTATCCAGACGACATCAGGTTGAAGCTATTATGCTTGTGGCTTGTTATAACATGATCATTATGGCAAAGGCTAACGAATTTTGTACGCACCGTTCAATTTTTGTAGTTCTTATCTTACGTTATTTTTGATTCAGGCATCGGCCGTAGCCCATGCCTGTATCAGCTTGACTTTATATAGGTCGATTAGTCTGCTGCAAAGCCCAGATTGACCATATTGATGCGGCGGTTCTCGCCTTCTACCGCCTCTTCAGTTGAACAGCTGCCTTTGAAATCGAATTCGCGCTGGCTATCCAGAATTTCGAAATCAAATAATTCGCGGTCAACTAACTGAGATGGCGACACATTTTGCAAGGCACCAAAGATACTGTGCAGACGTTTTGGATGCGCATTGTCCCATTCACGTAACATGTCATTGATAATGGCACGTTGAAGATTTTCCTGAGAGCCACATAAATTACATGGAATAATTGGAAATTGACGCATCTGTGCATATTTGATGATGTCTTTTTCTTCCACATAGGCCAATGGACGAATTAGGATATTCTTTTTGTCAGAAGACAGCAGTTTTGGCGGCATGGCTTTCAGGCTGCCCCCATGGAACAGGTTCAGGAAGAATGTAGCCAGAATATCATCACGGTGATGACCCAGCGCCACTTTAGTCGCCCCAATTTCCTGAGCAAAACCGTACAAAGAACCACGGCGCAGACGTGAACATACTGCACAGTAAGTCTTGCCTTCCGGTGTCAGTTTTTTGGTAATGCTGTAGGTATCTTTTTCCAAGATGTAATACGGAATGTTATTTTCTTCTAAATAACGCGGTAATACATCTTCCGGGAAACCGGGCTGTTTCTGGTCCAGGTTAACCGCCACCACATCAAAGTTGATCGGTGCAATGCGTTTAAACTGAAGCAGGATATCAAGCAAGGTATAACTGTCTTTACCACCAGAAATACACACCATGACCTTGTCGCCGTCTTCAATCATCTTGAAGTCGCGAATGGCATGTCCGACCTGGCGGCGAAGCTTCTTCAACAAACGGTAGTAGGCAGAGCTTGTTGGCAGTTCAGGTTTGAAATTAAATCCTTGCTCGGATTCAACTGGCGAGTACATAGACGAGAATAACCCATAAATAAAAATACCGCGCAATTTTAGCTGATTCGGTTCCGTATCGCATCAAAAGAATTTATTTTCATACAAATGCCATATTAGTTTCATTTTCATGTTTTATTTAGATTGATATATTGAACGATTTAGTTCAATTTTTAAGCGAGATGCTTATCTTTTGGACTTTTCCACAGTTGTCCACAAAAGCTGTGGATAACTTTGTGGATTGAAATGGACTTGACAACTTGTTCACCTCAAAATTTAAGGCTTTTCTTTAAATTGATCATTTTTTGATCAATTTATTTTACTATTAAAATCAATAACTTAAACCTGTCAACCCTAAGGTTTTAAATTAAATAAAAAAAATATTTTAGTGTTCAAAATATTGACAGGCGTTCCTGTTTACATACTCGTTTATAAATGCAGCGTATAAGGCTGTGCATTACGTAATTTTTTGTTAAACTCATCCATGAATTTTTCTAGCTTATTATTTATCAAATATAAACAATGAAAATAAAGACGTATTTCTTGGGGTGTCAACTGATCGGTAGCTTGGTTATGCTGAGCTGCAGTCATTTGGTGTATGCCGGTGAAACCATCTATCAGTTGCGTGATAAAAACGGCAGTACCTTATTGACCAATAAGAAGAGCCGTTATAATCATCTTCAGGTCGAAAAGAAGACTTATTATCCGGATAGCAATATTCATAGCTATAGTAACTGGGGCAGCAGCGAGTCGTCGGTTTTGCCTAGCTATAGCAAGAATAAGAATGCTTTTGATTCGATCATTCGTCAGGCCGCACAGACTTATGGTGTGTCTGAAGGTTTAATTAAAGCAGTGATGCATACTGAATCAGGCTTTAATACCCATGCCCGCTCCCCTGTGGGTGCACAAGGTTTGATGCAGCTGATGCCAGCTACAGCACGTCGCTTTAATGTCAGTAACGCTTATGATCCTCATCAGAATATTATGGCAGGCGCCAAGTATCTGGCCTGGTTATTAAAGCGTTTTAATGGCAATACCAGTCTGGCATTGGCGGGCTATAATGCCGGTGAAGGCAATGTCAGCAAATATGGTGGAATCCCGCCTTTCCGGGAGACCCAAGATTATGTGCGCCGTGTGACCAGCCGTTATCAAAATCTGTATACTCATGGCCTGAGTGCAAGCACAACCACGTCTAGCACTTCATCCAGTGAAGGCCGCATCATTGCCAGTTCAGCGAATTACTCCAATGATAGCAGCAACACTTCGCACATCCAGGCAGCCAAGTATCAGCGTCAGATTATTATGAATGCTGATGGCAGTTATACCGATGCACCGATGGGTTCTTATGCAACGGCGAATGCAACAGCAGCAGCTAAAATTTATTTAAGTGAATAAATAAATCAAAATCATTTGATTCTGAATGGCCTTAGCGAAAATACAGCAAAAAATAAAGCTGTGTTTTATGATCTAGGGCCATTTTTTTCTTGAATTTTTAGTCATTTCACCCCATATTGATTTCAATGATTTTCATTTGCTAATCAGATTATTTTTTTATAATAAGAGGATTTCTCAATGATGCGGATTGGTTTGTTCTTGCTAACCAACCTCGCGGTACTGGTTGTAGCTGGCATTATCCTGTCACTCTTCGGTGTCGGTAGTTACCATGGCGCGGGTGGCTTGAATCTAGGCAACCTGTTGGTGATCTGTTTTGTGTTCGGTATGGTGGGATCACTGATTTCCCTGTTCATGTCTAAATGGATGGCGAAAAAAACAACCGGTACTGAACTGATTGACCCAAATGCCCCTCGTAACCAGGCAGAAGCATGGTTATTACAAGAAGTTGCGCAACTTTCTCAGCGCGCTGGCATTAAAATGCCGGAAGTGGGTATTTTCCCATCTTATCAGTCAAATGCCTTTGCAACAGGCTGGAACAAGAACGATGCGCTCGTGTCTGTTTCTACAGGTCTGCTGGAACGCATGAACAAAGATGAACTTCGTGCGGTACTGGCGCATGAGATCGGTCACGTTGCCAATGGCGATATGGTGACACTGGCCTTGATCCAAGGTGTAGTCAACGCATTTGTCATGTTCTTTGCCCGTGTAGTTGGTGACTTCGTAGACCGTACGATCTTCGGCCGTGAAGAAGGTGAAGCACCGGGTATTGGCTATTTTGTGATTACCATTGTGCTGGATATCGTATTTGGTATTATGGCTTCTGCAATCGTATTGTGGTTCTCACGCTACCGTGAGTATCGTGCTGATGAGGCAGGTGCGCGTTTAGCTGGTAAACAGGCCATGATTTCAGCGTTATTACGTTTACAGGCGGAATCAGAAATGCCGGATGCTATGCCGAAAGAAATGAAAGCCTTTGCAATTTCTGCTGGTCAGGAACAAGGTTTTAGTCTGGCGGCACTGTTCCAGACTCACCCAACGATTGAACAACGTGTTGCTGCTTTGCAACAACTCGATTGCCCTTAAGCAACACATTGATTGATAGAAAAAAGCCTGCATTTGCAGGCTTTTTTATTAAGTTTAGGTTTATAAACCTTCAGGCTTTAAACCATTGAAAAAGCTGCATTGTGCCCCAGCCAATGGCCATAATTAACAGAATCAAAAAGAAAGTTCCTAAAAGATCTGGCAGATGAATCCAAATCCAGGCCACCACAGGATTACGCCAGAAAGCGGATTGCTGTTGTCTGCGTTCCAGACTTTCATGCAGAAATGGATGCACCACATGATGATCGGTACGGATCTGGTATTCGTCCCGGATATGTTGATGCACAATATCCAGTGCCTTACGGCTAGGACGAATAAAAATATCAAATATTGTTCCTGCTACAGGAATAAAGCCGACCACAGCATCCATGACGGCCATTTTCAGGACTGGCTTTAATTTTTCATTCGGCACCCCGATCTGACGGGCTTTATAAATCGCATAACTGGTCAATACAAAACCTGCGATATCTCCCGCTACCGGAATGGTACTCAAAGCAGCATCTGCCCCGACACCCTGCTTGGTAAATGGAATCCGTACCACTGAATCCATCATATTGGCAAACTTGGCCAGATCCCGCTCCAGCCGAATGACATCTTGTTGGCTCAGTTTATTTTTTTGTCCGGGATCAGGCATGGGTTCTTCCAGAAATGAGACTGATGTAATTGAGCATAAAGTATTTTTTCTATTTAAGCTGTAATTGCTAAGTATTTAAAATAATAATTGAGAGGCAATAAACAAGTAAATAATCACCCCGGTGGCATCACAAATCGACGTCACCAGAGGCGCTGATGCACTGGCTGGGTCCATTTTCAGCTTGTTGAGAATAAAGGGCAAACTCATGCCAATCAGACATCCCATCAGTACAATACCTAACATACTTAAAGCGAGTACAACGGCGACCATCCAGTCGCCTCGAATATAACCCAGGATTGATACAGCAATGGCCATCGTTCCACCCAGACATAAAGCAACTAGGGATTCACGACCCAGCAGGCTAAGCCAGTCCTTAAACTGCACATCGCCTGTTGCCAAGGCACGCACCATCAAGGTGGCAGATTGTGAGCCAGCATTCCCGCCACTTCCCACCAACAATGGCAAGAAAAATACCAGCACAATATGGGTGGAAATAATATCTTCAAAATGGGCAATCCCGATTCCGGAGAGCAGGCTGCCAAACACCAGAATGACCAGCCAGAATACGCGTTTTTGATACAGTCTGAGAATCGGTGCAGTTTTCAGGCTCAGCTCATTCAAAGGCGTCACTGCACCGGATTTTAAAATATCCTCGGTGCTTTCTGCCTCAGCAATATCCATGGCATCATCATAGGTAATAATCCCGACCAGCTTCTGGGTCGCGTCGACCACAGGCAAGGCGATAAAATCATAATAGGCCAAGGTACGGGCGACCTGCTCCTGATCCTCATCCACTGTGGCATAGACTACATCTGTGGTCATGACTTCATTAATGGTGGCATCCGGCTGTGCCTGAATAATTTGTCGCAAGGAAATTACGCCGAGCAGATGCTGTTTCTCATCCACGATATAGATCAGATATAAGGTGTCATGATTCCCTGCAATATCACGCAACATTTCAATTGCCTGAGTCATGCTCAGCTCGGGAGCAAGCGTGACGAAGTTCAAACTCATTAATGCACCGGCAGTTTCTTCCGGATAAGCATGCAGTTCTCGCAGGGTTTGTAGCGACTGGGTGGATAATTTGCCAAGTAATTGCTGCTGCACTTCACAAGGCATCTGCTTGTATAAATCAATGAAGTCATCGGAATGCATGGCATCCATCAGACTGGCCAGTTGCTCCAGAGGAAATTGATAGGCCAGCTGGATTTGCATGGCCAGTGGCAAGTACTCCAGTACTTCTGCCTGACGTTCCAGCTGCTTGAAATGGTGACAACGTTCTGCTGGTCCAAGCTCAGACAGAATTCTGGCCTGATCGGCAATATTCAGCTTTCGTAGAAGCTGATGAATGTTATTTTCCCCTGTCAGCAGAGTCTCATGTAGTTGCTGTATTTTTTCTTGGTGCTGCATTCCCATACCATCATTCCATGCAGGTATGAAACATACCCGCCCTAGAGTGAGTATTCCTCATTTTCCTGATTGATTTGTATAACTTTATTTGTTGCTTTGACACGAAACAGGTTTCGAATTAACGCATACATAAACGGGATAAAGAATAACACCAGAATAGTTGCAAAAATGACCCCGCCCAAAACGCTGGCACCAATTTCCTGACGGCTGATCGCACTGACCCCAGAGGCAAAGATCAAGGGAATCACTCCCGCAGCAAAAGCAATAGAGGTCATGAGAATCGGCCGTAAGCGCAAACTTGCTCCTTCTAAAGCTGCAACTATTGCGGTTTTTCCTGCTTTCTCTGCCTGTGCAGCAAACTCCACAATCAGAATGGCATTTTTACAGGACAGACCAATCGTCGTCAGCAAGGCAATATGAAAAAAGATATCATTGGCGAAACCAAAGACCCAGCAAAATAAGATACTGCCGCCTATGCCTAATGGAATGGCACTGATCACGGCCGCAGGAATGGTCCAACTTTCATATAAAGCGGTTAAACACAGGAAAATAAAGGCAATCGAAATCATATACAGGAAAATCGCCTGACCGCTGCTGCGTTTTTCTTCCAGTGCGGCTCCGCTCCAGGCCAGATTTACGCCTTCTTGGGCATCTACCAATGTTTCAACATCCTGCATGGTCTGACTGGAAAACTTGTCCTTTGGAATCCCGGCATAAACTGGAACAGCGTTATAGCCCATATAGCGGTTAATACTGTTCGGCCCGCCCTGCCAATTCAGACTGCTGAACTGGTTAAACGACAGCATTTCACCTTTTTGATTGCGTACATGCCAGAAGGCCAGATCCTCAGGTTTGGAACGGTATTCTGCTTCACCCTGCATAATCACACGCTTAATCTGCCCGCGATCAATAAAGTCATTGATGTAAGTTCCACCCCACGCTGCAGCCAAAGTACTGTTTACATTTTGCTGAGGAATGGAATGCTTTAACACACGCTCTGCATCAAGTTTGATATTCAGCTCAGCACTTTCTTTGGGTTGGTCCAGCTGTAGAAATTCAATCGATGATTTGCCTTGGGCACGCGCTTCAATCTGGCCAAATGCCTCCTGTAAAAATTCAGCCCCTTTATAATCCAGGTCCTGCAACCAGAAATCGACTACACGACCATTACTCGACATGGAAGGCGCCATAAAGAAAATTTGGGCATTGGCATGATTGGCAAAGTGTTTCTGTGCTCGATCGACAATGGCAAAGACCGAATCTTCAGGATTTTTGCGCTCAGCCCAGTCTTTTAATACCACAAAGAGCTGCCCGCGATACGGACCTACACCGACATTGTTGCCGCTATACCAGACACCTACACTCTGAATGCGTTCCGATTCGTGTTTCATCAAATAGTCTTGTACTTCACGCCCGACTTTTTCGACTTCTGTACGCGGTGCATTGCCCGGCATGACAATCTGCCCCATCACAAAGCCCATATCTTCAGTGGGCATCAATCCTTCCGGCAAATGCTTATATACCCAACCGAAGCCCATTATGCACACACTAAACAGTGCCAACATCGTGAATTTCAATCGCATGCTTTGAGCTGAAACTTTTTGGTAACCGGCATTGAGCTGATCCATACCATGGTTAAAGCGCTGCGCCCAGCGAGCCTGATGATGTTTGCGTTTCAATAATTGTGCCGCAAATGTTGGGGTAATCACCAAGGCTACGAATAAAGACAGCAACATCGCTACCACCAAAGTGATGGAAAATTGACGATAAATCACCCCAGTGATGCTGCCAAAGAAAGCCATCGGGATAAATACTGCGGTAAGTACCAGTGTAATACCGACCAGTGCTCCACTCATTTCCTGCATGGACTTTAAGGCGGCCGCTTTGGCATCCAGGTGTTCGTCCTGCATCAGGCGTTCAATATTTTCCACCACTACAATGGCATCATCGACTAGCAGGCCGATGGCTAAAATCAGGGCAAATAAGGTAAAGCTATTCAAGGTCATACCCAAGACATACAGCACTGCAAAGGTCGCCAAAACCACAATCGGAATCGTAACGGCCGGAATAATCGTGGCACGCCAGTTTTGCAGGAAGATAAACATCACCACAATGACCAGAATAATGGCTTCAACTAGGGTCTTAGCCACTTGTTCAATTGAGCTGGTAATAAATGGAGTTTTGTCCATGGTCATTTGCAACTGGTAGTGCGGTGGCAAATTGGCCTGAGCGTTTTTTAATACGTCTTGAATCTGTTTGGACACGGCAATGGCATTACTCCGCGGCGCCAAAGTAATCGATAAAGCTGAAGAGAGCTGTCCGTTGGTATAGTTAATGTGGTTATAACTTTCTGCACCTAGCTCTACCCGTGCCACATCTTTTAAGTACAGCAATGAACCGGAATCCGTGGTTTTAACGATGATATTTTCAAATTCTTTCACGCTGCTTAAACGTGAACCCGCACTGACCTTGGCATTGAGATATTGACCCTGCATCGTCGGCAAACCGCCAATTGCGCCTGAAGCTAATGGTGCGTTCTGGGTTTCAATGGCATTACGAATATCACTTGACATCAGGTTAAACTGATGCAACTTATGCGGATTTAGCCAGATCCGCATAGCATAACCTGCACCGTACAGGTCAATTTCCCCTACACCTTCAATACGTGACAAACGCGGTTCGACGTGGACCATCAAATAATCTGAAAGTTCAGTAACGCTACTCTGTCCACTCTCATCATATAAACTTAACAGTGCAAACTGGTCATACCCTGATTTATAAACATTGACTCCGCCCTGCTGCGTCTCTTCAGGTAAGCGGCTCAATACGCCATTCACGGCGTTTTGAACCTGTAACTGGGTTTGATCAAGATCGACCCCTTGCTCAAATTGCAGCGTAAGTTGGGCCCGTCCCACCGAACTGCTAGAATGAAAGGTTTCCAGACCTTCAATGCCTTTTACCGCCTGTTCCAGAATCTGGGTCACCGATTGCTCAACTGTTTCAGCCGACGCCCCACGATAACCTGCGGAAACGCCTAAAGCTGGCGTATCCATATTTGGCATATGTTCAATGGGAATTTTTTGAAGTGCAAATACCCCAAGGGCCATCATTAAAATTGCAATGACTGCTGCAAACTTGGGACGATAAATAAAAAAGCGCGACAACATAAATTAGAAATCCCCATCAAATGCATCTTTAGAATGCACACGCCATGAATAGATGATTTCTATAGCAATTTTCACACCATGCTTAAATTTAAGCCGACCTTTAACTCTTTATTTCCGATAAAAAAAATCCCCGTCATAACGGGGATTTTTGAGCTCAATATTTTGCATTGATATTAAATATGTGATTTCTTCATCGTCATTTGGCGAATTAAAACGTACATAAATGGAATAAAAATCAGTACCAGTATCGTTCCGAAGATCACTCCACCAAAAACACTGATTCCAATCTCACGACGACTGGCTGCACCAGCACCAAAAGCAAAGACCAGTGGCAAAATGCCAGCACCAAAGGCCAAAGATGTCATCAGGATCGGACGCAAGCGTAGTGACGCACCTTCAAGTGCAGCTTCAACTACAGATTTACCTTTTTCCTGGGCCAATGCCGCAAACTCTACGATTAAAATTGCATTCTTACAGGACAGACCAATCGTGGTGAGCAAAGCAATCTGGAAGTAAATATCATTCGGAAAATCTGCCAGAAAACTGAAAATGATATTCCCGCCTATCCCTAAAGGAATCGCGGACATCACCGCAGTCGGAATCGTCCAGCTTTCATATAAAGCGGCCAGGCACAGGAAAATGAAACCAATCGACACCAGATATAACCAGATTGCCTGATTACTGGATTGTTTTTCCTCAAAAGATAAACCGCTCCAGACCACATCAATACCATCCTGTTCTGCCACCAGATTTTCGACATCCTTCATCGCTTCACCAGAACTGGAACCTTTAACCATATCCGCTTGCATTTGCAGCGAGGTATAGCCCATAAAACGGTTGACCACCTCAGGACCGCCACTCCAGTCCACCTGAGCGAAATTACTGAAAGGCACCATCTCGTTCAGGTCATTACGTACGTGCCATTGCGCCAGATCTTCAGGTTTGGAACGGAATTCTGCATCACCCTGCATAATCACCCGTTTAATCCGACCACGATCAATAAAGTCATTAATATAGTTGCCGCCCCAGGCCGCTGAAAGCGTACTGTTAATTGCGGATTGACTCAGGCCATTGGCCATGGCCTGTTTCTGGTCAATATTGACTTTAAGTTCGGCTTTTTCCGGATTGGAACGCTTATCCAGATTTTCAAAGCTACTATATTGAGCTGCGCCAGCCTGCATATTCTGGAACTGCTCTTCCAGATACTGACGGCCATTACCGTTAATATCACGAATCCAGAAATCCAGGCCGTCGGTTTGCCCTAAACCATTCACTGAAGCTGGCATACTGATATTGACCTGGGCATCACGGTTACTGCGGAAATGCTTCATGGCACGTTCACGAATCGCCTGCGCAGTATTTTCTTCTCCTGCACGGTCATCCCAATGCTTCAAGGCAACAAAACCGGTCGCCAGGTTCTGACCGGTACCTGAGAAGTTACGGCCATAACGTAACATTACCAAGTCGATATTGTCCTTTTCTTCTTCCAGAAAATACTGACGAATCTGCTCACCGACCTGAATGGTGTTTTTCATCGGAGCGCCTTCCTGTAGCCGGATTTGCAGATTCAGGATGCCTTGATCCTCACTCGGCAAGAAGCTGGTGGGTAAGGCGCGATAGAATAAAGCAAATACGCAGAGCAATCCGGCAAAAAGCACCAGACTAATGGCCTTATGTTGTAGAGTGACTTTAGAAACTTTCAGATAACGATGCTTTAAACCATCCAGTTTCTGGTTAAACCAACTCGCCCACTTGGCAGGTTTTGGATTTGGTTTCAGAATCAGCGCACAAAGTGCAGGCGTCAGAATCAGTGCGACCATCAGCGACAGAGACATCGCTGCCACGAGCGTAATCGAGAACTGACGATAGATCACTCCGGTTGAGCCACCAAAGAATGCCATGGGAATAAAGACCGCGGTTAAAACCAGGGTAATCCCGATCAGTGCGCCGCTGATTTCCTGCATGGATTCCAGTGCTGCTTCTTTGGCTGTAAGCTGCTGCTCATGCATCAGACGTTCAACGTTCTCCACCACCACAATGGCATCATCGACCAGCAAGCCTATGGCCAGTACTAAGGCAAACAAAGTCAGCGTATTAATACTCAGTCCCAAAACATAAAGTACCGCCATGGTTCCGAGTAAAACTACAGGCACAGTTACGGTTGGAATCAAGGTGGCACGCCAGTTTTGCAGGAAGATAAACATCACAATGACGACCAGAATGACCGCCTCAAATAAAGTTTTAACGACTTCTTTAATCGATTCTTTAACAAACGGGGTATTGTCACGCGGATAAGCAATTTTATAGCCTTCCGGCAACTGCTGGGAGAGTCGCTCGATTTCAGCTTTGATCAGACTCGACGTCGCAATCGCATTGGCACCGGAGGCCAGTGAAATACCTAGACCGGCAGAAGGATAGCCGTTGGTGGTACTATATGACTGATAATTTTCCGCACCCAGTTCAACCCGTGCAACATCTTTTAAATAGATAAAGCTGCCATCCCGGGCAGACTTCACAATAATATTTTCAAACTCTTCGACTGTTTTTAAACGGCTGCCTGATGTGACTTTGGCATTCAGATACTGATCATCGACTGTCGGTAAGTCCCCAATCGCACCGGCTGCCACTTGAGTATTCTGTGATTCAATCGCTGCCCGCACATCACTTGGCATCAGGTTATACTGTTTTAATTTTGCTGGATTCAGCCAGATGCGCATCGCGAACTGTGAACCAAAAACATCCACTTCCCCAATGCCATCAATTCGGGAAATATCCTGTTCCAGATGCGTTGTCAAATAATCAGACAGTTCAATATTGCTGCTACGCCGTGACTCATCATACAAACCGATGACCATATGAGTATCGCCAAGAGATTTGAAGACATTCACGCCCTGTCGCTGGACATCATCAGGCAAACGATTGAGAACCCCGTTAATCGCATTTTGAACCTGTACTTGTGCTGTATCTGGATCGGTACCATTTTCAAAACTGATGCTGATCCGGCTTCGACCTGAAGAATCACTACTGGAGCTGAAATACAGCAAGCGGTCGATACCTTTAATTTGCTGTTCCAGCACTTGGGTCACGCTCTCTTCTACCGTTTCTGCAGATGCACCGGTATAGGTTGTTGCCACAGTAATACGAGGCGGCGCAATATCCGGATAACGTTCGACAGGTAAATTCATCACCGCAAAAAGTCCAATGGCCATGACCACAATGGCCAGTACACCTGCAAAAATAGGACGATGAATGAAAAACTTAGACAGCATAAGTCTGAATCACTTTGAATTTAATGAATTATGGAAAGCGTTGTATTATTGAGTCAGCTTAAGGATATTCAGGCAGTGGCCTAGAGAATGCAAGGCTTGATCACAGAAAAATATGTATAAAATTGAATCATGAAGAAAATATGAAGATTTTTCCTTTCATCTAGCTGTTTCAACAATTTATAGGGTTATTCATTTTATTTTAGGCATAAAAAAACCCTGCTTACGCAGGGCTTTTTTAGAATCGATTCAGAGCTGATTAAGCAGAGAATTGGTTCATTGTGTTTTTCGCATCGTCACCCGCTTTAAGCGCGTTGTCACCAGCGAAGATTTCTTTGTGGTCGTCACCGATGTCAGAACCAGCCATTGCTTGGTGTTTCACACAAGCGATACCGCCGCGGATTTCTTTACGTTGTACGCCAGCAACATAAGCCAACATACCTTCAGAACCGAAGTAACCTTGAGCAAGCTCGTGAGTAGAAAGAGCAGCTGTGTGGTAAGTAGGCAGAGTGATCAAGTGGTGGAACACGCCTGCTTCACGAGAAGCGTCTGCTTGGAATGTACGTACTTTTTCGTCAGCTTCAGCAGCCAATTCAGAATCGTCATACTCAGCGCTCATCAATTTAGCGCGGTCGTATGCAGATACGTCTTTACCTTCAGCAACCCAACGGTCGTACGCTTGTTGACGGAAGTTCAGTGTCCAGTTGAATGATGGAGAGTTGTTGTAAACAAGTTTCGCATTTGGCACAACTTCACGTACACGGTTAACCATGTGAGCGATTTCAGCAACGTTTGGAGTCGCAGTTTCGATCCAAAGAAGGTCAGCACCGTTTTGTAAGCTAGTGATACAGTCAAGTACAACGCGGTCGATCTGAGTGCCTTCACGGAACTGGTACAAGCCAGAAGCAAGACGTTTAGGACGGTGAAGTTTGCCATCACGTTTGATCAGGATTTCGTCTTCTTGCGCTTCAGAGATATCAATTTCTTGAGTGTCTAAGTAGCTGATGTATTGAGAAGCGATGTCGCCTGGCTCTTTAACCACTGGGATTTTTTGAGTCAAGTCAGCGCCTTCAGAGTCAGTACGTGCAACGATGATACCGTCGTCAAGACCCATTTCAAGGAATGCATAACGAAGAGCGTGAATTTTCGCGATGAAGTCTTCGTGTGGAACTGTAACTTTACCAGCTTGGTGACCACATTGTTTCGCATCAGAAACCTGGTTTTCGATTTGAAGTGCACAAGCACCCGCTTCGATCATTTTCTTAGCTAGTAAGTAAGTTGCTTCTTCGTTACCGAAACCAGCGTCGATGTCCGCAATGATTGGCACAACGTGAGTTTGGAAGTTGTCGATTTGTGAAGTGATTTCAGCAGCTTTAGCTGTATCACCAGCGTCTTGAGCTTTTTTAAGTGCGCGGAACAGGTCATTCAGTTCTTTCGCATCAGCTTGACGTAAGAATGTGTAGATTTCTTCGATCAATGCAGGAACAGAAGTTTTTTCGTGCATAGATTGGTCAGGAAGAGGACCGAATTCTGAACGAAGTGCAGCAACCATCCAGCCAGAAAGGTAGATATAGCGACGTTCAGTTGTACCGAAGTATTTTTTGTTCGCAATCATTTTTTGCTGAGCGATGAAACCGTGCCAGCAGCCTAGTGATTGAGTGTATTTGCTAGAGTCTGCATCATAAGCAGCCATATCACGACGCATAATCGCCGCTGTATATTTAGCAATGTCTAAACCAGTTTTAAAACGGTTTTGAAGTTGCATACGCGCAGCATCTTCAGGACTGATGTCTGCCCAAGTGTTACCGAATTTCGCTTTTAATTCGCGGATTGCATCAATCGCTGTTTGGTATGTAGTCATGATATATTCCTGTATTAATATTAGGATTTTTCTGCAACGAACCGCTCAAATCACACCCTCAATGACTTGTTCAGATTTTCAACGATCCGTTGGGATAGCTAAAGATTAGTGGGCTTCGAAAAATTAATCCAATATTCTGCAAGAATTATCATTATTTATTTAAAAAATATGTAGATGAAAGTCTAATTATATATTGATCAATATTTTATAAGTTATTGTATTTTATATTTTATTTATGAATTTTTAAAATTGAATTTTGTCTAAAACATCAGCAACATGAGTAAAAAATATTCATTAGACTTAAGTCTTGCAAGACTTTAGCAGCGCTTAATTTCAGCAATTTTTGTCCATTTTATAAGCCTTAAAACTTGGAACACTTATTTCGAAGGAATTATTTTTCATTTATTTGTTGAAATATTTTTTTATCAAATCTGGCACATTATTTGCTAATTCCCTCTGTTTTTCAGAAATACCTTTCTTTCGTTTCGAAGGCAGCCAGATTTCCTTTCTGCTCTTAAAAATAGAGGAGGATTCAGGCTGGCAAAATCTACGGTGAAAGAGACTCTAAAAAGGTATTTCAGTACAATCAGCTGGGCTTTTTTTCATCAGTTGCGTACACAAGCTATAGTAGTTATGGCATAATCCATATAATTTCATAATTTTATTTTCGGTATTTTTTTTATGAATCTGGAGCGGGTCGATCTTAATCTCCTCATTTATCTTGACGTACTTTTACGTGAAAAAAATGTCACGCGTGCAGCAGAACAACTTGGGGTAACCCAGCCTGCGATGAGTAACATTTTACGTCGTTTACGAAATTTATTTAATGATCCCCTCCTGATTCGCTCTTCTGAAGGTATGACCCCAACAGAACGTGCACTAGAACTCCAACCTCGTATCCGTGATGCCTTAGCGGATCTTTCCATGATTCTGGAACCGCGTACCGAGTTCCGTCCTTATACTTCAAACCGTGTCTTCCGCATCATGACTTCAGATTATGCTGAAGCCACACTGGTACCACGCCTGGTGAAAGCATTACGTTCAGAAGCACCGAATGTGGTGCTCGACTTCTTAACGCCAAGTGATGTGTCCTATCGTGACATGGAACAAGGTAAAGTTGATCTGGCGATTAACCGTTTTAATGAAATTCCGCAAAGCTTCCATCAGGTACTGGTTTGGCGTGACAGCTTTTCTTGCCTGTTAAATAACAAGCATCCGGCTGCGGGCAATCTAAACCTGAAAAGCTATCTGGATGCACAGCATATCTGGGTATCAAAAACTGGTATGGGCGTTGGCTTTGGGGTAAACCCTGAGAAACAGGCGGGTCTCGGTTGGATTGATCAGGCCCTTGAGCGTATTGGTCAGAAACGTAAGATTTCGGTATTTACCCGTCATTATCAGATGCCCGGTCTTTTGGCTGCTAATGTAGATCTTGTAGCAACACTACCGACCCGTATTGCACGTCTGCAAGCTAAAAACCAGAACTTACTCATTAAAGATCCACCATTTTATATTCCTGAGTTTGAATTGAAGATGGCGTGGTGTCCTTTATTGCATCATCATCCCGCCCATCGCTGGTTACGTCAGCTAATTCTGTATGTAGCGCGTCAGATGATCGAAGAAGAAAATCGTGAATTTTTAATGAATAATTCGCAATTTTCGCATTATTAAATTGAATATTAGCTAAATTGCTCATTTTTAAGCTTATACTCTAGAGACTTGAGTTGCTTTATTTGTACCTCAAGTCTTTTTTTGTGTTAAAAATATTTTTAGCTAGATCATATTAATCCACAGGTGGATTCGTGAGCCTCTTTCAAAACATCGTGATTATCTTATTACTCATCGCGGGGGCCGGTTTTTTATCATTAACAGAAATCGCGCTTGCAGGTGCCCGTAAGGTCAAATTAAAAATTTTGGCTGAATCGGGAGATATTCGCGCTCAAAAAGTTTTAGATTTACAAGAAAACTCTGCTGACTTTTTTGCAGCGTCCCAAATCGGCTTAAACGCCGTTGCCATTTTAGGCGGTATTTTAGGTGAAGGCGCCTTCCGCCCTTATATCATCAATTTACTTTCCAGATTTTATCAAGGTCCCTGGACTGAAACGATTGCATTCAGCCTGTCCTTCACCGCAGTTACTTCATTATTTATTCTGTTTGCGGACTTGATGCCGAAACGTCTGGCCATGATCGCTCCAGAAAAAATTTCTGTCTCGGTGATTAATCCGATTCAGGTATTTATCAAAATCTGTAAACCATTGGCCTGGTTCATCAATGCCATTGCGAACCTGTTATTCCGCTTATTTAAAGTAAATACCATCCGAGACGACAATATTACCTTTGCGGATATTTCAGCGGTAATGGATGCGGGTGCTCAGGCAGGTGTATTACAGAAACAGGAACATCACTTTATTGAGAACGTATTTGAGCTTGAAGAACGTAATGTTCCTTCCAGTATGACCACTCGTGAAAATGTGGTGTTCTTTACCTTGAAAGAATCTGAAGCCAGTATTCGCCAGAAACTGGCTGAATTTCCTTATTCCAAGTTCTTGGTTTGTAATGAAAATATCGACGATGTAATTGGCTATGTCGACTCCAAGGATATTCTGGTTCGTATTCTGAATAATCAGTCTTTACTTCAGTTGAATGAAAATACCATCCGTACGGTTCTGACCATTCCAGATACGCTAACCTTATCTGAACTGCTTGATCGTTTTCGTTCGACCAAGGAAAAGTTTGCAGTCGTTATTAATGAATATGCCTTGGTCGTGGGTGTGATTACCCTTTCCGACATCATGATTACCGTAATGGGCGACTGGGTTACTCCCCTGGAAGAAGACCAGCAGATCATTAAGCGTGACAGCAATTCATGGCTGATTGATGGCAGTACGCCCATTGAAGACATCAAACATGCACTGGAAATTGATGAAATGCCAGATGAAGAGAATTATGAAACTCTAGCTGGTTTTATGATGTTCAAGCTGCGTAAGATTCCACGTCCTGCAGATATTGTGCTACATGCGGGTTACAAGTTTGAAGTTGTCGATGTTGATCATTTCAAGATTGACCAGTTACTGGTTACACGTATGCTGGAAGTGAAAAAGCCACCGACAGAAGAATCAGAATAATCTGGTTCTTCTTCAATTTTTTTAAAATTCCAAAAACAATAATAATGAGACTTTTATGAATATTGCTGCGCTACTCGCCTGTCTGAGTTTTTATTCGGCCTTATATTTATTCTATTTTTTCTTTATACAAGATCAACAGCCTGTATTTCTGATTATAGCAATTGTGCTCATTTTCCTTTCAATCTGGCTGACTCCCTATCCTTATGAGCGGCGCCGGCAAGGATTTGATTCGACTTTAAGAATAGGCGAATATTTTTATTATCCGCTCATTACCTGGTGGCGGCTGTTTATACTTCCTGTGCGCTGGCTGCTTTCCCTATTTTATTCTCATTAAAAAAGCACCCGAAGGTGCTTCTTTACATTCAATTCAGTTTAGATTTTTGATAAAAGCGCTTCAAGGACTGCCTGATAATGGATCTGGATATCTTCCTGCAAAATTTTGTAGGCATTATCAAATTGCACCATTGGCCAGCCTTCTTTCCAGAATGGGAAAATATTATGTAAGTCATGAGTCACAACAGCATCTTCACGTAGAATCGCCTGTGCAATCTGTGCCAGTACAAAGGCAGTTTCCGCACCATCAATTGCCAGGTAATCAATACCACGCGCCTTTAAAATACGGATACGGTCTTTCTTATAGCGGATTTTTTTGATTTGGGCTTCATTTAGATTCAGGGCCAGAGAAACTGCTTCAACAAATTTTTCTTCAAATGACTGATTCAATACAACCAGCGCCTGTTTATGCGCTTCCTGACGACCCGCTTTACCACCCTGACGAATGACTTCTTTTGCTTCCGTATCTAGCTCATCATTCTTCATGGTTTGAAGGATGTCTAAAATTTCGATGTCGCTTAGCGTCGCAGGAGATTGATCAGTCATAAACTGTCCCTAAAAAATAAATATGCAATGGACTATTTTCGCATAAATCCTCACTAAAAAATTAAAATCTTTAGCTTCAACTCTAATAATTGCAAAATCCGGATCATCTCTGTCATTCTGGCGTAAATTGGCTATAGTAGGCGGCAAGTTTCTTATTTACTTTTTATTATGCAAACCAAACAGATTGATCTTTTATTGCAGCAACTTAAACTGCTTTATCCCGCTGCGTTTAAAAGAAATTATCTGTTTTATGGTCAGATCAAAACCAAGGGTATTTTAAGTGATCTCAAGGAACTGATTCCCTGGGTGCTGGCTGCCATGATCTTTGTACCGATTAGCCTGGTTCTCAAAGATGTTTATTCCTCTAAGCTATCAACTGCCCCAGACTTTCAGGCGCAAGCTTATGCAATTCTGACTATTCTGTTATTTCTGATGCTGGTGGTTCCACTAGTGATCAAGCAGATCCGGCACTCTTCTCATTCCCTCTATCAGTTTTTAAGACATACACCGATTAAACTCACTGTAGTCATTGTGCTGGAAGCGCTGAATCTGGTTTTTCTACAAAGCAGTACGACCATGTGGATTCTATTCTTTTTCGGGATCAGTTTTGGTTTTGTACGGTTCTATAAAGAAAATATGTTCCGCCCTGCTACCAATAGCACTGAACAATATCAACTGCAGCAGTTACGTCGCATCTGTTTCTGGGCTTATCAACAAACCTGGAAACTACGTCTGAAATTATTTTTTCATTCCAAGCCGACCTCCCCAAATGAAGTATTGAAAAATCAGCTTCAGCACTATGCGGATTTGCATACCCGCTTGTTTAAACTGGAACATGAGCAGTGCAAGAAGATCAAATACATCGATATCGATACTTATCTGGATGAGCATCTGTAAAAGTTTTATGAATCACGACCTAAAATACAAAATTACATGACTTCTCACGTTTATCATCCAGCACTATGGTTTTAATTTTTAAATTTAAGCTACTGAATTGTTTGAAAATAAAGCAAACGTATTGAAATTTACTTGCCAAGCTTTATTTCGTCCTCTATTATTGCGCACATGCCCGAGTGGTGAAATCGGTAGACACAGGGGATTTAAAATCCCCCGCCCACAAAGCGTGCCAGTTCGAGTCTGGCCTCGGGCACCATTTTAATTCTGATTAGAATGGTGCAATGAAAAATCTCCAGCATTCAGCTGGTTTTTTTTATGCGTGATTATCACCAATAGAATGTGCCCTCCCCATGTCTGCATCCCGTTCTTTTGATCTAGCCAGATTGCAATTACGCCATCCTGATGCATTCTTTTGCAGCCTCAGCTATGGCCGTTATAAATATTTGAACCAGACCACTGATCTATATCTGTATTTACGTATCGGTATTCTGATCATGATCACAGGTTTTTGCTGCCTGTGCTTTTCTCTGCCGTTTTATCCTGACTTTGTCACTTCAAAATATCAGGCGCTCAGTGCTGGTACCATTGTCATGATCGGCATGCTCTATCCTTATATCTGGCGCGCCCAGTTTCAGGCGAAATACAGTTCTGTTCGCTATGCCAAGCGTTTGCAACTCTGCCTGTATATGCAAACCCTGATTGCGATTCTGTCATTTATAAATTATCAGTATTTTCACTCAGTATTTATTACCTTGCCTTGCTTGGCCCTGCTTGCTTTCAGTAGCCTCGTACCGGTTTTAGTCGAGCCTTGCTTTAGAGTTTCGACTCGCAGCATCCTTTTGGTACGTCTGCAGAAAATCCGTCAACTGGCTTACTGGTCTTATCAGCAGTCGCAAAGCAAAGAGCCGGAACCGGTACCTTATCAAAAAGATTTAAAACAGTATTATCTGGATTTGCATCATAGCTGCATGCTGGAAGAGCAGAAATTACTGGATGAAATTCATTATAAAAATATAAAAGACGTATTTTCAGATCATTAAAAAAAGCCCTGTTTAACAGGGCTTTTTTTACCATTCGCGGTTAACGACCAGTTCTTCCATTTCAATATCAAACAGACCCTGTTCTTGCACGACCATCATCATGGCCTCGGCAATATAATCTGCGGCAGTATCATCCAGAGAAGAGTCCAGATCTTCAAACTGTGGCTTCATGGCATTGATGTCTGCCACAGTTTCATGGGCCAGCTGGTACACGTCCTGATCAGATAAACCGGATTTAGATACTTTTGAAGCAAAGCGTTCGATGTGTTGCTTGATTTCTGCAACCAGAATATCGGGATAATATTCATCATCGAACATGGGGAGAAGTAAATCTGCAAACATTACAGGCACTCTAAAAGATGACAATCTAACTTAAGCGTGCCTTATAGCACATTGCTGTTTAAAAGCCAAACAGCTTGTGCCCCTATATGTCTTTCAGCCCAAATCTAGGCATTTTGCATAGCTTTCCAGATTTTTATGGCATCTGCTGTTGCCTTGACATCATGCGCACGAACCATACAGGCACCTTGCTGAATGCTCAGCAAATGCGCCGCAGCCGAACCTACTGCACGTGCTTGTGGTACTGCACCATCTAGTGCAGCACCAATAAAACGTTTGCGGGATAAGGCAGATAGAATTGGATAGCCCATTTCAGTCAGTTTATAAAATTCCTGAAGCAACTTGAGATTTTGCTGGGCATTTTTTGCAAAACCAAAACCAGGATCAATCATGATATGTTCAGCTTTAACACCGACATCTAGAGCATCTTGAACCCGTTGTGACAGTTCCCGAATCACATCCTGAGTCACATCATCATACTGATCCAGATTATTCATGGTAGTCGGCTCACCACGCATATGCATGATGATCACCGGAATATCCAGTTCTGCTGCCGTCTCTAACGCTTGTGGACGAGTGAGCGCGCGCACATCATTCCAGATATGTGCACCAGCCTTAACGGCTGCTTTAATCACTTCTGGCTGTGAGGTATCAATCGAAATGATCACATCATATTTAGATAGTTCTTCCACAACTGGAACCACACGACGGATTTCTTCTTCAACGTCCACGACTGATGCACCCGGTCGTGTAGATTCACCCCCGATATCAATCACGGTGGCACCATCAGCAATCATTTCCAGGGCTTTTGCTAATGCCTGATCTTTCTGATTATGTAGTCCCCCATCGCTAAAGGAATCCGGAGTCACATTTAAAATTCCCATCACATGCGGCTGAGACAAATCCAGTTTTAAATGACCGAAAGTCCAGATCTGTGGTCGTAGTGGCTTCAGCTGCATGGTTCAATCCTAGTTCACAATAACCCCGGTATTGTCTTATGGAAAGATCAATAAAGCAAAGCTCAATCTATTCAATAGCTAGATTTCAAAATAGTTCTTATTGGAATATTGCACTAGCTTGGATTGCAGTAACGCTTTTACATCAACCCATTCACTTTTTAAAATACTATAGATGTAACTATCTCTGAGTGTCACGCCATCTTTACGCAGCATATGACATCTAATGATGCCATCCTGTTTGGCACCTAGGCCTTCAATAGCTTTCTGACTTTTGAGATTCAAATGATCAGTCCGAAAGCCTACCACTTGAGCATTCAGTTCTTCAAATGCATGCTGCAACAAAAGATATTTACAGACCCGGTTTACATAGGTCCGTTGATAAGGTTTGGCATACCAGGTAAAGCCAATTTCAACGCGTGGAATTTCCGGCTTGATATCATGATAACTGGTGGTGCCAATGGCTCGGCCCGAATTCAGATCAATCACGGCAAAGGCCATTCTTTCACCTTTGGACTGCTGTTCAAAAGTTTGGGTAAAGTAGTGTTTAAGTTTATGTAGGTAAGGCACCGAGTTATATAAAACTTCCCCTAAGTCCCCTTCGGCACATGCAGTTTCTAAACCTGCAAAATGTTCCCAGCTCAGTGGCTCCAAACGTAGCTGATAAATACTGGATTCCAGCACAGGTAAATTCATTCTTATTTTTACTCATTGATTTTTATGAATTGACTATAGCATTCAACTAGATATGACAAAACAATAGCCATAAAAAAAACCACCCGAAGGTGGTTTTAATTTTTAACTTAGTTCGCTGGTAATGGCGGAGGAGTCATTGGACCATCAGTCGGTGTTACATCAATCACTGGATTGTCTGAAACATAAACTTTAGGTGGTTTTGGCTCACGACCTTCCATAATGTCACGAATCTGTTCACGATCAATTGTTTCCCACTCAAGCAGCGCTTTTACCATGGCATGGGCAATATCTTTGTTATTTTCAAGGATATCGCGTGCAACCTTGTATTGCTCATCGATGATGCGACGAACTTCCGCATCTACCTGTTGTTGGGTGGCCTCAGAAATCGTACGGGTACCAATGCTGCCCATAAATGACTGTTGAGAGTCATCTTCATAGACCATGACGCCTAACTTGTCCGACATACCATATTTGGTCACCATCGCACGTGCCATTTTAGTTGCACGTTCAAAGTCATTCGAAGCACCAGTTGACATCTGGTTAATGAAGACTTCCTCTGCGATACGACCACCGAACAGGATTGAAAGTTCATTCAACATCTTGTCTTTATAATGGCTAGTCTGGTCAAACTCAGGCAACTGCCAGGTTACACCTAATGCCCAGCCACGCGGCATGATAGTGACTTTATGCACAGGATCTGTACCTGGAAGCATTTCTGCCACAATCGCATGACCTGCTTCATGATAAGCCGTAGCACGACGTTCTTCTTCACGAAGTACCATCGATTTACGTTCAGGTCCCATGTACAGTTTATCTTTCGCATCTTCAAAGTCATGCATGTCGACTGTGTTCTTGTTACGGCGTGCAGCAAATAATGCCGCTTCGTTTACAAGGTTGGCCAACTGTGCACCTGAGAAGCCTGGTGTACCACGAGCAAGCACTTTGACATCTACACCAGTAGTAGAAGGAAGTTTCTTCAAGTGTACATTCAGGATTTGCTCACGACCTTTAATATCTGGCAAACCTACCATCACCTGACGGTCGAAACGGCCTGGACGAAGTAAAGCTTTATCCAGTACATCAGCACGGTTAGTTGCAGCGATGACAATAATGCCTTCATTGCCTTCAAAACCGTCCATCTCTACCAGCATCTGGTTCAGAGTCTGTTCACGTTCATCATGACCGCCACCTGTACCTGAACCACGATGACGACCGACTGCATCAATCTCATCAATGAAGATGATACATGGTGCATGTCGTTTTGCCTGTTCGAACATGTCACGTACACGAGATGCACCGACACCCACAAACATTTCAACGAAGTCAGAACCTGAGATACTAAAGAATGGAACTTTTGCTTCACCCGCAATGGCTTTAGCCAGCAGGGTTTTACCTGTACCTGGAGGACCCACCATCAGGACGCCCTTAGGAATAGTCGCACCCAAACGTTTGAATTTTGCAGGATCTTTCAGGAAGTCAACGATTTCAACCACTTCCTGTTTTGCTTCGTCACAACCCGCAACATCAGTAAATGTTACTTTGATCTGGTCTTCAGATAGCATTTTCGCTTTAGATTTACCAAAGCTCATTGGGCCATTCTTGCCGCCTGCACCGCCACCCATGTTGCGCATAAAGAACATGAATAACAAAATGATTAGAAGCACAGGGAAACTTGCAATCAGCAATTGCATGAGCAAGCCTTGACGTTGAGGCGCTTCACCTTCAACGACTACATTATTTTTAATCAGGCTTGGCATCAGTTCTGGGTCTTGAACTGCCGGGCGAATGCTTTCAAACTCTGAACCGTTTGATTTTTCACCGCGAATTCTTTCGCCATCAATTGTAACTTGTTTAATTTGGCCAGCATTGACCGCGGCAACAAACTCCGAATAGTTCATTGTAGTCGGTTGATTGCGGTCACTGACGTTGCTGAAGATTAACACCAGCACACCCAGTATCACGAGCCACAATACGGCATTCTTAAAAAGATCGCTCAAAGCTTTATTTCCCATTCCAATCTAATTTGATCATGCCCTCGAAGGGTGACCTTAATCAATAAGCTGCAAATCAATTTGCAATAATGTAAAAACCTACAAAATGCACAATTTTTAACGTGTTGGCAAGTAAACTTTATTTCAAAGCCTTCTTGCGTCCCTGTCCGACCAAAAACACTTCTTTCGAACGGGCACGTGATGCAGCAGGTTTAATCGTCTTCAATACATCAAAACTGTTAACGACTTCTTTACGAAATTCATCAAAACCTGAACCCTGGAATACTTTCACCACAAACTGTCCTTTTGGACCGAGTACCTTGTTGGCAAAATCCAGAGCAAGTTCACATAAATAAATCTGACGTGGTTGATCTACAGCTCTATTACCTGATGTATTGGGGGCCATATCTGAAATTACAACGTCTACTGTGCGTCCGTTTAAAATATTTAACAATTTATCGAATACTTCTTGTTCACGGAAATCGCCCTGCAAGAAAGTCACATCAGGTAGCGCATCCATTTCCAAGATGTCTGATGCAATCACCAGACCTTTATCACCGACCAGTTTTCCGGCAATCTGGGACCAGCTTCCTGGGGCAGCACCCAAGTCCACTACAGTCATGCCGGGTTTGATAATGCCGTATTTTTCCTGAATTTCTAGCAACTTGTACGCAGCACGGGCACGATAACCTTCTTTTTGTGCTTTTTTCACATAAAAGTCATCAAGATGCTCTCTCATCCACGCACGACTACTTTTAGATAACTTTTGGTTGGTAATGCGTGTTGCCATAACTCTCTAAATAAAAAAAACTTCTAATGATTCATTGTACGGGAAAAACACATTTTTTGCAGTATACATGTGTATCTAAATCTGAGTATTCCGGTGTAATTTGCGATTATTTACAAGTGATTATTTCCTGAGAATTTACAGCGTTTGTTTTTCGCTTTTGCTATACTAAGCGGTTTTAAAAATCAGGTTATCTCTCATGGCGTCTTTATCTATTCAGGAACGTAAGCGTTTACGTCAAATTGGACATGCATTAAACCCGGTTGTAATGCTTGGTGACAAAGGCTTAACTGAATCTGTAGTTGAAGAGCTAAATCGTGCCCTTAATGATCACGAACTCATTAAAGTAAAAGTTGTGGCTGAAGACCGTGAAGCACGTGCAGCACTCATTGCTGAACTTTCAGAAACTACAGGTGCTGAAGTGGTACAAACTATTGGTAAAATTGCGCTGCTTTACAAGAAAGCTCCAAAGCAAAACCAGAAGTTATCCAATCTTGTCCGTTTTGCCCATCTTTCTAACTAAGTACAGGATTTATGGCCAGTTACGAACTCAGCGCATTTGATCGCCGTTTTCAGGCAATCTCATTGGTCGGTGCCATCGAACAGCAAAATCCATGCAGCTTGAATGTCGGATTTTGGTTGCGTGATCCCAACCAGTACGTGCTGTGGCCAGAAATGGTTACTGCACATCCCCGTCGTGATTTTTTGTGGGAACAGACCTGCTTTGAAATCTTTATCGGGGTTCAGGGTGAAGATTATTATCGCGAAATCAATCTTTCCCCTTCTCAGGCCTGGCAAGCCTATCAGTTTGAGGAATATCGCTATCCGGAAGATATGCCGCCACCTGCTGCATACGATATCGAACTGAATCAGCTTAAACGCACCCATTATGGTCTTAATGTCAGTCTGGATCTGACCGAGTTTATGGTTGAGCATAAACTTAAATGGGCAGACCTGTTTATTGGTCTGACAGCAGTATTAAAAACCTCACAAGGTGATCAATACTTTGCAATGCAGCACAGCAGTCCAGAAGCAGACTTCCACAATAAACGGGATTGGCTGCATGTCTTTTAATGCAGATTAAAAGCATTTACTGGATAAAAAAGATATTAAAAAACGTGAGCATTAAAGTCTCACGTTTTTTATGGGCTTTTCCGGCTCATCCGTTCAAAGCTCACTATTATAGGTTTAAAAAATATTTGCCTTTATTTTCATTACGTGGATTCAGGTCAATATTAAATTGATACAACTAGCCTGCTCTCTATACTTAGGGCTGGCTACTTTAATAATAATTTAAACGATATTTAAGCTGATAGACTAAGAGTTCGTTTTTATTGTTTTCGACATTTTAGTGATGTAAGCGGTAATTGTCCTGCACTGATTTTACCGCAGCATAAAAAATTACAGTTAACGTGAAGATGATCAGGATAATCGTTCCAAAAGTTAGTCCAAAGAATCCCAGGCATAACATCATCACACCCAGATAAAGTGCACGCATCAACCAACTTTCCAGATTAAGCATCATAATCAGCGTCAGTAAACCAAGTACACCTGCAAAATAATGCTGCTGCATCGTGACCTCCTTTCATTATTATTGTGAATCCGTTTGCCTCAAAAAGACAAAGGAGAACATTTCCAGTTCTCCTTTCATGCAATTTTAGTCAGCGTATTCCTTTAACTCTTCAGCTCAGGGCTTTTTTCTGAACTTTCAGCTTTTACCATGGGTTTGACCTTTTTCAGGACTTCAATGGTGCTGTCTTTTGAGCGCTTGAATGTACCAGTCAGATGCTCTTTATGTTTGGTCGAGATCTGGCTGACATCTTCTTTCAGTTCCTTACCCATATTGGATAAGTCTTCAATCACTGCGGTAAATTCGGTTTTGATAAAGCTGGTTAATTCAGTCAGTTCTTTTTGCGAACCAAATAACTGCTCTTTCAGAGTATCGATCCGTTGTAACAGATCCTGTTTTAACTGGCGTAACTGTTCCTGAACAGTATCACCTAGCTGTTTCGCTTCAACTTCAAGTTTCTCTTTGCTTTCTTCGATGGTTTCCACCACCTGTTCTTTGGCTTCAGCTGCTACTTTTTCAAGCTGTTCAGTCGTTTCTGAAACCACGGTATTGATCTTTTTCTTGGATTGGGAAGATTTCGCTGCTGTAGTCATGTGTCTTATTCCTATAGTTATATTACGACTCATCCATATTAGTAGTTTTGATAAAAATTAAGATTTGATTTGTTAGACAATTCTTAATTGCTTACATTTTTTTACGTTGTTCGTAAAACAGACTTTCAAGCAAAAAGCAAGCCATTTATCTCATACTTTTGCTGTAAAGCTATTGGACTTGGAGGGTGGTTCTGCGTATAATGCCGTGTTAAGTTCAAGCGAGCAGACATAGGAGGGTAGGTTTAAAAATTAACCTTCCTTTTTTTTCGTCTACTCGCTTTTTTACAGCCTAAATTTCAGGAGCTTTGGTTTGAGCACCCCAGCAATTTTAGCCCTTGCCGACGGAACTATCTTTAAAGGTACTTCAATTGGCGCATCGGGTTGTACGACTGGTGAAGTCGTTTTCAACACTGCCATGACTGGCTATCAAGAAATTTTGACTGATCCTAGTTATGCACAGCAGCTTGTAACTTTAACTTACCCACATATCGGTAATACGGGTTGCAATGAAGAAGACGCTGAATCAGGTCGTATTCATAAAGTATGGGCCAACGGTTTAATTATCCGTGACCTTCCTTTATTACACAGTAACTTCCGTGCGAATCAATCACTCGGTGATTATTTAAAACAGCACAATGTAGTTGCCATTGCTGACATCGACACGCGACGATTAACTCGAATTTTGCGTGATAAAGGTGCACAAAACGGTTGTATCCTTGCGGGTGAAAACATCACTGAAGAAGAAGCAGTCGAAAAAGCACGTGCATTCGGTGGTTTAAGTGGTTTAGACCTTGCGAAAGAATGCTGTGATCCGACCGGTTTCGAATGGACTGAAGGCTCATGGGCACTTGGCAAAGGCTTTACTCAACCTGAACTTAAATTCCATGTGGTTGCATACGACTACGGTGTCAAAACCAACATCTTGCGTATGCTCGCAGACCGCGGCTGTAAATTGACTGTGGTGCCTGCACAAACTCCTGCTGAAAAAGTACTTGCGTTAAATCCAGATGGCGTATTCCTGTCAAATGGTCCTGGCGATCCAGCTGCATGTGACTACGCAATTGAAGCTGTAAAAACAATTGTTGAAACAACTGAAATTCCAGTATTTGGTATCTGCTTAGGTCACCAGATTCTTGCTCTTGCATCGGGTGCTAAAACGGTAAAAATGCCGCACGGTCACCATGGCGCTAACCATCCTGTACAGAACATCGAAACTGGTACAGTGATGATTACTTCTCAAAACCACGGCTTCGCAGTGGATGAAAGCACCTTGCCTGCGGTATTGCGTGTGACTCATCGCTCACTGTTTGATGGTACAAACCAAGGTATTCATCGTACAGACAAACCTGCGTTCAGCTTCCAGGGTCACCCTGAAGCAAGCCCTGGTCCACATGACTGCGCACCATTGTTCGATCATTTCATCGAACTTATCGAAGCATCTAAGAAGTAATTAAGGAAGCATCATGGCTAAACGTACTGACATTAAAAGCATCTTGATCATTGGTGCTGGTCCGATCGTCATCGGTCAAGCATGTGAGTTTGACTACTCAGGTGCTCAAGCATGTAAAGCGCTTCGTGAAGAAGGCTACCGCGTTATTCTGGTGAACTCTAACCCAGCGACCATTATGACCGACCCTGCAATGGCAGATGCGACGTATATCGAACCGATTACCTGGCAGACTGTTGCAGCAATCATTGAAAAAGAACGTCCAGATGCTGTCCTTCCGACGATGGGTGGCCAGACTGCACTGAACTGTGCCCTTGCACTGGATGCCAACGGTATTCTTGAAAAATTCAATGTTGAACTGATTGGCGCGACCAAAGAAGCGATCGAAAAAGCAGAAGACCGTAAACTGTTTGACGAAGCAATGCGTAAAATTGGTCTGGAGTGTCCAAAAGCGGCTATTGCTGAATCTATGGAAGAAGCACTTGAGATTCAAGCGCGCTTCGGCTTCCCTGTGATTATCCGTCCATCATTTACCATGGGTGGTTCAGGCGGTGGTATTGCTTACAACCGTGAAGAATTCCTGGAAATCTGTGAACGCGGTTTCGACCTCTCTCCTACTCACCAGTTACTGATCGATGAATCACTGATTGGCTGGAAAGAGTACGAGATGGAAGTTGTTCGTGACAAAAATGACAACTGTATCATTGTATGTGCGATCGAAAACTTCGACCCAATGGGCGTACACACCGGTGACTCAATCACTGTTGCGCCTGCACAAACACTGACTGATAAAGAATACCAGTTGATGCGTAATGCATCTTTAGCGGTTCTTCGTGAAATCGGTGTTGAAACGGGTGGTTCTAACGTTCAGTTCGGTATCAACCCGAAAGATGGCCGTATGGTGATCATCGAGATGAACCCGCGTGTATCGCGTTCATCTGCACTGGCATCTAAAGCGACTGGTTTCCCGATTGCAAAAATCGCAGCGAAACTGGCTGTTGGTTATACCCTTGATGAACTGAAAAACGACATCACTGGCGGTACAACTCCAGCATCGTTCGAACCGGCAATTGACTACGTTGTTACCAAGATTCCACGTTTCAACTTCGAAAAATTCCCGCAAGCGGATGCAACACTAACTACACAGATGAAATCTGTAGGTGAAGTCATGGCGATTGGCCGTAACTTCCAGGAATCTGTAAACAAAGCACTTCGCGGTCTTGAAGTTGGCGCAACTGGTTTTGATGAAAAAATCGAAGTGGGTACTGAAGGTGCACGCGAGAAGATTCTTCAAGAACTTAAAGTTCCTGGTCCAGAACGTATCTGGTACGTGGCTGATGCATTCCGTCACGGTTTCACGCTTGATGAAGTATTTGCGGCAACCAACATCGACCGCTGGTTCCTGATTCAGATCGAAGACATCGTTAAAACTGAAGAACAAATCAAATCTTTAGGTTTTGGTGATCTTAACGCTGACAATATCCGCTCATTTAAACGTAAAGGTTTATCTGACCACCGTATTGCCAACCTGATGGGTATTTCACAAAAACAATTCCGTAAGCACCGTTGGAACCTGGGTGTAACTCCAGTCTACAAACGTGTGGATACATGTGCAGCAGAATTCGAATCTGATACTGCTTATATGTACTCAACTTATGACGAAGAGTGTGAATCTAATCCGTCCAACCGTGACAAAATCATGGTCATTGGTGGTGGTCCTAACCGTATCGGTCAAGGTATCGAATTCGATTACTGCTGTGTACATGCTGCTTTGGCAATGCGTGATGACGGTTATGAAACCATCATGGTGAACTGTAACCCTGAAACAGTTTCAACTGACTATGACACTTCAGACCGTCTGTACTTTGAACCGATTACACTTGAAGACGTTCTTGAAATCGTACGTACTGAAAAACCTAAAGGTATTATCGTGCAGTACGGCGGTCAGACTCCGCTGAAACTGGCTCGTGCTTTGGAAGAAGCTGGTGCGCCAATTATCGGTACATCTCCAGACGCGATTGACCGTGCAGAAGACCGTGAACGTTTCCAACAAATGATTCAACGTCTGCAACTTCGCCAACCGAACAACAGCATCGTAAAATCTGCTGAAGAAGGTATGGCTGAAGCAGCGAAAGTTGGCTACCCATTAGTGGTACGTCCTTCTTATGTACTTGGTGGTCGTGCGATGGAAATCGTATACAACGACGAAGAATTGAAACGCTACTTACGTGATGCTGTACAAGCATCTAACGAAGCGCCTGTTCTTCTGGATCACTTCCTTGACGATGCCATCGAAGTTGACGTGGACTGCGTATCTGACGGTAAAGACGTTGTAATCGGCGGTATCATGCAGCACATTGAACAAGCTGGTATTCACTCTGGTGACTCTGCATGTTCGATTCCTCCATATTCATTGTCTGAAGACGTGCAAAACGAAATGCGTCGTCAAACCATCGCTATGGCTAAAGAGCTTGGCGTTGTAGGCTTGATGAACGTTCAGTTTGCAGTGAAAGGCGATGACGTTTACATTCTGGAAGTGAACCCTCGTGCTTCTCGTACGGTTCCGTTCGTTTCTAAATGTATCGGCGAATCTTTAGCAAAAGTGGCTGCACGTTGCATGGCTGGCCAATCTCTTGAATCTCAAGGCTTTACCAAAGAGATTATCCCTGCTCACTTCTCTGTGAAAGAAGCAGTATTCCCATTCAACAAATTCCCTGGTGTTGACCCGATCCTTGGCCCTGAGATGAAATCTACAGGCGAAGTGATGGGCGTTGGTAAAACATTTGGTGAAGCGTTCTACAAAGCTGTCCTAGGCTCTAACGATCGTTTACCAGGTCTGCCAACTGAAGGTGAAGTGAAGCATGCATTCATCTCTGTCCGTGATTCTGATAAACCACGTGCGGTAGGTATTGCGAAGCAGCTTGCTGACTTCGGCTTCAAGATTCTTGCGACTGGCGGCACATATGATGTGATTAAAGCTGCAGGTATTGAATGTGAACGTGTAAATAAAGTAACCGAAGGCCGTCCAAACATTGTAGACCGCTTGAAAAATGGTGAAATTCACCTCATTATCAATACCACTGAAGGTAAACAAGCTCAGCAGGATTCATTCTCGATCCGTCGCTCTGCGCTTCAAGGTAAGGTATACCATACCACTACCCTGAATGGTGCTGATGCTGTATGCCAAGCTTTAGCAATTAAATTGCCAATGGATGTATATCGTTTGCAAGATTTAACAGTAGGTTAATTCGTTACTGAGAAGTCCCGCCACCTTCTCGGTGGCGGGCTTTTTTTCATTTATAGACTTTCATTTTTATTACTGAGGGACAACTATGCAACGTTATCCTATGACTCCCGAAGGCAAACTTGCCTTAGAGAAAGAATTACACCAACTGAAAACTGTGGATCGTCCACGTATTACTGCAGCGATTGCAGAGGCACGTGAGCATGGGGATTTAAAAGAAAACGCGGAATATCATGCTGCGCGTGAGCAGCAAGGTTTCTGTGAAGGCCGTATTCAGGACATCGAAGGTAAACTGGGCGCTTGCCAGGTGATTGATGTTAAAGAACTGGAGCAAAACGGTCGTGTAGTTTTTGGTGTCACTGTGACTATTGAAAATCTGGACACTGAGGAACGTAAAACTTACAAAATCGTAGGTGATGATGAAGCAGACTTTAAGATCAACAAGATCTCTGTGAACTCTCCGATCGCGCGTGGCCTGCTGGGTAAAAACGAAGGCGACGATGTGAAAATCGTGACACCACAAGGTGAAGTTGAATACGAAATCGTAAGCGTTGAATATATCTAATTTTAAATAGATATTTTAGGCTGTAAGACCCCTCAGATGAGGGGTTTTTTGTTTTTTAGCCTCTAGTACTCTTCCCTTTCTAAAAGGGAGGTTGGGAGGGATTACTACTAAATAAGGCTCCCATCAATAATAATGAATTTCGATTTTTAAAAGATTCCCATCTAAGTATTAGAATCCCCCTAAATCCCCTTTTTCAAAGGAGGACTTTGCTATAATCCCTTCATCCTCCGAATCCTTGCCATTCTATGTCTGAGAAACTGATCAATTCCCCTGTGAACCACTGGTGCGAGTTCGAATTCATCTCAAAAACGGTGAAGAATCCGAATATTCATATCAAGGGAAATTACAGTTATTACTCAGCCTATTGGGATCAGGGTTTTGAGCGCTGTGTGGTGCGTTATCTGCATGACAAACCAGCCACACCAGAGAAGCCGATTGACCAGCTTTATATCGGGAATTTCGTCTGTTTTGGTGCAGAATGCGTGATTATGATGGGTGGCAACCAGTTACACCGCACGGATTGGATCTCAGCCTTTCCGTTCGATACACGTAGCTTTGTGCCTGCTGGCGACACAGTCATTGGCGATGGTTGCTGGATTGGCTCACGCGCCATGATTATGCAAGGTGTAATGCTTGGCGAAGGTGCTGTCGTTGCCACAGGTGCTGTAGTAACGAAAGATGTACCACCTTATGCTGTTGTCGGTGGTGTACCAGCCAAAATTATTAAATACCGCTTTCCTGAAGATGACATAAAAAAACTGCTTTCTCTAAAGCTCTATGACTTAGATGAAAAGCAGTTTTTAAAGATTCGTGAACAGTTGCAGACGGATGATATAGCAGCATTGATTCGCTGTTTTGAAACGCTTAAGGAGATGGAATAACAGTGACTGTCCTCTTTTGTACCCTTTTCCTATTCGTATGTGCAGGCCAATCTATTTCACTATAAATTAAGTTCCATTGATAAAAGGGTTTTCCAATATCTTCGTAAGTGATCGAAAGTAAGGTGGATTGTTCATCATGGCAGTGAGTATATTTTTTATAATCCTGTTCACTAAAACATGCTTTAATCCGTTCATAATAATAGAAAGGAATATCTTTAAGAACCTGATAAGTTTTTCCTTGAGGTAATAATTGAATGAACTGCGCGGTTTGATCGCCTCGTCCTCCACCTGAATAGCTTGCTGAAAAACTAGATACCAAAGCGACTGCATAATTATTCCGATTCAACGGATATAAAGCTGGATGGATAAATTCTGTAGCTATTTCATCTTCTTCAACTGCATGAGCTTTCTGATATTTAGCTAAATTCCAATGATCATCTATTCTATATTCACCCTGCTCTTTAGAGACCTGAACGATTCTTAACTTTTGATCAATCAGATAATAATATTTATTCGCCCCCATCTGGACTGACCACACTATTACCTCCTCACTTTTGCAGGCTGGGTTTAACTGCTGACAGATATTTTGTATTTGTGCTTGAGAAATGTGTACAGCTTTAAAAACCAGGGATTTGACAGGTTCATTTGCATTTAGAGGGACGCTGAAAATCACCAGCCAAAAGAGCAAAATTATTTTTTTAATTTTCATAATTTATTTTTGGATTATTTTATATCGTTATTGAAACTGAAATCACTCTTCTGATCAATATAAATAACTTAGCATTCAATACACTGTTTTTATCATTTCCTAACTTCACCCCTATTTTTCAGCCATAGTATTTCCACTTCAACTCATCTATAACTTCAACAAATTAGAAACTAAAGAAAATAATCAGGACACGGCATGACCCGTACAATAAAGTATTCAGGCATTTTTATCCTAGCTCTACTTGCTGCTATTGTCGCAACACTTTGCGATGCCATTCATGTCTATACTCAAACTTTAAGCTATCCAGACTCACAATTTTTCAGTCAGGCATGGTGGGTATTTCCCGGATTCTTTATTGCCTTTTGCAGCATGGCATTCATTTATCTCTGGTTAGCTGATACCTTAAAGCATTGGATTAATTCTACCTTAAGCTGTCACCATGAAAACACCCAGACACTGGTCGAAGCGCTGACACTATTTGCCATTATTTATATCCTAAGTGGCTTTGGTAATTTTGACCCTGTGGCGCTGTGCTGGATTTTCTATATCAGCTTTTTGATTCGCTGGGGGTTCAGTTATGAGCGTTTATGGCTACTCATTGTTGCGATTACACTGGCAATTGGCGGGATGTTCTTTGAAGGACTACTGGCAGAGTTTGGATTGGTAAAATATCGTCATAGCGACATTTTCAATGTGCCGTATTGGCTCGGTGGCGTATATATACACGGTGCATTTGCCTTGCGTGCTGGCATGTGCCGCTTTATCTATCGTTAATTCTAAAATATTCAGACGTAAAAAAACCCACTCAATCGGAGTGGGTTTTTTCAGAATATGGTGGCTATGACGAGACTTGAACTTGTGACCCCCGCATTATGAGTGCGGTGCTCTAACCAACTGAGCTACATAGCCTTAAACTGTGCGCGCATTATGGGTTTTTCTGTTTAGAACGTCAAGCCCATATTGTGCTGATTGATCAAAATTTGGTGAAGTGAGCCGATAAGCCGGGTTCTGTCGAGAACGATCATTCCTCTAGGCGTACAATCACTCATACGCTCAAGCGACCTACCCGGATCCAGCATGGGCCATGCCTAAAGGATCCCTATTTGGTCTTGCTTCCGGTGGGGTTTACCATGCCATGAACTGTTACCAGTCATGCGGTGCGCTCTTACCGCACCCTTTCACCCTTACCTCCGATTCCGATTGCTCGAAACCATAATGAAGGCGGTCTACTCTCTGCTGCACTTTCCGTCGGCTCACGCCGCCCAGGCGTTACCTGGCACCTTGCCCTATGAAGCCCGGACTTTCCTCCCCTGCTTCAATCACGGAGATCTCCACAGCAGCGATCGTCTGGCTCACTTCGAGCCGCATAGTACCAAATCTGGCGACTAATTGCTTGATGTTTTTTGAGCAGTCAGTTTTTCATACTTGGCCTGAAGCTCCTCACGCGTCTCGGCATGGTTCGGATCAAGCGGGATACAGTCCACAGGGCAGAATAACTGGCACTGCGGTTTGTCGTGATGCCCGACGCATTCTGTACATAAGTCCGGGTTAATTTCATAGATGACTTCACCCATGAAAATTGCCTCATTCGGACAGACAGGTTCACAGACATCACAATTGATACATTCATCGGTGATATATAAAGACACTCTACCAACCTTGTTGAAGTTTACGCTCAAAGGCTTCAACCACGTTTGGCGGAACAAACTTGGTCACATCACCTCTTAAACGAGCAATTTCACGCACCAATGTGGATGAAATAAAAGAATATTGCTCTGAAGGAGTTAAAAACACCGCTTCAAAATGAGAATCCAGTTGACGGTTCATATTGGCCAGCTGGAATTCATACTCAAAATCGGACACTGCACGTAAACCACGCAATACCGCTGTCGCATTCTGCTCGCGGAAGAAGTTCACCAGCAGGCCATCAAATCCTACAAATTCAACATTGTTCAAATGGCTTAATGACGTTTGGGCCAGTTCAACTCGTTCTTCCAGACTAAATACCGGGTTTTTGTGATGTCCGATTGCAATCGCAACTACAACTTCATCAAACATCTTTGCTGCGCGGGTCACCAAATCAATATGGCCATTGGTGATCGGATCAAAAGTTCCCGGATAAATTACACGAGTTTTAGTCATCCATTTGTACTCTGTTTATTGTGTAAGTTTCCATTTTAACAAAATCTTCATTTTTTAGTGAAGAAACTCCATCAATTTAAACACTTCAACTCAATAAAAGTTACGGTACAATAGTTACAACTTTGGAAGTGTCTGATTATGGCGAAAGCAACTGTAGTTAAAAAAAATAACGGCGGAACGATTGCTCTGAACAAACGTGCCCGTCACGATTATTTTATTGAAGAAAAATTTGAAGCTGGACTTTCCTTGCAAGGCTGGGAAGTAAAATCCCTGCGTGCCGGTCGTATGAGTATTGTGGAGAGCTATATCACCTTTAAAAATGGTGAGGCTTTCCTGTTCGGCGCACAGATTCAGCCTTTACTGAGTGCATCTACCCATGTTGTCCCTGAAGCGACGCGTACCCGTAAACTGCTACTGAAACGCCGTGAAATTGAAAAACTCATGGGCGCGATCAACCAGAAAGGTTATTCCTGTGTACCACTGGCCTGTTACTGGAAAGGCCCGCATGCCAAGCTGGAAATTGCGTTGGTAAAAGGTAAACAGTTACACGACAAACGTGCATCTGAAAAAGACCGTGACTGGCAACGTGATAAAGCGCGTATTTTTCATAAATAATACCAGCAATAAAAAAACCTCCAATTGATGGAGGTTTTTTTACGGATCAAATTAGGCTTTTAGATTCAGACGCGCCAGTGTCAAGGCAATATATTCCCCAAACCAGATCGCAGTTTGCAAATCCCCTTCCGGTGGTGTCACTTCAACAGGTGCATTGTCAGATTGGGTCATAAGGCCCAGAAAGCTCGACATGCGATTCAGATCTGTAGTGGAACGACCTGTCGGCATCAACGGTAGACCTGACCACAACATGCCATGCTGCATCGCAAACAGATTGATCTGCTGCAAAACAGCGAGTTTGTCCCCACTTAAGCCACCACCATTGGTAAAGGCTGCTGCCAGCTTGCCTTGCCAGCTACGTGCCAGCCAGCGCTTGGACGACTGCTCCATAAATAACTTCATGGCAGAAGTCAGACTACCCATATAGGTCGGACAGCCAAATACAATCGCATCGGCAGCGTCCAGCACCTCCCAATCCACCTGTTCCACATTCATCATATGCACTTGGACACCAGTTTTTTGTGCGCCTTCGGCAATGAAGTTTGCCACTTTAGCCGTGTGTCCATAAGGACTGTGATAAACAATCGCAACAGATTGGGAAGATAGGGACATAACAATCAAAAACCAAGAATTTCAATCAAGTTTAACATTTTCATGCCATAAACACGAATGTTGCCATACGTCCGGTTTTGGCTTCACGGCGATAGGAAAAGTATTCTTCCGCCTGACGATATGAACACTGATCGCCACCCAAAACAGTTTCAACACCCTGCTGTTGCAAGATGTAACGCGCAATCGCATACAGATCCGCATAGTATTTTCCGGCCTGTTCTCCTGCCTGAAATGCACTGTCCAGTTCAGGATATTTGGAACAGAAAGCTTCTCTTACTTCTGCGCCAATTTCAAAACAAGGCTGGCTGATCGCTGCACCAAGCCACGCCCAGGTAGGCTGGGTCTGCATCGCGGCAATGGTATTTTCAACGATACCGCCTGCCAGCCCACGCCAGCCAGCATGCAGATTGGCTACTTCAGTGCCTTCAGCATTACCCAGCACCACCGGCAAGCAGTCTGCTGTCATCATCATCAGGGCATGGGCCTTGCGCTGTGTGACCAGGCCATCGCCGACCAATGCCTCGAAAGGCATCTGCTCATTGATGGTATGACAAATGGTGCTATGCGTCTGTGTCATCCAGGTAATTTTGTCCACACCAAAAGGCTGGAAGTCTTTCAACAGCTGGATGCGATGCTTCTGTACACGTGCAGCATCATCATTGACATGCAAAGCCAGGTTAAAGCCCGCCAGCTCTGGCTGGGCTGATGGCTGTACCTGTTCATGATGAACACGGGTCTGACCCACATAAACGCCTTGAGGCAAACCTTGTACAAATTGCATGTCGCTTCCCTTTTAATGACTGCTAATAGAATGAAAAATTAATAGGCCTTGTTTTCGCTACGCAGCACTTCAACCAGATTGGCAAAGTCTTCTGGCCATGGCGCATTAAAGGTCATTTCTTCTTTGGTACGTGGATGTTTCAGGCCTAGAGTCGCTGCATGCAATGCCTGACGTTTAAAACCACGCAAGGTGTCATCTAGCAATTGCGAAGCACCGGCTGGCATACGCACACGTGGCATATAGACCTGATCACCCACCAGACCATAGCCCAGGTAACTAAAATGCACACGAATCTGGTGCGTACGGCCGGTTTCCAGACGTGCCTGAATACGGGTGAAATGCTGGAAGCGCTCTTTCACATTGTAATGCGTCACCGCTTCCTTACCGCCTGGCAGGACTGCCATTTTCACACGATCAACCGGATGGCGTTTAATCGGTTCATCAATGGTACCGCCGGCAATGATGTTGCCATACACAATCAGGTCATACACACGGTAGACGGTCTTTTTCTCAAGCTGCTTGCTAAGCGCAAACTGTGCTTCCAGATTTTTAGCAACAACCAATAGACCACTGGTGTCTTTATCAATCCGGTGTACTAAACCTGCACGCGCCAGTTCAGAAGATTTCGGATAGTGATGCAGCAAAGCATTGACCAGTGTACCAGTCATATTGCCTGCACCCGGATGCACCACCATGCCCACTGGTTTGTTAATGACAATGATGTCATCATCTTCATAGACGATATCCAGTGGAATATCTTCAGGCAGGCTACGGGTTTGTGCCTCCAGTTCAACGTTTAAAGTCAGGGTTTCAAAACCGTCACTTTTAAATTTTGGCTTAACTGGTTGACCATTCACTAATAAATTGCCGTCTTTGATCCATTGTTTGAGCTTTTCTCGAGAAAAATCGCTCCAGACCATGGCCGCAATCTGGTCGATACGTTGCCCGATATAACTTTCATCCAATTGAAATTGCAACGATAAACGTGTTGCAGTTGCGTCTGAAGTATGGTTATCTGCATCCTCAGAATCTTCAAGTAAATTGAAATCAGTATCAGGGATATTAGAATTGGAAGATTGTGCTTGACTCATTTGCTCATTCAGACAAAAGTGGTTTAATAGTGCAATTGTAGCTCATTGCCCGTATTAACAGAGGAATTTTTATGTCGCTACCACATTATAAAATGACAATGCTTGCTGTGACGTTAGGCATTGCATCGGCAATGGTAGGCTGTAGCAGTAATCCAAAAAAAGAAGTCGTGGACAAAGGTCCAGAATCTAGCGAACAGGTTTATATCCAAAAAGCACAGAACGCGCTAGATCGCAAACAATATACTGATGCAGCAAAACAGCTCGAAGCACTGGAAACCTATTATCCAACCAGCCAGTATGCACCGCAGGCGCAACTGGAACTGCTATATGTCAAATTCCAGCAAAAAGATTATGAAGGTGCAGTTGCACTGGCAGAACGCTTTATCCGTCTGAATCCGCAACATCCAAATGTCGACTATGCTTACTATGTCCGTGGCGTAGCGAATATGGAGCAGAACTATAATGGCCTGCTACGTTATACCTCACTAAAACAGTCACACCGTGATGTAAGCTACCTGAAAGTCGCTTACCAGAATTTTGTTGATTTCATTCGTCGCTATCCATCAAGTACCTATGCGGTTGATGCTGCACAGCGTATGAAGTTTATCGGTCAGGAACTGGCAGAAAGCGAAATGAGTGCGGCCCGTTTCAATATCAAGCGTAAAGCATATCTGGCTGCTGTTGAACGTGGCTTATGGGTAATTGAACACTATCCACAAACGCCACAGATTCCAGAAGCGCTGGCAACCGTTGCTTACGGCTATGACAAGCTGGGCGACAAAGCGACAGCACAGCAATATATCGAAGTGCTGAAACTGAACTACCCAGGTCTGGTAAATGCCGACGGTACCGTGAACCTGCGTGCAGCACGTAGTGAAGGCAGTTTCTTCAATCGTGCGACTTTGGGTATTTTCGGTAAAGAAGCCAAAACCGTGACCGATACGTCTAGCCAGTCGGCTGAACCACAGGCAGAAAAACGCAGTCTAACCAATCGCATGACGTTTGGTTTACTCGATCGTCCAAAAACCTCTGAAACTGAGCTACCTGAACCGACTGCTGAATAAGCCAACTGTTACAGGTGCATTTTTGCAAAGGGCAAGTTATCATACTTGCCCTTTTGCATTTTCTGAGCAATGCTTGAACAAATTGTGCAAACAGGTTATACCAATTAATTCATTTATAGCGTTGGATAAATCATCCTGCTCTTAATTTTCAATGATTTAACACCTAAATAACGCAGCACGAGAAGCTTAGCAAACCATGGCCATTCCTCAGCATACGATTGATCAGATTCTCGATCGCACCGATATTGTCGATGTGATTGGTCAATACGTGAAACTAAAAAAAACTGGCCGTACCTATTCGGGTTGTTGCCCTTTCCATCAGGAAAAATCTCCTTCTTTTCACGTCTATCGTGACAAGCAGTATTTCCACTGCTTTGGCTGTCAGGCCAACGGCAATGCCATCCGCTTTTTAATGGATATTGGCAGCCGCAATTTCATTGAAGTGATGAAAGACCTGTCTAGCCAGACCGGGATTGAACTGCCTAAAGACAATAAAGATTCCAACCGCTTAAAATACAAACGCGAAGCCAAACCAAAACCGGTTGCTACGCCACCAGTAAAAACTGCGGATACATCTACAAATCCAGTATCCGAACAACCTGCTTATTTTGATCCATTTGCTGAAATTCAGGCACCTGAAGCCGAATTTTATACGGATGATCCTTTTGCCGCTTTTGAGCAGATGCCTGCAGCAGAAGCACAAGCGGATGGCAACTTATACGACCTGCTGGAAAATATCGCGCAGTTTTATGAGCGCCAATTACCCAATAGTCCAAGTGCCCAGCAATATTTTAAACAGCGTGGTCTGACCTCAGAAACGATTACCTACTGGCGACTCGGGTATGCACCGGAAGACTGGCAACATCTGGAAAAAGCCTTCCCGCAGGATATTGAAGGTCTCAAACTTTTAGGTCTGATTCGTACTAGCGATAGTGGTCGGGATTTTGACCTGCTCCGTGACCGTGTCATTTTCCCGATTCGTGATAGTAAAGGCCGTGTGGTCGGTTTTGGTGGTCGTGCACTGAATGACGAGATCAAACCGAAATACATCAACTCACCCGATTCAGAAGTTTTCCATAAAAACCAGTTATTGTATGGTCTGTATGAAGGTCGCAAGCAGAAAGCTCAAGACTGGCTGATGGTGGAAGGCTATATGGATGTCATTGCCTTGCAGCAATATGGCATTCATGGTGCAGTAGCTACTTTGGGAACAGCAAGTAATACTGATCACCTAAATATTCTGTTCAAGCAGAATAACCGAATCACCATTGCCTTTGATGGTGATGCTGCCGGACAAAAAGCGGCACGCCGTACTCTGGAAATTGCTCTACCCTTACTGAACGATGGGCGTGAGTTAAAATTCTTTGTCCTACCGAATGATCATGATCCAGACTCCCTGATCCGTCGTGAAGGCATTGAAAATTTCCGCCGTCTGCTGGATCAGGCACCGCTACTCTCTGACTTTGTCTTTGCTCATCTTACCCAGAATCACGACATTGCAACGCCTGAAGGTAAAAGTCAGGTCATGGGTGAGCTGCGTCAATTAACCGAATTGTTGCCCAAAGCTGGCTCATTCCGTTATCTGCTACAGCAGTTCTTTCGGGAAAAACTCGGTTTTAGCCGCAAATGGCAACCCAAAGTCAATAACGATGCATCTTTAAGCTTTAGTACCAAAATTGATGCCGAAGAGTATGTCATTGCGATTCTATTGAATCACCCTTACCTGTATATTCATTTTGAACCATTACGTGCATTGGTCAGTGAAGATCAATTGCTGTTCAAGATCCTGAATATATTTAATGTGATTTTCGATGAATTGCCGGATGATCCGGAACTATCGACCTATTACGTGCTTGGTGCCTGTGCTGCACATCATCATGAGTTACAGCATATCCTGCAACATGCCAATGTCAGCGATTACACCTCTTCTCCTGAGCAGGCAGATAAACTGGCGGCAGACTTCTCAATCAAGCTGCAATATCAATGCTTACAACACAAATTAAAATCGAAAAAGTTTAGTAGCATCGCGGAGATGAAAAATCTCAAGATGCGGATTTATGAAATTGATAAAAAACGTTCCATGACCTTACTCGAAGATTAAAAATCATGAAAATAAAAAAGGCGTTTATTTTAAACGCCTTTTAAATATCGGGAAATTAACTCAAGATCATCTTAATGTTTAACCTTACGGCGATGCTGTACCACGTCCTGTAAACTGTTCTGTAGCATTTCAAAATAGCTTGGATCTTCAGCTTTGGCAGCTTCACGCAGCATGATTGAGGTCGGATGCAGAAGTTTTTGAGTCAAACGATGCGAAAATTCGGCTAATACTGTTTCAGCACTTTCACCTTTAGCGATACGTTGCATAGCGGTCGCCAATTCTTCCTGACGTAAGCTTTCCCCATAATCCCGATAGGCATGAATCGTACTACCCGCTTCGCTCACCTTCTGCTGGGTGATCAACTCGGTTGCCAGTTGATTGACCATTACTTCCGCTTCGACCGCTGCCTGACGACGCTGTGCCAGGTTTTCATCGATCACGCTTTGCAAATCGTCCACGCCGTAGAGATAAACTCCATCCAGCTTTTCAACTTTTGGATCAATATCACGGGGTACGGCCAGATCGACCAACAGCATTTGCTGGTAACGGCGCTTCTTTAAGGCAGCTTTGACATCCGGATAGTGAATGACTTGATGCAAACTACCGGTACAACTGGAAATCACATCTGCACGATGCAGGTTTGCTGCCAGTTGATCAAAATCAATAATTTCTACATCTGCACGATGCGCGATTTCCTGCGCGAGATTCTCTGCACGAGCACGAGTCCGGTTACAGATAATGATTTTTCCGACGCCCATTTCTGCCAGATGTTTGGCCACCAGACTATTCATTTCCCCGGCGGCTACCACCATCACAGTCAACTGCTCTGGTCGGCTAAACACTTGCAATGCTAATTGTGCGACTGCATAACCCATTGAGACTGCATGACTGCCGACTGCTGTTTCCGAGCGCACACGCTTGGCCGCATAAAAGGCATATTCAAAGATACGATTCAGGTTTTGTGAAACGGTTTTAGATTCTTTAGCAAGAGAGAGTGCAGTTTTGACCTGTCCCAGAATCTGCGGTTCACCGAGCATTAGGGAGTCGAGACCACTGGCTACACGCATCAGATGAGTAACGGCTTGCGCATTCTCATAGCGATAAACATGATTCTGCAATTGCTTGGGATCAATACCATTGGTCTGGGCGAGCCAGTTCAGCACCATGTCGACATTGTCCGACATCGCGTAAACTTCGGTCCGGTTACATGTAGACACCACCACCATATCATTCAGTACAGGGTGCTGGCTTTGCTCGGCAAGTAAAATGCTTAACTTTTCAGGGTTAAAAGCAATCTTTTCGCGCAGCTCTACAGAGGCAGTTTGATGGTTGACACCCAATGCAAAGAAAGACATATCAGGTCATCATTTCACTAAATTTATGCTATTGTGCAACATCGGTGTCATAAAAAGCATTACTTGGATAAAGAAAAATTGCGTCTAACAACTAGCCGTATAAACGGCCCTACCATTAAGCAATATTCTACCACATTCTTGCTGGTGGTTAGCATGGCTTCAACTGCTCATCTTTATGCAGCAGAAGCAGTTTACCATGCAAATCAAAATTATGATGCGATAAAACAAAGTATGATAGCCGAGTTTGCACTCGCCTATCGCGATATTCCAAATGCTTTACACAACTATACTGTGCTGGCCATTAAAAGCAATTCCACTGCGGTTAAACAGCGCGCACTCAATATCGCCCTCGAACATGAAGACCTGAATGCAGCGCTGGATATTTCTACCCATTGGGTGGTTCAGGAACCGCAAGATGTTCCGGCATTATTCTATCTGGCACATATTGCCTTAAAAGCCCATGAGTACGAACTGGCGGCAGAAACGCTGGAAAAGATCCTGAAAATTGATGATAACGCCGATCTGGAAGAAATTCTGGCCGGGATTGCCCCAGATGAGCCGGATGACCGTGAATATTTAATTCAGGCTCTAAGTACTAGCAAAGCCAAAGACAATCCTTCGATTCTGGTGCTGGTCGCCGGTCTGGAAGCACAAAAAGGTCAGCTAGAACAGGCTCTCAATACCATCAACCGCGCCTTAAAAAAACGTCCAAAGTCGACTGGCTATATCCTGATGAAAGCCAATCTGTTGGCGGCATTGGGTGATGATGCGGAAACTTTAAAATGGTACGAGAAAGCCAGTCGTAAACATCGCAATAATATAGATATACGTCTGGCTGAGGTTAAATACCTGATCAAGCTGAATGAAGCTGAAAAGGCCTTACAGAAACTAGAAACGATCCTGAAAAAATCACCACAACATGAAGAAGCGCTGTTTATTGCCGGCTTAACCAGTATTGACCTGCAGCAATATGAACGGGCCGAAAAATATCTGGTTGAGCTCCGCTATTCAGCTCAGTACCAGAATGAAGCCTATTACTATCTGGCAGTCAATGCAGAACGCAAACAGCATTATGAAACTGCCAAGGCATATTACCGCCTGGTGGATGGCAGCCTGTATACGGTTTCACGACGCAATATCATTGCCATCTTTGCCGAGCAGGATAAACTGCATGATGCGCTGCGCTTTCTGACTCAGGAACGGGTCAATTATCCGCAACATGCCAGTTTCCTGTATCTGGCTCAGGCGGATATTCTGAAACGCATGAATAATAAGAACGCAGCGATCCGAATTCTGGAAGAAGCCAGCATAAACCTACCGGATGATCCGGAGTTAGTCTATGCTCAAGTTTTATTGCTAGATCCACATGAAGATCGTGATCAACTGGATCAGCTGTTAAAAACCCTGCTTAAAATCGAGCCGAATAGTCCAACCTATCTGAATGCTTATGCCTATACGCTGGCCCGTCAAAATCGCCGTCTGGATGAAGCAAGGCGCTATGCTGAACAGGCACTGGAATACGCACCAGAACAGGCTTCTATTCTGGATACTTATGGCTACATCTGTTACCTGCAGAATGATTTTACTACGGCTGCCCAGGTGCTGCTTAAAGCCTATGAACTGAATCCAAGTGCGAAAATAGGCGTCCGTTATGCACGTTCACTTTATATGAAAGGCGATCTACAACAATTCCATCAAGTGTTACAACAATTACAACAAAACCATCCAAATGACCCAGAATTAAACCAACTTAATTCGCTATTGTTAGCACCACAATCCTGAACGAGTCCATTCTTTTATGCGCAACATAAGTACTTTAGGCTGCTGTTTCCTTGCTTCTACTGCCCTACTCATGAGTGGCTGTCAGCAGATGGTTCAGCAAAAAGCTCCTGTCACGCCATCGGTACAGGCTGAAAACCAGTTCCAGCTGCAAGGTAAAATCGGGGTACGAACACCTCAGCAAAGCGGCAGTGCCTTTTTTACCTGGGTTCAGCAGCAGGAAGAGTTTGATATTGAACTGACTGGTATCTTAGGTGCTGGAAAAACCCAGATTTCAGGTACTCCTGGCCAGGTAACTTTGAATAGTGCCAAAACCGGTCTGATCAAGGCAGCAACGGCAGAAGAACTATTGCAACGTGCTACTGGCTGGCAAGCCCCGATTAGTCATTTAGTCGATTGGGTACAGGCACGTCCTGCGACACAGTCTGCCCAGATCCAGAAAGACAGCTCACAGCGTATCAGCCAGATTATTGAACAAGGCTGGACGGTAGACCTCAGTTACAACCAGCAGGCAACTATTCCAAACCGCTTGATTTTAAAGCAGTCGCTTGAGAATGGTGGTGAAAACCGTATTACAATGGTGATTCAAAACCGTTAACTGGTCTGATGCAAGCCTATGATGATTCGTGTTCCCTCACCTGCAAAACTGAATTTGTTTCTTCATATCACCGGTCGCCGTCCGGATGGTTATCACGAGCTGCAAAGTATTTTTCAGTTGATAGATTTGTGTGACTGGCTAGAGTTTGAACAAACAGATGATCAGCAAATCCAGATTGAAGGTTTGTCCTCAGTCGATCTGGAACAGAATCTCATCTATCGTGCAGCGCAGATTTTGCAGCCTTATGCCAAAACGCCTTCTGGTCTGATCATTCGACTGGAGAAAAATATTCCTATGGGTGCAGGTCTTGGCGGCGGCTCATCCAATGCAGCAACGACCCTGATTGTGCTGAACCAATTATGGCATTGTGGCTTAAATTCCGAGCAATTGGCAGAGCTCGGCGTTAAGCTGGGCGCAGATGTACCCATTTTTGTTCATGGTCGCAATGCCTGGGCTGAAGGCATTGGTGAACACTTAACATTCATAGACTTAGATCAAAAACAGTTCATTGTGTTAAAACCTGACTGTTTTATCAGCACTCAACAGCTTTTTTCACAAAAAACGTTGACAAGAGACACGAAGAGCTCTAAATTTTGCGCCTATCAGATAAAGCCATCTGATTTCGGAAATAACTTTGAGCCAGTGGCAAGAAGCTTATATCCAGAAGTCGATGAGGCAATGCAATATCTCGACCAGTTCGGTGTTGCAAAGCTTACAGGTACAGGTGCTTGTGTTTTTATCGAGGTAACTGATGATATGAATGTGACCGACATTCTTGAGAATGCACCATGTAAATCTTACCTGGTGAACAGTCTGCAAGAATCGCCATTACGTCATTTCAAGGTTCAATAGGGGTATCGCCAAGTGGTAAGGCACCGGGTTTTGATCTCGGCATCCGTTGGTTCGAATCCAGCTACCCCTGCCATTATTCACCTGTAGATGTACTGTATTAGGGGTATCGCCAAGTGGTAAGGCACCGGGTTTTGATCTCGGCATCCGTTGGTTCGAATCCAGCTACCCCTGCCATCTTACAGTTCATCAAATCTAGGGGCGTCGCCAAGTGGTAAGGCACCGGGTTTTGATCTCGGCATCCGTTGGTTCGAATCCAGCCGCCCCTGCCATTTTCTCGAAAAAAGACAGAACATCATTTGCTGTAAGACTGTTAATTTACCTTGACACAATACCGCAAAAATATTAAAGTTCTGCCGCATTAGGGGTATCGCCAAGTGGTAAGGCACCGGGTTTTGATCTCGGCATCCGTTGGTTCGAATCCAGCTACCCCTGCCATCTACTTCCATACATACCAACCGCCAAGGGTGCTTCATGCCCAATCTTGTCGTTTTTAGTGGAACCGCGCATCCACAATTCGCTCAAAAAGTCGTAAGTCACTTACATATTCCTCTAGGCGCCGCCTCTGTAGGCCAGTTCTCTGATGGCGAAATCGCTGTTGAGATCACTGAAAATGTTCGTGGTAAAGACGTATTCATCGTACAACCTACTTGTGCACCGACCAACGATAACCTGATGGAAATCCTGGTCATGGCTGACGCGTTACGCCGTGCAAGTGCTGGTCGTATTACTGCCGTGATTCCTTACTTCGGTTATGCCCGTCAAGACCGTCGTCCCCGTTCAAGCCGTGTGCCGATTACTGCAAAAGTTGTTGCAGATATGCTGACCACTGTAGGTATTGACCGTGTGGTGATGATTGACCTTCACGCTGACCAGATCCAAGGTTTCTTCGATATTCCTGTAGACAACATCTACGGTACGCCAGCCCTGCTTGCTGACTTACGCCAACAACAGCATCATAACCTGATGGTTGTTTCTCCTGACGTAGGTGGTGTAGTTCGTGCTCGTGCTGTTGCGAAACAGATGGGTGATATCGACCTGGCGATCATCGATAAACGTCGTCAAAAAGCGAATGAATCACAAGTGATGCATTTGATTGGTGATGTGAAAGATCGTGACTGTGTGATCGTTGATGACATGGTGGATACTGCTGGTACGCTTTGTAAAGCTGCTGATGCGTTGAAAACTTTCGGTGCCCGCAAAGTTGTTGCTTATGCAACTCACCCAGTATTGTCTGGTAAAGCACTCGAAAATCTTAAAAATTCTGTAATTGACGAATTGGTTGTCACTGACACCATTCCTCTTTCAGAAGAAGCTTTAGCACTTGGTAAGATTCGCCAAGTTTCAGTAGCAAGTATGGTTGCTGAAACAATTCGTCGTATTAACAACGAAGAATCTATTAGCGCAATGTTCGATTCTTATCTATAATAGTGCGCTGAATTTCCAAAGCCCTGCCATTTGGCGGGGCTTTTACTCACTAGACTGGTCGCAAGTCTAGTTACTTAAACTTAAAATAGGATGTCTATCATGGCAAACTTCGTATTAAATGCAGTAGCACGTGATGAAGCAGTTCAAGGGAAAGGTGCGAGCCGCCGCCTTCGTCTTCAAAACAAAGTACCTGCTATCATTTATGGTGGTGAAGCTGCTCCTGTAGCTGTATCTCTTGAGCTTCGTCAACTTGTTAAATTCCTAGAAAGCAACGCTTTCTTCGAAGAAGTAATCGAAATCGATGTTGATGGTAAAGTTGAAAGCGTTAAAATCCAAGCTTTACAACGTCACCCAGCTAAAAACACTCCAATGCACGCTGACTTCAAACGCGCATAAGTGTTAATGGTGTAGATTAGTGTCAAATATTTCACTGATTGTAGGTTTGGGCAACCCAGGTTCTGAGTATGCTCAAACCCGCCATAATGCAGGCTTCTGGTTTGTAGAACGGCTTGCAGATCAATATGGCATTAGCCTTAAAAAAGACCCTAAATTCAATGGATTCAGCGGTCGCGGCAATATCGAAGGTCAAGACGTCCGTCTCCTTCTACCTACAACATTCATGAACCTTTCCGGTAAAAGTGTTGTTCCTTTCGCCAAATTCTACAATATCGCACCCGAATCAATCCTGATTGCCCATGATGAACTGGATATGAATCCAGGCATTATTCGCCTGAAAACTGGCGGTGGTCATGGTGGACATAACGGTTTACGCGATATCGTGCCGCATATCGGTCCGAACTTTCATCGTCTACGCATTGGTATTGGTCACCCAGGTTCTAAAGACCGTGTTTCTGGTCATGTCCTGAGTAAAGCACCAAGCAGTGAACAAGAGTTAATGGACGATGCAATTGCGCATGCACTTGCTCGCGCCAAAATGCTGGTGAACGGTGAAGTACAACAGGCAATGAATCAAATCAATGCTTATAAACCGAACTAAACATTCATAAATTGCTGGACAATTCCGCTTGCCTTGCTGGCCATTTAGGCGCAAAATGCGCAAGCCTACCCACTTATCCAGTGTCGTAGAAATTGATTCAACCATAAGATCAAAGTCTTAGGTCAACTAAGGGGACGCTAGCCATGCTATCTCGTTTATTAAAATGCAAAATTCATCGCGCTTTTGTTACACATGCAGAATTACACTATGAAGGTTCATGTGCAATTGATGGCGTTTTGATGGATCTAGCTGGCATTCGTGAATACGAAGAAATTCATGTTTGGAACGTGACCAATGGTAAGCGTTTTACTACTTATGCCATTCGTGGTGAAGATAATTCAGGGATTATTTCTGTGAATGGTGGTGCTGCGCACCAAGCTGATGTTGGTGATATCGTGATTATCGCAACATTTGGTGATTTCACTGAAGCGGAAGCCAATGCTCATAAACCACGTCTGGTTTATGCAAATCCGGATAACACTGTGAATCACACTGCAAACTGTATTCCGGTACAAGTTGCCTAAGCTGGTTCGACAAGATTCTAAAAAGCTCGCTTCTCGCGGGCTTTTTTATGGGCTGATTAAAATAAAACTAACTCCCCTGCCACCAGCTTTTTCGGTTCTCACAGTTTAAGGACTTAAGATTTTGATCTACCAGGTCGGCCAACAAAGTTTCTCCATTTTCTTTTAGCTTTAATTCGGCGAATTTAGCATTACGATAACAAGGCTCAAGTCCCTCAGCGAACATAAAACTGTTGGCAGCCGGATATAAGCCTTCAAAGGTATTCCGTGGATTTTTCAGGATTAGTTGCGCTGAGCGTGGCTGATCCAGCGCACTTCGATTAAAACTGGTTTTGACAACTCTTCTTTGCTCATCAAGCTGTACATAGCTTAGTACACGGGACTGGTTTTCAAAATCTTGAATACTGATTTTAGGTTCTGATTGTTCTGATCTATTCTGCGCTGCTAGTGCACTAAAATGCAGATCATAATTCAGCGCCATATAATCGCCTTGCAGAATTGATCGCGGATCTACTGGTGCCAGCTCCACATAAATACTTTGGCTATCTCGAAGATGCCATTCATGTTGCGCGATCAATCCACAAAATAAGGCAATACTGAAAATAGCCAGATGCGAAGGAAGAAACTTTTTCATCTTGCTTCTCCTTGCTCATGTTGTAGTTTTGACCCCTTTAAAATATAGGCCAGCAACAAGACCAGTATCCCTGAAGCAAAGATACTGATGCTTTTTAATAGGAAGCTTAAGCCCAGATTGTAATACAGCATCCATAGCCAGAAGATCAGCAATAAAATGGTAAGTGCCTGTATAAGTCGTTGCTGATAGACCACTGCCCACGCCATAAGCAGCATAATAATAAAAATCTCAAAATAGCCCAACTGAATGAGTAAGATGCCAAATACAGGAATCAGCCAGAGCAATTTTTCAGAAAATTGCTGCCAGTTTTGCCAGATAAAACCAAGCAACAATAAGCTCGGAAGAACATAAAACAGCAGAACGTGGTCAAGGCTGATCTGCCCGATGCCCTGCCAGTGCTCTAATCCAGTCACAGATTGAACCACGGCTGAACCTGTCAGCATAGCAATGATCCAGAGCAGAATACTTTTCTGATAAATTGAGGACTGCCAATATCTAGCGGTTAGAATTAGCCCGATAAAAATGACATAGTTCAAGCTTAGGGCAAGCGTGATTACAATATCATCATGCTTAAAGCAATTCTCTAATGCCAAAACCACAATTGCTAAAGCATGAGCTATCAAGAGCTGTAAGGTTAGAATGAACCAGTGCATCCGTTTGATCACAGTCAGAGCCAGCATCATTAATTGCAACAGCCACACTATAAACAGACTATCGGTGAGCAGTTCTGTATGAATCAATACCGCAGCTTGCCCGCAAACCCAAAGACAATAGGCAAACTGACGTAGAAATATGGAATTCTTTTGACTTAATAATTTCCAAGCGATACCAATAAAAATGAGACCTAAAACAATTGAAACCGCTTTCCAATAGGTCAGCAATAAGACTGCCAGAATAATTCCAGCAATCCATGCACCGAGTGCCAAAGGAATGACGGAGAATTTGGTTTGTGGAAAAATTTTCTTTAGGGCAAAACTGATCAGCGCAAACCAGCCGAAGACCAGCATTGCCAAGATAAATAAGCCAGCTGCTGAATTAGTAAGCCGATCGTCCACCAGTTCAAACAGCCATAGGCTCAAACTGGCAGCCAAGCCTGCAATCAACAAACTCGTTTCCAGGGCCTGACGTTGGTAATAAAAATATAAGGCAGCCCCTGCTGGTAGAACAACTGAAGAAGCCAGATAGATCAGCTGAAAATGATGGATAAACTGCATCATGCTGCTGATTGAAATCATGATAATGAATGCAATAAACAGATATCGCAGCAACGGGTAATAACGTATGGCAAAGGCAAAACTGATGGCTGTCAACAGATTCAAAGTCAGTAGATACAACCCTTCTGCCCGTATCATCCAGAAACTTTGCTTAAAGTAAAAATACAATGCCAGCTGAGTGACCACACAAAGCATGGCAAAAACCCCGATATTGGGTCGATATAGCCATGGCAACAGCAATACAGCCCAGAGCAGAAATAACGGATAACTATCCGCACCAGTCTGATAGATCTGCCCAATCACAGCCAGACTTAAGCCCAGCATCAGGCCAAATACAGTATCCAGACTCTGTCTGATCCATTCCCGCTGATTAAAGTAAATGCTGGCTATTGCACTACAGAGTAAAACCAGCATTGGAATTGCTAGCTGTACCTGATTCGGTAGCATCCACCAGTTCGCAGCAATTAAATACAGCAAACTGACTGCAATCAGCGCAACGCCCAAAATATTGAGATAACGCAAAACCTTTGCATCACAAAACAGCAAGGGAGAAAATGGATTATTATGGATCAGCTCGGTTTTCTTCATTGTCAGAATGATTGATTAATTTCTATTCTTAATAGCAACATAACATGTTTCCAGTTTTTTGCTAAAAGGCTGTGGTAATTCAGATAATCTGTTTTGCTTATCTGAAATTTTGCAAATTCGTGACTGGTCAAACTATCCCATCTTTTAAAAATCAGGACTATAATGGCCTTACATCGCTTCAGGGCGGGGTGAGATTCCCCACCGGTGGTAATTTCAGAGTAGTAAATCTCTATTCCTGAATTAGCCCACGAGCGGTCAATTTCGATTGATCTGCAGATCTGGTGCAAATCCAGAGCCGACGGTATAGTCCGGATGAAAGAAGACGAAAGCAGTACACCCTGTTTTATGCCTGGCATAAAACTGTTTTGCTATAAGCCTATTTTCACTATGTCCTGAAATGTTCAATCGTACTTTTACTTTACGTGAGCGTTTCAATGTCAAGTTTGATTCAACCCGAAATTTTCTTTTCCGCTTTAGCTCCCGCTGAACAGCGCATCCAACAAGCACTTGAAGACATCCGCCAAGGCAGACCTGTTCTGGTGATGGATGACTTTGACCGTGAAAATGAAGCCGACCTCATCGTTGCTGCAGAGACTTTAACTGTAGAAACCATGGCACGCATGATTCGTGATGGTTCTGGCATTGTCTGCCTGTGCCTGACTGATGAACTGGCCAATCATCTAGAACTGCCGCCTATGGTGCAGGATAACTCTAGCCAGTTTAAAACTGCCTTTACTGTAACGATTGAAGCTGCGGAAGGTGTGACGACTGGTGTATCTGCCAAAGACCGTACCACTACGATTAAAGCAGCCATTAAAGATGACGCTGTCGCCAGTGATCTGAATCGTCCAGGTCATGTCTTTCCTTTACGTGCCCGTGAAGGCGGTGTGCTGACCCGTCGTGGCCATACTGAAGGTACCATTGACCTTGCTCGTCTGGCGGGTTTAAAACCTGCCGGTGTTCTGTGTGAACTAACCAACCCAGATGGCACGATGGCTTCTGGCATTCAGGTATTGTCTTATGCACAGACGCATCAGCTGACCGTAATTACCATTGATGAACTAGCGCATTACCGCCAGCAGCACAATGTATAAGTACAAGATTTAAAGATAAAAAATCCCGGCTTAAGACCGGGATTTTTTATGTTCAGTATTTTGATTTAAATAAGAACAGAATAAATTCCATATAGTGCGACCAGCAGCAAGATCAAACCGCACAAACCAAGCAAATAAGGATACAGCCTAGATTTAGCAAAGCGCTGAAAGCCTAAATAAACTAATGACAGGGTCAAAAAATCTAGCACAATCCAGCTGATCGTCAGAATCACCAAACTTAAATCCAGATTTGGCGTGATGCCAATAAACTGCGGGAAAAATGCAGCAAAGAAAATAATATCCTTAGGATTGGAGATCCCCACCAGAAAACCGGTTCGAAAGCCCCCTTGTACCGGTTGCAAGCGTTGTGGATTAATCGAGCCCTGCCCTTGCCAGACTTCCCGGAAAATCTGGATTCCCAGCCAGGCAATATATAAACAGCCAAGCAGCTTGATGCCATTCAGCCAGTTTTCATTGATAACCAATAAACCTTTTAAGCTGAGAATGGATAAGGTGATCAATACCAGAGAAGCAAAATTTGTCCCGAAAATGGTCTGCAAAGCATGCTTATAGCCACCTTTCAGTCCAGCACTAGCGACCAGCAACATCACAGGCCCAGGTGTGGCAATCATGATGACGACGGCCAGACAATAGAGAGCATATTCACTGATATTCACGCCATGTCCTCAGCTATCATGATTTTTTAATAAAAAAGAGGACTTAGTCCTCTTCCTGCATATGAATCAGGTGCTGGCTGATCCCATCTGCCCGTAAAAAAGCCAGGTCATAACTGGCTTTGGCGAGTGCCAGTACCCGACGCTCGAATTCATCCCAAAGCGGACGCACCTGTTTGTAATGAATACCTAAACCGCTTTCATCAGTAAAATGACGGTTCTTTTCACAGAGTTTTAAGGCATGGTAAAGCTTACGACCTTTAGTCGCATCTTCACGCAGACGCACCCGTTTAGACAGGACAAATGTTTCCACTTTGGCCAGATTTGCCATCGGCAGCATCGGGACTAAAATCTGATCTAGCTGTGCATCCAGCCGCTGCCAGACTGCAATATGCTGATCTGCGTTATAACTATTCCAGTGAATCACTTCATGATTAAAACGGCGGCAACCACGACAGACCGCATCACCAAATACGGTTGAGCAACGCCCTGCGCAAGGGGTCAAAGATGCAATACGACGATCCGAACTCAAAACTTACTCCAACTGTGCTGCAACTTCCAGCATCTGCATCATTGCATCAAAATCCTGGGTCGGCATGACTATACACGCTCTCCCTATCGATTTGAAGTCCGTTAAAACCCGGCCTTTTACTCGCTTATTCATTCAAATCACGTTAAAATATGCGCCTTTCAAATTATCATGCTACGTTGGAGTATTCCATGAACGCTACTGTAGAACAGCTTGCACCTGTAGAACAGCAAGCGACGACTGGTTGGGTTGTTGCCGCACTTTATCAATTCAAAGAAGTTCAAGATCCTGAGGGTCTGCAACAACGTCTTTTAGACTTGGTAAAAACCATCAACCTTTGCGGTACTCTAATTGTGGCAGGTGAAGGCATTAACGGTACCGTTGCGGGTAACCGTGAAGCCATCGACAAAGTACACCAGTTCCTGCTTGATGAAGGCTTCAACGAAATGGAATACAAAGAGTCGCATAGCTCTGACAAGCCATTCCGTAAAATGAAGATCAAACTGAAAAAAGAGATTGTGACTTTAGGTGTGCCGGTTAAGCCACGTGATCTGGTTGGCCATTATCTTGATCCTAAAGAATGGAATGAGCTGATTGCACGTGATGACGTGATTCTGGTTGATACCCGTAATGATTACGAGTACAAAGCCGGTACCTTCAAAGGCGCAATCGATCCGAAAACTGAAACTTTCCGTGAATTCCCTGAATACGTGAAAAAGAATCTGGAACAACACAAGGACAAGAAAATTGCCATGTTCTGTACCGGTGGTATTCGCTGTGAAAAATCAACTTCTTTATTGCTTCAGGAAGGCTTTAAAGAGGTGTATCACCTGAAAGGCGGTATTCTGAAATACTTGGAAGAAACCCCAGCTGAAGAAAGTCTGTGGGAAGGTGAATGTTTCGTATTTGATGGCCGTACTGCGGTTACACATGGTGTGGAAGAAGGTCAAAATACCAAATGTCATGCGTGCGGCTGGCCATTAACCCCTGAAGAGGCAGCGCTGCCAAGTTATGAACACGGTGTATCTTGTGTGTACTGCATCGATAAAACCACCGAGAAACAAAAAGAAGGTTTCCGTATGCGTCAATCGCAAATTCTGGCTGCAAAACGTAAACGTCTCTAATTCCAGTTTTGTAACTAAAAATATCTAAGCCCTCTTCGGAGGGCTTTTTGTTTACATAAGCATTACATCTGCAATAAAAAACTTACCAATCCCTTACCAAGAACAGCATATTTTTACAGCTAAGCTTGATAGTCTTTATATCACATTACTTTGTTACCATAAGTCTTTCATTATTAATTAATTTTTTAAATGAAAAGGAAAACAAAATGGCCAATTCACTTGCTCGGGACCCCGATAATATTGTTAGATTCCAACCTAAAGAAAATACAAAACTGGAACGTATTACCCAACTGACAGATGAGCTAGAAGCAGAATCACATCTGTTCATTGTGATCTTGGGAACTATCATTGGTGCCATTCTTGCCCTGTTTATCGGCTACCATATTGAGGCTACAGCAGCACACTATTTACTGCTCAGTGCTCTGCCAGTTTGCTTGGCTTACAGCTTACGTAAAGTTTATATTTATACCTTAACCCATAGTTAATCCGCAGTTGGCCATTTATATAACTTAACTTTACCCTCTTAAAAATACTGCTTAGGATACAAGCAGTATTTTTTATTTTGCCAATTTTATGAATCTGACTGAATGGATTATTTCTGTCATGGAACAGCTGGGCTACTGGGGCATTGCCCTACTCATGTTTCTTGACAATGTCTTTCCCCCGATCCCCTCTGAAATTATCATGCCTTCTGCCGGCTATTCCGCGTCCCAAGGAGAATTAGTGCTGGTCGGAGTCATTATTGCAGGCAGTATCGGTTCGTTATTGGCAGCGGCATTGCTCTATTGGATTGGCTACAAATTTAACCACGACAGTATTTTCAGATTTGTAGACAAATACGGAAAATTCCTGTTTATCAAATCTGAAGATGTCAAAAAATCTTTAGAATGGTTCGAGCAGTATGGACACCGGATTGTATTCTTTGGCCGGATGGTTCCGGCAGTACGTTCCCTCATCAGTATCCCGGCCGGCATGAGTCATATGCCTTTCTGGAAATTCATGTTCTATAGCGGACTGGGTACTATTATCTGGACCACGTTCCTGGCCTGTGTCGGTTTTTATTTTGGTGAAAATCAGGAATTGATGCACAAAATCTTCAGTCAGGTCAGTTATGTGATTATTGCGATTGTCGTGATCATCGTGGGCTGGGTTTTATACCGTAGACATCAACGTAAAAATCGTCCATCCTGAAGAGACCTCAGCATAAGGAGGCTAAAACGATGTCGCATTATCTTAAATATTTTGCCACCGTTTATCTGACTCTGGTCTTAATAGTCGGCATACTCATCTATGTGTTCAATCTGGGCGCCATTCTGCTGCTTCCTGCCCTGATTGCCTCCGCCTTTCTCAGCGCCCGATACTTTGTGAAAAAAGAACTCCGACTACCCACCCAAGAAGAGAAAAGCAGGTTGGTCTGGGGTTCCACGATTATTGCCATGACCTTCGGATTTATCTTTTTGTTTATAGTGATCTGGCTGCATCCACAGATGGAGGAAATCTATAGAAGGATGGCTTATACAGGACGCGGGCCAAATTCGTTTCTGGTGGCTGCAAGTATTGCCTTACATGCCTTGCTGTTCCATATCACCTATAATGGCTATGCGCGTTATAGCTTGAGCAAGCGTATGGGTGCCGATCATAAACCTTAGACTAGGTAATTAACTAGTCCAAACGTTGTACAAAACACCTGAGCTAAAAAAAGCACCTGACGGTGCTTTTTCATGGCGGGGCATGACTTATTCTGGTGTGTGGTACATCAGATATAATTCATTCAAGTTTTCTGGAATCTCTTCTGCAAGCTCATCCATTAACTGACCATTGCGACGGAAAGATTCCATTTGCGGATCTTCTTCATCGATGCCACTGAATACCATAATTGGCAGCGTTAAATCGACCAACTGTTCTTCAAATTCTTCTGTAAACCAGGCTTCTTCGTTCAGGAACATGGCATCTACAAAGCCCACGCTCCAGTCACCTAGACTTGATTCGGTATCTGCTTCTTCAATTTCAAATGGGAAAGTGATCCCTTCTTCATTGGCCAAGCTTTGACGGATTGACTCTAACCATGCTTTAACCTGATTGATGATTTCTGCAGGCACTTTTTTCTGGTTGCCTTCAAAAAGTTCATCCATCCATTTGTCAAATTGCGGGCCTACTGCGATAGCACATAAGAAACCATGAGTTGCCGCAAAATCCAGACCATACTCATTTTGGTCGCCATCCAGATATTCACTCAACAGGTCTAAATCTAAAGCACTCATTTAACATCCAAACTTAGAAAACCGAAAGGATTAGCATAGCATTTATTCAGGCTATGCTAAATCTGAATTCGTTAATCTTCGTCGTCAAAGTCGTCATCATCGTCGAAGTCATAATCAAAATCTTTGAGTTCGCGTTCCAGGCGGCGTTGCGAGAGCAGATCATCAATCAGACGACGTTTTTCCAACGACTCTTTCGCACTTAGCTTACTCGATGCCTCATCGAAATTAACATCATCATCACCGTAGCTATCATCTAGTTCAAAATCTGTCGAAGACACTAAAACTACCTCGTAGTGAAAAATGTAAATGGGTCTAGGCGCTATTTATCTTGCCTTTAAAAACTTGTCAAGTTTTATTTATATATTTTGTATGTTTATACTAATTAGCTCTTGTTTTTCTACAGCATAATTGTGTATTTATTAGCTGGTTAGATAGTGAACGCTTTTTATCCCATGGATGAAGGACGTTTCTAAAATTAGATTGGGAAATACACTTGAAAAGATAAACTTAGACCCAATATCGATATTCAATTGTTATTCAAACATATTTATAAAATCATGCTTGACTGATCAATTCCAAAACTATTTCAGGTGAATTGTGCTATCATGCACGGTTTTTCACTGCCACAGATTCAACGAAGAGTAAGCAAAGATGAGCGATATGACTTCCCCTACTTCTCAAGTAGCGGCTCTGATTAGCCGAGGCAAAGAACAAGGTTACTTAACCTTCGCTGAGGTTAACGATCATCTCCCGGACTCCATCACAGAAAGCGAACAGATTGAAGACATCATTCAAATGCTGAATGATGTGGGTATTCCTGTCCATGATCGTGCGCCTGAATCTGATGATGCAATGTTCGAGGATACTGCAGAAGCTGCTGATGAAGTTGCAGAAGAAGAAGCTGCGGCTGTACTTGCATCTGTAGAAAACGAACCAGGTCGTACGACTGACCCTGTACGTATGTACATGCGTGAAATGGGTACCGTTGAACTTTTAACGCGTGAAGGCGAAATTAGCATTGCAAAACGCATTGAAGAAGGTATCCGAGACGTTCTTCACTCTATTGCTTACTGGCCGAATGCTGTAGAAGTTGTACTACAAGAATACAAAGATTATGAAGCTGGCGAACGCCGCCTTGCTGACATTCTGTCAGGTTATTTAGACCCTGAATCAGATGAAGAAATTCCAGAAGTCCAGGAAGAAGTCGCTGAAATCGAAGAAGACGAAGAAGCAACGACCAAGTCAACCAAAGATGTAAAACTGGATGATGACGAGGAAGATGAAGAGTCTGATAGCGATGACGATTCTGAAGGTGACTCAGGCCCAGATCCAGAAATTGCCAAAGTTCGTTTTGCCGAACTTTCAGATGCTTGGAAAAATACCAAAGCGGTATTGGAAAAACACGGCCGTAACAGCAAAGAAGCAGAAGAAGCACTTCAAGCGCTTGCAACTGTGTTCATGATGTTCAAGTTCACGCCGCGTCTGTTCGATATCATTTCTGAAATGATTCGTGGTACACATGACCAGATCCGTGGTGCAGAACGTGAAGTGATGCGTTATGCAGTCCGTCGTGGCCGTATGGACCGTACCCAGTTCCGTACTACTTTCCCGGGCCAGGAATCGAATCCAGCCTGGTTAGATGAGCAGATTGCGAAAGCACCTGCCGATCAGAAAGCTTATCTGGAAAAAGTACGTCCTGACGTATTGGCCTTCCAGCAAAAAATTGCAGATATCGAAAAAGATCTTGATCTTAAAGTTCGTGACATCAAAGACATTGCCAAACGTATGGCAGTCGGTGAAGCGAAAGCACGTCGTGCCAAGAAAGAGATGGTTGAAGCAAACTTACGTCTGGTGATTTCGATTGCGAAAAAATACACCAACCGTGGTCTGCAGTTCCTGGATCTGATTCAGGAAGGTAACATCGGTCTGATGAAAGCCGTAGACAAGTTTGAATACCGTCGTGGTTACAAGTTCTCGACTTATGCAACCTGGTGGATTCGTCAGGCAATTACCCGTTCAATCGCGGATCAGGCACGTACCATTCGTATTCCAGTACACATGATTGAAACGATTAACAAGATCAACCGTGTATCTCGTCAATTGCTTCAGGAAATGGGCCGTGAACCGACTCCGGAAGAACTGGGCGAACGTCTGGAAATGGACGAAGTGAAGGTTCGTAAAGTACTGAAAATCGCCAAAGAACCGATTTCGATGGAAACACCAATCGGTGATGATGAAGATTCGCATTTGGGTGACTTCATTGAAGACAGCAACATCACCTCTCCTGTTGATGCTGCAACTTCAGAAGGCCTGAAAGAAGCGACTCGCGAAGTACTGGAAAACCTGACTGAGCGTGAAGCGAAAGTCCTGAAAATGCGTTTCGGTATCGACATGCCAACGGATCATACTTTGGAAGAAGTCGGTAAACAGTTCGATGTAACCCGCGAACGTATCCGTCAGATTGAAGCGAAAGCACTGCGTAAGTTACGTCACCCTTCCCGTTCTGAGCACCTGCGTTCATTCCTGGAAAATGACTAAGATTTGATACAATTTTGGAGACTTGAAATTTCATCTCTCGTCTCCATTTTGTATTGCAATACACCCAAACGCCTGCGCTATGCAGGCGTTTCGAATAGGGGGACTACATGTTAGACCGTACACCATCTCGTGAACTTCGCGAAGATCTTTGGGTTTTTCCAATGGATTACCCAATCAAACTCATTGGCCTTGCAGGTGAAGAACTGCTGAATGCAGTCGTTGAGATTTTTACCAAACATTTCCCTGACTTTGATGGTGATAGCGTAAGTGTCACTCCATCTCGTACTGGTAAATATCATTCGATCACTGCTCAGCTACGTTTCCTTGAACTGGAACAGGTGCATGCCTTATATGCTGATCTTGCAGCTTGCCCACTGATCAAGACTGCACTTTAAGTTATTCTGCTCCAACCTTGGCAAATTAAAAGACACGCTTTCGGGCGTGTTTTTTTATATGTGTGACTAGCTCACCAACAATTACTACGAATCCATCCCCTATCACTGCTGAAATCATTATAATTATTTGCAGTATGATTTAATTTTCTAAGGACACACACTGTGACAGCTGCGGTTCAAAAACCCTCCCTAATTATCCGTCAATATAATGACTTGACTCCCTACGAAGACCGTTTTTTGGAAATGAAAAGCTTCACGGAAAACCGTGATGAAAATACGCCTGATGAGTTATGGATTTTGCAGCACCATGATGTACTGACCCAAGGTCAGGCCGGTAAACCCGAACATATTCTGATTCCAACCGATATTCCCGTGATTCAAACCGACCGTGGTGGTCAAGTTACTTGGCATGGACCAGGTCAGCTCGTCGCATACTTTATGTTTGACCTGAATCGTCTGGGCTGGAATGTCCGTACACTGGTGTCTTATGCTGAAAACCTGATGATTGAATTACTTAAAAAGCATGAAATTGAAGCTTATGCCAAACCCGATGCTCCGGGCGTCTATGTGAATGAGCGTAAAATTGGTTCTCTCGGCTTCAAAATCCGTAAAGGCCGTAGCTATCATGGCCTGTCTTTAAATATTGATTGTGACCTGACTGGTTTCCATACCATTAATCCGTGCGGCTATGCAGGCCTAGAAATGGTTCGAATTAATGACCTCGTCAGCAATCCGCCAAAGTTTAATGACTTGTGTGTTGAAATTATTGAAACTTTAAGCAGCAGCGGTTACTTTAATCAAGTGAACATCGAGCAAAGATAAAGCCTTTGCATTTTAATAACAAATAAATTAGAGTAATTACTCTAAACCAATAATATCAAGATAGGGATCATCACGTGATTGCGACAAAATCCGTAAAACCCGCTTTGCAGCTTGCCTATGTCAAACTGATGATGGATATCATTGGCCGTGGCCTGGTCATGGCAAGTCAGGTAGACCCAGAAATCAAACAGGAAGTTGCCCAGTTTCCCGCCAATTTTAGGCTTTCAATGAATGTTTTTCCGCATGGCCCGGCCTTCGTTGCCCGGGTCACGGAACAGCATCAACTGGAACTGGTCAAAGACAGCAGCATCAAGCCAGACCTGACCATTACCTTTAAGCATCTGCATCATGCCTTTCTGGTGTTTTCCTTTCAGGAAAGCACGTCTCAGGCCTTTGCCAATGACCGCATGATTGCCGATGGTGATATTTCCTATGCGATCCGTCTGGTACGTTGCCTGAACAAAATGGAAGCGCTGATCTTGCCGAAAATGGTGGCGCAACTGGCAGTAAAAGAATACCCGAATAATCTGGGACTCAAAGATAAAATCATGGAAGCGAGCAGCATCTACTTAAAAGTCGCTCAATCTTATTTGAAACGGAGTGTATAACATGGCAAAACCTTATTATGAATTTTTCTGTCCAGTCAAAGTGATTGCTGGTCATGCCGCGTTAGAACACATTCCTTTTGAACTGGCCACTTTAGGTGCCAAACGTCCACTGATCATTACTGATAAAGGGGTACGTGCCAATAACCTGCTGGCGCCGATTGAAGCTGCTTTTGAATCGACCGATGCCAAAATTGCAGCGATTTTTGATGATGTACCGCCAGATTCTAGTCTAGGTACAGTGCGCAGCGCAGCACAGCTTTATCGTGATCATGATTGCGATGCCATTATTGCCGTGGGTGGTGGCTCAGTCATTGATACTTCAAAAGCGACCAATATTCTGGTCTCTGAAGGTGGTGACGACTTACTCAAATATTCTGGTGCGCATAACCTGCCTAAACCGTTGAAGCCATTTTTCGTAATTCCTACGACTTCAGGAACTGGTTCTGAAGTGACGATGGTTGCTGTGGTATCGGATACTGAAAAGAATGTGAAAATGCCATTCGCATCTTATTACCTGATGCCGCATGCTGCGATTCTGGATCCACGTATGACCCAAACCCTGCCACCGCATCTGACTGCCATGACAGCCATGGATGCGATGACACATGCTGTAGAAGCTTATACCTGTATGGCAGCCAATCCAATTTCCGATGCCTATGCCACAGCTGCAGTGAAAAAAGTCAGTGCCAACCTGTTTAACGTACTCGACAACCCAACTGATGCGCAAGGTCGACTGGAGCTGGCTCAGGCCTCTACCATGGCCGGAATTGCCTTCTCCAATTCAATGGTAGGTCTGGTGCACTCCCTTGGACATGCTCTAGGTGCAGTCGCGCATTTGCCGCATGGCCTATGTATGAATCTGTTCCTGCCTTATGTGCTGGAATATAACAAGGAAGTGAATGGCGACAAGATTGCCGAGCTGCTGCTGCCATTGGCAGGTGCGGATATCTATGCACAAACGCCAGCACACCTACGTGCAGACAAGACCATTGCTACGATTTTAACCATGCGTGACCGGATCTATAGTCTGACCAAATTACCGCGTACATTAAGTGAAACAGGTAAGATTTCTGAAGCACAGCTGGATGAAGTTGCTGAAAAAGCATTAAATGATGGTTCCATCATTTACAACCCGAAAGAAGCCAGTTTGGAAGATTTGAAATCTATCTTAAAAAAGGCTTGGTAATTACTGAAAAATAAGCCAATATAGCGAAAAATTTAAGCCTGATGTTTTTTTAGACATCGGGCTTTTATCTTGCAGGAAATCGCCATTTTTTGCTTCGAATGGCACATTTCGTGCAGGCCTAAATTCAAAAAATAGCTAGTAAAAGCCGTAATTTTAAAGTAGATTGGCGCGCTTTTATAGAAAATTGTAGGGGGGATCGTTCGTCTCAAACGATCCTTATTAAATATGACTGATCCTTGATCAACGATTAAGAGGATAACGCCGTTGACAAATTTCTCTGGGACTCAATCGGCAGCTAAACTGCAAAAAACGCTAGGGCTCTGGCACATCATTATTATTGGTTTAGCTTACATTCAACCAATGACCTTATTTGATACTTTTGGTTTGGTATCTGAAGAAAGTCATTTGCATGTTCCTACTTCTTACATCATTGCCCTGATTGCAATTTTGTTTACATCGATCAGCTATGGTCACATGATTCGCCGCTACCCTTCTTCGGGTTCGGCCTATACCTATGCCCAAAAATCGATTCACCCGAATATTGGCTTCATGGTGGGCTGGTCTTCCTGGCTGGATTATCTGTTATCACCAATGGTGAACATCATCCTGGCGGTGATCTATCTTGAAGCACTGTTTCCTGATGTGAATCATTGGGTCTGGGTGATCGTGCTGACTGCCTTTATGACCGGGGTAAACCTGCGTGGTGCACGCTTCGTGGCGAACTTTAACAGTTTGATCGTACTGGTACAGTTACTGGTGATCGGTATCTTTACCTGGATGGTCTTTACCAAACTGCAGGCCGGTTTCAATGCTGATGGTCCGATTACAGCTGAACAGCGTTACCAGCTTTGGAGTCTTGAACCGTTCTGGAATGAACTGACTTCAGTCGGTGCCCTGATTACTGGTGCGACCTTACTGTGCTTCTCATTCACTGGTTTTGACTCTTTAAGTTCCCTGGCAGAAGAAACCAAAGATACTGAAAACACCTTGCCTAAAGCGATTTTCTTGACTGCTTTAATCGCTGGTGTAATTTTCATTATCAGCACTTACTTCATGCAGTTGTACTTTCCGTCTACACCGGGTTCTTACTTCAAGAATATTGCTGAAACTCAGCCAGAAATCCTGCTTCTTGTCGGCGGCTCATTGTTCCAGTCTTATGTGCTGACTTTTGCAATCATTACCGTAATGGCATCTGGTATCTCTGCTCACGCAGGTGTATCACGTTTGATGTATGTCATGGGTCGTGATGGCGTGATTAACAAGAAAATCTTTGGTCATATCAGTCCGAAAAGCTATACGCCAAATTACAACATTCTGATTGTAGGTGCAGTGGCCTTAACTGCTGGCTTCATGGATCTAGATATTGTCATTTCAATGATCAGCTTTGGCGCCTTGACTGCGTTTACATTCGTGAACCTGTCAGTAATTTCACGTTATGCACTGCGTGATGGTCGTACTAAAACTGCGAAAGATATTTTCAGCTTTGTGGTCATCCCGATGCTTGGTTTTATCAGTATCTTTGCGATGTGGCTGGAAATTGAAGAAACTGCACTAAAATACGGTTTATGGTGGGCGATGTTCGGTATTTTGTACCTGGGTTATAAAACCAAGGGCTTTAAGCACCCTGCTCCACAACATAACGAGTTTGAATAATCGATATTGTTCATACCTAAAAAAGGCGCGTTATGCGCCTTTTTTATTTTCTTGGATAATGGACTGGGCTTATTGTAGGCGACAATCAAAGCCCATCTGGGTATTTACCCGGTTATTCTGAAAGCCCAGTTTTTCAATAAACAGATCACGATTGGATAATAGTTTCTGATCTTCCGGACTGAGTCGAGCCTTGTTTTTTACCGCCATTTGATACATTTCATTCACCACGCCCTGAAAAATATCACAAACTTCCTGACGTTTGGCTGGTTTCATCTGACGTCCACGCCAGGTCCACTCGAAATCATCACGGCTGAGGGTTTTGCCCCATTGCTCAATGCGGCTATTTAAGCGCTGTTGCATTGCTGCCAGCCCATGGCGGATTTCTTCCTGAGTAATGGGCTGAACTGTATCTTGTGATGATACTGATTGCTGTGGCGCTTCTTGAGCCTGTGTCATCATGCTGGCCAGCAATAACGTACTACATCCTGTTAAAATCCATCCTTTTTTCACATTTTGTTCCTTTTTTCTACATTCTCAAGAGTTTATCTACAAGATTACCTGAAAGGCCAAATATGTACCTGCATCTGTTACATAAAATAAAAAGCTGCCCATAGGCAGCTTTTTAAATCGGCACGATGAACTTAAAGCGGTTTAAAACCCTGTTGACGCCATGCTTCATAGACAATCACAGCAGTCGCATTAGACAAGTTCAAGCTGCGTGAATTCTCTGCCATTGGCAGACGAATCCAGTGCTCTTTTGGAAACATCATACGTACATGCTCTGGCAAGCCACGAGTTTCAGGCCCCATCAACAAGGCTACAGAACGATTTAGATCTGAGGTATGCGGGGTTTCAAAACCTTTGGTAGTCAGCGGATAAACCGCATCCACACCTACGCCCTTAGTAGCCAGATCGACTAGACAGTCTTCAATATTTTCCCAAATCTGCATATTGGCATATTCGTGATAATCGAGACCGGCACGTCTTAGTTTTTTATCATCCAGTTCAAAGCCAAGCGGCTTGACCAAATGTAACTGTGCTCCCGTATTTGCGCATAGGCGAATAATATTACCTGTATTGGCAGGAATTTCAGGTTCATATAAAACAACATGGATCACAGCTTTTCTCTACTTTTGGGAGTTCAGTGGCCGTTTAGGACCACTTCAATTTTTCACGTAAACGCACCACTTCACCAATAATGGTCAAGGTTGGTGCCTGAATATGGTGCTCATTCACTTTCGATGCAATATCTTGGAGCGTTCCCACCACCACTTTTTGCTCTGGTGTGGTGCCTTTTGAGACCAAGGCCACTGGCATATCTGGACGCTGACCATGCTCTATCAATTGTGCACAGATTTTTTCCAGTCCAACCAGTCCCATATATAGTACTAGGGTCTGGTTTTCATAGACCAGTTCATTCCAAGGCAGCTCTGGTGAACCCTCTTTTAAATGGCCTGTCAGGAAACGCACGCTTTGCGCATAATCACGGTGAGTTAATGGAATACCAGCATAGGCTGAGCAGCCAGACGCAGCAGTAATACCTGGAACAACCTGGAAAGCTACGCCAGCAGCAAACAGCTCTTCAATCTCTTCACCGCCACGACCAAAGATAAACGGATCACCGCCTTTTAGACGACAAACGCGCTTGCCTTCGCTGGCATATTTCACCAGTAAGGCATTAATCCCTTCTTGCGGCACCGCATGATTGGACCTCGCCTTACCGACATAGATCTTTTCTGCATCACGGCGACAGAGATCCATAATCGGTGCAGAGACCAGACGGTCATAAATCACCACATCGGCCTGCTGCATCAAACGTAAAGCTTTTAGCGTTAATAACTCTGGATCACCCGGTCCGGCACCGACCAGATAAACTTCACCTTTTGGCTTTTGCCATTCATTCAAGGCTTGTTCAATCAGACGGTCAGCTTCAGCCAGATTGTCATTAAATACCTGTTCTTTCAAAGGGCTGGCGTACAAGTCTTCCCAAAAGATACGGCGCTCATCCGGATTACTGATTTTCTCTTTCACTTCGGCACGCCATTTCCCGGAAAATGCAGCCAGTGCGCCCATGCCATGTGGAATAGTCGCTTCTAGCTGGGTGCGGATCTGACGGGACAATACTGGTGAAGTACCGTTACTCGCGACTGAAATAATCAGTGGTGAGCGGTCGATAATTGCTGGAACCATGAAACGACAATGTGGTGGATCATCAACACTGTTGACCAGCACATTTTCAGCTTCACAGTCTTCAAACACCTGACGGTTGACTCCAGCATCATTGGTCGCTGCAATCACCAGACGGTAGGAACGTAGAGGAATTTCAGAATTGAAAGGTGCCTGAACATATTGACCGGCGGTCGCTTGAACAATCTCAAGCAGACTCGCTTCGATCTCAGGTGCAACCACCGAAATGACTGCCCCTGCTTTCTGTAGCAATACCGCTTTACGGTATGCAATATGTCCACCACCGACAATCAGACAAGGTTGCTGTTGCAACTTTAACGAGATTGGAAAGATATCCACAAAATGCCTCAAAAAGTTTTAAATCTGACTGTCTAAGCAATTTTCATGCACATTTTGGTGCATACACCGACATTTAGTCGATGTAAGTTGCACCACCCATATACGGACGCAGTACTTCAGGGATCTCAATTGAACCATCAGCACGTTGATAGTTTTCCATGACTGCCAGTAAAGTACGACCTACAGCCAGACCTGAACCATTCAGCGTATGTACGAATTCAGTTTTTTTCTGGTCAGCACGGTAACGCGCTTTCATACGACGTGCCTGGAAATCCCACATATTTGAGCAAGATGAAATCTCACGATACGTATTTTGACTTGGCACCCAGACTTCAAGGTCATAAGTTTTGCATGCACCAAAGCCCATATCACCGCCACACAGAATGATTTTACGGTATGGCAGACCTAATGCCTGCAAAATACCTTCGGCATGACCAGTTAGCTCTTCCAGTGCCTGCATAGAGTCTTCTGGTTTTACAATCTGCACCATCTCAACTTTGTCAAACTGATGCTGACGGATCAAACCACGGGTATCACGGCCATAAGAGCCAGCTTCACTACGGAAACATGGGGTATGTGCTGCATATTTTAGTGGCAGACGGTCAGCATCAATGATTTCATCACGCACGAAGTTGGTTACAGGCACTTCAGCCGTAGGGATCAGGTAGAATTCTTTCTCACCTTGCAGCTTGAACAGGTCTTCTTCAAATTTTGGTAACTGACCTGTACCACGCAAAGAATCTGCATTTACCAAATAAGGAACATAGGCTTCGGTATAACCATTTTTAGTGGTATGCGTATCCAGCATGAACTGAGTGATGGCACGTTGCAGACGCGCTAAAGGACCTTTCAGAACGCTGAAACGTGAACCGGTCAGTTTGGTCGCAGTTTCAAATTCCAGACCGCCCATCATTTCGCCCAGGTCAGTATGGTCTTTGATTTCAAAATCAAATTCGCGTGGTGTACCCCATTTCAGGACTTCCACATTGTCATTTTCGTCTTTACCTTCAGGTACAGATTCATCTGGAAGGTTTGGAATAGACAGTGATTTTTCTTCTAGTTCAGCTTGCAGTTCAGCTAGAGCAGCTTCAGCAGCCTTAATTTCATCACCAATCGCAGACATGCGTGCCATAATTTCAGAGGCATCGCCACCTGCTTTTTTGATCTGACCCACTTGCTTGGCACCGGCATTACGCTCAGCTTGCAAGGATTCAGTTTTGGATTGAATCTCTTTACGGCGAGCTTCTAATGATGCCCACTCCTCAACATTCAGTTGAACACCACGTTTTGCCAAGGCTAAATTTACAGCCTCAATATTATTTCTAAGTAATTTCGGGTCGATCATAGCCAATCTTTGGATAAGAAAAAAACTGGCTATAGTGTAAGCTCTTAACGTCAAAAAATACAGTGACTGACCTACCGGCTGGAGTTTATTAGCGCAATATTTAAGGGCTTGTTTGAGGCAAAAGCGATAAATATTCAGGCCGGATGATCTCGCTTAATGCTGTATAAGGTACTTTTAATTCTGCCATGTCACTGATTGGCTTACTCAACTCACCTGCCGGATAAACCAGTACCAAGCCCTGACTGTCAAAATAATAATTGTCACTCAGTGCTAATTTCTGCTTGGTGATTTGATAACGATCCAGCCAGTCTTTATTTGCTTGATATAGAGCCTGTTTCAGTTTTTCATCTGTATTACCGCGCATAACCTGATGAAGAGCTAGACGTTTCTTTTGTTTTAGATCCAGATTGACATATTCAGTATGAGACTGAGGCTGTGCTGCACGTTCAGGCTGATGAGCAGTTTTAAATATAAAAGTGGCCAGATGAGCATGCTGATTCAGGTAACTCACCTGAATGGAACGCTGATCAATAAATTTCGGCTGATCCTTTGCTTTAATTTTATTACTGGTCACTTTGCTAAAAGCGACCGGCTCAGTACACTGGATACGCTCCATGAAGTATTGATCAATCCAGCTTATATTGGTATCTACAGTCTGCAAATCAAAGCGCACACAACCTTCGATTTCACATACGACCTGATTAGCATCTTTAACCGGAATTGTTTTGGACTGAATTTGTCCCATGTCTTCTGATTGCGCGGATGTAGTGACTGAAGAGGTTTGAGGCTGACAGGCAAATAACCCCAGATTCAGACATAAGATACAACCGATCCAGCCTATTTTACATGAAGTCATTTTCATCCTGAGCTCCTAAAATTTTGCAATTTCATTGACTCAACTTTTGTTTATTCTAAAGCGCCTGAACTTCTAGATATACGCCAACCTTGTAATGACTCCAAATCCATCCCGATTATGAACAACAAAAAAGCAACCCGAAGGTTGCTTTTTTATTTAGCCTGTATTGATGCTTATTGATCAATAATGTCTGTGCCCTTTGGCGGGGTAAAGTTAAATGTAGATGCCGGAATCGTAGTATTCAGTTTTACATTACTAAATTTAATATTCGTAGTCTGGCCTAATGAATCTTGCAAAATCATCAAGCTAGGCGCTTTGTTCGCACCAAAACTAATAGTCAGGCTTTCAAAAACCCCATCAGTATTTTTCGGATAAAGCGTGTAATAGGTTTTAGCTTTATTCGGCTGGGTCACGCGATAAGATTGCATAATCTGGCTGGTATTGCCGGACAATAATAATGCCGGTGTATTTGCCACTTGATCGTCTAGACTCTGACGCACTGCTTGCTGCAAGTCTGGATCATAGATCCATACGGTTTTACCTGTAGTGGCAATAGTCTGTTTCGACGGGCTTGAAGTTTCCCAGTAGAATTTACCCGGACGCGCCACTTTCATCACACCTTTAAAGGTCTGGTTCATGTGCTGCGCGGTCAAGCCTTTTTTCTGGGTCGCTTTCGGATTAGTGACTTTAGTCGTTTGTTCAAAATTTGCAGTTAAGCTACGGATATTGCTGAGCTGTTTCACCAGATTCGCAGTAGCTTGCTGCTCCGTCGCTGCAGTTGCGGCAAATACAGTCGTGCTCATGACAGGTGCCAGTGTCGCCGTACCGATTGTTATGGCACATACAGTTTTACGAAGCATACTCATAATCTCACCTTTTTGTATTTGCATATCGCTATTTATCTAATGGCTCATATTAAACCAATTTCTCAAACTAAGATGATAGAAAATAAGAAGTTTTGTATTGTTATTAATGCAGAATTCCTGCTTTTATTCATCATGATGAAGATTCAATAGTGATATTTACATTCGCTGTCACAGCTTTATAAGCCGATAAATCTTCACGCATAAAAAAACCCACAGAAACTGTGGGTCTTTTTTCTATTTCAGCAAATTATGCTTCAACAGATACGTAGCGACGGCCAAATTGACCTTTCACTTCGAATTTTACTACGCCATCAGCAGTAGCAAATAATGTATGGTCACGGCCCATACCTACGTTTTGACCAGCGTGGAATTCAGTACCACGTTGACGAACGATGATGTTACCTGCAGTTACAGTTTGGCCACCGTAAACTTTAACACCTAACATCTTAGGATTCGAATCACGACCGTTCTTAGTCGAACCACCGGCTTTTTTAGTTGCCATGTCTATTTACTCCTAGTAATTAGCCTGAGATACCAGTAATTTTCAACTCAGTGAACCATTGACGGTGACCTTGTTGTTTACGGTAGTGCTTACGACGACGCATTTTGATGATGCGGATTTTGTCGTGACGACCATGGCTAACTACTTCTGCAGTTACTTTAGCGCCAGCTACAACTGGAGCACCGATTTGAATGCTATCACCGTTTACAAGCATAAGTACGTCATCAAACGTAATTGTTGAACCAGTTTCAGCTTTCAATAATTCAACTTTAAGGGTTTCACCCTCAACTACACGGTGCTGTTTACCACCGCTTTGGATTACTGCGTACATAATGTACTCCAAACATGCCCGTGTCGACGTGCCGATAAAGGAATATATCGATCTTAAAACGCGCGCCACTGGGGGTTATACAAGGGCAAAGATTTTAAGGGATATTATAAGAAACAACAAGCCATTTTAAGGAAATAATCATGAACTCCATTACAAAGCCTATAAATCATTAAATTATTCATTCAAAATCAAGTATTAATACCGGATATACTGACTAAAAAACGCTACTAAATTTCAAGTTTTCCGGCTGCCTGAGAAGGTTTAGAAAAAAACTTTAGCGGAAAGATATTGTTCATTTTTTAAATGTCAAAATTTAGGCTAAACTCGAATAAGTGCTATAAAAAGCTGATTTTTAGTAGAGTTTGTGCTTTTCTTAGCTTTCACTCATGTTATAAATTGTTAAACTACCCGCTGCGATTTACCAAACTAGAGGTTTTCTTTCACATGGCCATCGACTTTAAGCAAGATATTCTCGCTCCTGTTGCTAACGACTTTGCTGCGATGGACACATTCATTAACGAAGGAATTACCTCAAAAGTAGCGCTGGTGATGGCGGTCAGCAAGCATGTGGTTGAAGCTGGCGGCAAACGTATGCGCCCAATCATGTGCCTGTTGGCAGCGAAAGCCTGTGGTGCCGTAGAATTGGAACAGCATCGCAAACTGGCCGCCATTATCGAAATGTTGCATACGGCAACTCTAGTTCATGATGATGTGGTCGATGAATCAGGTTTGCGTCGTGGTCGCCCGACTGCAAATGCCACCTGGAATAATCAGACAGCTGTGCTAGTGGGTGACTTCCTGATTTCGCGTGCCTTTGATTTGTTGGTCGACCTTAACAATATAACCCTGCTCAAAGACTTCTCTACGGGTACCTGCGAAATTGCCGAAGGCGAAGTTCTGCAACTGCAATCGCAACATCAGCCAGAAACCTCAGAAGAAACTTATTTAAGTATTATTCATGGCAAAACTTCTCGCCTGTTTGAACTGGCGACCGAAGGTGCAGCTATTCTTTCAGATAAGACTGAGTTCCGTGAACCGCTACGTAAATTTGCTGGTCACTTCGGTAATGCTTTCCAGATTATTGATGACATTCTGGACTATACATCTGATGCTGAAACCTTAGGAAAAAACATCGGTGATGACCTGATGGAAGGTAAACCTACTCTGCCATTGATTGCTGCCATGAAAAATACAACCGGGGAATCGCATGAAATTATCCGTCGCAGTATTGCAACGGGCGGAACAGATCATTTGGCAGAAGTCATCAAGATTGTAAATGATTCTGGCGCCTTGGATTATTGCCGCCAGCGTGCAACTGAAGAAACAGAAATTGCAATTCAAGCCTTGAATGCACTACCCGATTCAGAGTATCGTCAGGCCCTCGTTAATCTGGCCAAACTGGCTCTTCACCGGATTCAATAGCCGCTTACCTCGCCTATGCATATTAATTTTCTTGATATTTTTCAAAGCATGCAGCATCAGCTTGAACAACCACAAGCGGTGCTGGATGAGAATTTGCTCATCCAACTTGTAGAACGTATACGCCCAGAAGACAGCAGAAATACAGAAGAAATCGAAACAAAATTTAATGCATTTATCCGGGCTTTACTGCTCACTCCCAATGCAGTCTTAACCTTACAAAGTTTCACTTTAAGAGTTATCAACCGCTATAAACAAGCCAGCCTGTTTTCAGATACCGGGATTCTTTCTTTAGATGGTTTCTGGAACCAGCTGAATCAGCGGATCGGGGCGCATATCCTGCCGGTGATTCCAGATCATTTACAGCTCCAGGAATTGTTCCGCAAGATTTTCTATTTGCGTACCGACAAATACTGGCTGGATTATTTTGATGAAGCGGATTGGCAGCGACTTTTTGCCGTTGTAAATCAGGGCCATTCTAATCAGGCAGAAAAAACCCGAATCAAAGATCAGATCATTAAATCATTAACGATTCTGTCCTACCGGGTAAGTGGGATCGGTCTGCATCCTGAATTTATTAATGCCCAGCCTGAGCTCATGGAATATGAATCACCTTTTTTGGTGCAAAACCGCGAGATCATTGAATTTATCCAAGAATATAAAAAACGCTATAACACGGTAGAACTGGTGGATGCGATTACGCCGCCAGATGCTTCCCAAGCTCTGGTCATGCTGGAGCAGTGTCACGATGTTGTCGCTAAGATTCGCCGCTCTACCAAACGGATTGGGGTCAGTGTCAGCCTCACCTATATGCTGGCTTTACTAGAACAATGTCTGGAACGGATCGAAATCCTGCTAAATATGGTGCTGGATGACGATGACCTGCGTTATCAGTCCATTGGCCTGTTTATCGCAGATATTACTGAAGCAATCTATAGTGAACGTAGTGTACGTGCTTTACTGACTACCAATAGTGAACTCCTGGCTTTACAGGTGACTGAAAATGCCAGTAAAACCGGTGAACATTATGTAAGTACTGACAAGCAAGGCTTTCTGGCTATGTACAAATCGGCAGCCGGTGCCGGTATCATCATTGCCTTTATGGCCTCGCTGAAAGTCTTAATGGCGCGTGTCACGATGGCACCTTTAATGCAGGCCTTTAGCTATAGCATGAACTATTCGCTCGGTTTTATGCTCATTCATGTGCTGCACTTTACCGTTGCAACCAAACAGCCGGCCATGACCGCAGCTGCACTGGCTTCTACCGTACAACAGCGTAAGGGTTCGAAAACCGCCCAGATTGCTGAACTGGCTGCATTGATTGTGAATATCATTCGGACCCAGTTTGTCGCGATTCTTGGGAATATTTCCATCGCAATTCCGGTTGCAGCACTGATTGCCCTGATGTGGGAATTTGCCCTACATGAGCCATTAATGACACATGCCAAAGCAGCCAAAACCTTATATGACCTGAATCCATTCACTTCTTTAGCGATTCCTCATGCAGCAGTGGCTGGCGTATGTTTGTTCCTGTCAGGCCTATTAGCCGGTTATTTCGACAATATGGCAGTGTATCGGAAGGTCGGTCCTCGTCTGAGAGCTCATGTGCGCCTGTCACAACTGATGGGACAAGAACGTTTGCATCGATTTGCCGATTATATTGAGCGTAATCTGGGTGCACTGGCGGGTAATTTCATTTTTGGGGTTATGCTGGGCAGTATGGGTACCATCGGTTTCATTCTCGGTCTGCCTTTAGATATTCGTCATATTGCCTTTGCCTCTGCCAACTTTATCCAAGGACTGATCAATATTAATGGTCCAGATATTGGACTCATTATCATCTCTTTCCTGGGTGTTCTGCTGATTGGTCTGACTAACCTTTTTGTAAGTTTCAGCCTGACCATTATTGTGGCATTACGCGCACGACGGGTGCGTTTCGAACAGTGGAAACCGCTCGCTAAACTGGTCATGACCCATTTCCTGACTCGCCCAAGTGAGTTTTTCTGGCCGCCGAAGCAAACCATTGAAATTGACGAAAATCATACATCCACAAAACTGTAAAATTGCGAGAATATTTTGGCATTTAGGTACAAAATCCCATAAATAAAAAATGGAATTTGCATAAAATACGCACTCTTGAAAAAAAGTGTACTGGCAAGTACACTTTAGCGCAGACAGTTAACCGGCTGAATAACGGTTAAAAGGACAAGGATTTTTGGCATGCATTACTTGTTACTTATTGTCGGAATTTTATTTTTAATTTTCAGTGCGTTATTTCTTGATATTGCAACTTTAAGCCAGTTAGATGTGCTTGCAATAGAATGGATTAGCGGCTATCGCACAGAATTTTTAAATCAAATTAATCAGTCCTTATCAGTGATAGGTGGCATGCCATTTGTATTATTTTTATCCACACTATGGTGTATTTTTCTACTGTGGTATAAAAAGCATGCAAGCGTAATTTTTATATGTATCGGAATTATCGGAGGAATTCTCCTAGGCTGGCTTTTAAAATTCAGTATTGCCCGACCTCGACCAGCAGAGTCTTTTCATCTGGTTGAAAGCTATGGAAGCTCCTTCCCGAGTGCCCATAGCGTCTATGCAGCCTGTCTCGGCTGTCTGGCAATGTTCATATATCGGCAACATCCCCGACATACCATCATCTGGATGGGTGCAAGTGCATGGATGCTGATTATGGGTGTTTCAAGAGTTTATCTAGGTGTACATTTTCCTTCAGATGTCATATCCGGCTGGAGTATAAGTTTTATTTGGATTTCGTTGTGGTATATGGTCTGGATCAGATATTGCACGGCTCACAAATAAAAAAATTTAGATAAGAATCCAATTGAGGTGGAACAATGATGTCTGCAAAGCTTTGGGCACCCGCCCTGACTGCTTGCGCATTAGCAACAAGTATTGCACTTGTTGGTTGTAGCAAAGATCCTAAAGAGGGCCAGCAAGCTGGTGCTCAGCAGCAAATGCCACCGACTGAAGTCGGTATTCTTGTTGCACAGCCACAAAGTGTCGAGCAGTCTGTAGAGCTCTCAGGTCGTACAACAGCATTTGAGATTTCTGAAGTACGTCCACAGGCTAGTGGTGTGGTGCTTAAACGCTTATTCACTGAAGGTAGCTATGTCCGTGAAGGTCAGGCGCTGTATGAAATCGACTCAAGCACTAACCGTACTACTGTCGATAATGCCCGTGCAGCGATTGCCCGTGCTGAAGCGAATTTAGGTGTATTGCGTGTTAAAGAAGGTCGTTACCGTCAACTGGTCGGTACCAATGCCATTTCTAAACAGGAATACGATGACATCGCAGCACAGGTGAAACTGGCTGAAGCTGATTTGAATGCCAACCGTGCAACTTTACGTAATGCTGAAATCAACCTGGGCTATTCAACCGTACGTGCACCGATTTCTGGTCAAACTAACCGTTCTTCGATTACGGCGGGTGCGTTAGTGACTGCAAATCAGACAGAACCACTGGTTACGATTCAGCGCCTAGATCCAATCTATGTAGATATCAACCAATCCAGTGCTGAACTGCTGCGCCTGCGTCAACAGCTAAGCAAAGGCAACCTCAACAGCTCAAACAACACCAAAGTGAAGTTAAAGCTTGAAGATGGCAGCATCTACCCTGTCGAAGGCCGTCTTGCATTCTCGGATGCCAGCGTGAACCCTGAAACAGGTACTGTGACTTTACGTGCAGTATTCCCGAACAAAAACCATTTACTTCTGCCAGGTATGTTTGCCACAGCGCAAATCGTGCAAGGCGAAATTCCAAATGCCTTCCTGATTCCACAAGCGGCGTTAACCCGTACACCTACGGGTCAGGCTATGGCGATGCTGGTGGGTGCTGACAATAAAGTAACTCCACGTCCAGTAACGACAGTCGGTACTCAAGGCAGCAACTGGATCGTAACCGAAGGTTTGAATCCGGGTGATAAAGTGATTGTTGACGGTATTGCCAAGGTAAAACCTGAACAGCAAGTGGTGCCTAAACCTTATCAACCTCAAGCAGCGGCCCCACAAGGTGCTGCTCAACCAGCTGCACAACAACCTGCAGCAGATGCAAAAAAGGCAGATGATGCAAAGAAACAACCTGAACAAAAACCTGCTGCAAATGCATAAGGAGTAATGGTTCATGGCTCAATTCTTTATCCATCGCCCGATTTTTGCATGGGTGATTGCATTGGTAATTATGCTGGCGGGTATTTTGACCATCAGCAAAATGCCAATTGCTCAGTATCCGACGATCGCGCCACCGACAGTCACCATTTCTGCGACTTATCCGGGTGCATCTGCAGCGACTGTAGAAAATACAGTAACGCAGATCATCGAGCAGCAGATGAACGGTCTGGATGGCTTGCGTTATATTTCTTCGAACAGTGCCGGTAACGGTCAGGCATCGATCGCTTTAAACTTTGAACAGGGTGTTGATCCAGATATTGCTCAGGTACAGGTACAAAACAAGTTACAGTCTGCGACTGCACTTTTACCTGATGATGTACAACGTCAGGGTGTACGTGTGACCAAATCTGGTGCCAGCTTCCTTCAGGTATTAGCTTTCTATTCGCCTGATGGCAGCCTGACTGCAGATGACATTAAAGACTATGTGAACTCAAATATTTCTGAACCTTTAAGCCGTGTGGCTGGGGTTGGTGAAGTTCAGGTCTTTGGTGGTTCGTATGCAATGCGTATCTGGCTGGATCCTGCCAAAATGGCTAGTCTGCAAGTGACTCCAAGTGATGTGGCTCAGGCAATCCGTACCCAGAACGCTCAGGTGGCTGTCGGTCAATTAGGTGGTGCGCCACAGATTGAAGGTCAGGTGCTGAATGCGACGGTGAATGCGCAAAGTCTGCTGCAAACACCTGAACAGTTCGAAAACATCTTCTTGAAAAATACCACTTCAGGTGCTCAAGTCCGTCTGGGCGATGTCGCACGTGTAGAACTGGGTGCAGACAACTATCAGTTTGATTCTAAATTCAACGGTAAACCGGCTGGCGGTGTTGCGATTAAACTTGCAACTGGTGCCAATGCGCTGGATACCGCTGAAGCAGTTGAAGAACGTTTAAAACAGTTACGTCCTAACTATCCTCAAGGGATGGTAGATACACTGGCATTTGATACCACACCATTCATTCAGTTATCGATTGAATCGGTGGTTCATACTCTCATTGAAGCAGTCATTCTGGTCTTCATCGTGATGTTCCTGTTCTTGCAGAACTGGCGCGCAACGATTATTCCAACCATGGCCGTTCCAGTGGTTGTACTGGGTACTTTTGCAATCATTAATATCTTCGGCTTCTCGATCAACACCTTAACCATGTTTGCGATGGTTCTTGCGATTGGTCTGCTGGTCGATGATGCGATCGTTGTGGTCGAAAACGTTGAACGTGTCATGGCTGAAGAGCATCTTGATCCTGTGAGCGCGACTGAAAAGTCGATGAAACAGATCTCTGGTGCGCTGATCGGTATTACCTCTGTACTGTCTGCAGTATTCGTACCAATGGCATTCTTTGGTGGTTCTACAGGGGTTATCTATCGTCAGTTCTCAATCACGCTGGTCACAGCAATGGTTCTGTCACTGGTGGTGGCCTTAACCTTTACCCCTGCCCTGTGTGCGACCATTCTGAAACAGCATGATCCGAACAAGCCGCAAAGTAACAATCCGGCTGCGCGTTTTTTCCGCTGGTTTAACCATAGCTTTGACCGTGTTTCTGTGAAATATCAGGGCGGCGTCAATCGTATGACACACCACAAGATTTTCTCCGGTATCATCTATGCGGTGGTGATCGGGATTATTGTGCTGATCTTCCAGAAACTGCCTTCTTCATTCTTACCTGATGAGGACCAAGGTGTCGTGATGACGCTGGTACAGTTGCCACCAAATGCAACCTTGGAACGTACCGATAAAGTCATCAATACCATGACAGGCTACTTCCTGGAAAATGAAAAAGATCATGTCCAATCTGTCTTCAGTGTGGCTGGTTTCTCATTCACAGGTGTAGGTCAAAACGCTGGTCTGGCATTTATCAAACTGAAAGACTGGTCTGAACGTACCACACCAGAATCACAGGTCGGTGCAATTATCCAGCGTGGTATGGCACTGAACATGATTGTGAAAGATGCGTCTTACATCATGCCATTACAATTGCCAGCAATGCCTGAACTGGGTGTATCTGCCGGCTTTAACATGCAGTTAAAAGCAGCAAGTGGTCAAAGCCATGAGCAACTTTTGGCAGCGCGTAATACTGTTCTGGGTCTGGCTGCACAAGACAAACGTCTTGCAGGTGTCCGTCCAAATGGTCAGGAAGATAACCCGCAGTACCGTGTGATTGTCGATCATGCACAAGCCGGTGCTTTAGGTGTCAGCATTTCTGAAATTAACAGCACCATGAGCATGGCGTGGGGTGGTTCGTACATCAACGACTTCCTTGACCGTGGTCGTGTGAAGAAAGTATATGTACAGGGTGAAGCTAGTTCTCGTATGATGCCAGAAGATCTGAACCAGTGGTATGTTCGTAACAACCGTGGCGAAATGGTACCATTCTCGGCGTTCGCAACCGGTGAATGGACCTATGGTTCGCCTCGTCTGGAACGTTATAACGGCGTATCTGCGATGAACATTCAGGGTACACCGGCACCGGGCGTGAGCTCAGGTGATGCAATGCGTGCGATGGAAGAAATCATTGCCAAGCTTCCTGAAATGGGCATGCAAGGTTTCGACTATGAATGGACAGGTCTGTCTCTAGAAGAACGTGAGTCTGGCGCACAAGCACCATTCTTGTACGCGCTTTCACTGTTGATCGTGTTCCTGTGTCTGGCTGCATTGTATGAAAGCTGGTCAATTCCATTCTCGGTTCTTCTGGTTGTACCACTAGGTATCGTGGGTGCATTGTTATTGACCTTTGGCGGTATGATTTTGTTTAAAGACCCGAACCTGTCGAATAACATCTACTTCCAGGTAGCGATTATTGCCGTAATTGGTCTTTCTGCGAAAAACGCAATCTTGATTGTAGAATTCGCCAAAGAGCTGCAAGAACAGGGCGAAGAGTTGTTTGATGCGACCCTGCATGCAGCAAAAATGCGTTTACGTCCAATTATCATGACCACCCTAGCCTTCGGTTTTGGTGTACTTCCACTAGCACTTGCTTCAGGTGCCGGTGCCGGTAGCCAGCACTCCGTCGGTTATGGTGTCCTTGGTGGTGTAATCAGTTCGACCCTTTTAGGTATCTTCTTTATTCCTGTATTCTATGTGTGGATTCGAAGTATCTTTAAATACAAACCAAAACAACAAAATCAGGAGTACAAGTCGTAATGCAAAATATATGGTCTATTACAGGTCGTAGCATTGCGGTATCTGCCCTCGCGCTTGCTTTGACTGCATGTCAAAGCATGCGTGGCCCAGAGCCCGTTGCAGAGGCAAATATCCCAAGCAGTTATACCAATGCTTCAGGTACTTCTGTAGCAGAACAGGGTTATAAAGAATTCTTTGCTGACCAGCGCCTGTTACAGGTACTGGATCTGGCATTGACCAATAACCGTGATTTGCGTACTGCCGCATTAAACATTCAACGTGCCCAACAGGCTTATCAGATTTCTGAAAATGATCGCCTGCCAACCATTGGTGCGAGCGGCAGCGTGTTACGTCAGGATACTGGCAGTAACAACCCGCAAAGCCGTGGCGCTGTAACGACTTATAATGTCGGTCTAGGCGTAACTGCATTTGAGCTGGATTTCTGGGGTCGTGTGCGCAGCTTGCGTGATAATGCTTTAGATACTTATCTGGCGACTCAAAGTGCGCGTGATGCGACTCAGATTTCCCTGATTGGTCAGGTGGCTCAAGCATGGCTCAGTTACTCATTTGCCAATGCCAATCTGGCGTTGGCTGAGCAAACGCTGAAAGCCCAGCTTGAATCTTATAACCTGAACAAGAAACGTTTTGATGTGGGGATCGATAGCGAACTTCCAGTACGTCAGGCACAGATTTCTGTTGAAACTGCACGTAATGATGTTGCCAACTATCGTACTCAGGTGGCTCAGGCACAAAACTTATTAAATCTGCTTGTAGGTCAACCTGTACCGGCTAACCTGTTACCGGCACAACGTGTTACCCGCATTACCTCTAATGCGGCACTAGGTGCTGGCTTACCAAGTGACCTGCTGATTAACCGTCCGGATGTACGTGCAGCTGAATACCGTCTGTCTGCGGCAGGTGCCAATATTGGTGCTGCCCGTGCGCGTCTGTACCCAACGATCAGTCTGACCGGTTCTGCAGGTTTCGCATCTGCAGATCTGGGTGATCTGTTCAAGTCTGGCAGTTTTGCGTGGTCTGTAGGCCCAAGCTTGGATATTCCAATCTTTGACTGGGGTACACGTCAGGCCAATATTCGTATTTCTGAAACAGATCAGCAAATTGCGCTGTCAGATTATGAAAAATCAATTCAGACTGCATTCCGTGAAGTGAATGATGCCCTAGCGGTACGTCAGAATATTGGTGACCGTATTGCTGCTCAACGCCGTCTAGTTGATGCGACCAACACGACTTACCGCCTGTCTCTAGCACGTTTCCGTGCCGGTATTGACAGCTATTTGACTGTACTGGATGCACAACGTGCTTCATATGCAGCGGAACAAGGTTTGTTATTACTTGAACAGGCGAATCTGAACAGCCAGGTTGAACTGTACAAGAGTCTTGGTGGTGGTTTGAAAGTTAACACCTCAGACACTGTACCGTATCGCCCATCTGTGACCGAACAGCGTCGTGCGGAACAGGCAAAATAAGTCCAGCCCCTTTTCAGAAAAGCTCACTTCGGTGGGCTTTTTTATTGCTTTTTCAAAGGAGATTTTCTATCTTCATGATTATACGATTGATTAAGAAGATATCTGCATGTTGTTGAGCAATCTTGAATCTGTACCGGGACATACCATTCGCCAGCAAATCGATGTGGTCTATGGCAGTACTGTGCGCAGTAAGCATGTTGGACGTGATTTACTGGCCGGCCTGAAAAATATTGTCGGTGGCGAGTTGACCGCTTATACCGAATTACTGGAAGAATCCCGTCAGGAAGCCATGAACCGGATGATTGAAAAAGCTCGCAGTATGGGTGCCAATGCGATTGTGGGTATTCGTTTTTCTACCTCAAATATTGCCCAAGGTGCTTCTGAACTGTTTGTTTATGGCACAGCAGTCATCGTTGATCCAGTCATGCCTAAACTGCCTGATCCATTTCCACAGGCGAACTAATGTATGGATGGATTGATTATACAGATTGTCATTTTTGCCATTCTGTTCAGCGTGGGTTTCGGTTTTGGTCGCTATAACGAGCGCAAGCATCTGCAATATCTGGATGAACAGGAACAGCGTTTGGCTTATATCCAGGTCAATAATAGCCGTTTCATCGAATCTACATTCCCCGGCCATATGATCAGCAGCAATGTGGTGATTTCACATGATTACTTTAAATATGCGATTGCTAATGTGCAAAACATGTTAGGTGGTCGTTTGACCAGTTATGAGAGTGTCGTTGAACGGGCACGACGTGAAGCTATAGTACGGTTAAAACTGGAAGCAGAAAAAATGGGTGCTGACCAGATTATGGGAATCCGTCTCAGTACTACCGAACTTGGCATGCAAGGTGGTATGGTTGAAGTCTTCGCTTATGGCACCGCAATTCAAGCCAAGTAATTATGCTTCTGCAAGTTTCTCTACAAATAAAATTCCATTCAGGTGATCAATTTCGTGCTGTACAATTCGTGCCGGAAAGCCTTTAAACGACTGAACCACTTCATTTCCCTCTAAGGTAAAATAACGTACCTGAATCTCTTCTGCTCGAGCTACTCTCCCTCTTTGTTCGGGCACACTTAAACAGCCTTCCTCACCCAATACTTGCATAGCTGAAGCACTGATAATCTCCGGATTGATCATGGTCACAGCTTCCATATACGGCGCGTCTGGATAACGTAAATTGGGCCGTGATGCGACAATAATAATGCGTTTAGAGACATAAACCTGCGGTGCTGCAATGCCCACACCCTGACGTTGTTGCATGGTTTCCATCAAGGCACTATTAAATTGCCTCAACCAATTACTGCAAAATTCAACCTGAGTAACCGGGTTGGCAATTAGGGTCAAAATGGCCCCACCTTGCTGTGCTACTGCCAAGGTATTTGTCATCGCGTTATCCTGTAATTTTTTCATCCAATTCTATCTTAGAGGGAAAATTACAGAATGAACATCAGGCTAAAATGAATAAATACGTTTAAAAAAGATAAGCTGTGTTTTAAGTAATATTGCGAACTCCAACTTATTTTTGCTTTAAAAATTTTACTTAAAAGGAAAATAAATAATCAAAATATTCCAAATAATTTTATTCGTTTAAATTTTAATAACTTTTAGTTTAGGTTAAACAAAGAAAGATTGATTATTCAAGAAAATAACCCTTCTTTAAAATCAGCACTCAAGTCATGGATATTAAATAATGGAACGACCACATGAATGCACAACCCTATCTGAGCCGTGCTGACAAACGCACCCTCGGACTATCGTCCCTAGGTGGCGCACTGGAATTCTATGATTTTGTCATTTATGTGTTCTACGCCAAACTAATTTCCGAACTGTTCTTTCCAAGTACCCTGAGTCCATTTTGGGCCATGCTGAATACCTATGGCATCTTTGCCGCAGGCTATTTCTTCCGCCCACTCGGTGGTGTAGTGATGGCGCATTTTGGAGATCTGATCGGTCGTAAACGTCTGTTCAGTTTATCCATCTTGCTGATGGCGCTACCGACCCTCATGATCGGGATCATGCCGACCTTTGAAAGTATTGGTTATGCTGCACCACTGCTGCTGCTATTGATGCGTGTAGTTCAAGGTATTGCGATTGGCGGTGAAATTCCCGCTGCCTGGACCTTCGTGTCTGAGCATGTACCAGAACGCCGGATTGGGATTGCCAATGGTTTGCTGACTGCCGGCCTATCGCTCGGGATTCTACTTGGTGCCCTAATGTCGCTATTTATTTCACTTCAGTTCACTGAAGCGGAAATCAAAGACTGGGCTTGGCGCGTTCCCTTCATTCTAGGTGGGATTTTCGGTTTTATTGCCCTTTACCTGCGCAGTTATTTGAAAGAAACTCCAGTTTTTAAAGCCATGCAAGCGAAAAAAGAACTGGCGAAAGAATTACCGGTCAAACAAGTATTGTTAAGCCACAAAACTGCTGTAGGCATTGGGATGTTATTTACCTGGTTCCTGACCGGCTGTGTGGTGGTGTTAATTCTGGCGATGCCAAATTTGCTCGTGGCCAGTTTTGGTTTCGAACGTGCTGATGCGTTCAAGATGCAAAGTGCTGCAATCCTGATGCAAATGCTCGGTTGTATTATCGCTGGTGTACTGGCTGACCGTTTCGGTGCAGGTAAAGTGATTTTGCTTGGCTCTATATTTGTAGCGGTAGTGGCTGGGATTTTTTATCACAGTCTGGGTCATGTTGAAGCGTCAACGGTGTTCATGCTTTACATGTTGCTCGGTTTAAGCTCAGGAACCGTGGGCATGGTGTCTTATAGCATGGTGAAAATGTTCCCGGCACAAATCCGTTTCAGCGGAATTTCATTTTCCTATAATCTGGCCTATGCGATTGCAGGTGGGATTACCTTGCCACTGGTGCAATGGTTAAGCCTGTATAGCAATATTGGCGCCCTGTACTATATCTGGACCGTTTGTCTAGTGACCTTATTCACTGCCCTGCTTTACCGCAGCAAATTTGAAAAAACAACCTAAAATAAAAAAGAGCCTGACTCACAGGCTCTTTTTTTAAGCGTAAAAATACGAGCTTAAGCTTTCAGATTCTTGCGTAGCTCATCTTCCACAATGCTGATCTCGATCTCACTGAATTTACGGATTTCACCTTCGGCATGTTTTTCCAGCATGCCCCCGACCAAAGGCACTTTCACATTCACCGTCCAGTTTAACTGGAACTGGATCTGCTGTTCATCACCTGTAACGGCACGCTGACATTTGGCTTCAATCGGCAGATTGGCACCTAGTTCCACGACTGAAGTCATTTCTTCCAAGTTGCTGACATCGGTACGTTGCAAGCGAAACGCATCTTTTAGCAGTTTTTTTGCAATATCCGGAATTTTGACATCCAGATTGTAGGCACGTTTCAGGGTATACAAGTGTCCCTGCTTTTCTGAAACTAGAATTTCCATATTTTGAGCAGGGATCCGATGACAAACCGCTTCATGCAAACTGATGTCATTTGCCAGACGTTTAAACTCATCAATCGAAACACCGCGAATAATTGCGTTTACGGTAAACTGGTGGGCCATATCTATTTTCCTTATTTTTATTAGGGGTTATGGACTCAAATTAAGTCAAATGAATCATCTGACAGAGAAGATAAGCTATTTAAGTCAATTTTACATCGGCTGTCATTATTTTTTTATTGAGAAAAATTGGCATTGAGGTCAATGTTTCCAGGCAATTTTTGCAGATATACAGGGTCCACAGCTGAGTAAAAGCTGAACTTCACGATACTCAATGACCGCATGAAATTCTTCTGCACCATCATCCAGACCGGAAGCATACCAGACCGTGCCCGCAGGAAATTTCTTTAACCAGCTGGCCTTATAAAAATCAGAAACAGAATCAAACTGTAGATAGTGTTCCGGTTCAGCTTCAACCTGAGTCGCTAAAGCCATAAATTTCTGTAATTGTGCCTGATGAAAATCAATCAGCATGAGGCAGCCCTTCCTTTTGTATGAGGCGATTACATGCCATATAGGTAAGCATAGATGTCATTTACGACTCGTGAGTTTTGACATCATGGCTTAGATCAGATTAAAAATAATATAGATTCACCTCCCCTGATTCAATCCACGTATAAGGATATCCAGTATGCAACAAGGAAAAGTTCAGGTTGAAACCGTGCAGTTTTTGGCAGAAGATGGCTATACCTTAACCGGCAAGCTTTACCGCAGTGAATATGCCAAAGCCAATATTGTCATCGCCTGTGCGACAGGTGTTCCCCAAGCTTTTTACCGGCGCTTTGCCGATTATGCAGCACATGCAGGTTTTCAGGTACTGACTTTTGATTATCGCGGGGTGGCTGATTCTGCACCCAAACGGTTAAAGAATTTTAAGATGTCCTATTTAGACTGGGGACAATATGATCTCAGCGCTGCGATTGATTATCTCAGCCGAACCAGTCTAGACATTTATATGATTGGCCATTCCTATGGCGGACAGGCCTTGGGATTAAGCAAATATCATGATTGCATTGAAGCAATGTACTGCTTTGGCACCGGTGCTGGCTGGCATGGTTATATGCCTTTAACTGAAAGAATCAAGGTTCAGGTAATCTGGAATATTGTTTTTCCACCGATGGTAGCGGTGACAGGCTATTTGCCATGGAGTCGTTTAAATATGGGCGCCGACTTACCGCGTGATGTCTATCGTCAGTGGCGCAAATGGTGCAAAAATCCAACCTATTTCTTTGCCGATCCTGAACTGAAAGACCTGCATGCCCATTATGCGGCGGTAAAAACTCCTATTTATGCCGTAGCCGCGCTCGATGATGCTTGGGCCTTACCTAAATCCAGACAGGCCTTTATGCAATATTACCGTCAGGCCTCGTTGCATTATATTGATATTCAGGCGACTGATTATGGACTCAAACACATTGGACATATGGGTTATTTCCGTCAGGGCGCAGAACAGCTCTGGGATGAAGTGCTCGCCAAGTTCAGTGAATTACATCAACTCAAATATGCAGCTTGATTTTAGTCTCTAGAGTATTTAAATTTTCAGCTGACTAAGCATAACGTGCCTGTTGAACATCGGTTCTGATTTCCTGACGGTGTTCCTCGCCGAAACGGTCGACATGGGCATAAAATACTCCATAACGGCCGACATAATATTCCAGTGACTGGTCATAAAAATTCCAGAAAATTGACCATTCGCCTAAATCCATCTGACGGATTTGTGTACCGGTATGCATCGGCATCTTACGGAGCAGTTCCTGCTGTAACTGCTCTGCTTCATTGCGATCCTGAATCTGAACCTGATGCTGGAAAAATAATTGCGCCACGTCATCAAACAGTTCCAGCTCATAGGCATCGACCACGTGCAAGGTTTCCTGAGAATCAGATTCACTGTCTTCAGTACTACTGGAAATCGGATCCTCTTTTTCGACACGTTTACTCTTTACATACCGCTGGGTTCTATAGATTTTCATACCGATAAACCACATCGCATAAAGTATCAGGGCTAGACATGAAAAAATCAGGAATTTAAGAATCATTGATCATCTCGTGTGGTTAATTTTATTTTTATCACGGTCTGCCAATTCTTGATTTGGCGATCTTCTTTCAACTTAACACAAGTCTATTTTTTGTACAGCAAACATGAGGGGTTTTTTTAGATCTTTTCGGATTTTTTCTTCAGTTGAGCCTTATTTCCCAATATTTAATTTGAAATGAAAGTCTAAAATCTTGTAAAAAAATTAGAATTAAACCAAGGGGTCAATATTGATCAGGATAAATAAATCAGACAAATCACTACAGAATCGATCATCAACTCTCGGTTCTTTAGCAAATGCACTCAAAAAGCTACACGATTGGTATTTGTTTTCCTGAGCATTTTCCTTCAAATAAAAGATCCCTCTTTATGGTCGAGTAAATGAATAAAATTATGATTCGTGAAGGGAAGATTCAAGATATACCTCAAATAATTCAGGTCATCCACGACAGTATTCAATCCTGTATTTTGGATCATCAACGTGAAGACAGCGTGATCCAGCGCTGGCTGGAGCAGTTTAATCATGCCCAGCTGATTGTGGAAATGCTTTATAACGACTGCTGGGTGTATATTTTAAATGATCAGATTGTCGGCTTTTTGCTGGTCAGTGACACTGGAGAAATCCTGATGCACTATGTGGCTGCACGTTTCCAGCGACTCGGGTTTGGCACCCAGCTTTTTGATCAGATGCACAAATCCTTAGTGCGTAAAAATATCCATAAAATCAAAGTCCAATCAACTCAAACAGCTTTAAGTTATTATCAAAAAAATGGATTTTTTTCACCGAATTCTCAATCGGAAAATGAAGAAAATTATCATTTATATAAATACGCTTTTTAAAATTAAAAATTTTTCATGCCATTTTAAGTTGATCTCGCCCTGCCTGCTTAGCCGCATATAACTGTACATCTGCCGCTTTCATCAGTGCATGAATATCTGGATAGAGACATGCTTGATCCATCCAGGAAATGCCCATACTAACCGTGACATAGGATTTATCATCTGTCCGATTTAAGTGTTCAAATTGCTGTTCTCGGATCTTGATTAAAACTTTCTCCAGAGACTGTAAGGCTGCCTGAACAGGTACATCAGTGAGTAGAATCGCAAATTCTTCTCCACCGTAACGGGCTAAATACGCGGATTCGGGAAGTACTGTCTGAATAACCTTGACCAGATTCTGTAAAATTTCATCTCCTTTTAAGTGCCCATAATAGTCATTGTAGTTTTTAAAATAGTCGACATCGAGCATGGCAAAAATCAGTGTACTGTGTGGATGTTGCTGACAGTGTAAAAACTGTTGCTGAATTTGTTCATTTAAAGCGCGGCGGTTAAAGGCACCCGTCAAAGCATCAATATTCACCTGATGTTCGAGTTTGGCATTCAGTGCACGCAGTTGCTCAGTACGTGCTTTAACTTTCTGATCGAGTGAATTATTTAACTCTTTCAGATTCATGTTCAGCTGCTCTGTCGCATAGGTTTGATGGGCATAATTTTGCGACTGCTGAAACATAATGATCACGGCATACAGACTGGTCGAGATAAAAGACAGATGCACACTTTCAATCACATTAATCAGTAATAAATAGTCATTTATAAAGGTTAGACATAGAAAAATGACCGCATAGAGAGTTAAGCGGGAATAATTGTCTTTATGATGCAAAGTCTGATAAAAGCCATAGATAAAATTGGCCACCACGACTATCCCGAAAATCGCGCTATACAAGGCCAGACGTTGAAAAGTTTCCGGATCGGTCAACAAAGTTACGACACAGTTCAGTAGTAAAAGTCCTGCGGCAACACTATAAATAAGTCGATGTAAATAGCGCTGATTAAACAGGTACATATAACTGAGGAAAAATAGAATCGCCAGGAAAGTGAACAGATATTCCAGGCGTGTTCCCCATAGCCAACCGAGCTTAGTCACGATCGAATAGGCATACGGCGCTGCAAAAAAGTTATGCAGGGCCAGAAAAATAATGAACAGGCCAAAGATAAAAATACTTTTGCTATTGCGTTCGGTTGAACCCCTGAACATCGAAAATAGAATCGTGAAAAAGCCCACCCCAAGCACCAGTCCACAGACCATACTGATACTCATCATAAGCTGCTGATACTGACGGTTAATAGTTCCGGCTGTTCCAATGCGTATAGGCTGCTCAATCCCACCATGCAGATGGGTATAGTTTGAAGCCTGAATACTCATGGTGAAATATTCACTTTCAGGAACAAAATAACCGATTCGAGGTGCTCTTTCATTTCTCTGCTCTTCTGCTGTTTTCGCAATTTCTCCATGACGCAAAATAAATTTGCCATCAATATAGATTCGATAGGCACCATATTCAGCCGGAATATGCACGGCGATCCGACGTCCGATAAATTCTGATGGAATTTTAAAATGCCCGATAAAAGTTCCATAGCCAATATTAGAACCGGTCAGGTCTTTAAATGATGCAGGTAATTGAACCTCTTGCGGGCTAAGTACGGAACTTGGTTCAGTAATAAACTGATTTGGGTAAAACTGCCAGTTTTGGGGCAATTGACTACTATGATCTTCAGTAAAGTGAATTTCGGAAATATGCGGTTGACTGTGCTGCGTGACAGAGGAAGATTCAAGAGATGCCTGGGCGAAAACTGGAATCATCACTAATAGGACCCAGCTAATGCTCCAAATCAATATTACAGAATAGACGTTCCTTATCACGTTTTGCAAAGACAGTATTTTCCTGAAAAGTGCTTTATTCTTCTTATAATCTACGTCGAATAGCAGGGAGTGCAAAGCTTTTTTTGTAGTTCATCGGATGAAGTCCATATTGCTATAACTTCACCCGGTCAGCATTCATTCATGACAATGAATGAAGCTTATTTCAGTGAATTAATCACGTGTTTTAACATCATACAGTTCGATTTCAAAAATCAGGTTTGAATTGGCTGGGATAATATTTCCCATTTTACGTTCGCCATAAGCCAAATGAGCAGGCACGATCAACTTACGCTTACCGCCCACTTTCATACCGATAATCCCTTGATCCCAGCCCTTGATCACACGGCCAGTACCAATCACAGTTTCAAAATAGTTACCGCGATCCAGTGATGAGTCAAACTTAGTACCATCTTCTAGCCAGCCGGTATAGTGAGTCGTAATAAGCGCGCCCTTAACCGCTTCTTTCCCTTCACCCACTTTCAAATCAATAATTTCTAGCTCTTTGGTCATGACCAATATCCTTTATCTGGCAAATACGCATAGTATAAACGGGATTAGACAGAATTCCTTTAGCTTTAAGGTTTAAAGGATTAAAAGCTGAGTTCCTGGATATTTGAATCATTCAGTAAATAGTTGGTTAATTTTTTATGATTTTCGGCGGAGCCAATTAAAATCCAGCGTCCACTAATACGATGTTCCGTTTTATGCTGCACACTGCGAACGACTTTCATATTATAAGTTTTAAATAATTCTTCGTATTGCTCTAAGGTTTTACGTTGATAAGGACAGATAATTCGGTAGGTGCGTGCCTGACTTAAGGTTTCTATTCCCTCTTGGACATAAATCAGGAAAATCAGTACGATTAATACAATAAAAGTAGCAAACAGACTTAGCCATTCATAACCTGCACCAGCTGCCATCCCTAATGCTGCTGTCATCCAGATGGTGGTTGCTGTCGTAATACCTGAAATCCGGTTTTCATCTTTAAAGATAACTCCCGCACCGACAAATCCCAAGCCAGTGAGGATATTAGCTGCAATCCGATCCTGACTATCCAGACCAATTTTTATCGACATAATCGTGAACAAGCAGGAACTCAGACTGACCATGATCATGGTCCGCAAACCGGCAGACTTACTGCGATATTCGCGTTCTGCACCAATAATTGCACCAATACCGAGGGCAATGAGCAAGCGATAAAGATCCGGATGCATATATTTATCCCTGTTTCATTTTTATTATTGTCAGGTATACGCAATTTCTGAATCAGGATACAAGCCGAGACTTGCATCCTTATTGGCTGTTATTGTAACTGTTCCCACTCAATTACAGCTTGGGCCTGATCACCGATCAAGGTCCATTCGCCATCCATGATATTTAGTTGCAGCTGCATGGTACGTTCACATAATTGTTGTACCGCTTCAGTGCTGGCGGTCGAGATTTTCCAGACCTCAACATTCGACAGCGTTTTCAGTTTGGAATTACGTTTATACCATTCATCAACTGAAGAACCATAAGCAACTACTGCGACCTGCTTGCAACGTGCGCTGGCTTTTTTGACTTTATCTTCGTCAGGACAACCCACTTCGATCCATTTCAATAATTGGCCGGTCAGGTCTTTTTCCCACAGCGCTGGCTCATCAGTCTCAAACAGATCCTTGGTAAATTCAAGCGCCTCGCCAGCAAAACGTGCATAAGCCAAAACACGTACCATCAGACGTTCAATGGTTTCCGAAGGATGCAGCGCCATCGTCAACTGATAGTCTTCATAACGATGGGTATCCATATCGGCAACATTCAAATCTGCCTTATAAATTGTCGCTTTTAACGCCATAATACAATCCTCAAATTTGGCGCCTAGCATATAAGATTTATTGCATTTTTGCTGGACAGATTTCGTCTTATCCAGCTATTTTCTCTGCGCAGATTTGAAGCTATTTTTCCTGATCAATCCGGCATTGCATTAAGGCGGTTTCAAATTCCAGCCAGTCACGTGAGGTCTGGTAAATCACTTCTACCCGGTTATCAATGCCTTCTTCGGCAGACTGATAATTAAACTGATCAGGATTGAAATTAAAGCTTTTCCAGCCCTGATTGGTATTAAAAATCCCTTTGATGCGTAGCCAGTCCTGCTGCTCACAAAGCAAATCTAGCAGGTCATAAAAATCAAACTGCCAGCGTTTCGGCAATTTCCAACCTGCCACCTGATAGCCTTGTGCACTTTCAACATAATGATAAGGCAACTGATGTACGACAGCCGGCATCTCTCCCAACACTTGGCGCTGTTGCTTGAGCAGTGGCTGAATCTGACGTGAAGCACCCTGATAATCCTGTTTGATTTGCTCAATATCCAGCTGTCCATTTTCTATCATCAGCCAGTGCTGGGCATAGGGCTGATACTCAGACTTGAGTTCAGTTAAAGCAGCATGATCAGTTTCAGTCATCAAATCAGCATGGGAAATGACCACGATATTGGCAACTTTCAGCTGATCCGCATACAGGTTCTGATGCGTCCAGTCCCGATCATGTAAACGTGAGCCATCGACTACCGTGACCAAAGCTTGCATTTTCAAATGACTCTGCCAATGCGGTTCGGTGAGCTGTTCCAGCAATTGCCCGGGATGTCCGAGTCCTGTCGGTTCAATAAATAGCCGGTCTGGTTTAGTTTCTGACAATAGCCGGGACAGAGCAATCTGCATCGGCAACTGACTGCTACAACATAAACATCCGCCCAATAGTTCTTTTACTGCATAGCCCTGATCCTGAGGCAGTAATTGCTGGTCAACACCAATCTGACCAAATTCATTCATCAACACAGCCCAGACTTCCTGCTCCGGTTTCTGGCTCAGTAAATATTTTAATAAAGTGGTTTTACCGGCACCCAAGAATCCGGAAATGATGTGTACAGGAATAGGCTGCTGAGCGGCAAGAACTTTCAAAATTGATTCTCAAAAATTGAATTAGAAGTAGTAAACCTGACTATTATAGAGCACTGGACTCTTGCAAAAATGTTCATTTTTGGATGAGTAGATCCTATTTATCTCAGTGTAAATAAAAATAGCAGCCTGTAATAAGTACTTTTTAACGTTAACTAGTTCACTTAAACGCTATATTTGAAATATTTACACACATTTCCAGCTAACAATCTCCTATACATTTAACAGAAGAAAACAAATTTCCAATGATTGTATTTGCTTGGTTAACAGCTTCGTGCGGCTTTTGTTAATTGCTTTGCTCCATAAAATTTTCATGCTTAGGATGAATTCCTGCCGGATTGATGTGATGGTCATTCGGCAGTTTATAAATGTAATAAAAAGGATGCTCAACATGAAATATGCACAAATCTTACTTGCAACAACACTTACTGCAGCCGCAGCTACCAGTTTTGCAGCAAACAATACCACTGACACGAAGACCACTGAGGAACAGAAAGTCACTGTGACAACTCAGGAACTTCCTGCAACGAATAACCCAAATCCAAATGTAACCACGGCTGGACCTGCTGACCAGCCTGCTGCGTCTGAAGCTGCTACAGAAGACAAAGATGGTAAAAAAACGACTAAGTCGACATCGAATCGTTAATCAGGTTTAAAGCAACATCTCGTGCAGTAAATCTCCAGTAGGTTCGACCTGTGCTGCCGGATGTAGACTGAGGCTGAATCATGCAACTGCGTGATTCAGCTTTTTTATACGTTATAGGCTATTCACTATAGCCAGAAATGATCATAGGATTGATTCATCTTATGAATAAATTTAAATATTATTATTTATTATCAATAATTTATTAAAATTAAAATCTTTTCAACCAAATCTTTTTGATAGACATGACCTACTATGGACTAGCTTGTTTAGCGCTCTTGATTGTTCCTTAATAGTCTCAATCCTGAATTGATTGAATGGACATTCGCTATGAGCAATACAAATTACACCACTGAAGTGGCGATTTTGGGTGCTGGCCCGGTAGGCTTAACGATTGCAAACTACCTGAGCAAACAGGGTGTACAGGTCACTGTCGTTGAACAGCTAGATAGTCTGATCGATTACCCGCGTGCCATCGGCATTGATGATGAATCCTTGCGTACCATTCAATCTTTAGGACTGGTTGATCAGGTCTTGCCGCATACCACACCTAATCATGCCATGCGTTTCCTGACACCCAAAGGCCGTTGCTTCGCAGACATTCAGCCACTGACTCGTGAATTTGGTTTCTCCCGCCGTAATGCTTTCATTCAGCCACAAGTAGATAACGTTCTGCTAGAAGGCCTCAAACAATATAAAAAAACTGAAGTACTTTTCTCTCGCCATCTGACACATTTCAGCCAGGATGCTGAGGGTGTAACTTTAAATGTTCAAACTAAAGACGGTGGTACAGAAGTTGTACATGCTCAATACCTGATTGCCTGTGATGGTGGTAACTCCTATGTACGTCGTACCCTCAACATTCCATTCGAAGGTGAAACTGCACCGAACCAGTGGATCGTGATTGATATCGATAATGACCCATTGGCAACCCCTCACATTTACTTATGCTGCGACCCGGTACGTCCTTATGTATCGGCTGCCCTGCCGCACGGCATCCGCCGCTTCGAATTCATGGTCATGCCAGGCGAAACTCAGGAAGAACTCAGCAAACCAGAAAATATTGCCAAACTACTATCTAAAGTTTTACCAAATACCGATGGAATCGAAGTGATTCGTCAACGTGTCTATACCCACAATGCACGTATTGCAGATAAATTCCGTGCTGACCGTATCCTGCTTGCTGGTGATGCTGCGCACATCATGCCCGTATGGCAAGGCCAGGGTTATAACAGCGGTATGCGTGATGCCTTTAACTTGGCGTGGAAAGTTGCATTGGTGATGCAGGGTAAAGCAAGTCATGAATTACTGGACTCTTACCAAGTGGAACGTAAGGATCATGCCAAAGCGATGATCGATCTTTCAGTCATGGCAGGCCACGTCCTTGCTCCACCAAAAAAATGGCAAGGCTTTGTTCGTGATGGTATTGCTTACGCATTGAACTATATCAAGCCAATCAAACAGTACCTGCTGGAAATGCGCTTTAAGCCTATGCCGAAGTATCATGATGGTGCCCTGCTGGCCAATACTCAGAAAGACTCTCCTGTCGGTAAGATGTTCATTCAGCCGCAGGTGAAACTGGAGTCTGGTGAAACTGTATTGCTGGATGAAGTGATTGGCAATGACTTCGCCATCATTGCTTGGGGTGTGGATCCAAAATGGGGCTTAAGCAAGGAAATAATACAACAGTGGAAAAAATTGGGTGTGAAATTTATCCATGTCATTCCTGCGGTTCAGTTGTCTAATCAACAACGCAAGCGATATGAAGATGTGATCACCATTGGCGATATCGGTACGGACATTCGTACTTGGTTCGGCAAGACCAAGGACTCTATCGTTATCCTGCGTCCAGACCGCTTCGTGGCAGCCTTGGCAATTCCTCAATCTATGGAAAGCACAAGTCAGGCGCTATTTAACAAGCTCCATGTCAAATAATTGACCTCAGTCAAAAAAACCACGCTACGGCGTGGTTTTTATTTATAGATGAACATAGAAGCTAAGTCCGGTATTGCTCAAACCATGAAATATCTTTGAGAGAATCACGACGTGCCATTTGCTGTAGGAAAGGTTTAAATTCTTCCAACGGCGGCAAAATTTTTGTACTCATTGCGAAGATCAGACAATAGGCTACATATAGATCTGCAGCAGAAAATTTTTCACCTAAAAGATAAGGCTTGGCCTGCGACAAGCCTCGTTTAAGAAAATCAAATACCGTGGCTTCGTTACCAAAACTTAAACTGGTTCGGACCTTTTCAATCTGTTCTTGGGGTACCAGTAAATTTTTTACATCAATATATTCAGTCAGTGGCCCATGACAGAAGAAAATCCATTTTAAATAAGTACCACGTCTGGGATCATCTAAAGCGGGTGCCAATCCTTTGTCCTGATACTTATCTGCCAGATAGATGATAATAGCCGCCATTTCTGAAATTACGACGCCTTGATCAACCAGACAGGGAACTTTACCCATCGGATTGATCCGAAGATATTCAGGTTGATGTATATCTTTATAGGGAACTTCCACCTGCTCAATTTGGTCTTCAATCTGCAGTTCTTTAAGGATAGGCAGCAAGGTCATGCCGCGTGACTGAGGGTTGTTATAGAGCTTCATCATTCTGCTTCAACCGATTTCTTATTTTTTGAATTTCAGTATAAAGCGATTTTCTTCTGCGATTAAAAAGCATGTGCTACAGATCATTTCTGTAGCACATTTCATTTATGGAAGATCAATAATTTACTTAAAAAGGTCTACACAAAACTTTTCTTTGAGCACTTTCAGAATCAGCTCAATCGCAGGATGCTGGTTATTTTTACGGTAACTGACATAGAGAGCAATCATCGGTAAAGGTTCCAGCGTTTTCTTCACCACAATATTATCGCCGAGTAAAGGAATCACATAGGTTGGTACCAAACTCCAGCCGACACCCATGCCGACCAGGTTGACATTTAGCAGAATATTGGTGGAATACTGCACCACATTCACGTTCAGTTTTGACTGCCTAAAGAAATCATCAATAATCTTATGCAGCTGTGGTGAAGCCTGCTCATCACTAATCACAAAGTCCTGATTTTCAAACTTCTTGATACTGACATAGGGCATTTTTGCGACTGGAGAATTTTTCGGCACAATCAGCGCCAGTGGCTCATCAAAAATCTGAACGGATTCAAACTCATTCGACTGATCCTGATAACGGGTAAAGGCAATATCAATACTGCCCTGTCTTAGCGCGCTAAACTGTTCTGCATCGGTCAGGCTATGAAACAGTGCTTTCAGTTCAGGAAAATGTGCACGGATATTCGGCATGATATAAGGAAAAATTTTCATTTCCGCAACCGGCACGAAGCCGATATTCAGCTGACCCTTATGTACATGTGCGATCTGTCGAGCTGCCTGCACGGCACGTTCTGCATGTTCTAAGCTCAGTAAAGCTTCCTTTAAAAAAGCCTGCCCAGCCTCGGTCAGCTCAACCTTGCGGTTATTCCGCTCCAGCAATTGCGCATCCACTTCACGCTCCAGATCCTTAATCTGCTGACTGAGTGAAGGCTGTACAGTATTCAGTTTTTCAGCTGCCCGGGTGAAATTCAGCTCTTCAGCCACTGTAACAAAATAGCGTAAATGTCTTAATTCCATTTTATTCTTCCGGTAAAGATGCTGAAATCGAAGGTCGCTTCCTAGCCACATATTGACGGTAGATCAATAAAGTGAAAATCACCATCACTGCACAGAACATATAGGTCTTTTCAAAACCGTATTGCGCAATGATCATACCCATCACTACTGAACCCACTGCCAGTCCAATATCAAACAGGGTAAAAAAGGTAGAAATTGCATGGCCCATACGCTGTTTTTCGACAGATTGAATCGCTAAAGTTTGTAAACATGGAAATAATGAACCGTAACCAATTCCGATAAATACCGCAGACAACCACATAGTCCATTGGCTGGACATGACACTGACAATCATCATGCCAATCGCAAAGAAAATAAAGGAAGGATAGATAACTGCACTTGGTCCTTTACGGTCGTAAATTTTGCCCACCCAAGGCCGTACCAACAACATTGAGGCCGCAAAAACAATAAAGAAGATGCCGGTATAAGCCAGTAGTTGCTTGGTTTCACTAAAGGGCGTGATAAAACTCATGATACTGGAGTAAGCAAAAGCAGTGAGCAGTGCCACAAAACTGACCGCCAGCACTTTGACTTCAATAATGTCATGCAGGCTGAATTTTGATTTTTCGACCACTGTAGCTTGAGGTTTTGCTAATTCGGTAATTTTCAGCATGAAGGAAAAGATCAAGCCGATAGAGATAATCACGGCAAGCAAGCCAAACAGCACTTTAAAGCTGGTGAACTGAACTACGGTTAAGGCCAGTAATGGACCAAATACCACACCCAGATTAGTCGACATGACAAAATAGCCCATGCCCTCACCCTTACGAGATTCCGGAATAAACTCATTTGCAACGGGAACGGTGACCGTCGTCAGGATGCTGAACCAGATCCCATGTAAAAAACGTACTGCCAATAATGACCACATGCTATCAACCAGCAGATAACTAAAGGCAAATAAGGCAAAAATAACTCCGGCTCCGCGCATTGCCAATTTCTTGCCGAGTTTCTCGATGATCATGCCAGAAAAAGGTCGAACGGCGATGGATGAAACTAAGAACAGGGTCAAAGCCAAACCTGCTTCTTTGACTGATCCGCCCAGATCTTTCATGATATAAACCGGCAGAATGGTCAGTAAGGCAAAGTAATAGATAAACAGGAACAGATTGTTTAATAAACACAGAACAAAGGAGCGATTCCATAAGCGCTCAGGACTAGCAGACATAACACGCAACTTTTAAAGCAAATTTAAGAACCAACTAAACTCAGGGAGAAATCAAAGCTGGGCTTAAGGCCAGATCTACCAGATTCTGGATATATTGATCATCCGGCATGCGATTGAAGAAAATGATCTGGTAATGAATCGGCCCATATAAAGTGTCCAGCATCAGATCAAAAGGATAATCCGCACGTAATTCTCCACGTTGAATGGCCTGTTGAATCAGTTGATGAGTCTGCTTTCGACGTGGTAATAGATACTGCTGAAAAAAGTCTGCAGCCAGCTCCCGATGATTGGCCATAACGACCAGCAAAGCTCGGCCTACCGGATGATTAAGCGCCTGAACCAACAGAGTTAGTTGTTGAACCAGATTGCTGCGCAAGCTTTGTGAAGCATCCAGTTCAAATACCCCTGCTGTGCGCTGCTTGAAAGCATCCAGTACCAGCTCAGATTTATGTTTCCACCAGCGGTAAATCGTAGATTTGCCAACCCCTGCCCGTGCAGCCACATCTTCAATCGTTAGCTGATGATATTCACCTTCTGCCAGTGCATCCGAAACCGCCTGCAGAATACTGTGCTGACGCCGTGAACATTTTTCTTCTTCACTCATGCTTAAAACCAAAAAACGAAACGATACGTATCGTTTCATATTAGATTAAAAAAGAAGCTTAAGCCAGAGTTAAATGATTTTTTAGGCAAAAAAAAGACCTCACATTGAAGGCCTCTTTAATAAGCGAATTAAGTTTAGTACTTAACTATGCGCTGATTTTTTATAGATGCTGCATGAAGGATGATGGTTTTCCTGCAGACGGGCAACTTTACGTTGTTCAGCTGCTTCAAAACGGCAACGTTTCCAGTCATTGTCCAGATTCAGCGGTGGAATCTGTTTAGGCTTACCATTTTCATCAACAGCGACCATCGTAAAGTAGCAACTATTGGTATGACGTACAGTACGTTTCTGAATATTTTGTGCTTCTACACGAATACCGATCTCCATTGAAGTACGACCTACATGGTTCACACTTGCCAGGAAAGTCACCAGCTCACCCACATGAATTGGTTCTTTGAAATTTACTTTGTCTACAGACAGGGTTACGACATAACTACCCGAATAGCGACTCGCACAAGCATAAGCAACCTGGTCCAATAATTTCAGAATTGTTCCACCATGTACGTTTCCTGAAAAGTTCGCCATATCTGGCGTCATAAGAACCGACATCGTTAACTCTGACTGGTCATCCGATGCTGTTGCAATTTGATCTAAAGGGGCCATCGTTTTCTCTGAACTCTTTGAATGACAATGATATAGACCATTATTATAGCGTTTTTGGTCTAAATAAAATGTTCAATTCGGCAAATAAAACATCATAATTCTTGATATGAAATTTTTCTCCATACAAAAAAAAAGATATTCCTCTGAGGATTCATAGAAATCATCAGAAAGTTATTTTCAGTAACTATAAAATAAACAGGAATTTATCCAGTAAATTATTTTCTCGAATCCATGCACTGCGCTTAAGAAGTTTTTCATTAAGCATGCAGAACTCGGTTTAAGAAAACCGTATGCATTAACAAAAAATAACCTCGAATTAGGCAGGCACCTGCCTCAACATTTCTCGCGCCACATTCTCATAACTTAAAGTCTGCTGGCCATGCAATATAGTTTCAACGGTAAAAGAACCATCGGGATGAACTTTAGTTACAGTAAAAATCGTATTTTCAAACTGAGCTAGTGTGACTTGCTGGCCAATTTCGATGTGATTCATATGGCTTTTACATTTATTAATCTGTCGATTTTTATTCTGTCATGATCTTCTAAGCTTTTGAACAGTTGTTTAACTTAAGTCTGTGAATAATTTTGTTAAAATCAAAAAATAGCCTTAAAATACATTCATAAAATCGCTATAGTTTTATAATTCAAATATTTATTTCCCATAGAAACTTGGGCTTTAAGTGACTTTCAATAGGTAGAAAACATCAGCTCATCTCTAAAAACGATGAGCAAAAATAAGTCGCTTTTCCCTCGATTGAGAAAAGCGGTAAATATACTTATACATCTATTTGAAAAATAAATATTTTATTAAAAATCTTAGAGCAAACTATTGTTGCTGTGCCAACAGCAATGGAATCTGATGACCCTGGCTGTAATTATGCTTCTGATAGACCTGGGCAATTTCTGGTAGCTTGAGTTTAGCCGCCTCAATCCCGGCATCCATGGTCAATTCTCTGCCGCGTACATCAAAGATATGACCTTTTTCACGTAAGTCTGGCTGAATAACAACATCGGCGTATTGCAGTTCCTCAGAAGCTAAACGTTGCTGCATGATATTAATATTCTGGTTGAATAGGCCCCAGACATTGGTGGTTTCAGTATGGATTGGCTGCGCCAGAATATCGACAGCAATCACAATATCAGCGCCTAATTCACGAGCTACTTTAACTGGCACCGGACTGACCAGCCCTCCATCCACATATTCTTTTTTCTGGATGACAGTCGGAATAAACATGCTTGGAATAGAAACAGATGCACGTACTGCCTGACCAGTATTACCATAATTGAAGACTACCCGCTTACCCTCTTTCAAGGCTGTGGCTACCACAAACATCGGAATTTTCATGGCTTGCAAAGGCGTCTGATCCACTTGCAAATTCACATAATTTTCAACTTTTTTGCCATCAAAAAAGCCTTTACGGTCCAGCTTGATGTCGCGAACATCAGTCGCTTTCATGCTTAATGCAATATTACGCAGTTCAATCGCTGGTTTACCACTGGCATAAATGGAACCAACAATACTGCCGGCACTGGTTCCCACAATAAAGTCAGGTTGTATGCCTGCCTGTTCTAATACTTCAATCGCACCGATATGCGCATAGCCACGCGCACCGCCACTGCCAAGAACCAGTGCAATCACCGGACGGTTTTCTGTTTGCTTGATTTTGCGGAAATTGATCTGGTTTGGACGTGCCTGGGCTTCTGCTACTGAACTGGCAGATTTAATATGACTAGAGTTAGGTTGATTAAAACCAGATGTCGTTTGGCAGCCGCTCAGACCTACCATTGTCATCGCCAATATACTCAGTACATATTTCTGCATGCAGAGCACGTCCTCATTTTGTTAAAGCAGCATAGTGTATAAACACATGCTTAAATAATCTGTAGAATTTCGTAAAACTGTCATACAGTTGCACTAATGTCTTTCAATTTTCAGCCACTGTATGAATACACCTTCCCTGTACCGGATCTTTCTCACCTTCCTGCAACTGGGCTGTATGGCATTCGGTGGACCGGCGGCGCATCTGGTGTTTTTTCACCGTAAATTTGTCGACCAGTTACAGTGGTTAAATGCGACACAATATGGCCAGCTGGTTGCATTAGCGCAGCTTTTGCCCGGCCCAAGTAGCAGTCAGGTAGGCCTTTCAATTGGCTATCTGCAAAGGGGTTATGCTGGGGCATTCGTGGCCTGGCTTGGGTTCACCCTGCCTTCGGCACTATTGATGAGCTTGATCGCAGTACTCGGTCAGCACTATTTCCATATTCTAAACTCAAACAGCTTTCATAGCATTCAATTGATCGTTTTTTCTGTAATCGTCTGGGCATTCTGGCAAATGCTCAATAGCTTCTGCAAGAGCGTCTGGCAATATGTATTGGTCTTTATTTCAGTCCTGATCCTGAGCTTCATTAGTATCAGTTTGAACCAGCTACTGGTCATTATTTTGGGGGCGGTTTTTGGCCTCGTAATGGCAAAATTTTCCAATTCTCCTCAGGAAAATAAGCCCGCTTCAAATTCATCTATCATTCACTCAAGTTATATTTGTCCACATCATGCACCCTACTGGTTCATCGCATTTTTATTACCGTTTTTCCTGATTCCTCTACTAGTCAAATCTGGTTCTTGGCCTGAACTCGCATTTTTCGCTGATTTCTATCGAACTGGCTCATTGGTCTTTGGTGGCGGGCATGTCATTCTGCCTTTGCTGCATCAGGACTTTGTGGCGACCAATTTACTTTCGTCCCAATCTTTCGATCTAGGTTATGCATTTGCCCAATTGATGCCGGGTCCATTATTTAGTTTTTCCAGCTATGTCGGTGCTCTGTTGCCTTGGACAGGTTCAGCCTGGATTAATGCACTGTTAGCAACCTGTGCCATTTTCCTGCCTTCATTTTTTCTAATTTTTGCTACTTTGCCTTATTGGTCATGGTTAATGCAGCAACGTATTATTTTTCAGGCGGTAAGCGGGATTAATGCAGCAGTGGTGGGTCTGCTTTTATATTTACTGATTGATCTCTCTCAGGCATATTTTCGTTTCTGGTCTGATCTGGTTTTTGTCATCGTGATGATTTTACTGTTACGCTCGAAATTACCAGTCTGGTTCAGCCTGATTGCTGGCTTTATCCTATATCAAAGCTATCTTAATTTTGTGTCATTCTAACAATTTAAGCTCATAAAAAAGCCCCGAACCAGTCGGGGCTTTTTGCTCAAGTCTTACCAGATATCTGATTTAACTTTATCTTTAAATTTCGGATGATCATCGAGCTTAAACTCTGGTTGCTCGATGCCACGTTTTAGCTGACCGGTATAGTCCTTGAGTAGCATCAAAATAAATGGCATCAGCAGCACAATCGCAATCAGGTTGATACTGGCCATGACACCCATGAAAAGATCCGCCATATTCCAGATCAACGGTACACTGGCAATCGAGCCGAAATACACCATAAACAATACCAGCAACCGGAAAATAAACATGACCTTGCTGTTATTATTGATGAACTGGATATTCCCCTCTGCATAGGCATAATTACCAATGATAGAAGAATAGGCGAACAGGAACAGAATCAAAGCCAGGAAATCATCCCCCCAAGCACCAATCTGGCTTTCAAGTGCCATCTGGGTCAAGGTTACGCCTTCAAAACCGGCATTTTCATAAAGGCCAGAAACCAGAATCACGATGGCGGTACATGAACACACCACGAAAGTATCTACAAATACGCCAAGCATTTGAACCAGACCCTGATTCACCGGATGTTTCACGTCAGAGGCAGCCGCCGCATTTGGTGCTGAACCCATCCCCGCTTCATTCGAGAATAAACCGCGCTTAATCCCCATCATCATGGCCATCGAGATCATGGCACCGAAGAAACCGCCCGCAGCCGCTTCAAACTCAAATGCTTTGCTAAAGATCAGCTGGAAAATAGACGGTAACATATCGTAATTGATGACGGCGATATATAAAGCTACACCCAGGTAAAGGACTGCCATGAAAGGAACCACCCCTTCAGCAACTTTTGCAATCCGCTTGATCCCGCCAAAAATAATCATGGCCGTAATCAAGACTAATACCAGACCAATCCAGGAAACTTCCAGATCGAAACCGCCTAATGGCAACATCAGATTGGCTTCATTCCAGCCCCAGGCATGTGAGGTTGCACCAGTAATCGCATTGGCCTGCACGGCATTGAACACAAAGCCGTAAGTCGTAATCAGCGCAATTGCAAAGACAATTCCCAGCCATTTCTGTTTAAGACCCTGAGTGATGTAATAGGCAGGTCCACCGCGGAATTGCTGATTCTTGTTATCCCGAACTTTAAACAACTGGGCTAATGATGATTCTACAAAAGCAGAACTCATTCCCAGAAATGCAGTAAACCACATCCAGAACACAGCACCTGGACCACCGACAGCAATCGCAATGGCAACACCTGCAACATTACCCACACCGACCCGGCTAGCCAGACCTGTTACAAAGGCCTGAAACGGCGTAATACCATGGTCATCATCGACCTTGCCACGACTACGTTTCATGACTTTGATACTGTGCCAGAATAAACGGATCTGTACTGCACCGGTCATGATCGTATACAAAATACCGACTGCGACTAGAAACACCACCAAAAAGTCCCAGAGTGGACCATTTAAGGCATCGACCCAGCCCAGTAAGGTTTCATTTAGCTGATCATTCATGTCATATCCTTATGAGCTTATGACTCATTATCAAGCCTAAAATTAGACGAAAAATTTCAAGATCATCTGGATGATCGTGGCATTAATCAAGTCAACGAAGAAAGCACCACATAATGGAACGATCAGGAAGGCTTTATGCGAAGCGCCATACATATTGGTAATCGCCTGCATATTGGCGACTGCCGTTGGGGTTGCACCCATCCCGAAACCACAGTGACCTGCAGCCAGTACTGCGGCATCATAGTTTTTGCCCATTACCCGGAAAGTGACAAATGCTGCATATAAAGCCATGGTCAAGGTCTGTGCACCGAGAATCACCATCAATGGTCCTGCCAGATCCGCCAGTTGCCATAGTTTTAATGACAGCAGCGCCATGGCCAGATAAAGCGACAATGAAGCATTACCAAACACATCAATCGCACGGTCGAAGATCTGGATTTTCAGGATGCCTTCCAGCACGTTACGCAGAATCACACCGCCTGCCAGTGCCCATACAAATGTTGGCAGTTCAAATACTGTATCTTTACTGAAGCCAGTCATCAGTTCTGCAAATGCCAGACAGCCTGCAAACAGACCAAGTGTGGTAATGGCATTATCGGCGGTGATCAGACGGACACGATGTGGATATTCAAATTGCACATATTCATCTGTCGTGCTGTCCATTGGCGTATTGTCACGCTTTTCGATTTGCTGATCGGTACGTGCCACAGCAAGATTATGACGGTTAATCAACAGTTTCGCCAAAGGTCCACCGATAACACCACCAATGATCAGACCAAAGGTTGCACTTGCCATCCCGAGCGCCAGAGCTCCCTGAATACCATGCTCAACCTCCATAATTTCACCCCAGGCGCCAGCAGTACCGTGTCCACCAGTCAAGGTAATCGAACCGGCAATCAGACCAATCAGAGGATCAATACCTAACAAGCTTGCCAGTCCCATACCGACTGCATTTTGTAGTGCAATAAATGTCGAGATGGCAACCAGGAAGATCACCAGCCCGATCCCGCCTTCACGCAATTTGGCAAAGTTCGCGCTTAAACCGATTGACGCAAAGAAAATCAGCATGAAACTGGTTTGCAGCTCTGCACTCGTAGTAATGCTATAGCCCCAGAACGAATGAACCAGCAGAGAGATAACCGCTGCAACCAGACCACCTGCAACAGGTTCAGGAATGTTGTAACGTTTTAAAAAATCGATTTTATCCACCAGAAACCGGCCCAGTAATAAGACAATTACTGCAGCGATCAGGGTATAAAATGCGTTAAAAGTAAAATCCATAATTTTTTTGTCCAAGATGGTTCTGAATTTTTGTCATTCTAAAAGTCATGCTGCGATTCATTTCCACAGAAGAAAACCTTACATAACCCCATGTAATTATCATCTTCTTCATTCATCCATCGCTTTTAGAATTAACAAAGCATTCCGCATCTGTTTCAAACTTATGAATATCATCGTGATGATCATATTCAGTGAGAGATTTATAAAAGCGAAAAATGGCCTTTTGCTGATCGCATAAGCTACGCCAGATGCGTAAATTCATCTCAGCGTGCAACTCATAGCGATAACATCCAACCTATATTTTTTACTTCTCAACCAGCATGAATTGCTGCATGAGTGCTTTTAACCTAACTGAGTTCATCAAGTCATTTGGAATAATGGTATTTCAAATAGAGCTTGACCATGCAATCTTCATTATTTCTTCAAAATGCATGTATTCAACTGAAAAGTCGCACATTATGCTGTTTCTTTGTATAAAGTTTTATTGTTTTTTATTAACTATAGTTAGCGAATATATAAAAAATAATTATAACTTCTTATTTTTTATAGTTTACTACCCCCAAATTTTAATCGAAATAAAATATTAATTGAAAGTAAAAACGGATATTTAATTTTATTTTTAAGATTGAATTTTAATCATTCTATTTTGTTTTCAACTTTCCTTTTAGTTCCAGCCATTGATATTAATTGCTCAAGATATCAGCATCTAAAGTATTAGTTTCCTTTTTAGAAGCAGTTTTGTTCAAGCATTCAATAAATTTCTTAGGCTATTTATATAACTTGTATATCGCCTGAGTACATTCTTATTCATGTGATTTTCATTAATCATCACAATTCACTTTGAAACTAAAATTACCCCCTGCCCGACAGGGTTTGTTTGGTTTATAGTCAGTTCACCATCATTAAGGATATGAGATTGGAAATTAAAATGGATCAAAACCTCGTTCGTGCTGTTGACCAAACCATCACTTCCCGGCATTCGGTTCGTGCTTTTCTGGATACGCCGGTCAGTACCGACATGCTCAAAGACATTTTGACTGTGGCCAGTCGTGCCCCTTCAGGGACCAATACCCAGCCATGGAAAGTATATGTGTTAACCGGGAAAAAACGTGACGAGCTGGTGCAGCGTGTCTGTCAGGCGCAAATGGAGCTTTATCAAAATCCGGCACTGGCCGAGCAATATAAAGAAACCTTTGCCTATTATCCCGAACAATGGTTCTCTCCCTATATCGACCGACGCCGTGAAAATGGCTGGGGCTTATATGGTTTGCTGAATATCCAGAAAGGCGAAAAAGAAAAAATGGCGCGCCAGAACCTGCGTAACTTTGAACTGTTTGATGCTCCAGTAGGATTGTTCTTTACCTTGCATAAAGATTTAGGCATAGGTTCAAAAATGGATATTTCCATGATGATTCAGAACGTGATGCTGGCCGCCAAGGCACGTGGTCTGGATACCTGTCCGCAGGCTGCCTGGAATCATTTTCATAGCATCGTGCTGGATGTATTAGGGGCAGGTGAAGATGAAGAGCTGGTCTGTGGTATGTCACTAGGCTATGCAGATCCAGACCATATCGTAAATACCTTTATTACCCCACGTGTCCCGGTAGAGGAATTTGCCGTTTTTGTAGATGAATAAGATTAGATAAGCCATGATCCAAGCATCAACTTTGAGCTGCTTGGATCGTCTGACAGAGATAGAAGTCTTGCAGCTCCTTATCTCTGTTTAACTATAGGTAGTTCTAATTTCAATACAGATCTAAAGGCTATAACCACAAAGATTGCCATTACCAAGGCCATATTGAATAAAGCATCCCACAGCATAAAGTTCAGTAAAACTCCACCCAACAAACCGCAGGCAAATTGCATACTGCCCATAATCGCACTGGCGGTCCCGGCACGCGCACCCTGCTCTGCCATGGCCAGCGCCATCGCATTCGGTCCCACAAAACCAATTGAAGCCACAACAACAAATAAGGCCGCCATAACCAGGACAACAGATTCAATATTCAGATAGCCTAAAACCAGTAAAGCCAAGACACCGATTCCCTGTAAAGAAGCACCTAGTTTTAAACGACTTAATACTGAAAGATATTGGGCCAGATGCTTATTCATGGTCGAGAATAGCATGATTCCCACAGCATTCCCCCCGAAAGCATAAGCAAACTGCTGCTCGGTCAGATGATAATGATCCATCAGAATGGCTGAAGAAGCACTGATATAGCAGAACATCACTGCCCCAGAAAAACAGCCCACCAGCATCGGTCGTCTGAAACTTTCATCCTGAAAAATAGTTCGATATAAACTCAATACCTGCTGCAAATTCAGTTTAAGACGGCGTTCCGGAGGTAAGGTTTCCTGAAAGAAAAAATGCACACAGACCAGACTAAACAAACCACAGCCCATCAGCACCAAGAAAATAATATTCCACTCAAAGAACATCAGTACCCATGCGCCGAGACTTGGCGCAATAATCGGTGCAATGGTCGTTACAATCATCATGCTGGCAAAGGCCTGTGCAGCCGCTTGCATATCCAGCCGATCACGAATGGTTGCTCGGGCAACCACGACTCCTACACATCCTCCTAACGCTTGTAATACCCGTGCTGCGATCAGGCTCCATTCATTCTGTGCAAACATACACAGCAGGCTGGCCAGAATATATAGGCACAATCCAAAATAAAGTGGTGGCTTACGTCCAATCCGGTCACTGATCGGGCCATATAGCAACTGCCCAACCGCCAGTCCAAGGAAATAAGCTGGCAGACTATTGGAGACCATCTGGGTACTGACACCAAAATCCGCTGCCATTTCTGGCAAGGCAGAGAGATACATATCAATGGATAAAGGACCAAGTGCAGTCAGTGAAGCCAGCAAAATAATCCAGGACATGGCATAAGGCCGTGGTGCTGTCGTATTGGAGTTCATGTAATTAAAGATTTTAATGCGTAGTAGGCAGACAAATTAACATAGCGCATAGTATGATTTACATGGAAATTAAAAGTTATAAATATACTTTTTCTCATATGTATATTCAGCTTTGCAGCAGAGACTGCAAGAGAAAGGATCACCGTTGAAATCTTGGCTCAATCGTCTTAAGCACGCGACTTATAATACGACCCTGATGTATAACCTGCGTATGCTGATCGCTTTTGCAGGCACTGCCTTCGTTCCCTATTTCATGGGACAGCAGTTAATGACTATTCCACTAACTCTGGGGGTGGTGGCCGCAGGTTTAAGCGATATTGATGACCGCTTTTCCGTGCGTATCCTGAATCTGTTCTATACCTATTTAGGCTTCTTCATTACCGCAGTGGCAGTCTATCTGTTATTTCCTTATCCGCTGCTGTTTGCTTCTGCCCTCATTGTTTCTTGTATTGTCCTGATTCTGCTTGGCTCGCTTGGTCGACGTTATGCCACGATTTCCTATGGCTGTCTGGTGATTTCTGTCTATTCCATGCTGGGGGTTGAACTATTTGATGGATGGTATCAACAGGCGAGCTTACTGCTGATTGGTGCAGTCTGGTATGGCTTTTTGTCGACCCTCAGCTTCCTGCTATTCCCGGCGCGACGTGCACAGGATAATCTGGCCAAATGCTATGCCTCTCTGGGTGATTTCCTTTATGCCAAATCGAATCTGTTCGATGTTGATATGACGGCAAAAAGTTATCAGCAAAGCATGATCGAGCTGTCACTGGAAAATGGCAAACTGATTTCAATTTTTAATGAAATGAAGACTGTTCTTTTGACCCGCCTGAAAGGTGACCGTGGTCAGAAAGATACCCGTCGTAGCCTGCAATACTATTTTGTGGCACAAGATATTCACGAGCGTGCCGATTCTGCGCATATTGATTATCAGAAACTGGCCAAAATTTTTGAACATAGCGACATTTTGTTCCGTTTTCAGCGCATCCTGTCGATTCAGGGCAAAGCCTGTAAAGACCTGAGTGAAAGCATTCAGCAACGCAAAACCTATAAACATAATAAACGCTTCAAACATGCCTTTGAAAACCTGAGATTGTCCCTGGAAAAACTGCGTATAGAACAGCAGTATGATCAGGTCTGGATCAATGCCCTATTTGCCTTATTCCAGAACCTGAAATCCATTGATGCGCAGTTACGCAACCTGGAAACTGAACGTAATATCAAATTTGATCGTGCTAAACATATTGAAAACCAGCTCAAAGATGACGACCTGAAAGGTTGGGAAGATATCAAGATTCGGGTCAAGCAGCATCTGACACCTGAATCCGTGTTGTTCCGTCATGCTATTCGCCTGTCGATTGTGCTACTAATCAGCTATATCTTTGTCCAGCTGACCGATATTGAGTATGGTTACTGGATTTTGCTGACCGCTCTATTCGTCAGCCAACCTAACTTCAATGCCACCAAACGCCGCTTACGTTTACGTATCGTTGGAACACTGGCAGGTATTCTTTTAGGTTATGCCATTTTGTACTTTATTCCTTCTGTCGAAGGACAATTATTGCTGCTGATTTTGAGTGGGATTCTGTTCTTTGAATTACGTAGTAAACAGTATGCACAGGCCACTGCCTTCATTACCATTCTGGCCCTGATCAACTTTAACTTGGACGGTATGGGCTTTGCCGCAGCTATTCCACGTATGATTGATACCCTGATTGGCTGTGCGATTGCCTGGTTTGGCGTGAGCTTTATCTTCCCGGATTGGAAATTCCGTCGCTTGCCACGCAGCATTAGCCGTAGCCTGCAGGCAGAATGTGACTACTTGAGTGAAGTAATCGAACAGTATAAATCTGGACGGAATAATGGCCTGACCTACCGCGTGGTACGTCGTGCAGCTCATAATACCGATGCGGAAGTGGCTTCCCTGATCTCAACTTTGGCCACTGAACCTGACTTTGACCCAGTGCAAAAATCACAGGCTTTTGAGTTCCTGTGCCTGAATCATACTTTTATCAGTTATATTGCCGCGCTGGGTGCGCATCGTGAAAAAATTCAGGATCAGGATGTGCTGGACTTGCTGGATCAAGCCCTAGAAAATATTCGTGGTGCCCTGCTTTATGATGAAGTCCCTGACCTAAGCACCCAGAATATGATCCAGAATATTCGTCAGCGTCTGTCACAACAGCAGGAAGAAGACCAGAAACCATTGATCATTTTGCAGCAACTGTCTTTAATGTTTAGTATCTTGAAGCAATTGAGTCAGTTAAAGCAAACTTTGAGTCACGAACGTGATGAACAGGCTACTGAATTGGCCTCATTATAATTTGGCCGATTTTGGAACAATATACTCACTGAATCAGCACAATTAATGCTAAACTTTTTACAGTTTTAAATCTGTTAATTTCATTATGACCGCGAAAAATTTATACGCTTATACCCTACAGCCTGTGAACTATGAAATTTCAGAAGCTGAGCAACGTCATGCTCAGCTGATGATCTGGCGTAGTACCAATAAAATTGGCATGAAAGCCTGGCTGATCATGGGTGCTATTGTTGCCTTGTCTATTCTGGGAATTATCCTGATCAAGAACTACTCAACAGTTATCTGCTGGGTGGCGATTGTCTGTGTAGTACTGTATTACCTGATCCGTACTTTCGGTCTGGAATGGTATGTTAAACGCAAGATGAATGAATTTCCGGTACAGGAAATTAAAGGTATCCGTCTGGGCGTGCAACCGCATGGTATCGTGATGCGCCAGAAAATGGGCATGCAGGAAGGTGTGGGTGCTATTGGCTGGAAAGACATTTATGAATGGTATAACACGCCAGAATTCATGCTGATCAATTTTAAAGTCAAAGGTCAGCAAGGTGCTTATATCCTACCTAAACGTTTAGACAGTAAAAATTTCTCTTTCGCGACCATTCGCAAGCATCTGCAAGAGGAAGTGGGCGCACCAAAAGAAATCTAAAACATATCCCGGTTTTAAAAGACCTCCTGTTTCGACATGGAGGTTTTTTTACGTCTATCTTTTATCCGACTCATCGACACAAATGATAATGAGAATAAATATTATCATCATAATCTATAATTTGTTCTGATTCTTCAGTTATAATTTGCCTACTTTTACACATACCACCATAAATCTGACCATCATGTTTAAAAAGACATTTTTCCAAATCCACTGGTTTCTGGGGATTACTGCAGGTTTGATTCTCTCAATTATGGGAGTCACGGGTGCTATTTATTCTTATGAACCGCAAATCTTAAAATGGATGAATAGCGACAGTTATACTGTACAGGTTCAACAGCGAGATAAGCTTAGCCCTGCCCAGCTGTATCAACATTTCCAGAACCAAAATCCTGAAATGAAAATTAACAGTATTACCGTCACACAGGATCCAAGTGCATCCAGTACGGTCAATATTGTAAAAGAGGGAGCACGTCGTGGTTATAACATGATGGTCAACCCCTACACAGCTGAAGTATTACCTGAAATTAAAGGTCGTGAATTCTTCCAGTTTGTACAGCAGTTACATCGTAATTTAACAGTAGGTCCCGTCGGTAAACAGATTACCGGCGCTTGTACCCTGATGCTGATCTTTTTCGTCTTGTCTGGCCTGTATTTACGCTGGCCAAAACGTCATTCGATCAAGCAGTGGCTGGCAGTGAAACCACAACTGAAAGGCCGTAATTTTATCTGGGATCTGCATGCAGTGGTGGGTACCTGGGTGGTGATTTTCTACCTGATTCTGGCTTGTACCGGTCTTACCTGGTCTTATGGCTGGTGGCGTGATGGTATGTATAAAGTTCTGGGCGTAGAACGTCCACAACCAGAAATGCAGGCCAATGGCGGTCGCGGCGAAGGTGGGCCACGTGGTGAACGCGGTCCTCGTGGCACTGGTGAAATGCGAGGTGAAGGTCGCCAAGGTGGTGAAGAAGCTGGCATGAGCCCAGAAAGTATTTCACGTGCGCTGGATCAGAGCTGGACTGGCTTCAGTACTCAATTTGCAGGCAAATATTCGACTGTGACATTTAACCTGCCAAAAAAACCGGATGGTGAAATGCAGTTGAGTTTTGTTGACCCTGTGGCACAACATGAACGTGCCCGCAACAATGCGACTTATAATTATCGCAGTGCTGAATTTACCGAAGTCCAGCTCTATGAAGATAAAAAGCTCAATGAAAAAATCATGAGCAGCATGTTACCGGTACACCGTGGCAGCTTCTTTGGTCCTGTGTACCAGTTCCTGGTCATGATTGCTGCATTATTAATGCCATTGTTCTTCGTGACTGGCTGGATGCTCTATCTGAAACGTCGCAAGCAGAAAAAACTTACTCTGGCTGCACGCCAAGGCGCAACTGCCCTGCCTCTGGATCCAAATGCTAAGCCTTGGCTGATTGCGTATGCCTCACAAACAGGTGTTTCTGAGCAACTGGCATGGCGCACAGCTACTGCCTTACAGGAAGCACGTCAACCTGTCAGCGTTAAAGCAGTACAGCAACTAAGCCTTGAAGATCTGCAACAAGCAGAACAGGTTCTATTTGTAGCCAGTACTTATGGCACAGGTGAAGCACCTGACCTAGCCTCCTCTTTTGAAAAGAAAATTTTGTCTGCCAAAGCGGATCTTAATCATCTCAATTATGCAGTTTTGGCTCTAGGCTCCCAGGAATATCCTGATACCTATTGCAGCTTTGGTCATCGGATCGACCAGTGGTTACAACAGAATGGTGCCAAGCAGCTCTTCAAGACCATTGAAGTGGATAATGCCAATAATGAGCATATCCAGCAATGGACCAATGCCCTTGCCCATGTGACCCAGTTTGAATTGCAGGATATGGGTATCGATAAAACCTTCGATCAATGGACTTTGAGCAAACGCGAATTACTGAATCCAGACAGTCTGGGGGCACCTGCGTTCAATATTGAACTGGTTCCACAGCATGAAGCCGTGTGGCAGGCAGGCGATATTGCCGAAATCCAACCAGGAAACAGCCCTGAACGTATCCGTGCATTTATAGAGAAATACCGTATTGCCGCGGGTACACAGGTGCCTTCTCTGAAGCAAAGTATCGAACAGGCACTTTGGGATCGTGACCTGACTCAGGTTGATCCTTTTGATTCAGTAGATGAGCTATTACAGCAATTACCGGCTCTGGCTACACGTGAATATTCGATTGCCAGTATTCCAAGTCAGCAAGTGTTACGTCTGGTCGTACGCCAGCAATCCGATGCACAAGGTCAGTTAGGTCTGGGCTCAGGCTGGTTAACACAGCATACTGCCTTAAATTCACCGATTGCCCTGCGTATTCGCAAGAATGAATCTTTCCATCTGATTGCAGATAACCGTCCGATTATCTGTATTGGTAATGGTACCGGAATCGCAGGTTTGATGAGTTTACTCAGTGCGCGTAACCGTCAGGACTATACTCAAAACTGGCTCATCTTTGGTGAGCGTCAGCGTGCACATGATTTCTTCTTTGAAGAAACCATTCAGGCTTGGCTGCAAATGGGTACATTAAAACGACTGGACCTTGCTTTCTCTCGTGACCAGCAGGAAAAAGTTTATGTGCATCATAAATTGCGTGAGCAAGCTGAAGAACTGAAACTCTGGGTCGCTCAAGGCGCCGTGATTTATGTGTGTGGTAGCATTAATGGCATGGCCAGCGATGTCGATCAGGCTCTGATTGATATTCTCGGTGAAAGCACAGTAGATCAATTACGTCTGGATGGTCGTTATCGTCGTGATGTATATTAAGATCAGCTGATCTATAAAAAACCGGGCTTCATGCCCGGTTTTTTTATTAATAATATAGAAGAAGAGATAAGAAGATTAATAAAAATATGAATATCCGAATATCCAGCCAACTTAAACGAAGTCTCAGTCTGATCTTTGGTTTGATCCTTGGCATAAACAGCCTCTGGTTAATGAGTCAGGGACAAAGACATTTCGGTGTTCTTTTGCCAATTTTCATTAGCGTAGCACTGATCCTCTATGCTTTGCTCTTTTCAAACATTCAACGCTGGAAACAGCATTCCAGATTTAGAATCTGGTTCTGGAACAGTCTCTGGGCTGGATTTCTACTCTGGATGATCAGTGTTGCTGTTTTCTTCGCTTATATCCAGATGTCCATTCATTCAAATGAATCTACACAGTCTCCTGCCGCTATTCTGGTTTTAGGCAGCGGGATTACGAATGGACAACCCTCACCCATCTTAAAAAGCCGTCTGGATATTACAGCTAAATATGCCGCACACTATCCAGATGCTTTAATGATTATGACAGGTGGGCGTAATTATCGGGAAAGGCAAAGTGAGGCTGAAGTCATGCAACACTATATCAACACCGCCTACCCAGAACTCATCAACCCCATTCAACTTGAAGATCGAAGCAGAAGTACTGCTCAAAACCTGATGTATTCTCAAGTGATATTGGAACAACAAAATATAAGTCAAAATGATCCGATTGCGATTGCAACCAGTGATTTTCATAGTCCTCGTGCTCGTGCCATTGCCAGACACCAAGGTTATCAACAAGTGATTAGTTTGAGTGCCAGCACTCCCCTTTATCTGCGCTATAACTCCTGGTTAAGAGAATATTTTGCCTTTTTGAGCGGCTGGCTACTCAATGAATATTCACTATTTAAATAAGTGACTTAAATTACTAAATTAATTTAAACGGATATGCCTTGGCGAAGGGATCGCTGGATTTTTGAATAGTTCAGGTTTCTGTACATAGACCTGATACAGGTAATTTTTAAGATCCAGCAAAAGTTTTTCAGGCGCAACCAGAATATTCTGCCCTTCCGGTGTCAGATCCAATGACACAATAGTGCTTTCCTGACGTAAGAAAGGAATGACCTTTTCAACAAAATCTTTGAGGGTAATTTCCTGAATCTGGTAATTGGCCCAGTTATCTTTAATGAGTAGTCTGGCCAGACCTTTGCTTTGCCAGGTTGCGAAAGCACGCTGTCCTGTCGGCGTAGCACATAAAGCCCAACCCTCTTGGTAAAGTGCAAAAATGCCACCTTGGGCAACAATAGCTTCAATAAAATTTTTATAAACTTGTAGCGGATCGTAGGCAGTATTTTGCGATTTGATCGCTGCCTTGCGCTGATATGGATTTCTCATAGATAGTCTGAAATCTTCAAATTATTATAGACTTCAAATTCTATGAAATATTGAGGATTTAGGCAAGAAAGATATGGTGGGCGCTGACGGGATCGAACCGCCGACATTCTGCTTGTAAGGCAGACGCTCTACCAACTGAGCTAAGCGCCCTGAGGAATAAAAACAACACTGTTGTTTTTATGACGCAAGAAAGAAAATCTTGCTTGAAACACATTTTTCACATCAGGGAATGAAAAATGGCGCAGCGGACGGGACTCGAACCCGCGACCCCCGGCGTGACAGGCCGGTATTCTAACCAACTGAACTACCGCTGCATCGCGTATATCTTTAGAAGATATGGTGGGCGCTGACGGGATCGAACCGCCGACATTCTGCTTGTAAGGCAGACGCTCTACCAACTGAGCTAAGCGCCCTTAAAGGGTCAAACTGTTTGATTCTTAGGATGGCGCAGCGGACGGGACTCGAACCCGCGACCCCCGGCGTGACAGGCCGGTATTCTAACCAACTGAACTACCGCTGCATCACAAAAAATCTGGTGGGCGCTGACGGGATCGAACCGCCGACATTCTGCTTGTAAGGCAGACGCTCTACCAACTGAGCTAAGCGCCCTCAAAAGGTCTATCATGTAAATGGCGCAGCGGACGGGACTCGAACCCGCGACCCCCGGCGTGACAGGCCGGTATTCTAACCAACTGAACTACCGCTGCACTTACACAATGTCGCTATTGTGGCAAACGATTCATCAAGAACTTAAAGTGGCGCAGCGGACGGGACTCGAACCCGCGACCCCCGGCGTGACAGGCCGGTATTCTAACCAACTGAACTACCGCTGCACTATAAGTGTCTCAACTTTGAAAGAAGCTTGGTGGGCGCTGACGGGATCGAACCGCCGACATTCTGCTTGTAAGGCAGACGCTCTACCAACTGAGCTAAGCGCCCTTTCAAATCGACTTCATCGCTTGATGAGGTGCATTATAGAGAATCTTCACAGACTGTCAAACGCTTTTCTGACTGTTTTCTGCTTTTTCGGTGTGAGTGATTAAAAAATAGGTTGATTGTTAAAAAAAACAACACTTTTTGTTTATTTTTTAAGTCTATACCGATTTTTTAAGGATACTCTCTAAAACTAAAAGCCGGATTTTTACGGTTTTACTCATGAAAATTGAGACCTGAACATACAACAGACTTCAGTATTGCTGAAAGATTATACAAAGCCCAACTCACCGCAACGTTGTGATCCTGTAATCTTTATTTTAAAAGCTTACAGCCCTGTAAAAAACAAATCGATGACTTTTATTGGCGGGCTATAAATCCTGTTTCTAAGTCTATTTGTCTATAAAAGTAGAGTACATAGCTGATCCATGCCCACTTTTACTTTTACATCCATAAATAAAAGATATTTCAATTAATTTTAAATCCACTACAAATCTTCTTAGGTCATTTAAACAGTCAGATTCAGCGGCTGTTCTGAAATATAGACCAGAGCATCTTCATTCACCAGTTCAAACAGCTCGGCCACATCCGTATTCCGCATGCGGATACAGCCATGTGACATTGCAATACCCATCGGCTCGGAATCAGGCGTACCATGAATATAGATATAACGTTGATAAGTATCACAGCCCTCACCTTGGTTAAACCCTTCTTCAAGCCCACTTAGCCATAAGATCCGGCTGAGAATCCAGTCTCGCTGCGGGAACTGCTGTGCCAGTTCTGCATTATAAATTTCACCTGTCGCTTGACGAGCAATAAACACACTATTTAAAGGTGCCTGCTGGCCAAACTTTTCAGCGACTTTATGCCAGCCACGAGGCGTCTTGCCACTATTTTCTGTTTCACCAATGCCATTCTTACCCGTAGAAATCAGGTACTGCTTATCATATTTTGGCAAATATAGTTTTTGTTGGGCGAGATCAATCAGGATTTCTGCCTGATCCAGCTGCAAATGGCTCATGACTTCTCTTTCTCTGTCTTAATAGTTTCTAGTTCTACTTTCTTTGTGGCCATGTGTTCTGGATGGATTATGTCCTGAACCGGTTCAGGCCGACGCCATAACCAGATTGCCACAATCAGCATGGTCACATCAGTAAAGATTTTGACTGCCAACGGTGCTGTCGTAAATAACATGATAATGCCACTGATGACCATCATGATACTGGCCAGCCATTTGGCCTTGCGTGGCACAGTACCATTGGCACGCCAGGCTCTTAAAGTCGGACCATATTTTGGATGATTCAGCAGCCATGCATCCATTTGCGGCCAGCCTTTAGATGCCGCCCAAGCCGCCAGAATTAAAAATACTGTTGTTGGCATGCCGGGCAAGATTGCACCGATAAAGCCCAGTACGACAAACAGTACGACCAGGCTTCGCCAAAACAATATTTTCATAAATCGATCCTACCCACAAAATTAGGGGTAGTATAAAGTGTTTTTAAAATCTGTCCGTTGTATTTGTGCACTTTTCACAGGATGTGCTATGCCCTTTTCCAGTCTAAATCATCATCTTGTAGAAGCATGGCAATATTATCAGCATCCTTTGGTGCGGCAACTGGCATTTGCTGTCGGCAGTCCAAACCTTCTGTCTCAAATTCCAGACGAACTCGAAGTCGTTCATGCTTTTGAATTACATGATTTTGAGACTTGGCAACATCACCTGCAAAATTATCATCCACGTCTGAAATATCTGGACCAGCATCCAGAAGAGCTGGAGCAATTCGTGCAGCAGCTTAAAAGCACCCGACTGGGTCTGCGCTTTGAAATGCTGGTCTGGTTCTGGCTGCTGGATGATGCCTATCATCCTTATAAGCTTTTAGGTCATAGCATTCAAAAAATTGACGGCGCTAAAACGCTGGGTGAACTGGATTTTCTGTTACTCAATACAGAGACTGGCCTGACCGAACATTGGGAAGTGGCGCTGAAATACTACCTCGCAGAAGCCGATTTTAGGCTGCCAAACTGGTATGGCCTGAACCGCACCGATACTTTAATCCGTAAAATGAAGCATTTTACCCAGAAACAGTTTCAGTTTGATGAGGCTCTGGATCAGCAGATTGATCAGCGTTTCTGCATGTTAAAAGGCCAGCTTTATCTTCCAGTACATCGTGCGGATCAGACATTGCCTGGCTGGGTTAATACCCAACGTCGCATAGGATTATGGGGCCAGCAGATTCCCGACCCAGCGGCTAATTTCTATCGTTTGCAACGTCATGAATGGATTTATCCCAATGCGCAGATCAGCAGTTCAAGTCCCTATTGGTGGACAAATGGACTTTATAAAAAGGCTGATCAAGAGGATTTTTATATGTATCGCAGCCCGCTTCTGCTGCCCTTTCCTGCGCATAAACCCTTTTAAAACATTACATTTATTAACCGAAGCACTATGAAAACCACATATTTTTTATGTCGTATATTTTCTAATCTTAGTTCCACATCATAATAATTTTATTATCGATAATACGGAGATGATGATGAAAAAAATTCTTGCTGCTTCATTGGTAATGGCTTTTGTTTTAACTGGCTGTAACACTGTCAAAGGTGTGGGTAAAGACGTTTCTAAAGCAGGCGAAGCTGTAACAGGCACTGCAGAAAAAACTTCTGAAGAAATCCGTCAAAACTAAACTCTTTCTAGCTTCTCCACAAACCCTATCTCAGATAGGGTTTTTTTATGCGGAACATTCACATTACAGGCCATATTCGCCTATCATAGAGCCGACAAATTTATCGACTTATGAATTCACCATATGACATCTTCCGCGACTCTTGATTTAAGCCTGCAATTATTACGTCAGCCTTCTGTGACCCCTATTGATCATGACTGCCAGAATATCATGGCAGAACGTTTGAAAGAGGTGGGTTTCAATATTGAATCAATGCGCTTTGAAGATGTTGATAATATTTGGGCGCGTAAAGGTACTGAAGGCCCTGTTTTCTGTTTTGCTGGCCATACCGATGTTGTACCGACCGGCAATCTGGATGCTTGGAACTCTGATCCTTTTGCTCCAGAAATTCGTGATGGCAAGCTATATGGCCGTGGTAGCGCTGACATGAAAACCGCCTTGGCTGCAATGATTGTAGCCACTGAACGTTTTGTCGAAAAATATCCAAATCACAAAGGTTCAATCGCCTATCTAATTACTTCAGATGAAGAAGGTCCATCGATCAATGGTACGGTAAAAGTGATTGAAACTCTGGAAGCGCGTAATGAGAAAATTACCTGGTGTCTGGTAGGTGAACCATCAAGTACCAACAAACTAGGTGATATTGTCAAAAACGGTCGTCGCGGCTCTTTAAATGCCAACTTAACTGTAAAAGGCAAACAGGGGCATGTAGCTTATCCGCACTTAGCAGTGAATCCAATTCATACAGCATCTAAAGCCATTGCGGAACTGTGCGAAACAGTCTGGGATAATGGCAATGAATACTTCCCTGCGACGTCTTTCCAGATCTCAAATATCAATGCCGGCACCGGTGCAACCAACGTTGTTCCAGGTACGATGAACCTGCTCTGCAACTGGCGTTATTCAACTGAAGTGACTGCTGAAGAACTAAAAGCACGTATGCTTGAAATTCTGGATCGTCATGGTGTGGACTATGATATTTCATGGACTTTATCTGGCCTGCCATTCCTGACACCAGTAGGTGAGCTGGTGAATGCCGCTAAAGATGCCATTTTAACTGTGACTGGTACTGAAACTGAATTATCAACTTCAGGCGGCACCTCAGATGGTCGTTTTATTGCGCCTACCGGTGCACAGGTGCTGGAACTCGGTGTACTGAATGCCACAATCCATCAGATTAATGAGCATGTCGATATCGCGGATCTTGAACCTTTGGCTGAAATTTATGAGCAGATTCTAGTGAACCTGTTAGCCAATTAATCACCAGATATAAAAAAAGGAACTCTTATGAGTTCCTTTTTTTATGTGCTTTATAATAAATTACAAGCCAATTGAAGACTGGATATGGCCCATTTGCGGGATGTGAAATAACTGATCCCCCATACGCACATACTGGAATACTGCGGGGTCAGTCACTTGCTGATCGGCATCAACCACTTCAGAAATACGCAGACGAATGGTTTTAGGCATTTCATTGCACATGAGGGCAAAACGCTGATGCACCTCATCTCCTTCAATCACCAGCGCCACACCACTTTTACGTGCAGGATCATTTACTGCATAAACCGGTAATTGCGCATCATGCCATTCAACCACTTTAACCTGGGTATCACTATCCAGTGCAGACAGGACAATATTTTGTGGTAACAGCATTGGATCTTTGCCGTGACAGTCAATGATATAAGCATCAATAAATCCGGTAGATACCGTAATTAAATGCTGAAGTTCCTGCTGGCTAATCTGATCAGCCATTTTGGCATTAGTCGTATTCTGACTCATTTATGACCCCTGTTTTTCAGCAATTAATTGTTGAATGTTCGCCAGTAATTCAGCTTCCTGGAACGGTTTACCCATATAGTGGGTTACGCCCAAACTGAAGGCACGTTCACGGTGTTTCTCACCCGTACGCGAAGTAATCATGATGATTGGCAGGTCACGGTGAATATCGTGGTGACGGACCAGGTTCGTGACCTCGAAACCATCCATTCGTGGCATTTCAATATCCAGCAGCATCAGATCCGGACGGACATTTTCAAGCTGCTCAATCGCATCGACACCATCTTTGGCGGTGACAATATCATAGCCCTGACGCTCAAGTAGACGCGAGGTCACCTTACGTACAGTCACCGAGTCATCCACGATCATTACCAGACGGCGAGCACTGCCAGAACGTGAACCATCACGTTGATCCTGCATGTGTTTGATACGTTGTGTACCATGGATCTGACGGGCAATATTCTGACCATCCAGGATCAGACAGACCTGACCATCACCAAGAATCGTCGCACCGGTCACTACACCAATATTGGCGAACTGGTGGCCGATTGGTTTCACCACGATTTGTGCACGTGAACCGACGAGTTGATCAACTAACAAGGCAATGGTTTGACCACTATTCCCTTTAATCAGCAATACTGGCAGTGAATGCGCCACATTATTCAGACGTGGAATTGGCTGATTCGATACGAACTCAGACAGGTAACGCAATTTGTAATTAACGCCATCAATCTTGAAGAAATCGTCTTTACTGTTGAAGTAAGTTTCCAGAGTAGATGGTGCAATACGTACAATACGGTCAATTTGCGCCAGAGAAACGGCATATTGCTGATCACCCACTTTTACCATCAAGGCATCGCTAACTGCTACAGTCGTCGGTACGCGAATGGTAAAGGTTGTGCCTTTGCCAACTTCAGAGCTGACAGATACGTGACCGCCCAGCGACTTGATCTCGCTTTGCACTACATCCAACCCGACACCACGACCTGAAATCTGGGTTACAGATTTAGCAGTACTAAAGCCTGGGTGGAAAATAAATTGCAATAGCTCTTCCGAATCCAGCGTCTGATCTTCTTTGATCAGGCCTTGGCTCAGTGCTTTCTCACGAATCTTCTCAGCATCGATACCTTTACCATCATCACTAAATGAGACGATGACATCTGTACCCTGACGGCTGATATTTAACAGGATTGAACCAACTTCTGGTTTGTTTAAGGCAATACGATCTGCCGTATCTTCTAGACCATGGTCAATCGCATTACGCAGCATATGTTCGAATGGCGTTACCAGACGCTCCAGAATATTACGGTCTAATTCACCTTCACTATTCTGAACAATCAGTTCGGCTGGACGGTTCAAGGTCGTAGAAGTCTGACGTACGATACGTTGTAAACGTGGCAACATCCGGTCAAACGGTACCAGACGGGTACGCATCAGGCTTTCCTGAATCTCGGCCTGAATCCGTGATTGTTGCAATAACAAACCTTCAGTTTCACGAATCTTGTCGGATAAGGTGCTCTTGAAGTCAACCAAGTCCGAAGCAGATTCCGCAAGCGACTTGGACAACTGGTTCAGTGACGAATATTGGTCCATTTCCAGCGGGTCAAAGTCTGCATAACGCGAGTTTTCTGAACCGTGTTTGGCAATAATTTGAGATTCCAGCTCGCCTTCCATTCGGCGCAACTGATCCGCCAGACGCTTGATTGCCAGTTCCATCTCGTTCAGAGTATTACCCAACTGGCCCAAATCCATCTCGATACGCGAACGGTTAATCGCATTCTCGCCTGACAGGTCGATCATCTTCTCAACCAGATCAGCAGAAATACGGATCATCTCGTGACTGGTATCGGTATTACCGGTATCAACCCACTCACCCATCATACGTGGTGGCTCAGTACCATCACCTTCGACAAATTCGAAGCTATTTTCAGTGACCAGTGTTTCTGTTTTAGCCAGACGTTCCGGCAGCTGCGCAGTAACATCCACATAGGCAATCTTTTTCAGGCTGCTTTGGATCTGTTCAAAATTGCTATAGTCACGTTGGAAGATGGCTTGTCTTAACCAGGCCAGTGTTTTTTGCAGCAGTCCATCATAAGCATTCGAGTTAAAGTGATATACCGCAAACTGTTCAAATGTGGTTTCTAGTTCATACGCAATGCTGGCCACCTGTTCGTTTTCAACCATGCGCGCACCCCCCTTGATACTGTGGGCAGCACGTTGTAATTGAAGCAATAAGCTACGGTCACTACGCTGATCGAACCATTGGTTCAGCAGTTTTTCAGTATTGTCGAGAATCTCTTCTGACTCTTCCAGGAAGGTTTCTTCAACAATCGACTTCAGTTCATCTTCTTCAGAGCGTTCTTCTGCTACAACTTCAACTGGCTCAGTTAAAGTTTCTGTTTCAGTAAGCTCAACTTGTTCATCTTCTAAGCCTAGAGCCAGTTCTAGATCTGAATCTGTATTTTCTGATGCAATCTCTTCCGATGCTTCATCCACTGTTTGTTCGGAATCAGCAGTAGCTTCTGCATATTCAAATTCGACAACAGGAATCGATGTTTCTACTGGAGCTGCAACAGCTTGACCAGCCACCAAGGCCTGAATATTTTGCAGAATCGAAATTGCTTCAACCGCTGGATAATCGATACCTTCATCACGGATCGACTGGATACGGTCAGAAACGTTATCTTGTACCAGACGAATAATTTGAATCAGAGCAGGCGTTACTGCAATCTGCTGACGGATGATTCGCTCATAAATGCTTTCCAGTTCGTGCGAAATTGAACCGATATGAGAAGCGGTAATCATGTTTGCACCACCCTTCAAGGTGTGCAAATGACGCATCAGGTTATTCAGTGAAGTCGTATCATCCTGCTTTTTACTCCAGGTATTCAGATCTTCATCAATACCCACCAGTAATTCATCCGCTTCTTCCAGGAAGATATTTAACAAATCTTCATCGAAATCACGCTGAGTTTCTGCGCTGTCGATGTATTGGCGGTCAGAGGCAATACGCTGGCTTAAAGCAGCAAAGTCAATGCTGGCTGTAGTTGCAGCTTCAGGAATAGAAATTTCTTCTGATACTTGTTCAGCAGGGACATTGTCTTCGGCAAAGATCTCCAGATCCTGCTGTACAAATGCAGCCAGTTCACTCAAGGTTTTTTGCGTATCATCATTTAAAATGACACGTTGACCTGCTGCCAGGGTATCGAATAAATGAATGAATTCCTGATGTGCCTGGGCAAACAGCTCATAGGCATAATCGCTGTTCAGCAGTACCGGTTTTTCCAGCAAAGCATCATAGGCAGATTTTAAATCTGTCGTAAACTCATGAATGCCCAGTGCGGCACGGTTATCTGTATGTGCAAGCAGCTCGGCAGCCTGCTCGCTTAAAGCCTGAATATATTCCGGATAATCGACTTTAGCCCGTTTATCGAATTCAAATTCGGCATCCAGCAACAGGTCAATCTCCAGTTCAACCAGCTTAGTCACCAGACCTTGGGTTTCAACTGTTTCCGTTTCAGTGGCTGCAAAGCCATAATCATTCCAGACACGCTCAAAAGTCGCATACACTGCTGCCAGTTTGCTGTTATCGCTCTGACGCAATAAATGCAGATAGTCACTGACGAATTCAGCATACTGAATCAGTACAGCAGTTTCTTTTGAAGTAGAGGCAATTTCATCCTGAAGCAGCGTTTTAAACAGATGTTCTACTTTAGAGCTGGCCTCGAAGATTTCTTCGATCTGTGCCATGGACGAACTGCCGCGCAAAGTATGAATAGCACGAATCAATGCATTATAATCCTGCACTTTTTCATTTTCGCTACGTAGGAACTTGGCAATCGTTTCGAGATGCTCTTCCGCTTCCTCGATAAAGATGGCTACGGTTTCTTCTACATCACTGCGTGCAGCATCTTCAGTTTCGGCTTTTTCAAGTTCAAGTTCTGTTGTACTTATTTCTATTGCTGCAGTTGTATCTTGGTCTTCAGCCGGATCACCTAGCTCAAGACCTGTGATCTGACCTTCGGCAGTCAGACTGTCTGCCAGTTGCAAGAGTTCTTCTAAAGCCGGTTCAGGTGTCATTTGTTGTTGTAATTGCTGACCTAAAAGCACGACTGGGCGAAGGTCGACATCGAGTTCCTGCACCTGTTTGAATTTTGGATATAAAGTAAACTGGTAAATATTCAGTACAGCTTTGGCATACTGTTGAATCGTAGGCGTTAACTGGATTGAACCCGAAAGTACCCGGTTTAAGGTATCTTCCACTGTCCATGCAATTTCACCCGCAGATTTAGCCCCCACCATACGGCCTGAACCTTTCAGGGTATGAAAATGGCGGCGAATGGTTTTCAGGTTTTCCTGATGAGCCGGATCACTCAACCATTCTGGAAATAAAGCATTTAACTCAACGAAAATCTCTTCGATTTCCTCGACAAAAATTTCAAGAATTTCTGCATCTTGATCAAGATAACTGTCTTCAGGAAGCGTTGTCGTTTCAACTAAATTTTTTAATATTTCTTTCATAGCTAATGCTTCTTACGTTGTGCCGCCAAGAAGGGCGCTCAAACTTAATTGTGACCGTCACGCGAGACCTAACCTTAATAGTCAGGTCCATCTTGTCGAGGCTTTATCTGTATTTCTGAATGTGCCTCAACCTGGGTTAAGGCACACTCCCCTCATACTTTCTGACTTTATTCTGGTAGTTTAAAGTCAGATACAGATTCACGTAATGCATCGGCCATGTTCGCCAATTCAGATACCGAACGTGCTGTATCGAAGGTTGCACTCGTAGTTTGTGAAGTAATTTCCTGTACGACATTCATCGTGGTCGCAATATGACCCGCAGATGCAGACTGAAGTTTCGCAGCATCGGAAATATTCGCAATCAGTTTTGCCAGGTTATTCGATACGGTCTGAATCTCATCCAGTGCCACACCGGCATCTTTAGACAGGTTCGCACCACGTACAACCTCGGCTGTGGTTTGTTCCATTGAAATTACGGCTTCGTTGGTATCCGTTTGAATGGTTTTTACCAGGCCTTCAATCTGTTTGGTTGCAGATGCAGAACGTTCCGCAAGACGCTGGACCTCATCCGCTACCACGGCGAAACCACGACCAGCTTCACCCGCCATCGACGCCTGAATCGCTGCGTTCAATGCCAGGATGTTGGTTTGGTCGGCAATATCGTTAATCAGGGCTACGATGTTACCAATTTCTTGTGAAGATTCACCCAGACGTTTAATACGTTTAGAAGTTTCCTGGATCTGTTCACGAATCGTATCCATACCTTCAATTGAACGGTGTACAACGTCTGCACCATTCGCAGCAATTTGTACTGAACGTTCCGCAACGACTGCAGATTCTTCCGCGTTGGCAGATACCTGGTCAATTGACATCGCCATTTCGTTAATCGCAGCAGATGCACCGGCAATTTCTTGCGCCTGATGTTCAGATGCTTCTGCTAACTGGTTGGTAATGCTTTGAGTTGTCGCTGTATATTGCGCAACTTCCTGAGAAGTTTCAGTAATACGAGATACCAAGTCACGTAACTGGTCGATCGCGAAGTTAATCGAGTCGGCGATCGCACCGGTAAAGTCTTCCGATACTGTTGCATATGAACGCAAGTCACCATCCGCAAGGTCGGCAATCTCGTCCAGTAAACGTAAAATCGCATTCTGGTTACGGTCATATTCTTCTTGAAGACGGGTTACACGCTGTTTATCCGATGCACCACGTAGGGTTAACAGGCGGAATACACACAGTAGGAAGCCGATCAATAACAGAATTAACAGTACCGCTGGAACGATTGTTTTCAGACCAGAGTTACCAGACAGTTTGTTCAGGTTATCGAGCAGGACATCCGATTGCGAGAAAATTGACGCAGATGCCTGACGTACTTTTACGATTTGCGCAGAGTTTTTCAGGATTGTCGCAGATGCTGATTCAAGTACATCATCATATTCCGCTTTGATGCCTTCCAGAGACTCGCGCAGGTTTGGATCAGTAATACGTTGTACACCCAGTTCAGCAGAACCGTTTAACTGTGCATTTAAGTATGAACCGAAAGTTTCGGTATCGGCACTGAAGTCATCCGCTGATTCACGTGAACCGTCGTTACCAGTCAATACCAAGCTGATCGAACGTAAAATACGTTCCGCAATGAATACCTGGTTTTTCGCAATGACCACCTGGTTAGACGGCATGTCTTGACGCGCCATCTGGTCGACCATCAAGTTATATTCGGCCTGAATCCCCGGGATCGCTTCACCAATTGCGATGTTGGTGTCATATAACTGGTTAATGATTTTTTGTTGCGATGCAATCAGGTCAATACTAGAAGACACTTCTGTCCACTGTTTATCTACTGCTTGCAGCGCTTCATTATTGGAGTGAATATTTTTTACAGTCTCAAGGTTTTCCGCAAAAGCTTTTTGAGAATCTGTCAGGTTTTTCATCGCCTCAGGTGTACCAGAAGCCGTTGCTTCAGTCGCCTGTCGAGAAATAGTTTGTGAAAGCAGACGTAAATCACCTAGACTTTGTGTCAGCTGGTTGGCACGTGGCACACTGTAGAAAAGATACAATAAAGTGATGGTTGCCGCTAACAGACAGCCGGCTGCACCATAAATAAACGGTTTAGACTTTTCACTATCACCAAATACACGTGACAACTGATCTGTTTGTGATTGAATCTTGGATAAAAAAGTATTGCCACTTTTGCGGCTACCTTCACCTGTATTTTTCTTTTTAAGTTTAAAGCCCATGCAGCCTCTCCCCGATTTACGTCTTTATTACTTTCGTGCGCGACGTTTAATTTATAAATTTTATAGATGCGTTCATAAATTTTGGATTTTGCAACAGACGACTGAATAAGAACACATGCCATTGCTGGTTATGCTGGTGGAAAAATCCCTGACAGTATTCTTGTAAGTTATTATCCAATTCAGTTGTTTTAGAAAAAAAACTTTTCTTATTAAAATGTTGTATACCCAAAACTTGATCAACGACCAAACCGACATATTGGTCATTATGGTGAATACATAATACTTTTTGAGTCGGTGAAAACTGGCTACTTTGTCCTGATACATATTGAGTCAAATCAGAAACTGATAATAACCTTCCCCGAATATTGGCCAATCCTAACACCCATGACTGAGTATTAGGAACTGGCGTATATTTTGGAGGATAGATCACTTCGGATACTTCCCCCAGCGGAGCAACAAAATATTGCCCCATCATCTCAAAAGCAATGCCTGACCATCGGTTGACTTCATTTTCATTAGAAACGTAGTTTTTATTTCCCCGTTTCGCAATGCGAAGCAATTCGATAAATCCATTTGCTGCCATAGAGCTTATCCTGCGTTGAGGTGGTGCTTAATCACTTCAATCAACTGTTTTTCATCTACCGGTTTTGTAAGATAATCTGCGGCACCCTGACGTTTACCCCAAACGCGGTCAGTGGCCTGATCTTTGGTACTTACAATTACAATCGGAATATGCTTGGTGGTTGCACCACGTGCAATTTGACGTGTTGCCTGGAAGCCATTCACGCCTGGCATGACCACATCCATCAATACCAGATCTGGCAACTCAGCCTGAGCCATGGTTACCCCATCTGCACCATTGGATGCTTCAATCACCTCAAAGCCGTGTTTAGAAAGAATCTCTCTAAAACGGAATGTTTCTGTCGGTGAGTCATCTACGATTAAGATACGCGCCATGCCAATTCCCCTAAAAAAATCAATTATTAAGCACTAATATGGTTACGGATTGCGTTAAGCAATTCATCTTTACTGAAAGGTTTAGTCAAGTATTCGTCCGAACCAACAACACGACCTTTGGCCTGATCAAATAAGCCATCTTTACTCGAAAGCATAATCACAGGAATATTCTGATAATTTTGAGAATTTTTAATCAACGCACAAGTTTGATAACCATCTAGACGAGGCATCATGATGTCTACAAATACGATGTCTGGATTGGCTTCTGCGATTTTTGACAAAGCTTCAAAACCATCTACCGCAGTCACAACTTCATATCCTTCGCGCTGTAGAAGAGTTTCTGCTGTACGACGAATGGTCTTTGAGTCATCAATGACCATAACTTTTAGATTTTGGAATTTATCGTCCATTTTGACCCTTCCCATTTTAGAAACGATGTGCCATAAGGCTCATAGGATTATTTTATTACGATCGATAAACATTTTTAACACAAATCTACTTGTATTATCAATGAACATTTTCTACACAAGTGTGCATAAATGGCGGATTTTCATTAACCATTTCACATTTTTATTTTGTCATTGCTTTTTTTTTGACTGATGGTAGTTTTTAATTCGTGAATTTGAGTCTAATATAGCATTATTATTACTTTAAAATAAGTAATTTAGTCAACTTTCAATTGGGGAGCCAATGATGAGTCAGTTTTCAGAAAAACTTGCTTTCATTGATAAAAATAAAATGACTGGCCGATTCATATTTGCAGTGACACTTTTTCTTCAGGTCACCATTTCTTATGCCTCAACTAACCAGCCACCAAAAGCCACCTGGTACCGCTATTATGATAATAAAGGCGTGGCCAATATCAGCACTAACGTTACCCCCAACCATATCCGCTATGGCTATGAGGCACTTGACCAGAATATGCAGGTCATTAAACGTGCACGTCCTTATAATGTCGATAAAGATATTAAACAGGCGCCGCAACGTGCCCAGCAAGCCCAGCGCATCGCAGAAGATCAAAAACTGAAACGTGCCTACACCAATAGCCATGTTGCTCTACAAAAAAAGAATGAAAGTCTGAGCCAACTTAAAAAACAGATTGCCTTTCAGCAAGAGCAGATGAAACAGTTGCAGCAAGACCGGGTCATGTTTGTACGCCAAGAACGTGAATATTTACGTAAAGGTAATAATCCCCCGGCATCTTTAAAAGCCAACCTTGAAAACAACCAGAAAAACCTGATTTCTCAAAAAGAAAATATTCAATCTTTACAAACTCGCTATCGAAATATGGAAGCGGAATACGACAGAATTATTGCCCGTTTAAAAGCACTTGAATAAACACAAATAACTTGTTGTTGCTTTAAACGACCACAAGTGAAAAGGATTAATATGCCATTTGCACAGCATTTTCATATTTCAAAGACCCCTTCTTCGCGCTCTGTATTGATGATGAGTGCACTTTGCTTAAGTCTTTTTCTAAGCGGCTGCAATAAAAATGAATCTACACCGCAAGCCGAAAGTCCAGAAACAATTGAACTGATTCCTCAGGATCTGGTTGCCTTAAAAACAGGTACTTCAGTCCAGAAATCCGCATTTACCGGTACTATTCGCGCAGTCAACCAAAGCAGTATTCAGGCACAGGTTTCTGCCACTGCCACCAGCGTTAATGCTCAGGTAGGTGACAATGTATCTAAAGGTCAGGTACTGATTCGCTTAAATAATCAGGATAATGCCGCACGTCTGGCTCAGGCCCGTGCCAATCTGGCATCTACCCAGGCACAGGCCAATCAGGCGCGCAACATGATGCAGCGCAAAAAGCGTCTGCTCGACCAAGGCTTTATCTCTAAAGTTGAATATGAGCAAAGTCAGGTTGACTATCAGGCCCAGGTTGAAAATGTCCGTGCACAGCAAGCCAATGTCGATATTGCCGTAAAAGCCGATCGTGATGGCATTATCACCAGCCCGATTAGTGGCGTGATCACCCAGCGTCAGGTTGAGCCCGGCCAAACCGTGGCGATCGGACAAACCCTGTTTGAAATCGTAAATCCAAACCAACTGGAAATTCAGGCCCGTGTCCCGAGCGAAATGCAGTCCAGCCTACGCTTAGGCAGCAAAATTGAATACCAGATTCAGGGCAATCCAAACACATTTACCGCTGCTATTAGCCGAGTGTCTCCAATTGCTGATCAAGCCAGTCGCCAGATTGAATTCTTCGCCAGACCGAATGAAAGTATTCCCTCTTTAAGTATTGGCTCTTTTGTTGAAGGCAATATTCTGAGTTCTCAACAAGTTTCTGGTCAGATCATTCCCCTCGATACCATTCAGGATATCCAGAATAAACCTTATGTCTGGGTTATTCGCCAGAACAAAATTATTAAAGTGAATGTTCAGGTTCTGGAACAGCGCTATAACCAGAATACGGCAGTGATCCAGGGTCTGGAGACAGGTGATCAGGTCAGTCGCATTCCATTTACCAAGGCAGATCTCAACAAGCCAGTGACGCTGCGTTCCAACTAATCAGACAGGATCATTAATATGTGGTTTACCCGAATTAGTGTGAAGTATCCCGTCTTCACCATTATGATGATGTTCTGTTTGATGGTACTTGGACTAGCTTCCTGGCAGCGTATGGGTGTGGAAGAATTTCCGGATGTTGACTTCCCCTTTGTCGTAATTTATACGAATTATCCAGGCGCCTCTCCAGAAACCGTTGAATCGGAAATTACCAAAAAACTCGAAGACCAGATCAATACTATTTCCGGTTTAAAACAGGTAATTTCTCAATCCAGTGAAGGCCTGTCGATGATCACGGCCGAATTCAATCTGGAAGTGCCTTCTACCACGGCGGCACAGGATGTCCGTGACAAGATTGCTTCAGTCACCGCCGAATTCCGTGATGAAATTCAGGAACCAGTCGTCGAGCGTTATGATCCGACTGCCAATGCGATCATGTCGATCGTATTTGAGTCTGACAATATGGGCTTAAAAGCACTGAGTTCCTATCTGGATCAGCGCATAGTTCCACAACTGAGGACTGTTCCGGGAGTAGGTACCGTCAACCTGCTTGGTGATGCACAGCGTCAGATTCGCATTCAGGTTGAACCACAGAAACTGCAAGCTTTTGGCATCGGCGTGGATAGCGTCATCAATACTCTGAAATCTGAAAATATCGAAGTTCCGGGCGGTACATTAAAATCTGGCAATTCGGAACTGGTGATCGAGATTAATTCCAAAGTCCTGCATCCCCTCGCCTTTGGTGATCTGGTCATTGCCAATAAAAATGGTGCACCGATCTTTCTGAAACAGGTCGCAGAAATTGAAGATAGTCAGGCAGAACTTGAAACTGGTGCTTTCCTGGATGGCAAGGCTGCAGTTGCAGTTGATATCCTGCGTAGCTCTGATTCTAATGTCATTGAAGTTGTAGACAGTACCTATAAAACCCTTGAAAGCATCAAATCCCAACTGCCACAAGGAACCACTTTAAAAGTTGTGGTAGATTCTTCAAAAAGTATCCGCGGCACCATTGGTGATGTGGCGCGTACCATTATCGAAGGTGCAGTTCTTGCTGTCCTAATTGTTCTGTTATTTTTAGGTTCTTTCCGCTCAACGGTCATTACTGGCCTCACTTTACCGATCGCTTTGCTCGGAACTTTGACCTTTATCTGGGCTTTTGGTTTCAGTATTAACATGATGACCTTATTGGCCCTGTCTTTAAGCATCGGTCTGCTGATTGATGATGCGATTGTAGTACGGGAAAATATCGTACGGCATACCGATATGGGCAAAGACCATGTTACTGCCGCGCTGGACGGCACCAAAGAAATCGGTCTTGCCGTTCTGGCAACAACACTGACAATTGTCGCGGTATTCTTGCCTGTTGCATTTATGGGCGGGATTATTGGGCGTTTCTTTTATCAGTTCGGTGTGACGGTGAGTACCGCCGTTCTGATTTCCATGTTTGTCAGTTTTACTCTGGATCCAATGCTATCTGCACATTGGGCAGAAAAGAAAAAAGATCCCAATAAAAAGCCGGGACGAATTAAACGCTTCTTTAACTGGATTTCAGGCAAATTAGACAATTTAAGTCATGTCTATGAAAAACTGCTGAAACTGGCTTTGCGCTTTAGATTCATTACTATTGTAATTGCAGTGGCTTCTCTGTTTGGCGCTCTAGCCCTGTCGAAACTGATTGGTACCGAGTTTGTGCCTGTACCAGATAAAGGTGAAATCCGGATCAAGTTTGAAACCCCAGTCGATGCCTCCCTAGAATATTCACAAGCCAAACTACAACAGGTCGATCAGATTATCCGTCAACACCCTGATGTTAAAGCAACTTATGGCGTAATTAATGGTGTAACTGACCGTGGTAAAAACCACGTCAGCCTGCGAGTGACCGTGACACCACGGATCGAACGCGAAAAAAGCCTGACCGAGCTCAACAATGAGTTTCGACAACGCCTGCAATCGGTTGCCGGGATCAGTATTACCTCGGTTGCATCTGCCGATGAAACCGTTTCGGGTGGTCAAAAGCCGATTATGATTTCAATCAAAGGCCCTGATTTGAATGAACTACAGAAGATTTCTGATCGCTTTATGGTCGAGATGACTAAAATTGATGGTATCGTCGATCTGGAATCCTCACTGAAAGAGCCGAAACCGACCTTAGGTGTACAGATCAATCGCGTTCTGGCCAGTGATCTTGGTTTGTCAGTCAATCAGATTGCCAATGTGGTTCGCCCCCTGATTGCCGGCGATGATGTCACCACCTGGCAGGATGAAAAAGGTGAAACCTATGATGTCAATTTGCGCCTGACCGAAGACCGGCGCACCCTGCCGAGTGATCTGCAAAATATGTATATCACTTCATCTAAAATGGATGGTAATAATCAGCCGATTTTGATCCCGCTTTCTAGCGTTGCTAATTTTGAAGAAAAACTGGGAGCTTCTCAGATTAATCGTCGAGATCTGGCGCGTGAAGTGTTGGTTGAAGCAAATACCTCTGGACGCCCCGCAGGTGACATCGGTACCGATATCAGCAAACTTCAGGATAGTTTCGACATGCCGCCGGGTTATAGTTTTGATACCCAAGGTGCCAATGCAGATATGGCAGAATCCGCTGGTTATGCGTTCACTGCGATTACCCTGTCGATTGTATTTATTTATATCGTACTCGGTTCCCAGTTCAACAGTTTTATCCACCCTGCTGCCATTATGGCTTCATTACCCTTGTCATTAATTGGTGTATTCCTGGCGCTGTTCCTGTTTAATTCAACCATGAACCTGTTTTCGATTATCGGGATTATTATGCTGATGGGCCTAGTGACCAAAAATGCGATTCTGCTTATCGACTTCATCAAAAAAGCCATGGATCGGGGTGAAGCCCGTTATGATGCGATTCTAAATGCCGGCAAAACCCGTTTACGTCCAATTCTGATGACCACTAGTGCCATGGTCATGGGAATGGTACCGCTGGCCCTTGGATTAGGGGAAGGTGGTGAACAAAGTGCACCGATGGCACATGCCGTGATCGGCGGGGTAATTACTTCTACCCTGCTGACGCTGGTCGTGGTTCCAGTGATTTTCACTTACCTAGATGACCTTAAGAATTTTATGCTGCGCCAAGCCCGTAAAATCATGGCATAATTTAAACCATCACAATGAGGTGACATTCAAGAATGTTCACCTCATTTTTTATTGTATAATCTCTGCTTTAACGCTTAATTTTTTAGGACAGTTTCCATGCGCGCGAGTCGCTTTTTATTTGCAACGTTGAGAGAAACCCCGAACGATGCTGAAGTTATTTCACATCAGCTAATGCTTCGTGCTGGTATGATTCGTAAGTTGGCTTCAGGTTTGTACACCTGGCTGCCGATGGGCGTTCGCGTATTAAATAAAGTTGCAGCGATCGTTCGCGAAGAGATGAATAATGCAGGCTCACTTGAAGTCTTGATGCCTGTGACTCAACCAGCTTCTCTTTGGGAAGAATCTGGTCGTTATGTGCAATACGGTCCTGAACTATTACGTTTTAAAGATCGTCATACCAATGACTTTGTGCTTGGTCCAACACACGAAGAAGTGATCACTGATCTGGCACGTAATGAACTGAAAAGTTACAAACAATTGCCTGCAAACTTCTACCAGGTTCAAACTAAATTCCGTGATGAAATCCGTCCTCGTTTTGGCGTAATGCGCTCACGTGAATTCATCATGAAAGATGCCTATTCTTTCCATGCAGATCAGGAATCTTTGCAAGAAACTTACGACACAATGTACGAAGCATATTGCAAAATCTTTACCCGCCTAGGTCTGGATTTCCGTCCAGTACAGGCAGATACCGGTTCAATCGGTGGTTCAGGTTCACACGAATTCCATGTCTTGGCTTCAAGTGGTGAAGATGATATCGCCTTCTCAACTGAATCTGATTATGCGGCTAACATCGAAATGGCTGAGGCGATTCTGGTAGGCGAACGTGCTGCTCCGACTCAAGAACTGAAAGTGGTTGATACCCCAAATCAGAAAACCATTGCTGATGTATCCAATTTCCTTGGTACTAATCCTGCGCATTCGGTGAAGGCATTACTAGTTCAAGGTGTTGCAGCTGAAGAAGGTAAAGAGGCTCCTGTGGTTGCTCTGTTCCTTCGTGGTGACCATGAACTGAATGAAATTAAAGCCGAAAAGCATCCAAAAATTGCTGCACCTTTAGCTTTTGCTACTGAAGCTCAACTTGCCGAACTTGGCTTAACGGCTGGTTTTGTGGGTCCGCAAGGCTTAGTAGAAAAAGGCCTAACAGTGATTGTTGACCGTGCTGCTTCTGTACTTTCTGATTTTGTCGCAGGTGCAAACGAAGCAGATAAGCACGCAACAGGCGTGAACTGGGAACGTGATGCGCAGTTTAGCGAAGTTTATGACCTGCGTAATGTGGTTGAAGGCGATCCTTCTCCAGATGGTAAAGGTACACTTCAAATCAAACGTGGTATCGAAGTGGGTCATATCTTCCAGTTAGGCAAAAAATACTCTGAAGCTTTAGGTTGTAAGGTCTTAGGTGAAGATGGCAAACCATTCACTGTAACCATGGGTTGTTATGGTATTGGTGTGACACGTGTCGTAGCATCTGCAATTGAACAGAATTACGATGAAAAAGGCATCATCTGGCCGGCAGCGATCGCTCCATTTGAAGTGGCAATTGTGCCAATGAATGCGCATAAATCACCTCGTACTTTAGAAGCTGCTGAAAGCTTATATGCAGAATTGCAAGCTGCTGGTTTCGATGTACTGCTTGATGACCGCAATGAACGTCCAGGTGTGAAATTCTCCGATCTTGAATTGACTGGTATTCCACATCGCATTGTGATTGGTGAAAAAGGTCTGGATGCAGGTACTTTTGAATATAAAGGTCGCCGTGATGCAGAATCAGTAAATCTTTCGAAAGAAGAACTACTGGCAAAAATTGCTAAATAATTTTTTTCTGAATCAATAAAAAAATCCCGCTTAAAGCGGGATTTTTTTATGTCTCTAACTTAACAGAACTTATGCCCGCCAAAGCAGTTTGAAGTCACATTCTGGTTCTGTAGCAGCTTATCCATTAAGGTTAAAGTTGCAGGAGTACCATCTACATAGTTAGTAAATTTACCCACATCAATATTCAATTTACGTACCACCGCGACATTCGCAAGAGATCCTAAAGCCTCACCCACACTCACATCGATTAAGTTTTCAGGACGTAACAGAAACTCAGAAATTGCAGTTGCTACCTGAGGTAATACGAATGAAATATCAACTTCATCTGTGGTTTTTAACACACCCAATTGAATCGGGTCTTTAAACGATAGCCACCAACCTGGCTTGGCAATATCAGCCGCATCCGCACCTTGCCAATGCACATTCTGACTCTGTAAAGACAAATAACCGCCTGTGCCATTTAATGGAATATTATGGATCATATTCAGAGCTTGGACAAAGGTGATGTCCATATTCAGGTTATCCAGACTCGAACCCGCTCCCATTTGGAAATATGAGTGGTCACCAAGATTTATTCCCAGGAAACTAATTAAAGCTGGAAACTCCACATATAGCTTATCATTGGAAAAATCTGGTGTACCAATCACATCACTTGGCAAAGTTGAACCCGTTAAAGCCTTTGCTAATGGAATCGAAGCGATAGTAGAACGGATATTACTTACAGTTGCTGACTTTAAGCGTTGTCCGGTCACAACAGTCTCAGGCATGGTAAAGTCTACCCGCATGGAAGGCACTGTAATCCCGGTATGGCCATCAGCACCTGGCTTACTGGTAAAAGTACGTGTTTGTCCTAAAGCCTTTAGATTCCCTGAGATTTTTTCATCATTTGCAATACCAAAGGTTCCCGCTTTTGTAACAGACTCACCCGTGGTTTGCGCCATTTTCATATAACCACTAAAACTTTTGAGGCCATCATTCGGATTTTCGATGTTGTCAGTCCCCATGGTTAAGAGTCCGACAATTTTATCTGCACCTAGACGAAAACCGACCACTTCACGGGTAGAGGCACTTCCACCATTTTTAATTGCAAACTCAACAAAGGGATTACTCACACTGGCACTGGTATTAGCACGGTCGCCTGAAAAGACAGGGTTACCCTTATCATCAAGACTGGTATTTAAGCCACTCAATGCCAGGTTAGAAATATCAATATCACAGCCATTAGTATTCCCAATACTGTTATTAGTTCCACCACAACCGAGCTGCAAAGTTTTGATATTAATGTTCAATTCCATTAAAGCTTCAATACTTAGCTTATGAAAGTTAATCCCTTGTGATGAATCATAAGCATTTTCCAAATTTAATAATGCCTGTGCATCAACTGCCGATAAAGCCTCATCGTCTAGGGCTGTCATAGCCATCGCCTGTTGAGTAAGGCCCATTAAAGTGACAATCAAGCTATTCAATATTATTTTTTTCATGAAATCATCCCTTATTTCAGCGCGGTGTAATGCCAAGCGTACTGCGCATGGTTCCGCCTGTGAGTGCAATTGTTGCTATATTCTGCATATTGCCATTTGTGGTCATGGCCATGTTGGTTCTAAACGGCTCGATAATCTTCTGATCTTTATTAAATTTAATTCGATTATCTAAAGTAACAGTATCTTCACTCACGCCTATTTTGGTGATTAATCCTAAATTCCCTTCCATACGATTAAAGTTAATCGCAGAAGTATGAACTGCACCTGTGCTATCTACATCTTCATTAATCAGACTAAAATAACTACCAAGATTATTAACATCACCTTTTTCTGTAGAAGTTAATGTTCGGAACTTAAAGTTTGCATCCAACGATAAATAATTTTCGTCTGCTACATCCAGTCCCGGAATAATCATTAACTCACCACTACCATCAAGCATCATGGCAATTGTTGTTAATACATCGTCGCGTTTAGAAAAATTGTCATCAGGAACAAACTGATCACATTTATTGCCTGATACACAGTTATATTTAGACCCCGGTAATTGCCCAATTGCCACTTCAGCTTTCGCTGCGATCAGCAATTTATCAGCTTTTACATAGATGCCTTCATCCTCATAACCAATCACCCCTTTGGATTCAATAAAGGCATCAATATTTCGAAGGCCAGCATAATAGTTTCGCGCATGGCCATTCTCAACACCACCATCAATTAAAAGAATTGAAGTTGTACTTGGTGCTCCAGTTTTGGCATCCTTTCCATAACCTTCAGTTGATGCCATTACGTTATAGGCAATACCATTCTTGTCACCGTCATATTTTGTACCCGACAAGGCAACATTGGCATTCAGGTTGTAAATTGGAATACCAATTCCCCAAGAACCACTATTCCCGGAAATAACACCAGTATCATTAGAAATAAAATTTGCTTTGGCTGCAATCGACTGGAAATCCATACCCCGTATGGCAATTAGTACAAAGTCCTGATTAGCAGACGTACTGCTTAAAGTTTGCTGCAAAACCGGATTACTTCGTCTAAGCGTTGACTTAATATTGTCATTAACTAAAAATTCTAGGCTCTGTGCCTGAATTGTATTGATATAAATATCGCCAAAATCAATATAAGCATTATTCTTTCCAGTTAATGAACGTAATTCATTAAACTGAACTGCATAGCTTCCTTTACCCGTATGACCAATTTCCAAAGTCGTTGGCTTTAAACCCTGTGCTGCTGCCACTTCCTGATTGGTAAAATCAGCTGATAAACCAAGATGCAAGCCGCCTTCACCTGCGTTATAGCTTGAAACACTACGATCTTGTCGCGTCAGCACACCACCAACTTTATTACTTATATCAAAAGAATTCAGTTTTGATTGATCGGCACCTAACGATAAACGTGCATTACTCACTGCACCCGAAATACCATAGCGCATGATATTTTTTAAATCGCCATCTCCATTCTGATAACGTAAATCAAAGTTTAATCCAGCTGTTTGCGCACCAGTTGTTCCTACGGCCACTGGTTTTAAATTAATTAGATGGTCTTGTGTACCACTTTTACTGGCGAGTACAATTCCTTGTGTCGGGTCTATATACATATAGCCCGTACCAGCGAAGTTAAAATTAAAGTTATCTAGAACTAAGCTATTTGTACCTAAAGTATGTTTAATCGTGGCATCTTGCAAATTAAAATCGATAGTAGCTGTTTCATTCTTATTGAATAAACCTGCTGTCGTCTGAAGCACCATTTTAAATGGGCTATCAATCGCAAGACCTAATTTGCCCAAATTTTGATTTTTTTCGACACAGCTTGTTCCAGCACAATCCTTACTCACAAGTTTAAAATCTGCATTGGCACTAAAGGGAGCTACGCTTGCTTCTAGACGGATCCCTGCACCAGCATCGGTCGCACCGACATCAAACTTAAGCTGGCTTAAAATCGCATTTTGATCTTTGCCTAAGATTTCTACTTTATGCAATCCCAGTCCCATCTTGGTATTTACATCAGCATTCGGGTCATACCAATTGAGCTGTTCAACTTCTACTTTTGATACCTCGTGTGTAATCGTAATACCGTCTTGACCAGTGATATGACCCAATTCTTGTTCTTCAATCAGCTCTAGTGCATAACTATGCTGTGCCAAACAGACACATGCCGTTAATAATTTAATTTGTGATTTTATTTTTTTCATTCTTTCATCCCTATGCTGCATCCATGCAGTTAGCAACGGCTTTGTGCACTCCCTGCTGAGCAGTTAAAGCCAAATATTTTTAAGTTTCCTGACATGTGCATGTTGCCGTGCATATTGAGACCCATAAAGCCCTTCTCACGCCCCCGGTCAAATTCTGGAACATCTGCTGAGGCAGTGGTATATGTACCGTCCGCTTTATAAACACGATTGGTGAAGGTCGTATACTTCTCTGAATTGGCATAGCCTTCTTTATCGCCCTCACCGGTTCCGGTTTCAATAGCCAAAGTATTAAAACCCAAATTTCTGATTTTTAAAGGTTTATCATCATAAAAAGTGATTTTCATGGCTGTTTGAGGATCACCTGCCGCATTAGTAATCGTGGTGCCATCGATAGAAAACTTATCAATTTGCAGGGTGCCTTGTATGCCTTTAAATACCAGCCATTTTTTATTGCCTTGGGCATCGACATGATTGTTAGGAGAAATCGCCAAGCGACAAAACAAGGTGTTAATTCCACAATCTGTTGTTGGCTTGTAATACACTTCTAACTTATTAGCGACCGTTTCAGAAATTTGAGATTTTGTTAAATCAGTAGCGTATTGATGGTTGAGTGACAAGGTCCAGCTTAAATCCGCTCCGCCTTGACCTGTTTCTGCTGTCATTTGCTGCGGATCAAGACTGACCAAGCCGGCTTGTGTCGCTAAAGAAATCCCTAGAACTGTAGCAAGCATTAAATTTTTCAACATTGCCCTATTCCTTTATAGACCTGTAGTTTTTATTTTCAGATGTTGAATCAACACACCATCAATCACTGCTGAACCAAAATTCCTCATTGAATTATCAGTAGCTCCCCTAAATACCACACCAGTTGCATTATTATCATCTTTTGCCTTCAGCATATTGGTATTGGCAATACGTTCAACAGAACCAATGGCGATACTACTGTGAGTTGCATCGCGTCCTTGATACAAGGCAATGCTATCTGAAGCTTGAGCTTTAATTTCAGTACCACACGTATATACATTACATGTAGAGCCTAAAAGTGCTTCTGATCCTAAAAAGCCACCTTTTCCATCTGGATAACGCTGATAAATCCGGTTGTAAATATCTGGAATTTTAGGAATACGTGTCACTTCCAAAATAATATTATTTCCTTCCGAACCCACAACAAAAGGCTGGTACATACTTCCTAGTACCAGGTTGATATTCGGGCTATATAAATACAGTCCCTCGGTATCATGAAATATAGGAGCTGCAGAGCCATTTAAAGCAGGGGTCGGACCATCCCCATCAAGATTATTCTCTTTTGCTGCACTACTAATGCGAATCCCTTTACTGTTCAAATTGTTTGAATCACTGGTCAAAGTAGAGGGATCATCATTAGTATTGAGCCGGATCAGACTCGCCAGGCCCAAGGTTTGACTATATGCAAGATCAGGCGATGTAAGGGTTTGGAATAATCGGACTTGCGAACCGTTCATGCTCAAGCCATTAGCAATAAACTGTGCACGAAAACGTTCAGAAATATCTAAGCCTGAAGTAGGTGCTCCAGTAGCATAATCTACGGTATTACTTGAATTTAAAGAGCGTGAGAAAATATCAGTCCAAAAACCTAGTTTAATATTATTATCTGCTTCATTTGCAGCAACTGTTGCAAGAGGTGCTTCCAAAGCTAGATAGCCAACTTCTTTTCCAGTATCCGTAAACTGTTTTACCGTTTCAGACCCTGCATGGAATAACCATGGATTGCTGGCTGTTCCCCAATTAAATCCCTGATTGCTATAGCGGCTACTGAGCGAGTTATCACTTTTTGATAGAGCCAAACCATAGATAAATACATCAGCCTTCGTACGAAGCGTACTGACTGAGGCACCCATTGCAGCTTCTTTGGCCGCCGTTGTTGCGCTCGCTTTAACCGCCTGCTCCATAGCGGTCACTGCATTTTTTGCCTGAATCAGTGCATACCTATCAGCTTCAATTGCTAATTTTTCTTGTGTCGCATTCTCTACAACTGTAGTAACTCTTGAATCAATAGCATTGGTTCGGGTACCCGCTTGTTGAGTCCAAGTATTATTTAATGGAGTGGTTACCTTGTTTCCATATAACAATTCGATCATTTCATAGGTATTTTTTAATGCATATTCGACAGATTTATCTTTTTGCCATGCAGTTAAAGTATGAGATGTTGTTCCGTCACTTTTTAATCCTGTAATAATTGTACCGTCATAATAATCCTCATAACGCTGCTGATAATATTGCTGCATTAATGTCGAATTACGATATTCTTCCACAATACCACTACGCGCACTTGCACCAATTTCATTACGGATTGCAGTTAAAGTCGCATTATAGTTTTGAGTTTTATAGGTACTAACACTATTGTCATAAGTCGTTTGATAAAGATTGGCATTTGCACTGATACCATTTAAATAGCTACTTGCATACACTCGATCATAGACTTTGTTATAGGCACGCTCACCTAACTGAGCATAGTTCTCTCCAGTCGGAATAATACGAATAAAGCCAGTGTCTGCCTGACCTGGATTGGCAATACCTCGTGCATAGCTTGAACCACTGGAAGCATCATTCGGTGCCTGAAAAACCATTTTAAAGTCATCAAGTACCAGGGCAACACCTTCACCGGTAGTATCAGAAAGAGAAGAATCAGTTAATTCCTGCATTGCATGTGCGGATGGCAATAATCCTAAACCGATCATCATTGCCAAATAGCTTTTACGAAATTGAAATTTAGCTTTTATTTGAGCCATCTCGACCTATCCTTCTTATCTGATGCTCCGCATCTTTATCCTTCAGCTTCCCAGCCTTCAATTTTTGATTTTTATGATGCTTGGCACATCTTTTTTATATATTCATTCTTCATTATGCTTATTTTTAGCAAGATTACCAAAGCCAAAAGACTAAAAACCCCGAGTTTCCGATGAATGAAACAGCAAAAAAATTAGCGAGGCATTAGCCTCGCTTATTAAATGCTTTAAAACTATTAAGCTTTAGGCAAAGTAACGCCTGTCTGCCCTTGGTATTTACCACCACGATCTTTATAGGAGGTTTCACAAACTTCGTCTGATTCGAAGAACAGCATTTGAGCCACACCCTCACCCGCATAAATACGCGCAGGTAGGTTAGTCGTATTCGAAAACTCTAGCGTGACATGACCTTCCCACTCAGGTTCAAGTGGAGTCACATTCACGATAATGCCACAACGTGCATAAGTCGATTTACCCAAGCAAACGGTTAGTACATTTCGTGGAATACGGAAGTATTCGACTGTACGCGCCAAAGCAAATGAGTTGGGTGGAATGATACAAACATCCGATTCAATATCGATAAAGCTTTTTTCGTCAAAGTTTTTCGGATCGACAATTGCAGAGTGCACATTGGTGAATACTTTAAACTCACGCGCACATCGCACGTCATAGCCATAGCTTGAAACACCATAAGAAATCAGCTTTTGACCATTTTCATCCAGACGAATCTGGTTTTCTGCATACGGTTCAATCATGCCGTGTTTTTCGCTCATTTCGCGAATCCAACGATCAGACTTAATTGCCATTGATATAATCCAAAAATCTTAAAAATAAGTAATTGCGACGTACTTTAACTGAAATTGACACTAATGAAAATAAGCGAAATTCTGACAGCTAAATTTCAGGAAATTTAGCTGCTTTTTCAGGTTTAAAGACTGAGGAGTGCTGAATAGGATAAAGGTACAGAAAAGCTCATTAAAATAATGGAAGCGGTCTTTTGTAAGTTCTTTTGATTCAGCCAGCGATTGTTTTTTCTGGCCAATAAGCTACCTAAAAAAGTCCAGAAAAATGCGATAGGAATAAGTAATGCCAAGAATGCCAGCATATAAGTCACATAATATTGACTGCTTTTCCACACAATGACCGGGAAAATAGCCGAAGCAAATAATAATGCCTTAGGATTCAGCAAAGTCGCCAAAAATAGTTCCCGTGCCCGAATCGAAATACATTGAAAATTTTCACCAAGTTCTGCGGTACGCCATAATTTTAAAGCTAAAAATAGAATGTAAGCAGCACTACAGAGTTTGAGGATATGAGGTAATTCCGGTAAATAGACCGAGATTTTACCAATCAAAAAGCCCCAGAATGTAATTGCGATGAGATAGCCGAAAGCTTCTGCGGGAATAAGGCGAAAAGTTTTTCTAAATCCAACTTGAATACCTGACGATGCCAATAAAGTATTGGTTGGGCCCGGTGTTAATAGAATGGCTGCCACTAAACCAATAAATAACCATGAAATCATAGTTTGACCTCGCTCTTAGGTATTAAGCATAAAATAATCCGGTCAAATCTGCAAAAAAATAATTGTAAGAGAACATATTAAAAAATTTTATATTTTCTTATTTTTTAATTAATTTCATATAATTAGATAGAAATACAAGAAATCTTCTTTTCAGTCAATTTTGTCAATTTATAAAGCTATTAGCTCATCATAAAATTGCTATAAAAGTAGAAGTTTCAATAGAGTATTCGGACTTAAAATTCCTGAAATACTAGTCTCTATACCATGAAAGGAAAATTATCCAAAACCTTGAAATCATTATTTCTGGTAACCTTTGATTGAATTTTAACTAACTAAAAATCCCTGCTCTTGCATATGAACTTTGGGCACTTCTATAGAAAGATTTGATGATGGGAGCAACTTTTACCTAACTCCTAATGATTAAATTTCCGCTCTCCATTTAAGATGTCTATCTAGCTCAATTTGCTCAACATATTAATTAAGCAAAATTTCGAAAAAAATGCTATTAAAGGTATTCAGACAAAATAATTGCTGTTAAATTGTACAAAGACAACAATTGATAATTCACATTTTTTAGCATCCAGACGGTTTAGTATATTGTTGTTTTAATTATATTTTAAGAACTACAGAATAATATCAGGAGTCATATATGAATAAATGGATCAAACTTTCAGTTATGAGCTTAGCGTTATCAGGTGTAGTTGCTTGCTCGAATGATAATGCACAAAATAAATCAGATAATCAGGCTGCATCTAGCGAGAGCGTAGCTGCAGATAAACTGCAAACCCGATTTGTCAATATTGCGACAGGCGGTGCCTCAGGTCCTTATAATGTCATCGGGACAGGATTGGCTGAAATCTATAACAAGACCTACGGCGTGAGTTCCAAAACCCAGACCACAGGGGCTTCTGTCGAAAATCTGAATTTGTTGAAACAAAACAAAGTTGAAATGGCTTTTGTCATGAGTGACAGCTTGACTGAAGCGATTAATGGCCAAGGCAGTTTTAGTTCTAAAATTGACAACGTGCAGCAGATCGCTGCGCTTTATCCAAACTATGTACAGATTGTCACTTCAAAACGTTCTGGCATCAAAAATATTGAAGATCTCAAAGGCAAACGTATTGCAGTGGGCGCCCAGAATTCAGGTGTAGAAGTGAATGCCCGTACTCTATTGAACGGTTTTGGTATCACTTATAAGGATGTCAAAGTAGATTACTTAGGTTATGCCGAAGCAGCAGATGCCTTGAAAGGTGGCAAACTGGATGCAGCCTTCCTGACCAGTGGTATTCCAAACTCCTCCCTAATGGAACTGCAACAGGGTTTTGACCTTCAATTGGTCAGCATCAATCCTGATAAAGTGAAAGCGATTGCCAAAGATCAGGCGTATTTCCTGCCAATGACCATTCCAAAAGGTACCTATGGCAATGCTGAGGATATTCCTACAGCTGCGATCATGAATGCGCTGGTGGTTCGTTCTGATCTCTCTACAGATGATGTATATAAGCTAACCAAAACGTTCTTCTCCAGCTTGGATCAACTCGCCAATTCACATCAGGCTGCTAAAGAAATCACATTAGAAGGTGCACAAAAAGGTCTGGTTGCTCCACTGCATCCGGGCGCGCAAAAATTCTATGATGAGAATAAAGCGAACTGATGAAATGGATACAAGGTGCAGCGATTGCTGCACTTTTTAGTTTGGCTGCTTTTTTTATTAGCTGTGTTTGGCTGACATTTTCGTATACTTTTGTGGAAGTGAAAGAGCAAAATTTTCAGTGCAAAATTGACCAGAAATCTTTTCAGCTGAGCTGGATGCATTCGGTAGAAAGAACACAGTGGAAAGAACGTTATCTTCTAGACAAGGACCATTTCATTCTGACAGATACTCAGTTCATTTCATTTGGTGCGGGTACACCTGATCAAGGTACTATTACTCGACAGGATGATGGCAATATCCATATGCAAATCAACCGGAAGATGAAAGAAATCAATTGGGTGATTTCACGCAGAATGCAGGGAAAAATTGAGAGTGCTGATCGTATCTGGAATATTTATCAGGATTTTCCCGACTATAGTACGGTACAACTTTCCATAAAAAGAGACAGCCTATGGAAAAAAAGAGGTTTAAATGATTGCCTATGAATCCACAAGAAACAAGAAATGTGACCGAAGCACTGGATGATCAACAGCAACAAGAATTATTAGAAAAATTTGACCGTGAATCTGTCACTCGCAATCCGATCAACAAATCGGTTCGCTGGTTTATTGCTGCCTTGGCAATATCCTATTCGTTATTTCATCTTTATATTACTTTTAATCCCTTACCCGAATTGATTCAACGTGCAGCGCACGTATCGATCGGTCTGGCGCTGATTTTCCTGCTATATCCAGCACGTCAGGCCAGTAGCCGGCAAAAGGTCGCATGGACGGACTGGATTTGGGTCATTGCCTCTTTTGCTTCTTTCTTTTATCTGTTTAAAGAATACCAAGCCATTATGACCACCCGAGGAGGCATTCCCAATACGCTGGACATTGTCTTCTCGATTATGACGGTAGTATTGGTGGTTGAGGCTGCTCGACGGGTAATGGGCTGGATGCTGCCGATCCTGGGACTGATTTTCTTGAGTTATCCATTTGTCAGTCATTTTGACTGGATGCCGGATCGCTTGCTGACTCGACCCTATACATTCAGTGATATTTTCGGGCAAATGTACCTAAAAACTGAAGGTTTATATTCTTCAGCTATTGGCGCTTCGGTCACATTCATTTTTTTATTTATCCTGTTTGGCGCATTTCTGGCGAAATCAGGAATGGGAAAATTATTTAATGATCTCGCCATGGCACTTGCCGGTCATAAGCAAGGTGGGCCAGCCAAAGTTGCGGTAATTTCCAGCGGTTTTATGGGCAGTATCAATGGGACAGCGGTTGCCAATGTGGTGGGAACCGGTTCATTTACCATTCCTTTAATGAAAAAAATTGGCTATCACAAAAACTTTGCCGGTGCAGTGGAAGCCAGTGCTTCTGTAGGTGGGCAGATCTTGCCGCCAGTAATGGGTGCCAGTGCCTTCATCATGGCAGAAACCACGGGTGTCAGTTATGGCACGATTGCCTTAGCTGCGGTATTACCTGCCCTGCTGTATTATCTCGGTGTGATGGCACAAGTCCATTTCAGAGCTGGCCGGGATCACCTGAAAGGTGTTCCCAAAGCTGACCTACCACGGGTCAAAGAAGTTCTGAAAGAACGAGGACATTTATTATTTCCGATCGTTGCTTTGGTGTTCTTCTTATTTCAATCCATTCCGGTTAGCTATGCGGCTGTGTATACGATTTTATTGACTATCGTGGTTGCAGCATTCAGAAAATCGACCCGCATGGGACCTAAAGAAATTCTGGAAGCGCTGGCAGATGGTGCCAAACAGTCACTTTCCGTGATGGCGGCCTGTGCGGTCGTGGGTATTATTATTGGTGTGGTGAGCTTGACCAGTTTTGGCTCGGTGATGACTTCTTCGATCATGAGCATTGGTGCCGGCAGTCTGTTTCTGACCCTTTTCTTTACCATGATTGCATCGATGATTCTAGGTATGGGCCTACCATCCATTCCTGCCTATATCATTACCGCAACCATGGCAGCTCCGGCTTTAGCCAACTTTGATATTCCAATCTTGGTTGCGCACATGTTCGTGTTCTATTTTGGCCTGTTTGCTAATATTACCCCTCCCGTCGCCTTAGCCGCCTTTGCCGGTGCCGGAATTGCCGGGGGTGACCCAATGCGGACTGGATTCCTGGCGCTGCGCCTATCCCTAGCCGGATTTATTGTGCCGTTCCTATTTGTGTATAACCCGGCGATGCTGATGATTGACACAACAAATATTGCAGTTAATGCTAAAGAATTCGCCTTACCGGCATGGAATGTCATTTTAAGCATTACCGTGACATCCATTGTCGGCATTCTGGCACTTGGCGCTGCAGTAGAAGGCTACTTTAAAACCGCGATGAATTGGTTCTGGCGCATCTTCCTGGGGGTGGGCGCACTCATGATGATTGTGCCTGAGACCATGACGGATATTATCGGCACCATCATGGTAATTATTGCGATTGGCTTTAATATCATTCAGGCAAGAAAAGAAAATACAGTCACGACTAAAACCTCATAAAAAAAGAGAGCCTCGGCTCTCTTTTTTTCACTATAGAATCTTAGAAAATACGAGTTTTATCTTTTTCTGCTTTTGGCAATTTTGCTGCAATTTTCTGAGCAATGGCCATGTAGCTTTCAGCAGCATCATCTCCAGCAATCACTGAAGGCTTACCGGCATCGGCATTTTCACGAATCACTGCATTCAAAGGCAAACGACCGAGCAATGGAATATTGTATTGCTCTGACAGTTTATCACCGCCACCTGTACCAAAGATCTGTTCTTCGTGACCGCAATTTGAACAGATATGGGTAGACATGTTTTCGACTACACCCATCACTGGAATCTGCACACGATTGAACAGTTCAATGCCTTTGGTCGCATCCAGCAATGCCACGTTTTGTGGTGTGGTGACGATCACAGCACCTGTGACTGGAATACGCTGAGCGAGCGTTAACTGGATATCACCTGTACCTGGTGGCATGTCGATCATCAATACATCCAGATCTGGCCATAAGGTTTGATTGAATAGCTGCATCAAGGCGCCCGTTGCTTTAGGACCTCGCCAAGCAACGGGCGTATTGTTATCACCCGTTAAGTGCCCAATTGACAGCACTGCCATACCATACGCATCGAGTGGAACAAACTGCTCGGCTTCGATCATCGGGGTTTTGCCGGCATTGCCGAGCATCGTCGGAATACTTGGACCATAAATATCTGCATCCAGTACACCCACTTTCAAACCTAATTTTTGCAAAGCCAAAGCCAGGTTTACAGTTGTTGTAGATTTACCAACACCACCCTTGCCGGAAGAGACCAGAATCACATTCTGAATACGTGGATGCTTCGGCACATCGCGTTGCTGTGGGGCAGCTTTCTGGATCGGTGGATTATTTGGGTCAGCTTCTGCTTGGACTGCGCTGCCTGAAGCATCAACTACAGGTGGCAGGTTCGATTTTGAGGCAGCAGTTTGCGGCTGGCTGGAATAGCTCTCGCCTTCTGCATGATGATGTCCACAACCACCTTCTTTTTTATGGCCCGTCTTTTGCTGAATCACATGCAGGTTTAGTTCTTTGATGCCGCATTTCTCTAGCGCATCCGCCAGTTCATCATGAATCTGCTGTAACTGCTCTTTTTCTTCCGGATAGGTATTAATGGTGATCTGTAGTATCTCACCTTGCACATTGACCTGAGTAATCCGGTCTTTCAGTGCATTGGTAGAATTTGGCAAGACATAGTTTTGCAGTACGTTCTGCACAGCTTCTTCGTTCACCTCCTTGGAAGGCGAAAAAACCGATTTAAGCGAAGAAAGCCAGGACATAGGTTACTCCAAAAATATAGATAGACATCTGAATAGCTTAGTTTAACGAGGTTTTTGGCTCAGGTTAAGCAATCTGTATTCAGAAGCCTGAAAGACGAATATGATTTCCAACTATTTTACTTGGTTTTAAATGATTGCAGGGAAGAAAATTTATAAAGTGAACATCATCTCTTATTTATTATTTTATATTATTGATATTTAAAATTTTAAATAAAATTAACTAGATAGTATGCATTAAAAAGCCACTTCATTCAAATACTGAATGAAGTGGCTTTCAACATGAAATGATTATTTATGATTTTTATCTTGGTCAGTCTTGTTTTGCCCAGATTGATCAGCTTTATCCTGATCCTTTTTAGCATCATCTTTATTATTAGTCTGATCTGAATTTTGGTCCTTATCCTTAGCATCCTTAGAAGAAGAATCCTGATCCTGCTTTTTAGAATCATCTGACTGAGACTGGTCATCGCCTTTCATTTTAGTCATGGTTTCAGCCGCCATCTGTTTCAACTCATTCAGTTTCGTAGCAGCTTCATTCACCAACTCACTAATTTTGACTTTGGTATCTTCAAACTTGTGTAGCGCTTCATCTTTTAAATTTGCCATACGATCCTGGTCAGCCTGATTTGCTGATTTATCTCCAGAACTTTGATCTTGAGCCTTTTTCGAATCATCTGAACCTTGCTCACCATTTTTCTGGCTGTCTGATTTGCCATTTTTTAGCTCATTCAGAATTTTCTCGCCTTTTTGCAACAGCTCTTCACCGATCGCGATGGCTTTCGCTTTTAAGTCATCCATTTTGGTACTTTCAGCTTTCTTATCTGATTGATTACCATGATTAGATTGGTCATTTTTAGACGCATCTTTTTGCTCTGATTGCTGATGATCAGATGCTTTAGAGTCTTGCTGATGATCAGACTTTTCATCAGCACCATTTTTTTGGGCTTCTAGGACTTCTTCATGCTTCTGCTTATGCTGTTTATCAATCTCGTTCTGCTTTTGCTCTTGTTCAATCTTGTCATGCAGCTCTCGTGCATGTCGTTCTTTATCTTGATTCTGTTTTGAAGTACTTGTCTGGTTATTCTGAGTCATGAGTACCCTCCTAAGGCGTCATAATAAAAATGATCAGCCAAATTTTTAGCACAAAGCACGCAATGACGTAGGTGAATTAAGCAAACTGCAACAAAGCCTGTACATGTTGTTGCTATTGCTTGCAGGAAGTAGCATCAACTTATCTCAACCGAATTTTTAAGGGTCAATTACCCGTCTATAGCCTGTTTTTGTATTCTGAATATTCAGCCTGATTTATTCCTAACGCTTCTGTAAAAGCATTTCTTTGTAATCCCTTCTGCATCATGTAAAATTATGGTCCATTGCATAATGAATACGAATGAGAGAGTGAATCCGTGCGTAAAATCCTAGTCACCAATGCCCTTCCTTACGCCAATGGCCCGATTCATATGGGTCACTTACTCGGCTATATCCAGGCTGATATATGGGTACGTGCGATGCGTGCAATGGGTCATGACGTGACGTATGTCTGTGCGGATGATGCTCATGGTACAGCGATCATGCTGCGTGCTGAGGCAAATGGCATTTCACCTGAAGCACAGATCGCCAATGTGCAAAAAGAACACATTCGTGACTTTGACGGTTTCGGTGTGCATTTCGATCATTATGACTCTACCCACAGTGATACCAACCGCGCCCGCGCTTCAGAAATCTATATCAAAAACCGTGAAGCCGGCAATATCGCAGTTCGCCCTGTAACTCAGTTATTTGATCCTGAAAAAGGCATGTTCCTGTCAGACCGTTTTATTAAGGGTACATGCCCAAAATGTAAGGCGGAAGATCAATACGGCGATTCATGTGAAGTTTGCGGTACAACTTACAACGCGACTGAATTATTAAATCCAAAATCGACTTTAAGCGGCGCGACTCCTGTTGAGAAATCTTCGGATCATTACTTCTTTAAACTGCCAAATTTTGGTGAATACCTGCAAAAATGGACCCGTGACGAAGGCCGTCTACCCGTATCTATCGCCAACAAACTGGATGAATGGTTTGACAATGGCTTGAATGACTGGGACATCTCACGTGATGCACCGTATTTCGGCTTTGAAATTCCAGATGCGCCAAACAAATATTTCTATGTGTGGGTGGATGCGCCAATCGGCTATATGTCGAGCTTCGAGAATTACATCAAAACTAAACGTCCTGATTTAAGCTTCGATGATTTTTGGAAAAAAGATTCTAAAAATGAAGTCTATCACTTCATTGGTAAAGACATCGTTTACTTCCATGCCCTGTTCTGGCCTGCAATGCTGGAAGGTGCAGACTACCGCACCCCAACCGGTTTATTCGTGAATGGCTTCCTGACTGTGAATGGTCAGAAGATGTCGAAATCACGTGGTACCTTCATTAAAGCTGAAACTTATTTACAGCATTTGAACCCTGAATACCTGCGTTATTACTTTGCTTCTAAACTTTCTGACAAGGTAGAAGACTCTGACCTGAATCTGGATGATTTCGTTCAGAAAGTGAATTCGGACCTTGTAGGTAAAGTAGTTAATATTGCCAGCCGTTGTGCAAAATTCATCAATACCAAGTTTGATAACAAGTTAAGTGCAACTTGTGCCGAGCCTGAACTGGTTCAAAGCTTTATTGATGCTGGCGATTCGATTGCCAAAGCTTATGAAACTCGTGAATTCTCGGCAGCGATCCGTGAAATCATGGCGCTTGCAGATAAAGCCAACCAGTACATCGATGAGAAAAAACCTTGGGCTTTAGCGAAAATCGAAGGCGAAGAACAGCAAGTTCATGACGTGTGTTCTGTGGGTATCAACCTGTTCCGTCAATTGGCTGTGTATTTAGCTCCAGTCCTTCCAACTTTGGCTGCTCAAGTTCAGGACTTCCTTACACTGGCTTCTTTCGACTTTTCTTCTCGTACAGACATCTTAACTGGTCATGAAATTGCATTGTTCCAGCCATTGATGCAACGTGTTGATCCGAAAGCTGTGGCTGCAATGGTCGATGCCTCTAAAGATTCTTTAGCTGCGCCTGCTGCTGAAGCACCGAAAGCTGAGAAGAAAAAAGAGAAAGCCAAAGAGAAGAAAGCTGAACCTAAAGTAGGCGAAGCTGAAATCATCACCATTGATGACTTCATCAAAGTTGACCTGCGTGTAGCGGAAGTTCTAGAAGCTGCAATCGTTGAAGGTTCTGATAAACTTCTTCAATTGACTTTAAATGTCGGTGAAGCTGAACCACGTAACGTATTTAGCGGTATCCGTGAGTTCTATAAACCGGAAGATCTGAAAGGCAAACTGGTGGTGATGGTCGCTAACCTTGCTCCACGTAAAATGCGTTTTGGTATCTCAAACGGTATGGTACTTGCGGCTGGTAATGGCGAAGGTGTTTGGGTGATTTCACCTGAATCTGGCGCTAAACCGGGTGATAAAGTGTCTTGAGATTTAGGTCTTAGATAGAAGAAGAGCCTCTACTGATGTAGGGGCTTTTTTATACCTTTAAGTTCCCTCTCCTTTTTTAAAGGAGAGGGTTAGGGAGAGGATTTATTGAATCACTGCCCCATATTCTTTTTATAAAACACAATTCTTCTGCTCAGGCATTGACTTACTTTTGAAAGATCAAAAGTAAGGCAGATAACAAAATAGTGGTCATAGCCCTCATCCCAACCTTCTCCCAAAGGGTGATGGAGCTTTCAATAGAGTTTTAAAATTTATATCAATCAATAAATCAAATAGCACTTATTTATCAAGGAAAAATTCCCAGATGACATAGCCAATGCCGAAGCCCAGCAATGAATATAAGGTAATAATGAAAAATACAAATGCTGCATTATTTTTCTTTTTCCAAAAACTCATAGCGATACCCAAGGCTGTTTGCAATACCCCATGTTAACGGGCTTTTTTATAAAAGTGAAATTTATCTAAGTAATTTATTTATAAAAATATTTTTAGATAAAAAATCTTTTATTTCCTTAAAAAATCAATATACAGATTCAAACTGAATATCTAGTACAGATAGCGAATTCTTTTTCTCTCTTTAAAAAATGGTAAATATTTTTATATTCTATTTTCATGCTTTACATGCTAATACATAGCATAAACTTCACAACCATAAGAATTGCCATGAATATTTTAAGGACATCCCTTCTCACTTCTTTACTTTCATTTTCTGTTTTAGGTGTAAGTGTGAGTCAGGCTGCTGAATCTGCACCGATTACTTCACAAAAACAAGTCGCTGGCTACTACCATCACCAAATTGGTAATACTCAGATTACTGCCCTGCTCGATGGTACAAACTACTTAAATCCATCGATGTTTAAAGGCCTAAGTGATGCAGAAAAAACTGAGATTTTGAAGAAATATCATGCCGATCAAGCCAAAGGCATACAGACTTCAGTCAATGCTTTCCTGATTAATACAGGTAATCAAATACTTATGGTGGATAGCGGTGCTGCAAGTTGCTTTGGTGCACACTTAGGGTCAATTTATAACAACCTCAAAGCATCAGGTTATCAGCCTGCACAGGTGAGTGATATTTTTTTGACTCATCTACACCCTGACCATGTCTGTGGCATTTCAAATAACGGCGCAGCAAATTATCCAAATGCCACTTTACATATTTCCAAAACTGAATATGACTACTGGCTGAGTCCAAATACTGTTAAAAAACTACCAAAAGACCAGCAGGAAGGTTTCTTGGGCACCGTAGAGAAAATTAAAGCAGCCCTTGCACCCTATGAAAAAGCTAAAAAAGTGAAAGTTTTTTCTGATAAATCTTTAGCCTTTGGTGGGGTCGAGTTTAAGCCATCCTTTGGTCATACCCCAGGGCATTACAGCTTTAAACTCAAATCCGATGGTCAAGAAGTGGTTTTTGTCGGTGACATCGTCCATTCACATACCTTGCAATTCGACAAACCTGAAACGGCCATAGAATTCGATGTCGATCCTAAAACAGCGGTGCAAACCCGTTTAAAGCATTTTGCTGAATATGCAAAGCAAGGTCAGACCATTGCAGCGCCACATTTACCATTCCCGGGGATTGGTCATATTTACTCACAAGATGGAAAGAGCTATCAGTGGATTCCTGTGCATTTTAAAGATTAATTGAATACTTCAGAGATTTTAGCTCCGGATGAAACCCTAATTCGTTAGGGTTTTATTTGTTGGAGATATAGCTAATTAATAGCCTATATGACTTCTAAAATTTAAAATCATGATGTGCTTTTGAAATTCAAAATCATCTTTCACTTAATTTTTTTTAAATTTTTTCTTAAAAATCCTTTCACTTTTCATGTGCACCTTTAGCGCACATTTTTAACACGCCATTTTCTGTGATAAAGCTAAATATTTAAAAAACAAAATATAAATTTAAATTTTATCTTTTCTTATGATGTCTTAGTTTGGTGCATAAAATTCTATTGTGCTTTATATCGAGTCTTGTCAGTTTCAAGAAATTCTTTATCAAAATTTCCCTTGTTAGTAACTCTTTTCGAATCAGTTTGCCTCTATATACTTGATTTCTTTTGTGATTCTATGCACTAAATTGGAACGCACAATGCAAAATATAGACTTATTATTTCTCCTTCTCGGTGCAGTTATAGTGCTTGCCATGCATGCAGGATTTGCGTTTTTAGAACTAGGGACAGTTCGCCATAAGAATCAGGTCAATGCCTTAAGTAAAATTCTCACTGACTTTTCCCTATCCGCCATCGCTTACTTTCTGGTGGGCTACTACATTGCCTATGGTCAACATTTTTTTCACGATGCCTCTACTCTAGCAGCCGATCATGGTTATAACCTGATGCGCTGTTTCTTCCTTCTGACCTTTGCCGCAGCTATTCCTGCTATTATCTCTGGAGGTATTGCGGAACGTGCCAAAATGCGTTCGCAGGCTTTAGCGACTTTATTTCTAGTGGCTCTGATCTATCCATTTTTTGAAGGGATGATCTGGAATGGCAACTTTGGTTTTCAGGACTGGTTGGCAAATAAATTCGGTGCCAGCTTCCACGATTTTGCTGGCTCTGTGGTCGTACATGGCATGGGGGGCTGGATTGCTCTGGCTGCGGTCGTTTTACTTGGCGCACGTAATGGACGCTATAAAAATGATGGCCGGATTACTGCACATCCACCATCATCCATCCCCTTTCTAGCTTTAGGCTCATGGATTCTGATTGTCGGCTGGTTTGGCTTTAATGTTATGAGTGCACAGCGCCTGGATGCCATTTCCGGACTGGTTGCAATTAACTCTTTAATGGCGATGGTCGGTGGAACCATTGCGGCAAAAGTAGCCGGTAAAGATGACCCAGGCTTCTTGCACAACGGGCCATTAGCCGGACTGGTTGCCATCTGTGCAGGTTCTGATGTGGTACATCCACTGGGTGCATTATTTATCGGAATCAGCGCAGGCGTGATTTTTGTAAAACTCTTTACCTATTCCCAAAATAAACTCAAAGTTGATGATGTATTAGGGGTCTGGCCTTTGCATGGTGTATGCGGTGCTTTTGGTGGAATTGCTGTCGGTATATTCGGTCAGCAATGGCTCGGAGGCATGGGCGGTGTTTCTATCATTTCACAATTATTCGGTACAGTTCTGGCGATTATAGTGGCTCTGGCAGGTGGATTCCTGATTTATGGTCTGCTGAAAGTATTGATCGGTATTCGTCTGAGTCAGGAAGAAGAATTTACCGGTGCGGATTTATCTATTCACCGGATCTCGGCTAATTCCGAAGAGAATATTTTTTAAGCACCAAATTAAAAAAGCCCCGAATCATCGGGGCTTTTTTATAGTCTGCGATAATTGGAAAATTACTTCATCCCGAAGATCAGCTTTAAGCCAAGTACGGTCATAACCGCCCCTGCTGCACGGTCAAAGCCAGCTTTAAACTTCAAATATACTCGACGTGGCTTTTCAGCAGAAAGTGCAACGGCCACCAGTGAACACCAGCCCGCATCAATAAAGAAACATAAAACCGGCAATACAAAGTAAAAGTAAGTTGGAATTTCTTTTGGTAAAAGAGCAGTAAAAATACTGGCCAATACAATGGCAATTTTTGGGTTAGATAATTGGGTAATCAAACCTGTCATATAGGCACGACGTAAGGACATCTGAGTTTGACTGTCATCGCCTGCATCGATCGGTTCTTTGGCATGCTTGATAATTTTAAAAGCCAACCAGAGCAGATATAAACCACCACAAATTTTAAGAGCCAGATAGGCAGACGGCACAGCCAGCAAGAATGCCTGTAAACCTAGGACTGCAAGTAGGCCAAAAATAGCCGCCCCTGTTCCGGTACCTAAAGCTGTAAATAAACCATGCTTACGTGAGATCGCAATTGAATTTTTCGCTACATAAATAGAAGTCGGTCCTGGGCTCATTGCACCTAACATGAGGGCAAAGGCAATTGAACCTAAAATCCAAAATGATTCCACGTGACCATCCAAACTTAAAATGAATGGCTTATTTTAAGTAAAAATAATTTATTTTGCTTTAATATTTCTACACAAATGATGCAATATTTGTGCGAAATCCGGCTATTTCTTCAGTTGGTCTTGAGCGGTGAGAGATGAATCAAGCATCTTATAATCATGGTCATGCACCGGCACTCCGCCAATGATCATGCTTCGTGTATCAGTTTTAGGTTTATTCAGCGGGTCATCACAGCCAGATAAGCCTACTAAGAGCAATCCACTTAAAATCGCACAGGATAGTATTTTCATTATTCTATCCTCCTCTAAGTTCCCTATCAGATTCAGATTAGCAAATTTGTTTAAATTTTCAGCATATGAATTGTGACAATCTACGAAATTTTATTCTTAGTTTAAGGAGCTCATGATTCTGCCATCCTGCTGATTCTATTTCGCTATAATTTGCTCATTCTTAGCTTATGAAAATACCATGTTTGAAAAAATTGCCCAGCATATTCCAGACCAGCGCATCTGGCTGAAAGACAGGCTTGTAACCATACGCCGTCTGGATCTAGTACATCCGCAAATATCAGGCAATAAATTTTTTAAACTGAAATACAATTTTCTGGAAGCACAGCAACTTGGCTTTAAAAAGCTGCTAACTTTTGGTGGTGCTTATTCCAATCATATTGCCGCAACGGCGTTTGCAGCCCGGCAGTTTGGCTTTGAGAGTGCCGGTATTATTCGGGGTGAGGAACTGGCCCATCAGCCTTTAAACCCCACTTTAGCGTTGGCACAACAATTCGGCATGCAACTGCATTTTGTGAGTCGTGAAGAATATCGACGTAAACAGGACGCTGATTATCTAGAAGCGTTAGCACACAAGTTTCCTGCACATTACATCATTCCTGAAGGTGGTACTAATACATTGGCGATTCGGGGATGTCAGGAGATTCTAAAGGACGGCGATGCACAGTTTGACGTGATCTGCTGTGCAGTGGGTACCGGTGGCACGATTACAGGTTTGATTGAAGCCAGCCATCCTCAGCAACAGGTATTAGGATTTTCTGCCTTAAAAGGCGACTTCCTGAATGAGGAGGTGGCTAAGCTGACCACGAAAAGAAACTGGTCCATTCTCGATGATTATTGTTGCGGTGGTTATGCCAAAACCACTCCTGAACTGATCCAGTTTATACAGCACTTTGAAGCTGAATATGATATTCCCTTAGAGCAGATTTATACGGGAAAAATGCTGTTGGGAATTTCTGACCTGATTAAAACAGGTTATTTCCCAGCAGAAAAAAAACTGCTGATCCTGCATACCGGTGGACTACAAGGTCGAAATATTTAACTCGCTTAAAGTTCTGATCGAAACTTAAATGCCTATCGGATTATTTTCATTGAGTGCAATCAGCCCTTTGACCAGTCGATAGACATGCCAGACAAAGACCAGAAAAATAATCACAAAACCGATCAGAATTACGGTGAGCAGCCCACCCAGAATATAACCCAGCAAGCTGAACCAGAAAGTTTTAATCTGCCAGTCCACATGACTTTCTAGCCAGGTGCCCCGCATTTCATCACGTTTAATATAATTCATGATAATAGCGATTAATGGGGTTATTCCCAGGAAAAAACCCAGTAGATGAAGAATATAGCTGATCAGATTATATTGTTTGTATGCTGCTGTATCCGTCATAGATTATTCCTTTCATTGTGATTATTTTTTAGGCATGACAAAACTATGCATGAATCCACCAGCTGCTTCAAATTATTTATGATAAATATTCGCTAATACGTTGTAATTCGGGCAGCGCCCTTCAGGAATAGACAAAGCTGAAATAAAATTGTCTATAATGCTCCCCTTTCTTCTCCCTTGAGTGTGTCATGTCTGTTCAGCAATACGATGTTTTGGTCATAGGTGCAGGTGCATCAGGTTTAATGACGGCCTATATGGCAGCACAACGTGGTCGTAAAGTCGTAGTCGTTGAAAAAGCCAATAAGGTGGGTAAGAAAATCCTGATGTCCGGTGGTGGCAAATGCAATTTCACCAACCTCTATGTCGAACCTGAAAATTTCATCTCGCACAATCCGCATTTTGTGATTTCAGCACTGAGCCGCTATACCAATTGGGATTTTATTGGCTTGGTCTGCGAATATGGCATCGAGTATGAAGAACGTAAACATGGACAGCTATTTACCTTAAATGGTGCCAAAGAAATTCTGGCGATGTTGCTGTCCGAATGCGACAAGACCGGTCTGGTCGAGATCAAAACTAATTGCGAAGTGAAAGCCGTCAATACTGTGGACGATCAAGGATTTCAGGTAGCCACTTCTTTAGGATATTTTGAAGTGGAATCGGTTGTGGTTGCTTCAGGTGGCCTGTCTATTCCAACCTTAGGCGGTTCAGGTATCGGCTATGAGATAGCCAAACAGTTTGGACATCATGTCTATCCAACCCGTGCCGGTCTGGTGCCGTTTACTTTCTCGGATAGTTTCAAGGAAATCACCACCCGTCTGAGCGGTAATGCAGTTGAAGCCACGCTGTCTAATGACCTAAACAGTTTTACTGAAGCCCTGCTGTTTACCCATCGTGGTCTGAGCGGTCCTAGCTCGCTACAACTGTCAAATTACTGGGATGTTGGCCAAAGCTTTAAGGTCAATTTCTTACCAAGTGTCGACCTGTTTGATTTCTTTAAAGCTAAAAAACAGAGTCAGCCTAAAGTTCTGCTACGCACTCTATTGACCGAACATTTACCGAAGAGCGTAGTACTAGAATTACAGAATCTGATCTGGCCTGAAGTGGCTGAAACATCTATTGGCAATATTAGTGATGACAAGCTGGAACAGATTGCCAAACGTTTAAGTGGCTTTGAACTGAAGCCTTCTGGAACTGAAGGTTACCGGACAGCCGAGGTGACTTTGGGCGGTGTAGATACAACCGAAGTTTCATCTAAAACCATGGAAAGCAAAAAGCAGAAAGGCTTGTATTTTGTGGGTGAGATACTGGATGTGACTGGTCATTTGGGAGGTTTTAACTTCCAATGGGCATGGTCATCAGCACATGCCGCATCGGAATATGTTTAATACAAAGATGATCTAGGAAAAGAAAATACTACGCTTATTCCAGATAATCCGTTTTAAACAGGCTGAGATTGGCCGTATTTTCTAAACGGTCAATCGTCAGTTGCATTTTCTGAGCCGCTTCCTGCAGATGTAAGGGTACTTGATCTGCCATAGGCGCCATGAATTTATGCTGCAATGTTTTCCACATCTTATTGATCTCCTTTTTCTTTATATTTTTAATGCAAGAAAAATACCAAAATCATTTTAGTATTCACTTGAATATTCTATATTTTTTAAAAAAGAAATTCCATGTGTAGTGACTGAGCAGTGTTCTGGCTTAGTTAAATTCGTCTGGATCAGGTATTTTCTTATCCAGCTCTTTTTCGACCTGCTCATCCTGTTTGCTTTTCACAAAGACAAACCGATAAGCAGCCGTGAAAAAGCCAATGGTAATGCCTGCTATCACTAAGGGTGCTAACAGATTATTCGGTTTCTTGGCATTCATTCAGATTTCCTCAGAATTAAAAAAATCGACCACTCAAGCGTGGCCGATTTTGTTTAAATAAAACAGGTTAATTCGGGTCATCTTTTTTTGGATGACTATCGACATCCGGTTCTTCTTCACCTGTAGAACCAAATGGATTATTCGCTGGTGGATGAGTTGGATCAACTTGAAGCGAATCCGGTACAGCCTGATCGACATCTGGTGTCACCTGATCTACACCTGAAGCTTCATCATCCTGTGGTGCAGTGGTCAAAGTCGCTGGCGCACTATTGGATAAATTGGTACGCATTGGCGTATTGTCATCTTGTGATTGATCTTGATTCGGCACAATATTTTCTCCTGTCGTTGAACTGCCTGCACCTGTAGTACCACTGACATCAGCACCTAAGCCTGAAGTCATGATATTGGTTTCATTTTTCAAAGGATTCGGTTCTTTAGCTTCTCGTTTAGCTTTATCGATCAAATCAGTCAGTACACGTTCTGCTGGTTGACGGCCACCGAGACCAAAGGCCAAGGCAAATGCTACTGCAACCGCACCCAAAGTTAAACCGAACGCCAGATTCACAATCGAGTCAGCGATGCCCATGGCACGTAGACCCATCGCAATGACCAGACCCATGATCAGTACACGAACCAGGTTCGCTAACCAGCGTGAACTGTTGTATTCACCACGTTGCACAATGTTGGCAACTACATTGGCCAGCCAGAAGCCGATCACCAGGATCACAGCACCTAGCAGGATGTTTGCACCGAAGTAGATGAACATCGCGATCAGGCCACTCACCTGTTCAAAGCCTAAACGGTCCGCAGCTTCAGAAACTGCAAATAGCATGGTGAACAGTACAATCAGGTAACCCACGAGGCTTGATAGTTTGGTTTTGCCCAGGAAGCGTTGCAGATCCAGTTTGGCTGGAACCTCATCCACGCCTGTTCCGGCAACGACTTCAGTCACCAGACGTGCTACCAGTCTAGACACCACATAAGCCAGAATCAGAATCAGTGCAGCTGCAATGATATTTGGAATGGCATTCATGATCTCATACAGCATTGCAGTTGCTGGTTGAGAAATTGCTTCGATACCCAGTGCTTCAAATGCAATGATTAATGACGTAATAATTACGACTGCGAAGATGAATGAACCAATCAGTTGAGCGACATTCGAGTTTTTGAAAATGCCGACTTTTTCAGCTTGATGTTGAATATTCAGGCTGTTGAGCAAACCTTCAACTATACCGCGAACGATTTTTGCCAGAATGTATCCGACAAATACAATAACTGCAGCAATGAAGATATTAGGCAGATAACTTACGACATCCGTCAGCATGTTCTGCACAGGCAGTAATAAACCATGTAGACCTAGAATCGACAAGACAATTGGCAAGAACAGCAGTAAAATCAGCCAGTAAACAATTTCACTGATATTTTGGCTAATCGGGCTGACACCGACTTCAGCACTCAGCTTTTCATCCAGCTGGGTGCGATCAAGCATTTTTTGCAAGCCGACTTTGACCAGATTCGCCACAATCCATCCAATAAAGGCTACAGCAACAGCCGCCAGCAATTGTGGAATAAAGAGCAGGACCTGCTGGATCATATTACTGAACGGTCCACTCACTGCTGTCAGATTCAGTACGTTAAGCGCACCGATGACTGCAATAATCAGAATAATCCAGAACACAACACGAGCGATAATACTCTCGACATTAGAGCGATGTCCTGTCGCTGCATTTAAGTGTGTATTGGTCCCTAGTTTTTGCAAGATTTTTTTAACACCTGCCGAGACGAGTAATGCAATAATCCAACCTAGGACTAATATGGCAATTGCACTAAGAATTGGATGAAACTGATCCCAGTAGTACATGGCATCATAGCCACCACGTGGGCCTCTCATATAATCATTCATGTTTTCTGCCCTCTTTGTTATTACGCTATTTATCTGAATTCACGAGCTTATTTTTGAAATCTTCAGCTCTTTCCGATTGCTTATAAAGCTTAGACTTCCTGTGCTTAGCTTGCCTGGAGATACAGAACTTTGAAAAACATCACCACCTATTGCAAAAAAGCCCTAGTCATGAACCAGAGATTTTTTTAATAATTCCAATTATTGGGTGGCCTGTTGAACATCAGTTGCAGTAGCTTCTGCTGTATCTTGTGACATTTCGCCTACAGTGGCTGTTGCTTCTGTCATCGCATCATCTGCGGTAGCCATTGCTTCATTGCTTTCACCCCCTGGAGTAGTCGCCGGACTAGCATTATTGGCAGGGGCTTCAGTCGCTGGTACTGGTGTATTAGGCTGGGTCGCAGGCGCATCTGGCTTCATATCTGCAAACATATAGAACAGGACTGCCAGTAAAAAGATACCGACCAAAATCAGGATATAGACAGGAATGCGCTTCTTCTGCGTAATTGCTGCCTGATCATGTAAAGGTGGTTTTTTATTAAAATCATCAACCATGACCATTCTCACTCTTTCTTATTCATAAGTAGATTTTTATCATAACAAGCAGTTATCACAGCTTCTGTGACAAAAGATGGTGAGATAGTGAATGGATGTAAGTTATATGTATGAGTCTGATGAACTTGGTATTAGTTTCAAAAAGAGGTATTTTCTGGCCTGAATATACTATGCTTTTATGGTTAGAAAATCTCTTCCCAGACAGTTGATGCTGGCGGTTTTTAGCTGATTTATCAGGAATTAAATCGTCTATAAAATAAATAATATACCACTATGATTTTATTAAATTTTAAGCACATTTTAAGTGGGCTAAAACATGCTGTAAAAATACCGTTTTTCAATATACCTGCTACTTTGCGCAAAATACGTTATAATTATCCACCTTATTTTTCATGCACCCGAGTTTTATGGCGTATCGTCAACAGAGTGTATCGCTTGATCTTGACACTGACGTCACACATCAATGTGCTTTGCACTACACTCGTGATCAGCATCTGATTGGAATCATTGAATTTAGCAAACCGAGCTTTATGCTACGCTGGCAGGATCTGGAATATTTCCGCCGCCGTACTGAAGAAATGTCGGTGATGCCTTTTCCGGACTGCATTAATGCCATGGTCATTGATGTAAGGAATGTTGCGGCCTGGCTAGATAATGATGTTCCGATTATTCCATGGCGCCTGCTGGAAGAAGATTGTCCGGTACGTTTAGTTGTGCCTGCGGATCGAATCGAACATTATGCCGGTTTCTTTGAGCCGACCTGGTTAACGACCGATACAGATACTGCCATTCAGGAAATCCGTGACTTTATGGATATGTTTGTTCACTAATATGACAGTATGAAAAAAACCTCCATGACGGAGGTTTTTTGTACCTAAAAAAATAAAAGTCCCCCTTTAACAAAGGGAGATTTAGGGGGATTCTTTTTAACTTGAAAATATTTTCAGTTTTAATCCATTTCTAATTTAAAGAAGGATGTAACTCCCTTTCCTTTTAAGCGATGAGCAGCACTGCTGCGCAAGGGAGAGGTAAAAGCCCCTCCTTTGCAAAGGAGGGGTTGGGGAGGATTCAAGAACTGACAAATAATCTAACTTCAATCCCTCCTAACCTCCCTTTTAGAAAGGGAGGAACTCTAAAGGAATTACCAATAATTCTCTACCGCAATATTTCCTTCACCACGGCGGTTCATGGTCAGACCACGTGCTTTTAGCGCTTCTTTGGTATCTTCGACCATTTCCGGGTTACCACAGAGCATCACATGACTGGTTTCAGGATTAAGCTGGAGTCCTGCTGCCCGTTCAAGTTCCCCATTTTCAATCAAGATCGGTAAACGATGGTGAAGTGCTGCTTCAGGATCACGGGTAATAATTGGAATAAATTTAAAACCTGTATGACCTTCGCCAAAGCTCTCGGCAATTTCCTGAATACGGTCGACATAAGCCAGTTCGTCTTGCGTACGGACGCTATAAACCAGGTTAATATGTTTATATTTATTCCAGGTCTCAAAGTCTTGCAGCATAGATAAAAATGGTGCCAGACCTGTACCAGTGCCAAGCAGCCATAAATCTTGTGGCAATGGCAATTGATAACGCGCCAGAGTCAGATAGCCATAGGGAATTTTCTCTAAGTAGAGTTCATCACCTACTTTAAGATGTTGTAAATTCGAAGTAAATTTCCCTTCAGGAACCACAATCGAAAAAAATTCCAGCGTTTCATCAAAAGGCGATGACACGACTGAATATGCCCGAACGACCAGTTCATCCCCCACTTTCAAGCCAATACGCGCAAACTGTCCTGCCGTAAACTTGAAATGCGCAGGTCTGGTCATGGTGAAACTAAACAGCGTATTGGTCCAACGGTGTACAGATAAAACCTTTTCTAAGCTAAATTTTTCAATAGACATGATTCAAACGTGGCATCAAAGACTATGCTCATGGTAGCATGACAGCATAATTTATTAATATTTTTTAAATGTTAAGGCTCTATTCATGCGCATGACTTTACGCCAGTTGGCTGTTTTTGTAGCAGTTGCTCAAGAAGGCACCGTCACCAAAGCCAGTGATGCAGTCAAACTCACCCAAAGTGCGGCGAGTATGGCTTTAGCAGATTTAGAAGATGGTCTTGGCGCGCCTTTATTCGACCGTCTTGGTAAGCGTTTACAGCTCAATGACTTAGGTCGTTTTCTTCTCCCGCAAGCTCTTGAAATCCTTGGCCGCTGTGAAGCTTTCGAGCAGGCAGCCAAAGGTGAACTGCAAAGCATTGACCTTCGTCTCGGTGCGACGCTGACCATTTCCGACTATCTGATGCCGGACCTGATGGCAGATTTCCTGAAAATTCAGCCACAGGCTCACTTGCAACTGCAGGTCGGCAATACCCGCCAGATGATCGAAGCCGTAAATCAGTTCCAGCTAGATTTGGCCCTGATTGAAGGTTCTTGCCATTTACCACAACTGCAATGTATTCATTGGCGCGATGATGAACTTGCAGTGTGCTGTGCACCGGATCATCCTCTGGCTCAGCTAAACCATCCGCTCACTGCTGAAGATTTTAAATCGGTTGAATGGATTTTACGTGAAGAAGGTTCAGGAACTCGTGAAGTCTTTGATAATGCCATTCTAAAAGATGTACCCGACGCCAATATCCGTCTGACGTTAGGCCATAATGAAGCGATTCTGAAGATTGTGGCAGGTGGTCTAGGGATGTCTTGTATTTCCAAGCTGGCGATTGAACCTTTGCAGGAAAAAGGCCAACTGGTGATTCTGGATACTCCATTCTGGTCACTCACCCGTCCTTTATTTATGCTGGTACACCGCCAGAAATATCAAGGTCCAGGCCTCAAAGCCTTTATGAAATTCTGTGAAGCTTAAAATTTTGTTGAAATAAAAAAAGCGCCTAAGGGCGCTTTTTTTATTTTAGAGACAAATATCTTATTAGAATTAAATGACAAACTAGCTTATTTCATTTCACTTAACTTAAATTTCTCCAAAAATCATAAATCCAATCACTGTTACCAGAATCAACCAGAGTGTAGGACTAAAGAAAATAGTATTGCGTGCCGGATTAACTATCGTAGTAGAAGCTAGAGATGGCAATGCAACCACTTCAGAAACAAACTCTTCCTGATGCTTAATATCCAGACGTACCATATTGTCCAGTTGAATCGTGTTTTGCTCTTCAATGATTCTAAATTTAAGTCGTTCTCCGACTTGAGGCGCGATTTCAGGTAAAGGTAGTTGGTCTAACTGAAAATTAAGCTCCTGTGCATTATTTTTTAGTTCAATACTCCCAGTCCCACGTACAGCATCATAGGTTTTAATTCTTCCATCTGTAAACATGATATGTGTCCCTAGATCATTCAACAGATGCGTAGTTTATATGGAAGGGATTAAAGGATATTGTTGAGCTTTGGTGGGTATTTTATTGTTTTCGCAACATTTTATAAGGTTCTGATTACACAAGATTCCTACAACTTACGTAAACTTATAACGAAAATAAAAAAGAGGCTCTAGAGCCTCCTTTTGTATGTTTTTTTCCAAGCAAAAATTAACGCTTTAAATTCGACAATAGTGCTGATGTAATCGAAGTATTGACTGCTACTGCTTTGGCTTTTTTGGCTTTCTTCGATTTATCTTCTACACGTTCAATTTTAATGGCTTTATAGCGATCACCATTTTGAACCACATTGAATTTTACCCGGTCGTTGCGCTTCGGTTCACCTGAATCGGCAGGGAAATCCGAGATATGAAAAAATACCTCACCTTCAGGTGAAGAAATAAAACCAAATCCTTTTTCTGGATTGTACTGTTTTACTTTTCCTTGGTATTGCTCGGAAGTCATAAACGTCCCCTACTCTGTATCTGTCAGTATTCAGTATATAAAAAAGAGGCTGTAAAAGCCCCTTTTCTGTTCATTTTCAAAAATATTAGTCTTTTTGAACTGAACCAAAAATCTTGTCACCCGCATCGCCCAAACCTGGAACGATGTAACCATTTTCATTCAAGCCATGATCAATCGCCGCAGTGAAAATCACCACATCTGGATGAGCTTCTTCAACACGCTTAATCCCTTCAGGTGCAGCAACCAATACCATCACACGAATATCTTTACAGCCGCTAGCTTTCAATACGTCAATCGCAGCTACCAGAGAAGAGCCAGTCGCCAGCATTGGATCAATGATCATAGCAAGACGGTTTTGTACATCTGGAACCAGTTTTTTATAGTAAGTACGTGCCTGTAGGGTTTCTTCATCACGTTCCAGGCCCAGTACAGAAACTTTGGCACTTGGAATCAGATTCAGGAAACCGTCCAGCATACCAATACCTGCACGTAGAATTGGCACAACAGTAATTTTCTTACCTGCAATACGGTCTACAGTCACCGGTCCGTTCCAGCCATCAATCTCATGTTCAACGACAGGAAGATCCTTGGTCGCTTCATAAGTCAAAAGCATAGTCACTTCCTGAGCAAGCTCACGGAAGTTCTTGGTACTAATGTCAGCACGACGCAGTAAACCGAGTTTATGTCGAATTAAAGGATGACGGATTTCATGGATTGCCACGGGAGAACACCTAGAAGGTTAAAGATAAATTTCCGCTATTATAAAGACTTTTCCGGATTTGTTTAACTAAAAAAGCCCCCAATCGTGGAGGCTTTTTTGTAATAACTTCAAACTTGCGCTGAATTAGTTAAAACCACTTTGAACCAAAGTGAAAATAAACTGTTGTAATTCAGGCGACATTGCGAAGAATGCATAGCGAGACAGTGCAATGATTGGATCCGGATAAACACCGATCACCAGTACCAGTAATGCAACGAGCAATACCATGATACCGCCGACTTTTTGACCCCAGTGATTTACAGCGTCAAGACGTGGTGTTTCTGGTGGAGTCATATACATGACAACCATCACACGCAGGTAGTAGTACAGACCGATACCTGAACCCAGGATAACCATCGCAGCAAGGAACCAAGACTCGCCTGCTACCGCAGTTTTCACTACCAGGAACTTACCGATGAAGCCCGCTGTTAATGGAATGCCTGCCAGAGACAGCATCATCACAGTTAATACAGCAGTCAATACTGGACGGCGCCAGAACAGACCACGGTACTCAGCCAGGCTACCCGCTTCATCTGTATTGTTATACGGACTAGACATCAGCGTTACCACACCGAAAGCACCAATCGTAGTCAATACATAAGTGATGATATAGACGTTTACACTTTCGAAAGTCGCGAAACCTTGAACCTGTAAAAAGTCAGTATTACGTGCAGATACGATTGCAACCAGTACGTAACCGAAGTGAGCAATTGAAGAGTATGCCAAGATACGTTTCAAGTTCACCTGTTTCACTGCAAGCAAGTTACCTACAATGATGGAAAGTACTGCAATCACGCTGATGATGGTGACGAAGCTATCTGACAAGATTAAGCCTGAAGACAATACATAACGTACGAACAGACCCAACATTGCCACTTTAGACACAGTTGCAAGGAAAGTTGCAACTGGTGCTGGAGCACCTGCGTATACATCTGGTGTCCATTTGTGGAATGGAGCTAGTGACAGTTTAAAGCCAACAGCGAATACAATCAGTGCTAGACCAATCACCACAGCAGGCTGACTAAATGCAGTCAACAGTTTGCCTGGTTCAGCGACAAAGCTTAGAGAACCTGTATATGCATAAACATATGCCATACCCATCAGCAACATTGCAGATGCAGTTGCTGAAAGCACCAGATATTTCACACCTGCTTCAAGCGATTGAGAGCGTTGATGTGTATACGCCAATAAGCCGTATACAGGGATCGACATGAGCTCAAGGCTAATGAAGAAAGATGCATAGTGAGAACTTGCCACCATCAGCATCGCACCCGCAACGGAGGTCAGCATCAGGATATACAGTTCTTCACGATTATCTTTATAGGTTTCAATATAAGCATGTGACAAGGTGCTACACGCTAGTGCAGCCACAATAATCACAAACTGATACAGCATCGTAAACGGATCTACGAGGAACAGGTTCATTACATTAGCAGGTGCAAATTGACCCGCTAACAGAACGAACAGAATGTACAACGCCGCTAGGTTTAAACCAATGACTGTCGTAGTCGCAACTAAGTTATGGTTACGCTTAATTGCAGTAAGCAACATCACGACGATCGCAGTCAATGACACGATCATCACAGGTGCTAGAGGCATAAGCTCAGAAAAAGACATTGTGAAGTTCATGGCTTATTGGATCTCCACATTTTCAGCTGAAACGGCAGCTTGCTGCACAGCATCAGCTGCTTCAGACACAGGAATGTAGCTATTCGCTAACCACGCCATGCTTGAGTTAGAAACGTCAAGGAAGCTTTGTGGGTATAGACCAAGCCATGCTAGACCAAATGCACAGATCAGCAAAATTACCACTTCACGTGCATTTAAATCTTTTAACGGATTTGTGTAGTGCTGTTTTTGCTCTTCGTTTGGAACACCAAACAACGCTTTATGGATCAGAATCAAACCGTACAGACCCGCAAATACCAGGCTGATTGCAGCGAGGATTGTAAATGCTGGGAATTTACCGAATGAACCCATCAGGATCAGGAACTCACCAATGAAGTTACCTAGACCTGGAATACCGACAAGCGCCGCGATGAAGAACATCAGGAAGAATGCAAGGTATGGGAACTGACCACGAATACCACCCATCAAACGCATATCACGTGTATGAACACGTTCGTACACCTGACCACACATAATGAACAGCGCTGCAGATGACAGACCGTGAGCCAGCATCATGATCATCAGACCTTGGAAAGTCAGGATGTTACCTGCATAAATCGCAAGTAAAACGAAGCCCATGTGTGAAATAGATGTATACGCAAGTAAACGTTTCATATCGGTTTGCTGGAAAGCACACCAAGCACCGTAGAAGATACCGATTAAACCGAAAATGATCGCGATGTCTGCAAACTGTGCAGAAGCCGCCGGGAAGAATGGAATCACGAAACGGATCAGACCGTAAGCAGCTGTCTTAATCAAGATACCTGCAAGGTCAACAGAACCCGCTGTCGGTGCTTGTGCATGCGCATCTGGTAACCAGCCGTGTAATGGGAAAACTGGAAGTTTTACCGCAAAACCGATGAATAAACAGATCATGAATGCGTAAGCAACTGCTGGCGCTTGTGTATCCAGCATGTTCGCTACACCCATCAGGTAGTTGTAGTCAAAACGGATTTGACCAGTCATGGTGTAGCCTACAGTTACCAGACCGAGGATACCAATCAGCATGACTAAACCAGCCACCTGTGTGTAAATGAAGAACTTGGTTGCAGCATATACACGTGACTTGCCTTCTGCCCCTTTATGACCCCAAAGTGCGATCAGGAAGTAGATCGGCACCAGCATCATCTCCCAGAAGAAGAAGAACAGGAACAGGTCAATTGCCAGGAATACACCGATTACACCACCCAGAGACCATAAAAGGTTCAGGTGGAAGAAACCAACATTTTTCTGAATCTCACCCCATGAACAGCCTACTGCCAGCACACCCAGGAGTGCAGTCAAGCCAACCATCAGTAAAGATAAACCATCCACCGCAAGGTGAATGTTAATGCCCAGGGTTTGAATCCAAGGCAATTTAAACTCGGCTGCCCACGTAGGAGCGGCACCGCCAAGTTCATAGTTATAAGTACCCGACTGCCAAAGGACGATGGTCAAGACCAGCGTCACTAACATACCAATCAGCGCGATATAACGCGGAAGGTGTTGGTCGAGTTTATCGACCAACCAGCAAATAAAACCTGCAATGAACGGAATGAGGATCAGAGCCGGCAAAATAATATTGTTTGGAGCTTCCATTTTATTTCCCCACTACCTGAATCACGAGCAAGATCATCAGTAGGACAACGACACCAAGCCCCATACTAGATGCATATTCACGCAGTGAACCTGTTTGACGCGAACTAGTAAAGCTATGACCACCTTTAACCAGTGCAGGCAGCACCAGCCAAAAGCCATCAATCGGATCACGACCGAACAGTTTCGCGAAGAACAAATAAGGCTTCACAAAAACGATGTCATACAGCTTGTCGAAACCAAGTGCATTACGGCAGATGTTGGCAAGACCCGCACCCAGAGAAGTTTTAGCAAAAGATTTCACAGCGTTGTAAGCAAAAGCAAACAGCACCACACCAATTGCAAGACCTACCAGTGCAATACCTACTGCTGTGTATTCTGCAGTATGCATGCCATGTTCAAGTGCTTCCGGAATTTCAAATGCAGGAAGTTTAGCCGCATTTAAAATGCTTTCTACAGGCGCTTTCAATGCCGCACCCACGAAAGTCGAAAGTACTGCAAGAATTGCCAATGGTCCCCAGTAAGTTACACCCTTGATTGCGTGGTAAGGTGTGTTTTCTTTACCGAAGAATACAACCCAGATCAGACGGAATGTATAGATCGAAGTCAGGAACGCACCGATTACACCCACCCAGTAAAGTGTGCTGTAAACTGCGATTGATTGGCCTTGTACCCATACCGCACCCAGGATTGCATCTTTTGAGAAGAAGCCCACAGTGATGAATGGAATTGCAGCCAATGCACCGCCACCAATGGCGAAACATGCAAACAGGAATTTGTTCTTGTAGAACAGACCGCCCATCTTGAAGATGTTTTGTTCGTGGTGGTAAGCCAGAATCACTGCACCAGAAGACAAGAATAATAATGCCTTGAAGAATGCGTGAGTCAGCATGTGGAACAGACCCGCCTGGTATGCTTCAGCACCTACAGCCATAAACATGTAGCCCAACTGACTCATAGTTGAGTAAGCCAGAATACGTTTGATGTCTGTTTGTACCAATGCAGCAAAACCAGCTACCAGTAATGTCACTGCACCAGTAATCGAGATGAACATCATTACTTCAGGCGCAAGTTCAAATACTGTGAACAGACGGCAGCACAGGTAAACACCCGCTGTTACCATTGTTGCAGCGTGGATCAATGCAGAAACTGGTGTAGGACCAGCCATCGCATCTGCCAACCAGGTTTGCAGTGGAATCTGTGCAGATTTACCAGCAGCACCTAGGAACAACATTAGTGCAGTCCAGATGGTTAATGATGAACTTTGAGTCATCACAGTCGCAGCATTTTCAACGATGTACTGAGTATTCAGCGTACCGAATTGCTGGAACAGCAAGAACATGGCAATCAGCAGGAATACGTCACCAATACGGGTAACGGTAAATGCCTTGATCGCTGCCACACCGTTTGCAGGATTTTGGTAGTAATACCCAATCAGCAGGTAAGAACACAGACCTACACCTTCCCAACCCAGGAATAACAACGCCAGGTTGTCACCCAGTACCAGCAATAACATGCTTGCAACGAACAGGTTGAAGTAAGAGAAGAAACGTGCGAAGTCTTGTTCACCGCGCATGTACCATGATGCAAAGATGTGGATCAGGAAACCAACGCCTGTCACCATGCCCAGCATCAACAGAGACAAACCGTCCAGGTGCAGGCTGATGCCCGGTGCAAAACCACCGACATTGAACCAGGTCCAAAGAGGTTGTACTACTGCGGTAGAACCATTGTTGACAAAGTCCATACCCGCAATGAGTGCAAACAATGCCGATAACCCCACAGCCCCTACACCAATAATGGCTGCAACTGTTTCAGGAAGCTTATGACGCCCTGCCGCTAAAAGGACGAAGCCAATGAGCGGGAATAAAATTGTTAGATATAAATAACTCATCCGCGCATCTCACTAGCAGCATCCACATCCAGATGATGGAAGCGATGATAGAACTGAAGGACGATCGCAAGACCGATACATGCCTCTGCCGCAGCAAGGGTCAGAATCAGGATAAACATGATTTGACCATCAGGCTGTGCCCATGCACTGCCCGCCAGGACGAATGCCAAAGCAGCAGCATTCATCATGATTTCAAGGCTCATTAAAATGAATAGCAGGTTGCGTCGCACCATTACACCGTAAAAACCCAGTGCAAAAAGAATGGATGCAACGATCAAACCATGCTCTAAAGGGATGTTGCCCATTATTGTTGTTCCTCTTCTGCACCTGGTTCACGTTTACCCAAATGGAATGCTGCAACAAGTGATGCAAGCAATAACATCGCGGCAACTTCTACCAACAATAAGTATTGCGTAAAGAGTGATTGACCTACCGCTTTAGGACCGACCATTTCTGTGCCCATCACCATTGAAGGCTGCACGTAGTCTGATTTAAGTACCCAAACCAGGATCAGACCAATCAGGAAGCTCATCAATGCCGGATAAGCCCAAGCCGATGAAGTCAACCATTTGCGTTCCTGAGCAACAGTCTGTTCGCCCAGGTTCAGCATCATTACCACGAACACGAATAACACCATGATCGCGCCAGCATAAACGATGACTTCAAGTGCACCCGCAAATGGTGCACCCACGATCAGGAACAGCCCTGCTACAGCAAGGAGTGAAACGATCAGGCTTAATAAAGCATGTACCGGATTCGTGTTAGTCACCACACGAACCGTAGAGACGATGGCCACAAGGGCCATTAAATAAAATGGCCACATCATGGTAATAGACTCCGTACATCAACAGGTGCACTTTCACGCTGTGCCTGACCTTTGTCCTTACCAGCAACTGCCATACCGGTTACACGGTAGAAGTTATAGTCAGGATATTTACCAGGACCAGAAATCAGCAAGTGTTCTTTTTCGTAGACTAAGTCTTGACGAACATATTCGCCCAATTCGAAATCTGGTGTCATCTGAATCGCAGTCGTAGGACATGCTTCTTCACACATACCGCAGAAAATACAGCGAGAGAAGTTGATACGGAAAAATTCCGGATACCAACGACCATCTTCACGTTCTGCTTTTTGTAATGAAATACAGCCTACCGGACATGCAACCGCACACAGGTTACATGCCACACAACGCTCTTCGCCATCTGGGTCACGCGTTAATACGATACGACCACGGAAACGTGGTGGCACGATTTCTTCGGCTGGCACTTCCGGATATAAAATGGTGTCACGTTTGCGCGTTGCATGGGTAAATACCATGAACAACGTACGAACGATTGACCCGAATCCAGCTAGAAATTTAAACATTTTGTTCTCCCTGCTGTCTTAGGCCTGATTCAACAGAATCACAGCACCAGTCACCAAAAGGTTAACCAACGCCAATGGCAAGCAAATTTTCCAACCAAAGTTCATCACCTGGTCATAACGTGGACGCATTAAAGAACCACGCGCCAATACAAACATCATTACGAAGAATGCTGTTTTAATAATGAACCAGAATGCTGGTGGAAGGAAATCAAGACCAAATGGTGCTAACCAGCCACCGAAGAACAGGGTTACGATCAATGCAGAGATCAGTACTACGTTTACGTATTCCGCAACGAAGAACATACCCCATTTCATACCGCCATATTCTACGTGGTAACCTTCCGCCAGTTCCTGTTCCGCTTCTGGTTGGTCAAATGGGTGACGGTGAGTTACCGCAACACCTGCAACCACGAAGATCAGGAAGCCTAAGAACTGAGGAATGATAAACCATACATCTTTCTGTGCTTCTACGATTTCACGCATGTTGAATGAACCGGCAATTGCCACTACACCCATCAGTGAAATACCCAGGAACACTTCATAAGAAATGGTTTGCGCTGCTGAACGTAGACCACCAAGCAATGCGTATTTGTTGTTAGAAGACCAACCACCAAACAATACTGCATATACCGCAATACCTGCCATTGCCATGAAGAACAACAGACCGATACTCATGTCTGCAACACCTAAGTAAGGTGATACAGGAATAACCATGAACGACAGCACCGCAGTTGCCATCGCAACTGCTGGAGCCATACGGAAAGTCAATTTATCAGCAAATTTTGGTGTCCAGTCCTCCTTGAACATGATTTTCAGCATGTCGGCAACAATCTGGAACATACCGCCCGGACCTACACGGTTCGGACCGTAACGGTCTTGCCACAAGCCAAGTAAACGACGTTCAATAAAAGACATCAACGCAGCGATCAGTACTACAACCAGTAAGATCACGATCGCTTGAAGTACTGAATAGGCGATTGGCCAGTTTTCAGCCCACAGCGGCGTTTGACGGATTAATTCTTGTTCCATGAATTACGCTCCTACCGCGACTGAAACAGGCTCTGCAAGAGATACCGTTGGTGCAAGACCAATTGGGTAGCCAATATAACCTGTTGGTAAGTATTCAATCACTTGTACAGGAAGAACGATTGAAGTCTCGCCTGCTTTCACAGTGATCTTCTGACCGTCTTGCAGGTTCAAGCGTGTAGCATCCTGTTCGCCCACTGCAAATACTGCGTCAGGAATACGTGATTCCATTGCCGGAGTTTTAATGGTGAACTCGCCAGATGCAAAGATGTGATGCATTGGTACCAGACGGAAGCTTTCAGCATTTACAAGCACAGGTGCTGGTGCAACGAAGCTACGCGCTGGACGTTTTGGTAAACGGTCGAATAAACGAACGCCTGAATCACCGCCTTTTAAGTGACCGCCCACTTCATCCTGGTATTTGTTCCAGGCTTGTGGTGAGTTCCAGCCTGCAGACCAAGCAAATGGTACCAGTGAAGATGGAGTCTCATCACCGACATAACCTTCCATAGAGAATGTTAATGCAGAATCTTTATCAGTCGGCTGTTTCGGCTCATGTACAGATAATGGCGCACGCATCGAAGTACGACCTGAATAACGACGTGGTTCACGTGCCACTTTCAGACCATGGACACGGAAGCCTGCATCTGGTGCTACATCCAGAATACCTTCAAGTGCAGGAACGTTGCTTGCTACTGACTCGATGACATCATCCAGTATAGTCCAAGAAATCGCTTTGCCTTGTACGCCTGTTTCCAGTGCGTGTAACCAGCGCCAAGATTCTTTGATTGCCAGTTCTGGGTTGTAGTAGTTAGGGTCATACACTTGGTAGAAACGTTGTGCACGGCCTTCTTGAGAAACGACAGTACCATCACCTTCAGCAAATGAAGCAGCAGACAATACGATGTTGGCTTTCTTCACAGTCGCAGTTTCAGAGTGATCCAATACGATCACCTGTTTGCCTGTAAGCGCAGCATCAACCTGAGCTGCTGGTAAACGACGGTAAAGATCGTTTTCTACAATTACAACGGTGTCATAGTCTTGTGCAAATGCTTGCTCAAGGCTTTGACCACCGAAGATTGCCAGCCCCATTGAGTTCACTTCAGGAACAGTCAAGGTCAAGCCCGCATTACCCAGGTTTTGTGCCACTTGTGCAGCAGCTTCCATGATGGTTGCGTCTTGTAGACTTGTACCAGAGATGATCAGTGGTTTCTTGGCAGCTTTCAACGTATCTGCAATGGTTTGTGCAAATGCTTTGGCATCGTCATCAATACCAGTGATGACTTCACCTTTCACGCCCGCAGCAATCGCGAAGCCTAAACGTGCGATGTCATTTGGAGAAGCAACCACTTCACCTTCCGCAACGTCAGACAAACGTGTTTGTGTTGCAGCCAGAATGTAAATCGGAGATTTCGCATCTTGGGCAATACGTTGTACAGGTTCAGCCAGCCATTCTTGCGTACGGCGCTCTGCAGCCATTTCCTTGCCTTTATTTTTCGCAGCTTGGCGAACAGATAAAGCCATACGTGGCGCAGTTTGAGTCAGGTCTTCACCCAGAATCAGTACCGCATCATAGCTTTCGATCTCACGCATGTTCGGGTTATAAACACCCTCGGTTTGCATAATCGATGCAGCCAGTTCAACCAGATTTTGCTCTTTTTGAGCCATACCGGTTGAGTAGTTATCTTGACCCACCAACTCACGAAGCGCGAAGTTTGATTCAAGTGATGCACGCGGCGAACCGATCCCCAGTACTTTTTTGCCTTGGATTTTTGCAATCACGGTATCAAGTGCAGTATCTACAGACACTGTTTCTACATTTGCACCTGTACGGAATTGTGGTTGACGTGGACGATCTGCACGGTTCACATAACCGGTACCGAAACGACCTTTATCACATAGGAAGTATTGGTTCACTTCACCGTTGAAACGGTTTTCGACACGACGAAGTTCGCCATAACGTTCACCCGGAGAAATGTTACAACCTGAAGAACAGCCTTGGCATACGCTTGGCGCATACTGCATGTCCCATTTACGGTTATAACGTTCTGAGTGAGTTTTGTCAGTGAATACACCTGTTGGACATACTTCAGTCAAGTTACCTGAGAATTCAGACTCTAATGTGCCTGATTCTGGACGACCGAAATAAACGCGAGAAGCGTTGGCATATACGCCGAAATCCGTACCGCCCGCATAGTCTTTGTAATAACGAACACAACGGTAACATGCGATACAACGGTTCATCTCGTGCGCAATAAACGAACCAAGTTCTTGGTTGTAATGCGTACGTTTGGTGAAACGGTAACGACGACGGTCGTGTTGAGTCATTACTGTCATATCTTGCAGGTGACAGTGGCCACCCTCTTCACAGACTGGACAGTCGTGCGGGTGATTGGTCATCAAGAATTCAACAACAGAAGCACGGAAATCTTTCGCTTCTTTGTCTTCAATCGAGATGTAGGTATTGTCAGCAGCCGGTGTCATACATGACATGACCAAACGACCACGCGTATCTTCTGGATTCGCGTATTGAGTCACAGCACATTGACGGCAAGAACCGACAGAACCTAAGGATGGATGCCAACAAAAGTATGGGATGTCGATGCCAAGACTCAAACATGCTTGCAGCAAGTTTTCCGAGCCGTTGACTTCATACGATTTTCCATCGACATGAATTGTAGCCATAGTCGAATTCCTTAAGCTTGTTCTACGTTGCGGGTTTGAGCGGCAGCATTCACGACTTTCGCTTCAAATTCGCCACGGAAATGTTTGAGTGCGCCCATTAACGGTTCCATAGCACCTGGTGCGTGAGCACAGAAAGTTTTACCAATCCAAAGCTTACGAGTCAGTTCTTGTAAGTGATCGATATCTTCTTTCTTGCCAGTACCATCTTCAAGTGCTTTAAGCGCTTTCACCGCCCAAGGTAAGCCATCACGGCAAGGTGTACACCAGCCACATGATTCACGCGCAAAGAATTCTTCGAGGTTACGAGTCGCTGAAACCATACATTGAGTTTCATCAACTACCATCAATAGACAGGTACCTAAACGTGAACCTGCTTTCATGATGCTTTCCGCATCCATCGGAAGATCGATATGCTCGGCAGCCAGGAAGTCAGTTGATGCACCACCGGGTAACCATGCTTTCAGCTTCAAGCCGTCACGCATACCACCGGCATGTTCTTCAATCACTTCACGTGCAGTGGTACCGAATGGCAGTTCCCATAGACCCGGGAATTTCACCTTACCTGAAGCACCATAAATTTTTGTGCCAGGATCTTTCGATTTGCCTGCAGACAGACCGATATACCATTCTGGACCACGCAACATAATGGCTGGCAAGTTGTTGTAAGTCTCTACGTTATTCACGATCGTAGGACGACCCCAAGCACCTGCAACCTGCGGGAATGGCGGTTTGGTACGCGGGTTTGCACGGCGACCTTCAAGCGAGTTAATCAATGCAGTTTCTTCACCACAGATATAACGACCCGCACCGGTATGTACGTGTAACTCGAAGCTCCAGCCAGAATCCAGGATATTGTCACCTAGATAACCTTTAGCACGAACCTGTTCAAGTGCTTCGTTCAGGTACTTCGCTGCTTCGATGTATTCACCACGGATGAAGATATAACCTTGAGTTGCTTCAAGGGTATAAGCTGCAATCAGCATACCTTCGATCAACTGGTGAGGAAGATCTTCCATCAACAGGCGGTCTTTGAAGGTACCTGGTTCCATTTCGTCGGCATTACAAATCAGGTAACGTGGACCTGAATTGTCATTTGGCGCCATCAGCGACCATTTGATCCCTGCCGGGAAGCCTGCACCACCACGACCTTTTACGGTTGCAGCTTTTACAACTTCCAGCACTTCTTTCGGTGTCATAGACAGGGCTTTTTTAAAGCCTGCATAGCCTTCAAGCGCTTCGTAGTCATCAACGTGACGGACATTCGCCTGTTTGCTTAGACGCCAAGTCAGTGGATGCGTTTCCGGGTTACCGTCGCCATAAATTGGTTTTGGTTCGGTATTCATACATACTTCTCCAATAACTGTTTAATTGATGTCACTTCCACGAGACCGTGAGTGTCTTCATCAATCATGAGGGTTGGACCTTTGTCACAGTTACCTAGGCAGCAAATTGGAAGCAAGGTAAAACGGCCATCCGCTGTGGTTTGGCCGAACTGGATACCCAATTCACGCTGGAATGCTTCTGCTAAAGTCTCCGCACCCATCAAGAAACATGCAATAGAGTCACACAGTAAAATTACGTGACGACCCACTGGCTGACGGTAAATACGGTTATAGAACGTTGCAACCCCTTCCAAATCGGCAAGGCTCATGCTGAGCATTTGCGCGATGGCATTCATTTGAGCATCGTCTACCCAGCCATTACGGCGTTGTACACACTTCAGCGCATCAAGACACGCTGCACGTGGGTACGGGTAATGCCCAATGTGATGTTCAATTTCATGGATTTCTTCCGAAGTCAAAATCCCTTCAACATTCACACGTGGCTTTTTATCAGTCAAAATCATCATAATGCGTTTACCCCTTAGCGATCCACGTCAGCCATTACGACGTCGATTGTCGCTAAATAAATGATTAAGTCAGATACAAGACTGCCGTTAATCACAGAAGGCATTTGCTGTAAATGCGTGAAAGTTGGTGTACGAATACGGGTACGGTAACTCATGGTTGACTTGTCTGAAGTCAGATAATAAGTCGACGCACCTTTCACCACTTCTGCCATCACAGATGATTCACCTGCAGGCATTACAGGACCCCAAGAAACGCTCAAGAAGTGCGTAATCAAGGTTTCAATATCTTGTAATGTTTTGTCTTTTGGTGGTGGAACAGCCAGTGGATGGTCTGCTTTGTACGCACCAGATGGCATATTCTCTAGACACTGCTTAATGATTTTCAGTGACTGTTCGATTTCACGGAAGTGAACAATCACACGAGCATATGCATCGCCTTCGTACTCAACTGGCACTTCGAAGTCATAGTTTTCATAACCACTGTATGGACGGTATTTACGAACATCAAAGTCGATACCTGTCGCACGCAGACCAGTACCTGTTACACCCCATGCCAATGCAGATTTCGCATCGTATTGAGCCACATTACGGGTACGACCCACAAATACAGAGTTTTTCAGTGCTGCAGTATAGTATTCGTTCAAACGCTTAGGCATCCAGTCGAGCAAGTCTCGAACCAGTTTTTCCCAACCGTTTGGCAAGTCATGTGCAGTACCACCGATACGGAACCATGCTGGATGCATACGGTAACCGGTGATCGCTTCCACAATGTCATACACTTTCTGACGGTCAGCGAACATATAGAATACTGGAGTCATACCGCCGGCATCCTGAATCGCAGTACCGATGTACAGCAAGTGGTTATTGATACGGAACAGTTCCGACATCATGACACGGATACACTGGGCACGGTCAGGTACAGTAATACCCGCCATTTGTTCCACGCCCATCACATAAGGCATGTTCTGTGCACAGCCACCGAGGTAGTCGACACGGTCTGTATATGGAATGAATGAATGCCAGGTTTGACGTTCAGCCATCTTTTCCACACCACGGTGGTGATAACCGATGTCAGGCACACAGTCTTTAACTTCTTCACCGTCCAGCTGCAAGATCACACGGAAAGCACCATGCGCAGATGGATGGTTCGGACCCAGGTTCAGGAACATGAAATCTTCATCTGCATTACCGCGCTTCAGACCCCAGTCTTCTGGCACGAAACGTAGATGTTCCTGTTCAAAGTCCTGCTTGGCTTTGTCTTGGATATACGGGGTATATTCAGTCGCACGTGCAGAATATTCTTTACGTAGCGGGTGACCTTCCCAGTAGGTTGGCAACAAGATACGACGGAGCATTGGATGCCCTTCGAAATTGATGCCGAACATGTCATAAGCTTCACGCTCATACCAGTTCGCATTTGGCCAGATATTCGTTGCGGTCGGAATATTCAGATCGCTGTCACTTAATGCAACTTTAATACGAATGTCACAGTTACGCTCTAAAGATAATAAATGATAGAACACTGTGAATTCTGACGCAGGCAAACCGTCACGGTGCGTACGTAAACGCTCATCTACTGCAGACAAGTCGAATAGCATCACGTATGGACGTGGCACGGTACGCAAGAACATCAATACTTCTTGTACACGTGCGCGCTCAACCCAAACTGTCGGGAAATCCTCGAAAGTCGTTTGCACAAAGAAGTTCTCACCAAACTTGGTTTTGAGCTCTTCAATGATGGCAAATGCTGGGCGTGAATCAACTGCTGTTGATTCTGGCATAGCAATGTCAGTTTCAGCCATTGGCTTGGCTTCCTATTTAATACAAATTCAGTCAACCTAAACGACAACTACACCCATAGCGGGTGCACAACAAAAAACCGGTCGTTTAAATTATTTAATTTCATCCATAGAGCGTAAGTTCTTCACAGCCACACGCTGGTCTTTCTTACGGTCACGTTCCGGCATCATCTTTGGCTTATACACTGGCTTAAGATCATCACCGATTACCGCAGACAGCGGACGACGCTCTAATTGAATTTGGTCTTGTAACAGCATTAATGCCTGGATCAATGCTTCAGGACGTGGTGGGCAGCCCGGAACGTATACATCTACCGGAATAATCTTGTCCACACCTTGTACGACTGAATAAATATCGTACATACCACCTGAGTTTGCACACGCACCCATTGAAATAACCCATTTCGGTTCAAGCATCTGTTCATACAGACGTTGAATTACCGGAGCCATTTTCACGAAGCATGTACCTGCTACGATCATCAAGTCTGCCTGACGCGGTGAAGCACGGATAACTTCGGCACCGAAACGTGACAAGTCATGTACACCGGTCAAAGTCGTTGCATATTCAACGTAGCAGCAAGATGTACCAAAGTTAAATGGCCAAACTGAGTTCTTACGACCCCAGTTCACTGCTGTGTGCATTACATCCTCTAGGCGAGTCATGAACACATTTTTATTCACTTCTTCTTCTAGAAGCGGATCTTCTACAACGATACGCTCTTGAAGTGGATATTCATCAGCATTCGGATTCGCACGGGTTAATGTATATTTCATCCCGAGTTACTCCTTATCAGAGGGTTGAACTTGTGATTTTTTCACAAGACCAGATGATTGAGCTGGGATTTGACCAGTTGGATCCATAACCAATTCTTCAACAGAGTTGAAGCGCGTAATTTCTGCAAGATCCATATTTGGCGAACCAATTTTAGCTTTGTATCCTGCTGCTTTACGTCTGTCTGAAGGTGCCCAGTTCAGTGCGCCTGTCGATAATTCGTAAACCAAACCAACAAGTAAAACCAAAATAAAGATAGCTGCAGTTGCAAAACCAATCCAACCTACTTCACGAACAGAAGATGCCCATGCATACAGGTAAAGTGCTTCGAGGTCGAAGACTACAAAGAAAATTGCAACTAAATAGAATTTCGCAGACAAGCGGATACGAGCTCCACCTGCGCTGACTACGCCTGACTCAAACTGCTCCTGCTTGGCACGGCCCCATGATTTACCCCCGAGGAGTAATGGGACAGTGAGCATAAAGACGCATAAAAATGTAACGCCGATCACGAAGGCAATAATTGCCCATTCGTATGGAGTAATGGCACTCATGCGGGGATAACTCCTGGCAGGCCGATTTATTAACAAAGAATGTATGTATTGGCCTTCAAATACACCAAACACAAAATTAATCCCGCCAATTGTACCTGATTTTGGATTTCACTTGCTAGTTTATAAGCCTTAGTCTTTTGGATGATTTTTTAGACATTCCTAATTTTATTCTGGCTTTAAGCTCAAAGAATCTCAACCGATCGTTTTTTTAAATTAAAGTTTAAATTTCCATTATTTTTTTCTAAACCCGGATAGACTTTTAAAGCTTTGCTTAATTAGGCCTCACTCCTTTTACAGTGTCTGGTTACCCACCCCATGAAAAGAAACTTATAAAGAATCAATCAAAAATATTTCACCTTTGCTTAATGCTCCGAAAAAATCAGTGTGTTTTTAAAAGATGTTTAACATGAATGTTGTCATTCAATTAGAAGCCGACCTTTTCTACCCGCTCTCGGTAAGCCTTAAAAGAGCAATTGTGTATTTTTGCAACACGTCCAACAGTTTGATTCAGATTATGATATTTCTATTTTTAAACACACTATGACATTTATAAAGTAACAATAAGGAGTCCATGCATGTCTCTACGATTTACCCATAAACCTGATTATTTTTTCTTTGCTCAATTATTGATGCGACATGTAGAAAGCTATATCCAAAAACATCAGGATGCCAGCAATGCAATTTTTGACTTAGGGGATATTCATAAACTTTTCCAGACAGACTATGCCTCTTCCAGCATTAACCTGGACGGTATTATGAATATTGCCGATGAGTACAAGCTTGAAACCTTGTCTGGTGACCAGAAACTAATCCAAAGCTATCAGGTAGATGTTAAAAACAACAAGCTGCTGATCAACTTCAATTCTGATGCCTTAAACAGTCTGAAAGAAGGCAAACCACTGATTGAACCGGATGCTACCATCCATGAATAATCCCCTTTAAATAGCCATAAAAAAAACGATACCTATGTATCGTTTTTTCTCACCTAAACTCTTATTCTGACTGATCTGACACTTCAGCTTTTTCCAGTTTTTCGATCGGTTTTTGCTTGATTTTTTTACCGTAACGGCTAGCTGGCCAAATCATGATAAAGCGTGCACCACCCAGTGTCGGACTTTGATCGACCTGAATCTCTCCACCAAACCAGTAAGCAATCCGGCTAACAATAGACAGGCCCAAACCATATCCCCCTGAAGCACGGGTACGACTATCATCCAGTCGGGCAAAAGCTTCAAAGATACGGGCACGGTCAGCTTCCGGAATCCCCGGACCATCATCTTCTACACAGATATACGCCATACCCTTAGCATCTAGTCCGCCGCTGATCAGGATTTTCTGCTCACAGTAGCGTACTGCATTACCCACCAGATTTTGTACCACACGATGCAGGTAACGTCGTTCAGCTTCTACGGTTACAGGTACTGGCATAGGCAGCACTTCGACTTCTTTGCCTGTTTTTAAAGCATCGGTTTCGACTGCCACCTGATCCAGCACTTCAAACAGATCAATATCTTCAAATTCAATTGAAGGCATGCCTTGTTCCAGTTTGGCATAAGTCATGATTTCATCAATCAAAGTATTTAAGGCTTCAATATCCTTGTCAATCTGCTCAACCTGCTGCAAGCGGTAATCATAGTCGTCTTCATCTGCCATCATTTCCACTGCAAAACGGATACGGGCAACAGGTGTACGCAGCTCATGCGATACCGCACGCATCAATTCACGCTGCGCTTCAATCAGACGCTGAATATGATCCGACATATTGTTATAGCTGGAAGCCAGCGTCGCCATCTCATCACTACCTTCTACCGGAAGACGCAATGACATGTTCCCGGTTTTCATCTTGTTCAGGGCATAGCTCACTTCACGCAGTTTACGCTGCATTGGCACCAGCAGACCATAAATCCCCAGACTTAAGACAAACAGGCTGAGCAAGGTAATCCCGGCAGCTAACTGGAATGGCATCCAGTTAAATAACGGCACTGGCCCCATGACCAGCACTTCAGACGTCGAGCTAGGAATAGGAGAAATGATCGAAATTGTAGTACCGCGAATTGAGGCACTATCACGATATAGAATAATGCTGTGATCTAGACGCAAACGTCCGATCTGCTCGGAATCTAGTGGCAGGCTCTGGACATTTTCAATCGAGATTGGATAAGAGAAATAATCCTGAATTCGCTTCAGGTATTCTTTTTCCTGACCTGGGTAGTACACCAGATAGTCCAGAATAAAGACCGGTAAAGCCTTCATCTGGCGTTCAGTAATATTATCCGCCTTAATATAAAGATAATGACTTGGATCATCGCGTAGCCCAATGACAATATAAGCTACCCCGGTTTTGGCATCCCAACGCACGACTGCCTTACGGTCAGCCAGACGTCGACCTTCCGCTCGGGTAATATCCATTTTACTGGCTTCGACATAGTAGATTGGCAATTCCAACAGATCAGACGCATCTGAAACCCAATCCATCTTTTGCTGCAGATTAGGCTGTCTCGCAACCCCCTCACTGATGATATATGCCATACCATCAGTCAGGGATTCACGATATTCCTGCGCACGCTGGTAGTTGATGATCTGTACCAGCAGATAGCTGAATACTGCCACCAGGACCACAAGCATGACCAGGCCTGCGTATATCCGCAAAAATATACTGTGTTTAAACACCTATTAATTATCCTGTTTATTCAGGCGGCTAAAGGCACCGATTAGATACCGTTAGTTTCTTTGACGAATAGATAACCTTTACTACGTACTGTTTTAATACGTTTTGGATTTTCAGGATCGTCACCAATTTTTGGACGAATGCGCGAAATACGCACATCAATTGAACGGTCTTGGCCGTCATATTCGATGCCGCGTAGACGTTCAAAGATATCTTCACGTGACAGGATGCGGCCCGCATTTGAAGCCAGCAGCCACAACAGGTCATATTCTGCACTGGTAAAGTCAACCAGCTCACCATTTAAGGTCACTGAACGACCACCATTGTCGATCACCAGGTCATCAAACTCGATGCGCTGAGCCACTTCATCCTCAGGCACTTTGTCAGTACGGCGTAATAAAGCACGGATACGAGCCAGCAGGACACGCGGCTGAACCGGTTTAGCGACATAGTCATCTGCACCCATTTCCAGACCTAAGACCTGATCCATATCTTCAGTACGTGCAGTCAGCATTAAAATCGGTTGATGATAATGTGGACGAACTTCACGGCAGATGGTCAAACCATCAGCACCTGGCAACATAACATCTAGAACCACCATGTCTGGTTGCTCAGCAATAATACGACGAATAGCACGGTTGCCATCCGGCTCTACCCCAACCTCAAGACCATTACGGATGAGGTATTCTTGTGTTAAACGAGCAAGACGCTCATCATCTTCAACAATTAGAATTTTAGGTAACTTTTCTTCTTGGCTCATGTGTTGCCCCTTTATTTGATGGACGTATGCTACGGACGTATCCTTTTGAAATCCAATAGATACGTTTTTAATATGCTTGCAATATACACACGTTTACATTGTAAACAAGATAGCGTTCACCAAACCAATACACCAAAGTAGCATTTTGTAATATTTTATCGTGCACATTTCACTCGAATGTGCATTTAACTACCGTTTGTCGGCTTATTTGCATCGATCACAGCTTAATCTGAACAAAATGTGACTAGTTGATTCAGGCCTTTTTAGTTATCCACAATGTTATCTATAAGCACTTTTTGCCAGCTTTGCTATGCTATGCCTTGCCGGATAAGGCTTATGCAAGAATCAATAAAAATTGGGATCTTTTTGCAAAAGATTAAGATAAAACTTCAGAAAAATATTTAGCAAAATGTCAATATTGATCTACCCTAAATTTTCCCGTATCTTGTGTTCAATTAATTTTATAACCACTAGGTCTTGTGTTTATTCCTCGAACACTGTGGCACGATTTTTGCCCAGTTCAAACGGTCCATAAACATAAAAATAGATGACAATGGAGCTATGCTAACATGAGCGTAATCACGTCCACTCCGGGTCAACTTCAGGTGATTAAACGCACCGGTGATGTTGCCGCTTTTGATGCAGAAAAAATTTCTGTTGCAATTGGAAAAGCATTTTTGGCAGTAGAAGGCCAGCAAAGTGCAGATTCGAGCCGTATACACGACCGTATCGAACAATTAACGGAAATGGTTCTGAATACATTCAAACGCCGTTTACCATCGGGTGGCACGATCCATATCGAAGAAATTCAGGATCAGGTTGAACTTGCGCTGATGCGTACTGGCGAACAGAAAGTTGCACGTGCCTATGTCATCTACCGTGAACAACGTTCTGAAGCGCGCAAACAGTTAGGTGCCAACCATCACCCTACACTGCAAGTCACTGATGCAGAAGGCAAGTTAAAGCCGCTTGACCTAAGCGAATTGACTGCGACTGTGACTCGCGCTGCTGAAGGCCTTGAAGGAATCGACGTACAGGCGATTGTCGATGAGACCGTAAAAAACCTTTATAACGGCGTAAAAGAGTCTGACATCTCTACAACAATGATGATGGCAACTCGTACCCGTATTGAGCAAGAACCTAACTATACTTATGTGACTGCACGTCTGTTGCGTGATGACCTGGTGGCTACCGGTTTAGAGTTCTTGGGTTTATCAGCTGATACTAATGAAGGTGATGCGCTTGAAACTTTCCTGAAAAAAGGGATTGAGTTAGAGCTTCTTTCACCTGAATTGTTAAACTTTGACCTGGCTAAGCTGGCTGCAGCGATTCAACCAGAACGTTCAAACCAGTTCACCTACCTAGGTCTGCAAACCCTATTTGACCGTTACTTCATCCACTCAGATGGCGTGCGTTTCGAATTGCCACAATTGTTCTTCATGCGTGTGTCTATGGGTCTCGCCCTGAACGAAGACAATCGCGAAGACCGCGCAATCGAGTTCTATAACTTATTGTCTAGCTTCGACTACATGGCGTCTACACCTACCCTATTCAACTCAGGTACGTTACGTCCACAGTTGTCTAGCTGCTACTTGACTACGATTGATGATGACTTGTATGACATCTATGGTGCGATGCGTGATAACGCAATGCTGTCTAAGTGGGCAGGCGGTTTAGGTAATGACTGGACTCCAGTTCGTGCCCTGAACTCTTACATTAAAGGTACAAACGGTAAGTCTCAAGGTGTGGTGCCATTCCTTAAAGTTGCCAACGATACTGCTGTTGCCGTAAACCAGGGCGGTAAACGTAAAGGTGCGGTATGTGCATACCTGGAAACCTGGCATCTGGACATCGAAGAATTCCTTGAGCTTCGTAAGAACACGGGTGATGACCGTCGTCGTACTCACGACATGAACACTGCGAACTGGGTTCCTGACCTGTTCATGCAACGTGTATTCGAAGATGCTGAATGGACACTGTTCACTCCTTCTGAAACACCTGATCTTCATGATCTGACTGGTGCAGAATTCGCTGAGCGTTATGCTTACTACGAAAGCATTGCCAAAGAAACAAACATGTTGCACAAGAAAATCCGTGCAAAAGATTTGTGGCGCAAAATGCTGTCTATGCTGTTCGAAACAGGTCACCCATGGATCACGTTCAAAGACGTATGCAACCTGCGTTCACCACAACAACACGTGGGTGTAGTTCACTCTTCTAACTTGTGTACAGAAATTACCCTGAACACCAGCAAAGAAGAAATCGCAGTATGTAACTTAGGTTCGATCAACCTGGTACAACACGTTCAAGGCGGCAAGCTGGATCGTGAAAAACTGGCTCGTACAGTGAAAACTGCGGTTCGTATGCTCGATAACGTGATCGACATCAACTACTACGCGGTTCCACAAGCACGTAACTCGAACTTGAAACACCGTCCAGTCGGTATGGGTATCATGGGCTTCCAGGATGCGCTTTACGAAATGGGTATGGCTTACGGTTCTGACGCTGCGGTTGAGTTTGCTGATGAATCAATGGAAGTGATTTCTTACTACGCAATTTCAACTTCAAGTGACCTTGCTGTTGAACGCGGTACGTATGAAACATTCAAAGGTTCATTGTGGGATCAAGGCATTCTGCCAATCGACTCACTTGACTTGGTTGCGAAAACTCGTCCAGAACGTATGTTTGAAGTGGATCGCACTCAACGTCTGGATTGGGACACTTTACGTGCCAAAGTTCAAAAAGACGGTATGCGTAACTCAAACGTGATGGCGATTGCTCCGACTGCAACCATTTCAAACATTTGCGGTGTATCTCAGTCAATCGAACCTACATTCCAGAACCTGTATGTGAAATCTAACCTGTCTGGTGAATTCACAGTGATCAACCCGTACCTGGTACGTGCGTTGAAAGAACGTGGTCTTTGGGATGCAGTGATGGTCAATGACCTGAAACATTTCGAAGGTTCAGTACAAAAGATTTCTCGTATTCCTGAAGAATTAAAAGCGATCTTTGCGACTGCGTTTGAAGTTGAGCCACGCTGGATTGTTGATGCTGCTTCTCGTCGTCAAAAATGGATCGACCAGGCGCAATCTCTGAACCTGTACATCGCGGGTGCAAACGGTAAAAAACTGGACATCACTTACAAGATGGCTTGGTTACGTGGTCTGAAAACCACTTATTACCTACGTGCCTTAGGTGCAACTTCTGCCGAGAAATCAACCATTAATACTGGTGCATTGAATGCAGTTAAGCCTGCAACTGTTGCGGCTCCTGTAGTTGCAGCGCCAGTGGTTGAAGAGAAAAAACCTGAAGCGCCTGTAGAGGAAGAAGGTTTCACTCAGGCAGCACCAGTGCCACAAGCATGTTCAATTGACAATCCTGATTGTGAGGCTTGTCAGTAATCTGACGGGTTCCTAATCCACCCCGACCCTCCTTTTTCAAAGGAGGGAGATTCCTCGAAGCAAATGGCGGGATGCAAGTCCCCCTTTGCAAAAGGTGAGCAGCACTGCTGCGCAAGAGGGGGATTCAAAAGAAATAAAAAAACAAAGGAAAACCTCATGCCCCATATGACTCACAATTACATGTTAGGACTTGTGGCATTGATCCTTTCCTTTGCCGTTACCTTTTACGCACCGATTGCTTATTTCTGGTTTAAAGTTCGCCAGCAACAGCGTAAACAAAATAAGTAGTGGGGATTTATCTCTGAACAAATTCAGAGCATTCATCGACAAAACTTAATTTTGTTTACACAAATTGAGCGTATAGTAAGACATCTCAGCACTGCTGGATGTCTAATAAAAGATATAAAGCAACTAGAGAGAATTGATATGTCTATCCTAAGTTGGGACGATTTCGAAGATGATTCGCAAAAACCGGCTGCACCTGAACAGCAGCCTACGCCCGTCGAGCCGAAAAAAACGGCTAATCCGCAGATGGTATCTGATGCAAGCAACACATCGTCGAATGTGGCAGCTGCACAACCCGCTGCAGCCCCTCGAAGCGCAGGATCAAATTCAACCGATTCACTGGCAAGAGCATCTGCTTCCCTAGACCAGCTGGACGTTGCGCCAGGTCTTGAGGAACTTGAGATGGGTGCACAGCGTGTACAAGTTGATGATAAACGTATGATCAACTGCCGTGCTGACTTGAATCAGTTAGTGCCATTCAAATACGAATGGGCTTGGCAGAAATATCTGGATGGTTGTGCCAACCACTGGATGCCTCAAGAAATCAACATGAACCACGACATCGCGTTGTGGAAGTCTGAAAATGGCTTGACTGAAGATGAACGTACCATCGTGATGCGTTCACTTGGTTTCTTCTCTACTGCGGATTCACTGGTTGCAAACAACCTGGTATTGGCGATCTACCGTCACATCACCAACCCTGAATGCCGTCAGTACATCCTGCGTCAGTCATTTGAAGAAGCGATTCATACGCATGCTTACCAGTACTGTATCGAGTCTTTAGGTATGGACGAAGGCGAAGTCTTCAACATGTATCGTGAAGTTCCATCAGTAGCACGTAAAGCAGCTTGGGGCTTGAAATATACGCAATCTCTAAGTGATCCTACTTTCAAAACCGGTACACCAGAAAACGACCAGATCCTGCTTCGCAACCTGATCGCATTCTACTGTGTCCTTGAAGGTATCTTCTTCTACTGCGGTTTCACCCAAATTCTGTCTATGGGTCGTCGTAACAAGATGAATGGTGTTGCTGAGCAATTCCAGTACATCCTGCGTGACGAATCTATGCACCTGAACTTCGGTATCGACATGATCAATCAGATCAAGATCGAGAATCCGCATCTGTGGACTGCTGAATTCCAGCAAGAAGTGATTCAGATGATTCTTGAAGGAACCATGCTTGAAATCGAATATGCTCGTGACACGATGCCACGCGGTGTATTGGGCATGAATGCTGGCATGATGGAAGAATACCTGAAATTCATCTGTAACCGTCGCTTGAGCCAGTTAGGCTTGCCTGAACAGTTTACTGGTGTGAACAATCCATTCCAGTGGATGTCAGAAATGATGGATCTACGTAAAGAGAAGAACTTCTTCGAAACTCGCGTAACAGACTACCAAACTGGTGGTGCGTTAAGCTGGTAAGAAATATCACACGTCACGCGACACATAAGTTGTCATTTGCGACGCATAAAATGTCATTGAACGACACATAAGTTGTCATTCAAAAAAACCGCCATTCTTGGCGGTTTTTTTACATCGTATGAACAAAATATTCTCAGTGTATAAGCAAAAGTCTAAACAATTATCAGTAAACAACTATCTTCTAAATAGTTCTCTAAAAATCTTTTTAATATTGTAGACTTATAAAACATCAAATAAGTAATTTCAGCGTTTTACTACGCTAAACCTTTATTAATAAAATAGAGCCTAATAGCTCTATTTTTATCTTTTACTGGCTTTGTTGCACAAAGATTTGAAATGCAAAGCGCCCCTAATTGAGCCAAATTTAAGGCGTAATTGGGGTAAGTGGTCGACCTAATTCCGTAAATCGGTTGAGGACTGCTACACGTGCATGAATTTCACTCACCTGACTAGGAAAGCTTCTTGCCATTAATTTATCGCCTAATAATTTGATGCAATGCATCTTGGTTTCCACCAAACTGCGGCGATGATAGCCTGACCATTTTTTCCATAATGTCCTGCCTAAACGTTTAACTGTTCGAAGTAATTCATTTCGCTCTAGCGAGCTACTCTTTCTATCTTTCCATGGTTTCGCATTTTTTCTAGGTGGAATCACCGCATGTGCTTGCCGATCTGCAATGACCTGACGGCATTGCTTGGTGTCATAAGCTCCATCGGTATAAACAGAGTCAATCTGCTCATCTTGTGGAATCTGATTAAGTAAATCACCAAGCACCTGTGAATCACTGACATTATTGGTTGTGAGCTGAATAGCGCGTATTTGTAGGGTTTTGGCATCTATACCAATATGTAGTTTACGCCATTGGCGACGATATTCAGCTCCATGTTTCTTGCGTTTCCATTCGCCCTCACCTAGAAACTTCATGCCTGTAGAGTCTACAAGTAGATGCAGCCCCTCGCTACTTTTTTGGTAGCTGATTGCAATATCAATATGCTTTTGTCTTCTACAAAGCGTACTGTAATCTGGTGCGGTCCAATTTAATCCGCAAAGTTCAATCAGACTTTGCACAAAGCCAGTGACCAGACGTAAAGATAGACGGAATAAGGATTTAATCATTAAGCAGCATTGGATAGCTGCGTCGGAGTAGGTTTGATTCGCCCTTGTTTGCCTTTTGATGGAGCATACCATTGCGTAGCAGGATCAAACCAAATGGCAATATTTCCGCGACTCATGAGTACTCGGTTATATGCGGGCCAATTGGTTGTGCGGTAGATTTTATGTGTAGGCTTCTTCATTTGAAAATTATATCGCTGAAAAAGCCTTTACAGATAGGTTTGTGCAACAAAGCCGCTTCTATTTCATCAGGACTCGCACTCCCAATATTATCTCGATATTCCTTTAAAAACTTATCTATAGAGAACTTAACAATTAAACTCAATAGAATCATTATTAATAAATTTAGAATCTGATTCTTATAGAATGCTATAAGAAATAAAACACCAATTACTGAAAGAAGAATTTCAAAAAAGAATCTACCTGATTTATTTAAAAAATCCTTTAACTCAATTTTTTTAAAAAATAAATCAATTATTTTTTGTGAAAAATTTTTTCTTAACAATAAAATAAATCTAAATATTTTTTTAAAAAATCGAAAAACTCTTAACAGAAGACTGCCTAGAGCATAGTGTGAGCTTATGAAAACAAAATAAACAAATAGGAATTTTATAGTTATTAAAAAGAATAAAAGCCCATCGCCTAAAGATAAGTCTGTAGGAAAATACCCTATGTACATAAAATACATGAGTATTAAAAAAACACCAAAACCTATAATAAATTTGGTTAATAGGCCACTAAACCCCATTAGCCACTCTAATTTCAAGAATAAAAACTTAATGAATTCTGACATTATTTATATTATCTGGACTTAAATTCAGACCCTTAATTTAAATCTTCAACAAAATTAATCGCAGGTATTCCTAGACTATTTAATAATTCTGTAGTCATTCGACCATTAACTGTCAATGTCTTATCAACTTGATAATTTGCAATAGCTTTTCTTGTGTTTTTACCTAAATCACCATCAATTTTTCCAGAATAATAACCGAGTCGAAGTAGAGACATTTGTACACGTTTCACCTGTAGCACACGAGCCAATACTGGATCTTCAATTGCTCCAGTATTAACTGAAGCAGAGTTACCATAAAAAGGGTTAGGTGTGGTATCTGTTCGCGTAGGAACATTGCTATACGTTTTTACCGTTATATCTGAGCTTTTTTTCGCTGTTGAAGTAGTCCCAGCATATGAACTACTTGTACTTGGTGCCTTATAAGTCGGTACCGAATAGGTGGGGAGTTTTGAGCTTGAATAACCCGAATAACCTGAACCAGAATAATGACTCGAATGACTTGAATGGCTACGATGACTGGAATGACTTCGATGGGCAGCAAACAGATTTTCGTACTCATAGTTGAGAGGACGAATTGATACTGGCTCTAAGTTATCATAAGAATCAACAGTCACATTCGCCATTGCTTCTGTTTTGTTATGAATGATAGGAGCTGATACAGCAAAAAGAGCCAGAGACTTTATGAATTTACTCAAGTTATTATCGCCCCAAAAACAATAAATTATTTATTAATAAATATATTATGCATTTTTAGTGTTCATAATTTCAACAAGTTTTATTGGAGATAATGTAGATGGCATCCATCCAGATTTATACCAGTTAAATAGCCCACAACAATCAGTTTTAATTTCACAACTATTACATACATCATCATATGTATTTTTCCAATCAGAGATACTTTTTGCTGCATATGGCCATAAGCTTTGAGGCAAACAACATAGTGGAATATTCATCAAAACCAATCGAGTTTTAGTGCTTAACAACAAATCTACCGCCGCATTTAGTTGATCCCACCAATCTTTAATATCAACTTGACTAAGTTCCTTATTAGCAAGTGCAAAACCGATAGGTTCACACCCAATCAGAGCAACCTCATTTACAAACGGGAGATTAGTACGTATGTAGGTGCATAGATCAATTAAATTTTCTAATACAGGCTTAACCAAAACAATCCTTAACTGTATAGGTTGTTCATAATATTGAAGAACATAGAGACCTTCTAATGTTTCTTCAAAAGCTGAATGCTGCTGCACCACAAAATCATGTAAAAGATCTGCATGACCATATAGTGGGACAAGCCAATTCACTTTGGTTTCAAGATTAGATAACACTGATTCCGCTATCTGCGGGGTACTAAACAAACGACCATTCGTTAATACATCAATCTTGGTTGAAGGAAATTTATTATGAATGGTATCGATGATTAGTCTTAACTGTTCATCTAGTAGTAATGGCTCGCCACCCGTTAAACCAATATTCATCGGTTCATAGCTGATATGATCAATAATTTCTAATGCTTGTTGTACTAACCATGAATCATCATGCTTGGTTGGTGGTTGAGAGCACATGATGCAGTAGTTATTGCATCTGTTGGTTAAGAATAAAGTATGGTGCGTATCACTTGCTCTCAAAAGTACACTTAAATTCTTTTTAAATGGGTCAATAGTAACTACATCATTTGATTTTAGTGCTTGTTGTTCTGGAATAAAAAGATTGTTTACACTAACCCTGTCGAGTAAGTCTGAGCTATAAATTGGGTAAAGATTATCTAGCCCGGCCTGAATATATCGATCAAAGATTTCAACTTCCTGGACATTAGTAACTGGCACTAGAATAGATTGATTAGGTAACCACTCTACATCCAAGTTATCAAGATTAAGTACCCTAAAGATTTTGGGGGTATGTTTTGTGACTGAGTCTAACTTTATTTTTCTCATCTTATCTACTTACTAAAGGCCCACTGGTTTGCTAACTTTCTAAACTTGTCAGAATTTTGGTATTTGTTAAATATCCAATCGAACAAACCCATATAACGCTTACAATGACTGGTTAAATGTGTTGGTGGAGTCATCGTTTTAAATTCGTTATAGGCACTGATAGGATCCGGCCCACAATACGGTAGATAAGCACATTGACTACAACTCGGATCAGCAAAATTTAAACTCGAAGTAATGATATTTCTTTGTAGATCAGAGTTTAACAATTGAGATAAAGGTTCACCAATTTTACCTAAGCGTAAAGAAGTATCCCCTGTTTCTTTTAGCATACGAGATTCATCACTAGGGTATACGTATCCATCATAGTTATAGACAATACACCCTAGTCCAGCACCGGATGGACTTTGGAGATCAATATAACCTTGATCAAATGGAGAAAGGATTTTGTTTAATAAAATTGCTGAATGAACTTCTATTAGTTCATATCCTCTATCATTCCAATGAATGACACGTTCCAATGCTTTCTCATAAAAATCTAAGAACTCAGCGTGAGTTGGGGCAAGTCGCTTTGAGTTCTTCTTAGCAAATCCATAATCACTCAAACCACGAATAAAAATATCCTTAAATCCTAATTGAACATATGCATCTACAATCTCACTAGGATAATTCAAGCTTTTACGTGTAGTCGTCATTAATGCAGAAACTGAGTCTTGGCCTAATTCTTGACGTGCTAGCTCTAAGCCTTCAATAGTTCTTTCATAAGCATCTCGATTAGCAATCGGTCTATTCTTATTATGTAAGTCTTCAAGACCATCAATACTTGTAGACAATACCACTTGATGTTCTTTGAAAAATAAACACATTTCAGAAGTTAACTGGTGCAATGTTGTAGTTACCACAAAACGAATAGATCTATTGTGCTCTTTGTTTTTTTCAGTAATGTATTCAATAGCAAATTTTACTAAATCATATTTGATTAGAGGATCCCCCCCTTGGAACTCAACTGTTAAAGTATCTGATGTACTTTCAAAGATAGTATCGCAGGCCAAGAGTAAATCTTTTCTGGAAATAGTGAACTCATCTCCTGCTTGTTGGCGACTGACTTGGCAGTAAGAACATGAGTGCATACATTGAATCGTCACAACAATAATATGGAGCGAAGTTCCTTCTAAAATTGTTGATTTTTTTGCATGTAACCTTGAAGTTAAAGCTCGCTTTGAACCAATAGCATTTTGACTCATCAGAAAAAATTTGGATTTCAATTTGAGATAGATATCCATATCTAATGATTCATCTTTAGCAATAATTTTTTTTAAATTATCCTGAGAAATAAACTCAAAATCGCCCGTAACACTTGTTATGAGATAATTCTCATCTGCCATTCGTTTAAAGTTAAATGGCATTAATTCCACATTTTTAAAAATCATTTTATTTACTTATACTTGCTAAAATAATTGCATCAACAAAAGACTTTTGTTGAGGACTAACTTGCTTATTTAACTCTTTACGTAATTTAAAATCATTTAAGAAATTAAGAATTAAATTTTTTTGATACGAATCTTCAACTTTAAAAAAGAAATGTTGAGAATCTAATCGTTCTACCTCGTATGTAATTGGGCAAAATCTCAATGCCTGTATGATTTCATCTAATGACATCTCAACATGAATATCAAAACCAAACTGAATTAATTTTTGACTCATTTCTCCCCCCAAGAATGATAATTCTTATCTAATTTTCTAATAATACCTTATGTATTTGTATTTTGATGCAAGGTATAAAGAACATTTCATTATTGTGTAATTAAGGTCCGAATCAAAAACTGTTTTTTACGTAATGACAGCTTATGTGTCGCGAAATCCTAATAATGACAGCTTATGTGTCGCAAAAGTTGTCATTAAGTTTCACTGATGATGCCTAAGTATATGATTTTCTATTCCACCCAATGACAACTTATGTGTCGCATGACGTCACATAATATATAAAGTATTATGATCAAAAAAACCGCCTAAAATGGCGGTTCTTTTATTGGATGAATGCTTAACTTATTTCATCTTTTCAACGATTTGTTCAGCTTTTTTCAGATGTGTCGCTACCGCAGTACGGGTTTGCGTCAACATGCTTTTTAATTCCGCATTTTTCGCATTTGGAATCAATTGTGTGTCCAAAGTGTTCAGGGCTTTACGATGTACTTCAACTTGGCTCATCATATAGTCTTTATCAGCTGCAGATGGCTTGCTCAGGTCAGTAACAATCTTGTCACTATCACTTTGCAATGTCGTACTGAGACTGCTTGCTTGCGGAGTTAATTTTAAACGGTCTGCCAGAGCCTGACATTTTTTCTCATTCGCTGTATGTTCGCTAATCATCATTTGCGCATACTTACGTGCGTCATCTGTTTTAAGTTTTGGCAAGACTGTTTTTGCCTGTTTGATTTCACCGTTATTGACCGTACTTACAACCTTAATCACTTGACTCTCGGTTAAATGCATTCGGCTGTCATTTGATGCTTTAGAATTTGCTTGAGCAGCAGTTGAAGATTGCTGATTCATTGCCATTGTTTGCCCAGCAGTGAATAGCAATACACCACTCATCGCAACACAGTTAATCATCTTCTTCATTGGAATAGCTTTCATCATGGCACCCTTTAATGTTTTATTAATTAAAAATGCCTTTATAAAATAGGTGAATTAGCTTAAAAACAGTGTAATGTTTAAGTTGTTTTATGAGATCAATATATAAGCATTTATTAGCTTAAGCAAAGTCTGTTGACGATTAGTTTCTTATTCAAACTCTACGTAAAAATTCGCAATATATTCATATTGAGTAAAATACTAAAATTAATTAAGTCACTGATTTAAATTATTTTTATAAATTTTAGTATATTCTTAGCTTTATTAAATTTACTTCAGTTTTTCCTCTATTGAATCATTCCTTATTATTCAACAAATTAAGAAAAGCTAAATTTAATTGAACTATTCATTAGCTGCTAAATCAACTTCTTATTAATCAGAATTTCTAGCTTTAGATAGTGAAAATTTATTACCTAAATATTTTTATAAAAGCTTGATCTCAAAATAAATTTCCTATGCTACTATCGGCCATATATGAATAATATTTATACAAATCCATAATAGCCAGAAGATAAATAGAGAGGGCTTATGAAAGGTTCCATCCTGGATTTTTCTATTCAAGATAATACGGGTTTTATCACAGGGGATGATAACAACCGCTACAGTTTTAGCGGTGCAGACTGGCGTGGACAACGCCCTCCATCACGCGGTGACCGGGTTGATTTTATTGTTAACTCAACCGGCCATGCAGCAGATATTTATCTGGCTCTGGGAAGCTCGATTCATCTGGGAGAAAGTATTAGCAATCAGATTAACAAATATTCCAATTTGGATCAGGCTGAAGAGAATTACAGCAGTATCGACTGGTTCGTAAAATGTCTAACCAATTATGCAAACTTTTCAGGTCGTGCACGCCGTAAAGAATTTTGGTTCTTTATGCTGTTTTGTGTAATTTTAAGTATTATTAGTGAAGTCATTGATGCAGTTTTAGGCACCAAACCTTTGGTGAATGGCCTGCTAAATTTAGCGCTTCTGCTCCCAAGTCTGGCTGTAGGGGCACGTCGCTTGCATGACATTGGACGCTCTGGATGGTGGCAATTGCTTGTACTGACAGGGATAGGAGTCATTTTACTCATCATCTGGTGGGCAAGTGATACCAAAAAAGAAAATAATGAATATGGTGCTCCTGCCAAGTAATGGAACATTACATATCCCGTCTTGATACGGGATATGTTTATAGATTATTTAATTTAATATCAAAGCAATACGTAGACAATTCATGCTGCAAGATCAGTTATCCAAACTTCCCAATGCAATATGGGTGCAAATTTATAAAGATAAAATGCAACTGATGGACAATGAGGGCACGATTGTGCAAACAATGGTCCCTCCCGTTCCCTATGCGCATGAACGCAGCATCATTGCCGACTTTAATGCTGCCTCAGACACCCTAAAACAGCTGGTATCTACTCCAATTGTTCAAAAACTTTGGGGCTCTACAACGCTGCTGCAAGTTATGGATATGCCTGAAGAGGGTCTGACAGCTCTTGAACAGCGTGCCCTGCTAGAATTAGGTTATGAAAATAGTGCACAAAAGGTGATTCTGTATGATCCCGCAGGTCAGGAAGTTACGAAAGCGAGCTTAAGCACCACTTATCCTAAAACCAATCTAAAAATCTTTCTGGTTATCTTAATTGTCGTCATTGCTGCTTCTATCTGGTTTTTAACACTTTAAATGGGCTTTGTTGCATAAACATTCAAAAGCTGAGTTTTCCCCAATCCATTCAAATTTAAGTGACAACTTGGGTGTGAGGTCTACCTAATTCCGTAAATCTATTCAGAACTGCCACACGCGCATGAACTTCATTGACCTGACTTTGAAAATGTCTTGCCGTCAGCTTATCTCCTAATAATTTGATGCAATGCATCTTGGTTTCCACCAAACTGCGACGGTGATAGCCCGACCATTTTTTCCATAGGGTTCTGCCTAAATGCTTAACCGTTTGAAGTAACTCATTTCGTTCTATTGAACTGATTTTAGAATCTTTCCAGGGCTTGGCATTCTTCCTGGGTGGAATTACTGCATGTGCTTGACGATCTGAAATCACTTGTCTGCAGCACTTCGTGTCGTACGCCCCATCGGTATAGACAGAATCTATTCGCTCATTTGGTGGGATTTGATCCAGTAAATTACCTAGTACTTGTGAATCACTGACATTATTTGTCGTAAGCTGAACGGCACGTATTTGCAGTGTTTCAGCATCTATACCAATATGCAGTTTACGCCATTGCCGACGGTATTCAGGCTGATGTTTCTTACGCTTCCATTCACCTTCACCTAAAAATTTTAAACTCGTAGAGTCGACGAGTAGGTGTAACCCATCACGACTTTTCTGATAGCTTATCGCAATATCAATATGCTTTTGTCGTCTACAGAGGGTGGAGTAATCTGGTGCTGTCCAATTCAAGCCACAGAGTTTAATCAGGCTTTGAGCAAAGCCAGTGACCATACGTAAAGAAAGACGGAATAGAGATTTGATCATTAAACAGCATTGAATCGCTGTATCGGAATAAGTTTGATTTCGTCCGTGCTTGCCTTGTGGTTGTGCATACCATTGGGTCTTAGGATCAAACCAGATTGAAATATTTCCTCGCTTGATTAAAGCTTGGTTATACGAGGGCCAATTGGTTGTACGGTAAGTTTTAGGTGCAGGCTTCTTCATCTGGAAATTATATTGCTAAAGAAGCCCTCAAGAATAGCTTTGTGTAACAAAGCCATAATGAATATAAAAAATGCTCCTAAACATAGAAGCATTTTATTTTAATGAAAATAAAAAATTATTTTAAATAGTCTAATAAATGACTAAAGTTCTCAATCGTATATTTAGGCTGTGCCTGCTGTAATTCAATTTCTGAACCATAGCCGTATTTGACTGCAATCGACTCAATCCCATTATGGCGGGCACCAAAAATATCATGCTCACGGTCCCCCACCATAATGCATTGATCAGCCTGCATGCCTTGTTGTTCCAGGATATACTGAATCAGTTCCCCTTTATTGGTCCGATCACCATTCAGCTCACTGCCATAAATCTCAGTAAAATACTGGGCCAGATTAAAATGTTCCAGAATCTGTTTAGCATAAACGGTTGGTTTTGCTGTTGCGAGAAACAGGCGATAACCACGGCGTTTAAGTTCCGCCAGAGTTTCAGCTACGCCTTCAAAGACGTGATTTTCATATAAGCCAGTCACTGCGAAACGTTCACGATATGCCATTAGTGCCTGTTCAGCCAGGGTATCATCCGCATCCACATTCAAAATTTTAGCTAGTGAAGCTTTTAGAGGAGGCCCGATAATCCAGTCAATATTCGTGTCTTCACTGATCGGATGACCCACCTTTTCCAGACCATAGCGGGCAGAAGTCGTAATCCCCACTTTTGGGTCAGTTAATGTACCATCCAAATCAATTAAAATATTCTGAATCACATCTTGTCCCCTATGTTTGCAACCGACATCAATTCATATCGTGAGTATAGCCAGATTTGTCTATTCTAAAGCAATTATTAGGCCATAAAAACAAGCCAAGAACGCCCATTTTCAGGGTAATCAACTCTATATTTTGATCAGATAAAACATATGAAATTTTGCCTGACAGACCGTTCTTGCAAGTGATAGAAATTAATATCGAGAGTTTGAATAAATTTGCCTATACTAAGGCAATTTTAGTGAATGAAGGACATCATTTTGCGACCTACCGTACTTTGCTTTTCAGGTTTAGATCCTTCAGGTGGAGCAGGCCTTCAAGCAGATATTGAAGCCATCGGTCAAAGTGGTGCTCATGCTGCAATTGCCTGTACAGCCCTGACCATCCAGAACTCGCAACAGGTCTTTGGTTTTGAAGCAACTTCAAAGGAATTACTGCTGGCTCAGGCCAATGCTGTGGTAAATGATCTGCCGATTCGCTGTGTTAAATCAGGCATGCTGGGTACTACTGAAAATATTGAGGCGCTGGCAGAATTTCTAACTGCGCATCCGGACTATAAGTATGTACTGGATCCAGTGCTGGTAGCCAATAGTGGTGGCTCACTCGGCAATCAGGCCACACTGGTCAAAGCGTTTACACAACTGATTCCGCTAGCTACGATTTTAACTCCAAATACTGTCGAGTTGCGTGCCCTGACAGGTGAGCAGGATTTAGATCAAGCCACGCAGAAACTGTTTGAAATGGGTGCTCACGCGATTCTGGTTAAAGGCGGCCACGAAGATACTCCCGACTATATCCAGAACCGTCTATATATTCAGGGTGAATTGATCAACGAAACCCGTTGTCCGCGTCTGGAAGGTGAATATCATGGCTCAGGCTGTTCACTGGCGAGTTTCATTGCCGGACGTCTAGCCTTGGGTGAACAGTTGAAAACAGCTGTACAACATGCAGAAACCTGGTTATTTGGTGTATTAAAAAATGCGGAAATTCCGGTACCGAATGGTCAGCGGATTCCAAAACGCTTCTAATCTTCCCTAAATAAAAAAGCCTGAACGATTCAGGCTTTTTTATGGTGATTTCTTTTCAAGAATGGACAAATAGAGGTGATGATCTTGTTTCAATGAAATTTAAAACTTGTGCCTTAACCTGCCAATTTCACAGGACGCAGTTTTTCAGTTTTCTCCTGAACAGGGACAGAAATATGCTGATAATGCAATTGCCACTGATCTTGCTGCTTGCTCAAGACCATGCTGAAGCGACACCACTGTAAAGGAAAATATCGCTCCATCGCCGCATAGGCAATCCGGACATAACCATATACGAAAGCCATGTCATTATTGACCTGAATGGTGACCTCTTGCCGTTCAACGCGCATACCATTGTTGCGCATATATGGGCGATACTGTTGCCATGCAGCCTGATAAGCCTCGATCCCTTTCAGCTCGGAGCTAATATCAATCAGACAGACATCTGGTCGGCAAAGTTGACGAATTTCGCTGAATTCAAGTGAACAAATAGCTTGATCCCATTTTTGTAAAAATGTCCTGACTTCCTGAGCTAGACATTCTTCCCCTATTATTTTCATTGAATACCTCTCTATAAGGTTTTATTCAGACTTGAAAACCGAGATTTCAAGCATCTCATCATTTTTCAGTCTTTCTTGTTTTTCATTATTTTTAATTATGTGGATGGGTCCTGGTTTTACCCATCCCCCATATATCAGGTCAAAAGTGTGACCTAATACCTAAAATTACACTATTTTTTTGATCATAGGCAAAATTTTCTGATCAACTGCAATCATCAGGTGAATTTTGACTGATTATTTAAATTTTCATGCTCTATTTTTATTTATCGTTCTTTATATTTCAAAATCGCTTTGATACTTCTCAATTTTTTATTAAGTTCATACGCATTCAAGATAAAGAGAGGAACTAAGAAAACTTCATTTCCTAGTCCTCACTTCAATATAAAAAACTCAAATAATAGCTTTAGTGTAAGTTTCTTTGTCCATTTCCAGAATTTCAACACAGAGCTGAATCTTTAACCCCGGCTGCGAGACAATGTGCTGCTGCATGACCTGAAGTACCAGCTTGGAAATTGCTTGACGAATGTCCAGACTACGACCAGTCAGGAGAGAAACTTTGGCATGTACATAAGCCTGATCTGTCTCCGGCTCTAGTCCAATCACATAATCCTGCTGTGCAATCGCCCGACTTTTTAAATCATTCGGGTCATTAATATAACCGGCGTTAAATAAGGCCTGGTGAATTGCCAACATTAAAGGTCGGGTTTCGAGCTGCTGAATATTATCTGAATATTCAAGATGAAAATGAGGCATAAAGCATAGATCCAGGCATGATATAGTGATCAGAAGAGATTGATCTTCGAGTTTGAGGAAGAAGCATAAACCTTCAAACCCGAAGACCGAAAGCACTCATTCGTATAAGAATGTATTAGGCTTTTTTCACATATTCAGATTTGAGCTTCATGGCGCCAATGCCATCAATTTTACAGTCAATATCATGTCCATCAGTTGCATCGGGTAATAGACGAATATTTTTGACCTTAGTCCCGACTTTAACCACTGAAGAAGACCCTTTAATTTTAAGATCCTTAATCACCGTAACTGTATCGCCATCAGCCAGCAGATTGCCATGCGCATCCTTGATGACCACGGTTTCCTCAGTTGCTTCCCCTTCTTTCCACTCATATCCACATTCTGGGCAGATTAACAAGTCACCATCTTCATAAGTATATTCAGACTGGCATTTTGGGCATTGTGGTAGAGCCATAGCAACCTCAACAAAATAAAAAAATAAAAGAAAAAACAAAAAATTAAGGCTGAATTATAGCATCTTTGGGTGGGTTCATGCTCAAGCTTTAAAAGGATCTCCCGCTCGACTTAATTAACTGAACTTAACCATCTAAAATATGTGGATTGACCAGCCAGGACAAAAGCTGCAATGACTCCTGCCAGCTTAAGTGACATGCAGATGGTGGTACCAAATCCGGATAACCCACCTGAATAATATGCAGGCTGGTGCCTACAGACACTTTTTCAAAGATGAGCGTGACTTCAATTTCACCTTTGACCTCAGGCGTGGAAAAGCAATCGGTATAGCGCAGTAACTGGTTGGGAATAACTTCATGATAGGTGCCATGTAAATGATGCTGGGTACCAGTGGCAAAATTGGTCAGGGTGATTTTATAGCTGCCTCCCGGTTTGACTTCGGCATGCTCAACTCTGGCAGTGAAGCCATGCGGTGCCAGCCATTTTGCAATGGCATCTGGATGAATAAAGGCCCGGTACACCCGTTCCGGTGGCGCACTGAATACGCGATGCATTTTTAGGGTATAACTCATTTCAGCCTACCTTTTTTTCTTGTTCTTACTGAAAGATTATTTTTATTTATTATTCGGATGGATCATCCCGATCTCATCGGCCTCAGTATTTAAATAACTGCCCAATATACTGTACGGCCTAAATATAATTGTTATCTATCCATTTTATAGGATGTATAACAAAAAACTACAGTTAAGCCGACCAATACCGCAGGCCATAAAAAACCCGGCTTAACCGGGCTTGAATAAGGAAATTTTGATTAGCTGCTACGAAGTTTGCTTTCGCCCTCTTCCGGGTCGCCCTCATCATCATAGACATAGGCCATACAGCCCCAGCCGTCATATTCACCCTGAAATTCAGCGGCAATTCTGGTAAACCATTGTTCTAAGTCGACAATATTTTCATAGGTAGGTTGCATATAGACATGAATGGTAATTGTCCACTCCAGGGTATCGCTCTCCTCATCCTGATATAGGCTTATCTTTTGTTCTTCTTTGAGTAAATGCAATGCACATCGGTCAGCCTGCTCTTCACTATTAAAGGCTATCGAGAATTCAATTTCATGGTCGTCCTGCAGATCATCACCATCCTGATACATTTGCCACAGTACATGACCATTTTCATCGTCAGGGAATTTGTCATAATCGCGTGCCATAGAGATATCCTTATTATAATGTTTTATTATTCGATTCAGCTTAACTTATTTTATTTGAATTATCGAGTACAGAATATGAAAAAAAATTAACTTTCTCTAAATAACCAACTGAATTTTATCAATATAAATTTAAGAATTTGAAAAAAAATCTGCATTTTCATCTAATTAAAAATACCTGCATATCAATCTGCAGATTAAAAAATTTCATCGGTTGATCTGGATTTTTTAATTGTAGTTAGGAAGCGATCACTACAGATGGTTCAGATACCTGATTCTGTTTAAGCTCAAGTAAAACGGCGGCGAATTTAAGCTCTTCCAGACGTAAGTTCAGATAAGATTCCTGAATCATGGCCTGGCTCAAGCTTTGTCCTTTATAGTTCATCAGGCGATAATCATCTTTTAAGGATTGCAGCATTTCACCCAGATTATGAGTATTTAACTGGGACAAATAGAATTCTGCCCTGCTATTAAATGCCAGACTCAAAATCTCGATGGTGCTCTTGCGACGATCCTCATCGACATAATTACAGCTGGCCACCTGCTGCTGTTCTTTGGCCTGCTCAATCTGTGTTCTGATAGTCAATAAATGCCGAGCTGCATCAGTATCATTGTAGTCACTAATGAGCTGATCCAGAAGCTGCGTGACCGGCAGATCAAAACCATATTGATAGCCCTTGATCTTATACTCGAGAGCTTCAACTACCTCTTGTAAACACTGCTGTTCTTTGGCCTGCTGATAATAAGCCTGTAACGCTTTTCGGGCCTGTTGCTCAATATCAGCTTCGGTCTGAGCCTGTAAATTCTGTAAATATGCTTTGACCTGAGCGATATAGGCTTTGAGATCATCCAGCATGATGGAAGCATCAAGCTTGGTTACTTCTACGAAATTTTCAGCCTGCAAGCTGCGGTTAATAATGTATTGTTCGATGTCACAGATATCCTGATATTTTTTATATTTATTCAGTTCAGTTCTGGCACTTCCCAGTTGCATCCGTAGCTGGGTCATTTCATAATTTAATTCATCAACTTGTGTTTCATAATCGGCTAATTTACTGCGTGAATGATCCAGATTTTCCTGTAGAGACTGAATATTGTTTCTTGATAATTTCAAGCTATTGAATACCCGTAGCAATACAATGATTAAAACACTTGCGAGAACAAAGAGCGCGCCACTTAGCATCATCCTGTCCCTTACCCCTTGCACCATATATAGGCACTAAAAAATTAAAAATTTATGATGTTTTAAAGTTATTCTGCATAATTTAATGAAGAGAATCAAAGATAAAAAATGACCATAAACATTTAATATAATTGATCTTTTAAATGATTTTTCACCTATAAAACCTTAATATTTTTATGCCTATCAATTTACTTAAAATGAATCTGTTGGTAATAATTGATTAGAGTGGTTTTTATTTTTATATCAAATGTTATAAGTACAAATTCCGGATAGGCTGAAAATCTTGAGAAAAACCTAATAAAAATAGACAGATCAAACAGTTAAACTAAAGATAAAGTGATAAATCCCCCTTAAATGATTCCTGAAATTTTTCCGGATACACTTTTTTAATTTCAAAAAATCATTACTTGATAAGACATGATTCAGAACATAATTTTTCTAGAAAACTGCTTAAATTCAACTCCATAATTTTCCGATGATTGAAATAAATTCTGACATTTCTGTTGCAGCTTACTGAAATTTAAATATTTATCAGAATCTATATTCATTTTTTGAATGCTTAAATTTTACTAAAATGGTGCAGGTGCAAGAATTTCAACTTTATGACCACTCAATGGTTGAGTAAAAGTCAGTTCACTGGCATGCAAGGCCATGCGATTAAGAGGACTACGCGTTGGTTCCGGATGATAGATTTTATCGCCCGTAATCGGATGACCAATATGCAGCATATGGACTCTGAGCTGATGTGAACGCCCAGTAATTGGCGTTAGTAATACCCGGCTGATGTCTTGCTCAGGCAGATATTCCAGCCGTTGATATAGTGTTTTGGCAGCTTTACCCAGTTCAAAATGTACCATTTGCCGTGGGCGATTTTCCCAGTCAGTAATTAAAGGCACATCGACACTGCCCTCGGTCTGAATTTCTCCCTGTACCAGCGCAATATAGTGCTTGCTGACTGTACGTGCCTGGAACATTTTACTGACCGCCACTTCGGCATCGCGATGTTTGGCAAACATCAGGATGCCAGACGTCGCCATATCAAGACGATGGGTAATTTTGGCATTCGGATAACGCTCTAGTACCCGTAGATAAGCACTGTCATGATGCTCAGGCAAACGTCCCGGAACAGACAACAAACCGGCCGGCTTCTCAATGACGACCAGATCATCATCTTCATATAGAATATGCAATGGGTCTTGAGGCGGTGCGTAGACAAAGTTGTCGTTAATAGGCATGTGCTTTAAGCATTCAGGAGAAAATACGCAAAATAACAATGTCAGGGAATACTGTCAATCCAGCCCTATTGCAGAAGCAGTGCCCGACTAAGCTTTGGACGCTGCACTGATGGGAGATACTGAATGACCTGACTGATACTGGGTTTTCAGGCTGTCGAGATCTTCATTTAAGAATGTCATAAGATATTGCTGAACCTGTGACATAGTCAGACTGCGAAATGACACATAGTCTTTGTTTTTCAGGCTAAACAATCCCAGAATTTTATGCTGAGCTTCGACTTCAATATCACTTTCCAGCCTGAACTCAAGCTGACCTGATGGCGCCAGTTCATTCAGCGTGATCTGGATCGACTGTTCAGTATCGGAGTCTGTCACGGTAAATGTGGTAATCGCAGCTTGCATTTGTAATTGTAAAATCCGTAACTGTTGCCAGTTAATGGATTTGAAAGTAGAGAGAATTTCTTCTGCCGATAAGCTGCCAAGCTGCTCTGCTTCGTCTTCTTCCTGATGCGGATAACTGATTTCTAATTCATATTTTTTCATGGGACGTGCCCCTTTCTTATATGCAAAATTATCATAGCATTCTGTTTTATTTTTCAAGGATATAATTTGTGAGCAAATATTAAACATATTATATTTTAAATTATTTATATCAAATACTTATAAACAACCAGTGACATTAGAATAGTATTTAAATAAAGGATAATTGAAAGCAATAGGCTGTAAATAAAATAGATTAGATATGTGATTAAAATAGTATTTATTTGAATCTCAAATGAATTTACAGCTATTTAGGAAGAATATAAGTGACTGGGTAAGGAAGGTATTCAGCAGTTTGGAGGAGAAGATTTATTATTAGAAGAGAAAATTTTGAGGGTGTTGGGAAAACATCTTGATGGTTTACTTCAACTATCACTCTTTGTAAGAAATGATCTTATAGCCTATAAACTTTTGGTCTATAGCGTCCTAAGCCGAATCGAGACCTTTTGGGTTCGTACTGCACTCGCGTTTTGCGCCACTCACAGCATGCTACTCTTTTCGATCCCATCACACCCTTGAGATCTATAGTAGCCAAGCTGCGGCAAAATTAATTTCCTAAGATTTTTTAATTTTCCCAGTTTTTGAAAATATTTTTCTTTAAATATATCTGTAGAAGAATTTTTTACCTTTTACCTCAAAATAAGGATATTTTATTACAGAAAGAGCAGAATTACTGGAATTTATCTTCATTTAAAACTTCATTCTGCTCTAAATTTTTCAGACTATTATTTTCAATTTTCCAGCTATTTAATCCGCCAGATAATAATCCACTGTAGAAACCACACGAACTTTCTTTAAATAAGGCGTATTGCTGTCACGGTCCTCAATGCTAAACAGACCTTGATTGGCTGTCTTGATTTTCCCGAGACGGCTTTGAGAATCCGCTGCAAACTTTTCTGCCACACTGCGGGCATTTTGCGTGGCCTCTTCAATCATCGCCGGTTTGATGTCATTCAGTTTGGTAAAAATATATTCAGTTCTTTGCCCGGAATCATCACCACCAAAAGCAATGCCCTTTTTACCCAGAGCGACCAGACGGGTTTGCGCTGCACGGACTACATCAATATTGTGGGTATAAACTGTAATGGTCTGATGTGCGGTATAACGTAGCGCGACATTGGCATCACCGCCGTATTGCTGTGCGTATTTATCTGTAGTGACTGGAGAACCCGTGGTAATTTCTTCTGCCTTAAAACCTTCACCTTTTAAGAAAGCCTGAATTTGCTGGGTTTGTAGCTCCATGGTGTCATACAGTTCGGTCAGATCCTGACTACCGCCACTAAAACGGATCGGCCAGACTGCAACATCGGCTTTCACTTCACGTTCAGACAGCCCTTTTACGGAAACAATCCGCTCATACTGTTTAATCTTGACCGCACTATTGCCCAGAATAAATCCGGCAATAATCATTCCCAAGCCGATTAAAGCACCTAAAATCAAGGCGGGTTTAAACTGATTCATTGATCCGAACTCCTTTTTCATATTGTTATTCTGTTTCGAGCATTTTAAGCCTTAAACTGCTCCGTGTAATGCTGAAGTGACTATCAGTTTTATTTATTCTTGGAACTTTGGAAAGTTTTATCTCCTAACTTTTCCCAATCAAAAATATGGCAATCAGCGGCACCAGATTGAACAGGAATATCCCGATTTTATAGATGGCCATGCCGCCATAATGAATGGCATCAAAGGTCGAATCTGAGAGCTGAAACCATTGACCATGCAATCGTTTTACCCAGTTTCGTGCAAAGACAATCAGCAAAAACCAGAGCATTAAGATGCCGTAATTTAAAGCCAATGTATAAAGTAAAAACCGACACCAGAAATTGAGATCCATAGTGGTTCCCTGCCTGTAGAGCCATCTATCATTAAGTTAACAGATCAATCAAATCTTCAGGAACTACTGATTTGTATCTGTGATCTAAAGAGAAATGGTTTAAATATTTTGAGCTAAAAGTTTCAGTTCTAACTTCCAACGATCATTTTTTAGCGTACAAACAGATGACGGGTATGATGATTGATATAGGCATTTAAGCCATCACCATACTGGGCCAGCTGTTTCATATTTTCCACATGCTGATAGCCTGCACTGCTATAACTATAGGTATACACTTTCGAGGTTTTCTTGAATTGAACCCGAATAAACTCATTGCCAATCTCATAATTGGCCACACCCGAGTCATGATTGAGATCAAGATAATGTTGCAATTGAGCAGCCCTAAACATGATAAATCTATAATTTTAAATGGGGTCAAATTGATCAATTTTCAAACAAAATAAATGATAAAACCCACTGTATAGCAGGTTTTAAATGACGCCCAATATATTTATAAATCTCATTCTGTACAGCACTTATGACAGCCCTCTACTTTCTCCCTCGGCCAGTTCATTCTTGCCCGTTTATAAGCCAAATCATAATTGGCAAAATATCCAATCAGAATCTGGTTATCAAATTCTGGCAGGTCTTCACAGCCTTCAGTTGCGTTATGAATATAGTGCACGCCTTGGGCAGACTCTTGTTCATCTACAATAAATTTAATCATTTACAGTTCCCCTAATATTGTTTTTATCAAGTTAAACCACAAATAAAACCATACAAAAATTATGCCTTTTGCAATCCCATAATAAAATTATGACTTTATTGAATAAAAATCAAGCAATTTAATGAACAAGATGAGAACCTTTCTTTAAGCAAATATTTCGTTAAAAATTAGTGATAAATATTTATTTATCTGACTCTTATAAGGCGGAATTTTCTAGCTTGATTTTCTTTTTTTGACGTATCCAGCGAATCGCCATGATGGCTAGTATTACGACCAGCAAGGCAGCTAACACTGGCAAAAGCAATGACAGGATGGATAACAGAATAGCCCCGATCCACTCTCCGGTTGAGAGTACCGGATTCGCAACACCGCCTGTGGTAGCAGTTGATAGTCCGCGTGCTGCAACACTGCTCATTTGCACGGCCCCTGCTGTTCCACCACCGACAATAATCGCTGCTGCCCAAGCTTTAAACTGGGACATTTCTCCACTGCTGGCAGCCATCGTTGTCAGAGTTCCGGCCAGCATGGCAACAGGCGTTGCAATCGTATCGATGGCATTGTCCACCCAGGGAATATAATACGCAGCAATTTCACAGATAGTCGCGATGGCTAAAGCCAGACAGACTGCCGGCATGGCCAGCCATTCAAAACCGGTCATCGGTTCAAACCAGCCCATCAATGCGGCAATACTCATCACCAGCAAAGGCACAAAAACACGGAAACCACAGGCTGCACTCAAGCCGATACCGATACATAAACCGAGGATTGTTTCCATGCTGCTTATCCTTGAGATTTAAGCCGTTTTTATGATCCAAATTATACGCTAACAAAAAAGCCCTATCGGGTGATAGGGCTTTTATTTAAAACAGGATCTTCTGTTTTGAATATCGTGTGCTTAGGCAACCTTATCGTTATATTGGGTGCCGAGGCATTTGGTACACGGTGGTAGTCGGTCTGTACCAATTTCTAAGAAGACGCGATGTCCGCATTGAACACAAAAATAGAAACCTGTTCCCGGTTTTGAGCCAGCTGTAACCATCTTTGTTCTCCGTTGTTTTAGAAAATGGTCTAAGCAGTATAACTCTGTTGTGATGAATGTCTATTGTCCATTTTTGTAAATGATAGTGTCGTTAAAGCTAAGTGATATTTTTATTTGTGATTTAATGATATTTCTTCGCTGCGCCTAGTCACTTTCACTTTCTATGATAAATAGCTTGATAGCATTGGAATAAATGGAGCTAAGAAAGTATATATAGTGACATGAGTAGAGAGAAAACTCATTAGCTCACCATATTGGGAAGTATATTCTGGTGTTCCAATTAAGGTTCCTAATTTTTCGATTCTTAGTTCTAGATCGCTAACTAACTCTTCCTCGATTTCAGATTCTCTCAACGTGCTTAATAAATCTAAAAACTCTTGAGGAATTTGAGAGTTATTAATTTCTTGATGGATAGTGCTGTGATAATTTCCTGAAGCTAAGTTTTGAACATCGCCTGAAATATTTATATTAAAGATCTGGCTCACTTTTTCTTGGGGGGATTGGGCTGGAATTTAAAGCAGCTTCACCAGCGTCAGGATTCAAGACCTCAATTTCTAGGACGAAATTCAAGATTCTAGTTTTTACGGTATCAACTATACCAATCACTGATGCTATAGAAATCACTTTCCATGCTTGTATACAATTCAAATCACTATACATATTCGCCCCATACTGAGCCAAGATCGCAGGATCCCAACTTTGGGTTAAATATCCTTCTTTATTCAAAGAATAGCTTTCTACAGTTGCAATTGGTTGGTGGAATTCGGCTTTTATTTGTTTTTCTTGTAACCTTTCTGGAAGACCATGAATCGGCATATCCGCATTAGAAAAACTACTACCAAAACTCCCTACGAAATTACCTTTAGAACCTACAGTTAATATTCTATAAGAAGGTAATAAGTCATCTGATGAATATCCATTTAGTTCTGACTCTACCCACTTTTTAAAATCTTCATTGCCTAAACGATATGCCAAAATTTTACATTTTCGTAGTAAATCAGAAACTTTAGTTGCAGGACTAACTGCTTCGCTCTGAATTTCTCTTAATAAAGACATCATTTTCTCAGTAAAAGACCCTACTTAACAGTAGGGTCTTTTTTAAACAATTTCAATCACTTTAATCCACCCCAACCCTCCTTTAAAAAGGAGGGAGTTCCCCTCTTTCTAAAGAGGGGTTAGGGGAGATTTTTACTAGTAACTAGAAAAATTAAGCCACATTTCCTTCTAAAAAGTCCTGCGCAAAGCGCTGTAATACCCCACCCGCTTCATACACAGAGACTTCTTCTTCAGTATCCAGTCGGCAAGTCACCGGCACTTCAATGGTCTGTTTTTTGCCATCTTCAGTCGCACGCTCAATCACCAGAGTCAAAGTCGAACGCGGTGCAATATTGCCAATCACGCTATACAGCTCAGTACCATCTAAATTTAAAGTTTTACGGTCTGTACCCGGTTTAAACTCAAGTGGAAGAACGCCCATACCCACCAGATTCGTACGGTGAATACGCTCAAAACCTTCAGCAACAATCGCTTCTACACCTGCCAGACGCACACCTTTCGCAGCCCAGTCACGGCTTGAACCTTGACCATAATCTTTACCCGCAACAATGATGAGCGGTTGCTTGCGGTTCATATAGGTTTCAATCGCTTCCCACATACGCATCACTTCACCTTCCGGCTCCACACGTGCTTTAGAACCTTGCTTGATGGTGCCGTCAGAACGTACCACCATCTCGTTATACAGCTTCGGATTCGCCAAGGTTGCACGCTGTGCAGTCAGGTGGTCACCACGGTGCGTTGCATAAGAGTTGAAATCTTCCTCAGGCAAGCCCATTTTCGCCAGATATTGACCCGCTGCCGAATCCAACACAATCGCATTCGATGGAGATAAATGATCGGTAGTAATGTTATCGCCAAGGATGGCTAACGGACGCATATTTGCCAGAGTACGCGGTGCAGCCAATGCCCCTTCCCAGTATGGCGGACGGCGGATATAAGTACTTTGCGGACGCCAGTCATACAGCGGACTTGCTGCCTGCTCACGCTCACCCAGATCGAACATCGGAATATACACTTTCTTGAACTGTTCCGGCTTCACGGACTCTTTTACCAAAGCATCAATTTCTTCATCCGATGGCCAGATGTCTTTCAGGTAAATTGGATTGCCATCTTTGTCTGTGCCTAAGGCATCTTTTTCGATGTCAAAACGGATGGTACCCGCAATCGCATAAGCAACCACTAACGGTGGAGATGCTAAAAATGCCTGCTTCGCATAAGGATGGATACGACCATCGAAGTTACGGTTACCCGACAAGACTGCTGTCGCATACAAGTCACGGTCGATAATTTCCTGCTGAATCTTTGGATCAAGTGCACCAGACATCCCGTTACAGGTGGTACATGCATAAGCCACGATACCAAAACCGAGTTTTTCCAGATCTTTCAGTACACCCGCTTCTTCTAGGTACAACGCCGCTGCTTTAGAACCTGGTGCAAAAGATGATTTCACCCAAGGTTTACGTACTAGACCCAGCTCATTAGCCTTACGTGCCAACAAGCCTGCTGCCACAGTATTACGTGGGTTAGACGTATTGGTACATGAAGTGATCGCCGCGATGATGATCGCACCATCTGGCATTAAACCATCAGTACGGTTTTCTACCACACCCGCAATGCCTTTTTCTTTCAGGTCAGACGTTGATACACGCGCATGTGGATTGGATGGACCAGCGATGTTACGGGTGACAGTCGATAGGTCAAAACGCAGTACACGTGGATATTCTGCCTGAGTCATTTCTGATGACCACAGACCAATCTTTTTCGCATAGGTTTCAACCAGTTTGACCTGTTCAGATTCACGACCAGTCAGCGTCAAATAATCAATGGTGTTCTGATCGATATAGAACATGGCCGCAGTTGCGCCATATTCCGGGGTCATATTGGAAATCGTGGCACGATCGCCGACTGACATGCTGTCCGCGCCTTCACCGAAGAATTCCAGATAAGCTCCAACTACACGTTCTTTACGCAGGAATTCAGTTAAAGCTAGTACGATATCGGTTGCGGTAATGCCCGGCTGACGCTGTCCTACTAATTCGACACCGATAATGTCTGGCAGACGCATCCAAGATGCACGGCCCAGCATCACGTTTTCGGCTTCCAGACCACCAACACCCACTGAGATCACACCCAACGCATCGGTATGTGGGGTATGAGAGTCTGTGCCGACACAGGTATCCGGGAATGCCACGCCATCGCGATTCTGTATTACCGGTGACATTTTTTCCAAATTGATCTGGTGCATGATGCCGTTACCAGCAGGAATCACATCAACATTTTCAAACGCAGTTTTGGTCCATTCAATAAAATGGAAACGGTCTTCATTACGGCGGTCTTCTACTGCACGGTTTTTCTCAAATGCATCTGGGTCAAAGCCGCCGTATTCCACTGCTAATGAGTGATCGACGATCAGCTGGGTTGGAACCACTGGATTGACTTTAGAGGGATCACCGCCCTGATCGGCAATCGCATCACGCAGACCGGCAAGATCGACCAGTGCCGTTTGCCCCAGAATGTCATGACACACCACACGCGCCGGATACCAAGGAAAATCATGTTCCTGTTTACGCTCAATCAACTGACGTAAAGACTGTTCTAAAATCGCAGGGTCGCAACGGCGTACCAGCTGCTCGGCCAGCACTTTAGATGTATAAGGAAGTTTGGCATATGCGCCTGGCTGAATATCTTCTACGGCTTGACGCACGTCATAATATTCCAGCTGGGTACCTTGCAGCGGTTTCCGGTAGTTATTGTTCATAGCTTGCCTGCCCTCTTTCATTACTCTTTTTATTCATCAAAATATCTTGATGACTTGTTTTTTAATAAAGGCATTGTACGCTGTCGAAAGTCCATTTCCCAAATCTTATAGTTTTCATATATTTAAATATTAAAAATGGCATTTTTACCAAAATTTATGACCCATACTTTAGAATTTTGACTCTAAATTGCGTTTTTTCTGAAAAAACGGCCTAAATCTGTCTCATTCTTTAGTATGAGATGTGGATAACCGCATAAAAAATAATCGATTTATTCGAATCAGTTTAAGTATAAATTTCATATGAAATCAAAGCTTAGAATTTTTTAATTTTAGAAATAGCTCATTTAATAAAACACCGAATCTACGTTTTTTATTTCAGTATTAAGCGTAGATCTTAACCATGAATGGTAAATTTCATTGCAGATATTGCTCAATGAGTTTAGGCGAAAAAAATCATTTTTCAGGTTCGACATACCCCGAAATAAGTTACATTCTCAATTCCATATATTTTTTAAGACTTTCTTACAATTTTAGAAATACGTTAAATATTTATAGGACAACGATGCATAAACATAGGCTTATGAAACGCATCCCTTTCTAAAATACTTTACACACGTCATTTCAGCCTACCGTCTATCGCCCTCCCCCTAATTTGGTGATAACAGTCTGTATCTCAACTTTGTAAATCTACCCTCGAATTACTTCACAACAACAACACTCATCACAAAAGCACATAAGGGTGATTACAATGATACAACTCGCCATTATTGGTATCGTTGCTGCAGTGATCGCTGTACTGGCAGCAAGCTGGAATGGAGGTAAAAATCCCTCCAATCCTAAACCGCCAACTCCCCACAACCCTAACCCACCAACCACTCCCAATAATCCCAACAACCCACAACCTACTCCAACAACACCCGATACTTTGATTAGCAATCCGCCACTATTGCAAAAAAATTCCAAAGGCACCCATGAACTGATCGTCGCTTATAAAACCGGCAAGATTTACAATCCGAGAAATAGTACCTGGGATCAACTGTTCGTCAGAGGTTATCTCACTAATGCCAGCTTGTTTAACAAGAAAAAGGCTGGAGAGTCTGTTGAAGATCTTTTAGTCGGTCCTCAGATCCGGGTGAAACAAGGTGAAACCCTGAAAATTAACCTAAATAACCAGCTTCCACCTGAACAGAAAGCCACCTGCCCAGACAAAGTGGATAATGTGAACGATCCACATTGTTTCAATACTACTAACCTGCATACCCATGGCTTCTGGGTAAGTCCTCAAGGCAATAGTGATAATGTTTTCCTGAAATTTAAACCTCAGGAAAAATTTGATTATCAGTACAAAATGGAGCCGAATCATCCGGCAGGCACCTACTGGTATCATGCCCATCTGCATGGCTCAACGGCTATTCAGGTATCGAGCGGTATGGCAGGCCCATTAATTGTAGAAGGCTCAAGAACACCAAAAGTAAAAAATGGCAAAGTCACTGAAACAGGCGATATGGACATTTTATGGAAAGAAAAAAATAGCTATCCAAATGAAAACATCCTGTTGTTCCAGCAAATTCAATATCGATGCTCTAACCCTGGCCCGGATGTAAAATTTGACACTCCCAATAATTGCGAAGGTAAAGGCTTAGGATTACTTGAAGATTATACAGATATCGCTAATCCTGGCTCTTGGGCCGGCCAGAACTTTTATACGTCTATCAATGGTAAAGTTTTAGGAGAGATTAAAGTTGAACAGAATGCTTTTAATCGCTGGCGCATGATTCATGGTGGTGTACGCGACACCATTGGTTTGATTATTAAAGAACTGCCAAACTCCAGTAAATTTAGCGCCGCAGACACCCTTAAAGCCTGTCTGGCATATCAGGAAGCAGATCCAAAAGAGTTTAATGAGAGTTTAAAAAGCTTACCTGTTTATACGATTGCTCAAGATGGTTTGACCATGACTCAGGTACAGCGCAGAACACTGTCTGTGTTCCAGCCTGGTTATCGTCATGATGCAATGGTTACCTTCCCAACCACCAATAAATACTGTATTTATGACTCCAAATTAAATATTGAGGATGAAGTGAATGCACCGATCCCAATGGGTCAAATTACTCCTCAACTAGCTCCAAACCACCCTTTCAATGCCCAACTACTGGGATGGGTCAATGTACAGGCAAGCAAAACAAAAGCGCAGACTCCTGCCCAGTTCCTGCAAGAGCGCGCGAAAAAAATTGGTTTAAGCAAAGAGATTCAGACTCAGTTATCCAAACTTGATCTTACTGCCTTTACTGATCATCCATCATTGATGACTCCAGCAATTGACAAGCTGGTTGCCTCCAGACCGAAACAATACAGTAAATTTGAACTGGCTTTCGCAAATGGCCTTAAATTTGGCTTCCGTCATAAAGAAGATGGTGACTTACTCAGTTTTGGAGATGCATTTGATGGCGAAGGATCAGTCGGTCGGACTCATGCCAAAGACCCGGATCGTGAATATGTGCGTCAGTTACAAATTGGACAGACGGATGAATGGGAACTGACGACCGAAGCTTTTGGTGGCCATCCTTTCCATATTCATGTTAATCCATTCCAGATTGTTAAAATCTTAAAAACTGTCACTGGCCCTAATGGCGAATCCAAAGAAGTTGATGTGAGTGAATTAGCGCCTGATGATAATGATACAGATGATGTGCAATATCGTGGTATGAAAGGACAATTCAAGGATACCCTGTTTATCAAGGCGAACTATAAATTTATTCTTCGAAGTCATTACAAGAAATTTGAAGGTGATTTTGTACAGCACTGTCATATTCTCGATCATGAAGATCAGGGCATGATGGAAACGGTACGGGTCTGTGGAGGTAAATTCCCTTGTGATTCACCTCTGCCAACCTCATCTCATCATCACTAATTAGACACTCCTGAAAAGGCCAACGATCCCGATTGTTGGCTTTTTTGTTTGCCTCTATTAAATGCTTGCTGCACAATAGCTTGATTGATTTTGAGTATTCAAACTGAGGCTGATCATGGCAACATCTCCTGCTTTTACCTTATTTACGCTGAATGGAGTAGATGCGCAAAAATTCCTTCAGGGTCAAGTTACTTTAAATGTCGAAACTCTGGCTGAAAACCTGACTCGCTATACAGCGATCTGTAGCTTGAAAGGACGTATCCAGTTTGGTATCTGGCTGAAAAAAATTAATCCGGAAAGCTTCGAAATTGTCAGCCCTGAAGATCAGGCAGCAGAACTGGCCAGCCATATTAAAAAGTTTGGCGCTTTTTCAAAAATGAAACTGGAGCAGGTTGGCCCGGTTTATCCAGTTATCAATGATATCCAGACTGATTTTGTTGAAACTGAAACGGATATTACCCTTTGGCAACAGCAAGCTATTGCCTCAGGTCAGGCCTGGATTCAAGCAGCTACCGCGACCCTGTTCCAGCCACAGGAATTGCGTCTGCATCAACGTGAAGGCATTCACTATGACAAAGGCTGTTATCTGGGTCAGGAAGTGATTGCTCGCTTATGGTTTAAAGCCAAGCCAAAACACTGGTTGCATTTGATTCAAGGTACAGGCGAAGCACCTGCTGTTGCGACCAAGCTGCACAATGACGTCGAAGTGGTTAATAGTATTGGTACAGATGAGGGTTATCAGGCTTTAGTGGTTGCCAAACCTGAAGCATTGGCTGAGCTGGACGTACAGGTTCTGGAATTACCTGAAGCTTTAAGTGGTGATGTAGCACGTCCACAATAACCAACAGTTCTCTTGATGCAAAAGCCAGAATTCAATTCTGGCCTTTTTTATTTTTATTAGGCTAAACAACTAAATAGAAAAAAATTGACTGAATAAAACACACCTTAAACCGAGCACTTTTTTATTGATTCATCTCCTATATGATTCTCAAATAATTTGTAATTAGTCACATATTCAGTATTTACAAAGCCTGAAATCGTCTTATGATGTAGATGAAAACGACAAAAATCGCACCATGGAATTAGGTGTTAGAAAAATTAAGGTTATCGGAACAATGAAAAAATTAGTACTTGCTGCAATTCTTGCAGTGTCCAGTCAATTTGCCCTCGCAAACACTTCAAATGCCCCAGTCGATCCTCAATTTGCCAAAATTGAAGAGATGGTGAATGCCAAGAATTTCAAGGGTGCCTACGATGCTTTAAGCAAACTGGCCAGCCAGGGAAATGCACAGGCCATCTATAACTTAGGCTATTTAACGCAAACTGGCCAAGGTACTGCTAAGGATGAAAAGAAGGCCATCCAGTTATATGAACAGGCCGCCAGTAAAGGTTATCCAGTAGCCAACTATGTACTGGGCAAGAATTATACCGGTGGTACTTTAGGTCTTAAGCAGGATTTGGGCAAAGCCAAACAATACCTGGAACGCGCATCGGCAGCCAATTTCGATGAAGCGACGGTAGATCTGGCTATACTTTTATTTGCTGAAGGGACAACAGCTTCTGACCAGCAGGCTTTGAAAAAATTACAGCCTCTGATTAGCAAGGGTAATATGCCGGCCATTCATGCCAAAGCCTTATATGACATCAGCAACGGCTTTAAAACCAAGAATGAAAAGCCGATCCAGCAAGGTTTAAGCAGTATTCAGGATCTGGCGAAAAAAGGCTATATCCCTGCCCTGATGGCGATTGGCAATATGTTTGCCAACGGTAGTATTGTTGCGCAAAACCTGCCTGAAGCGAAAAAGATCTTTGCGGCCCTGGCACAGGAAAATATTCCTAAGGCCAGAGAATCTCTAGCAGCAGTGGATAAAATGATTGCTGAACAGAAAAAAGCACCTGCCAAAAAAAGTTGATCAGGTCTGATCAAAATAAAAAAGCTCCAACAGGAGCTTTTTTATGGGCTATAGATTTATAAGCCAGCTTGTTTAACTCCACCACAAAGTAATAAGTCCACTCGCAACCACGAAACCTGCGATAGTACTCATCAATAAAGGGGTTAAGGTCCGCTCATTGAGGCCATACGCCTGCCCCAACATACCGAAAATCGTTGGCATAGGAAGTGCTGCGATCAAGGTCCCGGCATAAATCATTTCCTGACTTAGCTGAGTCAGTCGACTAAGACCCAGATACATCAGAATCGGCATCAGAATATTGCTGGAAAATACCAAATAGAAACTTTGCAGATTCACATATTTCAGGCTCATGCCCACGATTCCGCCACCAATCGCGAACAGCGCCAAAGGTGAGGCAGTCTGTCCAATCATGGCAAAGACCTGATCCAGATAAATTGGCAGGCGAATTTCAAAAATCGCACAGGCCATACCCAGCATCACCCCCATAAATAAAGGGTTCTTGAACAGCATGAGAATGGTACTTTTCACAAGACTACCCAGATTGGCTTGATGTTGGGTACCGAGTGCAGCCAGGATCAACACCATCGGAATCAGGATCATGCTTTCAATGATGACCACCAGAGAGGTATAGGTCATTGCATGCTGTCCCACCAATAAAGTGAGTACTGCTGTACCGATCAATCCGGTATTGGACATCGCTGCCCCCAAGGATAGAACAGCGCTATGTGAAGAGGTATTCCGGAACTGACGGCGCATCAGCCAGAAGCTGAAACCATAAAGTAATAAAGTGACAGAGGTATAGACCGCAAAGTATTCAAAATACCAGATTTCATGCAGATCTTTAGAGGCTAGAAACTGAAAGAACAGTAACGGTAAGGCCACTTTGATGACAAAGGTCCCTACCATTTCAACCTGTTCTTTTTTTAGAACTTGACATTTCACACTCAGGTAACCTAGTGCCAATAATAAAAATATGGGCACAATTACCGCAATAATCATATGAAATGTCCTGTTGTTTGAGATGCGTTATTATAAGCCTTTCTAAGAAAAAATGGCCTTAAAACGATTCAAACAACTGATTTAAGCCATGCGGTGCAGAACGTAAATATTGTGGAGAAATTGCTATTTTCTCATCCAGCGTTACTGCGGCATGCCAAGGCCAGCGTGGATCATAAAGCAAGGCACGTGCAATCGCGATCGCATCAGCCTGTTTATACTCCAGTATGCCTTCTGCCTGCTGTGCATCGGTAATCAGCCCCACGGCAATGACTGGAATATCCACGTCTTTTTTAATCGCTTCAGCAAAAGGTACTTGGTAATTCGGATGTACATCAATTTTCTGATCGACGTGTAAACCTGCACTCGAAACGTGAATATAGACTGCACCCAGTTTCTCCAGAGCTTTGGATAGTTCAACTGAAGATTCTACATCCCAGCTTTCTACGCCATCCATCCAGTCCGTTGCTGAGATACGAATACCAATTGGAAAACCGTCTGGTACTGCGGCTTTAATTGCTTCAAATACTTCAAGTGTTAGACGAATACGGTTTTCAAATGAACCGCCATATTGATCCTGACGATGGTTCGACAACGGTGACATGAACTGATGCAGCAAATAGCCATGTGCTGCATGTAGTTCAATCAGTTCAAAGCCTGCTTCAACCGCTCGTTTGGCACTGGCTGCAAAATCCTGAATCACTTGTTGGATCTCATCCACACTTAGAGACTTAGGTGGATGTTCATGGTCCTGAAAAGGGATATCACTAGCAGAGACAGTTTGCCAGCCGAGTGCATGATCTGGGGCGAACTGCCCCTTGCCGCCCCAAGGTTTATCTGTAGAAGCTTTACGGCCTGCATGTGCAAGCTGTATGGCAAAAGGCATAGGAGAAATTGATTTGACTTTTTGCAGTAAGGTTTTGATCTGACTGGCCTGCTGGTCATTCCAAAGCCCTAAATCGGCATAACTGATGCGACCTTCAGGCTGTACAGCGGTGGCTTCCACAATGCAAAGACCTGCACCGGATAAGGCATAATTGGCCCATTGTTGTTCATGCCAGTAAGTGATTTCACCTTGTTCGGTTGCAGAGTACTGACACATCGGGGCAATCACAATTTTATTTTTAAGTTGCAATGATCCAAACTGAACCGGCTGAAATAGTAGTGACACGCGGTATTCCCTCTTTTTGTGAAGTGGCTTTTCAGAACTTTTTACCAAAAAATAAAAAACAGGCTCTGATGAGCCTGTTTATTTATAACGTGATTAAATTCTTTTTAGAAGATCACTCGTGTAGTCAAACCTACCACCAATGCATTATCTACTTGGTTGCTAGACCCCGGATTTATAACGTATTGCAGGTTTGGACGTAGCATCAGCCATTTTGTTGCGTTATAGCTGTAGTTGAGTTCGATATTGTATTCGGCACTCGCATCATAAGCTATATTATCAACAGATTCTTGATACTCAACAAAACGATCATTCACATGCACACGGTTCACTGCTAGACCTAAAATGTCATTTGGCTGGCTATCCACCAGACCAATATATTTCAGACCCAACTGTTGTGAATTGTCCACTTTATTGGTATCACGATCATGCCAGGTAAAGTTAGCGAATGAGTGTAAACCCTGACGACCACTGCCGGTTGAGGTCAACTGCTGCTCTACGGCTAACCAGCCAGCAAAAGTACGATTTTTAGCATCTGTTGGATTGGCTACGTCTTTCTGGTTGGCCACATCATCAGCAGTATTATACATACCACCTACACGATAGCTGCCAGGTAAACCATTTACTAATGATTTTGGTGTCCAGATTACTTCTGCAGGAATCGTCACGCCATCAGCATTGTCGGTATCCAGACTCCAGCCCTGACCTTCTTTAGTACCATTGCCGTTATCAGGATTAAATTCATAAACACCGACTTGTACAGCAACGTCAGAGTTTAGCTGCTGTTTCACACGTGCCCCCCATTGTGCGACCGGTGTATTCATCCAGATATTGCCCTGCCATTTACCCATCTGCGCAGCACAAAATGCTGTACTGGCAAAATCACAGGCCATCACGTTAAAGTCCATACCGAGACCCAGACGACCAGCTTTAATACTCAGTCCTTGATCCTTATAGTTCTTTTCAATTGAAAGTTCGGTTAAACGGCTGTCCTGGTTACCACGGCCAAATGTTCCTTGAACATTGGCCCATTGAGCTGCATCACCTTGTAAATCACGTACCGATGTACTTTGTCCCTGACGTGCAGTCGCAACTGCACGAACAGTTACGCCATCCCAGCCAGCCAGTTTTTCCATGTCTAACTGTGTACCCAACCATAACTGTGCAGAAGTTAGAGGATCAGCCCCTTCATTACGTCCGCCATCAGCCAGATAAGCTGTATCTGTCAGCAAGTTTGCTTCAAACTTGACGCCTTGTTGAGCAAGTTCAGTACGTTTTCCATTCCAGTCACCTAACAGGTACTGTCCTTGAGAATCAAATGCAGACTCAGCCTGAGCAGAGGTCATGGCTGCCATCAATGGCAATAAAGCTAGACTTAACTTTTTCATATAAAACCTAAACATATGGAGAGAGTAAAGGCAGCCTGATGCATGCCCTATATGACTTGATACAGAACGTTACATAACTTTTCACTTAAAAACGCAGCAATTTTTTTATTATTGGTAAAACTTTAAGTTATAAGAAAATATATTTTATATAACAATAAATTCTACATAATTTATATTTTTCAGTAAGTTAAATACGAAAAATCAACCCATATATTTCCTATTTTTATTATTTGAATCTGAAACCATCTCAATATTAAAGTTTATTTTTTAACCAATTGTTAAAATATTTTTGAATGTCCTGCTTATAACTTCTAGTCAAACAGGACTTGCATTCAGACTTAAAACGCCCAATATTAGCCTCATGATATTAGCTGCTAAGTGTTATGCCTGAATTACCCGAAGTTGAAACCACCAAAACCAGCCTCCTTCCCCTTCTTAATCAGCAAGTGCTAAAAGTTGAAGTGCGTCAGCCTAGTTTACGTTGGCCAATTCCTGATGATCTCGCGCGTCTGCAAGGACAGCGCCTGATTCAGCTTACGCGTCGTTCCAAATATATTCTGGCGCAATTTGAACAGGATACGATGCTCTGGCATCTGGGTATGTCAGGCAGCTTTCGCTTGTGTGAAGCCAATGAAGAATTGCGCAAGCATGATCATCTGATTATTCAGTTTGAAGAGATTCAGCTGCGTTATCATGATCCACGCCGTTTCGGCTGTATTCTCTGGTTAGATGCTCAATCACAAAGCAAACTGATTGATACGCTTGGGCCGGAGCCATTAAGCGATGCTTTTAATGCCGAATATCTATTTGAAAAACTAAAAAATAAAAATGTTGGCACCAAAGTTGCAATCATGGATAACCATGTCGTGGTCGGCGTAGGCAATATCTATGCAACTGAAAGCCTGTTCAATATGGGCATTCATCCAGCACAGCCAGCCTCAAGTTTAAGTTTCGAACAGATTGAAAAACTGGTGGTTGAGATCAAGCGTATTTTAAAACAGGCGATTGACTTAGGTGGTTCTACCTTACGCGACTACACCAATGCTATGGGAGAAAATGGTTATTTCCAGCAGACGCTGTTGGCTTATGGCCGTGCAGGAGAAATGTGCGTGAACTGTGAAACGACACTGGAAAATATCAAGCTCGGCCAACGTGCATCCGTCTATTGTCCTGAATGCCAGCCGCTAAAAAAGGTAAAGCTTTCACCTAAGCGTGTGGCTGCTGTACGAGGTAAGAAATCATGAAGACTGCGATTGTCCGTCATATTCTGGTGAAGGATAAAGATACTGCGGAACAGCTTAAAAAGAAGATTCTGGCAGGTGCAGATTTTTCCAAAATTGCCAAACAATATTCGACCTGTAACTCTGCCAAACGTGGTGGTGAACTCGGTGAAGTAAAAAAAGGCCAACTCGTTCCAGTGATTGATAAACTGGTTTTTACCGCTGCAGAACATGTTCTACATGGTCCAGTCAAAAGTCAGTTTGGTTTTCATTTGGTCGAAATTAAGTTTCGGATGGATTTTTAATTCCTTTAGGGTTCCCTCTCCTCTCAGGAGAGGGTTAGGGAGAGGTCAGAAAATAAAAAAACGGCGCTTATACGCCGTTTTTTTATTTACTCCAAAAGCTTAAGCTTCAGGACGTTTTTTTAGCTCGTCACGAATTTCACGCAGTAATTCGATATCTTCCGGAGTCGCTTCAGGTTCAGGCGCTGCTTCTTCTGCTTTATCACGGCGTAGTTTGTTCATCAGTTTCACCAACCAGAACACCACCCATGCCAATAACAGGAAGTTAATGAGAATGGTCAGGAAATTACCATAAGCAAAGACATTCAGACCTGCTGCCTGTGCTGCAGCCAAATTGGTCACATTATTTGGATTATCACCTAACACGACAAACCAGTTAGAGTAATCAACATCACCACCCAAGATCCAGCTCACGACAGGCATGATGATGTCTTTCACCAGAGAATCGATAATTTTACCGAAAGCACCGCCAATGATCACACCCACTGCGAGATCCATGACATTGCCTTTTACCGCAAATTCTTTAAATTCTTGAATAATACTCATAAAGACTCCACAATGTTTGTTTTGAAATTTTGTGATGGATTATACATTATTTCATTGCCAGCATTTTTATCTAATTTACTAGATTTGAGTAACTTTAAACATCACCTTTCATCCATAAAAAAAACCGTAACCTCCGAAAAGATTACGGTTTCTTATTGAACCGAAAAACTAAAGATTAGTCGTTACGGTGACGTTTACGTTCGTTTTCAGTCAAGTAACGTTTACGGATACGGATTGACTTCGGTGTTACTTCAACAAGTTCGTCATCTTCGATGAATTCAAGCGCTTGCTCAAGTGTGAACTCAATGTTTGGAACAAGAGTCAACGCATCATCAGTACCAGAAGCACGTACGTTTGTTAACTGTTTCGCTTTTGTTGGGTTAACAGTCATGTCGTCTGAACGAGAGTTAATCCCTACGATCATACCTTCATAAACTTCTAACTGTGGTTTAGCGAATAGACGACCACGGTCTTGTAAGCTGAACAATGCATAGCCCAAGCAAGTACCTTGAACCATAGAGATCAACACACCATTTTGACGTTTAGCAACAGTACCTTGCTTCATCGGACCATAGTGCGAGAAGCTTGAAGTCATGATACCAGTACCTGAAGTCATAGTCAGGAATTCAGAACGGAAACCAATCAAGCCACGTGAAGGTACAGTTGCTTCAATACGGATACGGCCTTTACCGTCAACTTCCATATTGGTCATTTCGCCTTTACGGTGACCCATTTGTTCCATTACAGCACCTTGATGCTGTTCTTCAACGTCAAATGTAACGTTTTCATAAGGTTCTTGTTTTTCACCATCAATTTCTTTGATGATTACTTGTGGACGTGATACGCCCATTTCGAAACCTTCACGACGCATGTTTTCAATTAATACTGAAAGGTGAAGTTCACCACGACCAGACACTTTGAAACGGTCAGGACTGTCAGTATCTTCAACACGAAGTGCTACGTTGTGAATCAATTCGCGGTCAAGACGTTCACGGATGTTACGTGAAGTTACGAATTTACCTTCTTTACCAGCAAACGGCGAGTTGTTGACTTGGAAAGTCATAGATACAGTCGGTTCGTCTACAGAAAGTGCAGGTAATGCTTCAACTGCTTTAGGATCACAAATTGTGTCAGAGATATGAAGTTCATCAATACCAGTTACACATACGATGTCACCAGCAGAAGCAGATTCAACATCAATACGCTCTAGACCATGGTAACCCATGATTTTTAAGATACGACCGTTACGTGTTTTGCCATCTTTGTCGATAACAGTAACAGGTGTATTTAATTTAACAGAACCACGTTGAATACGACCAACACCGATAACACCTACGAAGCTGTTATAGTCAAGTGAAGACACTTGCATTTGGAATGGACCGTCAACGTCAACTTTTGGTGGTTCAACGATGTCTACAATTGTTTGGAACAATGGAGTCATGTCGTCAGCAAGTTCTTCAGGAGAAGGACCCGCAACACCACGTAGACCAGAAGCATAAACCACTGGGAAGTCTAACTGTTCATCAGTACCACCAAGGTTATCGAACAAATCGAATACTTGGTCAATTACCCAGTCAGGACGCGCGTTTGGTTTATCAACTTTGTTGATAATTACGATAGGTTTCAAACCACGTGCGAACGCTTTTTGCGTTACGAAACGAGTTTGTGGCATTGGACCTTCTTGTGAGTCTACAAGAAGAAGTACACAGTCAACCATCGACATTACACGTTCAACTTCACCACCGAAGTCGGCGTGTCCCGGGGTGTCCACGATGTTGATACGGTATTCAGTATCAGTACGTTTGTCTAACCATTTAATTGCAGTGTTTTTTGCAAGAATGGTAATACCACGTTCACTTTCAATAGCGCCCGAATCCATGACACGTTCGATCTCGCCTGCGCGATCGCCAAGAGCACCTGATTGCTGTAAAAGTTTGTCTACAAGAGTCGTTTTACCATGGTCGACGTGCGCGATGATGGCAATGTTACGGAGAGTTTTAATATCTGACATGTAAATTCGATACGCTTTAAATTTGAGGGCAAATTATACAGAAAAATACAAACTTTTGACAGTGACTGTTTGTAGAGAGCGTCAATTTTTTTTCCAATTACTTTTGTAATGACGTGTAACTCGATTAGAATAGCGCCACCCAGCCTTAATTTGCATTGACACATGTCTGATTTTAATCAATCTCCTCCTTCTAAAGATCAACTTGACCTTGTCTACGGCCTTGAAGATCGTCCTAAACCGTTTATCGCATTTTTAGCCGCATTCCAGCATTTATTGGCCATTATTGTCCCAATTGTAACGCCAGGTTTACTGATCTGTCTGGCATTGGGTGTGTCTAAAGAAGACACCAACATGATCTTGTCCATGTCTTTGGTGATCTCTGGTATTGCAACTTTCTTACAATCCAAGAAAGTGGGTCCCTTTGGTGCAGGCTTGCTGATTGTTCAGGGTACAAGTTTCAACTTTATTGGCCCAATCATCGGGATCGGTTCAGCGATGGTCGCCGCAGGCACGCCTGTAGAAGCGGTGATGGCTTCGATCTTTGGTGTAGTGATTGCAGGTTCATTTATTGAAATGGGCGTGTCACGCATTTTGCCATGGGTGAAGAAACTGATTACTCCATTAGTAACGGGTATTGTAGTTCTATTGATTGGTTTAACCTTGATCAAAGAAGGTTTGATCAGCATGGGTGGTGGTTATCAAGCCATGAGTGACAAAACTTTCGCCAATGCAGATAACCTGATCATGTCATGTACCGTTCTGGCACTGATTATTCTACTGAACCGTGTGCGTATTACCTGGGTAAAAAGCTCAGCAATTCTGATTGCACTGGTTGTGGGTTATATCCTTGCCGGCTTTATGGGTCATCTCAACTTTGATGGTTTAAAAGATGCACCTCTGGTTCAGATTCCAACCCCAATGCATTTTGGTTTAAGCTTCTCATGGAGCTTATTCATTCCAATGGCATTCATTTACCTGGTGACTTCACTAGAAGCGATTGGTGATATTACCGCAACATCAAAATTATCGAATCAGCCAGTCGATGGTCAAACCTGGATGAATCGCATTAAAGGTGGTGTATTGGTAAATGGTGCTAACTCCCTACTTGCAGGCTTATTTAATACTTTCCCAAGTTCTGTATTTGCGCAAAACAATGGTGTGATTCAATTGACTGGTGTCGCCAGCCGTTATGTCGGTATCTGGATTGCTGCTCTGCTTGTGATTTTGGGTTTACTTCCAGCAGTGGCCGGTGTGATCCAAGCTGTTCCTCAGGCTGTGCTTGGTGGCGCAGTGATGGTGATGTTCGGTGCAGTCGCTGCATCTGGGATTAATATCCTGTCTGGTATTCACTTAGACCGTCGTGCCCTGCTGATCATTGCAATCTCGCTTGCACTTGGCCTGGGTGTTGCGCAGGTACCTCAGATTCTGGAACATCTTCCTGAATTATTCCGTAACATCTTTAGTTCCGGTGTTGCGACAGGCGGTATTGCAGCCCTCATATTGAATATTGTACTTCCTGAAGTAAAGAAGTAATTTCATGTCCAAAGAACACTGTCTGAGTTGGACTCGGACAGTGTTTTTTCTATTGGAGAGAGATCTATGGATCCTAAAAGCGAAGTTTTATTAAGACAATATGATTATTTGTCTGGTCGCGTATTGCTGGTGAATGCACCGACCGATGAGCTTCTTGCTGAATGTGGTGAATCTATCCAGCCCTTTGTTTGGACATGGAATTATAATGATTTTCAATATTTCCAGTCACAGCAGGCCCAGGTTCATTTCGGCGCAGAATTTCCTGATCAGGAATTTGATCAGGCGGTTATTTTCGTACCTAAATCAAAAGAATTATTGAATTATCTGATTCACAATATTGCAGCCCGATTAAAACAAGGCAGCAGTGTTTTTCTGGTGGGTGAAAAGAAAGGTGGTGTAGAGCGTGCGGCAAAGCAGCTACAGGCTTATGGTAAACTCATCAAGCTCGACAGCGCACGACATTGCCAATTGTGGCAATTGACTCTAGACTGCACGGTCGAAGCAAAAGCGTTGGTAGATTGGGCACAGACCTATACAGTGGCCACACCAAAAGGTGATTTGCAGATTTGTGCACTTCCAGGTGTATTCAGTCAGGATCATCTGGATGTAGGAACAGCGGTGTTCTTACCCTATTTATCTCAAGTGACCTCAGGCAAGATTGCCGACTTTGGCTGTGGCGCAGGTGTGATCAGTGCTTATTTAGCTAAACTGAATCCTGAGAACCGTATTTTTGCTCTGGACGTAGATGCCTTTGCCTTGGCTTCTACCCGAATGACATTTGAGAAAAATCAGCTCAGTCCTCAGCAGCTGGAAATTAAAGCTGTATCAGGTATTGAAGATGCACCGCTTTTTTTACATGCCATTGTCAGCAATCCCCCTTTCCATCAGGGAATCCAGACCAACTATGCGGCCAGCGAAACTTTATGCAAAACTTCGCGTCGCCACCTTAAGTCTGGCGGTGAATTGTGGATTGTGGCAAACCGCTTCTTAAATTATCCAATTTTAATTGAACAAAGTTTTGGCCAATGTACAGTCAAAACTGATCAACAAGGTTTTAAAGTGCTCTTTGCCAGCACTCAAAAAAATGCTAAGGAATCATGATGAGCGAAACTCAGAACAGCGTGCAGCTGCAGCGTAAGCTTGGTGCTCGTCATCTCAATATGATCGCGATTGGCGGGTCTATCGGTACAGGTTTATTCCTGGCCTCAGGTGCGACCATTGCCAGCGCAGGCCCGGGGGGCGCACTCCTCGCCTATGCCCTGATTGGCGTAATGATTTATTTCTTGATGACCAGTCTGGGAGAACTTGCGACTCATAATCCGACCTCGGGCGCATTCTTTACCTACGGTACCAAATATGTCGAAGGTGGTTTCGGTTTCGCTTTAGGCTGGAACTACTGGTACAACTGGGCGATTACCGTTGCCTTTGAACTGGTTGCCGTACAGTTTATTATGAAATTCTGGTTTCCTGATATTCCGGGCTTTTACTGGAGCGCGATCTTCCTCGCTGTGATCTTTGGGATTAACGCCCTGACAGTTAAAGGTTTTGGTGAGTCAGAATTCTTCTTCTCATTGGTGAAAGTTCTGGCAATTATTGCCTTTATCATCATCGGGATCTGGATGATTGCCAAGATCATGCTCACACCAGGTGTTTCGGCATTTGCAAACTGGAGCGTAGGTGAAGCGCCTTTTGTAGGCGGTTTCCAAGCCTTGATTGGTGTTGCCATGATTGCCGGATTCTCATTTCAGGGAACCGAGATGGTTGGTGTGGCTGCTGGTGAATCTAAAGATCCGCAAAAAACCATTCCAGTCGCAATCAAGCAGATCTTCTGGCGAATCCTGCTGTTCTATATCGTGTGTATTTTCATTATCGGGACATTGGTTGCCTATAATGATCCACGTCTATTACAGGCAGCTGCAACAGAAGATGTTGCCCTTTCTCCATTCACCTTATTGTATGAGAAAGCGGGTTTTGCTTTTGCAGCCAGCATGATGAATGCGGTCATTCTGACTGCGATTCTGTCTGCGGGTAACTCAGGCATGTATTCTTCGACCCGTATGCTGTTCGATATGGCGCGTAAAGGCAGTGCGCCTAAGCTGTTTGCCCATCTGGATCCACGCGGCGTACCGATGAATGCCCTGTATGCGACCACGGCGATTGCAGCATTATGCTTCTTGACCACATTCTTTGGCGAGCAGGAAGTGTTTAACTGGTTGCTGAATATGTCAGGTATGTGTGGCTTCATTGTCTGGCTCGGGATTGCGATCTCACATTACCGCTTCCGTAAAGGTTATTTAGCTCAAGGCTATCAACTAGAAGGTCTGGCCTATAGAGCTAAATTCTTCCCGTTCGCGCCTTGGTTTGCCTTCATCCTTTGCTCAATTGTCGTTCTAGGTCAGAATTATCAAGCTGTTCTAGATGGTGAGTGGTTGGCTGTCCTTTCTACTTATATCGGTATTTTATTATTCCTGGTGATCTGGCTAGGTTATAAGTGGAAATATAAAACCAAACTGGTTTCCTATCAGGAGATGGATGTTCGACCGATGAATATTGAAAAAGACTAAGTTCTCACCTTTATTAAAAAAGCAGCTCAACTAGCTGCTTTTTTATATTCTGAAATCAGCTATGACGCATGACAAAATTACGATCATCAATCACGATGACTTGCTGACAAATACCTTCTACTCGACGCTGCTGTTCGAAAACTTCTTTAGACATAGCATTAAAACTATCAAAGAAACTGATCTCTTTTTCATTGATTTCATAAATTAATGAATGGTTCCCCACCCCTTCAAGCGTGTCGTAGAACACGATTACAAAATGGCCTTTATCCACTGATTTTTGAATATCTGTATAAGAAAGTGGATATTCATGAACAGGCATTTTGAGTTCTTGGGCTTTTTGATAAAACTGGATTTCAAGGGGCTGTTTATCAGGATCAGTTTCTGTAAAAAATTCAACATCGAGCCCTAGTGTTTTAAGTGCAACAGCGAGCGCAATACTTGAAGCTCCCATCTCATTATTATGCTGTGTCAATTGCACTAAATCAGGAATATGCAGATCCATTCCATAATGATGAAAAATCATCCAGATCGCATAAATACCACTATTAGCTTCCAGACTTTGTAAGTCTTGAGGGAGTTCTATGCTCATGCTTTAACTCAAAATCAGTTTCGAGCAGCAAGTGTATGCAAAAAACAGCCATAAAAAAAGCGACTCAAAGAGTCGCTTTTTTTTAATCAGTGTTCAATAACGAATTATTGAGCAGCTGGTTGGTCTGCAACTGGTTGTTCAGCTAGAACAGTACGGCTACCAGTGATTGTCGCGAATACACGACGGTTCATAGCACGACCTTCTTTAGTGTTGTTGTCAGCAATCGGTTGATCCCAAGCGAAACCTTGAGTAGACAAACGAGATGCATCTACGTTGTATTCGTTAACAAGTGCAGATTTAACAGAGTTAGCACGAGCTAGAGATAAACGTTCGTTCAATGCACGTGGACCAGTGCTGTCTGTGTGACCTTCGATACGAGCAGTTGCGTTTGGATATTCAACTAGCTTCTCAGCAACTTTCGCGATTTCTGGTTTGTATTGGTCTTTGATGTTTGATTTATTCGTATCAAAGAACACACGAAGTTCCATGTTCAGGTCTTCAGTCAACTCTTGTGGAGCTGGAGCAACTGGAGCAACTGGCTCAACTGGAGCAACTTCTACAACGTCAGCAGCTGGTTTCAAACGGCCACCTAGAACTACGTTAAGACCAGCAAGTGCTGTATAGTTCCAGAATTTTTCGTCGAAGTGGTAAGTACCACGAGCTTCAGTACGTAGCGCTAAAGCATCGTTGATGTGCCAGAATGCACCGATACCAGCATTACCTAGTGTACCTTCTTCTTCATCACCACGTCCACCACGCGGCACATCATCAAATTTATATTTGTAATGACCAGCACCTAACAATGCATATGGCTTGATTTTGCTGTCATAGTTGCCAGTGAACACATCAGAAGTTGCATAGAAGTTACCTGCAATGTTCTGGCCTTTGTATTCTGCACCAGGAGCTGCATAATCTACATCGCCTTTCACCTGGCTATATTCAGCTTCAAAACCTAACCATGGAGTTAATTCAACACCGATCGCAGCACCAACGAATAAATCGTCTTGAATTTCACCTTGAGTTGGTGCTAATAATTCACCGTCATTACCGCCATTGTTGTGTTGGGTGTCTTGCCAAGTATAACCTAACATTAATGGAGTAACAGTTACGCCTGCGTTTGCAGCAGCAAAAGGAGCAGCTACAAGCATTGCTAAAGCAATACGACTCATTTTCATGGATTTATCCTCCAGAGATAACAATTGTTGTTCAAGCTCAAGCCTTCTAATAGGCCATTCTGAGATAGGCTTTTTTTACCCCAGTGTTATTTTTAAGCTATTCACTGCGCATCATACAAACACTTTATTATTTTTCCAAGTGCTTGATTAATCTAATCAAGTAAATTATTGACAAAATTACTTACAATTTCCGTTGTAATTCAGTAATTTTTTACTCAATTTTTTGTTGTGAATCGCCTATTGTCATTGCCAATTTATTTTTAAGCGCCTTTTTGAATTTTGAGTAAGGCATTGCTTACTCGCTCAATTAAGCATAAAAAACGCACAATTAATAGCATGTTTCAAATAAAAATAATATATAAATCAGGTAACTCTATGTATAAAAAGATAACAAGAGCGTTCACTATTGTTGAGTTAATTATCTGTATTGCCCTTATCGCAATTGTGATCACCATTGCCTTGCCTTACTTTCATGATTATCTATCCAAGCAGGAAGCTAAAAATATTCCGATGAAACTTACAGCAACCAATCGTTATGCACGCAGCCAGGCAGCTGTGTTTCACCAGAATATTGTGATTTGTCCCAGTCAAGATTCATTAACCTGTCAAGCAAACCAATGGAATAAAAATTTGCTGGTATTTATTGATAAAAACCGTAATCGTCAAGTCGACAATGACGAACAAATTTTACACATTGAACAACTTAATCTTAAATACGGTAACTTGAGTTGGCGAGGTGCTTTAAGTATGCCGAACGTAACTTATCAAGCCCAGACGGCTTTACCTATTGGATCGAATGGCAGCTTTTATTATTGTTCTACTCACCTTGCATCTCAGCAACGTATTGTTTTGAATAAAATGGGACATATCCGGATCGAACATATGACCTCCTGTTAACAAAACCCTAGAGTCTATGATTTATCCATATTAGGACTTTAATCCTGTACTTTTTTCAATATACTGCTTAGGTTCGAGAAAAAATGATCAAAACTTATAGGGAGATATAACAATGACTGACATCGTAATTGTCAATGGCGCACGTACAGCGATGGGCGGCTTCCAAGGCAGCCTAGCTAGCGTTACTGCACCTGAACTGGGCGCTGCCACCATCAAAGAAGCGATTGCGCGTTCAGGCTTGCAGCCAACCGATATTGAAGAAGTCATTATGGGTTGTGTACTCCCGGCAGGTTTAAAACAAGGCCCTGCTCGTCAAGCAATGCGCAAAGCAGGTCTGCCTGATTCTACCGGTGCCGTCACCATTAATAAATTATGTGGTTCAGGCATGAAAGCAGTCATGCAAGCGGCAGATATGATTAAGGCAGGTTCTGCAACTTATGTAGTTGCTGGTGGTATGGAATCCATGACCAATGCGCCATATGTATTACCAAAAGCGCGTGGCGGTTTCCGTATGGGTCATGGTGAAATCAAGGATCATATGTTCCTGGATGGCCTGGAAGATGCTGAAACTGGTCGCCTGATGGGCTCATTTGCTCAAGATATGGCAAATAGCAAAGGCTATACACGTGAACAGATGGATGAATTTGCAATCCGTTCACTGAAACGTGCTCAAACTGCAGTCAATGAAGGCTACTTTGCTGATGAAATCGTACCAGTCACTGTTTCCACCCGTAAAGGTGATGTGGTCGTTGATAAGGACGAACAGCCTTTCAATGCCAATATTGACAAGATTCCCACTTTACGTCCTGCTTTTGCAAAAGACGGGACAATTACGGCAGCAAATGCCAGCTCAATTTCAGACGGTGCCTCTGCCCTTGTGCTGACTTCAAGCGACAATGCGGCGGCTAAAGGTTTAGCGCCTTTGGCTAAAATCATCGCTTATGCTTCAAACTCCCAGCATCCATCTGAATTCACGATTGCGCCAGTGGGTGCGATTCAGAAAGTTCTGGATAAAACTGGCTGGAAAGCTGAGGAAGTTGACCTTTGGGAAATCAATGAAGCGTTTGCCATGGTCACCATGTGTCCAATGGATGAGTTCAAACTTGATCCTGAAAAAGTCAACATCAACGGTGGTGCATGTGCACTCGGTCACCCGGTTGGTTCTACAGGTTCACGTATTATCCTGACCTTGATTCATGCTTTGAAACGCACAGGTGGTAAACGTGGTATCGCTGCGCTATGTATTGGCGGTGGTGAAGCAACTGCGGTCGCAATCGAACTGATCTAACTCTTTTATAATCAAGTAACAGAGAGGGCTTTTATAGCCCTCTTTTTATTTTATAAATATTTCATTTTTTATAATCCATCTATAAAGTAAATTCTTTTACTTACATTTTCATAAAGCTTCTTTATCAATCAAATTCAATTCAAGGCGTAAATTAAAGGGATTCAAAACAAGAAAAGGAAGCCTGCATGCGACTTAATCACTATCTTAATTTTCAGGGTGAAACCGAAGCTGCCTTTACCTTTTATCGTTCAGTGTTCGGTGGCGAATTTTCTAGTCTAACCCGTTATGGAGATACGCCTGGACAGCAAGGAATTGATTTATCAGATGAAGAAAAAAATCTGATTTTGCATATCTCACTTCCAATTAATGAATACACAGAGCTCATGGGCTCTGATATCAATGACAAACTCTGTACTGAAAATACACCAGTATTTAGTAAGGGTACTAATCACTATATTGCGATTATTTTAAGTGCCAGTGAACAGGATGAAGCCAAACGACTCTATGAAGCTTTATCGGTGAATGGTCAAATCGAAATGCCTTTAGAAAAAACCTTTTGGGGTGCACTTTATAGTGCCTTTACGGATCAATTCGGAGTGCAATGGATGATTAACTGCCTACTTGAAGAACATGCACCCTAAGATTTAAATACAAAAAAGCCTCCAGATGGAGGCTTTTTTAGTTGAAGGCGAATTAAGCCCCAGTTTGATAATTCGGTGTTGGTACTGCTGTTGAAGCTTGGTACGGATTAGTGAAATCACCCAAACCTGCAGCGGCTTCCTGAATATCTTTACCTTCTTTAATGACAAAAGTATCGAAACCAGAACGCTTCATGTAGTTCAAGACATCTTTGAACACATCACCAGTCGCACGCAGCTCACCCTGGAAACCTTGACGGCGAAGCAATGCAGCAAATGAATAACCACGACCATCATTAAAACCTGCAAACTCAATCAAAATCGCATCAAGTTGCTCAAGCGGAAATTCATTAGTTTCAGGTGAAGCATCAACCGTTAAGTACAATGCTTTTTTACCAGAAATATTGGCAATCTGGTCTAACTGATCCACAGTCAGAACTACATCACCCTGTGGCAATACACCATCTTCACCAATTAGCTGGTAAGTGTTATCTGCAATTGTGCCATCTTTAGAGAGCACTTGTAGTGCGGTATTAAGCATATGCGCGCTCCTTGAATGGTTGAATGCCGACACGACGATAAGTATCGATAAACTCTTCACCATCCTGACGCAAGTCAAGATAAGTATTCAGAATTTCTTCTACGATATCTGGCACCACTTCTGCAGCAAATGATGGTCCAAGAATATCGCCAATAGAGGCATCATGATCTGCATTACCACCTAAAGTGATCTGGTAGAATTCAGCACCTTTTTTGTCTACACCCAAGATACCGATGTTACCCACGTGGTGATGACCACAGGCATTCATACAACCTGAAATGTTCAGGTCCAGTTTACCCAAGTTGTAAATGGTATCCAGATCATCAAAACGGCGTGAAATTGCTTCAGAAATTGGAATAGATTTCGCATTTGCTAGTGAGCAGAAGTCACCGCCTGGACAGCAGATAATATCAGTCAAGAAACCGATATGCGCACGTGCCAGGTTATGCTGATCCAGCGTCTGCCACAATTCGAACAGGTCTTTTTGTGGTACATCTACCAGCGCAATGTTTTGTTCATGGGTCGTACGCAGTTCACCAAAGGTGTACTTGTCGGCAAGGTCTGCAATCAGGTTCATCTCTTCAGTGGTCATATCACCCGGTGCAATACCCGCACGTTTCAGTGAAATCGTGACAATACGATAACCTTTCACTTTATGTGCATTGGTATTGATGTTGAACCATTGCTTAAACTTCGGATACTGGGCAAACAGTTCAGTGAAGTCTTCATCCGCATAATCTTGGTAATCAAATGGAGTAAAGTTTTCATCCATTTTCGCCAGCGTTTCAGCATCAATCTTTAACGTTTTAACAGTATGTGCAAATTCGGCTTCAACTTTCTCAGCAAAGACTTCAGGCGTCAGAGCTTTTACCAAGATTTTGATACGCGCCTTATATTTGTTGTCGCGACGGCCGTGCAGGTTATAGACACGTAGTACCGCTTCAAGATAAGCAATCAGGTCTTCACGTGGCAGGAAGTCACGAATAAAACTACCAATTACTGGCGTACGCCCCAAACCTCCACCGACTTTAATTTTATAGCCGATTTCGCCTGCTTCATTTTTCACAATATAAACACCGATATCGTGGAATGAAGTTGCCGCACGGTCAATCTCTTCCAGCGCAGATACCGCAATCTTGAACTTACGTGGCAAGAAAGCAAATTCCGGGTGGAAAGTTGACCATTGACGGATCAATTCACAAGTTGGACGTGGATCTGCAATTTCACCTGCCACCACACCTGCATACTGGTCGGTGGTAGTATTACGGATACAGTTCCCTGAAGTCTGGATCGCATGCATTTGCACGGTTGCCAGTTCAGCCAGCATATCAGGCACGTTCTCTAGTGCAGGCCAGTTAAACTGGATATTCTGACGGGTTGAAACGTGTGCATAGCCACGATCATACTCTTTCGCCAGATCAGCCACTTTACGAAGTTGTTTAGAATTCATCAGGCCATAAGGCACCGCAATACGCAACATTGGCGCATAACGTTGTACATAAAGACCATTTTGAAGGCGGAGCGGACGGTATTCATCTTCCGTCAATTTGCCCGCTAAATAACGTTCCGTTTGGTCACGGAACTGTGCAACACGTTCATTAATCAGTTGCTGATCGAAATCAGTATATAAATACATGGCGTACAGCTAGTAGTTTCTATTATATCGTCGGCAAGGATAACGACATTGAATCTATCAATAAAATGCTTTTTATACATATTTCATAGCGATTTTATTGATAAGCCTAGCAATCTTTCAATGATATAAAGCTTTAGATCAGCTTCCTCTGATTTTTAACGTGAATGATTTATTTATTAAATCTTTAGCAGTTTTTTTCATAAACCAAAATAAGAAAGTCATTCAATTACCACTCTTTGGTTTCGCCTAAAGCCTGACCAATAAATTGATATCGCATAGTTGATCTTGAAAACTTGATTGGACAAGCCAGTTGAGCTTCAGTTTGCTCCCGCTGATCAGCTTTAACAGGCACCTGTACCACCCATTCACGTTGCTGCGCCAGTTCAGAATGCAGGGCTTCATCAAGCTTTAGTACTGGTTCGACACAGAAATCTGCCTGAGAAAATAGGGCTTGCCAGTGAGATAAAGGTTGGGATCTGATTTTATCGCGAATCGCCTGTTTCACTAAAGCATGATCTTCAGGTGCGAAAGAAGTTCCTTTTTCCAGAATGATCGGCAAATCCAGCAACTGTGCCAGACCTTGCATGAATTGAGGCTCCAGACTGCCTACTGATAAATAGCGATCATCCTGAGTCTGATAATAGTCATAAAAGGTACCGCCATTTAAGTAACCGGATTCTATCTGCTGATGCTGATTACCCGCCAAACTGGCAGAAGCTGCCATATTATTTAATGTCGCCGCGCAATCGGTCATGGAAATATCAATATATTGTCCTTGACCACTGCTCTGCCGCTCAATCACCGCTGCCAGAATGGCAACCAGCGCATGCATAGAGCCACCCGCGACATCGGCAATCTGGATTCCCATTGCCGGTGGTCCGCTTTCGATCCGGCCACTATGTCCGGCAATCCCAGATAAAGCCAAATAGTTAATATCATGCCCTGCCCGATCTTTATAAGGGCCAGTCTGACCATAACCAGTAATCGAGCAATAGATTAAGCGTGGATTGAGCGCACTGAGTGTTGGATAATCCAGGCCAAGCCGTTGCATCACACCTGGACGAAATTGTTCGACCACAATGTCATAATCTGCAATTCGGGATTTGATCTGTTCAATATGCTGGGGATTCTTTAAATCCAGTGCGACAGAATGTTTGTTTCGGTTCAGATAATTATGCGTTGTGGCCTGTCCATGTGCAAAAGGTGGCATTAAACGCACCAGATCAGGACGTGTGGGTGATTCAATATGCACAACTTCTGCACCCATGTCTGCAAGATATAATGTGGCAAATGGACCGGGTAATAGTGTAGAAAAATCTAATATTTTCAAACCTTTTAATGCATATGACATTGGAGTTATTACTCTATTTATATCGCTTTTTGTCTCATCATAAGAACATAAATGCCCAAAAACAATGTCATGTTCAGCCATTTACCTTGATAGTTTCGGCAATTTAACATGTAAGAAAATGGTAATTGGATTCTTGTAAATTGCCATTGATTTTTTATTTTTTGTCATTTAGGTCAAATATTAGTGAACATTAAAGAGACTGAAGGATTAAACATGAGTCGTGATACGATCAGTATCCATTTCGTCAATGCAGCCTTATATGGCGTTAAGCGCCTGGGCATGGATGTCGATACTTTATTGTCTCACGTTGGGATTGAAGCCGAGCTTCTGCATCAGCCGAAGGCCCGTATTTCGCCTGAACAATATACCCGTTTTATCAAGATGCTCTGGATGGTGACTCAGGACGAACATGTCGGTTTTGACAAACAGCCGCGTCGTCTGGGCACTTTCGCGATTATGTGCCAGTTGATCATCCATGCCAAAACGCTGGGCGATGCACTCGAGCTTTCTTCTCAATTCTACAAACTCTTTGGTGACGACTGGTCTGTAACCCTGGAGCGTGACAAGCATGAAGCGCGTCTGGTTCCTCTGATTCCAAATTCGATGGATCCGGAACACTTTATTACCGAAAGCATGCTGATGATCTGGCATGGTCTGGCATCGTGGTTAATTGAACGTCGTCTGCCGCTGGAACGTGTACATTTCAGTTACCCTCGCCCTGCGCATGCAGATGAATACGATGCGCTGTTCTTTGCACCTGTGATGCAGTTCGATATGCCGCGTACTGAAATTACCTTTGCAGCGGATTATCTGGATTTGCCAATTCGCCAGAATGAAGAAACTCTGGAAGAATTCCTGAAAGCAGCACCTGCTCAACTTCTAGTTAAATTTAAAAATACCAACTCGCTGACTTCGCGGATCCGGGATGTATTGAAGAGCCAGATCGGTGAAGAAATGCCGACCTTAAACGATGTTGCATCGATGCTCTATCTATCCCCACAAACCCTGCGTCGCCGTCTTGCTGCCGAAGGCAAGAGCTATCAGGGCGTAAAAGATGCACTGCGCCGTGATGCCGCAATTCATTTATTGCTTAATCCGGATCTGACTCTGGAAGATGTTGCACAACAGGTCGGCTTTAGTGAAACCAGTACTTTCCACCGTGCTTTCAAAAAATGGACAGGGGTAACACCAGGCCTATACCGTCAGTTACACGGTTACCATTAAAAACCTTGCTATAAAATTGTATACTTGAAAAGTATCGTTTATTAAGCGCTACAAGCCCCTAGCCCAAGCTCCAGACTTGGGCTTTTTTATGCCTGCTTTTTAATCCATCAAGACTGACCAAATTGCTCAAATGATCTGGTCCGTTCTCGTCATTGCACTTCAAGATTTAATCATTACACTCGAAGCATTAGAACAATTTCAGTAAAGCAAGAAAAGGATATTGTATGAGCGAGGCCTATATTATTGATGCCATTCGCACGCCACGCGGAAAGGGAAAAAAAGACGGATCATTACATGAAGTTAAACCAATTAGTTTACTGACTACGCTCTTAAATGAACTGAAAGAACGCCATAACCTGGATACATCTCAGGTGGATGATATTGTGCTGGGCTGTGTGACTCCAATCGGTGATCAGGGTGCAGACATTGCCAAAACTGCTGCAATTGCCGCAGGCTGGGACAATGATGTGGCTGGCGTTCAGATCAACCGTTTCTGTGCTTCGGGTCTGGAAGCTGTAAATCTGGCAGCACAAAAAGTCCGTTCTGGTTGGGAAGATCTGGTTGTTGCGGGTGGTGTTGAATCCATGTCTCGCGTTCCGATGGGTTCTGATGGCGGCCCGTGGGCATTAGATCCTGAAACCAATATGGCTTGCGATTTTATTCCACAAGGCATCGGGGCTGACCTGATCGCGACCATTGATGGTTATAGTCGTACAGATGTAGATCAATTCGCCGAGCAATCACAAAAGAAAGCGGCAGCAGCCCAAGCGAATGGTCATTTCAATAAATCTATTATTCCAGTGAAAGATAAAGCTGGCGTCGTGATTCTAGACAAAGATGAATTCATTAAACCGACAACAACTGCAGAAGGCTTAAGTGCATTAAAGCCAAGTTTTGCAACGATGGGCCAGATGGGCTTTGATGCTATCGCTCTACTGAAATATCCGGAAGTAGGCTCTGTAAACCATGTACACCATGCGGGTAATTCTTCAGGCATTGTGGATGGTGCAGCAGTCGTATTACTTGCCTCCGAACAGGCAGTCCAACAGCAAAATCTCAAGCCACGCGCCAAGGTATTGGCAACGGCACTGGTTGGTGCCGATCCAACCATTATGCTGACCGGCCCTGCCCCGGCTGCACGTAAGGCTTTAGCCAAAGCTGGACTCACCATTGATGACATCGATCTGTTTGAAGTCAATGAAGCTTTCGCTGCTGTGGTGATGCGCTTTATCAATGAAATGAAAGTTGATCCTGCCAAAGTCAATGTCAATGGTGGTGCCATTGCCATGGGACATCCACTCGGTGCGACCGGTGCCATGATTCTAGGCACTTTACTGGACGAATTGGAACGTCAAGCTAAGAAACGTGGACTGGCTACCCTGTGTGTGGGTGGTGGTATGGGCATCGCAACCATTATTGAGTTGGTATAAGGAGATCAGCATGAGCGCAATTCAATATCAAAAAACTGAAGATCACATTGTCATTCTGACCTTCGATTCTCCGAACCAGTCCGCCAATACCATGAATGCCGACTTTCGCGCGGCTCTGGAAGAAGTCGTTGCCCAGTTACAGGCTGATGAACAGATTGCCGGAATTATTTTCCGTTCAGCGAAAAAAACATTCTTTGCTGGCGGTGATCTGGATGAGCTGATTCAGGCGACGCCTGAACATGCCACTGAATTCTTCAATATGATTGAAGACATGAAAGCCAAATTACGCTATATCGAAACGCGTGGCATTCCTGTGGTGGCAGCTTTAAATGGCACCGCACTCGGTGGTGGTTGGGAAATCGCTTTATGTGCCCATCATCGTATTGCCCTGAATGATGCCAAGACTAAGTTTGGTTTACCTGAAGTCACTTTAGGCTTGCTGCCAGGCGGTGGTGGTATTGTCCGTATGGTTCGTCTGCTAGGCCTGCAAAATGCCTTAGCTTTGCTGATGGAAGGCAAACAGTTCGGTGTAGAAAAAGCCAAGTCTTTGGGACTGGTACATGACACAGCTGAATCGCTAGATGAATTACTTGAAAAATCTGTAGCCTGGATTAAACAACATCCGCACTCCCAACAGCCTTTCGATGTAAAAGGTTACAAAATTCCGGGGGGCTCTCCTTCTTCACCTGCCGTTGCGCAGATGCTGGCTATTGCTCCTGCGATGTTGCGTGATAAAACCAAGGGTTGCTATCCAGCACCGGAATCCATTCTCTCCGCTGCGGTTGAAGGCGCTCAGGTTGATGTTGATACTGCATTGAGAATTGAGTCGCGTTATTTCACCTATCTCGCGACCGGTCAGATTTCCAAGAACATGATCGGTACATTCTGGCATGGCATGAATGCCATCAAGTCGGGTGCCAGCCGTCCTAAAGACTTTGCGCCATGGAAAGCCACTAAAGTAGGTATTTTGGGTGCAGGCATGATGGGTGCAGGTATTGCCTATGTCACTGCCAGCAAAGGTATTCAGGTGGTACTAAAAGATATTTCGGTCGAAGCTGCTGAAAAAGGCAAAGCCTATAGCCAGAAATTACTGGATAAAAAAGTGGCTCAAGGCCGCTCAACGGCCGAAAAACGTGACCAAATTTTAAGTCTGATTCAAACCACGACAGAAGCAGCAGATTTGCAAGGCTGTGACCTGATCATTGAAGCAGTATTTGAAAATCAGGAACTCAAAGCCAAAGTTACTCAGGAAGTAGAGCAATATTTATCAGCCAACGGTGTAATGGCATCCAATACCTCGACTCTACCCATCAGTGACTTGGCCCAAGCCTCTCAAAATCAGGCGAATTTTATCGGTCTGCATTTCTTTAGCCCAGTCGACAAAATGCAACTGGTCGAGATCATTAAGGGGAAAAATACTTCAGCAGAAACACTGGCTAAAGCATTTGACTTTGTGCAGCAGATTGGCAAGCTACCGATTGTAGTGAATGACAGTCGTGGCTTCTTTACTAGCCGTGTCTTTGGTACCTTTGTACAGGAAGGATTACGTTTGCTTGCCGAAGGTGTGCATCCAGCCCGTATCGAAATGGCTGCGCTGAAAGCCGGTATGCCAGTCGGACCACTTGCTATTCAGGATGAAGTCTCTCTAACACTTTCTGAGCATGTGGCTGCAGAAAGCCGTAAGGCTCTGGCTGCACAAGGCAAAGAACGTCCAAGCACCGATGCGGATGCCGTGATACAAACCATGATTCATGAGTTTAACCGTAAAGGCAAAGCTGCTGGTGCAGGTTTTTATGATTATCCTGAAGGTGGCAAAAAGCAGCTGTGGTCTGGCTTGGAGCACTGGTATAAAGAAGTGGATATTTCTGAACAGGAAATGATAGACCGCTTCCTGTTTGTTCAAGCGCTGGATACCGTACGCTGTCTGGAAGAAGGTGTGCTGGAGTCAGTGGTCGATGCCAATATTGGTTCAATCTTTGGAATTGGTTTTGCTGCCTGGACGGGAGGTGCTGTGCAGTTCTTGAACCAGTATGGTTTAACCAAGGCCTTGAATCGTGCTGAAATCCTGGAACATAAATATGGCGAACGTTTCAAAGCGCCACAGTTACTCAAACAGAAAGTTGCTGAAGGTCAGCGCTTTTAAAAACTGAATCTAAAAAAAGAGGAGCTTGACCATTGCTGTCCCACAATTTTTCACAAGAGGAAGCTCAAATGAGCTTCCTCTTGTTTTATGGGTATTTTATCGGGTGAAAATAAAGCTTTTAAAGTTCTTCTTTCAAACAAATTCACTTGAATTATTCTGAGTAAACGTTGAACTGTCCAACCTGTTTTTCCTAAATGTTGAGCGAAACTCACCAATAAATAGGCGATCATCGCAATCCAGATTTGTGTCTGAATTGCGTTCCTGCTGCGGCCTAGAAACGCTTTTAATTTGAGATTCTGCTTAATCGCCTTAAAGAACAGCTCAACTTTCCAACGATCTTTATAAATCGCCGCAATGGTGGAGGCGGCTAAATGAAAGTTATTGCTGAGAAAGCTAAAGTGCTTGCCACTTTGCTGATCTCTATATTCAATTCTTCTTAACACTGGGGCTTTTCTTTTTAGGGCATGTGCGCTATTCAGCTGAATGGTTTCATCTTTTAGAATACCTTTGGATTCAAGCACTGGATGTTGCTGGATCACCTGATACACAGATTTAGGCCTAAAACGTGTGACAAATCCAATGTTTTGAGCAGTCAGATTTGCATACCATTGGTAATCGACATAGCCTTTATCAAAAACTACAATGCTGCCAGCAGGAAACTGGAATTTGCGGCCTTGTACCATGTCATTTTCTTTGCCATTTTCAACTGCAACAAACTCAGGAATATCATTGCTGTGATTCAATCCTATACTGAGTTTCATGCTGGCTTTTGAGTCGTGAACTTTGGCCCATTCACATAAGGAAAGCGACAGGTCAATATGACTGGCATCCAAGGAATACAAGGGATTCTTAAAGCGAAATTTATGAGCGACTTTTGAGTGTTCATAGTATTTAAGCAACTTGTAAAATAGCTGTTGATACAAGGCAGCAGGCTGCTGCTCATTGATTCGTGCCAGCGTGCTTCGGGGAATAGACTTTGCTCCGAGATGACTTAGCTTTTCCTGTTGGCACTCCAAATTGGATTGAATATCTCTCAGACTTTGCCTACAAGAGAATTGAGACATCAATATGGCAATAAACTGATCCCACCGGGAAGCTGCTCTAAATTTCTGTCCAACATGGTGTACTTTAGCAAGTTGTTCAAAATCCTGTCGCACAACAGGTTTAATTAGCTCATGAAATACGGTATTCTGATGTGACAAAACCTGAATCCTGGTCGTTAAAGTGTTTGTTTGCACTCATATTTTAACTGTTAGGACTCAGGTTTTTTTATTTAAAGCAAACTATGGGACAGCAGTGGGAGCTTAACTCCTCTTTTTTTATTGCGACGCGATAAACTCTCGAAGTCTATCGAATTCAATCAATGACAGATTTTGATCTGCTTTCCAGGCAATTTATGTTATAAAGTTACATGAGTTAGACATCCACGATGGGTACATGCATATGACTGATCACAGTTCACCTGAAAAATCACCTTGGGGTTGGAAAGCACTGATTATCTTCTGTATTTTAGGTGGATTATTTATGTTGTTTTTCTGGCTTGCGGTCAGTAATGAACCAGACTACATGCCAAGCCAGCAAAAGAAAGAAAATACCCAGCAGCATGCTTTTAAGAATGCACCTGCGATGTCTCCAGAAGCTTTAGCCAAAGCACAGGCTGACCGTGAAGCTCGTCAGGCTACCTCTTCATCTCATCAGACGAGTGCGGAAGAGCACAATATGTCTACTGAAGAACATGCACAAATGGACAATGCTAGCCATGACGAAAATACGGCTCATGGTCACTAAACAGTTCCAAGATCAAATTTAAAAAAGCGAGGTTTTCCTCGCTTTTTTATTTTTTTAGTCTTTTAAGCTGAGATACATATCTATATGTGGAATGCCGCAATCCAGATATTCTTCACCCCGCACATCAAAACCCAAGTTCTGATAAAAGCCAATCGCATGTACCTGTGAAGAAAGCTTTACGAATTTACGTTGCTCTGCCTTGGCCTGATCAATCACAGTCTGCATGATCTTTTGGCCGATGCCTGTACCACGTGCCAACCGCAACACAGCTACACGACCAATACTATGATTCTTTAATAAGCGTGCAGTCGCGACGGGTTGATCCTGTAAATAAGCCACAAAATGCGTAGAGATTGCATCCTCAGCATCCCATTCATCTTCGGGAGCAATATGCTGTTCCTGAATAAACACAGCTTCACGAATTTTTTTTGCATCTTGAGCTAACTTTTCCCAGCTGCCTGACACGATTTTAAGATTTTTGTTGTCTAGCATTTAGAGCCAATTCCCTGCTGATCCCATTGGTCATTCAATAACAATTCCAGTGAATGTTTTTGAATTCCATACATCTCTTTCAATGCCTGAATCTGGGCGAGAACAACCTGGTCTGGCTGTTCATAATCCTTCCGTTTGGTCGCCAGAATCATTTTATTTTTACTGGTGTGTTCTAGGGCCACAAATTCAAAGACCTTGGTTTCATAACCATAAGCCTTAAGCAATAAGGCACGAATGGTATCCGTCAACATTTCGGCTTGCTGCCCAGCATGGATGCCAAACTGCAACATTGGCGACAGCACTTTCGGACTCTGTAATTGCGGTCTTAACTCTTTATGACAGCATGGAGCGCACATGATGATTTGTGCATTCAGGCGTATACCGCTATGGATCGCAAAATCGGTCGCTACATCACAGGCATGCAGAGCGATCATTACATCCAGACGTTCCGGTTCATAGGTACGCACATCACCCTGGAAGAAATCCAGCTGATTAAAACCGGATTGCTGTGCAACATTCTGACAGAACTCGACCATTTTCGGATTTAGCTCTACGCCGGTGACATACGGCGTCTGGCCATGTTTTTGCATATAGTCATACAGCGCACAGGTTAAATATCCCTTACCTGAACCAAAATCAACGATACGTAATCCTTGTCCCTGCGGCTGGATTTGAGCCAGTGCACCTGAGAAAATCTCGACAAATTTATTAATCTGTTTCCATTTACGTGCCATGCTCGGAATGATCTGACCTTGCTGATCCGTAATTCCTAAATGCTGTAGGAATACACTGTCCTGATCGACATAACGCTGCTTGATCCGGTCATGGCCTTGTTCGGCTTTTGCTTTTGTAGAGACTGGTTTAGCTTTACTTCGTGTCAGCATGGCCTTTTTCTTATTTTTCTTCAGCTGTAATTCTTCCTGATCGGTAAACAGGTTAGCTTGCTTGCAACAGGCCAATAATTCCGTTACTTGAGTCAAGGCTTCATTCAAGGGATAGTTTTTGGTGACATCCTGAGTCTTGTATCGATAGACACAGCTCAAGACTTTCTGCTCATTGAGCGAAATGACTCTAAAGGTCATTTTCTCCAATTGTTCAAGTTCACCTTTATACTGACTCAAGATCAGACGATCAAAATGATCAGTTTCACAGGCTTGCTGAAAAGCCTCCAAGAATTGTTGTTCCTGAACCGAGAGAGAAGTCGATGTCGACATAAGAAAAACCTGATATGAATTGCTGCTCAAGTTTAATTGTTCTTAACTTAAAAGCAAAATTGAATTATTATACAAGTGTATATTTAAAAAGAATGACAATCATGCAGAATGCTCCCCTAGTTCCAGATTATGATCACAATGAGGAACGGATTAATTATATTAGTCATGGCCTCGGTGCTGCGCTGGCTTTGATTGCTGGTATTTTATTGATTATTAAAGGCTCTTATTTGAGTACAGGACAATGGATCGGCCTTTGGGTTTATGCTTTCAGCATGATTCTGCTATTTTCCGCTTCGATGCTCTACCATATGTCCACTGCTGCAGACCGACGCTATTTTTACAAAAAAGTTGATCATACGGCAATTTACTACCTGATTGCAGGTACCTATACTCCGTTTCTGTCGATTGCGATTCCAACAGCCAAAGCGCAGTATTTACTGATTGCTTTGTGGGTGATTGCTGTACTTGGAACACTATTCAAGTTCATTTTCATCAACCGTTTCCAGAAACTTTCTTTGGTCGCTTATCTGGTCATGGGATGGCTTGCACTACTGGTTATGGACGATATGCAGCAGTACTTAAGTGCTCAATCTTTAACCTTTCTGATCATTGGTGGCTTAGCATACACTGTAGGTGCATTGTTTTACGCTTTAAAAAGAGTAAGATATACCCACGCTATCTGGCACATTTTTGTATTGATAGGCGCAGGATCACATTTTCTGTCTATCTATCTTTACGTGATTTAATCATCTCATTTCTCCATTTCAGTGACCCTGAGCGAGTTGAAACGAGAAGATTGCAGTTGTTTTTTTAAAAAATTACGCCTTTTTTAAAAAGATTACGCTTTTAAAACTAAGTTTTTTATTTTTAGTAAGTGTAAGGTTATTCATGGCGTCTTCAGATTCTATCGCTGTAACAGAAACTACAGCAACCAATTCAAAATTTCGTGTTTTAACAGCAAGTTTAGTAGGCACTACAATCGAGTTCTTCGATTTCTATATTTATGCCACAGCTGCCGTTATTATTTTCCCTTATCTGTTCTTCCCTACAAGTACAGATCCTATGACTGCGACTATTCAGTCGCTGGCAACCTTTGCGATTGCCTTTATTGCCCGTCCAATCGGCGCTGCACTCTTTGGTCACCTGGGAGACCGGATCGGACGTAAAGCGACACTGGTCGCTGCTTTACTGACCATGGGTCTTTCTACCGTTGCCATTGGTTTATTGCCAACTTATGCACAAATCGGTATTGCTGCGCCATTATTGCTGGCCCTTTGCCGTTTAGGCCAAGGCCTTGGTTTGGGTGGTGAATGGTCAGGTGCGGTTCTACTGGCAACTGAAAATGCGCCAGAAGGCAAACGTGCCTGGTATGGTATGTTCCCGCAACTTGGTGCACCAATTGGCTTCATTCTGGCGACAGGCTCATTCTTGACGCTTGGCGCATTCATGTCTGAAGCAGAGTTCATGCAATGGGGCTGGCGTATTCCATTTATCTCTAGTGCCCTACTGGTGATTATGGGTTTATGGATTCGCTTGAAATTGCATGAAACTCCTGCATTCCAGAACGTGTTGAAAAAGCAGAAAGAAGTGAATGTACCCTTTTTCGAAGTATTCAAAAAGCATTCTAAAATGCTGGTATTGGGTACCATCGCTGCGATCTGCACATTCGTGGTGTTCTACCTGACCACTGTATTCGCGTTGCAATGGGGTACCAAACAGCTCGGCTATACACGTGAAGAATTCCTTCAGTTGCAATTAGTTGCAACTCTGTGCTTTGCCGCGTTCATTCCACTTTCAGCAGTTCTTGCAGAAAAATTCGGTCGTAAGACAACTTCAATCGCAGTATGTGTGGTCTCTGCTATTTTCGGTATTTTCTTTGCTGATATGCTTGAATCAGGCAGTACGCTGGTTGTGTTCTTCTTCTTATGTATCGGCCTAGCGATCATGGGTCTAACTTATGGTCCGATTGGTACTGTATTGTCTGAAATCTTCCCGACTTCAGTACGTTATACCGGTTCTGCCCTGACCTTTAACCTGGCAGGTATTTTTGGTGCATCTTTCGCGCCATTGATTGCAACAAAACTGGCAACAACTTATGGCTTGTCTGCAGTAGGTTATTACCTCACAGCAGCATCTATCCTGTCATTGCTTGCATTCTTGCTGATCCGTGAAACTAAAAATGATGATGTAAACAATCAGATCTAAGGATCTTGACAGATTAAGTCATCTCAATCAAAGCCAGCAGTTCATGCTGGCTTTTTTATGATTTCACAACAAAAACTTGCTACTTCTTTGCGGATATTTCGGGAACAATCAAATAAATAAAGCCAGAGAATGAGGCAAAGTGATGCAGGATCTTATTGAGCAACTTACTCAAGAACAGCTGGTGGATATTGTGATTCTGCTAGAGGATGATAAAAAACTGGACGCCATTCGCTATATCCGGACGCATACAGCTTTAGATGAATCACAGGCGATACAGGTCATTGATGAAATTGTCCGTGAGCATGATCTGGCGCTGAATCGGGACAATGAAGGCAATATTGGCCCTCGCTTTACTGATGATGCTGATGAAAATATTCCGGTGGTAACTACACCTTTGGAAGTTCCAGATCATCCCAACCTGAGCATCGCCAAAGATACTGAGGTAGCTGCACAACAAGTCGGCAAACGTGTGCCTGGGCGTGAGATTGAAAAGAAAATCTGGATCACCGCAGCCGTTATTTTACTGATTATTATTGTGCTCTGGTTACTGCTTTAACAGCAGTGAATAAATCTGTTTTTTTAGACCAGTTCAATAATATCAATGGTTGGTGGTACGCGAAAACGGAATGGCACCCCCACCATACCCGTTCCTACGGTCACAAATACATCTGCATGTTCATGCCGGTACAAGCCTTTTTTATGGCCCAGAATGGAAACCTTTTTCATCACATAATCCGTCAGCCAAGGTAACTCGACCTGTCCGCCATGCGTATGCCCAGAAAGCATCAGTGGTCGTGTGGGCAATTTCGGCACCATATCCACGGTATCTGGATTATGTGACAGAATCACCCAAGGTTTGTCTTGAGGCAGATCCGGCATTGCACGCATATCGGTTTTTCCAGCCCAAAGATCCCCTACTCCTAACAGACGAAATTCATCAAACTCGACAATCTGCCCTTCAATGTCCATGACCTGATTCACTTCCAGCGCATAACGAAGCAATTCCTGAATAGGCGGGCCAGGATACTGTTCATCATGATTCCCTGTCACCGAATATACCGGCGCATGAATTTCTTTTAAGATCGCCAGCTCCTGAGCCAGTTTATTTTCAGGTTCATAGGTCCAGTCCCCTGCGACCACCACCAAGTCTGGTTTCAGATGATTCAGCTTATGTACAATCTGTCTTAGCTGACGTTCATGTCCGGAAAACAGGCCAATATGTAAATCTGCAATCAGGGCAATCCGTACCGGTTTTTTAAGTTTCTGTTGAGGATTGATTTGATAAGGCGTGGTTTCGACCCTAATCAAATGCGGCTCGATAAAACGCGCATAACTGAGTACGGCACTAATCACGAAAATAAAAATAGACTCATGAATCGAATAGTAGCCCATCCATCCTGCATAAATACTGAAGAACACCAGCGGAATCAGCAAATAGGCCAGATAGAAAGCCAGCAGGTGACAAAACGCTTTAAAGGGATGAATGGTTTCTGTACGCGACTGACTCGACCAGGCCTGATACACTGCCCAAACAGCAAGAATGGCCATGCCTAGATAAAAATAAAAAAGTACGGAACTGGTATCCCACATAGATTTGCCTTGTCGAGTCGAGGAGCTGATTAGTGGCTTTATATTTATCTTTTCATAGCTGGCAATTATACTCAATCCAAATTTTTCAGTCTTTGATGTTTATGGTAAATGCTCCCCACGCTTCCGCTCATTCAAAACCTTCTGGCTTATCAAAAGCTTATCGCTATAAAGCTGGCATTTTACTGAGCTGCAGCCTGGTACTCGGCATTCCTGCTTGCAGTACGCTGCCTCCGCAAACCGAACAACCTAGCCGAATGGCATTTGAAACGGATACCTCGCAAACCAGTCTGGCCCAGATTGTTGAGCCCTTACGTCGGCAGAATATTGGCCTGACCGGTTATCACGTGTTGCCAGATCCGCTCGAAGCACTCGCTGCACGTATCCAGCTGATTAATAAAGCAGAACGCAGTCTGGACCTGCAATATTACATCTGGGATAACGACCGTATTGGTGCACTGGCTCTGCATGCCCTCATTCAGGCGGCAGATCGTGGCGTAAAAGTCCGTCTACTGATGGACGACAACAATGCCAAGAAAATGGAAGGTATTTATCTGGCACTAGATCAGCACCAGAATATTGAGGTCAAACTGTATAACCCCTACCGTTTCCGTAAATACCGTGCCATGGATATGCTGCTGGATCTAAAACGGATCAACCGCCGCATGCATAACAAAAGCTTTATTGCCGATAATCAGATTGCCCTGATTGGCGGCCGTAACATGAGTAACCAGTATTATAACGTTAGTGACAGTTATCAGTTTTCTGATGTAGATGTGATGCTGGTCGGTGCCGCTTCTGATGAAATTATTCATTCTTTTGATGAATACTGGAATGATGATTATGCCTATCCAGTTCGTCAGATTGTTAATCCTCGTCATCACGGACTTCGTTTCCCGAGCCTGAAACAGCAGCTGGAAGAATATAGCCATGATACTGCAATCCAGAACTACCTGAATCTGGCCAATCGTTCACAGGCTTTCGATAAATGGCTGGAACACAACATTCAACTTGATTGGGTAGAAGCTGAGGTCGTCAAAGATCCACCAAGTAAAATCAAGTCAAAGGCTAAAACTGAAGATCACTTGAACTTCCAGTTATTACAGCATCTGGAAAAACCGGAAGAAAGTGTGGATATCGTGTCGGCCTATTTTGTACCGGAAAAACAGGGCGCAGAACGTCTCAAGAAATTGGCTTCAGAAGATGTCAAAGTTCGTGTACTCACCAACTCTTATAAGGCCAATGACGTGCCGCTGGTCCATGCCTTTTATGCCAAATATCGTCAGGAACTGCTAGAAAATGATGTAAAACTCTATGAGTTTTTGGCCGCGCCAGATGCCGACAACCTGAATGCCAATACTGAAGAACTGGCACAAAAAGCGAAGGTCAGCTTAAAAGGCCTGAGCCGTTCCAGCCTGCATGCCAAACTGATGGCCATTGACCAGAAACAGGTATTTATCGGTTCTTTTAATTTCGATCCACGCTCAGCTTATTTAAATACTGAAATTGGCGTATTGCTAAATAGTCCTAATCTGGCCCGTGCAGTACATGAAACCATGGACAAGAATTTAAGCAAGTATGCCTATAAGCTGGTTCTGGATGCCAACCAGAACATTAACTGGAAAATCCGCAATGCCAAAGGTGAAACAAAGACCTTTAAAAAAGAGCCGGGAATGAAGTGGTATCAAAAAGCCTCAATAAAATTCCTGTCGATACTCCCGATCGAAGGTTTTATGTAATGAATATCTCGGAGTATTTCTAATAAAAAAGCCTCTTAATGAGGCTTTTTTATTACTTTGGCTTGCAACCTTTGCAAACCCTCCAGCATATTTTCATGCACCAGTGCAGTCAGGCTTTCTACTGTATGCCCTTCGGTCGCAATTGCCGGCAAGGCCATCAAATGAGCCGTGACTTTAGGCATTTCCAGAACATTCTGTACATGCTTGGCAAAACTGATATTCCCAATAAAAGGCGCCACCATATCCAGCTCACCCTGCTGATTCACATAGCAGATCAGGCAGATTTGTACCGGACGTTGCGCTTCGATTGCCGCACCGAGAATACGACCATAAATTTTTTTAATTGAGCGTCCATCAGATGTGGTCGCTTCAGGAAAAAACAGGACCGGAATATTCTGTTTCAGGAAGCCGGTAATCTGTTCACGGATTCTGACTGAATCTCCTGAACCACGCTTGATAAATAAGGTGCCACCGCCTTTAGCCAGCTTGCCCAAAATTGGCCAATTTTCAATTTCAGCTTTGGCCAGAAAAAACACTCGCGCGCCTGAACCCAAAACGGCGATATCCAGCCAGGATACATGATTGCTCACCCATAATGCCGGCTCACGTGGAATTACGCCATGGACCTGAACCTCAATATTAAATACCTTGCACAACTGACGACAGAAATACTGCACATATCGGGTATTGTTCGGGTTATTCGGGTCTTTATACAAACCATGACGATAAACCAGATAAAACCCTTGACTAATAGCTGCTAATGCAGAAGTCGTTTTTCTTGTATAAAGAAAGAATTTTGCAAAACCTTGTATCTCAGGTGATTGATTTTGTACAGTCGAGTTCATAAAAAGATCACTAAATCCTAAACAAGATACAGGGAATATCCACGAATTAAACCCATTTTATACTGTTCATGTCCAACTTGCATTGATAATAAAAAACGACCAAGTACATCTATATTTTCAATTTAAATTCATTAAATGAATTAAATAAAATAAATCAATCGAAATATTAGATTAAAAAAGGATGCTCATCATGCAAGATGAAACAGTGAAATCAGCTGAGATGATTCGACCCTTAAAAGTATTAAGCTATATCTTGGGTGGCACCCTGTTATATACGGTGTTGCTCGTAACACTTGCACAACTGTTTGTCACGGCACTCTAAAACAAAGCCCGCTATTTCAGTATCTGTAAAGTTCATTTTCAACTAAAATGAAGTTTTCAACTGGAGATTGGCCTGAGTGGAATATTTTGAGCAACATCAGGGAAAAGAACGCGTCATACTGATCAGTGTGAGCGTACAAATGCTGGATGACCTTGATGCTGAAGAGTTTCATCTGTTAGCTCAATCTGCAAATGCCGAAATTCTGGAACATCTTTTTGTTCAACGCTTAAAACCGGATGCCAAATTCTTTGTGGGTTCAGGAAAAGCAGAAGAAATTGCTGAACGAGTCAAAGAACTGGATGCCAATCTGGTTATCTTCGATCATGCGCTGACACCTGCCCAGGCACGTAACCTAGAAAATGTGGTGCATTGCCGGGTGGTCGATCGTACCGAACTCATCCTCGATATCTTTGCGCAGCGTGCCCGTACCTATGAAGGGAAACTGCAAGTTGAACTGGCACAGTTACAGCATCTGTCTTCACGACTGGTTCGTAGCCGCACCAATCTGGATAGCCAGAAAGGTGGGATCGGTCTGCGCGGTCCAGGTGAAACTTTACTAGAAACAGATCGCCGTTTATTGCGTATCCGCATGGGACAGCTTAAAGCCAAAATAGAAAAAGTCCGTCAAACCCGTATTCAGGGCCGTGTTGCACGCCAAAAAGCGGCTGTTCCAACCGTGTCTTTAGTAGGTTATACCAATGCGGGAAAATCTACCTTATTCAATATTCTGGCCGATAGCGAGGTTTATGCAGCAGACCAACTATTTGCGACTCTGGATCCAACTTTAAGACGCCTGCAATGGGACGGCGTCGGTAATCTGGTACTGGCAGATACGGTAGGCTTTGTGCGTAATCTTTCGCATTCACTGGTCGAATCTTTTAAAGCAACTCTGGAAGAAACCGTTGAAGCCACCCTGCTTTTGCATGTGATTGATTCCAGCAGTCCGGAAATGCTTGAACAAATTGAAGCCGTTGAAAAGGTGCTCAAGGAAATTGGTGCCGATGTTCCGGTTCTAAGGGTTTATAATAAAATCGACTGTAGCGGTGAAGATGCCAAAATCATTTACCGCCAGCCCGGTCAGCCTGAACGGGTCTATGTTTCAGCACATAGTGGTGAAGGGCTGGATCTATTACGCAAAGCAGTGCATGAAGCATTAATGGGTCAGGTTCAGCACTTTGAACTGGTATTGAAACCTGCCTATGGCAAACTGCGCAATCAACTTTATGCGCTGAACGTGATTCAGTCCGAACATTATGATGATGAAGGTCAGTTACATATCGATGTGCGGATTGCGCCTCCGAAGCTGGAACAACTAATCAAACAGGCACATTTACCGATAGAAGAAATTCTGGGATCTCAAGCACTTCAATTCCAGCGTCCACTTGAAGAGTTTGAAATCCAGCGTAAGATCGAGTAAAACTTGATAAGTAAACTTTTAAATGACATCACCAATGAACTGGATAAAACATATTGACTGGCCAGCATGGATCAGCACTCTCCTCTTAATTATTGTATTTCGTGAAGCTTCAGTCTGGCTAATGACCCAGCTAGATCATCCTGAATTGGGCAACCTGGTCGGACTCATCAGCCTGCTAGTCACCTTATTTGCCTGGCGCTATTTTGGCAAAATTCCAGCGCGTCTGGTGGATACTAATAACAAGCTGATGAAAGAAAGTGCCTTCGCTTTTTTACCGATTAGTGCAGGCGCGCTAATTATGTTGATGCATATGGGACAAAAAATTCCGGCCTTTATGCTGGTGTTATGCCTGAGTACTCTGCTCCCTCTTTGGATCTACGCCAAAATGGCAAAACGCTGGTTATAGGAGTCGCACATGTTTTCTGTTCTTTATGGCTTTGCGATTACCTTAATTGCTTATCTGCTTGCCAAACCCTGCAATCGTGTTATTCCGCAAATTCCTGTGATTGTGTTTAGCATGTTCCTGGTGCTGGTGATTTTATTGGTGCTGGGTATTCCTTATGAGCATTATATGGATGAGGTCAATCCACTGTTTAACCATTTGCTTGGTTATGTCACAGTTGCACTGGCGATTCCGCTAGCCGCCATGCGTTATGATGACCTGCCACTGAAAGCTATTGTCGGAATTCTGGTTTTTGCCAGTATCAGTGCGGTCGCCTTACCGATGGGTCTCGCCTATTTACTACATATGTCTTCTGGCGACATCATGGCCTTTGCCACCCGTGCAGTCACGACACCAATTGCAATTAATATTGCGACCTTACTGGAGGCACCTGTTAGTCTGGCCATTCTGATCGTCATTTTGTCTGGCGTAATTGGTGCAGCATTTTCACCATTTATTTTACGACATATCAATGATGAGCGTGCTTCAGGTCTGGCTCTAGGTCTAGCAGCACATGCGATTGGTACAGCTCAAGCCTGGCAGCGTGGCAGTGTTGCCGGACGTTATGCTACGTTTGGCATGGCAGTGAATGCCGTTTTTACTGCGATCTGGTTGCCAACTTTTATACTTTATCTGCAAAAAATGTGACTCATCAATCAATATTTAACGTTTGTTTCTGAATGAAACTATTCTTACTATAGGGAAATAAAGAATTTTTCACTCAGGAACAGACCTATGAAAAAGGTTCAATTATTATCCTTTTTAGCCCTGACCTTTTTCAGTCATCTGGCTTTCGCTTCCGATATTTCAGGCACCTGGAGAAGTATTGACGATAAAACAGGATCAGCTAAAGCGATTCTGGAAATTCGTGAAACTTCAAATGGTGTTTATACTGCCAAAATTACCAAGATTACGCCTCGTCCTGGCTATACACCGCGCGAAACCTGTGTTTCCTGCCCTGCACCTTATACCAATAAACCGATTCTTGGTCTGGATGTACTCACCGGCTTAAAGGATGCAGGCAATAATAATTTCTCTCAAGGTAAACTGATTGACCCTTTATCCGGCAATATTTACAACACCAAAGCTAAATTAAGTGCCAATGGCAAACGTCTAACCCTACGTGGTTATGTAGGTGTTTCAGCCTTGGGACGCAGCCAGACTTGGATTAAACAAGATTAATTCATGACTTAGTGCACAGAAGCTTGCATTTTCATGCATTAAGTTGTATCAATATTAGACAGATGCTTTTTTTATACAATATAAAACATGCATATAAATATTAGATTCATTTGCTTTAACAGGCTTAGCATCAAACGGATTTTGATGCGCAATATAAGGAGATAGAATGCAAGACATTACCATGTTAAAGATCTTACTGAATTTCTCTGCTTTTACTGAAAATTCAGTAACAAAGCAATTAACATCGACAGGTTTCTGTCATGGGGAATCAACAGGCTTAAAGCAGATTGACCGAGCGATCTGCAACGCTCATTACTCTAAAATCAACCAAAATTAAAAAACCACACGCTTGTGTTTGGGATAGTTTGTTTCATCTATGAAAAAAGGATAAATATAAATGAATAAATCTAAATTAGGATTAATGCTCATTGCTACATTCATGACTGGGACCATTTATGCACAAGACTTGACCGGGACATGGCAACAAATCGATGATAAGACTGGTTCACCAAAAGCACTGATTGAAATCCGTCAGGACAGCAATGGTACTTATGCCGGGAAAATTGTCAAAGTAACGCCTCGCCCAGGCTATACCCCGCAAAAAACCTGTAATAAATGTCCTGCTCCTTATACCAATCAGCCGATCTTGGGGATGGACGTACTGACAGGTTTAAAACAGGTCGGTGATAGCGTGAATTATGAAAAAGGTCGTGTGATTGATCCATTGGCAGGTAAAATTTACGATGCCAAGGTTCGTCTAAGCAGCAACGGCAAACGTTTAACCCTACGTGGTTATGTGGGTGTTTCTGCTTTAGGCCGTAGCCAGACCTGGATCCGTCAGGAATAAGTTCACACTTTTTCTCAAAGCTGCCAAACAGGCAGCTTTTTTTATAAATTTAATTCCATGATTTTTAATTATTTATTGACTATTTGTGCAATCTTCCTAACATGTGCGGGCAATAATGAAAAGTTCTTTGGAATGATGGATATGTTAAAGAAGATACTCCTTGCCACATTGACTACAGGATTCATGATGAACCTGTGGGCTCAAGATATTAGCGGAACCTGGCAGCAGATTGATGATAAAACTGGAGCAGCAAAAGCCATCATTGTCATCGAAAAAGAAGCGAATAATACTTACTCGGGCAAGATTGTGAAAATCACGCCACGTCCAGGTTATACACCACGCGAAAAATGTAATAAATGTCCAGCCCCTTATACCGATCAACCGATTTTAGGCATGACTATTCTAAAAGGCCTGAAACACGTTGAAGGCACCAAAAATTATGAAAAAGGTCGTGTCATTGATCCATTGGCAGGTAAAATTTATGATGCCAAGGTTCGTCTAAACAATACCGGCAAGCGTTTAACGCTACGTGCCAGTGTGGGTGTTTCAGTTCTAGGCCGCAACCAGACCTGGATTCGCGCAGACTAATCATCAGCACAATAAAAAAGCCACGTTCAACGTGGCTTTTTTGAGCTTCGAATATTTTAAAATACCGGATTATCGACGGCAAACATTTGCTGGTCTTCCAGTCGATAAGCCATCAACTGATTACCCCAGACACAGCCACCATCGACATTCTGAATTCGCCCAGAAATGGTTTTACCCTGTAAGGCGGCCCAGTGTCCAAATACAATTTGATGGGTTGCTGCAGTTTTCGATTCAAATTCAAACCAGGGCTTAAAACCTTCTGGCATCGGATCATCCAGTGAATCTTTAAAACTATATTCCAGACGCCCTTCTGCATCAGTTAAACGCATCCGGGTCAGGTAATTCACGATACAGCGTGTACGCTCATGACCTTCTAATTCATCTGACCAGAGTGTAGGCTCTTTCCCAAACATTTCCTTTAAGAAAGTATCCACCACCTCAAAATCATCATGGGCAATAATGGCTTCTACTTCTTTAGCCAATTCAGCCGTCTTGGCTGCATCCCAGATATTGGGAATACCGGCATGGGTCAGTACCGTCTGTTCATTCGGAAACAGACACATCGGCTGTTTACGGATCCAGTCAATTAACTCATCACTGTCGATCGCATCAATCACATCACGGACATTATCCTTGTCTTTAATCGGCTTAATACCGCGTGCATAAGCCAGCAAAGTCAGGTCATGATTACCCAGCACTGTTGCCGCCACGCCATTATCGACAAGCTTTTTAATGAAGCGTAATGTACCCAGCGAGTTTTCCCCTCTAGCCACCAGATCACCAGCAAACCAGACAAAGTCCTGATCAGGATCAAAACGGATTTCTTTCAGCAGTGCCTTCAAGGCTTCAAAACAGCCTTGTACATCACCAATCACATAATTGTATCGAACAGTGCGGGTCATTATTTTTAAGCTACCATTTGATCAGATAAAGCCACAAATTGGGCAAGTGATAGTGTCTCTGGACGTGCCATTGGATCCACACCTGCCTTTTCAAAACCATCTTCAACCAGCATCCCTTTCAGGCTATTACGCAAAGTCTTACGGCGCTGGGTAAATACATGCGATACCAGACGAGCCAAAGCTTTTTCATTTTTTGCCACGATCGGTTTTACATCATATGGCTCCAAACGGAACACGGCAGATGTCACTTTTGGTGGCGGATTAAAAGAACCTGGCGGCACTTCAAACAGAAAAGTCGGTTTGCAGTAATACTGGATCATCACCGACAAACGACCATATTCTTTGGTGTTCGGTGAAGCTGTAATACGATCGACCACCTCTTTTTGCAGCATGAAATGCATGTCTTTCACTTTGTCACCAAATTCCAGGAGATGGAACAACAGTGGTGTCGAAATGTTATAAGGCAGGTTTCCGACTACACGTAACGGACGACCTTCTTCAAACAAATTGGTGAAATCGTATTTCAGCGCATCTGTTTCAATAATGGTTAAACGTTCAGGATGCGGCACACGACCCGGCAAACCAGCGGCCAAGTCACGGTCCAGCTCAAGTACAGTCAAGGCATCACATTCACCAATTAAAGGTGATGTCAAAGCAGCCAGACCCGGACCAATTTCAACAATATTTTCGCCTGCACGCGGATTTACCGAACGCACAATTTTAGCAATGACACGTTGGTCATGTAAAAAGTTTTGACCAAAACGCTTACGCGTGTGATGCCCTTCATCTTTTGGGTTTAAGGCATTAATCTGATACATAGACATTTCCAACGTGTAATAAAGACGAGATCATTGACGCGCTAAATCCAGCGCCAAATCCACAGCCACATGTAAGCTTGAGCTTTTCGCAAGGCCTGTACCTGCGAGGGAGAGTGCTGTGCCGTGATCGACAGAAGTTCGGATAAACGGTAAGCCCAAAGTAATATTGATGGCTTCACCAAAGCCCTGAGATTTTAACACAGGTAAACCCTGATCGTGATACATCGCCAGAACAGCATCGGCATCTTTCAAATTTTCAGGGGTAAATAAAGTATCTGCAGGCAGGCTCAGGCTCATATTGATACCCTGAGCGCGATAGCTTTCAAGCGCAGGATTGATCACTTCAATCTCTTCCATCCCCAGATAACCGCCCTCACCTGCGTGTGGATTTAAACCGCAGACCAGAATATGCGGATGTTCAATTTTGAATTTGGATTTCAGGTCATGAATCAGGATATCAATCACTTGATGCAGTCGTTCAGGCGTAATGGCATCAGCGACTGCACGAAGTGGAAGATGTGTGGTTGCAAGGGCTACACGTAAAGTTTTAGTCGCTAGCATCATCACCACGCGAGGCACACCCGCAAATTCCTGGTAATACTCGGTATGACCACTGAAATGAATCCCAGCATCATTAATGACTGACTTCTGCACAGGTGCAGTCGCTACACCCACGCTTTTATTCGTCATAGCATATTCAGCTGAACGGCGTAGCTGCTCCAGTACATAAGCGGCATTATGGCTATTTAGCTGACCTAGTACTACTGGTTCTTTTAAAGGTACGTGCTCAACATAAAGCTGACCTTTTTCTGAAGAAGTCGTTTGCCCTGTATATTCAATCAGTTCAACCAGAAGTTTTAACTGCTGCGCCCGTTGACGGAGCATTTCCTTATCGGCAAGTACTACCAATGGACGCTCATCAATACGATCCGCCAGACTCAGGCAAATGTCTGGACCAATTCCGGCAGGTTCACCACTGGTAATATATAAAGGCAGCATGACTTTCTTCTGTATTATCAATTGTCCTTATTTTAGTACAAATTTCACAGGGAAAGTTTTAGATAAAGGTTTAGATGATGTTTATTCAAATAATCCTGTACATTTCTCATTATCTTAAAGAAAGATAAAACCGGACTGACGTCAATGAACCCTATAAAGAGTTTCAGGCAATCATCTCAACACTCGACATGTTTAGCTTTTGGCATTTTCAAGGAAGATTGCCTCAAGTTTAGAAAGCAAACCTAAGCAGAATCGAAGACGGGCCATTTGTTCAAGAAATACATATTAAAAAACAAGTGAATCCATTCATACAAAGATGTGCCCCTAGTCTTAGGTCCGTTTTATTATTTAATGATTAATCATATGTGTTTATAGGCTAAAAATCCTACTGGTCATTTATTGAAAGACGTTGTAAAATACAGCGCTTGAAATTTTATATTTTCATTGTGGTTCTCCCGGCTTTCGGGTAGAATTCGGTCTCCTTTTGTTTGGACAGCTTCCATAGTCCAAACCAACTATAATAGGTAGTGGTTTAATGAAAACTCTCAGCGCTAAGCCAGCTGAAGTTCAACACGACTGGTACGTTGTTGATGCTTCTGGCAAAACTTTAGGTCGTCTCGCGACTGAAATCGCTCGTCGTTTACGCGGTAAGCATAAAACTTCTTATACTCCTCACGTTGACACTGGTGATTACATCGTTGTTATCAATGCTGAGCAAGTTCAAGTGACTGGTAACAAATCACTTGACAAGAAATACTATCGCCATACTGGTTTCCCTGGTGGTATTCGTGAAACTAATTTTGAAAAATTAGTTGCTCACAAACCAGAAGAAATTTTCCAACGCGCTGTAAAAGGCATGTTGCCAAAAGGTCCTCTTGGTTATGCAATGATCAAAAAAATGAAAGTGTACGCTGGTACTGAGCATCCACATACTGCTCAACAGCCACAAGTTTTGGACATCTAAGGGATACAGCACATGGCTACTAACTATGGTACAGGTCGCCGTAAGACCGCAACTGCACGTGTTTTCCTATCTGCTGGTACTGGTAAACTCGTAATCAACAACCGTTCTTTAGAACAATACTTCGGTCGTGAGACTGCTCGTATGGTTGTTCGTCAACCTCTAGAGCTTCTTGAAGCAACTGAGAAGTATGACCTTTACATCACTGTTGCTGGTGGTGGTATCGGTGGTCAAGCAGGCGCTATCCGTCACGGTATTACTCGTGCACTGATCGCTTCTGACGAAACTCTTAAACCTGCTCTTCGTCAAGCTGGTTTCGTTACTCGTGATGCTCGTGAAGTTGAACGTAAGAAACTTGGTTTACGTAAAGCTCGTAAACGTCCTCAATTCTCTAAACGTTAATTCGTTTACCGGATCGGACAAAAAAACCCTGGTTTATTCCAGGGTTTTTTATGACTTGAAAATGACCACTTAATATTATTTTTATTGTCATTGTTCATGCACATCCTTACCCCATACTCCTTCATGACACCAGAAGGATTTGGTCAGATAATAATTCGCAACACCGATGATAATAAACAGGATGATTAAGCCGAAATTCATGATCATGTTGTTCTGCTCCTTTCATTTTTTTTCTCTACTCTACCCTGCCTTAGTCCAATTGGCTTTTTATGCTTCGTGCTTTTTAGGTTGATTTTTAGTATCCTAGTTTATTCATTAGAACTTAATCAGGATTTATGTCAGTCGAAAGCGCGCCACTTCAAGGACTCACCTTATATAGCCATGCCGATGACTTTCGTTCCCATTGGATTCGCTACGTACTTGCTGAAAAGCAGATTAAATATAACCTGATCCTGGTCGATAGCGATGATGAAGATCTGGCCAGCCTCAATCCTTATAACCAGCTGCCCATGCTGATTGAAAATGATTTAAAATTATTCAATACCAGCATCATTTCCGAATATATTGACGATCGTTACCGCCAGAACAAGCTCTATGCAGATGCACCGATGCCACGTGCGGAACAGCGGCAATATATCTGGCGTTTTGAAAATGACTGGCTCAAACTGGCCGATATCATGCTATGCCACCCAGATACCTTGGATGCTGCAGCCAAAGTGAAGGCTCAGAAACAGTTGCATGATATCCTGATTTCATTAACGCCCCTGTTCCAGCATTTCCCTTACTTTATGTCGGAACAATTCAGCATCTTGGATTGCATGCTGGCTCCCATTTTCATTCGACTTAAAAGCATGGGAGTAGAATTACCTCGACAACAATGTCGTCCAATTTATTTATATTGCCAGCGAGTTTTTAGCCGTCCTGCATTTGCAAAATCCATGACTTTGCAGGAAAAAAACCGCTACCAAGAGCAAATCAAACCTGTAGAGAAACATCATGTCTGAACAAGAATTCAACTTAAGTCCTACCCGTCCCTATATGGCACGTGCAATCTATGAGTGGATTTGCGATAACAATATGACGCCTTATCTGCTGGTCGATGCTACACGTCCAAATACCATGGTACCCGAGCAGTTTATTAAAGATGGCCAGATTGTCCTGAATATTGTGCCGCATGCAGTTCATGCGCTGAATATGGATAATGAAGCCATCACCTTCTCAGCACGTTTTGGTGGCGTATCACGTGATATCTATGTACCGATGGCAGCAGTTCTCGGGGTCTATGCACGTGAAAACGGTCAAGGGTTATTCTTTGATCCAAATGAATATGAGCATACACAAAATGATGAAGATGCTTTAAAATCAAGCACTGAAGAACAGCCTGAACCCGCAAAGAAAAAACCAACCCTAAGGTTATTAGATTAAAAATAATGGAGTAAGTGAATGGCTTTTGATTTAGTACAATATTTTGTTGAACAGATAGAAACTCAAAAGCCTGAGCTTCTACAAGGCTATACAAAAGAAGAAAAACGTAAATATATTTCAGAAATCAATGCTCTCACTTTAGGCAAACTGATTAGCGAATGGCGCAATAATCCGCAAAAAATTTATAATGAAATCAAACACCCAGATGAACTCTATATTCTGGAAATTGCCCGTCACCTGACTACCCGAGTGGAAAACAAGTCAACTTTACCAAAACCTGAGCTGGAAAAGCTCACGTCTGAAATTTTCCATTTTCAGCTGACTGAATTGAAGCAGTTACATGATACTGGCAATCATAATCAGACCAGTATCCAAGAGCTGCTGAAAGGACAAATTGAACATTTGTCTGGACAGGCAGATGATTGGGTTTGGACAACAAATAACCTAACAGAACTCAAAGGCTCTAAACCAATTCATGAAGAAGAGCTATCATTAGAAGCATCAATGAAGGAGTTTAGCCAAATGGTTCATCAAAATATCCAGCATCATGATGTTGAAGAAGTTGCTGTTGTAGAAGTACCAACCTGGGCAAAAATCGTTGAGCCAGTAGTTGCGCTTGCGATTCTTTGGGTACTGATTGAAGCAGTATTACGCGTATTTGCATAAATACTTCAACCTCAAAAATTCAGTTTTACTAAAAGCCAATGAGATATTGGCTTTTTTTATTCTTTAAATTTATCAGGGGAATGAAGTGAATCTATTTTTTTTAACTGAAATTTTTACCTAATTAGTTCCATAATCTATTTAAAATATTTTGTTACATCTTTTAGATTAAGGTGAGATTATAGATCAAAAAATAATCACAAAATCACTTCACATATCCTTAAATAAAAATATAAACGCATCACATAATTAAAAAGTACAAGTTAAAAATTAAAACATAAAGTAAACCATTAAATTTTATATGGTTTTTATTTTAATTGTAATTTACTCCCCCATTTTTATAATGAATTTGAATGAAAAAGATAATATTCGAACTTCATTAAATACAACTATCGCATCAACTATTCTTATAACAGGGAAATAATGATGGCTAAGGTAACCTAAGATACACTTACAGACATTGATGGTTTCGTTGCTGCAGCATTAGCTGATGGTGAAAGCGGCTTGGCTTTAGCAACTCAAGGTGGTGGCAATATCGATCTTGAACTTGCAGCAGCCGGCAATACAGAAGTGGTTCGCGCAAAACGCCGTGTAGAGAATTCATTAAACCTGAATGACTCGATTGAAGATATTCTGATTACGCTGGGCAAGCAATATCACCTCATTCGCCCACTCGAAAAGAATAACAATGTATTCCTGTATCTTGTACTGGATCGTTCTAAAGCAAACCTGGCTATGGCTCGTCATGAACTTAAATCTTTTGAACAAGGTTTAGACTTCAGCTAACACACAGTTTTCCCCTTTATTTCATGCAATAAAGGGAATCCTTATGCGCTTCACCCAATAAAATATAAACTTTAATCGAGACTTAAAATGCATAGGCATTATATTCATATTGGAATAGCAGGTTTAAGTATTCACGATGCAGATGAACTAAAAAAACTTTACAACACATCACTCCTGACCATTTTATCCTGCAATGGAACACTGCTTCCGATCCTCATCTCGATTGCCTGCTGGTGTATGAATACTTTCTTGAAACAGAGGGGATTCAACGTGTTCTCAAAAACCAAAAATGCTCTTATTTATGCATCTCTAAAAATGCGCAATATTCGAACCAAATTATAAATAATACGCTCGCTTTACCCCTGCAAAATACACAAAATCTCAAGCACTGGTTTGAGCAAAACGTCCTAAATTCAGAAATTAGCTCAGAAATAGAAGAACCTATATTTTCAGCCCCCGTTCAGAGCCAGGAATCTTCTGACCATCCCTACACGATTAACTTTTTTAAAGAGATGCTGCATCCTGAAAAAGGTAAATTACATCTCTATGACCGGCATGGCACCATTGCCATTATTGACTCAGCAAAAAACCTGGCCTGGTTAAACAAAGACCGAGCTGAAACGGGCACAGACTTTTCTTTTCAATATGACTTCGCATCCACTAGTGACCTTTTAAAAGTGACACGTAGAGAAACACAGATTCTACAGGACTAGTTATGGAATTTTTTCTGGAACTCGCCTAGTTTTGCTCAGATCGCGCCTGAAGATGGTCACTACAAAATTCATTACTGGCCAAAGCCGGCTCATCCGCTGCATAAAAAACGTATTTTTCAGATATCCGCCTGCTTTATCCAAGGCGCTAAGATTTCAAAAATTGCTGAACAACATGCGATTTCCTTACTTACACTTCAACAATTTATCGCGGCCAGTATGGCTTCAGGAAATATTGAAAAAATTAATGCTTGGGAAAGTCGCTATCGCACCACTGAGCCAGTTGAAAGTACAGAACAGCAAAGTTTCATTAAAAGCTTTTTTGGAAAGCTAAGATTTAAATTTGGATTTTAATAAAGTAAATACTTATGATTTTACAACAATATAAAATCGTTTTTGCGGGCTCCATGGGCGCAGGTAAAACAGCCGCGATATGTTCCTTATCAGATATACCAGTGCTACTCACTGAGGCACTGAATACTGACGACCGCAGTCATTCAAAAATGGAAACCACGGTAGGAATCGATTATGGTGAGATCACCTTAGAAGATGGAACCAAAATTGGCCTATATGGGACGCCAGGACAAAGCCGCTTTGACTTTATCTGGCCTGTCATCTGTCAAGGCGCACTAGGTGCTATTATTCTCATTGATCATACAGTGAGTGACCCGATCCAGGAACTAGAAAGTTATATAGAAGTATTCCAGGAATATACCAATAATATTGCCATTGGGATTACGCATAGTGATCTTGAAAGCCCTCATTTTACCCAGATTTATAAGGACTGGCTGATCCAGCAGGATCTCTATACCCCTCTCTTTTTTGTAGATGCTCGTCAAAAAGACGACATCTTACTTCTCTTAGAAGCCCTCATTACTTCAATCGAAGTCAACCATAACCTCATGAGCTAAGGATTAAAGCATGCTCACTATACAAGAAAGACGTCAAGCCCCAGAAGCCCTCGTTCAGCATGCCAAACAGCAAATTCAGGAGATCATTAGTAATGTTCGTGGCGTATATTATGTAATGGTCTGCTCAACAGATGGGTTTGAATTGGCCACAATTCATAAGAAAGACAACTATAACAACAGCAAGCTGGCTGCTGTGAGCAGCTCGATTTTAGCGATGGTTTCTGCGTTTACTAAAGAGATCCATCTTACTGGCTGTCAGAGCATTACTTTGGATGCAGAAAATGGTAAAGCCATTTTGACAGCAATTGCAGCACCGAAACATCCTCTTATTCTGGTTACTTTGGCTGAAAAAGACATTTTATTGGGTCAGGCATTGTATATGCTAAAGAATGCAACACAGTCTATTATCGCTGCAGATCAATAAATAACTAGATTTATAATAGGCTTAAATTTATTTAAGCCTATTTCTATTTCATCTTAATCCCACGCATAAAAAAAGCCCCCTGCGTGAGCAGAGGGCTTTTGGAATAATGAGCTGGCGATGACTTACTCTCACATGGGTAACCCCACACTACCATCAGCGCTAAGAGGTTTCACTTCTGAGTTCGGGAAGGGATCAGGTGGTTCACTCTTGCTATGGTCGCCAGCACAACTGGTATGCTTACTCGCTATGGTCTTATTTACGTTGCTTGCGCTTCGTTTGCCTAGCTTTCTTCAAATAGAATGCATTAACAGATGTATCTGAGTCGCAGTAGTTTGTTCGATTAGCTTAACTAAATCAAGGCTTCGTCTGATCGTTAGATCAATATGAAATCAATTGATGCTTTATATACAACTGCTTGGGTGTTGTATAGTCAAGCCTCACGAGCAATTAGTATTGGTCAGCTTCATGCATCACTGCACTTCCACATCCAACCTATCAACGTCGTAGTCTTCAACGGCTCTTTAGGAGACATAAAGTCTCGGGGAAATCTTATCTTGAGGTAGGCTTCCCGCTTAGATGCTTTCAGCGGTTATCCCTTCCGAACATAGCTACCCGGCGATGCGACTGGCGTCACAACCGGTACACCAGAGGTTCGTCCACTCTGGTCCTCTCGTACTAGGAGCAGATCCTCTCAAATTTCCAGCGCCCACGGTAGATAGGGACCGAACTGTCTCACGACGTTCTAAACCCAGCTCGCGTACCTCTTTAAATGGCGAACAGCCATACCCTTGGGACCTGCTTCAGCCCCAGGATGAGATGAGCCGACATCGAGGTGCCAAACACCGCCGTCGATATGAACTCTTGGGCGGTATCAGCCTGTTATCCCCAGAGTACCTTTTATCCGTTGAGCGATGGCCCTTCCATACAGAACCACCGGATCACTAAGACCTACTTTCGTACCTGCTCGACTTGTGGGTCTCGCAGTTAAGCGCGCTTTTGCCTTTATACTCTACGCGTGATTTCCGACCACGCTGAGCGCACCTTCGTACTCCTCCGTTACTCTTTAGGAGGAGACCGCCCCAGTCAAACTACCCACCAGACATGGTCCTCGCTCCCGATCAGGGAGCAGAGTTAGAACCTCAATATTACCAGGGTGGTATTTCAAGGACGGCTCCATGGCAACTAGCGTCGCCACTTCAAAGCCTCCCACCTATCCTACACAAGTAAGATCAAAGTTCAATGTCAAGCTGCAGTAAAGGTTCACGGGGTCTTTCCGTCTAGCCGCGGGTACACCGCATCTTCACGGCGAATTCGATTTCACTGAGCCTCTGCTGGAGACAGCGCCGCCATCATTATGCCATTCGTGCAGGTCGGAACTTACCCGACAAGGAATTTCGCTACCTTAGGACCGTTATAGTTACGGCCGCCGTTTACTGGGGCTTCGATCAATAGCTTCGCTTGCGCTAACCACATCAATTAACCTTCCAGCACCGGGCAGGCATCACACCCTATACGTCCACTTTCGTGTTTGCAGAGTGCTATGTTTTTAATAAACAGTTGCAGCGGCCTGGTTTCTGAGGCTGCCAACAGCTCAAGGAGCAAGTCCTATCACCGCCGGCAGCGTACCTTCTCCCGAAGTTACGGTACCATTTTGCCTAGTTCCTTCAGCAGAGTTCTCTCAAGCGCTTTGGTCTACTCGACCTGACCACCTGTGTCGGTTTCGGGTACGATTCCAGTGTAACTGAAGCTTAGAGACTTTTCCTGGAAGTATGGTATCAGCCACTTCACCAGTAAACTGGCTTGCTATCAACTCTCAGCATAGAGCACCCCGGATTTGCCTAAGATGCATGCCTACTGTCTTCCACCTGGACAACCAACGCCAGGCTGACTTAACCTTCTCCGTCCTCTCATCGCATTACACTGAAGTATTGGAATATTAACCAATTTCCCATCGACTACGCCTCTCGGCCTCGCCTTAGGGGTCGACTCACCCAGCCCCGATTAACGTTGGACTGGAACCCTTGGTCTTTCAGCGAACGGGTTTTTCACCCGTTTTGTCGTTACTCACGTCAGCATTCGCACTTCTGATACCTCCAGCATGCTTCTCAACACACCTTCATCGGCTTACAGAACGCTCCCCTACCACTTGCAATAAATTGCAAATCCGCAGCTTCGGTACATAGTTTTAGCCCCGTTACATCTTCCGCGCAGGCCGACTCGACTAGTGAGCTATTACGCTTTCTTTAAAGGGTGGCTGCTTCTAAGCCAACCTCCTAGCTGTCTATGCCTTCCCACATCGTTTCCCACTTAACTATGATTTAGGGACCTTAGCTGGCGGTCTGGATTGTTTTCCTCTTGACTACGGACGTTAGCACCCGCAGTCTGTCTCCCGGATAGTACTCATTGGTATTCGGAGTTTGCATCGGTTTGGTAAGTCGGGATGACCCCCTAGCCGAAACAGTGCTCTACCCCCAATGGTATTCGTCCGAGGCGCTACCTAAATAGCTTTCGGGGAGAACCAGCTATCACCGAGTTTGATTAGCCTTTCACCCCTATCCACAAGTCATCCCCTGGCTTTTCAACGACAGTGGGTTCGGTCCTCCAGTTAGTGTTACCCAACCTTCAACCTGCTCATGGATAGATCACCCGGTTTCGGGTCTATACCCAGCAACTAAACGCCCTATTAAGACTCGATTTCTCTACGGCTCCCCTATTCGGTTAACCTCGCTACTGAATATAAGTCGCTGACCCATTATACAAAAGGTACGCAGTCACCACACAAAGTGGCTCCCACTGCTTGTATGCATGCGGTTTCAGGATCTATTTCACTCCCCTCACAGGGGTTCTTTTCGCCTTTCCCTCACGGTACTGGTTCACTATCGGTCAGTCAGGAGTATTTAGCCTTAGAGGATGGTCCCCCTATATTCAGACAAGGTTTCACGTGCCTCGCCCTACTCGACATCATCATATCAGCCCTTTCGTGTACAGGACTATCACCCACTATGGTTGCACTTCCCAGAGCATTCCACTAAAACTGATATGACTTAATGGGCTGTTCCCCTTTCGCTCGCCGCTACTGAGGGAATCTCAATTGATTTCTTTTCCTACGGATACTGAGATGTTTCACTTCTCCGCGTTCGCCTCATAAACCTATGTATTCAGTTTATGATACCGACCTTATAGCCGGTGGGTTTCCCCATTCAGACATCTCCGGATCACAGGATATTTGCCGCCTCCCCGGAGCTTTTCGCAGGCTATCACGTCTTTCTTCGCCTCTGACTGCCAAGGCATCCACCACATGCACTTAATTACTTGACTATACAACCCCAAACAGTCGTTCATCCCTACAAGTAGGATGAGCAACAGATTGTGATGATTACTCATCACTCTCATACAGTTGGCATCTCGTAGATTTAACTACCGTACAGCTTCAATTAGATTCATATACCAAAACGCTTGATTCAGTTAATTTCGCTAGTTCTCATTCAATCACTTCAACAATCAATCTTGCGATCTCTTGTTTCCGCTCTTTCATGAGTATGAACAAATTATTTCAACTCAAATATATTCTGTTAATGATTTAATGCATCCTCGTCGGACTGCATTACTGTGATAAATCACAGAGGTTAATAACAATGCCGCGCATTATACGCCGCTTTCTTACTAAGCTCTATAAGCTATCAAACCGTTTGACTAAGGCTTAACCTCCAAGACAACTACGCGATCACTTCGTGATCTTATCTTGCATACTTTTTAAAAGCAGTGCTTTAAAAAGTATTCTGGTGGAGACTAGGAGAGTCGAACTCCTGACCTCCTGCGTGCAAAGCAGGCGCTCTACCAACTAAGCTAAGTCCCCAGCTTATCAATAAGTCAATGTTCTGATTTTCTGTTTTCTGGCAGATGGTGGGTCTGACAAGACTTGAACTTGTGACCCCACGCTTATCAAGCGTGTGCTCTAACCAACTGAGCTACAGACCCTCAGATACATCGTCATGAAGAACAACTTGTTGTGGATTCTTACCAATCGTCAATCTTTCGTTAAGGAGGTGATCCAGCCGCAGGTTCCCCTACGGCTACCTTGTTACGACTTCACCCCAGTCATCGGCCACACCGTGGTAAGCGTCCTCCCTAAGGTTAGACTACCTACTTCTGGTGCAACAAACTCCCATGGTGTGACGGGCGGTGTGTACAAGGCCCGGGAACGTATTCACCGCGGCATTCTGATCCGCGATTACTAGCGATTCCGACTTCACGCAGTCGAGTTGCAGACTGCGATCCGGACTACGATCGGCTTTTTGAGATTAGCATCTGCTCGCGCAGTAGCAACCCTTTGTACCGACCATTGTAGCACGTGTGTAGCCCTGGCCGTAAGGGCCATGATGACTTGACGTCGTCCCCGCCTTCCTCCAGTTTGTCACTGGCAGTATCCTTAAAGTTCCCACCCGAAGTGCTGGCAAATAAGGAAAAGGGTTGCGCTCGTTGCGGGACTTAACCCAACATCTCACGACACGAGCTGACGACAGCCATGCAGCACCTGTATCAGAGTTCCCGAAGGCACCAATCCATCTCTGGAAAGTTCTCTGTATGTCAAGGCCAGGTAAGGTTCTTCGCGTTGCATCGAATTAAACCACATGCTCCACCGCTTGTGCGGGCCCCCGTCAATTCATTTGAGTTTTAGTCTTGCGACCGTACTCCCCAGGCGGTCTACTTATCGCGTTAGCTGCGCCACTAAAGCCTCAAGGGCCCCAACGGCTAGTAGACATCGTTTACGGCATGGACTACCAGGGTATCTAATCCTGTTTGCTCCCCATGCTTTCGCACCTCAGTGTCAGTATTAGGCCAGATGGCTGCCTTCGCCATCGGTATTCCTCCAGATCTCTACGCATTTCACCGCTACACCTGGAATTCTACCATCCTCTCCCATACTCTAGCTAACCAGTATCGAATGCAATTCCCAAGTTAAGCTCGGGGATTTCACATTTGACTTAATTAGCCACCTACGCGCGCTTTACGCCCAGTAAATCCGATTAACGCTTGCACCCTCTGTATTACCGCGGCTGCTGGCACAGAGTTAGCCGGTGCTTATTCTGCGAGTAACGTCCACTTATCCCAGGTATTAACCAGGTAAGCCTCCTCCTCGCTTAAAGTGCTTTACAACCAAAAGGCCTTCTTCACACACGCGGCATGGCTGGATCAGAGTTGCCTCCATTGTCCAATATTCCCCACTGCTGCCTCCCGTAGGAGTCTGGGCCGTGTCTCAGTCCCAGTGTGGCGGATCATCCTCTCAGACCCGCTACAGATCGTCGCCTTGGTAGGCCTTTACCCCACCAACTAGCTAATCCGACTTAGGCTCATCTATTAGCGCAAGGTCCGAAGATCCCCTGCTTTCTCCCGTAGGACGTATGCGGTATTAGCGTCCCTTTCGGAACGTTGTCCCCCACTAATAGGCAGATTCCTAAGCATTACTCACCCGTCCGCCGCTAGGAATCAGGTGCAAGCACCCTATCCCCGCTCGACTTGCATGTGTTAAGCCTGCCGCCAGCGTTCAATCTGAGCCATGATCAAACTCTTCAGTTAAAATCATTTCGAGTTTTATAAGTAAAACTCTTAAACTTGGCTCATCAATTTTCTGACAAATATTTCTCAAATAAACTTCGAGTAATTTCTACCATTCAATCAATGAAAATAATTTCGATCAATCAACCAGTAAAAATCCACACAAGTTGTTCTTCATAATCTCTTAATGATCTTCTTGCTACTTCGTCAGTAGCAAGCTAGGTCGGCTATATTACTCTCTATCTCTAGAAAGTCAACCAGTAATGAAAATTATTTTTAAACTTTCTTTCTAAAACCTAACTCAACCATTTCATGCTAAGTTACTGTTTTATCAGAAGTTTTAATCTTCATCACCGCCGATGGATGTGCATTCTACAGTATTTCAGGGGGCTTGCAATACCTTTTTCAAATAAATCTTACCGCATGTCTAATTTTTAGCCTTTTATGAAGTTTTTATTCATTTATTATACAATTTTGCTTAAATTACGCCTATTCCTAGTAATACAGTTTATTATTCCGGATTAAACAACGCCACTATACTCAGAACAAGGCTTTGGGGTTTCCTTATGCATCGCTCTATTTATTTATCTTTATGCTTATTTTCTTTGGCCTCTAGCCCATTAATTTTTGCTGAAGACACTACTCAGGCTGAACAGACTGAAATAGAAACTGAATCTTCTGCTACTACTGCTACGGTTCCACTCAGAGAAAAAATATCTTCCAAGGTGAGTCATCTGCAAACCCAGCTAAAAGTCGATGCTAGTGCCGCACAGGCTGAAGAAGTTAAAGATCCTTTCCAGGGCTGGAATAGAAAGGTCTATCAATTTAATGATGCAATCGATCAGGCAGTCGTTCGCCCCATTGCGGTTCAGTATCAGGAAAAGGTTCCTCAAGATGTGCGCGGCAGCTATACCCAGTTCCGTAGCAATTTAGGTGAACCATGGAATGCGGTAAACCAGTTGATTCAGGGCCGGCCTGCTCGTGCAGCAAAATCTTTGGGTCGTTTTACCATTAATACTTTAACCACTTTAGGTCTGGCAGATCCTGCCCGGCGTCTGGGACTGGATCATGAAGATGAAAAGTTCGGGATCACACTAGGTTATTATGGTGTACCTTCTGGCCCTTATGTGATGTTACCGTTCCTGGGCCCAAGTTCTGTGCGTGATACTTTCGGTATGGCAGTCGATAGCCAGACCCGTCCACAGAAATATATTCTTGAAGATGATGAAGGCTTGTATTGGGGTGATCAATTCTGGCGTGCAATTGATAATCGTGCAGAATTACTTGATATTGAAGGTGTGTTAACAGGTGATCGTTATGCACAAATTCGCGATATTTATTTGCAACGCACTAATTATATGATCGCCCAGAAAAAAGGTCTGGAACAGGAATCTTTATTCCTTGAAGATGACTTTGATGATGAAAATCTTGAGGATGAATCTTTCGATGAAAATGAGACTGAATCTTCTAGTGATGACCTTTGAAACCAAAGCTCAATGTTGATTTGCTAGCGAAAACTGTTCGCTAGCAATCATTTGCTTGTTATAGTACATCTTATAACTCATTCCAGGATCGAACTACCTGTCTATGTATTTCATTCAACCTACTCGCGATATTCCTTATTTAGATCAAGTGCTTGAGAAGCTTCCGCATGTTCAAGTAATCAAGCTGGAAGATCACGAGTTGTACGATGCAACGATTATTGCCATTGCAGATGTACATGATTATCTGAAATACAAGTGGAACCTTCCGACTGTAGTATTAGCGCTGAAAAATGAAGGAACAGCCTTGGCACAAGCTTGGGAACAAGGCGCTTTGGCAGGCTGGATCTGGAATAAACTGCCTGAACAACCCGATATCGCATTACAAAAAATTGATGCGCAATATAAGCGTAATCAGGATAGTCGTGATCTTCCTTCAGCGGCAGAGTTACAAAAACGTTTGCTACCGAATGAAATTGAATTGACCAATTATGCGGTTGAAACCTATTTTCAGCCTTCTGCCTATTTATCTGGCGATTGGTACGATTACTGGAAAATCAGCGATAAAGAAGTCATTTTCTATCTTGCAGATGTTTCTGGTCATGGCGTTACCAGCAGTTTATTAACGTCCTGGATGGCAGCCTTTCATGGACGTTCGAAAACACCTCGTGAGCTGATCAAGAAGCTGAACGGGATGCTGGTTCAGGAAAATATCGAAAAGCATATCACCATGATTGCCGGAATTCTGAACCTGGAAAGCCATGTCTTGAAATGGTCCAGTGCTGGTCACTATCCTCCTCCAATTATCTTTGAACCGAATCAGGAACCGAAAATCCTGTCATCCAGCAGTTTTCCTCTAGGCCTGACTGAAGACCTTGAGGTAGAAGAAAATGAGTATATCCTCAGCCGCAATGCACGTTTCATTATCTGTTCAGATGGGGCATTGGAGCCATTTAGCGGCGGTCTGAATGAACAGTTTTCCCAATTATTGCATCATTTACAGAACGAATCCTTCGAAGCACCCGAACATGTTGCCGACGATATTGCCATTCTCAGCTTTATAAGAGTGAAATAGCAGTATAATCACAAGCTTTATAAGCACTTAATTTGATTGCGACTTTCAGCTACTTGAGTATCTATAGACCCTATGGGATAATTTAATATCCTTCTCTGCAAATGGCATTTATATGTCAACAGGTCATGTTGAATATGCAAGCTTGAATGGAACGCATATTTTTAAGCTTATCGGCGAAGTGCGGGCCCAATCTTGTATTAGTCTAGACAAATTACTGAACAAACTTGAGCAGCAGGACAACGTTGTTGGCGCAATTGTTGATCTGACTGAAACCAGCTTTATTGACAGCACTGTACTGGGTGTCCTAGCAAAATTAGGACTTAAACTTAAGCAGCTCCATAAGATCCAGGCGGTGATGTTGTCGACTAACTCTGATATCACGACTCTGGCCAACAGTATGGGCTTGGGGCAGGTCTTTGTCATTTTGGATTACTGCGGTGATTCAAATGTATGTACCCGTAAACTTATGGAAGAACATGTGACGCATCAGGCAATGTTGAAAACTGTTCTGGATGCACACAAGACTTTAATGCGGTTAAATCAGAGCAACCAGAATATGTTTGAGCCCTTGGTCAAACAGTTGCAAAAAGAACAAGATAATCTAGATCAAGTGTCTGAACAAAAGGTATGAACACACAATAAGGAATCCCTATGACTTTACTTTCTGTTGCACAAATGAATTCCCAAAATGAAATTGAGCAAAATTTCATGACCATCGAATCATTAATTCAACAAAGTAAAGCAAAAGGCGCTGAACTTATTGTCTTTCCTGAAAATTTCGTCTGTTTTGCTGCTGGTAAGCAGCGCGAAACTGCTGCTCAGTTCGAGAGCATTCAACAACGTCTGGAACAACTGGCGCATCAATATCAGATCTGGATTATCGCGGGGACATTACCCTGTCCTTATCGTCCTGATGGTTCGATTATTGAAGATGGCCGGGTTCGAACCGTAAGCCTATGTATTAGCCCAGAAAAAACTGAAGCCCGCTATGACAAAATTCACCTCTTTGATGTACAGGTCGGTGATGCTGTGGGTGGCTATCAGGAATCCCAATTTTTTGAACCAGGTACTGATGTCGTCGTTGCGAAAACACCTTTTGGCAATATTGGCATGATGGTTTGCTATGACCTGCGATTCCCTGAACTTGCGCTTCATTTACGTGCCCAAAGCGCGAATATTTTAACTGCACCATCTGCCTTTACTTACACCACTGGCCAAATGCACTGGCAATTATTATTGCAAGCACGTGCTATGGATACCCAATGCACAGTTCTCGGTGCTGCTCAACAGGGTTGGCATGGTGAAAAACGTCAAACTTGGGGACATGCCGCTGCCACAAACAGCCGTGGTCAACTTCTCGATATGGTGCATGCGGAAGGCGCACAGATTATTACGGTTGATTTTGATTTGACTGGGCAGGCCAAAGTGCGTGAGTCTATGCCACTCATGCAGCATCGCAAGCTACTAAAGTTCTCTTAAGTCAGACTTTTTACCGCATTCTCATTCGCTTGCATAAATTAACAAAATCCCTGCTTATTCTTCCCTAGAAATTATGGAGCATAGAAGTTCCATAAAAGAACAAGCAGGAAATACTCTCATGTCATTAGAAAAAGCAGTATATACCGCACGTGCCAAAGCTACAGGCGGTCGAGATGGCCGTGCAACCTCTGACGATCAGATTCTGGATGTGAAACTGGCAGTGCCTAAGGAAATGGGTGGCCCAGGTGGCGGGACCAATCCTGAACAATTGTTCGCTGCAGGTTATTCAGCCTGTTTTTTAGGTGCCATGAAGTTTGTTGCCAACAGGGATAAAATCAATATTAGCAAAGATGCCTATATTGAAGGTGAAGTTGGCATTGGCCCAATTCCTACCGGTTTTGGTATTGAAGTGACTTTAAATGTTCATTTAGAAGGAATGGAACAGGAAGAAGCACAAAAACTGGTCGATGCCGCACACATCGTTTGTCCTTACTCAAATGCAACCCGAAACAATATTGATGTTACTTTGAATGTCATCACCTAAGTCTACATAAGCATTCCACTCTCTATCCTGAAAAATCAGAAGTCATTTCAGGATAGAGCTGATCATTCTTATAAAATTTTGATCAAAATTGCTTTATGCTATTTAATAGAAAAATGATCATTTGAGATATTTATTTAAGAAAACAGTGCCTTCCTATCCCATCGAATAAAAATTTACTCTGCCGCCTCATTGGTTACACGCAGAACTTCTTCAATGGTCGTTTTCCCAGCCAGCACTTTACGTAAACCATCATCGCGAATTGAACCTGATTGCTGACGTGCATAGGTTTCCAGCTCATATTCAGCCGCATTACTATGAATTAGACGACGCATATGTTCATCAACCGGTACAATTTCATAAATGGCAGTACGTCCACTAAAGCCGGTATTCCCACAGCGTTCACAACCGTGCAGTTGAGGTAATCTCAACTCCTGTGGATGCTCAATATGTTCAAACAGATTCTGTTCAAATGCATCTGCATCCTTCCAGGTCGCACAATGCGGACATAAGGTACGTACCAGACGCTGAGCAACTACCCCAATTAAAGAGCTTGATAGCAAGAATGGCTCAATTCCCATGTCTTTCAGACGGGTCACTGCACCAATCGCAGTATTGGTATGCAGCGTTGATAATACCAGGTGACCTGTCAGTGAGGCCTGAACTGCAATTTCTGCAGTTTCCAAATCACGGATTTCCCCCACCATGACCACATCCGGATCCTGACGCAACATGGCTTTTAAGGCACGGGCAAAGGTCATATCGACTTTGGTATTTACCTGAGTCTGACCAATCCCTTCTAACTGATATTCTACTGGATCTTCAGCAGTCAGAATATTTTTGGAACCATCATTCAGATCAGAAAGTGCTGCATATAAGGTAGTGGTCTTACCCGAACCGGTAGGTCCAGTCACCAGAATAATACCATGAGGACGATGCACCAAGGTCTTGAGTCGATCATAATCATTATTCATCAAGCCCAGATGAGTCATATTCAGACGGCCAGCCTGCTTGTCCAGCAAACGCATCACCACCCGCTCCCCATAAGAGGATGGCAAGGTCGAAACACGGACATCGACTTCACGACCTGCCAGACGCAAGGAAATACGTCCATCCTGAGGAATACGTTTTTCTGCAATGTCCAGCTTGGCCATGACCTTGATCCGTGATACCAGTAATGGCGCCAGCTCACGACGTGGCTGCACAATTTCACGCAACTGCCCATCGACACGCAAGCGTACGGAAAGTCGTTTTTCGAAAGATTCCACATGGATATCTGAGGCGCCAACACGGATCGCTTCCGACAACAAGGCATTGATCAGACGGACAATAGGCGCATCATCTTCCTGATCCATCAGGTCTTCGGCTTCAGGAACCGAATCGGCAAGGCTTAATAAATCAGGATGATCTTCCAGACCGGCAGCCACCTGCTGTGACTCACCGCTATCGCCGGCAAAACTGGAACTGAGTAACTGATTGAATTCTTGTTCTGTACAATGTTGATACTGAGCCGGATGACCCAGCAAACGGCGTGCTTCCTGTAATGCAAGCATAGACGTATTGTCACGACGGACAATAAAAGCCTGATCTCCCTCATAACGCAACAGCACACCATGACGTTTCGCAAAGCTATACGGGATTTGTAATTGTTTCAGTACTTGCATCGCAGATTATAATAATGATGAAAAAATTTAAATTGAGTGTACTCTAAGCATATGACAGCGTGAAGTATGTTTTCAAAGATTTAGCAAGAAAGGATGCCAACATTGCCCCTAGATCAAGAGGAATTGAACCTGCAGTCTCCCAGAATTCAATGGTGGGGAGAGCAAAGTTTTGAAATTAACGAGTCCAAGGCCTGGCAATTTGGCTCACTACTCTTTCGTTTGACCCGGGGTTTACAGGAATGGCGGCTAGAATATTATCGCCCGACGGTTCAGTACGATTATGAACAGCAATGGCATCAGATCAGTGATCCACTGTTTGCATTTCCGACCCCAGTGAAAATTGAACGTTATATGTTCAAATCTACCCAAAGCAAGTTACAGCTTATGCCTCGTCTGGCGAATCGCTCTGTGGTGATTAAACCGGTTGATCCGATTTATATTCCAGCCGGACAACGTGGAACGCTCTATATCAGCACCCCGCTATGGATTGCCGGTTTTGTCGAAGGTCAACGTGAACCAATTTTTGATCTTCCAGTGATTTTACCAAAAGACACCTGGTTTGGGCCCAATCACCGTTCCGGTGAAATTTGCTATGCTACCGCAGTCGACGGAAGAACCGAGCTAGAACAATTACGTCCTCGTGCATTCCGTGCTGTGACTCCAATTGAATTTCATAATACCAGTCACAAGCAACTACGTTTCGATCGTATGAATGTTCCAGTACCTGCATTACCTCTCTTTTATAGTGCCAGCACTGAACGTCTGTGGACCTCGCAGATTAAGGTTTTGCATGAAGGTCTGGATCGCCCACCCCGTATCCGGGTGGAAAACCGTACTCCGCCCAATGCGGGTGAAGTGGATTATTTACACCCACCGCGTGATCCGGCGGGAAATTTATTTAATATGTTTGATTCATTTTTCTAAGAGCGTGTGATGCCAAATTCGAATATTCCAACCGAAGTCACCAACAGTCTCAAGGGAGTATTTACCAATATTAATACCGATCGCCTGACTGAAATTGTCGTCGCGGTTGTGCTGTGTTTTATTGGTTTCCTGATCGCACGTTTTTTTTCGAATGCTTTTATCCGTACTATTGGTATACGCTTTAATGCGCATCAGCAAATGGTCTGGCGCCGCGGGATTTTCTACTTTATTTTCCTGCTGTTTGTGATGGCGAGTTTGAAGGAAGCCGGATTTAAACTCAGTGTCTTTCTCGGTGCAGCAGGTATTTTAACCGTCGCACTGGGTTTCGCATCCCAAACCTCTGCATCCAACCTGATCAGCGGTATCTTCCTGATTGGTGAAGGATCTTTTGAGGTCGGTGATACCATTCAGATTACACTGATTCGTGGACATACCGTTGAAGGTGAAGTGATTTCGATTGATCTGCTCTCGGTCAAACTGCTTACCCAAGATAATATCTATGTACGTTTGCCGAACGAACAACTGATTCGGGCTCCGGTACATAACCTGTCCAAGTTTCCAATCCGGCGTATTCCGATTACCTTGGCTATTAATTTTCATGAAGACATCATCAAGGTGCGTGAAGTACTGCTGGATGTTGCCAATAAATATCCACTTGTTCTGGCCGATCCAAAGCCTGCAGTCACAGTCACCGCCTTCCGTGAATCTTCGATTGAACTTTTGTTTGCGATTTGGTGTCAGCAGGAAAATTATCTAAAAGTCCGCGATGAAATGCAGGAACGGATTCGAAATGGCTTTCTCGATAACCAGATTGAAATTCCGGTACCAAAAATGGGCTTTGTTGATCATCCATTGGCTCGTCCACTGGAAAATGAAGATATTGATCAATATGCCAATGAGAAGGAGCTGAAGAGAGAGCCGGATTTAAAATAACTTTTTTTAAATTCCTCCTCACCTCCCTTTACTAAGGGAGGAACTGTCATAAAAAGCCTGTCTTTCTCTTACACATCGCTTAAAGCAGTGCTTTAAGCTCGTTCAGGATTTGGGGAGATTAAATTAATACTCAAATCTAGTAATTTAGATTCAAACCCTCTTCTCCCCCTCCGGCATCGGTGCAATATACGCAATCAGTAGCATCACCCCACCGGCCAGCAAGAATGAAATTACGCGTGTCAGTGTACCGGTATGAGACAGGTCGAATAACACCAGCTTCAAGCTGACAATGACCAGAATACTCCCCCCTAATATCCACATCGGTTTAAGCCTTTTCAGGGTGGCGGTCCACATGGTTGCCCAAGCCAGCAATACCCAAAGAATCGTCAGGCTTAACTGTACTGTGGCATTACTCCACAATTCCAGACTATTGAATGGTGTTTGCAGATAGATATGTAGAGCCCGTAATACAATATAGCTCGATAGCCATAACAGACTTAGCACCATCAGTACAGACATCATACCGCGATCGTGTCCTGCCCGAATCTGCTGCAACAGCATCCATAGGAAACTGGCAAGCATGGCCAGACTGATTAGGTCAAATGGATTGAATAGAGGTAACCAGTAATATTGAAAAGCTTGCTGGTTAAACAGCTGTGAGCTTATTAACCAAGTCCCCATTAATACTAAACAGTTTTTACTTTGCCAGAGTAAGCGCCACTCTGAATTTTCTTTTTGTCGGTAACACCAGAACCAGAATACCAGAGGCAGAATTACCATACTAAGATAAGGCATGCTCGGTATTAGGCATACACTGGCCAATGCCAGACTGGCAAATACCCCAAAGCTCATCCACTCTTTGGATAAATCAATCCCTTTCACCGGTCTTAGCCATAAAGCAGCCAGTAATAATGATGAAAGTACAAAGATTCCACGCTCCAAAGCACTTGGCCAGACCAGAATCCCATTTTCGCTATGATCAACAGCCAGCAAAATCGCAATGATCACCAATGGCGTAAGCCCACTCCACTTTGGCAATAACCAGCACCATTCCTGATGCTTGCGCTGTATGATTTCACTTAGAACCGTATAACCTAGTGCAAGACTAAATAAGCTATAAATATAGGCCTGCTCATGAGCAAATTCATCTTCAAGCAAGGCAAACAACATCAAAGTCGCAGCAAAACTGAGAATACTCAGAAAACTGATACTTAAGCTATTGAGCTGCTGGCGGTATTTGGCTTTAAGCTGACTAAGGAAGACGACGGCGACATAACAGAAGCTGAGAATCCAGAAAATTTTCCGCGGTGTGGGATTAAGCTCAATCAGATAGTAAACACTACTGAAACCTGCCATGATCAGCAGTCCCATACTCAGGTAATGCGCAACCCGAATATTCTTTTCCAATGCCCAGAGATAAATCAGGACTCCTTCAACCGCCCAACCGACTACGCTCCACTGCTCTGTCAATAAAATGGGTGGAACCAAAGCCAGAAAGATCAACATCAGGCTCAGATAACTTTGAGAAATGACCTGAATACTTTCTCTGCGACGCACTAAAGTCCAACAGATTGCAAATATCCCGGCAAATAACAGACTAAGCCCGGCTTGCCAAAGCTTCTGATCAGGCTGATTGAAATGAATCAGATACAGGAAAATATAGGCGGTAATCGGTGCAGCGAAAATCAAGGCAAGATCTAGAACTGGTTTTAAACGAAAACGCGAAAGATCCTGCTTGGCCAGTAACTGGCTAAAACGAAAGCCCAGCCAGATGAATACCGCACTATGTGCCAGAATCAGAGCTGTCATGGTATAACGCTCGTATGTATGACCATGAATCAGGCTATACATCCCACCTACTATGACTGTGACCAGAAAGGCAATCTGGTTCAGGATTTTCCAGGGCCGCAAACTGCTGAGTAACAGCACGCCGATATTAATCAGCAGATAATAACTGATGAACTCAACCGCAGAAGCATCCCGGGTCGGCAAGGTAAACGGCGCCAGATAGGCAATGAATAAGGCCATGACTGCCAGTTCAATACTTTCCTGTTTCAAGCTTAAGTACAGCGTAATTGCCAAAATGACCAAGAACACCAGAGCTGCGAGTGGCAACGTAGCAATCACCAGGTTGTAATAAGCAAAGAACAAGGTCAGAAATAGTGCCCCTAATCCCAAGCCTTCCAGTGCCAGACCAAAACTACGGTTTTTAGCGATCAGGGTATAACCCAATCCAGTCACAACAACAGCAGATAAAGCGACCAGTCCTAATTTTACCGCCAGGCTCAGCTGCCAGTGCTCTGTTGCAAAACGGAGTAATAAAATAATCCCAATGACCAGAATCGTGATCGCGGCTTTGAGAACCGGATTTCCACGAAAAATCCATTGTTGGATCTGAGCCAGCAATTGTGGTTGCTCTGGACTAGCTTGAGCAGCAATAGGTAAAGGAATATCTGGTTGAGTGATTTCTGGATGTGTCTGATCTGCTGACCGGTAACGAGATTGCAACTGGACAATATTACGTTCCAAACGTTGTAGCCAGCGTAATAGAAAGAAAATCCAGGCGGTAATACCAATCCCCATCAGCCAGTTAAGCTCAGTCACGCCTCCGACAACGGCGATAATAGAAGAAATATACAGTGGTATTTTAGAATTGGCTGGCACAATCACCTGCATCGGTGCTGCCAGATCCCGCACGGGCGCTTCAATGGCACTGATATATTGCATCACGCTGATCAGAAAACCCAGACCAGTGAGATAAGTCACGATCTGCAATTCCAGATACCATGCACTTATCCCTACAATCACCAGACTAATCAGCCAGATCATACGCAATTCATTTTGCCCTGCCGTCATTCTTCTCGTTCTCGTTCCTTAACCATGTCATCATACAACAGCTTGTACTGCTTATTTCATCTTCACCCGATATTCGCTAAGCTGTAGAAACCGACTTGCCCCTGCGAGTGCAGTAAAAATCACGTACAATAAAACTGTTTTTTGAATAAGGAATTGATTACATGCCACCATTTGTCTTGGTCGATGGCTCTTACTTTTTATTTCGTGCCTTTCATGCACTACCACCATTAACCACGTCAACCGGCCTGCACACCAATGCAATTCGTGGTGCGATTTCTGCTATTCAAAAACTAATGCGCCGTACCCAGCCAACACATATGGCGGTAATTTTCGACACGCCTGAACCGACTTTCCGTCACGAGCTATCACCTATTTATAAAGGTGACCGTCCAAGCATGCCGGAAGAACTGTCACAGCAAATTCCATACCTACATGCCTTGATTCGCGCTTTGGGCATCCCCCTGCATATGCTGCCAGGTGCGGAAGCCGATGACATCATTGGTACACTGGCTAAACGCGCTGAAGCTTTAGGTCATCAGGTGCTGATTTCAACCGGTGATAAAGATATGGCACAGCTGGTGACTGATAAAGTGACCTTGGAAGACAGCTTCAAAGAAAAACCGATGGATGTTGATGGGGTTTTTGAAAAGTTTGGCGTATGGCCAAACCAGATCATTGACTACCTGACCCTAATGGGCGATGCCTCAGATGGCATTATGGGTGTGCCTGGGATCGGGGCGAAAACAGCAGCCAAATTACTCAATGAATATGGCTCGATTGGTGGCATTCTGGAAAATGTCGACAAGATCAAAGGTAAAGTTGGTCAGAATATTAAAGACAATACCGATGGCATTGCACTGGATCATCAGTTGGCCAGCATCATTTGCGATCTGGATTTAAGCTTCACTTATGATGACCTGAAACTTCAGGATCCAAATGTAGAAGCTTTGCGTAATCTGTATACCGAACTGGAATTCCGTAACCAGCTGCAATCCCTAGATCATCCGAATAATCCAAACAACCGTAATTATAAACAGGCTACTCAATCGATTACTGCTAAAGCAGCACCTGAACCTCAGGAAGCCGATGACCAGCAGGCAACACTGAGCAGTGATAATGATCAGCTTGGAGAAGCGACGTATCATACTGTATTAACTCAGGAAGATTGGGACAAGCTGTTTGAACGTTTAAATACTGAAAAACGCTTTGCTTTTGATACTGAAACCACCAGTCTGGATTATCGTATTGCACAGATTGTTGGTTTTTCGGTGGCTTTTGATGCACAGGATGCCTATTACGTACCGCTAGCACATGATTATGAAGGTGCTCCAGAACAGCTCAATCGTGAAGAAATTCTGGCTCAGATCAAACCGATTCTAGAAAATGAAGCCATTCAGAAAATTGGCCACCACCTGAAATATGATGCGCATGTTCTGGAAAATCACGGCATTCATCTAGCAGGCTGGTATTTTGATACTATGCTGGCTTCTTATGTGCTCAACTCGGTTGCCACCCGTCATGGCATGGATGATGTAGCCCGTCTGTACTTAAGCCACTTAACCACGACCTATGAACAGGTGGCAGGTAAAGGCGCCAAACAGAAAACTTTCAATAAAATCGAGATCGAAACCGCAGCACACTATGCCTCAGAAGATGCGCATGTGACCTATCGTCTGTTTGAAGTACTGAGCAAAAGACTGCAGGCTTATCCTGAACTGGTCAATATCCTGCACAATATTGAAATGCCTGTAGCCCGTGTGCTGACCAGCATGGAAGAAAATGGCATCCGACTGGATCTGGCTTTCCTGGATCAACTCGGTTGTGAGTTTGCCCAAACCATGCAGAATCTAGAAAATCAGATCACTGAAATAGCCGGTGAAGCGTTTAATGTCAGCTCTCCTAAACAGGTCGGTGAAGTTCTGTTTGACAAACTGGGCCTGAAAGGTGGCAAAAAGACCTCTACCGGTCAGTACAGCACCAGTGAAAGTGTACTGGAAAAGCTGGAACACCCGATTGCTGAACTGATTCTAGAATATCGCGGTCTGTCCAAACTGAAAAGCACCTATACCGATGGTCTATGCAAGCAGGCCAATAATGAGACTCATCGTGTACATACCAGTTATCATCAGGCACTCACAGCCACTGGCCGTTTATCGTCTACTGATCCAAACTTGCAGAACATTCCAATTCGTGCGGAAATCGGACGTCAGATTCGTAAGGCCTTTATTGCGCCCGAAGGTCGTGTCTTACTCGCAGCCGATTATTCACAGATTGAATTGCGTCTGATGGCACATTTATCTCAGGATGATGCGCTAGTAGATGCCTTTAACCATGGACAGGACGTACATCGCCGTACCGCAGCTGAAGTTCTGGGCATCCCGCTCGAAGAAGTAACCAATGATCAGCGTCGTCAGGCTAAAGCCGTGAACTTCGGTCTGCTCTATGGCATGTCTGAATTTGGCCTGACTCGTCAGTTAGGTTTTACTCGTCAGGAATCCCAGGAATATATCAAACAGTATTTCCGTCGTTATCCGGGGATTTATGAATATATGCAGCGTACCCGTCAGGTGGCATTGGAACAAGGCTTCGTTGAAACCATTCTAGGCCGCCGTTTATACACACCTGATATCGATGCCCGTAACATGATGGTCCGCAAAGCCGCTGAACGTGCTGCGATTAATGCACCATTACAAGGTTCGGCTGCAGACATCATTAAAATGGCAATGATTGAGGTTGATAAAATGCTACCTAAAGATCAAGCCAAAATGCTGCTACAAGTGCACGATGAACTGGTATTCGAAGTTGATGAAGCGATTGCAGATGAACTGGCACCTCAACTGGCTGAAGTGATGCAATCTGTGATTGAAATCTCTGTGCCTCTGGTCGTGGAAGTCGGTAAAGGCATGAACTGGGATGAAGCGCATTAATACTAAAGGTCCTTCCTCCTTTTAGGAGGAAGGTTGGGATGGAGGTTATTTAAATTTATAGACCTCACCCTAACCCTCTCCTACAAGGAGAGGGAATTTTCTTGAAATAAAAAAGGACGCCTAAGTGTCCTTTTGATTTGGAATCTGATTAAAGACCGGTTAGCAACACAATTGCCACCTGGTTCATAATCATTTCAATTACGATCAGTGCCAAAATTGCCAGAATTGGAGACAGATCGATCATTCCCATATTCGGCATGATACGGCGGAACGGTGCTAATAATGGTTCTGCAAGTTCTTGAACCACTTCAATATAAGGTGAGCGGGATTGCGTAAACATCACCACCCAGCTCAAAATAATCGTTGCAAAAATCAGGTAACGACAGAAGCGGATCAAATCCTGCATCATGGTGACGAAGGTTAGAATAAGCAAATGGATTGGACCATTTGGCATTCCCCCGGACAAATACATGATGCCAAAAATTTTCAGCAAATACAGCACGACTAAAAGTGCCAGTGCAGCAGTATTCACCCGGCCTTTACCTGCGGTTGGGAAAATACGCCCAAACACATCTACAATTTTAGTCGCTTTGACAGTAGATAGAACGACAGGATTATAAGGACTCACCGCGGCCAATTGCATTAAAAAGCGGAAGAATACGAGCAAAATCGCGACGTTAATGATAATGCCAAAAATTAGCGCAGAATTTGCACCCATACTTGAACGTTCCTAAAAATTAAACTGATAGATTATTTGCTATTGTCACTGAGCTCTTGGGCCAGTTCCTGACTACGTTTTTGCGCAGCAGCAAGCGCTGCCTGAATATTCTGAGAAATCTGCGCGCGATCAAACACTTCCAATGCCGCTTGAGTTGTACCATTCGGAGATGTGACATTCTTACGCAGCTCTGCTGGTGTATTAGAACTGGTGATCGCCATTTGCGCTGCCCCCAAAGCAGTTTGCAATGTCAATGCAGTGGCTACTTTTTCATCCAGACCTAAATTCTTGCCTGCACGAATCATGCTTTCCATCATATAGAAGAAATAAGCAGGTCCTGAACCAGACACAGCAGTTACGGCATCAATCTGAACTTCTGAGTTTACCCAAATTGTCAGGCCGGTAGAAGCCAAAACCTGACTCGCCAGCTCACGGTCTTCTGCACCCACTTCTTCATTAGCAAATAAACCATGTGCACCTGTCTGTACCAGTGCGGGTGTATTCGGCATCACACGGACAATACGGTCAGTGCCCAATAGCGCAGATAGTGTTGCAATCTCGGCACCCGCAACGATTGAAATCACCAGCTTGCCATCAAGTAAACCTTGAAGTGGTTTTAACACACCAGCTAAAACCTGTGGTTTGACTGCAAACAGGACGATATCTGCATCTTTAATAGCAGCAATATTATCATCGGTGACATTCACTGCTTTTTCTGCAAGAAGTAAGCGTACTTTCTCAACCGGATCAGAAACTGTAATACGCGTTGCTGGCAACCCCTGCGAAATCAGCCCGCCGATCAAGGCTTGAGCCATATTACCGCCACCAATAAAACTAATATTACAATTTAAAGCTGCACTCATGTTTAATGCTCGTCGTTGAATTCTAAAGTTGAAGAAACCGAAATGGGTAGCCACCCCCCTGCTTCACAATATGCAGATTGAGCTAACCAAAATCCTTTAGGTGTAAACACGCCTAGCATAACATTATCTGTGCTTAATATTTGAATAGTATGCCGAGTCCAGGGAAATATTTGCGCTTCCTGAATGGCTTTTTTGAGCGGCCAGTGCCCCACCCGGCCATAGAGATGAATTTTTTCACCCCCCTTCCGTTGCCGCAAATACAAGGGTTGTCCTAATAAAGTGGGAGATAATCCTATCTCAGCCCTTTGAATCCCGAATTGACCAGAAGGAAGATGAATCTGATCTTTATTCTGTAAAATGATCTGCTGTTCGGCTACGTTTAGCTGTTGGTCAGCCAGATAAACTTCAGCTTTTAGTCGATGCAACTGCTGCTGATAACGCACATAGTAATAACCCGACCAATGTAGCGCTGCCTGAGCATCTGGTTTCGCTTCGATTACTTCGGCCTGTACACGCTCCACCATGTCCAGAGAGGGACGATATTGTCCCTTGCCTTTCATCCAGACCGAGAGTAACTGGCGCTGCCGTGCTTTGGATAAACTTGAGAGAGGAGATAAATTGAGAATTTCGTCGTTACCACAGAGTTTCAGATCCTGCTCCAATACTTCTTGCAGAATATTTTGTGCATCCTGCATCAGTTCACTAGTACGTGCCAAGGCAGATTGCATTTTCGGGTAACGATGACTTAATACTGGCCATAGCACCTGACGTGCCCAAGCCCTATCATAATGAGTATCCTGATTGGTCGGATCTTCAATATTCTGGATATTTAAATCTGCTGCCCATTGGCAAATCTGCTCACGGGAAATATCCAGCAGTGGCCGCCAAATGGTTAAATCGTGGCGGATATCGATCGCTTTCATCGCAGCCAGACCATCAATCCCTGCCCCAGAAAGTAAGCGCAACATCAAAGTCTCTGCCTGATCCTGCTGATGGTGAGCCAAGACCAGAATTTCATTAGGTTGGAGATGCTGTAGATAAGCTTGATAACGCGATTGGCGAGCCTGAGATTCCAGATTACCACTGGCAATATGGACGGGCTGAATGATGCAAGGAATATTTAGTTGCTGACACTGATGCTGGACAAAAGTGCCCCATTCAGCACTAACACTTTGCAGTTGATGATCAACATAGATCGCGCGGATTTTTTCCGGGCACAAAAAAAACATCAGATGCAGCAACAGCATAGAATCCACGCCGCCACTGCATCCGATTAAAAATTTTGTTTCTACAGGAAATTCCTGCAGTTGCTTTAAGATGCCAGACCTAAATTGTCGCTGCCAAACTTCATTAAACGCTGGTAACGTGCTTCGCATCGTGCTTGTGGTTCCATTGCTTGCAGTTCATTTAAAGCTTCTTTCAGGACTGCTTTCAGTTGGTACATGACTTCATCCGGATCCAGATGTGCACCTTCACCTTCATCAACGACGTATTCAACAATGCCCATCTTTTGCAATTTTTCTGCAGTCAATGCCAAAGCTTCACTGGCCTGTTCGGCTTTTTCTGCAGTTTTCCACAGAATTGAGGCACAGCCTTCTGGTGAAATCACTGAATAAATACTGTGAGAGAGCATCACCACACGATCTGCCACACCAATCCCAAGTGCACCACCGGAACCGCCTTCACCCAGAACAGTGGCAATTACAGGCACTTTCAGATTAGAAAGTTGTGCCAAACTTGACGCAATCGCTTCAGCCTGACCACGCTCTTCTGCACCCACACCTGGGTAAGCACCCATGGTATCAATAAAGGTAAAGACTGGCAGATTAAAACGTTCCGCCATATCTAACAGACGCTGAGCCTTACGGTAACCTTCCGGGTTACTCATGCCAAAATTATGCTGTAATTTTTCACGGGTACTACGACCACGGTGCTGACCCACGATCATCACTGGTTGTCCATCGAAACGTGCCAGACCACCGATCATTGCGCCATCATCACCATAGAGACGGTCGCCATGCAAAGCATCAAATTCAGTGAATATTTCACCTACATAGTCCAGAAATTGTGGACGTTCCGGATGACGAGCAATCTGTACTGTCGTCCATGCTTTTGATGGGGTAGCTTTATTTTTCATAGGTCAACCGTTTTCATCCCTATAAAGGTATTAATTAACAAATTGTTCAGATTGAACCGAGAGCTCGATCTCCCAATTTTTAAACTGCACCTGTTCATCATGCAGTTCAGCAATCAGTAATGGCCATTGTTTGGCATCACCAGAAATGCTGAGCTGCCATTGTTGCGCATTCTTGACCTTAAGTTCAATGGCAGGAAGCATCTCATCGCTACGGCTGTGATTGACCAAAACCGCCAGACGTAACAGCAAACACAGCTGTAAAAGTTTAGTTCCGCCGACTTTCATCACATCATGCTTGGCATCAGCGCGCAATTTACGGCGATGATGTGCGACCAAATGTGACAAATAATTCTGATCTACCTGCGAAAAACCGGCAATGTCAGAATGTTGCAATAAATAGGCACCGTGGCGGTGATAACCACTATGACTGATCGCCAAACCGATTTCATGCAAATAAGCTGCACGACGAAGTAAATCACTGTCCTCGCTATACAGGCCAAGATCACCTGCTACATCATCAAACAGTTTTTGTGCAGTCTGCACTACACGTTCGGCCTGCTTGGCATCGGCATTATAACGACCAATCAAGGCATGGACTGAACGATCACGGATATCCTCATGCTTGAAACGACCCAAGAGGTCATACATCACGCCTTCACGCAATGCGCCATCTGAATACACCAGATACGGAATATTCAACACATCAAATACCGCATATAAAATGGCAATTCCTGCAGGCAAAACTGCACGGCGGTCATCTTTCAGACCTTCAAATTCCATGTCCGAAACATGTTTATATTTGAATAATTTGTCTTTGAGTTTTTCCAAACCTTCACGGGTGAGCTGCTCTTTATCATTGCTCCAGCCCATGTTGACACAGATCTGACGGCAAGCCTTAATCGTACCACTCGAACCAACCACCGCATCCCAACCGGCAGATTTATAAGTATTGGCAATGCCTGAAATTTCTTTACGTGCCGCAGTCACTGCCTTATCAAAGGCTTTATGGGTAATTTCACCATCAGCAAAGAATTTCTTGGTAAAAGTCACACAACCCATCTGCACAGATTCGGTATGAATGGGTTCGAATTCTTCCCCAATGATGAGTTCAGTCGAACCACCACCGATATCTACTACTAGACGACGACCAGTATTAGCCATGGTATGTGACACACCGAGATAAATTAGACGTGCTTCTTCACGACCAGCAATAATTTCAATCGGTTTTGGTAAAATTTCAGCTGCTTTCTGAATAAATTCATGACCATTTTTGGCCTGACGCAAAGCATTCGTTGCCACAATCCGTAAACGGTTCGGTTGTACCGATCCCAAGCGTCCGACAAAACGGGCCAGACAAGCCAAACCACGCTGCTGCGCGGCTTCAGTCAAATTTTTATTTTCATCTAGCCCCGCTGCAAGCTGAACCTTTTCTGACATTGATGCGACTTTTTTCACTTCGCCATGATCCACCCGGGCAATCGCCAAATGAAAACTGTTTGATCCCATATCGATGGCTGCGAGTAATTCTTCATCAATCAAAAAATCAGACATTCTAGAAATAAACCTTTTAAGAATTGTGCTTAGAGTAATTCACAACCATGCAATTTAAAAGCCATTTGTCAGGACAATTTCGCGTAATTATTTTTTTCATTTATAGGACAATTGTATGAGGCGATGGTGACTATCGTGATCATCCATTAGACAAAACAACATTAAAGCTTGAAAATTTACAGATTCCCCTACATTGTTAAAGATGGCTATGTAATACTAATAATTATAGTTATCTTTATAAAATTAATTCTGGAGCACTCCATGTCTGGCAACATCGTAAACACTACTGACGCAAACTTCGAAGCAGACGTTCTTCAATCAGACGTTCCTGTACTGGTTGATTTCTGGGCTGGCTGGTGTGCGCCATGTAAAGCTATTGCCCCTGTACTTGAAGTATTGGCTGATGAATACCAAGGCAAAGTGAAAATTGTCAAAGTTGACGTAACATCTTGCGAACAAACTGCTGTGAATTTCAATATCCGCAACATTCCAGCTTTATTGATGTTTAAAAATGGTGAAGTCGTAGCGACTCAAGTCGGTGCAGCACCAAAATCTAAATTGACTGCATTTATTGATCAAAACATCTAAGCATAAAATGCTATAGTAAAAATACGCGACCAAAGGTTGCGTATTTTTTTCGTCTATAAATTGACAAAAACCTGTTTCTCTCTTATATTTCAACTTCAAGAGATAAAGGATGCTAAATCCTGTCAGTTTCTTACAAGACACATTACATAACATGCCGCTCGGCAATAGAAATTGTTTTCACATTTCTCTTTGAAACAATCAAACAGACCTCTGAATTGTTCTTGTGCAAATTCAATTGCTTTCGTTTGAATGCTTATATGCGGCCGAATGTTACTCCCTTTCTAACCTATACCTTAGAACTTTGATTCTATCTGACCACCTATGAATTTAACCGAACTCAAGAAAAAACCGATTGGCGAACTCATCAAGATTGCCGAGTTTATGGGCCTTGAAGGTATGGCTCGTAACCGTAAGCAAGACATTATTTTTGCCATCTTAAAACGCCATGCGATGAATGGTGAAGAGATTTTTGGTGATGGCGTTCTAGAAATTTTGTCAGATGGTTTTGGCTTCTTACGCTCTGCAGCAGGCTCTTATTTGGCAGGTCCTGACGATATCTATGTCAGCCCATCACAAATTCGTCGCTTTAACCTGCGTACCGGTGACACCATTACGGGAACCATTCGTCCGCCTAAAGAAGGTGAGCGTTATTTTGCTTTGCTTAAAGTCAATCAGATTAACTACGATACCCCGGAAAATTCACGTAACAAGATCTTGTTCGAAAACTTGACTCCATTGTTCCCTACTGAACAATTAGTGATGGAACTTGGTAATGGTACGACTGAAGATTTAACTGCACGTGTGGTCGATCTGGTTGCTCCAATTGGTAAAGGTCAACGTTCAATTATCGTTGCACCACCGAAAGCTGGTAAAACCATGCTATTACAGAACATCGCTCAATCGATTGTTCGGAATAACCCTGAATGTTTCCTGATTGTCCTTCTGATTGATGAACGTCCTGAAGAAGTCACCGAAATGGAACGTACCGTTCGCGGTGAAGTGGTCGCTTCTACCTTTGATGAATCACCTGCCCGTCACGTTCAAGTGGCTGAGATGGTGATTGAAAAAGCCAAACGTCTGGTTGAACACAAGAAAGATGTAGTCATCCTGCTGGATTCGATTACCCGTCTGGCGCGTGCATATAACACTGTGATTCCTTCATCAGGTAAGGTATTAACTGGTGGTGTAGATGCACATGCACTTGAACGTCCAAAACGTTTCTTTGGTGCGGCACGTAATATCGAGGAAGGTGGTTCTCTTACTATCATTTCTACTGCTCTGATTGAAACCGGCAGTAAGATGGATGAAGTGATCTATGAAGAATTCAAAGGTACAGGTAACCAGGAAATCACGCTAGATCGCCGTATTGCGGAAAAACGTGTTTTCCCTGCGATGAATATCAAGAAATCAGGTACGCGTCGTGAAGAACGTTTGATGTCCGAAGACAAACTGCGTAAAGTTTGGATTCTACGCAAACTCCTGCATACCCAAGATGAACTGGTTGCGATGGAATTCCTGCTGGATCGTATGAAAGAAACCAAGACCAATGATGATTTCTTCGATCAGATGAAACGCAAAGCATCGAACTAAAATTATCGGAAAGGTCACCATTCAAGGTGGCCTTTTTTATGGTTGACGTATGTTACACAATGAAACAATGTACTGAGATATCTGTAAACTTATTTTTAAGTTTTTGATTATTAAAATAAACAGATAAATAACTGTATAATTTTTATAAGCTTAATAAGCCTTTCTCCAATCTATATCTTTCAATTAATTGTTATTTTCTGTTAAAAAACCCTTAATTTTTATCGTTTTTTCACTGTTTTTGATGTTCCCCTAGTAGCAATTAAAAATGCGCAGTGATAGCATATTTGCAGACCAGTTAGACTGCTCCTGCGTTGTTAGTCCCTAACACTATTAGGAATAATAAAAGCATATTACAGCCTGACTTTGGTTTTTTTTAATCTCAATTTTTTAGAGAGTGATGCCATGTTATTCAAAAAAATCGCTATTGCTGCTGCAGTTGCTACTACTTTAGCTTTCGTTGGTTGTGCTAAAAAAGCTGACGACGCTGCTGCTGACGCTAACCAAGCTGCTTCTGAAGCTGTAGAAGCTGCTTCTGAAGCTGAAGCTGCTGCTGACGCTGCTGCTGTAGAAGCTACTTCTGAAGTTGCTGCTTCTGACGCTGCTGCTGTTGCTGAAGCTGACGCTGCTGCTGCTGTTGCTACTGACGCTGCTGCTGACGCTACTGCTGCTTCTGAAGCTGCTGCTCAATAATCTTTACGATTATTCAGTACAAAAAAGAGAGCCTTTGGCTCTCTTTTTTTATGTAATAAATAAAAATTTTAGGTATAAAAAAAGCAGATCAATTGATCTGCTCATTCCCCACACGTTGACGGAACTTCTGCCCCGCGCGGAACGTAACAACACGGCGTGCAGAAATCGGAATCTCTTCACCCGTCTTCGGGTTACGGCCTGGACGTTGGCGCTTATCACGTAACTCAAAGTTACCGAAACCCGATAATTTTACTTGTTCGCCCGAGATTAGCGCTTGGCTAATCTCGTCGAAAAACAACTCGACCATTTGTTTAGCTTCACGACGGTTTAAACTCGTGAGCTCACTTAAATGATCAGCCATTTCTGCTTTTGTTAATGCTGTCATGAAGCCCTCAATGTCGCTTGGTAAGTGTTTTCCAACACCTGAAGGATATTATCCATACCTGATTTAATTTCAGCATCTTCCAGTGTACGGCTTGGATGCTGCCAGAGAAGTGCAAATGCCAGTGAGCGTTTCCCTTCTTCTACTCCTTGTCCAGTGTACACATCGAACAACCATGTCGAGCCTAGAAGCTCTCCACCTGTTTTTTCGATAAGTCCCTGAATTTCGCTAACATTAATCTTATCACTAATTAAAAGCGCAATATCACGTCGAACCGATGGAAAACGTGATAATTCTGTAAAATTAGATACATAAGTTTGCAAAACAGCCGATTGATCTAATTCAGCGACCCAAGTCGTCGCCAAATCGAGCTCGTCTTCAAGTGAGGGATGTAAACGACCTAAATAACCAATTGACTGACCATTCACTAAAATTTCAGCAGATTGACCAGGATGTAACCAGCTACGTTCAGAACGTACATATTCCACATTCAGACGCGCAGCTGCCAGAATTTCCTCAATATCACCTTTGAAGTCAAAGAAATCCATTGACTGCGCTTTACCATGCCAAGTTTCAGGCGTACGTGAACCAGTAGCAATCAAGGCAAAAGTTGGAATCTGTTTCAGATCATGAATTGAAGCCGCATCCTGATAATCAAATCGCAAACCGAGTTCGAAGAAACGTACACGGTTCTGCTGACGGTTAACGTTGTACTGTACGCATGGAATCAGGCTAGACAGTAAAGTTGAACGCATCACCGCCAAATCGCTTGAAATTGGGTTCGCCAAAGCTAATGGATTGACTTCTGGATTTAACTGTTTTTCCAGTTTCAGGTCGGCAAAACTGAAGCTGATCGCTTCCTGATAACCCAAGGTTACGGCTGTTTGACGAAGCTGAGTCAGTTCGAATTGGTCTTCATATTTCGCCAGTTTCACATCGATCACAGGCAAGCTGATTTGAATATTGTCATAACCGTGAATACGGGCAACTTCTTCAATCAGGTCTTGGTAAATTGCCATGTCATAACGGTGTGACGGAGGAACCACTGACCACTGACCTTCAGCTTTTACAGTGACGCTACAGCCTAAACGCGTTAAAGCATCTGTAATGAAATCTGATTCAACTGTATAACCTAATAGTTGATCGACCTGCGCTTGTTCTAACTCAATCGCTTCACGCTTTGGTAACAGCTCTGTTTTTTCAGCTACAATAATTGGACCAAACTCACCGCCTGCAAGCTCAGCAATCAACTGAGAAGCACGATGCATTGCAATCATAGGCAATTCGAAATCGACACCACGTTCATAACGTTGTGACGCATCAGTATGTAGACCGAAACGACGGGCACGGCCAGCAATATGCAATGGCGCGAAGAATGCTGATTCTAGGAAGATTTCAGTAGTTTCATCAGTTACTGATGAAGACAAGCCCCCCATAATCCCTGCAATCGCTAATGCTTTTTCAGCATCTGCGATCACCATCACGTCGTCTTGCAGTTCAACTTCCTGTTCGTTAAGCAGAACAAGTTTTTCACCTGCTTTGGCTTGACGTACATGCACTGAACCCTGAACCTTGCCACCATCAAATGCATGCAGAGGTTGACCCAGTTCCATTAATACATAGTTAGTGATATCGACCAAAATGCTGTGTTGACGGATGCCAGCACGTACTAAAGCTCGTTCCATCCACTCAGGGGTTGGTGCTTTGGTATTGACGTTTTTGATCACACGACCGAGGTAACGTGGACAACCTTCAGTTTCAACAACGACTTGCTTTTGATCGGCGATGGTTGCAGCTACTTCTTTAATTTCAGATGGAGTTACCGGCAACTGGTTAATCACACCAATTTCACGTGCGATCCCGCGAATGCTGAAACAGTCACCACGGTTCGGGGTGATGCTGATATCAATCACGTTGTCATCAAGGTCTAAATATTCACGAACATTTACACCGACTGGTGCATCTGCAGGAAGCTCTAACAGACCATCAATTTTGTCTTCAAGATCGATTTCTGAAGCGCCACATAGCATACCTTGTGATTCAACACCACGCAGTTTGCCTTTCTTGATTTTAAAATCGCCTGGTAATACTGCACCGATAGTGGCTACGGGCGCTTTCATACCGGCACGTACGTTAGGTGCACCACACACGATTTGCAAAGGCTCACCTGAACCAATGTTTACAGTGGTAACACGTAAACGGTCTGCATCCGGATGCTGTTCGACTGTCAGGACTTCACCAACAACCACACCTGTAAACGGTTTTGCCGCAGGTGCAATTTCATCCACTTCAAGACCAAGCATAGTCAACTGGTCAGACAGTTTTTCGCTATCGATGGCTGGGTTAACCCATGTGCGCAGCCAATTTTCGCTAATTTTCATTTATAAAAACCTGTAATTTCAATCTCTAGAATCCCCCTCTGACTCCCCCTTTTTCAAAGGGGGAGAACTCCTATCTTTTCTCAGAGTCCCTCTCCTTTTTTAAAGGAGAGGTTAGGAGAGGATTAAATAAAAGTTTTAAGCAAACTGGCGTAAGAAACGCACATCGTTTTGATAGAACATACGCAGGTCATTAATGCCATAACGCAACATTGCAAAACGTTCTACACCTAAACCAAATGCAAAGCCTTTGTATTTGTCTGGATCAATGCCCGCAGCGCGAAGTACATTTGGATGCACCATACCGCAACCCAAAACTTCTAACCATTTGCCACGCTCATCCATAATGTCCACTTCAGCACTTGGCTCAGTGAACGGGAAATAAGACGGACGGAAACGCACTTTCAAATCTTTTTCGAAGAATTCGTTTAGCAGGTTTACCAATAAACCTTTTAATTCAGCAAAGCTGGTATTTTCAGCAACGTATAAGCCTTCGATCTGATGGAACATTGGTGAATGTGTCTGGTCAGAGTCACAACGGTATACACGGCCTGGGCACACGATACGAATTGGTGGCTGCTGGGTTTCCATGGTACGAATCTGCACACCTGAAGTATGCGTACGCAATAGATGGTTTACATCAAAGTAGAAAGTGTCATGCATGGCACGTGCAGGGTGATGGCCTGGAATATTCAATGCTTCGAAGTTGTGATAGTCATCTTCAACTTCTGGACCAGTCGCTACTGTGAAACCTGCTTTGGTAAAGAATTGACAGATACGTTCTTGTACTTGGGTCACTGGGTGGATGCTGCCCACCTGTTGGCCACGACCGGGCAAGGTAATATCAATTGTTTCACTAGCAAGCTTTTGCTCTAGTGCAGCTTTTTGCAGTTCAGCCTGACGTTGTGTCAAAGCACTAGTGATGGCTTCACGAACTGCATGAATTTGTGCCCCGAACGCTTTACGTTGTTCAGGATCCATTTTCCCCAGCGACTTAGATTGTTCCGCGAGCTGGCTTTTTTTCCCCGTAAATTGCACTCGTACTTGATCAAGTGCAGCAAGGTCTTGAGCTGCTGCAATCGCAGCGAGCGCTTCAGTGGTCAGGGCTTCCAGTGACATAGTAACTCTCAAAGCAACAGGTTAGAAATATTTTTAAAAACCCCATATTCTAACAGTTTTTAGGCGAGTTGATGAAGTGCGCTTTTAATGAAAATTAGAATAGCATCATGAATTATAAAAAGTATAAGATAAACATAATATCAATCAGATCAAATCACTATGGCACTCGATCAAATTTGGAAACAGCAACTGACCCTCGTCACTTATGGCAATGAGTTTTTAACTCAGGATCTCAGTTTCAGCCGCTGGCTGAATCACTCCATTTTTAATCAGCACCATTTAACTTTCCGTGATCTGATTTCCCAGCATTTACTGGCACAGCACTTTCAAATCTGGCTAGAAGGACTGAAAAAACAAGGGGTTCGTCGTATTAGTCTGCATTCTTCACATTTACTGGAAGATGAAAATAACCCTAATGCCAATGTCGAACTGGTTCCTTTGGCTCATGTGATTATCAGTCATCATGCTCAAGGTAAAACCGCCTGGATGATCGGTAAGGAACTGGCTGAATGGTATACCGCTGATAATGATTATGAAGCACCGGAAGCCCAACAGTCGCCTTTACGTCATGAAGTATTCTGGCGTTATGAACTGAATAATAAACTGGCCAAAAGAATTGATGCTGATCTGGTACAACCAAACTGGGATGATATTCATACCTATACCGAACAGGAATTATTTGAACATCATTTAGCTCAAGGATTCACTGAGCCTGCTTATACTGGTTTGCCTTATTACGGTACTACCCCAACGATTCAGTCTCATGCAGAAAATCCGAGTCATCTTGCTTTAATACCAACGGATTATTCATCTGATTATGCTCATCAGACCTTGTACCGTCTGGATGCATTAAGTGATTTTATTCAGACGAAGATTCAACACCCTTATAACGATGATGGTCAGGTACTGAATCCAGAGCAGCAATTAAATCTGCGCCACTTTGCACAAAAAATCGATGAAATCAGTGCCAAGTTTATTGTGAAAGTGGCCAATCATTATAAAACTGCACAACTCACTCCTAAAGTGGCGCCTGATCCTTTTGCGGGCATGAATACTGAAGATCGCGCGGTTAAAGTCTCTAAAGCTGAACGACCACAAAGTCATCATAAAACCGGTGCTTCAAGTGTGATCAAACTGATTCTGATCACGATTGTGATCTGTCTGATTGGCTACTATTTCGGGCTTTAATAAAATATATTGTCTATAATAAATAATCACTTTGGCTTGGTGGAGAATTAATCTCCACCAAATCAATAAATAAATGATTTAAAAAATCAAAGATCCCACTGATTTTATTTAAGCATAAAAAAAAGACCGCTTTTAGCGGTCTTTTTTCTAAGTCATAAAGACTTATGCAGCCAACGCATCTTTAGCTTTAGAAGCTAGAGCTGCAAACGCAACTGCGTCATGCATAGCGATGTCAGCAAGTACGCGACGGTCGATGATAACCTGAGCTTTTTTCAAGCCAGCGATCATACGGCTGTACGATAAACCGTTTTGACGTGCACCAGCGTTGATACGCGCAATCCATAGAGCACGGAATTGACGTTTCTTCTGACGACGGTCACGGTAAGCGTATTGACCAGCTTTGATTACCGCTTGGAACGCTACGCGGTAAACGCGTGAACGAGCACCATAGTAACCTTTAGCGCGAGCAAGAATTTTTTTGTGACGGCGATGAGCCTGTACACCACGTTTTACACGAGCCATTTATAATCTCCTTAGATGTACGGGCACATACGACGAACTGAAGCAACGTCACTTACGTGAACCATTACACAGCCGCGCAATTGACGAATACGCTTAGCAGATTTTTTGGTCAAAATGTGGCGTTTGAACGCTTGTTTACGCTTAAAACCGTTAGCAGTCGCTTTGAAGCGTTTAGCTGCACCACGGCGAGTTTTCATCTTAGGCATAACAACCTCTTTTGAACACCTGTTCGGCACGTCTGCACCATTGCAAGAACGCCCTGCAGGTAAGGGAGCCGATATTCTAATGCATCTTTGCTTAAAACAAAAGCACTAGTCTTTTTTTCTTGATGAATCTGCAAACTTAGCATTTTTTACGATAAGAATTGAATGATGAATTTATATACTGCTTGCGATATCACTTTATAATTTGTCAATTTTTTCAGTTGCAGCTTTTTATGCACATTCAGTCCGATGCGTTTGCCGCACTCCGTTACCGAGACTTTTCTATTGTCACCTTAAATCAGTTTTGCCTGACTTTAGCCATTCTGATTCAGGAAATTATTGTTGCCTATTCTCTATATCAGATTACCAAAGACCCGCTAACCTTAGGACTGATTGGTCTGGCAGAAGCCATTCCTTTTATTTCCCTTTCCTTATGGGGTGGATATGTCGCGGATCGTTTTAATAAGCAGACTATTATGAAAATCTGTTTATTTTTTGCCATTCCGATGCCTCTCATTCTCTGGTCACTGTTTCATTATCACGGCTTGGGAAACCTCAGCACCAGTCAATTGTCTTGGGGAATTTATGCCGTCATTTTCTGTCTGGGTACCATTCGTGGCTTTTATAATCCTTCAGCAACTTCACTGAAACCCTTTCTGATTCCACGTGCACTCTATGCCAATGGTGCAACTTGGACCACAATTGGCTGGCAAAGTGGTGTAATTATCGGGCCGATGCTCGGTGGTTTTATGCTGGCATTTTTAGGTCGGGAAACCAGTCTTCTAACTGTCGCAGTACTGGTCAGCATCTGTTTTATTCTGATTAACTTACTGCAAAAGCGCGATTTTCCTAAAATTGAAACTGAAAATGTCCTGCATAGTCTGGGCGATGGTTTCCGTTTTATCTGGAACAGCAAAATTGTACTGTGGTCGATTTCCCTAGATCTGGTTTCGGTACTGTTTGGTGGGGTGATTGCCCTCTTACCGATTTTTGCAGAGGATATTTTAAAGGTTGGCCCGGAAGGTTTGGGGTATTTACGGGCTGCCCCGTCCATTGGCGCACTGATAACCATGATTGCCCTAACCCGCTTTCCGCCTACGCAACATGCCTGGCGTAATATGCTGCTTGCAGTCGCAGGTTTCGGTGTCTTTACCTTGCTATTCGCTTTTTCCAACTCGATGTGGCTATCTCTGTTTGCTCTTGCCATGACTGGTGCATGTGACAGTATTTCAGTAGTGATTCGCCAGACGATTTTACAGATTTACCCACCCGATAATATGCGTGGTCGGGTTGCTGCAGTAAACGGCATGTTTGTCTCATCCAGTAATGAACTGGGTGCTTTTGAGTCTGGTCTGGCTGCGAAATATATGGGCACGATTATGGCTACAGTGTTTGGTGGCAGCACGACCCTACTGGTGGTTGCCATCAGCTGGGCGAGAACCAAGGATCTGTTTGGAGTTGATATTACCAAAGGGACTGAAAAGTAATTTTTAGTTCTGATGCACGTAGGATCTTTAATCAGGAAAATCCTGCGCGCTAATGATGAATACAAATAAAAAGAGGCTTTATGCCTCTTTTTTTAAAACATCGCATACGCCCAATAGACAAACAGATAACGTCCAATTTTGGCAATACTGACTATCAAGATAAAACGGGTAAAATTTTCCTTGAGCAAGCCGGCAATTAACGTAATTGGATCGCCAATAATCGGCACCCAGCTCAGCAATAATGACCAATAACCATATTTCTGATAAGTACGTTGAGCTTTAAGCATCTGCTGCTCAGAGACTGGAAACCACTTTTTATGCTTATATTGTTCAATCTTGAATCCCAGATACCAATTCACACAGGAACCCAAGATATTTCCAGCACTTGCGATCATGATGAGCAAGGCCGCCGAATAGCTCCCTTGCCATAATAAACCCAGCAAAACCGCTTCCGACTGCAGCGGTAATAAAGTGGCTGCACCAAAAGCGGCAAGAAAGAGCAGAAACAGGGACATCCCGAGACTAACGGCTTAAACCCAGTTTTTTCTTGGCTTTAAGATATTCCCAATTAGCCCAGACTATAGCCATAACCATGACCAAAATACGTGACCATTGATATTTCTGGGTAATCGGCTCAAGAGCTGTATTTAAAATCTGACGATCTTTGGTATTCAAGGCACTGATCACCTGATCCACATGCACAATTTCAGCAACGAACAGCAGCAGACAAGCTGCGATACCGAAAATAATACTCCAGTAAATTCGAGGATTCGTTTCCACGATTTTAGTAAAGTTCAGGAAAAAATCTTTCATATACTCACCCAATAAAAAACCACCCAAAGGTGGTTTAATCTACTTTTATCTAGTTTAGCACAAAGGCCAGACTTATCTGACCTGTATTGCTAATGCTCTTTGAACCGCTGGACGCGCAGTCAGGCGGGTCACATATTCCTGTATTTCCGGATAATCAGCCAGATCAATTTGCTGCCATTCGTGACGTAACACCCATGGCAAAATAGCCATATCCGCAATCGAATACTCACCAGCTACATATTTCTGACCAATCAGCTGTTTGTTCAGAACCCCGTATAGACGCTTGGTTTCATTGACATAACGATCAGTAGCATATGGGATACGCTCAGGGGCAAAACGACTAAAGTGATGATTCTGCCCCAGCATCGGACCCAAGCCACCCATTTGCCACATTAGCCATTGCTCAACTTCAACACGTTGCTGCTCATCATCCGGATAAAACAGGCCGGTTTTACGACCCAAATATTGCAGAATCGCGCCAGATTCAAAGACTGAAATCGGTTCACCACGCGGGCCATCCTGATCCACAATCGCAGGAATTTTGTTATTTGGAGAGATACGTAAAAAATCAGGTTGAAACTGGTCATTTTCCAGAATATTGATCGGGAAAATTTTATACTCCAAGCCCATTTCTTCTAATGCGATGGTAATTTTATGGCCATTGGGCGTTCCCCAATAATAGAGATCAATCATGTTATTACCTGTTACCTTTTCGTTTTTACATGACATTATTGAAATTTGATCTAGTTATAGCATGATTTAAAGCCTTACTTCCGCATATTTTGTTATAGATTCAGCAGTAAAATCGCTAAATTCAAAGCATTATTTTTAGCCCAAGATGGGTTCAAATATTTTTAAATCTTGAGGCTTGAAAAGCTTCGCCTCAATCCTATATTAGAAATAGAGCAATGATCTATTCAGGAGATTGTTTCTAATCACTGAGTTCATATTGAAGAATTGCATGTTGTTTAAAAAACTTTTCTGAGATCAGGAGGTAAGATCAATGAGCAATTTCAGTCTTAGCCCACTATTCCGTCGTAGTATCGGTTTTGACCGCTTTAATGACCTTTTTGATTATGCAATGCAAAGTGAGGCACCGAACTATCCGCATTACAACATTGAAAAAACCGGCGACAACAATTACCGCATTGTGGTTTCTGCTGCCGGATTCAATGAAGACCAGCTAGAGATCAATCTGGAAAATCAGGTTCTGACCATTAGCGGTAAAGCGGTGGAAGAAAATTCAGATACTACTGTGGAATTCCTGCATAAAGGCATCGCCCATCGTTCATTCAAACTGTCTTTACGTCTGGATGAACATATAGAGGTACAACAAGCTGAATTTGAAAATGGTTTATTGAAAATTGAATTGCAGCGCAATGTGCCGGAAGAAAAATTGCCTCGTCAGATTCCGATTGGCAAAAAGCTGTTAGCTGAAAAAAATGAATCTAACGAGCAACAAAGCTAATCCCCCGCTAAAAGAAAGACCCGAATGGGTCTTTCTTTTTTAGGACAGAATCCTTAAGCTTGAAAGTGTTCAATTTTTACTCCTTATAAAAATAATAATATGAACACATCAGATATTATTCTGTTTCATCAAAGTGCCCAGACGATGAAACACATGGGACTTCTCCTCCTTTGCTATCCCGTTGGGATTATGATGACCTTATACCTTCATACTCCAGATCCTCCTTCCAGTTTTATTCGAGGATTGGTATTTTTATGGCAGGAGTCTCCAAGCTTTTATGGCTATATGCTGGGTTTCCTGATGCTATCGCTCTTGGTATATAGCATTAAACTAAAAATCACCTCGCGGACAATTTATTACACTTTGGCAGGTTACCGGATCAGCCTGTGTTTATATCGTGAAGCCGTCCATTATAGCTTTATCAATCCTCAATATGATTCAATTAAAGCCCGTACCAAACGTTGGCTAACCAGACTTCCCGCTCATCAAATTAATCAGCGGGATGGCACTCTCGATTTTATTCTTTGTCAGCCCAGTTGGCGCGACCGACTCTGTTTAAGATTATTCCGGATTCATTTATCGATGTTTTCCCGCCAGCAAGCCAAGGAAATTATTCAAGCCATGTACAGTGCTTGGAATTTAAGATCATAAAGGCTGATTCAAAAGCAATTTTAATCATGAAGTTTAAGCTGAAAGAAATTTATCTCATCAGATTTCAAAGGATAAAAAGCAGTTATTAAAAAATGGTGTTCTGGTTGGGACTTTCCCCTATCACCACATATAGTTGATTTACATAAAATTTCGGCTATGCTTTTCTGAAACAGAATAAAACATTCAATAAATACCATAGATAAAAAAATCTGCCGTAGGTGCACCATGAATTATGTCCGTCGCAACGCCCTGAGTCCATTCATGCTATTGAGCTTGCTCTTCTTTTTATTGATTGTCATTTTACTGCTATTGTTTGGCTGGCCACATTATAAAGTTTGGAAACAAGGTATGGATGGTCAGGCAGCATTGGCTGAAGCAGAACAATCCAAAATGATTCAAGTGCAAGTTGCAAAAGCGGAACTGGAAAGTGCCAAACTGCGTGCAGAAGCTATTAAACTCGTTGGGCAGGCAGCTAAAGATTATCCTGAGTATCGCAAGCAGGAATTTATTGGTGCATTTGGTGAAGCTCTGCGTGAAGGCCGTATTCAACAAATAATTTATGTACCCACTGAAGCCAATATTCCGATTGTAGAAGCAGGAAAATCCTACCCTGCTCAATAAAAGATTAAATTTATAAAAAAAGCCCTGCAAATGCAGGGCTTTTTTCATCAAGAGATGCTTACTTTTTCTTTTTAGGACCAAGCAGCATACCCATTTGACGACCTTCCATTTTTGGCGCTTGTTCAACTACACCATATTCAACGACGTCTGCTTCAACTTTTTGCAGTTGAGCCAGACCCAGTTGTTGGTGAGCCATTTCACGACCACGGAAACGCAGGGTAATTTTTACCTTGTTTCCTTCTTCAAGGAATTTGATGATTGCACGTAATTTTACGTTGTAATCACCTACATCTGTCGCAGGACGTAGCTTGATTTCTTTCACCTGGACTTGATGTTGTTTTTTCTTCGCTTCTTTCTGCTTTTGTTTCAGATCAAACAAATGCTTATTGAAGTCCATGATTTTGCAAACAGGTGGCTCAGCATTGGCTACGATCTCAACAAGATCAAGCTCAACATTTTCTGCTGCGCGCAATGCTTCCGCAAGGCTTACAATACCTTTTTGCTCACCATTTTCGTCTACAAGACGAACTTCTTTAGCACGAATTTCATCATTCAAGGCAGGACGGTTTGATTTATTACCGCCCTGTTGATTACGGTCAGGCTGTTTAATCGCTGTTACTCCACAATGTACCGGCCGCGTTCGGCAACGGCTGCTTTTACTAAGTCAACGAAAGCATCGATTGACATAGTACCCAAATTTTTTCCTGAGCGGGTACGGACATTCACAGTACCTTCCTCTACCTCACGGTCCCCAAGTACCAATAAGTAAGGAATACGCTCTAAAGTACGTTCACGAATCTTAAAGCCGATTTTCTCATTTCTCAAGTCAGAAATTGCACGAATTCCGTTTTCTTTAAGTTTCGCGACGACTGACTCACAAGCCTCAGCTTGAGCATCAGTAATATTCATGACACACGCTTGCACTGGTGATAACCAAGGTGGCATAAAGCCCGCGTAGTGCTCAATCAGTATACCAATAAAACGTTCAAAACTGCCAAGAATTGCACGATGCAACATTACAGGCTGATCACGATCGTTATCCTCAGTGACATAAGAGGCATCCAGACGTTCTGGAAGGTTGAAGTCACATTGAATGGTACCACACTGCCAGATTCGGCCTAAGCAGTCTTTCAATGAGAATTCGATCTTCGGACCGTAGAATGCACCTTCACCTGGTTGTAAATCCCAATCTAGGCCAGCAGCATCTAAAGCATCTGCCAAAGATTTTTCTGCCATATCCCAAAGTGCATCATCACCCACACGTTTTTCAGGACGTGTAGATAACTTCATTTGTACTTCTTCAAAGCCAAAATCTTTGTATACGTCTAGTGTCAATTTGATAAAGTCTGCAACTTCAGTACCGATTTGTTCTTTAGTACAGAAAATATGCGCATCATCTTGGGTAAAACCACGTACACGCATGATGCCGTGTAAAGAACCCGATGGCTCGTTACGGTGACATGAACCAAACTCCGCTAAACGGATTGGAAGATCACGATATGATTTTAAGCCCTGGTTGAACACTTGCACGTGACAAGGACAGTTCATCGGTTTCACGGCGTAGTTACGGTTCTCTGAATGAGTCGTAAACATGTTTTCAGCATAGTTCGCTGCGTGACCTGATTTTTCCCAAAGCGTGAAATCCACCACTTGTGGTGTACGGATTTCAAGGTAACCATTTTCTTGCTGAACTTTACGCATGTATTGTTCAAGCACTTGGTAAATGGTCCAGCCGTTTGGATGCCAGAACACCATACCTGGTGCTTCTTCCTGCATATGGAACAAGTCTAAGGCTTTACCAATTTTACGGTGATCGCGTTTTTCAGCTTCTTCAATACGCTTGATATAAGCTGCGAGCTGTTTCTTATCCGCCCAAGCTGTACCATAGATCCGTTGTAGCTGTTCATTCTTCGCATCACCGCGCCAGTAAGCACCAGAGATTTTAGTCAGCTTGAATGATTTTAAGAATTTGGTATTTGGTACGTGCGGACCACGGCACATATCCAGATAGTCCTGATGGTAGTACAGGCCCATTTGAGTTTCTTCAGGCATATCTGCGATCAGGCGCAATTTGTATTCTTCACCACGGGCTGTGAATTCTGCAATCACTTCATCACGTGGAGTCATTTTTTTCACGACGTCATAGTCTTGATCGATGAGCTTTTTCATACGCTCTTCAATCGCAGCCATGTCATCTAAAGTAAATGGACGTGGCATCCAGATGTCATAGTAGAAACCTTCTTCAATGACTGGACCAATGACCATCTTTGCTTCTGGGAACAATTGCTTAACGGCATGACCCACCAAGTGTGCGCAAGAGTGACGAATAATTTCGACACCTTCTTCATCTTTAGGCGTGATGATGTGTAAGGTTGCGTCTTCAGTAATCAGATCGCACGCGTCCACTAGACGATCGTTTACACGACCTGCAACGGTATTTTTTGCAAGACCAGGACCGATGCTTTGAGCAACTTCCATCACAGATACGGCGTGATCAAATTGTTTTTGATCGCCATTTGGCAAAGTGATAATTGGCATATGAAATCCTTAAGGAGTGATGCCCCGTACCATGGAGCATGTCACCGCGAGATTATGATCGAGGGAGAACCTCAAAAGATAAAAACGGTGGATAAATAAAAAATCGCCTAGAATTTTACACGGCTTGGGCCAATGATTAAACCTTTTCCCTAATAAAAATAGGATTTATCACCAAAAAGTTCTTTTGAGCCGCAATGAGTTAAGATCATTATTCTCTCAAAAATTATTTATTCTCTAAAGGTTTGCCACGCTTCAAATTGCCTTTCAGCATAGACATATAATTGAGAAAACTGGGGAATGATGGCTTCACTTTGAGTTGGTCTTAAAAACACATAATCATCAACTTTCAGTTCGCAAGATTTCGGTACCAGAACCATTTCCTGATTGCTACTGCGTCCATATAAAACATGCGGCTGGCTTTTTTCTGGAAAATAATAGTCCGCCTGCCAGTAGCCACCATACACAAATAGCGCTTTATGCTGATGTGGTAGATGATTCAGCATTTCCAGTCCAGGAATCTGGCTATAAGGCAGCACTTTTAAAATCGGAGTGGCGATCCACAAGGCAGATTTTAAAGCAGAGAGATTGTCCAGATCGAAATCGCTGGGTTTAAGTAGCATGGAACCAAAAGCCAGATCATTACAAACACTCTGCTGGCAATGCTGCATAAAGGTCGGACTGCCGCCACCATTAAAACATAGGTTTTCATGCCATAAATCAGGAAATTGCTGCAGCGTCATCTTGAATTGTTGATAAATCTGCTGTGATTGCTGATAACTTTTTTCAAGTCTTTTGAGAATCTTTGGCAGTTTGGCTACATGCGCATCATAGCCCATTAATCCGGAAAATTTTAGATTCAGAGGATGCTGCTGAATCAGCTTGAGTAGGGCTACAAACTGTTCCTGACTGCTTACTCCTCCGCGATGCAGCCCCACATCAATTTCAATATTTATATTCAGGCAGAAATTCAGGTTTTGGGCGAGTTGCAGATACTGCTCCAGCCGTGCCTGACTATCGATCAGCCATTGAATATTTACTTGAAGATTTAAGCCCTTTTGACCAAACAAGCTTTGATAAAAGCGCTGCACTGCATGAACCGGCATTGGCTTACCGAGCAGAATGTCGGCTTGTTGAAATGCTCCGATAATTTCCTGAAGATGTGGCAGATGAAATACCATAAAACGCTGGGTATTCAACTTTTCACTAGCGAATTGAAGCAACTCGGTACTGGCCAGGGATTTCACCACCAGACGTGGCTTTAATTGCACAGGGAGCTTTGACTGCACAACATTCAGATTATTCTGATATTGCGCCAAATCGAGAATCAGTTGTGGTGTACCTGTACCCAGCTGTTTTAGGTCTTGAGTCAGTTGCTGAAAATAAGTTGATCGCATCTTCTACTCCTGCTACTTAGCCAGAAACAGTTGTTTCAAGTAGGAATTCAGCCATTTTTGCTGCGGATCCAGCTGCTGACGTAGCGCTATAAATTCAGGCCATTTTGGATATAAATCGCGCAGTGATGCAGCATGCATGCTATGCAATTTGCCCCAATGCGGTCGCCCCTGATATTTCTGAAAAATCGGTTCAATTAGATTAAAAATGACATGATAATCCTGCTTATGAAACTGATGGATAGAAATTGAAACTGAATCCCGCTGATAGAACGGACTAAGCCAGATATCATCCGCTTTGACATAACGAAACTCGATCGGAAAGAACATCGGCACACGATGCTGCCTTAAACAATGCAGCACTTCTTCCAGACACTGCAAGCCTAGTTCGACCGGAATCTGGTATTCCATTTCATTAAATCGGGTATTACGCGGTGTGGGGAAAATCTGACTGGACCAATCCACAAAACAGGTCGGTTTGACAAAAACACCGAGCAGCTTTTGCAGATAAGGATTGGTAAACGGCAATAACCGTGTCAATTCAGAGCACAACATCAATAAACTGTCTTCTGATGGCCAGCTTTCTTTTCTCGGCTGAATGCATTCATCCGTTTCATCTAGTGTTTTCAGCATGACCTGATCAGCATGTAAAAATGCCCAAAACTCAATATGCCGATGCTGATGTTTCCATTGATCGATATTGGAAAATATGTCTTTTAATGGACACAACCGGATCTGTTCTTTTAATTTATAACGCGGCCGATTTTGCAGGGTGATTTTGGTGAGTATTCCGAGACTGCCCAGTGCTACCCGCCCTGCCTGAAAAATTTCCGTATTTTGCTGCTCATCACATTGCAATAATTCGCCATCTGCAGTCAGTAATTCAAAGCCTTGAACGAAAGCAGATAGACACGGTAAATCAATTCCCGTGCCATGCGTACCGGTCGAGATTGCACCCGCCAGACTTTGCTGATCAATATCACCTTGGTTGATCAAAGCCTGATTAAGAGGGGCTAGATATTCACCCAACTCATATAATCTCGTTCCTGCCTGTACAGTACATTGAGCTGTCGCTTCATTTGCATCTATCACGCCTTTGAAATGATCCAGACTAATCAATACCTCATCGGTTTTGGCTAGCGCACTGAATGAATGTCCTGCACCCACCACACGAATCTGCGCATGTGACTTCACCAGATTTTGCAATTCATTAATTTCTTTAGGCTCAAAAATTTGAGGAGAACTGTACTGGCTTCCTGACCAGTTGTGCCATGTTGCATCCGCCTGTTGTATTTTCATTATTATTCCTTGGCTGAGGCTATTTTTAACACCCATTTAGAGTAAAATACCTAAAAAGGCAAATATGGGAACCCATAGGTTCAAAAAAATCAGTGCTTAAAAATAATTTTATTAATATTCAATTATTTAAATTTTTAAAATTATACATTTGCACTCGACTAAAGCATAACTGCAAGACTTCCAAGAATTGCATATCTTTTTTAACAGGATATGAAAAATAAATATAGAACGGAGTTTTACAATGGTTAAGGCATACGATGAATTACCGCGCACCCCTGCCAATTTTGTAGCGCTGTCACCTTTACGCTATCTCGATCGCGCGGCTTATATCTACCCGAATCAAAACGCGATCATTCATGGTAAGCGTCGTATTACTTGGCGTGAAAAATACAATCGTTGCCGTCAGTTTGCCCACCAGCTCCAGAATTTAGGCATCGGTAAAAATGATACCGTTTCAGTTTTGCTGCCAAACGTACCTGCGATGATCGAAGCACACTTTGCTGTGCCAATGGCGGGTGCGGTCCTGAATACCTTAAATACCCGTCTGGATGCCAAAACATTGGCGTTCATGCTGGAACATGCTGAGACCAAAGTACTGCTGGTCGATCCAGAATTTTCCGCAGTTGCAACAGAAGCTTTGGCACTCGTTCCACAGCAGGACATTTATGTGATTGATGTGGCTGATGAAGAATTCGAGGGTGAAGATACCCGTATCGGCCAAATTGAATATGAAGACTGGCTGGCTCAAGGCGATGCCAATTTTGAATGGCATTTACCGGATGATGAGTGGAATGCAATCAGCCTGAACTACACTTCTGGAACCACAGGCAATCCGAAAGGCGTAGTTTACCATCACCGTGGCGCCTATATTAATGCAGCCAGTAATATCATTGCTTGTGGCATGATGCCGCGTGCCACTTACTTATGGACCTTACCGCTGTTCCACTGTAATGGCTGGTGTTTTGCCTGGACTATGGCAGCCAATGGCGGTACGAATGTCTGCTTACGCAAGGTTGATCCGGAACTGATCTTTAAACTCATTTCTGAACATAAAGTGGATTATTTCTGTGGCGCACCCATTGTACTATCGATGCTGATTAATACCCCTGAAGAGAAAAAGACCAAGTTTGATCATCGTGTCGAAGTGATGGTAGCCGGTGCTGCACCTCCTGCTGCAATCATTGAGGGCATGCGTAATATCGGCATCAATGTGACTCACGTCTATGGTCTAACTGAGACCTATGGTCCTTCTGCGCTCTGTGCATCTCAGGCAGGCTGGTCAGATCTTTCAATTCAGGAGCAGGCACAACTGCATTCTCGTCAAGGTGTACCATATCCATTGCAAGATGGCATGAAAGTACTTGATCCTGACACTATGCAGGAAGTGCCACATGATGGTCAGACCATGGGTGAAATCATGTTCCGTGGCAACATCGTCATGAAAGGTTATTTAAAGAATCCGGAAGCAACTGCAGAAGCCTTTGCCGGTGGCTGGTTCCATACTGGCGATCTAGCAGTATGCCAACCTGATGGTTATGCGAAAATTACCGACCGCTCTAAGGACGTGATTATTTCAGGTGGTGAAAACATTTCATCGCTAGAAGTGGAAGAAGTGCTCTATCAGCATCCTGCTATTCTTACGGCAGCCGTGGTGGCAAAACCAGACCCACGCTGGCAGGAAGTGCCATGTGCTTTTATCGAACTGAAAGCAGGACAAACTGCCACAGCCGAAGAGATTATCGAATTCTGCAAGCAACATCTGGCGCGTTTTAAAGTACCTAAAGATGTAGTGATTACCGAGATTCCAAAAACTTCAACCGGGAAATTGCAGAAATTTATCCTGCGTGACTGGGCCAAAGAACGCTCAACGGGTGAATTTTCTTAATTTATTAAGACTGTGGTATCTAGCTCCACTCCTGAATTTTATTTTTGATAGTGAAAAAGAAAAATTTGGTGAGTGGGGCTTTTTTATATTCAGAATAAAGGCAATTCATTTATTTAAGTAGCTGAATTTAAAGTGCTGATTAAGGTACTTATTCTGAAAGATGCCTTACAAAACTAAAGATAAAGAATGCAATCAATCAATGAGGTTCACATCCACATGCTTATTTTTAGGCAATAAAAAACCCCAAGACTTAATATGCTTGGGGTTCTTCAGAATCTTGGTCCCGAGGGTCGGACTCGAACCGACACGTCATCTCTGACAGCGGATTTTGAGTCCGCCGCGTCTACCAATTTCACCACCTCGGGAGTGGATGACGGCTATATTACTCTGTTTCAAAAACTTGTCAACGCAGAAAAAACACATTTGCCTAATTTTAAAACAATTCTTATTTTTTTGTTTTATAATCGAGCAATTCCCGCCATAAAAAAGAAAAAAGTTTATACTAGTCGCAGTTTTTTTATCGTAAATTGTCATGCAACTTTCTGATTTTAGTTTCGATCTCCCTGATGAGCTGATTGCTCGCTATCCTCTTGAACAACGTAGTGCTTCTCGCCTGTTACACCTTGATGCACAAGGCCAATATCATGATCACCAGTTCACCGATATACTGGATTTATTGAATGAAGGCGACTTGCTGGTTCTGAACGATACCAAAGTGATGAAAGCGCGCCTGAAAGGTAAACGTGCCTCTGGTGGTGCAGTTGAAGTACTGGTTGAGCGTATGATGGATCAGTTCATTGCGCACTGTCATATCAAGGCCAGCAATACACCCAAAGCCGGTGCAGAATTATTTATTGGTCCAGATGAAGTCAAAGTCACCGTTCAAGGCCGTCATGAAAATCTGTTTATTGTCGAGTTTTCTCAGCCGATTCTGGATGTGCTGGATAAATACGGCGCACTGCCAATTCCGCCTTATTTCAATCGTGAAGCCGAAGAAATTGATACGGTTCGTTATCAGACTGTCTTCAATGATCCGACTAAACTGGCCAGTGTTGCTGCTCCTACCGCTTCCCTGCACTTTGATGAAGAGTTGCTGAAGAAACTGGAAGAAAAAGGCATTCAGAAAACCTTTGTGACCTTACATGTGGGAGCTGGTACATTCCTGCCGGTTCGTACCAATGATATCGAAAACCATATTATGCACAGCGAATGGTGTCAGGTATCGGATGAATCCATAGAGCTGATCAAAGCCACCAAAGCACGCGGTAATAAAGTAATTGCTGTGGGTACGACCGCAACCCGTGCGACCGAAAGTGCGGCTCAGGCCAATGGTGGTGAACTGAAAGGCTGGACCGGTGATACTCAAATCTTCATCTATCCGGGTTATGAGTTCAAAGTAGTGGATCGTCTGATTACCAACTTCCATTTACCGGAATCTACCCTACTCATGCTGGTTTCAGCTCTATCTAACCGCGAAAACATCCTGAATGCTTACAAACACGCGGTTGAAAGCAAATACCGCTTCTTCAGTTATGGCGATGCCATGCTGATTGATCAAGCGCAATAATCAGCAGGAACCCTCCCCATGCCGATCGAGTCTGTGCAGCACTCCATTCATATTCGACGTAAGAAAAATGAAGTAGTGTTTCGCAATATCGCCCGGCTCTGGGATCTGGGTCGTCAGGCCAAAAGCCATCAGGAATTATTGGATGGCTTGCATCCATGGAACGGCCCAATTAGCTTAAAATTTGAAAATAATTTACCGTTTGCCCTAGCCGGAATCGGACTCTTTTTGATTGGCTGCATCTTTGTAGCGCCTGCTAATATCTGGATGCAAATCGGTGTTTTCTTTGGATGCCTACTGGTATTCTGGGCTTATATCAGCTATGAACATCGAAAGCCACTGGATGAAGTCATTCGCTATCTGGAAGATGAGGCGCTCGCCAAAAAATACCAGCTGGCTTTTCAGAAGCAGCCACAACATATCTCGATTCCGCTCAATCCCCTACATTTTATTAGCCATTTAAAACGTCTGTTCCCGGTATTTAATCAAGGCTCTCTGAGTAATGAAATTTCACGCTATGCCAGCACTGTCTGGGAAGATGAAGATGGTCAACAACATCAGGTTCTGGTCTTTCAATATCATTATGTGCATGAAGTTCAGGTACGCAATAAGGAAGGTCAACCGGTCAAACTGACCCAGGTACATAAAGACCTTTGGGGGGTATTTGTTTTTGATGTTCAGATTCAGGGGCTAGCCGTGACTACCTCCAGAAAGAAATTTCATTATCCGTATGCTCATCCCTGGCACAGTAGCGACATTCGCACCAACCAGAAATTAAATTTCTTTGGCAGCGATCCGATGCAAATGGCGAAACTGCTCACGCCTGGTTTTGTACTTCGACTGGCGGACTTTTTTGAACAGCGTCAGGGCGATTTATTGTTTCACCCGGAGAGCCATATGCTCTGTTATCTGGGACCACATGATTTATTTGAGGTATCCAGTAAACACGACATAATTAGCGATATTTCCACATTGCGTGGCCATCTCAGAACGTTTAAATTAATAGAATTGGAAAAGTTACATACTGATCTGACGCAATTTTTAAAATAATTATTTTTTCCTGGGGACTATTCTTATGGGATTTTTTGTTTTTGTCATTATCCCGCTTCTGGTCATTATTGCCATTATCATGATTCGTAACAGCATTGTGCGCCATCATAACTCCACTATTCGTGCATGGTCCGATGTCGCTAGCTATGAGCGGCAAAAACTAAAAATCCTGGATGGTCTGCAACCTCTGGTTGAGCAATATTCCAGTTTTGAAAAAGGGACTTTAGAGAAAGTTACTGAACTGCGCCAGAACATTATGAACCTGAATATTCAGGATGCCGATATTGCCCAGTTACAACGGGTTGAAAACCTGAATAAAGAACTGATGCGCAGCCTGAATGTGGTGATTGAAAACTACCCTGAACTGAAAGCCAATAATATTTACCTGAAAATGATGAATGAAATTGAAGAACAGAATGAAAATGTCGGTGCTGCGATCACCATCTACAACCGCAATGTCGAACTCTTCAATAACCAGATCCAGATTTTCCCGCACAATATTATCAATAACATGTTCCTCAGAAAGAAAGCCGTACGCCCTTTCCGTGACCAGACCGTGAGTCAGAACTTTGACTATCGTCCGAACTTTCACTGAGAAAAATCATTACATTTTATAGTTTTTGATTTGCAATACATTGGCTTATGATGAAATAGCGAGAGATAAAGCAATACACTTATAAAATCCAATAAAAAGAATAAAAAATCATGCTGGATTATTTAGAACACTTGCAACAGACGCTGGTCAAGGAATTTTATCAGCTGTATGACCGTTATCAGGATGATGAAATCTATGCCTGTAGTCTGGTCTTTGATGAATTTTTGCTGCTGGATGATCTGGCGATTTCCACAGAACGTAGCATTTTTCAGGACCCTGAAGATTCACAGCAATATCTGGCCGAACGGGATCGCTGGAATGTGCGAAAATGGCGCTATAGAAGCCAGAGCTCTCCTCAATCCGAGCTTATACCTGTTAAAGCCTTGCTGGCAGAGTATTTTAAAACCCAGCATAGTTTTGGCCATCCTGTCTTAGCCCAGCAAAAACAGCTTCCCGCTACTCACTTGGAGTTATTGCTAGAAACTTTTAAGCAAGCCAAACATCGACTTTCTGAAGCTTATGGTCTGGATCTAGGTTCGATTATCTTTTTTCTCAGCGTTCCGACCCAACCCGAATGTGAATACCAATCTGCACTTGAACTCAATTCTGACAGTCGCTTATTGCAAGACTTTTTAGCTTCCAGACAGACCTTGTCTCAACCGACAGTCAATAAGCGTTTAAAACTCTCGCAGAATGACAAAGACATCCTGATTGACCTGGAACAAATGCTGGCGATGGAGCCTTATGACTATCTACAAGTGGCGCAGGATGCCTATTTACTGACGCTGGAATCTTATTTTATCGACAGCAATATCTATATCCAGAAACTGATCCTGCATATTGCTGCCATGGCGGCTGAACCTGATGGTAGCTGTGCCTTGAGCCGGGAAGAAATCATGCAGCGTTTACAGCAGTTTTCTGCAAATTCACCCCTTTCACTTGATATTTCCTTTATTCATCGATAAATAAAATTACAGAGTGAATTCTCTACAATGCTGGCGTTTAAGGTCAGAATCAAGGAAAATAGCGCCCTTTAATTCGCATTAATAATCAGCGAACTGTTTTTTCGCCTTGATTTGGAACTCTTATGAAGTTTGAAAAATTAGGTCAGTCGGGTCGTGCCCGTCGTGGTCGTTTAACGCTTGAACATGGCATAGTAGAGACACCCGTCTTTATGCCAGTTGGTACTTATGGCACGGTTAAAGGCATGTTGCCACGTGATGTTGAAGGCATTAAAGCGCAGATTATCCTCGGTAATACCTTTCACTTGTACCTGCGCCCGGGCCTTGAAGTCATCAAGCAGCATGGTGGCCTGCACGGTTTCATGAAATGGAATAAACCGATTCTGACTGACTCAGGCGGCTTCCAGGTCTTCAGTCTGGGTGCAATGCGCAAGATTGAAGAAAAAGGCGTGACCTTCCGCTCCCCGATCGATGGTTCAAAAGTTTTTCTTTCACCTGAAATTTCGATGGAAATTCAGCACACGCTGAACTCTGACATTGTGATGATTTTTGATGAATGTACGCCTTATCCTGCAACCCATGAAGAAGCGCAAAAATCTTTGCAACTGTCTTTACGCTGGGCTGAGCGCTGCAAGAAACATCATCATGATGAGCTCAACAATAAAAATGCCCTGTTCGGGATTATTCAGGGCGGGATGTATGAAGACCTGCGCGATGAATCCTTAAAAGGCCTGCTTGAGATTGACTTCGATGGTTATGCGATTGGCGGTCTGTCCGTTGGCGAACCAAAAGAAGAAATGATCAAGGTACTGGATTATCTTCCGAACAAAATGCCGGAAAATAAACCGCGCTACCTGATGGGTGTGGGTAAGCCAGAAGATATCGTTGAAGGCATCCGTCGCGGTGTAGACATGTTCGACTGCGTCATGCCAACCCGAAATGCACGTAACGGTCATTATTTCGTGACTGATGGTTTGGTGCGTATCCGTAATAGCCAATACCGTCATGATCAAAGCCCGCTTGATCCACATTGCGACTGCTATACCTGTCAGAACTTTACCCGCGCTTATCTGTTCCATTTAGAGAAATGTGGAGAAATGCTGGGTTCTATGCTCGGTACCATCCATAACCTGCGTTATTACCAGCGTTTTACCGAAGATATCCGCAATGCGCTGGATAACGGAACTTTTGATGAATTTGTTCAGGACTTTTACGCTCGTCGTGGCCTGGAAGTTCCACCTTGTCCACAAGATTAATCTTTCAGCATTTGCGCTGAGGAAAAAGACAGGGTAAATTGCAAGAATATGTCAATTTATTATCAAGTTGATCACCAGTTTTTTATTTTAGGAAAATGAAATGAGCCTATTTATTTCGACTGCTCACGCTGCAGGTGAAGCTGCACAACAACCAAGCTTGATGGCTAACCTTTTGATGATTGCGGTTTTTGTTGCAATCTTCTATTTCTTGATCTGGCGCCCTCAATCAAAACGTGCCAAAGAGCACCGTGCTCTGGTTGACAGCCTTGGCGTAGGCAGCGAAGTCGTTTTTGCAGGCGGCTTAATGGGCAAAATCACTAAAATTGAAGGTGATTTCGCAGTCGTTGAGCTGAGCCGCGGTGTAGAAGTCAAAGTTCAACGTGCGAGTGTGATCTCAGTTCTGCCTGAAGGCACTTTAAATAACATTTAATCAAAATTAGTCGTGCTCCCCGCACGACTTTTTCATTTTAAGAAGAAAACGAATGCGTTACCCAGCATGGAAATATGTGCTGATCCTGGTTGTCCTGGTGGTCAGTACTTTATATGCCCTGCCAAGTTTGTATCCAGATGAACCTGCTGTACAGATTTCGGGTGCCAAAGCCGGTACTCAGATTGACGCAGGCATCGTACAAAAAGCAGAGCAGATTTTAACAACTGAAAATATTGCAACTCACGACAATAGCTTTAGTAATAACGCTGCTTTATTACGTGTAAATTCAAGTGAAGCGCAGCTGAAAGCCAAAGAAGCTTTACGCCGTGGTTTAGGTGATGAATACGTCGTAGCACTTAACCTTGCTCCAACCACCCCAGAATGGCTACAGAAAATTGGTGCCAAACCAATGAAACTGGGTCTGGACTTACGTGGTGGTGTTCACTTCCTGCTCGAAGTGGATATGGATAAGGCGATTGCACAGCGCATGGACACCTCTGCAACTGACCTACGTCGTCAGCTGCGTGATAATAACCTTAAATTCAATAGCCTGAATTTAAGCAATAACACCATTGTTGTGCAGTTTGCCAATAATGATGATCGTGCCGCCGTGATGGATTTCTTGCGCCGTAATGGCAATGAATTCAATCAGCAGGCAGTGGCGACTGAAACTGGTTCGACTTTACGCCTCAACTATACCGATACGCGTAAGCAGGAAATCGAATCTTATGCGGTGAACCAGAACTTAACTACTTTACGTAACCGTATTAACGAGTTAGGTGTGGCTGAAGCACTGGTACAAACTCAAGGTAGCAACCGTATTGTGGTTGAACTTCCGGGTGTACAGGATACCGCAGAAGCAAAACGTGTCTTGGGCCGTACGGCGAACCTGGAATTCCGTCTGGTGTCTGATCTGAATGATCAATATATCGATCCTTATACTGGCCAATTAAGTGGTACAGCTCCAGCAGGTACTCAGGCATTTGCTTATGAATCTCTGGACAGTGGTCGTCAGTTATTGCTAAACCGTAACCGTATTTTGACCGGTGAACGTGTACAAAATGCATCCTCTGGCTTTAGTCAGGATACTGGCGGTGCTGAAGTTAATATTACGCTGGACAGCGCTGGCGGTAAATTGATGGCAGATGCTACACGTAATGCCGTAGGCAAACGTATGGCGGTACTGTTTATCGAGAACAAGCAAAAGATCAGCTACGTAGAAGATCCGGCAACTGGTGCACAAACTGAAGTGCGTACGCCATATACTGAATCTGTGGTCATTAACGCTGCAACTATTCAGGCAGTATTGGGTTCTCAATTCCGTATTACCGGTCTGGACTCACCTCAGGAAGCTTCTGAACTTGCACTGATGCTACGTGCTGGTGCTCTGGCCGCTCCAATGTATTTCGTTGAAGAACGTGTGATTGGTCCAAGTCTGGGTCAGGAAAATATTGATAAAGGCGTACTCTCTACTCAAATCGGCTTCATTTTGGTAGCGATCTGGATGGTCGTATTCTTCCGTCTATTCGGTGTAATTGCCAACTTCGCGCTGGTTGTTAACCTGGCAATGATTCTGACAGTAATGTCATGGATTGGCGCTTCCCTTACCTTGCCGGGTATTGCCGGTATCGTAATTACCATCGGTATGGCGGTCGATGCCAACGTACTGATCTGTGAGCGGATACGGGAAGAAATGAAATGGGGGGCCTCGCCGAAACAGGCTATTGTGGCCGGTTATGATCGAGCCTATAACACCATTTTCGACTCGAACTTAACTACCTTCCTGGTCGCGTTCATTCTGTTCGCAATTGGTACTGGTCCGATCAAAGGCTTTGCTGTAACCCTGATGATTGGTATTGTCTGCTCGATGTTTACGGCGATTACCGTAACCCGTGCGATCGTACAGATTATCTATGGCAAAAAACGTAACTTGAAAAAGTTGAGCATTTAGGAGATCGATGATGACTGAAAATACTCAACTGAATCAGAAACAGTACGGTCGCCCTGAAGACGAACGCGTGATTCCTTTTATGAAGGTTGCATTGCCTGCGGCAGTGTTCTCTATCATCCTGACGGTCGCCAGCATCTTCTTTATTGCGACCAAAGGCTTAAACCTCGGTCTGGACTTTACCGGTGGTGTATCAGCGGAGCTGAACTATACCAATCCGGTAAAATCGGAAGATGTGACTCAGGCACTCAGCAAAGCTGGCTTTGATGATGCTGTCGTGCAGACGCTGGGCTCGGAACGTGACCTGATGGTACGTATGCCGGTACAGGAAGATATTGAAGCAGAAGACCTTACCAAAGCCGTTACTGCAGCAGTTCAGCTGCCAGGCAATGCGGCTCAGGTACCTAAGGTCGATGTAGTCGGTGGACAGGTCGGTAACGAGCTGTATGTGCGTTCTGCAGGTGCAGTTGCCCTTGCCCTGTTGCTGATGCTGGTCTATGTCACCATCCGCTTTGAGTTCAAACTGGCGATGGGTGCGGTACTGTCATTGTTCCACGATATCGTGGTGACCATCGGTATCTTTGCCATGATGCAATGGCCATTTGACCTTACAGTTCTGGCTGCACTACTGGCGATCATCGGTTTCTCACTCAACGATAACATCGTGGTCTCTGACCGTATTCGTGAGAACTTCCGTAAGATCCGGGGTGCTGAACCTGTTGAAATCATCAATATTGCCTTGACTGAAACCTTACGCCGTACCATTCATACTTCTGTGACCTTGTTGTTGGTTGTAGTTGCCATGATGATCATGGGCGGTGCTGGTCTAAAATGGTTCTCGATTGCGATGTTTGTGGGTGTCTTTGTTGGTACCTATTCTTCGATCTATATTGGTACAGCCTTCGCCCTGTGGCGCGGTCTGAATCGTCAGGACTTTATTGTTCAGGTGAAACCAGAGTTTGAAGACGAAAATCAGCTTCCATAAGCTTAACATTTTCGATTTCGCTATTCAGCCCATCTTATGATGGGCTGAATTATTTCTATCTTAAGAAAATTGAATGCTGAGGCACTATGGCAATCACAGGGTGGATTTTAGCTACATCAGATTTCTGGAAACTGACCATGCGGTTTTCATCCAGACTTTGGATCTGATAGCTGTCTTGGTTTTCCGAAATCAGCTCCACAATGAGTTGTAGTCCATTAATTAAATAAAGACACATCAAGCCAGATGGCTGTAAATCAGCTTGCTCATCACAGACCAACCACCAACCTGCTTTTAGGCTCGGAAAATAATACTGTCCTGTGACCTGAATGGCATAATGCTGAGGTTCCAATTTCAACCAAGGTACAAGATTTTCTACTGCGTCTATGGCTTTCATTTTAAAGGCTTGCTGCTCAACAACCTGCATCTGGAACAAATTCATTTTTGCAGGACTAGATGCCACTTCAATGACAGGTGCTTCAGCACGATCCAATATTAAACTTTCTAAACCAAGTTGCTGTTCCAGCTCGCGTGCAGCCTTCTCTCCAATCTGGCGCTTACTGTTCAGTAGCTGGGTAATATAGGCTGCAGACAGACCAAAGTGCTCGCAAATCTCTTTGCCATTATTAAACTGCTGGCTATCAATCAACTGATCGATTACTTTGGCCAGATTATTTCTTCTCAGTTCAAATATTTCCGTGGCACTCATGTTTATTATTTGCTCTTTTCCCTCTTCAGCACACCTTATAACAAAAAAGCCCGCAATTGAATTGCGGGCTTTTCTAATCATACCTAAAAAGAATCAGTTACCTTGTACCAGACGGCGGGCACTGATAATTCCCGGCTGCTGTTCAAGACGGGCCAGCAATTTGGAAAGTTGAGCCAGACCTTTGACTTCGATCAGCAGTTTCATATTGGCAATACCATCTGCTTCAGAAATGGTATTGACCTGACGGATATTGATCTGATCCGAGAAAATCACCTGAGTCAGATCTTTGAGCAGGCCACGACGGTCATAGGCTTCCACCACAATCTGCACGCTCTGACCGCGAGTCGGCTGCATTTCCCAGTCGGCTTCTACTGCACGTTCCGGTTCTTGCGAGATCATGCGTACATAATCTGGACAAGCTACCTTATGGATGCTTACACCGCGATTCAACGTGATATAACCCGCAATCGATTCACCATGTACCGGCTGACAGCACTGGGCTACATGCAGTTCCACGTTATCCAGCCCATCAATCAGAATACCATGTGCAGACAAGGTATGGCTAGCACGCGGATTCAAGGCGGGTTTCAGCACCAGTTCAGGCTCATCCTGATCCAGATGCATATGACGGTTCACCTGATTGATCAGGGCATGCAGGCTAATATCACCATTCACCAGACCAATCAGAATATCTTCGCCACTCTTCACATTAAAATGGTTGCAATAATCACCCAGATCAATTGATTTTGGATGAATTGCCAGACGTGCCAATTCTTTATTCAGAATTTCACGACCCACTTCCAGGTTCTTACTGCGATCCTGCTGACGGAACCAGTGACGTAACTTGTCACGGGCACGTGCAGTCTTGATATAACCCAGTGAATTAACCAACCAGTCCCGATTCGGTTCACGGTCTTTCTTGGTCAGAATCTCGACCTGTTCACCAGTTTTCAAGGCATAGGTTAAAGGCACATAGCGCTGGTTGACCCGGGCTGCATAGCATTTGTTGCCGACTTCCGTATGCACGTGATAGGCAAAGTCGAGCACAGTTGAACCCCGCGGCAACTCTTTAATATCACCATCACGGCTGAACACATAGATTTTTTCAAAGCCTTCAAAATCTTGAATGTGTTCAAAATTTTCAACTTCCTCTTCTTCATCCTTATGTGCGCTGGCTTCATTGCGTTCTTGATAATGCTCAATCACTGCACGCAGGGAGTGCAGACGATGATTAAAGGAAGTATCGGTATTTTTCGAACCTTCCTTATAGTTGAAGTGTGAGCATACGCCAAGTTCAGCCTCTTCATGCATCGTATAAGTACGAATCTGCACTTCAAGTGACTTGTTTTCCGCAATCACAGCTGTGTGTAAAGAGCGATAACCATTGGCCTTCGGATTGGTAATATAGTCATCAAACTGATGCGGAATATGTCGCCACAATTGATGTACGATCCCGAGCGTGTGATAACACTCAGGTACGCTTTTCACCAGTACACGCAGCGCACGGATGTCATACAGCTGGTCGAAGCTCAGGCTCTTGCTTTTCATTTTCCGATAGATCGAATAAATGTGCTTCACCCGGCCATTAATTTCAGCTTCAATGCCGTGTTCTGCCAGCTCTTCACGCAATGTATCAATCACGAACTGAATATATTGTTCACGTTCCAGACGCTTTTCATTCAGCAGAGAGGCGATTTCTTTATAGCGTTCCGGCGCCAGATAGCGGAAGGCCAGATCTTCGAGTTCCCATTTCAGCTGGGCAATCCCGAGACGATGCGCTAGAGGAGAATAAATGGTGAGGATTTCTCGTGCGACCCGTTCTTGCCGTTCACGTGAAGAATTGGCCAGCTCACGCAGTGCATAGGTACGTTCTGCCAGCTTGATTAACACGACGCGGACATCTTCTGTCACTGAAATCAGCATCTTGTAAATGCCAGACAGATGTTCACGCTGGTTATTATTAAAGTGATCTTCCAGGCGTTTATTTTTTTCAATCAGCTCAGACAGCTTACCCATGGACAGCGTGCCTTTGACCAGACTGTAGACCTGTTCACCGAATTTTTCCTGCACTTCTGCCAGTGGCATGACGCCTTCACGTACTGCGCGGTAAAGCATGGCAGCGGATAAGGTATCTTCATCGACATAGAGATGCGCGAGAATATCCGCCATTTCAATACCAGTATAGAAGGTATTAGAGCGATGCTGAACCGTACTTTGTAGCTCTTTTTCTAAGGTTAAACGGGCAACTTCTTCGAGCTGCTTCAGGGGAGCCCCGTCTAATATGCCACGAACCCGATCTAACCATTCAGTCAGATCCTGCTGTGCTTGTTCGGCATGTTCTACAGTCGCCTCCTGTGACAACTCATTGAGCCGCCCAGGCAGTTGCTCACGTACTGTGACCATACCCTTCTCCTACTTTTAGATACATCATCTCTTTGATCGTTTATTTAATTTTCTTTTTCGAACAAGGCAATCGACTCGACATGTCCGGTATGTGTAAACATATCCATCACACCGGCTTTCGTTAGCTGATAACCCTGTTGTACCAGTAGCCCTGCATCTCTTGCGAGCGTAGCGGGATTACATGACACATAAACGATTCTTTTGGCACCAAACTGAGGAATATAATGCATGACTTCTTCTGCTCCAGCGCGTGGCGGGTCGATTAATAATGCATCAAATCCTTGATTTGCCCAAGACTGGTGCGAAAAATCTTTGGTTAAATCTTGTGAATAGAACGAAACTTGTGCAATACCATTATTGTTAGCATTTTCTGCACCGCGTTGCACCATTTCCTCACTCCCCTCAACTGCAACCACCTGACCAGACGCACCAACACAGCGCGCCAGTGGCAAAGAAAAGTTTCCTAATCCACAAAACAGATCCAGAACTCGTTCGCCCTGCTGTAATTGAAGCAAATCACATGCCAAGCGAACCATCTGCGGATTGATCGTTGAATTGACCTGAGTGAAGTCCAATGGATTAAAACCGAATTCCACATCAAAGTCATCAAGACCATAGTGTAAGCGTGCCACCTGTTCAGGCTCATCAATCCGCTTCAAATAATCTTGGCCTGCAGGTTGCAAATAAAGCTGCCAACCTTTCTCTAACGTAAATTGGCGTAATCGGTTGACATCTGTTACCGATAATTCTGCAGTTTCACGAATAAGCAACGCAATGTCATGATCACCCATAGCCAATTCTATATGACCAATATCTGCCTGACCATCGAGACTTTGGAGCAATTGTTTAAGACGTGTAACCGATCCAAACTCGCGATCCAGAATCATGCAGCGGTCAATCGAGGTCAGCTTATTGGACTGATTTTCACGAAAACCGACCACCAGCTTGTCTTTTTGAGGCAGATAGCGCACCCCAATCCGGGCTTTACGACGATAATCTTCACGTTGTGAACGTAGCGGTGACAGCCATTCTTCAGGCTGTATCCCGGCAAAATGCTGCAAATGTGATTTCAGAACATTCTGCTTAAGTTCAATCTGTGCATCTGGATGGATATGCTGCATATTGCAGCCGCCACATACGCCAAAGTGTGGACACACAGGTTTGACCCTGATCTCGGAAGCCTCACTGAGCAATTCAAGGCTATCCGCCTCTTCCAGTTTTTTGACTTCACGGGTAATGCGGGCACGAACGGTTTCACCCGGCAAGGCATATCGAATAAAAACTTTCTTGCCATGCTTTTCAAGCGGGTGATCCGGATGTGAACCATAGTGAGCGATGCCACGTCCTTCATGTGAGAGTGATTCAACCTGAAAAATATACTCGGATTGCGGTGCTGGACGTGGTTGTGCTCGACGTTTCATGAAAACCTAGGATGTGGAGATGGGAAAATCAAAACGGGTAAATTCAGTTCTTTGTGAGGTTTCACGCCAGACTGATAAAAAATCTGCATGTTGCGGCTGAGTATGCAGATATTGAATCGTACTTTGCACCAGATGCTGATAATCAGGCAACATCAACTGGCCTTTTAGCAACAGCCAGCGAATATAGACCAACCAGGTATTGAGCACATCACCTTCGCAATAGCTGGTGAGTTCGCTCCATTGCTGGTTACGTACATATTCAGGTACATGATAGCCACCATCACCACGCTTGCCTGGATAACCCAATAAATGAGCAACATCATCCAGTTTCTGAAAATGACGGGCATGAAACATGGCCATGACATCCATCAAATCGACATGACGCTGATGGTAACGATTCTGGTAGTTATTATAACGCTTTTGCGTATCAATTTCGCCCTGATCGAACAGACTTGGGGCAGATAAACCATGATACATGGCCCGATAAAGAATAACCGGCAGATCAAATTGTGAGCCATTCCAACTGACTAGCGTCGGATGACGCTTGTCAAAAATGGATAAGAACTTTTTTAAAATTTCTGCTTCGCTGTACTGTTCACGGCTAAAAGAAAACAGGCGCATGCCCTGTTCATCCATCCATAAACCAGAAATACAGACAATTTCATGCAAAGGCAGACGCTGAAAGTCCGAGCCTGATTCCTGACGGCGTAATTTGGTCAGGGCCTGATCCAGATCAGCCTCGGGCAGATCCAGACCAAACAGATGCGCGCCTGATTTAAGATCGGTTTGGGTTTCAATATCGAAGGTTAAAACAGGCAGGCGCATAAAAGATTTCTCAAAAATTATTCAGGATCTTGTACAGAGAATAAGCCTGTAGACAGGTAACGGTCACCACGGTCACAGATAATACATACAATCACTGCATCCGGATTTTCTTCTGCAAGCTTGATCGATGCCCAAACTGCACCGCCAGAAGATGTTCCGGCACTGATGCCTTCTTTTTGCGCCAGTTTACGCATGGTGCGTTCCGCTTCAATCTGTGGAATATCGATAATACGGTCGATACGGCTACGATCAAAAATTGTTGGCAAATATTCTTCTGGCCAGCGACGGATACCGGCAATGCTAGAACCATCAGATGGCTGCAGGCCCACAATCTGAATATCCGGATTCATTTCTTTCAGATATTTAGATACGCCCATGATCGTACCTGTAGTACCCATTGAGCTGACAAAGTGAGTAATCTTGCCGCCTGTTTGCTGCCAGATTTCAGGACCTGTGGTCAGGTAATGCGCTTCGACATTGTCCGGGTTACCAAACTGGTTTAACACCAGACCTTTACCTTCAGCCTGCATTTGCAAGGCCAGATCACGTGCACCTTCCATGCCCTGCTCTTTGGTCACTTCAATCAGTTCAGCACCATAAGCACGCATCGCGTCCTTACGTTCCTGACTCATGTTATTCGGCATAATCAGCTGCATCTTGTAACCGCGCATGGCCGCAACCATTGCCAATGCAATCCCTGTATTTCCGCTGGTCGCCTCAATCAAGGTATCACCCGGTTTGATCTGTCCGCGCTTTTCCGCCTGCATGATCATGTTATACGCTGGACGGTCCTTGACCGAGCCTGCCGGATTATTTCCTTCGAGTTTTGCGAGTACTGTGGCTTGAGTGTGACTAGCCAGACGCTGCAAACGCACTAGTGGCGTTTTGCCTACATAATGGTCCAGTAAAAATTCGTCTGCTTGAAAATCAGGGGTGGTATTACTCATTATTTGCACCTATATCGAGGTGCGGCTATTGTATGAAAAAATGCATTTCCCTGCACCCATTTATAGCAGTGCTTTTGCATAAAACTGTATAAATCACGATCGGCATGGCCAATTCATCCCGTTTTAGCTTGATAAAACTCCTTAATCATGACAGTGACTTAGCTCACCTCTCCCCCTGAAAAGGTTTGCTCAAACACCCATAATGACTGTTCAGCATAATAGTTTTTATTTTCTGCCTTAATCTGGAGCTTTAGAAAAATAATGCTGAAATTTTAACAGTAGATTTAAAGCATGCTAATATGCAAAGCATAAGGAAAATACTGCTTGAATCATGTCAAATATCAACAAAAAGCTGTTTAAACGCCTACACTTAAATCATGCTTATGGACAGCTGATTGCACTGATTTTTGTACCCATTACTATTCTGGCCTGTGTCGGCGCTGCTCTGGTCATTTCAGAAACTTCCAATGCCGCCCGTGCCCAGCAAAAGCAGATGGCCATTGCGATTCTGACCCGTTTTCAGGCCACTTCTGAATATGCGCTGGACATTCTGAGCCTATATCCATGGCAATATGAGCAGGCTCATGATGCCATGCAAAATATGCTGAATGAAAAGCATCTGGTTCGTGCGGCTATTCTGGATGAAAATGGCAAAAGTAAACTCGGCATTGGTTTTCAGGAGCAAGCGCCTTGGCCGGACTTTAAAAAAGATAGCAATTTTGTTGGCCCGATATTAGATAAAAACAATCATATTTATGCAGTCAAAGTAAATGAAAATGGCATGAATGCAGGCTGGCTGGCAATTGAACTAGACAACCAACCCTTAGAAATTGCCCGCTACCGGGTCCTGATCGTTTTGATTGCGACCGGCTTATTGACCTTATTACTGTTGTTGTTATGTCTGAATTTCTATTCTCGTCGCTGGATTGCGCCGATGTATGAGATTCGCATGCAGCTACAACGCCTGAATGCCGACACTCTAGATCAGCACATGGTGATTAACAGTACCGGTGAACTGCGTCTTTTGCAGCGTGATATTGCCAATGTGGTGAAACGTCTGCATTTCAGTTTTCTGGAATTGCGCGAGCATACCGAACAGACTGAAGACGATTTGCGCCGTACCCTAGATACTTTAGAAGTTCAAAATATTACTTATCGTCAAGCACGTGACCAGGCGATCTCTGCCAACCAGGCCAAGTCGGTGTTTCTGGCCAATATTTCCCATGAATTACGCACACCCTTAAACAGTATTGATGGTTTTATTCACCTGCTGCTGCGTCAAGGCAATCTTAGCAATGAGCAAAGCCTGTATTTGCAGACCATCCGCAAATCTTCTGCGCATCTGCTGGCCCTAATCAATGATGTACTGGATTTCTCCAAGATCGATGCTGGCAAACTGGAACTGGAAACTGCACCTTTTGATCTGGAAGAAGCTATCTTTGATGTGATGGACATGCTCTCGCCACTGGCTGCACAGAAGCATATCGATATGGCGTTCTATTTTGCAGACAATGTGCCAAAACATGTGATTGGTGATGTACTACGCTTCAAGCAGATTCTGACCAACCTGATTTCCAATGCGATCAAGTTTACTCCAGACGGCGAAATCATTGTTCGGGCACGCATGGAGCACGATGATATTGGACAATGTCTGCTGCATTTCAGCGTTCAGGATAGCGGCATTGGCCTGAGCGGAACTGACCGTAAAAAACTGTTTGAATCCTTCTCGCAAGGCGACACCTCGGTCACCCGCCAATTCGGTGGTACAGGTCTAGGACTGGCCATTTCCAAACAGCTGGTTCACCTGATGCATGGTCAGATCGGCTTTGAAGACAATCAGGAACGCGCTCCAACAGAAAAAGGCTCAACCTTCTGGTTTACCGCCCAATTCCCGGTGGATGAAGATATTATCCATGAGCACCCGGATTTCAGTGATCTGACCGTTGTGTCTTATCTTGCCCACCCGGCAACGGCGAATGTCTTAAGACATTATCTGGAAAATTATCGCGTTAAACATATTGAATCGACGTCCATTCTGGATCTGTTCAGCCGTCTGAACCATTTACAAAATATCGAGAATACCTGGCTGATTGTCGACCATAGTGGCGATAGCCAGGCTCTACTGACAGAGATTCGCTCTCGCTATCAGGGACATCTGGCTGTATATGGTTATCAGATGCAGCTTGATCCGAACATGCTGAATGATCATCGTGCCCGCGCCCTGCATCAGCCACTCAGTCGTAGTGCCCTAATTCAGCTACTTGGTAATCAACCCGTCTTCGATCAGGAACAGCATGAAGACTTTAATGGTCAGGGACTGCATATCCTTGCCGTTGATGACCATCTGCCGAACCTGATTGTTCTGGAGGCATTGCTGGCCGAACTGAATGTCACCACAACCAAAGCCATTAGCGGACAGGAAGCGATTGATATCATCCAGAGCCGTTATGAACAGGGCCTGCCGTCCTTTGATCTGGTGTTTATGGACATTCAGATGCCAGTGATGTCCGGTATCGATACCACCCGTGCAATCCGTTCACTGGAATCAACTTTCGAAAATCATCAGCGTCTACCGATTATTGCCCTGACAGCACATGCCCTTTCCGATGAGAAGCAAAAACTGTTGCAAAATGGTATGGATGATTATGTCACCAAGCCTATTCAGATTGATCAGATCGTGCAGATTCTGACGCATTGGACGACTGAGAGTTTTAAAAAGATTCCGGTGCTGGAACGTGCCAATGTCATTGATGCGCTGGATCCGAATATTCTGGATTGGCAACAAAGCCTGCAACTGGCAGCCAATAAAGAAGATCTGGCAGTCGATCTGCTCAGCATGCTGGTTGACAGTTTTGAAAAAGAGCTGGATGAGATTGAGCAACTGATTGAGCTAGAAGATTTTCCGCAGCTGGAGCATGTTTTACACCGTCTCTATGGTGCTACCCGTTATGTCGGCACACCGACTCTGCAAAAAGTTACCGGAAGTTTTGAGCAGTTTGTCTCGACCTTGCGTAAGGAACGTCGTAAAGCCGATGACAGTTTTGTTCAGGAAGTACTGAAATACCTAGATGAGTTGAAAGCCGTGATTGAGCAGGTAGAACAGGCAGCCCAGCAAATCTTAAACAAACATAGTGGTTAAAAAATTACTGTTTTAATCACTCATATCTGTATGACTGCGCTGTCATGCAAGCACAGATCGCTCATGCTATGCTCGCTTACAGAAAAAATTAAGGATGAATACCATGTCACTTGTGCGCTTTGAAAAAAATAATGGAATTGCCACGGTTACTCTCAGCCGTCCAGACAAACGTAATGCCATGAGCTTTGCCCTGCTGCGTGAACTGGTGCAGATTGCGAACCGGATTAAAAAAGACAAGTCGGTGCGTTGTGTCATTTTAACCGGTGAAGCGCAGGTCTTTAGTGCCGGCATTGACTTGGCCGATTTAAACAATCCTAAAAATCGTGCCTATGCGGCCTGGGAACTGATCCGTCCTGGACAGAGCTTATTTCAGAAAGCTTTTCTGGTCTGGCAGGAATTGCCTGTCCCAGTAATTGCAGCCATTGAAGGTTTCTGCTTTGGTGCAGGTATGCAACTTGCGTTGGCTGCGGATATCCGGATCGCCCACCCTGCGACCAAAATGTCAATTATGGAAACTCGTTGGGGCCTAGTACCAGACATGGGACTAACGCGTTCACTCAAAGGTCTGATCGGGATTGATCTAGCCAAAGAGCTGACCTTAACCGCACGTATTTTTGAAGGTGCCTATGCCAAAGAAATTGGCCTGATCACCCATGTTGATGAACAGCCATTAGCAAAAGCACAGGTTTTGGCTGAAGAAATGTTACAACGCTCTCCAGATGCCTTGATGGCCTCTAAATTTGTGCTGGATGCGATGGAACACAAACCCAAAAAGTCACTGCGTATGGAAAAAATCTGGCAACTTAAACTGTTACTCGGTAAAAACAGCCAACTGGCACGTAAAAAGGATAAAAATCCGGATGTGCAGTTTGTGCCACGTCAATATCGATAATTATAGCTGAAGCAAAATCAAAAGATGAGAGATAAGATGCAATTCGATCGTGATAGCAAAATTGCCTTTTTAGGTATGGGACTCATGGGCAGTCGTATGGTAACCCGCTTGCTAGAAGCAGGTTTTCAAGTTGCAGTCTGGAACCGTACGGCCAGTGCCTGCGATCCTTTGCTTGCCCTCGGAGCCACTCCGCTATCTCTAGATCAAATTGCAGATTATCCGGTTATTTTGACCTGTCTGGCAGATGATGCCGCAGTGCAATCGGTCTTTGGGCAGATTCAACCACATCTGGTAGCTAGTCAGATCATTGTCGATTTTTCCAGCCTTTCTGTACATCAAACCAAAACTCTAGCTGAACAGGCCCAAGCTAAACAAGCGATCTGGATTGACTCTCCTGTGTCTGGCGGTACAGCCGGTGCAGAACAAGGCACGCTAGTCATCTTCGCGGGTGGTGATGCAAAAACTATTACCGCACTTGATCCCATCTATACCGTGCTTTCACAACGTGTCACTCGCATGGGTGATACGGGAACCGGTCAGGCGACTAAAATCTGTAACCAGCTGATTGTAGCGGCGAAAAGTACCCTGATCGCTGAAGCAGTGGCCCTGGCCGATCGTGCCGGTGTGGATACAGCCCTACTAGCACCTGCATTAGCCGGTGGTTTTGCTGACTCCAAGCCTTTTCAGATTCTGGCCCCACGTATGGCCAGCCAGACTTTTGAACCCGTGCAATGGAAAGTGCAGACACTATCTAAAGACCTGAACAATGCGGTGCAACTGGCTGCTACTTTATCTTTGGATATCCCTGTGGCAAGCCAGGCCCTATCTCAACTTAAAGCCCATCAGCAAGACGGATTTGCAGAAGCCGATCTGGCCACTGTAATCAAGCACGTAGACCGTTAAATATTCGATTTCAATATTCTATCTTGAGCAAGGAAAAGCCCATGACCAAACTCGCCGTTAACCTTTCCATGATTTTTACGGAAGTACCGCTGTTAGAACGTTTTGCCTTGGCTCATGCGCATGGTTTTAAACATGTGGAAATCCAGTTTCCCTATGAACTGAGTATTGAGCAGATTCAGCAGCAGCTTCAGTTGCATGATCTGGATATCTGCCTGATTAATGTGCCTGCCGGCGATCTGATGCAAGGTGGACATGGTCTGGCCGGCATCCCTGGACAGGAAATCGAGTTTCGTCATGCCGTAGAGCAATCCATTCAATATGCGACTGCTTTGAATGTGCCGAGTGTCAATATTCTGGCCGGCAAACAGCCACTGGATTGTGACCTGCTTCCTTGCCTGAACAGCTTGGCGAGTAATCTGAAAGTTGCCTGCTCCATGCTCTCTGATTATCAGATTCAGCCGGTTTTTGAAATGATCAACGGTCAGGATATGCCACGCTTTCTGATTCAGAATGTGGCTCAAGCTCAGGAGATGCTGGAAGCTGTCAATCATCCTTCCTTGAAAATGCAATATGACTGTTATCATATGGCCATGATGGGTGAAGATGTACTTGAAGCCTTAAAAGAAAATATTGCAGAGATTGGTCATATCCAGTTTGCAGACTGCCCGGGGCGTCATCAACCAAATACGGCTTCCATTCCATATTATGAGATTTTTCAATGGTTAGAGAATAGCCAATACAATGGTTATGTCGCAGCCGAATATAAACCTCTGGGGACTTCGGAAGAATCCTTTGACTGGAAAGAACAGTTCTTCCCAGAGTATGACTAAAGCGGCGGAAGGTGCATTTGAAATTTTGGGCTAAAACCGCTATATTAGATCATGCATAATTGTTAGGAAATTATACTCCCTATGAATTTAGAACCATCGCCCAGCGCTTCTAATTCTCACGATCACACTATGAATTCTCATGCACAAGCAGTAAATGCATGCTTGAAAGTTGTACATGCAGCCCTCGAAGATGTAAAGGCTAAAGAAGTTGTTCAGCTTGATGTTGCTAGCATCAGTAACGTGGCAGATGCCATGGTGATTGCAAGCGGTACATCAACCCGTCATATCAAATCACTTGCAGATAATGTTGCTGAAGAAGCACGTAAAGCAGGTTTTCGTCCGCTTGGTATCGAAGGCGAACGTGATGCAGAATGGATCCTGATTGATCTAGGTTTTGTTGTAGTGCACTGCATGCTGCCTACAGCGCGTAAATTCTATGATCTAGAAAGCCTATGGCGCAATCCTACAGATTCTGTAGCATAAATATCGAATATTCAAAAAAAGCGACCTATGTAGGTCGCTTTTTTTATATTGTTTAACTTGAATCGAAAAAGAAATTTATGGGTCAAAAACTTTAATGAATTCGTTTTTTGATCAGATTTAATCATTCAGCCTATTCTTTAAACGTTTTGTTGCAATTTTATCCAGACCAATTTTCTAAAAATAAAACACCATAGCTAATTTTACTTTGTAATTCTTTTCGATTCAGCTTTTATATAGGAAGGAGAATTTATCTGTAATTTAAATGGAAAAATCCCCCTTTTAAAAGGAGGATTTAAGATGATTCAGCGAATGGAAAGTCTTAGTGACCTGTACCATTAATCGCTTTAGTCATATCTTCCACAACTTTCTTCGCATCACCGAAAATCATCATGGTCTTGTCGTTATAGAACAAGTCATTGTCCAGACCTGCATAACCGGTCGCCATAGAACGCTTGATTACCATGATGGTACGCGCCTTGTGAGCTTCCAGAATTGGCATGCCGTAGATCGGTGAGTTCGGATCGTCTTTTGCAGCCGGGTTTACAACGTCGTTTGCACCAATAACCAGTACTACGTCAGTTGCCGGGAAGTCTGAGTTGATCTCGTCCATTTCCAGAATATCTTCATAAGGAACATCAGCTTCTGCAAGCAATACGTTCATATGACCAGGCATACGACCAGCTACCGGGTGAATCGCAAAACGTACAGTCACGCCCTGCTCTTTCAGCAAGTTTGCCAGCTCTTTTACTGCGTTTTGTGCACGGCCTTGTGCCATACCATAACCCGGTACAATGACAACGCTGTCTGCATTCGACATTAAGAAGCCAGCATCATCCGCAGAACCTGAACGGTAGTTACGTTGCACTTGTGCACCCGCAGCTGCTGTCGGCGCAGCTGCACCACCCATCGCACCACCAAACAATACATTGATGATCGAACGGTTCATCGCTTTACACATGATGTAAGACAGAATCGCACCTGAAGAACCAACCAGCGAACCCGCAACGATCAGCATGTTGTTTTCCAGTGTGAAACCAATTCCCGCTGCTGCCCAGCCTGAGAATGAGTTCAACAGCGAAACCACAACCGGCATATCGCCGCCGCCTACTGGTGCAATCCATACCCAGCCAAATGCCAGTGCAAGACCAGTCATTGCCCAGAAAGATGTCATGCTACCTGTCAGGAAGAAGTGAATCCCTGCTGCCAGCATTGCAATAAAGATCAGAGCCTGAACCGGTTTTACCCAGCCACCTGAAATGGTTTTTGCCCATTTCTTTGCAGCCAACTTACCGTATGCAAATACAGAAGCAGTAAAGGTAATCGCACCCACAAAACAGCCCACAAACAGTTCAAACAGGTGAACCTTGCTCATTTCATGGAAAGTCACACCATTTGCAGCTAACAGGTCCGGGCCCAATTCAACCAGCTTGTTGTTATGGATAATTGCCGCAACTGCAATCAGTACCGCAGCCAGACCCACCAGTGAGTGCATGAGTGCTACTGTTTCTGGCATCTGGGTCATTGGTACAGTACGTGCACGCGCAATACCCACCACTGCACCCGCAGCCATTGCTGCAAGAATCATCCAGACTACTGGATTTTCAGCAACAAAGAATGTGGTCACTACAGCAATCGCCATGGCGATCATACCGTAGCGGTTACCTGCAATTGCAGTTTTAGGACCAGACAAACCACGTAGCGTTAAGATAAAAAGAACGGCGCCAATCAGGTAGAACCAATCCGCATACTCTCGAATAAATTCCATGGTTTAACCCTCTTTTTTCTTTTGCTTAGGTTTGAACATTTCCAGCATACGTGCAGTCACGGCAAAGCCACCGAAAATATTAATGCTCGCCAGAAATACTGCGATTGCCCCCAGTACACTCACCACGTTAATGGTCTGGAAATCCACGCTGCCTTCAACGCCCACCATTGGCAGGCCAACAGTTTGAATCATTGCGCCCACGATAATGATCGAAGACAAGGCATTGGTCACCGCCATCAATGGCGTATGTAGTGCTGGTGTTACCCCCCAAACCACGTAGTAACCCACGAAGATGGCCAGGACGAAAATCGTAATTGTTTCAACCATGAGTCTGCTCCTTAACCACGTTTTAACAGCACTTGGCCGCCGTGAGTGACAAGTAGGGCTTTTTGAATTTCATCTTCCTGATTCAGGACAAAGTTCTTGTCTGCATCAAAAAGTGTTTCAACAAAGTTATAGACGTTACGTGCATATAGCGCTGATGCTTCAGTCGACACCGTTGATGGAATATTTGGCACACCCAGAATCTTCACACCATTTTCAGTCACAACAGTTTCACCGCACTTAGAACCTTCCACGTTACCGCCTGATTCCACTGCCATATCCAGAATCACTGAGCCTGGTTTCATCTTGGCTACGGTTTCAGCGCGGATTAAGCGTGGTGCATCACGACCTGGTAACAATGCAGTGGTAATCACGATATCGGCATTCGATACCGCTTTATCGACAATCGCTGCCTGATCCTTGATGTACTGTTCACCTGGCATCCAGCCATAACCGTTTTTAGCTGCTTCATCAGCACGTGCCTGCTCTTCAGGAGACATCGGTACGTCTAGCCATTTACCACCCAAAGACTCAACCTGATCTTTGGCAGTCGGACGAAGGTCAGTTGCTTCTACGACTGCACCCAGACGTTTCGCTGTTGCAATCGCTTGAAGTCCTGCTACCCCGACACCCATGATCACGACACGAGCCGGTTTTACCGTACCTGCCGCTGTCATCAGCATCGGGAACATGCGCTGATATTCAGCAGCAGCTAAAAGCACTGATTTATAACCTGCTAGGTTCGCTTGAGAAGACAATACGTCCATGTTTTGCGCACGTGACAAAGTACGTGGCAAAAGCTCAAGAGCAAATGCAGACACATTCTGTGCCGCGAATAGGTCAAGCTCGGTATTGCGGTATGGGTCAAACATCGCTACAACCGTGGTGTTAGCTGACAGCTTTTGAATTTCCTCACCCTTCGGTGCACGAACTTTCAAAACTATCTGGCTACCGGTGTAGGCATCATCCGTAATTTTGGCACCAACTTGCTCATAGGCACTGTCGATGTAGGCAGCTTTAACCCCTGCTCCACGTTCGATCACCACACTATGACCAGCGCTGATCAATTTCTTTACTGTCTCAGGCGTCGCAGCGACGCGATTTTCACCGACGACAGTTTCGGCTGGAATTCCAATCTGCATGAGCGTCCCTCAAGCTAATTTTTTCTTAAGTAAACACCGTGATTTACGGTGTTTCCCCTCAGGATGTGTTTTTGTTGAATTTTTGGATTCTAATTAAACTTCTAGAAATTACTACCTATTATTTATTTAATAAATACCCATATTTTGAACTGACGATTCATAAAAATGATGCTGTCATATAGCATTTATTAGTTCAGCCTGATTATTTTGATTTGCTGAATTTATAAACGATATTCATTCTCTTGAACGATGACTGTTTTTCTGGTTATTTTTTATTAGATTACTTTTTGTTTTATTTTGTTACATTGATCATTCTGACAGATATTTCATTTTTTCTACTTAGCAAATCTTTATTTTAAATGAACTGATAAAGCCTAAATTAAGGCACTTTTCTAGGGCAGTTTTCTGTTTTTGACCTTTTTGACAAATTTAATCTACTTTGGAATGTTCATTTTTAAGAACTAAAAATACTGTTTTCCTATAACTTTTTCATTTTTGACTCATAAAAAATATGAATTGATGATGAAAAAATTGATTTGGGATTCACTTATTTGACTTATTCAGCTCAAGTCTTAAGACTTGCTTGAAATAGGTGAAAAAAATATTCTGCAACATTTATTATATTAATACTCAGTCCACTGTCAGATTTACAAATTCTTCATTTTGCACCAATTTTGGGCAATCACTGATTCAGATTGATCTCTGTCACTTGGTCTTAAATGAGATGACTTAATACAAAGCGCTTCCACGTACATTTTCTTAAGTGAAAAAGTTAAATTTCTAGCGAATTTTCATCTCTTCTCAATTCAGAAACGTACTTTTTTGTGGCATTTCTCTTATATTAGTTCGAGCACTTTGCACTATTTTTCTCCTTTTATCCTGACGGGTTTTCGCCTATAGTGCCTGCAACTTACGCATCATCTTTGATGTTCTTTATAAAAATTCTCCCTGAGCTTAAGGTACTTGCCATGACTCCTCCTCTCGATATCAGTCAAAATAAATCTCTGTTATGGCTGATGGCGATCGCATGTGGTTTATGTGCAGGTGCAAACTATTATTGCCAACCGCTTATCTCCTCAATTCAGCAATATTATCAGGTACCAGAATCCCAAGTGGCGCTGACCGTGACCTTTGCGCAGGTGTCTTATGCCTTGGGCCTGCTGTTTATTGTGCCTTTGGGAGACATGCTGAATAAGTCCAGACTCATTCCTTTTTTGATGTTTGGTGCCGCCTTAGGTTTGCTGATCTGTGCCACAGCAGTCAACCTGCCGATGCTCTGGGTGGGGACTATTATTGCCGGGCTATTTTCTGTTGCTGCCCAGATTCTGATTCCTTTAGCTACGATGGCTGTCCGACCTGAAAAAACCGGAGAAGTGGTCGGTTTTCTCATGAGTGGCTTATTAGTCGGTATCTTATTGTCGACCAGTATTGCCGGATTGCTTTCAGACCTGTTTCACTGGAAAACCATTTATGCGCTCAGCAGTATGGCACTGTTGGTTTTGGGCTTTTACTTAAAAGGACAATTACCCAGCATGCCGCGTATGCGAATCAGTTATGCAGCGATTTTTAAATCCATGGGTACGCTACTGCGTGAGGAACCGCGACTGGGCTTACGCTCCCTGATTGGTGCATGTGCCTTTGCAGCCATGAGCATGCTGTTTTCAACCATTGCCCTGCTACTGACCCAAAAACCTTTTCATCTATCTGATGTGATGGTGGGCTTAGTAACCTTAGTTGGTGTTTTCGGTGCGCTATCAACTCAGGTTATTGGCAAATGGGCGGATCGTGGCTATATCAAGATCCTGACCTGGATTGGCTGTTCAATTCTGGCAGGAAGCTGGCTATTTTTATATTTTGGTGGCGTATCTCTGCTCAGTTATATTCTGGGTTATGCCCTGATTAATTTAGGTCTGGCGATTACTCATAGCTGTAATCAGAACGTGATTTTCCGCTTGCGCCCGGATGCCAAATCACGCCTGAACTCTATTTACATGACGCTGTATTTCATTGGTGGTGCCTGTGGTTCTGCCTTGGGGGTATATGCCTGGCATCATGGTGGCTGGAGCATGACCTGTCTGTTTGGACTTGGCTTGGCGCTATGCGCTATCCTGTTCGTGCTGATGGATCAATGGCAGCAGCATCGAGCAAAAGCTTAAACAAATTTAGCTGACTTGTACGACTGGGTAATAAGGTTTACCCGAATCCCAAGTTGCTGCATTTTCCAAAAGAATGCAGATAAAAGTGGGCAGCAACCCGGCCAGAACCCGGCAACTGTCTTGGAGCTGCTTTATATTAAATGAACTTTGATAAGTCGCACCGCCCTGCATAAGCTGATAATGCAAGGTGGAAAGACGGTTAAAAATCACCAATAAGATTTCACTTAAATTCTGTTCCTGTACAGCCTTTTGTATTTTTTGTTTTTGCTGGTCTAATGCTTCACGACAGCTTTCCAGACTGACTTTATGATGACGATAATCCCAGAAACCTTGATCGGTATAAGGGCTATCCAGCAGCGCAGAAATTGGCTGGCTATATTTTTCCCAGACAATATGCTGAAGTTTTTGTTCCACATCTTTTTGACAAAGAGTTTCTAGAAATTGATGCAGGCTTTGTTGATCCTGACGAACCTCTGTTTCTTGTGCATAAATCGAATTAAAACTGATCCACAGGCTAATAAACTTAAACTCTAGTTCCTCATCCAGCTCTAATGCTTTTTTAAACCAGCTAAGTCCCCGTTGAATCCGTAAATTAAAATAGTCTGAATGCTGAGGTTTTTTGCTTTTATAAATCTCCTCCAACATGAGCATCGTTATTCTCCTTATTTATCTCGTTTTCTTTATCTTAATCTTAAATATCTCAAAATATAGCATTGCAGAATGACTGGGAGTTTATTTTTTCAATTCCCACAGTTTCTCTTGTTAAATATCTTTATTGGAATGACAGTTATAGATCCTCATGCAGTTCAGCCTTTGGTCATGCAAATTTTATGCTAGTATTACGCCCTCTTTTTGCAGTACTGCTTTTTTTTGAGCAGATTTCCAGCAACTCCTGCTTATTCTAGTACTGCTATTTCTCTTCCATTTCATTTAAGGCGTGATTTTGAATGACTGATCTCAGCACCATTGAAAACAAACTTCAACCTCGCATCAGTGTTGCGCCGATGATGGACTGGACCACCAAAGATTATCGTTTCTTTGCGCGCCTGTTTAATCCAAATGTCATTTTATATACCGAGATGGTGACGACAGGCGCCATCATTCATGGCGATGCCAAACGGCATCTGGACTTCAATCAAGAAGAGCATCCAATTGTGTTACAGCTCGGCGGTTCAAATCCTCAAGATCTGGCAACTTGTACTAAAATGGCTCAGGACTGGGGATATAACGAAGTTAACCTGAATGTCGGCTGTCCGAGTGATCGGGTACAGAATAATAAAATCGGTGCCTGCCTGATGGCCGAACCTGATCTGGTCGCAGAATGTATTGATACAATGCGTAATGCCGTTGATATTCCGGTGAGTGTGAAACACCGCATTGGTATTGATGACATGCATTCTTATGAAGAGATGCTGCATTTTGTGGATACGGTCGCCAAAACCGGTTGCGATAACTTTATTGTGCATGCCCGAATTGCTTTACTCCAAGGTCTTTCACCTAAAGAAAACCGTGAAATTCCGCCACTACGCTATGAAGATGTTTACCGTCTGAAGCAGGACCGTCCGGAACTGACCATTGAAATTAATGGTGGAATTAAAACTTATGCAGAAACGCTTGAACATCTCAAGCATGTCGATGGCGTGATGATTGGCCGCGAAGCCTATCACAACCCGTACCTTTTAGCTGAGCTGGGTCAACTATGGAATCTCGAAGCACCAGACCGTTTTGAGATCATGCAACAAATGCTGCCTTATATTGCCCAACGTATGGCTGAAGGTGCACCATTGTCGATTATTACCCGTCATATTTTAGGTTTATTTCAGAACTTACCAGGTGCACGTAAATGGCGCCAGGCTTTAAGTGGCGGCAATGCCAAAACGCTAAAAGATGTAGAAACAGCATTATTGAATATTCAGGAAGCCATGCAGCGCACTGAAGATTATCTGCGTGAACATCAAGTTCAGCCTTAAAATCAAAAAGCACCGAGATCCGGTGCTTTTTAATGACCTAAAATAAAAATTAGTGGGTATAGGCTGTAATATTTCCCACCGGAATCGGTTCTTCATCATAGGAAGCCGCTTGCAGGACAGGTTCTGTAACTGGACGGACATCTGGCCCTAACTCAATACTGGTAGGCTCATTCACAGGTTCCAGATCATCAAGTGATGAGGCCAACTGTTCCAGTTCACGATCCAGTTGCTGACGATATTTTTCAATCTCGATTTCATCGATAAAGGCAAAAGCATCGTCTTCAATAGCCCAGCTATAACCACCATTCACCTTTGAAATTTTGACGTTAATGGGATATTCATTGCCCTGATAATTCAGATGTGAAACTGCGTCAAACTCATTGCCTTTGCGATGGCGGATTTTTACATTTACCACAGTCAGACGATAATGCTGATAATTCGGATTGGCATTAAATTCTTGCTGCATTTGTCCTTGAATATTTCTGGCCAGTTCATCAATTGATACAAAATAGCTGCATCCAGCCAGACAGGCGATCATCAATATCATTATGATTTTTTTCATCCCGCCCCCTTGTGTTCTCTCACTGCTTTACAGATGTGTAAAACTTTTCATCTTTGGATTATTCTGTGATCCATTTTATACTTTTTTTAAATAAATGAATAAATAAATCATTAGTCTATAAAGTCGTTTTTATTTTTATGTTGTACTGGCTTTTTAACTTTATGGTAAAAACCCTATAAAAAAGCCCTGAATCAGTCAGGGCTTTAACCGTCATTGAAAACTTAAAAATCATCTTCTGCAGCAGGATCATGGTGCAAGGCATCATGGATCGCTTCAACCAACTGCTGGGCAATTTCCTGTTTAGAGGCCTTGTCCAGATCACGCTTATCCAGATGATAGTGTTCGGCAAAGAATACCGTCATGGCATTTTCATCGGATGCAAAGCCAATATCCGCACGCGAAACATCATTACAGGCAATCATATCCAGTTTTTTCGCCACCAGTTTACCCGCTGCATATTCTTCAATATTTCGGGTTTCTGCAGCAAAGCCTACCATAAATGGACGTTTTTCCTGCTGTGCGATGGTCGCCACAATATCCGGATTCTTTATTAAAGCGACATTCAGCTCATCGCCTGCTTTCTTGATTTTATGCTCGGCTACCTGTGCGACACGATAATCAGCTACTGCAGCGGTCGCAATGAAGATGTCACAGCCCTGCTCAAGCATCTGCATACTTTCATTCAACATTTGTACTGCAGAAGAAACATTTTTACGTTTGACACCATTTGGTGTATCTAGGCTCACTGGACCAGCAATCAGGGTGACATTCGCTCCAGCTGCATAACAGGCCGCGGCTAATGCAAAGCCCATTTTCCCGGTACTGTGGTTGGAAATATAACGTACCGGGTCAATCGCTTCACGAGTCGGACCAGCTGTAATGGTTACTTGCTTACCCGCCAGCATGCCAAATTTTTCTGCAATCGCGCGCTGAGCTTTATGGAAATACTCTGTGACCTGACGTGCCAGATCTTCCGGTTCCGGCATACGGCCTAAGCCTACATCACCACAAGCTTGTGAACCGGCATCCGGCATAATCACATGCACGCCATCATCAATTAAAGTCGCCAGATTACGCTGTGTCGCTTTGGCAGCCCACATCTGTTGGTTCATAGCTGGTGCGACCCAGACCGGTGCATTGGTTGCCAGATACAAAGTGCTGAGCAAATCATTTGCAAGACCTGCAGCAAATTTTGCCAGCGTGTCGCAACTGGCTGGCGCTACCAATAACAGATCAGCCCAACGTGCCAGCTCGATATGCCCCATGCCCGCTTCTGCTTCAGGATCCAGCAACTCGGTATGTACCGGATTGCCTGACAAAGCTTGAAAGGTCAAAGGAGTAATGAAAGCCTGTGCGCCTTGAGTCATGACAACCCGCACATTAAACCCGGCATCTTTCAGACGACGAACTAGAATGGCACTTTTATAGGCAGCAATACCGCCAGTGACTGCTAAAATGATATTTTTATGAGGAATTACACTTAGATCAAAGCTCACGAACAGCTTACCTTTCTGTTGCAGTGGGGCTCACAATAGCATTAAATAATTGCATTCCCAAGAGATCAGCTTCAGGGAAAACTCATAATTCATAATAAATAAGTCTAATAACTATGCAATTTTCAATCAAAAACTGGCCTGAACTGGAACGGCCGCGGGAACGTTTAATCCAATATGGGGCAGAAAGTTTATCTGATGCAGAACTGCTGGCCATTTTTCTCCGATCAGGTTCACAACAGCATTCAGCCGTAGAATTAGCACGGCTACTGATTCAACATTTTGGTCATTTAACTGCTTTACTCGATGCACCTTTAAAAGAAGTCAGTCAGTTTCATGGCATGGGCATCAGTAAATATACCCAACTGATGGCGGTTAAAGAATTAGGACGGCGTTATATTGCCGAGCATCTTAAGCAGGATGCCTTAGAATTAAGTAATTCAAAAAGACTGCGGGATTATTTACGTTTCGAATTATTGGGTGAAAATCAGGAAGTGTTCGCGGTCCTGTGTCTGGACGCCAGTTTAAGGAAAATTGCATTTAAAAAGCTGTTTTATGGCTCTGTGAATACATGTGATATTTCGATTAATCAGTTGCTCAGATATGCGATTACCCAACAGGCAACTTCAATTGTGATTGCGCATAATCATCCCTTGGGCCAAGCCACTCCTTCTAAAGCTGACCTGTATCTGACCCGCCAGATTCAGCAGGCATGTCGACTGGTCGATATCCGTTTAATTGATCATTGCATCATTGCTCTGGAAGGCAGTTTTTCCTTTGCTGAGCAGCAACTCATCAAACCTGAAGTCTAAGGGGGAATAGCACTTGACAAAGCAGCTACAACTCAAGAAGATCATGAAAAAAATTGTGATGATTCCAATAAATGATCGTACGTGACCAGCTGAACGTTTTTAAATTATTATTTTCCTGGCGAGGAACGATTTTACCTAAGGTTTTACCTCCTTTAGGCGTGGTCATGCTGATTTCAGCCATTATTGGTGGTTTTTCACGTGTAGGTTACTTTCATTTTCCAGAACTCCCTCTCGTTGGCTTTACCCTCATCGGCGTAGTACTGTCTATCTTTCTCGGATTTAAAAATACTGCCTGTTACGACCGTTGGTGGGAAGCACGTAAACTCTGGGGTATTCTGATTGCCAATGCACGTCATTTTGACCGGGACTGCCGGATGTTGTCTCAAGGCCGTCGTGAACGTGTGATTCAGCACGTCATCGTTTTCGCAAATGTCCTGCGTGACCGTCTACGCCATCAGACAGCCAATCCAACTGAACTGGTGGAAACCAGTGGGATGAGCCAGCAGGCAATTACCCAGCTCTATCAACAGGCCAATGCACCGCAATATACCTTGAGCCTGATTCAATGGGAGCTGATGCAGGCTCTCAAAGAAGGTGAAATCTCTGACATCATTTATATGCAGATGAATAATCATGTCGCGGAACTCAGTATTGTGCAGACAGGTTGTGACCGGATTGCGACAACTCCCTTACCTTTTGCTTATTCGGTTCTGCTGAACCGTACTGTTTATTTCTTCTGTTTTATTCTGCCGTTTAGCCTTGGTGCCACATTAGGTTTATTCACTCCTTTTCTGGTCGGCATTCTCGCTTATACCTTCCTAGGACTGGACGCTTTAAGTTCAGAAATCGAAGAGCCTTTTGGCACCCAAAGCAATGACTTACCACTTGATTCTATGGTGCGTACTATTGAAATTGAACTCTTGGGAACTCTAGGTAAACCGACACCTCCGCCGATTCAGGCTCGAGATAATAATTTGCTTTAATAGATTATCTCTCTTATCAAAAGAGAGAATTCCTTCACGTTGGGATGGGTAGCAGTGTTGCGACTACTGCTTAACGCATTAAACAAAACTCTCCCAAATTCCAACCTGTCCCGGTTTTAGGCTTGGGACTTGGCCCAGTTTAACCCAAGGCATATTGTCGCCATGAAAATCACTTCCTATTGATACTTTAAGGCCTTGCTCTGCAATCATCCGGTCGATCATCTGACGGGTTGAACTTGGATCAATAGCGGGTGGCAACTCAACCGCATCTCCACCAAACTTGGCGAAGATCTCGATCAGATAACGAATATTAGTCGCGGATAAATCATAACGGGTCGGATGCGCCAACACGGCAAAGCCACCGCTGTCATGAATCACCTGAATGGTTTCTTCCAGACCCAGACCATCAAATTTGACATAGGCCTTTTTACCTTCCTTGATGTATTTATCAAAGGCCTGTTGGGGACGGGTCACAATGCCTTTTTCTACCAGCGTTTTGGCAATATGGGTTCGGGTAACCCGATCAGGAATATTGTCAACTTTGGCAATCACGTCAGCATAAATATCCTGACCAATTAAAGGAACCAGAAGATCACAGATCTGCTTAGAGCGTTCAGCACGAATAATTTTCTGCTGATTGAGGGCTTTTTGTAACGGCTCAGGATTCTGAACATTGAGTGCCACAATATGTACACCATAATTTTTCTTGGTCGCTGGACGTGACCACTGGCTGGAAATCTCGACTCCAGAAATTATCTTAATCTCATGATTTTTGGCAGCTTCTTCAGCCAGCTCCAAACCGTCCATGGTGTCATGATCAGTTAGGGCCAAAGTATGGATGAATTTGCCCGCAGCCGCTTCGACCAATTGCTGAGGACTCAAAGTTCCATCAGAAATATTACTATGTGTATGTAAATCTACGCCGTGCATCTCTATACTATGACATTTATTTGATCAGATTTAGATACTCTAACATGAAAGCACTTTTAGACTTTGTGCCACTCATTATTTTCTTTTATTTATATAAAACTGTAGATCCAAAAGACACTGACCATCAACTTTTACAATTGATCGGTTCTGCGGGGGGTGTCGACAATAACAATATTCTCGTTGCAACTACGGGTCTGATCATTTCCATGCTGGTGGTCTATGGTGTGTTATTTGTCATGCAAAAATTCCGTCTGGACAAACAGCAATGGATCGTTCTGTTTATGACGGTGATCTTCGGTGGTATTACCTTGATGCTCAGCGACGATTTCTATATCCGTCTTAAAGCTGTATTACTGAATCTGGTTTTCGCTGGTGTCTTCCTATTATCGCCATGGTTTAGCAAAGATAAGAAGCCACTCATCCAGCGTCTGTTTGGACCGGTATTCAATTTGAGTGCCAAAGGCTGGCTCAAATTAAACTATGCCTGGGTCGGTATGTTTACTCTCATGTCATTTCTGCATACTTTCTTCGCCTATTTATGGATGGATGGAAAATATTGGGGCGAATTTACTGCATTCGGTGACATGATTGTGATGTTTTCCTTTATCATTATTCAGTTTATTGTATTGCGCAAATACTTTAGAACAGCTGAATAAGTCCAACTACAAACGATAGAGAGTCATCATGCCATTATTCGTCGTTAGCTGTACCGACCAGGAAGGTACAGTTGAAAAACGCCTTGCGATTCGTCCACAACATCTTGCACGTTTGGAACAGTTAGATGCTGAAGGTCGTCTGATTGTTGCAGGTGCCATGCCTAAAGATCCAGCCAATCCTCAAGCCGGTTTCTATGGCAGTACCATCATCGTTGATTTTGACAGTCGTGAAACACTGGATGCATGGTTACAGGATGAGCCATTCCTGAAAGAAGGCGTATACGCGCATATTGATGTGAAGCCATTTAACAAAGCATTTCCTAAAGGATAAGGTTCATGCGCGCTGTTACCGCCAGTTTCATTGGCTTTTGTTTCATGATTCCTTCTGCCTGGGCTGTTGAAGTTGCTGCCCCGGCTACACAGCCAGCAGCTACTCCTGTTCAAGCTGTTACCACACAAGCACCTGCTCAGGGTGCTTCTGCACAGCAGGCTGGAATTATTCCAGCAGTTGCGACAACAGCTCAGACAGTTCAGCCAACTGAAAAAAAACCGCTCACTGCAGAAGAAATTGCCAAGCAGAAAGCCCAGCAAGATGCCAAAGTCAAAGCTTTAGTCAAAGATCAGGCAACGCGTCTACAGCAATTGGAAAAAGCCAATCTGGAAGCCCTGTCACAAAATCAGGAATTGCAGCTCAAGAATGACAATCTCGGGGTTCAGGTACAGGTCTTGCAAAGTGAACGTAGTGCCCAGATGTTTCTCTACGGCGCGGCAACTTTGGCAGTCGGTGTATTACTTGGCTTTCTGATTGCGAGCTATGTTTATACCAAACGTCGCCGTCAGTGGTAATCTATAAGCCTTCCGAATATCTTTAAGGTTGTACCCGTTTTGTCGCATGCAATTCAAACTGCCAATCTGGATTGGCAATTGGTGGATGGCATTGATGTGCCTGTGTCCAAGCAATTTGGTGATGTGTATTTTTCCAAAGACAATGGATTGCTGGAAACCCGGCATGTCTTTTTAAATGGTAATGACCTTAGTACCCGCCTGGCTGATTTAAAACCTTTTGCTTATTTCTGTGTCGGCGAAACGGGTTTTGGTACGGGTTTAAATATTCTGGCTTTATGGCAGCTCTGGCAACAGGTTCGTCCGGATAATCAAAGTCATCTGCATGCGATTTCAGTAGAAAAATTTCCACTTTCTAAAGCAGATTTAATCCGCGCCTTAAATGCCTGGCCAGAATTGAAACCACTCGCAGATCAACTCATCTCCCAGTATCCAATGCCGATTGCTGGTTGTCATCGTCTTAACTTTCCTGAAGAGCGTTTCAGTCTAGATCTGTGGCTGGGAGATGCACATGATGTCTTTCCTGTCATTGAAAAAACTGCACCAGTTAATGCCTGGTTTCTGGATGGCTTCGCGCCTTCGTGCAATCCGGACATGTGGGAAGAAAATGTTTTAAATAATATCGTGCGCTTATCCGAGACCGGAACGACTTTTGCTTCTTTCAGTGTTGCGGGTGTCTTAAAGCGTGGTTTAAAACGTCATGGAGTCTCCATTTCCCGTCCACGTGGATTTGGGCATAAACGTGAAATGCTGAAAGCGATCTGGAATCCTGTTGAAGAAAATAAAGACAGTGAAACGGCTTTAGAACAAGAAATTACTCAAAAAAAAACTAAATCAGACCTAGAGAGTCCTACCAGACCTCGTCAAATCGCTGTGATTGGCGCTGGAATCGCAGGTTTAAGTGCAGCATGGGCATTCGCTCAGCGTGGTCATCAAGTCACGATTTACGACCAGTCAGCGCCTCTTTCAGGTGGTTCCGGCAATCCCCTTGCCCTGCTCAATCCTAAACTGTGTCCAGTTGAGCAAAGTGCTGAACATCTGATGACGGTGGCTTGGCAGCATGCCTTAAATCATTATCAGAAATTTAAAGCTTTTCGCTCAATTCAGGTCAATCAGCTTGCCTTAAAAAATCCTGAACAGCTTTTAGGATTGGCAGATGAATATCCCGCAGAAATTCTTGCTGCTCAAAGTGCCGCAGACCAAGAGATTCAAACTGAATTTCCAGCGTTAAAACTATTAGCAGCGGGCGCAGTTTCACCTCATCAACTGCGTGATGAAATTTTGCAGCATCCTCTTATTCAATATGTACAGGCTAAAATTAACCGTATTGAAACTACTACTCAACCTGAGTTATTTGCAGAGCAGCAATTCTTAGGCAAGTTTGATCACATCGTTGTATGTACTGCACGTGATACCCAGCAATTCTTTGAAAATTATCCAGTCTTGAAACCGATTCGCGGACAGGTCAGCTGGGTCAATAATCAAGATCAGCCTTTAAATCAGGATACAGCCTATAGTTACGGCGGTTACTGTATGCAGCTCAATCCCGAACAACTGATTTTGGGTGCTTCATTCTATCCAGGCCGGGATGATGCAGAAGTCTTAGTAGAAGATCATGTGCATAATTATGAACTTATCCACAGTGTCTTTCCTGAATATGCACAATTATTACCATCTACCGAAACTTGGCAAGGTCGAGCAGCGGTACGCGCACAGAGTCAGGATTATTTTCCCTTGCTCGGTAAGATGAATGTGGATCAAGAAGTTTACAGTTTTGCGGGTCTCGGCTCTAAAGGTTTTCTGTTCGCACCACTGTGTAGTGAAATTCTGGCAGCCCAGATTTTAGGGGAAGCCTGCCCCGCACCTTCAAACTTGATAAAAAAACTCGACGTGACACGTTTTCAAAAGAAGGTAAAAGCCAAGAAGCCTTATTTTAAGCCTCAAGATTAAAGAGCTCCTCCCTTTAATAAAGGGTGAGGAACACTGTTCCGCAAGGGAGAGATTTTTAGAAAGAGTTTAACCCCCTCTTTAAAAAAAGGGGCTTTGAAGAAATCTAGACAACAAAAAAGCGCCCTTAGGCGCTTTTTTTCACAAGGTCAATTATGCACCTTGTTCCAGTGGCATACCTGCATCACGAGCAGCACGAGTACCACCCATCAGGATGACATATTCACGTGAGCTGTCAAAACCCTCTAACTTTTCAGCTGCACGCGGAGCTTTACTCCCACCACCACATAAAATGTAAATCGGTTGATCCGCTGACACCTGAGTCAGGCTATCTGCTGAAAGATCGTTAATGGGCTGATTGACCGCCCCTTTCACGTGTGCTTCAGCATAAGCACTTGCATCTCGTACATCCCAGATTACAGCATTTTCTGGGAACTCAAATGTTGTAATTTCTTGTTTACGGATCATTGCGCACTCCTTTGATGTAAACAACACTTGGCAAATGAAGAAAACATCCCTAGCATCTCAGATATTCTTTCCCTTTGTAAAGGTCTAAACTATGCCTTCTTTCGATATTGTTTCTGAATTAGAAATTTTTGAAGTAAATCATGCAGTTCAAAATACCCAAAAAGAGATTGCAACCCGCTTCGATTTCCGTGGACAGGATGTTTCTATTGAACTAAATGAAAAAAACAAGGAAATTAAAATTAGCACAGAAAGTGATTTCCAATGTGAGCAAGTGTATACCATGCTGGAAAACCATTTCTTCAAGCGTAAAGTAGATATTCAGGCACTAGATCCACAAAAAATGACCGCTTCAGGCAAAAATGTAGTTCAGGTGATCAAGCTTAAAGATGGCCTTGACTCAGATACGGCGAAAAAAATTAATAAGGCCATTAAAGAAAGCGGCATTAAAGTGCAATCTTCAATTCAGGGCGACAAGATTCGTGTGACTGATAAAAAACGCGATACCTTGCAACAAGTCATGGCATTCCTGAAAGAACAACAATTCGGTTTGCCTTTACAGTTCAACAACTTTAAAGACTAAGATATCTCAACGTCTGTAGATGGAATTATGGCAAAGAGCAACCGACTGACCAAACTGGTCAAAGCGACATCAAGATTACCGCAAGGTATACGTACTGCTTTATTGAGTAAGACCTTTGGCCGAGTGGTTCCGATGGTCGGTTCTGCCAAGATTCGCTATCAGGAAGTCAGTGCATCCAAAGTTGTGGTGAGTATGGCCAATCATAAGGCCATGCAGAACCATATCGGTCAGATTCATGCCTGTGCGATGGCACTGCTGGCAGAAACAGCAACCGGCTTTGTGACTGCGATGAATGTACCTGATAGCGCAGTGGTTCTAATTAAAAGCCTAAAAGTGGACTTTAAGCGTCCAACCAAAGGTGCCATGACTGCGGTGGCTACGTTGACTCCTGAACAGCAGCAATTGATGCAAAGTTCAGAAAAAGGTGAAACACTGGTACAAGTAATCGTAAGCGATGAATCTGGTGAAGCACCAATTCAATGCGAGATGCTCTGGGCTTGGATTGCCAAGAATCAGTTGAAGCCAGGCTAATTTCAATACAGACAAAAAAAATCCCAGATCATTGATCTGGGATTTTTTATTTAAAGAATTATGAGTTCTGCTGAGATTCTGCAAATTTCTGTTTTGCTTCATCCGGAATTGGACGTTTATTGCCTTTGACATCCACTGCGACAAAGGTAAATACCCCTTCAGTCACGCGTACAGGTGCACGTGAGTTATCATGACTGTCCCATACTTCGATTTGCATCTGGATTGAAGTATTACCGACTTTTAGAATTTTGGTATAGCAGCTAATGACATCGCCGACTTTCACAGGAACCAGGAAGGTCATCTGGTTAATCGAAATCGTTGCACAGCGTCCTTTACTAAAGCGCTCTGCATGAATTGCTCCCGCCAAGTCCATTTGTGAAACAATCCAGCCACCAAATACATCTCCACTCCAGTTGGTATCCGCAGGCATTGCAATCGTCTGCAGGGAAAGTACTCCCTCTGGTTTAATATGAGAATCTGTCACTTGAACTCCAGGCTTTTTAAATTAGGATTGAGCATTATTTAACTGCTGATCAAGCCACTTTTGTAGTTCGCTTGAACGTAATGCACCGCTTATTCTAGCAATTTCATTGGTTTTATTCATCAAAACCAGCGTCGGAATACTACGTACATTAAATGCTGAGCTTAATCGTGGATTCGCTTCGGTATCAATTTTAGCAAATACCACTTGTGGATTTTCTTTTGCTACAGCAGCAAAATGCGGTGCCATCATTTTACATGGACCACACCAGTCTGCCCATAGATCAATCAGGATGGGAAGATCACTATGGGTGACAAACTGACTAAAGTTCTGTTCATTTAGCTCAATCGGCGCTAATGGAACTAAAGCTTGATGACACTGACCACATGCTGGATCGGCCGTTAATTTTTCTTCAGGCACACGATTTTTAGCCTGGCAATTCGGGCATACAATGATCATCTAGCGCACTCCAATATGTTGATGTAAGAATTCTAATTGGGTCGAGACTGCTTTTTCAAACCATTCACCATGATAAATATCAAAATGCCGCATATTCCACTCATGATATTGTACAAATGGTGCAATATTGGTTGCGGTTTCCCGACTGGCTTCAATGGGAATCAGGCTGTCTTGTTGTGCTGCAATAAACAGGACAGGAATAGTGATTTTTCGGACTTCCTGAATAGGACGGTAACGCATTAATTTAAAGAATACCCGGGCTGGGATATGACCACTCCAGTAATAATCTGGATTCACAATGGATAGATACCCTTCATAACTGTCTTGTGTCGGCATAAAACAGAGTTCATGACGATCAACTACCGGCAAGGTCTTGGGCGCCATTCCTACCTTTGCCCCCATATAGTCCTGACTGGAAATCTTCAGGGCTTTAGGCAATTGCTGCAAAGGATAAAGTTTGGCACTTTCTGTACCATCAACAAAGGGTACCTGTACCATTACCGCCTGAATATTTTTTAGTTCTGCGGCCAATGTCAGTACATGCCCGCCACTCAATGCTGTTCCCCATAACACAATCCGTTTAGCATCAATGGATTTACGTGCCTGCAAATGCTGAATCATTGTACGCCAGTCTTCAAGCTGAGCACTGATTGAAACCAATTCACGCGGACGCCCGGTACTGCCTCCCCAATAGCGATAATCAAACAGAACCACCGCATAACCTGCACTGGCAAAACGTTGGGCATATTGTACCAGTTTAAAATGACGTATAGCAGCCAGGCCATGAGCCATCAGGATCACAGCTGGTTTGTCAATCTGTTGAGGACGATAGAAATCCGCAGCAATCACTTCCTGACCGCTTTTGACATACAGTGGTTCGACTGTATAGGCGTACATACGCGCTCCATTGCGTTATTTTATAGTTGTAATCGTTTATAAATTTTTCAGAACTAGGCCATCATGTTTTCAGCTTAATGCTATCATAAAGCATATCAAGATAAATAACATAATGGAGTGACATCATGAGCGAAAATGTAGGCTTTGCTGGCCAAATTGGTCCTGAACATATCTCTCAAGTAGTTGAAAAAGGTTTTAAATCAATTATCAATAACCGTCCAGATATGGAAGGTGGCCCTGAACAACCGACCAGCGCACAAATTGAAGATGCAGCGCGTAATGCAGGGTTAGATTATGTCTATCAACCGGTGGTGGCTGGGCAAATTACCGAGTTGGATGTCCGTACCTTTGCCAATCACTTTAATGAATTACCAAAACCGGTTCTGATGTTCTGCCGTACCGGCAACCGCTCAAATAACTTATATCAGCTGGCCAAACAAATGGACCTGTTAGATGACTAAATCGTTGTGGATAGGGATGGTTTTGGCGCTCTCAATGACCACGACCTCCCTATGCGTTGCTGCCAGTGATTTTAGCCGTGCGTTAAATGCCAATCTTAGTGTTTCTGGGCAAATGACACCTGAGAAATTTAAGATCTTGCTGCAAGATGGGTTTAAATCGGTGATTGTAAACCGCCCTGATCAGGAAGCAGGTAACACGGTGAAAGTGAATCAATTACGTGACATTGCCGAGAAATCCCGGGTTAGCGTGATTTATCAACCCGTAAGCAGCGGTGCAATTTCTCAGGCCGATGTGCAGGAGTTTGCGAAGTACTATAACGAACTGCCGAAACCGATTTTAATGGTCTGTCGTAGTGGTTCACGTTCGGCAGCCCTATTTAATCAGGCAAAAAATCAGGGGTTATTACATGAATAAAATCTGGATCATGCTGATTTGTGCATGTGTACTGGCAGGTTGTAGCTCTATGGATGTCCGCCCAACGGTGGGGGTGAGTGTGGGGACGACAATTTAATTAAGTTAACTCATGAAAGGCGCTATATGCGTCTTTTTTTCTATGGTATCTTTACATAATACAAATAAATCTTATACATAATTTTTTATTAGGGGAACTTTATGAACTTAGTTAAAGGCTCATTAATTTTAGCACTCTCAGGACTTATTAGTGCATGTGGTGGAGGGGGAAGTAAAGGCTATTATGATAGTGGCGCTACATCGAATGAATCTAATAATACCACTCCCCCACCAAGTACCTCTGTTGAAATTGCGACAAAACAACTTGAGATTCTAAAACGTGAAGGACAATTTTTATTTGGTAATTATGATGCAAATGATTTAAATACTACCAAAGGTTATATTGATCACTCACTAGATACTTTTGCACATGGGCCATTACAACTAACTCTGGCTATTAGAGATGTAAATCTTGCCAGTTTTCCTGAATTCTATCGTGAAAAATGTTTTGAAAAAAGTACCAGCGATTATCGTGCATGTTACTCATTCACAGGCGATCAAATTAAAACTTTATTACCAGCTTATAATGATTGGGACTTCGAAATTACCCGCGATGACCTAAAGAATATCCGCTTAGAAGATGATGGGATAACTCCGAATCTAGAAGCATACCAAGCCACCACACGTATTTTTATTTTTGAGAATGAGAATATAGATAAAAACTTACATGATGTGACAATCACAGGGGCTTTTGCATATCCATTCAAACAGAAATGGGTCGAACAAGAGCATCAAAAGCGCTTTGTATTAATTAATGAGTCGACTAGTGATTATAAAATTACTGTAACAACAACAGAAATAGACCCTGAAACGGACTTACCCGTTGAAAAAGAAGTTACTACAGGAGCTTTTAGCACTTATAAAGATTTGACGTCTTTAGATGGTGAGTTATTTATGTTTGAAAAAGGTTCTGGTTTTAATGTTCTTATAAATGACAATGCAAATGTTTCATTCGCCGAGCCTATATCCTTTATCTTCAACTCTACACCAGGTGATCTAAGTAGCTCATCGAGTTATCGTATTAAAAATAATGGTGAAAAAGAATTAAAGCTTGTTAATATTACAGCAATTGATGGCACTCGTGTTGAGAATGAAATACCTGAGCGTAATATACAATCTTTCACTGGCAACATCTCTTTAACTGGTAAAAATATTTTTAGCTTTAAAAATGAAACTAGTGGAACTTTGAATTTTGAACACATGATCAATAATATTACATTTAAGGGCACATCTACCAATAATAATGGAACTATTAGCACAACTTTAACCGAGCCAACTGGTATAAAATTTTAATGTAAGAAATTGCAATTAAACCCTCTAAATAGAGGGTTTTTTTATATATTCGATAGTATCTCTCTTTATTGAAATTGCTCCTATGTACGACATTATTACTATTGGTGCAGGCACAGCAGGAATCACTGCTTATCAAGAAGCCATTAAGCACACACAAAATATTCTTATTATTAATGACGGTTCCTGGGATACGACCTGTGCCCGAGTGGGCTGTATGCCCAGTAAAGTGCTGATTTCTGCTGCACATCGCCTACACGATTTGCAAGAAGCAGATAAAGTTGGTCTCAACATCAAAGCCCAGGTCGATACCACACAGGTGATGCCGCATGTCCGCGCTTTACGTGACCATTTCACCCAGGCCACTTTAAAAGAAGTTGAAAGCTGGGATGCACAACACAAAATTCAAGGCAAGGCAGAGTTTATTGATGCTCAAACCGTACAGGTGAACCAACAGCAATATCAGGCCAAAGCCTTTATTCTGGCTGTCGGCTCTACCCCAACCTATGACGCTGAATGGAAGCAGCAGCTCGGTGAACGACTGATTACCTCAGATCAAATCTTTGAACTAGACGCCATCCCTAAATCTTTAGCCGTGATTGGCAGTGGTGTCATTGCACTGGAGCTGGCTCAAGCCATGCAAAGGTTGGGCTGTGAAACGACAATATTCGCACGAAGCCGTCGTGTTGGTGCCCTGACCAGCCCTGATCTGCAACAACTCGCCCAAGAACTTCTCAGCAATGAATTAAAGATTAAGTTTGAAGTCTTACCGCAAAACGTGCGAAAGATAGGCAATCAGGTCAAGCTTGAGTTTATCGAGCAAGGTCAAACGCAGCACCTTATGGTTGATTATGTATTGGTGGCCACCGGCCGTCGTAGTCATTTAGATTCGCTGAATCTACAACAGATTGACTCTCAATTTGGTAATCTTAAAGAGCTACCGATTGATCCACAAACCAAACAACTGGGAAATTACCCAATTTTTGTGGTTGGTGATGCACATACTTCTACCCCCATTCAGCATGAAGCAGCCCATGAAGGCCGAGGTGCAGTGCATAACTGCCTTAATTATCCAAAACTGAAGAGTTTAAAAGACTTAACACCGCTGAGTATTGTGTTTAGTCAACCGGAAATGGCAATTGCTGGCCAAAGCTATAAACAGCTTAAAAACAAGAACATCGACTTTGTGATTGGAAAAATGTCTTATGAGCGCCAAGGTCGGGCGATGGTTCTGGCTAAAAATAAGGGTGCTGTTGAAATTTATATTGATAAACGTACACGCCAATTATTAGGTGCAGAACTCTTTGTAAAATCTGCCGAACATTTTGCCCATACTTTTGCTTGGCTGATTGATGAAGGGGTAACGTTAGATGAACTTCTTGCTAAGCCTTTCTATCATCCGACGCTTGAAGAAGGTTTAAGAACGGCTTTAAAACATGCTCGCCGACAGTTGAGAAATCAAGAGGAAGGTTAATCTTCTCTATTTTTCTCATTTCACTGTCATTTTGATTCTACTTATCTTTATTTCCCACACAAATTTCCCGCATAAAAAAATCCCCCTAGCTTTTAGCTAGGGGGATTTTGAATTAATGAGCTGGCGATGACTTACTCTCACATGGGATACCCCACACTACCATCAGCGCTAAGAGGTTTCACTTCTGAGTTCGGGAAGGGATCAGGTGGTTCACTCTTGCTATGGTCGCCAGCACAACTGGTATGATTACTCGCTATGGTCTTATCTACGTTGCTTACGCTTCGTTTGCCTAGCTTTCTTCAAATAGAATGCATTAACAGATGTATCTGAGTCGCAGTAGTTTGTTCGATTAGCTTAACTAAATCAAGGTTTCGTCTGATCGTTAGATCAATATGAAATCAATTGATGCTTTATATACAACTGCTTGGGTGTTGTATAGTCAAGCCTCACGAGCAATTAGTATTGGTCAGCTTCATGCATCACTGCACTTCCACATCCAACCTATCAACGTCGTAGTCTTCAACGGCTCTTTAGGAGACATAAAGTCTCGGGGAAATCTTATCTTGAGGTAGGCTTCCCGCTTAGATGCTTTCAGCGGTTATCCCTTCCGAACATAGCTACCCGGCGATGCGACTGGCGTCACAACCGGTACACCAGAGGTTCGTCCACTCTGGTCCTCTCGTACTAGGAGCAGATCCTCTCAAATTTCCAGCGCCCACGGTAGATAGGGACCGAACTGTCTCACGACGTTCTAAACCCAGCTCGCGTACCTCTTTAAATGGCGAACAGCCATACCCTTGGGACCTGCTTCAGCCCCAGGATGAGATGAGCCGACATCGAGGTGCCAAACACCGCCGTCGATATGAACTCTTGGGCGGTATCAGCCTGTTATCCCCAGAGTACCTTTTATCCGTTGAGCGATGGCCCTTCCATACAGAACCACCGGATCACTAAGACCTACTTTCGTACCTGCTCGACTTGTGGGTCTCGCAGTTAAGCGCGCTTTTGCCTTTATACTCTACGCGTGATTTCCGACCACGCTGAGCGCACCTTCGTACTCCTCCGTTACTCTTTAGGAGGAGACCGCCCCAGTCAAACTACCCACCAGACATGGTCCTCGCTCCAGATTATGGAGCAGAGTTAGAACCTCAATATTACCAGGGTGGTATTTCAAGGACGGCTCCATGGCAACTAGCGTCGCCACTTCAAAGCCTCCCACCTATCCTACACAAGTAAGATCAAAGTTCAATGTCAAGCTGCAGTAAAGGTTCACGGGGTCTTTCCGTCTAGCCGCGGGTACACCGCATCTTCACGGCGAATTCGATTTCACTGAGCCTCTGCTGGAGACAGCGCCGCCATCATTATGCCATTCGTGCAGGTCGGAACTTACCCGACAAGGAATTTCGCTACCTTAGGACCGTTATAGTTACGGCCGCCGTTTACTGGGGCTTCGATCAATAGCTTCGCTTGCGCTAACCACATCAATTAACCTTCCAGCACCGGGCAGGCATCACACCCTATACGTCCACTTTCGTGTTTGCAGAGTGCTATGTTTTTAATAAACAGTTGCAGCGGCCTGGTTTCTGAGGCTGCCAACAGCTCAAGGAGCAAGTCCTATCACCGCCGGCAGCGTACCTTCTCCCGAAGTTACGGTACCATTTTGCCTAGTTCCTTCAGCAGAGTTCTCTCAAGCGCTTTGGTCTACTCGACCTGACCACCTGTGTCGGTTTCGGGTACGATTCCAGTGTAACTGAAGCTTAGAGACTTTTCCTGGAAGTATGGTATCAGCCACTTCACCAGTAAACTGGCTTGCTATCAACTCTCAGCATAGAGCACCCCGGATTTGCCTAAGATGCATGCCTACTGTCTTCCACCTGGACAACCAACGCCAGGCTGACTTAACCTTCTCCGTCCTCTCATCGCATTACACTGAAGTATTGGAATATTAACCAATTTCCCATCGACTACGCCTCTCGGCCTCGCCTTAGGGGTCGACTCACCCAGCCCCGATTAACGTTGGACTGGAACCCTTGGTCTTTCAGCGAACGGGTTTTTCACCCGTTTTGTCGTTACTCACGTCAGCATTCGCACTTCTGATACCTCCAGCATGCTTCTCAACACACCTTCATCGGCTTACAGAACGCTCCCCTACCACTTGCAATAAATTGCAAATCCGCAGCTTCGGTACATAGTTTTAGCCCCGTTACATCTTCCGCGCAGGCCGACTCGACTAGTGAGCTATTACGCTTTCTTTAAAGGGTGGCTGCTTCTAAGCCAACCTCCTAGCTGTCTATGCCTTCCCACATCGTTTCCCACTTAACTATGATTTAGGGACCTTAGCTGGCGGTCTGGATTGTTTTCCTCTTGACTACGGACGTTAGCACCCGCAGTCTGTCTCCCGGATAGTACTCATTGGTATTCGGAGTTTGCATCGGTTTGGTAAGTCGGGATGACCCCCTAGCCGAAACAGTGCTCTACCCCCAATGGTATTCGTCCGAGGCGCTACCTAAATAGCTTTCGGGGAGAACCAGCTATCACCGAGTTTGATTAGCCTTTCACCCCTATCCACAAGTCATCCCCTGGCTTTTCAACGACAGTGGGTTCGGTCCTCCAGTTAGTGTTACCCAACCTTCAACCTGCTCATGGATAGATCACCCGGTTTCGGGTCTATACCCAGCAACTAAACGCCCTATTAAGACTCGATTTCTCTACGGCTCCCCTATTCGGTTAACCTCGCTACTGAATATAAGTCGCTGACCCATTATACAAAAGGTACGCAGTCACCACACAAAGTGGCTCCCACTGCTTGTATGCATGCGGTTTCAGGATCTATTTCACTCCCCTCACAGGGGTTCTTTTCGCCTTTCCCTCACGGTACTGGTTCACTATCGGTCAGTCAGGAGTATTTAGCCTTAGAGGATGGTCCCCCTATATTCAGACAAGGTTTCACGTGCCTCGCCCTACTCGACATCATCATATCAGCCCTTTCGTGTACAGGACTATCACCCACTATGGTTGCACTTCCCAGAGCATTCCACTAAAACTGATATGACTTAATGGGCTGTTCCCCTTTCGCTCGCCGCTACTGAGGGAATCTCAATTGATTTCTTTTCCTACGGATACTGAGATGTTTCACTTCTCCGCGTTCGCCTCATAAACCTATGTATTCAGTTTATGATACCGACCTTATAGCCGGTGGGTTTCCCCATTCAGACATCTCCGGATCACAGGATATTTGCCGCCTCCCCGGAGCTTTTCGCAGGCTATCACGTCTTTCTTCGCCTCTGACTGCCAAGGCATCCACCACATGCACTTAATTACTTGACTATACAACCCCAAACAGTCGTTCATCCCTACAAGTAGGATGAGCAACAGATTATGATGATTACTCATCACTCTCATACAGTTGGCGTCTCGTAGATTTAACTACCGTACAGCTTCAATTAGATTCATATACCAAAACGCTTGATTCAGTTAATTTCGCTAGTTCTCATTCAATCACTTCAACAGTCAATCTTACGATCTCTTGTTTCCGCTCTTTCATGAGTATGAACAAATTATTTCAACTCAAATATATTCTGTTAATGATTTTTCTCGTCTTCGTCAGATCGAGAAACTGTGATAAATCACAGAGATTATCAAGTGGTGCGTATCTTAACGCTTCTACTTGTTAATCTCTAGGATCTACGCACTTGATCGCTTAAGGACTAGGCTAACAACCGTTTGATTGTTTATTTTAGCTTCGTTCTTTATACATTCGAAGAATGTATGGTGGAGACTAGGAGAGTCGAACTCCTGACCTCCTGCGTGCAAAGCAGGCGCTCTACCAACTAAGCTAAGTCCCCAGCTTATCAATAAGTCAATGTATCGTTCCGTTTCTGTTCGCTCTGCAATTAACGCTTCGTCAGTAGTGGTGGGTCTGACAAGACTTGAACTTGTGACCCCACGCTTATCAAGCGTGTGCTCTAACCAACTGAGCTACAGACCCTCAGATACATCGTCATGAAGAACAACTTGTTGTGGATTCTTACCAATCGTCAATCTTTCGTTAAGGAGGTGATCCAGCCGCAGGTTCCCCTACGGCTACCTTGTTACGACTTCACCCCAGTCATCGGCCACACCGTGGTAAGCGTCCTCCCTAAGGTTAGACTACCTACTTCTGGTGCAACAAACTCCCATGGTGTGACGGGCGGTGTGTACAAGGCCCGGGAACGTATTCACCGCGGCATTCTGATCCGCGATTACTAGCGATTCCGACTTCACGCAGTCGAGTTGCAGACTGCGATCCGGACTACGATCGGCTTTTTGAGATTAGCATCTGCTCGCGCAGTAGCAACCCTTTGTACCGACCATTGTAGCACGTGTGTAGCCCTGGCCGTAAGGGCCATGATGACTTGACGTCGTCCCCGCCTTCCTCCAGTTTGTCACTGGCAGTATCCTTAAAGTTCCCACCCGAAGTGCTGGCAAATAAGGAAAAGGGTTGCGCTCGTTGCGGGACTTAACCCAACATCTCACGACACGAGCTGACGACAGCCATGCAGCACCTGTATCAGAGTTCCCGAAGGCACCAATCCATCTCTGGAAAGTTCTCTGTATGTCAAGGCCAGGTAAGGTTCTTCGCGTTGCATCGAATTAAACCACATGCTCCACCGCTTGTGCGGGCCCCCGTCAATTCATTTGAGTTTTAGTCTTGCGACCGTACTCCCCAGGCGGTCTACTTATCGCGTTAGCTGCGCCACTAAAGCCTCAAGGGCCCCAACGGCTAGTAGACATCGTTTACGGCATGGACTACCAGGGTATCTAATCCTGTTTGCTCCCCATGCTTTCGCACCTCAGTGTCAGTATTAGGCCAGATGGCTGCCTTCGCCATCGGTATTCCTCCAGATCTCTACGCATTTCACCGCTACACCTGGAATTCTACCATCCTCTCCCATACTCTAGCTAACCAGTATCGAATGCAATTCCCAAGTTAAGCTCGGGGATTTCACATTTGACTTAATTAGCCACCTACGCGCGCTTTACGCCCAGTAAATCCGATTAACGCTTGCACCCTCTGTATTACCGCGGCTGCTGGCACAGAGTTAGCCGGTGCTTATTCTGCGAGTAACGTCCACTTATCCCAGGTATTAACCAGGTAAGCCTCCTCCTCGCTTAAAGTGCTTTACAACCAAAAGGCCTTCTTCACACACGCGGCATGGCTGGATCAGGGTTGCCCCCATTGTCCAATATTCCCCACTGCTGCCTCCCGTAGGAGTCTGGGCCGTGTCTCAGTCCCAGTGTGGCGGATCATCCTCTCAGACCCGCTACAGATCGTCGCCTTGGTAGGCCTTTACCCCACCAACTAGCTAATCCGACTTAGGCTCATCTATTAGCGCAAGGTCCGAAGATCCCCTGCTTTCTCCCGTAGGACGTATGCGGTATTAGCGTCCCTTTCGGAACGTTGTCCCCCACTAATAGGCAGATTCCTAAGCATTACTCACCCGTCCGCCGCTAGGAATCAGGTGCAAGCACCCTATCCCCGCTCGACTTGCATGTGTTAAGCCTGCCGCCAGCGTTCAATCTGAGCCATGATCAAACTCTTCAGTTAAAATCATTTCGAGTTTTATAAGTAAAACTCTTAAACTTGGCTCATCAATTTTCTGACAAATATTTCTCAAATAAACTTCGAGTAATTTCTACCATTCAATCAATGAAAATAATTTCGATTAATCAATCAGTAAAAATCCACACAAGTTGTTCTTCATAATCTCTTAATGATCTTCTTACTACCTCGTCAGTAGCAAGCTAGGTCGGCTATATTACTCTCTATCTCTAGAAAGTCAACCAGTAATGAAAATTATTTTTAAACTTTCTTTCTAAAACCCAACCCAACCATTTCATGCTAAGTTACTGTTTTATCAGAAGTTTTAATCTTCATCACCGCCGATGGATGTGCATTATAGACCAATCCCAAACAAGCGCAACCCCTATTTTTAAGAAAATACTTCAGTTGATTATTATTTCTACAAAAATGCCGATTTTCCCTATTTTTTGAGCATTAAAGGTACAGGATTGGCCAATGTACTTAATAATTTCTCTTTTTTATTGTGTTCCTGAAAGCGCAAGGAGCGGCAATCTATATATTCACAGTAGCCCCCTTCCCCATGCTCAGTCTCGCCATTAATTCTGACTTCGTAATTAAAACTTCCGACATAACCCGCAGCCAGGCCAAATTTAAAATCTCCCCGGCTTTGTCCCTGCAGCCAGATCTGCATTCCTTTGCCATCTTCATAGCACCATTCAAACTCACGTGGCAGATACATCTTTTGCCCATTTGGGGTAGTTACACTCGGATAAAGCCGATGTACCTTGAAATAGACTTTTTGATCGAACATCTGACTGGTCATATTTTTTAGATCACGTAAATAGATGCGTGACTGCACAATGCTGTTCAGACTATCCCGAATTTGTGCCAGTAATAATTGCCGTCCTTCACTCAGGTTAATAATCTGATAGGTCAGAAAGGCTAAAGGTAAATAGGGAAAATTAAAGCTTCGTGCAAATTCAAAACTACCCAAACTCTCGATAAGGTATTTCTGATCCTTATAATGTAAAGTTCCCTGACAATAACAGAGCAAAGACCAATGATCAGCCAGTGCAAAGCGCATTTGGGTAAAGTGTGAAATCAGATTGGTCGTATGGATGCTGAGATCAAAGCTCAGTTCAGAATCAAAACGCTGTAAACGAAAATGCGGAAAGTCGCCGGTCAGTTTTTCACGATCCAGAAACTGAAACAGGCCATACTGAAACTTGCAATCCTTTTTGATTGAATAGCAATTTAATTGTCCCGCCATATGCGGACTGGTACTACAGATTACTGTGGCTGTATCCAGTGCATTGGTTTGAATAGCACTCGGGTTAGCCAACATCGGTGCATTAGGCTGACCAATAATACTAAGAAAATTAAGATAATGTAGTGGCGCAGGCAGATCAGGAAGCGTCAGGCCCTGATGAATAATTTTATATTTCTGGTTTGGCCCATGATAGGCAAGATTATGCTGGGAAACAGCAGGAGTCTGATTCAGCTGTTTCGAACGATCTAGAAAATCTTGAAGAAACTGCATCTCAAACTCCTTATTTTTATATTGTTATAAGGTACTCTGTCTTTTTGCCATAAAGGTTGTAAGGAAACCAGACAAAGCATAGATGACAGAGATCACGAGAATCCCTACCGGAATATTATAAGTCATCGCTGCAAAGATAAACACCGCGATCGGCAACACGAAAAACGGTACCCGTCTACGCTCTACGGTTTTAAATGAATAGTATTTGATATTAGAAATCATCAATAAGCCAACGATTACGATAATCGCAGCATTAATGATTTGTACAGTAAAATCACGAATATCAAACACAGCTGGGAAGTCCAATCCTACCCAGACCAGTGAAATAATAATGACGGCTGCTAATGGACTTGCAACGCCAATAAAATAGCGTTTATCCACTACGCCAATCTGAACATTAAAGCGTGCCAGGCGGAAAGCTGCACAAGCCGTATAGACAAAACAAGCCGCCAGCCCGATACGGCCTAAATCACTTAATCCCCAGCTATACATCAAAATAGCCGGTGCCACCCCAAATGCCAGCATATCGGATAGTGAGTCGAACTGTTCACCGAATGGACTTTGTGCCCCAATCGCACGTGCCACACGACCATCGAGACCATCAAATAAAGCTGCCAAGAAAATGGCATAAATAGCTTGCTGAAATTCGCCATTCATACTGGCAATAATCGAGTAAAAGCCTGATAACAACGCAGCGGTTGTAATCAGGTTAGGCCACAGATAGATACCTCGACGCTTAACTCTTTGCCCTTCCTGGGTATGCTCTACCTCTTCCACCTCGAAGGTGATGCCATCAAATGGCAAATCTTTCGAAGATTCGTGTTCCGGCTTATTTGTACTTGTCATTCTTGTCGATCCTAACTATGACCCGATCTTTAAAATATTATTCGCCTACTAACCAACGAACTGCTGCATGACCGCCATTTTCCTGCATACGCAAATGCGGGAATAACCATTGCAGCGCTTCGTCTGCATCTTCAGAGAACTTCCAAGGTGGGTTAATCACCAGTAAACCACAACCATTTAAACCCACTGGTGTATCATCTGGCCATACACAGATTTCACATACCAACTGACGGCGAATCCCGGTCTTGAACATTTTCTTCTCGAAACGTTCAATCATGGCACGGTCTTTAATTGGGTACCAAACTGCAAATACGCCTGTCGGCCATTTTTTATAAGCAGCAACCAGTAATTCAACCAATTGAGGGAAGTCTTTACGCTCCAGCTCATACGGCGGATCGATCATGACCAAACCACGTTTTTCTTTCGGTGGAATGACTGCGAGTAAGCCTTCATACGCATCACGCTCATGCAGACCGGCGCGTTTGTCAAAAATGTTATGACGTAGCTGCTGGAACACATCTCGCTGCATTTCAAAAATAGTGGCCTTGTCAATTTCACGCATGCCTTCCAGCGCAAACCATGGTGAACCCGGATATGCACCTTTACCAAAGTTTTCACGCATTTTCTCAACAATTTTTAGATATTGTTGTACGCCTTCAGGTGCATTACGCTTGATCGAATCATCCAGCTTAACAAGACGATGAATACCGTTTAAAAACTCACCTGATTTTTGCGCTTCGGCAGTCGACAAATCATATTTACCTGCACCACCATGTGTATCTACATAGCGATAAGGTTTGTTTTTTGCATTCAGTCGAGTCAACAACTGAAGCAATAAAACGTGCTTCATGACATCGGCAAAGTTGCCTGCGTGGTAAGAGTGACGGTAATTCATGTTTCAATTATTCCTAAGATCAATTGCTATTTTAACATGAAAAACTATTTCGTTCAGAAACGATTATTGCACTAAAATAGCGGACCTTTTTTTACCACACTATCGAGAATTGAAAAAATGGAAGCAGTTATCATCCCAGGGGATTGGAATGTTGATCAAATCTTAGATGATTTAGATCAACATGGCTTTAGTATTGTTGACGATGCTTACTCTAGCGAATATCAACATGCAGTGAGTCAAGAATGCTTAAGCCACTTAAACGAATTTCGTAATGCAGCCATTCAAAATGGTGTCGTTAACAACATCCGTAGTGATCATATTCTTTGGTTACAACCTGAATTTCAAATTTCCCACCGACACATTCAAACCCTTCAACAATTTTCTCAAATTTTAAACCGCGCGTTTTATTTAGGCATTAAAGATGTGGAAGCCCATTTTGCCTGCTATAACGCGGGTGAGTTCTATGCCCTGCATCGCGATAATCCTCAAGGCAAAAATGGCCGAATGATTTCTGCGGTTTATTATCTGCATGATGATTGGCAAGATAACTGGGGCGGCGAATTACGTCTGCAGGATAAAAATGATCAATGGCATATTATCCAGCCTAAACCGAACCGCATCGCCATCTTTCAAAGTGATCTGTTACATGAGGTTCTGCTGTCCAAACAGCAGCGTCTTTCGATTACTGCGTGGCTGCGTTCAGACAATCAGCTGATTTAAAACTTTAAATTTCTATTTTTAGCCTCATATAGCCCTTATTGAGACTAGAGGACGGCGTTCATGCGACCAAACACCCAACAGATCATTGCCCGTATCGGTGAAACTGATCAGCTGTTTTTAAACGGCAATACTCCTGAATTGGCTCTTGAGCGCGCCGATCTTCGCTTGCAACTGGTGACCATTAGCCAGATACGCCAGGAACAGCTGCATTTCCTGCAAGAAGCAATTGTCTTGCTCGAACAGGGCCGGGTAGATTTTGAGGAAATTCCGTTAGATCTTTATATTAATCTGTCTTTGCATCTGGCCAAGGCGTATATGATTTATTTTGAGCTGACCCAGGAAAAGCATTTCGCCCTGATCACCCAACAGATTCTCAAACCGATGACCCATTATGAGCATGCGGAGATTTATTTCTTCCTGGCCTATGCGTCTGCCAGCAAGAAAGAACCTGCCATGACCCGTCATTGGCTGAACAAATACAGCAAGATGCCTGTGTTTGACTTTGATCTGTTACAGCAACATCCTGCTTTTGATGAATACCGCCAATTGGACTGGTTTATTCAGTTATTGCGTCGCCGGATGCATTAATTACCTCCAGGACCTTCATCAAAAAAGCCTCATAAATATGAGGCTTTTTTGATATCAAGTTTAAGCGGACTTTAGAATCTTAGGATGTTGCGCATCCATATGCAGTTGCTGATTAAGTTCATCTACCCAAATCGCCCAGTCATCATCTTGCACCAGATGACTGATTAATAATGAGCGCTGCGCTTTATTCCAAAACGGCGCATCATGCAGAAAAACATGAGCCGGTAACTGGTGAGTACGTATATACAGTTCAATGGCAGCTGGACTATTCGGTAGACCGAGTTGAGAAAACAATAGTTCCAAAGACGGTTGCATTCTTCCGAGCATCTCGCCCTCCTTATATCAGTTAATTTGTAGTTATTTATATATCTAACTTATAACATAATATAAAAAAAGCCTAGTCAAATGACTAGGCTTGTTGTTTCTTTTTGTACCTGATGGAGTTTATTCTGCTGCTTTATCACTTTCTACATGAAGCAACTGATTTAACTTGTCAATAATGACAATCCATTCATCATCCTGATGCCAGTGTTCACGTAAAAAGGCACTCTGTCCTTCACTCCAGAATTCGGCATCTGGCAGAGCTACTTTGGCATCGAGCTGATGATCTTTAGCAAATTGCTCGATCGAAGCCTCATCTGACGGCAAACCAAGTTGTTCAAAAAGTAGTTCCAGAGTGACCTGTTGTTCCATAAGCATAAGCAGACTCCATTATTCGATTTATCAGTTGGTTAAATGATCAAGGTGTTCAGATTGAAAACTTTAGTTTGAATTACCACTGGGCAAGCTACAGGAGCCTGAGCCCACGGCTTCAGTATGTAACTGCTCATTTAGCACATCTACCCATATGGCCCAGTCATCATCTTTCTTCCAGTGACTGATCAAAAAGTCATGTTGTGCCTTACTCCAAAATGGTGCTTTGTGTAGCGGTACATCCATGCCAATTTGATGGGTATTAATAAATTCGTCGATTGCTTCAGGACTGGAGTCCAGGCCTAATTGTTCAAAAAAAAGTTCGAAGGTTGGGCGTTGTTCTAACATCTGAATGACCTCCCCCTTTTGAATTATGAGCTTGTATCTACCTTAGCCTGCCTATATAACAAACTCAGTTGTCTCTCCTTCACAGGATGTTATTTTTTGTTCAATAAAAAAGGCACCCTAACTAGAGTGCCTTCTTTTTAATTTAATTAAAAAATTAAATTATTTAAGCATGTCAGCAACTGCTGCGCGCTCTTCTTCAAGCTCGTTCAGTGTCACGTTGATACGTTCACGGCTGAATTCGTCGATTTCAAGACCTTGAACGATTTTGTATTCACCGTTTTCAGTAGTTACAGGGAAACCGAACATTACGCCTTCAGGGATGCCGTAAGAACCGTCAGAAGGAATACCCATAGTTACCCATTTGCCGTTTGTGCCAAGAGCCCAATCGCGCATATGGTCGATTGCAGCGTTTGCAGCAGAAGCAGCAGAAGACAGGCCACGTGCTTCGATGATCGCAGCACCACGTTTACCAACAGTTGGAAGGAATACGTCTTTGTTCCAAGCTGCATCGTTGATTTTGTCTTTTAAGCTTTCGCCGTTTACGTTAGCAAAACGGTAGTCAGCATACATTGTTGGAGAGTGGTTACCCCAAACAGTCATGTTTTCGATGTCAGAAACTGCAACGCCCGCTTTTTGAGCAAGTTGAGTTAACGCACGGTTGTGGTCAAGACGCAACATTGCTGTGAAGTTTTTCGCTGGAAGATCTGGAGCAGATTTCATTGCGATGTAAGCGTTAGTGTTCGCAGGGTTACCTACAACAAGAACTTTAACGTCACGGCTAGCAACTTCGTTCAGTGCTTGGCCTTGACCAATGAAGATTTCGCCGTTTACTTTAAGCAGGTCAGCACGTTCCATACCAGGACCACGTGGACGTGAACCAACTAATAGAGCATAGTCTGCATCTTTGAAAGCTACTTTAGGATCATCAGTACCGATCATGCCCGCCAATAATGGGAAAGCACAGTCGTCTAGTTCCATCATTACGCCTTTAAGCGCTTGCTGAGCTTTCTCAACAGGAATTTCTAATAATTGAAGAATAACTGGTTGGTCTTTACCAAGCATTTCACCGCTTGCGATACGGAATAATAGGCTGTAACCAATTTGACCAGCAGCGCCAGTAACGGCAACGCGAACAGGTTGCTTCATGTAATTATCTCCAATTGAGAGGATCGTCATAATGATTAAATAGCTGTTCTATCTAATCTTAATAATCATAAACGGCAAAGATTGTACTCCAATCCTCTTCGAGATGCATGTAAAAGAGAATGGATTTCAACAAAAGTATGATAGGAAATATAAATTAATTTGACTAAAAAGCTTAGTATGTCCCTTTTATTGTGACAGTTTTTGGGCATGTATTAATAATGTTTGCAGGACAGCCTTTATAGCCACCATTGGCGTTGTAACAGACCTGGATGGAGGTCAGCAGGCTGGATGCGCGGGTCTGATGGCAGTTAAAGCGCAATGCTGTTGAAGGCAGTTGCGGATTGATTTTCAGAAATTTGGAACGCAGCATATCAATGGAAACGGTATGACTTTCCTGCTCGGTGAGTTCTTCAGGAACTTTCAGACGATCAGCATGATTGATCACGGTACGAAAATACTGCGTGGCATTCATCGGAATACAGCCGCCAATATTATGCCAGAGTAATGCGCGGGTATTTTCATCCGGCATGATACGCGCCACCACCTTAGCCTGCAAAGGCGGTAACTTCGCAGAACTGGTAGTAGTGCAATGTGTCGATGTGGTTTGAGGATAGAGACCAGAAATATTTAGGGAATAACCTTCAAGACATTTTCTTTTTTTACTGTAGGCCGGATCCAGACTGCAAAGTGCCGGTACCATCTGGATGTCCATGACATAACCCGTTGGCAGTGCAAAGGCAGCTGGACTTGCTGCTAAAAATAAAAGCGCAGCCCATCCAGCAGAAATTTGAGCACCCCTTATTCCCTTGATCAACAAACTATCCTTCCCTTAGATTTCTTGAATGCTATGGTGTATTACGTAACGGAATGGCTTGCATACGCTTACCGACCGATTGTGCGCCCTGTCCCAATAAAATACCGTAATATGTCGCGTTCGTCATGACATGTTTCACATAATCTCGCGTTTCCAATAAAGGAATAGTCTCGGTATATTGATCCGCAGCAATACTTTGGAATTCGGGTTGCCAACGGCGGGCACGGTTCGGGCCGGCATTATAACCTGCTGTAGCCAGTACCGGACTATTGCTCAATTGACGCTGAATTGTTGATAAATAGTAAGTTCCGTAACGGATATTGGTGTTCATATCGGTTAAGGCTGCGGGGTTATAAGTCTCACCCATTTGACGAGCGACCAGTTTGGCGGTGTCCGGCATGATCTGCATCAAACCACCAGCCCCTACATGAGAGCGTGCACCGGTATTAAACCGACTTTCCTGACGCATCAAACCATAAGCCCAGGCAGCATCAATGCCGGCATTACGGCTATGACTCACGACATAATTCTGATGTGGCATCGGATAACGATAATTGTAATTATGCTTGTCCGCCGTACGATCCGCTGCATAAATGGCACGGTCATACCAGCCCATATCCGTCGCGCGTTTAGCTGCTGCCAACAGTAAATCGTCATCTTTTCTTAAATAAGCCTGACGAACTGCCCAGTTCCATTCACGGTTAATATAATTCTCTGGCGCATTAATATTACGCAAGACAAAGGCACGGCGGAAATGAATATCTTGGTTCAGGCGTTGCATGGCCTGACTGGATGGTTGTGCTGAGTTTGGGGTAGAAGCCGTTAACTGGCCTAATCTATCCCGTGCCAGCAGGTTATGATAATCCTCACCGACCGCCAGTTTTTTATAGATACTTTCTGCTGCCTGTTTTGAAGCGCGATCTGTGCGCTGTTCACTGGCACGCGCCAGCCAGTATTGCCAGCGGTCTTCCTGTTTCTGGTTCACGCTCATGCCATCAATGGCACGAATCAGACTTTCCCAGGCACTAAAACGAATCGCCTGACGGGCATAAATTTCGGCTTCTTCTGGACTAAATGGCAAACCATAGCTGGCATCCAGATAGTTCAGCACTTCACGGTTGAAGTTATTCTTCATTACCGTAGTGCCGCCAATATAACCAACAGTTCTGAATAGTGTTTTCTGCACTTGTACCGGCGTGCCTTCAGCAGTGCGTTTCACTATGGACATTGCTGAATCAAGATCGCTATCTGCCAGACGTCCCAACGCATAAATCAGATAGGCATGATCAGCCGCAGTACTTTTAGGGGCTGACCATAAATAATTGGTTGGATTGGCCTGAATCGTATTGAGCTGAGCCAGAGACAGGTTAAGCCCTAAACCTTGTGCAGTGGCAATCGCCTGTCCAGACTGTCCAGCACGCAATTGCACCCACAAACGCTGCTGGCGGTCTTCATTGGTCATAAGCGGACTGGATAACATCATACGCCCCAAGCCCGTACATGACTCAGGTTGAGAATTGGTGGTCAGCCAGACATCTTTAAATTCAGCATAGACCAGCTGATCGCCACTTTTAGCACGGACTTGTGCAACTGCACAGGCTTCAGCCGGATCGGCATTGGTGACATATTGCAGAACGGGTTGCGCAGTAGCAAAGTCAGCCATTTTGACTTTTTCTTCGACATAATCGGCTGCGAGTTTTTCTGCCATAGCCGACTGAGGATAACGTTGGGCGAAACTGATAATTTGACTGGCAGGTTGTGAGCCAAGATTCTGGTTCAGAATCCAGTATTCAGGATAATAGCCCAAGGCATCATTTTGCATGGCAGACTGATATTGTTGTAATTGTCCGATATTTCCAGCATTTGCTGCTCGTAAGGCATCATTAAATTGTTCTTCTGCTGCCTGCGCACTCATTGAACAGAGACACGCCACACTCAAGCTTAGTAATTTATAATATTTCTTCATATTTTTAGTGTGTTTAAACATCAATTTGCCTTCTATCATCGATTTTTCGCCCAGCCCCTGTTGCCTATCATAAGAGTTAGCCGGAAAATTATAACCCACTGTATTGTTCACTTATGTAACCTTATGATTAGACAATATTAATTTTCAGACACTTTTTGTCCATAAATCAATATTTTCCCAGCCGCATTTTAGGCTATAAGTTTAAGCGACTTTCCTGCTAAAATATGCGCCTTTTAAAGATTTCAGAACGTGAATTGAATTTTTATTTACCCGTTTGTCTATGCAAGCAGGTTATTCGTTCACTCTTTCGACGTATTACCTTGTAGGAGCCTACATGACGGTTCAAACCTTCATTCCGAATGGTGCCCCAGCTGCCTCAGAAAACACTGTTACCCAGCCAGCGCACACCCCAGCCATCGATGGTTCAGTTAAAAAACTGTATATCGAAACGCAAGGGTGTCAGATGAATGAGTATGACAGTCACCGTATGGCAGATCTGCTGGGCGATTCCCACGGCTATGTGCTGACCACTGATCCTAAAGAAGCCGATATTCTGCTGATGAATACCTGTTCGATCCGTGAAAAGGCACAAGAAAAAGTATTCTCAGAATTGGGCCGCTGGCGCAAGCTGAAAGAAAAAAATCCTGACCTGATTATTGGTGTCGGTGGATGTGTGGCTTCTCAGGAGGGTGACAATATCCAGAAACGTGCCAATTATGTGGACATGATTTTTGGGCCGCAAACCCTGCACCGTTTACCGCAAATGCTGGACCAGCATTTCGAGCAGGTCGAAAAACCGAAAAAAGAAAAAATTAAACTGGTTGATATTTCATTCCCGGATATCGAGAAATTTGACTTCCTGCCTGAACCGCGTGTTGAAGGTTATAAGGCCTTTGTTTCGATCATGGAAGGCTGTTCAAAATACTGTTCTTTCTGTGTAGTTCCATATACACGTGGCGAAGAAGTATCGCGCCCATTAGATGACGTTTTGGCTGAAATTGCCGGTCTGGCTGAAAAAGGCGTGCGTGAGATTTCGCTGCTCGGTCAGAACGTGAATGGTTATCGCGGTGAGACCTTCGACGGAAAAATCTGTACTTTTGCCGATCTGTTACGTTTGGTTGCAGAAATTCCAGGTATTGGTCGTATTCGCTATACCACTTCGCATCCACTAGAATTCAACGATGATCTGATCCAGTGCTACCGTGACCTGCCACAGATGGTGTCACATCTGCATCTGCCGGTACAAAGCGGTTCCAATGATGTATTGCAGGCGATGAAGCGTAACCACACCATTGATGTGTATATCGAGAAAATCGAGAAGTTACGTAAAGTTCGCCCAGACATGCATTTATCTTCAGACTTTATTATCGGCTTCCCGGGCGAAACCGATGAAAACTTTGAAGAAACCTATCAGTTTATTCAGGATCTAGATTTCGACCACTCTTATAGTTTTGTTTATTCAAAACGTCCGGGCACCCCTGCCGCAGAGCTGGAAGATACCACCCCTGAACAGGTGAAAAAAGAACGTCTGGCCAAAGTACAGGACTGGATTAAACAGTCGAGTATCCGTAAAACAGATGCCATGCTCGGTACAGTTCAACGTGTACTGGTTGAGAAAGTTTCTGATAAAGATCCGAACGTTCTGGTCGGTACAGCAGACAATACCCGTTATGTCACCTTTATTGGCGATGCAGCGTGGGTAGGACGCTTTGCAGAGATCGAGATTACCGAAATTAAAACTTTAAATTTAGTTTACGGTGAGCTCTTGAATCTTGAGCCTGACGTGGCGTAATGTAGAGCATATAACGTACACTTCTAAAAGGAACACTCTTGACTGCAACGATTCGACGTACAGTAGCTTTTCCTGGAATTTCGATGGACCGTTTACAAGCCGTCTTAGGTGCCTATAACGGTCATTTGAAACAAATTGAACAACGTTTAGACGTCAAAATTTCCCACCGAGGTGAAAGTTTCTTTATCGATGGTGGAATCGATGCCGTTGAGAGAGCCGAAATGCTCTTGCAACGTCTTCATGAAGAATCTGAACACAGCCAGCAGATCAGTGCAGATACCTTGCATATGATGATTCAAGGTAGCCAGACCGATCGTGAACTCCAGGAGAACCTGGAAGAACAGGAACATACCGGTCTGGACAATGTCTGGCTGCAGACGCGCAAAGGTCGGATCAACCCGCGCGGTGCTAACCAGAAACGTTATGTACAGCGTATTCTGCAAAGTGATATTTCCTTTGGTATTGGCCCTGCAGGTACCGGTAAAACCTATCTCGCCGTTGCAGCCGCTGTAGATATGCTGGAGCGTAATGAAATCCAGCGTATCCTACTGGTTCGTCCCGCAGTTGAAGCAGGTGAGAAACTTGGCTTCCTGCCGGGGGATTTAACCCAGAAGATCGATCCGTATTTGCGTCCCCTTTATGATGCCCTGTATGAGATGCTTGGTTTCGAGAAAGTGGCCAAGCTGATCGAACGTCAGATTATTGAAGTTGCACCCCTCGCCTATATGCGTGGTCGTACTCTGAATCATTCTTTTGTGATTCTGGATGAAGCCCAGAACACCACACCTGAACAGATGAAGATGTTCCTGACCCGTTTAGGTTTTGGTTCACGTGCAGTGATTACCGGTGACGTGACTCAGGTGGACTTACCACGTGGTCAGCAGTCTGGTCTGGCTCATGCCTTACGTGTGATTGATAAAATTCCTGAAATTCATATTACCCGTTTCCATTCTCGTGACGTCGTGCGTCACCAGCTGGTTCAGAAAATTGTTGAAGCCTATGAAGGCTGGGACAGTGAACAGCAGCGTTTAAGCGCTGAGGCTCGTGCCGAGCGTAAAGCCCGTCAGGAAGCCTTGATCGCTGAGAATGATGCTGCGGCTGATGCACAGCATTAAAGCTGCATTGTTATTTAATTTTTAAGGATTCACGTTGAAACTTAGTCTCTCCCTGCAACAGGACTTTCAGTCACCAGAACTGGTGCTGAAACGTGCCTATATTAAAAAAGTTGTAGAAACCACTTTGCGCCATATCGGTACTCAAAGTGATTGTGAAATTGGCATTGCCTGTGTCGATAATGACGAAAGTCATAAACTCAATCTGGAATATCGCGGCAAGGACAAACCCACCAATGTCTTGTCTTTTCCAAGTGAACTTCCAGATGAAATGGCACAGGTTCTGGATGCTTTCCCGATCGGTGATCTGGTGATTTGTATTCCAGTCGTATTGCGTGAAGCTGCTGAACAGGACAAAGCTGCACTGCTCCATTTCACCCATATGCTGGTACATGGTACTTTGCATCTGATGGGTTATGACCATGAAACTTCAGAGGAAGATGCTGAAGAAATGGAAGGTATTGAGATCGAGATTCTGGACAAACTGGGTATTGCCAATCCTTATCTGGAAAGAGATTAAAAATCAATGATTAAAAAGTGGGCCAAGGCTCGCTTTTTTCATTTTATTCACTCCATAATAAACTCAATTAAAGAAATAAAATAAAAACTACTATGCAATATGTCGTGATTTTCAAAGCGCAAATTAAAGAATTAGATCAGTGTTATTTTGAAACAGCCCAGCGAATGAGAGAAAGAGCCCTTTCACAATTTCAGTGCCAGTATTTTGAAGCTTTAACCGAAGATACTCAGGAAATTGCGCTTTCTTACTGGAACAGTCTTCATGATATTCGCGCCTGGCGCAGATGCTGAACATCAGGCTGCTCAAGAGCTAGGGAAAAATAGCTGGTATACATATTTCAGCGTGGAAGTCTGTGAAGTTTTACGGCGCTATGATGTACATTTAAATTAAATACTCATCGATCCTTATTTATCTTTTTCTTGATCTGTTCTTAGATACAGAGTTTTAAAAAAATATCTGCTTACGCATTCATGATTTCTTCCAGAAATACATAAGCACATAATGAACTTTAACGAAGAACTGTGCTTCAAAAATTTTAGGAGAACGTAATGAAAAGATTGTTCTCGACTGCATTACTTATTTTCTCTCCTTGGCTGTGTTCGCCACTTTATGCCCATTCAATTCCCATGTGCCCAAAACTCAAATTTCAACAGAACCAAAGCTCATGGGCAGGTCATTATTATTTAAACGGAGTTATGGAATTAGGTTCGGAGTTGCTTCTGCAAGCAGATGGTACCTTTAAATGGTATCTGGCCTATGGTGCTCTGGATCAATTTGCCGAAGGAACATGGTGGCAAAATAAAGAGTGTATTGGCTTAAAAGCAGATCCAAAGTACCAGGACTTGATGATATTTCCCAAATATCTAGCCATAGATGAAAATCATTTAAATGTGGTCTGGGACGATGGAACTCAGCAAGGTAGTTATATACAGGCGAAGCGTCCAGATTAACGCACCTCAAATTCTGCTTCAGCCGGATCAAATCGCCAGGTTCGAATAATTCGTAACTCGGAAATATCCGACATCTTGGCATCAAATGCTCCGAACGGTGCTGCCTTGCGTACTGAAGATTTTGCAGCTTCATCTAGCAAGCTATGCCCTGAACTGTCAATTAAGCGAATTGCACGGATTCCGCCGTTCTGGTTCAGGATCACCATCAAGCGCACCTCTCCTGCCAGATTCTGCTGTTTAGCCGCGTCTGGATAATAGCGGTTACCATAGAACTCTACTTTTTGACGGAATTTTTCCAGATAAGCCGCAGAAACATCCTGTTTGGACTGGATGCCATCTACGGTTTTAATTTTTTGCTGACGACTGAAGTTTTGTTGTCGTTGCAGATATTGGGCTTCCAGACTGGCTACCATAGCGGCTTTGGCCTGAAACTGACTTTGTAACTGTTCCTGCATTTTTTTGCGCTGATTTTCTTCCGCCTGTTTTTGCCAGCTTAAAGTCGTCATCAGTACTTTTTCTTCAAAGCTTAATTCACGCTGTTGCTGCAACATGTCCGGACTTTCTTGCTGCTCTTCTCCGGTCTTTTGCTCCATCAACGGTGCAGGCATATCGCTCGACATACGATGTGCTTCACGAAATTTTCCTGAACCTTGCTGGTCAGTTTGAGCCAGAAAATCTGCATGCTCAATTTTTTCATCAGTTTGACGAATACTGACTGCAATTTCTTTGGTCATGCTCTCCTGATCTTGTGGTATACCAAATTCCAGCGTGAGAAAAATCACGTGCAAAATAACAGCTGCAAATACGGCGCTATTAAAAATTGGATCTTTCCACCAGGCTTTGACCAGAGGCATTAATATCATGGTTGATCTCATCGCTACGAACCCAGACTTGAGTTCATCCCCCAAACAGCATTTTTAAAAATTAAAAAATAAACGGCTTTGCATTTTTCTTTTAAAAATGCCAAACCCATCAAATCTTCAACGTTACATAACTAAAATCCTAAAAATGGTGCTATTTATTTTGCTAAACTGCAAGCTGAAACTCTTGTATTTTTTATACAATTCGACAAGATACACTTCGAATTAAAACATATAATTGCCAGGATGCTTAAAGATGCAAACGCTAATTTCCAATATTTCTAATAAAATTCGCCAGGCGTATCAAAAGGCGGAAGGATTTATTGAGGATGAACGCGAATTCCCTTTGTCTCAAGTTTTCCTGAATGCGACATTTCAACGTTTTGTTACTGACAATGTTTCCATGCTGAAAGATCTGCATGCCGATCTGCATGATGACTGGTTACGACTTTATGCCACGCTGGACTATAAAGGTCTGAATGTGACCTTATCGGTTGATTTAAAACTGGTGCAAATGGAGCTGAATAAGAATACGCAGCTCATCGTATTTGAACAGATCAGTGATACCCAGTTGATTGAAGCTAAATATCCAAATGTCTTTTATAAACTGGGTGTTAGCTTTGCCCTGTTTTTCTATCAGCGCGTGCTGAATAAGGACCCTCTTGGCATGATTCTGGAAAAACTCGGCGTCATTAAAGTAAAAGATGATTTATTGCATCTGGATCTGAATCGCTGGTTAGGTAAAAACCGCTCGGTGATTGAGACGCTAGGTAAGGTTCATGTGAACCATGCAGTACTTCGTGAAGCTGAACTGGTGGTAATCGGTAATGTGAATCTTGCGGCCCTGTTCAGAAAGCTTTCTCAGGAAAAAGAAGAGAAATGGGACGAAGACGACATGGATGACAATAAAGTCACACCGATCAAACAGAAAGAACCGACTTAAACTGTGTGTAATTCAACATCTAAACAAACACACCAGTAAATACATGAAATATACATTTTTATTGAAAATCTCCCTTCATTTTCCATATTTTGACCAAATAATAAAAAGTGGAAAGTGATCAATTTTATCTGAAATTACACAGGACAATTTTTTATGGCGAAAACTGTATTCAAAACTTTAGGTGTGACTGCAGGCTTGACTACCGCAATGGTACTTACTGGTTTATCCACCCAGACCTTCGCCATGGCGCCCTTCCAGGCCAATTATCAGTTTAGCTATAATGGAAAAAATATGGGTTCTGCTACCCGTACCTTGAGCAAATCTGGTAATAACTGGACCTATGTTTTTGCAGCTAAAGCAGGTGGTGTAGCTTCGGCAACTGAAACCAGCCGTTTCACTTTTAATAATGGCAAGATTGGTTCAAGCAGTTTCAGCCGTACCAGTAAGATTCTGGTGCATAGCAATACCATGAGTATCAACTTTAATCCGTCTAGCAAAACAATCAGTACCAAGAAGGATGATGAAAAACGTTCTTTTGCCTGGAGAGCAGATGTACTGGATGAGCTAAATGCTGAATTGCAGATTCGTGAAGACCTGAAAAATGGTGGTTTAAAATCGAATTACTACATTGCTGATGCCAAAGAGGTAGAAGGCCGTAAATTCGTCAAACAAGGTACAGAAACGGTGAGCACCAAATATGGTTCATTTAGTACCATTAAAGTAGTGATTAAACACAACAAACCAGGCCGTGAAACTACTTTCTGGTTAGCACCGAAACTGGACTACTTACCAGTTAAAGTATCGCATGTCGATAAGAAAACCTCTTACGGTTTACTGCTGACCGGCTATAACGGTAAAACGAACTAAGGTTTTTTGGTGAATTTCGCTTGATTTTTTTTGGGTGCTTTTTACAATACGCTTTTGCTTTAAAAAGCACCTGCTCTTGAGGATTCTCCCGTGCACGCACTAGAACAGAAAATCTTAGCCGAAGGTATCGTTCTATCTGAAGAAGTTTTGAAAGTTGATTCTTTCTTAAATCACCAAATTGATCCAATCATGATGCAGCAAATTGGTCAGGAATTTGCGCGTCTGTTTAAAGATGCTGGTATTACCAAAATTATTACTATTGAAGCATCGGGTATTGCACCTGCAGTCATGGCAGGCTTGGAGCTTGGTGTTCCAGTAATCTTTGCACGTAAATACCAGTCTCTCACGTTAAAAGATGATTTATACCGTTCTAAAGTATTTTCATTTACCAAACAGACTGAAAGCACGATTGCCATTTCAAATAAACACATCAGCTCAACTGATAAAGTTTTAGTGATCGATGACTTCCTGGCAAATGGTCAGGCAGCACTTGGTCTTGCTGACTTGATTCATCAGGCGAATGCTGAAGTGGTAGGAATCGGGATTGTGATTGAAAAATCATTCCAACCAGGCCGTGACCTGTTACTTGAAAAAGGTTACCGCGTTGAATCACTAGCGCGTGTGAAATCTTTAGCGAATGGTACTGTCGAATTTGTTCGAGATTAAATTTACAAATGAATATCTTAAAGGGTGCTTCGGCACTCTTTTTTATTGGATTTTTTTAATTTCGGTTAGTTAGGAATAACTAAAACATAGCTATAAAACTATCTATTTTCGACTGCATATAAATAGTTGTACTTCGACTTTTTCTTATGAAATTTCAATACAGCTCAAGCCTTAAGAATTTATTATCCGACAAATAACAACAATTTAAACTGATATTATTATAAAATAAGAGGCCTAACTATCTGCCAATAGTTAGGCTGATCCTAGCCAAAATAATGGACAGCACGTCCCTCTAAAGATAACGTAACTTTAATCTTTGGAGATTCAAGAAATGGCTATCTTGCGCAGCAATGCTGCTCAAGTCCTGAATTTAAACAGCAAGCAATTGATTATGCACTTTCAAACTCGCACGAATCTTTAGCTGCAATCGCCCAGAAATTAGGTGTTGGTTATTCAACATTGGATAAATGGATTCGTGAAATCAATCCGGCGGGTTCAAGCAAACGCCAACTTTCACCAGAACAACAGCGGATTTTAGAATTAGAGAAAGAAGTCAAACAGCTCAGGGAAGCCAATGACATCTTAAAAAAAGCGCATGTGTACTTTCTGACAGATCATGCCAAGAGAAGTACACGGTAATTCAAGATCTGGATGTGAATGAAGTCACTGTATCTTCTGCCTGTAAATGCCTGGGTGTCAGCACTTCAGGCTATTATGCCTGGCGAAAACGCCAGGCCAATCCAGCGCAGAAATATAATGATTTAAAAGCCGTATATTGGCAGCATCATGCATGATTTAGGGTACACCATGAGCGAACGAACCGTTGGAAGAATGCTAAAAAAACTTGGTCTACGGAGCAAGATTGCACGTAAATACAAGTATACGACTGATTCAAAGCATCGTTTGCCTACAGCACCAAACTTGTTAGATCGCCAATTTACAGTCATGCAGCCTAACAAGGTTTGGACAACGGATATTACCTATATCCGTACCAAGCAAGGTTGGCTGTATTTATGTGTGATGCTGGATCTATTTAGTCGTCGTATCGTGGGATGGCAAACCAGCCATCGAATAGACCGCCAATTGGTGTGTGATGCGTTTCATTATTCAATGGCTCGTCAGGGCTATCCAACAGGTGTTATGGTTCATTCGGACCAAGGCAGTCAGTACTGTAGTCGTGATTTTAGAGCACTCTTGCTGACAAATGATTGTATTCAAAGTATGTCTAGACGAGGAAACTGTTGGGATAATGCCGTGACTGAAAGCTTCTTTCATACATTGAAAGGCCAAGTGGTGCATGGCAGTGTGTTTGTCACTCGAAAAGAGGCGAATGCGGTCTTGTTTGACTATATTGAGATTTATTACAATCGGGTCAGAAGGCATTCTGCAAACGGTTGGTTAAGTCCAGAAGCCTTTGAACAGAAATATATTAAAAGTTTAGAGGGATCGATTGTCCACGATACTGTCTAGGATCATTTTGATATCAGCCAAATGTCCATTGGATAAAGTAGAACAAGCAATTTCACCAAATTGATTCATCACAATATGTAATTTACAGCCATAAAACCAGCCCATTGAGCTTCTACCACGTGATGCAATTTGGACTAATGATTTATGGCGTTGAATACGTTGATTTTTACAAACTGGCAGAGTTGTTGAATCAATCCATAAATATTGTGTACGTTGGCCTTTCATTAGCGCCACATGTAAAGCGTGTAGAGCTAATTGATGTCTATTAATCAGATGAATCATCCGTTGGTAACAGGGTAAGCTTTTAAATAAATGATTTTTATCCTGTTTCAACCATGTGAAAAATGCTTTGAAATTAGTGAAATGAGAACATTTATACCAGATCGCGATAAAAGTGATTTCTGAGATACTCAAGTGAGCGGTTCGGACTCTGGAGAAACGACGACTTTGTTTAAGGAAATTCCAGTAGGTTGCTTCAAATTTAAGAAAGAAATCATCAATTACGCAAAATAATTCGGTACTATTAAACATCGGGACTAGAGTTTTAAGTTTTGTGTGGTAACTCAACTGATGGCTCTAGTCCTCTTATTTTTCAAGTCAATTTTTTATCCGCGATTCGGGTTAAATAAAATATAATTAATCAATTACCCTCAAACGCATTTATAAAGAAATTCTGTTCTATAGATATTTTTTCGTATCAATATACCAATTGTCTTTATCAGCTCGCATGACCACGGACTTCTTCTTACATTTAGCCCCGGCTCAAAACTATCCAAACAAAGAAATGCTCGACTAAAACCCATAAAAAAAGTGCATTGATACTTTAGCCCCGCATATTACTCGGCCCATCCAGCAAAAAATTATAAAAAGTGGAAAATGCATGTATTTACAACTCAGCTAAACTTCTCTGAATAAAATTCCACTAGAATCAAATTGGTATGAAATGTTCCTGACTTCAATATTCAGAACCTACATACTGTTGAGCCGGATGTGTTGGATAGCTGCTGGTCTAAGTAAGATCCCATGTCACACATTTGCTTAAAATGAATAAATACTAATCGCTGATGGAAAATCCTATGCAATGTCCTAAATGTGGTTCAACGGAAATTGAGCTACGCGATCACGAAAAGAATTTGAAAAAAATTGGTGGTATTTTAATGACCTCAGCCGGTGCCACGGCCGGTACAGTGGGTGGCGCAGCTTCTGGCGCTTCAATTGGCGCTGCCATTGGAACGGTCGCAGGTCCTTTAGGGGTAATTGTAGGCGGCACGGTGGGAACCTTCGTAGGCGCAATCAGCGTAGGCATTACTGGAGGCGTGGTCGGAAACTTCTTAGGTAAAAAAGCAGGTGTTTCGGTAGATCGCAATCTGTTTCTGGATTATCAGTGTCTGAATTGCAAATATAGATTCAGTCAAAAAGATCAAAAAGATCAAAAAGATCAAAAAGATCAAAAAGATCAAAAAGAAGATTAATAAAATCAAGGAAATGAAGCTGATTCTCCATTTCCTTTTTAATTAAAGCCTTAAGCCTGATGGAGTTTTAAAGCAACTTCGGCCAGACGTTTGCCCTGTACTTCACATAAAATTTTCTCATCCTGGCTTAATCCTTGGTCATGACGCGGGCCACTCACATGACTAGCACCATAAGGTGTACCACCACTTTTAGTATTGGACAGCGCTGGCGTTGCATTGCTTAATCCCATGATCATCATACCGTGATGAAACAATGGCGGTAGCATCGTCAGTAAAGTACTTTCCTGTCCGCCATGCATTGAGCCTGACGCGGTAAAAACACAGGCTGGCTTACCATGCAAAGCGCCATTCAGCCATAAACTGGTGGTCTGATCCCAGAAGTATTTCATTTCTGAAGCCATATTCCCAAAGCGGGTGGGTGAACCTAATGCCAAAGCAGCACACTGGGCAAGATCATCTAAAGTACAGTAGATATCGCCTTCTGCCGGAATACTCGGCTCTGCTTCTTTCACCACCGTCGCAATATTTGGAACAGTGCGAATTTTTACAGCCATCCCTGCTGCTTCAACACCATTCGCAATCAGATGTGCCATTTCTTTGGTTGAGCCATATTTGCTGTAATATAAAACAAGGACATAAGGTTGCATAAAGTTCTTATTCATTACTTAAAAAAAATAAAACTATACGGTATTTCGCAACTTTTTTGGGTAAGCTGAAGAATGAAAATTCATGATGAATAAAAAAATTGAGATTGAAAGCGCATGATCGTTGAATATTTAAAGAAGTTACCTTTTTATGAAAAACACTGGTTTCAATTTATTTTATTTGTACTACGGCGTTTTGAGGCTGACCGATGTCGTGAGCAGGCCGGTTCACTGACCTATACCACCCTGTTTGCTGTAGTTCCAATGCTGACCGTGTTTCTGGTCATTATCTCTTCAATCAGGGCATTGGAACCGGCACGACAACAGCTCCAACAGCTGATTTATAGTAACTTTTTACCTAAAACAACGATTGCTTTCGATAAAGCGCTCAATGCCTTCACGGAGAAGTCCAGCAATTTAACTATTATCGGTATTCTTTTCTTATTCATCACCACAGTACTGATGCTCAGTAGCATCGAAACGGTCTTTAACCGGATCTGGCGTGTGACTGAAACCCGCGGTGGCATTATCGGTTTTATGCGTTACTGGACTATTATTTCACTCGGTCCAATTCTGCTGGGCAGCGCCTTTGTGATTTCTTCTACTTTAGCCTCCATGAATATTCTCAGTAATAACTTTGCCGGTTATGAACTGGATGGCGCCTTTATTCTCTGGGTAATATCTTTTTCTCTGACCGTGCTTGGCTTTTTTATTCTGAACTGGACTATTCCCAATCGGAGTGTACCGCTCAAATCTGCTTTTATTGCCGGCCTGTTTAGTGCCATCGTATTTGAGCTGCTGAAAAACCTGTTCGGCTTTTTGATGTCAAACTTTACCAGTTATGAAATTGTTTACGGCGCTTTCGCAGCTGTCCCTATTTTCCTGCTCTGGATTTACCTGTCCTGGATTATTGTATTGTTGGGCGTGGAAATCAGCTATGCCCTGACTGCATTCGAATCTGGACAGGACAATAAGCGTCATCCGATCGTCATGTTACTGGATCTATTAGAACTGTTTTATAAAAAGCAGAAAACTGGTGAAAGTGTCAGTGAAGCACAGGCACTGGAAGTTTTGGGACGGGATGAAATTGGGCGCTGGCCAAGCTATGTCAGCATGTTTGAAAAACAGAATCTGATTAAACGTACAGATGACAATGAATATGTGCTGGTACGCGATCTGGATCAGGTCAGCTTCTGGAATTTTTATCTACAGCTTCCTTATCCATTGCCGCGCAAACAGCATCTGACTGATGTGCATACTGATGATCTTTGGATGCAAAAATTCTCACCTAAATTGAATGAAACTGATCAGTTTCTGGAAGAAAAACTCAATTTTCCATTATCAGAACTGTTCCGCAGTAAATAAATTTAATCCTCTCTTTTGAGAGGATTTTTTTTAAGTAGATTGATTTGATTTTCAGCAGATAATCGTTCTTGCTGTCATTTAAGCTATACCTCTCCAAAAACTAAGCGTCGTCATTTTCATTGACCGGTTTTTTATATAGATGTCTGAGTCTTGATCTGAGGCTCAGGTTTCTTTAACCACCCCTGTAAACTCACCAGAATCACGCCCAACATCACCATACAAGTACCAACAATAAAGTTAATCTCAATATGTTCATTTAGAATCAATACGCCAAACAGCATGCCAAATACTGGGGTTAAAAAGGAAAACACCCCTAAACGTGAAGCCAGATAATGTTTTAGCATCCAGAACCAGATTAAATAACTGGCAAAGGAAATCACCACCGTATGAAAAATCAGGCTGGAAATCGACAAAGTTGTCCATTGAATACTGGCTTGCCCAGTCAAAAAGGACAAAGGCAACAACACCATACCAGCGATCAGCAATTGATAGAATAAGGTCTGGGTTGCAGGTGCTTCAGCCAGCGAGCTCAGACGTACACTCACGGTCGTGGCTGCCCAGAATACACCAGCCAGTAATGCCAGAAAATCTCCCCATAAGGCATGAGGTTGTAGAGCAGATCCTGTCTGTGGACGCAGCACGAAACTCACTACAATACCGCTAAAAGCAAGGAAAATTCCGCTCCATTGTACATGAGACAAACGTTCCGCTGGCAGTTTCCAGTGCAAGCCTAAAGCCACAAAAATCGGTGCGGTATAGAGCAAGACAATGGTATGCGAAGCTGAGGTATAACGCAGCGCCTCACCCACCAGATAAAATTCAGCGGCAAACAGCACACCCACCAGTAAACCCGCAGACAAGTATCGTGCACTCCAAAGCTGACGGCGTACACTCTGCTGAATTAAAGGATAAACCATAAGTGCAGATAAGGCTGAACGTAATGCAATTTGCATCAGGGCAGAAATATCACTGGCCGCCCATTTCAGTACGACCTGCTGCAAACCCACAACATACATAGTACAAACATAATGGCAGATGCTTTAACATCTAGTGCCTGACGATGATTCAAATATATTCCTGTTCTTGATTGGAGCCGCTACACAATAAAATTTTCAGAAGTAGAAGATATACTTCAAAATAGACACACGATGGGGTGATTCAGGCAAAAAGAGTGATGCATAAAAAACGATTTAGACGCTATCCAATTTATATCTAGAAACTGAATGGCAACCGTGCCTGATCAGTCTGATAAATTATCCCTTGCTCATTACACTTTTCTAAACAAAATAAAGGAGCCCTTCGGCTCCTTGATCTCAAAAATCCGGTCTTACTTTACAAATGTCGTCCAGACATAATCCTGATTTTGGCCTTTTAGGGTCATTTTCAACTGATCACCCGATTGTAAGGCTGCCACTCCTGCTGGTGTACCGGTCATGACCACATCACCTGCTTCCAGTGTGAACACTTGACTGATGTCGGCCAATAAAGTCGCAATATCAAAAATCAATAAAGCTGTATCGCCTTTTTGACGCAGCTCATCATTGATCTCCAGCTTATAGTGCACATCTTTCCAGTCAGCAATCACATCACCTACTGGCACCCAGTCTGCGAGTACACAAGAACCATCAAAAGCTTTGGCCCGTTCCCAAGGTTGACCTTTTTTCTTCAGATCATCCTGCAGATCACGTAAGGTCAGATCCAGACCTAAAGTCACAGCACCAATTGCCTGCAAAACTTTGGCAGGATCATTTTCCTTGCTTAAGGTACGGCCAATACGCAAACTTAGTTCACACTCATAATGACAGTTGCCCCAGTCTGGATTCCATTCAATACCAGCATCCAGTGATGTCAAAGCACTCGGTGGCTTGATAAACAGCACAGGACGATCAGGTACCGCATTTCCAAGCTCTTTGGCATGGTCAGCATAACTGCGACCGACACAAACAATTTTTGATGGACGTGTACTCATGATCTCTTTCCTGTTCTTGATCTGTCTTATTTCTTAAAGGTATTTTCGAAAATGCTTTGCTCGGCACCATCTTTAAAGGCACGTTTTGGCACAATCACCACTGTACGGTTTTTCAGTTCCAGCATATAGGTCAGCTTGCCGACAGCAAAACTTTGTACTTCATTATAATGCACGACCTTGCTACGTCCGTTATTGAAAATTTCTGCATAGTCCTGAAACAGGTCAATGCCCTGTTCACTTTTTCCAAACTGATATTTTACAAACTGGCGCTTAAACATCATCGGCAGGAACCAGTAGCGCATGATGCCCTGTAAAATCAGGAAGAAGGCACCCAATGCCACATAATAACGGCCAACCCCATTCAGTCCCATTGAAAAGCCCCAGATAATAATCCCGATACTGACCAAAGGCGTCAGAAAGCGTGAAATCTGTTTTTTGCCAAAAGTGGCCAGAGCAAATCCATCCTGAGATTCTTCTAAAGTGAGATAATAACGGGTGGATAAAGTTGGTGCTGACTCAGTCATAGCATCACATCAAAAATATAAAATCCTGATCCATACTATATCAAAATATGCTTGAAACTCATGGCTTATGCTATCAATTACATAACTTTGCTTTGGAAATAACTAAATTTAGTTTTAAATAAATCATCATTAAAACAAAAAATACACAATAGGATATTGGATGAAAGGATTGATCCCCTATTTGCTGATGAGTAGTACCTTATGTGCAATCTCACCGGCTTTCGCAAAAATAACGCCATGGACCCCTAATCTGCCAAGCAGTCTTGATGTATTTCAGGGCAATTCCCAGCAACTGGCTGAACTCACTGGCGAGCGTATCCTGATTTATGCACATCCTGCCAGCAAAACCCATTTACCGACTTTTAAAACGGCTTCTAGCAGCAAATCCCAGTTTTATAGTGCGGCTGTGGTCTTGCCTGCATCCGAAGCACAAGTCGAAAAATTACTGCAACATTATCCGAATTATGTTGGCCTGTTTCCGACCCTGAAATCCGCCAAAGTGATTGAACAGCAAGGGAGCATTCAGCAAGTCAAATATCAAGTACATATTCCTACCCCAATTCCAGTCTTAAACTTTAAAGAAACTGTGGTAATGCAGCATCATCTGGAAAATAACAGTATCAGCACACTAATTCTGGATGCGCCAATTCCCTATGGGGCCGGAAAGCTAGAATGGTTTGCACTGGGTCCCAATAAAACCTTAGTGACGGTGACGCAATGGGGCGATCTAAACCAGCCGCAAGGTTTTCTATTTAGCAAGATCCTGAATGCCCTGCCGGAAGCCAAACTCGGCATTCCTGCTGGCACTAATGCCTTTCTGCTTGAAGCTTTACAGCAGCGTTTTAGATATCCTGCTGCCATAGCTTTAAATACGGCAGTGCCTCAAGTCCAACTCAGTAATCAGCAAACCCAGAAAATTGCCCAGCTCAGTCAAAAATCAGGACAGCCTGTCAGCTTTATTTTGCCCAATTATCAGGTCAAGGCCGGTAAAAGTTCAGAAAATCTAAGATTCAGTACCACCTATCAATATTTCTCGCATCCGACTGAGAAGCTGCAGCCCTGGTTATCGGCTCAGGCCAGCCAGAAACTCTTTCCACGACAAATCAAAAAAGTGGAACTGAACCCAGTCAACCCGCAAAGTATTGATGCCAACTACAAGGTATCAGTCGGCTTGGGCGTCATTCAGATTCCCTTTAATTTTAAAATGCGTTTTGAACAGCCAAATACCTTACAAAACCAGTTCTATGCCAATGGCGGAGATTTAAAATTTGTACGAGGTGGAATGAAGCTTTTGCCGCAATCTCAGGGAACGCTATTCCAGATCACCAGTTCCATGAAAATTCATGATCAGGCACCGTTCTTACTGAAAGCCATGCGCAGCCTTCCCTATCATGACATGTTGCCGGCTGTTGGTGGCAATACCGTCTACGCCTTAAAAGTACAGCAGAAATTAAAATATTAAGTTCATTTCTAATTATTGGTTTTTTATATGAAAAATTAAAAACTAAAGACGTAAAAAAACCGCATCAATGTGCGGTTTTTTCAGAATTCTTTATCAAGATTGGTGCGCTCAGAGAGATTCGAACTCCCGACCCCTTAGTTCGTAGCCAAGTGCTCTATCCAGCTGAGCTATGAGCGCGACGTCTTGATGAAGTGCATTATATAGAGTTTTCAGTACTTGTTAAGTGTTTTTTAATAAAATCATAACCGAACGTACAGTAATTAAACGATACTGCAATATTTCAGTTTTTTTGATGAAAATTCCTGCCGATTTAGAGTTAAAAACAATAACCCAGACTTGGCGAGATTTCAGGATTAGCTAAATTAATCTTTCAATTACCTCATATTCATGCTCACAGCCTAATGGAGCTATTCCCCAACCAGGCCAGTTTTAACCTCGCCTGCCCGCTGATAACAGCTCAATACCACGCCATTTGAAGTCACTTGATGATCTGTCAGTGCAAATGCTGCTGGCATAGAGTCTTCAGTAAATAGACGTTTTCCTCTGCCCAATATTATAGGAAAGGTCATTAGATAAAGTTCATCCACAAGATCATGCTTAAAAAGCGCCTGTGCCACTGCGGCACTGCCATACACCCGAATATCTCCCTTCCCTAAAGCCTTCAGGTTAATGATCTCATCAATACTTTTTAGAAAAATCGTATTTTGCCAGTCCGAGTGATCCAAACTAGTGGATAACACATATTTATTCACCTCATTAATTCCTGGCCAGTCTTCAACATGCTTCGGCCAGTAAGGTTCAAAAATCTGAAAGGTATTCTTACCAATCAGAAGATCCGTGGACTGCATCCATTTTTGCATGATGTGATCAAATGCTGGATCGGGTTCAGCATTAAAATACGGTGCCACCCAACCACCATATGGAAAGCCACCAGATGTATCTTCTTCCGGGCCGCCGGGTGCCTGCATGACACCATCTAGAGTCAGAAATTCCTGGACAATAATTTTTCTCATCACGCTGCCCTTATTTTTATTGAGTCATCTAGGATTTATTTTTAGCATGTGATTCAGGCGGATTCTGTAAATTTTAGGCACAAAAAAACCGCAACATGTGCGGTTCATTGTTCAAGTTGGTGCGCTCAGAGAGATTCGAACTCCCGACCCCTTAGTTCGTAGCCAAGTGCTCTATCCAGCTGAGCTATGAGCGCGTAACTTGTGTCGTCTTTATAGACTGCGTTATTTTCCGGTTTACTTATTGGTGCGCTCAGAGAGATTCGAACTCCCGACCCCTTAGTTCGTAGCCAAGTGCTCTATCCAGCTGAGCTATGAGCGCGACATAAGTAAAGTGGCGGTGAGAGAGGGATTCGAACCCTCGATACAGTTACCCGTATGCGTCCTTAGCAGGGACGTGGTTTCAGCCACTCACCCATCTCACCGTAACGTGCCGCCATAATACAAATTTCGGCATAGCACTGCAAGCACAGCTTGAAAAAAAACTGCATATTTTTGCTCGTTTAAATACTTTTTAAACAATTTCCCTATTTTTAGTCATTTAAGTCCTGAAAAACCCGATAAATTTCCAGTTATCTAAAATTAGCCAAAAATCGAAAACTTAAACAGATTATTGCAATCATTTACGTGCAGTCTGCACTGACATGACTTATGCTAAACCTATCTCCAAGGACACTTTAAAGATATGATGAAAAATTGGGTCGATCCTGAAGCAAAAGCTGAAGCCGAACGTTATGACAACCCTATTCCAAGCCGTACCCTGATTCTCGAAACTATAGAAGAAAAAACTGCCCTGTCCCATGCTGACCTGGTGGAATATTTTGAAATTGCCGATCAAAAAAGTATTGATGCCCTGAGCCATCGTCTGATTGCGATGGTACGTGACGGGCAATTGATGAAAGACGGCTACAAGTTCCAGATCGCGGCGGAACAGCCTGAGCATGAAGCAACGGTATATATCAACTCCAAGGGAAGCGGCACAGCCAATATTTCAGGTGAAGATGACCTACTCTTACCTGAACGTGAATTGCGTCAGGTCTTTAATGGTGACCGTGTTAAAGTCCGTCAGACCTCAGTAGATCGCAAAGGTAAAGCCTGGGGCTTTATTACTGAAGTCTTGCAGCATCGTGTCAAACAGATCATTGGTAAAGTGTCTGAATATGAAGGTGAATACTTTGTTCAGCCAGCCAATCCAAATGCACATCAGCCAATTACTCTAGAAAAAGAGCTGATCGAGCATGCCAAGGTCAAAGTCGGCGATTCAATCCGCGTGGCGATTGACACCTACCCAACCAAAGAAGAATTTGCGACTGGCCATATTGTGCAGTCGATGGCAGACAAAGCCGATACCGAAATCATCATTCCACAGACGATTCTGGAATATGGCCTGCCGTATGAATTTCCTGAAGAAGTCTTGAAAGAAGCGGAAAGTTTTAAAGAACCTTCTGACAAAGACCGTGAAGGCCGTGTCGATCTACGTGATTTAGCGCTTGTCACCATTGACGGTGAAGATGCACGTGACTTTGATGATGCGGTTTATGCAGAAAAACGTCCAGGCGGTGGCTATCGTGTAGTCGTGGCAATTGCTGATGTGAGTCATTATGTACGTCCGGGCAAACCGCTGGATGATGAAGCGCAAGAACGTGGGACATCCGTGTATTTCCCGCACTTCGTTTTACCAATGTTGCCTGAAGCACTCTCTAATGGCCTGTGTTCATTAAATCCGAATGTCGACCGTCTGTGCATGGTCTGTGACCTGAAACTGTCACGAGCTGGCCGAGTGACCGGGTATGAATTCTACCCTTCAGTGATGCATTCCAAGGCACGTCTGACTTATGACCAGGTCGCGAAGTATTTTGAAGGTGATAGCACAGCAATCACTGAAGATCGTAGTGTACGTAAATCACTGAACACCCTGTTCCAGTTGTATCAGATTCTAAAAGGCTTACGTGCTGAACGTAATGCAATGGAATTCGAAACCATTGAAACCTATATGACCTTCGATGAGCTGGGCGGTATTAATGAAATTCTGCCACGTACCCGCAATGATGCGCACAAGCTGATTGAAGAATGTATGTTGCTGGCCAACGTTGCAGCAGCCGAATATGCATTAAAAAATGAAATACCGATGCTGTACCGGGTGCATCAACCACCTGAGTTCTCACGTATCCAGAAAGTTCGTGATTTCGTGAAACTGCTGGGTCTGCCATTTCCGGAACAGCCAACTCAAGCCGATTATCAAGCAGTGATTGAAGCGACCAAAGACCGGATTGATGCACCAAGCATTCATGCCGTGTTATTGCGTTCCATGATGCAGGCGTACTACGGTGCCGACAATGCCGGTCACTTTGGTCTGGCTTATGAAGCATATACGCACTTCACCTCTCCAATTCGCCGTTACCCCGATCTGTTATTACATCGTGCTATCAAAGCCCATCTGAATAAAAAGCCATATCCAATTTCAGGTGCCTCTTTAGATGATGCCGGTGAGCATTTCTCAGCAACAGAACGCCGTGCCGATGAAGCATCTCGTTCTGTAACGACCTGGCTGAAATGTCACTATATGCAGCAGCATCTTGGTGAAGAGTTTGTCGGAATTATCAGTGCTACGGCTGAATTTGGTTTGTTTGTCACACTGAAAGACCTCTATGTCGATGGTATGGTGCATGTGAGCCAGTTGGGCGATGACTTCTTTGTCTTTGATCAAAGCAGCCAGAGTCTGGTCGGCCAGAACCGCGGTCAAATCTTCGGTCTGGGTGATGAAGTCAAGATCAAGGTTGCAGGAGTCAATCTGGAAGAACGCAAAATTGATTTTGAACTGATCCAGCAACTGACTCATGCGGGTCGTCCAATTCGCGCCCGTGCTCCACGTGTCGCAGAAAAAAAACCTGCACCACGTCCGGAAGCAAAAGAGGAAGTCTTCAATAATCATGAGCGTGCGCAAAAAGCCCAGCCCAGTGATGATGGAGAACAGCCCATACGACGCAAAAAAGACAAATCCAAGCCCAGTTCCTACAGTAAAAAGCCTGCTAAAAAATCTGCAGGAAAGTCTGAAGCAAAGGCTAAAGATAAAGTAAAGAAAAAAGCCAAGATCAAAAAGAAAAAGTCGAATGCAAAAGCCAAGACTGAATAATTTCTGATGATCATAAAAAGGGCGCTACGGCGCTCTTTTTATTTTATAATTCAGTTAAATAAAGATTAAAAAAATATCATGCTTATTGCATCAAATAATAAACAGCATTTGCATATCTATGCGATTCTAATTTTTACAATTTTGATCCTCAGTGACTTTATTGCACTCAAGTATTTTAATTTTGTAGCAACGCCACTTACGAATTATTTTGCATTGATTATAAGCTGTGTCATATGTATTGGAATATTGCTGTATTTTATAAGACTCAAACAGCATGGTTTATGGTTTCCACCTTATCATTGGCGTAATTTCAGAAAGCGCCCCAAATTTTATAGTCTTTTTATCTTTCCTTCGGCCATGATCTCAGCACTTTGGATTAATCTGACCATGTATCCACCATATCTTTATACGAAGCTGACAGGCGAAACTAACAGTATTTCAATTACTACTCAGGCTGTGAAATTCAAAGGTGTTCGAAATCATATCTCCTATTCCTTTGATACAGAATATAGACATTTACCGGTTATGGAGTTATCAGTTTCTGAGTTTCTGCTTTATCAAAATAAGTCCGTTGAACTACAGTTTAAACTCACTACAAGTCCTTTAGGCAGCATTGTGCATGAGATTGAAGAGATCAGGATCCAGTCTGAAGTCGAATAAATAATACCGTCGTATGCTTGATTTCCCTGCCAATAAGCCCTACATCTAGATTTAACATAGGAAATGACTTCGGCAGAAACGACATGACATTAGAAAAAGCAACTTTACCCGTTCCACAATTTGATCAGATTACCCTGGCAGATCTTAAACAAAAAATTGAAAACTGCATTCAGCAAGGTTTGCAATTTCTAAATGAACTGACCCAGACACCTGATACTGTCCAGGAACAACTTGCGGTTCTGAAACAGGTTGATACGCTAGAAAATAATATGAGCGAGTCTTGGGGCGTTTTGTCGCATCTGAACGCAGTCATGAATAACAATGAGACCCGTGATGTCTATCAGGCATTATTACCGGGCCTAAGTGATTACTATACCCAGCTAGGCCAGCACACAGCGCTCTATCAAACCTATCAACATGTACAGGATGCACCGGTCTTCAATGAACTGCCGGAAGCTCAGCAAAGTGCAATTAAACTGGCGCTACGTGACTTTAAATTGTCAGGTGTGGCTCTAGAGGGTGAAGCAAAAAAACGCTATGCAGAAATTTCTGCACGTTTGTCACAACTTTCCTCAGATTTCTCCAACCATGTACTGGATGCAACTCAAGCTTACTTCAGACCGCTTAAGGAAGAAGAATTAGCTGGCCTGTCTGAAAGCAATATTGAACTGTTAAAACAATATGGCCAGCAACGTGAACTGGATCAACCGGTTGCCACTTTAGATTTTCCATCTTATTTGGCCATTATGACTCATGCCGAAGATCGTGGCCTGCGTGAAGAGCTCTATAAAGCCTATACCACGCGCGCATCAGATCAGTCCGAACAGACTGAATTTGACAATACAGCCAGCATGGAAGAAATCCTGAAATTACGTCAGGAAATGGCAGCACTCTTAGGCTTTAATAATTATGCCGAATATTCACTGGCCAGCAAAATGGCACCAAATGTCGAAGCTGTGGATGAATTCCTGCGTGATCTGGCGGAACATGCCCGTGCGCCTGCTGAACAGGAAGTGGCTGAACTGAAAGCGATTGCTGCTGAAGATGGTATTACTGAATTAAAACCTTGGGACAGCAGTTACTATTCTGAAAAGCTGAAAATGCAGCAGTTTAATCTGTCTCAGGAATCGCTAAAACCCTACTTCCCGGCTCCAAAAATCTTGCAAGGTCTGTTCAGCATCCTGAAACGTTTATATGACATTCAGGTGGTTGAACGTGAAGCGCCAGTTTGGCATCCAGATGCGCGTTATTTTGAACTGGAAGACCAAGGCGAAGTGATTGGCGGTTTCTATTTTGACCTCTATGCACGTCAGGGCAAACGTGGCGGTGCCTGGATGAGTGGCTTCCGTTCACGCATGCAAATTGCTGAAGGATTGCAAAAACCGATCTGTTATATGGTGGCAAACTTTACTCCACCTGTGGGTAACCGCCCTGCACTACTGACTCATGATGAAGTGATTACCCTGTTTCATGAATTTGGTCACGGTCTGCATCATATGCTGACAGAGGTGGACAATATTGCCGTGGCTGGTACACATGGTGTGGATTGGGATGCTGTCGAACTACCAAGCCAGTTTATGGAATTCTGGGCCTGGGATCAGGACAGTTTAAACCTGCTCAGCGAACATATCGAAACCAAGGAAGTTTTACCTGCTGACTTGTTAAAAGCCTTGCTGGATGCTCGTTTCTTCCAGTCCGGTATGCAGACTTTGCGTCAGCTGGAATTTGCTTTATTCGACCTGACCATTCACCGTGCCAATCCGGCATTGAATGCTGAACAGATTCAGGCAACCTTGAACGAGATTCGTGAAAAATACGCCGTTTTACCCACTACACCATATAACCGGTTCCAGCACAGCTTCAGTCATATCTTCGCGGGTGGATATGCAGCGGGCTATTATTCTTATAAATGGGCAGAAGTTTTGGCCAGTGATGCCTTCGATCGCTTCGAAGAAGAAGGAATTTTTAACACTGAAACCGGAAAGCAGTTTAGACAAAAAATTCTAGCAGTTGGCGGAAAAGATACAGCACTTGACGCATTTATCAATTTCCGCGGACGCGAGCCAAAAATAGATGCTTTGTTACGTCATCAAGGTTGGACGAACCGCTCTAAAAACGCTTAAACTACGTTTTTAAGTAAATCACAGGGTGAGTATGATGGCTATCAAACGTCGTTTCATTGCAGGCGCAAAATGTCCTAAATGTCAGGCGTTGGATCGGATCGTTATGCTGACCTCTGGTGAAGCTGAATGGATTGAATGTATCGAATGTGGGTATGAAGAAAACCGTCCTACCCATATCGAGGAACCTGAGTCACCAGCCGTTCCGGATGAAATTGGTGTGATTCAGTTTAAACCCCGTCAGCCAAAAGAATAATTTCGGGAACCTAAATGACTCTAGATCATCGACAAAATCCTAAACTTTTATGGGGAATAGTGAGTGGATTAATTGTTGTGATTATTGCTGTTTTAATAATTACACAGTTTTTTCTCACACAAAATGAAACATTACCGGCACATCAGGGTGACTTGATGCATGCACCGGTGACACAAGCCGCACCTAAAGCAGAACCTGAACCAGAAGAAATTGTGCCTACTTCTGAAAATGTTCTGGTCGATGCCTCTATTATGAGAGAAGAAGTCACTGAAAATGCCACTTTGGCGAAAGAAGAAATTGCCAAACTGGAAGATATTCAGCAACAGCTCAATGAGCAGGAAAAAAGCCTGAAACAACAGCATAGTGATGCGGATGAACTAATTAAACTCAAAGAGGAACAAATCAAGTTACTCGAAGCACAACTGGCACAATAGTCGGAATGAGTTAGGGATTTTCAGCTAGAATATCCACAGATTTTCTAGCTAAGTTCCCTCATGAGTGTAGCCTCTCCCTCGCATCTGGTTAAGGCAATTGTCTTTCTGACCTGTTCCGCTTTTTTGTTTTCAGTCATGGGCGTCTGTATCCGCTTCGCCTCACACACCGTTGACAATGCCACTGTGGTATTTTTCCGGAATTTTGTCGGCCTGTTTATTTTTCTTCCTTTGATCTTCAATAAAGGCATTAGCTTTTTTAAAACTGAAAAACTCTGGATGCACACCTGGCGCTCTGTCGCAGGTTTGACGGCGATGTATGGCTTTTTCTATGCCATTGCACATTTAAAGCTTTCTAATGCCATGGTCTTCACTTATTCCTCACCGATTTTTATTCCACTAATTGCCTGGCTGTTTCTAAAAGAAAAAGTTACTCAAAGCATGTTACTGGCTGCTGCGATCGGTTTCATTGGCGTGTTGTGCGTGGCTAAGCCTGATTCCGGTTTATTTAACCTGATGTCTGTGATTGGCTTGAGTGCCAGCTTCCTGGCTGCTATGGCTTTTGTCACGGTTCGTGCACTGACTCAGACCGAACCACCAGAACGGATTGTGTTTTATTTCTGTCTGATCGGCACCCTGATTTCCATGGTTCCAATGTTCTGGCATTGGCGTCCTTATACTCTGACTGAACTCGGTTATTTAATTGCAGCCGGTTTATTAGCAAATACCAGCCAGTTATTTCTATCCAATGCTTATAAACTAGCACCTGCTGGTCAGATTGGGCCAGTGAACTATATTGCGATTTTCTTTGCTGGCTTATGGGGCTTTTTATTCTGGCAGGAAGTTCCGGATCTCTATAGCCTGCTCGGACTAGGACTGATATTTTGTGGGATTTTACTTTGCAGTCCTGTTTTACAAAATAAGCTTAAGCTACGTTAAAACCATAATAAAAAAAGCACCCGAAGGTACTTTTTTTATTTGTTTAAATTACTGATACCAGCCGAAGAGCTTAAATACATAAGGCACATAGGCAATGATCAGCATCGCTGGCAGCAACACGATCATTGGTAAAATCCAGCGCTCGTAACGGTAATAGAAGGACTTATGTCGAACTTCTGCATCCGCTTCAGCTACCTCCGCATCACCAATAGATTGCCTTGCTAACAGATGGTTCAGGGCAACTGGCGGTGTCACATAACCCAGCTCAAAACCAATCAAGGTAATCATCCAGAAATGCACCGGATGAATTCCATACTGATAGGCGACTGGTGCAACCGTTGCTGAAATCAGGATCACCGCACCGAACGGGTCCATGATCATGCCAACGAACACCATCAGGCCAACAATCATGGAAATCACCAGAATGGTACTGCTAATATCTGTCGGAAACGCTTCCATAATTTCCATACGTTCCAGTAGGCCGCCCACACTGACAGATAGTGCCATCAAAATCACCAGCGCACCAATGTGTCCAACCGTTTCACTGGTCGAAATGTGTAATGATTTCCAGAAGCCGACTTGACGCAGGCTTTCACCAGCAGTCGAACGTTTTACGCCATGATTTACAGCCAGCTCACCGCCCTGCTGCTCAATATGGTCTGCTTCACGATACTCAGCATTAATAGCTGTACCCGCGGTCGCCATTGCAGGCGTATTTCCTGAACCTAAGGTTGTGGTTAAGGTTTCATCCCAATGCCCTACTGGCGGTAATGGTGCAGGCTCATGACGTAACTTATCAAATAGCACGATCATCAACAGAATCACTGGCATCATGACAGGTGCAGTAAATTCATTCAGATCTGTAGACAATGCATATTTGTAGAACAGCCAGATCAGGATGAAAATCACGATATAAGGAATCACATTTACAAAGGCACGTGCAGACTGTGGTGCCGCCAGACCAGGTGCAGCAATACGGAACTTGCTTTCAGCAAAGAATAGCGAAATGATCAGGAACAATGTTGAACTGAGCAGGAAGACATAGACACCGTAGTGATACAGCATATCTGTCGTCACTTCCTTGTTCAGTGAAGCCACCACAACAATTAATAGACATGGACGAAGCACCACACCGAGTGAACCGGACATCGCAGTTGCTGCCAAGGCAAACTGACGGCGACCACCGGCATTCCACACTTCCTTATAAATGATCGCACCTGCAGCAATCACGAAAATCCCGGATGCACCGGTATAAGCGGTTGGTAGTGCAGCTGCTAGCAGGATTAACCAGGTCAAGGTTTCTGGCGCCAGATTCCATGGACGCAGGATATTCAGGAACATGTCTACGACACGGGTTTGTTTCAGCAACATACCTGCCCAGATAAATAAGGCCAGATTCAGGAAGATACTCGAAAACTCAACCAGTTGCCCCAGATAGATACCCTGACCCATCGGGTAATCCATCAAGAATACAAAGTTAAACCCCGTACTGATAGCCATATAGGCATACAGTGGGATGCTTAAGAAAGCCAGTCCGAAACTGCCCCCTTCTCGGGTCGCCTGAGGTGGCTTAATGACTTGGTACAGACTGATCAGGGTCAATGTCCCAAAGAGAATCATCCATAGCCAATAGACATACTTCATGTCTCCCATCGGCACCCCGGAATTCAGCACCGACATATATTGGCTATAGGAAGAATAGACCAGGAAACTGTTCGCGATCAGCATCGCCACAGAATAGACTTTGAAATCGATACGGGTGGCCGGGCTACGTAGACCGATATGATGGGTTTTTAATGTCGCACTGATTGCAGCAAATACCACCATGATGATCAGTAGCAAGGCACGGTTTTCAGTCCCGAACTTGAAAATGCCAAAGAATGAAGTTTCAAAACTGCGATAGGCACGAATACTTGGATGCGCCTCAATATGCGTCATCGCCTTGTCATAGAACTGGTAAGACTCTTCACAGACCTGTTGTGCCTGCATAACTGCAGCACGCACATCCGCTTCAGAACGTACACCGAAGAAATCGGCATATTCATCGGCGGCATCTGCTTTCATCTGCTCCTGAACTTTTTGATCGACATTAATATTACGATCACATTGAGGCGCTTTCGGTTCAGCACGCAAAAACGAATACTGCATGCCTGTTGCCGGGTCACCATACAGACGCTCGCCCATACGCAGCAACTGACCATGAATCATTTCCCCGGTTCCAATCACCAAGGTCAGTAAGAGCAAGATGAGCACGACAAAGGTCGAGATCCACTCTGTCCAGATATAACGTAACAGACCTAATCCCGATCTGTTTTGATTATCGTTGTGCATGTATTTTCCTATTCTTGTTTTCGCGCCTTACATTCTTTTAAGCGCTGGTCTTCCTGTCTGCCCCGAAAATTCCTTTACAAGGGTCAGTATCATTATTTTCTATTTTGACTCTGCATGAAAATCAGCAGAATAAAAATGACAATTTATCTTTTCTTTTTGTCTTTTCTGCCAACAGTTTCAGCTATCCCCAACATAGTTACCCAAGATATAGAGCAATGCGACTACCACTCCCCAGATCACCCCTAATAAATGCGCTTCGACCAGTACCGGACTGCCAATAAGTTGTGCAGTTTCCTGATTTCCAATGGTATTTTCCCAAATTAGTTTGGCAAAGATTAAAAATAATACCAGTACGGCAAATCCACGTTCACGTTGATAAAGCAGATGCACACAGGCGACTGCGACATAGGCCCCATGTAATACCCCGGATAGTCCTGCATATGCTTCAATATTTGGCAGGAAAAAATAAAAACTCAGGCTGATCAACGGTGGCAGAATCAAAAGAATTGAGACGAAATGCCACACAGATGCACGGGGAAAAATGAAAGGTAAACAGATAAAGGCAAGAATATTCAGAAAATAATGGGCCCAGCCGACATGCACCCAGTGCGCAGTCCAGAGCCGCCAGAATTCCCCGAGCAGGCTTTCCTGCCAGTAGATGAAAGCATCGTTAAAGATTTGCAAACTCGCTGAAAGAGAGACAAAAGCCGCCAGAAAAATAATTTTTCGTCGAAGATGTTGATCTTGCATCGGCTCCTTGAACTCCTTTCAGCATATTGAAAATGACCTCTATGAGCATCATTCACTTAATTTTTCATTAAATTATAGGTCAGCGCTAAACAGATCATCCAGTTCTGAGGAATTATCAGTTTCATCCCAGAAGGTCTGCATGCCATCATCTGCACTACGAATACCGGTATTTTCAGTCCAGTAACGGTCAGAAATACCATTCACCATAATGGCAGCCATACTGTCGATCAGCTTAAACTGAGGATTGACCGGCTTCTCATCACTACGTGCCTGATCAAAGGTTCTTAACGCATCACGGATTTTGGCATCATCCCCACTGGCCTGTGCCGCTACAGCATATAAGGCATGTGATAAACGTACACCTTTTTGCTCACCAATTTGTACTGACTGTTTCAGAGTTTGGTAAGGATCAGGTTTCCCATCACCTGCCCCTGGCAATAAAGTCCAGATCACAGCACGAGTTGCCATTGGTGCGCCCCAGAATTTGGTATTATCCAGACAGGTCATGCCACGCTCGACCACAGCCGCAATATCTTTAGGTACTTGTACGGCCCCACCCGAGTTAATGTCATTGGTCATGGCTTGTAAGCCACTCAGCATGCCCAGCAGATAAACTGTCTGTTCAATATCACTGTTCATGCGTGGACAGCCTTCACCCAGCGCTTTTTTATATTTTTTCTCATAACGGGTCTGGAATAACTGATAACCTGTATACTGGCGTTGTGCGGCCAGTGCAGCCCAGCGTTTCTGCTCAATCCGTGCATCCTGAGCCTCAGTTACCTGATTGACTTTAGAAGCACGCAGATAACGTAGCTCTGCATCCAGCGCTTTCTGCTCGGCACAAATCCCCGCTGCAGAATACATCAATACCGCGACACGAGTCGGATCAGCCCCCATTTCCTTGGTCGACATGATGGCTGGTGTTAAAGAATTCCCGGAATTACACACCATCTCGGCATCATCCATGGCCAGGATTGGTGGAACAATATGCTTTTCAGTGAAGCCCAGCGCCACATTGGCACCGGTTTTAATGACCTGAGAACATCCTGTTAGAACTGTTGTTGTTATTGCAATGGTCGCCATACCTTGGCATATTTTTCGGACGCTCGACATTTTCCTGTCCTCTATAATTGTGATTATGTCCATTATTCTGCTAAACATATCAGAAGCATATAACGAATAAAAGAGTATTTACTCTAATTTAGACCAGACACTTTGCCATTAAATTGCCCAGCTGCAATTGACTGCAGTAGATAAAATCCCAAATTTTGGGCAAAAAAAAGTAGCATTGCGACGGTTCAGCACATGCTACTTATCAACTTGGCAAGCCGAGAAGAAAATAAGTTCTCGAGCTTAAATCTGTTATTTAGGTGAAAATTTGTCCTTCAGCACCGTTCCCAGCCGTCCTATGATCAGGGCCATCACAATCGCAACGATCAAAAACATCCACATTGGAAATTCCATCATGATCTCCTGTGTTCGCTGTTGGTGACTTAAATGTACCTGCTTATAAAAAAAGCAGCTGAAAAATTGTCAGACAATTCATTGTTTTTACAGAGAAATGTGATTTTTTGTCTGACAATTCTAGCGGGGTTAGCGGATAAATCTTTATTTTTAATCAATTTATTTAAAATTTCGGAATATCATTTGTCGGACAATTAAAGTATTTTTGTCAAAACTTTCAAAGACTTCCATTGTTTAAAAGGCAACTGGTCACACCAGATGAGCAACGGACGTGCTTTTGCATGCTGGAAATACACCACGATATAAGCTTGGTGATCAATCACGTGACTGATCAACACTCGCCGTGTGCCTTGCGCAGCTGCTGTCAGCGACCATTCACGTCCATCCAGATATTCAAACTGCTCAATGTGCGGTGTCTTACGATAAAACAACTGGTAGATGACCAATCCGATGACACCACAAACCAGCCAAATCGCCATAGGCAATAACTGATACAGCAGGAACATCAATACAGCAAAAATAAAAAGCTGAAACACCAGCGCACACTTGCTGCGTTTCAGCTTGAAACAACGATTATCCATGAACGTAAAATTTAAGCTTCTTGATAAAATCTTTTAATTCAGGGCGTGGGGGTTCAGACACTTCCATAAACCAGTCCAGCAGGTCCGGATCTTCCTGTGCAACCAGCTCAGCAAACATCTGTTTTTCGAAGGGATCAGCAGTGAGATAATAGTTTTTCACGTAGGGATCAAAATATACATCGATCTCTTTCAAGCCACGACGCGCGCGATAAATCACTTTGCGCTCTTCTAAGGTGATGTCATCAGTCATCGAATTTTCCCAACTCGTTACAAACCTGAGTAGTTTACCTTAAGCCATTGCTGAATTTCGAGGTATTTCATACAAATGACCAAAAGCATCAGTAGATTCCCCAGATTTGAACATTCAGCTCATTGCTCCCTTATCTGCTCTATCTTAAGTTAAATAAAACATCACAATAAGGGAATTATAAGATGCATTCGAGCGCGATCCGTCCATTGGCCAGCATGCTACCACGTCAACTATTCAATGATGAACATGAAGCCTTTCGTGAGACGGTCCGAAAATTTTATGAAAAGGAAGTGATTCCTCATACAGAAAAATATGAACAGCAACAACATGTCGATCGTGTGCTCTGGAATAAAGCCGGTGAACTTGGTTTGCTGTGTGCCACGATGCCTGAAGCTTATGGCGGTTCAGGGGTAGATCGTTTATACAGCATGATCCTGATCGAGGAACAGGCCTATGCAGGCGACTCTGCGACAGGATTTTCTCTACACTCCGATATCGTGGCAAATTATATTCTGAACTTTGGCAATGAAGCACAAAAGCAGCAATGGCTCCCGAAAATGGCTACAGGTGAAGTGGTCACGGCAATTGCGATGACTGAGCCCGGAACTGGCTCAGACCTGCAGGCAGTACGCACCAGTGCGGTATTAGAGGATGATGAGTATGTGATTAATGGTTCCAAGATATTCATTACCAATGGCTATCTTTGTGATATGGCAATTGTGGTATGTAAGACGGGTCATAGCGAGAAAGGTTCTGCCAATCTGTCTTTATTTATAGTCGAAGCAGATCGTGCAGGATTTAGTAAAGGTAAACCCTTAAATAAAATCGGCATGAAGGGTCAGGATACCTGTGAACTATTCTTTGACAATGTCCGTGTGCCTAAAGAAAACCTGCTAGGTCAGGAAGGCATGGGTTTTATGATGCTGATGAAAGAACTAGCTTGGGAACGGTTAATTGTGGCCATCATATGTCAGGCAGGGGCAGAAGCAGCATTCGCACATACGGTGAAATACACCAAAGAACGTCAAGCCTTTGGCAAACCGATCAGCGCTTTTCAAAATACCCGTTTTAAACTGGCAGAATTGCGTACCGAAATTGAAATCTGCCGGGCTTATCTGGACCGTTGTATGCAACTACAGCTTAATCAGGAATTGGGAGTTGATGCTGCCGCAGCTGCGAAATACAAAATTTCTGAACTGTATAGCAAAGTGGTTGATGAATGCCTGCAACTGCATGGCGGTTATGGCTATATGCTGGAATATCCGATTGCACGAGCGTACCTGGATAATCGTGCGAACCGTATTTATGCAGGAACCAATGAAATCATGAAGGAACTGATTTCCAGATCACTCTAATTTGAAATATAAAAAAGGAGTACATCAGGTACTCCTTTTATCTATGTCTATACTTAAGACACCAATCTTGGCTTGACTGGTACAGCATTAGATTTCGATTTGAATTTCAATACTCCATCTTCAAAAGATGCAGTTTTAAGTTCTTTACGGTCCACTAGATAATTATTGGATACTTTCCAAGGCGCATGCTTACCCTGTTTCGGCATCACATCTGCGGCACGGGCAATATAGCCTGAAGTTAAACTTCCCATCACCGTATCTTCAAGTAATTCAGTAGCATCCCCTTCTGGAATCACTTCATCATAGCCATGCTGATCCATATAATTGAGCAGACGGCAGATATATTCTGCGGCAATGTCCACTTTCAATGTCCAAGAAGCATTGATATAGCCAATAATCAGCGCCATATTTGGCACATCACTGACCATGACGCCTTGATACAGCATATGCTTCGACGTATCTAAAGGCTTGCCGTCCATCGTGGCCTGAATACCACCCAGAATCTGAATATTTAAACCGGTGGCAGACACAATAATATCTGCATCCAGATGTTTACCTGATTTCAGCTGAATCCCGGTTTCAGTAAATTTCTCAATATGATCTGTTTCTACAGATGCATGACCTTCACGTAGGATTTTGAACAAGTCACCATCTGGCACTACACATAGGCGTTGATCCCAAGGTTCATAATTCGGGGTAAAGTGTTTCATATCCACTTTCCCTTTCAGCTGGAACTGTACAGATTTTAATAGTAATGTTTTCAGAAATTTTGGCTGTTTTTGTGCGAGTGCATAGATACCACGTTGCATACCGATATTACGCGCACGGGTCAGCTTATAAGCCACATCTTCAGGCAATAATTTACGCATCTTTGAGTAAATCATGTCAATCGAAGGAACTGACGCGATATAAGTCGGTGAACGTTGCAACATGGTCACATGTCCTGCTCCGCCTTTGACCATGGCAGGAACTAGGGTAATCGCTGTCGCACCACTGCCAATAATCACCACTTTTTTTCCGCTATAGTCCAGATTTTCAGGCCAATGCTGCGGGTGAATGAATGTACCTCTGAATGCTTCCTGATTCGGGAATTCCGGCTGGAAACCTTGATCATAATTGTAGTAACCAGTACAGCCAAGAACGAAGTTAGCGATCCAGGTCTGCTTTTTGCCCTGAGCGTTTTCAACTACGACTGACCATTTACGTGTCGCTGAATCATAATTGGCACTAACGACGCGATGTTGAAAATGAATTTTTGAGCTCAAGTTAAATTCTTGAACCACTTCTGCAAGATAATTTTTAATTGCCGAGCCGGAAGCCAATACACTTTCTTTTTTCCAAGGCTTAAAATTGAAACCAAAAGTCGACATGTCCGAATCTGAACGGATGCCAGGATATTTAAACAAGTCCCATGTACCGCCAAAGCTTTCGCGACGTTCAATAATTTCAAATGAGCGTTGAGGACTATGTTTAGAAAGATGGGCTGCTAGACCGATTCCAGAGATCCCCGCGCCTACAATTAAAATATCAACTTGCTTTTCCATATTCTTCTTTTTCCTGAGCATTGTCATATATTTTTATTAAAGCACAAAATTGACAATACACAATGTCAAGTTTGAATAAAAGTGATTATTTTTTTATCTTTTCGGGACAAATTTCTAAACAGCCTGATAATGGGTAAACACAAGACAATAAAAAAGGCCGGTTTATTCAACCGACCTTTTCGAACAACGTTTGCTGCTCTACACGAAATTAGTTAACTTCGCGATCTACTAGCTCAACGTAAGCCATCGGTGCAGCATCACCTGCACGGAAGCCCGCTTTAAGAACACGTAGATAACCGCCGTTACGCTCTTTGTAACGAGGGCCAAGAACGGTAAATAATTTACCAACAGTTGCAGCTGAACGAGTACGAGCAAACGCCAAACGACGGTTTGCTACTGTATCGACTTTAGCTAAAGTGATTAAAGGCTCAGCAACACGACGTAATTCTTTAGCTTTAGGCACAGTTGTTTTGATCAACTCGTGCTCGAACAAAGAGTTAGCCATGTTTTGGAACATCGCTTTACGATGACTGCTTGTACGGCCTAATTTCACACCACTATTACGATGACGCATGGTGATAGTCCTACTTAATTAACGGCTACGATAGGCGAAACGATCGTCCATACGGAGACTAGCTGGTGGCCAGTTCTCTAAACGCATGCCGAGTTGTAAGCCTTTGGAAGCCAGAACATCTTTGATCTCAGTAAGCGATTTTTTACCAAGGTTAGGAGTTTTAAGTAACTCAACCTCAGTACGCTGTACAAGATCACCAATGTAGTAAATGTTTTCTGCTTTCAAACAGTTAGCAGAACGAACAGTTAGCTCTAGATCATCTACTGGACGAAGCAAAATTGGATCAACTTCTTCACGAGGTTCTTGAGCCACAGGAGCTTGATCTTTCTGAAGATCAACAAAGATTGCAATTTGTTGTTGCAAGATTGTTGCCGCTTTACGGATTGCTTCTTCAGGATCAACTGTACCGTTGGTTTCAAGATCAATGACCAGTTTATCAAGGTCAGTACGTTGTTCTACACGAGCGTTTTCCACTGTGTAAGACACACGTTTGATCGGGCTGTAAGATGCATCTAACTGTAAACGACCCACTGGGCGAGTCTCGCCTTCTGGGAAACGTGAGTCAGAAGTCTCGTAGCCACGGCCTTGAGCCACTTTCAGGCGCATCTTAAGATTGCCTGATGCACTTAACGTGCCGATCAAGTGTTCAGGGTTAACCACTTCAACATTATGAGGTAAACGAAGGTCAGCCGCAGTTACGTCGCCTGGACCTTGTTTCTCTAATGTTAAATAAGCTTCATTTTGATCGAACAGCTTAATAGACAATCCTTTTAGGTTCAGCAAGAGCTCGACGATGTCCTGCTGCAAGCCTTCCAAAGTACTGTACTCGTGCTCAACACCTTCAATCTCAACTTCTACCACAGCAGCGCCAGGTAAAGAAGAAAGAAGGATGCGACGTAAAGCATTGCCCAGAGTATGACCAAAGCCACGCTCTAAGGGTTCTAGAATAACTTTTGCCGAGGTCCCGCTTGCCGCTTCGACCTTGATCGCTTGCGGAGTTAGAAACTCATTTGCAGTACGCGTCATATTGCTACCTCAAGGATTATTTAGAATACAATTCTACAATCAAGCTTTCGTTGATTTCAGCAGGTAAATCAGAACGATCCGGTGCAGCTTTGAACGTACCTTCTAGTTTAGAATGATCTACTTCCATCCAAGAAGGAATGCCACGTTGAGCAGCTAATTCAATTGCGTTTTTGATACGTAATTGTTGTTTAGCGCCTTCGTGAACTGCAATCACGTCACCCGCTTTAACTTGGATAGACGCGATGTTAACGCGACGGCCATTTAAAGTGATTGAACGGTGAGATACTAACTGACGAGCTTCTGCACGTGTAGAACCAAAACCCATGCGATAAACAACGTTATCAAGACGGCTTTCAAGCAATTTCAACAGGTTTTCACCAGTTGCGCCTTTAACACGAGCAGCTTCTTTGTAGTAGTTACTAAATTGACGCTCTAAAACACCGTACATACGACGTACTTTTTGTTTTTCACGTAATTGTAGTGAGTACTCAGATTGTTTACCGCCACGAGCTCCACCATGTTGACCAGGAGCTTTAGCGTGTTTTTTAGTTTTGACGTCAAATGGTTTAACGCCAGATTTTAATTGCAGGTCTGTCCCTTCGCGGCGAGAGAGTTTGCATTTTGGACCAATATAACGAGCCATGAATGTTTCTCCTTACACGCGACGTTTTTTAGGTGGACGGCAACCGTTGTGAGGGATTGGAGTCACATCGGTAATGCTGTTAATTTTATAACCCACTGCACCTAATGCACGAACCGCAGACTCACGACCTGGACCAGGACCTTTCACAAGGACGTCCAAGTTTTTCAAACCGTAATCTAAAGCAGCTTTACCAGCAACTTCAGCAGCTACCTGAGCAGCAAACGGAGTTGATTTACGTGATCCACGGAAGCCTTGTCCACCTGAAGTGGCCCAAGCCAGTGCATTACCTTGACGATCGGTAATAGTCACAATGGTGTTATTAAAAGAAGCGTGAATGTGTGCAACACCTTCAGAGACGGTACGAGTGACCTTCTTGCGTGTGCGAGTATCTTTAGCCATCTTTTAGCTTCCAGAAATCTTATTTCTTAATTGGTTTGCGCGGACCTTTACGGGTACGTGCGTTAGTTTTGGTGCGTTGACCACGGACAGGCAAGCTGCGACGATGACGAAGACCGCGGTAGCAGCCTAAATCCATTAAACGTTTAATGTTCATGGAAATTTCGCGACGTAAATCACCTTCGGTCGGAACCTTGGCAATTTCTGCACGAATCGCATCAAGCTGAGCGTCATCTAATTCACGGATCTTAGTAGTCGGTGCGATACCCGCAGCAGCTAAGATTGACTTAGCAGTGTGGCGACCAATACCAAAGATGTACGTTAGAGAGATAACAGCATGCTTGTTATCCGGAATGTTTACACCGGCAATACGAGCCATTCAATTTTCTCCAAAAAGGCAGTAGAGATAATCAACCGCCCCACAAAAATCTTGAGGGGCGGATAATAACCCAATTCGCCTACTGAAATCAACAGGTCTTGATCAGATTAACCTTGACGCTGCTTATGACGAGGTTCTGCGCTACAAATTACGCGGATAACCCCATTACGACGGATAACTTTACAGCTACCACAAATTTTCTTTACAGAAGCTTGTACTTTCATGATGAAACCTCTAAGTGCGCTTATCCCTTAGGATGAGCAGTCGTTTTTCTCATTAACGTTTGATTGTCATACTGGTGCGAGGTGAGATGTGCTTGAAGCTGAGCCATAAAGTCCATCACCACCACTACCACGATCAGCAACGATGTTCCACCCAAGCTAAATGGAATACCAAAAGAGCTTTGCAGAATCATCGGCATTAAACAGATGACAGTGATGTATATCGCGCCAATAAAGGTCAAACGATTGAGAATATGATCTAAGTAACGAGCAGTTTGCTCACCTGGACGAATACCAGGCACGTAAGCTCCGCTGCGTTTCAAGTTCTCTGACACTTCTTTAGGACTAAATACCAGTGCTGTATAGAAGTAACAGAAAAAGATAATTAACGCACCAAAGAGCACCAAATACAACGGCTGACCAGGCGATAACACCAATGCCAAGTCTTGTAGACTACGCTTGATAATTCCTGCACTTGGATCCGAACTACCAACCCATTGACCTAAGCTCGCTGGGAACAAAAGTAAAGAGCTAGCAAAAATTGCCGGAATTACACCCGCCATATTAATTTTTAATGGCAGATGCGTTTGCTGTGCAGTAAATACACGACGTCCCTGCTGCTTTTGAGCATAGTTCACCGGAATACGACGTTGCGCCTTCTCGATAAACACAATCGCTGCAAGTACAGCAATCGATAACAGACCAAAAATTGCTAGTCCAATTAGACTAGACTGGCCATTATCCACTGAAGTTAGAGACTGCATAACTAAAGTCGGCAATCCTGCAACGATACCTGCGAAGATGATCATGGAAATACCATTGCCCACCCCACGCTCGGTAATCTGTTCACCCAGCCACATCAAGAACATGGTCCCCGCAACCAAAGAGGTTACTGCAGGAACATAAAAAGCCAGACCAGAGGTCAGGGTAATTCCCTGGCTGATCAGGCCAGCACACATACCAATTGCTTGCACAAGTGCAAGGAACAGCGTGCCTTGTCGTGTGTATTGGTTAATCTTACGTTTGCCCTGCTCGCCTTCTTTTTTCAAAGCTTCGAGCTGAGGAACCACCGTAGACATCAACTGCACGATAATCGATGCAGAAATGTATGGCATGATCCCTAAAGCAAGAATCGACATTCGCTCTAATGCACCACCCGAAAACATGTTAAACAAACCAAGGATTGTACCTTGGTTTGCATTAAACAGATTTTCTAGCGCGGCATTATTAATCCCTGGTACTGGAATATGCGCTCCTAGTCGAAACACCAACAACGCACCAATGAGAAACATCATTCGACGAATAATTTCACGGTATTTCACATGAAATGGTTGGCCTTTCATCATGTTGACATGACCTGAAGAACTAGGAGTCATAGACACTGGGGATTACTCCTCGACTTTACCGCCAGCAGCTTCAACAGCAGCTTTAGCGCCTTTAGTCAATGCAACACCTTGTACAGTGAATGCACGAGTAATTTCACCAGAAAGTACGATACGAGCACGAGTCATGTCTTTACGTACAACGTTCGCAGCTTTTAAAGTTTCAAGAGACACGATGTCGCCTTCAACTTTAGCAAGCTCAGATAAACGTACTTCAGCAGTTTTCAAAGCCAATTGGCTAGTGAAACCGAATTTAGGCAAACGACGATAAAGTGCAGTTTGACCACCTTCGAAACCTGGACGAGTACCACCGCTCTTACGTGAGTTTTGACCTTTGATACCACGACCACCAGTCTTACCAACGCCAGAACCGATACCACGGCCTAGACGAAGGTTGTCACGCTTAGCACCTTCTGCCGGTGCAATTGTATTTAAACGCAGAGTCATGGCTTATTCCTCTACACTAACCATATAGTAGACTTGGTTGATCATACCACGGTTAGAAGGCGTATCTTGCACTTCTACAGTATGACCAATACGACGCAGACCTAAACCTTTCAGGCTCAGCTTGTGATTTTTCAAGCGGTGCGATGCAGATTTAGTCTGGGTAACTTTAATCGTTTTCATGATTGATTACCCTTGAATTTGTTCTACTGTTAAACCACGTTTCGCAGCAACTTTCTCAGGAGAAGTCATATCACGCAAACCGTTAAAAGTCGCGTTTACTACGTTAGCAGCGTTTGTAGAGCCATAACATTTAGTTAATACGTTACGTACGCCAACAGCTTCTAAAACTGCACGCATCGCGCCGCCAGCAATTACACCAGTACCTTCAGAAGCAGGTTGCATGTAAACGCGGCTTGCACCGTGACGAGCATTGATAGGGTGCTGAACAGTACCATCAACAAGGTCAACAGTAATCATGTTACGACGAGCAGCTTCAAGTGCTTTAGAAATAGCAGCTGGAACTTCACGCGCTTTACCACGACCAAAACCTACGCGACCATTACCATCACCCACAACAGTTAATGCTGTGAAAGAGAAGATACGACCACCCTTAACAACTTTGGCTACACGATCAACGGCAACCAGCTTTTCAACAAGACCTTCGTTTTGTTCAACTTTAGCCATGATTAGAACTCCAAGCCGTTTTCACGGGCAGCATCAGCCAAGGCTTTGATACGACCATGATATTTGAAACCAGAACGGTCAAATGCAACTTTAGTAACACCAGCTGCTTTAGCGCGTTCTGCGATTAAAGCACCTACTTTTTGAGCTGCTTCAACGTTACCAGTAGTACCCGCACGTAGAGTAGCGTCTAGAGTAGAAGCTTGCGCTAATACTTTGCCACCATCTGCTGAGATAACTTGAGCATAGATGTGACGCGGAGTGCGGTTTACACACAAACGAGTCGCACCCAATGCACGGATGTGCAAGCGTGTGCTTTTCGCACGACGCAAACGGGATTGTTTCTTTTCGTTCATAAGAACCTCGCGCCTTATTTCTTCTTAGCTTCTTTACGAAGTACAACTTCGTCAGAATAACGAACACCTTTACCTTTATAAGGCTCTGGTGGACGGTAACCACGGATATCTGCAGCGACTTGACCTAGAACTGCTTTATCAGCAGATTTAAGTACGATTTCAGTTGCAGTTGGAGTTTCAGCAGTTACACCTTCAGGAAGCGTATAGTCGATCGGGTGAGAGAAACCAAGGTTAAGGTTAACAACGTTACCTTTAACCGCAGCTTTATAACCAACACCGATAAGTTGTAACTTACGTTCGAAACCTTCGCTTACACCTTTTACAAGGTTGTTAAGCACAGCGCGAGCAGTACCAGCTTGCATCCAAGCGTCTTTAGATTCAGCTTTAGGAGCAATAACTAGAGTACCGTCTTCCTGTTTTAGCTCGACCAGCGCATGCAGGTTGAAAGACAATGTACCTTTGCTGCCTTTCACTTCGACCTGCCGGCCGTTCTGAGTAACTGTTACACCGTTAGGTACAGTTACTGGGGCTTTAGCCACACGAGACATGAGGAATCACCTATTAAGAAACAAAAGCAATAACTTCACCACCAACGCCTGCAGCACGTGCAGCGCGATCAGTCATGATGCCTTTGCTTGTAGAAACAATTGCAATACCTAAACCTTGCTTAACGCTTGGAAGTGCATCTTTACCGCGATACTGACGTAGACCTGGACGGCTTACGCGTTTCACAGTTTCGATAACTGGCTTGCCTTCAAAATATTTTAAAGTCAAAGTAAGAGTTGCTTTGCCTTCAACTTCAGCAACTTCTACGTTTGAAATATAACCTTCTTGTTGAAGTACGTTAGCAATCGCAACTTTCAACTTAGAATTAGGCATAGAAACAGTTTGTTTCTTTGCCATTTGTGCGTTACGAACACGTGTTAGCATGTCGGCAACGGTATCTTGCATACTCATTTATAGTGCTCCTTACCAGCTTGCCTTAACAACGCCAGGTACATCACCTTGCATTACTTTATCGCGTACCATGTTACGGCTTAAGCCGAACTTACGGAAGTAACCATGAGGACGACCAGTTAAACCACAACGGTTACGTAGACGTACTGGAGATGCATTACGTGGTAATGCTTGTAATTTCATCATCGCATCGAAACGTTCTTCATCTGAAGCATTTACGTTTGCAATGATTGCTTTTAATTCAGCACGTTTTGCAGCGTATTTAGCAACAGTAGCTTCGCGTTTCAATTCGCGATTAATCATACTTTTCTTAGCCATTTCGACCTCTTATTTGAACGGGAAGCCGAATGCACGCATTAGCGCACGGCCTTCGTCATCGGTGCGAGCAGTCGTAGTGATGGTAATGTCCATACCACGAATACGGTCAATCTTGTCAAAATCGATCTCAGGGAACATGATCTGTTCTTTAAGACCCATTGAGTAGTTACCACGACCATCAAATGATTTCGCAGAGAAACCACGGAAGTCACGGATACGAGGAATCGCAATCGAGATCAGACGGTCTAAGAATTCGTACATACGTTCGCCGCGTAAAGTAACTTTACAACCAATCGGCCAACCATCACGGATTTTGAAACCAGCGATAGATTTACGAGCTAACGTAAGAACTGGTTTTTGACCAGCGATAGCTTGCATATCAGAAAGAGCACCATCAAGGAGTTTCTTGTCAGCAGAAGCTGCACCAACACCCATGTTGATAGTGATTTTAGTGATGCGAGGGATCTCCATCACATTCTTAATTCCCAATTGTTCTTTTAATTGAGCTTTAAGTTCGTCGTTGTAACGTGCTTTAAGTCTGGCCATTGCCTTTTTCAACCTATTACTTCGCTACCGCCACTGATTCACCATTAGATTTGAATACGCGAGTTTTCACGCCATCAATCGTTTGGTAACCAACACGGTCAGCCTTTTGGGTTGTAGCATTAAAAATTGCCACGTTTGAAATGTGAAGCGAAGCTTCTTGAGTTACGATGCCGCCTTCAGCGCCAGTAACACGGTTCGGCTTTTGATGCTTCTTCACCAAGTTAAGGCCTTCAACCTTAACGCGGTCATTAGAAACAGACAGAACAGTACCCTGTTTGCCTTTTTCTTTACCTGCGATCACAATTACTTGATCGCCTTTTTTAATCTTAGCCATGATCGCCTCTTATAGAACTTCAGGAGCCAATGAAATAATTTTCATGAACTGTTCAGTACGAAGTTCACGAGTCACTGGTCCGAAAATACGAGTTGCAATCGGCGCTTTGTTGTTGTTCAAAATAACAGCAGCGTTATCGTCGAAACGAATCACTGAACCGTCTGGACGACGGATACCGAATTTTGTACGTACAACTACTGCATTCATCACGTCACCTTTTTTAACACGTGCGCGTGGAATTGCTTCTTTTACAGTAACTTTAATAATGTCGCCAACAGAAGCATAACGACGATGTGAACCACCAAGTACTTTAATACATTGTACGCGGCGAGCACCACTGTTGTCTGCTACGTCGAGCATAGTTTCGGTCTGAATCATTGCCCTACTCCAAAACCGAGCATCACCGGTCACAATTTCGAAAGGCTCAAAGAGTACTCGAAATTGACCGATGATGCAACAAGAACGTTAATTACTCAGCAGCTGCTTCAACAACTTCAACTAAAGTCCATGACTTAGTTTTAGACATTGGGCGGCTTTCTTTAATGGTTACAACGTCGCCAACTTTAGCTGTGTTGTTCTCATCATGAGCATGTAATTTTGTTGAACGGCGGATTGATTTGCCATACAACGGGTGTTGAACACGGCGTTCGATAAGAACAACGATAGATTTTTCCATCTTGTCGCTTACTACTTTGCCTGTTAACGTGCGGACTGTATTTTCACTCATTGTCCGTTCCCCTGTTTTTCGGTAAGGAGGGTCTTGATACGAGCAATAGTCTTGCGAGTCAATTGCACTTCGTGCGATTTACCCAATTGACCAGTTGCTTTCGCCATACGAAGACGGAATTGGTTTAGCTGTTGCTCATCAAGCAAAGCTGTCAACTCTTCTACCGACTTTTCACGTAGATCTTTAGTTTTCATTACATTACCGTCCGAGTCACGATAGTGGTTTTAAACGGAAGTTTAGCAGCAGCAAGCGTGAACGCTTCGCGAGCTAGGTCTTCGTTAACACCATCAATTTCGTACAAGACTTTACCTGGTTTGATTTGGCAAACCCAGTATTCCACAGAACCTTTACCTTTACCCATACGCACTTCAAGTGGTTTAGAAGTAATTGGCTTGTCCGGGAATACACGGATAAAGATTTTACCACCACGTTTAATACGACGGCTAATTGTACGACGCGCTGCTTCAATTTGACGTGCAGTCATTTGACCACGTTCGATTGATTTAAGTGCGATAGTACCAAAAGATACTGAGCTACCGCGGTGAGCTAGACCAGTGTTACGGCCTTTTTGCACCTTACGGAATTTAGTACGTTTAGGTTGCAACATGGATTATTCTCCTTTTTCAGCAGAACGATCATTGCGACGACCACGACGCTCTTGACCTTCACCACGACCGCGACCGCGTTTAGCTGGACGTTCTTCAGCTGGAGCTGGGTTCATGACTTGTTTCATGCCACCCAAGATCTCGCCACGGAAGATCCAAACTTTAACACCAATCGTACCGTAAGTAGTCTCAGCACGCATAGTCGCGTAGTCGATATCTGCACGAAGAGTATGTAGAGGTACACGACCTTCACGATACCATTCAGTACGAGCAATCTCAGCACCACCTAAACGGCCTGAAACTTCTACTTTGATACCTTTCGCACCAGCACGCATAGTGTTTTGAACCGCACGCTTCATAGCACGACGGAACATTACACGTTTTTCCAATTGAGAAGCGATAGCTTCAGCAACTAGACGCGCGTCTAAGTCTGGACGATCAATTTCGTTGATACTTACTTGCGCAGGAACACCCATAATAGATGTTAATTCGCGTTGTAATTTCTCAATGTCTTCGCCTTTTTTACCGATTACGATACCAGGACGAGCAGTGCTAATAGTTACTTTAGCAGCACCTGTTGGACGTTCGATAAGAATATTGCTGATCATTGCATTCTTAAGTTTTTTAGTTAAAAACTCACGAACTTGCAAATCTTTAAGCAAGTATTCAGCGTATTGTTTCGGACTCGCATACCAGTTAGCGTTATGACGTTTCACAACACCTAGGCGGATACCGATTGGATGAACCTTCTGACCCATATCAAACCCCTACCTTAACGGTGATGTGACAAGTACGCTTAGTAATACGATCTGCACGGCCTTTAGCACGTGGCATAATACGTTTCAGGCTCATGCCTTCATCAACGTAGATCGTAGAAACTTTAAGGTCGTCTACATCTAAACTGTTATTATGTTCAGCGTTTGCAATTGCAGATTCCAACGCTTTCTTAACCAATACTGCAGCTTTTTTGTTGCTGAAGTTTAAGATGTTAAGAGCGTGCGCAACAGATTTGCCGCGGATAAGATCTGCAACCAAACGAGCTTTTTGTGCCGAGATAGCGGCACCGCGTAATTTAGCAGTTACTTCCATCATAGCACCTATTAACGTTTAGATTTCTTGTCAACACCGTGACCACGGTAGGTACGAGTCGGTGCAAATTCACCAAGCTTGTGTCCAACCATATGTTCAGAGATGATCACTGGAACATGGTTACGGCCATTGTGTACAGAAATTGTTAAACCAACAAAATCCGGGAGGATCATCGAACGACGCGACCAAGTTTTGATCGGCTTACGGTTATTAGCCGCGATAGCCGCTTCAACCTTAGCGAACAAGTGCGCATCGACGAATGGGCCTTTTTTCAGAGAACGAGGCATTGTCAGATTCCTTTACTTGTTACTTAACGCGACGGTCGCGAATAATCATCTTAGTCGTACGCTTGTTGGTACGTGTTTTGTACCCTTTAGCTTTTTGACCCCATGGGCTTACAGGTTGAATACCTTTGTTACGCCCTTCACCACCACCGTGTGGGTGATCAACTGGGTTCATCGCCATACCACGAACGGTAGGACGAACACCACGCCAGCGTGATGCACCAGCTTTACCTAGTGAGCGAAGGTTGCTTTCTGAGTTAGATACTTCACCTAACACAGCGCGGCATTCAACATGAATTTTACGCATCTCGCCTGAACGAAGACGAACGATAGCGTAAGAACCGTCACGACCCAACAACTGAACAGAAGTACCAGCTGAACGAGCTAACTGCGCGCCTTTACCGATTTTAAGTTCGATGTTGTGAAGAGTAGAACCGATAGGCATGTTGCGTAGTGGCAAGCAGTTACCTGGACGGATTGGAGCATCGTTACCAGATTGAACTGAATCACCAGCGCGCAAACCTTTAGGCGCGATGATGTAGCGACGTTCACCGTCAGCATACTTCAACAACGCAATGTGCGCAGTACGGTTTGGATCGTATTCAATACGCTCAACTACAGCTGGGATGCCGTCTTTGTTACGTTTGAAGTCGATTAAACGGTAGTGTTGTTTGTGACCGCCACCAACGTGACGAGTCGTAATGTGACCGTTGTTATTACGGCCGCCAGTACGTTTTTTAGCTTCAACTAGTGGAGCATAAGGCGCGCCTTTGTGAAGGTGATCATGAACCACTTTCTCTACAAAGCGACGTCCTGGAGACGTTGGCTTACATTTTTGAATAGGCATAGTTTTCGTCCTTATTCCGCTGCGCTTTCAGCGGCATCGCCCAAGTCAGCCATTTCAACATCTTGGCCAGCTTTCAGGGTGACGTATGCTTTTTTAACATCAGAACGACGTCCTAATGTTTTACCAAAGCGTTTAGTTTTACCTTTAGTGATCGTAGTGTTAACTTTAACAACTTCTACACCAAACAATTGTTCAACTGCTTTTTTGATTTCAAGTTTGTTTGCATCAAGTGCAACTTTGAATACTTGAACACCAGCAGTTTCACCTAAAACTTGTGCTTTTTCTGAGAAAACAGGTCCTTGCAGGACTTGATATAAACGTTCGTTGTTCATCCGAGTTCTACCTCAATTTTCTTAGCAGCAGCTACAGACATAACAACTTTATCGAACGCGATCAAGCTAACAGGATCGATTGCAGTCGCATCAACCACATCAACGTGTGGAAGGTTACGAGCAGCTAGATACAAGTTCTCATCAACAGCATCAGTAACGATCAATGCACGAGTAGCATTCAAGTCGTTAAGTTTTGCAAGCAATTCTTTAGTTTTTGGAGCTGCAACAGCAAACTCTTCAACTAGAACTAAGCGATCTTGACGAACAAGTTCAGCCAGGATGCATTGCATAGCACCGCGGTACATTTTACGGTTTACTTTTTGAGACCAGTCTTGTGGACGAGCAGCAAAAGTTTTACCACCGCCAACCCAGATTGGGCTACGAATAGAACCAGCACGAGCGCGGCCAGTACCTTTTTGACGGAATGGTTTTTTACCACCGCCAGAAACGTCTGCGCGTGATTTCTGAGCTTTAGAACCTTGACGACCACCAGCTAAGTAAGCTGTAACAACTTGGTGTACAAGAGCTTCATTAAATTCACGACCGAACGCAACTTCTGATAATTCAACAGCAGAGCCGGAAACAGTATTTAAATTCACGTTATTTCCCCTCAGGCCTTGATCGTAGGACGAACAGTTACGTCGCCACCAGTAGCGCCAGGAATCGCACCTTTAACTACTAGAACTGAACGTTCTGCGTCGATAGATACAATTTCAAGACCCTGTACAGTTACGCGTTCAGCACCTAAATGGCCAGCCATTTTTTTGCCTTTGAACACGCGACCAGGAGTCTGGTTTTGACCTGTAGAACCTAGAACACGGTGAGAAACAGAGTTACCGTGAGTAGCGTCTTGAGTACGGAAGTTCCAACGCTTAACACCACCCTGGAAACCTTTACCTTTAGACTGACCAGTTACGTCAACAATTTGACCAACTGTGAACAGATCTACACCGATAGTAGCGCCAACTTCACGACCTTCAAGCTCAGCTTCTGAAACGCGGAATTCTTGAACCAGACGACCAGCAGCAACACCAGCTTTCGCGAAGTGACCTTTCTGAGCGTTAGTTACGCGAGATTCGCGACGTTCACCAGTAGTGATTTGAATCGCTTGATAACCATCAGTTTCAAGCGTTTTGATTTGAGTGATGCGGTTAGGATCAACCTCAATCACTGTAACAGGCACAGAAACACCAGCATCTGTAAAGATACGTGTCATACCGCACTTGCGACCGACTAAACCAATAGCCATGTGCATAAACCTCTAAAAAAGCGGCCTAATTAACTTAGAGCGTTAATTAACCCGAAAGCCTTAACCCAATGCGATCTGAACATCAACACCAGCTGCAAGATCTAACTTCATCAATGCATCTACAGTTTTGTCTGTAGGTTGAACGATGTCGATCAAACGTTTGTAAGTGCGGATCTCGTATTGGTCACGCGCATCTTTGTTAACGTGTGGTGATGTTAAAACGTTAAAACGTTCAATGCGTGTAGGCATTGGAATTGGACCACAAACTTGTGCGCCAGTACGTTTTGCTGTTTCTACGATTTCTTGAGCTGATTGATCAATAAGACGGTGATCAAAAGACTTAAGACGGATACGAATTCTCTGGTTAGACATACCAGTTAACTCCAAGCCAAATATATAAAGAATCACTCTTGACGCATCTCACCCCACTATTTTAAGGCAAGTGTCAAGAGCAGTGAAATATCACTAAGGTCGTGATCGATGCCACGACTGTAACGATAGTTAACTACTTTCTTCGCAGTTAACCCCCTTCCTATCGAAGGGTCGCTTATTATAGCCATTGTTTATTGCATAAGCAAATCCCTTTTAGAGTTTTTCTTGCTGTATTTCAATTTATTCGGGAAATCAATTGTTTATTTTTTACCCACTAGGCTGTTTTTTCCAAAACATACTGAATAGCTTGGTTTAGTATTTGATTTCCTTGAATAAAATTATTTTTGGTTGTTCTTTTCAGTTGTTGAATGTCCTGTACATATTTTCCAGAAAATTGTGAAATTTCTTCTTCATTTTCCAAAAACAGCTTTAAAGTTTCCGGGGTGATTTCCGGATGAAACTGGAAACCCAAGACATTCTTGCCGAGTTGATACATCTGATTACGACAGGCTTCATTTTCTGCCAGATGAATCGCTCCCTTAGGCAGCTCAAAGGTTTCACTATGCCACTGCATGATTTCAAACTGTTCAGGCAAAACAAAACAATCCTCGGGTACATGTGCGACTTTGCGAACCGTGGTCCAGCCCAGCTCCTGTTCCTGGTTACGGCTGACGGCCGCCCCCAAGGCATTGGCGATCAACTGCCCACCCAAACATAGGCCAATCGTTGGTTTTCCGTGGGAAAGATAACGGCGTAACCAGCGTTTTTCGATCTTGAGCCATGGATAATTCGCTTCATCATTGACACTCATGGTGCCTCCCATGATGATCAGCAAATCAACTTCATCGACTGATGGCAAAGCTTCAATATCCAGTGGACGATCGACGGGTAAAGCAAAGAATTCAGTCGCAGTAATTTGCGCCTGATGCTGCTTTAAAAAATCAATACAACTACCAAAACCCTCGCCAGCAATATGCTGAAAATAATGTACTTTTAACTGCGACTTCATGCGCCTAAACCTTTTGTTGTAGCTCTCTGATTTTAGGTTTTGCAAAAATGAAGCCAACTTTTTAGCAATGTCAATTTTTTCAACATTTCACAACATAACTGGCAGCAATAATGAGATTCTCTTAAGCTAAAGCAATATTTGATTACATTTAAGAGCATTCACGTGAAAAAAAATCCTCAAACAGCGCTGATTCATGCACCACGAAAGGCCCCGCAATATATTTCCAGTATTCAACCTCCCCTGTTTCGTGCATCCACCATCATCTTTAACAATACTGATGCCCTATTTAATCGCCACTGGACTGATGACTATGACTATAGCTATGGCACGCATGGTACACCGACGACATTTACCTTAGGCGATAGCATTGCCCAGATCGAAGGCGGTCAATATTGCTTGCTGGCACCGAGTGGTTTATCCGCGATTAATCTCGTGAATTCTTGTTTTTTAAGCCAAGGCGATGAAGTGTGGGTTGCGGATAATATCTATGGTCCAAACATGGAACATCTACGCAACCTGGAAACCCGCTATGGCATTCAAGTCAAAGTCTATAATGCGATAGATGCGGATACTTTTCAGCCCTCGGAAAAAGCCAAACTACTTTGGCTTGAAGCGGCGGGTTCCGTGACTTTAGAATTTCCTGATTTAAGTCGCTTGGTCAAGAAGGCCCAAGCGAACAACATCCTCACTGCGCTGGACAATACCTGGGGTGCAGGCCTTGCCTTTAATGCATTTGATTTTGGTGAGGATCATATAAGTGTCGATATGACTGTGCATGCCCTGACCAAATATCCAAGTGGTGGCGGTGATATCCTGATGGGTTCAGTGGTGACCCGCGATAAAGACCTGCATCACAAATTGTTCCGTGCGCATACCATTCAGGGTATCTCTGTATCAGGCGATGATGTCGCTCAGGTACAACGAAGTCTGGCGTCGATGCAACTCCGATATGAACATCAATCACAAAGCTGCTTAACCTTATTACACTGGCTCAAACAGCAACCAGAATTTGTCCAGGTCTTACATCCGGCTGATACTGACAACGCAGGTCATGAATACTGGAAAGAAATTTGCAAGCAAGGACACAGTGCCGGTCTGGTCAGCGTGATTTTTGACAGCAAATATCAACTGCAAGATATCCGCAATTTCTGTGACAGCTTAAAACTGTTTAAGCTTGGCTTTAGCTGGGGTGGCCCTGTCAGCCTGGTCATGTTATATAACTTAAAAGAAATGCGTGTGCTGGAACATTCACATTTGAAAGACGGCCTGCTGGTGCGGTTCTGTATTGGACTGGAACATCCAGAAGATCTGATTCAGGATATTAAACAGGCTTTAAAAGTCTTAGCTTAAATATAGACATAAAAAAATTGGGCAAATTGCCCAATTTTTTACATTATCGTTTCGCTTTACTTAAAGTAATCATAGCTTACAGAAACAGTCTCTCCTGCTTTTGGTAAAGCTGTTCCATAAAATACTAAGCTTACTCCAGAATTACTATAAACTAGATCAAAGCCTTGTCGATGTGTTGTATCACGCCCAACATTCTGACCATTTACTGTCACCTTAACAGTTGAAGGTACTGGTACCTGTTTTAAACTAAACTGACTTGCAAGACCAGTTGCTACACGGATAATGTCATCAAATACCACATTCCAGCTTGTAGCATCAGCACAAATTGAAGCAGAAGCCCCACCAGTCAAACGTGCAATCTCTTTAAAGTGCCCTCCTCCTTCAGCAGATCCACCTTGACCATTACATTCAAATCCCAATGTACTCCAAGAAGTTGTAGGATCTGCAAAAGTTGGACGGATATGATCAGATGTACCCACAATCGAAAAGTAGGTAGTGTTTGTAGACAAGAAATAATTTTTATAATCATTAAAATCTCGTCGTGTATAGTTACTATATACAGGACTGTACTGCCAATATGTTTCATTTTCAGGCTCATCTGAAACAAACACTACTAAATTTTTCACATTTGGACGATCAAAACCAGTCAAATCTGCTTCACGAACGCAGTAAAAACCTGTTTCAGTAGCTGAATCATAAGTTCCAGGTTGAGCCAAGGTAGCCCACTCTTGCTCTGCATCTGGTGTATTTCTATCAATAAAATTAGTCGTTTTATCTTTTAAAGTTCTAAGCGACTTACATGCATACGCATCCTGCGTATTCACTGCTAAACGATAATCTACACCTGCTTGATTCAATGATTTAAAGAACTGTGCAGCACCATTAGCCAAGTTACGCTGTTCTTCAGACATTGAACCTGAAGAATCAATATTCCATAAAATGTCAACCGCATTTGCAGATTGTGTTGTTTGAGTAAAAGTTTCTTTTGCTGTAGCCACTTCAATAACCGCATTGCTACTTAAAGCACTAGCAATATTCAAATCACCATATACTTGGTTAACTTGATCACTATTACTCGCTACGTAAGTATTTCCCCAAATATAACCTGATTGGTTTGCAAGCCAAAAAGATAAATTGAGACGTAATTTTTTATCACTTGCTTGTACGGCTACAGGAGTAGTAACAGATGAATTTGAATTTAATACAGATAACAACAGGTCACGAACTTTAGTCAGTTCATTGGCATTAGAAAAATCAATATCCAAGATTACATTAACCACTTCACCTTGAGCATTCGTAGATACACGATTAGTTAAAATATTGACTTTTGCATTTTGCTGGATAAGAGCATTAGTAAATGCAGCTAAATAGAATTTACTAAATTCATCTAAATTTTGATTTAATACAACTGATCTCACTTTCGCTTGATTCTGTGCCGATGAAGCAGTTAAATCAACCTGTGAAGCAAATCCAGCTGCTTTTGTCACATTATCATCTAACAATAAAACAGTCCGACCTGATGTTAATGCTGTCTCTGTAAAATATTTAGGATTCACTTCACCAAAAACTGCAATATTTGCCTTTTCACTTACTACAGTTGCAACATCTTGAATAGTAGTAAGCGTTTCGCCTGGCTGTTCTGGTGGAACTGGATCAGTAGGCTTTGTAGATATTGAGCTATCTGAATCACCACCACATGCCGTTAAAAATACAGATGTTCCCACTAACATTGCTAATAATTGTTTGTTAAGTTTCATTTACACCCTCTAACCGTTTTCAAACTATTTAATAAAAGCTATTAAATTAAAATTTTATTTTTCATAATGTTATTAAAAATAAAATGAATGGTGAATATTACAAAAAATGAATACAATTTCAACAATAAAGTCAAAATACCTTAACATGTAACACAATAAACCAAAAAAGAGACTTAAATCACAAATCCCTGCATAAGGGAAATTTAAGTATTCCAAAAGACAAAAATTTATATAGAGGTTTTCAAGTTAATGAATACACCGATCATTATTGCTAAAAAAACCAGTGATACCACGCAAGATATTGTGCTGCATTCACAGCTTGCCAACCGTCACGGACTGATTGCCGGCGCGACCGGAACCGGCAAAACGGTAACCTTGAAAGTTTTGGCAGAAAGCTTTTCTCGCATTGGTGTACCCGTGTTCCTTGCCGATGCCAAGGGAGATGTTTCCAGCCTGGCCAAGCCAGGCGAAAGTAATCCTAAGTTTGATGAACGTATTAAAAGCCTGAATATTGACTCAATTCCTTTTGAAGCTTCGCCGGTCGTATTCTGGGATCTGTTTGGTGAACAAGGCCATCCGATCCGTACTACGATTTCCGAAATTGGACCACTCCTCCTTGCCCGTATCCTAAACCTGAATGACACGCAAGAAGGAGTACTGTCCGCCGTCTTTCGGATTGCTGATGATCAGGGCCTGCTACTGATCGACTTTAAAGACCTGAAAGCCATGCTGAGTTATGTCAGCGAACATACTGCAGACTTTAAAGCGGAATATGGCAATCTATCGCCTGCCAGCCTCGGTGCGATTCAACGCAATTTATTGGCACTTGCGGATCAAGGCGGGGATAAATTCTTTGGCGAGCCAGCACTAGACCTGATGGATTTCCTGCAAACGGATAGCCAAGGCCGCGGCAATATCAATCTGCTGGCTGCCGACAAGCTGATGAACACACCGAAGTTGTACGCCACTTTCCTGTTATGGATGCTGTCAGAGTTATTTGAACAGTTACCAGAGGTGGGTGATCTGGACAAACCGAAACTGGTGTTCTTCTTTGATGAAGCGCATTTACTCTTTGATAATGCCAGCCCCGCCCTGCAGGAAAAGATTGAACAGGTGGTGCGTCTGATCCGCTCCAAAGGTGTCGGGATTTACTTTGTCACCCAGAATCCACTCGACTTACCTGAAAGCGTATTAGGGCAACTCGGCAACCGTATTCAGCATGCTTTACGCGCTTTTACTCCTAAAGACCAGAAGGCAGTCAAAACGGCGGCAGATACCTTCCGTGCCAATCCAGAATTTAAAGTGCAGGAAGCGATTACTGAACTTGCTGTAGGTGAAGCGCTGATTAGCTGTCTGGATGAAAAAGGCACACCACAAATTGTGGAACGTGGCTGGATCATGCCACCACATTCTTCTTTTAGTCCGATCTCAATTGAAGAACGTAAAGTGCTCATGCAGCAAAGTATCGTGGCTGGTATTTATGAGCAGGAAGTTGACCGTGACAGTGCGCATGAGATGCTACAGCAAAAAGTACTGGAACGTCAGCAGCAGGCTCAAGCCGCGGAACTTGCCAAGCAACAAGCCAAAGAACAGGAAGTTCTAGCTAAACAGCAAGCCAAGGAACAGGAACGTTTGGCACGTGAACAGCAAAAAGAAGCTGAACGTGCAGCCAAGCAACGTGAAAAACTTACACAGGATATTATGGGTACCTTTGCCAAAAGTGCAGCACGTAGTCTTGGTGGTAGTACCGGACAGAAAATTGTTCGTGGTCTATTAGGCTCTCTCTTCGGGCGCAAATAGCCTTCCTTTCTCCGATCGAAAACATCATTTTTATGGGATATTTTCATATCCCATAATTTTTTTATGGTTTTATGCTTTTACTATATTGTAAAAGCATTTTATAAGATGTATTTTAAATACATCTTATAAATAACAGCCATGAGAGATCAGCTATGACTCCACAGCAAATTGACCTTGTAAAAGCCACTGTTCCTGTTCTTCGTGAAAATGGGGTTGCCCTGACTGGTTATTTCTATAACCGCATGCTAGGCAATAATCCTGATTTGAAAGAAACCTTTAACATGGGACATCAACGTAGTGGAGCTCAAGCACAAGCCTTGGCAGGTGCGGTTCTGGCTTATGCTGAAAATATCGAAGATCCATCTGTGCTGTTACCCGTGGTTGAGCTAATCGCACATAAACACGTAAGCCTAAACATTAAGGCACCGGACTACGGTATTGTTGGGGAAAACCTGTTGCATTCAATCAGTGAAGTATTGAACATTTCTATGGATGATCCATTGATTGATGCTTGGGCTGCAGCATACGGTCAACTGGCTGACCTGTTTATTGCAACTGAAAAAGCGATCTATGATCAGCATGAACAGACTAAAGGTAGCTGGTTAGGCTGGCGCAACTTCAAGATTGCCAAGAAAGTCGTAGAAAGTGATGAAATCACTTCCTTCTACCTGGCTCCAGTTGACGGCGGCCCATTACCGAAATATGAAGCTGGACAATATATCTCTGTACGCGTGTTTGTGCCTGAGCTGAACCTAAAACAGCCACGCCAATATACCCTGTCGACTTGCCCACAAGCCGATTACCTGCGTATTTCCGTGAAACGTGAAGATCAGAAAGGCGACATGGTTCCAGGCTGGGTATCGAATACTTTACACAGCCTGCCAGAAGGTTCAGAAATTGAAGTCTCTGCACCAACAGGCAACTTCTACCTGATCGATCCGAACAAACGTAATGTGTTCATCAGTGGCGGTGTAGGTCTAACTCCAATGGTGGCTATGCTGAACCAACTGGTGACTCTGGACATGCCACAGCCTGTGACTTTCATCCATGCCTGCCGTAGCAAACAGGTACATGCGATGAAACAGCACATTCATGAGCTAAAAGCGAAATATCCACGTCTGCATACAGTGACTGCATACGAATTCCCACATGCCAATGACAAACTGGGTGAGGATTATGATTTTGCTGGTCGTCTGGATCTCAGCATAATTGACCGTGCCCTGCTTCCAGAAAATGCCGACTATTACCTGTGTGGTCCAATGCCATTTATGGCTGAACAGCAAAAGGCGCTCGTCGCTCGCGGAATCCCTGCTGAGAACATTCATAGCGAAGCCTTTGGCACAGGTGGTGTACGCCACTAACTGCTTCTTCAGCTTAAAATAAAAAAAGAGGGTTAGTCTGGTATGCTAGACTAACCCTAATTTTTTTCATCAAAAACATCAGTATTATCATGCAACTGAATAAATTTACTGACTATGCGCTGCGCATACTGATGTATGTTGCGCAACCCCGCGATCTGCCTTATACGATTGCCGAGCTGGCGGAGCGCTTACAGATTTCGCAGAACCATGCCATGAAAATCGTCTACTTTATGGCGAAACAGGACTGGCTCATTACCTCTCGCGGTAAAGGGGGTGGAATCCGTCTCAATCCGGCTGCCCTGCAAGTTCAGCTCGGACAGATTGTGCGTATTCTGCAACGTGACAACCAGATTGTGGAATGTAATGATCCACCCTGTGTACTACGTACCAATTGCGGATTAAAAGGCATTCTGGATCAGGCTGTGGAACAGTTCTATACCAGTCTCGATCAATATATTCTGGGTGATGTCGTTGAACCGACCAAGGAACATTTTAGCATCCAGTCACCGATTAGCCTGATCAATCTCTAATACCCTTATTCTATGGGGCAATTCTAAAGTTCGCTTGCCCGCCCGACTTCCTTTATAATAGCTTCTTGTATAATTAGTCATTGAAGTTGAGCCATGCATCACAGCAGAGGAAAGTCGAAAAACAGTAAGGCATCAAATGCCCCAAAGCAAAAGATCAGCTATGAAAAAAAGGTCGATCCAGCCATTACTGAATATTCGGTACAAGCCCTCAACTGGTTACGCAAAGCTGAGTTCCTGATGAGTGCACCCAAGCTCAGCTTGTGTGTAGAAGATACCGGTTATGAGGTAGCTTTTGCTGGCCGTTCCAATGCGGGTAAATCGAGTGCCATCAATGCCCTGACCAATCAGAAACAGTTGGCCCGTGCGTCCAAAAAACCAGGCCGTACCCAGATGATCAACTTCTTTAGCCTCGGCAATCCGGATCAGCGTCTGGTCGATTTGCCGGGTTATGGCTACGCAGCTGTCCCAGAAGCCATGAAAATTGTCTGGCAGAAAGAACTGGAAAACTATCTGATTCACCGTAAGAGCCTGCAAGGTCTGGTGCTGCTGATGGATATCCGTCATCCGCTACAACACTTTGACGTGATGATGCTGGAATGGGCCTATTCACGTAAATTATTCGTACATGTCCTGTTGACCAAAGCCGACAAGCTGAACCGTGGCCCTGCTTCGAAAGCGCTACAAGAAGTGAAAGCCAAACTGAAAAAGATGAAGCTGGATTTCTCGATTCAGCTGTTCTCTTCTCTAAACAAGCAGGGTTTGGAAGAACTGGCCAGTGTGATGGGCGGCCGTTTGAACTTCACTTTGAATCAAGCACCTGAATTTGATCTGGACAGCATTCCTGAAGCTTCTATGCATGATTTAAACGAAGCTGATGAACCAATTGAATTATTAGAAGATGAAGATGAAGCAGGCAGTGCTCATGAAGTTACTGCCAGTGAACTGAATAATCTGGACGCGCCTGTAGAGGCCGAACCAACAGAGATTGTCGAACAGGATCCACAAAAATAAGCCGAATGTGTTTCATCGGATAAAAGAATGTCCCGTACTGCCTGCTGCAATTCGGGATATTTTTTTCATACTGTCTTGATCAAGCAGTGATGGATTCACACCATGTCTTTACTTTCGCGCTTCAAAACAACAAGAATTGGCTCTTCCATTTCCTATTTTATCCAGCCTCGCAAAGTCAGCTTTGAGTGGCAGGATACTCCAGTCGACTGGATTCCTGATCAGCCCTTTGCCAGTTACTTCGTCAATGAAATTAACAATATTCTACCTGCAGGTGAACTCTGGTTCTGCCGTTTATATAACAAAGTCCTCCCCCAGATCACTGACAAAAAATTAAAGCATGATGTACAGGCGTTTATCCGTCAGGAAGCCATGCATGCCCAGGCACATAATTCGGCCAATAAAGAATATTTATCTGAACGTCAGATTGATATCCAGCGCAATCTGGACATCATGCATTTCCTATTTAACAAGCTGCTCGCCGATCAGCCATTCGGTCTCAAAATTCCTAAAATCTTAGAACATCAATGGGATCTGTTCCGCCTCGGTATTATTGCGACAGTAGAACACATGACCTGTGTCCTGGGTAAATACGCACTCTACAATACTGAATGGGAACGTCTGGGTGCTGATCCGAATATGCTGGATCTGGTGAAATGGCATGGTGCTGAAGAAATTGAGCATCGTAGTGTGGCTTTTGATTTATACCATCACCTAGGTGGCGGCTATATTGCCCGTTATTATCTAAGTGTGGTGGTCATTATTGGTGTAATTGGCCTTTGGGTCGATGGTGCAGCACATTTAATGGCACAGGATCCACGCTTTAAGTCACTTAAACCTGCCGTGTATAAACCCTGGATCTGGAAAGAATGGTGGCGCATTTCCCAGTTAGATAACCGCCTTCTACCCAACCCGCTGTGGTTAGTATCCCAACAGCTCGGTTATTTAATGCCTTGGTATGATCCGGTGCATGAGGGCAGTACCGATGATGCGCTGCATTATCTCAACCATTCACAGGCAGCCAAACGCGCTACTCTCAAAGTTGCTTAAGCTTGCCTGTTATTACAATTTCTAACAGCAGGGATCACTCCCCTGCTTTTTAACTATCCTAAGATAGAAATATAACAATCATAATCAGGAGGGAGTTATGCAAGCACGGATTTCTGTGATTACCCTCGGTGTGCTCGATCTGGAAGCTTCATTATGCTTTTACCGTGATGGGCTGGGTTTTCCCAGTGAAGGAATCATAGGTGAAGAATTTGAATATGGCACGGTGGCTCTTATTCAATTACAACCTGGTCTTAAGCTTGCCCTATGGCCACAGCGTAGTATTCAGCAAGATACCGGTCTGGAGCCAAGCCCAATCTGTCCGACGCAAATGACGCTAGGACATAATGTTTATAGCCCCTTAGAAGTCGATCAGGCAATGGCACAGGCAGAACGTGCCGGCGCTAAAATTATTCAACCTGCACACACCACCTTTTATGGCGGATATGCAGGTTATTTTCAGGATCCCAATGGTCATCTCTGGGAAATTGTCTGGAATCCGGACTTAGATAAAGCTGAATTAGACAAAGATTAAATCGGCACTTCAGGCTCGCGGGTATGTCGATCTACCACCACACTAATCATCATATCGCCCTGTACATTTACTACAGTACGTACCGTATCGAGTAGACGGTCAATCGGAAGTAAAATCGCAATCGCTTCAGCAGGTAAACCCACTGATTGCAGTACCATGATCATAGTGACCATGCCGGCACTTGGAATGCCCGGTGCACCTAGGGACGCAATCATTGCCGTGGCACAAACCACCAACTGCTGACCTAAGGTTAGATCCAGCCCCATCAGATTAGCAATAAACAAAGCTGCTGCAGCTTCATAAAGTGCCGTTCCATCCATATTCAGCTGTGTGCCAAGAGGAATCACAAAACCAGCTGTTTGCGGACGTACCCCCAGATTTTCCTGCGCGCATTTTAAAGAAATCGGCATGGTTGCCGAACTGGAGCTGGTGGCAAAGGCAGTAATTAATGCACTACGAGTACCTTTAAAAAAGGTCAGCGGATTCATTTTTCCGAAGATCCATAGCAATAACGGCAACACCACTATCCCATGAAAAATTGTGGTGCCTGTCACGACTGCCGCAAACTCAGCCAAACGGCTCAGTACTGAAATATCTTCAGTGGCAATTAACTTGGCGAGTAGTGCAAAAATCCCAATCGGTGCCAGTTTCATGATCCAGCCAATCATCAACATCATGATGTCAAAAAACTGGTGACTGAGCTTACGCACAGTACGGAAGCTATCTCCACCTGCGACCAAAGCCACACCGATAAACAGAGCAAAAATTACAACAGCTAGGACATTACCGTCAGCAAAGGCCTTAAAGGGATTGATCAGGGTATTCTGAATAAAATTAGTAAAGAAAGACGACGGCGTTAAAGTATCAGGCGTTTGATGCTGAGCCATGGCATCCTGAAACATCACCACATCCACACCTCTCCCCACATTAAACAGATGTGCACAGGTTAGCCCTAAAATCAGTGCCAATGAGGTGGTGGTCACGCAGCATAATAGGGTGATTTTCCAGGTTCGACTCAGCTGTCCCCCCGCCTGCAGATTAGACACTCCAACCACGATTGAGGTAAAAATCAGGGGGATCAAAATCATTTTCAGCAGACCAATAAAAAGGCTGCTGGCGATTCCAATCCCGTACAGGCCGACATCAAAAAATGTGCTTTGTGGAAATAAAGTCAGTAAAAATCCAAACAGCACCCCCAATACGGCGGCAATCAAAATCTGCGTATTTAAACTCATTTTTACATGTATTTTTAATATTGATCTTAAGGGCACTATGCCATGCAAGTGTTGGAGAATCGAGTAATTTTTTATAAAGAGCCGTACTTAAAAATGTATAAAGCCGGATCTGGAATCCGGCTTTATTTAAATTAAAAGTATGCTTTACTGGGTTTCAATTTCACGTAAACGGATCAAGCCTTCTTGTGTGGTACTGCAGACCAGCTCACCATTTTGCCACATGCGGCCAAAGTTCAGACCACGCGAACTGGCACTTTGAGTAGCATCCATGTCGTATAACATCCATTCATCTACCCGGAATGGTTTATGGAAATACATGGCATGGTCAATACTGGCACATTGCAAGCTTGGAGACAGATAACTTAAACCATGCGGACGAAGGGCCGTGGTCATTAAGGTAAAGTCTGAATAGAAAGCTGCAATCGCCTGATGCAGGGAAATCTCATCCACTTCTGCAGCGATCTTTCCATGAGTACGGATATAGTGCGCATAATTCGGCGCTTCCGGTTGCGGCTGGAATGGATTCACTGGCATTACAGGGCGAATTTCGACATGACGGTCACGCATGAAAGACGCACGCACGTTTTCCGGAATAAATTCGATAATCTGCCGGGTGAGTTCCGCTTCATTTTTTAGACTTTCTGCCGGTGGATATTCAGGTTCTGAAATCTGATAGTTCAGGCCTTCTTCCTGATGCGCAAAAGAAACCATACACATGAAAATGGTACGGCCATGCTGAATGGCGCGGACCTGACGGCTGACAAAGCTTTTTCCATCACGGATACGATCCACTTCATAAATGATCGGTGCATTGACATCTCCACCAAACAGGAAATAGGCATGCAATGAATGCGCAGGACGATCTGTAGTATAAGACGCAGCACGTAGGGCCTGTCCCAAGACCTGCCCACCAAATACGCGCTTGCCTACCAGATTACGGCTAATTCCCCGGAAAATATTTTCTTCTAACTTTTCTAAACTGAGCAGCTCGACCAGTTCCTGTGTTAAGGCATTCATAAGCAACCTGTGTGATATTGGCAAGATCCAGAAGTGTAGAAATAAATCTATACAATTTATTCTGAATATTCTGCCATAAAATCCAAGCAATCTTCTAAAGATTGATTGACTGTTCTGTCAACTGCTCTTGCAACTTACTAGGAAAAACATCTGCTTTCGCGCTAAAATTGAACCACTTCGATTGAATTTGTCAGAAAATGACATATTGTTTGTTTTTATAATCAATCAAAATAAATTCCCTCAGAAATTCTGTAGTTTTGGTCAGTAAAATTAGGAGTAACTATGTCCAAGAGTGGCTTTGGTCAAATGTATCGCAAGCTTTCAAGTAAGCTACTTGATCTTGTGGTCACCCCGCATGTTCTTGGGGAAGTACCAAGTGAAGTGACAACTCCTACTGCTGACCAGACTCCGGCAGCACAGCAGAAAATCGTCTGTTATATCTTGCAGAATCATTCACGCAGTAATGCATTGGTGGTCGATGCGGAAACTCGCCGTTTAAACATGCCGCCTGCGCTTGACCCTCTACAGATTGGTGACAGTAAGGAAAAGGCTTCGGTTCTATTCCTACAGCACCATGATGAGAATAATCTACTTAGCTCACCACCACATGCCTTTCCACCACGTCTGTTACGTCTGATTGAAGTACTGGAAAAAAATCCTGAACTAGACGTGGAACTGGTACCGGTCACTGTGCTCTGGGGTCGTGATCCTGAAAAAGAAGATTCCTGGTTTAAACTGTTATTTACTGATACCTGGTCTACGCCAAGTCGGGTCAAACAGCTGGTTAATATCGGTCTGCATGGCCGCCAGTCTTATTTGGAGTTTCATGAGCCGCAATCTTTGCGTGCCCTCATGGACTTTGCCAAAGAAACTTATCCAAATTCAGCACCAGCGACCTATATTGTCAGCCGTCTGAATGATTATCTGGATGCACAGCGTGAAGTGATTCTCGGCCCTGACCTGTCAGATCGCCGTAATGTGATGCATGGCCTGATTAAATCGCCGGATGTACAAGCGGCTATTCGTAACGAAAGCATCCGCAGCAAAATCAGCATGCTGGAAGCAGAACGTCGTGCGATTGGTTATCTGAATGAAATCGTATCAGATTATTCTCATTCGACTGTACGTTTTGCCGATAAAGCCCTGACCCGTTTATGGACCCAGCTTTATGACGGCGTGGAAGTGCATAATTTCAGTACCGTGCGTGAACTGGCCAAAGATTATGAAATTGTCTATACACCATGTCACCGCAGTCATATCGACTACCTATTATTGTCTTATGTGATTTATCGTCGTGGCCTGATGGTGCCATATATTGCAGCGGGCGATAACCTGAACATGCCATTTGTGGGTCAGATCTTACGCGGTGGCGGTGCTTTCTTTATCCGTCGTACCTTCCGCGGTAATGCACTCTATACCACTGTATTTAAAGAATATCTGTATAGCGTTTTGTCACGTAATACTCCACTGGAATACTTTATCGAAGGTGGCCGTTCACGTACTGGCCGTCTGCTGCCACCAAAAACCGGCATGCTGGCGATGACCGTACATGGTCATTTACGTGGCAAGGCCAAGCCAATTGTCTTCGTTCCAACTTATATCGGCTATGAACGCCTGATGGAAGGCGGTACTTATGTCGGTGAAATGAACGGCAAGCCGAAAGAAGCAGAATCTATTTTTGGCATTCTGAAAACCTTGCGCAAAATTGAGCGTATTTTTGGTAAGGTCCATCTGAACTTCGGTGAACCGGTATTTCTGGATGACATCCTGAAACAGCACGGCGCAGAACATATCAAAATTGAAAAGAATGATGATCCGATTCCGCAGCCGGTATCCGACGCAGTCAACAGTTCCGCCCAAGCCATTCTGGAAAATATCAACCGTGCAGTCGTGGTGAATCCGGTTTCACTGCTGTCACTTATTTTATTGGCAACACCGAAACATACGCTGGACGAAGAAATCTGTATCAAGCAGCTGGATACCTACCGTAATCTGCTGGTGGCTTTACCTTATGATGAGCGTATGCAAATTACCTCACTTTCAGGTAAAGAGATTATTGCCTATGCAATGAAGCTCAAGCTAATTAAACGGGTGAAACACGTTCTGGGCGATATCATTGCCATTGAAGATAATCAGGCCGTATTGCTGACCTATTTCCGTAACAACATCGTACATAGTTTTGTACTGCCGTCTCTAATTGCAGCACTGGTAGAACACAACGGTATGATTCGCCGTGAAGATGCGATCAATGCCAGCAGTACACTCTATCCATTCCTGAAAGCTGAGCTATTCCTGAAATGGAAAGAAGACGAAATTCAGCAACATGTTGATGCTTATATCGATGCTTTACTTGCAACCAACCTGATCAGTGAAGATGGTGAAAATCTGGTAGCGCCAGCACCAAATACTGAAGCGCATCACCAGCTTGAAGTTCTGGCCGCCCCAGTGACCCAAAGTCTGGAACGTTACTATATGACGCTGGCTTTAATTACTCAGCGTGGCCCAGGCAACATTTCAACCCGTCAGGTAGAAGAACTGAGTCATCTGGTGGGGCAACGCCTTTCTGTACTGTATGAATTCAACTCACCAGAATTTTTTGACAAAGCCTTATTCCAAAGCTTTATCAAAGTTCTGACGCAAAAAGGCTATATTTGTACCAACGATGACAATGCCATTGTCTATGATGAGCAGCTGACCAATGTTGCGCAGTATGCAGATCTAGTATTAGATGAAGTGAAGCTACAAATGCTGCATCACATCACCTCCTTTACCGATGAAGAGTTGAAAGAAGCACTAGATGCGGTTGCGGCTGAACAGGCCAAGAAACGTGCAAAGCGGAAAAAGAAATAAATCATTTATTAGACTAAAGTTTTTTAAATAATATTTGTCGAATATTTTTTTAAACTATACCCTCTAATTTCTAATTAGGGGGTATTTTAATGAAGTCACTATTTTTAGCTATTTGTCTTATTATTCCAGCTGTTAGCTTTGCTGGCAACTGCGACCACAGCTGGCAATCTGCAAAAGATGGTTCATCTTGTGGTGACCGTGCCGCAGATCGACGTCCTGGTGGTCGATAAGACAAAAATAAGCATGAGATTATTTCTCATGCTTATTTCATCATCACATTAGCGTCAAATAATCCAAAAAACAGTCCTGATGCTTTAATTCAAACCCTATCTTTTCCATTCTGGTGGCATACAGCTTTTTACCCGTCACCCTGTCACTTTCGACTTTCAATATAGGTAAACCCATTTGCTGCTGGAACCATTGCAGGACTTCATGCAGAAGTCTTGGCTGATTATTGCTCAAAATATATGAAGAATCAGGATGTTCCACGTGAATCATCTGAGCTAGAAAACGTGATAAATCTTCAATATGAATCCGATTCGACCAATGCAGATTTGGGTAGCTGGTCATCGATGCTGCCATTTTCTGCATACGTGCCACAGAAGTCCCATAAATCCCACTTGGGCGGATAATGGTACATTGATCAGGATAAGCGGCGAGATACACCTGTTCCATGTGATGCAGAATTTCACCTTGAGCATCATTCGGATGAATTTCAGTTTCATCATTCACGCTTTCACCCGCATTCTGTCCATAAACCCGGGTTGATGACACCACCACAATTCTTTTTACCGGATGGGATTTCAAGGCAGTAACGATTGGCTGAACCGAATCCAGATAAGTATGCTGATAGGCTTCGACACCCCTCTGTTTGGGACTGAGTAACACATAGACCCAATCAATCGGAGCGACTGTACTTAAATCTAGAGTGTGTACATCCTGAATCAGATGAGTTGCGAATGAATCTGTTTTGGGACTTTGGCTAATTGTGCTAATTTGATGACCTTGCTCAAATAATTGTTTAGCTACCCGCTCGGATGTTTTACCATAACCAATAAATAAAATATGCATTCGACACCGAATCACAGACCTGGTTGAGGGGACATGGCTGCAGTCCATCAGTTACAAGGCGTTGGCAATGCCGCCGCTGCTTTACTCGAAAAACTAAATATCTTTAATACTGATGATTTGCTTTTTCATCTACCACGTGACTATGAAGACCGTAGCACGATCATTCCCATGAATCAATTAACGGTGGGACGCAGCTATTTGCTGGAAGGTGTCGTGAAAGGGGTTGATTTCCCACCCGGTAAACGTAAATCCATGGCGGTGTTACTGGATGATGATTCTGGCAAAGTCACTTTGCGCTTTTATCATATTTATAAAGGCATTACCGATCGCTGCAAGCTTGGTAACCGTTTAAGAGTCTTTGGTGAAGTGCGAGTCGGTGCCCGTGGTCTGGAAATGTATCATCCAGAACTGCAAGTGATTACTGAACATACACCTTTGCCTCATACCCAACTCACCTCGATCTATCCGGCAACCGAAGGACTGACTCAGCCCAAGCTACGGGAATATATTAAACAGGCACTAGAGCTGCACAGTGATGATTTACCTGAACTGTTGCCACAAAAATTTAGCAATGGTTATGGCCTGAAACAGGCACTGGAATATATTCATCATCCGCCGCTGGATGCCAATATGTTGCAGCTGACCCAAGGCTCACATCCGGCACAGCAGCGTCTGATTTTTGAGGAACTGGTGGCACATCAAATCAGTTTACTGACCCGGCGTGCCTTTATTCAGCAGATTGAAGCTCCCTCATTTTCACCAAGTAAGACCTATGCCAAACAGCTTTTGGCCGGTTTGCCTTTTGAAATGACGGGTGCACAAAAACGCGTATCCAAAGAAATTGCCCTAGACCTGAAGCAGAATAAACCGATGCTACGTCTGGTGCAGGGTGATGTGGGTGCAGGTAAGACTTTGGTTGCGGGTGTAGCAGCCTGTCATGCCCTAGAAGAAGGATGGCAAGTCGCGCTGATGGCACCCACTGAAATTCTGGCCGAACAGCATTACCTCAACTTCAAGCGCTGGTTCGAACCACTCGGTTTAAATGTTGCCTGGCTTTCCGGGAAGCAGAAAGGTAAAGCGCGTGCTGCAGCAGAGCAAGTGATCCGTGATGGCAGCGCGCATCTGGTGGTAGGAACTCATGCCCTGTTTCAGGAAAATGTCGAGTTTGCCAAACTGGGCTTAGTGATTATTGATGAGCAGCATCGTTTTGGGGTCGATCAACGCTTAGCCTTGAGAAATAAAGGCTTGGATGGTATGTCACCGCATCAACTGGTCATGACCGCAACGCCAATTCCACGCACGCTTGCCATGTCAGCCTATGGGGATCTGGATACTTCGATTATTGATGAACTCCCACCGGGTCGTACCCCGATCCAGACTGTGACTATTCCGCTGGAGCGCCGTGAAGAAGTTCTGCAACGTATTGCCACGAATTGTGCTGAAGGTAAGCAGGCCTATTGGGTCTGTACTTTGGTAGAACAGTCTGAAACGCTGGATGCTCAAGCCGCAGAAGCGACCTTTGCCGAGATCAAGGAACGCTTCCCTGAACTGAATATCGGTCTGGTACATGGCAAGATGAAAGCCGATGAAAAACAGGCAGTCATGCAGGAATTCAAAGACAATAAACTGCAGCTACTGATTGCCACTACCGTGATTGAAGTCGGAGTCGATGTCCCGAATGCTTCCATTATGGTGATTGAAAATGCCGAGCGTCTCGGCCTGTCACAACTACATCAGCTGCGTGGCCGGGTGGGTCGTGGTGCCAAAGCCAGTTTCTGTGCCCTGCTCTATAAAAACCCATTGTCACAAAATGGTCAGGAACGTCTACGCATCATGCGCGAAACCAATGATGGTTTTATCATTGCCGAGAAAGACCTGGAATTACGTGGTCCGGGTGAATTATTAGGAACCAAACAGACCGGTGATATGGGTTTCCGTGTAGCCAAGCTGGAACGTGATGATCACTTGCTGAATCAGGCGCATTATGTCGCCCAGCAGATGTTGAAAGATTATCCGAAACAGGCGGATGCATTATTAAAACGCTGGTTACCTGAGGCTCCACGCTATGCCTATGTTTAAGCTGCTCCAACAGGGAAAACACTGGCTGAATCGTTTACAGCCTTGTCAGCTTTGCCAGACAGATTATCAAAATCTGCATTCTGTTTGTCAGGATTGCTGGCAACAATTGCCTTGGGCACATCAGACTATTCAGCGTCAGGAAATGCCGTTTCAGGTGGCGTGTGACTATGCCTACCCAATGGATCGCCTGATTCAATTATTTAAATATGAACAAAAGCTGCATCTGGAACCTTTATTGGCAGGTGCATTACTGACCTTACAATTTCCTAAAGTCAGTGCAGTGGTTCCTATGCCGATTTCAACCGAACGGCTGGTTGAACGTGGCTATAATCAATCCCTATTACTGGCCAAACATGTTGCCAAACACTTACAAGTTCCCGTCTGGCAGCCCATTGAACGACTCAAGCAACATTCACAAAAAGGCTTAAGCCGTTTGGAACGTATCGAAGACATTGAAGCCCAGTTCAGGGTCACTACCTCTTCAAAAGTCCGTTATCGTAAGGTTTTAATTATTGATGATGTGGTTACGACTGGCAGCTCAATTCGAGCTTTAAGCCAGCAACTGGAAAAACTGGGCTGTCAGCAGATTTATGCCGCCTGTCTGGCAGGAGCCAAACTTTAACTCAGGCTTGTGCCAGTAAGTTCTTTTTAACCCAAGGTATGACAATTTCTGTAGTTAAAGGTGCAAGTTTCACATCTTCCTGATCCAGGTCCACCCATTTCATCTCGGCGATCTCAGCTTCAATATGTGGTTCGCCATCTAATTGCACCAGATAAACATAACTGACCAGTTGATAATCCGGTTCGTTGGCAGTTTGTGTTTCAAAACGCCCGATAAATTGCTGAATCTCAGCCTGACAGCCAATTTCTTCCTTAATTTCACGTAGCATAGTTTGTTCAGGTGCTTCATCTGGTTCCAGCTTGCCACCCACTTGCATAAAACAGTCAGTATTTTTCTTACGAACCACCAGCAGCTGCTGATCTGAATTCAAAATAATGGCAGCTGCGACGGTAATAATTTTCATGAATTCGGAACGATCAAATGGGAAGTATTTATTTTACGAGATCTTCCTGATCGACCATACCCCATTTTGCTTCAGGCGGCTGGTAGTCTTGAAATTTCTGCAAAATTTCTTCGAAGTCATCACTCACGATCAGGGATTCAGTAAAACGTGGCTTGGTAAAACCTTTATCTGTAGTCATCTGAATAAATTTAAGCAAATCATCATAAAAGCCATCGACATTGAGAAAAGCACAAGGCTTTTTATGAATCCCGAGCTGTGCCCAAGTCCATTGTTCAAAAATTTCCTCGAGTGTTCCCGCCCCACCCGGAATGGCAATGAAACCATCGGAGAGTTCTGACATTTTGGTCTTACGCTCATGCATATTATCGACCACATACAGCTTGGTAATATGCGGATGCGCCAATTCACGATTCACCAAGGGTCTTGGAATGACACCAATGACCTCGCCCCCTGCAGCCAGGGCACTATCTGCTACAATGCCCATTAATCCGGAACGACCACCACCATAAATCAGTGTTTGCTGTCTTTTTGCCAGGGCTTGGCCTACCTTTTCAGCAATTTGTTTATAACCAGGTTCAGAACCTAGCGCTGAGCCACAGAAAATTGCGATAGAATTCATCATTTTCACCATTGCATTGCCGGTATATAGTACGCAGGCAGCGCCTGAGAGTTTTTTTTCAAAAATAACTGCACAATCAGTGTTTTTATTCAATTCCTTGTCTAAAATACACGCATTTAGATTAACATACTGCGCAAGGGAGAAAAGACAGCATGCTTGAAGCCTTTTACGCCACAGAGCGCGGTAGCCTAGAAGATGCCACCATCAATGGTGATTTCGACCTGCATCCGGAACTGGTTTGGATAGATTTAATTGCGCCTTCACAGGAAGAACAGCAATGGATTCTGGATGCCTATGAGCAAAACCTGCCCACTTTAAAATCTCTGGAAGATATTTCTTCGAGTGCCCGATTTTACCGTGATGATGACGGTATTTTGCACATCAGTACCTATTTCTTAACGAAAAATAAAAATTATCAAGTCGAAAGTGAACATGAGGATGATGCCAGCATCCTCGCAACGGTTCAGACAGTTGCTTTCATCTTGCATAAAGACCGGCTCTTTACCCTGCGCGGTGAAAAGCTGGTAGCTTTCCGTGCCTTTCGTGCCCGTGCGCGTCGCAATGATTACGATATTGACTATAAAGATCCAACCTGGATTCTGCTGGGTTTACTCGAAGCCAAACTGGATGAGTTGGCTGATATTCTGGAAGATGTACATAAGGATCTGGAAAAATACTCAACCGAAGTTCTGAATAACCGGCATCGTGAACAGATCCTTGATCTGGATGACATGATTACCCGTCTGGCCCAACTGGAAGATATGCTTGGGAAAGCCCAGCTCTGTCTGATCGATTTACGCCGGGTACTTACCTTTCTGTCACGTCCACGTGCCTTAGGCAGTCATATTTATGATGCGGATATTCGAGAACTCAGTGAAGACGTGCGCTCACTGGTCGAACACGATGCCTTCCTGTTCCAGAAAGTCCGCTTCTTGCTGGATACCACGTCGGGATTCATTAACACTGAACAGAATGATACGATCCGTCGCTTCTCGATTTTACCGAGTATGCTCGCGCCACCCATGCTGATTGCCAGTATTTACGGGATGAACACTGATGTCTTGCCTTTCGCTCAAGGTTCGATGAGCTTTGTGATGGTGAACATTATTATTATGGGCTTCCTGATTGGACCATTGATTTACTTTAGATGGAAGAAGTGGATTTAGAATCCCTCCTAATTTCTCCTTATTAGGGGAGGAATTTCCCTCTCCTTTCAGGTGATAAGCAGCACTGCTGCACAAGGGTGAGGTCAGAATTAACCCTCTCTAACTCTCTTGTGTTTAGATTTAAGGCAGTGCTTTAAATCTCGCTCAGAGAGAAAAGACTTCCAATATTTGCTTAAAGTTCGAGTCTAGACCCATTTCTCCACTTTTTTAAAATACAAGTTACCTCTCCTTTCAGGAGAGGGTTAGGGAGAGGTTAATTAACTAATCCCTCCTAAGCTCCCTTTGAGAAAGGGAGGAACTTTTTTAAAATATACCGGCAATAAAAAAGCACCTTCCGGTGCTTTTTTATTTACTGAATGATCTGTAAATCATCTTGCAAATGACAGGCCTGAATGATCTTCATCATTTTCTCAGGAACCGCTTTAAACTGTAGCCCTCGTGCTTGCGGGGTCTGGCGCAACCAGCGCACCAGAACAGCCAAAGCCAAAGTACTACCTTGCTCAAGTCCAGCCAGATTAACTACCACAGGAAACTTGTCCTGTGACTTAATGACACGCAGACCATCTAAGTAATAGTTCTGCGCATTGTCAGCGTCAATCTTGCCTGAAACCTGCAGTTCCTGATTATTGAATTGAATCACAGCTCACCTATCTTATTTTTTCTTGTCAATTGCCGCTTCAGCATCTGGCTTGAAGTTAGCAATGGCTTTATCCAGGTTACCACCATTACGTTTTACTGTAGCCGCAAACTGGTTACGGAACTGCAGACCTAGGTCAATCCCAGATACGTTAATGTTACGGATTTTCCATTGCGAACCTTTATCAACCAGCTGGAAAGCAACCGGGATTTTCTCGCCTTTGTTATTAAAGTCGATAGTCACCACAGGATTTTTGCTGTTAGTCGCCTTATAAGGACGAACGCTGTAGGTCTGGTTACTGAACTTAGAGAAAGCCGTACCATAATTTTCAATCAGGGTTTCACGGAAGTTCTTTTCAAACTGTGCACGCTGCGCCGCAGTACTATACTGATTGGTCGCATAAGTCCCCATCACAATCCGGGTAAACGATTGTGAATCGATATACGGGTCAAGATTCTGACGAACAATCGTTTTCACAAGCGCAGGATTATTCTGTAATTTGGCATGATCGGTTTTAAGACGATCAATCAAATTGTCTGCGACTCTTTTAATAAAAGCAGGCGGGGCTTCAGACGGTGCAGCAAACACTGTACCAGCAACCATTGTTGAAAGAATGCTTGCAGCAAGCGTTTGTTTTACTAAAGTCTTCACTCAAATCTCCTCAATCTGTTATTCAACAAATGCAGGTTCTGCATCTATTGTTTCTGAAAATGCAGCTTCTTCTGAGGCACTTTCCTGACTATCTGACGATTTTCCGGCACCACCGGTAATAAATTTCGTCACTAAATCTTCAATTTCCATGGTGCCTTGAGTGTTCGCAATCTGCTCACCACGTTTCAAGTAAGTCAGACCGCCACCTGGAATAATTTTCAGATACTTTTCACCCAATAAACCATTTGTTGCTACCATAATGTAAGCATCTTCATCAATATTGGTGATGGATTTCATGTTATCTAATAGTTGTTTTTCCATTGTTTTTTGTTGCGCAGGATCGGCTGCGGTATAGTCTGAACTATAACGTAACTCTTCCAATGCTTCCTGCTGAACCTGCTTGAGCTGCTCGGCATTAAAAGAAGTCAGAGAGCCATCCAGTGTCATATGAACAGTGGCTAAACGGGTCACCGGATCAAGTGTAATTTTATCGACCTGACCGACTTTTACCCCACTTAAAGCAACTTTAGCGCGTGGCTTGATGCCATTTACATTTTCAAAAGTCGCTGTCATCTGATAGCTATCAGAAATATTGGTGCCTACCAGACCGCTGACACGCATCGCTAGGAAGAACAGGGCGATACCGAAAAGAATGACAAAAACACCAACGGCCAGCTCACTAGTACGTGATTTCATTAAATACCTCCGAACATGACCGCAGTCAACACGAAATCAAAACCTAATACGCACAGCGAAGAATAGACGACCGTACGTGTTGTAGAAGTTGCGATACCTTCTGATGTTGGTTCACAGGCATAACCCTGATAAACCGCGATCCAGGTACAAATTAATGCGAAAACAAAACTCTTGATAATGGTGCCATTCAGGACATCCTTATAGAATCGCACGGTACTTTCCATGCCACTCCAATATGCACCTTCATCAGCACCCAGAAAATCAACACCTACCATTTTTCCGCCCATAATCCCGACCGCAGCAAAGATTACAGAGAGCATTGGCAAGCTAAAAATACCGGCCCAAAGGCGTGGTGAAATCACCCGTTTTAAGGGATCGACCCCAATCATTTCCATACTGGATAATTGCTCGGTTGCTTTCATCAGACCAATTTCGGCAGTTAAGGCAGAACCGGCACGACCAGCAAATAGTAAGGCAGCAACCACAGGTGCTAATTCACGTAACAGGGTTAAAGCCACTGCAGTACCAAGCATCGCTTCACTACCGAATGTCGACAGGATGGTATACATCTGCAAACCGAGTACCGAACCAATAAACAGGCCAGATACCGCAATAATCAAGAGTGACAGCACCCCAACCCGATACATCTGATAAACAAACAGCTTTACTCCAAGCCAGGTCGGCATGGAAAAGAGAATTTGCAACAGCATCAGTGTTGCAACACCAATCCCCTGAACACGTTCAATAACGCGTCTACCTAAGGCAGCAATGGCATTCATGAACGTACCTCATCACTTAAATAAGCCTGATGACTAAACTGATAATCTACCGGGCCTTCAACCGAACCGGTCAGGAACTGCTGTACAAAGGCTGAAGGATGATTTTTCAATTCCTCTGCTGTGCCCTCGCCCTGAATTTTGCCTTCTGCGACCACATAGATGTAATCAGCAATCGATAAAGTTTCTGCCACATCATGTGAAACAATAATGGTTGTTAAATCCAGTGCTTCACGTAGAGAGCGAATCAACCGGGTCAAAACCCCCATCACAATCGGATCCTGCCCGGCAAAAGGCTCATCGTACATGATCAGTTCCGGATCCAGTGCAATCGCGCGAGCTAAAGCCACCCGGCGATTCATCCCGCCAGACAACTCTGAAGGCATCATTTGCTCTGCACCACGTAGTCCTACTGACTCGAGTTTCAAAGCCACGATTTCAGCAATCAGATGTTCAGGCAATCTGGTATGCGCACGAATCGGAAAGGCAACATTTTCATAGACGCTCATGTCGGTAAACAGAGCGCCACTTTGAAACAGCATCCCCATACGTGCACGTGCAGAAAAAAGCTCGGAACGGGACATCTTGGCAATATCTTTACCGTCCAGTAAAACCTGACCCTGTTCAGGCGTCAGTTGCCCACCGATCAATCTTAATAAAGTGGTTTTACCAGTTCCGGAAGGTCCCATAATGGCAGTAATCTGTCCACGACGAATGTTTAAACTGATATCGTCATAAATTACACGCTCACCCCGCTTGAAACTCAAATTCTTGACTTCAATCAAAGACTGAGGATCCTGCGCTGTTTGATTTTTCATAGCTGAGTTTATTCCTGCATTTTTTCAGCATGCATATGACAAAAGAACGAAGTTCAACATGTTAGCATTTGAAAATGAAGGGTCAAGTTCATGGAAAACATAATGCTCCATGCCTGGCCATATATTTCTAGTAATCAAAAATTTTATTTCGACGCAATTTTAACAGACTATGATCCATTTAAAATACGATATACATAATAAATCAGATTGCATAAAAGCAAAGTTACCGCAATGTAGGACATGTACCCCTTCAATAATATGAAAGACTATACAAGGATGCTTTCAGATTACGAATCACCATAAATCCAGAAAAAGTTGACGAAGTGGGCATTCTATGCTGAAAAAACAAAAAATCAATGCATAAAAAAACCAGCACTCAGGCTGGTTTTTTTATTACAGACGTTATTCAATTAGTCATTGAATTTACGACGTGGACGATCTTCACCGAATGAACGCTCGCCACGTGGCTTGTCATCAAAGTTGCGACGCGCTGGACGGTCACCGAAGTCACGTTTTGGACGGTCATCACCGAATGAACGTGCTGGACGATCACCGAAACCACCTTCGCGACGTGCTGGACGGTCACCGAAATCACGTTTTGGACGGTCACCGAAACCACCTTCACGACGTGGAGCAGGACGATCACCGAAGTCACGTTTTGGACGATCACCGAAAGAACCTTCACGACGTGGTTTGTAATCTACACGGTTACCGCGGTTGTCATCATTACCTTCGAAACGAGGACGGTCACCAAAGTCACGACGTGGACGATCATTATTAAACTCGCGACGTGGACGGTCTTCATTGAAATCACGACGTGGACGATCACCGAAACCGCCTTCACGACGTGGACGATCGCTGTTGAAGTCACGACGTGGACGATCTTCGCCACCGAACGCAGGACGTTCGCCACGAGGTTTGTCATCGAAGCTACGACGTGGACGGTCATCACCACCTTCACGACGTTTGAAATTGCTCTCGCCTTCGAAACGACGACCACCACCGAAGCCACGACCGCCATCACGACGACCGCCACGACCACGACCAGCGCCATCACGGCTACCGCGTGCAGGAGGTGGAGATGGCTCAAGACCTTCAATTTCAGATACATTTAGACGAGCTTCAAGGAAGTCTTCTAGTGCACGGATTTTACCGCGTTCACGATAAGTCGCTAAAGTAATTGCTTTACCGGTACGGCCCGCACGACCTGTACGACCGATACGGTGTACATAGTCTTCGTTCTTCATAGGAAGACCAAAGTTGATCACGTGAGAGATTGTCGGTACGTCTAGACCACGTGCTGCAACGTCAGTTGCAACCAGGATTTTTGCACGACCTTCACGGATGCTGCGCAGACGACGGTTACGAACGGTTTGTGGCATCGCACCATGTAGAGCAACAACTGATAAACCTGCTTCAGCAAGTTCTTCAGCCAGCATATCTGTATCTTCTTGAGTAGAAGCAAAGACCACTGCCTGATCAACATCTTCTTCGTTTAACCAGTGAGTAAGAAGTTTTTTCTTGTGCTCAAAGCCATCAGTCCAGTGTAAAGTCTGGGTAATGTCAGTATTGGTAGAGTGACCAGTTTCAATTGCAATACGCTCTGGCTCATTCATCATGCGTTCAGCAAGCGTAATGATACGTGGAGCGAAAGTTGCAGAGAACATCAGTGTCTGTTTACGGTTTGCAGCCAAGTCACCGATTGCTTCTAGGTCTTCAGAGAAGCCAAGATCCAGCATACGGTCAGCTTCGTCGACGATCAGCGAGTCAACTTTGTCAAGTTTGATTTGACGACGGTTAACAAGATCAAGTAAACGGCCTGGAGTTGCTACAACAACCTGTGCACCTTTTAACTGCTGGATTTGTTTACCAAATGGCATACCACCCATAATTGCAGCAATACGAACACCTTTCATGTGACGTACAAATGCGATCGCGTCTTGGCATACTTGTTGTGCCAATTCACGAGTTGGTGAAATCACCAGAATAGTTGGTTGAGTCACCGCTTTCATACGTTCTTTAAATGGTACGAAAGTATCTTGGTTAGCAAGTGCGTTCAAAGTTGGGAGAAGGAACGCAGCGGTTTTACCCGAACCTGTCTGGCTAGATACTAAAAGGTCTTTACCTTCTAGTGCAGCAGGGATAGATTGTTCTTGTACAGGAGTCGGAGTAGTAAAACCTAAGCCTTGAAGGGCTTGTTGTAACGATTCATGCAAAGAAAATTCAGCAAAAGTTTTGCTCATAGAGTATTCCACCCGGAAATTGGGTGCTCCATTAAAAATAAAGTCAAATGGACATCGACAAAAAGCGGTACAGCAATTAAACGCTGAAAAGAGATGATTCAGCGGCGATCCGAGTAACGACGATGTGATATAACGCACGCATGATTACGGCATAACCTGAAGGAATCGCTTTAGCGATTGGGGCGCGAGATATCGTCCTCTCTTTGGACCGCACGCGCATACACAATGATAAGAAGAGAAATGTTCAGGTAACGAACAGAAATTAAGTGCGTGCGCAGATTATAGCAGGATTATTCATAAAGTCATCCGCTTTTCAGATTATTTTGTTTAACTGCTAATTTCTTCATCAATTTCTAAGACTTAACCAAGAAAAGAAATGTAATTAATTCTCCAGCCGGTCAATTTTCTTTTTATCAAGGCTGTGAATCATCTAAATATGAAGATATTTATTTCGTAATTATTTTCAAAAAATAAAAAAGGCATCCCGAGAGATACCTTTTTAATATTCGATTTACGGCGTTAAACCCGATTATTTCGCTGCCTCACCCCAAGCAGGAACAACTGCTTGCATAAGAGGTTTCAGCATTTTCATTGAACAAGCCAAAACTTGACCATTTTCCATAGAATCGCTACCACCACGCGCATCAACCACAGTACCACCCGCTTCTTTCACGATTAACTCGCCTGCTGCAATATCCCAAGGTTTCAAGCCAAGCTCGAAGTAACCATCAAGACGACCAGCAGCTACATAAGCCAGATCCAGGGCAGCTGAACCACCACGACGGAATTGTGCACCTGCTTCAGTTACATTGAGCAATGCATCAAAATGATTCTTGGCATAAGAGACTACTTCACCGTTACGTTTAGTACGGTAAGCATGGCCTACTGCCAGGAAAGTATTGTTCAGACTGTCTTTAACATTTACACGGATACGGCGCTGGTTCAGCATCGCACCACGACCACGGCTCGCAGAGAATAGCTCATCTTTCACAGGGTCATAAATAACACCGTGTTGAGTTACACCTTTGTGCTGAACTGCGATAGAGATACAGAAATGCGGAAAACCGTTGATAAAGTTTAGTGTGCCATCAAGCGGATCGATCACCCAACACCAATCAGCGTCGTGACCTTTACCTTCTTGCAGACCAAATTCTTCACCAAGGAAACTGTGATTTTTATAGCTTTTACGTAGAGTATCGATGGTCAACTGTTCCAGATAACGATCTACACGCGTTACCGGACCATCAATGCCTTTTTCTTCGACTTGCAGATCGAGTTTATGACGATTTTGATGCGCTTTTAAAAGCTCTTGACCAACTAATTGAGCCGCACGCGCAGCCATCACCACCATAGGTTCCATTGAACACCCACTACAAATTTGAAGATACTGATAAAGAATAATGCATAAAAGCCCGCATATTTTAGCAAATATCCGGGCTTTTTGGGAAAAAATGTGTCGAAACTTTTTAAGAGTTTATAACAGGACGCTTTGACCTAGCTTTGACCAGGCTTCATTGATTGATTTTTCAATGCCTTGGCTATCAAGTCCTGCCTGCTGCAACATCTGGCTATGTGTTGCTTGTGCCATAAAGCTATCCGCTAAACCTAGATTCAGGATTGGTTTAACTATCTGAACTTCAGCCAGGTACTCATTCACTGCACTTCCTGCGCCACCCATGACTGCATGTTCTTCCACAGTGACAAACAGACTGGTTGAATGGGCCAGCTGGTTTAACATTTTGGTATCCAGTGGTTTGATGAAACGCATATTCACTACGCGTACACCCACATCATGCTTGCTGGCAAATACTTGAGCGGCTTCAACGGCGGCTTGAACCCGACTACCGAACGCTAGAATTGAAATATATTCATCATATTGTTCGTTCAGACTGAGCAACAATTCTGCCTGACCGATCTGCATCTCGGTCATGGTTTTCTGGATTTCAACACCCAGTCCATTCCCGCGCGGATAACGTACTGCTGCCGGACCATGATACAGATAAGCCGTATGCAACATTTGACGGCACTCATTCTCATCTTTTGGTGCCATGATCACCAGATTCGGAATGGTACGCATATAGGCATAGTCATAGGCACCGGCATGCGTTGGACCATCTTCACCAACCAGACCGGCACGATCGATCCCAAACGTCACATCCAGATTTTGCAGCGCTACATCATGGACCAACTGATCATATCCACGTTGCAGGAAAGTTGAATAAATTGCGACGACCGGTTTTAAACCTTCACAAGCCATACCAGCGGCAAGCGTCACTGCATGCTGTTCTGCAATGGCCACATCAAAGAAACGTTCAGGATATTCTTTGGCAAACTGCACCATGCCTGAACCTTCACACATTGCCGGAGTAATCGCCAATAGGCGTTTATCCTGTGCTGCTTCATCACATAACCATTGTCCAAATACATCCGAATATTTCGGTGCTGGATTAGGGGCTGCAACTGCATTAAGTTTACTAATGGCGTGGTATTTAATCTGGTCACATTCTGCTGGCGCAAAGCCCTTACCTTTTTTGGTATAAATATGGATTAGGCGCGGGCCTTTACGTTTTTTCAAGGCTTTAAAGACGTGTACCAGCTGTTTTACATCATGGCCATCATAAGGACCGAAGTAGTCAAAACCAATGGCTTTAAACAGGTTATCTGCGGCATCAGTTGCAGCCTGATGTAAACGTGAGTTATATAGCCATTCCGGATGTGGCTGTACATAAGCCTCACCATCTTCAGTCACATTGACGAATTCGCCACGCTCCCAAATTGCAGCGAGATGCTTGGCAAAACCACCAGTACTACATGAAATCGACATATCATTGTCGTTCAGAACCACCATCAGGTCAGCCTGATGTGCCACAGCATCATTCATAGCTTCAAAGGCCATACCTGCTGTCATGGCACCATCACCAATGATTGATACGACTTCGCACGGGTTGTTCTGATAACGGCGTGCCAAAGCCATGCCGAGACCAGCAGAAATTGCGGTAGATGAATGCCCTACCCCAAAAGTATCAAATTCGGATTCTTCACGCGCCGGAAATGCGGCCAGACCATCTTTGGCACGGATTGTAGTGAGCTGTTCACGACGTCCGGTCAACGCCTTATGCGGATAAGCCTGATGACCCACATCCCAGATCAGGCGATCATGTGGCGTATTAAAGCAGTAATGTAAAGCGACAGTAAGCTCAATCACACCCAGATTGGCCCCAAAGTGTCCACCACTCTGACCCGCAGCATACAAAATGAATTGACGTAACTCATCCGCCACTTGTGTGAGCTGGCTTTGCTCGAGTGCACGCAGTTGCTCAGGATGATCGATCGCATCAAGCAACGGTGTTACAGGGCGTTGAGTTGGTATTTCTGTATACAGCATATATGGCAAAGCCTTCTAAAGCCTGGCAAAATCTTAAGCTAGGTCAATGGGGAATAACCGATCATATAGTTGAATTGTAGCAGCTTCAATTCAGCTACGCTTCTAGCGATGCAATATTAAACAGCGATCTCGTCGGGGTGAAAAATTTGCAGGCTACGATTATCCTGAATAATCTTACTATTTATCAACTATTATCGTTCGCTTTCTACAAAAAAGAAAATGTTCTTCATAAATTCAGCTGAGCAATTCTACTAATGTTTAAGCATTACGCTATACTTTAGCTACTTTATTAGGATTTTACGGGTTCAGCTGTGCCTATCGAATTTGTCGCAACTTCAAGATTACCGACCGCTCATGGTGAATTTAAAATTACTGTTTTTCAAGACCCTAAAACTGGCGAAGAACATGTCGCTCTTTCTAAAGGCTTAGAAGAACCAAGTGATGAACCTGTGCTGGTCCGTGTACATTCTGAATGTTTAACCGGTGATGCCTTTGCTTCATTAAAATGCGACTGTGGCCCTCAACTCCAGGCAACACAAAAACTGATTAATGAAGTGGGTCGCGGTGTCATTCTTTATTTACGTCAGGAAGGACGCGGAATTGGCTTGACCAATAAAATCCGTGCATACGCCTTGCAAGACCAGGGACATGATACGGTCGATGCCAACCTGATGCTGAATTTACCGGCAGATGCACGTCAATATGATATGTGCAGCATCATGCTGGATCACTTAGGTGTAAAAGCCGTCCGCCTGATCACCAATAACCCTTTAAAAATTGATGCACTGAAAGAGCAAGGCATTAATGTAGTGGACCGTGTACCACTCACTGTGGGTCTGAATCCATTCAATGAGCAATACCTCAAAACCAAGCATGAGCGTATGGCGCATATGTATCAGAAGGAAGATTTTTAAAAGAATCTCCCCCTGCCCCCTCTTTTTCAAAGAGGGGGAATTTCCTTTTGTATAAGTATAGGGAAGCCTCCCTTTTTTAAAGGGAGGTTTGGAGGGATTTATAAGATCCTAAGAGGGATTCTTAAATCGTCATTGAGAAAATCCGGTTCTCTGGCATACGACGCTTTAAACGTAAATCAAAAGCCATGCAAATATTGCGTACAAATGGTTTCCCTTTCTCCAAAATCGTGACTGAAGAGTCTTCAATTTTGATTAGCTGATCCTGCTGCATTTCCACCAGCTGCTTTAGCACTTCATCAATTTCAGCAAACTGTATGTCTCCACTTTCCCATGAAGTAGTAAAACTACACATCAGATTCAGGATATGTTTACGAATGATCAGGTCTTCCTGAGTCAGGATATGCCCTTTTACCACTGGAATCTGATGCTGCTCTAGCAGTTCATAATATTCTTCAATGGTTTTCACATTCTGTGCGAAGCTATACCAGCTATCACTAATCGAAGAGATTCCGAGTCCGATCATCACCTGAGTTTTAGACGCGGTATAACCCATAAAATTGCGGTGCAAAGTTCCAGATTGAAAGGACTGGTACATGCTGTCTTTTTCTAGCGCAAAATGATCCATACCAATTTCATGATAACCATGCGCCAAGAGCTTTTTCTTACCCTCTTCATAGCACTGACGCTTGATCTCATCTTTCGGTACATCCGCATCTTTAAAACCGCGCTGGCCATTCCCTTTAATCCAAGGCACATGCGCATAGCTATATAGAGCCAGACGGTCTGGTAATAGGGAATTGGTCTGATCGATGGTATTTAAGACATCCTCCAGACTTTGAAATGGCAGACCAAAAACCAGATCATGCGAAATCGATTCATAACCAATTTCTCGCGCCCATTCGGTGACCTGTTTGACATTGTCATAAGGCTGAATCCGGTGAATGGCTTTTTGTACGGTTTCATTATAATCCTGCACGCCATAACTGACCCGACGAAAGCCCAGGTCATATAAGCCTTGCAAATGCTCACGCGTAGTATTGTTTGGGTGACCTTCGAAGCTGAATTCATGTTCTGCTGCAATCTCGGCTTTGGACAAAATGCCTTGAATGAGCTGGGTTAAATGTTCAATTGAAAAGAACGTTGGTGTCCCACCGCCGAGATGAATTTCTTTGATGACGGGTTTTTCTTCTAATAACTCACAATACAGATCCCATTCTTTCAGCACAGCTTGTATATACGGCTGCTCGACCTCATGACGTTTGGTCACCCGTTTATGACAGCCACAAAAGGTACATAAACTTTCACAAAATGGTAGATGGATATACAGGCTGATTCCTTCAGTCGCATTCGACTCCTGAAAAGAACGTTTTAGTGTCTGCTTCCAAAGCTCTAGTGAAAATCCTGACTCTTCCCAATAAGGGACGGTTGGATAACTGGTGTAGCGAGGACCGGGGACATTATATTTTTGAATGAGAGAATTTGCCTGCACAGTCATGAATGCCTACCACCTTATCAGTCAGGTTAATGCGCTGCATAGAGCGCTGTTGAGGTTATTGTGCGGAGCTCAAAAAAAGAATTCAACCTAGTAGTCTGGTCGGATTTAATGCACTACACATCCTTCTAAAACATTAGGTTGAATGTTGTTACAGATGGTGAGCATCCAGAAAAACACCTTAATTTTTAGGCCATTTTATGCTTTGATGTAAGCAGTCTTTTTATTTCCCTATGAGGGTTCTGATGCAGCATCCTACCTCTGCAGATATTCAACGCGTTCACGACTTTCTCCTCGACCTGCAAGCCCGTATTTGTGCCGCGCTGGAACAGCAGGAACATGCCGGTGGCGGTACAGCTGAATTTGTGATTGATGACTGGGAACGTCCTGAAGGTGGCGGCGGCCGTTCACGTGTGCTGCAAAATGGTACGGTGATTGAAAAAGGCGGTGTGATGTTCTCTCACATCAATATTTCCAAACTGCCCGCTTCCGCCACTGAACGTCATCCGAATATAGCCGGAGCCAAAGCTCAAGCCATGGGTGTATCTTTAGTCATCCATCCTAAAAATCCGAATGTTCCAACGTCACATGCCAATGTACGTTTATTTGTGGCGGAAAAAGAAGGTCAGGATCCGATCTGGTGGTTTGGTGGCGGTTTTGACCTTACCCCTTTCTATCCAAATGATGAAGATGTGCTTTCATGGCACCAGACGGCGCATGATCTCTGTGCTCCATTTGGCGAAGAGGTTTATCCGGAACATAAAAGATGGTGCGATGATTATTTCTATCTAAAACATCGTGATGAGCAGCGTGGTGTCGGTGGCCTATTCTTTGATGACTTGAATCAATGGGATTTTGAAACCTGTTTTCAGTATATGCAGGCTGTAGGCAATGGCTATTTAGAGGCCATTTTGCCAATTTTCCAGCGTAACCAAGACAAGCCTTATACTGAAGCACAACGTGATTTCCAGCTGTATCGTCGTGGCCGTTATGTGGAATACAATCTGGTATATGACCGTGGCACACTGTTTGGCCTGCAGACGGGTGGCCGGATTGAATCAATTCTGGTGAGCCTGCCACCTCTTACCGGTTGGTTATATCGCCCGGAATGGGCTGAAGGATCAGCAGAAAAATGCTTGACCGATTATTACCTTAAACCGCATGACTGGTTAACAGAATTAAAAACAAAATAAAGCAATCAAAATATTTAAATACAAATTGCCCTCAGATGGAGGGCTTTTTTAATGGATAAATCCTCTATACTGCAACTCAGAAAGATATTTCAGGATCTACTCCTTAATCTTGACTCTGATAAAGATAAATTCTGCTAGGTAAAAATAACAATGTTTAAGCTTCACCTTAATCCTGCTACGTTGGCCTTTTGGCTATTTCTGGCGCTGGGTATTAGTGCGATTAGTACCGCTGTCATCAGTCATAACCTGATTTTAGATGTAGTTGCCATTTTTGTGAGTGTCCTCACGCTTGCCGGAACCTTATTTAGTATGGCCTTGCTTTTTGTCGAACATATTATTGAGATTTGTAGTTCTTAAACCTTTAATCTTTAGCCTGCTTTTCACTACTGACAGGCTTTAGCCCTCCTGCATTTTCACGTATATTAATGGCCATTTCTGCACATGGATATGGTGAAATGAGCAAGCAATTTGCCGTTATTGGCAACCCCATCGAACAATCACGCTCTCCTGAACTGCATCAGGCTTTCGCTACCAAAACCGGGGTCGATCTGACCTATACCAAACGCCTTGCTCCACTGGATGGTTTCACAACCAATATCCAGGAATTTTTTGCTCAGGGCGGTATTGGCATGAATGTGACTGTGCCCTTCAAAGAACAGGCCTTTGCCCAATGCCAAGTCCTCACCGAACGCGCCAAAATCGCCAAAGCCGTGAATACCCTATGGATGAAAGATGGCATTCTGCATGGCGATAATACTGACGGACAAGGCTTAGTCGAGGCTATTCGTGCTCTTGACTGGACTCTGGAAAATACTGATATCCTGATTATTGGTGCTGGCGGTGCGACCCGTGGCGTTATCTATCCATTGGTACAAGCCGGTGTGAAGAAGATTGTCATTGCTAACCGTACTTTGTCACGTGCAGAACAACTGGTTGCCGATCTAAAAGACGCTGTGCCTCAAGCGGAGTTACAAGCCATTGCCTTAACTGAGTTGGCCGGTAAGTTTGATATCGTAATTAATGCGACTTCTGCCAGTCTTAGCGGTGATGCGCTGGTACTACCTGAAGCTCTACAGTTTAAACATGCCTATGAAATGGCCTATGGCAAACCGTCCACGTTCCTGGATCAAGCCAAAGCCCGTGGCATCCCTACCTCTGAAGGTTTCGGCATGCTAGTCGGTCAGGCCATTGAATCTTTTTATATCTGGAACGGAGTAAAACCTGAGTTGAAAGATTTTCTTTAATTCTGAATATTTTTGAGATGAACGGGTTAGCCATTAATCCGTTCGCTCTTTTCCTTTCATTAAAAATAATAAAATTAAATTGGATTTAATGACATGATTTATCCAATGATTAGACCCTAACATTCGTGTACAATTCATACAAAAAACCCCCTAGACAATCTCCCTAAATGTTGATTAAAGTCCAGACAGATAAGCATTTTTCAATATAAGTGCCTTATTTAAAGATGGAGAGTTCCTTTATTTAATCTTTAAACTTGTCTGATCTTCTCGATTCGCTTTTCTGACATTTTTATTTGTTGTCTTTATCAATGTTTTTTTATCCCCAATGTGAATAATCATAGAATCGATACAGATAATCCAAAACTATTTTAATCAGGATTAAACGCATGCCAGCATATAAAGCTCCTTTACGTGATATTCGCTTCTTAATGAATGAAGTGCTTGATTACCCTGCACATTACCAAAAACTGTCAAATGGCGAATATGCCGATGCAGATACGGTAGACATGATCCTAGAAGGTGCGGCAGATTTCTGTGAAAATGTACTTTCTCCGCTGAACCAGACCGGCGATGCAGAAGGCTGTCATTTTGAAAATGGCGAAGTACGTACACCGAAAGGCTTCAAGGAAGCTTATGATCAGTTCGTACAAGGTGGCTGGCAAGGTCTGTCTTATCCTGAGGAATTTGGCGGTCAAAACCTGCCGATGTCTTTAAACCTGATCAAATCAGAAATGATGGGTACAGCGAACTGGTCTTTCCAGATGTATCCAGGTTTGAGCGTGGGCTGTATCAATACCATTATCCAGTATGGTACTGATGAACAGAAAAATACCTATTTACCGCATCTGGTTGCAGGTACCTGGTCAGGTACGATGTGTCTGACTGAGCCACAATGTGGTACTGACCTGGGTCAGGTAAAAACTAAAGCTGAACCACAAGCTGATGGTACTTATGCCATTTCAGGCACTAAAATCTTCATTTCTGCGGGTGAACACGATTTAACTGAAAACATCGTACACATCGTTTTGGCACGTCTTCCAGATGCGCCACAAGGCACCAAAGGCATTTCTTTATTCATCGTACCGAAATTCATTGCTACTGAAGATGGTGGTATCGGTGAACGCAATGCGGTGAACTGTGGTTCGATTGAACACAAGATGGGGATCCGCGCCTCTGCAACCGCTGTACTGAACTTTGACAATGCAGTAGGTTATTTAATTGGCGAGCCAAACAAAGGCTTGCATGCCATGTTTACCTTCATGAATACCGCGCGTATTGGTACCGCAATCCAAGGTATCTGTCATGCTGAATTATCGTTCCAGGGTGCATTGCCATATGCTAAAGAACGTATGTCGATGCGTGCCCTGTCTGGCAAAAAAGATCCAGAAAAAGTAGCGGATGCGATCATTCACCATGCCGATGTGCGCCGTATGCTATTGACCCAGAAAGCGATTGCTGAAGGTGGTCGTGCCATGATCTATCATGCAGCACAAATTGCAGATAACATGAATGATGCCCTGCTGCGTGGTGATACTGCTGAATTTGAACAGCAGGATGATCACTTAGGTTTCTATACCCCTATTCTGAAAGGCTTCCTGACTGAAATGGGTTATGAAGCAGCGAACCACGGTATGCAAGTATTTGGTGGTCATGGTTACATCAAAGAATGGGGCATGGAGCAAATCGTTCGTGACTCACGTATCTCTACCCTGTACGAAGGAACGACTGGCGTTCAGGCGCTTGACCTGATTGGCCGTAAAGTCCTGCTGACCTCTAAAGGTAAAGTGATTCGTGATTACACCGCTGAAATTCTGAAATTCTGTGGTCAGCATGCACGCAATAAATACATGCGCCGTTTTGCCTGGGATCTGACCAAGCTATGTGCACAGTGGAACGCACTCACTGTACGTATCATGCTGGCAGCACGTAAAGACCGTGATATCGTATCCTCTGCTTCTGTGGACTTCTTGATGTTCTCGGGTTACGTCATGATGGCTTACTTCTGGGCACAACAAGCTGCGGTTGCTTCAGCAAAACTGGTTGCTGGTGATGGTGCAGAAGTTCCAGAGTTCTACAAAGCGAAGATCAAAACTGCGGATTTCTACTTTGAGCGTTTATTGCCACGTGCCCAAGGCCATGCGGAAGCAATGGTGAATCCATCAAAGACCATGACTTCACTGGCAGCAGAACATTTCAGCTTTGATTACTAAGTCAAAAGTTTAGGTTTTAGCTTTAAAAAGAGCGCTACGGCGCTCTTTTTCATGTGTCAACATGATGACTTGATACAAAGAAAAATCTGCTGCGTACACAAACTACACAAATTTATATCTATAATTTTCAGACGCCTATTAAATAATCCATATAATTTACTTGAATATCTATAAATACAGGGTATGATGGCGATAACTAGAAAAATTCTTGTTTTGGTTAGTCTTCTTTTAAGTATCGCAGTTTTAGTCATAAACCTTCGTTTTAAAGATCAATAAGCTCCATCCTTTTTATTTTTCAAAGTTACAGCTAGTCATCTGAAATTTTGACTATAAATCCATAAGATTCAATAGGTTATATTATGTCTAACACAGTTACCGGTACAGTAAAGTGGTTCAACGAAACTAAAGGTTTTGGCTTCATTCAACAAGACAATGGTCCAGACGTTTTCGCTCACTTCAGCGAAATCCAAGGTTCAGGTTTCAAAACTTTAGCTGAAGGCCAAAAGGTTTCTTTCAGCGTAGCTCAAGGCCAAAAAGGTCCTACAGCGACTAACATCACTGCAATCTAATATTGCGAAGATGAAAAAAAGCACTCATTAGAGTGCTTTTTTTGTACCTTAAATTGGCTAATTTTAGTTTCCAGATCAATTAATTAAATTTAAAAGATAATTAAATATTCGCTTTTCATTCATCATCTTGTCCCAAATCTCTTCATCTAATTTTAATCAGGTTAAAACATGAAGAAACTGAGAAGAATTTTGATGATTTTAAAATCAAAAATTGCCCATAAAAATATAGAAGTTTTAATTAAAATTATTATTTATTAGCTACTTAAATACAAATTTGACAGAAATCCTGAAATTTACAAAAGTCTTGTCTACAGCTCCATCTTCCCTACATCACTGACTCCTATGATGAACTCATTAAATAAATATGAGTATTATCATGAATAAATTAGTTTCTTCTTTAATGATTGGCTTGATCGCAACAACAGCTACCATGTCAGCAATGGCGGCTCCTGGACCGGATCATCGTCATCCAACGCCATCAGCGCATCATTTTGATAAGAAACCAATGCCGCATAAAGGTGGTTTCCATAAAGCACCTCCTAAAGCGCATTTTAACCAGCATGATCGTCATGATAAATTTGGCAAGAAAGACCATAAGGGTTTCTTCAACAAAAACCATCACAATGGCCCGCATCACAAGTTACCGCCTAAGTATCGTTAATCCGAATGGCTTAAATGCATAGTGGAGAGAGAAGAAAAAGCCCGATGTAACTCATCGGGCTTTTTTAAACTTGATTAATTATTTAGATAGATTAGGCAATTAAAGAAACTCTTCCAGCACAGAGTTTAAAAAGATGTGACCTTGCTCAGTACATGCCAGACGTTCTGTATCTTCTACCATCAGTTGACGTTGGCGCAGTGAAGTCAATAATTCACTCAGTGTATCCAAACTATAGCCTGTTCGTTCAAGATAAAGCTTTGCTTCCACGCCATCATTTAAACGTAAAGCATTCATCATAAATTCAAACGGCATATCTACCGCTTCGATGCGCTTAAACTGCAAATTTTCTGCTGGCACTTTGGCTAAATAGTCTTTAGGCAAACGGGTTTTCTGGAAACGGTAAACACCATCCGGTTGAGTCACTTTGCCATGTGCCCCTGCTCCAATGGCCAGATAATCACCAAATTGCCAGTAATTCAGATTATGTGCCGATGGCAATTCTTTACGCCAGGCAGAGACTTCATAATTGATAAAGCCATTGGCTTTTAAATAGGCCTCGCCCTGTTCCTGAATCTCTTCCAGTACTTCATCGACCGGTAAAATCGGCTGAGTACGGAAAAACACGGTATTCGGCTCAATGGTTAACTGATACCACGAAATATGCGTAGCGCCATTCTCGACTGCCAGTTTCAGGTCATTGAGTGCCTGCTCCAGTGTCTGTCCAGGCAAGCCATGCATCAAGTCTACATTAATTCGCTGAAATCCTGCGTCACGCGCCAAGCCAATCGCCGAGATCGCATCTTGATTGCTATGGATTCGGCCCAGCTTTTTCAGATGCTCGGTATTAAAACTTTGCACGCCTATCGAAAGACGATTAATACCAGCTGCTAAATATCCAGCGAATGGATCATGCTCCACTGTACCCGGATTGGCTTCCAGTGTGATTTCACAATTCTCTTCAAAAGGAATCAGTGCTTTCAGTTCGGTAAATAGCCATTGATAACCTGCAGCAGAGATCAGTGACGGCGTTCCCCCACCGATAAATACACTATGAATCGAACGGCCTTGGGCAAAATCAACCTGAGTTTTAAAGTCCTCTACCAGCGCATGCAGATATTCCCGCTCCAGGTCTAAAGACAATTTTCCATCAGGCACGGCATGCGAGTTAAAGTCACAATACGGACATTTACGTACGCACCACGGCATATGGATATACAGGGATAAGGGAATAAGTGCAGGATTCAATTCAGCCAAAGAACTACTCAAAAACAACTACAAGATCTAGCGTAATTTTAACATGACTCGGCAACAACACTGCTAAAATTAAAATCGCCATCGCCTAATGCCTAAAAATTTAAATAGAATTAGATAGTTAAAATTATGAAAATATCTTCCCAGCTCCTCATTTTACTGCCTTTGGTCTTTGCAATCGGGGTCTTGCTGACCTTACAGACGGCTATTAATACCCAATTAAAAGAATATTTATATTCTCCTATTCAAGCTGCATTTTTTTCCTTTTTGATTGGTACAATAGTGCTTGCCGGCATCGTGCTGTTTCAGTCACATCCCAAACCAGGTTTACAGGAGCTGATTGCAGTTCCCTGGTATCTCTGGTTAGGTGGATTTTTGGGTGTTTATGCGATCAGCATGAGTATTTATGCTGCTCCCAAAATGGGCTTCCTGACACTGACCGGAATGATTATTTTTGGTCAGATGGTGATGTCCATGATCGTCGATCAGTTTGGTCTGCTGGGCAATGAAAAAATGCCGGTGAACTGGCAACGTCTTTTAGGTGGCGTGGTGATTTTTATTGGTGTGCTTCTCACTTTACAACGCTAAACCTTATCTCTAAGCACATGATCACTAATGAGTAATTTTTGTGTCGAATGTTTTGACAGCCACAACCCGTCGTTATGAATTAAAACAGCTGTTCCATCTGATGTTGCCCATTCTGGTCACACAATTCTCCCAAGCAGGTTTGGGCCTGATTGATACGATTATGGCCGGGCGTCTCTCACCGACTGATCTGGCAGCGATTGCGGTTGGTGTCGGCCTCTGGATTCCAGTCATGCTACTGTTTAGTGGCATTATGATTGCTACTACACCTTTGGTAGCGGAAGCGAAAGGCGCACGTACACCTGAAAAAATCGCCACAATTGCGCGGCAATCACTATGGGTTGCATTCATCCTGGGGGTGATTGCGGGTCTGGTTTTACAAGTTTTGCCACTCACCTTACCTTTACTAGGTGTTCCAGAAAGTCTGCAACCTAAAGCTGGCCTGTTTTTGCATGCCATCGGCTTTGGTATGCCTGCTGTAACCATGTATGCGGCTTTACGTGGCTACTCTGAAGCCATTGGTTATCCACGTCCGGTCACTGCCATTAGCCTCATGGCGCTACTGCTTTTGGTTCCATTGAACTTCATTTTTATGTATGGAGTTGGTCCAATACATGCGCTGGGCAGTGCAGGTTGTGGTTTTGCCACCGCAATTCTGCAGTGGCTCATGTTAATGAGTCTGGCACTGTATATTTTTAAAAATCGGGTTTATCAAAATAGTCAGCCATTTAGTCACTGGGAAAAGCTAAATGCGTATTGGCTGAAACGGATTTTAAAGCTGGGCTTTCCGATCGGACTGGCAATTTTCTTTGAAGTGAGTATTTTTAGTACCGCAGCGATTGTTCTGAGTCCATTAGGTGAAACCATTGTGGCCGCTCACCAGATTGCTATTTCCGTTACCTCGCAATTGTTCATGATTCCCATGTCTCTCGCCATTGCACTGACCATTCGGGTGGGAACTTATTATGGTGAACAGAACTGGGATGCCATGCGTAGAGTGCAAGGCTTAGGTCTGATGACTGCGACGATTCTGGCTCTGCTGATCATGTTGATGCTTTGGGTGTTCCGTAGTGAAATCGTAGCGCTCTATACCTCTGACCCGATGGTGACCCAGATCGCGCTTTATCTGGTGCTCTTTGCTGTGGCCTATCAGCTGATGGATGCCTGGCAGATCAGTGCTGCAGGCTGCTTACGCGGCATGCAGGATACCAAAGGTCCGATGTGGATCACCATGATTGCCTATTGGGTGATTGCCTTTCCTGTAGGGGTTTATCTATCCCGTTTTGGAGATATGGGTGCGGCAGGCGTCTGGGTCGGACTGATTGTCGGTCTAAGCGTGGCCTGTGTTTTATTGCTGGCACGACTTTATGGCAATAACAAACGTTTAAGCCAGCGTGCCTAATTCTCTTATTATTTAAAAAGATGCATTGAATTACTGATTTAATGCATCTTTTAATCCCTGTGGAATCTCCGACTCATCTGCGACTTCTTTAATCACCACTTGCCCCACAATCACATCTGTTCCATTAAAGGTCATGGTCGGCGCACCATAAAGTTCATAGCCTTCATTAAGCGCCTTGGTCACACGGGCACAAAAATTCACATCATCTTTGCCAGTAAAATATCGATAGACTTTCATTGAAATTTCTTGATCTTGAGATGCCATTATTTTAAGCCTTTCATCATGGAAAGGAACTCAAAAATCATGTTTTGCTCTCTTCAGAATAATTAAATAATTGATTCAAAAACTACCATACAGATGCCAAGATGGTTTAAAAATTGCATAAATCAAGTGAATAATATCAAGCAAATATGAATACTTTGAGAAGCTTTGCAACATAACATCTACAATTAAATATAGGCAATTTATAGTTTGTCACCTATGATCAGATACACCCATAAAAATGGTGATTTTGAGGAATCTCGCATGGCAAAAACGGCTCGAACGCCTGGTCGCCGCTTTATGAAATTGGCTGGAATGACCGCAAGTATTGCAAGTAAAACCCTATCCAATTCGATTAAAAATTTAACTGCGGATGAAGAGCAGAAAAATGCTGCACGCAGTAAATTATTTCAGGATATTGGAGTACAGATTGCTGATACCTTGGGGGAAATGAAAGGTGCGGTGATGAAAGTCGGCCAGATTGCCTCGCAATATAAAGATATTTTTCCGCCTGAAGTTGCTCGAGCCATTTCCAAATTGCAGCGTCAGGCTCCACCGATGCCATTTAAAGAGATTCAGTCACAGGTCGAAAAAGAATTAGGCAAATCTTTGCAGGACCTATTCCAGCAGTTTGATGAGCAGCCTTTTGCCGCAGCCTCGATCGGACAGGTGCATAAAGCGACGCTACCCGATGGCCAGCAGGTTGTGGTCAAGGTGCAATATCCGGGAGTGGAAGAAGCCTGTGAAAGTGACCTGAAACAGGTTCGTCTCGCCTTGCGTTTGATGGGTGTACTTAAAATTGACCGCAAGTTGCAGGATCAGCTATTTAAGGAAATCCAGCATAGTCTGGACAATGAACTCAATTATGAAATTGAGGCTCAGAATCTGGAAGTGGCGCGTGCCTTTCATGAATCGCTCGATCACCAAATTGTAATTCCGAAAGTATTTAGTGAGTATTCTTCCCGCCATATTCTGACCCTAAGCCTGGAACAGGGTGAAAGTATGGAAACGGCCAGCCAATGGCCGCTAGAAACCCGTAATGCCCTAGGCCGCCGATTATTCCGTGCGATTGGTCAGGAAATTTTCTATCTGAAACGTTTTCACTGTGATCCGCATCCAGGGAACTTTGCCTTCCGTGAAGATGGCTCGGTGATTATTTACGATTACGGCGGTGTTAAAACGCTTTCTACCGAGATCATTACTCACTTCAAAGAATTGATCCATGCAGCCCGTGACAAGGATATTTCGACTATTGAACAGCAACTGGATGCCCTGCATACCCTGACAGAGACCGGAAAATTCCCGGCCGATCTGTATGAGCAATGGCTAGAAGTACTGATGCGTCCTTTAACTACCAATTATGATTTTGCTGAAAACTCAGCACATCATGATGGAATGGAATTGCTCAAACCTTCTCTGAAATATTGGGATGTATTCAAACCGTCGCCAGATACCTTGATGGTGAACCGTACTATTTCCGGACAGTACTGGAACCTGATTCATTTGAAAGTACATGATGATTTGAGTGATGTATTTGAAGAAATCGTGCCAAGTCGCAGTTAGGTTGAAGTAATAAGCTTACAAGCAGTAACCCTACTTCACTTGAAATATCAAATGTTACATTATAACATTACCCTTAAATTACAAGAGGAATATTACGATGCGTCCAGACATTCATCCCGAATATCAAGAAGTTTTATTTCATGACACCAATGCTGATGCCTACTTCGTGATTGGCAGCACCATGACTTCTAGCCAGACCAAGGAATATGAAGGTAAGACTTATCCTTATGTCACCCTGGATATTTCGAGTGCTTCACATCCGTTCTATACCGGTGAGCAACGTCAAACCAGTAATGAAGGTCGCGTAGCGAGCTTTAACAAACGTTTTGCCCGTTTTAAACGTGGTTAAACTTAAAACCTCCGATTTTTCTCTCAATTTAAATGGTGGTTTATGTCAGGAAATTACCTCCAATTTCCTGACTTTTTTATGCCTGCGCCAAAGCCAGCTGAGTTAAATAGAAGCCCATACCTAGCATAAATACTCCGATAATCACACTAGAGATCACATAACTTAGGGCGATCGTGACTGCACCCTGCTTAAGCAGCTGAAAAGTTTCTAGACCAAAACTGGAGAAAGTCGTAAAGCCGCCCAAGATACCTACCATCAAAAATAGCCGTGCTTCGGTTTGCAGGAAACTGTATTTCTGGCTAAAGGCAAAGAAAATCCCGGCACACAGGCAGCCTATAACATTGATCCACCAGGTCGGCCACGGAAATAGCATCTGTGGCTTGGCAATCAACATTCCTGTTCCATAACGCAGTGTTGCCCCAATCGCGCCTCCCATTGCCACCAAAAGCCAGTTCATGTTTACTCCGTCTTTATTCGATCTTAAATCTTTCGTCAGCCACCATGTGGGACGAGAATAATGAATAACATCATGCACCTAAAATTGCAGAATGAACATGGATCTTTGCCAAAAAATTGGTATATTCGACGCCATTCAAATTGATTTAAGTCTAGAGGGAATCCACATGGCTCAGGAATTACTGGCTCAATTGGCTGCGGGCGAAGCTAAATTTGCAGATGTGATTGCATATATCGATGCACGCTATACTCATACACCAACTGCATTCAAAAATGGTCAACAGGCCAATGCTGCCACTGAAAACCAAGGCAGTGCCAAAGTATTTTCATTTGCCAAATTGAATGGTCTGGATCAGGCACAAACCTTGAGCCTGTTTGCAGAACACTATGCGGCTGTACTGACTACACCAGAAGCAACAGATCATCAGAATATCCGTCAGTTCATGCAAAATGGCTGGGATGGTGTTGTATTTGAAGGTGAAGCACTGGCTGCCAAATAAGTTATTCTGCCAAATAAAAAACCGCCTATTTCTGGCGGTTTTTTATATCAAACTAACAAAACAAGATGACATTCGTATTTAAGATTAAAATTATTTTTTGGAAGAAGTAGTTCATTTAAAAAATGAAAAACTATGAGGCTTAAAATAAATTAAATATCAAGAAAGCCAAGCCACCCAGCAGCACTCCAAACACCCCTTTCAGAAAGTTCTAAGTTTTCCAGTGTTAACCTTTACCTACTTTCTCAATCCACTTGATCGAGCTGACCCGAAACACCTCACAAGCACCATCACCGGTATCGGTTGGGGTTAAAGAAGATTTCCAGACGAGGTCTTTATCACGTACTTCCACCAGTTCACCTTGCAAACGTACCAGATCACCACGTTTCACCTGTTTAATCGCTTTGGCAATTTGTGGATTGGCAGGGATGATGTGCATATTGGATACCATCTGTTTGGCCTGTTCAATGGGCACTGGTACGCGATCCATTTTCCAGTTCAGGTAACGGTTATACTGATTGACTGTAATGTGCCGGGCAATTTCAGGTTGTGCAAACAACCCCCAACTCACCGCATAATCGATCGGAGAGAACTTAGCCTGCTCGTCGTCGGTATAAATTTTTGATCCCAGAATGCGGAAATCACCTTTAAACGGCTGCAAGACTGAAATAGATTGGTCTTTGGCCATCGGTGGCAGCCCTTTGGCAACATTATGGTCTACAGAAGTGTGACCATAAAGCGGTAGTAAAAGACTGGCCGCCAAAGCATAGTATCGAAGATGTTTGAACATAATTCTGTCTTTATTCCATCAAATCTTTTCAAGAATATCTTGTTTGATAGTACGATTTTTTTAATGAATAAATAGTTGAAATTAGTAACAAGTTGATCAATTTTGGTGAGCGGAGGGCTTTAGCTAACCCTGTTATTTTCAGTTAATCTAAGCCTGTCTAAGAATCATTTGAATGCGACCATGCTGTATAAATTCTATCAACAACATATTTTTCCGCATCTGCTGAATCAGGTCATGCAGACCCCATCCCTGATGAATTTACGCCGTGAATTATTGTTGCCTATTACAGGTGAAGTCCTAGAAATTGGCTTCGGTACAGGATTGAATCTGCCTTTTTATCAGGCCGTCGATAGAGTCTATGCGCTGGAACCTAACCTGGACATTTTTAAACTGGCTGAGCAGCGCATCAGTCAAAGCCCTTTTGCAGTCGAACAGATTCAGGCCCGTGCAGAAGCTCTGCCTTTCGCAGAAAATAGTCTGGAAAATATCGTATCAACCTGGACCTTATGTAGTATTCCAGATCTGCACCAAAGTCTGCATGAAATTTACCGGGTTCTGAAGCCAGGCGGCCATTTTCATCTGGTTGAGCATGTATTAAACCGAGAGCATCTCAACATTCAGCGCTTACAGCATTTACTCACCCCGATTCAGAAGAAAGTGGCAGATGGCTGTCATCTTAACCGGGATATTGAAACCGCTCTTTTAGAGGCTGGGTTTGAACTGGATGAAGTTCATTATATCGATGCAGAAGGTATTCCAAAGATTGGCCAGCGTATGCTGTTAGCTAGAGCGCATAAACCGCTTTAATCCAGCACTTTTAAATCAGTTATTCTAAACAGGCGGCATTGGGCTGATTTTGGATTGCTTTTTCCAACCTGAAATTCTTGCTGGCTGGTCGCTGATTTGACCTGTACCCAGTCACCTTGCAGCCAAATCCGCTGATCTGCTTTTAAACGGCGAACCTTATTGGCAACAGCTTCGCTGGCGGCAATCACACTCAGGTTCAGCAAATGAGGTTGAATGTTCGCAGGATTGGCTTGTGCGTCTGTAGCGGTCATATTAAAACAACGCCTGTCCTGCTCAAGCTTGAATGGTTTAAATACAGCACTGGATACTTCCGGTACTGCCAGTAACAGATCAATATTACTGACATAGGCCAGATCATTAAAACTTCCCACCACCGGACTGGCTGGATGAATGGTACGGCGCTCAGGCCCATAATACTGTTTAGCCAGTACGCGATATTCAGCCTGATGCGGCTCAATCGATTCTACCTGAAAATTTTTGAGTACTCCGGCCTGCTCCAGATTCGGAATCGCCCGAAAGTATTCCGACCAGATCCATAGTCCAAGCGCAAACAGTGCTGCGGCAATAATCAGTTTATCCATAGTGTAGCGTTGAAGCTTGCTGTCCTTCAGTCTTCAAAATCAATCCGGATAGTCTCAAAACGTACCCGCCCTTCCTGAATGGCTTGAGCAATTGCCATCTGGCCTTTGGTCAGACGTGCACCACCACTTTTAATATCAATCAAAACCACTTCAATATCTTCAGCCAGCCCCTCACCGTCACGAAAATCGGTATAGCCATCAAAGACCACATAATCCACCGGATCACCTAAAAATTTGGCATCACTAGGCAGATATTGAAACTCTGGCATGATCGGTGCCAACTGCTCGGCCATTTTGCCTTTGAGTACCGCACGACTGGTATTCACACTGCGTTTTTGTGCAGCAACTAAAGCTTGCTGATGTTCCAGCTCCAGCTCGGCAATATATTGTTCATATTCTGCTTTAATTCGACCATTTCGCGTCTGGCCCAGAATCAGGGTAGTTAAAACTACTCCAATACAGGCACCAATCAGCATGGCCATTCCAATGGACATTCAATCTTCCTAATCTGCTTTATTTTGCTGCCTACCTTCGACTGAAGTTGAAAGGGTCTGCCATCCAGTAAGCCTGCAAAGAATGATATGCTAGGCGGGAGCAGAATTAAATCATCCCGGGTCATGAAAACTATTTTAGTTGCAAATCAGAAAGGTGGCTGTGGTAAAACCATTACTGCAATTAGCCTGGCAGCTGCCCTGGCACAAAAGGGTTATAAAGTTGCTCTGGCTGATGCGGACAGCCAGAAATCGACCTTGCAATGGCTGAAACATCGCCCAAAAGATGCCGCACCGATTCAGAGTCTGGACTGGCGAAATGCCAAATCGATTGGAGATGCGCCTAAAAACTTGGAATATCTGATTATCGATGCACCCGGAGCGCTGAATGAAGATCATGCCGAACAGCTAATTAGTGAAGCAGATGCCATCATTACCCCGCTGCAGCCTTCATTTTTTGATATTGATTCTACGCGCCGTTTTCTCAAGCATTTGCATGATATTAAACGTATCCGTAAAGGCAAGGTTGAAATTCTGCTCCTCGCTAACCGCACCAAACCTAATGCAGCCAGCAATCAGGACATTCAGCAGTTTTTCAATAAAATTGATCAGCAACCGGTCGCCTGGATTTCTGAACGTGCGCCTTATAGCCGGCTGGCCATGCAAGGCCTGTCTATTTTTGATAAACAGCAGAAGATGTACCGGGAATTACAGGATCAATGGCAACCTTTATTGAATGCCATTATTGACGATCCAAGCCAATGGTTCTAGTTCTGTTATTTTTAGCCTCTTCTTTTTATTCTTAGGAAAATAATCGTACTACTTCCTGCACTATCGTTTTCGATCGCTTTTTTTTCAGTTAATATGCCTGACACAACCTAAAAAAAATGAGCTTCTAAATTCAGTGCAACAGTACGCGCCTACACTACAAAAAGTCTTATTATTTGGACTGTTTTTCATTCTGATTTTTTTGAGTTTTCACATACTCAAGTATTTCATCATTCCTGTAGTTTGGGCAGCCATTATTGCGTACATGACTTGGCCGCTGTATCAGTCGATCTTAAGAATGAGTGGCAATCGGCCGACGCTGAGCGCGACTATAATGATTCTGGGTGTAATTCTGGTATTTGGTCTGCCTTTTATCTTTGCCATTTTTATGCTGCAACACGAAGGCCGGAATCTGTATTTTGAATTACAAAAACAGGTATTCTCAGGTCATCTTAGTGTTCCTGATTTTATTCGCGGCCTGCCACTTGTGGGTAAGGAAATTACCCGTACCCTGAATGAGATAAATGCCGATCCAAACAGTATTGCACAGACCATTTCAGCCTGGATTCAGGGTCATCTGAATTATGGTAAAGTCGTACTGAATGAAATCAGTAAAAACGTCTTCAAGCTGTGTTTTGCCGTACTGTCGTTATTCTTCTTCTACCGTGATGGCCATACCATTCTGAATCAGGTGCGTAAAGCCTTTGAGATGGTAGTCGGTCCACGTATTCATCATTATCTGGCGACAATTTCAGATACCACACGTGCGGTGGTCTATGGCGTAGGCTTAACAGCAATTGCCCAGTCTTTGCTGGCAGGTATCAGCTACTTTGTGGCTGGCGTACCGAACCCGATGGTACTGACCATTATCACCTTTATTTTTGCCTTAATTCCTTTTGGCCCTCCGGTTGCTTATGGTGCAGTTTCGCTATGGCTATTCTCGCAAGGACAGACTATTGAAGCCGTTGGCGTCATGGTCTGGGGTGTCTGTATTGTGAGTACAGCGGATAACGTGATTCGTCCACTGGTCATTTCAGGCGCAACACAAATTCCATTCCTGCTGATCATGTTTGGTGTCTTGGGTGGCATTGCCAGTTTTGGTCTGGTCGGTGTCTTTATTGGACCAGTGATTCTGGCGGTACTACTGGCCATCTGGCGTGAATGGCTGCATGAAAGCAACCTGAACGAACCTTTGATGATGCCTAAAGCCACTATGGCGCATGAGGTTGAACCGAAGAAAAAATTCCGTCTGCGCCGTAACAAGGCACCGAAATCACAAAACTGACTGGCTTAAACAAATTAAAACATTTAAGTACTGATTTTCTATAGTGCTTTTGGTCTTGCTCTGTTTCAATAGATTCCGAAAAGCAGAATAAAGATCAAGGTGTGATAATTATGTCTTCATTATTTAAACTTACAGCTTTGTGCGCAGTCAGTGCAGCACTTTTTACCGGTTGCGCTTCAACCTCTACTTCGACTGAAAATGTTAAAACCGTGACCCTGAATGCAGTTTCTGCACAGGGCGTCGGTGAATCGATTGGTACCGTATTATTGAGTGACAGCCCGGCTGGCTTGGTGATTCGTACTAATCTGAAACAGCTTCCTGCGGGTGAGCGTGGTTTCCACATTCATGAAAATGGTTCATGTGCACCGGGTGAAAAAGATGGCAAACCAGGTGCTGCACTTGCTGCCGGCAGTCACTACAACCCGAATCAGGCACCTCATCATGGCACACCAGTGACGGGTCATTTGGGTGACTTACCAGCCCTTAAAGTAAACACTGATGGTACAGCACGTGTGACTCTGCTTGCGCCACGCCTGAAACTGGCAGATGTTCAGGGTCGTGCCATCATGGTTCATGCAGGCGGTGATAACTATTCAGATGAACCGCAACCATTAGGCGGCGGCGGTGAACGTATTGCGTGCGGCGTGATCTGATTTATCACAGATTATTAGCATTCAAAAACGGGCTTCTTGCCCGTTTTTTAGTAGACATTTCTTTTGAAATTGGCGCTTAAATTGCATTTAAAACCGGCAGTCAAATACCACGGATCATATTCTTGTGAATAGCTCAGATTCCATGTTGCATCCTCTTCATCACATACTTAAAAAAGCCCTGTTGCCTTTTCAGTCCAGTGCCTTGATAACTTATTGTTTGCAGATGTTTATTGTGCTTTCAGGGACAACTTTTGGCCTAAAACTTCTCGGCTATGAGACTTTGATTGTTCCGGTCACTTTAGGGGCAATTGCCACTGCTCTGACCGATTTTGATGACCGTTTAAGTTTAAGGCTACGCAATCTGGGGCTGGTCATGCTGCTGTTTTTTGCAGTCAGTAGTATGCTGGAATTTCTGCATCCCTATAAAATCTGGTTTGCACTCTGGCTATCACTTTCTAGTGCCGTATTTATCTTAATGGGGGCTTTGGGACAGCGTTATGCCACCATTTCATTTGGCACTGTATTGCTGTCCATTTACACCATGTTTGGCTTGGGAGAATATGGACACTGGTATGAGCAGCCGCTGTATTTTGTAGTTGGGGTGCTGTGGTATGGCCTGACTTCTATTCTATTCTATATGATTCGCCCCACCTTGCAGGTTCAGGAAAATCTGTCCATCAACCTGCAACAGATGGCCGAACTGCTATCGACTAAAGCCAAATTATTTGATCCTGATAATCAGAATAATGTTGAGCCGCTGCTCTATGAGCTTTCCTTAAAAAATACCCAAGTCATTGAAAGCTTTAATCGTACCAAAGATTCTTTACTGACCCGACTCAAAGCCTCACGTCCGAATCATAAAACTATTTACTGGCTGAATCTTTATTTTCTGACTCAAGATATCCATGAGCAGGCGACTGCCAACTATCTGCATTATGAGCAGATTCACCAGCATTTTAGCCGTACCGATCTGATCTTTCGGATTCAGAAAAATATTCACTTGCAGGCACTTGCTTGCCAGCAATTGGCTGCATGTGTACTACGCAACGAAACTTATCAGCTTCCTGAACAGCATCAGCTGGCACTCAAAGCATTAGAAGCTTCCATGCAGGATTGGATTGCGCAGCATCCCAATAATATTGAAGTGAAAAACTTACAGCTCATTCTGAGCAATCTGCTGAGTGTGCATGAACAGCTGCAACATTTGCAGGATGGACAAGCCATTTACCGTCCGGATTATCCAAAGCATTTTGATGATTCCAGCCTGTTTGATGATGATCTGCGTGGACCCGCGGATTTCTGGCTGAAATTAAGACCCCATTTGGGACCGCAATCGGCGCTGTTTCGTCATGCGGTGCGGATCGCTTTGGTCTTTCTGGTCGGCTATGCAATTTCCCTATTGCCCTTTGCCAAAAATGGCTACTGGATATTGCTGACCAGTTTATTTGTCTGCCAGATCAGTTATTTCGCCACCAAAAGCCGTTTAAAGCTACGGACTTTGGGTACATTGCTCGGCGTCATTCTGGGCATTCCGATCCTGTATTTTGTGCCAAGTATTGAAGGCCAATTGCTGCTCACAGTTATTTTCGGTGTCGGCTTTTTCTATTTACGTTCCAAGAAATATGCCATGGCCACATTGATGGCAACCTTGGTGGTACTGCTGATTTTCAATCTGAAAGGCGCTGGCTATGCAGTCATTCTGCCCCGCATTATCGATACCCTGATTGGCTGTCTGATCGCCTGGCTGGCGGTCAGCTGCATCTGGCCAGACTGGAATTTCCGTAATATTTCCAGCAACATCAAAAAATCTTCCCAAGCGACGCTGAACTATTTACTGGCTATTCTGGAGCAATATCAGCATGGCAAAAATAACAGCATTGCTTATCGGACAGCACGTCGTTTGGCCCACAATGCCCAGATTGACCTTTCCAATATGATTTCCAGTCTAAGTACCGAACCGAATCCAGATCCGGTGCTGATTCGCAATGCCTTCCGTTATCTGGTTTATAGCCACAGTCAGCTCAGTTATATTTCCGCATTGGGTAGCCATCGTGAACAGGTATCTGATCCGCAAATTCTGCAACTGCTTTCTGCCTGTCAGCAGACCTTAACCTCTGCCCTATCAAATCCTGAAAATGTACCGCAGCAGGACATTCAAGGCCAATTGGCAGAAATCCGGCAACTGAGTCAGCAGGAACATATTTCCACCCACCTGCTGCTGGTACTTAAACAGATCAGTCTTTTACTGGAAACCTTGCCTGAATTATTGTCTCTAAGACAGCAATTACTGGCAGTTGAAATCAAATAACCAAGCGGAGCACTAGGATATAAGTATTTAAAATAATTCATTTTATTCTATAAATTTCATTTTGCTTAAATCGGCAGATTGGGTACACTCAAGCCTGACTGAATAGAACATAGAAGAGTAAGCGCGCGTGAATATTAAAACTTTACGTCTGGTTGGATTGCTTGAAGGTATTTCATTTCTGCTGCTGTTATTTATTGCAATGCCGGTCAAGTACATGATGGATAACCCGATTCTGGTGAAATATATCGGCATGGGTCATGGCGTTCTTTTCGTGCTTTTTCTTGTAGTGTTATTTGCAGTATGCGAAAAACAGAAATGGTCTCTGAGTATGTTTATTCTGGGCTTGATCGCTTCGATTCTGCCGTTTGGACCATTTATCTTTGATATGAAATTAAAAAAGTTAGAGCAGCCGGCTGAAGCTTAACTTTTGAATTCTAATTATTATTAAATCCATCATGGACGTTTTCTCTCCTTTTAGGAGATGAGCAGCACTGCTGCGCAAGGGTGAGGTTATTTTATTAATATTTCCCTCTCTCACTCTCTCCCATAGGGAGAGAGAACATTTAATACTTGTATTTGAGACACATAAAGTAAATAGCTTCATTTAATTAAACATTTACAAAGGAGGAGCTTCTTTAAAACTCCCCTCGCCCTTTTCTTTCCAGCATCACCTGTTTCAGCTGCATACGCGGCAAGCTAAACCAGAGTGCAATTAAAATAAATGAGGCACCGCAGTAAGCCCAAAGATCAAAAGCTTCATATGCAATTCTGACCACTTCAATCACGATAAAGAAACTCAGCATCATTAAGATAGATACCGTTGCCGCAACCGTGCCTTTAGACACTTCAGATGACATCAAGGCAAAACGGTACAATACCGAAAAGCTGATCCCTTCACCCAGACTGATGCAAGTGGTACCGATAATCAGGCAATGCAGAAAATAATCCGGAATCAACATTCCCACTAACAACAAAATGGTTCCGAACAGCATCAATGGCACACCCAGCATTACTGTTTTACCGAGCGGCATCTTGTCGATAATTTTTAGCAGAATGATATTGCCCAGAATCAGGCCACCCAATACCGGAAACTGAGCCAGGCCATATTGCATGCTGCTCAAGCCTAGCTCTTCAACCAGAATCACGGGAGATAAGGCAATCCATAGCATCAATGGCAAGCTCACCAGTGGCAATGCCATAGACATGATCACAAAACGCTTATTTTTCAGAACCTGTTTAAAGTCATCGATAATATAGCTAAGTGGCTGTTTGGGAATACTGATGTTCGGATTCGGCATTTTCGCTTTCAGTCCAAACCAGCTCAAAAATGCCAGACAGGCGATGCCAATAAAGCCCCAGTGCCATGAGACATGATCAATCATAAAGGCACCGACCACTGGCCCTAAAAGGGGTGCCAGCAAGGAAACATTGGCCATGAGTGCCATGACTTTAATGGCATCGCGTTCTTCAAAACTTTCCTGAATCGCGGCATAACCTACAGCAGCAATAAAGGACAAGCCAAAACCTTGTAAAAAGCGCAGGAACAGGAAGCTTTGAATAGTCGGTGTGAGTAAGATCGCCAGACAGCAGATCACAAAAAATGCCACGCCACCGAGCAAGACTTTTTTACGGCCTAAACGGTCCGATAAGGGTCCTAAAATTGCGGCAACAAATGCTCCACCTAGCAGGAAAAAGGACATGGAAGATGGTGCCCAGGAACTGCTCACGCCAAAATCACGGGTAATGGCTAACATGGCCGGCTGGATCAGGTCATTACAGATATAGACGGAGAATTCAAACAGAACCAGTGCCAGTGGGAACATCAGTGTGGCACGGGTCAGTTTGTGGGTTTGGGCATTTTGCATGGGAGTTGTTATTGCCAGTCTATCCGTTAATAGCAGACCGAACTTTATCTAAAATAGAGAAGAATAATTTTAGCAGAGTACTATTTTTAAATCCGTTCTCTTTTTGAATGGTCTAATCAAAATATTATATTTTCTCTTTCTGAATTAACCTCAAATCATCCGGTTCATAAGCACGAGTGAAAAACTAAAAAATTTATAGCTCTTCCAAGTTAATTCAATAAAGATTATATATTTTATATACTTATGATAATTAATTAAATTATACAGTATTCCAGTCTTGAAACCATTTTTCTTTTCTAGAATCTTCAAAAGGAAGAAGTTGTTCTACTAACTCTATAATCAGTTGATCAATATCTTTTGCTATCGAATATCCTAAAGTTATTTTAGAAATACTCCCACTTTTTAATTGGTCACTACAGTCCAATCTAGAGTAATGATAGTTGGCCCTATCCGTAATAAATTTATCAATATAATCAATATGCCCTTCTGCTGAAAAATGGTCTTGAGGAAAAAACCTTACCAAACTTAACCAACAGAATCTTAAGAACCATATTAAATCTTCATTACCTTTCATCATATTAAGCGTGATACCACTATCCCAATTGACATGACAATTTAAATAGACTTCTCTTTTCAGATCAGGTAAAGAAAAAATAAAAATTTTATCTGCCCCTAGCTCATTATCTTTCTCACGATACAATAATTTTTCTCGTAGGATTTTTTCTGATTTTATTTTATCGCAGTTAGTATAAAACCTATTTAAGTAGAATAGTGAGAGTGAAGCTAAAAATCCCCCAATAACACCAATTGTGGCGGCTAATATATTTGAGTCCATTAACTTCCCTTTTCTAAAACAAAAAAGCGCATCAATAAGATACGCTTTTAACGAAGTTTTGTTTAAAGATCAAACATTATTATGGACAGACTGCTTTCTGGAAAGTTTTGGTATTTGAACCGCGTACACACTGATAGAGCTTTTCAGTATTGTTCATTTTCCAGTTTTTCTCTTCTTTTCTAAAATGATAAATGGTTTGAATCGATCTCACCGAATCATCCATCAAACCTGTTTCAGTCACTTTTACCTGTCCAACCGTTGGTGACTCAACACGATTAAAGAACTGACGTATCTCGACTGTTGCCAGTTCTTCACGCAGGTCAGGCCTCATCTTAAGCACCTGATCCAAAGGTGTATCTGAAGAAGACTGCACTTTTGCAATCACTTTCTGGGTGGTTGTACAACCTGATGTCATCACACCCAGACCTAAAATTGTAACCGCCAATAACCGTAACATATTGTTTAACCCAGATTATCTTTATTATGCAGAAATTATCATGCCGGGCTTTTCAGCTTAACGCTATTTAGACTCTGTAAGTCCAGTTACAGAGTAATAAAAAAAGCGCACCTTTCGATGCGCTTTTGTAAATCTATTCTGATTAAAGATCGAATAGTTTGCCTGGGTTCATGATGCCATTTGGATCGAACACTTTTTTCAGTGCTTTCATATATTCGATTTCTTCAGCGGAACGAGTGTATTCAAGATAAGGTTTCTTGGTCATACCTACGCCGTGTTCTGCAGAAATTGAACCATCGTATTTTTTCACAGTATCAAATACGTACTTGTTCACGACTTGGCATTTTGCAAAGAATTCATCTTTGGTCAGGTCAGCCGGTTTCAGGATATTCAAGTGCAGGTTACCGTCACCGATATGACCGAACCAGCAGATTTCGAAGTCTGGGTAGTTTTCATTCACGATCGCATCGATTTCTTTAATAAAAGCTGGTACGTGAGTGATCAGTACAGAGATGTCATTTTTGTACGGAATGAATGGAGCGATCGACTCAGAGATGTCTTCACGCAGACGCCATAAGCTATGTACTTGCTCAAGACTTTGGCTCATCACGCCATCCAGCACCCAACCCTGTTCCATACAGTGCTCGAAGATTTCCATCGCCTTGTCCATAATCGGCTCAAACGGCGCTTCAAATTCAAGCAATACATAGAATGGACATTCAGTTTCAAATGGACGCTGTACGTGACCATTGGCCAATACTTTTTGCATCGCCAGCTCACCGAAGAACTCGAATGCAGTCAGGTCGATTTTTGCCTGGAAGGCATGTAACACTGGCATGATCGCATCAAAATCAGGGACGCCTAGTACCAGCACTTGCAGGTCGTGTGGCTGACGCTCAAGTTTGATTTCTGCTTCAGTGACTAAACCTAAAGTACCTTCACCACCGATGAACAGGTGTTGTAACGCATAACCAGTCGCGTTCTTGATCATGCCCTTGTTCAGACGCAGCACATCACCTTTACCGGTCACTACAGTCAGGCCAAGCACCCAGTTACGGGTCATGCCGTATTTGATCACTTTAATACCGCCGGCATTGGTGCCGATGTTCCCGCCGATCTGGCTTGAACCAGAAGAGGCAAAATCTACCGGGTAATACATGCCCTGCTCTTCAGCATAGTTTTGCAACTGTTCAGTCACCACACCTGCCTGTACGCACACCATACGGTCTGCGGGGAAGAATTCCAGAATCTGGTTCATCTTATCCATGCTCACCACAATCTCGCCATTCGCAGCGACAGCGCCTGCAGAAAGACCAGTACGACCACCTGATGGTGTTACTGCAACATTGAACTGATTGGCAAGCTTCACAATTGCTTGAACCTGTTCAGTTGAAGATGGGAAAACGATGACCGATGGGTTTGGATCAAAGTGTTTGGTATGATCACGACCCCAATTCTGGAGGCTGTCCGCATCAGTTTTAATACGGTTTTCACCCACAATTGCAGTCAATTGGGTCAATAACTCTGGGGTTAAAGCGACTGGAGCATTCATCGTTTGCAGACCTAGCATGAATTAAACAAGAGAGACCTCGCCAGTTTATTTGTATATTTTTCAGGCATTAAAACCTGTATACAAAGCAGGCGAAACATGATGATTAAAGCGCCAAAACTGGCAGCTTAAACAGCATGGCGCAATATTATAAGCTATTTTTGGGGCTTTCCCTTAAAAAATGACAATTTTGATAATATACCTTTGAAAATGATAGTTTAATTCAACCAGTTCTATCATTTTCACTACTATCACTTGCAAAAATAGCTGATATTGTAGTCATCAAGGAAATGTATAACCGCCCCATTCCTGTGCTATTATACGGCGACTAAATTTGGCCTTTGTAGCGGAGCCGTAATGAGCCAACATCTATCTCTACCTAAAGATAAAATCCGTTTTCTATTGTTAGAAGGCGTTCACCAGAACGCAATCGACACATTGAATGCAGCTGGATATACCAATATCGACTATCGCAAAACAGCGCTTGAGGGTGAAGCACTGAAAGAAGCGATTAAAGATGCACACTTCATTGGTATCCGTTCCCGTACTCAGCTCACTGAAGAAGTGTTTGAAGCTGCGAACAAACTGATCGCGGTAGGCTGTTTCTGTATCGGTACCAACCAGGTGAACCTGGATGCAGCAATGCGTCGCGGTATTCCGGTATTCAACGCACCGTATTCAAATACACGTTCGGTTGCTGAACTTGTACTTGCTGAAGCGATTCTTCTGCTTCGCCGTGTACCTGAAAAATCTACAGATACACATGCAGGCGGCTGGAACAAATCTGCTGTAGGTTCGTTCGAAACTCGTGGTAAGACTTTAGGTATCGTTGGTTACGGTTCAATTGGTTCACAACTTTCTGTCCTTGCTGAAAGCCTGGGTATGAAAGTGATCTATTTCGACACAGTGACTAAATTACCACTCGGTAATGCACGTCAGGTCGGCACAATGGGCGAACTTCTTGCAAATGCTGATGTTGTTTCTATTCACGTTCCTGATGTTCCGTCTACACGTAACTTCATGACCAAAGAACAATTCGCGCAAATGAAAGAAGGCTCAATCTTCATCAATGCGGCACGTGGTACATGTGTGGTAATCGAAGATCTGGCTGAAGCGTTGAAATCTGGCCATCTTGCGGGTGCTGCGGTTGACGTATTCCCGAAAGAGCCTAAAGCAAATGGCGAAGAATTCGTTTCTCCATTACGTAATATTCCAAATGTGATCCTGACTCCACACGTAGGCGGTTCTACCATGGAAGCTCAGGCGAACATCGGTCTGGAAGTTGCTGAGAAATTTGTAGCTTATTCAGATAAAGGTATGACGCTTTCTGCGGTGAACTTCCCAGAAATCGCGCTTCCATTAACTGAAGGCAAACACCGTCTGCTTCACATCCACAAAAACATTCCGGGTGTGTTGTCTAAGATCAACAACCTGTTTGCTGAACACGGCATTAACATCTCTGGTCAGACTTTAATGACCAAAGGCGATGTGGGTTACCTAGTGATGGATGTAGACGCAACTGCATCTCAGGAAGCACTCGATACTCTACACAACCTTGAAGGTACAATCCGCGTTCGCGTATTGTTCTAATTCAGGTTTTTAAAAAGCCACAGTCTTCGGGCTGTGGTTTTTTTATTGCTTAAAGGTTTTTATTTTTAAGCCTTACTCAGCTGATGCTGCTCTTCCGCTCTTCGAGAAATCGAAACAAATTTAGTCATGCCAAATCTTAAAATTGCACCTATGGTGCAAGCGCCGCTGATTCTGCTGATCGCGATGATCAGCATGCAGAGCAGCGGCTCCTTTGCCAAATATCTGTTTGGCCAGTTCCCGATCTTGACCGTTTCCGCAATGCGCCTACTTCTTGGTGCATTAATTTTGGCGCTCATTTTTAAAATCTGGCAGATCAATTTCCGCCAGGTCAAATGGCCAGCCATTATCAGTTATGGCTTGGCATTAGCTGGCATGAATATGCTGTTTTATCTGGCAATTGACCGATTGCCGATTGGAATCGCAGTCTCTTTTGAATTTATTGGCCCCTTAAGTGTTGCCCTGTTTTATGCCCGGCAGAAATTTGATTTTATTTGGGTGGGATTGGCCATTCTGGGGCTGGTTCTGTTGTTTCCCTTTGATCAGGCTGCACAACCGCTTGACCCGATGGGCATCCTGTTTGCCTTAGGTGCAGGTTCCTGCTGGGCACTATATATCGTGGCCGGACAAAAGCCTTCGGGTGTATCAGGGAATCATACCGTGTGTCTAGGCATGTTCGTGGGCATGCTGGTGCTAATGCCGATTGCCCTGTTTGCGGGAATGCCTGCTCATATATTTGAACCGATTAGCCTCATGTATTTTGTTATTTTGGCTACTCTTGCAAGTGCCTTACCCTTTACCCTGGAAATGATTGCACTGCGTAATTTAACTGCTTTGAGTTTTGGCACCTTGATGAGCCTAGAACCTGCGGTTGCAGCACTCTCCGGTTTTGTATTCTTAGGCGAGACTTTATTGTGGACACAATGGCTGGCGCTGGCCACTATTATCAGTGCATCGATTGGCTGTACGGTGACGATACAAAGAAGAAAACACTAAATAAAAAAGGCGCTCAAGCGCCTTTTTTTATGACCTATTTAATTTTAGCGTGGTGTTGCATCCTTAATAGCTGTATTTAATGCAGTAGCTGCTGTCACATTATAGCCATCACATGCCGAAGCAAGATGGTCATACAGGTAATCTGTCCATTTGAGCATTAGAGGAGTTGCACCCTCTTCCCTTAAATTGTCCAAGGCAGCTTTTCTTGCTTGAGCAATATAATCGGCATGATCAATATGCTCCCCATGTTCCGAGAAAGTGCTTGAATAAATTTCACCCTGATATTCGATCGCCCCAAAGTATTTGTAATATTGCTGGGCATCGTCTTTATATTCGGCTTTTTTAAATTTCAGGTTAGCCATCGTGCCATCTAAAATGGTTTTCGCCATCTCTTGAACAGACTCGCCTGTCTGCCATTCAGCCAGTGTACGATAGCCAGTTTTGATATCCGGATCAAATTCAATAAATTCTTCTTCAGGATGCTGAGCCAGAATACGGAAACATTTAGATCCGTTCGGGAAAGTACGTGCCTTCTGCAAACCGACAAAATTGGTAGCAAACTGATTGTAATATTTACGTTCAGCATCCGTGGTATCAGTATCAAAGAAAACTCTGGTCTCGGTATCGTCATACATCTTCACGACAGCAATATTGGTACGTTCAGTTAATGCTTTACCTGACAGGTCATACCACTCCAGGTGTCGATGATTGCTGATGTTATTTTCCGGAATAGTGACAGGACGACTGGTAAATTGTTCAGAAGTATTTTCCAATACCTTTTCCAGTTTATAGCCTAATGCTGTACGGGCACGATCTGCAGGGAATACACCTTTCTCTGTAACATAAATTGGGAAGGTCATATCTTCATCAAGATCATATTCAGTATCAACAGCCCGGTTATCATCTGCATATAAGATGCCGTCAGTAATTTTATTTTTATGACTGGCCAATAGAAGCTTTTCCGACTCCATATCTGAAGCATCAATATTCGGCAGGTTGAACTGATAGGTATAGAATTCAGAAATCGTATCTGATGTTCCATCACCATTATCCGGAGTTCCAGGATTGCTCGGATTACCAGGATTGGTTGGGGTTGGTTGACCTGCGACTGGCTCGTTATTATCAGAATCAGAGCCACCACATGCAGTCAGCATAAGGCTCAAGACAGCACAAGAGAGTAATCTTAATTTCATTATTATCTACCTTATTATTTTTTCATCGTTTTATTTTTCATTGTTATTTTAAAGTTGACCCAAATCATGAGGTCTAAGTCATTTTAATAAATATAAAATTAAGATCAAATTAAAAAATTGATTAATTTGTAACCACAATCTCATCAATAATTCATTTTGAATTTAATTTTTTCGGTGAGGGACGAAATCAAAAATTTAAATTCACTGATCCAAAATCTGCTTCGTATTCACAAAATATTCGTCTGCCCTACTCATCAAAAATTAACCAGTTTGATATACTTCCGCTTTCTTCTGTATCTCGATTATACCCTTCTGGTATAAGTAGTTTCTCCCATGCCAAACGTCCAACTTCTTGCTGTGTTGTACATGGTTCTCTCCATGACTTCATACCAGATCAGTGCATCCTTCGCCAAGCAACTTTTCCTGGTGCTTGACCCGATCACCGTCACTATTTTAAGACTCTGCTTTGCCGCCATTATTGTCTGTGTCATGTTCCGTTCCTGGAAAGTTATTCGACGTTTACAATTCCTGAAATGGCGGGATCTGCTCTGCTATAGTGCTTCTCTGGGTGTGATGAATATCCTGTTCTATATGTCGCTCGGGAAACTCCCGCAAGGGATTGCAGTCGGACTGGAATTTATTGGTCCGCTAGGACTAGCGTTAATCTCAATTCAGAACCGCAAGGACTATGTCTGGGTGTTACTGGCAATTTTAGGTATCGTGCTGATGGTGCCATGGGGGGAAGCCAATAGCAGTAACTTTGATCTGTTTGGTGCAGCCTGTGCCCTAGGGGCTGGCCTCTGCTGGGCGCTGTATATCTATTTTGGGCAACGCGTGGTACAGCAAAATATCGGGATGCATGCACTGACGATTGCCATCAGTATTTCAGCCCTGTGTTTGCTACCAATCGGACTGTATAACAATGCTCCTGCGCTCATTGATACCCAATACTGGGGCAAGGCCATTACCATCGCAGTACTGGCAACCGCTATTCCTTATGCGCTGGATTTAAAAGCGCTCCAGTACTTGAATAAAACCAGTTATGGCACGCTTTCCAGTCTGTCTCCAGCTCTGGCAGCACTGGTAGGTTTTATCTTGCTGGGTGAAAAAATTACGCTACTTCAGACAGTCGCGCTGGTTTGTATTATGCTGGCTTCAGTTGGCGTGACCATGCGGGAAGCACGGCAGCAGTATAAAACCCGGAAAATAGAAAGCTGAATAAATAAAAAAGATGGCACTCTGGCCATCTTTTTTTGTTATGAAAATTTGAATTTAAATAAATTTAAATATTAGCTTTTAACCAGCATGTCTTTTTTCATTTTTTTATAACGCTGATATTCAGTTTTGTACTGATCCGCTAAAGCCTGTTTTTGTTCATCGCCCAGAATTTTTCCGGCCTGCTGGAAGAAAGCATGCTCTTCTTCTTTCAAATGATGATGAACCTTATCTGACAGTCTCTTGGCAATTGCAATCCAGCTTGGGCTACTAAATTCAGTTTCAGTCAGTTCCTCAATCATTTCATCCATTTCATGATGTTCTGCCAAGGCATGACGGGTAATGTTCAGGCCGGGATCTGTCATCATCAAGGGAATATAAAAGTAACGGTCTTCTGCCGTTTCATGCGCAAACAGTTCATTCTTCAGCTGCTTGAACAACTCACGACGTTCTGGTGAATCCCCCGAAGTTTGCAGTAATTTTTCTGCCAGATCACGCTGGATTTCATGACTTTCTCTTAATGCTTCAAAAATGGTGGTCATGTAATTGTTCTCCTGTTTTTGTCATGCCTTTGCTTCAGCATAGAGTGAAACCGGCAAATGGTCAGGAATATTTATAAGGCGAATTTGTATAAAAAACTTTAATATTGAGAATAGTTTACATCTATTTTTAGGCTAAAAACATCTGATAAGCCATACGGCAAATCAGCAAACTGACCAGGATCAGAAACAGAATCCGGATAAAACCGCTGCCATATTTAAAAGCCAATTTAACTCCTAACAGCGAACCGCAAATATTCGCAGCTGCCATCATGGCACCCACCAGAAATAGCACATGACCTGTAGGAATAAAGAAACTCAGTGCCGCAAGATTGGTAGTGAAATTGGCAATTTTCGATAAAGCTGAGGCATGCAAGAAATCCACGCTCAGATAACGAATAAAGAAAAAGATAAAGAAACTGCCTGTCCCCGGGCCAAAAATTCCGTCATAAAAACCGATGGCCAGGCTGCCTAGTGCTGCCAGTATCAGCATCTTTTTATTCAGCTTTTGTTCGACATGTACCCGTCCGAACTGCTTTTTCATGAATGTATAGATTGCAATCACGATCAGCATGATCAGCACAAAAGGCTTGAGAATATCCACCGGAATCAAGGTGACACTGGCTGCTCCAATAAATGAGCTAATAAAGCTGCACAGCGCAATTACACCAAGTAAAACCCAGGGCAGTTTGACCTGTCTAAGATAGGAAAAGGCTGCCGATCCTGTACCAAAAATAGAGGCCAGTTTGTTAGTGCCAAATACCGTGGCGGGTTGCAACTGCGGCAGGCTACTCATAATTGCCGGGATCTGGATCAGACCACCACCACCGACGGCAGCGTCAATTGCTCCGGCCATAAAGGCAAAAAGCACCAGACTGAGGATAATCTCGATGTCCATTGTTATTCAACGCGACTAGAGATTAAGAACACGTTTGGGTACCAGACGTTTTTTATCCGTGATTTCAGCCAGGCCTAAGCATTTTTCGCCATCAAAGACCAGCACCTGCGGCTCTGCCGGATGGTCGATATTACTTTCCATACCCCGGCTAAAATATTCTGCACGGCCTTCCGGTGCCTGAATCTGCGGGAAATGCTGTACCGGGGCATAAGCCGGCAGTAATAGTGCTTCACGGTCTGCCTCAGTCAAGCTTTCCAGATATTCAATGGTATAGCTTGGAATAATTTCAAAATGACCAGTTTGAGTACGGTGCAGATAAGTCAGATGACCATAAGTACCGAGTGCTTTGGCAATATCTTCGCCGAGTACCCGGATATAAGTGCCTTTGGAACAGGTCACATCCAAAGTAATACTATTTTCAGTAAAGGATAAAAGCTCAATTGCATAAATGGTAATTGGACGTGCTTCACGTTCGATTTCAATGCCCTTACGCGCCAGCTCGTACAGCGGACGACCTTCCTTTTTCAGAGCCGAATACATCGGTGGCACTTGCTGGATCTCACCGATAAACTTGGCAATTGTCTCCTGAATCAACTCTTCATTCAGTTCAGGGACTGGCTTTTCTAGCAGTATGTCCCCTTCGACATCACCTGTGGTGGTGCTATGTCCTAGAAAAACTGTGGTCTGGTAACGTTTGGTTGAATCCAGCAGATAATGCGAAAACTTGGTCGCCTCACCCAGACAGATCGGTAAAAGACCGGATGCCAAGGGATCTAGTGCACCAGTATGTCCAGCTTTTTGCGCACGATATAACCAGCGTACTTTTTGCAATGCAGCATTGGAGCTGATGCCTAGAGGCTTATTTAATAGAAATACACCGCTGATATGACGACGCTGAATTTTAGGAGATGAGGATTTCATGGCAAAAAGTCAGACATTTTATAAATTGGCGCAATGGTAAAACCCCTACCAATTATTTACAACTTTTCTACAGCATATAAGGTGCAATATCTCCTATTCTGCCGAATGCAAAATTTAAAATAATCCGATAATTAAAATAAAGGTGCATAGGATATGCAGAAATATAAACTATGGATCGTGATTGCGCTCATCGTATTGTGCTTGATTACCCTGATTCTATGGCTTGCTCCTAGGGATGAAGCACAGGCACGTGTCTCAGACCCGCAATCCACCAATGAAAGCAGCGCTCAGCAGGCAGCAGCACTGGCCAATGGCCCCGTAAATAACATATTCCCGAGTCCAAGCCAGCAGGATACGGAAATTAATTGCCAGATGCAGATGGATGCCAGCAATCGCCTGATTGTCAATGAACAGACCCGTAACTGTTTTGAATATTTTATTACCCAATATGGGGAAAAAACCCTCGAACAAATCCAGCGAGATTTTAAGGCCTATATTCAACAAAATTATCAGGAACCTGCGTTATCACAGGTTCTGGATCTCTGGGACCGTTATATCCAGTATCGTCAAGGCTTAGGAGAACTGACTCCACCTGCAGGTCTGGATCAGGAAGATCCGGCTTACTACCGCAGTATCTATGCCAGCACCCAGAATCTACGTAAGCGCTTTTTCTCTGATTATGAAATTGAAGGCCTGTTTGGCACTGAAGATACCTATCATGAATATACCTTAGACCGGATGGCAGTCATGGCGGATAAAAAGCTGAGCGAAGCAGAAAAAGCTCAGAAGCTAAAAGAACTGTTTGCGCAGTTACCGAAGGATTGGCAAGAAAATCTGGAGCAGCTGAATAAACTGGAAGATCTGCGTAAACTTACCGCTGATATTAAAGCGCGTGGTGGTTCTGCTGAAGAAATCCGTCAGATGCGCCTGAATCTGGTCGGGCCTGAAGCAACCCAACGTCTGGAAAAACTCGATGATGAACGTGCGACTTGGAAATCGAACGTGACTCGTTACTTGGGCGAGCGCGATAACATCCTAAAAAGTGGCCTGAGTGAAAATGCCAAACAGCAGGCAGTTGATCAGTTGCGTCAGAAACATTTCCAGCGCCCTGAAGAACGGCTCCGTGTAGGTACATTTGAACAGGTCCATGATCAGGGTGGAACCTTACCCTTTGCCAATTAATTTTCAGCTAAAATTGCTCATTGACGCCGTAGCTAAAACAGTACTGCTACGGCGTCGAATATCTTCTCCTACTCCCTTTCTTTTTGTCTCATCTCTTATATAAAAACAGTAACGACGATCATCTATTTTGGGAGTTTAACAAAGCCATTTCCCTCTGAAAGCCTTGATTTTCTTGGTCTGATTACTTTTTTTAACATTGTTATTTGTTTCCAACTATTTCAGCCCAATAATTTATCAATCTTAGATTTCAAAGAGTTAACAATAAAATACATACGTATATAAATTTAAAATTTATAAACTCATAAATGCTCACCTGGCGTGGCCCAAAATGACATGGAATTGGCTCATCAGCATGAAAAAATGCTTCTGCTTCAAAATAATAATTTTTGCACGTGATTGAAGATTAGGTCTGCATGATCGAGACATCCAACTTCAATATTTATCGCGCATCAATACTCCCGAGCAATGATTGCTTTTTATAACAATAAAATGAACAAAGGAACGGTTATGCGTACTTTTATTAAAACAACACAGATGCTGGCACTTTCCTTGGCAGCAGGTCTCGGTTTTGGCTTTTCAACACAAACCCAGGCAGCAGCAAGTGCAGTTCAGGTCACTGAAAAAGCCAAATCAGACTATGCCAAAACCAAGTATCCCATTCTAATGGTGCATGGCTGGTTAGGCTGGCAACGCATAGGTACCGATACCATTGGTTTAGATTACTGGTATCAGATTCTGCCGGATATGGCTCGTAATGGCTCGACCGTGTTTGCCGCCCAATTGTCGCCTGCCAATACCACGACTCACCGTGGTGAACAGCTCATTCATCAGGTCGATGAAGTGCTGGCAATTACAGGGAAGGAAAAAATCAATCTTATTGGTCACTCACATGGAGGGCCGACAGTACTTTATGTGGCAGCGACTAGACCAGCGCAGATTGCATCCATTACGGGGGTCGCAGGCACCTATCATGGCTCTAAAGTGGCCGACGATATTCAGAACAATACTCTTACCCGCACTGCTTTCAATATTCTCGGTGATTATATTATCGGGCCACTGATCGCACTGGGACAGTTCAAACCTGAACTGGAAATTGATTTCGATGCATCCATGAAATCCCTGACCCAAACTGGCTCTAGCTCTTTTAATGCCAGCGTGGCTAAACATATGGTGCAGGATGGTGTCTTAGCCTCAACAGAAAATTGTAATAAGAACCTGAAACCAAAAGATCGCAACGGTATCTATTATTATTCTTGGACCGGTGTGGCTCAAGCGACCAATGCACTGGATATTGATACCATCCTGATGCAGCTTGGCCCTTTATCTTATGGCAATAAAGACAATGATGGCATGGTTGCCCGTTGTAGTGCATTTATTGGTAAGGTGATTAATGACCAGTACAAACTGAACCATACCGATCTGGCCAATATGATGTTTGGTCTTAAAGGCCTGTTTGCTCCAGATCCGGTGGCGATGTACCGTCAGCATGCCAATCGTTTAAAACTTCAGAATCTATAATTTTCATCGCCCTTATATCTACGGATATAAGGGCTTTTTCGTTATTTTCACTTTAAAAAACTAAGGAGATAAAAAACTCAAAACGCTTAATGGGTCAGCTTCTAAGCTGGCTATTCCCCACATTATGGCGAGGATCGCCTTAACACAACAACAAGAATGAGGAAATAATGATGAAATATGGAGTATTAACAGCAAGCCTGCTCATGGCAGCGACCTGCTTCACGGCTCATGCCTCCACTCAGGCCAGTCAGGTGACGGCGAAAGCCAGTTCACAATATGCCAAAACCAAATATCCGATTGTATTTTCACATGGTATGGCGGGTTTCATCCGGGTTGGCACTGACCAGTTTGGACTGGATTACTGGTATCAGATTTTACCAGATCTGGCCCGTAATGGTGCGAATGTCTGGGCAACACGGGTCTCCCCTTTTAACTCCTCTGAAATTCGCGGTGAACAACTTTTGGAGCAGGTTAAGGAAATTGCCGCAATTACCGGAGCAGATAAAGTTAACCTAATCGGACACTCACATGGTGGCCCAACGATTCGTTACGTAGCTGGTTCAGAACCTAAACTGGTGGCTTCATTAACCACAGTAGGTGCACCGCATAAAGGTTCACCGGTTGCAGACCTGATTCTAAAAGCTGAAGGGACTGCTATTGAAGCGCCGCTGGTCGGCACAATAAATCTGGTTTCTAAAGCCATTACCTGGGCTCAAGGCCTGGACCCAAACTCTTATCCGCATGATTCACTTGCGGGTGGCAGCAGTTTAACGGCATCAGGCTCTGCGAAATTTAATCAGAGATATCCCATTGGCATGCCCACCACAGCCTGTGGTGAAGGTGAATATAGATGGAAATACGGTAATAAAGAGATTTACAACTATTCCTTTACTGGCGTAGGAACAGTGACCAATCTTTTGGATCTTGACTCTGCACTCAAAGTCACGAGTCTCTTAATTGATGGTGGTAAAGAAAATGATGGTTTAGTGGCTCGTTGTAGCGCCAAGTTTGGCAAGACGATTCGGGACAACTACAACTGGAACCATCTGGATGAAGTGAACCAGGTCCTCGGATTGAAGAGTATATTCGCACCAGACCCTGTAGATGTTTACCGTCAGCATGCTAATCGTTTAAAATTACAAGGTTTATAAAATTTAAACATAAAAAAATGCGCCTAAAGGCGCATTTTTTTGCAGATAAGCAAGGCTAAAATTAACCTTGTTTACGAGCTGGCAATTTTTCACGAATACGTGCAGCTTTACCAGACAATTCGCGTAGGTAGTAAAGTTTAGCACGACGAACGTCACCACGACGTTTCACTTCGATTTTAGCAACGATTGGAGAGTGAGTTTGGAATACACGCTCAACGCCAACACCGCTAGAAATTTTACGTACTGTGAACGCAGAGTTCAGACCACGGTTTTTCTTAGCAATGACAACGCCTTCGAACGCTTGTAGACGTTCACGGTCGCCTTCTTTTACTTTTACTTGGACAACTACTGTGTCACCTGGTGCAAAAGCTGGGATGTCTTGTTTAAGCTGAGCATTTTCAACAGCTTGTACTAAAGGATGCTTACCGCTCATGGGGTATCTCCAATATGTGCGAGTCAGAAGAGGTCTGATCATCGCTGGGTATAGAGGCTGAATCGCATAGACCCGATTGACTTTCCCTTTATGCTTGACCGCTTCAATGCATAAAGAGCCTATTTATGTACTTAATTTACATTAAGCAGTTTAGCTTGCTCGAAGCATAGCTTCTCGCCTTGCGCTCGGGTAAAGCAATGCTTTACTCACCCTCGCTCATCTTTTAGCCATTTCTTTTGCTGCTTGGTCAGTTCAACTTTTTCTACCAACTCAGGCCGGCGTTCCAAAGTGCGCTGATATCGCTGCAAAAACCGCCATTTCTCAATATTGGCATGATGTCCCGATTTCAAGATGTCCGGTACATCCATACCTTCGAAATGGTCTGGCTTGGTATATTGTGGGCAATCTAGAAGACCATCCACAAATGAGTCTTGCACGTGAGATTGTTCATCTGACATTGCACCCGGAAGTCTCCGGATAATACTGTCCAATAACACCATCGCAGGGAGCTCGCCACCCGATAATACGTAATCTCCAATCGACCATTCCTGATCAACATATTTCTGGATCAAACGTTCATCGACACCTTCATAACGTCCACACAGTACAATCAAGCCATCATATTTAACGAAGTCCTGTACTGCAGGTTCATTTAAGGTTTTTCCTTGCGGTGACATATACACCACAGGAACGTTAACTGCACCCGCTTGCACTGCAAGCTCTTTGGCACGATGAATTGCTTTTGCTAATGGCTCAGCCATCATCACCATACCGGGACCACCCCCAAATGGACGTTCATCCACCCGTTTGTAATTCCCTTCAGCAAATTCGCGTGGATTAATACAATGAATTTGCATCAAATCACGTTTTGCTGCGCGCCCGCTAATACCGTAGGCTGTAATCGCTTCAAACATTTCAGGAAAAAGCGTAATGACTGCAAAGAACACCGCAGACTCCTCATTTTCCTGCTGCGTTAATCCCGTTAAGGATTAATAATCTACGCCCCAATTTACGTAGATACGACCAGCTTCGAGATCAACACGCTGTACCACATCTTTATGCCATGGAATCATTCGCTCTTCGCCATCGACGCTGTCAGCAGTAGCGCGAACCACCATCACGTCATTGGCACCTGTCTCAAACATTTCATGGATTTGACCGAGATTCACTTCCTGTTCTTCTTCATCCAGACCTAACACTGTTAGACCTTTCAAATCAGACCAGTAATACTCGTCCACGCCTGGTTGAGGTAGTTGCGATTTAGAGATCCAGACATTAGCACCAACCAGACCGTCTGCTGCGGTGCGATCACTCACACCCTTCAGCGAAACAACCAGGCCCTTACCATGTGGTTTCCAACGTTTTACATCGACAATTTGCCATCCTGCTTTGGTCTCAATGTACCAAGGCAGATAGTCAAATATGTTGCTCATAGGTTCTGTATTGGAATAGACCCAGAGCCACCCATTTAATCCATATGCTGAACGTAACTGTCCAATCTGAATACGATCTTCGGGAACATTCTGTGTTGGTGTCATGGGCTACCTGCTACCTTAAAATTAAGCAGCAGCTGCAGCTTTCTTAGCTTGAGCAGCTAGAGAAGCAACACGTTCAGAAGGTTGAGCACCTTGAGAAACCCAATGAGCAAAACGGTCAGCATCTAAACGAAGTTTTTCTGCTTTACCTTGAGCTGTAGGGTTGAAGAAACCGATACGTTCGATGAAACGACCGTCACGTGCATTACGGCTATCAGTCACAATGATTTGATAGAACGGACGTTTTTTAGCACCACCGCGTGCAAGACGAATAACAACCATGATAGAACCTTATAGTTTTTACGGATTATTCATGTACCGACCACCGGAACACTTCAAACCCCTTTCATAGAGGGCAATATTTTACGCGAAGTTTGCCCTGAATGAAAGATCAAAAGTTGGTTATCCACAATTTTGAATTTGGTTAGCGTCCGTCCCAAGTAGAAGTGTTCATCAATGAAGCTGCACAATTTGTTGGCGTTGTTGTCTTTGACCAATGTCGGAATCCTTGATAATCAATACACATTGCACCATTTCCTCGCTGCGATTCTGACGTAATAGGATCAGCAATTAATACCCAACGTGTATAATTAGCTATTGTAGAACCATCCGATTTTATCTCAGCAGGAAAAACTAGACTCAAATTATAAAGCCCATTTTCAGATACCCCTGAAACCCCTATATCACTCAAACTAATTGTTGTAGTAGCTGACTTTTTATAATGAAAATTTGCAATCTTATAACGATTAATTTTACTCACAACTTCCATGAGTTCTGCTTGAGTATCTACTCGATTTACCCTGATCTTATAACCCTGATAGGATGGCAAAGCTATAGCAGCTAATATACCGACGATTGCCACCACGATCATTAATTCAATAAGTGTAAAACCATTTCTTAATCTGTCCATGAAGCTTCCCCACTACAACCCAGATCAATCGTACTACCTTGTACTTTTTTACACTTCAGTCCCGTACTCGTCATGACAAATTGCTGCAGTTTTGGATAACTCGCACTTGGGGTAGCGAGAATCACCCAATTTCTACCAGTTGCATCTGTATCTGTCAGTGCATTATCTGTGTCATCACCATCTTTAACACTAAACGTATATTTAGCATTGGTAGAAGTCGGATAATAATCCATTCCACTTTCAATAGCATAATTCAGATAATTAAATTGGCGAGCCTTGAACTTCTCCAATTCAGTTGCAATTTGTTGTATTCGCTGCTTTGCTACAGCTTCATCAGAACGCTGTATATAACTCTGATAACTTGGAAAAGCGATTGCAGCAATGATAGCAATCACCATCACTACAATCATTAGTTCAATTAGTGTAAAACCCTTTTTATATTCGTTCACCATATCCTCCTTAATTTCGCTCGTACCAACTATAAGGAGTCAGCTTTATTTTATTACGATATAATGTATTTAAAATTTTGTTGCTAGTAGGATTTCGATTTTCAACAGGGCCAATGATGCTACGATAAGGAACACCATTCGCATCAGTACTCTGGCCTAGAGTTATACCTAACAGCCCCTTACCCAAGGTCATAGTATTATCTTCAACTGTATCGCCTGCTCCACATTGTCCATATGGCATACAGAATCTATACGCACGACTTGAGCCATAAATCCCTGCACCACAAGCCTCCTCACTACCGACACCTTCAGCATCAAAAGTACTCACATATAAGTCTGAGTCCAACAACACTAAATCACTCTGAACTTTTTCTACCGCCTTACGGTTACCAATTGAAGCAGAAGAAGGAAATTCATAATACCAGCCTTTATAGGAAGAATTTTCATTATAGTCTTCACCGGCCTGGTCTTCATCAGAAGCTAGCTCGCGATCTTCATCTGTGATTTGTTGTAAATTACTACGGCCGATACTCAATGGTCCTTTAGTTGAATTCGCAGGATTTTTATCTGTAACGGCTAAATCATAAATATTATAAATTGCATCATTCAATAATTTCTGATTCTCTGTATCACTTTCATCTGGGGTCACATATTGCGAATCAATTACTTTCCCTAATAAAGGTGTACTTCGATTACCACTTCCTATACTAAGTACTGCAAATATACCAGTAGCGTTACGATATATACTGAATGCTGGCATTTCGTAGAACCGAGGTGCATATTTTCCTGTTTCTTTAAAATTAGCTAAACGAGTAACCTTACCAAAGTCAGCTTTTGAGTCGGAAGAAACATGGTCGGATTTCAAATCAATACGGAATACTTGCCCACCTAAATCCCCAAAATACAGATGATCTACGTCACCATCTCCTTCGCGGTCCACTGCTTTAATTTGACTGACAACACTATATTCTAAATTATCTTCATCTCCACCAGATGCATCATAGGTCGTCCATAGTAAATCACCTGTATCAGCATCGAACATATAGACACCTGCACCTTTAGCACTTTTGCCGGTACGGAAATCTTCATATTCAGGATCATAGCCTCCACCAACAATCATGACTAATTTTCGTTGCCCTTTCCACTGTACATAAGCAATTGTCGGCTTAGACCAGCTTTGTCCCATTTTAGCTAAATCTGTATAAGGCGTACCTGTAGTACTTCCATTTTTATAAACATAACCAACCGTTCTTTCTGTACCTTCAATAGGATCTCCATTGCCATCAACATCAGAAATTGTCTTAGCTGCTGGATCAATTCTGAATTTAACCGTTGGTGAATCAATATCTGTTAAGTCTAAGGCATAATAGCTGGAACCACCCATACGCATACCACCATAAACCCATTGTTTACCTTTTTTCCCAGAAGTTGGATTAACTTCAAACTTATCCAAACTATTGTTATAGACATATTCCGTATGCGCTGTCCATGCACCATCAATACCGTAATACAAATGATCCATACCATTACCTGTGGTATTCGGTTCACTTAATAAAGCCTTTGGCTGAGCAGCCAACATTTCTTCTGGGATAAATGTAAAGATTTCCTTACCGCCATCATAATCAGCAGGAGTCTCATCATTCGCATATGTATCTGCCTCACGGCCAGTCTTTACAACATGCAATGCGCCTTGTGTCGTTCCAAATAAGATATAGTCATCGCGATCAACAGTCTCATTCGATTTTTTAGTATCACTATAAGTAATTTTTCCTGATTGAGTGAGTAATACTGGTGTAGAGTGCATAATTGCACCTATCGAGCGGTTTTGCTTCCTGTTCTCTAAATTTGTGAGCTCTAGAGAATCTAATGCAGCTAGCTCATCTAATTCAGTTTCTGACAAATCATAACCAAGCGCTCCCAGCAAGTATTTATTATTACCTGTAGCGATTTTTTCCTGCATATATTCCAGATTAACTTTCTGAATTGAACCACCCGCATTTGTAAATACTTTTCTTGCAAAATCAGCACCATTAGTAAATACTTGCAAATTAAGTTTACTCAATAAGCCTCCGTAAACTGCTAAATCTGCAGAGGCACCATTCACCCAAAAATCCTTTGTTGCACTCTTTAAAGCACCATCTGCACCAAAAACTTTCTCATCGTTCTGTCCAACCAACACCCCATCTTTAACACTGAATTTTTTTAAATTACCAAACCAAGCTTCAAAGTCTTCAGACGGCTTTGGCTGAAATTGAGGGAAATAGGCATAGGACTGAATTACTATCGGGTTTAGTCGATCTTGCGGAATTGCAGCCGTACCCGTAGTAATTGCTGGAATAGGGACCTTCACAGATTCAACAAATTTTTGCACACTGTCAACAATATCAGCAGTATTATCGGCACTAAACCATCCACCTTTCCCAGAAATTGCCGCCTTAGCTGCAGCTTTTTGGAAAGCAGTACTAAATAAATTATCTACATCCGATTTAGTATAATTTTTTGAAAAAAGTATATTACTACCAGATACATCTTTGAAACTAAATTCACTTCCGAATCCGACAACAGCAGTTTTAACTTCTAATTTTTTTGAATGTTTTTTATTTGCCAAATATCCAGCTGCTACATCAAGACATTCCCAAGAATCTGTACAATTACCTATAGTTTCAGTTTTCTGATTTTTACCAGAACCAGTTTTAACTTCGTCATAAGTTAATTGCGAATCGCTGTCCAAATATTTATTCAGATAAGCGCTACTAGTAGCACTTGTTGAACCTTTAAATGAGTCAGAGCGAGGCTCACCATCGGTTAAGAAATAAACCCCGTATCCTGCACATTGATTCGCAGCGGTTGACATATATTTTAATAACTCAGATGCCCCATAACTATAACCCTGAGCAATAGGAGTAGAAGTTCCTGCCCCAAAACTATTAATTTTTTTTAAAAGTTTTATTCTACCCTCATCGTCAAGAGTAACTGGATCATGTAGCGTCTTGTGGTTTGGAAATACCGTCATACCTATAACTGTATTATTCGGCAAATTATCAGCATTACCTATTAGCTCTGCTAAACTTTTTTTCAAAGCCGTGCGACGATCTGAACACTTATAAACATCTCGTGCTGGTACAGTTACATCACCAACATAATATTTGATTTTTGCACCACTACCTGAAGAATATACAGTTCTTTTAATTGTATAGTTTTGTAATAAGGTACATCCCTTCTCAAAATTTGTTTTATTTAAAGTATTAGAGAGCCCATCCACTACAGATTTATCAATTAAACAATATCTACCCGTATATGAATAAGATTCTTTAGATTTATCTTCTTTTTCATATTCTAGATTATGAGTTTCATCAAAATAATAACCACGTTGATTCTGAAAATCAGTTTTATTAGGTGAAGACGGTGGAGTTTGACACCAATAATTATTATTTGCTTTAAAATCATTGGTAATTGGAGTCTGGCTACTTTCACCATGTGCCATTGAAGCTGATTCATCAAGAATTAACATAAGATTAGCACCACCAGTTGTCGGAGCTTTATAAATTTCAATATCACTGGCATAGGTCATGCTTGTTTGGCAAATCATTGCTGTACTTAACGCAGTTAACCCTGTGACTAAGCCATGTCTTGTCTTATTTTTCATTGCTATGTCCCCAATTATTTACCAATATTTTGCATAAGTGAGTAGGTTGCCACTTGTGTATGTGTCGGCACACCTAAATCCGTTAAACACTGTGAAACTGTTAATTTCGCTAATTTAATTGCTTCTTTTTCATCTTCAGTTGATTCATCAGTAATTTCACCTTCTAAAGATGTAACTTTTGTTTCAGGAATTGCATTAAAATGATTGCTAAAACAATTTTTTATAGCTGATGAAAACTGACTGCTAGTTAAATTAGTATTTTCAGAAAGGTTTGGAAAAATTGTTGTAGCCACCACCGTATACAACTGTGCTGGATCTGCTTTTGCACTTTCTGAATCAGTTCCGGTTTGCATGTGCTGGAAAGCCGCTGCTTCAGACATATCTGCTGCCTTAATTGCAATTTGCGTCATGACTGTTTTACGGTGAGTACTAAAATATCCGCCATCGATCTTACAAAAACCAAGCTGACTTAAGCCATTATTCGTTACAGTATTTCCATCCCAATTAATCAGACTCGCTTTGCTTAAATCAAAAAAGCGAGTGTCACCTGCTTTATAGCAAAATACCAATTCCTTCCCTGAATCATCTTCAGCCTTAATGAAACCAAACATGCCATTCAATGCCATACTCCGCTCAAGGTCAGTCGGATTTTCAAGCTGAAATAGTGCAGCATCTGAGTTTTGGATCATCAGCTGCTGAGCTTGAGCGGAAGTAACGACTCGAAGTTGCGTAGTACTTGATCGAATAGCTAAAGCACCTATTACCGTAATAGCCACCAATAATAGGAGAACGACAATGAGGGTAGCACCATGTTGATTTTTATACATTATCGATCCCCCAAAGCATTACGCAATGCAACGGTCTGCACGATAGGAGTCCTTAAATAACGTCTAGGCTGGTCTGAATTCAACGTTACTTCAAAATCACTCCATAATTTAAAAGTTGGTGCAACAGGTATTGTGCTCTCCGTACTAGTATCAGAAGCTCTGGAAATCACCGCCAATTGTACCGATAAAATACGTGGTTGATCTGAGGTAAGATCTGCATACTCTTCCAAAGTCATATATTTTTTCGCAGCCCCCTCCTGAACTAAGAATCTCACCTTAAATAACTCAACTCTTTTTAAAATAATTTCGCCATTGTTATAAAGTGTGGAATCTAGAGTTGCTGTAGCACCCTCTTCAGGGATGCTATATCTTCCTGCAGCACAAGCCAAAACTTTCTTTTCCTGTGCTGTAGTCTCATGATTAGCAGGGCTATTGTCTGCTCTTACAAAATATCGCTCCACAATAAATTCATTCCGTGAATCAATTTTCCCACCAGCACAATCAAATCCACCAACCTCAGCAGGACGATATTGAATAACTAATTGATCATTTTTCACTGCACCCGTACTGGTAAAGTTGCTTTCATCTTCCGTAGTTAAGGAGCTGTACTTATCATTAAAGTCTGCACGACTAGTGACCCCACTTGGCAGATTATTTTTATTAAAAATAATGCCTGACTTAGCGACATCAGGCTTTACCGTAGCCAAATTATTATTCAAATTAGCCAAGCGAATGTGAGATGTCAGATAAGAAAGGCCAAAACTTTGGTCATCCTGTAAACTATTCGCACCATTTTGTAAAATGAGATTTCTCTGTCCAGATAAAAACAATAAAGTTGCGCTAGCAGCAATAATTAAACCCAATGCCATCGCAATCATGAGTTCAATGAGCGTAAAACCAGTTTGTTTCATTGGTAAAGCTCCATAATCACACAGGTCGATTTAGTATTGTATGAAGCTCCATTTGTACAATCTGTTGTTCCTGCATCATTTGTTGCAGATGTATTTCCCCAAGCAACATATACACAATAACGCCCATTGGTTGTACTAGACGCAGATTGTTTTGGGCATTGCATCAAATTCATACTCATACCCAAATTTTGAGCAAAAGTAACAATTTCCTTTACATCATAATCTGCAAGCTCTGACCCATTACATTCTGCTGTTACTGATCCACAGTCTTTATCATTAGTATCTGTTTGTTTTTCAGCATCTGACATCTCTGTGAGATAGGATTTAGAGGCTGTACCAAATGTCCATCCATCTCTATTGACACGGATACGTTCAGCCAGATCACGGGCAATATTAATTGCCTGTACACGCTGAGCACTTTCTGCTGTCGCCTCTAATGCTCTCATTTGCAGCATCACATATCCAAGTACACCTATTGCCAGCACAACTAAGGCAACTAATACCTCAATCAGACCAACACCTTTTTGATGATCTTTTGAAATCATGTACAAGCTCCCTTTTCAACCTTATGTATTTGTCCCAATGCTGTCAGGGTAATTTTTATTGATTCACTGCTACCCGTATTCTTACAAACTTCAATTACATCAAAGGTAGAGCGCAAAAAACCTTGTTTATCGAATTCGACTTCCGCGTCAGACGCATTTTTTAGCCGCGCTGAGCCTTCACTAATCCAGTTAAAAACAGGTGGATTATCTGTCCCAGCAACGTTTAGCTTTAAAGTAACCCCTTGATGATTCAATACCGCATAAGTACGTGCTTGCTTGATCTTATCGATCAAGGCATTTGTATTTGACTTAAATTTTTGGTTTTTTATCATATTCCCAAAAGAAGGCGCTGCAATTGTTGTAAGAATTGCAAGTACTGTGATTGTAACCATGAGCTCAATTAACGTAAAACCTTTATTCTTTTGCACACTCTTCCCCAGCTCCAAAACTTTCCCCTATTAAAAATAATATCTATAAATTTTACAAAACCTACACAGAGTAGATAAAAGGCATAAAAAAACAGATAACTATCATATTATAGCTATCTGTTTATTTTTTAATGAAAAATAAATTGTTAAATAGTTAACAATTTAAGCCTGTGTTACAGGAATACGTAACTCTTTTGGCAAACTAAATGTAATATTCTCTTCTCGCCCATCCAGTTCTTTGGGTGCCTGTGCACCCCAATCCTGTAAACGCTGAATCACCTGCTTAATCAAAATTTCCGGGGCGGAAGCACCTGCAGTTACCCCAATTTTAGAAATATTGGTAAACCATTCCTGTTTGAGCTCATCTGCATTATCGACCAGATAAGCCGATTTACCCATACGTTCCGCGAGTTCGCGCAAACGGTTTGAATTGGATGAATTTGGTGATCCTACAACCAACACAACATCGCAACGTGCAGCTAAATCACGTACTGCATCCTGACGGTTTTGTGTCGCATAGCAAATATCATCCTTGCGTGGGCCTTGAATATTCGGAAATTTTTTGCGAAGCGCATCAATGACTTTCGCTGTATCGTCAATCGACAAAGTTGTTTGCGTTACAAAAGCGACTTTCTCAGGATTGCGAACTGTTAAAGCGGCAACATCCTCTTCATCTTCGACCAGATAAATGTCACCGCCATTATTTTTATCATATTGCCCCATGGTGCCTTCAACTTCTGGGTGGCCCTCATGACCAATCAGAATCGCTTCCACTCCCTCACGTGCATATTTGGTCACCTCAATATGTACTTTAGTGACTAGAGGACAGGTCGCATCAAAGACTTTTAAACCACGGCGTTCAGCTTCCTGCTGTACAGCCTTAGACACACCATGTGCACTAAAAATCACGATATTGTCATCTGGCACTTCATCCAGCTCATCGACAAAGATCGCACCACGCTGGCGTAAGTCATCAACTACGAATTTATTGTGGACTACTTCATGACGCACATAAATGGGTGGATTAAAGCATTCTAGGGCACGGTTCACGATCGCAATGGCACGATCCACACCGGCACAGAAACCACGCGGGTTAGCTAAAACAATTTCCATAGAAATCCTCAATACTCACTCAATTTATGGCGCTACAATTGAAATAAATGTAAAACAATCGACGTACAACTATTTAGTTTAAAGCCGGTCTACTCTAAAATAGAGAAGATATTTTATCATATCAGGAAAAATATCATGTCGGGTCTCTTGTTTGTCGTTTCTGCAGCGTCTGGAACGGGCAAAACATCCCTCGTTAAAGCATTACTTGAACGCGTCAACAATCTTCATGTTTCTGTTTCTCATACGACACGCGGTCAACGACCTGGCGAACTCGATGGCGTACATTATCATTTCTCGACTAAAGAAGACTTTTTAAACCTGGTCGAAGAAGGTGGTTTTATTGAATATGCCGAAGTCTTTGGTAATTATTACGGCACAGCGCAAGCGACTGTAAAAGAACAACTTGCCAAAGGTCATGATGTATTACTTGAAATTGACTGGCAAGGTGCACAACAAGTTCGTCGACTTTTTCCTGAATCTAAACAGATTTTCATTCTTCCGCCAAGCCAGTTTGATTTGCGTCAGCGTCTTTCCAACCGCGGTACAGACTCTGTTGAAGTGATTGAACACCGTCTTAGCTGTGCAGTCGAAGATATGCAGCAGTATGTCAACTTTGATTATGTCATTATCAATGATGACTTTAATAAGGCATTACATGATCTTGAATCTGTGATAATTGCCAATCGATTGGTCCTTTCCCAGCAAGCGACCCGCCATGAAAAATTGATCCAGGCTCTAATTACTCCAAGCGAACAGTGATTAAAACTTGAGTCTCCAGACAAAGCATTTTATACTGTGCAGTCTGTTGAAATTTACTATTCAAAACGAGAATTCTTATGGCACGCGTAACCGTTGAAGATTGTTTAGACCATGTAGACAACCGCTTTGAGCTTGTACTAGTGGCAAGCAAACGCGCGCGTCAATTGGCACGTCAAGGCATTGAACCAACTGTAGAATGGGACAATGACAAACCGACTGTAGTTGCTTTACGTGAAATCGCTGCAGGTCATGTATCAAAAGATATTTTGAAACAACGTGATCAAGATTATCAAACTTCAAGTTTAGACCTTGCTCTTTCTGCAAATAATCTAAATTTAGATGGTTTTTCTTTCCAATAAGAATAAACCATTCCAAAAAGCCTAGTTTTAAACTAGGCTTTTTTTGTTCTGTGACTTTTATATTTTGCGCAGAACGGTTATAACATAAGAGTTAGCTCTAAAGTCAGTATAAATTTTTCACTCGTTGATATGAAAAAACTGACCCACTTTATGTTATACATTTCATACGAGCTTTCTCTGTTTTATTTGTTAAAAAATCCAGTTTTAAAGGTGTTTTATGCCAGGCCCACAGGTCAGTGAAGCTAAGCAACAGTTAAAAATTATTATCGACGCGTACTTAAGTGAAAGCGATGTCGAACGTGTGCTTGCGGCCTGTGATTATGCCGATATTGCCCATGATGGCATTACCCGTAAAAGTGGTGAACCCTATATTCTGCACCCTATTGCAGTGAGCTGTATTCTGGCCCATATGCGTCTGGATACTGAAACCTTAATGGCAGCGCTGCTGCATGATGTCATTGAAGATACCGACTTCAATAAAGATGACATTACTGAAAAATTTGGCAGCACGGTTGCAGAGCTGGTTGATGGTGTCACCAAGCTCAGCCATTCTAGTGATAAGGAATATAATAAAGCGGCCTCTTTCCGTAAAATTCTGCAAGCGACTCTACAGGATCCACGTGTCATTATTGTGAAACTGGCAGATCGCTATCACAATATGACTACGCTGGAAGCATTACGCCCGGATAAACGCGCCCGTATTGCCCGCGAAACCTTTGAAATTTTTGTTCCAATGGCACGCTTGGTCGGCATGAATGAAATGGCAGATAATCTGGAACATCTCTGTTATCAGAATCTGGATCTGGATATGTATAACGATGTCCAGGCTGCCCTTCTGGAGACCAAGCCTAAACGCTGTGAATATCAGGCCAAGTGGGAACAGAAACTTAACGAATTACTACAGCAATATGCCATTGAAGGCCGGGTTAAAAAGAAAAACAATAATATCGAGCTATTACGTCACTTTGTAAAAAATGATATTGATCTACAGGAACTTACCCATAGCCACGCATTTGAAATTATCTTACAGAGTATTGCTGACTGTGACCGCCTTGCCGATATCCTGACTGAGAGTTTTACAGTTCAAAATTACCAAGATAATATCCGTCGTCCTCTACCTGGCGGCAACCAGTCTTTAACCATGCGCTTAAAAGGTGAAAAGACCACCCTGTCGCTGACTATTCAAACAGAACTGATGCGTAAAGCTGCACGCTTTGGTGTCGTACTTGGTGAAAATGCCCCTCAAGCCTGCCGCTCTGCCATTCAGGCATCCATGCAAAATCTGAACGTACTGGTTGATGGTAAATGCGCCAAAACTACGTTCAGCGAATTACTGGATTATCTGCATCAGGAAAAAATTTGGGTTTATACCCCTCATGGTCATCTGCATGAGCTGCCGCAAGGTGCGACTGCTGTTGATTTTGCCTATGCCGCCAGCCTGTTCCTCGGTAACCATGCTATTGGCGCCAAAATTAATGGTGAAACTAAACCACTTTCTACACCATTATTGAGTGGTCAGGTCGTTGAAGTGATTACTGATGTCCTAGCAACTCCAAACCCGGACTGGCTCAGTTTTATTAACACCCAAAAAGCCCGTCGCGCGATTCAGAATATCCTGCGCGATCAAGACATTGATGAACAGCGCCTTGTGGGTCAACAGGCCCTCAACCGTGCCTTAAAACTTTTCCAGTGTTCTATTCGCGATCTGACCGAAGCTGACTGGAAAAATGTACTGGAATGGCGTCATGTTCCCACTAAAGAGCAACTATTTGAACAGATTGCTGTAGGTGACTTATTACCACAACTGGTTGCTAACCATTTATTTGCACATGACCAGTATCAAAATGCGAATAGTTCAGGTCGTCTTATTCAGGGTACAGAAGGTGTAGATGTTAAATACGCACATTGCTGCAACCCGGTACTTGGTGATCCAATTCAAGGTCATCTGACTCGTCGTGGCCTGATTGTACATCGTGCCCGTTGCCATAATTTATTGCAGGAACAACACATGCATCCTGAAAATATTATGCCTCTACAATGGACGACTGAAGATCTGGATGATGTTAGCTTTACTGCCTATCTCTGTATTGATCAGGCCATGGACGATGAACAGATTTCTGATCTGATTTATCAATGTCGTAAAGGCCATACAGGTGTAGAGATGGTACGTAATTATGATGGCAAAACTTATGTAAATATTGTGGTGCATAACCGTAAACAGATTGCCAAGATTATTCGTGATTTACGCATGCATTTCGGTTTTCCACGTATTACCCGCTTAGAACAGTCGCTCAATATTGCTGAAACCTCTAAAGCCAGTTAATCATTTAAAACGATAATGCTTTTGCCCATGGCAATGATCTAATATGATGTATGTTGATGTTGACATCCTCCCCGACCTAAAAGACAGGGATTCCTACTGCTAGACGCTCATGCCCGAGCGCAAGAATGTTTAGAGCTGAGTTTTTATCTCTATCGTGAGCTGTACCGCAGTTCACGCACTTCCATTCTCTTATTCGCAAATCTGCTCTACCTTTCGGACTACTTGCGGTGATCTCACCACAGTACGAACACATTTGGGTGGTATAGGCTTCATTGACTTCCTCAAACAATACTCCTGCGTTCTCGCATTTATACTTGAGCATCGTTTTTAGTGCTGAAAATCCTGTATCTAAAACAGACTTCGCCATTTTAGTTTTTACAAGTTTCTTGGCACTTAAGTCACCTACAACAATAAATGCATTGTTTTTAATAAGCATGGTGCTTGCTTTGTGCAAATGATCTTTACGACAATTTGCAATCTTAGCGTGTAATGCACGAACACGTTTCTTATTTTTTGCTCGTTGAGCTATACCTAGTTTTTGTTCATACTTTCTATAGAACTTTGGATTTGAAATCACAGTACCATCTGAGCAGGTAGCAATATCTTTTAGACCAAGATCAATACCAATTGCTTTAGTAGAAGTCGGTTTATCTTGTTTAGGTGATTCCACAACAAGACACACGTACCAGCGCCCACGACTATCCTCAACGAATGAGCCTGTTTTAACGCTGTATTTGCCTATACCATAACTATCCCATAGGTTAAATTTCTGTTTGCCGTATTGCACATAGCCATCAGCGTAATTTATCCCCGACTTCTTAAATGGTATCCAACCAAGTGAACGTCTTGCTGACTTCTTATTACTCACACGCCATTTTAATTTTGCTTTTTTAAACTGTTTTCTTTTACCAGCATATTCTTCCCTGATTGCATCCACTGTTTGACTATGCAAACCACACAATTTTGAAGTTCCTTTTGTGTATTTAGCCATATCGAATGCTGAGAAAAAGCTACCTGTTCTTTGCAGGTGATTGAAACTCAAATCATTCACATAATTCCAAACAAAGTTCACCTCAGCTGCTAATTGGTCTAGCACCTTGCAATGTTTGTCTTTTATGCGTAATTTAAGTGTTTTCATGAGCTTATTTTAGATCATGTTAAATTAAATGTATTGATTTTTAAAAAATTCAACGACATTTTATGTCGTATTGCTTATATCTCTGACTTTCAGGACAGAGTTTTACGCTCCATTTGATAAAAGGAGAAATTAATGTTCCGCCAAGTAATCCATACTGAAAATGCCCCGGCTGCCATAGGTACCTATTCACAAGCAATTCTAGTCGGGGATACGCTTTATTTATCCGGCCAGATTGGTCTGGATCCATATAGTATGGAACTGGTCGAAGGCATCGAAGCTCAGATTCGCCGTGTGTTTGATAACCTGAAAGCGGTTTGTGAAGCAGCAGGTGGCTCATTGGCTGATATTGCAAAGCTAAATATCTTCTTAACCGACCTTTCTCATTTTCAGCTCGTCAACCAGATTATGGGGGAATACTTTGCTCAACCTTATCCAGCACGTGCTGCCTTAGGTGTAGCAAGCTTACCGAAAGGTGCTTTAGTTGAGATGGATGGCATCGTCGTTATCAATCAATAAGTTATAGCAAATTAAGAGATACCACCTATTAGGTGGTATTTTTTTATCTGAATCATCAATCATTATAAAAAGCATTTTCAAATGATTTTTATTGACAAACGATAACAATTATCAATAATATCTCTTATCTTATTTATTCACTGTGGTTGTGTCCTATGTACGTTTGTCTATGCCGTGGCATTACAGATCAAGACATTAAAGATGCTATTGCAAATGGCGCCGAAAGTTACCGTGATGTGCGTGAAATGCTTGACCTAGGCACATGTTGTGGTCGTTGCGCTCCAGAAGCCCGTATGATCATCAGTGATGAAATTTCCCAGATTGCTGCACGGCTAGCGGTTGCTGCCTAAAGCGGATAACGATAATTATAAAATCAATGGTCTCGTATCATTACTCCTCCCCCGCCTCTGACTCTGGCGGGTTTTTATTGCTTTATATTTCACCTGAAGCTTTTTGATTGCGATTTTCATTTGCAGTTCAATAAATTACTCGCCATTGCTCGCTCGATTGATTTAAGATAAGTTAATCAAAAACCCATAGCGATAAATGGGTTGACAGGCTATATGGAGTGATACAATGAAAGGCAATCGTGATGTAATTAATCAGCTGAACCAGGTGTTGTATCACCACCTGACCGCGATTAACCAGTATTTCCTGCATTCACGCATGTTTAATGACTGGGGCATTGAAAAACTGGGTTCGGCAGAATATAAAGAATCCATCCGCCAGATGAAGCACGCCGATAAAATCATTGAACGTATTTTATTTCTGGAAGGCTTACCAAACCTGCAACATCTTGGCAAATTATATATTGGCCAGCATACTCAAGAAGTACTGCATTGTGATGTACGTAAAGTAAAAGAAAATATTGAAGTCATTCAGCAGGCCGTCGCTTTGGCAGAAACACAGATGGATTATGTAACCCGTGACTTAGTACGTGAAATTCTGGAAAAAGAAGAGGAATATCTGGACTGGACTACGACTCAGTTAGATCTCATCGAAAGTATTGGTATTGAAAACTATATTCAAAGCCAGCTCTAAACTTAGAATGAATCAATAAAAAAGCCAGCTCTTGCTGGCTTTTTTATAGGGAATTTATCTTGGCATATCCTGAATCAATTCCTCATAACTAAGTTCAGTTTTCTGAATGACTTTTAAGCGTTGCAACTGATGCTTGGCTTCATCTTCATAACCATTAAAAGCTAGCAATTTGGCATATTTGATCAGGTTATACTTAGTCGGATAACTTAATACCATCTGCTCACCTGCTTGAACCTGTTGAGGAGATGCTTTGCTATAAGGATTAAGACGAATCCAGGCAATACGATGATTAAACTCGGTCAACAGATAAATTGGTTTTTCATTGGTGATTTTTTCCGGCTGTTTTTCATAACGAATACTTTGCCCAAGTTTGGGTACAGCAACATCATAATCCCGATAAATCACAATCAATAAAAGCAATCCGACAGCAAAAATGAATTTCATGCCGATTGATGGCATAACTATTATTTTAATTTTTGGATTTTGTGCCAAAACCGTACCCAGAATAAAACCTACTGGCAACAGGAAATAGGCATAATGCTGTGGAAACTCAAACATGGCATGTGTCACAAAAGTCCCGATCATCAAGATCCCGATGACAGACTCTGGCGTATTCGCCCAGCGCTGCAACTGATAGCCCAAATAACCAAAGTATGCCAAGAACGCCAGACCAATGATCAATCCATTCCAGAGCAGGAAATCGATAATAAAATTATGCGCACTTCGAATCCAGACCGGGCCTTGTACGGTATCGCTGATTGAAACGAACGCTACGCTAGTTTGATACCAACCATAGCCAAACCATGGCTGAGCCTGAATCGCGGCAATCATTTGCTGCCAGATTGCGAGGCGTGACATATCGCCGGTAGCACGAGCAACTACATCACGGCTTTGCACTATATCTGCATCTATCACCTGAGCAGCTAACTGGCTAAGTAGTGGGAAAACAGCAATACACGCAATAAAGAAAACAAACCATATAATGCTGTAATACCATTTCAGGCGGATCACACCTTTATATTGGTAAATAGCGAGATAAATCAGAATCGCGACGGCAGCCACCCAAGAGGTACGTGATTGACTCAGTGCAATACCCATGAGCATTGGCACTGCACATAATACGAGCCACTTTGTTGCAAGCTGCCTTTTCTCATACAAATAGAGCGTTGCCATGAGTGACATCACCAAAAAGGTTGCCATATTGTTTGGCTGAGCAAAATTGGCAAATGGACGCTGTGTGCCACTGATATTGACCATACCCGGTAACACTGCATCTAGATTCGACCACTGACATAGAGCAATGAGACCTGTCACGGTACCAGATACTAAAAACACATAGCTCAGATAGCGAAATGTTTCTTCTCGTTTGCTTTGAACGAGTGATAAGTTATAGCCCAATACACTTGAAAGCCAAAAACCCAGCACAAGTAGACTGGTCATCAGTGCAGTACTGAAAAAATAAACATGTCCCAAGCTATATTGCACCCAAGGAACACATGCCAAGAGCAATAAAGGCAAAGTCAGTTTAGGAAGGCTTAACCGATCTTTTAGACACATCGCAAACAAAGCAAATAACGCAAAAAATGCGTATAGCTCACCTGTATAAGTCACCCATGGACGGTAATGAACAGGCATAAGCCAAGCGAGTGAGATGAGGATTGCTGCGATCAGGGCGAGCGTGAATTTCATGTGGAGAATAAGCGATGGAGGTTGGGCATATGATAAACAAAAAAGCAGATGGATGGGGAATCTGTATATGCGTATCGAAATGATGTAATATAAAATTTGGGGAAATTCAGCCAATTAAAATTGCATGAAACAAAAAAAGATTCTCATTGTAACTCGTAACCTTCCTCCGCTCATTGGAGGCATGGAGCGATTAAATTGGCATATTGCAGATGAACTGAGTCATGACCATAAGATACTTCTGCTCAGTCACAATCAAGCAAGAGAGCAAGCTCCATCAAAATGTATTTTTTTTGGGGTTAGATTAAACCCTTTACCCTTATTTCTCATCTTGGCTTTTATTCAAACCTTTTTGATCTGCCTACGTCACAAGCCAGATGTTCTCTTTGCAGGTAGTGGTCTAACTGCACCTATTGTAGTTTTTTGGGCAAAGGTTTTTAGAAAAAAAAGCGTTGTATATATACATGGCTTAGATATCGCCACCAATCATTGGATTTATAATCTGATTTGGGTTCCTATGATTCGCAGTGCTAATAAAGTCATTGCTAACAGCACACCAACACATGATCTCTGCCTAAAAAAAGGCATATCTCAGGAAAAGTTAACGATTATTTCCCCTGGAGTGACTTATCCTCCTCTACCAAGAAATGAAAATCTAATTCAATCCATTAAAGAAAAATATCAGCTATATGATAAAAAAATATTAATCTCTGTTGGAAGATTGACTCAACGCAAAGGTCTGAATGAGTTTGTGGATTTTGCATTACCTAAAATTGTGGCCAAACACCCTAATACAATTTTAGTCGTAATTGGAGATACTCCAAATCAGTCTCTCAATAAGAATTTACAAAGCAAAGAATTAATTATAAGAACTGCTCAACAGCACAGCATATCAGATCATATTCTTTTTGTAGGTAATATCAGTGATGATACTATCCTCTCATGTTGGTACCATATTGCTGATATACACGTATTTCCCGTAAAACACATTCCAAATGACCCTGAAGGTTTTGGAATGGTCGCAATTGAGGCTGCAGCACATCGGACGCCAACAGTCGCTTTTGCAACAGGTGGAATTGTGGATGCTGTTAATCATCAAAAAACAGGTATATTAATTCCAATAAATAGATATGAACTATTAGCCCAAGCGATTATATCAATTTTAGGGTTATCACATGATTTCAAAAAAGAAGATTTTGACGCATTCTGTTCACAATTTTCATGGTCAAATTTAAAATTAAAATTTGATTGTCACATTTAGAGTACGATATGAGCATTCTTTTTATTGGAAAACGTTTTTATACAAATAGAGATGCTTATACCGAGAGGTTTGGTAGAGTTTATCAATTACCCTATTACTGGTCGAGAGAGATTCCAACTTCTTTATGGCTAATTGACTATCACACGAAAGAAAAAATTAAAGACCAACATGACAATTTAAATATTTTATCTACCCCATTATTCAGTGCTGCATTTATCTTCACGATAATAAAAGCAATGTTAGTTCAACGCCCTAGAACAATTGTTGCAAGTGGTGATTGTTATATCGGTTTATTGTCATATCTAATAGCAAAACTATGTGGCGCAAAATTTGTGTTTGATATATATGATAAATACGACACTTTCGATGGATATAGAAATTTAGGCTTCAAAAATTTATTCCACTTTTTAATGAAGCATGCCGATATATGTTTATTTGCCAGCAAAAAGTTAAAAAATGATAGTGAGCATATTTGTAAAACAACACTATTAACGCCTAATGGCGTTGATACAAATCACTTTTATCCGAGAGACAAAAATCAATCACGTGAGTTCTTCAACTTAGATACGGATAAAATTTATATAGGCTATTTTGGCAGCATGGAAATTGAACGTGGTATTGATGACCTAATTTCTGCTGTAAAAGTATTACATGAAGAAAATAATAATTTTTTAATTTTACTCGGTGGAAAAAAACGTGAAGACTTAAACTTAGAATTCGATTTTATTCATTATTTGGGGAATGTTCCTTTTAAAGATGTACCAATAGCTATAGCATGCTGTGATGTTTTAACTTTACCCTATAGAAACTCTAATTTTTTAGATAATGCATCATCTTGTAAAATTGGAGAATATATTTCAATGGGCATCCCCTTGGTAGTTACAAATTCTAATAGCTTAATCTTCAATAAACACTTACTTAATTTTGAAGAGCACTGCTTAGCTCAACATTCAAATCATCATGATCTTAAGGAAAAGATTCTATTAAAATTAAATAAGCCCCAAACGAATAAGAAAAATCACGTTGATACTTGGGAAGAAATCTCAAAAAAAACTAGATTTTTTTAATACATTCGTAATATTAGACGCACACCTCATAATAAAATAAGAAAAATACGAGAAATATTTAACAGAAATAAATAGTCTTCCAGCTTTACTTTTAATTAAAGCTTTATCTTTTTCAGTAATTTCAAAATAGTAATATTTATACTTATCCCATCCAAGCTTAAGACCACTTAGACCATCAAATAAAAAACAATATTCTAAGTAAATACGAAAAAAATGTATGAAACAAATCTTATAAAGATCATTTTTTTGTTTACAATAAGTGTTGAGTAAATTATCCAAACTTAACATATTTTTGTAAATTTTCTCTTTGTCTTTCCCCCTAGTAATACTCGATAAGTTTTCTCTATAGTTATATAAATAATCATCCAAAATCAATATTTTTTTAGATTTAATAAATAAAAATGGAATTACAGCAGGATCCTCAAATGTAAAGCCTAGTGGAAAGGAAATATCAGAAAAAAGTTCTTTTTTATAAACTCGTGACCATGGATACCATGAATTCCAATTAAATATCTCTAATAATAAGTTGGAACTAGTTTGATAAACCCCACTATGTAACTTGATGCCAGATTTATATTTATTAGAATCCCAATAATTAAAATTAAATTGAACTATATCTGGTTCATTTTTTTTAATTGCTTGAATAATTTTTTCGAAATATAAAGGCTCTAAAGTATCATCAGAATCAAGAAAACCGATATATTGACCTGATGCTAATTTTAAACCTAAATTCCTTGCAGAGCTAACCCCTGAATTTTTTTGAGTTACCACTCTAGCATTGACTTTAGTATATTTAATATGATGATTAACAATATTTATACTATTATCATTACTTCCATCATTAATTAAAATAACTTCAACTTCATTTGTACATTGATTAAATAAACTTTCTAAAGTTTCCGATATATAACTTTCACAATTATAAAAAGGAATAATAATTGAAAATATCAAAATATAATTCTCACAAACATATTAAAATTTTAAAAAATATTTATTTCACTTCCTTACATTTCTATAACCTTTAAAAATCAAAAAAAACCTATATAGTTCATTGTATGCTCGATTTAAAAACTTAAATAAAAACCACTTTAAAATATTTTTTTTGTTAAACATATGCTGAGTTGAATATACCAAATTTCTTTCACTATTAATATTACTATCAATAAAATCCTGAGGATGCTTTATCAAATTAAAAAAATACATATTATTTAATTTAATTAAATCACCCCAATTATCTGTAAAATTAAAATTCCTATTATGCATCTCAACCAATTCTTCAGCTACACTACGATTTATAACATAGCAATATGCGCCAAATAAAAATTTCTTAGAAAAGTTTGAAATTAAATATAAGTTTTTAGTTTTTTTTGCTAAAACATATTTCCAATAATCTTTAGGCACCCCTTCCTGCCCTCCAAATAAAACAATTCCTTCTGGCCTGTCACTTAAAATTATATTTTCTATTTCTGAAATATCATCATCATTACCGATAATATCATCCTCTATTACCAAACAATATTCTTCATTAGTTTCAAGAAACTCTTTATAGGCTTTTATATGTGATAATGTACACCCGACTTCACTCGGTGCAATGATTTTTTTATGAGTTTTGTAAAACTGATTAGAATATAAAAAAAAATCTTCAGCTGTAATTTTTTTACCGTTTATAGCATTTATTATTTTCATATTACAGTAATTTTTAGGAAAAATTTTTTTTAAATTCTCCCTACGTATAGTGTCTTTTTCAAGTGAAATGCAATAAATTAACATTTTTTTCCTTTTAAATTTAATAAATAATCAACAATATTATTTGAAGAACCTAGTATCTGTTTCTTATATTTTGAAATAAGTATTTCCCTTGTTTCTTTCATGATATCCTCATCATTCTCTAACATTTCAATATATTTTAATATATCGTCGCAACTATTTACTATATAAAAACTTTCTTTCAACTCTTCTACAAAACCATTAAAATCAATTTTTTGCCTATCAGATTTTAACCAAATAATAGGTTTACCAGTAAAGAAATACTCAATCAAAAAAGAAGAACAATCAGTAATTATAAAATCAGATTCAGAAAATAATGAACCATAATCACCTTGATTCATTATTTTTGAATTAATTCCATTGTTCCATTTTTTAAGATATTCCTCATAATCTTCTATTGAAAAAAATAATTCCTCGCAAGTTAATGTATATTCTAGTCTAGGATGAGGTTTATACACAAATGAGCTACGTTTCAATCCAACAATATTCACTAATATTTCAAAATACTTATCAAAGGTACCTAAACCTAGTATAGAATTTTCCAATGAGTGATGTGGTGCATAAATAATTTTTTTCTTACCAAAATCATGAAATATATTTTCATCATTTAAATATTCTCGATACAAATCATCAAACTTAGGGTAACCTAAAACCTTACAATTAATACCCCTTTTTAATTGAAACTCCTTAAAAAAATTAAAAACGTGTTCATTCTGTGCAACATACAACCACAAATACCTATGAAAATTTTCTACATTATAATCTATAGAATCTTTAACCGTAATTGCACTATATGGAATATATATTGTTAGACAAAAAAAATGCATGTATCTTATTTTATTTTCCATACCCCAAGGTTGTTGAAAAAAAATTATATCTCCTTTAAATAATAATTTTAATTTTTGAAAAAAATTAAGTTTTGGGTATATTATTACATCGCCCTTTTTTGAAAAAAAATCATATACATTATTTTCTATTTTACCTGTATATGGATTTCCCAATAAAACAATTTTCACATCAAAATGTTTTTTTAATTCTAAATACAATTGATCTGTTGACCATTTCTGCTCTTCATTAACCAAAAAATATATATTAGATTTTCTCTTTATCTTAAATAAAAATAAATTAAGATTATTAAATATAAAATCTCTATTAAAAATAAAATATATCAATTTATTAAAAAAATTAAATACTTTCATTTTCACTCTAATATTTTCCTATTTTTCAGAAATTAATAATGTTTTTAATTTTTTTAAAGTATCTTTCCGATGTGTAATAATTATAATTGTAATTTTCCCATTTAAAAAATTTACAGCTCTATTAATTGCCTCTTCAGTCTCTATATCCAAAGCACTCGTTGCCTCATCCATAAACAAAACTTGAGGATTTTTATACAATGCCCGAGCAATACCAATACGTTGACGCTGCCCCCCCGAAAGCATAACCCCTCGCTCCCCCACAACTTCATCATATCCATTTTTTAAATTATTTGTTATAAAAGCATCAATTTGTGCAAGCTGAGCAACTTTTTTTACTTGCTCAAAATCGATTTGCTCTTTGGGTACACCAAAAGCAATATTTTCAGCAATAGTCTTATCTGCTAAATAAATAAACTGAGGCACATAGCCTACCAAAGCACGCCAACTCGCTACATTATCTCTTGTAAGTTCAATATCATCGATATAAATTTTACCTTGCTGTGGTGTCAAAAGCCCAAGCATAATATCCATCAACGTGCTTTTACCACTACCACTTTTACCCATAATCCCCAAACTACTATTTTTAGGAACTACTATGCTAAAATTCTTTAGCACTTCTTGATCAGGTCTGTTTGGATAACTAAAACTAATATTTTCAAGTCGAATTGCTTTTTCGAAAGTAATGTCTTTCTTAAATTCAACTACGTTCTCTTTTTTTTCCAATTCAAACTCAGGTTGAATGACTTTTAAAATTTGAGAAGAAAATTTGATTTGTGATACAGCACGGTAAATATTTTGCGCTGCTGGTAACATCCTATAAGCTGCAAAACCATATAAACCTAATATAGGCAAAATATGAGAAACATTTTTACCTAAAAGTACTAAAAAAATCGCAAGTCCAATAAGACAACCATATCCTACTGTTTCAATGATATTAAGTGGAATTTGTCCCAAGGTGTCACGTGTTGCTATATGTCGAGCAAATATACGAGATGATCGTTCAAACTGTTCGATATAACTCTCTTTTGCATCATTTATAATGACATCTTTAATGCCACCTAATGCTTCTTGACAAGTATGGTAACGCTGTTGATTCGCAATGCTAAATTCTTGACCAATTTGTGCTAATTTTCTTCGAATTACGATATAAATAATTGAATAGAAAAAACCTAAAATGCTTGCTGTTGCAAATGCCATTATTGGGTCATACACCAACAAAATAGCAATCATTGCAAATAACACAAGGCCATAAGACATGATTGTTAAAGCAGGAAGAATTAAAGTCCAAATGAGTTGATCAACTTCGGATAAAATATTCTTAATCAAAGTTGATGAATTTCGCTGAATAAAAAACTCATAGTTTTGTTGTAAGTAGATTTTTAATAGTCGTGTTGAAAAATAGTGACGTTGCAGACTCGCAAAACGGTTCACAGCATACTGGGTGATCATTTTAAATATTGCAGAACTAATCACCACAATTAAAGAAATAATGCCTAAATAGACAATCGCTTCCTTGACAGAATTAGCACCAATAAAAGTATATATTGTTGATAATAGAGGCTGAGTTTCAATGATCTGAGGATTAGATAACACTGCCAAAAAAGGCATAATTGAAATCACACCCGCAGATTCAACACATGCCATTCCCATCACAAGTATCAGCACATAGAGTACTTTACGTCGGTCTAATGGTGACAAAATTTTCCAAATCTGCTGAATACTGTATAACACAAATTATTTCTCTTTATACATCAAAGCAGTAATTTGCTCTGAAATAAGTCCCAATAAAAATACCATAATACTCCCTGTATAAAGTAAAGCACTCATATTGGTAAACCGATGAAACTCATACAATGTATAACCATACCAACCCGTCGCCATTAAAAACAAAAGAACCGCAATTGGAAGAAACATCTTTAGCGGCGAAAATAATGTCGCAATTTTAAAAATAATCAAAAAGAATCTCACGCCATCTTTTAAAGGCTGAATATGGCTTTTACCAATACGCTTTGCTGCATGAATGGGTACATAAGTGACCGAATAGCCTGCTCTAAAAAAAGCCATAGTGCTTGTTGTTGGATATGAGAATCCATTCGGCAATAAATATAAAAACTCTCTAAATTTTTCAGCACGAACCGCACGAAAACCAGAGGTCAAGTCCTCTACCTTATGTTCGGTCATATAACTTGCTAAGCCATTATATAAGCCATTTGCAATACCACGACCTAAACTTGCTTGGGAGCCTTTTTGGCGTGCACCAACAACAAGATCATAACCTTGATCAATTTTTTCTAACAGTCGCGGGATATCATTAGGATCATGCTGTCCATCTGCATCCATAAACACAATCACCTCACCCGAAGCATGACGCGCACCTGTTTTAATAGCTGCACCATTACCTTTAGAGTAAGGATGAGAGATCACCTCTGCACCTGCTTGCTCTGCAACTTGCTGAGTCGAATCTTTAGAACCATCATTAATGACTAAAATTTCATTGACAATGCCTAGCGCATGAATTTTTTCGATGGTGTCCCCAATTGCACCTGATTCATTTTTGGATGGAAGCACAACACTGATTTTCAAAATTTAATCCTTAGTATTACCAGCTATTTCAGTAGCCAAGATAGCTTTTAACCTGAATATTTCCATGTCGTATTCAGCCTTACTTCTTCTTAATCTAGACGAATCTTGTTTCTTATATAGCTGCTCAATTTTATTTAACAAAAATAAAGCATCGGGTGCCAAACTATGTGAAGCCACCTCAGCTACCATCATTAGCCCAGCCTCTACATCATTGTATCTTTGAATTGCTTCATCATAATGTGTGATTGCCATTTTATCCTGTCCCATTGCTAAATATAGCTTAGCTTTTAAATAAGGTGATAGGCGTTGGTATACTGAAATATGCTGATATTTCACATTTTGATCTAAAGTCTGAATAAACTTTAAACTTAATTCACAATAGTGAATACATTGTTGCTCATTCGAAATTATACCTTCTGTCAAAATACGTAAGCCTTGAAGCGCTTGTGCATCAAATGGTTGTTGTTCCAATAGTAAGCTACTTCTCTTGAAATCTTGCTTGGTGGCATAACCATATGACACTTTTTGTAAAAGCAATTGCATATTTAGTAACGCACTATTCGGCATTTTTTGAAGGGACTGCTCTAAATGTTGATTTGCTTCTAAGATATTGCCTTGCTCTAGCAACTTCTGTGCAATAGTACTTTGAGCACGAGGCGAGTTAGGATTATTCTTCGCCCAATATAATAATAATTGATCTGTGTTTCCCCATAGTTTTGCACGCTCATACGTAAAAAAACTAAGAATTAAAAAAATGCTTATTATTACTACATAGCCTAATTTAGGCTCAATTTTTTCTTTTAAAACATATAATCCAGCAGCTAAAGGAACAAAAAGAAATAATGCAGCCAAGTAATTTCGGTGTTCAAAATAGAGTTCTAAACCTAAAACTGTTGACTCCATTAAGTGTGCAGCGAAAAAGAATAAAATAGCAACAGACACTAATGGATATTTATTTCTGACTATGAACCCAACTAGAATCAATCCAAATAAAAAAATTAATGAATATAATGTAGTAATCGGTGAGAATAAGGATTTTGAAATTTCAATTCCGTCTTGATAAAGTCCTCGCCCCTCAATTTGAGGAATAATTAGATTAAAGAGGTATTCAGTAACAATTCGCGCTTCACTATATAATCTTTCAACCTGATTAAAATTTCGATTCGGCCATATATTGTCATCAAAGTTCAAGTCTCTAAAAATTAAATAAAGTACTGAACATGATGGTAACCATAAACATAAGGCTCGCCACTGCCAAATCGGTTTATGATTCTTATTTGGATTACAAAATTCTAAAACTAAGATCAACAACGGAAGTAAGGCTCCATTTTCTTTACTGTATGTTGCTAAAATTGTGCAAAGACCTATCCACATAGCCATATAAAGATATGCTTGTATAGGCTTATAAGCTAAAAGTAATCGCGCTTTTAAATATCCAATAATCCCAATTAAAGTAAATACTGTAGCCAGCTGCGCCATACGTTGTACTACATATAGTGTAGTAGATACAAAATATGGATGTAATAACCAAATACCTGAAGTAATTAATGCAATCCAAATAGCTTGTTGTTCTTTATAGTTATAATTTCTGAGTAATAATATGATTGCCCAACAGAGTAAAACTCCATTGAGTAAATGAATCATTAAATTTGTATATTTGAATGAATAAGGGGAAGTCGGCCAAGTCTGTGCATCTATTAAAAATGTGGCTAAAGAAATTGGGCGCCCTGTTGGTCCCGAAAAACCACTGAATACAAAATTATTAAACTTTTCCCAACTATCGATAATGCCATAATATCCAAGTGGCTCTAAATTTGGAAAATCATCAAAAATAAAATTTCCTTTTAAACCAAGAAAATAAGATATAAAAGTCACACCAAGTAAAAACACGATGGAAACAAAGCTTTTATTTGTAGACATACCTCCCCCATAAAAGAAAACCCACCAGAAGGTAGGTTCTCTAATGGCTTAAACTAAATTAGTTCGAACCTGTACGACAGTTGCTTGGTAAATATTTTTGATTTACGCCAGTAGAAGTATCTGCTTTACATTTCCAATTTACACCACCTGCTGATGTTGTTGGACTTAAAACTAATGTTTTACCAGCTTCTACTTTAGAATTATACGCAATAGTAATTACGCCTGAAGCAACGGTTACTGAGTCAACAGCATTACCTTTGATTCCGTTTGCAGGAGCTAGACCTGCTGCAGCATTATCAGTCGGATATGCACCTTGAGAAGCAGAAAATTCTGCTACAGCCGCTTTTGCTCCACCAGCAAGGTTTAAACCTTCTGTTACATGTGAACGCTTTGTATAATCTTGATAAGCAGGAATCGCGATTGCTGCAAGAATACCGATGATCGCTACAACGATCATTAACTCAATAAGAGTAAAACCCTTTTGAACTGATTTCATAACATTCTCCACAAATGTTTTATGTTTATTTATAAGCTTAATTGTTAAAGCTATTTATATTTAGCATCTAACGTGCCAACTTTTATTATAATAATTTTGACAGAAAAAACAGCAGTTTAAAAAAATATTTTTCAATTTGTTATTTTTCAGTTTCATTTTGTGTAGATAACTGACAAAAATTGTCATTTATTTAACTAAAGTCACCCTAGAATGATCGGTTTATTTCCTAATTCATTCTTCAAATCATCCATTTTTCGATCATAGTATTGATTTAAAATTTCTCCAATCTGCTTAACACCCAAAAGCACTCCATTCTTATACTTCTGTTGCTTCAACTGCTGAATAATATTTTCACAAATCTGATCCCATACTTCTTGCGTCGTCGCCTGTTTAATTCCCCGATCAATCACAATTTCTACTTTATGATCACAAAGATTCAGATATAAAAGCACGCCACTATTATGTTCTGTATCCCATACACCCAATTCAGCAAAGAGTTGACGGGCACGACAAAGCGTATCCTGGTAATAAGCAGAACGAGAAGGTAGAGATCCTTCAATCACCACCTGAATTTCTCCTACATGCCCATGCTCTGCTTCTTCTACAGCTAATGCAATCGCATGCTGATCCTGCTTGGAGAAAAATCGCTTGGTTGCAGGCATATAAAAGAAGTGCTTAAGCCAACGCTTAAAACTTGGTTGAGCATGTTCTTCCAGCTTAGGTTGCGTGACAATATCTGTTGTATCTGTAGTTGTTACCATGAGCCTGATGCTCCTCCCCCGCCAAAACCACCGCCGCCTCCACCGAAGCCGCCGCCTCCAAAACCACCACGTCCACTACCACCGCCACGACCTCCACCTGCCATGAAAGCATGCAGGATCAACTGAGCAAGTGAGGTCACGAGCAAAAAGAAAACTCCAGCACCAATTAATAGGCTAGCGACCAATCCCATACCATTGACTAACCCGGCTGCGGTACCGGCTACTGCAGCAGTGGCCGCACTCAACTTCCTGCCAAAGATCATAGAACCAATGACGCCAGCAACGATAATAAAAATAACCGAACCAAAAGTCGCTTGAGATGCTTGCTGCGCTTTATAAGCCTGTTCCTGACGTTCTTTAAGCTCAGCTGCTGCTTGAGCTGCAATTTCAGGATCCAGATTTAGAATACGCTCGATTTCTGCCAGCCCAGCATCTATTCCTTGCGCATACTGCCCCTGCTTAAACAAAGGTGTAATTTTGTTATTAATAATCCGTCCAGCCACAATATCCGGCAGAACACCTTCTAACCCATATCCAGTTAAAATCTGGATACGACGGTCATTTACCGCAACAGTCATTAACAAACCATTATCATGCTCTTTTGATCCCAGTTGCCAGCGATCTGCCACACGCATGGAATAGTCAAAAATATCTTCCTGGCCCGTCGTAGGTACAATTACCACCCCGATCTGAGCTTTGCCAGCTTCATAGAGATTAATGATTCGTTGACTAAGTTGCTGTTTCTCTGCTGCCGTTAATAAATTTGCCTGATCAATCACTGGTTCATTCATGCTGGGCAAGTCGCGCTGAACCTGACCTTCTGCCATATCATTGGCAATTTGGGGCTGCGGTACTGTAGCGGCTGATTCTACATTTTGATCCGTAGTATTCGTTTTAGGTTGCAAAATTTCACGTGCAACAATCACTTCTTCTGTATCAGTTGCCGTTGCTGTTTCACTCCAGGCAGGATTCATCAGGCTCATAATGAGGCTGAGAAATAGACCTATATAAAGTTTTACAGCGCTTATATGCATCATTGCAGCCACCTTATTAGCAGATTACCCAAGATCAAGCTTAATCAAATGAAACCTTAGGTGCCTGTTGCGCACTCTGCTCTGCACTAAAGTTTGGCTTGGTATCCATGCCAATCACTTTGGCCGTCATCACCTGCGGGAACTGACGTGCATAAGAGTTAAAATCTTGTACCGTCGTAATATAACGGTTACGTGCTACCGCAATACGGTTTTCAGTACCCTCAAGTTGTACCTGCAAATCACGAAACTGCTCATTGGCTTTCAGATCAGGATAATTTTCGGTCACCGCCAGTAAACGTGACAAAGCACTAGTCATTTGTGCTTGAGCTTCCTGATAACGCTGGAACAGTTCAGGATCTTCCAGCACTTCACGATCAACTTTTAAGCCTGCCACATTGGCACGTGCCTGAGTCACTTCAGTTAACACCTGCTCTTCATGTGCGGCATAGCCTTTGACAACATTCACTAAATTCGGCACCAAGTCAGCACGACGCTGATACTGGTTTTGTACTTCAGACCATGCCGCAGTTACCGCCTCATCCTTAACTTGTAAGGTGTTATAACCACAACCTGTAAGCGTCAGGGTACTCGCTAACATCAGAGCAATGAAAGATTTTTTTAATACAGGGATCATCTTTTATCCTCAATTCTTTATTGATATTTATTTAATTAATTTGATTTTAAACATATTTTTCTCATTTTTTGTTAATTTTTATAATTTTTTACTTATATCGTTCTTATTCCTTTCGTTATGCTTCAAAGCTACGAATTAATATTGGATATATCTATAAGTTAAAATCCATATCTACTATAACTTCTTAGAACTAAGCTGAATAAATTAGTAAAATGAAGAAAAATAAAAAAACCCGCCGTAGCGGGTTTTTTAAATAGAGGATTAAATTAGATTAAACATCAAGGTAATCGAGAATACCTTCTGCAGCCTGACGACCTTCCCAGATCGCAGTCACGACCAGGTCAGAACCACGGACCATGTCACCACCGGCAAAGATTTTTGGATTTGAAGTCTGGAATTTATATTGCTGCTGCTCGGCTGCAAGTACGCGACCTGAACCATCCAAGTTAATTTCTACATCAGTAAACCAGTCTGCTGGGCTGGTACGGAAACCAAATGCCAGTAATACTGCATCTGCAGGTAGAATTTCTTCTGAACCTGGAATTGGTTCTGGGCTACGGCGTCCACGGCTGTCTGGTTCACCCAGTTGAGTGGTTACCACTTTTACGCCAGTCACTTTACCATTTTCACCCACGATTTCGATAGGCTGACGGTTGAACTGGAATTCTACACCTTCTTCACGTGCATTTTTTACTTCACGACGTGAACCCGGCATGTTCGCTTCATCACGACGGTAAGCACAAACCACTGACTCAGCGCCTTGACGGATTGAAGTACGGTTACAGTCCATCGCGGTATCACCACCACCTAAGACAATCACTTTCTTGCCTTCAACACTGATGTATTCGGATGGATCTTTTTCCCAGCCCTGGCAACGGTTCACGTTAGCAATCAGGAAATCCAGTGCATCATACACACCATCCAGATCTTCACCAGCAAAGCCACCTTTCATATAAGTGTATGTCCCCATACCCATAAAGACAGCGTCATAGTCAGCGAGTAACTGGTCGATAGTGACATCGGTACCAATTTCAGTATTCAGACGGAATTCAACCCCCATGCCGGTGAAAATTTCACGACGGCGTTTCATCACGTCTTTTTCCATCTTGAATTCTGGTATACCGAAAGTCAGCAGACCACCAATTTCAGGACGTTTATCAAATACAACAGGTTTTACACCATTACGCACCAGAATGTCGGCACAGCCTAGACCGGCAGGACCCGCCCCAATGATGGCAACTTTCTTGTCAGTCCATTTCACATGAGACATATCTGGACGCCAGCCTAAAGCGAAAGCGGTGTCATTGATATATTTTTCAGCATTACCAATCGTCACTGCGCCAAAACCATCATTTAAGGTACAAGCACCTTCACACAGACGGTCTTGAGGACAAACACGACCACACACTTCTGGCAAAGTATTGGTCTGGTGACACAGTTCTGCTGCCTGGAAAATACGGCCTTCTGCAAGTAACTTCAACCAGTTTGGAATGTAGTTATGAACTGGACATTTCCATTCACAGTACGGGTTACCACAACCTAGACAACGATGTGACTGATTTGCAGCCACTTCTGTTGTGAAAGGTTTATAAATTTCCACAAATTCTGCTTTGCGGACGTCAATCTCTTTTTTCTCTGGATCTTGGCGTGCGACATCCAGGAATTGAAAGTCATTATTTAGGCGCTCTGCCATCTCTCTCTCCGTGGGTAGACCCAAGGCTTTATTCGCATTACCTTAGGTCTGCCTATATCTGCAGTAGTGGAATTATTGTGGATCAGCTTGAGTTGTTTTCAACAAGGTCAATAAGTTAGCTGCTTTTGGTTTTACCAGCCAGAACTTACGACTATAGAAATCAAACTCATGGCGGATCTTGTACGCCCAAGCACTACCTGTTTCTGCAATATGTTCATCTAAAATGCGAAGCAAGAAGGTCTGATGTTCTTCCATCGCTTCAGTTGAGATACGGTTCAGTTCAATCAACTCATGGTTGTAATGATCTACGAAATCATTGTCTAGGTCCAATACATAAGCGAAACCGCCGGTCATACCTGCACCGAAGTTATGGCCTACTTTACCTAGGACGGTCACAATACCGCCAGTCATATATTCACAGCAGTGATCGCCTGCACCCTCAATGACTGCGAAGGCACCAGAGTTACGAACTGCAAAACGCTCACCAGCCGTACCTGCAGCAAACAATTTACCACCAGTCGCACCATACAGACAGGTATTACCAATGATCGCAGTATTTTGAGTCTGGAATGGCGAACCTTTCGGTGGGAAAATCGAGATACGGCCACCTGCCATACCTTTACCCACGTAGTCGTTCGCATCACCTTCCAGTTTCAGATGCAGACCACCGGCATTCCAGACACCGAGTGACTGACCCGCTGTACCAGTTAGATTTACTTTAACCGGATGTGCTTCCATACTCAGGTTGCCATAACGTTTGGCAATTTCACCTGACAGACGTGCACCAATTGAACGGTCACAGTTACCTACGGTAAAGCTGTATTGACCGCCTGTACCTGCTTCGATTGCTGGCAGAATTTCTTCTACCATCTTCTCAGCCAAAATACCTTTATCGAATGGTTCATTACCCTGTACTTCACAGTACTGTGCTTTGCCTTCTGCTGCTGGATGTGACTCTAGCAGTTTGCTCAGGTCAAGGTGAGCATGTTTGTCAGTTTCACCTGGCAGGATTTCCAGCAAATCTGTACGACCAATCAGGTCTTTCAGGCTAGATACGCCAAGTGCCGCCAACCATTCACGTGTTTCTTCAGCAATGAAAGTGAAGAAGTTGATCAGCATTTGTGGTTCACCAATATAGTGTTCCTGACGTAAATGGTCTTGTTGAGTTGCAACACCGGTCGCACAGTTATTCAAGTGACAGATACGCAGGTATTTACAACCTAAGGCAATCATTGGAGTCGAACCGAAGCCAAAGCTTTCTGCACCCAAGATCGCTGCTTTTACTACGTCCAGACCAGTTTTTAAACCACCATCAGTTTGAACGCGTACTTTGCCACGCAGGTCGTTTACACGAAGTGCTTGATGCGCTTCACTTAAACCTAATTCCCATGGAGAACCCGCATGGTGAATCGAAGACAATGGAGATGCTGCTGTACCACCGTCATAACCAGAAATGGTAATGAAATCGGCATACGCTTTCGCAACACCTGCTGCAATCGTACCTACACCCGGTTCAGATACCAGTTTCACCGATACCATCGCTTGCGGATTGACCTGTTTCAAGTCAAAGATCAACTGCGATAAATCTTCGATTGAATAGATATCATGGTGTGGTGGTGGCGAAATCAGGGTCACGCCTGGAACTGAATAACGTAAACGGGCAATCAAGCCATTCACTTTACCACCAGGTAACTGACCACCTTCACCCGGTTTCGCACCTTGAGCCACTTTAATCTGCAACACTTCTGCTGAAGTTAAGTACGCTGGGGTTACACCAAAACGTCCGGATGCAATCTGTTTAATTTTCGAGTTGCGGATGGTGCCATAACGTGCTGGATCTTCACCGCCCTCACCAGAGTTAGAACGACCACCGATGGTGTTCATGGCAATCGCAATCGCTTCATGTGCTTCAGGAGATAACGCACCTAAAGACATACCCGCAGAGTCAAAGCGAGGCAAGATATCTTCTACAGACTCAACCTGATCCACTGGAATTGAGTTGTCAGTTTTCAGCTTGAATAAGTCACGGATGGTTGCAATGGGACGATTGTTTACCAGCTCTGCATATTCTTTAAAGTCAGCATAATTACCAGAACGTACTGCTTTATGCAGTGAATTAATCACATCCGGGTTAAACGCATGATATTCCTTGCCGAAGACAAATTTCAGCATACCACCCTGATCGATTGGCTTACGGTTTTTCCAGGCTAAATCTGCCAGTTGTTTCTGGTCATTTTCAAGGTCAGCAAAAGTTGCACCCTGAATACGACTCGGAACACCTACGAAGCATTTATTCACAACTTCATTGGATAAACCGACTGCTTCAAACAGCTGACCGCCACGGTAAGAAGCCACAGTTGAAATACCCATCTTAGACAGGACTTTCAACAGGCCTTTTTCAATCCCCTTACGGAAATTATTTTGTGCATAGACCGGATCACCCAGCAATTCACCTTTAGCCACCAGATCATTGATCACGTCATATGCCAGGTACGGATAAATTGCTGTCGCACCAAAGCCAAGCAGAACGGCAAATTGATGTGGATCACGGGCGAAACCGGTTTCAACAATCAGGTTCGCATCAGTACGCAGACCAGTATTGATCAGATGATGGTGTACTGCACCAGTGACCATCACAGCATTGGCTGGCAAGTAACCTTCACGGATTTTCTTGTCTGAAAGTACCAATAAAGTTTTGCCGTCACGAATCGCTTGCGCTGATTCTTCGCAAATACGAGCAATCGCAGCTTCCAGACCTTCGGTTTCAGCATAGTTCAGATCAATATCCGCAATCTCATAACCTGTACGGCCTAACGTGCGGATCTGATGCATTTTTGAATTAGACAGAACTGGACTCGAAATAATCAGACGGTCTGCATGTTCTGGACCCTGTTCGAAAACATTTTGTTCACGACCTAAACAGGTTTCCAGCGACATCACGATCGATTCACGTAATGGATCGATTGGCGGATTCGTTACCTGTGCGAACTGCTGACGGAAATAGTCTGACACATGACGTACCTGACGTGACAGCACCGCCATTGGGGTATCATCACCCATAGAACCCACAGCTTCCTGACCGCTTTCAGCGATTGGACGCAGCAACTGGTCACGTTCCTCGAAAGTCACCATGAACATTTTCTGTGCCGCTTTCAGGTTGTCACCTTTCAAGCCTCGCTCACATAGATATTCTTCCAGCTCAGGGCTGCCTTGTAGACGTACAGCATTTTCACGTAACCATTCACGGTACGGACGCATACGTTTCAGGTGATTATTCACATCCTGAGTATCTAATACTTTACCGGTATAAGTATCGATCACCAGCATTTGACCTGGACCCACACGACCTTTAGAAATGACATCTTCAGGTTCATAGCCCCATACACCGATTTCTGAAGCCAGTGTAATGTAGCCATTTTTAGTGATGACCCAACGTGCCGGACGCAAGCCGTTACGATCCAGCATACAGATCGCATGACGACCGTCTTGGATAACTAAACCAGCAGGGCCATCCCATGCTTCCATATGTTTAGAGTTGAACTCATAGAATGCACGTAAATCAGCATCAAGCGTTTCAACGTTTTGCCAAGCAGGTGGAACCAGCATACGTAGCGCACGGAACAGATCCATACCACCACCCACGAGGATTTCCAGCATATTATCCAGACTAGATGAATCTGAACCAGTACGGTTTACGATTGGATTCAGCTCAGTCAAACCTGGCAGTAACGGGTTTTCAAATTTAGGTGTACGCGCCATTGCCCAGTTACGGTTAGCCGTAATGGTATTGATCTCACCATTGTGGGCAAGGTAACGGAATGGCTGAGCCAATGGCCAACGTGGCAACGTATTGGTAGAGAAACGTTGGTGGAAGACCACGATATGTGATGCCAGACGCTCATCAGCCAGGTCAGTATAGAAGTCAGCAATAGCTGCTGGCATCATCAGACCTTTGTAGCTGATTACAGTTGAGCATAAGGTCGTCACATAGAAGTATGGATCACTGGTTAACTGCTGTTCAGCACGACGACGTGCAAGGAACAATTTACGGTTGAATTCAACTTCAGTTACACCAATTGGGCAGTTCACGATGATCTGTTCAAAAGCTGGTAGAGACTGCATTGCAATCTCACCAAGCGCATCATTATTCGTCGGTACAACACGCCATGCGATAACGCGACAGCCTTCTTCTTCAATTTCTTTCGTCAGGACCTGTTTTGCATGTGCGGCTAATGCGGGGTCCAGATTCAGGAATACTGTACCCACAGCAAAAATCTCACTTAAGGTAATGTCGCTTAAGCGTTTGGCCTCTTCACGGAAGAATTCTTTAGGCATTGCCAGCAATAGACCACAACCATCACCGGTCTTGCCATCAGCAGCAATACCGCCACGGTGGGTCATACAACTTAGACTATGAATTGCGGTCTTGACCAGATCATGACTGGCATCACCCTGCATATGGGCGATCAAACCGAAACCACAGTTATCTTTAAACTCATCCGGTTGGTATAAACCTTGAGCGGGAGCTACATTATTAGGCGATGGCATGTGCATAGCGTACCCTTCTTTTCACTAAGCCCGATAGGCTATTAAACAATCTAAATTCTGCTGTGCGTGACTGTCTGATTTACTCCGCAAGCTAAGCAGCTTTATAGAGCAAAATATCATTGAGTATCTTTTCAACATAATCCTTTTTCAGACGGAATGCATGAAAAATAACATTCATTTTGCTGATGGATAAGATAAAAATAAGCAACAAAGATGACAATTACGCCTATTCATCGAATCATTTTCGCGCTAAAACAGGGAGATTAATTCAATTCATGCACCAATAAAGCAAATTTCATGCCAACTTAAGGAGCAAAAATCAAAACAACACAAATGACAAAGATTTAGCCTACAAAAGAAAATTTATGATTATTTATGGTGCGTATTTTTTGCACCAAAAGCGCACATTTATAATAAAGATAAAGTGTCTGTGCGCTATTTTAGACCGGCCTAGTTAAATGGATCACTAATCTCGTTTTCTTGAGGTCGAGAATTGCCATTTGATGAGCGCGGACTTCCTTCGACATGACTTTGAGATTTCTGCACATCCACTACATTACCTTCCTGATCACGTCGAACAATCGTGGTACTCGTGGTGCTTTCTTTAGGGGTGACCATAGGGGCTGAAGGTTGAGCTTTCGGTCTGATCTGTACGGATTCATTAAATTTCGGTAAAGGTACATTTTTCAACTGAATTTCATAAAGTTTTTGATTACTTGCCAGTTCTTCCGAACCCATACTGTTGACTAGACTGGCATATTGTTGCATGGCCACAACTTTAGGCTGGACAGATTTAGGCAAATTCAGATTGAGCGCTGATAAAGCTTGTTGAGCTTCTGCTGCGGTTTTATACAGACCATATAACAATACATATTGTTCTGGTTGATTCTCACCTGAAAGCCTTAAATAAACAAAAGGCTTACGATCCTGCTGTTTTTTCAGGAAGGTTTTTAGAATGGCTTCATTACCCACACGAAATAGCTCAATCGCATGCTGATTCTTTACTTCACCAATATATTTGGTTCCGCGGAATTCAGGCTCATGACTAACATTGACAACAATTCGAGTATTGAGATCAAGAGGCTTAACTTCATCAGAAAGCGCACCAAGATGGGTCATCGAGGCCACTTTTTCTGGTTGAATCTGTAATTCAACTTCGGTTTCCGGCTTCTTCTCTACTTCTACAACTTCATCTGTATCAGTGATAGCCCAAAAAACCAAGGCAGTAAATAGACAGCATACGCCACAGACCAGCCAGAAATAATGCTGAATCTTTTGCCAAGGAAAACGTAATGCTGTCATAAAAATTAAACCTATGCCTGATGAGCTAAAATCGCCTGTTGCATCAACTCGACATTAAAGTCTCGAGTAATGACCGCTTTTCCAAGTTGTTGCAATAATACAAGACGAAGCTGCCCATTTAAAACTTTCTTGTCGTGAGCCATATAAGCCAGGAAATCGTCAAGTGGGATTTTAGGACAAACAATAGGTAATTGCGCACGAGAAATGATTTTTTTTGTACGCTCAAGGTCTTCTAATGAAATCCAGCCCATGCGATGGGATAAATCTGCTGCCATCACCATCCCCGTGGCTACCGCTTCTCCGTGCAGCCACTCACCATAACCCAGATAAGACTCGATCGCATGACCAAATGTATGACCGAGATTAAGTAAAGCACGCTCACCCTGCTCTTTTTCATCATTCGCTACAATACGGGCTTTATGCGCACATGAACGATAAACCGCTTCGGCCAGCAATTGCTCATCACGGGCAATAAGACCTTCCATATTGGCTTCTAGCCAGACCAGAAACTCTTCATCACCGAGCAAGGCATATTTGATCACTTCAGCCAAACCTGCAGACAGTTCACGATCTGGTAAAGTTGACAGCTGTGACATATCTGCCAGCACCACTTGTGGCTGCTGGAAAGCACCAATCATGTTTTTACCCAGCGGATGATTAATGCCGGTTTTGCCCCCCACACTGGAATCCACTTGAGAGAGTAAAGTCGTTGGCACCTGAATAAAATAGACACCACGCTGGAAGCAGGCAGAAGCAAAACCGGCCATATCTCCAATAACACCACCACCGAGTGCCAGAACTGTACAGTCGCGGTTAAAGCCTGCCTCAAGCAATGCATCAAAAATCAGGTTTAGATGCTCAATATTTTTGTATTTCTCACCATCCGGCAAAATACAGGTCGCCACAGTTTTACCCAGATTTTCCAATGCAGCCTTATAGCGATCTAGATAAAGTGGTGCCACCGTATCATTACTGACAATCATCACCTGTTTGCCATGAATATAAGGTTCAAGCAGTTCCTGAGGATTCAAGTTACTGCCAATAAAAATGGGGTAACGACGTTCACCGAGTTCGACATATAAGGTTTTCATGAGGGGATAACCACTTTTTCAACTGAACTTATTTTTTCGGAAGGATGAGATTCAGAATACGCTGCGCCAGATCTCGTGCAGCTCCCTGATTGGTCTCAATGATGTAATGTGCGACTTCCCGGTATAACGGATCCCGTACTGCAAGCAGATCTCTGAGTTTCTGTTCAGGATTTTCGACTTGTAACAAGGGACGGTTTTTGTCGCGATAGGTTCGCTGAAGCTGAATTTCAACTGGGGTGTAAAGATAAACAACGATGCCTCGCTGCTTTAAATAATCCCGATTAGGAGCCTGAGTAATTGCACCACCACCAGTCGCAAGTACAAGTTGTGGACGTGAGGTTAACTCATCAATTACAACAGTTTCACGATGACGAAAACCCTTTTCACCCTCTTTTTCAAAGATCCAAGGAATCGTAGCCCCTGTTTTACGCTCAATTTCATGATCGCTGTCCAGAAATTCTCGTCCTAACAGTTCTGCTAAATGTCGTCCTACTGTTGTTTTACCGGCCCCCATCGGCCCTACCAAATAGATATTTGGCAGGGTTTCAAACTCTTTGCTTGGCAAGGAGTCACCTATTCATTTTGTTAAATTCAAAATATATTAATGATTTCTTGAAACACTGTCATTAACAATTCGAGGTGTAACAAAAATCAGTAACTCACGCTTGTTATCTGATTTTACATCTTTACGGAATAAACGACCTAAATAAGGTAGATCGCCCAAGAAAGGAACTTTAGTTTGTGCATTTCGAGTTTCTTGCTCAAAAATACCACCAAGTACTACTGTTTCACCATTATCAACTAGTACATTAGTATTGATCTGATTTTTATTAATCGTTAACTGGCCAGTTGGTGTAGGATTTCCTGGTGAGTCACTGGTAATATTTAACTCCATCTGCACCTTGCCATCTGGAGTAATACTTGGTGTAACATCCAGACTTAAAGTTGCATCAATAAACTCTGTAGTCGACACTGCATTGGCACCACCACCTTCTGCGGACTGATATGGAATTTGTGAACCAGATGCCACAGTCGCTTTTTGTTTATCAGCAGTGAGTACTTTTGGTGTAGAAATCACTTCACCATAACCATCTGCTTGAAGCGCAGAAAGTTCAAGATCCAGCATAAAATCAGATAGGCTAATTAAACCAAAGGCGATGCGACTTGCTCCTTGACTAGTAACCCCTAAGTCTACATTTAGGTTATCCGGACGCTGAATATCATAGGTAAATCCACCGAATTCATTTACCTCTGGCTCTCGGAGATCCCAAAGAGTTGTATCACTTCCACCAACAAGTAAATGGTTATTGCTAGCTATACCTTGAGATAAGACACCCCATTTCACTCCCATTTCTTTGGTAAAGTCAGTGGTTGCACGAACGATACGTGCCTCAACCATTACCTGTTTCACCTGTACATCAAGTAGATCGACCATATTGCGAATTTTATCAATGAAAGGCTGGGTATCATTCACAATAATGGTATTGGTACGAGCATCAATAGAGATAGAGCCACGTGAACTTAATAAACTTTCTCTATCATCACCGTTACTGGTATTACTTGAACTACCTGACCCTGATGCACTCTTATTTTGAGTAATCAGCTTTTCAATATCAGCTGCCTTTGCATAACTAAGCTGCATATATTCAGTTTGAATTGGCGCAAGTGCAACGCTTTGTTTTAAAGCCTTAGCTTCTTCTTCTTCAGCCTTAATCAGTTCTGCAACCGGTGCAATCCAGATCACATTACCATTACGACGCTTATCCAGATTTTTGGTTTTTAATACAATATCTAAAGCCTGATCCCAAGGCACTTCTTTGAGGCGTAAGGTAATATTACCCTGTACGCTATCTGCAGCAACCATATTGATATCGGTAAAATCGGCTAATAACTGTAGAACTCGACGAACTTCAATATCTTGAAAATCTAGGGAAATTTTCTTGCCTGTATAAGCGACTGATTTAGGACGCAGCGGATTTTTAACTTCTGGACGCTTCAAACTAATGGTCAGCTTATTATCCGTCTGGAAAGCCATATATTCATAACTTTCTGCAGACTGAATGGTAATCACGCCTGATCCATTCTGGTTGACTGCATCTACCGTTGAAACGGGTGTAGCAAAATCATTTACATTTAAACGTCGAGTCAAATGTGCCGGAATCTTGGAACCCAAAGTTCTTACAATCACTTTAGTTCCCTGCTGCTGAACATCGACTGGTGTGTTCTGACCTGCCAGATCAATTACCACCAGCCCTTCACCCTGTGCACCCCGCTGGAAACCAATATTGGTAATCCCCTGAGCGACCTGCTGTTGTACAGGCTGAGCAATAGCAACTGGAGTGGCAGAATTAATTTTTAAAATAAAGGTATTACCTTCTACACGCGTGGTAAATGCACCTGCATTAGCGAGATTCACTGTCAGGCGAGAACGCTGTGCATCTGAGCTAATATCAACTGAACTAGCTTCAGCAGTTGCGACTGGAATACTAGACTGTTTTAGATTTTGTTGGGCCTCATTAAAATCCAGAATCAGGCGTGACGGAGATTCAAGCTGATAAGCTTGAGGCTGAGGTGGCAATCCATTAAACATCACCCGGATTTCAGTTCCCTGTCCAGGAATCTGCATTGGCACCACATTGGTCATTGAAACTTGCGCACTCGCTGCTTGCATCACAGCAATCGCGACAGCCCCCATAGAAAACTGACGAAACACATGATTCATTGTATTAGCATCCCCAAAAATAAATTCTTTAATACTCTTATTCATTTTTATTCCTTAAAACTTATGGCGCTGGCCCAATCAAAACCAGACTTCGTGGACGTTCCACATATCCCTCACGGCCATCTGGAATAATCTCAATCAAGTCAATCTGTGTCGGCGTAATTCTCGTTACACGACCGTGATTAAGTCCCATATAGCTGCCACGTTGTATCCGTTCAATTTCCCCATCAGGCGTTTGAATCAAAGCCAGAATCTGCCCCGCCTGATTCCGCATACTGCCTTTCATGCTTAAGGTTTCCAGTGGATAACTCTCTAAAGGCTGTAATTGGCGTGACAAGTTTGGATAAACCCGCTTACCTGCCATAATTTTCAATTCGGCTGCTAAAGAGCTTGGCAGGAAAGGACTTTTCAGCTGATGAGCTGCATAATTAAACATTTCTGTCGGAATAAAATCCGGCGCCGGTTCAATTGGTAATGGTGGTTGATTACGGATATTGGCCATTTCCTGATTGACTGCATCAATTCTTGATTCGCAGCCCACCAATAAAAATCCGAGCGTTAAAGCTGAAGTAATTTTAATGATATTCATTACTGAGCTCCCTGCGTATCAGTTGTAGCTGAAGTAGATGAAGCATCTGCATTGCCTACATAACGGTAGGTTTTCGCTTTCACTACATAATCAATAACAGGAATTTCAGATTTCTTTTCTTTATTTTTAGTCCCTGTAATGGTGAAGTCATGCAGTGTAACGATGCGCGAAAGACCTGCAATACTGCTCACAAAAGAACCAAAGGCATGATAATCCCCAGTGGCTTCAATCGCGATCGGCTGCTCAATAAAGAATTCCTGTTTGATTTCAGGTTCCAAGCGAATATTCTTGAATTTCAGTCCGGAGTTCACTCCACTCAGGTTAATATCTTCAACCAGACCTGGAATTTCAGTTTCTTTCGGCAATTGTTCCAATTGCTGATTAAAACGTGCTTCCATCTCCTGCAACTGAATCTGATATTGCTGTAAATTCCGCAGCTTGGATTCCTTTTCCCGGAATTCATTTAACAGGTTTTGCTCTTGAGCACTGGCTTGTGAAATAGCTTCTATTTTGCCGCGAATAAACCCGAAATACCCCAGCATAAAAACCAGAATAACAATAAAGATCCAGCAGGTAATTTTGACTGATAATGGCCAGCTACCATAATTATTTGGATCTAGTGTATTGAATTGTTGAAAGAACTTTTCAACTGTCATTTTTTTTCTAGGAACAGCCACTACGTCTTGGCTTAATTCATCGAATCCGTCATTACTCATGATGATGCCTCCGCTGTAGTTGTGGCTGGCGTTTGTCCTTCTTTAAGTGTTGGCTCAGCAATTTGATCTAGATCAACCGTGACCGTAAAGCTACCATAAGATTCTTCTACTCGAGGAATCACCGAGGATGGCGCTTTATTTTTTGCTTCGTCTGCGACAATAAAGGCATTCATAAATGCATTACGATACCAGCTAGAAGCTTCCAGATTACGTAGCAACTCAGCCACTGTATTCGGACTTTCCGCCTTACCTTCAATGGTAAATTTATCACCGGTACGCTGAAATTTCGTAATATACATATTGCCTGGTGTGACCCGTACAATTTCATCAATCAGGTGAACTGCGATCGGTCGTTGAGTCTGTAAGCCCTGAATCAGCTTCATACGTTCAACAATTGCATTACGCTGGTCTTGTAAACCATCCAATGCTTTCAGCTGTACATCCAGATTCTGGTTAGTACTGACCACCAGCTGGTTGGCCTGCTCCTGATCCTGAAGTTTTTGATCGTAATAGAACCAGGTTGAACCTGCTGCTGCCAATCCTAGAAAAAGTGCCCCTGCGCAAATCGCTACAAATTCATTATTTCTTTTAATTCTTAGCTCATCGCGCCAAGGGAGTAAGTTAATCTTTGCCATTAATCAAAACTCCTCAATGCCAAACCACATGCAACCATGAGTGAGGACGCGTCATTTTCAATTTTTTTAATATCAATTTGAGGAGAAAAGCCCATTTGCAGGAATGGATTGGCAATAGTGACCCGGTAGCCGAGTTTTTGCTGTAATAATTTTGCCAGACCTGGAATATTGGCATTCCCCCCTGCCAATAAAATATGGTCAATCTCGTTAAACTGAGATGAAGAGAAGAAGAACTGCAATGAGCGAGCTGCCTGCTGTACCACAGCATCCAGGAATGGCTCCAGTACTTCAATATCGTAGTCATCTGGTAAGGCACGGGTTTTTTTAGCACGCCCTGCTTCCTCAAAAGACAATCCATAACGGTTCTGGATTTCCTGAGTTAGCTGTTTGCCACCAAAAACCTGCTCACGGGTATAAATGATCTTGTTATTCTGCATGACGGATAAGGTCGTCATACTATGACCAATATCCAGGATCCCGACAGTATTTACCCCCATCGGCAAGGTATCCGAAAACACCTTGAATGCATTTTCTAATGCAAAGCTTTCGACATCTGCAATTTTTGGATTGAGGTTGGCAATTTGCAGTACTTCAGAACGTGCTTCGACATTTTCGATTCGGGTCGCTACCAACAGGACATTGACCCGGTTCGGATTGGTTAAACGGTCTGGCAGAACTTCAAAGTCCAGACTGGCTTCATCAAGTGGGAAAGGAATATATTGTTCGGCATCTTCACGAATCTGAATTTCACGTTCATCATCCGACATATCAGCATCCATTTCGATGATCTTGGTGATGACCATAGAAGTTGGAATCGCAAAGGCTGACTGACTGGACTGGGTATTGGCCAAATTAATCGCACGCCCCAACGCATCACCCACCGCTTCTGGATTTAAAATATTTTTTTCAACGACACTACTTTCTGGTAGTGGGACCAAAGCATAACTTTCTACCCAGTACCGACCGTTCTTTACAGAGAGCTCTAAAACTTTAACAGAAGTCGAACTAATATCCACTCCTATTAACCCCTTATTTGGCTTACGATATAACCTGCGCACAATACAATTCCTATTATTTTTTTATCCCCAATAAAAACAAACTCACCAATCTGTGCCGGTCTATAATTTTATATAGATACAATAACTCATCTAACAATATGCATATCTAAAGGATATACTGACCGGTAATTAGTTTGCCATTAGCTCTTATTAAAACTTACTTGTTATGAAAAAGCTATCTTGTTCAGGCCTTGTTCATCCATTTTTTTTGATCATTATCATTATCTTGATCTCAATTCCGATGGGTTTCTATGGCATGTATCTCTATATTGCCCCATCTTTGCCTGAAATGTCTACGCTTAAAAAGGCACCTTTATTAAAGCCTTTACAAGTTTTTAGCTCAGATAATGAGCTCATTGCAGAGTATGGTGGCAAGCTTTCTGTTCCTGTGAATTATGAACAGATTCCGAAAGAATTTATTCACGCCTTCCTCGCTGCAGAAGATTCCAGTTTCTTCGAACACAGCGGCATCAGTTTTAAAGGCTTAGGACGTGCAGTCAGTGAAACCATTACCGGCTCTGATGTACAGACAGGTGGTTCGACCATTACCATGCAGGTCGCCAAAAACTACTATTTAAGTCCCGAACGTACTTTAAAGCGTAAACTGACTGAAATTTTCCTGGCACGTAAAATAGAACAGAATTTAAGTAAAGAAGAAATTCTGACTTTATATGTCAATAAAATTTTCTTGGGGAAAAATGCTTACGGCATTGCGGCAGCAGCCAAAATCTATTACAACAAAAGTTTAGATGAGCTTTCGATTGCGCAAATGGCGATGATTGCTGGCCTACCTAAAGCGCCTTCTCGTTATAATCCGGTAGCCAACCCTAAGCGTGCACTAGAACGCCGCAACTGGATTTTAGGTCGTATGCTGCAACTGGGTTATTTGAATCAGAGCCAATATCAGGAAGCCATTGCTGAACCGATTAACCTGGATATGCCTGACCGTAGTACCCGCAACAAATTTCCCTACGTCGGCGAAATGGTTCGCTCTGAACTGGTAGAAAATTTTGGTGAACAGGCCATAGATTCAGGTTATAAAGTCTACACGACGATCCATAGTGAACGTCAGGCTTATGCTGAACAGGCAGTACAGGATGGTTTAGAGGCCTATGATCGTCGTCATGGCTGGCGAGGTGCTGAGGCTCATGATCAGCCCCTGCAAAATTTCCGTGTCTATGCCAACACTTACCCTGCTGAAGTGACCAAGGTCAATAATAATAGCTTTGAAGCGTTGATGCAGGATGGCACCACTGTAACTGTGCCTTGGTCAGGCATGTCCTGGGCTCGCCCTTATCGTAGTGCAGATAGTGTAGGTGCTGCACCAAGCAGAGCTTCACAGATTGTTAAAGTTAAAGATATTGTTCGTTTAAGACCTAATGAAAATAAAAGTTCCTGGGCACTAGTACAAACGCCTCAGGTACAGGGCCAATTAATTGCATTAAACCCAAATAATGGTGCGATTGAAGCCATTGTGGGTGGTTATAATTTTTATCAATCCAAATTTAACCGCGCGACTCAAGGCTGGCGTCAACCGGGTTCAACCATTAAACCTTTTGTTTATGCTCTGGCTTTAGAACGTGGTATGACTCCGCATACCATGGTCAATGATGCACCGATTACTATTGGTAAATGGAGTCCGCGTAATTCGGATGGCCGTTATTTAGGGATGATTCCTTTACGTCGTGCTTTATATCTGTCACGTAACACGGTTTCAGTACGCCTATTACAAACTGTTGGTATTGAGCGTACCCGTCAGTTATTTATGGATTTTGGCTTGCAGGATAATCAGATTCCACGTAACTATACTATTGCTCTAGGCACACCTCAGGTTTTACCAATCCAGATGGCCACTGGTTATGCTACGTTCGCCAATGGCGGTTATCGGATTCAGCCACATTTTATTACGCGTATCGAAGATGCCTATGGCAAGACTATTTTTGAGGCTAAGCCTGAATATGCCTGCATCTCGTGTATTAATGCTCAGGAAGAAAGTCCTCAACCAACAGGCGCACTCACTCCTGATGATGAAGCAATTGAAATCAATAACAAAACCCTAGCGCAGAAACCAGAAACACCAAAAATCTCGGCAGAAGACAGTAATTACCGTCAGGCAGAACGTATTCTAAAATCTAGCTCTGCTTATGATATGGCCAATATTTTACGCGATGTGATTCAGCATGGTACGGGGCGTGCTGCTTTAAGAATTGGTCGTAGCGATATTGGGGGTAAAACCGGTACCACCAATGATGCCAAAGATGCCTGGTTTGCAGGTTTTAATGGCAAACTGGTCACCGTTGCCTGGGTCGGTTTTGATCAGCCGAAGACTTTAGGTCGACGTGAATACGGTGGCGTAGCAGCCTTGCCAATTTGGACCGACTTTATGGGGAATGCCTTAAAAGGCACACCAGAAGCTTGGGTTCGCCTGGATCGTAATGCTAAAGCACCAATTAACCGTAATAAGGTAGTGCAAGGTGAGCAGGAACAGCATGATCCGTCTTCTCCACCTTTAGCGACGCCTCTGTATCGCCCTGCCCCGGTTGTAGCACCTAAGCGACAAAGCAATGATTTTGAAGATTTGCCTGATCAGGAAATTCGCATACCGGATGATGAAAGAGTGGCGCCAAGAGACCAGCCACTACAACCAAATCGGGTGGTGGATCCTTTGGAAAACTTGATTGAAGAACTTGAATAATCTGAACCAATAAAAAATCCCTCAATAATGAGGGATTTTTTATTTCTAAATAACCGATTTACTTCTTCTGAAATACATAAATCTGGAATTGAGCCATTAAATCGAATTGATCCTGCTGCTCAAGTGCCAAACGGCGTTCAGGTTTGGCTTTATAAGCATAAGGAGTCATGGTAATCAGGTTTTTTAAATCCGCTTGAGCCAAAGTCATTGGCGCATCAATCACCTGTTCACTTACCAGATTAAATGTATCCTGCAACTGTTCGACAAATTTATGTGGTTCATGTGCTTTCACTTCCTCGAATAAGGCTTCACGCATCGCGTACAAATGTTGTGGTGCAGGTGTCACTACCATCAAATAAGATTTTGCCTTTAATACCCGCAAGATTTCTTGTTTCGGAATCGGGCTAAATAAGCTGGTACAGAGATCAATGGATTGATCCAATACCGGCAAGGTCGCCCCTGTTCCTACCACCCAGGTAATTTCTTTATTCAGTTTAGCTGCAACCTGAACTGCATTTTTGGCAATATCTACGCCGACACATTGCATGACTTCAGCCTGCATGGCATTGGTGTAATAACCTTCGCCACAACCAATATCGAGCAGATTTTCAATCCGCAGCTCACAGATTTTCTTGACCACAGCCTGTTGCAAAGGCGCATAATGGCCTGCACTCAGAAATGCACGGCGTGCCTGCACAGATTCAGGCGTATCACCCGGATTTTTACTATGTTTATGCTGCACCACATGCAGGTTCACATAACCCTGCTTGGCCACATCATAGCTATGCTGATTGTCACAGCGCCATGTACGTTCATTTAAGCGTAACTGCTCACGACAAACAGGACACATCAGTAGGTTCATTTTTTTCATTTCTCCAAAACAAAAAAGCCGGCATGCGCCGACTTTTTTCAAATGCATTTCTTAGCGTAATTTTAAGGTCATTAGGCCTAAAACTACCAGCATAATCGTAATAATCCAGAAACGAATGACGACTTGAGTTTCACGCCAACCTTTCTTTTCATAATGGTGATGCAAAGGTGCCATCAGGAATACCCGTTTATTACGCATTCTTAATGAACCGATTTGCAGGAAGACTGAAATCGCTTCCACCAGGAATACACCTGCCATAATCGCAAACACGATTTCCTGACGCACCATCACGGCAATCGTACCCAGCATTGCACCTAAAGATAATGCACCCACATCACCCATAAACACTTGAGCTGGGTGAGCGTTATACCAGAGGAATGCCAGACCGGCACCAATCATCGCAGCACAGATAACTACCAGTTCGGAAGAATATTTCACATAAGGAATATGTAAGTAGTTAGCGAAACGTACATCGCCTGCCAGATAAGCAAATACCCCTAAACCTGCTGCAACCAGAACAATTGGCATGATCGCCAGACCATCCAGACCATCAGTCAGGTTTACGGCATTGGATGCACCATTAATCACGAAGTAAGTGAAAATAATGAAGCCAATTCCCAGCGGAATCACAGACAATGGAATGGTGTGATCCTTAAAGAATGGAATCAGCACATCCAGCATATTGGCAGTCACTACCGGATTCGGTTGCTGCTGTGCGATCACATACAGTGCAATACCAGCACCGATTGAACCTACAGACGTCCAAAAGAATTTCTTGCGTGCAGGTAAACCAGCATTGTCTTTATAACGGATTTTAATCCAGTCATCTGCCCAGCCCACGGCGCCAAAAATCACCATCACCGAGAGCACAATCCAGACATAAGGGTTCGTCAGGTCTGCCCATAGTAAGGTGGATATCCCGATCGAGAGCAGGATTAATACCCCACCCATAGTCGGTGTACCCATTTTCTTGGCATGATTCTCAGGAGCAAACGAACTTACTGCCTGACCATATTTTAGTGCCTGCAATTTGCGGATCATGATCGGACCCAAAACCAAACCGATGGTCATTGCGGTCAAGACGCTGAGCAAAGCACGTAAAGTTAAATAACGAACCACCTGAAACGTGCTATCAAAGCCCGCCAGATGATCAAATAGCCATAACAGCATTTAGAGTTTCTCCATCAATGCAGCCATTAATGTTTCCATATGGGTAAAACGTGAACCCTTGAACAGGAAAGACATTGGCTGGGGATGATGTGTTTCAATCAAATCAATTAAAAACGGTAAAGCCTGCTCCTGATTCAGGAAAGCCTGCATTTTCTTACCATATTGCGTACTACGTGCACCTTCTTGTGCAGCTGGAGCAAATTCCCCCACAGCCACCACAAAATTAATGCCTTTGACCGATACCAGATCCCGACCGAGTTTATAATGCTCGATCGCGGCAGATGAACCCAGTTCACCGATATCACCGGTCACCATTACCCGAATGCCCTGCTGCTGCGCTAAAACTTCAGCCGCTGCACGCATCGAACTTGGATTGGCATTGTAGGTATCATCAATAAATAAAAATTCTTTATGCGGTATAAAGTTCAAACGACCTTTGGCACCAACGGCCTGTTCAAGGCCAGCCACGATATCATCCAGACTAATACCAATTGCCAAAGAGAAAGCCACTGCCGCAGTTGCATTTTGCACATTGTGTTCACCAGCAAATGGTAGATTTACGGTTTTAATGCCTTGCGGTGTATTTAGCGTGAAAGTCGCAGATTGCGGATGTAGTTCTACGTCAGTCGCGTAGACATCACCGCCCTGACCAAAACTCAAAGTTTTCTCGGTTTTGACGGCTGTACGGATCTTCTCGGCATAATCATCCGCTGCAGGCACAATCGAGGTTTCAGAAATATGCGAATAGATTTCAGACTTGGCACGACAAATCCCATCACGGCCACCAAACTCACCCAAGTGTGCGGTACCAATATTAATGATACCGGCCACATGCGGCTGTACCAGATTGGAAGTGTAATCAATTTCACCCTGATGGCTCGCACCCAGCTCCATCACCGCATACTGATGTTCAGCACGCAGTTCCAGTAACATCATTGGGACACCCAAATCATTATTCAGGTTACCGCGAGTGACTAAAGTCGGTGCCAGACGTGACAGGATACTGCCCAGCATTTCCTTGGTCGTGGTTTTACCGCTACTGCCAGTCAAAGCAATGACTTTAAGCTGTGAGTTTTGCTGACGACGATAAGCGCCAAGATGACCCAGTGCCAGACGAGTGTCTTCAACCACCAGCTGGCAAATCTCTGCATCAACAGGTTGGCTGACAATCGCGATTCCACAGCCCTTCTCAGCCACTTGTGCGATAAAGTCATGCGCATCAAAACGCTCACCTTTAAGTGCCAGAAAAACATCACCTGCTTCGGCATGACGGGAATCAGTTAAAATCCGCTTAATCTGACCTTCAGGTTTTTTATCATTCAGCCAATAACCATGAGTGGCCTGCTCTAACTGTTCAATTGTCCATGGCTCTAGAGGCACGGTACTTGTTGTTGAAGTATGCATGTAAAATCCTAATGCGCTGGAAATGCTAAATCACAGTTGTGATGCTGGGCATCAATTGCGGCCTGTACCTCGACCACATCATCAAACCAATGTCGCACCCCATCAATCTCCTGATAATTTTCGTGTCCCTTACCGGCAATCACCACAATGTCACCTGGCTGCGCCTGGTCGACTACAAAGCGGATTGCTTCACGACGGTCATGAATTTCATGATAGGTTTTGTCTGAAAAATCGATACCCTGCTTCATGTCAGCGAAAATCTGGTTTGGATCTTCAGTACGTGGATTGTCCGAAGTCAGCACTGCAATATCAGCACCTTCGAGAGCCGCTTGAGTCATCAGCGGACGTTTACCACGGTCACGATCACCGCCACAACCAAAAGCAACCCAGAGTTTTTGACTGACATGGCGCTTCAGTGTAAGCAAGACCTGAGTCAGGGCATCTGGAGTATGTGCATAATCCACGACAAATAAACGCTCATCATCACGAATCACCTGCATACGGCCTGGAGCACCTTTTAGCTCAGGTACAGTTGCAATTAAATCGGCTAGTGCAAAACCCGCCTGCTCTGCCACAATCAGGCTCGCAACCAGATTTTCGATATTGAAATGACCCAGCAAAGGACTATGCACAGTAAATGTATCTTGTGCAGTGATCAATTTAAATTCAGCACCGGAAATACTGTACTGGATATCCTGAACCTGATAATCGGCTGCTTGCGACAAAGAATAAGTCAGAATTTTCGGTTGGTTTGGATTGGTTCTTGCAGCATTCAGCATCACCTCTGCATGTGCGTCATCAATATTGATGACTGCAACTTTCAGAGATTCAAAGCTAAATAAACGCGATTTTGCTTCTGCATAAGCTTCCAGCGTACCGTGATAATCCAGATGATCTCGACTTAAATTGCTATAAGCCGCAATTTCAATCGCACAACCATTCAGACGACCCTGCTCCAGACCATGCGAACTCGCTTCAATTGAAGCAAATTCCGCACCAGCCTGTGCATAGGCATGCAAGGCATTTTGCAAATGCAGTGCATCAAGCGTGGTATGAGAAGAGGCTTCCAGATTCGGCAAAATACCATTCCCTGTAGTCCCCATAACTGCACAGGCTTTAGCTTGCAGCATCAGCAACTCAGCAACCAGACGGGAAATCGTGGTTTTACCATTGGTGCCGGTCACAGCCAGAATACGGGCAGCCTTGACTGGTTGAGTCGCTTGCAGATAGCGCTTCTGCCACTCGCCCATCAAGTGACGGACATTGGGTACTACCAAAGCTGGAGTAACACCCAGCTCTTGTTCTGAAATCACGGCCAGTGCACCCAATGACAGGGCTTTCTTGGCATATTCTGCGGTTTTTTCAGGTTGAGACAAGCTGGTCAGGGCAATAAAAATTTGCCCCAGTTTAACTTTGCGGCTGTCCAGTTCGAAACCCTGAAAGGATTGTCGCATCCACTCAGCAGGTTCTTGAACGGCGTAGAGATCTTGAAATGTAATGGACATTGATCACCTATTTACTGGACTTTGGGAGATTCTAAAGGTTTGTCCAACGGGACATTCAGCAGGCGTAAAGATTCCTGCATCACACGGGCAAAGACAGGTGCAGATACCATACCACCATAATAAGACCCTTGCGGATTTTCCACGACCACCACCATGGCAATACGCGGATCACTTACTGGCGCTACACCGGCAAATAAGGCACGGTATTCACTGGTTGAATAGCCTTTACGATCGGCACGCAATTTATGCGCAGTACCGGTTTTACCTGCAACACGATAACCAGGTACGGTTGCACGGGTTGCTGTACCACCAGGCAAAGTTGCTGTTTCCATCATCAGCAGAACCTGTTCTGCGATTTGTGGATCAATCATCTGCTCGCCTTGTGGCTGTTCTTCTAACTTATATAGACTTAAAGGCACTTTCACACCTTTGTTCGCCAGCATGGCATAGGCATCAGCCAATTGCAGCACAGTCGCATTCAGACCATAACCATAGGCCATGGTTGCTACTTCAGACACATTCCATTTACTTGGCGGCAGAATCAAACCGGAACTTTCACCCGGAAATTTCACTGCGGAACGCTGACCAAAACCAAGACGTTTATAGAAAGTCGGTAAAGTTTCATACGGCAGTGACAGAGCTAATTTAGCTACACCGACGTTTGATGATTTCTGGATAATACCACCCAGTGTCAACTGACCGTAGTTATGCGTATCACGAATAGTATGATTCCCGACTCGCATACTACCTGGACTCGTATTGATCACCGAATTGGCCGTATATTTCCCGCTCTCTAGAGCCATCGCCACTGTTAGCGGCTTCATGGTTGAACCCGGCTCGAAGGAATCGACAGCGCCACGGTTACGCATTGCGTCTTTATTTAATAAGCCATTCTTGTCATTCGGGTTATAAGATGGCCAAGAAGACATTGCCAGAATTTCACCAGTTTTGACATCAACTGCAATCGCTGTTGCGGAGCGGGCATTATTGGCGACGCCTGCTGCAGTCAGTTCACGATACATAATGTACTGTAAACGTGAGTCGATACTCAGGGTAATGTTTTCACCCGGCTCAACTTCTTTAATCACTTCCGGTTCTTTAACCCGGTTGCCTTTTTTGTCACGAATAATCTGCTGTTCTCCATCCTGACCGGCAAGACGGGTATTCAGCTGCATCTCCAGACCTTCAATACCTGTACCTTCACTATTGGTCAGACCAATAATCTGGGAGTTTGGCTGTGGCTGCGGATAATAACGCTTATAGTTTTTCTCGGTATACACACCCTGGAAATTACGCTTCATGATCAGTTCCGCCTGTTGTGGCGGCACTTCTTTTTTAAGGATCAGATAACGTGAACGTGGGCGCTCTTCCATCTTTCTACGCAATTCAGCACGATCCATACCTACTGCATCAGCCAGCTCATCCAGATTCAGGTTTTTATCTGGGAGTTGACGTTTCAGTTTACGGCTATTCGGCTCTTTCTGTAGCGCCAGCATGGTTTCATCATAGAGTTTTTTATTATCAAAATAGTCACGTGGGTCAATCACGATTTTCATAATCGGCGTACTGATTGCCAGCGGAATACCATTACGATCATAAATTACGCCACGCATGGCCTTGATGGTATTGGTTCGTAAAATATTGGCATTGGCTTTATTTTGCAAAAAGTCTTTATTGATAATCTGCACATAGAAAGCTCGGCCGATCAGTGTCACAAAACACAGCAGCACCACGGCCCACATGATGTAAAAACGGTTGATATAAACATTTAAGGCATTTTTCTCGGTGACGGACTGCTTTTTACGTACCGGTTGCTTCTTTCTCTTGTCTACCATGTTCGAGCGCTAGCCTTATTTTTTCTCATCTGAAGGTTGTGGTAAGGAAATCACGACACTCTGTGAAATCGGAGGTGAATACATCCTTAACTGGGTCACTGCACGGGTACCAATCTGCGCGGTCGCACCAAAGGTCTGCTGTTCAATCAGCAAACGTCCCCACTCTGCATTCAAATCATCCCGTTCACGCAGATAGGTACTTAGTTCTCGATTATCCTGACGGTATTCAAAGACCTGGAAGACGACAAATACCGCACTGATAAAGACCATCAATATCAATATGAGGTAAACAATGACTTTTTTCAGCCATAACTTTTCTGTTTTTTTATCAACCACTTCAGTTTTCATGATGTGCCTATTAAGCTAAACGTTCTGCCACGCGCAGCCATGCGCTACGTGAACGAGGATTGGCTTTAACTTCCTCATCACTTGCCTTGACCCGGGCGATTTTCTTTAAACGTCGCGTATCCTTTTGTTGTTGCGGCATTCCCCAGCCTGAATCTTCTTCAAGCGTTGATTCTTTTTGAATAAACTGTTTAATCAACCGGTCTTCCAGTGAATGGAAACTGATCACAGCCAAACGTCCCTCCGGTTTTAAAATCTCAACCGCTTGAGGGAGGAAAGTTTCAATATCTTCTAATTCTTTATTAATAGCAATACGAATTGCCTGGAAAGTTCGGGTGGCAGCATGTTTATTTTTTTCCCATTTTGGATGGGCAACTTTCACAATTTCCGCCAGTTTGGCTGTGGTATCAATATATCCGGCAGCCTTGATTGCTTTAGCAATACGGCGACTATAACGCTCTTCCCCATACTGAAAAATCACATTAGCCAGTGCTTCTTCTTCAATATCCACCAGCCATTCTGCTGCAGTCGGGCCTTGTGAGTTGTCCATACGCATATCTAGCGGGCCATCTTTCATAAAGCTAAAACCGCGTTCTGCCTGATCCAGCTGCGGTGAAGATACCCCTAGGTCAGCCATCACCCCATCTACACTTACAATACCCTGCTCAGCTAATGCCTGTTTTAAATCAGCGAAGCTGGCATGGATAATTTTAAAACGTGAATCTTCCAGTTCCAGTTCTGCGGCAACAGCCAATGCTTGCGGATCTTTATCAAAGGCGTAGACACGTGCATTTTCATCCAATTTGGAAAGCAATAAACGTGTATGTCCACCGCGACCAAAGGTTCCATCCACATAAATTCCCGTATTGCGACCAGCCAATAAGGCATCAATCGTTTCGTGAAGTAATACAGAAATATGTGACATAAAAACTCAATCAATAGGGCGAAAAATTTAACTGCACATTATCACTCTGTTTAGCTAAAGCTCCAAACGACTTTTTGTAGATAAATATTAATTTCTATAGAGAAAACCGTTTTTATTTTTTGACAGCCGATAAAAAAGCCTCCATAAAGGAAGCTTTTTTTATATTTTAAATTTATTTTCTAATCAACAGATTAACGCTTCGAGTTATAGATCTGGTCGAAGATTGCGCCATTCACAAAGTGAGTTTTCTGTGCATTGGCCCAGCCACCGAATACTTCATCAATGGTAAAGGTTTTAATTTTCGGGAACTGTGATGAATATTTGGCTAAGACTTTCTCATTACGTGGACGATAGAAATGTCGTGCTGCCATGTCCTGACCAAGTGGAGAATAAAGATAGTTGATATAACCTTTAGCTAACCATTTATTGCCATTTTTATCTACCGTACGATCTACGATGGCTACAGAGGGTTCAGTCAGAATAGTCAAAGATGGATAAACGATATCAAACTTATTTTTACCCAGAGTTTTTTGTGTTACCAGAGCTTCATTTTCCCAGGTTAACAGCACATCACCAATATTACGTTCAGCAAATGTCGTCATTGAGGCACGTGCGGCTGAGTCCATCACTTTGACGTTTTTATAAAGCTTGCCGACAAATTCTTGGGCTTTGGCTTTGCTACCCCCTGGTTGTTTCTCTGCATAACCCCAAGCTGACAGATAGACCCAACGTGGCAAACCACCGGTTTTTGGGTTTGGCGTGATAATTTCTACACCCGGTTTAGTCAGATCTTTCCAGTCCTTAATTCCTTTAGGGTTACCCTTACGCACCATGAACACAATTGTCGAAGTATAAGGTGCAGAATTATGCGGGAACTCTTTTTGCCAACCTGGCTGGATCTGACCAGATCTTACGATCTCTTCAATATCGTTTGCCAATGCCAAGGTAACCACATCACCTTTTAAACCGTCGACCACAGAACGCGCCTGTTTACCTGAACCGCCGTGTGACTGTTTAAAGTTCACATCGATACCGGTTCGTTTTTTCCAGTAGGCACCAAAAGATTTGTTGAATTCGTCATAGAATTCACGGGTCGCATCATAAGAAACGTTCAGGAATTCACGATCCGCGGCTTGGCTCGCAGTTGCAGTAAATGTCAGACCTGTTGCCAATAAGGCAGCACTAACCAGTGATTTTAATTGAGTTTTCATAAGAGTATCGGGAGATTATCTTCATTAGATATAACTATATGAAATAAAGTTATTTTTCGCAATTGAGCAAACAAAGTGCATACAGGGTAATATTTAGTTATTTTTTGTTTTAATTTCATGTTTTATATAATAAAAATATCTAGATTAAAGGCTTATTCTATTTTTATAGCATTTTATGCTTTAGATATAAAAAAAACGGATAATAAATTATCCGCTTTCTCATAATGGTTCAGTAAGTAAAATTATTTACGGTTTTCCGCAGAGATCTGATCGTAAATTGCTCCATTCACAAAATGGGTTTTCTGCGCTTTTGCCCAGCCGCCAAAGACTTTATCAATAGTAAAAGTCTGGATTTTCGGGAATTGCGCTGCATATTTCGCTGCTGCTTTGGCATCGCGTGGACGGAAGTAATATTTCGCTGCCAACTCCTGCCCTTTTGGTGAATATAAATAGTTCAGATAACCTTTGGCCAAATTACGGTTGCCATTTTTATCCACAGTCTTGTCGACAATCGCCACTGAAGGCTCAGCCAGAATAGAAATTGAAGGATAAACAATTTCATATTTATCTTTACCCAAACCTTGCGTCGCCAATAACGCTTCATTTTCCCAAGAGAGTAATACATCGCCGATCCCGCGTTCAGCAAAGGTCGTTAATGAACCACGCGCACCTGAATCCAGTACTTTGACATTGGCATAGAGTTTTTTCACCAGTTCTTTGGCTTTGGCATCATTACCACCCGGCTGTTTCAAGGCATACCCCCAGGCGGACAGATAAATCCAGCGCGGTGCACCACCGGTTTTTGGGTTTGGCGTAATAATTTCAACGCCTGGTTTGGTTAGGTCATTCCAGTCTTTAATCTGTTTTGGATTGCCTTTACGAACCAGAAATACAATCGTAGAGGTATAAGGAGCCGAATTACTTGGGAACTCTTTCTGCCAGCCCTTTTCGATTAAGCCTGCATTGACAATTTCTTCGATGTCATTGGCCAGTGCCAAAGTGACTACATCGGCCTGCAAACCATCCACCACAGAGCGTGCCTGTTTACCTGAACCACCATGCGACTGTTTAAAGTTGACCGCTTGCCCGGTTTTCTGTTTCCAGAACTTGCCAAATTCTTCGTTATATTCCTGATAGAATTCGCGGGTCGGATCATAGGAAACATTGAGAAAGTCTTTTGCAGCATAGCTAGGAATGACACTTCCGCCAAGTAATACTAAAATAGTAGAAGTTATTATCTTTTTCATGATGGGCACTCATTGCTAATTTACCCAGCACTATATAAACAAAAAAATTACTTAACAATCAGATGATTATAATATTTTATCCAATCATATTCTATTTTTGATATATATGCTCACAATTCATTTCGGATACATTTTCCCCTAAAAATTTAATATCCTGCTACAATATAAGACAGTTCTTCACGATCTCTACACAGTTATCTGTTACAAATAGGCAACTTAAATGTGGAAATTTTGAGATTTAGTAATTTTCCACAGAGAAATATTAGTTTTTTGTAAAAAATGTGACCTGGTTCTACTTTTTTATATCTGAATGTGATTAGATTGTAGCCAGTATTATAACAACATTTTTAACAAAACAAGATTAACCAGAGCCAAGGAGGAAGTTTGGATATGAAATTTAAAATATTCACAGCCAGCATCCTAAGTCTTATCATGCTGTTCTCGATTCAACTTGGCCATGCCGTAGTTGTAAAAACAGAGCTACCTAAAGCCTCTGTAAGTGCAATTGAAGTGAAAACCTCACCAATTGAAAAAGCGATTCAGCAACATAAAGCTGATAAAAATGCTTTTCATACTGAGGATGAACTTAAGGCGCTGACTGCGTTCAAATCAAATCCGACTCAAAGCTTTTTTGCAGCTCAAAACCTGCGCTTTACCCGCTTTGTGCAAAGTATTTTTTCTCCGAGCAATTCATAAGACTTAGTTTTAGTTCTCCACATTCGTTATATTTTGCTCATCCTGAAAAGCCGCATCATTCAATGTTGAATAAAGCATTAAGTGATGTGGCTTTTTCGTTATAATAGCTGCAATTTTATATTTAAGATTAGATCCGGTTATGACTGTTCGTACTCGTATTGCACCTTCTCCTACCGGCTTCCCGCATGTGGGAACTGCCTATATTGCCCTGTTCAACCTGTGTTTTGCTAAACAGCACGGTGGCGAATTCATTCTTCGTATTGAAGATACGGATCAGCTGCGTTCTACTCCTGAATCTGAAAAAATGATTCTGGACTCACTACGCTGGTTAGGCCTGAACTGGTCAGAAGGCCCAGATGTCGGTGGTCCACATGCACCATACCGCCAGTCAGAACGAATGAGCATCTATAAAAAATACGCAGAAGAACTGGTAGATAAAGGTCATGCCTTCTACTGTTTCGCAACAGCGCAAGAACTGGATGAAATGCGTGCTGAACAGCAGGCTCGTGGCGAAACTCCACGCTACGATGGCCGCGGTCTAAAACTGTCTAAAGAAGAAGTGGCACGTCGTCTGGCAGCTGGTGAACCGCACGTGATCCGTATGAAAGTGCCGACTGAAGGGGTATGTACGTTCAATGATATGCTGCGTGGTGAAGTGGAAATTCCATGGGCGCAAGTCGACATGCAAATTCTGCTGAAAACTGATGGTCTGCCAACTTACCATCTGGCAAACGTGGTCGATGACCACCTGATGCAAATTACACATGTGATTCGTGGTGAAGAATGGATTCCATCTGCACCGAAACATCAGTTGCTGTACAAATACTTTGGTTGGGACATGCCAGTCCTGTGCCACATGCCTCTACTGCGTAACCCGGACAAATCAAAACTGTCTAAACGTAAGAACCCGACTTCAATTAACTACTATAAAGACATCGGTGTATTGCCAGAAGCATTGCTGAACTATCTGGGCCGTATGGGCTGGTCAATGCCAGATGAGCGTGAAAAGTTCACTTTGGCTGAAATGATTGAACACTTTGACATTAACCGTGTCTCTCTGGGTGGTCCAATCTTTGATGTTGAGAAACTGAACTGGTTAAATGGTCAGTGGATTAAAGCCCTTTCTCCTGCTGAACTATTAGATACCCTACTAGCCTGGAAAGCAGACCGTGCCAAACTGGAAGAAATCGCTGCTGCAATTCAACCACGGATCAATCTGCTGTCTGAAGCAGTGAACTGGTCAGCGCATTATTTCAACCATTTCCCGACTTTGACTAAAGAACAGTTTGAAAGCAAAAAACTTTCTGAAGAACAAGTTCGTCAAAGCCTGCAATTTGCGATCTGGCGTCTGGAAAGCCTGTTCACCTGGAACAATGACACTGTCAGCCAAACGCTGATGGATCTGGCAAATCAGATGGGCGTTAAATTACGTGACTTTATGCCAGCATTCTTTATTGCGATTGCCGGTTCAACCGCTTCTACCCCAGTCATGCAGACCATGGTTACCATTGGTCCGGATCTGACTTTTGCCCGTCTGCGCCACGCGCTGGAAGTTGTGGGTGGTCCTAGCAAGAAAGAAGTAAAAGCTTGGGAAAAACTGAATGAGAGTCTGAAACTGCCGAAAAATGAAGCAGTTGATCAAGCTTGATTTATTTTTTAGTTGACGGCTGAGCGTTATATCCATAATATAGCGCTCACACAGACTGGGGTCATAGCTCAGTTGGTAGAGCGCTACAATGGCATTGTAGAGGTCAGGAGTTCGATCCTCCTTGACTCCACCAAATAAGTCTTGCTTTACCTGTGTATTTGCCTCATTTGTCCCTATCGTCTAGAGGCCTAGGACATCGCCCTTTCACGGCGGTAACCGGGGTTCGAATCCCCGTAGGGACGCCATATTCAAGATGGCAACATCTTAATAAAAAACCCAAGCATTGTGACTTGGGTTTTTTATTGTCTGTCTGTTTTATATTGGCGGTATTTCGGTTTTTGCGTATCTTCCGATAAAATAATCAGTAATTTAGAATTTTGGAGTTGTAATGCAATATCGCTGCCCTAAATGTCAAAGCCCAAAAATCATGCCCGTGGCTCAGCCAGGTCAACCAGCGGCACGTCCAGTCGTGCCTAAAAGCCTGATCATGCTGGTGCCTGCCCTGTTTGTATTATTGCTACTGGTCATCATTAGCATCGCGATGTGGATTTTTGGAGATGGTGCAGGTACGACTTTACAGACCGCTACTGTGATCGTGTTTATTATCTGTCTGATCGCAGGCTTCATGTTCTATAAAGATTTGCCTGATTTTAAAATTTCCATGCAGGCTTTCATGCAAAGCCAAAAGAAATGGAAATGCCGTGAATGCAATCATGAGTGGGAAATCTGATTTCTATAGTTCACTCAATTTCAAAGCCGAAAAATCTTGCATGCTTATGCAAGATTTTTTTATTAGTAAAACTAAATCTTCTAGCCCCTAATATCAAAATGTAGACTAGAACAACAAATTCATATTTTTTCTAATTTAATTCACTTTTAAAATGAAGTTTTTTTATTTTTACTGCTTGTTTTTGCTCATTAAATACACAAAAATATCAACATGAGACTAAAAGCATGCAATTCATTACCGTAATAAAACCGCTTTATATTGTAGTCTTTAGTGGATAGTTTAATTAATTGTTAATAATGGCAAACGTGAGGAATAAAAATGCTTAAACTTAAAAAAGTCATACATTTTCTGTTTTCTCATGATGAGCCTACAGGTTCAGAAGTGGAGAATTCTATTTCTGAAGCAGACACCTATTATCTGGAAGCTGTACAGCTTGAAAAGCTTTGCCATGCTTTAAAGCAACGCCAAGTCGAACATTTTCAAATTGCGCAGCTAAAGCAGCAAGAAAGTTATCAACGCAATGCTTTCTGGAACTATTTAAGTGCAGCAACACGTGGACACGCCGAAGCGCAATATAGACTGGGTAAACACTTTCTTAAAGGTAGTCTAGGTTTAGATCAGAATTATTTTCATGCTGAAGAATGGCTGAATAAGGCTAAACAGCAAGGTCATTTAAAAGCTGCGCGGCTGTTATCAAATACTTATAGCCAAATGAGTGTCCAATATTAAATAAAAAAACCAGCCCAAAGGCTGGTTTTTTTATGCGCTTGGATTAAGCACCAATTTTGCGGTATTTCTGACGCTTCGCTGCCAGATCATCGCCATATTTCTTACGGCGATATTCTTCAAACTCGGTATAGTTACCGGTGAAGAATTCTGGAGTCTCATCTTCAAATGACAAGATGTGAGTCGCAATACGGTCCAAGAACCAGCGGTCATGCGATACCACCATCACACAGCCCGGGAAGACCAGAATCGCATCTTCTAACGCACGTAAAGTTTCTACGTCCAAGTCGTTTGATGGTTCATCGAGCAGGATTACGTTCGCACCTTGTTGCAGGATTTTCGCAAGTTGTAAACGGTTACGCTCACCACCTGACAATTCACCTACGCGTTTTTGCTGATCTTGACCTTTAAAGTTGAAGCGACCGATGTAAGCACGAGATGCAATTTCGTAATCGCCTACTTTCAGGATATCCAGACCGCCAGACACTTCTTCCCAAACGGTTTTATTGTCATCCAGGGTGTCACGAATCTGACCCACATAAGCAACTTTTACAGAATCACCCAAAGTCACTGTACCAGTATCGGGTTGCTGTTCGCCCGTCATCATACGGAACAATGTAGTTTTACCTGCACCGTTTGGACCTACGATACCGACAATCGCTGTTGGTGGTACTGTGAAAGACAAGTCTTTATACAGCAGTTTGTCACCAAACGATTTGCTGACCCCTTCAACTTCAACCACCTTGTTGCCCAGACGTGGACCAGGCGGAATATAGATTTCAGAAGTTTCATTACGTTGCTGGAATTCGCGAGAGTTAAGCTCTTCGAAACGCTCCATACGTGCTTTGTTTTTCTTCTGCTGGCCTTTCGCATTTGAACGAACCCATTCAAGTTCTTTTTTCAATGCTTTAGCAAAAGATTCTTCCTGCTTGTTCTCTTGTTCTAAACGCGCATTTTTCTGTTCCAGCCAAGAAGAATAGTTACCTTGGTAAGGAATACCATGTCCGCGGTCAAGCTCCAGAATCCACTCGGCTACGTTATCCAGGAAATAACGGTCGTGCGTAATCGCCACGATAGTGCCCGGGAAGTCTTTCAGGAAGCGTTCCAGCCAAGATACAGATTCTGCATCCAAGTGGTTGGTCGGTTCGTCGAGAAGCAGCATGTCTGGTTTAGACAGCAGTAAACGACATAATGCAACACGACGGCGTTCACCACCTGAAAGCATGGTTACATCTGCATCCCATGCAGGCAGATTTAATGCTGCTGCAGCCTGTTCCAACTGGTTATTCAGGTTATGCGCATCCCAAGTCTGGATAATCGCTTCCAGTTTTTCCTGTTCTTTCGCCAAAGCATCGAAGTCTGCATCCGGATCTGCATAGTCTGCAAATACCTGATCAAGGCGTTCTAATGCATCAAGTGCTTCACGTACGCCGTCTTCAACGTTGCCACGAACGTCTTTGGTTGGATCAAGTGGTGGTTCTTGCTCGAGGTAACCGATTTTGATACCCGGTTGCGCACGTGCTTCACCAGAGAAATCTTTATCTACGCCCGCCATAATACGAAGCAAAGTAGATTTACCTGCACCGTTCAGACCAAGCACACCAATTTTTGCGCCTGGGAAAAATGATAAGGAGATATCCTTGAGGATTTCGCGCTTTGGCGGAACCATCTTGGACACTCGGTTCATCGTATAAATATATTGGGCCACGTAGGACTCCTCAATTGAAAAACCAAATGGGGAAGAAACAAACTTCCCCTGCTCAATCATGAGCGAAAAAATAATCGGCTATTATACGCAGAAAGTCTTCAAAACATAAGCCATTCACGTGAAGTTAATGCCTTGTTACAAGTTTAATCCTGTTTATTTTTCAAACAGTATTTCTGACACCTAAACTTGCATTATTTTGCTGATGCTATATCGTTAATTAAGATATTCATTTGAATAAATATGCACTTTTCTTCATATTTCAAGTGTTAATATTTGAGCAGTTTCATTACAGCTAAAAACACAAGAAGACCAACGATCATGACTTATAAAGCAGAAACTTTAGCGATTCACGCAGGCTATAGCCCGGAACCTACCACTAAAGCTGTTGCGGTTCCCATTTATCAAACCACCTCATATGCCTTTGACAATACTCAGCACGGTGCAGACCTGTTTGACCTAAAAGTTCAGGGCAATATCTATACCCGCATCATGAACCCAACCACGGCAGTGCTGGAACAACGTATTGCAGCTCTGGAAGGTGGTATTGGTGCGCTGGCTTTAGCTTCAGGTATGGCTGCGATTACCTATGCGATTCAGACCATTGCTGAAGCGGGTGACAATATTGCTTCGGTGTCTACTTTATATGGCGGCACTTATAACCTGTTTGCACATACCCTGCCTAAACAAGGGATCGAAGTTCGTTTCTTTGACTATCAAGACCCGGAAGCATTACGTGGCCTAATTGATGACAAGACCAAACTGGTTTTTGTGGAATCAATTGGTAACCCGCTGGGCAATATCATTGACCTCGAAGCGATTTCCAAGATTGCACATGAATATGGCGTACTAGTCATCGTTGATAATACGGTTGCCACCCCAGTCCTACAGAAATCTTTTGATTTCGGTGCCGACATCGTGGTGCATTCGCTGACCAAATATATTGGCGGTCATGGTAATTCGATTGGCGGCATTATTGTAGATAGTGGCAAGTTCCCATGGGGTCAACATGCCGAGCGCTTCCCTGCTCTGAATACACCTGATCCGAGTTATCACGGTGTCAATTATGTTGAAGCTTTAGGTGAAGCTGCCTATATCGCACGTGCTCGCGTCGTACCTCTGCGTAATACCGGGGCAGCGATCAGCCCGCAAAATGTATTTTTAATTCTGCAAGGCTTGGAAACTTTGAGCCTGCGTATGGAACGTCATACTGAAAATGCGCTGAAGGTTGCAGAATATTTACAACAACATCCGAAAGTAAAATGGGTCAATTATGCCGGTCTGAAAGATCACCCGCAGCATGCTTTGGCACAAAAATATGTGAAAGGTAAACCGTCTGCCATTCTGACTTTTGGTGTAGAAGGTGGCCGTGAAGGCGGTGCCCGTTTTATCGATGCCCTGCAATTGTTCACTCGGCTGGTCAATATTGGGGATGCCAAGAGTTTGGCCTGCCACCCGGCAACGACCACCCACCGCCAGCTTAATGCTGAAGAGCTTAAATCAGCAGGTGTGAGTGAAGATATGGTGCGTTTATCGATCGGAATTGAACACATTGATGACCTGATTGCGGATCTGGACCACTCTCTCGCAGCAGTTTAAGCCTCATTTTAAAGCAGAAAACTCCAGCAAAAAATGCTGGAGTTTTTTTATTTATTTTTTGAATACAATCACTTGCTTTGTGATTTATTTTCATGATAAAAATCAATTGAAACGGCGAACACAAATAGAGCAATTACTCTAATTTTTATTTTATTTTCAATAGTTTAATGTATAGATTTTCTTAAATAATTGGTTATCATATTAGTACTCATCTTCGCTCTTATCTCTGTTAGAGCCATCTTTGATTTTTTAATAAAAATAATTTGAACACAGTCTTCAAATTAGGGATAACAAACGTGAAAACTAGACTACAGAAACAATTGGAAAAACGTATTGCAGGTAAAACTGTCCTTATTACAGGCGCATCCAGTGGTATAGGTTTAACGACAGCACATCAGCTGGCAGATGCTGGCGCACATGTTTTACTGGTCGCGCGTACCAAAGACACCCTAGAACAAGTAAAAAAAGAAATTGAATCCAAAGGCGGTAAAGCTTCAGTATTTCCATGTGATCTCAATAATATGGAATCCATTGATGAAGTGTCCAAACAGATTATTGCTTCAGTCGATCATATCGACATCCTGATTAACAATGCGGGCCGCTCGATTCGCCGTGCAGTGCATGAATCAGTGGATCGTTTTCATGATTTTGAACGTACCATGCAGCTGAATTATTTTGGTGCTGTACGTCTGGTGATGAATATCCTGCCGCAAATGATGATTCGCCGTGCAGGTCATATCATCAATATCAGCTCGATTGGGGTATTGGCGAATGCCACCCGCTTCTCAGCATATGTCGCATCTAAAGCCGCACTGGATGCTTTCAGCCGCTGTCTGTCTGCAGAAGTCCATTCACATAAAATTGCGATCACTTCGATTTATATGCCTTTGGTTCGTACGCCAATGATCGCACCGACCAAAATTTATAAATATGTGCCTACCCTGTCTCCGGAACAGGCAGCCGAACTGATTGCTTATGCGATTGTGAAACGTCCGAAGAAAGTCGCAACCCATCTGGGACGTCTGGCTTCGATTACCTATGCGATTGCGCCAGACATCAACAATGTCCTGATGTCGATCGGTTATAACCTATTCCCAAGCTCTTCAGCATCAGTGGGTCAGCCGCAAAAACTGAACTGGGTGCAAAAGGCCTATGCGCGGATCTTCCCAGGTGAGCACTGGTAATTTTTTCAAGAATATTCTGGCCGCCTAAGGGCGGCTATTTTATTTCTACACTTTAGAGATTCAGTCGCTCAGGTTTATAATCTGAATGCGCCTAACGGCACATCCTGTCTTTTCAGGCACAGATTTTTGCCGCAAATGCGACGAGATCACGTACACTATGGACGGATATTTCCTATCCATCTTTTTATATCTGATTCAATTAATGGAAACCCTTATGAACAACGTGCAATGGCTCGATGAAGTAAAATTTAACGAACAAGGTCTGATCCCTGCCATTGCCCAGCACCATCAAACTGGTCGTGTATTGATGGTCGCCTGGATGAACCGCGAAGCGCTGACTTTAACTGCTGAAAAAAATCAGGCGGTATATTTCTCCCGTTCGCGCAACAAGTTATGGCATAAGGGCGAAGAATCTGGTCATTTCCAGACTGTGCATGAAATCCGTCTGGACTGTGATGCGGACGTGATTATTTTACAGATTGAACAGCATGGTGGTATTGCCTGCCATACTGGTCGTGAATCATGTTTCTACCGTAAACTGACACCAAATGGCTGGGAAATTGTGGATGCACAAATCAAAGATCCTGCTGCGATTTACGGTGAAAAATCAACAAATCCACATACCCTTGCCATGAATGCCTCAACCGCTCAGTCTGAACAGGTTGAAGTATTGTCATACTTGGGCGAGATGATGGCAGAGCGTAAGAAAGCTGATCCGGAATCTTCTTATGTGGCCAAGCTGTACCATAAAGGCCTCAACAAGATTCTGGAAAAAGTCGGTGAAGAAAGCTTTGAGACCGTGATCGCGGCTAAAGATTTCAAAACTGAAGCCTCTGAAGACAACAAGAATGACCTGATCTATGAAGTGGCTGATCTATGGTTCCATACCATTGTGATGCTCGGTTACTTCGACCTGGATCCGCAACTGGTCCTGAATGAACTGGCACGCCGTCAGGGTCTATCCGGTCTGGTTGAAAAAGCCAATCGCCAACATTAAATCGTGAATGAATCTACCTGTGTCTGATCTGCAAAAACCCAAAGCGACCTATGAGCAGGCAACTGCTATTGATAACGCACGCCTGGGAAAATCTTTTAAAGTCATTGCCTATGCGGGCACAGGTAAAACCACGACCCTGCAAATGATCAGTGATGCCATGCCGGAACGGCGCGGCATGTATCTGGCGTTTAATAAATCCATTGCCTCAGAAGCACAAAACAAGTTTCATCGTGGTGTCGACTGCCGTACTTTCCACTCCCTGGCTTTTCGCAGTGTTCCACGTGGAGTCACGGATAAACTACGCCTACCGCGTTTAAGTCCAAGCTTTATTGCCAAAGAATATCGCCTTGAACCGATGACCTTGCGCCGGATGATGGGCGGACGTTATGAAAAATATGTACTGATGCCTTCGCGTCTGGCCAGTCTGGTCGCGAATGCAGTTGGCTATTTCTGCTCAACCAGTTCGCAATATCCCGCCCCGCGACATATTCAGGCACCGAGCTGGCTACACCCAGATGATATTGAAGCATTGCAAAAGAAACTTTATCCAGCAGTTGAACGGCGTTGGTTAGAGTCAATTGATCCCAATCATCAGGCCGGGATTGGGCATGATATTTACCTGAAACTTTGGGCATTGTCTGAGCCCAATATTCCTGCCGACTATGTGCTGTTTGATGAAGCACAGGATGCTGATCCACTGATGCTGGGAATTTTGCTGAAACAGCGTAGCACTCAGGTCATCTATGTCGGCGATGCACATCAGCAAATTTATGCCTGGCGTGGTGCAGTGAATGCCATGCAGCAGCTGCCACTACCTGAATCTCGTCTGACCACTTCCTTCCGTTTCGGGCCTGAAATTGCGCTGAATGCCAATGCGATTTTGGGAGCACTGAATGAAACCGTGCCCCTACTCGGTAATCCGCACTTAAATTCTAAAGTGGTCAATAAACCACATACCAAATTGCGCGATGCGATTCTATGCCGGACCAATGCACGTGCTATGGAACTGTTACTCGCCGGTTTAGTACGTGGTGATAAAGTCAGCCTGCAAGCGGATCATGTCAAGCTAAACCGTTTTGTTGATGCCGCTGCGATGCTGAAACAGGGCAAACGTGTGGTTGATGTACCTGAACTGGCCTGGTTTAATTCCTGGCATGATGTGCACGAGTACTGCGAGACCAATGAAGGCAGTGATATCAAGCCTTTAGTCAAACTGGTCGATGAACATGGTACTGATCCCCTGAAAACTGCCCTTGCCAAAATCACACCAATCGGGCAAGCGGACTACATCATCTCTACCGCACATAAGGCCAAAGGTTTGGAATGGGATCGGGTACACATTGAAGATGATTACCAGTTTAAGCTGAATGAGAAAGACCATAAAATTAGTGACGAAGAGTTACGTCTGCTGTACGTGGCCTGTACTCGTGCTAAAGTAAGCTTAAATATTCATCACATTTATGACCTCATTCAACAACTGAAAATCAGGATGCCACAGTCACTGCGCCAAGCCGTCGGCTAAGGTAAAACATAGATGTAAAAATCACGCTACAGGTGATCCATGCACATCGAAAAAATACAACTCAAACATGCTCTGCACTTTTCTAATATCCAGCTCGATTTTGATCTGCAAAAATCACCTGTGACTTTAATTTTGGGTGATCAGGGTTCCGGTAAAACTACCTTGCTGCGCTTAAGTTATCAGGCTTTGACCTGGTTTTCTGCACGTTTTCGTGACTTGCGTACCGCAGGTTTAAGTATGCTGGATCAGGATATCCTGCAAAATCGTCTGCAATCCAAAATTGATATCCTGGTGCGTTTTCCTGATGATTTGGGATCATTTCCTGAATCAGCACAGGGAGAAGCGGCCCCTGCCCAATCTTGTTCCTGGCAGTTATATAAAACCTTAAATAGTCAGGGAATTGGCTTTGCCAAAGCAGAAACGCAGCAACTCGATGCCATGGTGAATCTTTATCAGAAGGCAAGGCAACATGACCCTTTGCTCGGTCTGCCTATGGTCGCCTACTATCCAGCTGAACGCTTCGTCAATGAAATCAATTTACTCAGCAAAAATAATCAGGCCATTTTTCAGACTGCGCATGCTTATGAAATTACCGCCATTCCTTTTACGACTTTTGCGCGCTTCTTTGAATGGTTTCGTGAAGTTAGTGATATTGAAAATGCACAAAGTGCCAAGATCATTGACCAGATTCTAGATCAGGCACTACAGCAATCGGATGATATACAGGCAGATCAACTGGCCCAGCAAATTGAAAAAGCCAAAGCGCATATGCATACACCGAGCTTAACTGCCTTGCGTGAAGCTCTATCCATTGTACTACCAGAACTTAGCCAGATTTATCTCGATTACCAGCCCAAGCTGCAATTGATGGTGCGTTATCAGGATCACACCTTTAGCTTTCAGCAGTTGTCGAGCAGTATCCGGAACTGGATTGCACTGGTGGGAGATATCGTACGACGCCTTTGTCTGCTTAATCCGCACAGCTTATTTCCCTGTCAGGAAGGTACTGGCATCTTAATGATTGATGAAATTGATCATCAACTGGATCAGGACATGGCTGCCGTCATTTTACCGCGTCTGCATCAGGCGTTTCCTAACTTGCAGATTATTGTGACTGGAAACCGGCCGGAATTGCTGGAACAGGCTCAGGATTTTCAGTGTCTAAAACTGGAAAATAAACAGCTGCATCCCATCCATCTGAATCCAATGCAGGTTCAATATGATCATCTCTATGCGAAGTTGCCGCTTGAGATTAGCCAACATCATTCAGATATAGAAAAAGTTGAAGATGCACTTCAGGAACCAGAAACAGTCAACCTGACGGCTCAATCTGTTTTGCAACTGATTCAGGAGCAGCTAAGCACAGAACAGCAGCAAGAACTTTTACAACTGTTGAGTCAGGATAATTCACAAAGCTTGCCTCAATCTTCTTAAATAGTGCTGAAACGATAATGCAATTTAAAAAATAAAATCAGGATGCAAGAATAGGTTTGGATTTTCTGCATTCCTGATCAAGAAGTTATAAATTTTTATCAATAAATGCAGGGAGTTTGATCTTTATTTTCGGTCAAATTTGTACGAGATGTTCAAGCATGCACCCCATATCAAAACCAAGCTTACGTATAATCTACAAGTTCTACATAAAAACATTGATGTTGTGGTTATCCTGTAATATGATCGGTTTTACTTGCAATTTTCGTTGTAAAATCGGAATTTGCTATCGTTTATAAGTTGCGCAATACAACTGTTTTATTCTGTTTGAATATCATTCTGGCTTTCAAGATCGAGAAGTTTTGGGTCGCTCTTTGCGGTCCTGTAATCCTTGAAAGATAAAGATTCACCCTAGGTTGACCTTAACCTATATCACGACAATGGATACGAGTGTGCTGCCAATTATTATATTGTTACCGTTAGTATTAGGCACAACCCTTGTCTCGTGGCTGAAGCAATTTTCACGCGGGGTAACGGCTTTAGGAGCAATTGCCGTCAGCCTCAGCAGTTTCTTATTACTGTTGAGTCAGGCGCCTGCTGTATTTAATGGAACGGTAATTACCCAGACCTGGTCCTGGCTACCCCAGCTTGGAATCGATTTCAGTTTCCGGCTGGATGCTTTGGGCATGCTGTTTGCTCTGCTGATTAGTGGAATTGGCACCCTGATTTATATCTATGCCTATTATTATCTCAGCCCTAAAAACTCCCTGAGTAAACTCTATTTCCTGCTGATGCTGTTTATGGCAGCGATGCTCGGCATTTCCTTGTCTAATAATCTTCTGATTCTCCTGATTTTCTGGGAACTCACCAGTATTTCCTCCTTCCTGCTGGTCGGTTACTGGAGCAATTATGAAGCGGCTCAACGCGGCTCACGCATGGCTCTGACCATTACCGGCATGGGTGGCTTATCTATGCTGGGTGGTTTTATTCTGCTCGGACAGATGACAGGTACCTATCAGATTGACCAGATCCTGATGATGGGCGAACAGATTCAGGCGCATGCCCTATTTGTACCGACATTATTATTAATTTTACTCGGTGCTTTTACCAAAAGTGCGCAGTTCCCGTTTCACTTCTGGTTACCAAATGCCATGGCAGCACCGACGCCGGTGTCTGCCTATCTGCACTCTGCAACCATGGTTAAAGCAGGCCTGTTTTTAGTTGCACGTTTATTGCCGATTTTTGCAGGCGCGGCACTGTTCCATAATATTGTTACTTTTATTGGGTTATTTACCCTGTGTGTGGCAGCGTTCTTTGCCATCTTTAAAGAAGATCTGAAAGGTCTGTTGGCCTATTCAACTATTAGCCATTTAGGCCTGATCATGTGTCTGCTGGGTATTGGCTCACCACTCGCCGTCGCAGCAGCAATTTTCCATATCATTAACCATGCAACCTTTAAAGCTGCCTTGTTCATGATTGCCGGGATCATTGACCATGAATCCGGTACCCGGGATCTGCGAAAATTGTCTGGTCTTTGGCAAATGCTGCCTTTCACCGCAACACTGACCATGATCACCGCCGCCTCCATGGCAGGTATTCCATTAACCAATGGTTTCTTGTCCAAGGAAATGTTCTTTACCGAACTGGTCGCAAACTTAAGTGGACCAGTGATGGTCGGTGCCGCCATTGCAGGAACACTGGCTGGGATTTTTGCTGTCGCCTATTCAATTCGTCTGGTGCATGGCGTATTTTTTGATGGCCCCTTAGGCCAGCAAGTCCCAAATAAAGATGCGCATGAACCGCCATTCGGTATGCGTGCACCGGCTATTTTACTGGCTTTCCTGTGTATCGCAGTCGGCCTGTTACCAGGATTACTGGTTGAAAAGATTGTAAATAGCACCACACAAGCATCAACCCAGAATTTCGCCTTTGAAGGTACTCACCTCGCCCTTTGGCACGGTATTAATCTGCCTTTGGTGATGAGTATTATTGCGATATTCGGCGGTGCGATTTTCTATTTTGCACTGGCCAAAGGTGGCACAATCCGGGAAATTGATCTGGATCCAAAACTGGGCAAACTGCAAGGTCGTGTACTATTTGATCTGTTTCTGAAAAATCTATTACTGAATTCAAGACGTTTCCGCCGTGCGACTGAAAATGGCAAACTGCAAAGTTATATTTTGTGGATTGTACTGTTTACCATTGGTCTGGTGGGTTACCCACTCGTCGTCAATGGGATCGACACCGGTAGCCGCGAACTGACCCATGCACCAGTGCTTGCCATTGTACTGTGGTTATTGCTGTTCTCAGCTTGCTGGATGATGCTGTGGTTCCATCATGAACGGATTAAGGCCATCCTGATCAGTGGTGCGGTCGGTCTGGTCGTCACCATGGTTTTCATTGGTTTCTCGGCACCCGACCTGGCTTTGACCCAGATTACAGTCGATGTAGTAACGACGGTTCTGCTACTAATGAGCCTGTCTCTACTGCCACAACTCACGCCTTATGAATCCAGCCCGACCCGACGCTGGCGAGATGCAGTGATTGCGGTCTGCGGGGGTCTAGGAATTGCAACAGTTGCCTGGCTGGTTATGACACGTGACCATAATTCAATTTCCTGGTTCTTCATCCAACAATCGATTCCGCTTGGTGGCGGTACAAACGTCGTCAACGTAATTCTGGTCGATTTCCGTGGTTTCGATACCTTCGGCGAGATTACCGTACTCGGGATTGCAGCAATCGGTGTACTGAGTCTGATGGATGGCATGCGTGCCCATGGCACTACCATTACCCAAGGTCTGACTTACCGTTTTAACCCCTCCCCTTTGATGCTGCGTATTACTGCATCATGGATTTTACCGGTAGCCCTGGTGGTGAGCCTGTATATCTTTATGCGCGGCCATAATCTTCCGGGTGGTGGTTTTATTGCCGGTCTGGTTACCTCATTGGCCTTGATCATTCAATACGTTGCCATTGGTCAGGATCATGCAGAGAAAATGCTGGGAGCTAAATCTGGACGTCTCTATGAAATCTGGATTGGCGTCGGCCTGACTATTGCAGGCCTAACTGGTATTGCAGCCTGGTTCTGGTCACGTCCATTCCTGACCAGTGCCCATATTCATGTTCATCCACCATTACTTGGCGATATGCATTTGGCTTCTGCCGCGCTATTTGATGTCGGTGTCTATGTCACCGTAGTCGGGGCGACCATGCTGATGATTTCCGTTCTGGGTGACTCCCGTCACTCAAGCATGACTGGCCCAGTACCAAGAGGATAATAGAATGATTAGTTTAGAACTTTTATTAGCCTCAGCAATTGGCCTACTTACTGCCACCGGGATCTATCTGATTCTGCGGGCACGTACCTTTCCGGTCGTTCTTGGACTGGCCATGATTGGTTATGCAGTGAACCTGTTTTTATTTGCCATGGGTCGTATTCAGATGAATTCGCCTGCAGTGCTCACCGAAGCCACGCAGGTCACCGACCCTTTACCTCAGGCGCTAGTGCTGACCGCCATTGTAATCGGTTTTGCCACCACCGCCTTTATTGTACAGCTGGCCTTACGTAGCCGTTATGAATCAGGAACAGATCACGTTGATTCCAAAGAAGAGATACCGCAACATGACCCACGTGAGGATGAGCCGTAATGACTGATCTTCTCAACTTCTTGAATCAACACACTCCTATTTTCAGTATTCTTTTACCGGCTTTTACTGCCTTTATTTTAGTACTGTTGGGTAACCCGGGTTCCGGTTCTCTGATTACCGACTGGCGTCAGCCGTGGCGTCGTGGCGTGAGTCATATTTCGACCCTATTGGGTTTGATTATGGCAGTTGGCTATCTGATCAATAGCAGCCAAGGGCAGATCAGTGTCTACACTTTAAGTGAATGGGCCGCCCCTTTTGGTATTGTACTGGTCTTGGACCAACTCTCTGCCTTGATGCTGGTACTGACCTATACACTCGCTTTGCCAATCGTTTGGTATGCCAGCAAAGAATGGGATATTCGCGGGCGCTATTTCCACACCATGGTCCATTTTCTATTAATGGGGCTTAGTGGTGCCTTCCTGACCGGTGACTTGTTTAACCTGTTCGTGTTCTTCGAGATCCTGTTAATGGCCTCCTATGTTCTACTTTTGCATGGGCAAGGCAAGGCACGCTTCCAGCTCGGTGTGCATTATGTGGCTATTAACCTGCTCGCTTCTGCTATGTTCCTGATCGGACTCGGGATGATTTATGGCAGTGTCGGCAGCCTGAATATGGCTGATGTTGCCCGCCTGATGCCAACTTTGGCAGGCGATGAACATAAGCTGGCCGTTGCAGGCGGACTGATGCTATTTGTGGTGTTCGGGATCAAGGCAGCCATGTTACCGGTAGGCCTGTGGCTTCCTAAAACGTATGCTGTTGCAACTACTCCGGTGGCTGCCCTGTTTACCATCATGACCAAAGTCGGGATCTACGCGATTATCCGGGTCAATGGCACTGTATTTGATGATGAATATAGCCACCAGATTCTGATGAACTGTCTGCTGGTGATTGGTCTGATTACTTCGGTCTATGGGGTAATCGGTGCAATTGGTACCGAACGCCTGCGTCGTTTTGTCGGTTTTATGGTGCTGTCTTCAGTTGGGACTATTTTGATTGCCATTGCGATGAATAGCACTCAGGCCTGGGCAGGTGCACTGTATTACATGGTGCACAGCACCCTAATTGGCGCGGCATTTTATATTCTGTGTGGCTGGATCACCTCACAGCGTGGCGAGTTTAAAGATCACTTTAAGATTGCCCCACAGATGAAACAGAATAAGCTGGTTTCCATTGTATATTTCATCATTGCCTTGATGATGGCTGGCTTGCCACCTTTCAGCGGCTTCTTCGGTAAAGTGTTTATCCTGCAAGCTTCAGGACAGTCTGAGCATCAAATGCTGATTATCTTTACGGTTCTACTGGTCAGCTTACTGAGTATTTTGGCTTTTACCCGGGTCGGTTTTATTCTGTTCTGGCGTTCAAGCCGACCGGAACAGGATGAAAATTCTGAAGAATTCAGCAAGTATGAAGCCTTACCGAGCAAGGCACCGGCACGAAATGACCGGGTTATTTATCTGTTATTGCTCAGTCTGACAGCCTACGTGGTTTTTGCTGCACCGATCTATCAATATAATTATCAGACCGCAGCACAGATTAAAACCAATCCGATTTATGAAGCAGCACTGTTAAAACGTGATGCTGAAGGTAAGTTCATCAGTGTTCAGCCATTTGATCCAGGTTATTTACCAGAAACCAAATATGGTGGTGAAACACCTGATCCAAATGCGCATCTGATTCCTTATGTCATTTCAGAAAACACCTTAAATGGCGATCATATTTCTGAATTTAAACAACGTCAGATTGATAAGCAGTATATTGAACAGAACAAATACGACGACAATCAACTTAAACCGGCGGAGGGACTTTAATGGCTGAATCATTACTTCAACGCTGGTTTCCTCATCCTTTCGTTTCGGTCATTGTGGCGATGAGCTGGGTCATGCTGGCCCATAATATGAAAGCCGGCACACTGCTCATGGCAATATTCCTGGCGATCTTGATTCCGCGAATGGTCGCTCCTTTTATTGATTACACGCCGAATATCCGGTGGATCCCGGCGATGCGTCTATTTTGGGTCGTCGTTTGGGACATCATTGTCGCTAATATTAAAGTCGCGATTTTAGTACTGGGACCGACCAAAAACCTACATCCAAAATGGTTCCGGGTACCGCTGGATACCGAGCATGAAGAAGTGAATACGTTGCTGGCGATGATCATTACCACCACACCAGGTACAGTTTCTGCGGGGATTGATCAGGACCGTGGCGATATTCTGGTGCATGCCTTAAGCACGGATGATGAAGAGGCCGAAATCGAAACCATCAAACAGCGTTATGAACAACCATTGATTAAAATTTTTAGCGCACAATCAGGAGCTGAAGCATGACCATTCTGCCATATGCATTGCTGATTTGTCTGGGTGCTGTCACGATCTCCATGTTGCTGTGTCTGATCCGGCTGGTCATGGGCCCTTCAATTGTTGACCGTCTCCTAGCATTAGATACCCTGTTTTTGAATGCAACCTGTCTGGTGGTGATTCTGGGAATCTACTGGAGCAGTACCTTTATGTTTGAAGGTGCCCTACTGGTGGCTATGCTAGGTTTTGTCTCTACCGCTGCCCTTGCCCGCTATTTCACTACTGGCCATGTCATCGACTAGGAGTTTTTAAATGCCTTTAATTTTAGAAATACTAGTTTCGATTTTTTTATTGATTGGCGCTTTCTTTATGCTGGTGGGCGGCATTGGGATGATACGTCTACCCGACCTGTTTATGCGTTTGCATGCACCGACCAAATCCAGTACCTTAGGTCTAGGAAGCTTTCTGATCGCTTCTATTATTTTTTCGGCTATCTATGGTCGTTTAGGTTTTGCTGAAGTACTAATTACCCTATTTGCCTTTATTACTGCACCGGTATCTGCCAACCTGATGGCGCAAGCGGCCTTGCATTTACGTTTGCGCTCAATGAGTGGTGAAGTGCCAGAAACGCTGGAACGTCCATTACCTTGGCAGAAAACCCGCCGTCGTGCATTTTATGAAAAGAAAATGAATGATCAAGATTCAAAGTAATAGTTAGCCAGTTCTACTTAAAAGTTCAGCAATAAAAAAGCCACCCTAAGGTGGCTTTTTTATTGCGCTTTATAAAAGCTTATTCTTCATCTTTCTTGTCGTCAGCAGGAGGTAAATCCTTCACTGCTTCAGCAATCAGACCAAACATATAGTTACCATATGCATTGGTTTTGTCGTAATGGAAACGTAGACGAGGTGTAATACGTGTCTTGATCCGACGGCTCAGTTCATGGCGCAGGAACCCAGATGCCTTATTCAGGACATCGAGTGTTTCTTTATTTGCCGCTTCACTTTGCTCATCACCAAGTTCACGACCCATTACTGTGACATAAACTTCTGCATATCCTAAGTCTGGGCTCACCTTCACGGCTGAGATGGTCACCAGACCACCCAGACGTGGATCTTTCAGCTCTTGACGGATCAGTTCAGACAACTCACGTTGTACCGTATCCGCCATACGCTTCAGACGTTGACTACCCGCCATTAAAGACTCCGTTTAATCAATTGCACATCATACACTTCGATCTTATCGAGAGGTTTGATGTCTTTATAGCCTTTCACCGCAAGACCACATTCCATACCGGCACGAACTTCTTCCACCACTTCTTTGTAGCGACGAAGAGATTCTAGCTCGCCCTGGAAGATCACCACGTCATCACGTAATACGCGAATCGGTTTATTACGGTGTAATACGCCTTCAAGTACCATACAGCCTGCTGCAGCACCGAATTTGCTTGAGTGGAACACTTCACGTACTTGAGCAACACCCAAGATCGTTTCACGGTGTTCAGGAGCAAGTTTACCGCTCATCGCTGCTTTCACGTCATCAATCAATTGATAGATCACTGAGTAGTAACGAATGTCGATACTGTCTGCATCTGCTTTTTGACGTGCAGTATTGTCAGCACGTACGTTAAAGCCAAGAAGAACTGCTTCTGAAGATTCAGCCAGTGTGACGTCAGATTCAGTAATTGCACCCACACCCGAACCGATGATACGTACTTTTACTTCATCCGTTGAAAGCTCAGCCAATGCAACATGCAGAGCTTCCAATGTACCGCGTACATCAGTTTTTAATACCACATTGACGATTGGCACATCTTTTTTGCCCATAGACGCCATGATGTTTTCAAGACGCATTGCAGATTGACGTTCAAGACGTTTTTGACGTTCACGATCCATACGCGCATCGGCAACTTCACGTGCTTTCTTCTCGTCATTCACAACCAGAACTTCGTCACCTGCCATCGGTGCTTCTGGAAGACCCAGAATTTCAACTGGAATCGAAGGACCTGCAGACTTGATACGCTTACCGTTTTCATCGGTCATGGCACGAACGCGGCCATAAGATGAGCCAGCAAGTACCAGGTCACCCACTTTCAACGTACCGTTCTGTACAAGAATAGAAGTTACTGCACCGCGGCCTTTATCAACACGCGCTTCAATCACAACACCTTGTGCTGCACCTTCTTCAGACGCTTTCAATTCAAGCAATTCAGACTGAATTAAAATCAGGTCAAGAAGTTCGTCAATACCCGCACCAGTATGTGCAGATACTTTCGCTACAGGAACGTCACCGCCCCATTCTTCAGGTACGATTTCTTTGGTGGTCAATTCATTCAATACGCGATCTGGATCAGCAGAGTCTTTATCCATCTTGTTGATTGCAACAATGATTGGCGTACCCGCTGCACGTGCGTGATCGATGGCTTCGGCAGTTTGTGGCATCACGCCATCATCTGCTGCAACAACCAAGACTACGATATCAGTCGCTTTGGCACCACGTGAACGCATTGCAGTAAACGCTGCGTGTCCCGGAGTATCAAGGAATGTGATAATACCTTTATCAGTCGTTACATGGTAAGCACCGATATGCTGGGTAATACCACCTGCTTCGCCTTGCGCCACTTTGGCACGACGGATACGGTCTAGAAGCGATGTTTTACCATGGTCAACGTGACCCATGATCGTAACAACTGGCGCACGAGTAGTTTGCGCACCACGTGCTTCTTCAGCCTGTTCAAGCAGGTTATCTTCGACTGCAGTTTCAGAAACCAGTACCGGGTTATGGCCCATTTCTTCAACCACAAGAGCCGCGATTTCCTGATCGATCGCCTGGTTTTGAGTAACCAGTTCACCCATTTTCATCAGTGACTTGATCACTTCACGAACCTTAACTGCCATTTTCGCAGCCAGGTCAGCAACGACAATCGTTTCACCGATTTCAACGTCATAAACCTGTTTTTTCACTGGTTTTTCAAAACCATGCTTATTCGCTTGGCTAGATTTCAAACCACGTTTGTGTGAGTTATCACGGAAAGACTGCTCTTCACCACGACGACCACCTTTTTTCGGTGAACGTGTATTTGAAGTGTTAGTACCACGTTTGATTTCGCGGTCTTCTTTCGCAAATGAGTCTTCATATGCTTGGCCAACCAGACCAGCAGCAAGTGGAGAATCATCAATCACACGAATGGTTGCAGTGGTATCTTCAGAAGAATACTTCGACGCCATCTTGCGCATTTGCTCAAGGGTACGTTGCTGTGCTTCTTCAGCTGCCTTACGACGTGCTGCTTCTTCAGCTGCTTTTAATTGAGCGGCTTGAGCTTCACGCGCTTTTTTCTGTTCTGCTGTTTCAACTTGTTTAACCGCTGCTTTCACAATCGGTTTATTAGTTGATTTGCGTTTTACCACAACAGCTGCTTTAGGTGTTTCCTGTTTCTCAGTTTCTTGTTTCTGAGCTGCACGCATTGCTTCTAGCGCTTTGCTTGCATTGTTTGTACCTGACTTAGGTGCATCAGCAGGTTTTTTAGCTGGTGCTGACTTCTGTTCAGCTTCTGCTTTCGCTTGCTGTTCAGCTTGAGCCTTCGCTAAAGCTTCTGCTTTAATTTGTTCCGGGTCTGGCTTGACGAATGTATGTTTCTTGCGAACTTCTACATTAATCGTTTTCGCCTTACCTGAAGTACTTGCCACTTTAGCAGTACTGGTCGTTTTACGTTTCAACGTGATTTGTCCTGCATGGCCATCCGAACCTTGTGTCTTTTTCACATGATTCATTAAGCGATCTTGTTGTTCGGTGGTAATAATATCGTCAGCTTTACGCTGTGGTAAACCTGCCTCACGAACCTGCTCTAGGAGCTTATCAACATGGCGACCCACGCTGAGTGCTAACTCTTTAATCGACTTGTCCGTCATATACTACCTCCTAGTTAAACCATGATTCGCGCGCTTTCATAATAAGTTGACCGGCCTTCTCAGCACCGAGACCTTCGATATCTTCGATATCATCAGTCGCTTGGTCAGCTAAGTCATCTACGGTTACCACACCACGAGCTGCGAGAGCTTGCGCGATCTCTGCTGTCATGCCTTCCATTGCAACAAGTTCTTCACTTGGCGCTTGTACGTTTTCTTGCTGTTGTAATGCATCAGCAAGTGCAATTTCTTTCGCACGGCTTTGCAGTAGTTCAACCAGTTCCGCATCCAGTTCGATTTCATCAAACGTTTCTGGCGGTACGTAAGCAATTTCTTCAAGCGAGGTGAAGCCCATTTCTACCAACGCCATCGCCAAATCTTCAGCAATATCCAGACGTGTAACAAACATGTCTAGGTATTTTTGTGCTTCGCTTTGTTGACGTGCGTAGTACTCTTCTTCCAGCATCATGTCCAGCTTGTAGCCAGTCAATTCAGATGCCAGACGAACGTTTTGACCTTGTGAACCAATTGCACGAGCCAGCTGATCACTAGTCGCGAAAATGATGTCTGCAGTACGTGCATCTTCATCGATGACAATACTAGAGACATCTGCTGGTTCTAATGCACTTGCGATATATTGCGCAGGATCATCCGACCAAACTACCACATCAATACGCTCGCCATTGAGCTCTTGCTGTACAGCCTGGATACGTGTACCACGCATACCAATACAAGCACCCACCGGATCAATACGGTGGTCATTGGTTTTCACTGCAATTTTAGCACGAACACCCGGTTGACGAGCTGCGGCCTTAATTTCAATGATTTCTTCAGAAATTTCAGGAATTTCTTTTTTCATCAATGCAATCAGCATTTCCGGTTTAGCACGTGACAACAATAATTGTGCACCACGGCCTTCACGGTTAACGCTATATAGAATCGCATTCACGCGTTGTTTCGGACGAAGGATTTCCTTCGGAATCATCTCTTCACGAGCCAGATACGCTTCTGCGTTGTCACCCAAGTCAATGATAAAACCATCTTTGGTTTGTTTTTTCACTTCACCGTAGATTAGCTCACCGACTTTAGATTCATACGCATCGGCAACCAGTGCACGTTCTGCTTCACGGATCTTCTGTACAATCACCTGTTTCGCGATCTGAGCAGCAATACGACCGAAATCGATTGATTCTACTTCCAGTTCACGGATATCGCCAATTGACCATTGTGCCGGATCAACATCAGAGATCGCATCCTGACAAGCAGGCATTTCATGATCTTCATCAGCCACCACTTCCCATTGACGGAAAGTACGGTAATCACCAGTTTTACGGTCAATTTCTACACGAAGACGAGCTTCTTCCGAGTGAGTCCCCTCGTAGAATTTCTTCTTAGTCGCTGCAACTAAAGCTTGTTCTAGCGCTTCAAAAATTGCTTCACGACTTACACCTTTTTCGTTACTAACCGTTTCAACCACGGTAAGAATTTCACGTGCCATAAGTCACCTATTCGTTCAGATTCTTATTAATTGAATTAATCTTGATAGACCAAATTTGCTTTATCGATATTGTGACTGTCGATATCCAAAATCTGTTGCTTTTCTACTTCAACTTGAATCATTTCATTTTCAAGGTCGACTGCAACCAGTTTTGCCTGGAATTTACGACGATTATCGACGGCACTGATCAAACGCAGCGCAACCATTTGTCCGATATAATGAGCCATCTGCTCCAGCTGGAAGAATGGACGATCCCAACCTGGTGAAGACACTTCAAGCGAATATTCACCTGAGATTGGATCATGTACATCCAGGATCGCGCCGACTTGCTGTGTGACACGCACACAGTCCTGAACCCCAATACCACGACCCTGCTCTTCTTCGCCATCTTCATTGACAACAGGTGCTGCATTTTCATCGACCGGTTTGTCGATATAGATCCGTAATAATGAACGTTTGCCTTGTGGCAGGAATTCAATCCCCCACAGATTTACATCACAGGCTTCAACTGCTGGTGCAATCAAGTCCTGAAGTGCTTGAGTTTTATTTGATAGCTTCATTTACTCTCGTCATCTGGTGCGATTTTATGATCTATTTGACCACTACAAACCAATACAAACTATAGTAGTAGTGAAACATGGAGATTTGACCAAATATTGTCGACACTACACGATAGCCAATAAAAAAGGGCGTAAATCGCCCCAATTAATGCACAATTTGAACTTTTTTCAAATCCCACTGTGCAAAAAGGCCCACCATAGTTGTGAGCCTCTTTTAAGAAACTTGGTAGCGGGAGCTGGATTTGAACCAACGACCTTCGGGTTATGAGCCCGACGAGCTACCAGACTGCTCCATCCCGCATCAACGTGCAAAAATTATATACAAAAGATGCGAACTTTTCAATCACAACCACATCATTCTGCATATTTGTTATCTGTTACTGAAAAATTGGTAGCGGGAGCTGGATTTGAACCAACGACCTTCGGGTTATGAGCCCGACGAGCTACCAGACTGCTCCATCCCGCATCAGCATACAAATAACGTTCAGCTTAATATTCTATCATTAAACTGCCTTTAAAGTTGCATCTTTAAAGGATTGGTAGCGGGGGCTGGATTTGAACCAACGACCTTCGGGTTATGAGCCCGACGAGCTACCAGACTGCTCCACCCCGCAACAACATGCAAATAATTCTTCTCAACTTAAATCAGATTTAAGCTGCCTTTTAAAAGTTTGCGTCTTTAAAAAAGGATTGATTGGTAGCGGGAGCTGGATTTGAACCAACGACCTTCGGGTTATGAGCCCGACGAGCTACCAGACTGCTCCATCCCGCAACAACAGAAGTTTTTTTAGCTGCATACACCAACTTATGTTCTGGATTATAAGTTGGTGCGGAAGGGGGGACTTGAACCCCCACGCCCGAAAGCACTACCACCTCAAGGTAGCGTGTCTACCAATTCCACCACCACCGCAGCTGTGACGCATTCTAGTCGCATCACTGAAAAAAAGAAAGGTTTAATTAAAATTATTCGGTCGTTTGTGGTGCAGTTGGTGAAGTTTCAACCGGTTGCGCAGGCGCAGTTGGTGCTGATTGAATTGACGATAAACTGTACGCATTAGTGGTTTGTTTCTTGGCAAGAATCGCCAAAGTAATACTGGTCACAAAGAACAATGCGGTAAAAACTGCCGTCAAACGGGTCATGAAATTACCCGAACCTGAGGCACCAAAGATCGTTGCCGCACCGCCACCACCAAATGATGCCCCAGCATCCGCACCTTTACCATGCTGAACTAAAATCAAGACAATCATCAAAATCGCTAAGATAATATGTACTACCAGCACAAAAGTTTGCATGCTGAACTCCTAATTATTGTGTATTTGCAAATGCTTGAGCAATTTGATGGAACGACTCAGCATTGAGCGATGCACCACCCACCAATGCCCCGTTAATGTCAGGACAAGCTGCTAACTCTACTGCATTTTCCGGTTTTACACTACCACCATATAAAATCGCCATAGTCGCAGCATAACCTGTAATCTGGCTCAAACCTTGACGGATCTGGGCATGCATGGCCTGCGCATCTTCTGGAGAGGCAGTTTTACCGGTGCCAATGGCCCAGATTGGCTCATAAGCAATCACGATATTTTTCCACTGCTCGCCTGCAACTACAGTCGCGATATCACAAATCTGTTGGAGGACCACTGCTTCCGCCTGCCCTGCTTCACGCTGTTCCAGACTTTCGCCCACACAGTAAATTACAGTTAAACCGGCATTTAAGGCATTCTTGATTTTAGCATTTAAGATCTGTGAACTTTCAGCAAAAATTTCACGACGTTCAGAGTGTCCAATCAATACATAGTGAATCTGGCTATCAGCCAATAATTCAGCACTCACTTCCCCGGTATAAGCGCCTGTACCTGAAATACGTGATACATCTTGTGCTACGGTATATACAGGGCGATTAGCAGAAGCAAATGCAGTTTGAATTTGAGTTAAGGCAAGGGTTGTCGGTGCCACACCCAAATGACAATTCTCTGTTGAAACTGGTGCAGACTCAAGCAAGTCTTTTAAATTCTGAACCAAAGCCTGGGCATCTGCCTGCATTGGATTCATTTTCCAGTTGCCCACCACCCAAGGGGTAATCGTCGAAACCGACATAAATAACCTATTTCACTGACATATCTTGAATTGGGCACATTCTACACGGAATTGTAAAATTTAAAGAATAGTTTTATTCATCCTATTTCTCAGTTTAGACTATTCAAAATGGTTATTTTTTGTTATCACTGAAAAAAATGTCCAGTTCTTCCGACCAGTTCAAGCTTTTACTGAATATCAGGAAGATTGCAGCATTCTCAGCTATGGTATTTTTGTATAACAAACGTATAATTTTAGAATAGCAAATTAAAAAAATTGAATTGATAGGCATATTGAAGCATGACAGCATTGCAGGGGTCACCAAGATTTACGGGGTTTATTCGTCGCCTGGTCGATGAAGGGGTATTATCGGCTGAAGATATGCGGACTGCTTTAGCCAATGCCAAACAAGAAAAAATAGATATTGTGGCTTATTTGGTCAGTCATCATAATCTCTCTCCTACCACCATTGCTGAAACGATCTCAGTAGAATTTGGTGAGCCTCTATTTGATATTGGCGCTTATGATCCAGGACAAATCCTGCGTGAAGATATCGATGAAAAGCTGGTCACCAAGCATCGAATTTTGCCAATTTATAAAAATGCCAATGTTCTGTATATTGCCACGAGCAATCCAACCAATATCGAAGCAACGGATGCCATCCGCTTTGCGACTAAACTGAATATCGAAACCGTTATTGTTGAACACAATAAACTCGAAAAACTGATTGAGCAAAACTTTACTGAAGAAAGTACTTTTGATTTTGATGATGATTTCGATCTGGATGTAAATGTCGATACAGCTGATCCAACTCAAGAAGAAGATGAAAAAGAGAAGGGTGAAGAAGCCCCGATTGTTAAATATATTAATAAATTACTGATTGATGCCATTCGTATGGGCGCATCGGATTTACATTTTGAACCCTATGAAAAAATGTACCGGGTGCGCTATCGTGTCGATGGCGTTTTACGTCAAATTGCAACACCGCCGCTACAACTAGCAAACCGTTTGGCATCACGTTTAAAAGTTATGTCGCAAATGGACATTTCTGAAAAACGCGTGCCTCAAGACGGTCGTATTAAATTAAAGCTCTCAAAAAACAAAGCCATCGACTTCCGTGTTAACTCACTCCCTACCCTGTTTGGTGAAAAACTGGTTCTACGTATTTTAGATCCGTCTAGTGCCATGCTGGGAATTGATGCTTTGGGTTATGAACCTGAGCAGAAAGAGTTATTCATGGAAGCCTTAGATAAACCGCAAGGGATGTTACTGATTACCGGTCCTACTGGTTCCGGTAAAACCGTATCGCTTTATACGGGCTTAAACATCTTAAATCGTGAAGATACTAATATTTCTACTGCGGAAGACCCAGTCGAGATTAACCTGCAAGGGGTTAATCAGGTGAACGTCAACCCTAAAGTAGGCCTGACGTTTGCAGCTGCTTTAAAATCCTTTCTGCGTCAGGATCCTGATATTGTCATGGTCGGTGAGATCCGTGACCTGGAAACAGCTGAAATTGCAATCAAGGCAGCGCAAACAGGTCATATGGTGATGTCAACTCTGCACACCAACAGTGCTCCAGAAACCTTGACCCGTTTACGTAATATGGGCGTCCCTTCTTTCAATATCGCGACCTCGGTCAATCTAGTGATTGCGCAGCGTCTGGCCCGTCGCTTGTGTTCACAATGTAAAAAAACAGCTGACATTCCAAAGCAAAGCTTACTGGAGATGGGCTTTACCGAAGCAGATTTACAAAGCCCTGAATTTCAGATTTATGAGCCAGTCGGCTGTAATGAATGTCGTGAAGGTTATAAGGGCCGGGTCGGTATTTATGAAGTTATGAAAGTCACACCTGAGATTTCAAGAATTATTATGGAAGATGGCAATGCCATTGAAATTGCTGAAGCTTCCGCACGGGCAGGATTTAACAATTTACGCCGATCAGGGTTAGTGAAGGTTATGCAGGGGGTGACTTCTTTACAGGAAGTCAATCGTGTAACCAGCGAATGATCGTGCTGAATATAAAATAAGGATAAAGCTATGGCAGCAGCAAAAAAAGGCCAGATGACACCGATCTTCAGTTATGAAGGGGTTGACCGCAAAGGCGCAAAGATCAAGGGGGAATTGCCGGCACGAAATATGGCCTTGGCAAAAGTGAACTTGCGCAAACAAGGCATTACGATCAAAACCATCCGGGAAAAGAAAAAAAATATTCTCGAAGGTTTAATGAAGAAAAAAGTTTCCACACTGGATATCACCATCTTCACCCGTCAGCTCGCCACTATGATGAAAGCTGGGGTACCGTTAGTTCAGGGCTTTGAAATTGTTGCAGAAGGTTTGGAAAATCCTTCTATGCGCGAGGTTGTGCTTGGAATTAAAGGTGAAGTCGAAGGCGGGAATACTTTCGCTGGTGCTCTACGTAAGTACCCGCAATATTTCGATAATCTATTCTGCTCTTTGGTCGAATCTGGCGAACAATCGGGTGCTCTGGAAACCATGCTGGATCGTGTCGCGATTTATAAAGAAAAAAGTGAGCTATTAAAGCAAAAAATTAAAAAGGCCATGAAATATCCAGCTACAGTAATTGTAGTAGCTGTGATCGTCACAATTATCCTGATGGTGAAAGTAGTCCCTGTATTCCAGGACTTATTCTCTTCATTCGGTGCGGACTTACCTGCATTTACTAAAATGGTAGTCAATATGTCCGAATGGATGCAAAAATATTGGTTCCTTTTGATTATTGGAATTGGCGTAGTGATTACTGCTTTCCTTGAAGCGAAAAAGCGTAGCAAAAAATTCCGTGATTTACTGGATAAGGCCGCGCTCAAAGCTCCCATTTTTGGTGATCTGGTCTATAAAGCAATTATTGCCCGTTATAGCCGTACTCTCGCCACCACTTTTGCTGCCGGCGTACCATTAATTGATGCGCTTGAATCGACTGCTGGCGCGACTAATAACGTGGTCTATGAGGAGGCGGTCTTAAGAATCAAGGAAGATGTTGCGACGGGTCAACAGCTTCAATTTGCCATGCGTGTCACCGATAAATTCCCTTCTATGGCCGTACAGATGGTTGCAATTGGTGAAGAATCAGGGGCATTGGATGCCATGCTGGATAAAGTTGCAACGCACTATGAAAACGAAGTTGACAATGCAGTAGATGGTTTAACCTCGATGATGGAACCTTTGATTATGGCGATCCTCGGGGTTCTTGTCGGTGGTTTAGTGATTGCGATGTATCTCCCAATCTTCCAAATGGGTTCCGTGGTTTAATGCAAGATTTTATTTTATATTTCAGTCAAAACCCAACTGCGCTTTATCTCGCAGTTGGGCTTTTTAGTCTTTGTATTGGTAGCTTTTTAAACGTTGTCATTTACCGCACCCCTAAAATGATGGAACAGGAATGGCGTACGGATTGCCAGCTGTTTTTGCATCCAGATCAGCCCATTATTGATGAAAGCAAAATTACTTTAAGCAAACCAGCTTCAACCTGCCCAAAATGTCAGACCCCTATTCGCTGGTATCAGAACATTCCAGTGATTAGCTGGATCTTATTACGTGGTAAATGTGGCAACTGTCAAAATCCAATCAGTATTCGCTATCCATTTATCGAGCTTCTGACAGCTGCTTGTGCACTGATGGTGGTGGCAGTATTTGGACCTACAGTACAGATGCTGTTTGGTCTAGTTTTTACCTATGTCCTGATTGCGCTCACCTTTATTGATTTCGACACCCAATTATTACCTGATCGCTATACCCTGCCACTGGCTGCACTCGGCCTGGGTATTAATAGTTATGCGATTTATACTACCCCTGATTCTGCCATTTGGGGCTATATCATTGGCTTCTTATGCTTGTGGGTGGTGTACTATCTGTTTAAGCTGGTGACCGGCAAGGAAGGTATGGGCTATGGAGATTTCAAACTGTTAGCTGCCTTAGGTGCCTGGATGGGGCCTATGCTCCTACCGCTCATTGTATTATTGTCATCATTGGTGGGTGCGATTATTGGGATTATCCTGCTTAAAGTTCGTAAAGAAAATCAGCCCTTTGCCTTTGGCCCTTATATTGCTATTGCCGGCTGGATTGCCTTTTTATGGGGTGAGCAGATCATGAAAATCTATTTAGGTCAGTAAAGTGAAATTTGTACTCGGTTTAACTGGTGGAATTGGTAGTGGCAAGTCTGCTGCCAGCCAATGGTTTGAAGCTCAAGGGATTGCTGTAGTAGATGCGGATATTGTCGCCCGTGAAATCGTCGATATCGGTCAACCAGCCCTGCAGCAAATTCGAGAAGTATTTGGTGATTGGGTCTTACTTCAGGATGGCTCATTGAATCGCCGTGCTTTACGTAACCATATTTTCCAGTCTCCAGAAGCACGAAAAACGCTGGAAAATATCACTCACCCTGCTATTCGCACTTCAATTATTCAACAGTTGCATGCAGCACAAAGTCCTTATGCGATTTTAGTTTCTCCCTTATTATTTGAAACCAATCAGCATGAACTGACACAACATACGTTATTAATTGATGCCGCTATTGAACTGCAAATTCAACGGGCTTCGCAGCGTGATGGACAAAATGTGGAGCAAATTCAGAAGATCATTGCCGCACAAATGCCGCGTGAACAAAAGTGTGCCATGGCTAATGATATTGTACTGAATGATGGTGAGCTGGAACATCTTTATGCCCATCTCACGCCATTACATGAAAAATATCTTCAAATGGCTGCTCAAAATAATTAATCCAAACCTATTTAAAACTAAAATAAAAAGCAGCCTTGTTAGGACTGCTTTTTTTGTTCTTCCAGTTTTTGACTCAAGCTATCTTGATGCATCAACCAACGCCAAGGCTGTATGGCACCAATTGCCATACCCACTAAGCCAGAGACAAGCGCGAGACTTAGAGGCTCATTTAATAACGGTACAGCCAGTATGGCAGCAATAAATGGCGCTAGGGTCACAATACTGCCCGCTTTAAAAGCACCTAAACGTTTAATTGCTTCCACATAAGTTAGTGTCGCTATAATCACCACAAAAATACCGTGAAAGAGCACTTGGGAAGCCATCTGCCAAGGTTCAGCAGCATCCAGATGTTTGGGGAAGAATAGCAGATAAATTGGCACATAAACGATGGCTGACCAGATCGCTACACTGGCCATAGAATGCCAGGCAGATAGCTTCCATTGACGTAGCAGTACAGTGAATACACCCCACCACATTGCACTGATGAAAAATAGCAGATCGCCTAATCCCAAGGCCACACCGGACTCTCGGAACATCAGCCAACTCATACTGCCAATCGCAAGCAGCATAATCACCATACTGATCCAAGTATGTCGGTCAAATCCCTGTTTAAATAACACAAAAGCAGCCACTGCGGTACAAAGTGGAATACAGCCATTTAGAAATACGGCAGCATGAGCTGCAGGTGCATAATGGAAAGCAGTATAAGCAGTCAGGCAATACCCCACCCCGCCAATCATGGCTAAGAGAAAGGATTCCTTACTCCACAAAAAGGCTGTGTCCTTTTTATAAATCAGGACTGGCATCAGAATCAGAAAAGCCAATAGAAAACGTAATCCAACCAGATCCCAGGCACTAATCCCCCACTGAGCACTTAAACGCGTGCTTAAGGTAAAACCTCCCCAAATACACATGGTAATTAAGACAAAGGCATAACCTTGCGTTCGGGGAGACATAGACTTCTTCTTTAACAGTATTTATGAATAAACAATAAAAAGGACTTAAGCTTGACGCTGACGACAGGCTTCATAAAGAGCCATACCTGTGGCCACGCTCACATTCAGACTTTGCAGATTGCCTGCCATCGGAATATAAACCGTCTGATCACATTGGCTTTGGGTAATTGGACGCAAACCGGTATCTTCCGCACCCATCACCACGCATACACCTGTACCAGTAAAATCAAATTTCTGGATAGGTAAAGCTTTTTCATCCAGCATCGTACCAACCACACGTACATTAAATTCATCTTTGATTTGACCCAAAGTACGCGCCAGATTGGTCACCTGAATAAACTTCACTTTTTCTGCACCACCTGCTGCCACTTTACGTGCAGTCGGCGTCAGGCTTGCTGAACGGTCACGCGGCACAATCACAGCCGCTACCCCCATCGCTGCGGCAGTACGAATACAAGCACCCAGATTATGCGGATCAGTTACCTGATCGAGTGCTAATAGAAGTACTTGAGAATCTTGCTTCAATAGATCTTCCAGATCCTTTTCATTTAAGGTTGGATGCGGACGAACTGCCGCCACAACGCCTTGGTGAAAAGGCAAACCTGCCAGTTTTTCCAGCTTGTCACGACTAGCCTGCTGGACACTAATGCCGAAAGGCTCAGCCAATTCCAGTACACGTTTCAGGCGCTGATCATCACGACCTTTCAGGGTAAAAAGAGTCAAGACACGTTCAGGCTCAAGCTCCAGCAGTGATTCTACTGAATGGACGCCATAATAATACTCAGGTTTAGCCATGAACGACCTCGAAAATAAATTGGGAAATAGGCAGCAAAAGAAAAATCCTGCAAAGCCAACTTCACAGGATTCTGTATCAAGCTTAGTTTAACCGATTCAGAACAAAATTTCTTGATCGGTTACAGCTCATCTGTAGGTCTATTTAGCCTTCAAAATGGCAAACATAGTCCAGCACGTCATCAGTTTCGATTTTGAAACGGCTATTGCCTGGCACATAGAATGACTGACCCGCACGGAACAGTTCTTTCTCTTCACTGTCAGCGATTTGTACACGGCATTCACCTGAGATGATTTCCATACGCTCAGGCACATGTGTTTCAAAAGTTAATGCATTTTCTGAAGGTAAAATTACCCCTAAGGTTTTTTTAGTGCCATCTTCAAATTGCACCACATGGCTGATGCATAACCCGCCAAAATACACATTCGATTTTTTAAGTACTGATACATGATCAAACTGAGCTGACATGCCATTTCTCCAGATAAAGCATTTTGTAATATTTTGATTGCTGTAGTTTAAATGTGCACCCGCAACTAATCAATCGAAGTTTATCGGACTTGAATGAAATTATTGAGTGCCTCTGCTTGCCTTAATTCCAGCCTGTTTGAGCGATTTCGGCAGATCTTGGAAAATGTCGTGATTTTTCCCGCCATTTATAAGCAAAATATATTCCGACCTGATTTTAATCTAAATTTCATGTATGTCAGAAAAATGAAAATATCTTTTGTAACTTCAGTGGCCTAATCTTGGTTCCTGTGACACAACATTCAAATAAGCGTGTATTAATCCCTGAAATTTAAGATAGAATGAAATCGATTTATCCTGATTTATAATAACAGCCGCGTTGCTAGACTGAAGCAACTGACATGCTATTTCATTCAAACTTTTCGCAGCCCGGATGCGTTTATGCTGACACATTTAACTCTGATCAATTTTGCTTTGGCCGAGCATCTTGCTATTGATATTGATAAAGGTTTTAACGTTCTTACTGGTGAAACCGGTGCAGGTAAATCCCTGTTACTGGATGCACTGTCTGCCTGTCTAGGTGAGCGAACCGATACCAATTATGTGCGTTATGGCACCGAAAAAGCCGATGTAACAGCAACTTTTAGCTATCAGGAAGACAGCCCCGAGGCGAGCTGGTTAAAAGAGCATGAACTGGATGATGAGTCAGGGGAAATTCATTTACGCCGGGTGATCTTCGCTACTGGTCGCAGTAAGGCCTGGATCAATGGCCGCCCCAGCAGTCTGTCTGAACTGAAAGAAATTGGCCGACTACTGGTCCAGCTTTATAGCCAGCATAGCCAGCAGCAACTTCTAGAGCCACCTTATCCCAAACACTGGCTGGATCGCTATAGCAATTTTTATGCACCCGCTCAGGAAGTACGTGATGCTTACAGTATCTGGCATAAAAATATTCGCCAGCATCAGGCCGCGCTGGATGCACAAGCAACTCGTAAGCAACGTATGGAAACTCTGGAGCTGCAACTCGAAGAATTAGAAGAAGTCGTCCAAACGGATTATCAGGAAATTGAGCAGGAATTTGACCGCCTTTCCCATCATGAAGCGATTATGCAGGACTGTGTCTATAGCCTGAATGGACTGGACGAAGGTGAACAGAATATTTCTCAGGAACTGGCTTCAATTTTACGCCGTATGGAATCGCATGCCGGTCGTAGCGAACAGCTTTCCCAGATTTATACTTCTTTGCTGAATGCCCAAAGTGAACTCGAAGATGCGACGGCGACCTTACGCCAGTTTATGGATCGGCAAAGCTTTGATCCGGAACGTATGGAAGAACTGAATTCCAAACTGGAAGTGTTTCACCGTTTAGCACGCAAATACCGCACCCAGCCAGAATTGCTGAAAGAAGAATATGAGGCCTGGCAGACTGAGCTTGAACAATTGCATCAGTTGGAAGACCCGGAAACACTGGCTGAACAGGTTGAGGTCTCTTATCAGGAGTTTCTGAGTAAAGCACAACATCTGGATCAGATTCGCCGTGATGCGGCCGAACCGCTGGCGAAGAAACTGACCGAACAGGTGAAACAGCTCGCACTACCTGAAGCACATTTTGAATTTAAATTTGAGCCTTTGGAACATCCATCAAGTGAAGGTTTGAGTTTTATTCAGCTTCTGTTTACTGCCAACAAGGGCATTCCAGCCCAACCTCTGGCACGGGTGGCTTCAGGCGGTGAATTATCCCGTATTGCCTTGGTGATGCAGGTGATGAATGCAGAAAAAACCGAAGCTGAAGTATTGGTATTTGATGAAATCGATGTCGGGATCAGTGGCGGTACTGCGGAAATCGTGGGTCGCTTATTGGCTGATCTGGCACAGCATGTACAGATTCTATGTATTACCCATCAAGCGCAGGTGGCTGCACAGTCCGACCAGCATTTACTGGTGAAAAAATGCCAGACTGATCCGGCCAGCAGTACCATTATCAATCTGGAAGAAAGTGAAATTGTACAGGAACTTGCCCGTATGACGGGTGGCGTGGAAATTAATGAAACCACCTTGCAGCATGCACGTCAGTTAAGACAGTTAAAGTTTCAGCAAGCATAAATTATGCTTAATAAAAAATCCCTGACTAGTGCAGGGATTTTTTTATGAACAGCTTTTAGTTAAAGCCAAAAATTACCATTTGACTGGTTGATCACTAGAACCTGGCGTCATTCCATAACCGGGTGACTGATCATAAGCTTGACGAGTTTGTACAGGCTGCAATTTCAAACCTTGTAAAATCTCTGGATTAAGACCTTGAGCAATTTTGTCTGCAGTACTGTCATTTAAACTGTTCGTCAAAATATTCTGTGTCATTAAATTAGACAAGGTACGGTTAAAGATTCCGGCTGCAACGACTTTACTGGTCGCCGCTTCAATCACGCGCCAGCTTAAACGCACCTGAGCCGCGCCAGCATTCAGACCATACATCTGCTGCTTACTGGCGGTAGATAAATCTTTAATCTGACCAACCAGCAAATAATCTGCGCCAACTTTCTGACCGATACGTGCCAGTTCCTGTGGTGCGCCATCCCAATACAGGAAATCAGTTTCAGACTGCATTTCCTCAATATAGTGACGATCAACCACACTTAATTGTCCGCTTTGGGTTAGATAAGTGCCCAGTGTATCGGATAATTCCTGACTAAATTCACGGGCAGATCCTCCTCCAGCCAGTCGATTATTTTTTTCTGCCATCTGGAATGGTAAAACAGCGATCCGGTGTAAATGTTGATCCTGCACAGCAGATTCAAACTTAACCACATGAGCACGGACTTTGGCCCGATAATTATTCTTCGCTCCAGAAACACTAAGTACCTGGAATTTAGTGACTGAACCCGAACCCTGATTAGCTACGCTAAAGACCGGAGATACCTTGCCGGTATAGGTCCAGCCTTGATGGTTCACTGATAAAGAAACGGTTTCTTCATAATCCATCTGCGAAGAAACCGAAGCACCATTTACTGACTGTACCGCTACCAATAACGCTTCAGAAATGGCCTGATGCTGTGTAGAACCACTGCCGCTGGCTTCTTTGATTACTTCCTTAATTGCTGCAAAAGCAGGTGAACTGAGCAATCCGGACAATAAGCCTGCAAGTAATATTTTTTTCATATTGAATTCTTCTGCGGTCACTGTGCCAAAGCACAGCAACCTTAATTTAAATTACAGGCCGAAAGTCGAACGCTTGCCTGCTTTACGGATTTCTTTCTCGCCAGTCCACTCAACGATTCCAGTTTGCAGGTTTTGCAATTTAAAGGTGAACTTGTAGTACACATCGCTCTTGCCGCCTGCATTTTTTACAATGCTCGACAAGTTGCCATTTAGCATATATTCAGCACCGATATGACCACCGCTCCGTACAGCGGTTGCCTGATTCACCATGCCGCTCTGTTTTTGATAGGCCAGTTGCTGCGCCATCGCATTCACAGACTTCATATCCACAAAACGGAATTTTCCAGAGTTGATCAGCTTGTTCTGAATGCTGTCAGTAATGGATTCAGTATCAATATGTTCCTGAGTTTTATTGTGAATACGATCTACTACAATCACTGGGCGACGGTTTTGTGTCATTTGTACGATCGGCGGGAATATCAGCATGTCATCCACCATTTTCGCTGCAATCATTTGCAGATCAGTCGAACCGAAGTCAGTCGTCAAAGTTTCAACTGCTTGCGCATCGCCATAACTCACTGCACCAGTAGACGCACAGCCACTAACCAGAGTCGTTGCTGCCAATACAGCGAAAATCAATTTTGCATTCATGTTCAATCTCTCTTATTTTTTCAAGTACACAACAACATCGACAGCAGACGGATTTGGTGCTAGGGATTGCACACCTTTGGTTTCACGGCCAGTTAACTGAATCGGCTTCCAGATGGCGCCTTCAGGATTCACTTCCGCACCTTGCGCATCCACCCACACGATCTTGTAGCTAAAGTCTTTGTTATTAAAACGACGGTTTTTGATTGCAATCGATGCGCGTTTCAAATCACCTGCCGCACTCATATTTACGCGTTCTACAAATACTTCCGTACTCAGGATCGGGTTATTGGTGATCGTACGGATGCTGATTTCATTAGTTGAGTTGGTCTGGGTCGACAAGGCATTCGGTGCAGTACACCCCACCATTAACAGTACCCCTAAACCAAGTACTGCAAAGCTGAATTGACGTTTCATATCGTTCTCTTAGGTTTTATTAATGTGGGATGGTGCTTACGCTGGCGGTAATCTTGTCATTGACGTGATGTGCATAGACAAAGACAGTTTGATTGGCTTTGACATCCAGATTGACAGCTGAACTGGAAAGACTGCCGCTAGAGAGCTGTAATTTATGGTTGCCTGGAGCGAGATTTAAGCGCGCAATCTGGGCATTGCTTGGCAAGGTACTCCAGCCACGCAAGTCGGCACGTTCAGTCGACATATTCAGGACATTGCCGGCCACCTGACCCAAAATACCCAGCTGATTGCCTAACTGTTTTTGTGCAGCATATTTGGCGCTTGCACGCATGATTTGACTGGTCAGATTGCCTACTACTTTTTCTTTCAGGTCTTTAACTGCCAGAGCGCCAATATCACTAATCACGTAGCTGTCTTGCATAGGCTTATTATTGACTTTGACCTTCAGGCTTTTCGGTGCCACATAGGTACTTGGCTCATAAGTCGCAAAAGCGATATTGACCAAACCACCCGGTGTTGGCACATCAATCTTGTTTTCAACCTTTTGCGGGACAATACCTTGCTCGATAAAGACAATTACCGGCACACTGCCACTTTTTGGTTTTGCTACTAACTGATTCAAGCGTTTTACGTCTTGGGCAATCTGTGCATCTGGCTGTAATTCATAGGCCTTTTTATAATCTACCAAGGCGTCGTTATATTCACCCAAGGTTTCCCATAAATTGGCAGCCATGTAGAACGCATACGCATTCTGGTAGCTGTTTTTAATTTTGCCGGCAATAGGGTCCAGACCTATAAATGCTTCATCCAGTGCGCTAAGCGGATTTCCTTCAGTAGCCGGTTTTTTAACTTTGTCTTTTTTTCTTTCCAGCTCTTTCTGATGAGCCAGTTCAATTTCACGCTGTAGGCCTTGTGCAACCCGCATTTCTACAGATGCAGCCTCTAAATCTTTGAGAAAAATATAATTTTTTGCCTGAGAAATATGTGCTAGTACCTGTTCATGAGGGGGTACCAGATAAGGAACAATTGAATCATTACTCATCAAAGCCAGAGCTTTAAAGCCCACACGAGATACACTGACTTTGGCACGATTTTGCTGTTTATCTAGCAAAGTAAAAGCCTGTTTATAATATTCCTGGCTTTGATCATATTGATGATTGACCTGTAATAACCGGGCTTGTTCTAACAGATATAAAACACCATCTTTTGAATTAGTTTTATTCTTGAAATCTGTAATTAAATTTTCAGACAGTTCTGCATTTAAATGACTACGAAAAAAATTACCTTCTTCATTATATGTTTTGAATACTGCCGCATGGGAAATAATAGACGCTGAACATAGAGCAGAAATTAAAGTCCCTTTAAAAAAATGATGCATAACGATCCGTTAAAATAATAGAAGATTAAAAATCGGCGCATCTTACAAACAAAGCCAAATTGTTTCAATATGTAGTTTATGTATATATTGTGTAAAATTTAACTCTAAATAAACACATTATATTTACCTAAATTAAACAATATTGAATAAAATTTACAAATTATAATCGTTTTTAAGTATGAAAAATCTTTTCTATTATTGCTATATAAGTTTAATTCATTATACCTATTCATTAATAAAATAACTTATAAAAAATTAATAAAAAATAAAGCACTTCGCTTTAAATATAAAATTTAATATTTTCTTCTATTTAATTATTTAGTTTAATTATTAAACAATTAAAAATATATAAACTTATTCCTTCTTAAATTTATTTTATATTCTTAGTCGATAATAAATGAACCCCAGAATTTACCATTCAATAAAATAAAACTGATTTTATTGATTTATTGAAAAAATAAAAAAAATACCTATTTGTAGTTTTTTTATACTCAGTATCTACAAAGCTAAGTTGTCAGTGGTGCATTTTTGTGGGATAAGTAAATAAGGAATAGACAATTTGCAGAATTGAAAATCCAGTCTTTTGCCCTGATAAATCATCTACCACGATCACAAACGATATAGACTTTTGGAGAGCCGCTCAGGTGACTAAACAATATCTGACTCATCGTTGTCTGATTGCGCCACCCCATGCAAGTGACGATTTTTTTGCCCACACGGTCATTTATCTAGCCCGTCATGATGAAGATGGCGCTCAAGGGATCATTATTAACCGCCCTGCTGGCATTCAAATTAAAGAATTGCTGAATGACCTGGATATTGAGGCGGATAATGTCAATCCCCATGAAGTGTTGCAAGGTGGACCTTTGCGACCTGAGGCCGGTTTTGTCCTGCATACCGGTCAGCCGACCTGGCATTCCTCTATTGCTGTGGGTGAAAATGTTTGTATTACCACATCTAAAGATATTCTGGATGCGATTGCGCATAATGAAGGTGTAGGCCGCTATCAGATCGCCTTGGGTTATGCGAGCTGGGGCAAACATCAGCTTGAAGAAGAGATTGCCCGGGGTGACTGGCTGATCTGTGAATCCGATATGGACCTGATTTTTAATTTACCTTATAACGACCGCTGGGATGCTGCCTATAAAAAAATGGGCGTAGACCGAACCTGGTTATCTTCCGAGATTGGACATGCCTGATGTAAACGCGCCAAACACCATTATGGCGTTTGATTTTGGTACACAGAAAATGGGAATGGCAGTCGGCCAATCCCTGATTGAAAGTGCCAATCCCCTCCCTTTATTTCCTATGAAAGACGGGATTCCGAACTGGGACGAATTACTGAAAATCGTAAAAAGCCATCAGCCAGGCTTATTTTTAGTTGGTCTGCCACTGAATATGGATGATAGTGAATCTGAACTGTCGACACGGGCACGAAAATTTGCCCGCCGTTTACGTCATCAGACCAATATTGAAACCTTGATGGTGGATGAACGCCTGACCACTCGTGAAGCACGGGATGAACTGGATCATTATCAAGCTCAAGGTCGCGGCAAAAAATTGTCTGCGGACAGTATCGCTGCTGCCCTTTTGATTGAAAGCTGGTATCGGCATCCAGCTGGACTGCAACCCTAAATTTCTTTTAAATAGAAGCAATAGCATCTTTCGAGATGCTATTTTTTTGAATTAAAGAATCTCTTTTTTAGTTCATTGGGATACTTTCAATCTAAAAAAATAGAGTGCCTTCATCAATCATTTTTTAATCATTCAACAATGAGCAAAGGAACTCCCTCATCCTCACTTTCTCCCTGAGAGAAGGAATTTTAAATACTAATGAACTAGTATTTTTTGTTTTATCAAAGATAATTTAATTAAGGAAAAAAATAACGAAAAGTCAGGTTAATTCTAGGTTCCAGAACCTGAGTCGTTTTCCGGATGCAATGTTTCCAGTAGTGTTGGGTCTGTCCACGCATCACAATCAACTGACCACTTTGTAAAAGCAGATCCACTGTTTCATTCTCTGTTTTATGTTTAAAGCTCATCTTGCGGGTTGCACCCAGACTGAGGGATGCAATCACATTTTCCTGTGACGTTCCCTGATATAAAGCTGCCTCATCATCACTATGCCAGCCCAGACCTTGCGACCCATCTTCATATAAATTAGCCAGACAGGAATTAAAGGAATGACCCACCAATTTTTCAATATGCTGCTTTAACCGAAATAGCCCCGGTGTCCAGATATGAGCTTGTTTGAAACTTCCGGAATAATGATATTGATAGTGTTCATCGCCATACCAGACAACTTTTCGCCCAGTAATATAATGCTTGCCAAATAAAGTGACTTCATCCGCTTGCCAGGCCAGATGAGCTAGAAAATGCTGTAAATATTGCTGGCTCTGCTGCTCATTTAAAATCTGGCCATAATCCTCTACCACCCCATCAAAAGGTAATAAATTCATTTGAGGTTCTGGCGCAAACAGGTCCAAAGTCATTTAAAATTAGTCTAAAAATTTCAGTATCTTGCTGAAAAGATTGAGACTTATCCAGAAAAATTACAATCTAATTTCACAAATAAATACAACATTTACTCTTGTGAGTACCTCTATTCCTGCCTAGACTAAATCCAACTTTGACAATAAAAATAATTGCTTATGAATTTATGGCAGCTGTTTTTAAAACTTCGTCCCTTTGTCAGCCCTTATCGGCTCCTGGTGATTGCGACCCTCATTTTAACCCTGATCGGTTCCTTTACTGCTCAGGTCAATGCACTGACCCTGCAATATGCAGTCGATAGCATCAATGCACTGCTGGAACAAGGACAGGGACTGGATGAAGGCTGGCATATCCTGATTACTATCTCTGCCATTTTACTCGGTAAAGAAGTGGTGAATGCACTGGTCCAGTTTGGGCAGAAGTTTTATGGAGAAAAGCTGCGGATTTTTATTTCCCAAGATCTGGCTCAAGGCATTATTGAAAAGTTTTTAAAATACCGGCTAGCATTTTTTAATCAGGATAATAATCAGGCTGGAAAATTACAGACCCGTATTGATCGCGGAATTGGCTCCCTCACCCGACTGGTTCAGATCTTTTTCATTGATATTTTTCCTCTATTTACCAGTGCAATTGTCGCGCTCGGATTGATGTACTATGCCAATTTTTATGTCGGGCTGGTCGCCACAGCGATTGTACCGATCTACTTCTGGCTCACCTATAAACAGGCACAAAAACTCGGTGGATGGCGCCGTAGTCTGAGAGATGGCCGGGAAAAAAAGAGCCAGGGCATTCTCAGCATCATCAATTCAATTACAGTCATCAAATCCTTTAACCGGGAATCGATTGAATCAGACAAGCAGCTGAGCTTGCAGCGTGAACTGACCGATAACCAGATGAAAACCCGGCAGACCAGCTTCCTGTTTGATGGTCTGAAAACCTTTATTGAACAGATCGGCATAGTCCTGATTATCATCCTGACCTCCTATTTTGTACTGGATGGACAGATGAGTATCGGCATGATCATGTACCATGTGCTGCTCTTTAATAACGTTTCTGCTCCGATTCGCTCGCTGCACCGGATTTATGATGAAGTGAATGATGCCATGATCTATTCAGAAAGCTTCTTCAATATTCTGGAAGCTGATGCTGAAATTGAGCAAAGCGGACAGCAAAAAACGCCAGTTAAAGGCCGATTTGAGCTAAGTGGCGTGAATTTTTATTATCCGAATGGGCATCATGCCTTAAAGGATATCAATATGGAGATTCGTCCCAATACGATTACTGCACTAGTAGGGTTGTCTGGTGCGGGTAAATCAACCCTGATCAGTCTGCTCGATAAATTTTATGAACCACAGGAAGGCCAGATCAAACTGGATGGGATCGACTTAAAAGATTATGACACTCAATATCTGCGTGATCATATCGGATTAGTGCTACAAAAAAACCATATTTTTCAGGGCACGATTTTTGACAATATCCGTTATGGTAAAACCAATGCCAGTATGGATGAGGTGATTGCAGCTGCTCAAAAAGCCTCGATTCATGAACAGATTTTACAGCTACCGGATGGCTATGATTCCGATGCCCTGCAACTGTCCGGCGGTCAGCAACAGCGGATTGCCATCGCACGGATGTTCCTGAAAAACCCACCGATTATTTTTCTGGACGAGCCGACGGCAAGCCTGGATGCCATTGCGACAGAACAGATCAAACAGAGTCTGGATCAGATCAAGCAAGGCCGTACCGTGATTATCATTTCGCATAGCCTGTCTCAAATTATTGATGCAGACTATACCTATGTGATGAAAGAAGGTTGTATTGCCGAACACGGTGAACATGATGCGCTTTATCATCAGGACGGCGTATATAAGGAAATTTTTGATGCTATGGCGAAGAGCCTGAATATTGAAAAAATTGCCAAGACTTTTGAAGATGATGCAGAGGAAGAAACGCATAGTTAGCTCTTCATTCAACTATCTCTAAAAAAGAAAAGCGGTCTTTAAAGACCGCTTAAAATCAAAATATCATTAGCCAGATTTAAAACTGCACAATCCATTCACCCCTGATATAACGATAATCGTAATTCGGGCCATAGAAAGAAGCACTGCGGTTATAGCCGGCATTCATCCGCAGAAATTGCGAGCCACGAACAGGACTTTGTAGGTTGAGTTCGAATAATCGGGTAGACTGGCTCGGATCCTGATTGATTTTTTCTCGGCCAAAGCCTGCCGTTAAGCCTGCAGACCAGCCAGCGAAACGCTGACGCCAACCGAGAGCGAACATCGATTCTTGATAATCTTCTGGGTTGAAGTACTCTCTACCCACATCTTCTTCACTGCTGCGATACATACGATAACGAGCCTGAAGCGTTAGACCCAGATCTAGTGAAGGCTGATAAATCAGTCTAAGACGGCCATGATCACGGCGGTTATCATCCGAGAAAAACTGTGTTCCCGCTAAACTTACAAGCGTGACATGTTCACCTAAACCTTGATCTAATGCCGCACCGACAAAAGTAAAGTTTGTTCCTGCATCAAGTGCAGGCTGGGTTTCAACCCAGTCACGATTGGCAAAAAGTTCTACTGCTGTCTTTTCTGCAAGTGCAGTACGGTAACTGCCATCAAAGGTCAATAAAGTATGATCACCTTGCTCAAACAATCCTGCTTCCAGCGTCCAGCCATTGGCTGTAGCGGACTCAATATCACGCCCAATAAATGAGATCTTCTGACCATCGCGTTTCCAGTCATCTGCCCTATATTGATAAGCACTGCCACGTACACCCAGATAATGATCGGCATCTTCATATTGAGGCAAGAATTCCGCTGATAATTTACGAGTCTGGAAGCCTTCGCTATCGTCACTCAAAAAGAATTCTGTTCCAGCCGCTCGTTCACTTGATGTCTGATCTTCATCTAATCCATTGGCCAGGCTGGCAGTACTTAAACTCATGAGCAGAGGAACACATACATATCCGATTTTCATAGTGTTCATTTTGTTCCCCAGGTTTTTCGTGTTCTCAACACTTCATCCATATAGCCTAAAATACTGGCTGGTTGAAGCAGGAAGCTATAGGCCAACACATACAATAAAAAACCACTGAAGTTTTTGCGGACCTTAAGCTCCAGGTCATTAAACATTCTGCGTTCAATTGAATAATTTAAGAAACCCAACAGGAATGCCATTGGCAATAGCACTAAAGTCATGATTCCGACAATCCAGTAATGTCCAAAACATGCCAGAATGATTCCTGGAATAAAGCCAAAGGTAAAGGCAATATCCAGCCATGGGAAAAACAGGTTCCAGTAAATAAAAAATGTAGAGAGTCTTGGCTTGATTAAAATACTAGGATGTTTAATGAATGCTTCAATCATGCCACGAGCCCAACGCTGACGCTGTTTAACAAACACTTTAAGCGTCGTCGGTGCATTGGTAAACAGGCAGGCATCCTCACAATGGCCAATCCGATAACCTGCATTTAACAAGGCCCAGGTCAGCACAATATCTTCACCTACACATTCAGGCCAGCCGCCGACTTCAATCAGGGCATTACGGTCATAAATAGAGAAAGCACCTTGCGCTACCAGAGTTCCCTGATAAAGAGATTGCAGGCGTTTGGTTGCCGAGATACCCAGAAAATAATCCCATTCCTGAGTTTTGGTCAGCAGATTGGTACGCGAATTACGTACCAGAATTTTACCTGCAACCGCACGTGTATTTGGAGGATCTGCCACATAGCGCTCAACAATATTAATCAGAGCAATACGATGGAGATAAGAATCCGCATCGACGGTAATCACCAGATCATGTTCGGCAAGTTTCAGGCCTTCATTTAAGGCATGCGCCTTCCCTGCATTTTGCTTTAAATCTAGTAAAGTCAGCCAGGGAAATCTTGATTCTGCTTTGCGGACAATCTCTGCGGTTTCATCCTGAGAACCATCATTAATCACAATAACCTGTAATTTTCCCGGATATTTTTGCTGGTTAATACTGACCAAAGTGTCTTCAATTGACGCGGCTTCATTGTAAGCAGCCACCAACATGGTAATCCCTGGATAAACTGCTAATGGCTGGCGTTTAGGGCGTCTGTCCATCATCAGGCTTAATGCCGCAAATGAGTTCATAAATCCTGGAATAATGGCAATACCATAAATCAGAAAAATAGCCCAAAAGTAACCAACATAAGTGCTCAAATCATGCAACCAGTCCTGAGCAATCCAGATGGAAAATATGGTCCAGAAACACGCACCCATTAACGCGATCACAAACTTTAACTACACAGAAAAGTAAATTCGGGAAGCTTCTCTTTGACTTTCATCAATGATCATGAATTTTCTCTTAAATATATAATTTCACTGAGTAAATGAATGCAGGGTTAGGTTTAGACCAGAAGTATGTGACTGATAACAAAAGAGCTTCGTTTTTCTTTCTTATCTATTGGTTTGATGAGCACATGAAAAAATCTTTTCACTTTCTGAAAATAATTCCATTTTCATAAATCAACCCGTATTTTGCTAAATTATATACAACTTTTGTATGTTTTTTGATAAATAGTTCACATTTCTTTTAATTAAATTTATAAAGCTTATTAGTAATTGTTATTTATGTGATTTTTCTCATAGTAATATTAGGGAACGCCTATCCTGTCTAGCTTTCACAATATCAAGAACATATTTTTGAAATAAAAAAAGCCTACACAATGCAGGCTTTTTACTATTATTTAGTTTTAATTAACGTTGAAATTTTTGCTCAATTTCTTCGACACTGCTATGCCGTACATCCAGGCCCTTGACCATATAAATGACCTGTTCCGAAATATTACGTGCATGATCTCCAATGCGTTCCAGCGAACGTAGTACCCAAAGTACATTAATCACCCGACTAATATGCCGTGGATCTTCAATCATATAGGTCATTAAAGTACGGGTAGCGGACTGATATTCCCGGTCAATGTCGGCATCGGCCTGCATCACGCGCAGCGCTTGGTCTACATCCAGACGAGCAAAGGCATCCAATGCATCATGAATCATCACTCGAACCTGGTTACCAATATGTCGGGTTTCCATATAACCGCGTGGTGAACCACCCTCTTCACACAAGGTTTGGGCAATACGAGCAATTTTCGATGCTTCATCTCCAATCCGTTCCAGATCGGTATTGGCCTTGGACATGGCAAGCACCATACGCAGATCAATGGCAGCGGGATGACGGCGAGCCAAAATCAGGGTGAGTGCCTCATCAATTTCACTTTCCAGACGGTTCACGGTATTGTCCTGAAACTGCACCTCAACCGCCATTGCAGCATCTGTATCCAGCAGTGCATGAATGGCATTGGTCACCTGCTGTTCTACCATGCCGCCCATGGTCATGAACTTGGTATTTACGTCCTGCAATTCTTCATTAAATTGCGAAGAAATGTGATGACTGAGCACAGGATTATTGGGACTCAAGGAAATCTACTCCTGAACAGGAAAAGGTAAGAACACATCATGAAATATCATTAAAGCATGACCATCATGAAAGTTTGATGACAACTTGTTAACCTTCTTTAAGAACGGTCATATTCAATGAGCCAGGCATTCATCTCTGCCAGTTCTTTTTCTGTCAATTGTCCTACCGAAGCCTGTAATTGCAGTACATGCAGCAAATAATCATATTTGGCATTCAGATAATCGGTTTTGGCAGAGAAGGCATTGCGCTGCGCCAATAATACATCCACCATGGTTTTTAAACCTTCCTGATATTGAGCTCTGGAAGCTTGAGACACAATATCTGAAGACTGCATCGCTGCTTTACGTGCATTCAGTTTGGCCTCATCCGTTTCTACCTGCAGATAAGACTGTTTAACATCAGTATTAGCTTTGCGAATGGCGGCATCCAGTTGGGCTTCACTTCTCTGTACGTTCACGCCCGCCTGACGAATACTCTTTTGGGTTCGCCCCCCGGTAAACAGATTCCAGTTGACCTCGACGCCAATCTGGTCAAAATCCCCATTGGTTGATAACACTGTTTCAGGAGTCTGCTTTAAATAGCCATAGGTTCCGACAGCTTCAACCTGAGGATAGAGAGCCGCCTGCTCCACCCGTTTGGCATCTTCAGAATAGCGTTTCTGCAAACGTGCCTGCAAAATTTCCAGATTCTGGTTTTGTGCCAGTTCGGTCCAGGAGCCGATATTACTCGGAACAGGTTTCTGAAACTGGAAATCCTCACGTAGAACCGCCAGATTTTCCTGATAAGGTCCAATCAACTGAGCCAATTGTTCCTGTGCCAGCACCAGTTGTACCTGTGTAGAAATCCGGTTAGCTTGTGCACTTTGGTATTGGGCATTGGCTTCACTGACATCACTTCTCGCCACGAGTCCTTCTCGAAGTTTGGCATTCATCATCCTTAACTGTTCTGATAAAGCTTGCTCTTCTTGCAGATAAGCCGTAGTTAAAGACTGCTGGCGTAAAACATTAAAATAGGCTTCTGCCACCTGCAAAATATGCTGCTGCTTTTGCAGGCGCAGGTTAACTTCGCTGAGTTCTACCGAGGTTTTGACCTGCTTATAACCCTGCCAGGCATCCCAACGAAATAGTGGCTGACGTGCAGTGACTGCAATCTGACGTGTAGTCGTACTCGAACCTTGTAATTCTCCAAATTCGGCAGGCAAACCTTCTATCGATGAATTATCGGCAGATTGGTTTTTACGGGTCACATTTCCAGATAAAGTCACAGTCGGCAATAAATTTCCGCTGGCTATGCCCAGGTTGAGCTGATCCGACTGGTATTGCAACAGATTCGCCTGCCAGTTCGGATCATTTTGCTGGGCACGCTGATAAGCTTCAAGCAGATCCAGCGCAAACAGTGTCGGACTGGCACCCAATAAACAGGCACTGACGATGTGTTTTAATTTCATTTTATAGTTTTCACCCCTACAGCCATTTAAATCATCAGATTAAGGCGCATTAAACCCAGCAATACTAAAGATTTCTTTTGATTTTTTACGTATGACTTTTATTAATTTTCTCTTATAGATCCACGATTTTATTCAATATTCCTCCTACTTTCCCCATCCCGCATCTTAGCTTAACAAAGCCATTCACAATACTACACATAGAACTTGAATTAGATCTATACAATATAGCTCCCAGTAAGGCAGTTATTTCTGATTTCATCTATATAGAGTCCTGAAGCATAGTGTTAACGCGAATTCATTCGATATTCAAAGTTTGTTTTGTTTTCAGCAGCTTGCTGTTCGTAGGCGGATGCCAGCAATCCTCAGAACCGCAAGTTGAAATGGAACAGGCCGAGGTTAAAACCGTTCAGTCTCCCGCGAACGATTTCACCCTCATGTGTGAAAATATTGAAAAAAACATGTCCCAGATTAATGAACAGCGCACCACTTTTGCACTGGAACAGATTAATCAGGACCTTAAAGTGTGTCTGCCGCTCATGGAACTGGCCGAGCAGAAACACCTGATGCAGCGTTCTACAGAAATGTATCAACGCTTCCTGCATGTGGAACGCACCGAATTCCAGCAACGTGCTTTCGAGCAATATGCTTTAGATATGGCTCAGCATCCCACCATCCAACAAAGCCACTTTGAACAGTTGACCACACGCGACCAGTATTTATTGAAGCATAAAGGTCAGGCCTATGTAGAACTACTGGATCAGGGCAATGGTACATTGCAGTATCGTCGTAGCCCGGAATACCTGGCACGTATCTTTGCACCGTATTTACCGGTTGCCGAAAAGGTATTTATTGAAAATCTGGCTGAGCAGAATATGGAACCTGTCTTGGTCGAAAAACGCTTACAGCTTGAAGCTGCCAATATTGCCGCTCGCGCTCTATTCTGGGAAGATTATCTGCAAACCTATCCAAAAAGCAGTTATCAGCGTGATGCCGAATATCTGCTGAAACAATATACTTATTTCCTATTCAGAGGCAGCGAGCAATCGCCAATCTCTGAGGATTATCGTGACCGTTATTCGGTAGAAACCAGCCATCTGGAAACTATTATTGGTCTAGCGCGTGGTCAGAAATCCAAGTTATCGACACAGGCGAAATTATTTTTAGAGTTTCTGGATATGAATCCTGAACAGCGTCAGCGTGCCTTAGCTGCGGATTATCGTGACCGGTCCAGCACTGAACAGATTTTATATTATGCCCAAGTCACCCCACCCTCACAGAACTACAATAAAGACTGCTTTAAAGATGCGATCTGTCTTTAAAACAATCTTTTCTTAAAAATCGATGAGATAGCCGAAAATCAGCAACCCCTCCCAATTTAAAGCTACTTTTTAAATACCAACTAAGCTAAGATTTAGCCTCGCTTGACGGAGCGCGAGTAATAACTCGCTGAGATCACTTAAATCAGCCTTTTCGGCCATTTGATAGTGAGTACCGTTGAACCTGATCAGGTTAATACCTGCGTAGGAATCAAGCCATCTAAAAACGATTACCCTTGTTTTATCTACTCCCAGATAATTCCGTCCACGTTTTTGGTCGTGCTTGATTCGTTGATGTCATTCATAAGGATCATTGCAATGAGCCAGTTAACGAATCTTTCTTCTGAAACTCCCCTTACTCCACACGAACAGGAAGCGCGTGATCTGACCCGCATTCTGCCGGCTTCCCGTAAAGTCTATCTGCAAGGTTCACGTCCTGATATTCAGGTGCCCATGCGAGAAATTTCTCTCAGCGAAACTCCGACTGGTCTGGGCGGTGAATATAATGCACCTTTGATGGTCTATGACACTTCAGGGGTTTATACCGATCCAAATGTTGAAATTGATCTGAATAAAGGCCTGCTAAATCTGCGTGAAGGCTGGATTGAACAGCGTAATGACACAGAAATGCTGGATGATTTAAGTTCTGAGTTTGGTCGCCAACGTCTGCGCGATATCCGTACTGCCAATATCCGCTTTGCCCATATTCAAAAACCACGCCGGGCTAAACTTGGCCAGAATGTGACCCAGATGCACTATGCCAAACAGGGCATTATTACGCCGGAAATGGAATATATCGCGATTCGGGAAAACCTGCGTCAGCTGGAAGGTACCGATATGCGTCAGCATCCGGGACAGAATTTCGGTGCCAAAAATTTACAGGAAATCACCCCTGAATTTGTCCGTCAGGAAGTCGCTGCAGGCCGTGCCATTATTCCTGCCAATATCAATCACCCTGAACTGGAACCGATGATTATCGGGCGCAATTTCCTGGTAAAAATTAATGCCAATATCGGAAACTCTGCGCTGGGTTCAAGTATTGAAGAAGAAGTGTCAAAAATGACCTGGGCGACCCGCTGGGGTGCCGACACCATTATGGATCTGTCGACTGGTCAAAACATCCATGAAACTCGTGAATGGATTATCCGTAACTCTCCAGTTCCAATCGGTACCGTACCAATTTATCAGGCTCTAGAAAAAGTCAACGGTGTAGCTGAAGACCTGACCTGGGAAATCTTTAAAGATACCTTGATTGAACAGGCTGAACAAGGCGTAGATTACTTCACGATTCATGCCGGTGTGTTATTACGTTATGTACCGCTGACCGCGAATCGTCTGACTGGTATTGTGTCACGTGGTGGTTCGATCATGGCACAGTGGTGTCTGGCACATCATCAGGAAAACTTCCTCTATACCCATTTCGATGAAATCTGCGAAATCATGAAAGCCTATGATGTGTCTTTCAGCCTCGGGGATGGCTTACGTCCGGGCTGTATTCAGGATGCCAATGACGAAGCGCAATTTGCCGAGCTACGCACGTTGGGTGAATTGACGCATCGTGCCTGGGAACATGATGTACAGGTGATGATCGAAGGTCCGGGGCATGTGCCAATGCATATGATCAAGGAAAATATGGACCTGCAGCTGGAAGTCTGTAAGGAAGCACCTTTCTATACACTTGGGCCATTAACCACAGATATCGCACCGGGTTATGACCACATTACTTCGGCCATTGGTGCCGCGATGATTGGCTGGTACGGTACGGCAATGCTTTGCTATGTGACACCGAAAGAACATTTAGGCTTGCCGAACAAGAAAGATGTGAAAGACGGCATCATTACCTACAAAATTGCCGCACATGCTGCCGATCTAGCCAAAGGTCATCCAGGTGCCCAAGCGCGTGACAATGCCCTGTCTAAAGCCCGTTTTGAGTTCCGTTGGGAAGACCAGTTTAACCTGAGCCTGGATCCAGACACAGCTCGCAGCATGCATGATGAAACCATGCCAAAAGCGGCACATAAATCGGCTCACTTCTGCTCGATGTGCGGACCAAAGTTCTGTTCAATGAAAATCACCCAGAATGTGCGGGATTATGCCAGCCAGTTATCTGCTGATGAAACCCCGGCTGTAACGCAGGCAGAGATTGAAGCCGGCCTTAAGCAGATGAAAAACGATTTCCACAGCTCTGGTCAAAAATTGTACCACAAGGTGTAAAACCGTAAAAAAAACAGTTGTTTTCATAAAAATCTCAGATAGGATGAAAAAAATAAGTTATTTCATCCTTTTCTGAGTTATGAATATTATTAAACAAGCCTCTTATAATAAAAAAGATTTTAGGATAGAGGCCCGTGAGTTTTTATATCGGGGATTTATTCAGGTGGAAAAAGTCACGTTACGTCACCGTGTCTTCCATCAGGAATCTTATACACCTGCATTGCAACGTGAGCTTATCCATCGCCCTGAAGCCGCTGGGGTACTGCTGTATAACGATCAGCAGCAAAAATTCGGCTTGATTGAACAGTTCCGTATTGGCGGGCTGGATGATCAGGATACGCCATGGCAACTAGAAGTCATTGCCGGTGTACTGGATGGCAATGAAACGCCTGAGACCTGTATTCGCCGCGAAGCTTTCGAAGAGTCAGGTTGTACCATTGATTCCTTGCAGCATCTTTTCAGTTTCTATCCTTCTGCCGGTGCCTGCTCGGAACTGTTTCATCTTTATGTCGCCCAGACTGAACTGCCTGAAGAAGGCGGTGTTTTTGGCATGCCGGATGAAGGAGAAAATATCCAGCTGCACATTCTGGATTATGCCGATATTCCGGCCCTGCTGAGTAATGGTCGCCTCAGAAACGCACCTGTGATTATGGCGCTACAATGGCTACAACAGCATCAACAGGCTGTCCCGTCAGGTTTAAGGGGGCAGACATGACATCGGAACAATTCAATCCTGCATCACCACAAGAATGGACCATTATCCAGATTTCTGACACCCACTTGATGGATCAGCCCAATCTGGAATTTGCGAATATGAACCCGGAGCAGAGCTTTCATGAAGTCATGCAGCATATTCAGCACAATTTTCCAGAAATGGATGCACTCGTACATACCGGTGATCTGGCACAGGTGCCGGTCGCAGAAACCTATACGCGTTATTTAAAATATATCCAGTCCTGTCAAGTGCCCTATTATCAGATTCCGGGCAATCATGATGATATTAAGGTCTTTCCTTTTTATCAGGATCGAGATCAGGCACATGCCATCCATTTTGGCAACTGGACCCTGATTTTACTAAATAGTGCAGTCCAAGATCGGATAGATGGTTGGGTAGAACAGGCTCAACTGCAACAGCTGGACCAATTATTGCTTGAATACCGAAATCAGCATGTGGTTGTGGCTTGCCATCATCATCCTTTTGCGATGAAGTCGCACTGGATTGACCAGCACCGGCTAAAGAATGCCGAAGATCTAAAAGATGTACTGGCCCGGCACCAGAATGTGAAGCTGGTTCTATTTGGTCATGTACATCAGGATTCCTGCAATAAATGGCACGGTATCCAGTTTTTATCGACGCCATCGACCAGTGTACAGTTCAAACCCAAGAGTGATGAATTCGCGCTAGACCAGGCGGCACCTGGCTATCGTGTATTACATTTGAAACAAAATGGGGAGTTCGATACACATATCGAACGTGTGACCTTAAGCCAGCAAAATATTAATACCGAAATTTCAGGTTATTAACTTTGCATTTTATTTTTTTTTAATTACTTTATTGCAACCAAAGGAAATGTGATATCTATAATCCAGACATCAAAGACTATCAAAAAGCATAAAAAGTCTATATGATGACGACCCCCGTAGGAGGATAATCTTTCTACAGGGTGGATAAAAATTGCATATCACCATATTTTTTGCGTATTAACATACGCATATGATGAGGAATGCCCTAAATGGCGAATGACAACCAAAATCAAGTCTTAGACGAACAAACTGATGTTGTAGAGGAAAAACCTACAAAACGTGTGCGCAAATCTAAGCCGAAAACGACTGAGGGTGGTTCTACTGCTAGCTTATTTGGTATTGAACCTTATCAACCTAAAAAAAATGAAGAATACATGTCTGAAGGGCAGCTTGAACACTTCCGCCAAATCTTGATGGCATGGAAAGCTGAACTGATGTCAGAAGTTGATCGTACTTTAAATACGATGCAAGACGAAAACACTGCGCTCCCTGATGTAAACGACCGTGCGACTCAGGAAGAAGAATTTGCCATCGAACTTCGTACTCGTGACCGTGAACGTAAACTGATCCGCAAAATCGAGCAATCTATCGAAGCGATTAAAAACGATGACTACGGCTTCTGTGAAACTTGTGGTATCGAAATTGGTCTGCGCCGTCTGGAAGCACGTCCAACTGCAACTTTATGTATCGACTGCAAAACTTTGGCAGAGATCAAAGAGAAGCAAAATAACGGTTAAGCATGTCTTTAAGTAATCCCTCCCTGACCCTCCCTTTATCAAAGGAAGGGAAAGCTGAAGAGAATTACGTGGGCCGGTTCGCGCCATCGCCAACCGGCCCTTTGCATTTTGGTTCCCTCATTACCGCAGTTGCCAGCTACTGCGATGCCAAAGCCCATCAGGGGCGCTGGCTAGTCCGCATTGAAGATACCGACATCCCCCGAATTTATCCCGGTAGCGAAGAACATATTTTGCGTGCCATGGATGCTTTTGAATTCGAGCCAGATGGAGAAATCATTTACCAGAAAGATCGTCTGGATATTTACGAAAATGTGATCCAGCAACTGCGTCAACAGGGTCTGGTCTATGCCTGCCAATGTACCCGTAAAATGCTGGGCTCCAATCATATTTACCAAGACACCTGTCGTGACCTCGGTTTGCCTTTCGAACATCAGGCAATTCGGGTCAAGGTCGGAGATGTTGAAATCTGTTTTGAAGATCGCCTGCAAGGTCAACATTGTTCACAGTTAAAAAAAGACTTGGGTGACTTTGTACTGAAACGTCGTGATGGCATTATCAATTATCAGTTGGCAGTCGTAGTCGATGACTATCTGCAAGGCATGACCCATGTGGTGCGTGGTGCAGATCTTTTAGATAATACCGAACGTCAGATTTATCTGGGTCAATTGTTAGGTTATCCGCGTTTAAGCTATATGCATTTACCACTGGCAATGAATGATCAGGGCCAGAAACTATCCAAGCAAAATCTGGCGCAGGCACTGGATCTTGATCAGGCTCCCCTGCTCTTGCAAAAAGCACTTCAAGCTCTATGTCAGGTGCCCGTAGAACTGGATCGTCCTGCTCATATGCTCGAACAAGCGGTTGCACAATGGGATATTTCCCAAATCCCGCATACAACTGAGCTACAAGGTCACTATTTATAAAAACAGGTTTTCACTTAAGCTAAAAGCAATAACCAAGGCGAGTGAGGATCATAAAAATGTTTTTTATTTTTGGTGTAGGACCGAAAACCAAGGTCATTGAGAAAAGCCAGTTCCTTTGTCCAGTCTGCCGAACCCGTTCTGGGTATGAACTCAAACAGCAGCGTAATTATTTTTCTTTATTTTTTATTCCGCTGGTTCCACTTTCCAAGGCAAAAAGTGCTTTTGTGCGTTGCCTGAATTGTGGGACTGTCATGCCGAGCACAGTACTTGACCATGCTCAGCCTGATCCACAGCGTCCGTCTAATCTAGAAGCTTGATTCTTCCCGGCTTGGATTGACCTGCTGGGTCGTCGAATCAATTTTCAGAATCAAACTGATCATCACTGCACAAACAATAAGTGATGAACCGCCATAACTAATAAATGGCAGGGTTAAACCTTTGGTAGGCAATAGCCCCATATTCATCCCAGCGTTTACCAGAATCTGTAACAGGAAAATGATACTGATCCCATAAGCCAGATAACCTGCACGCAAGTACTGATGCTGCAAGGCACGATGCCCAATCCGGATGCAGCAGACCATCACGGTAAAGGACAGAATCAGAATAGTAGAAATACCCAAGAAACCAAATTCTTCCCCTAAGATCGCCAACATAAAGTCAGTATGCGCTTCCGGTAAATAAGACATTTTCTGGATACTGTGGCCTAGCCCTACTCCCGTCCATTCGCCACGACCAAAGGCCATTAAGGCATTGGAAAGCTGATAACCGGTACCAAGCGGATCTTCCCAGGGATTCGAGAAAGACAGTAAACGTTGTAAACGATAAGGTTCCAGAGCAATCGCAGCAGCAAACGCACCTAATAAGGTTATAAAAGCAACACCGAACTGAATCCAGGGTGCACCAGCCAGGAAGAATACACCGAGCATGGTCAGGGTAATAACCACCGTTGCACCCAAGTCAGGCTCAAGAATAATCAGGCCAACGGTTGCACCCATGATGGCACTTAAACGTACCAAGCCCTTGATATTATTACGAACCTCTTCAGCACGACGCACGACGTAGTCTGCGGTAAAAATCGCCATCATGATCTTGGCGACTTCGGAAGCTTGCAAGGTAAAACCGGCTACCCGAATCCAGCGCTTGGAGCCGTTTACCTCAGTCCCGACAAAGAGTACGGCGACCAGCAAAACAATAGTAATAATCCATAAAAAGAAAGTGTTATTGAACCAGACTTTTAATGGAACTTTATAGGCTAAAAAGGCTGCACCCGCCGCAACCAGAATCGAGATCGCATGCCGGGTTACATAGTGGAAAGCATTTTCATGCATCCGTTCCGCATAAGGCATGGATGCCGAGGCCACCATGATCGAACCAATGCACAGCAAAGCCAGCACACAAAAAATCAGCACATTACGCGGATTAACTTCAGCGGGCAGCTTAGGTACCCACTGCTGATAAAATTGATTAATTTTATTGATCGCAGTCTGAGCAAACTCAGCCATATCACGAATCCTTGTTATTCTTAATTGAGTTCATTCACATAGGCCACAAACTTGCGACCACGTTCCGGATAACCGGAGAACATGTCAAAACTTGCACATGCAGGAGACAATAACACGACATCATGTGCCTGAGTGCGCTTCTGGCAAATTTCTACTGCTTCCTGCAGGCTTTCTGCATGCACCAGCTCAGTCGTACCAGTAATGGCTTTTTCAATAATTGGGCGATCCACACCAATCAATATGGCTACTTTTGCATACTTAGATAATGAGTCACGTAAAGCAGTAAAGTCCTGGCCTTTACCCTGACCGCCAAGAATAATGGCAACTTTGCCACCTTGAGCTTCGATTGCCATGCCCAAGCCATCAAGTGCTGCCAGTGTTGCACCAATATTGGTTCCTTTGGAGTCATTATAATAACGTACCCCATTCACTTCTTTAACAAATTCGCAGCGATGTTCCAAGCCTTTGAAGGTTTTTAACGTATCCAGCATAACGCTCATTGGCAAGCCAATTGCTTCACCTAAAGCTAAGCAAGCCAAGGCATTCGCCACATTATGGGTACCTTGAATATACATGTCAGAACTTTTGAGCAGACGTTCACGACCACGTGCCAGCCAGATTGTGCCGTCTGTATCTTTGAGAATACCGTACTGGTTGATGTCCGGTGCATTCAAACCAAAGCTCTGCATCGGTATTGCATCTGGAACCAGTGGACGGGTCAATGAATCATCACGGTTAAACACCACTTTTTTTACACCTTGGAAAATACGGTGTTTGGCGGTGTGATAACCCATCATGTCGCCATGACGATCCAGATGGTCTTCACTCATATTCAGAACAACAGCCACTTCAGCCTGCAAGTTTGATGTGGTTTCTAACTGGAAGCTCGACAATTCCAAAATATACAGTTCAGGATCATCTTTGGTCAGATCCAGTGCTGGACGACCAAGATTCCCCCCAACTGCCACTTTTTTACCCGCATTCGCTGCCATAAGACCGATTAAAGTCGTTACGGTACTTTTGGCATTAGAACCGGTAATGGCCACAATCGGCTTATCCGTCGCACGACGTAAAATCTGGATTTCACTTACCACAGGAATACCTTGAGCCAGTGCTGCTTGAATCTCAGGCAGTTTCGGATCGAGTCCCGGGCTGATGATAATTTCTTCAGCAGAGAGCAACAGATTCTGGTCAAACTTGCCAAAACTGGTCTGTACTTCCGCAGGAATCTGGTCATGTCCCGGTGGGGTGGCTCTTGAGTCCGTTACTGCAACGCGGTAGCCCTGGTCATGTAAGAAGTTGACCGCTGCAACACCTGAAATCCCGAGTCCTGCAACGACTTTTAATCCACCACGTTGTATTAACATTTTCGCCCCATTTTCTGGTCTATTTTAAAACTGACGAAATGGTAGCACTTTGCTGTTTTGAATGCTTTTTCTGTTTTGACTTTCTCTGGCATTTTTTGTGTCAGGGCGTAAAAAAATATCGTTCAATCTTCATCTTTAATCGGTTTAATAATTAATGAATTTTTATTCGCATCATCATGGGAATAAAAGTTAAGACCATGCTATCCATAACTTGAAAGGAAAATCAGACAACGCTTACATTCATATATAGAAAAATAGTGGACTCTTCTTACCCAGATAAATCAATAAGTTTTTAAAAAATAAAAAATGAAGGAGTTTATTTCTAAACTCCCTCACTCATTTGCATGCTCAGTTTTTATTCTCAAACAGAATGAAAGTTTACTTCCATTTCACTGCCTGAGCTTTAGGTTTTGTACTTGAGCTTTGTTCCGATGCCGGACAAGCGCAATTACCGCCACAGCCACCAGCCATAGCCGGTTTTAACCATTTCGCCAGCGTGTGCCAGTCCTTGGCTGCACAGGCATCAGACAGCTTCTGGAAGACTGAGCGTGAGGTATTCGGAAATACCTTTTTAAATACCACGAGCGCACTCCAGACAACCAGTACCGCTACAATCAGAATTTCAATCATCTCAATCTCCCATTCACATGATCAGTCAGATCTAGCCAAGGTTTCTCTTCAGCCAGTTTAACCCAAATAATGTGATGCAATTTGATAAGTCAGGAATGACATGAAATATGCCAAACCAAACAAGTAGAAGGTCATAAAGCTGACCGTTTTCCATGAACCGGTTTCACGCTTCACAGTGGCTAAAGTCGCCAGACAATGCGGCGCATAGATAAACCAGACCAGTAGAGACAAGCCGGTCGCGATCGACCAGCCCAGATCACCACCGCCACTAATCAGTGCCGCCAGACCCTCAGACATGGCATCTTCATCAACTGCAGACAAGGCATAAACCGTACCCAGTGCTGCCACGACAACTTCACGCGCTGCCATCGCCGGAATCAGTGCAATACAGATCTGCCAGTTAAAGCCCAATGGCGCAAAAATAGGTTGCATCACATGGCCGAGCATCCCGGCAAAGGAATAATCGATATCCGGTAAAGTTGCACCTTCTGGTGGTTGCGGGAACGTACACAGGAACCATAGCAGAATGGATAACGCAAAGATGATGCCACCGACACGCTTTAAGAAGATTTTGCCGCGATCAAGCAAACCAATCCAGACGTTTTTCACATCCGGGAAGCGGTAACTTGGCAGCTCCATCAACAGCATGTGCTGTGACTTGTCTTTATGGAAAAATTTCAGGATAAAGGAAACAATCAGTGCACTCAGAATACCGGCCATATACAGACCAAATAACACCAGACCCTGCAGGTTCATGAAGCCCCAAACAGTTTGCTCAGGAATAAACGCTGCAATTAACAAGGCATATACTGGTAGACGTGCCGAACAGGTCATCAGTGGCGCCACAAAAATCGTGGTCAGACGGTCACGTGGATCACTAATCGTCCGTGAAGCCATAATCCCCGGCACGGCACAGGCAAAGCTGGACAATAAAGGGATAAAAGCACGGCCCGAAAGACCTGCTTTAAACATCAATTTATCTAGCAGGAAGGCGGCACGTGGTAAATACCCGGACTCTTCCAAAACCAGAATAAAGAAGAATAGAATCAGAATCTGCGGCAGGAAGACCACAACCCCACCCGCACCGGCAATAATCCCGTCAACTACCAAGCTGTTTAATAAAGGATGAGCGATCAGTCCACCCATGTACTCGCCCAGCCAGCCGAAGAAAGTTTCAATTCCGTCCATAAATGGCGCAGCCCAGGCAAAGACCGCCTGAAACACCACAAACATCATGATGGCTAGGCTAAGCAGGCCCAATACCGGATGCAGGAATATCTTGTCCAAGAAATCAGTACGTTTATCTTCCTGATCGGCATAATTCACCACATCTTTCAGAATGCTGGCAATCTGATGATGGTGGTCACCACTCAAACCACTGAGTTCAGTTTGCGGGGCAGAAAATTTGTTTTTATCCAATGCATTTTTCAGGTTTTCAATCCCTGAAGTACGCACAGCTACTGTTTCAACTACCGGCACACCCAAACGCTCAGACAGTTTCTGGGTATTAATCTGCATGCCACGACGACGTGCTTCATCCATCATATTCAGCACCACCAGCATTGGACGACCCAGCTGAATCATTTCCAGTACCAGTCCCAGATGCAGTTTTAGGTTTGTTGCATCTACCACGCACAGGAAAGTATCCTGCTGGCCTTCTTCTGCAATTTTACCCTGAACCACATTACGGGTAATTTCTTCGTCCGGACTGGTGGCATCCAGACTATAAGTTCCTGGCAGATCCAGTACGCGTACCGGTTTGCCTGAAGGCAGTGTAAAATTCCCGACTTTACGCTCAACCGTAACCCCGGCATAGTTGCCGACTTTTTGACGAGATCCAGTTAAATGGTTAAATAAAGAAGTTTTACCGCAGTTTGGGTTACCGACAAGGGCAATACGTAAGGTATCACTCATGCCGCGGCTCCCTGTTCAATTTCAATCTTGGCCGCTTCCGATTTTCGTAAAGCAAAACGCGTAAACCCCACCTGAATAAGAATCGGATCCCCACCAAAAATACCTTTGGTAATGACTTGTACCTGAGTCCCTGGTACAAAACCTAAAGTTTCCAAGCGACTGGCCACAACATCGTGGGAAGCGCCTTTACCATCAGTAGTTCGATTAACTTTTCGAATGATGGCAGTTTGTTTTGCTTTCAAATCAGACAAACGCACCGTGAAAATTCCTAAGACTTTTGTACAGTATACAAACAAATGAGAATAATTAACAAATAAGTATTAATTACATTTCTTCTTGACTGTATAGCACATCGACATGTCAGCAAAATTAAACTAGAGTGGAAAATAGCAATCAGGCTTCTCGCTTTTAAAAATCATCTTCATTAAACATCATGCTGAATAAAAAACCTCGTATTCCTAGTCCAGTTCAGATTCCTGAAGCTTTCAGTTACTTACAGGGTTTTCGTGATTATCTGATTGCCCAGACAGTGAGCCCCCATACCCGGAATGCCTATTTGTCTGATCTGATTCAGTGTGCTGAATGTCTGGTTAAACCTTTACCAGAATGGAACCATGATGATATTTCCGATGTGCTTATTGAACTGACCAAACAGCAAAAAAGTCCACGTTCAATTGCACGATGTTTGTCCGCCTTACGTTCTTTTTATAAATTCCTGCGGGAACAAAAACTGCGGAGTGACAATCCGGTGGCTGCTCATAAAACACCGAAGCTGGGCCGTGCTTTGCCCAAAGACCTGTCTGAAGCTGATGTCGAAGCGCTGATTCATGCACCCGATATTAATACTGCTCTTGGTTTACGTGATCGTGCCATGTTTGAAGTCCTCTATGCCTGTGGTTTACGGGTGACAGAACTGATTAATCTGCGTCTCGATCTGATTAATTTAAAACAGGGCTATTTACGTATTGTTGGTAAAGGCAATAAAGAACGTCTAGTGCCAATGGGACAGATGGCCTGTGAATGGGTAGAAAAATACCTGCAAGAGGCACGCCCGCAATTGTATAAGACAGCGACTGATTATCTGTTCCTCACCCAGCATGGCGGCATCATGAGCCGGCAGAATTTCTGGTATGCCATTAAACGCTATGCACTACAAGCCGGAATTCAGGCTGAACTGTCTCCGCATACTTTGCGCCATGCCTTCGCCACGCATTTACTTAATCATGGCGCTGACTTACGGGTAGTACAAATGTTGCTAGGTCACAGTGATTTATCCACCACACAGATCTATACCCATGTGGCACAAGTCAGAATGCAACAACTACACGCGACCCATCATCCACGGGCTTAAGAGCTGATTCAAATAGAATAAACTGAGAAGTTTGACGTAGCTCTATCTTTTTTTGCTATGCTAATGCTCTGTTTTTAGTCCAAGAAAAAAAGGGTTATTATGACATTTGCCCGCACCAAAATTTTTATCGCTTGTCTGCTTGCTACCGGTCTGGGACTGAGCGCATGTTCCAATTCCAATAATTCAGATAAAAAGCAAGATACGCTTACAGCAAGTGCACCGGCGACGGGTGAAGCCTCTAACCTTAGCGAACGTAATGCACAGCAACGCCTGATTTCAACGCTCGAAAGTCATTTCAAAAAAGCGGGAATTAACGCAAAAATCACGGGTATTAAAACTACTGAAGTACCCAACATGTCTTGGGTCAGCCTGGAAGGTATGGCACCCGTCTATGTGACAAATGACGGTAAATATCTGATTCAGGGCGATGTCATTCGTCTTGGTGATAAAGAGCTGCATAATGTCAGCGAAACCTTGCAATCTGACGTGAACAAGAAAATCTTTGCAAATCTTAAAGCTGAAGACCTGTTGATCTATCCAGCCAAAGGTAAAACCAAGCATGTGATCTATGTCTTTACCGATGTCAGCTGTCCGTATTGTCACAAATTCCATGAACAAATGGATGAAATGAACAGCAAAGGCATCGAGGTGCGTTATATTGCCTGGCCACGTGGCGAGCAGCATATGCCTGCCATGGAAGCCATCTGGTGTAATTCCGACCGTCGCGCAGCCTTCGACCAAGCCATCACTGGTGGATCTATCACTCCTACTACTTGTAAAAATCCTGTGAAAGATCAATATCAAATGGGTCTTAATATTGGCGTCAATGGTACCCCGGGCGTATACAGTTCTGAAGGACTTTACCTCGGTGGCTATATGAGCACATCAGAATTATTGGATCGACTTAAATAACTCATTTTAATTAGTTATTTAACTTTATTTTATAGATAAAGATATTCTGAAATGACCCTAGAGTCAGGCCGCTTTTTTAGCTATGATCTAGGCTCTCGTAAAAAACTGTTTATATTTGGAGTGTGACGTGAAACCAGTTCGTCTGGCAATCCTCGGTCTTGGTACTGTGGGTGGTGGTGCCCTTAAACTATTAAAAGAAAATGCTGCTGAGATTAAACGTCGCACCGGTCGTGAAATTCAAATTACCCATGTTGGTACGCGTCGTCCGCGTCCTGATCTGGATCTACCTGAATCAGTCAAACAAAGTGCAGATCTGCTCGACATCGTACGTCAACCTGATGTAGATGTGGTGGTTGAAGTCATGGGCGGTATTCACCCTGCTTATGAAGTGATTAAAGAAGCCATCCTGCATGGCAAGCAGGTCGTAACTGCCAACAAGGCCCTATTGGCTGAACATGGAAATGAACTGTTCAAACTTGCCGATGACAACGCTGTGCAAATTGCTTACGAGGCAGCGGTGGCTGGCGGCATTCCAATTATTAAAGTGATGCGTGAAGGTCTGGCAGCCAACAAGATTGACTGGCTGGCTGGTATCATCAACGGTACAGGCAACTTCATTCTGACTGAAATGCGAGATAAAGGCCGTGCCTTTGCTGATGTACTGAAAGAAGCACAAGAGCTGGGTTATGCAGAAGCAGATCCAACTTTCGACGTAGAAGGCATCGATGCAGCACATAAACTGACATTACTGGCCTCTATTGCTTTTGGTATTCCGTTGCAGTTTGATAAAGTCTTTACTGAAGGCATTAGCAAAATTACTGCACAAGACGTGAAATATGCTGAAGACTTGGGCTTCCGTATCAAACACCTCGGTATTGCCCGTCGTGCTGAAACCGGTATTGAACTCCGCGTACATCCTACTCTGATTCCTGAAGAGCAATTGATCGCTAATGTGAATGGTGTGAAAAATGCAGTTCTGGTTCAAGCCAATGCGGTTGGTCCTACACTGTATTACGGTGCGGGTGCTGGCGCGGGCCCTACAGCTTCTGCAGTAGTTGCAGATGTCGTGGATATCGTACGTGATATTTCTTATACTGAAGACGGTGCTGGTACAATTCCACAACTGGCTTTTGAAAGCTTAAGTGACCTGCCAATCCTGCCACGCGAAGAAATGACGACTGGATACTACATCCGGATCAATGCTGAAGATCAGACCGGAGTACTGGCTGAAGTAACCTCTATCCTAAGCCGCGAAGGCATCAGTATTGATGCAATTCTGCAGCAGTCACGTCTAAAAGATCTTATTCCTATCGTGATCCTGACTGATCCAGTCAAGGAAGCGAAAATGGATGAAGCGTTAAAACAAATTCAAGCTCTTCCTGTCATTCATGGCGAAATTGTACGAATTCGTTTAGAATCGCTTGATAATTAATCGGGTCGAGGGGACACTCTCCCCTTGCCAAGCTCTACACACAATTGGAACATCATCATGTCGAATGCCAATCGTTATACTGGTTTAGTTGACCGCTATCGCGACCGTTTACCAGTGTCTGCAACTACTAAAGCCGTTTCTCTGGGTGAAGGTAACACGCCACTGATTAAGCTTGCGAATATTCCGCGCATTATTGGCAAAAATGTTGAAATTTATGTGAAGTACGAGGGCTTAAACCCGACTGGTTCATTTAAAGACCGTGGTATGACCATGGCGGTAACAAAAGCGGTTGAAGAAGGCTCTAAAGCGATTATCTGTGCGTCTACAGGTAATACTTCAGCAGCTGCAGCGGCTTATGCAGCGCGTGCAGGTATCAAAGCGTTTGTTTTAATCCCAGAAGGCAAAATTGCCATGGGTAAAATGGCGCAGGCAATGATGTATGGTGCGATCACCATGCAAATCCGCGGTAACTTCGATGACGGTATGCGTCTGGTAAAAGAAATCGCTGATAAAGCACCAGTAACTATCGTAAACTCAATCAACCCGTACCGTCTGCAAGGTCAAAAAACCATTGCTTACGAAATCGTGGATGAATTGGGCCGTGCACCAGATTACCACTGCCTGCCAGTAGGTAACGCAGGTAACATTACTGCACACTGGATGGGTTATACTGAAGCTGTTGCGAATCAACCTGCTGATCAATTCGAACAAGTGGTTTACGACGCTGCCACTGATGCCTTCACTGGTCCTAAACCTGAAGGTCTGCCAACAATGGTAGGTTATCAAGCTTCTGGCGCTGCACCTTTCCTTCGTGGTGCACCTGTTAAAAATCCTGAGACTGTTGCAACTGCAATCCGTATCGGTAATCCACAAAGCTGGAACCATGCGAAAGCGGTTGTTCGTGATTCTAAAGGCTGGTTCGATGAACTGACTGATGCCGAGATTCTGGAAGCGCAACGTCTTCTTTCTATGTATGAAGGCGTATTCGTAGAACCTGCATCTGCAGCGTCTATCGGTGGCGCAATCCGTGACATTAAAGCAGGTAAAATTGCTGAAGGTTCTGTGATCGTGTGTACCGTAACTGGTAACGGTCTGAAAGATCCAGATACTGCCATCAAACAATGTTCTGATGCTGTAATGCTGTCTATCGACGCAACTTTAGAACAGGTTCGTGAATCTATTCTTTCTAATATGTAAGATACAGAATCAAAAAAGCCCTGCACTTGCAGGGCTTTTTATATGCGCTTAAAAAAGATTAAACACGTTGTTTAGGCAGGCTAGACACCCAGGTCATTAGACGAGTCGCATCATTGGTACGTGCAGCAGTTGAATCCGCGCCTAATACCACGACTACTACAGGACGGTTATTTAAGGTCGTGTGCATGACGACACAACGTCCTGCCTCATTAATATAACCGGTTTTAGACAGGTTGATGTTCCAGCCACCATTTCGCACCAGTGAATTGGTGTTATTCGATTTCAATACACGATAGCCAAGATTAAAATCATAACTGGCAGTGGTAGAGAACTGACGGATCAAGCCATACTGTGAAGCGGTATTCACCAGAATCCCCAAATCGCGTGCAGAAGACACATTGCCAGGATGCAGGCCGGTAGATTCCATATAGTGGGTTGAATTCATGCCCAGCTCTTTAGCTTTGGCATTCATCTTCGCAATAAAGGCTGCACGACCACCTGGATACGTACGCGCCAATGCCGCTGCAGCCGGGTTCTCAGACTTCATTAAGGCAAATAATAAGGCTTCAGCACGATTCATGCTGTCCCCAGCTCTTAAGGTAGAACTTGAGCTCTTACAGCCTGCACAGGAAAAATCAGCCTGTTGCAAAGTAATTTTTTCAGACATATTCAAACGCGCATCTGAAATCACTACTGCAGTCATCAATTTGGTAATCGACGCAATCGGGTAAGCATTATTGGTATTCTTACTGAATAACACTTCACCCGTCTGTGAATCCATCACCAGAGCTGCACGCGCACTTACAGCAGGTTGATTAATAAAATGACTATTATCAATAATCTGCACAGGTTTTGTCGGTACTGGTGCTGGTGCGCCGCCCTGACGAATCGTCGTCGTAACAGTTGCTGAACCTGGTGGTGAAGGTTCTGCAGCAGATACGCTCAAATTATCATTCATGAGCTGATTGACTTCATCAGAAGACCAGCTGATGCTGGATCCGCCCTCTGTTGTGCCAGAATTCATAATGATTTCAGCAAAACTTGTCGTGCTCATGCTGATTAACACGGACAGGCCGAGTAGATGCCTTAAAGACTTGTTTATTTTCTTCACTATTCCTTCACTCAACTAACAGAGGTAAGATTGATTTGCGTATTACCTCTAATATGCCTTACATTTAAACACAATGCCGAACATTTTTTGTTCTTGACACTATGTGATAAGTTTCAGATTTAATCTGCGAATAGGATTGCTAATTTTGTAGTTTCATTGCAAGCTTATTTTGCTTTATGTAACAAAAAAATGATTTTTTAATGAGGGAGAGTCTAGGTGATCACAGTTTTAGTTGTCGACGACCATGAATTAGTTCGTACTGGAATTTGCAGAATGCTGGAAGACCATGCGGATGTTCAGGTGATTGGACAGGCTGAATCTGGTGAAGAAGCAATTACCCTCGTCCGTCAGCATCATCCCAATGTGGTTCTATTAGATGTCAACATGCCAGGTATCGGTGGTGTAGAAACCACACGCCGTTTACTACAGACTGCTCCTGAAACCAAAGTTCTTGCGGTGAGTGGCCTAGCTGAAGAGCCTTATCCTTCTCTTTTACTTAAGGCAGGTGCCAAAGGCTATATCACCAAGGGTGCACCTGTATCAGAGATGGTTCGTGCCATCAATAAAGTCATGCAGGGCGGTAAATATTTCAGTGCTGATATCGCGGAACAGCTGGCCAGCTCCTACCTGTCCGATACCCAGCAATCTCCTTTTGATGCACTGTCTGAACGTGAAATGCAGGTAGCCATGATGGTAGTGAACTGTATCAGCGCGCAGGAAATTGCCGACAAGCTGTTTGTAAGTGTTAAAACAGTCAATACTTACCGTTACCGGATCTTCGAAAAACTGAATATCGATAGTGATGTTAAACTGACCCATCTTGCAATGCGCTATGGCCTGATTAAACCTTAATTTAACCCTCTGCTTAATGCGGTTTCTATGGCGCAAACATCCAGTTATTCTGAACTGAATCAATATCATCTGGGCCTATGGTATAGCGCCTACCGCCTGATTATCAGCACGGGTCTGTTGCTGATTTTCCTGCTGACTTATCCCGATATGACTGCGGATTATCAGTATCCTAAACTCTATCACTATGCCTTAATGATTGGCGTCGCCGTCAATACTGTGCAGCTGTTTACGCTAAGATGGGTAAAGCGCCTGATTCAGCCACAGTTCATTCTGATTTTTGCCAGCGATGTCTTTTTTCTTAGTTTATTGACCTTAGCCAGTCAGGGTCCAAATGTCCATCTCGGACTGATTTTTGTTATTACCATTTTTTCAGCCTCATTATTACTGGATGCCAAGAAAGCCCTGATCATCACCCTGATTGCGGTAATTAGTATCATCTATCAGCATTTTATCGGCAGTATTTTTGCCTTTTCCTCACTTTCCAATATCGGGAATAGTGCCCTGCTGGCCTTTCTGTTTTTTGTCGTCTATGGCTCAGGACAAATTGCAGTACGACGTTTTCAGATTCTGGAGAACCTGAATTTTTCTCAATCGCTTGAACTATATCGCTTACAGAATATTAACCGCTATATTCTGGAACAGATTGAAACTGGCCATCTGGTCTTAGATGAGAATTACCATGTGGTGCTCAGTAATCCAGCTGCCTGTCATCTGCTGGGCATTGAACCAATGTATGCCCATGAAAGATTTTCGTTATACCAATCTCAAAATGACTTGTTTGAACTGATCCGTTTTGAAACTCTAGAAAATGGTGAGCGGTTTCAATTTGAATCCCAGCAGAGTCGTTATAATATTCACGTGCAGGTACAAAAGCTGATTGTACCGCACCAGACTCTGACTCTGCTCGTGCTGCAAGATGCCCGCAAACTTAATCAGCAGGTGCAACAGTTAAAGCTTGCTGCTCTAGGCCAGCTTTCCGCCAGTATTGCCCATGAAATTCGCAACCCTCTGGCTGCCATTGTACAGGCCAATGATCTTTATCTCGATTCTGAACCTGAACAGCAACAGGTCCTGCATCAGATGATCAGCCGACAGGCTACCCGTATTGACCGGATTATCCAAGACACCCTGAATATGGTGAAGAATAAAGAAACCCATCCGGTCGTGATTCAGCTGAATGAGTTTATACCACTGTTTATTCAGGAAGATTTAGCAGATGTGGCAGATCAGATTCAATGTAATATTGATGCACCACTGGCAATTCAGTTCGATGAAGCCCAGTTACGTCAGATTCTGATTAATCTGATTCGTAATGCTATCCGGCATAATTCACCGGATTCACCCCATATTCAATTGAATATTCACCCATATGAACATAAGGTATGGATAGATGTTCGGGATTTTGGCTCTGGTGTTGCCACCCATGATCAGGAATTATTATTTAAACCTTTTTTCAGCACATCTATCCATGGAACGGGACTCGGACTATATTTATCACACAGTTTTTGTGAAGCCAATCAGGCACAACTCAACTACATTTCACAAGAACAGGGCGCATGCTTTCGGATTAGCTGTCAACGTGTGACAGCATAAAAGGAATAAGGGGAAATATTGTGGAACAACAACCACTGGTCTTATTGGTGGATGATGAGGAAGATCTATGTACCCTCATGCAAATGTCATTGATGCGCATGGGAATCCGTACGCATATTGCTCATCGTCTGGAAGATGCAAAAAAATGTTTGACAGATCATCAATATGATGCCTGTCTGACAGATCTAAATCTTCCTGATGGCAATGGTCTGCAATTACTGGACTGGATTAACCAGCATTCCCCTCACCTTCCGGTAGCTGTTCTAACGGCCTATGGCAATATGGATATTGCTATTGCTGCACTCAAGGCAGGTGCATTTGACTTTGTCAGCAAACCGATCAATCAAAAGCATCTAGAACAACTGCTGCAAAAAGCACTGAATAAACCAGTAGACTATTATCAGAATAATTCTAATGATTCATTAGAACATAAATTGCTAATTGGACAATCACTGCCTATTCAGCAATTACGTGTCACCTTGAAAAAAATTGCCCGTTCTCAGGCTCCGGTATTTATTACTGGCGAATCAGGGACCGGGAAAGAAGTGGTGGCCAATCTGGTCCATCGTCTCAGCAATCGCAATGAAGGACCTTTTATCGCAATTAACTGCGGCGCGATTCCGACCGAACTGATGGAAAGCGAACTATTTGGCCATAAGAAAGGCAGCTTTACGGGTGCGACACAGGACAAACAAGGACTAATTCAGTCTGCCCATGGAGGTAGTCTGTTCTTAGATGAGATTGCTGAATTACCCCTGTCTATGCAGGTCAAACTGCTACGTGCAGTCCAGGAAAAACGCATTCGTCCAGTCGGTTCCGATACCGAAATTGATGTCGATTTCCGTGTCATCAGTGCCAGCCATCAGGATCTTGATGCGTTGGTACAACAAGGCAAATTTCGTCAGGACTTATTCTTCCGTATTCATGTGATGGATCTGGTCTTACCACCACTGCGTGAGCGCGGCCAGGATATTCTGCTCCTCGCTGAGCATTTTATTCAAAAGATCTGTCAGGAATGGGAGATTCCTGCAAAAAAGCTGACAGAACGGAGCAAGGAATTTTTACTGGAGCAATATTATCCAGGCAATGTGCGTGAACTGCGTAACATTATTGAACGTGCGATTACTTTGAGTGATGAAGACAAGATTGATCTTCAGCATCTGCAAACTGCTCCACTGCGTCATCTGGCTCCTGTCTTATCAGAAACTGCCAATCTGGCAGAGCCTATAGCATCTTCGGATCAGATCATTATTCCGAAAAAATTACCTGAAGAAGGTCTGGAACTATATTTAGAAAAGATTGAAAAAGAAATTCTGCTGAATGCTTTAAATCTGACCCATTGGAACCGTACATTGGCCGCCAAAAAACTCGGTATGTCGTTTCGCTCTTTACGTTACCGTCTGAAAAAATTCGGACTGGATACCGAAGAAGAGGAATAATTATTTTTGCAGGAGCAGCAAGTCTGTGACGTGATCCAGATAGCTCTCCTCACGTGCATCCTGACCGAGAGGATAGGTGAAATGTGGCTGAATCCCCTGTCCTTCGATCATATTGCCGGTCGGGCTAAAGTATTGCGACACCGTCATCTGCAAAGCAGAGCCATTACTTAAAGGGAATAGCTTCTGCACTACCCCTTTGCCATAGCTCTTTTCCCCTACCACCCAGGCACGATTGTGTTCTTTCAGAGCAGCAGTAAATACTTCTGCAGCGGAAGCAGAGCGGTTATTAATCAGAATCCCGACTTTCAGGTTCTGAAACTCAATTCCTGGTAGTGCCTGGAATTGCTGATTGCCTTCCGAGCGACTTTTGGTCGAGACAATAATGCCCTGATTCAGGAACAAATCTGCCGATTCAACGGCTGCGGACAATAAACCACCGGGATTATTACGTAAGTCAAACAGCACCGCTTTCAGGCGATTGCTTGAATAACTTTCAATAATCCGTTTGATTTCATTAGCAGTATCCTGCTGGAAGACTTTGACCTGCAGCACCAGAACCTGATTGCTGTGTAAGGTCGATTTAATCTCGGTATCTACTTTGGTATTGCGGACCAGTGTAATCGGTACACTTTGCGCAGAAAGCTGGAGCGTTAAAGTAGAGCCAATGGCACCAGTCAATAAATCTCGCACCTGCTCACGTTTCAGCGCACTCAAGACCTGATCATCAATCTTGTAAACTGTGACACCGTTACGAAGGCCTTGCTTGGCAGAGTCAGCATCCGGACTCAAGCCTTGTACCATCCATTGTTTTAGCTGCGGATTAAAATGCAGATCAAAATCAATACTGGCCAAATCACCTTCGGTATATTCACGCAGCTGCTTATAGTCTTCAGGAGATAAATAGCGGGAATAGCGGTCTAAGCCACTCACCAAACCTTGAATGGCTTGCTGGAAAAGCACATCGTCATTTTTGTCTTGAATATAATTATCTTTGACGATGCCATAAATCTGAACAAATTCCTGGATGGATGTAACAGGAATTTCATTATAGACCTGTTCATCCATTTCCAGTTCATCGAGTGCCATCTCGGTCGAAACAGCACTCCAGGCGGAATGACTCAAACACATCAGTAAGCAGGATAAGACTACAGACTTGCCATGTGTTTTTATCATTCTTATACCTGTTTTATAAAAGATTAAGCGTGCAACTCAATAAGATTGCGGCCCTGCATTTCAGCTGGTACCGGAATTTGCATCAAGTTTAGTAGTGTTGGTGCGACATCCGCCAATACGCCACCTTCTGCGATTGTTGCAGAGCTTGGACCCACATAGATAAATGGAACCAGTTCAGTGGTATGCTGGGTATGCACCTGACCGCTCTGATAATCCTGCATTTGCTCCACATTACCATGGTCTGCAGTAATAATCATATGACCTTTTTTCGCCATCACAGCTTCATAAACACGGCCTAAGCAAGTATCCACAGCTTCAACGGCTTTCACTGCTGCATCAAATACACCAGTATGACCGACCATATCACCATTGGCATAGTTCACAACCAATAGGTCAAACTCGCCTGAATTGATCGCTGCCACCAGTTCATCTGTTACTTCATAGGCACTCATTTCCGGTTTCAGGTCATAAGTCGCAACATTTGGAGATGGAATCAGGATACGTTTTTCACCTGGATACTCTTCTTCACGGCCGCCGCTAAAGAAGAAGGTTACATGTGCATATTTCTCAGTTTCTGCAATACGCAACTGGGTTTTACCCAAATTAGACAGATACTCACCTAAAGAATTTACCAGCGCTTCTGGCATATATGCCACAGGTGCATCAATGGTCGCCTGATAACGGGTCAACATCACGAATTTCGCCAGATTCGGTACAACCTTACGTTCAAAACCGGCAAAATCTTTTTCAACAAAGGCACGAGTCAATTCACGGGCACGGTCAGCACGGAAGTTCATGAATACGACGCTGTCGCCATCCTGAATCTTCACAGTGTCGCCAATGCGAGTCGCTTTTACGAATTCGTCTGATTCCTCTGCAGCATAAGCCTGTTCCAGACCTTCAACTGCAGTAGCTGCAGTACGCACTGCTTCGCCTTCAGTCAGCAGACAATACGCTTGCTCTACACGATCCCAACGGTTGTCACGATCCATGGCAAAATAACGACCGATCATGCTGACAATACGACCCTGGCCCGGATATTGAGCAAATAATGCATCCAGTTTTTCTAAAGAGGGTTGCGCACTTTTTGGTGGTGTATCACGGCCATCGAGGAACGCATGCAGATAAACCTGAGCACCGCGTTTTAAAGCCAGTTCAGCCATCGCCACGATATGATCTTCGTGTGAGTGCACACCGCCTTCAGACAACAGACCCATAATGTGGACTGCGCCATTTGCTGCTTTGGCTTTCTCAACCGCATCTACCAGCACTTCATGTTCGAAGAAAGCCCCAGTACGGATATCTTTGGTAATACGGGTAAAGTCCTGATACAGCACACGGCCAGCACCAAGATTCATATGACCGACTTCAGAGTTCCCCATCTGACCATCAGGCAGGCCGACATCTTCACCTGAACCTGAGATCAAACCATGCGGATGCTTTTCCTGCATAGCAGTTAAATTTGGTCGTTTAGCCGCTAAAAACGCATTGTCTTCGACCGCTTCGCGATGACCCACACCATCCATAATCACCAAAACGTGAGGGATTTTGCCAGCAGTTGCATCCGTCATAATGAAATACTCTTTTCGTCTACGAATTAATCGCTCTAGTTTACCGAATTTTGCAAAAAGAGGCCATGACCAGACGATGGTTTAAGCCTCTTGTTGCGATTGATTTCTTCTATTTTCCTATAGCTTAGCGGGCCCGATGGAGCAAGTAGCCGCCAATAGCAAACATCAGCAAAATAGGAATAAATACAAACCATGCCGGTGACGGCGCATAGACCAGACTGGCATAACCGAGAAAATCCTGCAGGTAGAAGAAGCCTAACCCTGCGAATAACGCAATCACCAAACGGAAGCCCATCGATTGCTGACGCAATGGCCCAAAGATAAATGAACAGGCAATCACTACCAGCGCAATCAGGGCAAATGGCGAACCGACTTTCTGCCAGAAGGCCAGCTGATAGGTTTTAGGTACCTGACTATATTCATGCATATAGCTCATAAAGCTCACTAACTGACTTGGTGATAAATCTTCCGGATCAATCGTGACCATATGCACATATTTCGGCTGCAAGGCCAAAGCCAGTGGCTGCTCATCATGCTGTACCAGTGTCGCATTGCCGTTTTGTAAAATATCAAACTGTTCAGTGCTATCTAGTTTCCAGGCTCCATCCTTGACAAACTCACCCTGTTTGGCATCCAGAGTACCCCGCAGACGGTAATTGTCATCAAAGTCCAGCATCTGTACATTTTTCAGCTGGCCTTTGGCGTTGGCATAATCAATATAGATAAAGCGATTGCCCTCACGCGTCCAATAGCCTTTCACTTCACCGATTTTGACTGGCTTGTTATAGCTTTTGACTGCTTTGGCCTGTTCATTGGTATATGGAATCACCCATTCGCTCAGGGCAAACGACAATACGACCAATAACAATGCTGATCGAATAACCCAGCCGACAATACGCCATAGGCTAACGCCGACTGAACGCATTACGATCAGCTCACTATTGGAAGCCAATGTACCCAAACCGAGTACCGCACCAATCAGTGCCGAAATTGGCAGAATTTCATAAAGATAATTCGGTGCGCCCCAGAGTACATATTTCAAGGCATCCCAGGCACCATAGCCTTCTTTCAGGGAGCCCAATTCACCTAAATACGTAAATAAAACCTGCAGACCTGAAAGAACAGCTGTTGCCCCAAGCATCGCCAGCGCAGTGGTTCCGGTCACATGTTTGGCAACTATACGACGTGCTAACATTGTTAAGACCTCACTCGCTGAATCCGTTTTTTAATTTTTGGCGCCAAATTCTGTTTACGTGAGAACAATGCACCGGCTATCGCATAGATGATCAGGACTAGTGGATAAGCCCAAATGCCCATTTCCGCCTTGCTGACCCGGGTTTTGATCGCCATCAGGGCCACAATCAGGCTGGCAAAGATCATCAGTGCCGGGAATAATTTGAGATAGCGACCTTGACGTGGGCTCACTTCAGACAGCGCTACAGACAAAATCAGGGCAATCACAATGGCAAACGGTACAAAGACACGCCAGCCAAGCTCACTGGCTACGACAGGATCCTGACGGTTTTTCCAAAGCTGTCCGGTCGGCAAGGCTTCAACTTCATCACTGGCCAGTTCTGCTTCTTTATCACTTTCGATCCGTAAACGATAGCTTTCAAATTCAGCCTGGGTATATTGCGGCGTGCCTGGATAAATTTCATAGCGGCGACCATTGACCAGATCAACCACATTGGCTGCATCATTCGGCATTTCAATTCGGGTCGCTTCCTGCGCCAGAATCATCACATCCGGCTTACCTTCTTTTTCCGCACGCTGATAGAAGAAAATATCTTTCAGATTTTTGCGATCTTCGGATAGATCTCCGGCATAAATCGTATAAGGTCCGGAAGAAATAAATTCTTTGGGTCGAACCAGATCAAAGCCGGTTCGTACTGCTTGCTCACTGGTCAAGGCTTCAAACTGACGAATCCCCCACGGCGAAGCCCACAGCATGAGAAAGCCTTGTGCAAGGAGATACACTAGAGTCATCGGAATCAAAAGACGTGCCAGCTGATGCCGGCTAATTCCGCTACCGTTTAAGACCGCCATCTCATGATCAACATAGAGACGGCCAAAGACCAGCATTAAGCCAATAAAAAACCCAAGTGGAAGAATCAGGGTCAGGAATTCAGGCAGACGATAACCAATGATGCTGAACAGGATTCCAGCATCCAGACGCCCCTGTGCGGCCACACCAAAATACTTGATCAAACGACCGCCCATCATGATAAGGGTCAGTAAGGCAATCACCACCAAGGAGGTCGATACCACTTGCTTGACCAGATAACGCCGAATAATCAAATTAGTTCTTCCAAAATGAGCTCCATAAAACGAGTGCTAGTTTACCCGAATAGCAAAAATATAAAACCTAGGTGGCTCTGCCCATTGAAAATCTATTCGGATAAATGTTTCAATGCTTGAATGATTTGCAAATCTAAACAGGCGTGAAAACAAGATATGAACCTTACAATTAATACGTCATTCCCAGAGAATGGATCAAGTCAATCTTTGTTGATTTTAGTCGACTCAGAACAGATTCAGAGCGCTGCATCAACATACCAAATCAATAGCCTAGATACATTAATTGAAGCATCTCAATTCAAGGCTGGTCTAGCAGAAAGTTTAAGCCTGATTGGACAGGTCAGCCAGTCTCAGCATGCGGCCCTGATCGGCCTCGGCAAGACTGCCGAATTACAAGCGGGAAAACTGGCGAAAATTGCCCAGGCCATTATTAAAGGCTCTCAAAAAAAATTCAAACAGATTTCTGTTGATCTGACACAACTTCCACAAGAATTGCACTATCTGTTTGCATTGGCTTTAACTCAGGCCAGCTACGGCTATGACGAATACAAGTCGAAAAAGAACGAATTTATTCTGCAGCAGATTGATTTCATCGCTGCCGAAACTCCGCTAACAGCTGAACAGTTACAATTGATTCATGCCGTTCAGATTGGTCAGAATCTGGCGCGTGATCTGGGTAACCGCCCTGGCAACATCTGCTTCCCGGAATATCTGGCAGAACAGGCGCAAGCGCTGGCGGCTCAATATCCAGACCTGCTTAAAGTGACTGTGCTCAATGAACAGCAAATGGCTGACCTTGGTATGGGTGCCTTCCTTGCAGTCAGCAAAGGTTCAGACCGTCCAGGCCGTATTATTACGATTGAATATCTGGCTCATCGTGAAGAAGCACCAGTGGTATTACTGGGTAAAGGCATTACTTTTGATACCGGCGGTATTTCATTAAAACCAGGCGCTGGCATGGACGAAATGAAATACGATATGTGCGGTGCGGCTTCAGTTCTAGGCACGCTTCGTGCACTATGCGAATCTCGTTTACCAATTCATGTGGTGGGTGCGATTGCTGCAGCGGAAAATATGCCTTCTGGTAAAGCCACCCGTCCAGGTGACATCGTAACGACTATGAGCGGTCAAACCGTTGAAATTCTAAACACTGATGCTGAAGGCCGTCTGGTACTCTGTGATGCGCTAACTTATGTGAAACGCTTCAACCCTGCTCTGGTGATTGATATTGCAACTCTAACCGGTGCTTGTGTAGTGGCCTTAGGTTCAGTCTTGACCGGTATGTTTACGCCAGACAATGAGCTGGCTGCAGAACTTGAAACCGCTGGCCAAAATGCATTTGACCGTGTATGGCGCATGCCAGTACTGGACGACTATCAGGAACAACTGGATTCCCCATTTGCGGATATTGCCAATATTGGTGGTCCTAAAGCCGGTTCTGTAACGGCTGCATGCTTCCTGCAACGTTTTACGCGTGACTATCGTTGGGCTCACCTGGATATTGCAGGCACTGCATGGAATTCAGGTCCAAATAAAGGCGCAACTGGCCGTCCAGTACCTCTATTAATGCAATTCCTGGCTAATCGCGTTCAAAAGCATGGCTAAGGTCAGCTTTTATTTATTTGAAAAAAGCCCTGAACGACAAGTGGACAGCACTTGTCGTTTATGCCGTAAAATTTTGCGTCAGCCAGAGCGTATCTGGCTGCTGTGTGCCGATCCTGCCTTACAGCAGGAACTGGATGAAAAGCTGTGGAACTTTGATCCCGCCAGCTTTATTCCGCATGGAATCGATCAGCCAGATGCAACCGTTTGTATCTCGGCTCAATTACCAGAGCAGTCGGGCTGGATTATTTTTAATTTTAATCCGGAAGCACTTGAACCTGATGCGAAATTTAGTCACATTATTGAGATTATTGAAAACAATGAACCGGCCAAACAGCTGGGACGTGAGAAATATAAACAATATCGTCGCTTTGGCATTCAGCCAAATACCTTTAAGCTCTAAGTAATCACGTGAACAAGGAGATGCAAGTGGCATTAAATGTAGGTCCAGATTTTAAACAGCGCTGGTTAAACACGCCTGAGGCTGTACGTCAGACCTTTATCGATGACCTCTCGCGCATCTGTGAAGTACTTAAGCCTGAAACCGCTGTAGAAGAATGGCTCGTTCGCGACCAGCAGTTACAGAAAGAGTCTGAACGTAAAATTGAAGCAGCATATGCACAGCGCAAGGCCGAACTGATTGAAGAAGCACGCATTCGCAGACAGCGGGCACTCGAAAAAGCCTTAGCCGAAAAACGTGCTGAAGAACAGGCCTATGCCGAACAGCTACGCCGTGATGAAGAGCGAAAATTTGCCGAGCAAACTCAGAAGCTGGCTGAAATGCGTCATATGCTGGATACTGAAGTTCAGGATTATGCCGCACGCTATCAGAAAAATCCGGATCAGGTGCTCGACTTTGCCAAAGGTCGCTTAAATATCGACGATACCCAGATTTTGTCTGAGCTGGAAAGCTTACGGTTACGTCTGGAACTCGAAGCAGAAACTGTGATTGAACAAACCATCAATGCACTGCGTGAGAAATTACGCGCTGCAGCTAAAGAAGAAATTGACTATATTCTGAAAAATTCTGATCTGGCTGAGTAGGCTTGATAATCAGTTGGCTGAAAGAGTCTTTTTATTTTTCAGCCTTACCCCCTGCTTGCCTTATTTAAACTCATTTTATCTAACTATAAAATTCACTTTAAAATTAAAACAAGTCAGCCAGTAAAAATGCGGTATTGCCAAGCAGATAGCCTGTCCCAAGCAAAGTGCTGATCCAGAGAATTCCCCCAGTCACATTATAAAAACTGAAAGTCGCAAAGCTCATATGGCCAGAACCTGCCGCAAAAGGGCCGAAGGAACGTACAAAGGGAATAAAACGCGCAATTAAGATCGTCTTGCCACCATGTTTCATAAAATAATGATTGGTTTTGACCATATATTCGGGTTTGAAAAACCGTGAATGTTCATTGAAATACTTTAATCCGAGCACCCTGCCCGAATAATAATTCACGGTATAACCCAGAATCGAAGCAATCAGCAGCAATAAACCCATAGAGTGCAAGGTAATCAGGTCAGAGCTGGAACACAGCGCACCGACAGCAATCAACAGACTGTCACCGGGCAAAAAAAAGAAAAATGGTGAACCTGTTTCTGCAAAAATCACCAGGAACAAAATTGCATAGATCCACACCCCATACTGCTCCAGCAATAAGGGTAAAGACTGTTCAAGATGAAGTAAAAAATCGAGCATTCGACCTGTCCACTGGGGCTAAAATCGCGAGTTGAGCTACGTATTATCCCGAAAAATAAAAAGACAGTCTAATTTTTCAATTAGACTGTCTGGTAATTGCTCAGCGGATTTATTTCAAAAAACCATTTTCGGCTAAGAATTCCATGCTGATTTTAGACTGTTCTGTATTTTCTGCGGCCTTGTCACCCAGTAATAACCGCTCGATATAACGCGCCAACACATCTACTTCCAGATTGACTTTAGTACCTAATTTCCAAGTGCTAATATTGGTACGTTCGGCTGTATGCGGAATCAGATTCAGACTAAGGATATTTCCACGTAAGTGATTGATGGTCAGGCTGACACCATCTACTGTTATAGAGCCCTTCTCTGCCAGATATTTGGCAATTTCTTTTGGTGCAGTCACTTCAAAGTAGATGGAACGGGCATCGGAACGTACCACCGTAATTTCACCCACAGCATCGACATGACCAGAAACAATATGTCCACCAAAACGTGTAGTGGGCAGCATCGCCTTTTCGACATTTACAGGTTGGCCGACTTTCCAGTTAGCCAGTGTAGTCCGGTCCAGGCTTTCACGTGATACGTCTGCAGCATACCAGTTCTCACCCCAGTCAATTACGGTCAGACAGATGCCATTGGTGGCAATTGAATCGCCTAGATGTACATCAGACATATCCAGATCCGTCTGGATACGTAAACGCACATCACCGCCAACGCTTTGCAGGCTCTCGACCTTGCCCAGACTTTCAATAATACCTGTAAACATCTTTATTTCCTTTTTCTCTGCGCTTACCACAAGGCCAATTGGGTACTCACCCCGGTCGTATCCACACCGCCCAGCTCGGCATAATGATGCAACTGGCTCAGTAACTGACGGATTGGCGGACCTGACTTGGCATGTGTGTCGGTAATTACAATAAATTCCAGTACACGTGCACGTTCAGACTGGCGCTGTTTGCTGACACGATAACGTGGCACATCCTGAGTGAGCAAGGTTACACGGCCACGTTTCAGGTTGGCCTGTAGCAAATCTGTGGCACTAATATTACCATCGGTTGAATAACTGGTCAGGATAAAACGCGCATTAATGGTCGCCAACAAAGTTTCATAGGCTTCTTTGGCATGCTTGGATGAGTTGTACTGACTTGGACGTTCCTTACGCCATGCACGATCAATCCCGCTCTTGAAGCCTTTAGTATCTGGTGTCGGCAAATCCACCTGATCCCAAAGTGTTAAAGCATTCAGCACATGATAGTTACTGCTATAGGCGTGCTGGTTATACGGTGGATCCAGATAAGCCACATCGACTTCAAATCCACTCATCTGATTGGCCAGATGCTGGGCATCTACACACCACATTTCAGCGGCAGGTCCTTGGTGCTTAGCATCTTCACAGAAACGGCTTGGCGTTAACCAAAGTAAAGATTCAATACGTTCTAGTGCAGTCTGGGTTTTACCGCCCCAACCATGGTGGAAACTTTTAAATACGCCTGATGTATTGCTGACAAAACTGGCTGAATAAAGTAATGGTGCCAGCAAGGCACTCATTTCCACGTCATCAATCGCACCTTGCGCTTGCCAGGTGGCAATCTGCTGACGGATCGCATCAATACGCATGCCATTACGGCGCTTGAAGAACAAACGGTCACGGGTCGGATCATAGATTTCGTCATTGCGTGGACACAGGTTATGCGTCACCCAGCCTTTGACTTCAGGCAGACGGTTTAGATAGTCGATTGCTTTCTGATAACCACCCAGTTCTTTAAATGCAGGTGCATCAGTGCATGCCAGAACTGCATGATTCAGCGCATGGCTATAGGGTTCCCAGTCATTGGCAATGACACGATAGCCATTTTGACGTGCTAAACGTGATACCACACCAGAACCGGCAAAGAAATCGGCAAATATCGGCGCACGGCCATCTTCACGTTTTAAGGTTCCCGTGCTCTCAAGTGCTTCCAGAATTAAATGTAGTAAACGGCGTTTGTTCCCCAAATAAGGAACCAATTGATGGAAAAGATATTCATCTGTGGTACGTGCCGCATGGCGACGTTTGTGATAAACCGTAGACTCTGAATTCATAGTGTCTCTTGAGAAGGAATTAACCTGAAGCGCACGTCGTCACCCAAACGGGTCACGTCCTGCAACTTGAATCGAAGTTGTTCTGCCATTCGGCTAAATTCTGCATTGAACATACTACGCGCAGTTTGCCCCAATAAGGTCGGTGCAACATAACTGATGAGTTCATCCACCAGTCCTGCCTGTAAAAATGCGGTAGATAAGGTCGCGCCTGACTCAACCAGCACCTCATAAATCTGATGCTGCTGAACCAGTTGCTGTAATAATTCTTTTAAAGGCTGAATTTCGAGTTGGATCACACCCAACTCAGCCAGCTCCTGACGATAAGGCCCCATCACCATTATCGTTTCTGGATTTTTCAAGAGCTTGGCAGTGAGTGGCAAACGCCCCTGGCGATCCAGAATAATCCGTTTGGGCTGAACGATGGTACTGAGGTCATCCACGTCATTTAGATTGCGTACATTGAGCTGGCAGTCATCTGCCAATACCGTATCTATACCAGTAATTACGGCGCCAGAAATCGCACGCCAATGCTGTACATCCTGTCGGGCCTCTACACCAGTAATCCATTTTGATTCACCCGATGCCATTGCGGTACGGCCATCTAAACTTGATGCAATTTTCAGTCGTACATAAGGCATCCTAGTCGCCATGGCTTTCAGAAAGCCATAATTCAGTGGATGCGCTTCATCTTCACAGATGCCAACTTCCACTTCAATACCGGCATCTTTCAGGATCTGCATGCCTTTTCCAGCCACCAGTGGATTCGGATCAGGGCAAGCCACAATCACTTTGGCTACGCCTGCTTCGACCAGACCTTTGGCACACGGTGGTGTACGACCATAATGTGCACAAGGTTCCAAGGTCACATAAGCTGTTGCACCGCGCGCCTGATCTCCAGCCTGACGCATGGCAAAGACTTCAGCATGTGGCTGACCAGCTTTAGGATGGAAACCTTCACCGACAATCACGCCATCTTTGACAATGACACAGCCGACATTCGGATTCGGTTTAGTGGAATACTGTCCCTGACGTGCCAGTTCGATGGCACGGCGCATCCAGACTTGATCTTGATTGAGTTCAGACATGCTTATTCTTGAAATTCGCCACGTTGCTGCATCTGTTCAATTTGACGACGAAAAGCCTCGACATCCTGAAAATCCTGATAGACCGAAGCAAAACGGACATAAGCGACATGATCAAGTGCAAATAGAGATTGCATGACAATTTCACCAATGGTACGTGATTTCACATCACGCTCACCCAGACGGCGAATCTGCAACTGGATATCACTCAGCACCGTTTCAATCTGTTCCTGCGTCACAGGACGTTTCTGCAAGGCATGCATCAGGGAACGGCGTAATTTGGCTTCATCAAAGGGTTCATTCTTGCCATCAGATTTGATGACACGCGGCATCACCACTTCATAACTTTCAAAGGTGGTAAAGCGTTCATTACAACTGACGCATTCACGACGGCGGCGAATCTGGCAACCTTCAGCGGCCAGGCGTGAATCAATCACTTTACTGTCTGGTGTATTGCAAAATGGGCAATGCATAGCGGTTTAATTGAACAAATCCTGATGATTTCCGAGTGTAGCAAAAATTCTAAACTTTGTAGAGTTTTACGCAATATATAGAAAAAAAACAGCCCAGATGGGCTGTTTTACACAATATATTGATTATTGTTTTAGCAGATTATTCTACGCGTTCGCCGTGTTGGCTCAAGTCCAGACCCATGCGTTCATCATCAGAAGAAACACGGATACCGATGATCAGATCGATCACTTTAAGAATCACGAAAGTTAATACTGCAGAGTAAGCGATGGTTGCAAGTACACCTTCAACTTGAACCCAAAGTTGGCTCATTACATTTGCTGGAGCAGCATCACCCATGATGAATTCGCTTGCGAAGAATGCTGTCAGAATCGCACCTACGATACCACCTACACCATGCAGGCCAAAGGCATCTAGAGAATCATCGGCTTTCAGTGCGCGTTTCAGAGCAGTAATACCCCAGAAACATACCACACCACCGATCAGACCCATCGCCAGGGCACCACCGACAGTAACGAAACCAGCTGCTGGAGTAATCACCACCAGACCTGCTACCGCACCAGATGCACCACCTAATACAGAGGCTTTACCACGTACCACTTTTTCAGTAATTAACCAAGAGATCGCTGCTGCCGCTGCTGCAACTTGAGTTACGATCAGCGCATAACCCGCAGAACCATTTGCACCCAATGCTGAACCACCGTTGAAGCCGAACCAGCCTACCCAAAGTAAGCTTGCACCGACTACAGTTAAAGTCAGGTTATGTGGCGCCATTGATTCACGGCCAAGACCCATACGTTTACCTAGCATGTAGGCTGCAACTAGACCCGCTACACCTGAGTTGATGTGAACGACTGTACCACCAGCAAAGTCAAGCGCACCGTCGTTGCCTAACCAGCCGCCACCCCATACCCAGTGAGTAATTGGCGCATAAACCAGAATCACCCAGAGTGTAATGAATGCCACAAAAGCACCAAACTTCATACGTTCCGCAATTGAACCGCTGATGATGGCAACCGTAATAATGGCAAACGTCATTTGGAAGATCACGAACAGGATTTCAGGAATTGTGCCTGAAAGTGCATCGGTGGTTATCCCAGCCAGCATGAGCTTGTCCAGACTGCCGATAAAGGCATTTCCTTCACCAAAGGCCAATGTATAGCCAATCACGACCCAGGCAATACTGACTACGGCTGCAGCAACAAAGCTGTGTGCCATTGTTGCCAGCACATTTTTCTTACGGACCATACCGCCATAGAACAGGGCTAAACCTGGAATGGTCATCAGTAATACAAGGGCTGTTGAAGTGAGAATCCAGGCTGTATCGCCAGTATCGAGAGTAGCTTCTTCTTCTACAGGCGCTGCTGGCTCAGCTGGCGCCACTTCAGCAATCTCTGCTGTAGTTGTGTCTGTTGTTGTAAGTGAAGTATCACCAGTCTCTGCAACGAGTGCGACTTCTTCAGTAGGTGTTGGTGCTGTTACGGCCTCTTCAGCCCACGCAACAGAACCACCTAAAAGAGCGCTGGACAAGCCGAACGCCATTAGCATTTTTTTCATTCGTATCCCCCAACCATGTTTTTTTGTGAGTTATTAGGTACTCAGCAAACTTCGTGCCAAATTAAACAGCGTCTGCACCTGTTTCACCGGTACGAATACGGATGACTTGTTCTAAGTTAGTTACGAAAATTTTTCCGTCACCGATTTTGCCAGTGCTTGCAACACGAGTAATTGATTCAATTACCGAATCAACCATTTCATCGCTGATTGCGATTTCAATTTTGACTTTCGGTAGGAAATCTACAACGTATTCAGCGCCACGATAAAGTTCAGTATGGCCTTTTTGACGACCAAAGCCTTTGACTTCAGTCACAGTGATGCCTTGAACACCAATTTCAGATAATGCTTCACGCACATCATCCAATTTGAAAGGTTTTACAATTGCAGTTACGAGCTTCATGTTTGTTTTCCTTCGGCTTATTTCACCAGTAAGGTTTTATGTTCAAATTTCATGCCAAGATTCCTAAGGTCGGGGGAAATTAGAAAGCCCGGCACGATGTTTCTTGCTCTTTTATTTTATACTTATAACGTATTGGAATCTGCACAAATTGGATATTTTTTATGTGGATTTTTACAATATTACTAATCGAAGCAGCCTATATTTTATCTGAAATACTGTCAGTCACTCTTTCGGCAATGTTACACTGTCCACGCATTTATATGGCGATGGATCGGATTATGATTGAAACCCTGTTACAAGCAATTTTGCAGCAAGTTGAACAACCTAAAAAGGATCTGGAGCACAACCTGCGTGCCCTGCTCAATGAAGCCGTCAGTAAAATGGATTTAGTGTCTAAAGAAGAGCTCGAACGTCAACGCACTGCCCTAAATAATGCCAATCAGCGTTTAAATGATTTACTAAAACAAGTCGAAGAGCTAGAAGAAAAAGTCTCGATTAAAAAATAAGCACAACTACAGTGCACAAAAGACACGAGAACAATAAAAATAATGCACTATATTGGAACAACAATATGTCTTTTGCCAAAATTTATACGCGAGGCCTGTTAGGCCTGCATGCACCTTTAATTGAAGTCGAAGTTCATGTCAGTTCTGGCATGCCTTCCCTCACCATTGTGGGGCTTCCTGAAGCCGCAGTCAGGGAAAGTAAGGATCGGGTTCGATCAGCTATTCTGAATAGCGGCTTTCAGTTTCCGACCAAACGCCTGACCATTAATCTGGCACCTGCCGATCTACCTAAAGATGGCTCACGTTTGGACTTGCCGATTGCGCTAGGAATTTTAGTGGCCTCAGGGCAGCTTCCAGAAAATTGCACAGATGACCTTGAATTTATTGGTGAACTGGCCCTAGATGGTCAATTGCGGCCAGTAACAGGAATCCTGAGTATTGCAATCGCCTGCCAGCAGGCACAGCATCAACTGATCTTGCCTAGTCCGAATGCTCAGGAAGCCTCTCAGCTTCCGGATTTTCAGGTATTTGCTGCCAATCATTTACAGGAAGTCTGTGCACATCTGGCTCAAGCAGAAACCTTGCCCCCGTTTAAGACCAGTCCATTAGATCAGCACTCTTTTTATAAATTTGATCTTGCGGATGTGAAAGGACAATTGCGACCACGACGTGCCTTGGAAATTGCAGCTGCAGGTGGCCATTCCCTGCTGTTCCGCGGCCCACCTGGTACAGGTAAAACCTTATTAGCATCGCGCCTCGCCAGTATTTTACCTCCCTTAAATACTCAGGAAAATCTGGAAGTTGCTAGTATCTATTCAATTGCCAATGCCAATCATCCCTTTGGCCAGCGGCCATTTCGGGCACCGCATCATACTGCGTCTGCCATTGCACTGGTCGGCGGTGGCTCACATCCTAAACCTGGAGAGATCACACTGGCACATTTGGGCGTTTTATTTCTAGATGAACTGCCTGAGTTTGACCGCAAGGTTTTAGAAGTATTACGTCAGCCGCTTGAGTCCAAAGAAATTGTAATCTCACGTGCTTCCCGGCAAATTACTTTTCCAGCCAATTTTCAACTGGTGGCAGCCATGAATCCTTGTCCATGCGGTTATGCATTTAATCAGGACAGCCGCTGTCAATGTTCACCTGAAAGCATCAAGCGTTATCAGAACCGGATTTCTGGTCCATTACTGGACCGGATTGACCTGCATATTGACGTACCACCTTTACAGGCACAGGAGTTACAAGACAATAAACCTGTCGAAAACTCTGAAACCGTCAGACAGCGTGTGATCAGCGCCTATAATATTCAGATCGAACGGCAAAATGCCTTGAACATGAGCCTTAGTCCAAAACAACTGGAGCAATATGCCCCTCTCGATCCACCAGCTCAGAAAATGATTGAACTGGCTCAGCAGAAACTGAATTTATCAGCACGAGGCTATCATCGCATTTTGCGTGTTGCCAGAACCATTGCCGATCTTAACCAAAGTCCAGATATTCAGACTGGGCATTTATCGGAAGCCTTGTCTTATCGCGGGCAGCACATTTAAACAATAAAAAAGGCGACCTAGAGTCCACTGCTGTCCCATAGTTTGCTTTAAATAAAAAAAACCTGAGTCCTAACAGTTAAAATATGAGTGCAAACAAACACTTTAACGACCAGGATTCAGGTTTTGTCACATCAGAATACCGTATTTCATGAGCTAATTAAACCTGTTGTGCGACAGGATTTTGAACAACTTGCTAAAGTACACCATGTTGGACAGAAATTTAGAGCAGCTTCCCGGTGGGATCAGTTTATTGCCATATTGATGTCTCAATTCTCTTGTAGGCAAAGTCTGAGAGATATTCAATCCAATTTGGAGTGCCAACAGGAAAAGCTAAGTCATCTCGGAGCAAAGTCTATTCCCCGAAGCACGCTGGCACGAATCAATGAGCAGCAGCCTGCTGCCTTGTATCAACAGCTATTTTACAAGTTGCTTAAATACTATGAACACTCAAAAGTCGCTCATAAATTTCGCTTTAAGAATCCCTTGTATTCCTTGGATGCCAGTCATATTGACCTGTCGCTTTCCTTATGTGAATGGGCCAAAGTTCACGACTCAAAAGCCAGCATGAAACTCAGTATAGGATTGAATCACAGCAATGATATTCCTGAGTTTGTTGCAGTTGAAAATGGCAAAGAAAATGACATGGTACAAGGCCGCAAATTCCAGTTTCCTGCTGGCAGCATTGTAGTTTTTGATAAAGGCTATGTCGATTACCAATGGTATGCAAATCTGACTGCTCAAAACATTGGATTTGTCACACGTTTTAGGCCTAAATCTGTGTATCAGGTGATCCAGCAACATCCAGTGCTTGAATCCAAAGGTATTCTAAAAGATGAAACCATTCAGCTGAATAGCGCACATGCCCTAAAAAGAAAAGCCCCAGTGTTAAGAAGAATTGAATATAGAGATCAGCAAAGTGGCAAGCACTTTAGCTTTCTCAGCAATAACTTTCATTTAGCCGCCTCCACCATTGCGGCGATTTATAAAGATCGTTGGAAAGTTGAGCTGTTCTTTAAGGCGATTAAGCAGAATCTCAAATTAAAAGCGTTTCTAGGCCGCAGCAGGAACGCAATTCAGACACAAATCTGGATTGCGATGATCGCCTATTTATTGGTGAGTTTCGCTCAACATTTAGGAAAAACAGGTTGGACAGTTCAACGTTTACTCAGAATAATTCAAGTGAATTTGTTTGAAAGAAGAACTTTAAAAGCTTTATTTTCACCCGATAAAATACCCATAAAACAAGAGGAAGCTCATTTGAGCTTCCTCTTGTGAAAAATTGTGGGACAGCAATGACCTAGAGTCGCCTTTTTTATTCAGAAAAAATTAGAAGCTATAACCTAATCCGAATACTACTTTGTTCTTTTGTTTCACATCCATACGATCATAACCACCGATGATGTAATTGATGCTTGCAGTAACACCAGTATCTGCAAGAGGTTTACTTAAACCGATATCAAAATGACGGAAACCAAAGCTTTCACTGGTCTCTTCTACATAGTCACCTGACTTTTCATAAGCATATAAACCTAAAGCGGTGTCTAAACTAAAGTCATTAGGCAGTGCATAGCTATAAGTACCTTTAATATAAGTATCCCCTGCATTCCCCCAAGTCGTATCTTCAAGAAGAGTTTGTGCTGTAATACCTAAATCTTTATAGCTCAGACCTAATAACAGCTCAAATCCATTCGTTTCTTCATCAGATTCATAGTAATAGTAGTAAGTCGTACCGATCGTTAAACCCAAATCATCATTTACCGAATGGCTGTAGCCTGCATAGAAATTATTTTCAAAAGCATCACGGCCTTCTTCAACCAAAGAATAATCTAAGGTAGAGCCCCACCAACCAGCATAGAAGCCAGAGGCGTGATTATAGTCAAGTCCGCCTTGTAAAGTAGCTCCGCTATTTTCAGGTGTGTTGGTAATCCCACGCAGGTTATAGCTTGAAAGTACACTGATATTTCCAGAAACTGAATGTTCAGCAGCTGGTTCATCCGCGAAAGTGAAAGAAGATGCAGCACCTAGTAAAGCAAAAGATAATACTTTTAATGTTGATTTCATTGTATGACTCCCCCAGATCGTCTGAGACGTTTTTATGATATTGATTAAACTCAAGTTCGAAATTTGCAAGAGCTATGCCAATCTGGAATAAAACAACGGAAATCTGATGAATATAAATAAAATAAATCACTAGGTATTTGTTTTTAAATTATATTTAAATTTTTAAAAAAAGCACTTTGATAGGTTCTTTTTAACACTGGTCCTTTTTCAAAGATTTATTTTCTTTTTTCGCCCTTATACATAATCATTTACAAGTTGCGCCATTTTGAAACTATTTTCGCTTTGATTAAATTTTGTGCTAAAAAAAGGTGCAGAAATAAAAGGTAAAGAAGCAGATTACTCTATTCGAGTTTTTGATTCTTGCCCAAACTCAGAAATTTCTGGATTAAAAAGTTCAAAATAGTGCTAAGCAACAAAAAGTGACTCTCATAGAATGACTTTTTATTATTCGGCAATCTCTGCGCATTTTTGGATTTATAAATATTTAAATTAAGTATTTATATATTAAAATTCAATAATTTATAACAAATTTCTACTTTTAAGAAATTATTAATGAAGAGTCTGATACAGAAAATGAAGATTTTGAACACTTAACTTTTTCATTCTAAGAATTTTAATTTTAAATATTATTGATGCACTCATGAGTCAAATCCTTCAGAGAATTTATATTTAAAAAACATCTTTGTTTTTATTTGTTTTTTTACTATATGGTCAGGATTTATACTGTTAGATATCTTACTATTATTTACTTTAGATTAAAAAAAATCCCTCGACTTTAGTGGAATATCGTAAATAAAAATGACATTTATTCAGCGAATCTTATACAATTCCTAAAAATTTCCATCAATTTGTATAAGGCTCTCTCCCAATGCAAAACACAAAAAAATTAACATTGGCAGTTTTGATTCAGGCTGCATTGATCTCAACCGCTTTTGCTAGCGAGCAAAGTGAGTCTAAAGGTTTTGTAGAAGACGCAGAAGGATCTGTACTTTTCCGTACTGGTTATTTATCTCGTGACTATAAAGGCACTCCACCAAATAGTGATACGAGTTCTTTCGCTCAAACAGCAATCGTCAAATTAGATTCGGGTTTCACAAAGGGTACAGTTGGTTTTGGTGCTGGTATTATTGGGGATGCATCAATCAAACTGGGTGAAAATGGTCACACAGGCAACAGTATGATTCCTACCCACCCTCAAAATAATGCTGATGGAACTAAAGACGCCTATGATCATTGGGCACGTGGTGGTGCTTATGTGAAAGCTCGTGTGTCAAATACGACAGCGACTTATGGTACTCAAGTTTTAGATCTTCCTGTACTTGCAAGTAATACTGCACGTCTAGTGCCTGAATACTTTACTGGTCTATTGGTACAAAGTAACGAAATTGAAAATTTAAACTTAGTTGCTGGTAAATTCACAGAAAATCAGCTTTCTAACCAAATTAACTCTGATGGTGCTGAGCTGGATCGTGCCGTAGTATGGGGTGCAAAATATAAATTTAATGATGCCGTAAATGCTTCATATTATGGTGTAGATGTTAAGGACAAACTTGATCGTCATTATATTAATGCAAACTATAGCTACGCTTTAGCGAATGATAGTACTTTAACCCATGATCTCAGTGGTTATCATACCGAGTGGGATAAAGATGCTTCAGCATCATCTTCTCGCTTAGGATCAGACTCATCTGATCGTAGCAATAATATTTGGGCACTTTCTAGTACTTATAATAAAGGTGCTCATAGTGTTATGTTGGCTTATCAACAAAGTACTGGAAACACTGGTTATGCATATGGTGAAAATGCTGATGGTGTGCAAAGTGTCTACTTGCCAAACTCATATCTTTCAGACTTTAACGGTCGTGACGAAAAATCAGCCCAACTTCAATACAATTTAGATTTTTCTAAATATGGTATTCCTGGACTGAACTGGACTTCAGCTTTTGTATATGGCTGGGATATCGACACAGAGACTGATAATAACGCGAAAGAACAAGAGTTTTTCAATCAGGTAAAATATACCGTTCAATCTGGTTTTGCTAAGGATACTAGTTTGCGTCTACGTTATTCTCACTATCGTAATGATGCTGCTTATGCAAATGACTACTATATGCCTGACACCAACGAATGGCGTATCTGGTTAGATATTCCTGTGAAATTATTCTAATTCACCCGAATTTCAAGCCATAATAAAAAAACCTGCACATTGTGCAGGTTTTTTTTGTTTAAGCTTTAAAAAGTTAAAGACTTAAACTGAAAAGCAAATGAATTATTTATTTGCTTCTGCATAAGCTGCAATTGAGCTGAGTACTTCTTGTTTCGCAACATCAGCACCTTCCCAACCACTTAACTTAACCCATTTACCTGGTTCCAAGTCTTTGTAGTGCTGGAAGAAGTGTTCGATTTGGCTGATCAGTAATGGAGGAAGATCAGTATATTCTTGAACATCTTTGTAGATCGGAGTCAGTTTGTCGTGTGGAACTGCAACCAGTTTCGCATCAACACCACCGTCATCTTCCATGTTCAGTTTACCGACAGGACGGCAACGAATTACAGAACCTGGCTCTACTGGATGTGGAGTTACCACCAATACGTCTAGAGGGTCGCCATCTAGAGAAAGTGTATTTGGTACATAACCATAGTTTGCTGGGTAGAACATTGCTGTACCCATGAAACGGTCTACAAATAATGCATCAGAATCTTTATCGATTTCATATTTGATTGGTGCTGCATTTGCAGGAATTTCGATAATGACATAGATGTCGTTTGGCGCATCTTTACCCGCTGGGATATTGCTGTAGCTCATAGCATCACTCTTTAACAAGTTATATCTTTTAAAAACCGCGATAATTATAACGGTTTTTACAGATTTTTTTTGATTTTAAAATATCGAACTGTAAATATCTCGACCTGCTTTATTTTTGGCTTAAGAGATTTTGATAATTAACAGCAGCAAGGTTATTGGACACAATAAGGATAACAGCCAGACAATTGAACGTAAGGTCGACCAGTTCGCCAGATAACAGATCCCATAGATGACCCGAAAAACCAAATAGGCAATCCCAAAGGTCATGACCAGACTTTGTGAAACGACCATATATTCTGCCATCAGAATCGAGGCAATAAAGAGTGGTAAGCTTTCAAAGCTATTCTGCTGAGCGGCATTGGCACGACTGGCCAGGCCTGTAGACTGTTCTAAAAATGCCCGCGGATTCTGATTGTCTTTTGCACGAAACCCTGCCGATTTTTTAGCAATCAAGGTAAAAACATAAGGTAAAAGACAAGCTGCCAAAATGAGATAGATAACCCCACTAATGCTATGCATCTGATTTTTCTCTTGAGAATTTTTATGTCTATCATAGCATGGCGTTTCGTGAATAAATTTTGTTAAATAGAGTGTTTTTATAAATGATTAAGGATTCACTATGGTCAGCCCTGATCAAAATGAAATGTTCGATGTCCTCGAGAAACAGCGCCAGCATCAACGTCAGGTGGATCGCGTATTAAAAATCGTATTGCCGATTGTTGCATTTCTGATGGCAGTCATTTGTGCCAATATGAATATCTGGTCTCCCTTATTCACTTTTGCCATCTTATGGATTGCCTTCTATGCGGTAGGCATCAAGCGTATGCCGATCTGGCACTGGGTAGTCGCGATCATCATTTATTGCCTGATAGATAATATTCTCAGTTATGGCAGTTTTAATTTGAGAGGATTTAACCGCCAGTTTGGCACCATGTTTATTTTCTTGGGTGTGATCGGGGTAGGACGTCCTTACTTTGACCGCTGGCTAATGAAAAAATAGAATTAAAAAAAAGCGCCCTCAGGCGCTTTTTTATTGCAGGATTTATGCAGTCTTACGTAGGTCTTTACGCAGGATTTTACCTACGTTAGATTTCGGTAATTCATCCATAAATTCAACATAACGTGGGCGTTTATAACCGGTCAGGTTTTCTTTCGCAAATGCCAGAACTTCTTCAGTCGTCAATGAAGGATCTTTCTTCACAACGAACAGTTTTGGCACTTCACCTGATTTTTCATCTGGTACACCAATTGCAGCCACTTCCAGTACTTTCGGATGTTTTGCAACGACTTCTTCAATTTCAGAAGGATAAACGTTGAAGCCAGAGACCAGAATCATGTCTTTCTTACGGTCAACGATTTTGATATAACCACGTGAATCCATTACACCGATATCACCAGTACGGAAGAAGCCATTCACCATCACTTTATCGGTTTCATCCGGACGGTTCCAATAGCCTTTCATCACCTGAGGACCACGGATTGAGATTTCACCCTGTTCACCGAGTGCAACTTCATTACCGTCATCATCCAGAATAGCAACTTCAGTTGAAGGCAACGGAATACCAATCGTACCGCTGAATTCTTCAGATGCTGGTGGGTTTGCAGTTGCCACTGGAGAAGTTTCAGACAGGCCATAACCTTCAATGATGTTAGTGCCGGTAATTTTCTTCCAAGCTTCTGCAGTAGAAGGCAGAACCGCCATACCACCGCCCATCGCCATTTTTAAACGGCTATGATCCAGTTGCTTGAATTCTTCATTGTTTACAAGCGCATTAAACAGCGTGTTTACAGCAGGGAAGAATGTTGGCTGGTATTTACGTAACTCTTTCATCACCGCAGGCAGGTCACGCGGGTTAGGAATCAGAACGTTGGCCTGACCTTTATACATGCCGTAAAGTGCACAGACCATGAAAGCAAAGATGTGATAAAGCGGTAAAGCACAGAAAATACGGTCATCTGGCTGGCCATCTTGTGCACCGAATTTGCTCTGGAAGATACCATCACACTGCAACAGGTTAGCAACCAGGTTACGATGGGTCAGTTCAGCACCTTTAGAAACACCAGTAGTACCACCTGTGTACTGAAGTACAGCAGTATCACTTAAAGTTAATTCAGGGCGTTTATAGTTGCTTGGATTTACTTTGTTCAGTGCAGCATTGAACTTGATGTGACCTGGAATATCCCATGCCGGAATCTGCTTACGTACTGAACGCAATACAAAGTTCACCAAAGTACCTTTTAAAGCACCCAGCATGTCACCCACAGAAGCAACAACCACGTGTTTCACAGGCGTTTTGCCAATAATTGACTGATAAACGCTGGCAAAGTTCTCAATAATGACCAGAACTTCAGCGCCAGAATCTTTTAACTGATGCTCAAGCTCACGTGATGTATACAGTGGATTTACATTTACCAGTACTAAACCAGCGCGGAACACCCCCAATGCTACGACCGGATACTGAAGAACGTTTGGCATCATTACGGCAACACGTGTGCCTTTTGCCAGACCCAAACTTTGTAAATATGCTGCGAATTTACGACTAGCTTCTTCCAACTCATTGAACGTTAAAGTCTTATCCATAAAGATAAAGGCATCACGTGAGCCAAATTTTTGGAAATTGCGTTCAAAAATATCAACCAGAGATGTATTTTCTGCTGGTAATTCTACAGTTTCTGGAATCCCTGTTTTTTGGTATTCAGCGAACCAAATCTTTTCCATAATGCCAATCTCTCCAATCATAATCCTTAGTAGTTCAACTGTTTTTTTCAATGCTGCACGTCATTTTTTAGACTTGTATATGTGCAACATTGCATCCATTTGTCGAATCGTTACTCATATATAACGTATTTCGATTCATGGATGCTAGTATTATCTTTGAATCAACAGTTTATTTGCTTTTTGATATCCACGTGGTAACAGGGTTCCTTTAGAGCCTCGTTTCCCAATATATTTTTGCAGGTCATCCCCTTTAAGTTTTAATTGTTGCTGTCCTGCAAGCACTTGAATTATTTCATCAAGTTTCAATATTGTCATGGATAAAATTTGATCTTTATCTTCAAGTTGTATCAATTTATTACCTTTACCTTTATTGAGTACAGGTAATTCCGACAGATCAACAATCAGCAGACGGCCAGCTGAACTGAGTAGTGCAACATGAGTTGCATCTTCCAGCGGCTGCAGGTTCATGACTTGTGCACCTTCAGATAAATTCAGGAAAGCCTTACCAGCTTTGGCATTGGTATCTAGCTGCTTGGCCTGGGTTTTAAATCCATAACCTTTGCTGCTGACTGCCAGGATTTCCGCATCATCTTCAGCGACCAATACCTGCTTGAAACCGACTCCACTTGCCGGAGACAGTTTTGAACTCAATGGTTCACCAAGTCCTCGTGCCGATGGCAGGCCATTGATTGGTAAGCCATAGCTACGGCCACTATCATCTAATACATAGACGCGTTGATTAGATTTACCTTGAGCATGACTGAGATACTGATCGCCCGCACGGAAATTCAGATTTTCAGCATCCACTTCATGCCCTTTGGCACAGCGAATCCAGCCTGCTTCAGACAATACCACCGTAACGGGATCTGCTGGCATCATTTCAGTTTCATCAATTGCAGCGGCTTCGGCGCGTTGTACGATTGGAGAACGGCGATCATCCCCAAATTTCTTGGCATCTTCTTTTAGTTCATTGATGATTAAGGTTTTTAAAGACTCAGGATTGGCCAGCTGTTCACGAATCACGGCAGCTTTGGCTTCCAGCTCTTCCTGTTCGCGGCGCAGTTCCATTTCTTCGAGCTTGGCCAGATGACGCAGTTTAAGTTCCAGAATGGCTTCGGCCTGAATCTCATCGATGCCAAAACGTTCCATCAACACTGGTTTAGGTTGATCTTCCTCACGAATAATCTGAATGACTTCATCAATATTTAAGTAAGCAATGATCAAACCGCCAAGAATATGCAGGCGTTTTTCGATCTTGTTCAGATGGTATTGCAGACGGCGAGTGACGGTGGTTTTACGGATCTCGATCCATTCCAGCAGAATACGACGAATCGATTTCACCTGTGGACGGCCATCCGCGCCAATCATGTTCATATTGACACGATAGCTAGACTCAAGATCTGTAGTCGCAAACAGATGGCTCATGACCGCTTCTGCATCAATACGGTTCGAACGCAGTACCACCACTAAACGTGTTGGATTTTCATGGTCAGATTCATCACGAACATCAGTGACCAACGGCAGTTTTTTCGCCTGCATTTGATCCGCAATCTGGCTGATAATTTTTGAACCGGATACCTGATATGGCAATTCGGTAATCACAATTTCATTTTTATCAATGGCGTATACCGCACGCATGCGGTAACTACCACGACCTGTCGTCTGAATTTTAAGCAGTTCGGAGGGTGGCGTAATGATTTCCGCTTTGGTCGGTAAATCCGGTCCCGGAATGTATTCTGCCATTTTAGCATCGGTCAGGTTCGGATTACGGATCAGAGCGATAGTACCTTTCACCACTTCGCGCAAGTTGTGAGGCGGAATATCAGTCGCCATCCCCACAGCAATCCCGGTGGTACCATTTAGTAGAATGTTAGGAACACGTGCCGGCAAGTTGATCGGTTCTTTCATCGAACCATCAAAGTTATCCTGCCAGTCACAGGTACCCTGTCCTAGCTCGGATAAAAGCAGTTCACTATATTGCGACAGCTTGGCTTCGGTATAACGCATCGCCGCGAAAGATTTAGGATCATCCGGTGAACCCCAGTTGCCCTGTCCCTCAATAAATGGATAGCGATAACTGAATGGCTGCGCCATCAGGACCATAGCTTCGTAACAGGCCGAGTCACCATGTGGATGGTATTTACCCAGTACATCCCCGACAGTACGTGCCGATTTTTTCGGTTTGCTGGTCCATTTCAGACCCAGTTCACTCATGGCATAGACAATACGGCGCTGTACCGGTTTCAAACCGTCACTAATATGTGGCAATGCACGATCCATAATCACGTACATGGCATAATTTAAATAAGCTTGTTCGGTAAATTCGGCTACGGAACGGTTTTCTGTCGCATGATGCGCAAGGCTTGTCATAACAACCTATAATCCTAAAATTCGTTTTTGTATCAATGTTTCTTATGCTAAGTCGCGGCTGTGTGCTGCACAAGGGCAGTAAACTACACAGCGCGACAAATCGTGTCTTATGGGCTAAAAATATCCACTTTATAGCAGCTGAGCAACTAAAAAATCACCAACCTTATAAACCCATAGATTCTAGTGTCTTGCCCTTGGTCTCTTCACCTAGGACTAAAATGACCACAGCCACTGCAATCAGCACCGCAGTAAACATGGTAAAGACATAACTGAAACCGTTTGGCATCCCCATCAAATGGGTTACGGCAAAAGGTGCAGCAATCCCGCCAATACGGCCAATTGCACCGGCCCAGCCTGAACCAAAAGCACGGATATTGGTTGGATACTGTTCTGGTGTATAGGTATAAAGAACACCCCATGCCCCCAGATTAAAGAAGGACATCAGACAACCCCAGATTACGATCTCGGTGACACTGCCGGACTGGCCAAAGAAATAAGCAGAGATGGCACACATGCCAATAAAGCCAGCTAAAGTTGCCTTACGACCGAGTTTTTCAACTAGCCATGCTGCCGCAATATAACCTGGCAATTGCGCCAGAATCATAACCAGAACATATTCAAAAGACTGCACGATGGTATAGCCTTCCTTGACCAGAAGGCTGGGTAACCAGGTAAAAATGCCATAGTAGGAGAAAACGATCCCAAACCAGATCAGCCACAGCATCAAGGTACGGCGGGCAAAAATACCACTCCAGAGCTGGGTAAACGAGATATTCTGCTTGGCAGCCACGGGTTTAACTTCAAAGATTTCCATGACTTCGACGCCGCATTTGCGCTCAATCTTTTTAACCAGAGCCTGCGCTTCATCTACCCGGCCATGATTGATCAGATATGGCACCGACTCAGGCACCAGTTTCCAGATTACGATGGCATACAGTGCCGGTATCCCGCCAATCATGAATGCAGCTTGCCAGCCAAAATCAGGAATCACAAAACGTGACACCAGTGCAGCCACCAACCAGCCCAAGCCCCAGAAACTTTCCAGCAGCACAATGAAACGGCCACGTACCCTTGCCGGGATATATTCACTGACCAGTGTCACCGCAACCGGCAACTGCCCCCCTAATCCCAGACCGACAATAAAACGGAATACCAGTAACCAGGTCAGATTCGGCGCAAAGGCACAGGCAGCAGTCGCCAGACTATAAATCACCAGCGTACTGGCAAATACAGTTTTACGTCCCCAGCGATCTGCCAGTCCACCTGAGAAAATTGCCCCAATCGCCATACCGATAAAACCGATCGAAACCACCCAGCTTTTCTGGTCAGCGCTCATCTGCCAGTCTTCAGCCATTTTCGCCAGAATAAAGGAAATCAATCCCGTATCCATGGCATCAAACATCCAGCCAAGACCAATCACCCATAAAAGAGTGTAGTGGAACTTGCCGATCGGCAAGCGCTGTATCCGAGAAACTAAATCCATAACAAAAATCTCTGATCAGGTGAAACGGGAGATGCTGCTGTCCCAACAGGAGGTTTGATTTTTTATTTTTTTATACTACGAATACGTACGCCTGCGGGAAGTTTTCCCTCCCGCAGTTACCATAATTCATATCAAGATTCGTCTTTGGATGAAGCGGACTGTTCGTCATCATCCTTATAGATAAACTTCGGCATTTCCAGACCGAAATAGATCGCAATCAAACGCAAACTAAAGCCAAAAATTAAGGTAGAAATAATGGTCAGTTCGAGTGACAGACCGAAATTGCTGCAGAGCCAATAGAAGATGACTGCAACAAAGGAAATACTGGCATACAGTTCACGGCGGAAGACTAAAGGCACATCATTACATAAAATGTCACGTAAAATACCGCCCGATACTCCAGTTAGGACACCGGCGACCGCGCTGACCACAAAGCCATGTCCCATCTCAAGTGCAATCTGACAGCCAATGATAGTAAAGCCGATGAGGCCCAAGGCATCCAGTACCAGGAAGATATTGCGTAAATGGCGCATCCATTTGGCAATCAGGATGGTGACAAAGGCGGCACAACAGGTCAATACCAGATATTCCGGGTGTTTAACCCAGGTCAAGGGATAATGGCCAAGCAGTACATCACGTACCGAACCACCACCGAGCGCCGTGACACAGGCAATAATCGTAACCCCGAACCAGTCCATACTACGCCGACCGGCAGACAAGGCTCCGGTCATGGCTTCAGCGGTAATTGCAATAATATAGATGACGGTCAGTAACATCGCCCTGCTTCCACCTGAGGCTTTGAGATGGCGGCTATTCTAAGCTAAATCTATGTGAAAATTATAAAAAATGCGCACAACATTGCTTAAATTTTTTCCCGGAGCCACAGATGCACGGCTGTTTCATTGTAAGCTGTTGATCTGTCGTTGGATCCAGAAAATACCAGCGATTCTCGAACTTCACAAAATGTGAAATTTCATGATGAATCTGGGCCTGCTTGCCATCGTGATAATGTGCTTTGAACTCGACCAGCGCATGGGTCTTGTCCAGTTTTTCATTGGCCTGCACAATTTCCAGCTTCAGCCATTGATTGGTTCTACTCCATTCAGCAATGGCTGGCATGTCCAAAGCCTGCTGTTGTCCAAGGGCGGTAGTCTGCTGGATATAATCAATTTCATGCTTGGCAAAGGCACTATACCGCGAGCGCATTAATTGCTCGGCGCTTTGAGCCAATTGCTGCCCCTGATGCAGTGGCTGGCAACAGCTTGCATATTCACCTTGTCCACATGGACATGCTTCTGACATTTCAATTCCATAAAAAATAGCCCGACAATGCGGGCTATTTTAGCAAACTTTTAGCTGACCTCTTCGGGCGTTGAACTAGTCTTTCCGGTTCGCAGGCGCGATTATATGTACCTTATCAATCTTGTGGCCGTCCATAGTGACCACCTCAAAGATATAATCATCTGCTTCGAGCTTTTCGCCATTTTCCGGCAAGCGTCCCAGATGGAACAGGATATAACCCGACAAAGTTGAATATTCTTCAGTTTCATTGACCAGATCACGATCCAGAAGCAGTGACACATGGCGAATATCAGTTGAACCATCCAGAATCAGGCTGCCATCTTCCAGGCTCTCTACCGCTGCTTCTAGCTGGTCTTCATCCGGGAATTCACCGGCAATCGCTTCCAGTACATCAATCGGTGTTGCCACGCCTTCGATCGAACCATATTCGTTCAATACTAAAGCCATTTGTAGCGGTGCCTGACGCAACTGATCCATGACCATCAAGACCTGAGCATTTTCATGCACAATCACTGGTTCACGCAGATGTTTTTCGAAGTCCAAAATACCTGTTTCGATGTATTCATTCAGGACTTTATGGGTCAATACCACACCGGCAATATTGTCCAGCTCACCACGCGCCACAATCAGGCGTGAATGGCTCATATGCAATAACTGCTCTTTGATGCTAGCATGATCATTTTCCAGATCAATCCATTCCAGTTCAGGACGTGGTGTCATCACCGATTTCACCGGACGTTCTGACAGGCCAAGTACACCTTGAACCATGACACTATGGTAGACCCCACTTTCGTCATCATCAAAGACTTCATCAGCAAAGGCACGGGTCGCCAGCACATCTTCCGGCTCAGAAGAATCATTGTCCTGAGCCGGTTTACCGCCCAGCATACGCATTACAGCAGACGCAGTACGGTAACGCATATCAGTAGTGGTCACCATTTTTTCCTGATTACGTTTCATGGTCTGGTTAATGAACTCGACAATTACCGAGAAACCAATCGCGGCATACAGATAGCCTTTTGGAATATGGAAACCGAAGCCTTCAACCACCAGCGAGAAACCAATCATCATCAGGAAGCCCAGACAGAGAATCACTACTGTCGGGTGCTTGTTGACGAAATCCATAAGGGCTTTAGAGGCCCACAACATGATACCGACCGCAATAATCACGGCAATCATCATCACAGACAGATCTTTGACCATACCAACCGCAGTAATCACGCTGTCGAGCGAGAACACGGCGTCCAGTACCACGATCTGAACAATCACCATCCAGAACACCGCCTGAACCGGATTTTCTTCCTTGGTCACAGGTTTGGCTTCCAGACGCTCATGCAACTCCATAGTGCCTTTAAACAGCAGGAATACACCACCGAATAATAAGATCAGGTCGCGTCCTGAAAATGGATGCTCAAAGATATGGAATAGCGGTTCGGTAAGCGTTACGACCCAGGCAATCGATGCCAGCAACACCAGTCGCATTAACAGCGCCAAGCCCAGACCGGTGATACGCGCCGCATTACGCTGTTCGGGTGGAAGTTTTTCCGCCAGAATTGCAATAAAGACCAAGTTATCGATCCCGAGTACAATTTCAAGAACAATCAGTGTGAGTAAGCCAATCCAGGCAGAGGGATCTGACATCCATTCAAAAATCATCGCATCTGCTCCTCTAATTGAGGAGAAAGGCAAGTATTTGCATGATGAGATACAGGTTGATACCCGACTTGAATTAAAGACTTGATAATGTGACGTTTTATTAAATTAAAGCGCCAACTTCGACTACCCATGTGAGTTCTATTGTAGTAAGACAGACTTTCAGTATATCAAGAACACCATGAAATTCACCTGTTTTCATCCGGGATTATGGATGAATTTGAATGAAAGATTTTGTCCTAAAATGAGGTCAGCTCATGGAATTGTCATATTTGTTAACTAAGTTATAGTAAGTAGATAAAAAAATGATAAGGTGAAAAAAATAAATGCAAAGTGTAATGGAAATGACCGATTATTTTAATGATAACTCCCCAAAAACAACACGCCCGCTAGTGGCTTTATACTGTGGCTCTCGTGCCGGCAACAAACCGATTTATCTGGAAAAAGCGATTCAACTTTCTCAAGGTCTGGCCGAACATGGTTTTGGTCTGGTTTATGGCGGCGCCAGTATTGGTCTGATGGGCCAGGTGGCAGACACCATGATTCAGCATGGTGGTGAAGCGGTGGGTGTGATTCCGGAATTTATGCTGGATTATGAGATTGCTCATCCTCAACTGACTGAACTGCATATCGTCACCAGCATGCATCAACGTAAAGCCATGATGGCAGATCGAGCCTGTGCCTTTGTCGCCTTGCCGGGTGGATTGGGAACATTTGAAGAAATTCTGGAAATTGCGACCTGGGGTCAGCTGAACCAGCATCAAAAACCGATGATGCTGTATAACGTCAATGGCTTTTATAATCCCCTGATTGCCCAGCTTGATCTTGCGGTGCAGGAAGGCTTCTTGCCGCCCCAACATCGGGCTAAATTGATTGTCTGTGAACATGCAGATCAGATTTATACCACCTTGCTGAATCTGGATGCCCCACAACGTTTTGTGGTTTAAATTTTTTCATCTGCTTTGAATAGCAAATATTTAAAGCCATAAAAAAGCGAGCTTGATGCTCGCTTTTTTCATTTATACATGCAAAGACATTAACCGGAAATCGTGTGATAGAACCATGGCAAAGTCGTCGCCAGAAATACACTAATCGCCAGACCAAACATCAGTTTCATGGCATCTTTACTGACATTACGTGAAGTACGGTGCTTGTTGACTTCAGTCACCAGCATCGAAATGGCAAATTCACGACCGGCCAGTAACCCCAAGAATACCCAAGTGGTACTCATCGGGATGTTACTCCACTCTTTAAACACCAGCAGAATCAGCGCATAGATAAAGTCGATAATTGTAGCAGAACGGACATCGGTGACCCCAGTCTTGGTATCGACAATATTCTGGATAGCTCCACCACGCTGGTAAAGAATCATGCCTAGCAGTATCACAAAGACAGAAATGGCAAAGATTAGGAACTCAAACGGCACCTGACGCGGCACATAAACAAAGATATTGGCCAGATCCTGGATTAGCCACTGGCTCCACAGAAATGCCGTAGATAGCCATTGTAAAGCCATCCACATCGGAGAATGTTGCTGATCACGGGTTTCACTGAAATAGACCGCGAGTTTTTTCATGACCAGACGATAGATAACAATCGCCACAAAGAACGCGACGGCATAACCCATCATCGACTTGGTCAGCATGGAACCCAGACTGCTCGGGGAGAAGATCGTGAGCACCAAGAAAGTAGTACTCACCGGAATACCATATTTGGTCAAAATGATCAGTAAAAGAGGCGGTACTACATATAGCCAGGTGACCCCATCCTCAGGAAAAGGAATGGTTTCCAAACGTCCATAAGAGGCATCCCCTACTCCAGAAGCAAACCAGCCATAAATTAACACCACAACCAGAATAGTACTGATGTAAATCCAGAGTACCCACCATGGGCGATGTGAGTTCGATGAAATAAATGTTCCTAATGTTTGCGGAACATCATTCCCCACGATGGAATAGGCGGCCAGACAGAAGCCAACTACCATCAAAATCTCGATGGTCATAAGTACAAAACCTTTTACTAGACAGTTCCCAGTACAGCAGTTCTGGAAGTTTGCCCCAGATTATGACGGTTTTATTTCATTTTCATGACATTTCCGTCATATTTTTTTGTAGCCTACTCCTTAAAAAGAAGCTTGAAGTGTTCCAAAAATGACGTATTTATAAATCCGTATAAGTTTGAGATGTTCGCAGTATAGAAATATATCTTTTACCCTTTCTCTTCAATAACTGAAATCAGGCTGTGAATTCATTAGCATTTTGTCTACACGACTCCTATTCACAATCGTTTTTATTTCAGTCACACTGCTGCATAGATTTCTTTAAACTATTCAAAATAGATGATTTTTTAAATCCATGAATGTCACTCCTACGCATCAATCCCTACAACCTGAATTCAGACTGCTGGTCTTGCTGGTGTCGATTGGCTTTTTCATGCAGGGCCTGGATACCACGATTATCAATACGGCCCTGCCTGCGATCGCCAGTAACCTGCAGGAAGATCCACTACGGATGCATAGTGTGGTGGTGGCCTATGTACTTTCAGTTGCGGCCTGTATTCCCTTGAGTGGCTGGCTGGCTGATCGCTTTGGGGTTCGGAATATCTATTTTGCAGCGATCATTATTTTTGCTCTGGCCTCACTGGGCTGTGCCTGGTCTGAGAATCTGAATGAACTGCTGGTTTATCGGGTATTTCAGGGCATTGGCGGTGCTTTGCTGCTTCCAGTCGGACGACTGGCCATGCTGAAAATCATTCCTCGTACCCAGTTTCTGTCCGCCATGAGCCTGATGAGTCTGGCAGGACTGATGGGCCCTCTGATCGGCCCGACCTTAGGTGGCTGGATGGTCGAGTATCTATCCTGGCACTGGATTTTTCTGATCAATCTGCCGATTGGTCTGCTGGGTGCCCTAATTACCTTTAAAGCTATGCCGAATATCACTGAACCAACGGTACAGCGTTTTGATTTTGGTGGTTTTATTCTGCTGGTCATCGCAATGATCGGCCTGTGTCTGGGGATTGAAAACTTTGCCAATCCACAATATCCCCTCTGGTGGAGCTTAAGTCTGGTCGGAAGTGGTCTGATTGCCTCGCTCATCTATGCCTATCATTCGCATACTCATTTAAATGCGCTATTTCGTAGTAAATTATTTAAAAATAAGATTTATTCGATTGGCATTCTGGGTAATTTCTTTGCCCGGCTCGGCGGCAACTCGATTCCGTTTTTATTGCCTTTAATGTTGCAGGTCGCTTTTGGTTTTGAACCTTTTATTACCGGTTTACTGATGATTCCAACGGTACTCGGTTCTTTAGCATCTAAACCGATTATCCGCAAAATCATTCAGCGTTTTGGTTATCGTAGAGTCTTATTGATCAATACCTTGCTGGTCGGTTTATGTATCGCCAGTTTTGCCTTAACTACGGCGGAAACCCCAATCTGGCTAAGAGCCATTCATTTCTTTGTGTTCGGGATTCTGAATTCCCTGCAATTTGTCTCAATGAATACGCTGACTTTAAAAGATTTAAGCCAGCAGGATGCCAGCAGTGGCAACAGTTTCCTGTCGATGATCATGATGCTGTCGATGAGTATCGGGGTGGCACTGGCGGGTACGCTGGTGAATATGTTTAGTGCCTACTTCGGCCCTGAACAGCTGGACAATGCCTTCCATGTTTCGCTGCTCTGTCTGGGCTGTATTAATATTATTGCTGCCTATATTTTCTGGCATATTCCCAAAAATACGCCAGTCTAAGGCAGAATGTAAACTCGATATGAATATCTCTAGATTAGGCCACCATTCACAATGAAAGCAGCTCCCACCTCTAGCAACTGGAAAAAATGCTCAGTGATTGCAGTCGGGCTGCTGATTACACTTGTGGTGACGACTGTGCTTTATCTGCTGGTTTTCAAGCAGCCATCAGCGCATGCAGCAGATTATCCGATTCATGGTTTTGATATTTCCCATCATCAGAAAGAAATAGACTGGAAGAAAATCCCAAAACAGAAATATAAATTTGTCTATTTAAAATCCACAGAAGGCGGTGATTTTAAAGATACCAAGTTTCAGGAATATTGGCTGCAGGCCCGCGAACAGGGCTTTCTGGTCGGTGCTTATCATTTTTACCGGCTTTGCCGTGATGGCAGCATTCAGGCTCAGAATTTTATAGAATCGGTTCCGCGTAAAACGGATGCCCTGCCTCCTGTCATGGATCTGGAATATGACAGCAAATGTATCAATCACTACTCCAAAGAGCAGCTGCTCAAGGAAATCCGGATCATGCATGATGCCTTAAAACACCATTATGGCAAGCAGCCGATCTTCTATGTGTCCAAATCTTTTTATAACATTGTGCTGGCGGGAGAGTTTGCTGACGTACCGCTCTGGGTACGTGAATACCAAGGTTTGCCAGATTTAAAAGGTCAGCCTAAATGGACTTTCTGGCAGCATAGCAGTCAGGGTGAAATTCCCGGCATTGCCCGTACTGTGGATCTGAATGTGTTTTATGGCTCGGAGCAGGACTGGATCAAATTTTTACAGCAGAACAGTATTCCCACCCCAGATCAGTCCCAGCCTCCGGCCAAGAAATAAATCCAATTTCTCCCTGATTCAACCATGAAATGGATATTGAATTATTTAGGCAGGATATGCTTCATATTGAATAATGCTTTAGCCTGTTTACTTATCAATCCGGTCTCTTCCCAATCCAGCTAAAGCCACTTAAGATACTGGATATGCGCAAAATTATTCATATCGATATGGATGCTTTCTACGCCTCGGTCGAGCTGCGTGAACGTCCGGAGCTGAAAGCTTTGCCTGTGGTGATTGCCTCACATCATCCCCGGGCAGTAGTGGCGGCTGCCTCCTATCCGGCCCGTGAGTTCGGACTGCGTTCTGCCATGCCGATGACTCAAGCACGTAAGCTCTGCCCTCAGGTCATTGTGATTGAACCGGATTTTGCCAAATACCGTCAGGTCTCTGGTCAGATTCATCAGATATTTCAAACTTATACCAAGGTGATCGAACCGTTGTCTCTGGATGAAGCTTATCTGGATGTCACCGAAAATTTGCAGCAGATTCCGAGTGCCACTGAAGTGGCAATGCACATTCGTGAAGATATTTTTCAAACTACTGGACTAACCGCTTCTGCTGGCGTGGCGCCGAATAAATTTCTCGCTAAAATCGCCTCTGACTGGCATAAGCCGAATGGAATCTGTGTCATCAAACCTTCACAGGTGCAGCGTTTTATTCAGGATCTTCCACTAAAAAAAATTCCCGGTGTAGGCAAAGTCACTCAAGAAAAACTAAAAATTTTGAATCTGGAAACCTTGGGAGATTTACAGCAGATTGAAGAAGCGATCCTGATTCAGCATTTTGGCAAATATGGACGGCGTCTTTTTCTTTATGCTCAAGGCATTGATGATCGGCCAGTCGAAGCTGAACGGGAACGCCAGCAGATTTCCAAGGAAACGACTTTCGATGATGATCTGTATTTACCGCAATGCCAGCCTTACTGGCAGCCATTAATTGCCCAGCTTTGGCAAAGTCTGGAAAAAAAGCAGCTCTCTGCCCGCGGAGTTACTGTAAAGCTGAGAATGAAGAATTTTCAGACCATGCAGCATAGTAAAAGCTTCAGCCAGCTGCTGCGTAGTCCACAAGAACTGGAACAGGCTTTAAACTTATTGCTTCAAGAAATGCATATTACTCCTCAACTGCAATTTCGGCTGATTGGGCTTGGCGTTTATCAACTCGCTGCACGTGAAACAGAAACGCAATTACTCCTACTTTAGACCTATTTTGTACAAGTATTAGACGTTAGTTTAAAAATACGGCAACTTTATTTTTACATTTTGAATTTTTGGAGTACTCTATCTGCGCAATGCATTATCCATGTATGTGCTGAGATGCTGGAAATCACCTTTACTTTCAGCATACTGTCCTGTGATTGGCGTGACGATCAAATCCGAATATTACAGGGCAACTCTGATGTATCTCATGGATCCCTCCCTGCATGTCCTCTGTAAATTCTTCTGTTATTCAAGAACGACGCGCGCGTAAAGCGGCGTTATCCAGTTTTGTTGGTGCTGTTGTCGATTGGTATGATTTTCTCCTTTACGGTATTGTTGCAGCCTTAATTTTTAAAGACCAGTTTTTCCCAAGCATTGGCGCCAATATGGGCACCTTGGCGGCGCTAGCGACCTTTGGTGTTGGCTTTCTTTTTCGCCCTCTAGGCGGTGTGGTATTTGGTCATTTCGGCGACAAGCTCGGCCGCAAGAAAATGCTGGTTCTGACTGTGGTCCTGATGGGGATTTCCACCGTCGGGATTGGTTTTTTACCTAATTTCGAAGCCATTGGCTGGTGGGCACCGGTTTTACTGGTGACCCTGCGTGCCATTCAAGGCTTTGCAGTCGGTGGTGAATGGGGTGGTGCTGCCCTAATGGCAGTAGAAAATGCCCCTAAAGGCAAAAAAGCCTTTTATAGCAGTGGTGTTCAGGTCGGCTATGGCGTAGGTCTGGTACTGGCAACGGGTGCAGTATCCATTATTATTGCCACACTGGGTGAAGAGGCTTTTGCTGAATGGGCTTGGCGGATTCCATTTATTGCCAGTATCGTACTAATCGGAATTGCGATGTGGATTCGCCGTGATCAGGATGAATCCCAAGAATTCGTAGAGAAAGTGATTAAGGCGGATCATCATCCAGAAAAACTGCCGATCTTGCAGGCAATCAGCAAACATCCGAAAGCCTTCTTTTATATTATTGCCTTACGTTTGACCGAACTGCTGACCATGTATCTGGTCACCAACTTTGCTCTGAACTATTCCACCAACAACCTGGGCATGGACAAACAGTTCTTCCTGAATATCACCCTGATGGTTGGTGCGATCAGCTGTTTCAGTATTCCTTTCTTTGCCTGGCTATCGGATAAAATCCAGCATAAAACTATGTGTGTCTGGGGTGGCCTGATCGGTGCAGTGTCTGCTTTCCCTTTCTTTATGGCACTGGATGCACAAAATACCTGGATGATTATTGTTGGCGCCATTCTACTGGCTAATGTTGCACATGACATGGTGGTCAGCGTACATCAACCGATTTTTACCTCGCTATTTGGTACAGAATATCGCTATAGCGGTGCCGGAGTCGGTTATCAGGTCGCCAGTATTATTGGTGGTGGTTTTACCCCAATGATTGCAGCCTCCTTAGTGATTTGGGGTGATGGTTCATGGCATTATGTAGCCATCTATCTTGCGATAGGCTGCCTACTGACTGCATTAGTCGCAGCCTTGATGCCAAAAACCAAGGATTAAGCTAATGTCTGTTCAACGTTTGCATGTTTCACAACGCTTTTCTGAGATCGCCATTGCCGGCAATCTGGTTCATCTTGCCGGCCAACTGGCCACAGACCTGGATCTGGATATCAAAGGTCAAACCCAGCAAACCCTGGACCTCATTGACCAGTTCCTGGCGGATGCCGGTACCGATAAAAGCCAGATCATGTCGGTGACGATTTATCTCAAAGATATTGAAAAAGATTATGCAGCGTTTAATGAAGTCTGGGACGCCTGGGTATCGGATATTCAAGCCCTGCCCCGCACCTGTGTCGAAGCTAAACTGTATGATCCACGTGTGTTAGTGGAACTGACTGTCGTAGCCGTCAAACCTGAATAGACTTCTCAGGCCTAATTTCTACTCATGTAAAATAGAAAAAAGTATGCACCTGGCATACTTTTTTCGTTTAGGTTCTATCAGTTTAATGCTTTGACTTTACGTCGTTCCAGATCTGAATAGAGATGATATTTTTTGAGATCATTCACAGCGGTAAATCTCTGGTCCTTACTGGAATGCTCCTGCTCACGCAGGAAATCTCCTCGTAACTGATAATATTCCGGTACATCTTCATAGCGAATGACGCGATAACCGGCCATAGTCAACAAGGCATCCTGAAATTGCGCCTGCTGTGGACGTTTTAAAATTACCGGATCATCGACGGCTACAATAGCAACAATCTGATATTGCTGATCCAGAATCACAAAATCTGCAATCAGATCACGATACTTGTGCCGGGTACGACCAAATTTAGTGGTAAGTAGTGCATCATAAGAAACATGGGCCAGTACAATATAATCAGGCAACACTTCTTTCAGGCGTGTAAACGTCAGTTGTTCATTTGGATTAAAAATAGCGCGCTGTTTTAATGCGCTGTCTTGTGGTTTTGGGCTATTCCTTAGCTGCTTCCATGCCATGAGCACGACACAGAACACCAAGAAACTCCCTATAATCATATAGGTGGTCATGACTCAATCCTTGCATTCTTATAATCATTCTTGTTTTATTGTTATCCAGTATAAACCCATACTATTTTTAAAATTGCCCTGCTACTATTCTGTGTAGAGACCAATACAATTCGTAGCAAAACTTGATTGCCAGTTACTTAAAAACCGCTTTTTGCTATTTCAATAGAAATTAGGGTTAAATCCTTATACGCGACTGTAAAATAGTCTCCTGATAGATCGCAATATAAATCGGTTGAACTGTAAGACAATTCCGACAAAGTGTTATTTTTATATCATTTTTCAAAAATTTAAATCGACTAAAAATAAAATATTTTACATTTTAATTGAGAACCCGAAAGCTGCATCAATAAAGTCTGAACACAAAAAAAAGACACCGAAGTGTCTTTTTTATCAGCTTAATCAAGCACGTGATTTTAGCTTTGATTTTCCTTTCGGTTTAGGGCCACCAAATGGCTTTTTCGCATCACCCGTTTCACGCGGTGGCAGACCGGTATGCTGGGTCAGAATCTGGCCTTTTTTCGGACGGTTATTTTGAGCCTGACTACGATTACCTGGGTTAGCAGTACGTTTCTGTGAATCGCCTGCAACCGTCGAATTCTTCTTACGTGCAGACTGGTATTGTCCATCTGTACCTGCAGGTTGATAGGTCGGAATCAGATGCTGCTTCGAGTTACCAATCAGATCCTGACGCCCCATTTCCTTTAAAGCCTCACGCAATAAAGGCCAGTTGTTTGGATCATGGTAACGCAAGAAAGCTTTATGCAGACGACGACGTTTCTCACCTTTCACGATGTCCACATCTTCAGTATAACGCGCGACTTTCGCCAGCGGATTTTTACCGGTGTAGTACATGGTGGTTGCAGTGGCCATTGGCGACGGATAGAAAGTCTGTACCTGATCGGCACGAAAACCGTTCTTTTTCAGCCAGATCGCCAGATTCATCATGTCGTAATCCGTAGTTCCCGGATGCGCTGCGATGAAATAAGGAATCAGATACTGTTCCTTGCCGGCTTCCTTACTGAAACGGTCAAACATCTGCTTGAAGCGATCATATGTCCCGATGCCCGGTTTCATCATCTTCGATAATGGGCCTTTTTCGGTATGCTCTGGCGCAATCTTCAGATAACCACCCACATGATGGGTGACCAGCTCTCTGACATATTCCGGATTCAATACAGCAAGGTCATAACGCAGACCTGATCCAATCAGAATCTTTTTAATGCCCGGTAAGGCACGTGCCTTACGGTATAACTGGGTCAACGGTGCATGGTCGGTATGCAGGTTTTGACATACGCCCGGGAATACACATGAAGGTTTACGACAGTTCTTCTCAATCTCAGGATCTTTACATGCCAAACGGTACATATTGGCTGTTGGGCCACCTAAGTCCGAGATAATGCCGGTAAAGCCCGGAGCCGTATCACGAATCTTTTCCACTTCACGCAGGATAGATTCTTCAGAACGGTTCTGAATGATACGACCTTCATGCTCGGTGATCGAACAGAAAGTACAGCCACCAAAACAGCCACGCATGATGTTCACCGAGAATTTAATCATGTCAAAGGCCGGGAAACGTGCATTACCATAGGATGGATGCGGCAGACGTGCATAAGGCAGGTCGAACACATAATCCATTTCTTCGGTAGTTAATGGAATCGGTGGTGGATTGATCCACACATCACGTTCACCATGTTTTTGTACCAAGGCACGCGCATTGCCTGGATTGGTTTCCAGATGCAGAATACGGTTCGCATGCGCATACAGCACAGGATCATTCGCCACTTCTTCAAAAGAAGGTAAACGAATCACCGCCAGTTCACGTGGTGGCAGTTTGTGTTTAATGGCTTTAGATGCAGGCTGTAACTGAACGATTTGCGTATCAGGTTCCAGATTATCCCCTTCACGCACGATTGGATTCGATACGACTTCTTTCTGGAAATTCTGGTATTGGCTTAAGCTGTTGCCTTTGTCTTTTTCAATCTCACAGCCATCAATATCTTCGCTCATCACATACGGGTTGATGATCGGATCAACACGGCCAATGGTATCCACATCATTGGATGCAATTTCAACAAACTGAGCTTTCGCAGCACGGTTATGTTTATTAATAATGAATGCAGTACCACGAACATCGGTAATCTGATGAATCTTTTCACCTTTAGCCAGACGGTGCATGATCTCAATGATCGAGCGTTCGCCATTACCGTACATCAACAAGTCCGCTTTAGAATCCATTAAGATCGAACGACGGACTTTATCTGACCAGTAGTCATAATGTGCGATACGACGTAATGAACCTTCAATACCACCGAGTAATACCGGCACATCCGGGAAAGCTTCACGACAACGTTGGCAATAGACGGTTGCTGCGCGGTCTGGACGTTTATTCGGCTGGTTATCTGGAGAATAAGCATCATCTGAACGAATCTTACGATCCGCCGTATAACGGTTGATCATTGAGTCCATATTACCGGCAGAAACACCCCAGGCAATATTTGGCTTACCGAGTACACGGAAGGCTTCTACATTGGTCCAGTCTGGCTGGGCAATAATCCCGACGCGGAAACCTTGTGCTTCGAGCACACGTCCAATGATCCCGGTCACAAATGACGGGTGGTCAATGTAGGCATCACCGCAGACAAAAATAAAGTCACAGCTGTCCCAACCGAGTTGGTCCATTTCCTCGCGTGACATCGGCAAAAAAGGCGCGGGTTCAAAACATGACGCCCAATATTTGTCGTAATCAAACAACGCTTTAGGCGCAGTCTGAGCGGTATAAGCAGTAGACATGGCTAGCAATTCTCGGCTGGCAGATGGAAGATCAGAAAAGTGATCAAAGATGAAAGCCGAGTATTTTAGCATGAATTCAGCTCAGGTTGCTTGATTATAATTTATACAATATTAGCTTTAAGCCCTTTATCAGGAATATATACTTATTCTATTTTTGAATGATCAGTTGCAGGTTTTAAATACTGTGTCATCCATAAGCCCAATCCTAAAATAATAGCAATAAATACACTTAGTCCTAACCATCCGGCATTTTCCCAGACCAGTCCACTTGAACTTCCGAGTAAACTTGAACCCAGGTAATAACAGAACAAATAAAGGGACGAACCTACCGCACGATACTGTAAGGATTGCACAGATACCCAGCTACTAGCAGTTGAATGAGCCGCAAAAAAGGAAAAGGTAAAAATCAGCAAACCCATAAAGACCAAAGCCAAGTTATTAATCAACATTAAGGCTAAGCCAAACAGCATGGTACAAAGCATGACGGCAAGCACCTTATAACGTCCAAACTTCCTGCTCCAAGCTGCGGCTCGTGGAGAGCTATAAATTCCGGCCAGATAAGTAATCGAAATCAACCCTATCCAGACATGAGACAGTTCAAATGGTGCTTGAATCAAACGATAACTTAGATAGTTAAATACCGAGACAAAGCCCCCCATCAGGATAAAGCCCTGTAAAAACAGAATTCTTAATTTAGGATCACTCAGATTCTGCTGAAATGCTCTGATAAAACGACTGAATTGTATTGGATAAGCTTTAAAATGCCTGGACTTCGGTAATAGAAAATAAAAAGTTGTCGCGATACATAGATTCAGCAATCCAATAATCAAAGTCGCGGATTGCCAGGAAATAAAATCGACCAATGTCCCAGCAATCAATCGACCACTCATACCACCAATCGCAGTCCCGGAAATATACAGTCCCATGGCAAAGCCCACATCCTGCTCCGCCACTTCCTCTCCGATATAAGTCATCGCCACGGCTGCCACGCCACTGACCGTGAGACCTATTAACACTCGTGTTGTTAAAAATATAGACCAGATAGGTAATAAAGCACTGAGTAATAATAAGACTGATACAGAGAATAAAGACCAAACCATAATTGGTTTACGGCCAAAACGGTCTGAAATAAGTCCTGTAAAAATCAGGCCAATAGCTAAGGCAATGGTAGAGAAGGAAAGTGGAAAACTACTTTGTGTTGGAGAGATATGAAAATAATCCGCCAGAATCGGCATCATTGGCTGGACACAATACAGCGATGAGAAAATCGCAAAACCCGCCAGAAATAAGGAGAATAAAATAGCTTTAAAAGCAGATGAACCATATGCGATATGGCTTGAAGATAAATTTGAGGACATATCCGCTCCATGAACCTGCCCAGTATACGCCTCTCAATTCGCCTTTTATGTGATGATTCAGTTTAAATAACCATCGAATAATTAATTTTCCTAAACTCCACGCATAAAAAAAGCCCCCTGCGCTAGCAGAGGGCTTTTGGAATAATGAGCTGGCGATGACTTACTCTCACATGGGTAACCCCACACTACCATCAGCGCTAAGAGGTTTCACTTCTGAGTTCGGGAAGGGATCAGGTGGTTCACTCTTGCTATGGTCGCCAGCACAACTGGTATGCTTACTCGCTATGGTCTTATCTACGTTGCTTACGCTTCGTTTGCCTAGCTTTCTTCAAATAGAGTTCATTAACAGATGTATCTGAGTTGCAGTAGTTTGTTCGATTAGCTTAACCAAATCAAGGCTTCGTCTGATCGTTAGATCAATATGAAATCAATTGATGCTTTATATACAACTGCTTGGGTGTTGTATAGTCAAGCCTCACGAGCAATTAGTATTGGTCAGCTTCATGCATCACTGCACTTCCACATCCAACCTATCAACGTCGTAGTCTTCAACGGCTCTTTAGGAGACATAAAGTCTCGGGGAAATCTTATCTTGAGGTAGGCTTCCCGCTTAGATGCTTTCAGCGGTTATCCCTTCCGAACATAGCTACCCGGCGATGCGACTGGCGTCACAACCGGTACACCAGAGGTTCGTCCACTCTGGTCCTCTCGTACTAGGAGCAGATCCTCTCAAATTTCCAGCGCCCACGGTAGATAGGGACCGAACTGTCTCACGACGTTCTAAACCCAGCTCGCGTACCTCTTTAAATGGCGAACAGCCATACCCTTGGGACCTGCTTCAGCCCCAGGATGAGATGAGCCGACATCGAGGTGCCAAACACCGCCGTCGATATGAACTCTTGGGCGGTATCAGCCTGTTATCCCCAGAGTACCTTTTATCCGTTGAGCGATGGCCCTTCCATACAGAACCACCGGATCACTAAGACCTACTTTCGTACCTGCTCGACTTGTGGGTCTCGCAGTTAAGCGCGCTTTTGCCTTTATACTCTACGCGTGATTTCCGACCACGCTGAGCGCACCTTCGTACTCCTCCGTTACTCTTTAGGAGGAGACCGCCCCAGTCAAACTACCCACCAGACATGGTCCTCGCTCCAGATTATGGAGCAGAGTTAGAACCTCAATATTACCAGGGTGGTATTTCAAGGACGGCTCCATGGCAACTAGCGTCACCACTTCAAAGCCTCCCACCTATCCTACACAAGTAAGATCAAAGTTCAATGTCAAGCTGCAGTAAAGGTTCACGGGGTCTTTCCGTCTAGCCGCGGGTACACCGCATCTTCACGGCGAATTCGATTTCACTGAGCCTCTGCTGGAGACAGCGCCGCCATCATTATGCCATTCGTGCAGGTCGGAACTTACCCGACAAGGAATTTCGCTACCTTAGGACCGTTATAGTTACGGCCGCCGTTTACTGGGGCTTCGATCAATAGCTTCGCTTGCGCTAACCACATCAATTAACCTTCCAGCACCGGGCAGGCATCACACCCTATACGTCCACTTTCGTGTTTGCAGAGTGCTATGTTTTTAATAAACAGTTGCAGCGGCCTGGTTTCTGAGGCTGCCAACAGCTCAAGGAGCAAGTCCTATCACCGCCGGCAGCGTACCTTCTCCCGAAGTTACGGTACCATTTTGCCTAGTTCCTTCAGCAGAGTTCTCTCAAGCGCTTTGGTCTACTCGACCTGACCACCTGTGTCGGTTTCGGGTACGATTCCAGTGTAACTGAAGCTTAGAGACTTTTCCTGGAAGTATGGTATCAGCCACTTCACCAGTAAACTGGCTTGCTATCAACTCTCAGCATAGAGCACCCCGGATTTGCCTAAGATGCATGCCTACTGTCTTCCACCTGGACAACCAACGCCAGGCTGACTTAACCTTCTCCGTCCTCTCATCGCATTACACTGAAGTATTGGAATATTAACCAATTTCCCATCGACTACGCCTCTCGGCCTCGCCTTAGGGGTCGACTCACCCAGCCCCGATTAACGTTGGACTGGAACCCTTGGTCTTTCAGCGAACGGGTTTTTCACCCGTTTTGTCGTTACTCACGTCAGCATTCGCACTTCTGATACCTCCAGCATGCTTCTCAACACACCTTCATCGGCTTACAGAACGCTCCCCTACCACTTGCAATAAATTGCAAATCCGCAGCTTCGGTACATAGTTTTAGCCCCGTTACATCTTCCGCGCAGGCCGACTCGACTAGTGAGCTATTACGCTTTCTTTAAAGGGTGGCTGCTTCTAAGCCAACCTCCTAGCTGTCTATGCCTTCCCACATCGTTTCCCACTTAACTATGATTTAGGGACCTTAGCTGGCGGTCTGGATTGTTTTCCTCTTGACTACGGACGTTAGCACCCGCAGTCTGTCTCCCGGATAGTACTCATTGGTATTCGGAGTTTGCATCGGTTTGGTAAGTCGGGATGACCCCCTAGCCGAAACAGTGCTCTACCCCCAATGGTATTCGTCCGAGGCGCTACCTAAATAGCTTTCGGGGAGAACCAGCTATCACCGAGTTTGATTAGCCTTTCACCCCTATCCACAAGTCATCCCCTGGCTTTTCAACGACAGTGGGTTCGGTCCTCCAGTTAGTGTTACCCAACCTTCAACCTGCTCATGGATAGATCACCCGGTTTCGGGTCTATACCCAGCAACTAAACGCCCTATTAAGACTCGATTTCTCTACGGCTCCCCTATTCGGTTAACCTCGCTACTGAATATAAGTCGCTGACCCATTATACAAAAGGTACGCAGTCACCACACAAAGTGGCTCCCACTGCTTGTATGCATGCGGTTTCAGGATCTATTTCACTCCCCTCACAGGGGTTCTTTTCGCCTTTCCCTCACGGTACTGGTTCACTATCGGTCAGTCAGGAGTATTTAGCCTTAGAGGATGGTCCCCCTATATTCAGACAAGGTTTCACGTGCCTCGCCCTACTCGACATCATCATATCAGCCCTTTCGTGTACAGGACTATCACCCACTATGGTTGCACTTCCCAGAGCATTCCACTAAAACTGATATGACTTAATGGGCTGTTCCCCTTTCGCTCGCCGCTACTGAGGGAATCTCAATTGATTTCTTTTCCTACGGATACTGAGATGTTTCACTTCTCCGCGTTCGCCTCATAAACCTATGTATTCAGTTTATGATACCGACCTTATAGCCGGTGGGTTTCCCCATTCAGACATCTCCGGATCACAGGATATTTGCCGCCTCCCCGGAGCTTTTCGCAGGCTATCACGTCTTTCTTCGCCTCTGACTGCCAAGGCATCCACCACATGCACTTAATTACTTGACTATACAACCCCAAACAGTCGTTACACCTACAAGTCAGTGTAGCAACATAGTTGTTTGCGATCTCGTGAACTTAATCACTGTACAGCTTCAATTAGATTCATATACCAAAACGCTTGATTCAGTTAATTTCGCTAGTTCTCATTCAATCACTTCAACAATCAATCTTGCGATCTCTTGTTTCCGCTCTTGTATGAGTATGAACAAATTATTTCAACTCAAATATATTCTGTTAATGATTTAATGCATCCTCGTCGGACTGCATTACTGTGATAAATCACAGAGGTTAATAACAATGCCGCGCATTATACGCCGCTTTCTTACTAAGCTCTATAAGCTATCAGCTTGTTCGCTCAAGGACTAAACAACTTCAACACTGTATGATCACATACTGCGCGAAGCGTAGCTTCTTGCTTAAATTTCAAGTAAAAGCTGCGCTTTTATGATCTTGAAATTTGGTGGAGACTAGGAGAGTCGAACTCCTGACCTCCTGCGTGCAAAGCAGGCGCTCTACCAACTAAGCTAAGTCCCCAGCTTATCAATAAGTCAATGTATCGTTCCGTTTCTGTTCGCTCTGCAATTAACGCTTCGTCAGTAGTGGTGGGTCTGACAAGACTTGAACTTGTGACCCCACGCTTATCAAGCGTGTGCTCTAACCAACTGAGCTACAGACCCTCAGATACATCGTCATGAAGAACAACTTGTTGTGGATTCTTACCAATCGTCAATCTTTCGTTAAGGAGGTGATCCAGCCGCAGGTTCCCCTACGGCTACCTTGTTACGACTTCACCCCAGTCATCGGCCACACCGTGGTAAGCGTCCTCCCTAAGGTTAGACTACCTACTTCTGGTGCAACAAACTCCCATGGTGTGACGGGCGGTGTGTACAAGGCCCGGGAACGTATTCACCGCGGCATTCTGATCCGCGATTACTAGCGATTCCGACTTCACGCAGTCGAGTTGCAGACTGCGATCCGGACTACGATCGGCTTTTTGAGATTAGCATCTGCTCGCGCAGTAGCAACCCTTTGTACCGACCATTGTAGCACGTGTGTAGCCCTGGCCGTAAGGGCCATGATGACTTGACGTCGTCCCCGCCTTCCTCCAGTTTGTCACTGGCAGTATCCTTAAAGTTCCCACCCGAAGTGCTGGCAAATAAGGAAAAGGGTTGCGCTCGTTGCGGGACTTAACCCAACATCTCACGACACGAGCTGACGACAGCCATGCAGCACCTGTATCAGAGTTCCCGAAGGCACCAATCCATCTCTGGAAAGTTCTCTGTATGTCAAGGCCAGGTAAGGTTCTTCGCGTTGCATCGAATTAAACCACATGCTCCACCGCTTGTGCGGGCCCCCGTCAATTCATTTGAGTTTTAGTCTTGCGACCGTACTCCCCAGGCGGTCTACTTATCGCGTTAGCTGCGCCACTAAAGCCTCAAGGGCCCCAACGGCTAGTAGACATCGTTTACGGCATGGACTACCAGGGTATCTAATCCTGTTTGCTCCCCATGCTTTCGCACCTCAGTGTCAGTATTAGGCCAGATGGCTGCCTTCGCCATCGGTATTCCTCCAGATCTCTACGCATTTCACCGCTACACCTGGAATTCTACCATCCTCTCCCATACTCTAGCTAACCAGTATCGAATGCAATTCCCAAGTTAAGCTCGGGGATTTCACATTTGACTTAATTAGCCACCTACGCGCGCTTTACGCCCAGTAAATCCGATTAACGCTTGCACCCTCTGTATTACCGCGGCTGCTGGCACAGAGTTAGCCGGTGCTTATTCTGCGAGTAACGTCCACTTATCCCAGGTATTAACCAGGTAAGCCTCCTCCTCGCTTAAAGTGCTTTACAACCAAAAGGCCTTCTTCACACACGCGGCATGGCTGGATCAGGGTTGCCCCCATTGTCCAATATTCCCCACTGCTGCCTCCCGTAGGAGTCTGGGCCGTGTCTCAGTCCCAGTGTGGCGGATCATCCTCTCAGACCCGCTACAGATCGTCGCCTTGGTAGGCCTTTACCCCACCAACTAGCTAATCCGACTTAGGCTCATCTATTAGCGCAAGGTCCGAAGATCCCCTGCTTTCTCCCGTAGGACGTATGCGGTATTAGCGTCCCTTTCGGAACGTTGTCCCCCACTAATAGGCAGATTCCTAAGCATTACTCACCCGTCCGCCGCTAGGAATCAGGTGCAAGCACCCTATCCCCGCTCGACTTGCATGTGTTAAGCCTGCCGCCAGCGTTCAATCTGAGCCATGATCAAACTCTTCAGTTAAAATCATTTCGAGTTTTATAAGTAAAACTCTTAAACTTGGCTCATCAATTTTCTGACAAATATTTCTCAAATAAACTTCGAGTAATTTCTACCATTCAATCAATGAAAATAATTTCGATTAATCAACCAGTAAAAATCCACACAAGTTGTTCTTCATAATCTCTTAATGATCTTCTTACTACTTCGTCAGTAGCAAGCTAGGTCGGCTATATTACTCCCTATCTCTAGAAAGTCAACCAGTAATGAAAATTATTTTTAAACTTCCTTTCTAAAACCCAACTCAACCATTTCATGCTAAGTTACTGTTTTATCAGAAGTTTTAATCTTCATCACCGCCGATGGATGTGCATTCTACAGCATTTCACACCTAACACAACCCCTATTTTAAACAAAAATTATCGTCTGTTTATTTATTGGGCTAAATGAGTGTTTTTTTGCATTTTCCGCTGTTTTATTTGTCAAATTTAACGATTTAATTTTCATTTTTTTCTTGCAAGTGTATTTCGGCACCTCTTTTTGAGTTCTACATTGCTAAAATGAAGCGAATGATCATTACATTCACAATAAAAAGAACCATTTTGGTCACAACATGCAGATCTTCAGGCTTGCGGTACAACCAAATACTGATCCAAAGCATAGCAAGCGTCGTCATGCACAATAAAAAACGCGGTAAATTTCCTATAAAGCACATTGCGGTGATCAAGCTAGGTAATATTGCCACCATACCAAGTAGAAACAACATAGTGTGCTGTGCTTGATGAATCAGATGTTGACTGACGCCCTGACTGATTAAAAAATTTAACTGCATTTGGTATGCAGTCTTCAGTGGCAATTGAAAGCCAACCAATACGCTGATCGGCAATACCATCAATACACTGATCACAAAAAACAGTAAGCCCTGCCCTTGCCAACGAATCCATAAAAGATTTTCCAAAATAATTTTGGCATCAACCATCGGAATAATAACAAGAGGCGATACAGCAACGATAAAGAGAATGATCAGTCGTGCATGATTTTCAGCTTGTAATAATTGGCGTGCGTAAATTCTTATTAGGTTATAACGAATCGAATCGCTGGCTTTGAGTTGTAATCGTTGACCGAGCCATAACATTTTCAGCGGCTTTGATTGTTGATTGCGCTTCAACATTGCATACAGTAAATACATATATACCAAAGCTACAACTACGCTGATTAAGGGTAAATCAATGACACATAACAACAATGGACTCAGAACAGAACCCATTGCAGCAAACATTCGCCCACAAATACGATATAAGAACTGCAGCTGCAGCAATATCACTGTACTCATCCACAGCAAAGTCAACACAGCATGTCCTAAAAGTTGCCGAGGGTTTTCGACAACGCTATACAGCAACGCGACCATATAGGGCATAAATAAAATGATATTCGTGCAAAACAACACTCCAAAATCAGTGAACAACCTCTGTTGTGGCGAAATCGGTAAACATTGCAAATATTGATTCGGTACACCACCCATCAATGCTTGGCGTTGTACGATTACCCAAATCATTGACACTGCAATTAAAGCATTCCAAATAACTAGGCTTTGCACGACATGACCGCCATTCAATAATGCCAAGATGGGTTTTGCTGACATTAAAATCAGGCCCATCAACATAGGTCCTAATGCAAGTATCAGCAATATACTCATTTGTTTATTTCGACTAAGTGCATCTGCTGTCACGTACACATAATATTGCAAGCGCCAACGCACTAACTTACGAATCAGCTGAATTGATTGCACGGCGTGATCCGATGTTGATGAAAGGCTTTGCTTCATGCGACCTCAACCAAATCATACAGATTGACATGTTGTGCATTTAGCATCTGTTGTAAATGCACGTCGTGGCAGGTCATTAGAATTAAGCGATGCTGTGCAGCCTCTAGTAAAAGTTCTTTTAAGACATTTAAAGACTGTACATCTAGCCCATGTGTCGGTTCATCCAAGACCAAAATAGATGTATCACTCATAAATGCTGAGATCAGCATCATTTTTTTCGCAGTACCAAAAGACATGGCATCAAAACGCGTCTGTAAGAAGTCCTGCAATTGAAATGCATCAATTAAAACCTGAGCTTTGCTCATCGAGATATTGCGTAAACTGGCAATAAATTCTAGAAAATCTTGCCCGGTCAAAAATGGATACGCCACCATGGCATCGGGAACAAAACTCATGTGCTCTGCAAGTTGCTTTTGACTGCAAACTTGATCATGAATCAAGACTTGTCCTTGATACACGGTATCCATACCGACGATGATTTGTAGCAACGTCGATTTGCCTGCGCCATTGGCACCAGACAGCACAAAAATACCATTGCCCTGCCAACGATAATTAAGCTGCTGAAAAATCACTTTTTCAGCATAGGATTTACTAAGATTTTTCAGTTGAATGCTGGGTTGGTTTTTTTGCTGCATATGTTGTTATTCAGATGTATTGTTTTACCTAAATAAAACATGAATTTTATAATGATTCAAATAGTTATTAAAAAAACAAAGCCGCAATACATGCGGCTTTGTTTTTGCTTTTAATGCATAGCGCTTTAGAATTTAAAACTCAGACGTGCCCAATAATTACGTCCAATATTATTAAATTGTTCATCTGAAGCAATGCCAATGCCTGAAGCCCCCATTTTATTCAGATGCTCGGTATAGGTTTTGTTCAAGACATTATCAATACCCACCGATAAATCGATACCATCAACAATGTTGTAGCTTCCATTCAGCGATAAGGTACCAAAGCCTGCACTTTTTTGATGGTCATAGCCGACAATATTGCCTTCATTTTTACTGATACGCGTCTGTGCATCTACCACACGCCAGTAAGCCCCTAGCGTATAACGGTCTTGAATATATCGGAGATTCACCCTCGCCTCTAAAGGTGCAATTTGTGGTAGTGGCGTATGGTCTGTGGTGTTCTCACCCCATGCATACATGGCGCTGACATCTGCTTGAATGGCATCGGTAAATTGATAACCCACCCCTGCTTCTGCACCTGCAATAGTAGCATCGACATTACGGGCATGGGCATTGAGCATGCCGTGCATGCCTTTATAAGTCATTAAGACATAATCATTGATGAAACTAACATAAGCAGATGCCCATGAATTCAATGCACTATGCTGATGTTGATAGCCAATATCAAGCTGTAAGGTTTTTTCAATATCAATATGGGCAAAAGTATTGGGATGATCATTACCTGTTTTTGGACTGAATAGCTCCCAGTAATCCGGCATACGCTCGACATAGCCTAGACCAATATAGGTTTTGCCATCTTCATGCTCTGGATGATGATTTTCAAAACGTAAAAAGGCACTTGGTAATACGTCATGACGGCTTTGATGACTTTGCACCGCATCCACATCGACTTGATCGAGGCGTACGCCTGTAACTAGGGCATTACGATTACCCAAATCATAATTTAGTTCAGCGAAAGCACCCACCGACTGAAATTCCATATCGGTCTCACGTAGCTGATCTTTATAGCTGTTATGCATGCCTTTACGAATGCTGTGTTCATTATTTTGTGTATCAATACCCGTAATGAGCTCAATTTGATCCCATGCATTGGTCATGGCAACACGTGCATTTAAAGTCTTACGTGCCACATTGGTCGCCATCGGCATGGCCATCATCGCGCTCGGGGTAAATTCACGCAGACTAAAGTTATCCATCACATGGTCATTAAAATTGTAATTGACCTGCGCCTCGACTTTTTTAATCACATCGCTGAGATTTTTCTTTTCAACACGTAAGCCTAAACTTTCACGAGCAAACTTAGATCCATCCATGGCACGACCCGCATACACGGCTTCACCATCCGCCTTGCCTCCAGTCAATTCGACCCAAGTATCTTCATTGGGGGTCCAGCCTAGCGCCAGATCTGCATTCCATCGTTCCCAATCTGAAGGTACAGTTTGACCATCACCATCCTGATAACTGTTTGATACCGAACGATTGGTGTTCAGGCGGATATATTTCTTTTCATCACCAGCAGCAGCTTCAATGTTCTGGTCCAGACGACCAAAAGATCCTATCAGTACACTGGCCTGACCGCGATAGTGTTGATCTTCTCCAAATTGTTCAGGTGTACGCTCAAAAATGACGGTTGCTGCCGAACCAGTATTGGCATATTGAACCGTTTGCGGGCCTTTAATGACTGAAATACGGTCATAACTTTCTGGAGAAATATATGAAGTGGGCGAATCCATCCGGCTTGGGCAGGCACCCAAGTTTTCTGTGCCATCAGTCAGGATTTTAATGCGTGAACCGAACATGCCACGAAAGGTCACATCGCCATTGGTACCTGCTCCGCTATTGACCGAACTAAAACCTACAATACTTTGCAGATAATCTGCACCATCGGTTGCCGGCACTGGCTGAATCGGCTGTTTCGGATCAGCACGGACAATCAGACCATTAGCATCATTACCGGCAGTTGAAGTCACCACAATCGGTGCCATGGTTTGTACAGGCATGCTTTCATTGGCCATAACCACTGATGAATAACAGGCAACACAAATCGCAGCCGCAAGAGGCTGTAAAGAAAATTTAGGCTGAGCCATTTTCTATCTCACTGAATACATAAATTGAACACGGCCTAAGTCAGTAAAGACCCAGGCAAAACAACGTGGATTTATGCAAACAGTGGCGGTGCCCGTCCCTGCGGGATTAAAAAGAGTCGTTGAAGGATAAACCAGACATGCTTAAAGGCTTGTTCAAAAGCCAATAGTCTGACCTGAATTCGATCCAGGACTTCTTTCACTTCAAGCTCAGGCGGCAAAACCAGGTTGCCATAGACAGTACAGTACTGACACTGATGACTGGCATCGTGTTCATGCGCCATGGAGTCCGAGGAAATAGGATGCTGATCAAGATGATGAGCAGGATGTTCAGAATGAACATGAGAGGAAACTAAAAGGGCGCGCGTGATGGTTTCACAGACCGGAGCAACCTGATATTGCTTCGGCAGCAAAGGCTGTAAGAACACAGCAATTTGTAGAAATACCGCTACAAAGGAAAGTAGCAGACCTCCCCGCAGAACCATAGGCAAACCCTTGAATTTGTCTAGGCTGAGTATAACAAAGCCCAATCAAAATTGGGCTTGTTGAATCATAAAAAATTGCTTGGGAAAATAATCCTAGCGTTTAACTGCAACTTTTTCTTTATTGCGCTGGCGAACCAGTTTTTCTACTTTTTCACGGGCACGCTGACGTTTCAATGGCGACAGATAATCTACAAAAAGTTTACCATTTAAGTGATCCATTTCATGTTGGATGCACACAGCGAGAAGTCCATCAGCCTCTTGTTCGAAGGGTTGACCATCCAGACCAATTGCCTCGATTTTTACGCGTGACGGACGCTCAACTTTATCGTATATTTGAGGAACTGATAGACAGCCCTCTTCATAAGGCTGTGTTTCTTCAGTCAATGGTGTGATTTTGGGGTTAATGAACACCATGGGTTGATCTTTGTTTTCAGACAGGTCCATCACAATCAGCTGAATATGACGATCGACTTGGGTCGCGGCGAGTCCGATGCCTGGCGCTTCATACATGGTTTCAAACATATCTGCAGCGAGCTGACGAATTTCATCAGTAACTTCTTCGACTGGTTGTGCAATGGTACGAAGACGGGGATCCGGGAAACTTAAAATAGGTAATAAGGCCATACTGCGTCCTCAATTATGCCATTGATCAAAAAACCAAATGAAGGGAATGCTTCATCAAAAAAATGTGTGTAAGATCGTTATTATAACGCAACTACGCACATAATTTTAGGAATTATGATAATGAAAAAGGTTTTGAAGGGCATGCCATTTTTTAGTGCCTTGGGGTTAAAAAATCAAATGCTCGCACTGGCAGTTTGTGTCGGAGTGAGTATGGGGACAATGTATTCAGCCGAGGCAGCTCCTGCCCGTAACGTCAATCCACCTGCTTTAAAAGCCAGTGCGCCCAATGTCTATGTGGTCAAAAAAGGCGATACATTGTGGGATATTTCAAAACGTTTCTTAAAAAACCCGGTGCGTTGGCCAGAAATCTGGGCCAGTAACAAGCACGTGAAAAATCCACATTGGATTTTCCCGGGTGATCGCCTGTTGATGTGTGACTATCAAGGTCGTCCAATTATCGGTAAAGATGAAGGTGATGGTTGTGAAGGCATCATCAGTCGTTATATCGGTAGTACTTCATTACAACCACAGGTTCGCGTTGAATCTTTAAATAATACGATTCCAGTGATTCCATTAGCGCATATCCAGCAATGGTTGGAACGCTATACCATAGTGGCAGCGGATTCAGTTCAGGGTACGCCTTACATTCTCGGCACTGCAGACCAGCGCGTACTGGCCGGTAAAGGCCAGAAGGTCTATGCACGCGGCAATGGTCTGGTGGTTGGTCAGCGTTATGCGGTGTATCGTGAAGCAGACCCTTATGTATTTACTGATGCCAATGGCAAGAAATACACAGCTGCTCTAGAGTTGCAACAGGTTGCTTCCGGAATCGCAGTACGTGGCGAAGGTGATGTCACCACGCTGGAATTGACAGATAGCTATAATGCAGAAGTGCGTCGCGGTGACCGTGTATTACCTGAATACGATCCGATGTTGCCTACCCTGTTCTATCCAGTGAATGCAGAAAATACGGTTGCTGGTGGTCAGATTGTGCGTGTACTGGGTTCAATTGGTACAGCAGCACGTCATAGTGTCGTAACGATTGACCGTGGTACATCACATGGGGTTCAGACTGGTCATGTCTTCAGCGTAAACCAGAAAGGTGAAGTCGTGACTGATCCGAAAACCAAGGAACGCGTACAGCTTCCAGGTGAACGCATTGGCAATGTGATGGTCTTTAAAACTTTTGACCAGCTGAGCTATGCTTATGTGCTGGAAAGTGAATTACCAATCAAGGTGGGTGCCAATATTCAAGCGCCATTGTTAGATGAATAATAGATTGATCTAACTTTACAACTTAAAGAATAAGAAGACACAGATATAGGTCTCGATATGCTGAACTCGTTATCACGCGTGCAACTGGAAACACTGACGTTATGGTATCTGGTTCAGCATTCTCTTTCGAGCTTCTATAAAATCAGTCAGCATTATTCAAGTCTGACCACAGCCATACAGCCTGATCAGGTGCCTACCTGGCAGGCTCTTGGCATTCATGCCAATCATGTCCAACGCTTAAAGGACTTCTCGCTTCCAGAATCACAGCAGAAATTTCAGCGCTGTCTGGAAAAAATTCAACGAGATAGTGATTTCATCCTGCTCTATCATGATCTGCACTATCCGCAGCAACTCAGCCACTATGTAGACAAACCACCAATTATTTTTGGTCAAGGTCAGCCGGATACATTGCTTCAGGCTCAAATTGCGGTTGTAGGAAGTCGCAAGCCGAGTCCTCACGGCCGGCAAGTAGCTTATGATTTCTCCTTTTATTTGAGTGAACAGGGTTTCTATATTAATAGTGGATTAGCACAAGGCATAGATGAAGCTGCTCATCGGGCAGGATTAAAACATCAGGGAACCATTGCGGTGATGGGAACCGGGCTGGATCAAACCTACCCTTCTCAACATGCACAATTGCGCCAGGAAATCATTGCACATGGTGGTGCGGTCATTACCGAGTTTCTGCCAGAGACTCCACCGTTGCAGCATCACTTTCCACGGCGTAACCGGATTGTCAGTGGCTTAAGTCTCGGGGTCATTGTGGCTGAAGCAACCTTAAAAAGCGGCTCTCTGATTACGGCCAAACTGGCTGCCGAACAAGGCAAGACTGTATTTGCCATTCCGGGGCATATTTATAGCGAATATCATAAGGGCTGCCATCAGCTGATTCGTGAAGGCGCGATTCTGATTGATCACCCACAACAGGTGATTGAAGAACTGGCTCTGGCGACCCAATGGCAAGCCTTACAAAATGAAGTACAACATGACATGGCGGATGAACTTCCTGCACACATACCGCCCCATCTGCTCAGACTTTATAACCAGTTGGACTGGGTCGGACAGGATCTGGATCATCTCAGTCATCATCTGCAACAGGATGTTTCTTCTCTGACCAGTCAATTGATGGAACTGGAGCTACTTGGCTTTTGCACCCAGCAAGCCGGCATGTATCTACGTTGTCGTCCACATAAATAAGGTTCACAATAGACACTTCTTGTTTTGATAAGGTATACACATGATCACCACCTCTGTTGCCGAAGCAGCTGAATGTCTCAAAGCTGGACAGGTCTTGGCATACCCTACAGAGGCTGTTTGGGGCTTAGGTTGCGACCCCTACAATGAACAGGCATTTCACCAGATTTTAACCTTAAAACAGCGCCCGATTGAAAAAGGCGTGATTTTACTCGCAGCTCATATTTCACAAGTGGAACATTTACTTCAGGATCTAAGTGAAGAAATGCGTGAAAAAGTAATTGCGTCCTGGAGTAATGATCGACCTACAGACCGGGCAACCACCTGGTTACTCCCTGCCAATAACGATATTCCAGGCTGGATTAAAGGCAAACACCCTAAAGTGGCAGTACGCGTGACTACTCATCCTCTTTGTGTAGCCTTGTGCCAAGCCTTTGGCGGTTTTATTGTTTCAACCAGTGCCAATCCTGCCGGCCTAGAACCTGCACGTTCCCTGCAAGATGCCATGCGTTATTTTGACCAGGATCTAAATTATCTGAATGGCGATCTGGGACTGAGCCAGAAACCAAGCCGGATTATTGATGCGGTAACAGGTGAAATTATTCGTGACTGAGCCTTTGCTCAGTCATTTTTCTTTTCAAGCCGACTAAAGTTTTAAGACAAAAAAAAGCTCAACCATATAGGGATGGTTGAGCATAAAAAAGGATGTGTATTATCACATCCAGAGGGTCTGTAAATCTCTGGGAGTTTGATAAATCTAGGTTTTTTCTGATTCATCATTCTCGATGCGGGCATTATGCGAGAAATCCGTTACAACAGCAAATACAATAAAACAATGTATTAATATATTTTTTCTATTAAAAATATTTAAAATTTAATCAAAATTCAAAATATCTTGCTATTTTTGTTTCAGTTTTAAAATGAAGTTAATTTTTAATAATTTATTTTTATATCCATAATCACTAAATTTCAGGAATAATACTGTAAAAATAATGTAATCATTTGTTCAAATATTAAACAAACAAAACTTCAGCCCTGTATTTAATAGCTTAAACCTTGGGTTTAGCAGGGTATTGCGCCAATAAAATACCTACCAGAATAATGGCACCACCAATGCTGTGGTAGATCGTCCAGGCTTCAGACAACCATAAATAAGCGATTAACGCCGTAAAGACCGGCATCAGATTCATAAAAATACTGCTGCGGTTTGGACCAAGTTGTTGTACAGCCATCATCCATAAGAATGGGGCAGCAATAGAAGGAAAAATTCCGGCATAAATAATACTTGCTGCGTTATTACTATTAATAGCATCCAGACCTGAGTACAGCACTAAAGGAATGTGATAGAGAACGGCCAAAAAAATCTGCATATACAGACTAACCAATAGCGGAATCTGGATCTGCCATTTTTTGAGCAAAACGCCATAACAAGCATAGAAAAATACCGCAATCAGCATTAACAGATCACCAATATAATGGTCCCCTGCATCAAGCAAATGTGCCCACTGCCCCTGCCCCATCACATACATCAGACCAATAAAAGACAAAATACTGCCAATTACTGCCATTAAGGTGGGACGAACATGTAAAACAAAGATTCCGACAATAATGGTAAAAATCGGAATAAAGGCATTGATCAGGCCCATATTGGTGGCACTGGTATAATGTGCCGAGGTATAAGCCAGCCCTTGATACAACACCATGCCCAATGCACTTAAGACAGCCAGATGCCCCAGATGTGGTCGAATTTCTGGCCAGGCTTTGCGAACCTTAGGCCACATTAACGGCGTTAAAATCAGCAGAGCCAGAACCCAGCGATAAAAACTGATACTTAAGGGAGAAATATAATCCGCCACATAACGGTTAACGGTCATATTCAATGACCAGATCAGGACCGCAGTCAAGGGAAGCAGCATGGCCCACCACATTGTTTTTTGCTGCTGCGTCATAACTTCATCCCTGTCTCTATCTATTGTTAATCTATGCCCTCTTGGCAAGTGCCTAAGCATAATTGATTTTTCAACTAAAATTAATGCTATTTGTAGCCGGCAAGTAAGCATTTCACTGATTCCGACTTGTACTGTATTTAAATACCCGTTAAAACAAATAGCCCTCATTCATTTAATAAAAAGGAAATCTGATGAGCACTTCTGTGTATGACATTCCGGTAAAAACGATTCAAGGAACGGACACGACGCTGAACCAGTATCAAGGCAAAGCCTTGCTATTGGTGAATGTGGCATCAAAATGCGGCCTCACTCCACAATACGAAGGCTTGCAAAAACTCTATGAGGATAAAAAAGCCGAAGGACTGGAAATCTTAGGTTTCCCTTCCAATGATTTTCTGGAACAGGAACCTGGAAGTGAAAAGGAAATTCAGGAATTCTGTTCCCTAAATTATCAGGTGGATTTCCCGCTGTTTGCCAAAATTCCGGTCGTGGGTGAAGCTAAACATCCTTTGTATGCTACTTTGACTCAGGCTGTGCCAGAACGTATCGGTGAAGGTCCATGGTGGAAAGATCTGGTCGACTATGGCCTGACTCCAAATGAACCGCCTGAAGTCCTTTGGAACTTTGAAAAATTCCTGGTGAACAAACAGGGGGAAGTCGTTGCACGTTTTGCACCGGATATCACGGCAGATGATTCACGCCTGCTGGATGCAATCAATGCTGAGCTTGCTAAATAAGTCTTTTTTAAATAGGTCGGTTGCAACTGATGACCAGTTTAGCCGACCTGGCTCATAGGCATGAACATTGAATTTCATATTTTTTTCACAAGCTTATCTAAAATTTATGTTTGCTGAAACCGCCCAGACCCGATAAAACAAGAGTCTATTTCCATAACAACTCGACTAAAATAATATGAGCCAGTCCATTTATGAGATTCCGGTAAAAACCGTCACTGGAGAAGATACGACTTTATCCAATTATCAGGACAAAGTCCTGCTGATTGTGAATGTCGCATCAAAATGTGGTCTAACCCCACAATATGAAGGACTGCAAAAACTTTATAATGAGAAGAAAACCGAAGGACTGGAAATTCTGGCTTTTCCTGCGAATAACTTTAAAGGTCAGGAACCGGGTACAGACGAGGAAATCCAGCAGTTCTGCAGTCTGAACTACAATGTAGATTTCCCGCTATTCTCCAAGATCTCTGTCGTGGGTGAAGATCAGCATCCTCTTTACCATTATCTGACCCAAGCTCAGCCGCAACGTACAGGGGGCGAAGATTTTGCAGAGCGCCTGAAAAGTTTTGGTAATACGCCAAATGAATTACCAGAAGTGCTGTGGAACTTTGAGAAATTCCTGGTCAACAAGCAAGGTGAAGTAGTCGCGCGTTTTGCACCCAATATTCCAGCAGATGATGCTCGCTTGCAAGATGCAATCAATGCAGAATTGGCTAAATAATTTGTAACAGTAATGTAAGTATCTATTTCAAGAATAGATACTTATTTTTTAATGTATAATCAAACACTTATAACAAGATTTACCTGGCTCTAAAATCTCCATGATTTACACTGAATTTTTATTTTTCTACAACATTTCATTCCATATTTATCAATGAGTTGAGCCTAATATGCAGTTATCCTAAGAGAGATAACGATAGGTTCAGAACATGAAAAACTTAGTAAAAGCAGTCGTATTTTCATTATCTAGTGCACTTGTGGCGACTTCAGCTTTTGCTGCAGCTCCAGAGCATTATTCCCAACATCATCAGCCACAAAAAACGCATGTTCAGCAACAGTATCATGCACAGCATAAATCCCCTGCACAAGCTCAACAGCATAAACAGGTACATAAGAAAGTAGATCCTTCACGCGATTGGCGCGTAGGTCAAAAAGTACCAACTCAGTTCCAGAGCAAAATTTATAAGGTAGATCACAGCAAATACAAAAAACTCAGCAAACCTGGTAAAAATCAGCAATGGATCAAAGTAAATGGTGACTATATACTTACCAATGTGATGAGCCATAATATTATTAAAATTATTGCAGGATAAGTTTTATCCTCCTCGGTGAAAAAAGAGTGCTTCGGCACTCTTTTTTAATGTCTTAATCATTTGTATTCAAAATATTTGTTATAACTTTGCAACAATCTTTTTTATCTTCACATTTTATTCTTATAGTCATGCATTAGAACCACCTGCTCCGAGACCACGATTTCATGTCCAAGATTCTTGTAAATGCTCTTCTTCCTTTTGCACTATTTAGCTCAGGCGTTTTATTAATGGGCTGTGAACAGGCGACCGAAGCACCGGTCGAGCAAGAACAAAGTACGCTTTCTACTGATCTTGAACCTGCACAGCAAAGTGATCGCACGACGACTGCGCAAACAGAGCTGAAGTCTGGCAATATGTTTTACATTGTCCGTGATGTCGCCGACATGCAATTGAAAGCGGGCAGCTATGTTGAGCAATTGAAACAAACCCAAAGCGATATTGAAACGGCGGTCAGTAGCCAAGACCCGATTCAACTGCAAAAGGCAGCCGATCAGCTACAACAACAATTGAAAGGTTTTAATCAGGCACTCAGTGGACTGAACCTAAAAAGCACTGAAATCAATGATATTCGCAGCAATTTACAAGCTGCCAATCAGCAAGTTTTGGCTTCACCCTTTTTAAATGGCCAAATGGATTTAACTCAAGTGGATATTCAGAAAATTAAAAATCAAATGGGCAATATCCAACTGGAGATGGTGAAACTTGCCAGCATGATCATTTCAGATCATTCAGCTCAAGAAAAAACATCAGAAAGCTAATTTTCTCTTAGCTCTAAACATGCAAGACAGACCTTTCGATCATACTGAACTGGTCTGTCTTGATTTTGCTCTATGTTATGTTGCTGTGGGATTTTGCATTAAAGCCGCATATCAATCACGATACGGCCATCAATTTTACCTTTTTCCATACGATCAAAAATATCGTTGATATTTTCAAGCGGTTCAACATGAATATGTGCTTTGACTTTACCGCGCGCGGCAATATCTAGCGCTTCTTTTAAATCCAGACGTGTCCCAACAATTGAACCACGTACCGTAATTCCCTCCAGCACCATGTTAAAGATCGACAAGTCAAAAGTGCCGGGCGGCAAACCATTTAAGACCATCGTACCACCGCGACGTATAATCGACACGGCTTGTTCAAAGGCTTTCGGAGAAACCGCAGTCACCAAGACACCATGACAACCTTCACCCGTTGCCTGCAATACCGCCTCTTTCACATCGGTTTTTAAGGCATTAATGCCGACATCGGCGCCGAGATTTTTGGCCAACTCAAGTTTTGAGTCATCAACATCAATCGCCACGACATTAAAACCCATTGTTTTCGCATATTGCACCGCCACATGACCTAGACCGCCAATACCGGAAATGGCAACCCAATCCCCAGTTTTAGCCTCGGTCATTTTCAGTCCTTTATAAACGGTGACACCAGCACATAGAATAGGTGAGATTTCCAGTAGATCGACACCCTCAGGAATCACACCGACATAATCACCATCGGCTAAGCAATATTCTGCAAAACTGCCGTTGACCGAATAGCCTGAGTTCTGTTGTTGTTTACATAAGGTTTCCCAGCCCGCATAGCAATGATCACAATGCCCACACGCTGAATATAACCAAGGAATACCGACGATATCACCAACTTCTAAATGTTCAATTCCTTCACCAATTTCAACTACTTCACCCACCCCTTCATGCCCGGGGATAAAAGGTAAGGTTGGCTGAACAGGCCAATCGCCATGCATGGCATGTAAGTCGGTATGACAGACACCTGTCGCGATAATTTTGACCAAGACTTTGCCCGGCGTGACTTTAGGAATTTCGACTTGTTGTATTTGTAGTGGTTGATTAAATGCAGTCACTACGGCTGCTTTCATTGTTGCCATATTTATTCTCTCCATCTTATAAGTGTTGAGATTATTTTTTAAACAACCTTGTTCTACTATAGAGGAAGAATAAATAGGTCAGCGTGATGAATTTGTAAGCAATTCTCTCGGTTTGCTACTTCTTGTGATTCACTGCCTGATGATCGGTTTATCGACTACACCTCACAAAATGTCATGCTGTAAATTTACAATATTTTTAATCTAAAATTTTCCGCATGTTGTTGATAGACCATATCCAAATCCATTGAAAAATTGAGAGTTTTTAAGCATGGGAAATCTCTCAACCAGAAAATAAACAACTGCCTCTTTTTCTTACTTTAAGATTGAGCAAATTCATAAGTATTACAGTTTTTATCTTGTCCGAGTGCACGTTGCACATCTTGCTTAAAACGGGCTTGAGCAAAATGATATTTGGCTGGCAGGAACAGGGTAATTCGAGTTTTGTCAGCTCCCATTCCCTCCACCAACATTTTATGCAGAAAAGCACCATTTTCTGTACGCGCCATCAGCGTGCCCTGCTCCAAATGTTCTTCCAGCCGATTGTCGGTATACACATAAGCTTCTGCTGAGGTGAACGCCACACAATGGTTATAGGCTTGTCTTAGGTTGCGAAAAGCGGATAAATAGGGAATTTCAAGTTCTGTACTGATGCCATTATCCACCGATTCTGCCACCAATGCGGCTTCAGTTGCGACATTCGGTGTGGTGACATATTGGCTTTGGCAGGCAAGCAGCGGCATTGCCAGCAATAAGCAGAAACATAATCGAAGTGTATACATAAAAAGTCCTGACCTATTTTGTTGTTATTGGTAGTGCAGAAATTGTAGCAAAAGCCTGTAGCTGCTTTAATATGCAATATAAGGCCTACAGATTTTTTCATCCACTATGCAACTGATTATTTTTACCGGCGTACAAGCATCGGGTAAGTCCACATTTTATATGTTGAATTTATACCACAGTCATTTGCGTATTAATCTTGATATGCTGAAAACTCGACATCGTGAAAATATAATTTTTGAAGCTGGTTTAGTGTCTAAAACCAAAATGGTGATTGATAATACCAACCCGACACGTATGGATCGTGCACGTTATATTCAACGTGCGCGAGATGCTGGCTTTGACGTGATTGCTTATTATTTTGACACTGATTTGGCCAGTACTTTAGAGCGTAATAGTTATAGAGAAGGTAAGGCCAATATTCCTGAAATTGGGATTCGAGCCACCTATAAAAAATTAGAAATTCCCTGCTATGCAGAAGGTTTTACTGAAATTTTTAAGCTTAAAATTATTGCCAATGGCGAGTTTTCAATCTTACCGATGAACCCATAACCGCATAAACCAGTTATTCAGCTTGCTGCTGTTGCCATGTTTTAAACGCAGCTTGCATGGCTTGTCGTTCATACGGTTTCACCAAGCGACTTTCCAAAGAACTAAAATCACCTCTATAGGTTGCAGCCACCATCTCTTTTGCCAGTTCTTGAATACTGACACGACCACGATGCTCATATTGCTGCACTTCTTCATGCGTCAATTCCACATCCCAACAAGACACCACCGAACTCATATCGACTGCAATACTTAAATAATATTGATCAAAGTCTTGGTAAAGTTCCCAAAAGTGAGGTTCAAAAGCGATGAGATTCATAAGGCAGTATTAGGCAGTTGAATTGAATGAGAATAAATTAAAACATGAATAAAATACATGCAACTTTAGATTGATCAGTTTTTTCAAATACCTTAGGCATAAAAAAACCACCCTTTCGGGTGGTTTCTTCAATCTCAAACCAGCAATTACATTGCACGGTTTTTGATTTTGCGGATCGTTTCCAGCTGAGCAGCAGTTTCTGCAAGAGCAGCCAAAGCAGCAGCAGAGTCCAAATCGCTCTTTTGATTTGCGAGCAATTGTTCAGCGTGTTTACGCGCTTCAATAATTGCCGCTTCATCCAAGTTTTCTGCACGGACTGCTGTATCAGCAAGAACCGTAACAACATGCGGTTGAACTTCTAGAACACCACCAGATACATAGATTAATTCTTCTGTACCGTTTTCCAAAATAACGCGGATCGCGCCAGGTTGGAGCAAAGTTACCAGCGGAGCGTGACCAGGCATAATACCTAACTCACCGCCAGCACCTTTAGCAATTAGCATAGTTACAGTGCCTGAGTACAAAGACTCTTGAACACTTACAACGTCACATTGCATAGTCGCCATGAGAATCTCCTAAATTAGGGAACTAATTAAAGTTTCTCAGCTTTAGCAATCACTTCGTCAATACCACCAACCATGTAGAACGCTTGTTCTGGGATGTGATCGTATTCACCAGCTAGAAGACCTTTAAAGCCACGAATCGTTTCTTTAAGCGGTACAAGTTTACCAGGAGCACCAGTAAACACTTCAGCTACGTGGAACGGTTGAGAGAAGAAACGTTGGATCTTACGTGCACGGTATACAGTAAGTTTGTCTTCTTCTGACAATTCGTCCATACCAAGAATTGCGATAATGTCTTTCAATTCTTTATAACGTTGAAGAACGTTTTGAACTGAACGAGCGATTTCGTAATGCTCAGTACCAACTACAAGTGGATCTAGCTGACGTGAAGTAGAGTCAAGTGGATCGATCGCTGGGTAAATACCTTGAGAAGCGATGTCACGGCTCAATACAACAGTTGCGTCCAAGTGAGCGAACGTAGTTGCAGGCGATGGATCTGTTAAGTCATCGGCAGGTACGTATACCGCTTGGATTGACGTAATAGAACCAGACTTAGTAGATGTAATACGTTCTTGAAGAACACCCATCTCTTCTGCAAGAGTCGGTTGGTAACCTACTGCAGATGGCATACGGCCTAGAAGTGCTGATACTTCAGTACCCGCTAGTGTATAACGATAGATGTTGTCGACGAACAATAGTACGTCACGGCCTTTACCGTTTTCGTCTTTTTGATCACGGAAGTACTCAGCCATAGTCAAACCAGTCAACGCTACGCGTAAACGGTTACCTGGTGGCTCGTTCATCTGACCGTAGACCATTGCTACTTTGTCAAGAACGTTAGAGTCTTTCATTTCGTGATAGAAGTCATTACCTTCACGAGTACGTTCACCAACACCAGCAAACACAGATAAACCTGAGTGCGCTTTCGCGATGTTGTTGATCAACTCCATCATGTTTACAGTTTTACCAACACCGGCACCACCGAACAGACCAACTTTACCACCTTTCGCGAACGGGCATAGTAAGTCGATGACTTTAATACCAGTTTCTAGAAGGTCAGTAGAAGCCGCTTGTTCTGCATAAGAAGGCGCTTGACGGTGAATTGGTAAACGCTCTTCAGTCGCAACAGGACCAGCTTCGTCGATCGGGCGACCAAGAACGTCCATGATACGGCCAAGAGTCGCTGTACCTACTGGTACAGAGATCGGAGCGTTAGTGTTAGTTACGTTCAAACCACGCTTAAGGCCTTCAGTAGAACCCATTGCAATAGTACGAACAACGCCATCACCAAGTTGTTGCTGAACTTCTAAAGTAGTTTCAGTACCGTCAACTTGGAGAGCGTCATAGATCTTAGGAACGCTGTTACGTTCAAACTCGACGTCGATAACCGCGCCGATGATCTGAATGATACGACCGCTACTCATTGCTGTCTCCTCAATTCAAACTAATATATGTTAAACGGCAGCGGCACCACCAACGATCTCAGAAATTTCCTGAGTAATCGCGGCTTGACGCAGCTTGTTATAAATAAGTTGCAGGTTCTTGATCAATTCACCCGCGTTATCAGTTGCAGCTTTCATTGCAACCATACGAGCAGATTGCTCACACGCGATGTTTTCGATCACACCTTGATACACCACAGACTCGATGTAACGAACCAACAAGCCATTTAAAAGCTCTTCAGCTTCAGGCTCGTAGATGTAGTCCCAACCGTATTGACGGTTAAGCGTCTTGTCTTCTTCAGCAGCTGCCAAAGGAACAAGCTGTTCGATCTTTTGGTTTTGAGTCATGGCATTGACAAAGCCGTTAGAAACCAGATAAATACGATCTAATTCGCCTTTATCATAAGCGTCTAACATCACCTGTACAGAACCAGATAACTGTTCAAGACTTGGAGTGTCGCCCACTTGAGTGGTCGCACCAAGCACTTTACCGCCGTAGTTTTTAAAAAACGAAACCGCTTTTTGACCAATCAAAGCAAATTGAACTTCAATTGACTGCTCTTGTTGCTGCTGAACGTGTTTTACCACTTTCTTGAACAGGTTAATGTTCAAACCACCAGCAAGGCCACGATCTGAAGACACAATGATATAGCCAACGCGCTTAACAGGACGTTCAACCATATAACGGTGTTTATATTCAGGATTCGCTTGTACCAAATGAGCAATTACACGGTGCATATTTTCGGCATACGGACGGCCTTGAGCCATGCGCTCTTGCGCACGACGCATCTTAGAAGCTGCTACCATCTGCATCGCGCGAGTAATTTTCTGCGTGCTTTTGATACTAGCTACTTTGGCGCGAATTTCTTTTAAATTTGCCATACGCTTAACCTAGTATTCGAAGGCCCTTACGAGCCCTCGAAGGTTGATTCCGTGAACCAAACCAACACCAATCTAGCAAGTTGCTAAATTAGTAAGTTTGAGTCGCTTTGAATTTTTCAATACCAGCTTTGAATTCAGCTTCGATATCTTTATCCCAAGCACCAGTCTCGTCAATTTTTTGCATTAACGCAGCGTGTTCTGAACGGAAGTAAGCAATTAACGCAGCGTCAAAGTCTACGATTTTCTTAACTTCTACGTCAGCCATGTAGCCTTCGTTAGATGCATAAACTGATACAGCTTGGTCAGCGATTGAGTATGGAGCATATTGTTTTTGCTTCATCAACTCAGTTACGCGTTGACCGTGTTCAAGCTGTTTACGAGTTGCTTCGTCAAGGTCAGAAGCGAACTGAGCAAACGCTGCCAATTCACGGTACTGTGCAAGTGCAGTACGGATACCACCAGACAATTTCTTGATGACTTTAGTCTGCGCAGAACCACCAACACGAGATACAGAGATACCCGCGTTCACAGCAGGACGAATACCTGCGTTGAACAATGATGTTTCAAGGAAGATCTGACCGTCAGTAATCGAAATTACGTTGGTTGGTACGAATGCAGATACGTCACCTGCTTGAGTTTCAATAATCGGCAATGCAGTTAATGAACCAGTTTGGCCTTTAACTTCACCGTTAGTGAATTTCTCAACGTAGTCAGCAGATACACGAGAAGCACGTTCAAGTAGACGTGAATGTAGATAGAACACGTCACCTGGATAAGCTTCACGACCTGGTGGACGACGAAGAAGCAATGAAATTTGACGATACGCAACAGCTTGTTTAGACAAGTCATCATAGATGATCAGAGCGTCTTCACCGCGGTCACGGAAGTATTCACCCATTGTACAGCCAGAGTATGGAGCCAAGAACAGCATTGCTGCTGGATCGGCTGCAGCTGCTGCTACAACAGTTGTATACGCCATAGCGCCAGTTTCTTCTAGCTTACGTACTACGTTTGCGATAGTTGATTGTTTTTGACCAACTGCAACGTAGATACATTTAATGCCAGAGTTTTTCTGAGCGATGATCGCGTCGATCGCCATAGCTGTTTTACCAGTCTGACGGTCACCAATGATCAACTCACGTTGACCACGGCCTACTGGGATCATTGTATCTACTGATTTATAACCAGTTTGTACAGGTTGATCCACTGATTGACGCCAAATTACACCTGGTGCTACTTTTTCAACAGCATCAGAAAGTTTTGCATCAATAGGGCCTTTACCATCAATCGGGTTACCCAAAGCATCTACGACACGGCCAAGAAGTTCAGGACCAACCGGAACTTCTAATACACGACCTGTACAACGAGCTTTTTGACCTTCTTGAAGGCTTAAGTAGTTACCTAAAACAACGACGCCCACTGAATCCTGTTCTAGGTTCAGTGCCATACCGTATAAGCCGCCGTCGAATTCGATCATTTCACCGTACATTGCATCAGCAAGGCCGTGAATGCGCACAATACCGTCGGATACCATAACAATGGTACCTTCGTTTTTAGCGGTCGCGCTGGTGTCCAGATCGCCGATACGCTGTTTAATGAGCGCACTGATCTCGGATGGATTCAGTTGTTGCATTGCGCTATACCTCAATCTTTTTAAAGTTCAGTCTTCTTATTTATTAAGCAAGAAGACGAGTACGCATTTTTTCAAGCTTATTAAGCGCAGAATCATCTATCACTTGGTCGCCTGCACGAATAACCACACCCGCGATTAACGCTGGGTTAACTTCTACAGAAACATTTACGGCAGCTTCGAATTTTTTCTCTAATGCATGCGCAAGTAATTGTTCTTGAACAGAAGTTAATGGGAATGCAGATTCAATCACTACATCCACAGTATTGTTATTCTGTGATTTAAGCTGCTCAAATTCTGCTGCAATCTCAGGAAGAAGAACCAAACGATCGTTTTCAGCAAGCAATGTCAAAAAGTTTGACACTGATGCAGTTTGGTCTTCACCTAAAACTTTAGCGAAAAGAGCCACCTGCTCAGCAGGTGTCAACTCAGGGCGATTTAGATAAGCTGAAAATGCTTCGTCTTGCACCGCAGCACTAAGCAATTCAAGTACAGTTGACCAAGTGTCAGCTGCACTTTGCTCAGAAGCGTAAGCAAATGCTGCTTTTGCGTAAGGGCGTGCCAACGTCAAGAGTTCAGCCATAATCCGCCTCTCTTAAAGTTTAGCAGCCAGCTGAGTCAGCATGGCATTGTGAGCTTCTGCGTCAACTTGTTGGCTAAGAATTTTCTCAGCGCCAGCTACTGCAAGAGCAGCCACTTGTTGACGTAATTCTTCGCGAGCAGCATTGATTTCAGTATCAACAGCATCTTTCGCTTGTTGACGAATACGTTCACCTTCAGCAGATGCTTGAGTGCGCGCTTCTTCTACCAATTGTGCTGCACGACGGTTCGCTTGTTCGATCAATTGAGCCGCTTGAGCTTTTGCCGCGTCTAGTTCAGCTTTCACTTGTGCTTGCGCATCTGCAAGGTCAGCCTTCGCTTTTTCAGCAGCATTTAAGCCATCAGCGATTTTACGCTGACGTTCACTAATCGCATTGATTAGTGGTGGCCATACAAACTTCATGCAGAATGCGACAAAAATCGCAAACGCAATCGCTTGGCCAAACAATGTGAGGTTGATATTCATTGCAAATTCCTCAAATAGTGAATTTCGGAATTAAGCTGATTAACCTACAAATGGATTAGCGAAGATGAAGAACAAGCCAATACCAACACCGATCATAGGCACAGCATCAAGAAGACCCGCGATTAAGAACATACGAGTTTGAAGTTGTGGAGCCAATTCTGGTTGACGAGCTACAGCTTCAAGGAAACGGCCGCCTAGAAGACCAAAACCAATCGCAGTACCTAAAGCACCGAAAGCGATCAAGATAGCAGATGCAATTGCAACTAGACCTAAAGTGAGTTCCATGAAAAATTCCTCAGAGGTTAGGTTTTATACCAAATTAAGTTAAAAAATTGTGTGCCCAACCGCCCGATGACAGTTAGGCCATACCATTAATGCTTTTCGCTTGCCATGCTCATGTACACGATTGTCAACATCATGAAAATGAATGCTTGTAGCGTAATAATCAAAATGTGGAAAATCGCCCAAGGCACAGACAATGCCCACTGGATCCAGAACGGTAATAACGCGATAAGAATGAAGATTAACTCACCCGCATACATGTTACCGAACAGTCGTAGAGCCAATGAAACTGGTCGCGCCAAGAAAGTAGTCAATTCCAACAATAAGTTGAATGGAATTAAAAGCACTTTAGCAACTGGATTACTTGGGTTAAATGGGTTAAGTGCCAACTCACCAACGAAGCCGCCAACACCTTTCTCACGAATACTATAGAAAATAATTAAGAAGAATACAGAAATAGACATACCTAAGGTAATGTTTGGATCTGTAGTCGGAACAATTTTAAAGTAAACCTGATGAGGGTCCACACCCAGCATAGATGCAATCGCCTGTTGAGCTACATAAGGAATAAAGTCAACAGGGATTAAATCCATCAAGTTCATGAGGAAAATCCACACGAAAATGGTTAATGCTAAGGGTGCAATTAATCGAGACTTCCCATGGAAGGTATCACGTACACTTGAATCTACAAACTCGATAATCACTTCAATTACTGACTGGAATTTACCAGGCACGCCTGAATTTGCAGCTTTCGCGACAATCCAGAACAATAAACAGAAGATCAGACCAAGTCCGATAGACCAACCCATTGAATCCAAGTGAATAGCAGTGAACCCCATCTGTTGAGCTTCTTCAGCAGACTCAGCCAACTTCCATGAACCGTCTGGCATTTTGCCATAGGTCATGTTGGTCAAGTGATGCTTGATATACTCGGTCGAAGTAAGGGCATGTTCTTCAGCAGCCATAAATCACACCTGGTCAATGTCAAAAAACTATAGAACAAACGAATATCGCGTGCTGCTTGATATCTCGCCTGCTCCTAAAAAAACTTTTCAATTTTTTGTTGTGTTTAAACTCGTTTTTGTAGACGTGACACCCAAAAAGGAGCGACCCACGACATGGCTTGAACGAGCATAAAACCACAAAACAACGCAACCGGGGATAACGGCTTGACATTGCTTAAAATTAAAATGAAACCAACAATCACAATTGCAAACTTGCCCATCAGGCCTTTATACATGTTCGAAAGAACCTGCTTAGATGCCCGGGCTCCTGCCGCTCGAAATGATTGCCATGAAAAATAACAACTCGCAAGCCAGCAGACGAACGCCCCCAAAGCGGCACTCAAGGCTACGGTTGAGTCTTTCACGACCCAGCCAATCAAGGCTGAAACAGGAATCATTAATGCTTGTAAGAGGACTAAAGCTTTCGCTAATCGTCGGTCAATCAAGCGACTAGTTCGGCTCATTATTTATTCACTCACAGCAAGCATGCTTGACAAGTTTAGCTGATGATTATTTTTAATCGCAGGCATTATAGAGTTACACCCCTGAACATGCAATCTTTTCCCGACCTTAGTCGTGTTTTTTTCAACAGATCAAATGCTGGCAAACTAATCAAAACTTGATTATTTTTAAATCATTGATGGGCATTTAACACACATTTACGGGTTTGCTCGGCCAATTTCTGCCAGGCCTGGATAAAGTCCCCTGCCCCACTCATGCTTTCATCGACACTCTGGAACACAATCGGTTTCAGTTTACGGTACTGATTTTCACCAGCATGTGCTTCTGCCAGCAGACACATTTTGCTCTGCACACGACTGTCTTGCAGATACTTGATTTGCGCCACGGTTGGTGACACATGTGGATCATCGGTTAAGGCTCCCATAAACTTCAGATTCAATGGGCGTTCCAGATATTGATAGGCATCATGATAGGACCAGTAAGGTTTAGCTTTACTTGTAGAACTATAACGCTGTGCAGTCAAAAACATAGTTTGGGCAAATTCACGCGCATTTTTCCAATAGGCTTCCCGATGCTCAGGCAGCTGCTGAGAACGTAATGCAGCAATAAAGAAACCGATGCGCACTGCATTGTTGGGATCGAGCCAGACATGGGTATCAACAGTATCTTTTAATGCTTGCCCACGTGGATTACGCATTGGCAAAGTGGTCAGAATACCCGAATCTAAAATCGCAATACTTTTATTGTTATTGTTCAACACTTTTGCCAACGGTGCTTCATGTGCCTGCCCTAACCAGATCACCAAGCCAGCATCCTGAATCGTTTTACGGTGTGCCGGGGTCAGGCTGACATCATGACCGCTTTGATTGGCCAATAATAAAGTCGGCTGTTCCACGCCTTGAGTAATGGTCTTGGCAATCAGATAAATCGGCTGCGTTGAAACCACCAGACTTTGCGACCAGCTAAGGGTACTGAACAAAGCCAGGCTACACAGGGCAAGGAAACGGAACATGAAGAGAAATCGCTATATAAGGACAAATTTAATAGTGTTATAATATAACAAAATTATAAAAATACCTATGCCCAATCGAAACTCTGGGCGCTTCATGTTAAGATTTGAAATCTTTTAATTTTCAGTTTCGCACCTGAGGTGAACTATGGGTTCATGTTCGCACGAACACCACAATGCATTGCACGGCGTACACGACCATCCAAATGTCGCGCAACGCCTGGCCGAAGCAGAGAGTCTTTGTGCGGCAAGTGGCGCACGCCTCACTCCTTTGCGTAAAGAGGTACTGGAACTGATTCTGAATGCAAGCGGCCCGATGGGTGCGTATGATCTGCTGGCACAAATGAAAAATGCCAGCGACCGTCCCGCTGCCCCACCGACCGTGTACCGTACACTCGACTTTTTATTAGAAAAAGGCTTTATTCATCGCCTGACCTCTATTAATGCCTATATTCCCTGCTGCCATCCGCGTGAAGGCCATCAGGCGGCATTCTTGATTTGTACTGAATGTAAAGCAGTCAAAGAAGCATCTGCACAAGGTTTATTAGAACAACTGGATGCCTTGGCGGCTTCAGACGATTTTAGTGCACACCACAGCATTATCGAAATTTCAGGAATCTGTCAGCAGTGTCGCAACAAAGCTTGAATGCATCACCCTTGATCCAGCTTTGCAAGATCTGGGTCAATATTGATGATCGTGACATTTTAAAGGCTATTGATTTCTCGCTACAGGAGAAAGAGATTGTTACGCTGATTGGTCCGAACGGTGCCGGTAAGTCGACCTTAATAAAGGTCATGCTTGGGATCGTCAAACCGAAATCCGGTGAAATCAAAACGGCGCGTAAGCTGAAATTTTCTTATGTGCCACAAAAATTCAATCCGTCACATAGTCTGCCGCTACGGGTTAAAGATCTGCTGGCACTAGAAAAATGCCCTTCAGCTATTAAAGCTGAAATCATTCGGGATACTGGCATTGCCAAGCTGGAAAATTCCAAAGTTCAACAGCTTTCTGGCGGTGAACGTCAACGTGTGTTGTTGGCTCGTGCCTTATTACGTCAGCCGGATATTCTAGTACTGGATGAACCGATGCAGGGTCTAGATATTCAGTCTGAGGCTGAACTGTATGAATATGTGCGTAGCCTGCCGGAAAAATATGGCTGTGCCATTTTAATGGTCTCGCATGACCTGCAATGGGTGATGCAAGGTACGCATCGTGTGGTATGTCTCAACAAACATATCTGCTGTAGCGGGCTACCGGAAAGTGTGCAGCAACATCCAGAATATCAGGCCATTTTTGGTACCAACCGGGTGTTCTACCAGCATCATCATGACCATTGTGCGCATGGTGACTCCGCGACACCATGCCAGCACGATTCACGTCCCCACATTCACCCCGAGCCGGAAGCTTAAGCCATGATGGATTGGTTATCTCTCCTATTACCTGCATGGATTATGGGAACACTCTTGGTGTTCCTGACCGCACCGCTCGGCTGTCTGATGCTGTGGCGTCGTATGTCTTTCTTTGCAGATACGATGGCACATGGTACTTTGCTCGGTGTTGCGATTGCCGGTGCGATGAGCCTGCCACTCTGGATGGGTGTCAGCTTTATTGCAGTCTTATTGGTCGCTGTACTTTGGGTACTGTATGACCCACGCTTGCCAAATGATGCATTGTTGGCACTCTGCTCAGCGACCCTACTCTGTTCAGGCCTGTTATTTATTCAACATTTACCGAGTTTAAGACCGGAACTGCTTAGCTATTTGTTTGGTGATCTACTCACCATTTCATGGACAGATCTTCCTACTTTTGCCGTTGTGATTATCTTGGCATTGGCCGTTCTGTATAAAAGTTGGCAGGCGCAAATCCAAATTGCGATTGATCCTGATATGGCAATCAGTGAAGGCGTGAATGCAAAACTGCAACGTCTGATCTTCATGTTGTTACTGGCACTATTCACTGTTTTAGCATTACGTGCAGTCGGTTCACTCTTGATGGGGGCATTGCTGGTGATTCCAGCACTCACTGCTCGCCTACTGGCAAATTCCCCTCGTCAAATGGTGATCTGGGCTTTTGTGATTGCACAGATTGGTGTGACAGTCGGACTCTGGTCAAGTGCAGGTCTGAATACGTCAACAGGTCTGACCATTGTCCTAACCATGTCAGTGTTGTTTACCGCTATTTTTATTCTACAGAAGTTTAAAAAACTGACTTAAGGCATGGCAGACAAATTTTACCTGATCAGTGCCTGCTTGCTCGGACACAAGGTTCGTTATGATGGTCGCGACTGTCTGGTAAAAGAGTTGGTCGATCATTTGCTACCAGATCAATATGTCACAATTTGCCCTGAAGTCAGTGGTAGTTTGCCTATCCCCCGACCCGCCGCAGAAATTCAAGGCGGGACAGGATTAGAAGTTCTTAAAAGTTTAGCTCAAGTAACAGATATTCAAGGACAAGATATATCTACTGCTTTTATACAGGGAGCTTATGCTGCCTTGGAACTAGCACAGAAATTTCAAGTCACCCATGCAGTCTTAAAAGCCAATAGTCCATCTTGCGGCAGCAAGCTGATTTATGATGGTTCATTTACTGGGAATAAAATTCAAGGTGATGGCGTAACGGCTGCATTATTTAAACAGCATGATATTAAGGTCATGACTGAAGATGAATTTTTACAGATGATTCTTTAAGAGATCGTTGAATTCCATCTCCTTTAAGGAGAGGTTTCCCTACTGATGCACCAAACTCAATAAAAACGCAGCTCCAGCGAACAAGCTGGCAAAAGTTCGATTCATGACTTTCTGCTGTTTTGGCGATTTCAGAAGACGCAGAACCTTGGCAGCCAGACCGGTATAACCTGCCATCACGATCAGGTCAATCGTTACCATAGTCGCGGCCATAATCACATACTGAATCCATTGCGGTTTAGATAAGTCCAGAAATTGCGGTAATACCGCCAGCAAAAATACAATTGCCTTGGGATTACTCATATTGACCAGAAAACCGTGGATGACGAGTTTTCCAGCTGATTTTCGTGCGAGCTCATGTTTAATTTCAATCGACTGCGCCGGTGCTTTCCACTGCAAAAAGGCCAGATACAGTAAATAAGCAACTCCAAACCATTTCACTGCAAGAAATGCCCAAGGTGTAGTCGCGAACAATACCCCTGCCCCGGCAGCCACAATGGCAATTTGAACCAATAGGGCGAGTTGCAGGCCGAGCGCATTCCAATATCCATGTCGGAAGCCATAATTTAGTCCGCTCGACATCGAAGCAATAGCACCCGCACCTGGGGAAATACTGATCACCCAACAGGCTAACATATAAGCAAACCAGACTTGATAGGACATGGAGATTTAACTCATTCAGATTCAGGATCTAATTATATGACTTTTCCAATATTTTCAGCCAAAAAAATTGCTTAAACATCAGACTGCATACTATTCACTCTATAGTGCTTCAGGCACAATAGCAGGATTGGATACAGAAATTTATTACAGGAGCCATGAATGACAGCCCAATCTGTAATTTTGCCATTACCTTCAGATCATGCTCGCTTTATTGTTTTACGCCTGAAAGATCTCAGTATTGAAGATTTTAAGGAACGATTAGTACAGCTATTTACCACACGCGATCGCCTGATTACCCAACATCCGAATGCGCAAATTAAAACGGCTGTCGCTTTTGGTCCTGAACTCTGGTCAAAATTGTATGAACAGGCACCTGCTGGTTTTAAACAATTAGAGCCAATTCAAGGTTCATTTAATATGCCTGTGGTTCCCGCTGATGTACTGATTCATATTGCCAGTGCGCGTGCCGATATCTGTTTCGCCTTGAGTCAGTCTTTCTTCGAAGGTATTCGCGATCAGGTTGAAGTACTAGATGAGCGTGTTTGCTTCCGTTACTTTGATGGCCGCGATATTACCGGTTTCATCGATGGGACTGAAAATCCACAATTCCCGGATGATCGAGCTGAAGTAGCTTTACTTGGTGAAGATGCTGGTATTTTCCAAGACGGTTCATTCATTTTTGCACAGCGTTATGCGCATAACCTGGATAAATGGAAGAAACTCAAAGTCGATGCTCAAGAACAAGTGATGGGCCGTACCAAACTTGAATCGATTGAGCTGGAGGATGAGGTAAAACCTGCCAATGCGCATATCGCTCGTACTGTCGTTGAAGATGAGGAAGGCGAGGAAATGGAAATTCTACGTCACTCTCTGCCTTATGGAGATGGTCGTGGTGACCAAGGCCTATTCTTTATTGCTTATACCAAAGACTTGAAAATCATTGATGCCATGTTAGTGCGTATGTTTGGTACATCAGGCGATGGGATTCATGATCGCTTGCTACACTTCGTGACTCCAATGGATGGAGCATATTACTTTGCACCAAGTGAGGAGTTACTGGAAGAGATTTTGGAAGGATAAAATTAAAAAGGCTGATGATATCAGCCTTTTTTAAAACTAATATTTTATTTCACAATGGCTTTGTTGCACAAAGATTTGAAATGCAAAGCGCCCCTAATTGAGCCAAATTTAAGGCGTAATTTGGGTAAGTGGTCGACCTAATTCCGTAAATCGGTTGAGGACTGCTACACGTGCATGAATTTCATTCACCTGACTAGGAAAGCTTCTTGCCATTAATTTATCGCCTAATAATTTGATGCAATGCATCTTGGTTTCCACCAAACTGCGGCGATGATAGCCTGACCATTTTTTCCATAATGTCCTGCCTAAACGTTTAACTGTTCGAAGTAATTCATTTCGCTCTAGCGAGCTACTCTTTCTATCTTTCCATGGTTTCGCATTTTTTCTAGGTGGAATCACCGCATGTGCTTGCCGATCTGCAATGACCTGACGGCATTGCTTGGTGTCATAAGCTCCATCGGTATAAACAGAGTCAATCTGCTCATCTTGTGGAATCTGATTAAGTAAATCACCAAGCACCTGTGAATCACTGACATTATTGGTCGTGAGCTGAATAGCGCGTATTTGTAGGGTTTTGGCATCTATACCAATATGTAGTTTACGCCATTGGCGACGATATTCAGCTCCATGTTTCTTGCGTTTCCATTCGCCCTCACCTAGAAACTTCATGCCTGTAGAGTCTACAAGTAGATGCAGCCCCTCGCTACTTTTTTGGTAGCTGATTGCAATATCAATATGCTTTTGTCTTCTACAAAGCGTACTGTAATCTGGTGCGGTCCAATTTAATCCGCAAAGTTCAATCAGACTTTGCACAAAGCCAGTGACCATACGTAAAGATAGACGGAATAAGGATTTAATCATTAAGCAGCATTGGATAGCTGCGTCGGAGTAGGTTTGATTTCGCCCTTGTTTGCCTTTTGATGGAGCATACCATTGCGTAGCAGGATCAAACCAAATGGCAATATTTCCGCGACTCATGAGTACTCGGTTATATGCGGGCCAATTGGTTGTGCGGTAGATTTTATGTGTAGGCTTCTTCATTTGAAAATTATATCGCTGAAAAAGCCTTTACAGATAGGTTTGTGCAACAAAGCCCCTGTAGTCCGGAAAAGCTCACCTTGATCAGTGACCTGATCAACAGCAACCTGACAGCCAATAAACTGTTTTAAGGGAATATAGGGATGAGTGGATAGACAAAGTAATTCAGCATGTAGCCCCTCATTGATCCAGTGCCTGCCTTCAATACGCTGAATCAGAACCTGAGAATTTAAAATTTCATTAGAAAATCGGAGATGAAGTGCACGCTTCTGTGAGCTTAGACCCAAGCCCTCAAGCACCGTATAAATACTCTGTAGCATTTTATAATTATTATTTGAGGTTATTTTTATCGCACTGATTTTAGGGAATAAGCTTAGAACAATCCATCTTGGTATTTATTTCACATGAATTAACCACAAATAGCCTTATCCTGACCTTATATTCTCTATGCTTATGAAATAGAAGATGTATTCTGTTTCAACCTTTTCGATTTTTCTGATTATTTGCCGATTCACTTACTGCTACACTGAAAGCCGAATACTTTATATCTCCTACATCATCCTCGATTACAGGATAAGCCAGAGGCCAAGGATATGCTTGAATTACATTCCAAACTTCCCAATCTGGGCGTCACCATTTTTAGCACCATGTCGGCCTTGGCACAAAAACTCGGGGCAATTAACCTGTCACAAGGTTTTCCGGATTTTCCTGCTCCACCGCAATTGATTGAAGCCCTCAGTCGGGCGGCTGAAAATGGTTTTAACCAATATGCACCGGGTGATGGTTTACTAGTATTACGTGGGCTGGTCACTGATCTTTATCAGCATCGTGACCAGCTCACTTTAGATCCGGTAGAGGAAATCACCATTACCCCTGGCGCAACGATTGCAATCTTCTGTGCAATTCAGGCAACGGTACGGGCGGGTGAAGAAGTCATTATTTTTGATCCCAGTTATGATAGTTATGCGCCAAGCGTGAAGCTGGTCGGTGCCAAACCGGTACATATCGCTCTGGAATATCCTGGTTTTTCTGTGGACTGGAATAAGGTCAAAGATGCAATCAATGACCGTACCCGCATGATTGTAGTGAATACACCGCATAATCCCACCGGAACGGTATGGACAGAGCAAGACTGGCAACAGCTGATTGAACTGATTCGTGATCGCAATATTGTAGTTCTGTCCGATGAAGTTTATGAACATCTGGTATTTGATGAAATTCGTCATCATTCCGCAGCATCATTTCCGGAACTCCGTGAACGCAGTTTTGTGATTGGTTCTTTTGGTAAAACCTTTCATGTGACCGGCTGGAAAACTGGTTTCTGTGTTGCACCGCCAGCTTTAATGCAGATGTTCAGACAGATTTACCAGTTTGTCAGCTTCTGTGGCGTAACCCCAATTCAGGTGGCTCTGACCGAATATATGCAGCTGCATTCTGAACATATTCATGAGCTGTCCGGTTTTTATCAGGCCAAACGGGATTTGTTTAATCATGCACTTACAGATTCCCGTTTTCACTGGACGCCGTCACAAGGCACCTATTTCCAGAATCTGGATTACAGTGAAATTCGTCCTGATCTGGATGCACTGTCTATGTGCCATTATCTGGCGGAACAACACGGTGTTGTGGCGATTCCGGTATCAGCGTTTTATCAGGAACCGCCTAAAGATTTACACTTATTACGCTTCTGCTTCGCCAAAAAGGATGAAACCTTAATAGAAGCAGCACATACTCTTTCCAAAGTTTAAAAAAAATAGACTTATTGGTTACTGAAAAGCTAAGGCGTTCTTGATGCGGATCAAGGATAATTTAGTCCTGATAAATATATGAAAAATCAAGAACAGGATGTCATATGGCACAGCAAGCATTGGTTCACCAGCAGAATTTATGCAAAACATTTTTTATTTTCCTGTTACCGCTGGTCGTTACCAACATCCTGCAAAGCCTGTCCGGTACGATTAATACTGTTTTTGTGGGGCAAATGCTCGGCGTGCAAGCGATTGCTGCAGTTGCAGTATTTTTCCCGATTCTGTTCTGTCTGATGGCTTTTGTGATTGGTCTCTCTGCAGGTTCTACGGTTCTGGTAGGACAGGCTTGGGGTGCCAGAAACCTGGAAAAAGTGCGCTGTGTAGTTGGCTCTACCTTGTTTATGACGCTGATTGGTGGCAGCCTGATTGCCCTATTGGGTGTATTTTTTGCTGAAAATATCCTGCAATTATTAGGTACAGATCCGGATGTGATGCACCTTTCTTTGCCTTATGTGCAATGGATGCTGGCTGGTAGCCCACTGATTTTTATTTATATTATTTATACTTCAATTTTACGTGGTGTCGGAGATAGCACTACGCCACTGTTTGCCTCTGCCTTAACGATTGGTGTGGGCTTGGTAGTAACACCAGTCTTGATCGCCGGTTATTTCGGTTTTCCTAAGATGGGGATCATCTCTCCAGCAATTGCAACCATTCTGGGCAACTTGGCTGTTCTGTTATTTCTCATTCTCTATTTAAATTATAAGCGTCATCCTCTAAGACCAGACTGGGCGTTGATCAAAGATATCCGTCATCAGCCCCAGCTCAGCAAAATTATCCTGCGCTTAGGTATTCCAACCGGGGTTCAAATGGTGACGACTTCAGTCGCTGGTCTGGTCATTGTGGGTCTGGTCAACCGTTATGGTGCAGAAGCAACAGCAGCCTATGGTGCCGTGAATCAGGTGCTGAATTATATTCAGTTCCCTGCTCTTTCTATTGCCATTGCAGCTTCCGTCTTTGGGGCACAGGCCATTGGTGCTGGTAAAAATGATTTGCTCAATAAAGTGACTCGAACTGCTTTAAGTATGAATATCTTGTTCACAGGTAGTCTGGTAATTCTGGCTTATCTGTTTTCTAAATATCTCATGGCACTATTTATCACTGACCCACAGGTCGTGGTATTGGGTCAGCAACTTCTCTTCATTGTCCTATGGTCGATTTTGTTCTTTGGTGCTAGCGCAATTTTTGCTTCGATCATGCGGGCCAGTGGCACAGTGACAGTCCCGATGTTGATCAATATTATTGCCATTATTGGCATTGAAGTACCAGCTGCCTATATGTTCAGCCGCTGGTGGGGTTTACAAGGGATCTGGTATGGCTATGCCCTTGCCTTTGTCTGTCTTTGTATTATGCAAGGCTTGTATTACCAGTTTATCTGGAAGAAAAAAACCATCGAGGCACTGGTTTAATCTTCCAGCTTGGACTACTGGATAAACCTAGCAAAGCACTTCTAAATAGCGTATTTCCTGCTTAATCCATATTTTTTATATGGATTCATTTTTATTATATTTTTCAGCCATGGAGATCCTTGTTATAAGCAGTGTATTGTATAAAAACACAAGGTCTACTCATGGCTAAACGACAAATTAAACTGGGTGCTTTTATTCCAATGACTTCGCAACATGCGGCAGGTTGGCGCCATCCTGAGTCTCGTCCTCAGGATCATTTAAGCATTGATTATGCGATTGAATTAGCGAAAACTGCTGAACGCGGCCTGTTTGATGCCTATTTCCTTGCAGATGGTCTGGCAGTCAACTGGAGTCATGGTGCTTCCAAACATAATAAGAATGTCGGTTATAGCGATAAAGTCGTGGGCTTTGAACCAGTTACCTTATTCGCAGCGATTTCAGCCGTCACCCAAAATATTGGTTTTATTGCCACTGCTTCGACCACCTATGAAGAACCGTATCTGTTGGCACGAAAATATGCCTCTTTAGACCATATTAGTAAGGGTCGTGCCGCTTGGAATGTCGTCACCACTATATCTGCTGAAACCGCGCGGAACTTTGGTTTCAGTGCACATCCGGATGCCAAAGTCCGTTATGAGCGCGCGGATGAATTTATTGAAGTTGTACAGAAGCTCTGGGATTCCTGGGAAGATGATGCATTCCTCTATGACAAAGAAAGCGGTCATTTCTTTGATGCATCTAAACAGCATGAACCTCTGCATAGCGGCAAATATTTTAATGTCCAGGGTGCACTGAATGTCCCTCGTCCACCACAAGGCTATCCAGTGATTGTTCAGGCAGGCCAGTCTGAAGATGGACGTGAGCTGGCCGCCAAATATGCCGAAGTGATTTTTACCGCCCAGCAAAGTCTATCTGATGCCCAAGCCTTCTACCGTGATGTCAAAGGTCGTCTGGCTAAATATGGCCGTCATCCGGATGATCTAAAAGTAATGCCGGGGGTTTCTGTCTTTGTGGCTAAAACCGAACAGGAAGCCAAAGAAAAATATGAATTGCTGAATAGTCTGATTCATCCAGATGTCGGTTTGGGCTTACTGTCTGGTCTGGCAGGTGATATTGATCTTTCAAACTATGATTTGGATGCTCCATTTCCTCTAGAAGACATTGAGATCAAGTCTAGCCGTCAGCAAATGATGTTCGAAATTGCAGCGAAGCATCGCTTTAGTATTCGCCAGCTATATGAATATATTGCCTCTGCTCGCGGTCACTGGACACTGATCGGAACACCTGAACAGGTAGTCGACCAGCTACAGGAATGGTTCGAAAATGAAGCGGCTGATGGTTTTAATGTCTTGCCACCAACGACACCTGCCGGTCTGAATGATTTTGTCGATTTCATCGTACCCGAGCTACAGCGCCGTGGTTTGTTCCGGACTGAATATGAAGGCACAACTCTGCGTGAAAACTTAGGATTGAAACGTCCAGAAAATCAGTATGTGATTGCGCAACAAAATACTGCGGTTGCTTCTTAAACCATCCATTATAAAAAATGCCCGATAGGGCATTTTTTATTTCTTTAAGTTAAGCACTGGGGTAATTGGGGCTAGTGGAAATGACAAATATGGGCGAGGTTTATTCCTGTTGATTTCTGTATAACTTGAAATGAATGAAGCCCCTAGCCTACCAGCAAAACTGACCAGAGCTTGTGAGTAGCGGCTGATCCTTTATAGTTGAAAAATTTAATACTTTTAGAATTTCTCTTTTCAACTGCTGTAGTCGCGTATTCTGGCGCTTGCGTGGGTAAGATAAGGGCACTTTTAAAACCTGTTCGATTCGTCCAGGATTAGCCTGCATCACGGCTACTGAATTGCTCAGCAATAAGGCCTCAGCAATATCTTTGGTCGCTAAAATCACGGTAATATTTTTAGTTTTCCAGATTCGTTGTAATTCTTCATGTAGATGTTGACGCATCAGCGCATCCAGTTCAGCAAAAGGATCATCTAATAATAATATATCTGGTTGAGTAATCAGGCTTTTGGCAATTGCCACTTTCAGATTCATGCCAGCAGACAAGTGCGATGGATAAGCATCCTTAAACGGCGTCAATTGCAGCAATTCCAGCTGTTCCTGAATTCTTCGGTTTTCCTCTTCTCTGCTTAAAGGGATTTGATGTAAGGCCATGCGGATATTTTCCGTCACACTGAGCCAGTTAAATAGACGATGGTCCTGATAGACAATACTGAGATTTGGAAGATGTTCAGCTGGCTGTTTTCCCTGAATCAGAATCTGGCCCTGCTGATGCTGTTCCAAGCCCATTAGTAAGCGTAACAATGTGGATTTACCGCAGCCAGCATGCCCTACCACACTGACAAAATCACCTGCATGAATATCTAGATTAATATCTTCGAGGACTTGGGTCTGCTGATCTGGTGCGGTGCTATAACTTTTATATAAATTTTGAATCGTGATTCTACATTGAGATTGCTCCGTCATTTTTCCTCACCTTTTGCTGCAATACATATTTAATGATTGTTCTAGGCTAGATCTATCCTACTTATGAACTTGGATAAATTTCTGTCTCTTTTAGATCTGCTGAAAATAGGACTCTTTTGACTATAAAAGAGTTTGGGGTAAGGAGTTATCTTGATTTTTTATTTGGTTATCAAAAGCATATATAGGTTTTAATCGTTAGAAATAAATTAATAAACTTCAATATCTTAAAATTTTATTCTTCTAGAAAACGTTATTTAAAATATTCCGCATAACCAAATCACAACAATACTAGGGCAATAAAAAAACCCGCGAATGCGGGTATTCAATTGGTTCAGCTTACCAGGCCAATTTATACTGTTCCAGTTCATGCGGTACAAGCTCGACCTGATCCTGGAAATCAAGCAAAATGTCATTTTTAATGGCCGCCAGACGGTAGTCTTCACGCTTACGCGGACGTTCCAGATCCACTTTCACAATACGCTTGATTCGTCCTGGATGCGGCTGCATTACTACCACGCGATCGCCCAACAATACCGCTTCTTCGACATCATGAGTGACCAGAATAGAGGTGATCTTTTCCGACTGCCAAATCCGCTGTAATTCCTGTTGCAAGTTGGCACGGGTCAAGGCATCCAAGGCACCGAAAGGTTCATCCAGCAATAAAATTTGTGGACGATTTACCAGACTACGTGCAATTGCCACACGCTGACTCATGCCCCCGGACAACTGACTTGGATAGGCAGTTTTAAACTGGCTCAATTGCACCAGTTCCAGATGATAATCAATCAGTTCCTGCTTTTCGGCTTTGCTCAGGCCTGATTTTTCCAGCGCTAAAGCTACATTTTGTTCGACACTCAGCCAAGGAAACAAACGGTGATCCTGAAACACAATACCGCGATCCAGACTGGTGCCCTGAATCGGTTTGCCATCAATCAAAATGCTACCTTGAAACTCGGCATCAAGGCCCACCAAAAGCCGCAATAAGGTTGATTTACCACAGCCACTATTACCGACAATACTAATGAACTCGCCTGGCTGGATATTCAAATTAATCTGATCTAATACCTGCAACTCTTCCCCATCTTTAGGGAAGAACTTGTCGAGCTTCTGGATCTCGACATGACCCTTAATATTCACCTGTTGATTCATGTTGTTATCTCACATCTTTTATTTATTGGCCGCCTGACGCCAGCGTAAGTTATAGTTTTCAAAGAATTGTGCTGCCTTGGAAAATAACAGCCCGACAATCGCAATAATGGCCATGCCATATAGCACCACTTCCATCTGGAACAGGTTCTGTCCATCCATGATTGGATTGACCACGCCAACCGAAGACACAAAGAAATACTCCGCGCCAACAGTCGCCACCCATGAAAACACCAGCGCAATATTCAAACCGGCAAAAATACTTGGAGCTGCTGCGGGTAAAATCACTTTAAAAAAAGTACGTACCGGACTGAGCTGGAAGATCTGCGCCACTTCCTTAATTTTGACCGGCACATTCTTCACCCCGTCATAGGTATTAAAGAACACCGGATAGAACACCACCAAGGCAATAAAAATCACTTTTGAAACTTCACCGTGTCCAAACCACATGATCATCAATGGAATCCACGCAAATACTGCCACGTGTTTAATAGCGTTCAATGTTGGAGAAAAGATTCGATCCAGCCAGACGTTTAGACCCAGGGTCAAACCCAGCACTGCACCAATCACTCCACCGGCAATAAACCCTGCCGTGTTGCGAAGTAGACTGGCGATAATATTTTCTGTCACCTCGCCTGCCTGCCAGCTTTCTACAAAGGCCTGCCATACAGCAGCTGGCGGTGCCAGCAAAGCAGGATCAACCCATTGTTTTGCAGTCGCGATCCACCAGGCAACCAACAGAACCAGAGGAATGACCCAGCCGCGATAATCTATTTTTTTCATGATGTTTTCTCTATCTAGCCTGATCCCAACCACGGAACTGTTTTTGTATGAGGCGGATAATGACGTCAAAGCCAAACCCCACCAGTCCAATCACCACTACAGTTGCCATCACCACATCGAGCTGGAAAATCTGACGGCCATAGACCATCACATAGCCGATCCCTTCACTCGAAGCTAGCAGTTCTACTGCAACCAGAGCGCCCCATGAACTTGCCAGAGATAAACGCAGACCACCGATAAAACTGATAAAAGCACCCGGCAGAACCACATTTTTAAATCTGGACCAGGTGCTCAACTGATAAACTTCCGCGACTTCGGTCAATTGCTGTGGAATATTGCGCACGCCTTTAAATACATTGATGGTCATCGGTACCAGCGCGGCTTTAGCAATCAGAATAATCTTGAGGGCTTCATCAATCCCGACCAGTAAAATTAACAGTGGAATCCAGCCGATCACGGGTACCAGATTAATGGCTTTAAACGTAGGCCAGATATAGGCCTCTGCTCGATGCGATAGTCCCATGGTCAGACCTAGAGCCAATGCCAGTACAATGCCGGCACTGAACCCGTAGCCAATCCGGCTCAGACTGACACTCAGATTGCTCCACAGTTCGCCAGTTTGATACAGATCTTTCAGGGCAACCCAGACCAGTTCAGGTGCAGGCAGCAATAAAGGATTCACCCAGTTCCGTTCTACCGACACATGCCACAGATAGAGCAACGCGATGGGGAAAATTGCTCCGATTCCCCATATGAACACCTGATTCTGTTTAAAAAAATTCAGAATACTTTTTCGGTTCAATCTGGATGCAGCATTGTCCTGTGTCGGTGTCTTGGCTGTTTCAAGCTCGATTTCCTGTAACATCACTCAACCTCCTCAAGAGCATGATGGTTATTGCCCATTGGCATTGAGATGTTTCCAATAGTTCTGTAAATTCAGCGTTTTTACAGCATTATTGACATACTTTGGTTCGATCCATGAATCTACATTGAATTGACCACGAATGAGCTTAAGCTCCTGACCTGCTTTAAGTTTTTGCTTAATCAGACTAACGTTGTATGCATCAAAAATTGGCGCACTATTACGTTTTAAATCCACACCAGTATGTAGTCTGCTAATAACAGAGAAAGGAAGACCTGATTTTGCCCATTGCTTGAATAGCTGATCTTTATTGACAGGATTACTTTCCCAGGCTGCCTGTTTAACTAAGACATTCACGATACGCTGTACCACTTCAGGATATTTCTGTTCAAACTTCGAGTTCACTACAACATAACCTGAAGTTTTATAAACATCTGGTTCATTCTTAGTGGTATAAATGACTTTAGCAATGCCACGATCTACAATGGATAAAATCGGTCCCGCACTCCAGATGGCATCAATATCACCACTGGCAAGTGCTGAATAAGCAACTGGCCCATCCATATTCACAAACCGGAAATCTTTTTCGGTATATCCGTATTTTTTAAGGACATTAATAATCGATAAATGGATATTGGTTCCTTTAAAGAAGCCGATACGTTTACCTTTCAAATCTGCTAATGATTTTGCATTGGAATCTGCAGCAACGGCTAGATAAGTATCTGTTTTAGTACTCGCCACTAAAATAGCTTTGGTATCAAGCCCACTCGACCTACCAATCAGCCCAGGCAAATCCCCAATCCAAGTAATATCTACCAAACCATTGGCATAGGATTCATTAATTGCAGGACCCGCACCTTTAAAGTTATTCCATTGCACTTTAATGCCATCTTTCTGGAATTCTTTTTCAAATAAACCCAGTGTCTGTGCCGTTGCATAGTAATTGCCATAACCTACAGGACGGTTACCAGTTCCTACCATTGGAGAGGCAAAACGAATAACATTAGGTTTAGCTTCTGCTGCAAAAGATTGAACAGCAGGCACCAGTGTTGCTGTGGAGAGAAGGCCAGCAAATAATACTTTTGACCATTTAAACATGTGAAAATTCCTCAAAATATAAAATTAGAATCCGTACTGGAATTGTGCGACCAGTTCGTTATAGCTCTTGTTTGTAATGTCATTGTTGACATGGTTCAGGTTGATCTGAAACTTGGTGGTTTCCGCAAAAAATGCATTCAGGCCCAGACTGTGAATATCAACCGTTTGATCGGCTAAATTTTTGTCACGATCAATGGTGTCGTAGCGATAGAAGGCCTGATAAGACTTTGGCCACCAGTCGTCATAACGGCCCTGATTACGGAAGCCTTTGACAAACTGCTCACCAAAGTTCCAGAACAAGGTACCTGTGTGTGACTCACTTTCACGCTTATAGGTCTGTGCGGTTTGTGAAATATAGGTGTCATCTTCACCTTGCACATATTCATAGGTCACACCGAATGGATGATGGTTATAGTAAATATCGAAGCCTTTACGCAGCACATCGCCTTTACCAGCAAAGGCCGCACTGGTGCCATCAATTTCAAATAGATTGCTCTTGCCTTGATACCAGGACAGACCAAAACTCAGTTCACGCAGCCATGAGTTATATTCTGCAGGCAAGGTATAACGCAGACGTCCAATAAAGTTTTTGTCATCATTGTCATCCGATTTATTGGCACCATTACCATTCACCAGACCAAAGGCATAGCTGATCATTGGCGAGCGATAGTTATAACCATAGTCCACGGTTGGTAAGGCATCACCGCGTACAATCAGGCCGACTTCACGCAGTGCCAGTCCATAACCTAGGCCCGGTAAACTGAACAAGGCATTGTTAATGGTGGGCTTCAAATCTTCAGTGGCCTGAACTTCTTGGCCAAATGGCAATAGTTGCTGACCTAAAGTGACGCTCAAGCGTCCCGTGTCGGCACTTAAGGTTGGTAATACGTGATAAGTCAGCTGTGCATCCAATAAGTTCAGATAACTGTTATTGGTTCCTGTCTGTGGAGAAGTACCAAAACGCAGGTTGAAATCCAGGTTTTTGCCTTCTTCATAGTCTTTATACAGGTTGCCAATAAAACCAATTTGGACTGCACCTAAATCAAACGAAGAGTGGCGGTCTTGAACTGCCATCCCGGTATTGGTACCCGTAGGTGGAGTGCGCTGTGCTTCATCGATATAAGAGGCTTTGGCTTGTACCACCCCGTTAATCAATAACTGACGTGTTGATAATGCCGTTTTGGTATCGCGGTCACGTTGTACCTGATATTTATAGTTTTCCAGATCGCTTTGCAGACCTTGCAACTCGGCACGTGTCACAAAGCTTTGGTCATCGTCAGTGTCAGCTTCTGCATCAGTAGCCACCTCAATCTCATCAGCAGTAGTGGCTTCTGTAACGGCTTCGTTCTGATTCTGAATCTGCGCCAACTGGGTTTTTAATTGTTTTAATGACTGCTCGAGTTGACTGACCTGTTGTTGTAACTGACCTACCTCCGCATCTGCATGCGTTAAGCCAATACTCGCGCTCAGCAGAGTCAGTACCGTTGCCCCTTGTTTAAAATATTGCTTCATACAATCGACACACCTACAGTTTTGCCAGTGAAACGTCAGTCGATTTGATCAGCACAATCACCTGACTTCCTACCTGCAAATCCAGCTCTTCTACAGAACGTGTCGTAATTACCGAAGTGAAAATACCTGAAGCAGTCACCACATCGACTTCAGAAACCACATCACCTTTTACAATTTCCTGAATAGTACCTTTTAACTGGTTACGCACATTAATAGATTGAATTGTCATTATTAATCCCTGTTGTTTTGGTTGGAATTAATATGCATGATTTTTAATATGCAGAAAAATAATATAAATAGATTTTTATATATTATTTTATAAAATCTAAAAATATTATTTTAAATCCAGTTAATCTGATAATTTAAATATTCTTTGTTTTTAATCACGATATTTTCATATTGCCAATCCAGAATATTTTGACTGGCCAGATTCTTTATTTCTTTATTAATAGTTTGGCGTGAAGCAGAGAGTAAATCTGCTAAATCATGCTGGGAAATTTTGAGCTTAATTTCAGTTCCCAGAGGATGAGATCGACCGTACTGAATCGAAAGGTCATGCAAAACCTTACACACTTTTTGATGTAAATTAGCGACTTGCAGGAATTTAACCTGCTGGATCAGATATTGCATCCGATGGCTGAGAATATTTAAAGCATCCTGCTTTAAGTGATTGTTATCATTTATTTCTTCTATAAATATATGCTGTGGAATTTGCAGGACTTTAACCTGATTAAAAGCATAATAATCATAATCAATCACTTGTGTATTGAGGCACGGAAGCAGGTTAATCAGATGCTTTTCCGAGAAATAATTAAAGGCATGAAAACGACCCGACGGGCTTAAATATCCAATCTGTATAATCCCATCAAGTAATATATATAAAGCAGTATGGCAGTTTTCTTTATTTAAAATTAAATCGCCTTTTTGATATTTTCGAATCGTTGAACATTTTAAAATATAATCCAGTTTATCCTCAGAGATATTTTTAAATATATTTTTTAATATGTCGTAATTTACATTATTTTTTGCAGTATGAATTTGCATAAAATGATCCACCCTATATTTTATTTAAATATTAGATGGATCATTAATGACTGGCGAATCATTTATTCTTGATTCTTTAGCTATTTATATGCAAAGTTTCCAATTCAATAAGAATTACTTATGAAACTTTTTCATAAATACCATCTTCGCTGTTATAGCGGAAGTTGCTGATATCCTGCTTGACGTCTTTACGCAGTTCACGGCTTGGACGGCCATCCACACCGACTGGCACATCACCCTCTAAAGTCACACGACGCACTACACGGTGCTGGTCACCATAGTCATTAATCGCTCGGTGTTGCGTTGCACGGTTATCCCAGATCGCCACATCACCTGCACTCCAGCGCCAGCTCACAATATTTTCCAGCTTCTCTACATAACTTTGGAACAGGTCGAATAAACGGCGTGATTCACTTGAGCTATAACCGACGAAGCTCTTAAAGAAATGGCCCAATAACAAGGTTTTTTCACCTGTTTCAGGATGAACGCGTACCAATGGATGTTCAGTTTCGTATTCAGTTGAGTTGAAGTAGTTTTTATATTTTTCTAAAGCTTCTTTTGGAACACTGACTTTTGCAGCATAGTCAAAGTTGTTGCTGTGAATCGCACGCAAGCTATCCGCCAGTGTTTTCAGTTCTTCAGGTAAATCATTGTAGGCAGCGGTTGTATTTGCCCATACGGTATTGCCACCTACTGTAGGTGCAACCACGCTACGCAGGATAGAAGCTTTTGGATAGGCATCAATAAAGCTGATGTCCGTATGCCAGCTGTCTGCACGTGCACCGCGTGAATCAATTTCCAGAATATGTGCAGAGCCATCTTTTACCGGTACAGTCGGGTGATTCAACGGTGTGCCTAAACGTGCTGCAAAGGCTTCTTGGACTACATCATCCAGATGTTGCTGATCTTTAAAGAAGATCGCTTTATGCTGCAATAATGCCTGGTTGATTTCATTCACCACTTCATCAGCCAAATCCGCTGACAGTTTTATGCCCTGGATTTCAGCGCCAATACGGCCACCAATTGGTTGAACCTGGATGTGTTTGTATTCATAAGCCATGATCATTTCCTCTATCTATAATTATGTCGACCTTAGGTCTGTGAAATCATCATGCCGAATCGGCTTATCTAACGCTGTCAATTTATTGACATTCTTATGCACCATTTTTGATTTATAAAATACTTTAGCTGCTTAAGTTTTCGGGCATAAAAAAACCCGCTTACGCGGGCTTTGATCAGAGTGTTTTAAGCTGACTTTTTCTTCTGCTTGCCGAGGCGGGTAGCTAAAGCCGTGACTTTCTGATAGCCAGTTGGCATGAGGCGCTGAATTAAATCAATCGCTTTGGCATCATTTCCAATTAGCAGACGGCGTTTGTCTTTTTGTACCGCATCCAGTATTTGACGGGCTGCTTCTTCTGGTGGGCAACGCAGCAGCTTATTAAAATTCTGTGCAGATTTTTCCGGATGCATTCCCAGACTACGGATACTGTCATTCATTTTCGCTGCAATGGCGATATTGGTGCGGATTCCGCCTGGGTGTACACAGAGTGCGCTTACGCCGCAGTTTTCCATATCCAGTTCCTGACGCAAGGATTCGGTAAAACCACGCACAGCGAATTTAGTGGCATTATAAGCAGACTGAGTTGGCTGGGCAGTTAAACCGAACAGGCTGGAAATATTGATGACATGACCATCACCGGTTTTCTTGATTAAAGGCAGGAATTCTTTGGTACCATAGACCACGCCCCAGAAGTTAATGCCTACGATCCATTCCAGCTCTTCATAGCTGGCGCCTTCTACGGTAGAACCGAGTGCCACGCCAGCATTATTAAAGATCATATTCACGCTGCCATGATCTTTCTCGACCTCAGCGGCCCAAGCGTGCATTTCTTCCAGATTAGCCACATTGACCTTTTTGGTTGTGACACGAACATCACTACCTTTCAGCAGCTCAACGGTTTTAGCCAGACCCTGTTCATTCACATCGCTTAAAGCTAAATGACAGCCCTGCTTTGCTAAAAGCACCGCAAGTTGCTGGCCGATACCTGAACCTGCACCTGTGATGGCCGCGACTTTATTATTAAAATTTTTCATTGAATTTCCTTGATTAAAACACTGCCCTTCCATGACAGCCTGTTTTTCTGTCGCATAGGGATACAGCACACCGTTTCAATATAGTTTTGACAATCCATATTGTCAATAATTCCAGCATGTCTCTACGGGCCAATTTTCAGGTTTGAATTTCAGCATAGGTCAAAGCCGGATTTATTGATAAGATACTTAAAATCTCAAGCACATGAGTCTATGGTCTTTATGACGGATGCAGTAAATTCAGGACAAAAACTAGCAAGTAAAAGTAAAGAACGCCAGTTTAAAGGACTTTCTATGGCTGAGCGTCAGCAGGCACGTCGTGAAAAGCTGATTGAGGCCGGGATCGAGGCTTATGGTCGTCATGGTTTCTTTTCAGTCACAGTAAAGGATATCTGTAACGAAGCCAAACTGACTGAACGTTATTTTTATGAATCCTTTAAGAAAAGCGAACATCTGTTCCAGACTATTTTCCTCAAGCTGATTGACCAGTTACAGCAAAATGTCATGCAGGCGATGATGCAGGCTTCTTCTGATCCAAAGAAAATGATCGAAGCCGGTCTGACTGCCTTGCTGACGACCTTACGTGACAATCCGGGTATGGCACGAATTATTTATATCGATGCGATGCTGGTTCAGGAACTGCATAATCAGGCCACGATTCATGAAACCATGGGCCGTTTCGACCGTATGATTCAGGCCTTTGTCATGCTAATGATGCCGAACCTGAATCGTTCTGAAAGAGAGATTTCCCTGGTCTCGACCGGACTCAATGGTTATGTTACCCAGATTGCCATTCGTTGGGTCATGAGCGGCTTTAAGCAGTCTTTGGAAGAAATTCTGTCTTCCTGTAGCTTGGTATTCTTTGCTTTACTAGATACTTTGGGTACAGAAAAACCGGCAGATCCGGTTAGATAATTTTTAAATCAAGATAAGTTCTAGATAGATTTACTTGTCAGTGATCTACAAGATTTTGAATTAAGACCCTCTTATAAAATAACAGCTTAAATTGTGACAAATCTTTGCGAAAGGCCACGGAACTACCTATTCTGCAATGATACTGTCATAATTAATCTTTGTAATAAGCCTGTCATAAATATAAAACGGTCCACCGTTTGCATGAAATAGGGTATTGCGCTGTGAAAGATGACTACATTCTTATTGTTGATGATGAACTGCCGATTCGTGAAATGATCCATACTGCTCTAGATATGGCGGGCTTTCAATGTTTACAGGCAGAAGATGCCAAGCAGGCTCATCAAATGATTGTGGACCAGCGTCCAGCATTGATTTTGCTGGACTGGATGATGCCGGGTGGCGTGAGTGGTGTCGATCTCTGTCGTCGTCTAAAACGTGATGAAAGCCTGTCTGAAATCCCGGTGATCATGCTGACAGCACGCGGTGAAGAAGACCACAAGGTACAAGGTCTGGATGCCGGTGCCGATGACTATATGACCAAGCCGTTTTCGACCCGTGAGCTGGTTTCACGTATTAAAGCTGTTTTACGTCGCTCCAATGCCCTCAGTGGTGAAAAATCCATTGATGCTAATGGATTGGTATTAGATCCAGTCAGTCAGCGCGTGAATTTTGGCAGTACTATTCTGGACATGGGACCGACTGAGTATCGTCTCTTGGCATTTTTCATGACCCATCCGGAACGTGCTTATACCCGTGCGCAATTGCTGGATCAGGTCTGGGGCGGCAACGTCTATATTGAAGACCGGACCATTGATGTGCATATCCGTCGTCTGCGCAAGGTGCTTGAACCTTATGGCGCTGACCGCTATGTACAAACTGTACGTGGCACCGGTTACCGTTTCTCGACCCGTACCGATGTTGCACTGGGTTAATTGTTTTTAGGTAAATCTTGTTTTATGTATGAGCCCTATCCTGTTCCCGAACTGTCACATGAGCACAAAAGACTCCGTTACAGCAGCCTATGGGATTTTGCCAAGCAAGATTTGCGTTTACTTCTTCTCTTCCTAGTGATTGCCAGTTGTATTGGTCTAGGCATCGGTTATTTCTGGATCTGTATCGTTCTGGCCTTTGTTGCCTTCTTTGGCACACAGTTGCGTTCACTCTACCTGGTCAATGAATGGATCTCGAACCGTCCCTATGATGTACCGCCAAATATCAACGGAATCTGGGGCGCTTTACTGTTCAATGTTTATCGGGCCCAGCGTCAGGAACGCGTTGTTCAGGCTGAAATGGTCGAGCTGATTGACCGTGCACAATCCTCGCTAGTCGCCCTTCAAGAAGCTGTAGTGCTGATTGATGAAAACCAGCAGATTGAATGGTGGAATCCGGCGGCAGGACGTTTACTAGGGATTGGTCAGGAAGATCGCGGCCGTAATATCCTGAGTTTGTTACGTCAGCCAAATTTCATTGATTACTATCATCATATTGATGATGCACCTGATGGCCTTAAAATGAAGTCTTCGATATTCGAAGATCATTATGTGCAAATCAAAATGACCCGTTTTGGCGGTGAAAGCCGTTTACTGGTCGCTTATGATGTGACCCGGATGCATAATCTGGAACAGATGCGTAAGGACTTCGTCGATAATATTTCGCACGAACTGCGTACGCCGTTAACTGTGCTCAGTGGCTATATCGAAACCTTTACCAATCAGGAAGATATTAGCCCACGCTGGAAACGCGCCTTTGACCAGATGCAATCCCAGACCCGTCGCATGAATGCACTGGTGAATGACCTGTTGCTGCTATCCCGTCTGGAAAATGACAAGAATATTGCCAAGAACCAGATTATTGATATGCCGAATCTGATGAACCAGCTGTTTGATGATGCGCAAGCCTATAACGTGGATTATGGCCATACCCTAAATCTGGATATTGACAGTCACTGTGACCTGATTGGCTCAGATATGGAAATTGCCAGTGCCTTCAGTAACCTGATTACCAATGCCATCAAGTACACGCCTAAAGGTGGAACCGTCACCATGGGCTGGCATGATGATGGTGAATCGGCCTATTTTGTCGTAGAAGATACTGGAATTGGCATTGATCCTAAACACTTACCTCGCTTGACTGAACGTTTTTACCGGGTTGATTCTGACCGTAGTCGCCGTACTGGTGGTACAGGTTTGGGACTGGCGATTGTGAAGCATGTACTGATGCAACATCGGGCCCAGCTCGAAATTGATTCCCGTGAAAATCAGGGCTCCACCTTTAAGGTGATTTTCCCTAAAGAACGCCTCAGTTTCCCAGACTGATGCAAAAATAAAAAAAGGTGCAAGTCGCACCTTTTCTTTTTTAGCGAAGGCTTTAAGACTTTAATGCCTGCTCTTTGGATAAGGCCCGGAAATAAGCCGCTCGATGCGAGATCCGTTCCAGATAGGCTTGAATCGCCGGATAGCTTTTACCGGTACGGCTTTGCATGGCTTCAAGCGGAAAGCTCATCTGGATATCAGCAAAACTGAAACGACCGGCAAAATATTCATACTGGCTTAAATGATCTTCCAGAAACTGGATATGGTCTTTTAAACGGCTTTGCACAAACTGCTTCTTCACCCCTTCACAAATTGTTTTAGCAACCGGACGTACCAGAAATGGCACTTGCTCAGGAACTTTGGTCATCACCAGTTGCATCACCAGTAAAGGCATCAAAGACCCTTCTGCATAATGCATCCAGTAGCGGTATTGCGCCTTGTTCTCGGCACTGATCGGCTGAAACTGATGGGTCGAATCATAGGTTTCTTGGAGATACTCCAGAATGGCGGCAGACTCAGCCAGTACCAGATTCTGATCTTCCAGAATCGGGGCTTTACCCAGAGGATGAACCTGTTTCAAAGCAGGCGGAGCAGAATAGTTAGGCAGGCGTTTGTAATACTTGATCTCATAATCAAGTTCCAGCTCTTCCAAGGCCCACATGATTCGAAATGATCTTGATTGTTCGAGATGATGTAAAACACGCATATTAGACTCATGATTTTATTGTTATTACTGCGTGAGCATAGCAAAAAGTCCAGATCTGATTAAAGAGTTTATCAGTCTACTTACATTTTCCCTACCGGATATAACGTACCCTCTTTTAGCTTAAATCAGGCTGGTCCGAATCTCCAGACTACGTAACAGGGTTTTGGTCACTGGGGTTTTGGCACAAATCTCCAGAATTTTCTGCTGCAAAGCCGAATCATGAGTAATATCGAAACTTAAGCGTCGTTCAATCCATTCCTGTCCTTCTTTATTGGCAAAGAATTCTGCTTCAACCTGAAAGTCGCCCAGTTCAATGTCCTTATGCTTGGCATACATGCGCAACGTAATCATGGTGCAAGAGATCAGACTGCCTAAAAGCAGATCATAAGGTGCAGGACCTGCATCCTGCCCGCCGAAGGATTCAGGTTTATCGGTCAGATAATGATGTTGACCATGACTGATTTCTCCCTGCCACGGTATGGTTAAGCTCTGTATTTTGGCAATTGCGATACGGGCCATACTGATCCTTTGTTCTTATAGTTATATGAAAGATTTATCGAGAAACACGCATATGTTCTGGAAATGCCGGTGCTTCCATGCGCGGCCCATCATAGCTTGGAATGGTGCCAAAACGCGGGTGCCCCATCATCCACTGTTCACGGGCCAGCTTCAGTTCTTCCACATCACGACCAACCAGATTCCACCACAATAAAATAGGGCTTTCAAACGGCTCTCCAGCAATCAGCAAGATTCGCCCACCGGCATGAATTTCAACATCTACATGCTGCAATCCAGGTTCAAGAATCACCATATTATCTTCGGTCAGTTCATGCCCATTAATACTTGCCAGACCCTCAAGGGCCATAAAGCCATATTCAAATCTTGGATCTAAACTCAAATGGGCACGGGTACTTTCAGCAGCAAACAGATCCACACCCAAAAGTTCAGTATGCACTTTAACCGGGGATTGTGTATTTAGGAATTCCCCGACTAGGACCGTACATTGAATGCCTTGTTCTTCGATCACAGGTAATTCCGGATAATGATCAAACGCGGGAGCCATATTGATCTTGTCATCAGGCAGGGCGATCCAGAGCTGTGCTGCATGCATCTTGGTTTCAGTTTCCGGTGAAACCTCTGTATGCGAAATGCCATAGCCTGAAGTCATCAGATTAACCTGTTTCGGCCGGATCAATTGCCGGTTACCCAGACTGTCACTGTGCATCATGGTGCCTTCAATCATCCAGGTAAAAGTTTGCAGGCCAATATGCGGATGCGGTCCGATATCCAGACCATCTCCCTGAGGAAACTGAGTAGGACCGGCATGATCCAGAAAACACCAGGCGCCAATCATGCGTTTATGCCGACTCGGCAAGGCGCGTTTAATGACAGTTCCCTGCCCAATTTCTGCACGCCGTAAAGGAACTTCCTGTATGAACTGATTGATATACTTTTCACAATCATCTGAATTTGACAGTTCAATATCATTATTATTCGACATGGTTGAGCTGACCTCGGCAAGTTCATTCTGGCTGTATGCTGCATCAAGACATCTTTCCCTGATCATCACAAGATGTCTACCTCATACAACAATGTACCGCGTCTACCCGCAAAATCTATCTTTGGAAATATTTCGATACGTATAAAATGTGCTACTCATCAGAACAGTTCAAATACTTAAAGGCTTCAGTCTTTCAAATCCTGTAATCAAGATCTTGGTGATGAATCATATAATCATGCAAGTAACCAGCATTATCTCGTTTAAATCAACTTATTCATCATGCTCATGTTTCACGTGAAACGCTCATTTTTATTGATATAAACTTTTAAAATCAGCAATCTATAAAAATGTGATCCGTCTAGTTTTATGTTCACAAAACAAAAATTTTGTTACGTTTTCTTTTTTAAAATCGTGCTACCCCCTGATTCTAGGGAGATTGTTTTTTACTCATTTGGTCCATAATAGGACCCAATAAAAATAAGATTGGATCAGGACATGTCATCCTCGAATGAAAATATATATTCAACGGCGAATATGTCTTTTCAAAACTCGACCACGGATAGATCATTAAAGTTGGCCGAATGTGATCTGCAAAATCGCCAGTTAATTGAAGATGCGCTTGCACATCGCGCTGCACCTATTCCTGCGCAATTCCAGCAGTACTTTTATAATTATCTTTATGTGCATCGTCATCAAAATCTTCGCCAGATTAATTACATGGCGCAGATCGCCTTTTTGCTGTATTTCTTTGCCGATATTTTTATTATTCCTGACATGTTTTTCCTGTCTGGCCTGATCCGGGTATCACTGGTCATTGCTGTCATGTTTTGCTGCTATTACCTGTTTAAGCATCAAAAGAATATCCGGGTTCTGGACATGATTTTGCCTGTGGGCACGACTGTGGCTGCAGCGACCTGGATTGGCCTGCTCCTGCTGTCGAGTAGCCCGCATGTGTCAACTTATATCTATGCCTCTGCGATCTTTGTTTTAATTACCAATCTCTGTGTACAGACCGAGTTTAAGGGTGCACTGTATTGTTCTATTTTTATCGCCCTGTTTATCATGATTGGAGTGACTCATCTCATGAGTCTATCGCAGGCCTTTATTTTTACCGTTGTGTTCACGCCTCTCTGGGCATTTAGTATTTATATTAACTGGAATAATATCATCAACATACGGCGTTCTTTTCTACGCACTTTGCTGGATGAATGGAATTATCAAACCTTAAAGAATCTTGCCCATACTGATGATCTGACGCAGTTATTTAACCGACGTCATTTTGTGGATATGGCTGAACGTTCAATCCATCAATGGCCGAAGCCTGCCAGCACCTGTCTATTGATGTTTGATGTCGATTATTTCAAGAGAATCAATGACAACTATGGTCATGATGTGGGTGACCGGGTGCTACAACTGATTGCTGAAATTACCCGTAAAGAAATGCGCTCTAGCGATGTACTGGCACGTTTTGGTGGAGAAGAATTTATTGCCTTGCTGGAAGATACCCAGCTACAGGACTGCCTGATGATTGCAGAACGGATTCGCTGTTCGATTCAAAAGCAGGTGATGCACATCAATCCCGACCAGAAAATCCAGTTCACGATCTCTATTGGTATTGCTGAACTTGAATCTCCGCAACAGGAACTTGAAGACCTGATTAAACATGCGGATATTGCGCTTTACGAAGCTAAAAAAGCGGGAAGAAACCGGATTAGGGTCTATCATCCTAATATGCTGCAACCGACTAAACCGCTCTCTCCAAATCCCTGGAATGTATTTAAACCTTTGAATAAACAGGAGCAGTCTGGCGCTCATCATAAAGCGAAACAGTCTTGGTCTGCTTTGTAAGCTGATAGCAAAACCAAGATTGTTAGACAAGAATTTAAGAATTAGGCCTAAATCTGTTTGTGATGCTTTTCAAATAACCCCTAAAAGAATAGAATATTTTTCATACAAATATAAATATTCATCTTATTCATTTCTTTGGATTTAATGTGGGAAGGCGATATGCCAGATAAATATGAAGAAGAAGCTCGCCTCCTGCTTCAGGATGCCCTTCAAGATCCTCTTGTTCGTATTCCTGGGTCTTTAAAACCTGCCTACTTTAACCATCAGAAACAGCTCACCCTAAAATACCTGTTGCAGGTGAATCTATTTGCACAGGTAGCATATGCCTCCTACACCCTTGCCGATATTCTGGTACTGAATGACATTATGAATTTACTCATTCTGACCAAGCTAGGCTATACCTTGGTGATCGTGCTGATTACCATCTGGATGTATCATTTTTACCGGAATTTGCCTATATTTGACCTGCTGTTGCCGACCTCGATTATCGGGGCAAGTGCGATCTGGTTTTTTAATCTGAATCAGTCTGAAAGTCCGCATACGCTCATTTATCAATATGCTTCACTGGTCTTTATTGTCTTGGCCAATTTATGTGTGCAGATCCGCTTCTGGCCTAGCCTGATTAATTCTGGTCTGATTACACTGGTAATTTATATTGGTGTGTATTTCAATACCCAAGCTGATCTGTATCAGATGTTCTTGTTTTCCCTGATCTATATGCCGGTATTGACCTTCAGTTTATATATCAGCTGGAGCTCTACACTAAAATCCCGTTTAGTATTCCTGCAACATACCCTGAATGAATATCATCGTCAGACCTTTGAAAATCTCGCCCATACTGATTCGCTGACAGGCCTGAATAATAGACGCTGTTTTGAATATCTGGTGCAACAGCTGATCCAAAAGAATCTCAAACAGCCTGCTCCAATCAGTTTGCTGGTCTTTGATGTCGATCACTTTAAACAGATCAATGACCGTTATGGGCATGATGTTGGAGATCAGGTATTGCAGATGATTGCACAGACTACACGCAATGAAATGCGATGCCATGATGTGCTGGCACGGTATGGGGGTGAAGAATTTATCGCATGCCTGCCTGAAACTTCACTAGATGATGCGTTAAAAATTGCCGAGCGTTTAAGACACAAAATCGAGAATATTATGGTCAATCTGGAACATGGGCATCGTCTCGATTTCACCGTTTCAATTGGTGCAGCCATTCTGGAAAGTAGTGAAACGGATTTAATGACGCTGATTAAACAGGCTGATATTGCCCTGTATCAGGCTAAAGCCAATGGCCGGAACCGGGTCGAGTGTTATGATCCTGAACTTGACCAAGGTTTGCTTGGAGAACTTCAAAACTGGCAGGTTAAACCGGCTTAAATGTCATTTGAAAGATAATAAAAAAGAGCGCCTAAGCGCTCTTTTGATAAGTAATTTTCGTTAGAAAATTACTCCCATTCAATTGTTGCTGGTGGCTTAGATGAAACGTCATACACCACACGAGAAACTTCAGCAATTTCGTTCATGATACGTGTAGAAATACGGTCAACCAAGTCATATGGGAGATGTGCAAATCGAGCTGTCATGAAGTCGATGGTTTCAACTGCACGAAGTGCGATCACCCATGCATAACGACGGCCATCACCGACCACACCCACAGATTTCACTGGTTGGAATACGGCAAAGGCTTGAGCAGTTTTGTCGTACCAACCGCTTGCGCGAAGTTCTTGCATAAAGATGTCATCAGCCAGACGAAGAATATCTGCATATTCTTTTTTCACTTCACCCAAGATACGAACACCAAGGCCTGGGCCTGGGAACGGATGACGATAAATCATGCTGTGTGGCAAGCCTAGAGTTGTACCCAATTTACGTACTTCATCTTTAAACAGGTCACGCAATGGTTCAACCAGGTCAAATGCCAAATCTTCTGGCAAGCCACCTACGTTGTGGTGCGACTTGATGACATGTGCCTTACCTTGTTTGCTGGCAGCAGATTCAATCACGTCTGGATAAATCGTACCTTGTGCAAGGAAGGTTACGCCATCGAGCTTACGTGCTTCTTCAGCGAAGACTTCGATGAATTCACGACCGATGATTTTACGTTTTTTCTCTGGATCAACTTCACCAGCCAATGCAGAAAGGAAACGGTCTTCAGCATCAGCACGAATCACACGGATCCCCATGTTGTCTGCAAACATCTGCATTACTTGATCGCCTTCGTTCAAACGAAGCAGACCGTTGTCTACAAATACACAAGTCAACTGATCGCCAATTGCCTTGTGTAGAAGCGCAGCTACAACTGATGAATCTACACCACCTGAAAGACCCAACAATACTTTTTCATTGCCAATCTGTTCACGAAGCTGTTCTACACGCAGGTCAATAATATGTTCTGGTGTCCACAGACCACGACAACCACAAATCTGGTGTACGAAGTTAGACAGTAATTCTGCACCTTTCGAAGTATGTGTCACTTCAGGGTGGAACTGGATTCCATAGAAACGGCGAGTTTCATCAGACACCATGGCAATCGGGCAGCTTGGTGTGCTTGCAGTCACCTGGAAGCCTTCTGGAATACGTGCAACCTTGTCACCATGACTCATCCAGACATGCAGCTGGTTTTCACGGTCTTGCAGCTGACCAATCAGCTGGTCACGTACCACGATATCCACTTCTGCATAACCGAACTCATGTACAGTACCTGGCTCAACTTTACCGCCAAGCTGTTCACACATGGTTTGCAAGCCATAACAGATACCCAGTACAGGTACACCTAACTCAAATACCACTTGCGGCGCACGCGGGCTGCCTTCCAGGTGAACACTTTCAGGTCCACCAGACAAGATGATACCGTTTGGATTAAATGCGCGAATGTCTTCTTCAGACATGTCATAGGCATACATTTCAGAATATACACCAGCTTCACGGACACGACGTGCGATGAGCTGACTATATTGAGAACCGAAATCCAGAATCAGGATACGATCTTCAGTAATTTGAGTATTGGTAGTCATGACAAACAACTATGAAAGGCAAACGAAAGATAAGCGCCGTATTCTAGCATTTTTATTAGGCTTAAGCACACTATTCCCATCAGCATAATAATTAAGCAGTTTATTTTTTAGATGGAATAACGCTTTCGATTCAGCAGAAGAGTCTTCCCTTCTCTCCATGGAATTCAGCGTATTTACGCTATTTGGATTTCAACCATTTTAAGATCGGCAAGTTAAGTGGCTATTGAAAGTTTATTTCATCTATCTCTATCACGGTCTTCATTTGATGGGGTTTAGGGTTAGATATGGGAGCCACCTTTTGATTTTTATTTTAATGACGTTTTCATGCTAAGCCTGTTTTTCGCAGGAATTCACCGCTAGTTTGTAAGATAAATTTTTAATTCACCCCTCAGGGATGAGCGGGCAATTATTTTCCTTTTCGGTACTGACTTTCATGCCCCAGACTGTTAGGATTTGATCACCTTTTCGCTTGTTTTTTCCCTATGGAACTGCTTGATTTTATCCTCCACGTTGATGATCACCTGCTCGAATTCATTACCAATTACGGCATCTGGATTTATGGCATTCTTTTCCTGATTATTTTTGTTGAAACGGGACTGGTGGTGATGCCGTTCCTGCCGGGAGACAGTTTGCTATTTGCTTCAGGTGCGCTGGCGGCTTCAACGGGTGCTATGGATCCATGGGTACTGATTCCACTACTGTTCACTGCGGCAGTGCTGGGCGACACCTTGAATTATCATATTGGTAAATACATTGGGCCACGTGTATTTGAAATTGAATCACGTTTTATTAATAAAAAACATTTGCTGGCTACCCAGCAGTTCTTTGTCAAACACGGCGGCAAAACCATTATTTTTGCCCGTTTCATTCCTTTTGCACGTACCTTTGCACCTTTTGTTGCCGGTGCGGGAAGTATGAATTATAAATATTTCCTGACCTACAATATGATCGGCGGCTTTCTCTGGATCAGTTCATTTGTGATCCTGGGTTATCTGTTTGGCAACATGCCAATCGTCAAAGACAACTTCACTCATCTGATTTTCGGCATCATTATTTTAAGTGTCATGCCAGGTGTAATTGGCTTTATTCAGCAGAAACTCAAGAAAAATAAAATCGCCTGAAAGCCTAGAATTATTGATTGAAAATTTATTCCAGCCAATTAATCAACAAGGGCACCAGACAAAGCAGTAAAAACAGAGTCGACCCTTTATAAATCAGGTCGGCTTTTCTTTTTGCCGACTCTCCCGCCAGAATCGCTTGTCCGAAGATCATCCAGAACAACGCAACCAGCAAGGCAATCCCAATAAAAATCGCAAAGACCAGAACAAAGTTATTCGGACTTTCCCAAGTGGAGAGCGGCAAGATTCCGGTCGCCAGAAGCGCTGCTTTGGGATTTTTTAGGGTTTCCTTAAACATCTGCCAGGGACGGATCTGAGGATGACTCTGATTATATTGTTCCAGTTGCCGCGCCTTGAATAAATGGAAGGTCATCCAGCCCACACCGATTGCACTCAGCACATGCACCAGTTCCTGAAAACTCGGCCAGATTGGTGAAAACAGATGAACCAGCAGAGCCCACCCATTGATCGCATATAAATACCCCACCAGAATGACGGGAATATACAGACTGGTTTTGGCTGTTCCCTGCTGATAGGCAGAACTGGCCACCAATGCATTGGCAGGTCCAGGGATCATCAGCACTGCTATTGTTGCAAAAACAAAGAGCCAGTTTTCAATCATGGTGGTTAAACATATCAGACAAGGTGATTACCTTAACCAATCTCGTGTTCTGATCACAAGACGAGATCTTTCAAAATTTTATGCGCATCGGTCATTTTTCTGGCAAATACTGTGAATTCTGTCACTTGACCAATCACTTTTAAGATAGAAAAAATGCCGACTTAAAGTCAGCATTTTTTTGATGTTTAGAGGGCTATTTATTGGTGTTTTGACGGATCACAATTGGGCAAGCTTTAAATTTTGCAGCTTGTACAATAGCTTCCTGTTCACCCAGTAGACGTGCCGTTTCACTGCGCTTGGTATTGGAAGATTGTCCCATATTCACTGATACACTCGGACCAATGCCCCAGCCGCCGCGGCTGCCCCAGCCACCACCGACGCCTACCCCTACGCCGACACCTGTACGTTTAGGCGGCTCAACACCATTATCAAGATACTGCTGAATACGGTTGTATTCACCCTGAAGCTGCTGACAGTTGAGGGTTTGATAATGGGTCGGTGAAACATAGGTCGGTTTGACCGTCGTTGCACAGGCACTCAGCAAGCTAAGTATGCTGATTGCCAGACTTATTTTCACAAGTTTCATAGTTAACTCGATCTTAATGCTGCTCTATCTCATTGAACAATGATTGATAGGCCTGAGTCAATTTATGATCAGTTGCCAAGTGAATTAATGGCTGATTTTTTTGATGTGACTCTTTCATCAGCACCGACGGCGGCAACATGCTATTTAGCACCGGAAGACCTTCATCTTTCAGTTGCTGTACCACTTCTCGCGGCAGTTTTGCCTGAGCCTGAAACTGGTTGACCACGATGCCTTCAATTTCCAGACGCTCATTATGATCGTCCTGAGTTTCGATGACATTCTCAATCAGAGTTTGTAAGGCCCGTTTAGAAAACACATCACAGTCAAATGGAATCAGGACACGGTCTGCAGCAATCAGGGCTGAAAGTGTAAAGAAATTAAATGCCGGCGGAGTATCAATAAACACCCGATCATAATGCTCAGAAAGCGGCTGCAAGGCATCGCGCAGCTTATAAATCTTATGTTTTGATTCCAGTGCATGGGCTAATGTGCCCAAACTCGGACTTGCCGGAATGACATCCAGATTTTTAAAAGGTGATTGATGCAGATAACTTTCCAGCCCTTTGGCCCGGGTCTTGAGAATGGAGCCAATCGCATTACCAATTAAGCTTTTGCTCTGCTGGTTCCCCAATACATCTTCAAAATAGTTTTCAATATTCGGTTCCAGCGCCGGCTTGTCACTCGAATAAGTTGCATCATCCCCTAGTAAATACTGGCTGGAGTTTGCCTGCGGATCAAGATCGATTAACAGAGTTTTAAACCCTTGATGCGCACTGATTGCAGCCAGATTGACTGCAATACTTGACTTCCCCACCCCACCTTTCTGGTTAAATACCACACGAGTATGCATAAACACCCCTCTTTATTTTTCTAATGATCAGTATGTTTGAGTTCATTGACTGATGAATAATTTAGCCAAAATTCGGCTTGATCATGACCAATACCATAATCGCAATAAGTGAAACCACAGCAATAAATAAGCCAGCACGGCGTTGTACCAGCAGGATTGAATCATCTTTTTTATAGGCTTTGCCCAGGGATGAAATCAGCACCAGGAATAAAATGATTTTGGCATAAAACCAAGGCTGTACATCAAAATTCTTTAAAAACAGGGCAATAATCCCAGTTAAGGCAATCACGCTAATAATCAGGTGCTGCAAAGCGACCAGAAATACACGTGCTTTTGGATTCGGTTGATTGCCCTGTGTACCCATAAACAGGGTAATAGCACGCGCAAGAATGGCCACAATGGCCAGTCCTGCCGCAGACATATGAATAATCTTGACTAAAAGCTGGGTATCCATAAAGTCCTCTTAGTTTTTTGGTGCATGTGCACATTCCGGACTAGACGTATCCTGTCCTGTCCACTCTTCAGGCAAGAAAGCATGAATTGCCAAAGCATGAATTTTAGCTTTAGACAGCAAATCACCTGCCGCAGCATAGACCTTTTGATGGCGTTGTACCGCACGCAGGCCAGCAAAGGCTTCACTGACAATCACCGCCTTAAAATGCGATTCCTTACCCGGAAAATATCCACCATGACCCGAAGATTCATTCACGACTTCCAGATAGGTAGGTGACAATTGTGCCAAACGGTCTTTCAGTTGTTGTTCTAAGCTCATGGCCTGACTCCGATTCAAGATATGGGTCCAGTATACCCTGTTCTATCCGCTATTTCGGTGCAAGAAATGTCTGCAATTATTTGATTGTGCCGAGATTTCATTAAATTTTGCATAAATTTTGTCTAATTGTCTGGAAGCACAGAGAATATTGCTTTTATTTTATGCAATCGACACAAGATTTTTCATAAAGTTATTGACCCTGTTTTTGCATGCTGTATTATACACGGCATGCGGGAATAGCTCAGTTGGTAGAGCACAACCTTGCCAAGGTTGGGGTCGCGAGTTCGAGTCTCGTTTCCCGCTCCAAATTCTTTTTTGTTCATTTTTTAAAGTAAAAAATCGATCGACCCTGCGGGAATAGCTCAGTTGGTAGAGCACAACCTTGCCAAGGTTGGGGTCGCGAGTTCGAGTCTCGTTTCCCGCTCCAGATTCAAAAAGCCCTGATCGAAAGATTGGGGCTTTTTTTATTGTCGTTCTCAATGACTAAATATTCTGACTAACCCTGCTTTTTTCTCAAATTAAGAAAATTTTCTTTAAATCTTGAATCTCTAGAACTCTGGTTCGATTTATCTTTTTAGGGAACTCCTGCTAAAAGGATTGCACTTCATACAGGTTTAAGCATCTAATTCATCCAAGCAATTAATGATAAAAAACCATAAAAAAAGCCCATTTGAGGGGAAATGGGCTTTTGTAAACATCAATATTAACGCTCTAATATGACAATCTGGTTAAATTTCATATCTATAGATTAAAATTTTTTGAGATCCCATTAGATTCCCAATAGTTGCTTACACCATGGAATTGAAATATCCCGAGTTAAAGGGGCTAAAGGCAAGTCTGGATGATTAAGATCAACCCATTGCATTTCCGCAAGTTCAGCCTGAACCTGTGGCTGACTTTTTAACTTAACCTGATACAAATAACTGACCAGCGAATGATTCAATTCGTTCGCAGCCACGGTTTCATATTTGCCAATATAAGACAGTATTTCCATCTCACAGCCTGTTTCTTCCAGAACTTCCCTAGAAAGTGCAGCTTCAGGCAATTCATTGGGTTCCAGCTTTCCGCCCACATGCATAAAGAAATCGGTATCTTTTTTACGAACCAACAAAATCTGATTCTGTTCATTGAGAATGATAGCCGCAGCAATCGTAATCACTTTATTACTCATACTGATTCTACTGCCTTTACGCTTTTATTCCATTTCGGTTCAGGCGCATGATAATGCTCCACAGCATCCAGTACTTCCTCAATTGAACTTGAGGAGATCAAGGCATCGGTAAAACGTGACTGGGTAAATCCAGCCTCAGTCGTTTTCATCAAGAAATTCAGCAATTCATCATAAAATCCGTGGATATTTAAAAATGCACAAGGTTTCTGATGAAGGCCCAACTGCCCCCAGGTCAACTGCTCAAAAATTTCTTCTAAAGTTCCCACCCCACCCGGTAAGGCAATAAATGCATCCGCCAGATCAGACATTTTTGTTTTACGTTCATGCATATTTTTTACTACATGCAGCTCTGTTAACAGCGGATGAGCCAATTCTGCATCGACCAGATTTTGCGGAATCACTCCAATGACCGTTCCACCAGCATGTAAGGCACTATCAGCCACAACGCCCATCAGTCCAGCTCGGCCACCCCCATAAACCAGCGTGATTCCCCGTTTCGCAATAGATTTACCTAAAGCTTGGGCCTGTTCTTTAAAGTTTTCGCTATTCCCCATAGCTGAACCACAAAAGACTGCAATAGATTTCATTTTTTATCCCCTCATCGATCAGTGTATTCTAACGGCATTAAAATAAAAAATTTGTCTTAAAAACAAGCAAAATAGCCATAATCGGCTAGTTTATCGAAGCGCATGATTCAGAATAAACTTTCACTTCTACAGAAAAATACGGATAATTTTTAGTCAGACTTGTACGCATTAACTTACATCGATTCCGGTTCTTTACGGCTATCCCCAATAGTGGAATTTTCCTATGATACTTACATCAGGAACAGGAAGTTCCATATAACAATGACAATAGATAAGCACAAGGATTGTAAGGTACGACAGGAGTTATACCGAGCTAACCAATACGAAAAACCCCGGCAGGATGCAGGGGTTTTTTATTAATTTTTATTTAGTCAGTCAGGCTGCCAATGACCTGAGTTTTTATATTTGACTATTCTCTGCATGGTGCTACTGATCTCGAATGGGTCAGACAGCAGGATTTGACAAATGCAAGCCAATCCACAAGGATAAGTGAATAAAAATAATCATGAGTAGAACAATATGTCCCATCCACTTTCCAGCCTTGAATATCAACCTGACATTCTAGGTGAAGGTTATGAACAGGCCACTTTAGAATTCCCGCCAGATACTGAAGGTACAGTAGTGGCCACACTGATCCGCAAAAAGGCAGACCAGCCCACCTCTAAAGCTGTCCTCTATATTCACGGCTTTATTGATTATTTTTTCCAGACTGAAATGGCAGAGCGTTTTAATCAGCAAGGTTTTGATTTTTATGCACTGGATTTACGTAAATACGGCCGATCCTATCTGTCACATCAGAAACTTTATAATGTCTATCATCTATCAGAATATGATGCAGAAATCAGCCAGGCTCTCGAAATTATTGGACAGGAAGGCCATGATACGGTTTTACTCAGTGGCCATTCTACTGGCGGACTGATTACTACCCTGTATGCAGCACACCATCCGGATCACCCCTTAATTAAAGGCTTATGGCTCAATAGTCCTTTTTATGACTTTAATATGACGCCTTTTGAGAAAAAATTTCTGGTGCCTAAATTAAGCCGTCTGGGAAAACGTTTTCCGGAAATGCTATTTCCTAGCCGGTTAAATCGTCATTATGTGCCAAGTCTGCATATCAGCTATCAGGGGGAATGGCATTTTGATCTGGAATGGAAAAAACCCAGCTATCACTGGGTGCGTCTGAGTTTTGTACATGCCATTCACGAAGCACAAAAAGAAATTCATCAGGGTGTGCGTTTAAATATTCCGACTTTGCTAATGCATGCCCATAAAACCACTTATCCCTTACGTTTTAACCGTAATGCTCAAACCAGTGATGTGATTCTTCAGGTACATGACATGATTGAACATGCGCAAAAAATTCAGGGCGATGTGAAACTCTGTTCGATTCAAAATGGGGTACATGATCTGGTTCTTTCAGAAAAACCGGTTCGTGAGCAGGTCTATCAGCAGCTATTTCAATGGCTGGAAAATAAAGCCCTATAAGCCAGATGAATAAGATAGGTAGCAAGCTCTGCCTGTCTTATTTTCCAATGATTTTATTTACCTATTTTTCTTGGATATGAAATAAAAATATCAAGCTGATCAGTAATGCTTTTCACATATTAAAATCATTTCATGATAAAAATAAGATATTGAAATCTATAAAGATAATTAATTCTATTTTTATCCAAATGTTGCCTTTTGTAGCAAGCTTGTAAGTATTTATCCTGCGATTTTTTTCCCTCTCTATAGTAGAGCTGAGATGTTGAATCTGAAGGCTTTTGCAGGACAGAAGTGATTCGGCATTCATCAATAATAATCATATTAAGGAATAGAATTATGCGTTATGCAGATCCCAATACTGACGGTTCAAAAGTGCAATTTAAATCCCAATACGAAAACTTCATTGGCGGCAAATGGGTTCCACCAGTCAAAGGTGAATATTTTGATAATGTCTCGCCCGTAGATGGTAAAGCCTTTACCAAAGTTCCGCGCTCATCAGTGGAAGATATTGAACTGGCGCTCGATGCGGCTCATGCCGCCAAACAGCAATGGAATAACAGCTCCCCTACTACCCGTTCCAATATTTTATTAAAAATTGCCGACCGACTTGAGGAAAATCTTGAACTGCTGGCAGTCGCAGAGACTTGGGATAACGGTAAGCCGATCCGTGAAACTTTGGCAGCGGATATTCCTTTAGCCATTGACCATTTTCGTTATTTTGCCGGCTGCATTCGCGCCCAGGAAGGCGGCATCTCGGAAATTGATGAAGACACCATTGCCTACCATTTTCATGAGCCATTGGGCGTCGTGGGTCAGATTATCCCGTGGAACTTCCCGATTCTGATGGCTGCCTGGAAACTGGCACCTGCCCTTGCAGCCGGAAACTGTATTGTGCTGAAACCCGCTGAACAGACACCAGTGAGTATTTTGGTGCTGGTCGAACTGATTCAGGATCTGTTACCTGAAGGGGTGTTAAATATCGTAAATGGCTACGGCGTTGAAGTCGGCCGTCCACTGGCGACTAATCCACGCATTGCCAAGATTGCCTTTACCGGTTCTACCGCTGTGGGTCAGCTGATCATGCAATATGCGACTGAGAATATTATTCCCGTCACGTTAGAACTTGGAGGGAAATCTCCGAACCTGTTCTTTGCTGACATCATGGATCAGAAAGATGACTTCCTGGAAAAAGCCCTGGAAGGCTTTACCATGTTTGCTTTAAACCAGGGTGAAATCTGTACCTGTCCATCACGTGCGCTGATTCAGGAAAGTATTGCCGACCAATTCTTGGAACTTGCAGTAGAGCGAGTGAAAAAGATCAAGACTGGTCATCCCCTGGATACCGAGACCATGATCGGTGCTCAGGCTTCTCAGGAGCAGCAAGACAAGATTCTCGGCTGTATTGCAACTGGCCGTGAAGAAGGTGCAGAAATCTTGTTAGGCGGCAATGAACGTCAGGAAGTGGGACAAGGTTTTTATATCGAGCCAACGATTTTTAAAGGTTCCAATGACATGCGCACCTTTCAGGAAGAAATTTTTGGACCGGTATTGGCAGTGACGACTTTTAAAGACTTCGATGAAGCCATCAAAATTGCCAATGATACGATTTATGGACTCGGTGCCGGTGTCTGGTCACGTTCAGCACATACCTCTTACCGCGCTGGTCGCGCGATTCAGGCTGGTCGGGTCTGGACCAACTGCTATCACATCTACCCGGCTCATGCAGCCTTTGGGGGATATAAAAAATCCGGGATTGGCCGTGAAAACCATCGCATGATGCTGGATCATTATCAGCAAACCAAAAACCTGTTAGTGAGTTATTCAACCAAACCAGCAGGTTTCTTCTAAACTGATCTGAATTCGGGTGGACTTCGGTCCGCCTGATTCATTTATTATTTCAAACAGAATTTTAAACTGATTGGTAAAAAATTCATAAAAGGAAGAATGGGGGGAGGTATACGTATTTTTAGGGGCTGTATTAAACCAATAAATAAAACTGCATAAAAAATAAGAGATTATTTATAGTTATGTTGATTTTAAATAAGTTTGTCATTTTTTATGCTTTCTGATCGTTTAAAAATCCAGCATAAAGCCTGTGCTTTCATTTAAAGTCGACTTTTCATGCTACGCAAGACTGTGTATAACAATGAACCCCTGAGGGAAAGCAATAAGCATAGGCAAAATTGCTTAAAAAGCGTTAGACTATGCAGTAATAATGTCATGATTCGGTCTGGTATAGATCAAAAAAGAAGGTGAAGGTTGATGCCGCTCAATACAGTTGAAGAGCTTGTAGCAGATATCCGTGCAGGAAAAATGGTTATCCTGATGGATGACGAAGACCGTGAGAATGAAGGTGATCTGGTTATTGCTGCGACCCACGTGCGTCCTGAAGACATCAACTTTATGATCACCCATGCGCGTGGTCTGGTTTGCCTGACTTTAAGCAAAGAACGTTGCCAGCAGTTAAATCTACCTTTGATGGTGGATGCTAACGGCGCTCAGCACGGAACCAACTTCACCCTTTCAATTGAAGCAGCCAACGGCATTACTACCGGTATTTCTGCAGCTGAACGTGCGCATACCATTCAAACTGCGGTGGCTGCACATGCCAAACCAAGTGATATCGTACAGCCAGGACATATCTTCCCATTAATGGCACAGCCAGGTGGCGTATTGCACCGTGCTGGTCATACCGAAGCCGGTTGTGACCTGTCTCGTCTTGCGGGTCTTGAGCCAGCTTCTGTGATCTGTGAAATCATCAAAGAAGACGGCACTATGGCGCGTCGTCCAGATCTTGAAATTTTCGCAGAAAAACATGGCCTGAAAATTGGCACTATTGCTGATCTGATTCATTACCGTATGACCAATGAGCAAACGGTTGAGCGTATTGACCAGCAAACTATAGATACTGAATACGGTGTGTTTGATCTCTATCGTTACCGTGAAATCGGTAACCCCGACATTCATTTAGCACTGGTGAAAGGCCAGCCTAAAGATGGCGTGACGACTGTACGTGTTCATGGCTTTAATCCCACCCGTGATTTATTAAAGCTGAACAAGCAAGATGGTGAACCGGCCTGGAATCTGGACCGTGCCTTAAAAGAAATTTCAAACAGTGATCGTGGTGTTCTGGTCTGGATTGGCCAGCGTCATTTACAGGACTTAGGCCCTGCCCTAGATGCACTTACCGCACCCAAAAATGTAAAATCCAATGCTGCACTTTCCCAGCAGTATCAGACCATTGGTGTCGGCGCACAAATTTTACGTGACCTCGGCGTGGAAAAAATGAAGCTGCTCAGCTCTCCATTACGTTTCAATGCCCTGTCCGGCTTTAACTTAGAAGTGGTGGAATACATCACCGCACAACAAACATCAGAGAAATAATCGAGGTTCCTATGGCAGTTCGCCGTATTGAAGGTATGTTGCATCTCGCGAACGAAGACCGTTATGCGATTTTAGTTGGTCGTTTTAATAGCTTTGTTGTTGAACATCTGTTAGAAGGTGCCATTGATACATTGAAACGCCATGGCGTATCAGAGGATAATATCACTGTTGTTCATGCACCTGGTGCTTGGGAACTTCCTGTGGTTGCGAAAAAACTGGCAGCTTCAGATCGTTTCGATGCCATCATCGCGCTGGGCGCTGTGATTCGTGGCAGCACGCCTCACTTCGATTTTGTAGCTGGTGAATGTGCCAAAGGTCTGGGCGTAGTTGGCCTGGACACTGGCTTACCAGTGATTAATGGTGTATTGACTACGGATAGTATCGAACAGGCGATTGAACGCTCGGGTACAAAAGCAGGTAATAAAGGTAGTGAAGCTGCCTTGACTGCAATTGAAATGGTTAACTTGTTAAAGGCTATTTAACGCTATGTCGCAAACACTTCAAGCAACTTATGCAGCAAAACGTAAAGCACGTCGCTTTGCTGTACAAGGAATTTATGAATGGCAGATGAGCCACAATCCGGTGCATGAGATTGAAGCACGTACTCGTGTGGACAATGCCATGCACAAAGTGGATCTCAGCTATTATCATGAATTGTTGACTCAAGTGGTTGCCAATCATGAAGCATTGGATGCTTTGCTTATCCCTGTGCTGGATCGCGAACTTTCTGCACTTGATGGTGTAGAACTCGCTACACTTCGCCTAGGCGCTTATGAACTCAAAGAACACCTTGAGATTCCATACCGCGTGGTTCTGGATGAAGCAATTGAGTTAGCTAAACACTTTGGCGGTGCAGACAGCCATAAATACATCAATGGTGTATTGGACCGTTTAGCGACAACTTTACGTGCAGCAGAAAAACAGCAAGCCAACTAATCTAGTCGAATTGTTGTATGGCTGAGTTTTCGATTATCGATACCTATTTTAATCGTCAGAATAAAAATTCTGTCGATTTAGGCGTTGGCGATGACTCAGCCTTGCTCACCCCTCCTCCACAGCAACAACTGGTCATCTGTACCGACACCCTCGTTGCTGGACGTCATTTTCCTTTAGACACCGATCCACATGCCATTGGCTGGAAATCTGTCGCTGTTAATCTTTCTGATATTGCTGCGATGGGCGCGACCCCGCATAGTATTTTACTTGCCTTGAGCCTACCCCAAATTGATCATGACTGGCTAAAAGCCTTTAGTCAGGGTCTCTATGATTGCTGCGATCAATTTGGTGTGAGTTTAATTGGTGGTGATACCACCCAAAGCCCTCATTTGACCTTATCTGTGACTGCCCTTGGTTGGGTAGATACAGGACAAGCTGTGCCACGTTCAGGTGCCAAGCCTGGCGATCTGATTTGTGTATCCGGTACACTGGGCGATGCCGCTTTTGCTTTAAATCATCTCGGTCATCCATTGCAAAAACGTCTGGATTATCCAACCCCACGCTGTCAGTTGGGTACTGCCTTAAAAGGCCTAGCTAATAGCATGATTGATGTCTCGGATGGCTTGGCACAAGACTTAGGGCATATTCTTAAGGCATCAGGTGTAGGTGCAAAGCTAACGCTTGAAAAATTACCAATCAGTCCTGCTCTACAGGCAGTAAGTGATGAACAGCGTTGGCAATATGCACTCGCGGGTGGTGATGACTACGAGTTATGCTTTACAATAAGCCCGCAAAATTATGAAAAATTATTGCAAAAACAGCTGGATGTTTCGATTAATATAATTGGCTCCATTCAGCAGCAACACGGTTTAACTTTTGAAAAAGATGGCGTAGATCATTTACTTCAATTTAACGGGTATCAACATTTTGCATAAACCTGCGATCAATTTTAAAAGCATGTCATGGACCAACCGGCTCATTGTCTTTAGTGGGGTAGGATTTGGTTCTGGTCTGGCGCCTAAAGCGCCCGGAACTTTTGGTTCAGCTTTTGCACTTTTATTTGTACCCATCTGGCTCTACTTAGGTTTTGTAAATAGTCTTTTTGCCATTGTCATCATGTCCCTGATTGGCATATATATCTGTGGCCAAACAGCCAAGCTCATGGGTGTGCATGATGATGGACGCATTGTCTGGGATGAGTTTGCAGGACAATCCATCACCTTTTTGCCACTGATTTATTTAGCCCAGATGAACTGGTTATGGCTACTCATTGGTTTTGCCCTGTTCCGTTTATTTGATGTCTGGAAACCTTGGCCGATTCGGGTCATTGACCGTCAGGTTGGTGGTGGTTTTGGCATCATGCTGGATGACATTATCGCTGGCCTCTGGGCAGCACTTTGTATTTGGATTTATTTTTACTTTACGATGGCTTAAGCCATATCTAGGATTAGAACATGTCTACGACTGTGATTATTCTTGCTGCAGGTAAAGGAACCCGTATGCGTTCCAACTTACCGAAAGTATTACAACCGCTTGCAGGACGACCTTTACTCGGCCATGTAGTCGACACAGCAAAAAAACTCAATGCAGACAATATTATTACCATTTATGGTCATGGCGGTGAGCAGGTTCAGTCCGCATTTGCAGACCAGGATATCCAGTGGGTAGAACAGGCTAAACAGCTTGGTACCGGTCATGCCGTACAAATGACACTACCTGTTTTGCCTAAAGATGGTATTTCACTAATCCTGTCTGGTGATGTCCCTTGTATTAGCCAACAGACGCTTCAGAATCTGCTCGATGCTACTCAAGAGCAAGGCATTGGCCTGGTGACCTTGACCCTTGCAGATGCCAGTGGTTATGGTCGTATTGTGCGTAAAGATGATGGTCAGATTCAAGCGATTGTTGAACATAAAGATGCCTCTGAAGAACAGCGCCAAATTAAAGAAATTAATACCGGTATTTATGCGGTCAGCAATACCAAGTTACATGAATGGCTACCAAAATTGTCTAATGATAATGCCCAAGGTGAATATTACCTGACGGATATCGTGGCAATGGCACTAGCAGATGGTATGAGTGTTGCATCTGTAGAACCTGAGCTAGCTTTTGAAGTGGAAGGCGTCAATGACCGTGTGCAACTGGCTGCTTTAGAGCGTCAGTTCCAGGCTTATCAGGCTAAACAGCTGATGCAGCAAGGTGTACATCTGATTGACCCAAGCCGTTTTGACTTACGTGGTCAACTCACTGTTGGTAAAGATGTGCGGATCGATATCAATGTCATTATCGAAGGTGATTGCGAACTCGGTGATAATGTTGAAATCGGTGCAGGCTGCGTAATTAAAAATACCAAGATTGCTGCGGGTACTAAAGTTCAGCCATATAGCATCTTTGATCAGGCAATTGTGGGTGAAGAAGCACAGATTGGTCCATTTGCACGCTTGCGGCCAGGGGCAAAACTGGCAGCTGAAGTCCATATTGGTAACTTTGTTGAAGTGAAAAATTCTAGTATTGGTCTAGGTTCTAAGGCGAATCATTTCACTTACTTAGGTGATGCTGAAGTCGGTAGCGGTTCCAATATTGGTGCAGGGACGATTACCTGCAACTATGACGGTGCCAACAAATTTAAGACTATCATTGGGGATCATGCTTTTATTGGTTCTAACAGCTCTCTGGTTGCACCAGTCCAGATCGGTAATGGCGCGACAGTGGGAGCGGGTTCAACAATTACCCGTGATGTGGCAGAGAACAGTTTAGCGGTAGAACGTTCCAAGCAATTTGCCAAAGAAAACTATCAGCGTCCGCAAAAAATCAAGAAATAAGAGGAAGTTAGTATGTGTGGTATCGTCGGTGGCATCGCGGAACGTAATATCAGCAATATCTTAATTGAAGGCCTAAAACGTCTTGAATACCGTGGCTATGACTCTGCGGGTCTGGCCTTAATCAATAATAGCCAGGTGCTACGTGAGCGCCGTGTAGGTAAAGTTGCGAACCTTGAACAAGCTGTGAATGAATCACAGATTAATGGTTCATTAGGTATCGCGCATACACGCTGGGCAACTCATGGTAAACCGACTGAAAACAATGCTCATCCCCATATTTCGGGTAATGTTGCTGTGGTTCATAACGGGATTATTGAAAACTACCAGGAACTGAAAGATGATCTTGGAGCTTTAGGCTATGTATTCACTTCACAAACTGATACTGAGGTGGTTGCCCATCTGGTCAATGATGCACTGAAATCTACCCCTAGCCTGCTTGAAGCTGTTCGTCAGGTCGTACCACAGCTGAAAGGCGCTTATGCGCTCGGGATCGTACATACAGATCATCCAGATGAATTGATTACTGTACGTGAAGGTTCACCATTAGTGATTGGTGTCGGGATTGGTGAAAACTTTATCAGTTCTGACCAGTTGGCTTTATTACCAATCACGAATCGCTTTATCTATCTTGAAGAAGGTGATATTGCACGTCTGACCCGTACTACCATTGAAGTATTTGTGGATGGTCAACTGGTAGATCGTCCAGTAAAAGAACTGGATGCCACCGTGAGTAATGCTTCTAAGGGTGAATATAAGCACTACATGCTCAAAGAAATCTATGAGCAACCTGAAGCCCTAAAACAGACCATTTCACAAGCCCTAAATGGCAATACACTGCGTGAAGATTTTCTGGTAAATGCAGAACAGGATTTTTCAACAATCCAGCAAATCCAGATTATTGCCTGTGGTACCAGTTACCATGCCGGCATGATTGCCAAATACTGGTTTGAACAGCTGATTGATCTGCCTTGTCAGGTCGAAATTGCCAGTGAATTCCGCTACCGTACGCCAGTGATTGTCAATAACACACTCTATGTGTGTATTTCTCAGTCAGGTGAAACAGCCGATACCTTAGCCGCTCTGCGTGATACGCAAAAACGTGCTACATCAAAAGGTGTAAACATTACGACGATGACGATTTGTAATGTCGCTACATCTTCAATGGTACGTGAAACAGATTACAGTCTGCTGACTTTAGCGGGTCCTGAAATTGGTGTGGCTTCGACCAAAGCCTTTACCACCCAGCTCGCAGCTTTGATGTTACTGGTACTGAAAATCGGTACAGTGAAAAATGCCATTTCAGCTGAACAGATGACTGAGATCACGACTGGACTATGGCATATGCCTAAGGTACTGCTAGATACTTTAAGTCATGATGATGAAATTTTGCGTCTCTCTGAACTCTTTGTAGAGAAACAGCACTGTCTCTTCCTAGGTCGTGGTACACACTTCCCGATCGCACTGGAAGGCGCACTTAAACTGAAGGAAATTTCCTACATTCATGCTGAAGGTTATGCAGCAGGTGAGCTGAAGCATGGTCCACTGGCTTTAGTAGATAATGATATGCCAGTAGTAATTCTAGCACCGCAAGATGACATGCTGGATAAGCTGAAATCCAATATGGAAGAAGTTCAGGCACGTGGCGGTGAATTATTTGTCTTTGCTGATGAAAATAGCGGTATTAAAGCCAAAGAACGCCAGCATGTCGTGCATATTCCTGAAGTAAACGCTGTTTTAGCGCCAATTGTTTATTGTATTCCAGTACAGCTACTGTCTTACCATGTGGCAGTCCTGCGTGGTACTGATGTTGACCAGCCACGTAATCTGGCAAAATCAGTAACAGTGGAATAATCCATAAAATTAGCCTGTTATATGAGGATATTGATTACTCTCATATAACAGGTTAACTATATATTTCTTAAATTCCGAATAAATATTTTAATCTTTAATATCCATATAGAATTTGAATTAAATGAATTCTTAACTGTCCTATTTAAAGGCACTTCAATAAATTTATTTACATAGTACCCAATGAAAATACAGATCACATATAAAAATAAAGCAAAATTAAGATTCTGAAAAAAGTAATAGCTTATATATAATTTTGTTCCTATGACCAGGATAAAAGGATGGCTCAGGTAAATAGAATAAGACGTGTTCCCTAATCTATCTAGAATGTTAACAAATTTATGATAATGGTTTTTAAAAAAGCTTTCCAAACCAATCACACCAACCACACATAAAAAGGCTGGCACTCCTCTGTCCAAAGCACGACCAAATCCAGTTTCAAACACATTAAATATATTCTGAAAGAAAATAAATGCAGTTCCCAATAGAATCAGAATAATATTCAGCACAAAGTTTAAATTGCATTCAATATAAATGAGATATGCACAAATACCCAAGGCATACTCTAAAAAAATCACATTAAAAAAGAATACTTTATCTAAATTTAATACCAATATTCCTACAGCAGGTAAAAAGGTTAATACCGCTATTAATGCAATATAATTTATTTTATTTCTAAAGAAATAGAGAGATAAAGCAAAAATGATATAGAAATAAACATCATAACTTAGGGTCCAGCCATTTTGAACAAGGAACTTATGCTCCCCTGGAATTAACAAATAAGAAGCTATAACATTTGTATATCCACCACTCATATTAATAAGGTCGGGGTTATATAAAAAGATACAAAGAGCCACAGTGGTAAAGAACCAATATAGAGGCAATATTCTTTGCATACGGCCTTTTAAAAATTTTATAGGGGTTATATTTTTTTTAGCTGTCGTTAAACAGATAATAAAACCGGACATTACGAAGAAAATATCAACACCAGGCCCTCTAAATCGATACCACTCTAAAGACAGGATATTATACTGATGAACTTTATTTTCTATATGACTGAGCAAGACAAAACTTGCAGCAATAAATCTCAATATATTAATTGAATATAATTTATTATTAGACATATTTTTCGTCCTTATAATTTTTCTAATACAATACTTTATTTTTCAAATGAAACATTATTTTAATATTATGTAACCAGCTGAATGGTAAAAATCTTTATTTGGGTTAGAATATATTTTTCAATTGTACTCTTAAATAATAAATTATGAAAAAACTTTCTTGTTTCAAAGCTTATGATATTCGCGGCAAGTTAGGTACCGAATTAAATGAAGATATCGCCTACCGCATTGGTCGTGCCTATGGACAGATTTATCAACCAAAAACCGTTGTAGTTGGCTGTGATGTACGCCTGACTAGTGAAGACTTAAAACAGGCGACCATTCGTGGTTTAAATGATGCAGGTGTCGACGTCCTCGATCTGGGCATGACCGGCACTGAAGAAGTTTACTTTGGTGCATTTCATCTGGATGTTCAGGGCGGCATTGAAATTACTGCCAGTCATAACCCGATGGATTATAACGGAATGAAACTGGTCCGTGAAAATGCTCGTCCGATTAGCGCAGATACCGGCCTTAAAGACATTCAGGCACTGGCTGAAAATAAAGAATTCGCTGAAGTTACAAATAAGGGTACGACAAAAAAATATAATATCCTGCCTGAATTTGTCGATCACCTGATGAGTTATATTGATCCAGCAAAAATTCGACCAATGAAACTGGTAGTGAATGCAGGCAATGGTGCAGCGGGTCATGTGATTGATGCAATTGAGATCAAATTTAAAGAACTCAATATTCCAGTCGAATTTATTAAGATTCATCATGAGGCGGATGGTAATTTCCCGAATGGTATTCCTAACCCGATTCTGATTGAAAATCGTGCTAGTACACGTGATGCTGTGATTCAACATTCAGCTGACATGGGTATTGCGTGGGACGGCGATTTTGACCGTTGCTTCCTGTTTGATGAAAAAGGCCAGTTTATTGAAGGCTATTATATTGTCGGTCTACTGGCACAGGCTTTCTTGCTAAAACAAGCTGGCGAAAAAATCGTGCATGATCCACGTCTGGTCTGGAATACTTTTGATGTTGTCGAACAATATCAAGGAACAGCTATTCAATCTAAATCAGGACATGCTTTTATCAAGGATGTCATGCGTGAGCACAACGCAGCCTATGGTGGTGAAATGAGTGCTCATCACTATTTCCGTGACTTTGCTTATTGTGATAGTGGCATGATTCCATGGTTGCTTGCCATTGCGGTTTTATCAGAAACCGGAAAATCACTATCTTCCCTAGTTGAAGAGATGATTGCCAAATTTCCTTGTTCGGGTGAAATCAACTTTAAAGTCGCAGATACTCAGGCGACGATCCAAAAAATCTTTGATCATTATGCCGACCAGCAACCAGAAATCGATCAGACAGATGGCGTTAGCCTGAACTTTGGGGCGTGGCGCTTTAATGTTCGTGCTTCCAATACTGAACCTTTGTTACGTTTAAATATTGAAAGCCGTCGCGACCAGAACCCTCGTCCAATGCAGTCTTATGTAGATGAGCTCACCCAGTTAATTCAGGGATAATTCTACCTATTAGAAAAATCTTAAAAAAGTCCCTTCAGATTAGAAGAACTGTCCATTTTGAAGGGGCTTTTTATTATGAATATTGAAAATATTGTTTGAGCAGATCTATATCGATATTTGCCTTCACTTTTCTGGCAAATAACATGCCTGATTGTTTCATCTTATCAAAATCAGACTCATCTAGAATTTTGGGGTAATCTGGTCCTGACATCCAGTCGATATATCTTAATCCCCCTTCAGATACTTGTTCCTTATCTTCTGGATGGTAAATTCTTTCCTGTAAATATGAATTCTGAATAATGGTATGGAAATAAACTTCATCGGCACACAGTGATTTTCTAAAGGCCAAATCATAGTCTTTATTATTTTTTATAAAGTCTAAAATATATTGAACCGCCTGATGGCTTAATATAAACCATAAAGATCCTTTATATAGTTTCGGCAACCCTTCTATATTTTGAGTATATAAACCAAGTTTATGTAAAAAAATAATTAGCTTACATTTGATTTTTTCTAAAATTGATTTTTCTTTAATAAAAAAGAAGTCTGGATACAAATATTTAATCCGGTTTTTTGGATCTGCTTGAAGTTCATAACCGATATATTCCTGATCACTGCTTAAAAGATATTTTTCTATACTTTCAATAGACATTAATGGAATATCATCACCGGACAATAAAGAAAAATACTGATATTCAAATTGACTGGCATAATTTAAAAGTTTTAGAGTGGCCTTAATTTGAGTATACCCCCCCCCAATGCACATCCACTCTTTCTGTCAAAAATTCTATTTGTGAGCTGCTTGGTAGCGATTTTTTTATATGATCAAGATCTGATTTTCTATCTACATGAATTAAAATTTTACTATTAGGACTTTTAATCAGCTCATTTACAAGATAAACAAGTGGATTAGTTAATTGATGACACATAATCCCATAAATAAAATTCATATTTTATTATCCATATCCATGGGGATTCTGCTTTTGCCAGTTCCAACTATCAGCTAGCATATCCTCGAGAGTATAAGCAGCCGTCCATCCAAGTTCCTCTGTCGCACGGCGGCTATCTGCATAGAAGCTGGCCAAATCACCAGCTCGCCTTGGTGCATATTCAAATGCAATATTTATTCCATTTACTTGCTCAAAAGTATTCTTGATTGCCAGTACTGAAATAGGCTTTCCTGTACCGATATTCCAGGCACGACAACCCATTTGTTGCAAACGGTTCTGAATCGCCAATACATGTGCTTTGGCCAGATCGACAACATGAATGAAATCCCGCTCACATGTCCCATCTTCAGTCGGATAATCATGACCAAAGATCGACAACTTTTCACGTCGACCTACCGCCACCTGTGTAACAAACGGCATCAGGTTATTTGGGATACCTTGTGGATCTTCTCCGATCTGGCCACTTTTATGTGCACCTACCGGATTAAAATAGCGCAGCAAGGCAATCGACCACTGTGGATTGGCTTGAGCGGTCTTCTCCAATAACTGTTCAACCACCATTTTGGTGTAGCCATAGTTATTGGTTGGCATGCCTAGAGGCATATCTTCCTGATAAGGTGAAGGGTTGAACTCACCATAGACTGTGGCTGAAGAACTGAAGACCAGACAGAAGACTCCAGCACGCTCCATGGCCTGTACCAGGCTAATTGAACCGGAAATATTATTTTCAAAATACTTAAGGGGGATTTGCTGGCTCTCACCGACTGCTTTTAAGCCAGCAAAATGAATCACCGCATCAATGGTATTTTCTTGGAATATTCGGTCTAAGACCTGACTATCCCGTATATCACCTTCTACAAATTTCAGGCTTTTTTGGGTCAACTGCTGGACACGATTTAAAGACTCAACCGAGCTATTGGATAAATTATCCAATACTACGACGTCATGCCCCGTATTTAATAGTTCCAAGCAGGTATGTGAACCAATATAACCTGCTCCACCCGTCACTAAAATTTTAGCCATGTCTTTCCTATTATAATTTTAATCAAGCTGTTAGGATTTTAATCAAACCCTGGGTTGAACCATCTAAACCGCTAATATCAGTTTGCTCACCATTCAGTATAGGCAATAACTGATTGGCAATTTCCTTGCCTTTTTCTACACCCCATTGGTCAAAGGGATTAATATTCCACAGTACCGACTGCACAAAAACTTTATGCTCATACAACGCAATCAGCATTCCCAAACTATAAGGATTTAATTCCTGTAATAAAATAGTGCTGCTTGGCTGGTTACCCTCATATTGTTTATAGGCTGGCAAGCCCTGCAATTCAGTCTGATCCAAGGCATCATTACCAAATGCCAGTAAACGTGATTGTGCCAGACAGTTAGATAAAGCCAGATGATGCTGTTCAATCAAAGCATCAGCATTATCAACATAGGTATATTGCTGACTGTTATAACGTTTTACAGGAGCAATAAAATCACAGCTGACTGCCTGAGTGCCTTGGTGTAACAGCTGGTAAAAGGCATGTTGAGCATTTGGTCCGACTTCGCCCCAAATAATCGGACAAGTGTCGAGCTGTACTTTTTCACCATTGCGCTGGATGGATTTACCATTGGACTCCATTTCCAGCTGCTGTAAATAAGACGCGAAATATTTCAGACGTCCATCATAAGGCAAAATGGCATGGGTCTGAATATCCAGAAAATTCGTATTCCAGGCACCCAGTAAGCCCATTAATACTGGGATATTCTGTTCCAGAGGCTTGTACTGGAAATGCTGATCTACAGCATAAGCACCCGCAAGCAGTTGTTTAAAACCGTCCACTCCAATACTGAGTGCAATCGGCAAACCAATACACGACCAGAGAGAATAACGCCCACCGACCCAATCCCATAACAACAGCTGATTTTCAGGTGCAATTCCCCAGGCTGTCATTTTTTCAGGTTTAGTGGATACCCCAATAAAATGATGCTTCACAATAGAAGGATGCTGGCCTAAAGATTTTTCCAGCCATAAACGCACTGTTTGGGCATTGGATAAGGTATCAATCGTTCCAAATGACTTGGAAGAAATAATAAAAAGCGTGGTTTCTGGACGTAACTGATGAAGCAATTCAGACAGCTGACTACCATCCATCGTCGAAACAAAATGCACATTCAGGGGTTTGGCAGATTGATATTTGAAATCCGAGAGCGCATGACTAACCATTAACGGTCCTAAGTCAGATCCCCCTACCCCGATATTCACTACATCCTGAATGACTTCACCGGTAGCTCCACGGCGTTGTCCGGCATGAATCTGCTCGACCAAAGCATACATACGGTCTAGCTGAGCATGAACTTCAGCTGCCAGATCTTCATGCTGCTGGTCCTCTTTCGGCAAACGTAAGGCCCAGTGCATGGCTGCACGTTGTTCAGTATAGTTAATCGTCTGAGTGGAAAATAAAGACCCGATCCAGGATCTTAGATTTTGTGTCTCTGCGCATTCAATCAGATGCTGCACAGCTTCACGATTGACTCTATGTTTGCTATAGTCAAAAACTACCTGCTCAAATTGCACCGAGTACTGATTAAACCGTTCAGGATCTGCTGCAAAGAGTTGGCGTAAATGGATCGATTTCAATTGTTCTTTTACAGAATTCAGCTTTTTATAAGCATTATTGCTATTCTGGTCTGATTTAAGCTGGTCTAACATCAACGTCCCACCCCAATATAGTTAAAACCGCGTGACTTGATATAAGCAGGGTCATAGAGATTACGTCCATCCAGAATCAAAGGATGCTGCATCAACTTGCTGAGATAAGCATAATCCGGGCTACCATACTGTTTCCAGGCCGTGATTAAACACAATGCATCTGCATCTTCTACCGCCTGATACTGGTCTTCACATAAAATTAAATCGGTACGTTGACCATAAATCTGTTCAATATTGGTCAAAGCCTGTGGATCATGCAATTTCACTGTCGCACCTTGTGCCCACAATGCTGCCAACATGGCATGCACCGGTGATTGCTGGATACTTGGCGTATTTTCTTTAAATGCAGCTCCCCAGATAGCGACTGTTTTGCCTTGCAGGTCTCCACGGAAATAATTCCACAACTTCCGGAATAACAATTCTTTCTGTTGCTCATTGATATCCCAAACCTGTTCCAGTAACTGGTTTTTTACCCCAGAATCCGCCACAGCGTGAGTCAGCGTCCGGATATCATGAGAAAAGTTTTCTCCACCAAAGCCCACACCTGGAAATAAATAAGCTGAACCAATACGATTATCTGCCGCCATACCCTGACGGACTTGCTCAATATCAATTCCCAGTTTTTCAGCAACGCTCGCCAGATCATTCATATAACTGATCCGGGTAGCCAACATGCCGGAAATACTCAGCTTGGTAAATTCTGCATCCAGTATAGGCATAAACAGATATTGCTGGGCACGAGGGAACAAGGGACGTAACAACTCTCTAACTTTGAGCTGTACATCTGGCTGATCGCAACCCACAATCAGTTGAGTCGCTTGAACGAAACTGCGAATAGCATTTCCTTCTTGAATAATATCTGGAAGATAGACCCAGTCATCATTCGGTAAAAGTTGCTGGAATCGCGCTGTACCATGTAAACCAAAGGTGGATGCATTAATCATCAGTTTAGGGTGCGCAAAGCAGGCATGATGAATGGTATTTAACATCTGAAATGCTAGCTGCTCTTCGGTAGCATTAAAACTGAAGAAAAAAACATCCTGATTAAAAGTCAGATGCTGAAAATCACAACAGTTTAAGAATCCTAATTCCTGCTGTTTTTGTAGCAATAACTGTAAAGATTCATCTTGGAAATATGTCCGGGCAGGCTCACCTGTATTGAAGCTATTACACCATACGACCTGATGGCCACATTCAGCTAAAAGGGCTGAAATAACACCTGAGAATAAGGTTTTTCCTAATACTGCGACTTTCATAGTATCCCTTTTTTATTATAAGGCCAATTCCTGAATCAATGCTTTAAACTCAGCACCGAGTTTGGGATGATCTACGCCATAATGCAATACAGCCTTAAGATAGCCGAGCTTGCTACCACAATCAAAGGTTTGGCCTTTCATCCGATAAGCTTCGACAACTTCTGTTAGCTGCAATAGTGCAATCGCATCAGTTAGCTGGATTTCATTACCTGCCCCTTTCGGTGTCTGCTCCAGTAGTTGCATAATCTTTGCCGGAAGGATATAACGGCCTACTACTGATAAATTCGACGGTGCGGTACCCATCGCTGGCTTTTCCACAATACCTTGCATCACCGTACTTTCACCTTCGGCAGGCGAAACAGAAACATCCACAATCCCATATTGATCAACCAGATGATCAGGAACTGCCTCAACCATGATTTGTGATGCACGAGACTGTTCATAACGTTGAATCATACGAGACAGGTCATTTTGCGTATCCTGATCTTTAACCAGAACATCCGGTAATAAGACAGCAAAATTATCATCACCAATGACAGCTTTAGCACAGAGCACGGCATGACCAAGGCCTAAAGGTTGTGGCTGACGTACGCTAATCACACTAACATGAGGGGGTAAAATTTCAGTAACTTCTTTAAGCAAATCGGTTTTATTTTTTTGCTCAAGTGTAGTTTCAAGTTCAAAGTTACGGTCAAAGTAATTTTCAATCGATGCTTTGGAAGAATGCGTCACCAAAATAATTTGTTCAATTCCAGCTGCAATTGCTTCTTTTACCACATATTCAATGGCCGGACGGTCAACCACCGTCACCATTTCTTTGGGGATGGATTTGCTGGCTGGTAAAAAACGTGTGCCAAGTCCTGCAACAGGGAGAATTGCCTTTTTAATCATGTTATTCAACCTAATTATTTCCAAATTTAATTTACTTTAATTTCCTGACCGCGCTGATAACCATCGACATAGTGCTCAAGCTGCATTAACGCCCAGTCCACATCACTCTGAGTCGCTGTCAGCACATGCATACGATTAAATACTTCCAAAATTTCAGCTAAAGGATAATGCTTTTCTACTGATCTTAAAATTCGCTTATGTGAAGTAATCTCTGTATTTTCTTGGTCAATTAACAGCTCTTCATATAGTTTTTCACCTGGACGCAACCCAGTATATTGAATTTCAATGTCACCATCGGGGTTTTGACTGTCTTTCACCTTTAAGCCACTCAGTGAAATCATCTGACGAGCCAGATCCTGGATTCTTACCGGTTCACCCATATCGAGCAGGAATACATCACCACCTGTGCCTAAAGCACCTGCCTGAATCACTAACTGCGAAGCTTCAGGAATTGTCATAAAGAAACGTGTGACCTCAGGATCAGTGACGGTGATAGGGCCACCTTTAGCTATCTGCTGTTTAAATAGTGGGACAACCGAACCCGATGAGCCTAGGACATTTCCGAAACGCACAATACTGATCTGGGTTTGATTCTGTGCTTCAGCCATGGCCTGACAATAAAGCTCTGCCATACGTTTGGTCGCACCCATGACATTGGTTGGTCGTACCGCCTTGTCAGTCGAAATCAGCACAAAGGTCTCGACGCCTTTTTTGACTGCTGCGTTGACACTAAAGGCAGTCCCTACCGCATTATTTTTCAAGCCGGCCAATGGATTACATTCTACTAAAGGAACATGCTTATAAGCAGCAGCATGATAGACGGTTTGAACGCCATATTGCTCAATGACCCGTTCCAGTTTACTTTCATCCACTACCGAACCTAGAATTGGAATAATTTCACAGTTGGCACTAAGACGTAACTCTTTATCGATGCTATATAAAGCAAACTCTGTCAGCTCATAGATAATAAGTTTTACCGGTTGATTTTTAATAATTTGACGACATAGCTCTGAGCCAATGGAGCCTCCTGCTCCTGTAACCATCACGACTTTATCTTTAATATTTTTTTCTAGTAACTCCGCTACAGGGGGAACTGGATCACGCCCTAATAGGTCAATAATATCAACTTCCTGAATATCAGAAACTCGAATTTCACCATTGACCAGTTTAGTCAGCCCTGGAATTTCAGTAATTTTTAAATGTGCAGGTTCTAAGAATTTTACGATCTCGCTTTTACGGATACGTCCCACTGAAGGAAGTGCAATCAGAATTTCATCAATGCGAAGTTTGGTAAAAGATTTTAATGCAGTTTCTGGCGCATAAACTTGAATTCCCCCAATATTCTGACCGCTCAATGAAGGATTATCATCAATAAACATGACTGGTAAATGTTCATTAGAACGATTTAAAGTTGCTGCAACCTGCTGTCCCGCATAACCTGCCCCGTAAATCGCAATCCGTTTTTTCGATACTCCTGCATATAAGTAAGAACGAACAATAAAGCGGATCAATCCTCGACTAAACCAGACCCAGGCAAACATCATGAAGCCAAACATCAAAGGAATAGAAGTAGGAATGAACGCATGTGTTGCATACGCAAGCAAATACAAACCAATGACTGCCAGAACAGTGGCCAGCCCTAATTTGACAATAAAAAATTCATTAAAAGTACGAACAATAAAACGATAAACACCACAAACAAATAAAGCCAATACGGCAATGGCACTAACCCAAACTGTACCAAAAGGAATATTGGGAACGACTTCTGCACCTAGATCGAATTGACGAATGGCATAGCAAAGCCAGATCAGCACAGGGAATATGCAAAAGTCTAAAATAACGAGAAAGGTCTGTTTAGCCGCACGTGGAGATTCAACTAAAGGTAGAATGATAGATTTCACTTGCTGTGTCTTCTCAATAATTATTTATAAATTTTTACCTCATATTAAATATTAGAGAGAATTGAGGTAAAAACTTGGATAAATGTTTAAAGTGTACCTATAAAGATACACTTTACATGATTGAATCCTAGAGAATTATATGCGACTAATCACCTGCTGAATAACATCTTTAGTTGTTTGAATATTATTTTCTGTTAACGTTGGATGCACGAGGAACATTAGACTGGTTTCACCCAGTTTTTGAGCATTCTTTAAACGCTCTTTTGGACGCCATGGCGTGTCATCAAAAGCATGCTCCAAGTAGACCTCTGAACAAGACCCACTAAAGCATGGTACACCTTCGGCATTAATTTCAGTCATGATTCGGTCACGTGACCAGCCTTCTGGTAAAGCATCAGTATTGACTTGTACATAGCATTTATAGGCAGCATGTACATAATCATCTGATGGACGATGAACTGTAAAATATGGGCTATCTGCAAATGCAGCATAAATTTTTTCCATATTTGCATTACGCTGTGCTGTCCATTCGGACATCTTTTTCAATTGAATCCGTCCAATCACCGCCTGCATTTCCATCATGCGCCAGTTGGTACCAAAAGAGTCATGTAACCAGCGGAATCCCGGTGGATGCTGTTTGTTATATATACTGTCAAAGTTTTTACCATGATCTTTATAAGACCACATTTTTTTCCATAAGTTTTCATCATTGGTAGTGACCATTCCTCCTTCACCACCAGTGGTCATGATTTTATCCTGACAGAATGACCAGGCACCAATATGACCGATTGAACCTGCAGATTTTCCTTTATATTTCGCACCATGTGCCTGTGCACAGTCTTCAATCACATACAGGCCTTTTTCCTGTGCCAATTGCATGATCGGATCCATATCACACATCCAGCCAGCGAGATGCACACAAATAATCGCTTTGGTATTAGGTGTTAAAACTGCTTCAATCGTACGGCGTGAAATATTTTGCGAGTCAATTTCCACATCAGCAAAAATCGGATTTGCCCCAGCAGTTACAATAGAGCTAGCAGATGCAAGGAAAGTACGTGAAGTTACAATCACATCATCACCCGCCCCGATCCCCAAGGCTTTCAAGGCTACATCCAAAGCCACGGTACCATTCGCTAATGCTACTGCATATTGTGTGCCAGCAAATTGAGCAAATTCTTTTTCAAATTCACGGCATTCCTGTCCAGTCCAGTAATTCACTTTGTTGGATAACAAGACTTGGGAGACAGCATCGGCTTCTTCTTGCGTAAAGCTTGGCCATGGTTCAAATGCAGTGTTTAACATGATACTTCCTAATTTTCAAAACTTTAAAAACTTATTTTTTCTCTAAAATGCGTGCTGGATTGCCAACTACTGTCACGCCTGGCGGCACACTTTTAGTTACTACTGCGCCCATTCCCACCACAGCGCCCTTACCAATCACTAAAGGTTTGTCTGGTGTGCCTTGCTTAATAACAGCACCTGCACCAATATAAGCATGATCTTGAATATGAATATTGCCGTTGCATTTTACTCCAGGAGCAAAAGTAACATAGTCGCCAATTACACAATCATGTTCTACATAGCTATATAAATTGGCGTGGAAACATTTTCCAATTTTGATATTAGAAGTAATCGTAACAAATGGGCTTAATGCAGCGCCTGGAGAAATTTCGACCTCATCCATAAGCACCACATTATCTGCCTGAACAGTCCATCGCTCAATTGCATCTTGTTCAAGTTTTATCGCAATTTTTTCACGAATTTGACTATTGGCAATCGCAATTAAAGCGAATTTTTTATCAGCTTTTAATGCTTTAAAAGCTTCATAAGTCAAAGCCACATGACCATTAATTATAATTTTCTCAGTTAAACTATCATCAATAAAATAAATTTCAGCTTGAATATTATCACGCTCTAGCTGTTCACGTGCTACTGGCATTAAACTACGGCCACACCCAGATGCACCATAAATTGCATAGATTTCAGTCATGATGATGATCCGTCTTAGTGCCAGTAAATTTTGTCATTGTCACTTCACCAGCTTCATTAATATCATCTTTAGCAATAACTTTTTTTACTGTCTTCAGCATAATTTTAAAATCAAGCCAAATTGATTGATTTTCAACATACCAGGTATCCAGCTTAAACTTTTCTTCCCAACTAATCGCATTACGGCCATTCACCTGTGCATGACCGGTCATACCTGGACGCACATTGTGACGTTTAGCTTGTTCGGCATTATAAAGTGGTAGGTATTCCATCAGTAATGGACGTGGACCAACAATACTCATATCGCCTTTAATTACATTCCACAATTCTGGCATTTCATCTAGACTGGTAGAGCGCAGCATCTGACCAAAAGCCGTTAGACGTTCACTGTCCGGTAATAGATTGCCTTGTTCATCTACCGCATCTTTCATGGTTCGGAACTTGACCATCTCAAAAGGTTTGCCATATAAACCGGGACGTACTTGGCGAAATAAGACAGGAGAACCCAGATTTTTTTTTACTTTATACGCAACAAAGGCATAAAGTGGTGAGAGCAAGATTAGGGCAATTGAAGCGATAATAATATCAAGGAGTCGTTTAATCATAATATTCCTGAGTAATTGACTCTGGTGTAATAGCTTGATTCATAGCATTCACTAAAACTTGATTTAATTGACTAGCTAGTATATCTCTATGAAATTGAGTATTCGCAAGTCTTTTAGCATTATTTGCATAAACTCTATACAATTCTGAATCATCTATAAAATCAGCTACTTTTTTAGCAGCAGATTCAATATCTAACCCCCAAGTAACCAAACCACAATTATTTTTTTTAATCAGATCAACCATCCATCCCCCATAATTGATCATGATTGGTTTTCCTGCAGCAAGAGCATCAAAAAATTTATTCGCAGAATTAGCCCGCATTTCTGGTTTATCAATAAATAAAGCTGTACACAATGATGCCGCATTTAATATCACTGGAATATCTTTTTTAGGTACTTGCTTCATCATGAATAAATTATTATTTAGGACCCCTTTTTCTTGAGCTAATGAAGTAACTTTATCAAATTCGACTCCATCACCGACCAATAAAACTCTAATTTCAGGGTTAATATCTTTTAGCTTTTCAGCCAACTCCACAAGATACCCAACCCCATTAATATGGCCAAAAGTCCCTGTATAAACAATAAGAGGTCTATTTTGTAACCATGTCAATGATTTTCTAAATTGTAAAACTTTATCAGTGTCGACATCAAATAGTTCTATATCAGAACTATTAGGAATAACAGCTACTTGTTGTTTAGAGTAACCAGTTTTTATGATTCCTTCTTTCATACCAGGAGAAAGAGCTATTATTGCTTTTGAGTTTTTATATGCCCAATGTTCTAAACCATGTGCTAGTTTTTGCAAAATAGGATTATTAAGTGCCCCCATGGCAATAGGAAGCTCTGGCCACAAATCCCTAACTTCAAATACCATAGGAACATTCAACTTTCTTGCCGTTGGAACAGCGGGTAAAGCAATAGTCAATGGTGTACTTGTTGCGAAAACAACATCTACATCTTTAAAACTTTTTCCCTTTTGAGCAGCATGGAAGGCAAATCTAAAAAATGCTTTAATACGATCCATATATGACATTTTATTATTATAGTAATTTGGAAACCAATGAACATGAATCCCCGCTTCATTAGTCAGGTACCAATCTTTTTGATCAGTTTCTTTAAGCCAAGAAGTAATCATATGTACCTCATGACCTGCAGCAACCAAACGACGTGCCATTTCATATGAACGTGTACCACCAGACATTTCTGGTGTATTGAAATATTGGTGAAAATATAGAATCTTCATAATCTTACTCAGTTAATATTAAAAATATCGCGTGTATAAATTTTTTCAGAAATATCTATCAGATCATCATCCATGCGATTAGTTAATACTAGATCAGATTGGTTTTTAAAAAGAATAAGATTATGTTCAACCGGACATCCGTTAAATACATCTAAATCTAAATTAGGCTCATAAATGACTACCTTTACTCCTATTTTTTGTAAAGATGAAATAATGGTATGTATTGCTGAATATCTAAAATTATCTGAGCCATGTTTCATAATGAGCCTATAAACTCCTACAGTTTTAGGCTTTCTAGATAAAATCTGATCAACAATAAATTTTTTTCTTGTATTATTAGAGTTTACAACAGCTTTAATAATATTATTTGGTACATTTTGATAGTTTGCCAATAATTGTTTTGTATCTTTAGGTAAACAATAACCCCCATACCCAAAAGAAGGATTATTATAATAGTTACCAATTCTAGGATCTAAACTAATACCCTCAATAATTTGTTTAGAATCAAGATTTTTTAATTCTGCATAAGTATCTAATTCATTAAAAAAGGAAACTCTCAATGCTAAATAGGTATTTGCAAATAGTTTAATTGCCTCTGCTTCATTAGAATTAGTTAAAAGTATTTCTATATCCTTTTTTATCGCACCATCAGCTAATAATTTAGCAAATTTACGAGCCCTTTCAGATTTTTCTCCCACAATAATTCTTGAAGGGTACAAATTATCATATAAAGCTTTGCCTTCTCTCAAAAACTCGGGAGAAAAAACTATATTATTTGTTTTAAACTTTTTTCTTGCATGTTCGACAAAACCTACTGGAATAGTAGATTTGATGACTATTAATGCTTCTTTATTGACAGTAAGGATGTTTTGAATCACGGACTCTACAGATGATGTATTAAAATAATTCTTTTCTTCATCATAATCTGTAGGTGTAGCAATAACAATTATTTCTGATTGTTGATAAGCATTTTCCCAATCCTCAGTAGCTGTAAGATTTAAATTATGGTCTTTTAGGTAAGAATTAATTTCAACATCTTGAATAGGAGATTTTCTTTGATTAATAAGATCTATACGATACTTATCAGTATCAATTGCAATAACATTATTTCTTTGAGAGAGTAAAATTGCATTAGATAGCCCAACATAACCTAACCCTACTACTGATATTACTAAATCCATAAAAACATCCTATCCAAACAAATATAAAATTAAAATTTCTTGCACAACTTCTTATAAATATTAATCATATTTTCAACATTACAATCCCAATTATATAATTGAGAAACATGATGATAACCATTAATACCTAAGTTATATCTTAAAGAATAATTTAAAATTAATTTTTCTATCGCTTCACTCGCCGCTTGAGGATTATCTTTAGGTACAACTAAACCAGTCTTTTGAGGTACAACAACTTCTTTCAATCCAGCTACATCTGATACTACTACAGGTCTTTTAGCTGCACCCGCCTCAATAATAGCCACCCCAAAGCTTTCACTATCTAATCTACTTAATGCAACAAATATGTCAAAACTAGATAATATATTTGGAACTTCCGTATGATTAACACGTCCCAAAAACTCTACATATTTTGCTAAATTTAATTTTTTAACTAAATTTTCTAAATCATTACGCTGTGGTCCGTCCCCTACAATTCTGAGGATAAGGTTTTCAGCTAAAATAGGATGGGTTACTTTCAACCGTTCTTGTAAAATAGAAAAACTTTTAATAAGAGTATCAATACCATATTTAGGAGCAAGCACCTTAACCGTACCAATAATAATTTTCTCATCAAAATCTTTATTTTTCAGAGGATTAATGCAATTATATCTTTTTAAATCTACACCAAATGGAGTAATTTTAATATCTCTTTTTTTCTTTAATAAAGAATTTGTTTGCTTAGCCATACAATGACTAGTTGAAGCTATTAGATCTGAAAAATTAATATTTTTTTTAACCAAGTGTTTATGTATAAAAGATTTATTTGGAAAATCATAAACATCACTTCCCCATACCGAAAGTAAAGTAGGATGAAACCCAATTAATCTTGCTGTGGTAGCATATCCACTTGCATAGTGTACATTCACTAAATCAGGGCGAATATCTTCCACTAGTCTCTTTATACGTCGTGCATAAAGAAAATACCCCCACTCACCTTTAAAAGGAAAAATGTGTGACTTAACATTTGAATTTAATGCTTCTAAAGGAGGATGCTGTGATATTAAGTGTATTTCCAAACCTTTATTTGCTAGAGCATTAGCCCAACGTACTGTGTGGATAGAAGATGCACCAGATAGTAAAACAACTCTCATCTAATTTTCCGCCTTTAATAACTTTTCAACTTCTTTAATTTCGAATCTCATTCTCTCATCCCAAGTCCAAATCTCATTTTTATTATACAAATTAATTGCGTTAAAAAAATGTGATTTAAGTATCTCCCCCCTATTAATTTTATTATAAAAATCTAATAAATCATTTATTATATTATTTTCATTAATCAAAATACCGTTTTCTATAATAAAATTAGATGTATCTCCATTATTAACCGCTACAACCGGTAATCCACAACGCATAGATTCGAAGAAAGGATTTCCAATATTTGAGGATTCATATAAGCTTAAGAGAAAATCAGATATATTCATAAACTTATAAACTTCAATATTATTCACTGCACCCACAAATTTAACATAAGAAGTTAAATTGTTTTTAATAACATAGGTTTCTAGCTCCTCTTTTTGACCACCCTCTCCTATAATTATAATTTGATAGTTAAATTCTGCTCCATCCTCCAAGTAAATTTTCAAAGCTTTTAAAGCAAGATCAACTCTTTTAATTGAAACAAGCCTAGAAACCATTAATAATATGGGTTTATTTATATTAATGTTATATTTAGTAGCTAAAAAACATTTATCGTCTTCTTTATTTCCTAAGGAAATAGATTTGACCCCATTTTTTAAAAATAAAGATTTTTTTGCATTACTTTTAGAAATTTTATATAAAATTTTATCACCCTGAGTTCCATCATTAGTCATAATGAACAAATCAGTCTTAAAATAAAGTGCCATAATAACATCGATATTAAATAAAATATTAAAAAATCTTTTTTTTAGAAAATGTTCTTTGATATAGAAAACTCCTTGCATCCTAGAAACAATTTTCTTTTTGCGAAAAAAAAATTTCAGTATCCTAGCAGCCCATATACCCTGCAATTCATAACCATATAAAATATTACAATCAGAATTATTTTTTAAAAAACAAAAACCATAGTAGACCAAATAAGTAATAACAATAAAACTACTTAGTTTTGAAAAAAACAAGGATATAAGTTTATTATTACTACTTCTTTTTTTTCAAATGGGTAATAAAACCTCTTAACATTAATATTATCAATTTCCACTATATCTTCATAATAATAATTCCCTTTAGATGAACCATCTCTACCTACAATATATGTTACCTCCCACCCATTATCACTAAATGAAACTGGAGTCTGCTTTATAACCTGAATAGATTTATCTTTAAAATCTATTCCAGATAAAAACAATATCTTACGTTGCATTTATATTTCCTTTTTTACTACTTAAGCTAGCCATCATAACCGCCAAATATAACCAGACGAAACCCTGATAAAAGGCCCAACTACGATGGGTAAAAATAATAAAGATAATCACAAGACCTAATATAAAAACTTTATCTCTTTTAGATATTGCCTTTAATAGAAGATAAAAATACATAGAAATCAAAAGTAGCAAACCAATATAACCACTAGAAACAATAAATCGTCTGTAATCACTTAAGACTATCTCTAGATAATCTAAATAACCAATACCTTGTCCAAACAAATATTTACCGTAATCTTGTAAATTAAAATCAATTAACCCTTTAGTTCTTTCATCTAAAATATTTCCGCCTTGAAATTTTACCAAAATAACTTCATTTATAATACCATTAAAAAAAGGAACACTATAAAGAAAAAATCCCAATAAAAGAATTCCAATCATAATAGTAATTTTTTTTAATGAAAAATAATTAATAAATACCAAAACCAAAAGAATAATATAAGCAGATGCTGAAAATGTAAGAAAGATTGATAAGATAATTATATAACCTTTAATACTTTTCAAAAAATCCTTTAGAAATGTTAATGCAATGCCTAAATATATACCATAATGCCCAGGTTCTTGAAACCATCCATTCGCTCTATATATAGAACCCCCTGGAAAGTGTATAATCTCACTATCTAAATATGTAGAAAAGTAGTACAAATATACTATATCTCTACGCCCCTCATTACTAATCTGAATGCTAGGAAATCCCAACTTAAATATAAAAAATAATGATGAAATAATAGTTAATATTGATATAATATACATTATATTTAGATATGCATATTTAAATTTCTCCAAAGTGGACTGATCCAATAAAAAAACAATAAAACAGGAAAATAAAAAAGTTAAATAATATGCCTTGAACTCATCAAATTCTCTAAATGGAGTAAATATATATATTACTACCAGGAAAAAAAATACAATACTTATATCTTTTCTTATCACTATTTTATTAGTAATTAAAAATAAAATAATAAATATTAAAAAAAATATTGAAATAACTATAGATGGATTCCACCAAGTATAAACAGGTTTTGCAAAACTAATTACTAAAGCTGCTAAACTATATGCAAGTAAATCCTTCTTGACCAAAATCATCTCATACTCTAAATAAACTATAATTTTTTTACTTTCACAATGTTACCAGGTATACCCACTACTACTGCATTTTCAATATCAATATTTTTTGAAATTACCGTATTTGCACCTAATGAACAATTGTTTGCTATTCGAACTGGACCAAAGATTTTAACACCAGGTCCTATATATACATTATCTCCTATAATAGGACATAAATTTTTAGCTTCTTCTGCACTATAAAAACCAGCTTTTCCACCAATATTCACTCCAACATGAATTCGACAATTAATTCCAATTTTAGCATTAGGATTTACTACTATATTCCCATAATGAACAATGCATAAACCATATCCAAATGTATTTGGAGGAATACTAAAACCCAACCTTATAGACAACTTATAAAAGTATATTCTAAATAAGTATCTGAAAATAGATTGTTTATTAATCAAGAGCTCGTAGAATCTTAATGCAATTTGAAATCTGATTAAAGGATTGTAAATTTTATACCATACTCCCCCTTCTCTTTTTTCAAAATCTTTTTTTACAAAGAAAATAAAATCGCTCCAACTCTCAACTCTCAACACTTTTCTCCTCAGAATCTGATAAATATATCTTCTTCAAAATATAGAATAAGTACAATAAATAAAATACAAAACCAGATAATAAAAAATAATAAATTAGAATTTTTTTAAAAAACATCCCAATTAAAATCAAACCTACTACTCTAATTAAGAATCCAAAAACCTGTAAATATAAAGCATCTTTCTGCCTTCCAATTATATGCAATCCCATAGTAAAAGGTGACGCTAATACTTGCGCTATCAGCCAAGGTATTATTAATATTGAATAATAACCAACCTCTTCCCATTCTTTACCCAATATATAACCTATAAGGTAATAAGAAAATACACCCATTAGAACTATTATTGGAACTACTATTTTAATAATTTTAATAAGAATAGATATACTATATTTAAACATTTTCCTTTCATTATGAAATTTTACTGCATCAACTAAATATACTTGTGATATTGCCCCACCTGCTAGCGTTATAGGAATCATCATTATTCTCATTGCTAAAGTTACAAAAGCAATAATTAATTCATCGAGATAAAATGCTATTAATAAAATTGGCAAATGAATTGCACCCGCATGGGCTAAAGCTTCAAATGTTGAGAATATCGGAAATTTCTTATATTGCTTCAAAACAGAAATTAAATCATCAATTGATATAGTGGTTATATTTAATTTTGTATTTTTATAAAAATCTTTAATTAATGTATATACACCTCCAGAATAATTAAAGATCTGACCTAAAATCAACCCCAATGATCCAAACTTTAAAATACCCAACATCAACTGCGCAATATTGGATAAAATTGATTGATTTAATTTACTTTTAGCAAGTTGTTTATAGTTCTTTTTCCTTGAATGCCAGAATAATAATATATTGTAAAAACCAGACAAAAAAACTGCTACAGGAAGTATACAAACATAATTTTTCATCAAATCTAATATATCTAGAAAATCTCCCATTATTAACAAAAAAACCAATAAAAGACAAAAAATAATATTAATTAAAAAACTTAAAACAACTAAACTAATAGCATCTTTATCATTATCTGGTAAGGGAATTGCTAACTCTAATCTTAAACAACTAGAAACACTTAATAAACCTACAATTGATGTAAAGAATGCTAAAGAAGCAAAACTTTGAGGTGAATATAATCGCGTCAATATTGGTAAACAGATAAAACTGATTAACTGAGCAAAAGCTGTTCCGCCTACTAAAACAGAAACAGCTTTAAGAAAACCTCCCTGAGCATTTAATTTCGCATTCACTTTTTCAAGAAGGCTTTTCACAACTTAGCGACTCAACAATGCTGCAATAATTTTTTCTTGAGCCTCAAGCGTCAAGTAAGGATGCATTGGCAAACTCATTACACGTTCAGCAACTGAATCACCGATAGGTAAATGTACATTTGCATTAGCTACTGCAGGCTGCTTATTTAACGGAATTGGGTAATGCACAGCAGTCGGAATACCCTGAGCTTTTAATTTTTCCTGCACATCCGCACGGTTATCCACTTGAATGGTATATTGCGCCCATGCACTTTGATTATGAGCTTCAATACATGGCGTAGTATCTATACCCGCTTCATTAAACAGTTTGGTATAGGTTTCTGCAACACGCTGACGTGCCTGCATTTCATCATCCAAAATTTCAAGTTTTGGTAGCAAAATAGCCGCTTGTAAAGTATCTAAACGACTATTTACCCCAACACGAACATGGTGATAACGACGGTCTTGCCCATGACGTGCAATTTGACGAATCACTTTAGCCAGTTCGTCATCATTGGTGAAGATCGCTCCACCATCTCCATAGCAACCTAATGGCTTACTCGGGAAAAAACTGGTACAAGCCACTGTACTCAGGTTACAACTTTTTCGGCCTTTGTAAGTTGCACCAAAACTTTGCGCAGCATCTTCAATCACTGGAATATTATGTTTAGCAGCAATTGCATTAATTGCATCAAAATCTGCACATTGTCCATACAGGCTTACTGGAATAATAGCTTTGGTACGTGGCGTAATAGCTGCTTCTAGTTTTTCTACATCTAAGTTGTAGGTTTTTGGGTTCACATCTACATAAACAGGTGTCGCACCCAACACAGCCACGGTTTCTGCAGTCGCAATATAGGTAAAACCTGGGGTAATGACTTCATCACCTGGCCCTATACCAAACGCCATTTGAGCAATTTGCAAAGCATCTGTACCATTGGCGCAGGTAATACAGTATTTAGCACCCACATAAGCAGCTAGTTTTTCTTCCAGCTCTGCAACTTCTGGCCCTAAAATATACTGACCATGCGTTAAAACACGCTGAATACCTGCATCAATTTCAGCTTTAATACGTGATTGTTGTGCTTTTAAATCAATAAATTCAATCATGCTGCAACCTGCTCTTTTGTTACAACCTTACCATTCAGTCGGTAAATTGCCCCTGTATGCTCACATGCCACTTGTGCTTCCCCCTCTAACGGTAAATTCAACTGTTCACCAAATTCACTCATCCAGCCAATTTGTTTTGCTGGAACACCGACCATCAGGGCATAAGCAGGTACATCTTTATTTACTACAGCACCCGCACCTACAAATGAATACTCACCAATCGTGACACCACAAACAATGGTGCAGTTAGCACCTAATGTTGCACCCTTTTTCACAAGCGTATTACGGTATTCATCTTTACGTTCAATGAGTGAACGTGGGTTATATACATTGGTAAATACCATGCTCGGCCCACAAAATACACCTTCTTCAAGGGTAACATTGTCATAGACCGACACATTATTTTGTACTTTACAGTAGTCGCCTATAGTGACTTTATTGCCCACAAAAACATTTTGCCCCAATGAAACCCCACGGCCAATTTTTGCACCACCACATACATGTACAAAATGCCAGACTCGTGAACCTTCACCAATTTGTGCACCTGCATCTACAATGGCGCTTTCGTGTTGATAAAAACTCATACAGATTTCACCTTTGCCAATAATGGATGTGGATTTTCTGGCTGCTCAACTACAGGTGCAACACGAATAACTTCAACGGTTTCAATCGCAGCACGGTTTTCTTCTACCCCATAGCCTTTACCTTCCAAAATACGCTGGTAACTTTGGGTATGTAAATCTGTAAAACCACCTGAAAATTCAAGCTCTTCATTTTCAATGGTAATACTACGATACGTCAGTTTCTCGCCCTGTACAGCATTTTCAGGTAAATTATTGGCATCAATCGACAAGAACCAGCGCACACGGGCACGTTCATATTCCAAATAACCCGATGCTGTTTTTTCATCACGATAATGCACTTCATTTTTCACAATTTTGCCAAAAATAAAATGCAGCATGTCATAAAAATGCACGCCAATATTAGTTGCCACACCACCCGATTTTTTATCTACACCTTTCCATGATTTTAAATACCATTTACCACGCGAGGTTAGATAGGTCAGATCTACATCAAAAACTTTACCTTCAGGTGCTGCTTGAACTTTGTCACGTAAAGCAATAATAGATGGGTGTAAACGTAGCTGTAAAATTGAATTTACTTTTGCACCATATTGTTTTTCGTATTCAGACAGTAAATTTAAATCATCTGAACTTAAAACTAGAGGCTTCTCACAAATCACATCAATCCCATTTTTTAATGCATATTTCATGTGGGGTGCATGCAAGTAGTTTGGTGAGCAAATAGCGACATAGTCTAGCTTTTCACCTTTAAGTTTTTGATCTTCTACATAAGCTTCAAATTCTTCAAATTCAGTAAAAAACTCAGCTTCTGGAAAATGACTGTCCATAATTCCAACAGAGTCATTAATATCCATTGCCACAGCTAAAGTATGACCTGTTTCTTTAATGGCTTTTAAATGACGAGGTGCGATATATCCTGCGGCACCAATCAGGGCAAATTTTTTCATATTTTTCACTTTTATATATCAATGAATCTTAGAGACGAAATACTGTAAAACCTTGTGCAGATAACGCTTCTCGATTAAACAAGCTTTTTACATCGGCTATCACAGGTTTAGAAGCATTTACATAACTACGTAATTGTTCTGGTGTCAGGGTGCGGAACTCATTATGTCCTACCGCAACAACCAAGCTATCTACTGGATGATCTGCATCAATTGTAGACAACTCTACTCCATACTCCTGTCGTACTTCTTCAGCATCGGCCCACGGATCACACACCACAACTTGTGCTCCCCAAGCTTGAAATTCTTTAATCAGATCTTCTACTTTACTGTTACGAATATCTGGACAATTTTCTTTAAAAGTAATCCCCAGAACACCAATTTTTGCACGTGGCACGTCAATACTATTCTTTAACATGTGTTTAATAGTATTTCGAGCTACATAACGAGCCATATTGTCATTGATACGACGACCAGCCAAGATGACTTGTGGGTGATACCCCACTTCTTCTGCTTTATGAGTTAAATAATAAGGATCAACCCCAATACAATGTCCTCCAACTAAGCCAGGACGGAATGGCAAGAAGTTCCACTTGCTTCCTGCAGCTTCCAAAACATCTAGGGTATCAATTCCAAGACGATCGAAAATTACAGATAATTCATTAACCAAAGCAATATTTAAATCACGCTGGGTATTTTCAATTACTTTTGCTGCTTCTGCTACTTTGATACTAGAAGCTTTATGTGTACCTGCAGTAATGATACTGCTATAAACCTGATCAACTAGTTCAGCAATTTGTGGTGTAGAACCCGAAGTAATTTTTTTGATTTTAGTTAAGGTGTTTACTTTATCGCCTGGATTGATACGCTCAGGGCTATAACCAGCAAAAAAGTCCTGATTAAAAGTTAAACCAGATACTTTTTCCAATACTGGAATACAAACTTCCTCAGTTGCACCAGGATATACAGTGGATTCATATACCACTATATCGCCCTTCTTAAGCACTTTACCGAGTGTTTCACTGGCTTTCTTTAAAGGAGTTAAATCAGGTCTATTTACTTCATCTACAGGGGTAGGAACTGTTACAATAAAAAAATTACATTTTTTTAAATCTTCTAACGTAGAAGAGAAACTGAGCCTCTTAGCTTGATTTAATTCTTCTGGTGATACTTCTAAAGTATGATCTTGACCACCTTTTAATTCATCAATCCGCTTCTCGTGAATATCAAACCCTACAACGGGTAATTTTTTCCCAAATTCTACTGCAAGTGGCAAACCTACATAACCTAAACCAATCACCGCAATTCTTAAATCTGCAATAGATAGCATGTCAACGCCTTATTTATACTGTGCTTATAGAGATTAAAATCTTCCGGCACGAATAGTATCAGAAAACAATAAAACTTCTATTATGATTTGTGCTCAAATAAATTAAATTATAAAGTAATGTATATTTTTGTGAAATTTGGTATTTTATTTAATACAATTATTATCTGCTATAAACCTAATTTTTCCCTTTAAAAAAACTGGTAATAAGTCACAAATTGTGATGTATATAACCAGTAACTTCGGTAGAATAGCTTCAATTTGAATGAATCTAAAAATTAATATTTAGGAAAGCCTGTGCGACACTTTCAATTAGCTGTTTTATTGGCAGGTGGTATCACCACTACAGGGTGTGCAATCACCTCTGGTCTACAAACAAATGACTTACCAAGTGAGGGTGTTTATCAAACTGATCTTGGTACTACAGTAAATGTCATTAAACTAGATCAAGAATCAATTATGGCTGCTCAACCTGCTGTACATAATATTCAACAAGAATATGCTCATCTTTTTAGTACATCACACCGCAGCTATCAGTTGAGTCCGGGTGATATTTTATCTATTTATTTATGGGCTTATCCAGAACTTACCTCTGCAAGTAATATTACAAGTGACCAGTCTGCACAAGCGAATGGCTTCCAGATCGATTCAGATGGCTATATTCATTTTCCAATTATTGGACGCTATCAAGCTTCAGGAAAATCAGTAGCTCAGGTCAATCGTGAATTACGTAGCCAGTTATCACATTACTTAAAGACTCCGGATGTCATCGTTCGGGTATTATCATACCAAGGTAAAAGATATTCGGTTCAAGGCAATGTTGTAAAAGGTGGCCAGTTTTATCTCAATGATCAACCTGTGAGTGTTTATACGGCATTAGGAATGGCAGGTGGTATTAATCCTCAACAAGGTGATAACACATCTATTACATTAGTCCGTCAGGGACGTTCCTATAGCTTGAATACCTTAGAATTAGAAAAAGCCGGATTCTCTTTACATAATTTATTAATACAGCCTAATGACACCTTATATGTCAATAATCGTGAAAATCAAAAAATTTATGTTATGGGTGAGTCAGGTAAAAACCAGTCACTACCTATAAGAGATCAAGGCATGAGTCTTAGCGATGTAATTGGGGAAAGCTTGGGATTAAATCCACTTTCTGCTAGTCGCAGTAAAATTTATGTAGTACGAAGTAATGTAAATTCTCCAATGACAGAAATATATCATATGGATCTTAGTAATATTGGGGACTTTGGCCTAGCAAATCAGTTTAAAATGCGTAGCAATGATATTGTTTATGTAGATGCTTCAGGTCTTGCACGCTGGCAACGTGTAGTTAACCAGGTTATTCCTTTCTCAAATGCATTGTATAATTTAGATCGTTTGGGGAACTAATGAAAATTAACAATATTTTAGTGGTCTGTATTGGTAATATTTGTCGTAGCCCAATGGCAGAATATTTTTTAAAACAGGAATATCCTCATTTAAATATTGAATCTGCAGGTATTTCTGGTTTAATTGGCCATGCAGCTGATGAAAAAGCGAGTCTATGTATGCAGCGCTTTGGAATTGATATGAGTCCTCATGTTGCAAAAAAACTGAATGCAGAACTCATTAAAAAAGCCGACCTGATATTAGTTATGAGCCAGAATCAGCAAAAACATATAGAACAAACCTGGCCTTTTGCTAAAGGTAAAACCTTTAGACTGGGGCATTGGCAAAGTAAAAATATTGCCGATCCTTATCAGCATGATCAAACAGTCTTTGATGAAACTTGTAGATTGATTCAAGACTGCATTACTGACTGGAAAAAATATATTTAAGTTTTTTAATATTTTCACTTTTTGATATTTAAATTATGAGCCAAACTGCCAATACCGAAGATACTATTGATCTGAAGGAATTATTTTTTTCCTTAATTGCTCAATGGAAACTGATCACGATCTGCATATTATTAAGTTTAATTGCAGCTTTATTATATCTACGGATCACTCCAGATACCTATAACGTAGATGCTCTGGTACAAGTAGAAGATAATAAAGGTGCATCAGCAGCTTTATTAGGTGATCTTTCTAATATGATTGAGCAAAAATCTCCTGCTCAAGCTGAAATCGAGATTTTAAAATCGCGTCTTGTCCTTGGCTCAGTAATTAACCAGTTAAACTTGGATCTTGTAATTTCTGGTACTGAAGACACAATTTGGAATCGATTATTAAAAAATCATAATTATGATATCCAATATACGACAAAATCAGTACTCTTTAAGGATAATGAACTTAGTTTTGACGTAAGGCAATTTGATATTCCAAACTATTATAAAAATAAAAATCTTTTATTAAGTTTTGATCATAATAAATATAATCTGACTGATGCTGAAACAAATGACATCATATTTACTGCTCCTTTAAACCAAACCCGTCAAATTCAATCAAGATATGGTCTTTGGAAAGTCGCTATTTATAGCAAAGATCCCTTAGATTCTACTTATAATATTCAAAAGATGACTTTGCCTGCGGCAGTGCAACGCGTACTTGATAATTATTCAGTTGCTGAAAAAGGTAAAATGACGGGGGTACTTGGATTAAATTATCAGGGCCAAGATAAACAGCATATTACTCAAGTATTGAATGCCATCTTAACAGCCTATAGTCAGCAAAATATTGAACGTCGTTCAGCTGAATCTGCCCAAACATTGAAGTTTTTAGATGAACAACTCCCTGAGTTGAGCCAGCAGCTAGATCAGGTAGAACGTGAATTTAACCAGTTCCGTCAGCAATATAATACTGTGGACTTAACTAAAGAATCAGAATTGTATTTGACTCAAAGTATTGCTTTAGAAACACAAAAAGCCGAACTTGAACTTAAAGTTGCTGAAGCTTCTGCACGTTATACTGAAGAACATCCAGTAATGGAACAAATGAATGCTCAACTCGGTGCAATTAATAGCAAAATTGCAGCATTGGGTAATACTTTAAAGCAGCTTCCTGATTTACAGCGTCGTTACCTACAACTCTATCGTGAGGTTGAAGTTAAACAACAGCTATATACAGGTTTACTTAATACTTCCCAACAACTTCGCATCGCTAAAGCCGGTGAAATTGGTAATGTGCGTATTGTTGATACTGCTGTAGAACCTATTGAACCGATTAAACCAAAGAAATTACAAATTATAATTCTATCTATTTTCTTAGGTGGTTTTTTAGGAACATTACTCGCTTTATTACGCAATATGATGCGTTCAGGAATCAAAGATTCAGCACAAATTGAAAGAGAGTTAGATCTGCCTGTATATGCAACAGTTCCTCGATCTCCTCTCCAAGAAAGTCGCGTCAATTTGCTGAAAAAGAAAAAGAACATTCCTATTCTTGCGGTTAAAGATAGTAGTGATATTGCAATTGAAAGCTTACGCAGTATGCGTACTGCAATCCATTTTGCTTTGAGCAATGCCAAAAATAATATTATTGCACTTTCAGGTCCAGCTCCTGAAATTGGTAAGTCATTTATTACTACCAATTTAGCGACTATTTTGGCCCAAGGCGGAAGTCGCGTATTAGTGATTGATGGTGATTTACGTCGTGGTTATTTAAATAAATATTTTAATAAAGAAGTACAACCAGGTTTATCCGAACTATTAAATCATCAAAATAGTTATGAAGATGTAGTTCAAAACTCACAGGTTGATAATTTATTCTTTGTTACTCGAGGTAAAAGCCCAGTAAATCCATCTGAATTACTTAGTACAGATAAGTTTAAAGTTTTTCTTGACCAGGCTTCTGCTAGTTTTGATTACGTATTGATTGATACTCCGCCGATATTAGCCGTAACCGATGGTATCATCATTGCACAATATGCTGGTGTGAATCTATTAATTGCACGTCATGGTAAAACACAAATTAAAGAGCTTGAAATTACTGTCACTCGTTTTGAACAGGCTAATGTGAAAGTTAATGGTGTTATTCTTAATGATGTACAAAAAGGGCCAGGTAATGGTTATGGTTATGGGTACGGATATAACTATGCGTATGCTTATAAGGCTTCAAAAGATGGCGATTAAGATAAATTAAATTTACTTAAAATATAAGGATAAATTAATTGCTATTATAAAGCTTCAAACTAAGTTAGAGCAATCAAATTAGTTTGAAGCTTTTTTATATTTATCCTACTATAAAATTAGTTATAGTCTTATAATGACTGGTAAAATTAAAAATAATATTTAATATAAGATTCTTTACTTACTTCAATAAATTTAAATACTAACCTTGATTCTAAACGATTAAAATTTAACTATCTATTTTTATGTTATTAATATCATTAACATCTTATTTAGATATTAAATTATTAATAAATTTTACTTTAAAGGAATATTTTTTATTAGAAAAACCTTTATTAGCTTCTTTGCTTATTTTCTAATATAGAAAACCTTAAATATAACCCGAATCCTGTTTAAACCAATGCTTCACTAACTTTGATCATTGGCTTATTTTTATGGCAGAGCTGATAAGCACACAAAGTTGCATAAATACCTGCCAAATAGCCTTCAAGGCTTCTCGCTTTAGTCGTCACTAAATGATATTGACCTTTCAGTAAACTAAATAAAGTTTCTATTTTATTCCGCTGCTTTAAATTGTATTCATCTGCTTTGGATAAACCAACAGCTTGCATGTTTTTACGATGATATGTAATTAAATCAATACCTTTGTTCTTCAACTTGGATTTCAATTCGTGACTGATGTATCCACGATCCGCATAGAGTTTTGCTTTTAATCCGTCTACCAACTGTTCAACCATTTTAATATCTGCTGTATGCCCATTGGATAAAGCTGTACGGACAATCTCTCCTGGTTGATTCATGATTAAATGCAGCTTACAGCCATAGAACCAGCCCATAGAGCTCTTGCCTCTAGATGCAATTTTAGCTAAAGATTTATGTCGCTGAATGCGTTGATTTTTACATACTGGCAGTGTCGTTGAATCAACCCATAAATAAGCGTTTTGCTGATCTTTCATCAAAGCAAAATGCAAAGCATGTAATGCTAATTGATGTGATTGAATCAGATGAATCATGCGTTGGTAACAAGGTAGGCTTTTAAATAAATGACTATTATCTTGTCTTAAAGATGCAAAGAATGCTTTAAAGTTGTTGAAATGTGAACATTTATACCAAATGGCAATAAAGACGATTTCAGAAAGGCTCAATACGGATGAGCGCACTCTTAAGCGTTTTTTTCCTTGTTTTAGAAAATTCCAATAAGTTGATTCAAATTTTTGAAAGAAATCATCAATTGCACAGAATAAAGTAATAAAATCAAACATGGTGACTAGAGTTGTGAGTTTGGTGTGGTAACTCAACTGATGGCTCTAGTCATCTTTTTTTCAAGTCAATTTCTTATCCGAGATTCGGGTTAAATATACAACTATTATAAAAAGTTTCTTAGACATCCACTATAACTAATAAAAGTATCTAATAATAAGATTAATATATTTCAACCAGAAATAATTAAAAAAATAATAAACCTTTATTAAAATAAAAGGATAAAAATAATAGTAATAAAAGGAATCTTCTAAAAAATAATTAGAAGAAGTTAAAAATATTTTTTAGTAATAATGAACTTTATTAAATTATTTCACTTCTTTTGCACGTAAATGGTTTTTAGTGACCTCCTTTCTACAAAATCGTGCAGCACCAACTTCTTGATCTGGCGCATTAATTCCTTCTTGATTAAACATCACCTTAGCTGTTTTAAACATAATTTTAAAATCTAGCCAAATGTTATTTTGCTCAACATATTGAACATCTAAGTCGAATTTTTCTTCCCAAGATAAGTTATTACGCCCACTGACTTGGGCAAGCCCTGTCATGCCGGGTTTTACCTCATGTCTTCGCATTTGTTCAGCGGTATAATGTTCTAGAAATTCTTTCATTTGAGGTCTAGGCCCAACAATACTCATATCACCTTTTAAGACATTTATAAGCTGAGGCATTTCGTCCAAGCTGGTAGAACGTAATTTTTGACCAAATGGTGTAATTCGAAATTTATCTGGTAAAGGATTACCATCCTGATCGAATGCATTTCTCATAGACCGAAACTTAATCATTTTAAAAAGCTTTCCATTTTTACCAGGTCGTTCTTGATAAAAGAAAATTGGTGAGCCTAGATTTCTACGTACTTTATAAGCAATGACGATAAAAACAGGCAATAATATAAATATAGCAGTAAGAGAAATAATAATATCGATTAATCGCTTAGCAACTCTTATATCATTCCTATAAAGGTCAGCACTAGAATATAGATGAGGGTACGATGTCAAATAATTTTTTAAAATTAGATCTTTCTTCCCCCGATAATACCAGGATTTTTTTTTATCTAGCTTAGCCGCTTTATTTATCCGTGGAGAAAATTGAATGATCTGGTTCTGATATCCTTCTTTTTCTATAAGGTTTTTTTTTAAGAAAATATTATCTTTTTCAATAAATAAAGATTTACGTGTTGTAATAGAGTTTTTTACAAAGTTTTCGATCTTATTTTTTTCTTGTTGTAGATCCATTAATAAACACCTCACTATGTCTATCTACGCATCATATCAATTGTATTTTTATTAAAGTAGGGAGACTATTGTTAGCCAATTCCATATTTTTGCTTTTTAAAAATATTATTATTATTTTTATTAAAATATATATTTAACTAAAATTAATTAAAATTCACTTAATAATAAAATTAAATTTATATTTTTTTGTATAAATATTAATTACTTACACCAAATTAAAGTAAATAATTTATAATTACAATAGATCAGTTGATAATGAAATATATTTTATTATTAAGAGAAATAATTTTTTTAAAATATAGCAAATCTCACACTAAATAAAATGTGACAAAATGTAATATATAAATAATTAGTGAGCGCTATATCACAATAGAATTCCATTTTAATTTTATAATTTAATATATTTCTAATTAATTATATAACCAAGATAACGTTATTTTTATTCTATTGAGGCAGTCTTAAATATATAAAACCAGATAAGATATAAAATTTAAGAAAATTAGAAATCCACCTCTGTCTAATAATGAGGTGGAATTATTCTAGTTAAAATTAGGTTATCATAAATCTATACTATAATAATCATGCACAATACCACGTGCACCAAATCTTTCTTTTTGATCAATCAATCCCATATTTAAATATTTTCCTTCATTTTCATTAGAAGTACCGAAATCAAATATTTTGGCATTTTTCTTACTTTTGTCTATTAAATGATCAATGAGATAATCTAATACCTTGTTCTCCCTACCTTTATCATTACTAGCCAAATATTGAGTATGAACTACTCTTTCAGTTTCAAAAGTCACTGCTCCTGCCACAATATTTCCATCAAGACAACATTTATATGCTCTTATATTATTAGGGAAACGACTTTTTAATAAATCTATTTCATCTTCATTATGTACAGGTTGTTGGTTATGATGCTGATGGAGTACTTCTCGGATTACTCCCCAAACCATACTAGGCTGTTCTACCTCCTCACAGCTGACCCCATTTTTTTTAAGCTTATTGACTGATCTTCTTTTACTTTCTGAGTATGAATATTCTTCATTTAGAGCAATAGAAACGCTAATATCTCGTCGATAAAGCTTGGCATCATTTCGAAATAAAGCATACAAGTCTTCTTGAGCCGGATAATTATGATAAATAACAGGAATACATTTATATATAATTTTATCAATATTTTTTTGTTTTAAATAAATTCTTAGTAAAGTAAATAATTCTAGCATGTCAGCTGCATGAATATCTCTATTAATTAAAAAACCACCAAAAGTTAAACCTTGATGACTATAAAAAATATTATCTTTAATATTTCCAGGCAATAAGGCTACAATTTTCCCTTTTTCATTTTTAAATATTAGTGAGAGATCCTCAAATCGATCAGTATGATATTCCATAAAGTCGCGATTAAACATAAAATGATAATTTTTACATTTTAATAAAAACTCATTCCATATTATTTTATCTGAAGCTTCATATTTATGTATTTGAAAACCTAAGTCCTCTTTCATTATAATACCCATATCTATATCCCAGTTATTGTTTTTAAATCAAATATAATTTTCTATTTATTAAGGAAAATACTATTACTTTTTTAAAGCCTATTAATGCCCATCATTTGTAATAGTCTATGGTTTATATGATCCGCATTAAAATTCTTTCTAGCATAGAGAAATCCTTGATAGCCCATTTTATTTATTTGTTCAGGATGTTCTATAAAATAAGTCATTTTCTCTACCAATGCAGCCACATCCCATTTAGGAATAAGGAAACCTGTCAATCCATCAACTACAGTCTCATTGCAGCCTGGAACATCGGTGGTGATTACCGGACGTCCTATAGCCATTGCTTCTTGTGTACTACGGGGCACCCCCTCTCGATAATAAGACGGCAATACAAAAACTGCGCTATTACGTATTCTTCGGTCTACGTCAGTCACAAAACCACTATAATCGATAATACCTGTTTGTATTAGCTGATCTAATTCAGCTTGCTTTAAGCCAGTTGGATTTTCAGGATCTAATCCACCAATAATTTTAAATACAACTTCAGGATATTTTCTTTTTACTATTCTTGCTGCTTCTATATATTCAAATATTCCCTTTTCAGCGATCAATCGAGCTATAAATATAAATGATATATTTTCCTGATTATTCCATTTTGTATAAGCATAATCTTGTAAATTAAGGCCAATCGGCCCCAAGACTTCAATCGCATTTTTTTTATGTGGCAAATTATAATGATGGACTAAATCCTTAGGATCATCATGATTTAAAAAAATAATTTTATCTAGATATGGAAATGCAAGCCGATATAGTGACACTTGCACAAAACGTATGAATTTAGCCTTTAAGCTTTGGCCATATTTATGAATAGTAAAAGGTGATCCTAGTCCTTCGATCATGCCATAAATATAAGGCACTTTAGTCTTATAGGCAGCTAGCGTTGCATAGATAACAGGCTTAGTTGAATAGGAGAATACAATATCAGGTTGAATTTCTTTTATTTTTTTAGCCAGCTGATAAGTTGAACGTAAATCAGCCAAGGGATTCAATCCTCCTCGACTAAGCTGATATGTCACTAAGGTGACTCCTAAATCTTGAATTTTGGCCAACCATTCATTTGTATATTCAGATACAAAGGCATAAACATGATAATTCTGTGCCAGACAAGACAAAATAAAATCTTTTCGAAAACCGTAAAGATTAGAGGCAGTCGTTCCAATGATGATAATTTTTTTAGAGATCATGGCTTTATACGCTCTATGAGTTCTAATTGTGCAGCATAAAAATTTTTATCGGAGTCAGAGACTGATGTAACTCTACGCTTATGTAGTATCTGCATTAAGTTCAAAAAATTTAGTACTTTTACAATAATTTTTTTAATTTCAAACTTTAAAACAATCTTATTTTTTTCAAGATCGGAAATAGTACTATTATAATATTTTTTGATTACTCCGATCTGGGTATTGTAACCACGGATCATTTTTTCTTTTTTTACATTTTCAACTTCTCTATAAAAATATAAGGGTTCCTGTAAAACTATGTAATTAAAATCATTTTTTATCGCAGCTGAAAGCCATAGTTCATAATCTTCAGCTAAGCAATTATCGACTTGATAAGGGTTCCTTTTACACCACGCCTTTCGGGCAAGTAATGAAGGATGCAGTATATTAGTAACACCTTGCAAAATTTCTTTGGGCTGCATTTGATGATTAGAATAGATTCTCTTTCCTAAAATTTCATTCTTGTCTCCAATTGAATATAAGCTGGTGACTACAACATCAATATCTGGATTTTCATTTAGTACTTTAATCTGTTTTTCAAGACGATCCACTGCCATTAAATCATCAGCATCCATACGTGCAATAAAATCATACTTTGCTTCATTGATAATCTGATTTAAACGGTAAGGTAATCTTCTATTATGCCCATCAGCTATGATACGGATTCTCGGATCATTAAATGAGCGGGCAATTTCTAAAGATCGATCTATTGATCCATCATCTACCAGAATTAATTCCCAATTTTGAAAAGTTTGCGCTAATACCGATTTAATCGCATCTTCTAAATATTTTTCAGCATTAAAAAATGGAATTCCTATAGAAATATACATTGTTATTCTTCCTTATTATTATTTGAAAATAGTAAAAAAGCGGCCAATAAAAACCAAAAAATGAGTGTTCGCGCACTATAAGTTGTAAACCCATATAGCATCGGCCCCAAGAATATCAGCTTGTTTGAAAATGATAATTTTTTAAATATTTGATATAAAAAGATTAAAAATAAAGAGATACCGACGATCCCATAATAAAAAAGGATACCTAACCAGGTTGAATGAATTTCGTTTCCTTTCGGATTATATAACCAGTGTGCACCTTGGCCAGCACCAAAAATTAAATATTGAGGATATTCAAGGAAGTTAAAAAGACCTCGTCCTTCCGCCTGGCTGTCTTTTTGATCTAGGGCTTCGACAAAACGCAGAACAACACTATCAAAAGCTCCTAAATGATATAAAAAGTAACTGAGGGTACTAAAAATGACTAATATTCCAAAAAATACAAATATTCTTTTATTCAGATCTCCTTTTTGACTAAATATAAATCCTAAAGTCAGCATTAAGAAGCCAATTGAAGCAGACCTTGACATGGTCAATAGAATTAAGAATAAAGCTAAAAAATAAACGATTATCTTTTTTAAATTACTTTCAGAAATATATAAAAAAATAGCACAGGTAGTTAAAACCCAAAATGCCATCTGATTGGGATCATTAAAAAGACCATTGTATCGTGGTTCAAAATTGTAACGACCTAATCCACTTGCCCAGATCGCAATTTCTATTACATAGGAAAATGGAATAAGAAACAGTATTTTTTCATAAAAAAAGTTAACTTGAGAGGAACTCAAATTCATTAATAATAAAAAAAACAACAAGTTAAAGATCCAGTAAATGGTAGAAACCATATAACTGGGATCTAGAACGATCAAATACCAAGCAAAATTTACACAAACTGTATATGCGACAAAGATTAAGGCTACACTTGAGTATTCGATGGTTATTTTTGAGCTATGGCTGAATAATAAAAATATAGCCGCCATAATAAAAAGGTGACTAAATTGTGGAACCCCACTAGACCAAAAATAAAACTGAGATAAGAAAAATGACAGCAAGATAAAGTATATAACCACTTTATCTTTTAAATTAATATCATCTAAAAAAATAATGTTATTTTTTGAATTACTTTCATTTAAAATAATCATTATCCATTCCTTTTATTATTATCTAATGCCTAGAATCAGCAAAAGAAATGATTAATATTTTTATATTACTAACTAAATTATTTTATTAAACATAGTTAAAATATAATTATTGATATAAAATTTTTTAATTATTAAAAATCTTTTTTAATTAATAACCAATAAAAAAATCTAAAAAAATCATATGTTAAAATTTCTGTAGGATATTCTTTTAAAATTTTTATCATCTTTTCTAATGATTTCTTTTTAGATAATAGCCCTAGCTCAAATGCATTAATCCATAAAGCTCTTTTTTTTGCTTTATTAAATAAAATATGATTCTGATATTCACTTAGAATCATCATTCTTGAATCGTGCATAAGAGTCGTTTGCTTATGCATATTACTATCATGCAACCTATATTTTGCAAAAAGCACAGGAAGATAGCATAACTCCCCTGCTTGCGCTAAAAGTAGCCACATATACCAGTCTTCTATTTGTACTTCTGCATTGTAGCCACCTATTTTTTTTAAAGCTTGAGTACGAATAAGTTGTGTAGTAGCCGGCAAATCATGTTCTAACAATAAAATCTGGTCGAAGGTATAACTTTTTCTTTTTTTAACTCTATTTTTCACAAGATTAGAATCATTATCAATAATTGATACTCCTCCAAATACAGCTATACAGTTCTTATTCTGGCTTAGAAATTTGGTTTGTATTTTTATTTTATCTTTTAAGATTATATCATCAGAAGCAAGGGAGGAAAAATATTCCCCCTGTGCCCATTCTAATGCTTCATTTAGCGTTGCGCTTAAGCCCTTATTCGGACGATGTCTAAACTCAAATCGGGTAAATCGTTTTTCACATAATGGAATTAATTCTTGTATTTTTTCTACTGAAGCATCTGTAGATCCATCATCAATAATAATTAACTCAATATTCTGATAAGACTGGTCAATAACACTCTTGATGCTATCACGTATAAACCTTTCATGATTATAACTTGGTATAACTATAGAGACTAAGGGTTGTTCACTTATCATCATATTATTCCCTCTTTATTTTAATTGTTTAAATATAAATAAACTGATTACGATCCAATACAGCCCATAATTTATAAGATGAGCAATAGAAACTCCTTCAAAACCAAATACTTGAGTACATATATAAGTTAAAGCAATGAGAGACACTGTAAATATAATCTCTGTACAAATATAGAGTTTAGTCATTGCTTTACTGAGCATTAAATAAGCCAGTATCCAGCTTCCTATCTTCAAGGCATCTCCCATCATTTGCCAAAGAAATAAATCCTGCATAGGGGCAAAAGATGGACTAAATAATAAGTTGATAATCCAATCACGTAGTATGAAAACGCAAATTCCGCCTAGAACAGCAAGTGGAAAAATAAACTTATAGCCTAAATAGACCTCTTTCTTAATTTCATCAATTGCATTTAGTTCTGATAAGCGCGGCAAGTAATACACGCCTAATGTAGTGGTTACAAGCAAAAGATATACTGTGCTTAGACGGATCATCGCCTCCCAATAGCCCGCATAAGCCAGACTAAATTCTTGGGTTAAGTAAGTCCGAATTAACATTTGCGATAGCGGCACACAGATCGCACTGACTAATGCCATGAAAATAAATGAGGCAAATTTTTTAGTAATTCCTAAGTCTATTTTTCCTAATAGTGAGGAAAACTCAAACCAGTCTGCTCTATGACAGAGTATTAATGTCACTATAAATGCAATTGACTGATAAATGGATAATGCAATTAAAGCCCCATATAACTGCAGCTTGATTGCCAAAATACCAGTGATCACAAGTGCAAATAAACTACCGGCAATATTTGCAAGTACCAGCTTTAAAATTTCTTTTTTCCCATTCAATATGGCTAAAAATAGCGTATTAAAATTGAAAAATATTAAAAAAATGGCAAACCATATAAAAATCGTTTGGTACTTAAGTGATTGAAATATATATAATGCCAGCTGCTTTTGAAAAATAAGTATGAGAATCGCGAAAACGAAACTAAATAGAAAAACAATACTTCCTGCTGTTTTCCAGACTGCTCGTTGTTTAGTCTCATCTTCATGATATTCAGCCGTATATTTAACTACTGCGGTATTAATGGCACTACCAGCAAAAGTCGTCACCATTTGAATAAAATTCTGGAATTGGCCGATCGCTGCATATCCAGTGGGTCCTAGATATACAGCCAGAATTTTATTTAGTACAAACATGGTGATGGTTTTAATCAAAACGGCTACACCATTCAGTACACTGGTCCTAAATAGATTCATCTATGCTTGAAAACCATTACACAATTGAACAACCTGCTTTGCTTCATCCATAGATAAAGTGGGTCCAATTGGTAAGCTTAGGACCTCCGCATGCATCTGTTCTGAAACTGGAAAACTTAAGCCATTCCATTCCTGATAAGCCTGCTGCTGATGAGGCGGAATTGGATAATGAATGAGTGTCTGTACCCCGTTTTCTGCTAAATATTGTTGTAATTTTTCCCTATACTTTGTTCTGATCACAAATAAATGCCAGACATGTTGTGCATATGTCTCGGTGTCTATATTTTTGCACGGGAGCTCAATTGCGGGATTTTGAATTTCTTTTAAATACAGATCTGCAATATGCCGACGATGCTGATTCTCCTGATCTAAAAATTTAAGTTTCACATTCAGGATTGCAGCCTGAATTTCATCAAGACGGCTATTTACACCCGGTACCAGGTTTTTATATTTTTCATGTGAACCATAATTACGTATAGCTTTAAGCATATGCGCTAACTCGGCATCGTTGGTGGTAATCGCTCCCCCGTCTCCTAATGCACCCAAGTTTTTACCCGGATAAAAACTAAAGCCTGAGGCATCTCCCCAATTTCCTGCTTTTTTACCCCCTATTTCAGCACCGTGAGCTTGGGCTGAATCCTCTAAAACCAGTAGATGGTATTTCTTGGCAATACTCATAATTTCTGGCATTGCAGCAAGTTGTCCATATAAATGCACAGGCAAAATTGCCTTTGTTTTTGGAGTAATGGCTGCCTCAATTTTCTTGGTATCAATATTAAAAGTCGTTATATCCGGTTCAACCAGTACCGGTTTCAGATTATTTTGTGAAATTGCTAAGATACTTGCAATATAGGTATTTGAAGGGACAATAACCTCATCTCCTTCCTTGAGTTTTCCTAATTCCTTCCATGCGCGTAGCGTTAAAATAAGAGCATCCAAGCCATTAGCAACACCTATGGCATATTGTGTTCCACAATAATTTGCAAAATTATGCTCAAATTTTTCTAATTCTTTGCCACAGATATACCAACCAGAGTCGATTACCTGAGTGCAAGCTGCAATCAGTTGATCACGGTATTGAGTATTTATTGCTTTCAGATCAAGAAAAGGAATCATTCTTATCAATCTCATATAAAAATTTATATTTATTTTTTAATCTCATATTAATTAAAATTAATATACCTATAGTATTTAAATACAATCCTATTTATTTAGTTCATAACCTTTAGATTTAAAGCTTGGCTCCAATAAAAATTGTTTTACTTTCTTATTTAGTGGTTTTTCAATAAACCTATACATTAAAAAGCTAGCGATTAGAGTGACAATAAATATAAAAAAGGAAAACAGCATTAAGTCCATATTCAATAAAAATATTTTTCTTATATAATTTAAAATTTGTATTTCCAAAACATGTAGCAAGTAAAAAGAAAAACTGATTTCCCCTGCTAATACCATGTATTTATTTGATAAAAACTGGGTAATTATACTTTTTTTCTGGGCAACATGAGACAGGGAAAAAATTAAAATAATTGCTGCCATAGGCACCCAATAATAAATTGAATATCTATAACTTATATCTATTTTATTATGAAATACAAAGAATAAAATAAAAAGTAAAATAGCCCCTAATTCAAATATAACTATAGGTTGCTTAATTTTGGAATAGCCCACATTTACTTTTTCAAAAATATCAAAAAGAATAATACCGAGTAAGAAGTCAGAAAAACGTATATATGGCGAAATATATAACCAATAGTGATCCTGATTTTTATCAAGCTGAATATTTAGAATCAAAATACCTATAAGATATAGTATAAAAATATAACTTCTGATTTTTTCAGAAATCAAAAATACAAATGGAAACAGCAGGTAGAAGAACATTTCATCCGAGATGCTCCAGGAAGGAGAATTCAATGAAAAATAGATCTCTTCTGATGTAAAAAAGCTTTGTATCAGAAAAACATGCTGGATTAAATATTCCCAACCTTTCCCAGACTGAGCAAAGGTTAATAAAAATACCAGTGCTGTTGTGGCAATATGTACTGGATATATTCTGGCTAGACGAGAAATATAAAATTCTCTTTTCGAAATATTTCCGATTAAAAACTTTTCTTTATAATTGTAGGCTAAGATAAATCCACTCAAAATAAAGAAAAAGCTGACCCCTAAAAAGCCTTCGTCAAAAATACTATTAAAAATATTGGCATAGTCTGTTCCTTTTAGAAAAGCCAAATGACTCAGAAAAACAAAAAGTGCGAAAAACATACGCAATGATGTAAGCGGCTTAATCACGCCATATATCTCCTTGATATTTATTATTATTTTTTAATTCTATCTTTTGAAGCTTCTTCTTTAGCAAGGCCTTCATTCTAATGAATTAATTTTATTATTTAATGATCTGCTCAACCAAAGTCTGGTCTACTTCTTTTAGAAACTGGTCATAATTACGAATGTAATCACTTTCATCATAGTAATCACTTGCCAGTACTAATAGGATGCAATCTTCTGAAAAATCATGCATCTCATGCCAAACCATAGGTGGGATCAATAACCCCTTATTAGATTGAGCGATTAAAACTTCCTGTTTTTCTTTGCCATTATTCATCAGCATTTTACAGCTACCTTGAATTCCAAAAGCAATCTGTCGAAGTTGCTTATGTGCATGGAACCCACGTGGAACATCAGGTTGAGCACCAGCAATATAATAAAGTCGCTGTATACTGAAGGGTATATTTCGATTGGCTTCTGCGACGACCAGACTGCCACGGTGATCTCCCAGGTTAGGTAATTCAATCCACTCAATTAAATTCATGCTTATTATCCCACCAAAGAAATCAGATATTGACCGTAGCCATTTTTATGCATGGTGTGACCAATCGCTAAAACTTGCTCTTTGCTCAACCAGCCATTGTTTAAGGCAATTTCTTCCAGGCAGGCAACCTTATAACCTTGACGTCTTTCCAATGTTTCAACAAATTGAGCGGCTTCAAGCAAACTCCCTTGGGTACCTGTATCTAACCAGGCAAATCCACGTCCCAGCAGTTCAACATTTAAATCACCGCGTTCCAGATAAGCCTGGTTAATCGAGGTAATTTCCAGCTCACCCCGTTCAGAAGGTTTGACCTGTTTGGCAATCTGGATGACATCATTGTCATAAAAATATAAACCCGTCACCGCAAAGTTAGATTTTGGATTTTGGGGTTTTTCTTCGATTGAAATTACCCGTTGCTGTTCATCAAATTCTACGACGCCAAAGCGTTCAGGATCTTTCACCTGATAGCCAAATACTGTTGCACCTTTTTGCCGTGCTGCCGCCTGACGTAACATCGGTGTAAAACCTTGACCATAGAAAATATTATCGCCTAATACCAGACATACATTACTTTGACCGATAAATTTTTCACCCAAGATAAAGGCCTGTGCTAGACCATCAGGACGAGGCTGAATCGCATAGCTCAGCTCCATGCCAAATTGTGAACCATCCCCTAATAAGCGCTTAAACCCTTCAATATCTTCTGGTGTACTAATCACTAGGACTTCACGAATACCGGCCAACATTAATACCGATAAGGGGTAATAAACCATTGGTTTGTCATAAATTGGAAGTAACTGTTTTGAGATTCCTTTGGTAATAGGATGCAAACGTGTACCTGAGCCGCCCGCCAAGATAATCCCTTTTGTTGTTCTTAACATTATACTGCCTCCCCTAAACGTTCACGCTGATAAGAACCATCCTGAACACGCTGACACCATTCCAGATTATTCAGATACCATTGCACCGTTTTCCGGATACCTGTTTCAAAGGACTCTTGGGGCTTCCAGCCTAGTTCGCGCTCGATTTTTGAAGCATCAATTGCATAACGCAAATCATGCCCTGGCCGATCGTTAACAAAAGTGATGAGACTTTCATAAATTTTTCCCTCCGGACGGGGTTTGAGCTCATCCAGAATTTTGCAGATGGTTTTAACTACCTCAATATTCTGTTTTTCATTATGCCCCCCGATATTGTAGGTTTCCCCTACGGTGCCTTCGGTAGCAACCTGATATAAAGCACGCGCATGATCTTCTACAAAAAGCCAATCCCGGATCTGTTGACCATTGCCATAAACTGGCAATGACTTCCCATCCAGGGCATTTAAGATCATTAAAGGAATCAATTTTTCAGGAAAGTGATAAGGACCATAATTATTTGAACAGTTCGTGACTACGACTGGCAAACCGTAGGTTCTATGCCAGGCCCGAACCAAATGATCCGAACTGGCTTTACTCGCTGAATAAGGTGAGCTTGGTAAATAAGGCGTAGTTTCAGTAAATAAGTCTGTTGTACCTTCTAAGTCTCCATATACTTCATCCGTTGAAATATGATGGAATTTGAATCTAGACTTTTTAATCGTAGATAGGTTTTGCCAATACTTTCGAGCTACTTCTAGTAAGGTGTAAGTTCCCACAATGTTTGTATTTATAAATTCTGCCGGACCATCAATCGAACGATCCACATGAGACTCTGCAGCCAGATGCATAACGATATCTGGCTGAAACTCTGAGAATAATCGGGTTAAAGGTACATGGTCGCAAATATCAGTTTGCGCAAATTGATAACGGGGATGATCCAATACAGAAATAAGTGACTCCAGATTACCTGCATAAGTTAACTTATCAACATTTAATACATGATGTTCCGTCTCGTTGATGAGATGTCGAATGACGGCAGATCCAATAAAACCGGCCCCACCGGTTACCAATATATTCATCACCATTTTGATTATCCTTTAATATTTTTTATTTTACTTTTCACAAATTATTTTTAATGTGTTGTTGCCGTCTAGGCATATCTGTTTTTATTGATTTGTCTATAAGATATATTAATTTTATTACACAAACCACCCATAGAACAGCTAATCATCAAATGTAGTTACATTTTAAAAATCTGGATAATTTTTTTTAAACTTAATCCATCTGATATAGGTTTCAAGTTTTTAGATAATTTTCCACTAATATTAATTTAACAATCACCTAAACTAATTAAATATTATTTTAATTAACAACAGATTATTTTGATTACTATAAAAATAAATTATTTTAAAATCCATTAAAATATAATTGAATATTAAGAAAAATCAATGATCTAAAAAACCTCTAGATTAAATAAAAATTATATGAAAATACTTTTCTATATTAATTTCAGGGCTTAATTCCTTCTATCACTGAAGAACAGTACTTATTTAAAAAATAACAATTGGAAACAATTAATATTCTTATGTCATCTTAAGCAATTCACTATATCTCTACAGCTTATTTAATCACGGTTTCACGTCTATTTTCGTCAATCTTACAGTTAAATTTCAGCTCAGACTTATTAAATTGACTTAAGAATAGCTATAGACAAGGTATGTGATCTATTATATTTTTTAGACGTTAATCACATAAACCGAATTCAAAAAAATTAATAATTATTAATAAATACCAATTCTGAACATATAAAAATAAAGGGGTTTCAAGTGAACTATAGACACCTTTTAGGTACTTTTACCTTAAGCCTATCTCTGGTTGGATGTGCAGCAACATCCGGCTTTCAAACGTATGATTTACCGACAGAAGGAATCTATCAAACTGAACTGGGAACTCCAGTCAATCTGGTGAAACTGACTCAGGATACATTACCTGTAGTACAGTCTGCGCAAACGCATAATCTCAGTCATTATACTCCTCTCTTTCAGACTGAGGTGCAGGATTACCGCTTGAATCCAGGAGATATTTTATCTTTCCAGTTATGGGCTTATCCTGAAATTAGTGCAGTTCCTACAGCTAGTGACAATAACAATGGTTATCAAATTGACCGGAATGGTTATATCCAGTTTCCATTCATCAATCGTTATAAAGCAGCCGGGAAAACCCTTCCACAAGTGAATCAGGAAGTACGACGTCTGTTAATTCCTTATTTGAATAATCCAGATGTGGTCGTGAGAGTGATTTCCTATCAGGGACAGCGTTATTCAGTAGTAGGGAATGTGAAATCAGCTGGACAATTTTATCTGACTGATCAGCCGGTAAGTGTGTATACGGCGCTGGGCCTGGCTGGCGGGATTAATGAGCAAGGTGATTCCACTTCAATCCAGCTCGTACGCCAAGGAGTGACCTATGATCTGAATACGATTGCTTTGGAAAAAGCGGGTTATTCCTTGCATAAGCTACTGATTCAACCCAATGACACGCTGTATATCAGTCCTCGGGAAAACCAGAAAATCTATGTCATGGGTGAAGCCGGCACCAATAAACCATTACCTATCCGTGATCAGGGCATGACACTCGCTGATGTACTGGGTGAAAGCGAAGGGATTAATCCATATTCTGCCAATCCGAGTCGAATTTATGTCTTGCGTGGCAATTCTGACAACAAGATGACTGAAATCTATCACTTAAGTCTAAAAAATCTGGGAGATTTTGGTCTGGCTAAACAGTTCAAGATGAATAGTAACGATATTGTCTATGTTGATGCTACCGGTCTGACCCGTTGGGAACGTGTAGTGAGCCAGATTCTTCCATTTTCATATGTCGCTGGTTCAGCTATACGATAGGTGAAAGTATGAAAATTAAAAATCTTTTAGCAATCTGTTTTGGACATGTTGATCATCAATCAATAGCTAAACATTTATTTATAATATCTACCCGTATTTTCAGATTAAATCTATAAGGTTGGGTCATTGAAATAATGACCGGGACTAGCAATAAAAACACTATTTTTAATTCCTCCATGGACTTCACCTGCAACTCCATGGTGCTCAAAAACCGAATATGAAACAGATTAAATTAAAGACAACATTATTCTGATCATAATCAGAATGTCTGGTCTTTAGCGGACTCGACATACTCAGAGAGGATAAAAAAACAGAATATTGAGGATCCTTTCTCGCAGGGGCAGCAAGTCATTGATGCCGTTTTGAGTTAATTCAAAACGGCATCAATGACTGGAAAAATCACTTTTAAACTTTTAGATAGTAAAATTATGAACAAAAATAACAATACCGATAATATGATTGACCTAAAAGGGGTGTTCTTTTCCCTGCTCGCGCAATGGAAGCTCATCCTGCTATGTGGTTTGCTCAGCCTGATTGTAGTGCTGCTTTACATACGTACCGCAGCGATTAACTATAAGGTTGATGCAATCGTCCAGGTCGAAGAAAGTAGAGGCTCTTCAGCTGCTTTACTTGGTAGCCTATCCAGCATTGTGAGTCAGATGTCTTCATCCAATGCCGAGATTGAGGTTTTAAAATCACGTACGATTCTCGAATCCGTAATTGACCGTTTAAATCTGGATCTGCATATTGCCAGCACCGAAGACTCTTTTATTAACCGTTTGATTCAAGGCAGAACTTCTCAAACTGAATATCAGACCGAAACTGTACGCTTTAAAGATGGTCAAAAAAGTTTTGATATCCGTCAGTTTGAAGTCCCTGTAGCTTATCTGGATAAAAATCTGCTGCTGAAATTTCAACAACAGAGCTTTAGCCTGATCAATCCACTGACCGAAGAAATCGTCTTTCAAGGCGCATTAAACCAGCCGGTTGAGGCTAAAGCTGCACAGGGTGACTGGAAAATTGCCATCTTTACTCAAGATAATCTTGATAACAGCTATCAGGTGAAAAAGCTCTCATTGCCTGCAGCGATCGATTCTATTCTTGCCAATTATACGATTACAGAAAAAGGTGATCTGAGCGGCGTTTTGCAACTTCGCTATCAGGGTCAAGATAAACAGCACATTACTAAAGTCCTGAATACGATTTTAGCAGTTTACAGCCAGCATAATATTACACGCCGTTCAACAGACACTGCACGAACACTGGCTTTCCTGGATGAACAATTGCCTGATCTACGGAAACAGCTTGATGATGCAGAGTTTGCCTTCAATCGCTTCCGCCAAAAATATAATACTGTTGATATCACCAGAGAGTCAGAATTATATTTAAATCAAAGTGTTAATTTAGAATCACAAAGAGCTCTACTTGAACAGAGACAGGCGGAAATAGGTGCCAAGTATGCAGCTGCCCATCCAGCCATGCGTGAAATTACCGCCCAACTTCGCGTAGTGAATGGCAAGATTCGTGAATTGAATTCAACACTTAAAAATATTCCAGAGATTCAACGCCAGTATTTACAACTATCTCGTGATGTTGAGGTGAAACAGCAACTGTATACCAATCTAGTAAATTCTTATCAGCAACTGAGTGTTGCTAAAGCAGGTGAAAGCGGTAATGTTCATATTATTGATACCGCACTTGAGCCAGTTGACCAGATTCAACAGAAACAGCCACTGATTTTATTTTTAACCTTCTGCTTTGGTATTTTCCTGGGCATCCTGGTGGCATTATTCCGTAACATGTTACGGTCTGGTGTGAAAGATAGCAGTCAGATCGAATACCAGCTGGATCTTCCAGTCTATGCCAATATCGCTCACTCTACTGTTCAGAAGCCTGGCCTGAAATTACTGAAAAAGAAAAAAATGCCTTTCTTATTGGCACTGAAACACAGTGATGATATGGCAGTTGAAAGCTTAAGAAGCATTCGTACAGCGAGCCACTTTGCCCTGACTCAGGCTAAAAACAATATCATGATGATTTCAGGGCCAGCACCAAAAGTTGGAAAATCTTTTGTTGCCAGCAATCTGGCAGTCATCATGGCAGAGAAAAATAAGCGTGTACTGATCATTGATGCAGACCTGCGCCGTGGTCATATACACAAATATTTTAATCTGGATAACCAGTATGGATTAACTGAATATCTGAATGAACACGTATCTTTGGATAAAGTGGTACAAACTACCAATGTGCCGAACTTAAATGTCATCAGCTGTGGTGAAAATGCAACTAATCCAGCCGAGCTTCTAAATTCAGAACGCTTCCAGGAATTGTTGCAAAAACTGATCCCGCACTATGATCATATTATCATTGATACTCCACCGGTACTGGCTGTTACGGATGCGATCATTGTATCCCGATACGTCGGACTCAATCTGGTTGTAGCGCGCTATGCAAAAACCCAGATGAAGGAACTGGCGCTTACAGTAAACCGTTTTAAACAGGCTGGCAGTACTGTCAATGGTCTGATCCTGAACGATATCCAGCGTTCAGCCGGTGGCAGCTATAGCTATGATTATACGTATAGTTATAAGCCGAAAGCCAAAACCAGCTAATCTGATAGCTCCCAAAAAACCAGCAATCATTGCTGGTTTTTTCTTTTTTGAGTCGTACCAAATGCAGGTATTCACTTGCTAAAAAACCACCCGTTCTACAAGATTTCTTAAAATTTTCTGCTAAGATGGACTGAACCTCAACGATAACATTAGATTGGACAAATACATGAGTAAGGCCTTACCGATTGCCGTCGCTGTTCTTTTAGGCGGTGCCGCGCTAGTACCTGTTTACTATGCAACTCAAAACCCTGCTACTCAAACTACAAAAGCATCTAAAGATGCCTCTGCTGTCTCTAAAATCAGCTATGCACTCGGTTATGAAGTGGCTCACCAAACTCCTCCTGAGCTGGACATTAACAGTTTTGTGACCGGTGTACGTGAAGGACATGCGCGTTCTGCACCTGCCTATACGGAAGAAGAATTACAGGCAGCTTATGAGCAGTTCCAGAAAGAAATGCAACAAAAGCAGCTTGATAGTGCAAAACAAGCTCAAGCTTCAAGTGATACTTTCCTGACTGAAAATGCGAAAAAAGCAGGCATTAAAACAACTGCTTCCGGCTTACAATACCAAGTCACTAAAGAAGGTACAGGTAAACAGCCAAAAGCCTCTTCAATTGTGAAAGTACATTACACCGGTAAACTGGTAGATGGCACTGTATTTGACAGTTCAGTAGAACGCGGCGAACCGATCGAGTTTCCATTAAATCAGGTCATTCCAGGCTGGACTGAAGGTCTGCAGCTGATGAAAGAAGGCGGTAAGGCAACTCTATATATTCCGTCAAATCTGGGTTATGGTGAACAGGGTGTCCCTGGTACGATTCCTCCACATAGCACTTTGATTTTTGATGTGGAATTAATCGAAGTAAAATAATACAAATAGGGAGAGCGATCAGCTCTCCTTTATTTTTGAGAATTGATAATGAAAATACAAATCAGTTTAATGGTTTTGCTGCTCAGTTCAGGCAGCCTTTTTGCTAAAGAGATCAATAATACAAGTAGTGAAGCTGAGAAGATTGGCTATAGCTTTGGTTATCTGATGGGGCGCAGTAATGCTGACACTTTAAAGGATCTTGATTTAGATGCATTTAGCCAGGGCTTAAAGACAGCCGCTGCTGGACAAAAATCCAGTTTAAGCGATGAAGAAATGACCCAGGTACTGACTCAGTATAAACGTCAAAGTGATGCCAAAGAACTGATTGTGCTGAAACAGAAAGCTGAAGAAAATGCCAAAGCTGGCAAAGCCTTCTTGCAGGAAAATGCCAAAAAGCCCGGCGTTAAAACCACCAAATCTGGTCTGCAATACCTGGTGCTGAAAGAAGGTAAAGGGAAATCACCAAGTGCTAACAGTAATGTCCGCGTGCATTATGAAGGTCGCCTGATTGATGGTACCGTTTTTGACAGTTCGATTGCCCGCCAGCAGCCAGTCGATTTCCGTACCACCCAGGTGATTACTGGCTGGACAGAAGGCTTACAGCTCATGAAAGTCGGTGCTAAATACCGTTTCTTTATTCCTGCTGATCTGGCCTATGGACAGATTGGTTCGGGAGATATTATTGAACCAAATAGTACCCTGATCTTTGATATCGAACTACTGGAAATTATTAAATAAAAATTCCTTTAATTTTAAAAATTAAAAAGAGAGGCAAATTATTTGCCTCTCTTTTTTTGTACTGATGAGAAACGAATTAGTTGGCGGTTTTCATGTATATTCATAGCAGTTTTGCTATTTTATAGTTTAATCAAAATATTCAACAACAATAGAGGACTTCAGCATGGCAGCAATCAAGACCCGCGAAATTCAATATACTGCTCAGGATGGCAGCACTTTGATTGGTTATTTTGCCGCACCAGAAACTGATGCACCTGTGGCAGGTGTTATTGTGGCACCTGAATGGTGGGGCCGCAATGACTATACTGAACAGCGTGCCCGTGAACTGGCGGAACATGGATATGCAGCGCTGGCAATTGATATGTATGGTGACAAGAAAGTGACCGCCAACTCTGATCAGGCCTATCAATGGATGATGCAGACGTTTGAAGATCCGGACACTATTGTGAACCGTGCGAAAGCTGCTTTAGATACTTTGGCGGCACAGGATGAAGTCAATCCGGAAAAACTGGCTGCGATTGGTTTCTGCTACGGCGGTAAAGCGGCTCTGGATCTGGCTCGCTCAAATGCACCGTTAAAAGCTGTGGCTACTTTCCATGCAAACCTGTCTCCTAAAGCACCTGCACAAGAAGGCCAAGTACAGGCAGAAATTCTGGTTCTACATGGTGAAAAGGACAGTATGGTGAGCCTGGATGATGTCGCCAGCTTTAAAGAAGAAATGCAGGCGGCTAAGGTCGAGCATAATGTGATTGTATTTGAAAATGCCAAGCATGGATTTAGCAACCCGCTTGCGGATGAGCGCGCCAAGGCCAATGGTGTAGATCTGGGCTACAATGCTGAAGCAGAGAAACAAAGCTTGGCTGCCATGTATGAATTACTGGCACGACAACTCGCTTGATAACAGATAAATTGATCCGGCTCATGATCGAGCTGGGTCATACATGAAAAAAATAAATTCAATGAAAGGAGCCAATATCATGACTGAAAATAACTGCCCGTACTGTAATTTTGACGAATACGATATTCTGGCTAAAAATGATTTTGCTGTCGTGTTACCTGAACCCAACTCGCTGTCCAAAGGACATTATGTAGTTACTCCATTACGTCATGTGGCGTCATTTTTTGAAATCACAGATAAAGAACGTAAAAGTATGATGTCCTTACTCGAACAGGCTCGTAATGAACTGCAATTACGCTATCAGCCTTCCGGTTTTCATGTCGGGTTTAATGATGGCGAAGTATTTCAGGAAAAATCAGAACATTTACACATTCATATAATCCCGCGTTATGAAGGCAAAGTATTAAAGCTAGATGCACGCTGGGGCATTGAAGAATAAGAATTTAATTTTTTGCTGAGTGAATGCTTTTTGAAGTGTTCACTTGTCCCTTCTATTTATTCATTTTTACTCTTTTACAGTCTCGCTGTTTTAGCAGACTTTTCATCTTTTAGCTGAGTCTCTTCAGTTATACTAGGCCTCGTTTTCCAGTTTGTTCTATTTTCATGTTTGTATTTTCAGATGCCCTTTTAGAATGGTTTGATGTGCATGGCCGCCATGATTTGCCGTGGCAAGTGGCTGATGATTCCTATAAAGTCTGGGTCTCTGAAATCATGCTACAGCAGACTCAGGTCAAAACCGTGTTGCAATATTTTGAGCGGTTTATTCAGCGTTTTCCGACGGTACAGGACCTCGGTACAGCTTCCTGGGATGAAGTCGCACCCTATTGGGCGGGGCTGGGCTATTATGCTCGTGCCCGCAATTTGCATAAGGCAGCCGGTATTGTGGCAAGTCAGGGCCATTTCCCGACGAGCCTGGAAGAATGGATCGCCCTGCCCGGCATTGGCCGATCAACCGCTGGTGCTTTAATGTCTTTAGGTCTACGTCAGTACGGCGTAATCATGGATGGCAACGTCAAACGGGTGCTGGCACGGTTTTTTGCGATCGAAGATGATCTGTCTAAACCGGTTCATGAACGTGCCTTGTGGGAGCTTGCTGAACAATTATGTCCGGTTGAGCGGAATCATGACTATACCCAGGCGATTATGGATCTCGGTGCGACCGTCTGTACTCCTAAAAAGCCTTTATGCCTGTATTGTCCGATGCAGCAACATTGCAAGGCACATCAGCAGGGTCTGGAAAATGAATTGCCCTTTAAAAAAGCCAAAAAGCCGGTACCGGTCAAAGCAGCTCAAGTGCTGTTGATCCAGTCAGGTGATGAATGGCTATGGCAACAGCGTCCTAATAGTGGTCTTTGGGGCGGGCTTTGGTGTCTGCCCATTATTGAAGACACTCATGCATTTGAACAACTGTGCCAGCAACTCGGTCTGAAAAATCTCGTACAAAAAGCCCAGATCAGCCACAGTTTCACCCATTTTACCTGGCAGCTTGAAGCCATGGTTTTTGCAGTCGATGAAGATCAGCAGGAACATCTGGCGATTGAGTTACAAGGCATCTGGATGAACCCGGAAACTGCAGTCAATGCAGGTATTCCAACCGCCATGAAAAAATTGATTTCTACCGTAAATTTATGACATAGTCTGGAACAAGAAGAATCATACTGGCCTCATTTAAGGATAAATATTTTGCGCCATTCTCTTGCGTTTGTCGGACTTTCTTTGGTGATGTTATTTCTGGTGGCGTGTAATAGCGCACCGAAACATCCTTCTGCGGTTCAGCTTAATCCGGCACTGGTCAAAAAACTGAATCATATGCGTATGCCCTCTTCTCTGCCGATTCCGGTAGATCGGGTCCAGGCTCGTGAATTGAAAGATACTTGGGGAGCTTCGCGTAGTAGTGGCCGTTTGCATGAGGGCATTGATATTCTGGCTCCACGTGGAACCAAGGTTCGCAGTGCGACGCCTGGTCTGATCGCGGATTTACGGAATAACAATTTGGGTGGTAAAGTAGTCTGGATTCTGGGTCCAGGTGGTGCCTGGCATTATTATGCACATCTGGATGGTCATAAGCGTGGCCTGAAAGTTGGTGACTATGTCAAAAAGGGCGATGTCATTGGTTATGTCGGTAATACTGGCAATGCCCGGCATACCGCGCCACATCTGCATTATGGTCTCTATTTAAGTGGTAAGGGCCGTGGTGTTGTTAACCCCTATCCATATTTACGTTAATTTTAGGAAGTTTACATGTCAGAAGCGTTGATCAACCGTCTGGTCGAATTTGCTGAATCAGGCAATCAACAGAAAATCGTGCTCAATGGCCAGACCTATCAGGGCTGGATCATGGAAATTACCGAAGAGGCGCTTCTGATCAGTACTGGTTATGCCGATAAAAGTGGTAAGGATATGTGGATCCAGTTCAGTGATCTGCAGCAGGCAGAACTCTCCTACTGGGACAATCAGCAAGATCAGTGGACGACATTTAAATTATAAGATAATCAAAAAAGGAGCATCCCTTGACGATCCAACGCTGTGGCTGGTGCTCTGATGATTCTCTGTATGCTGCTTACCATGATCAGGAATGGGGACAGGCGCTGCATGATGAAAAACGCCTATTTGAAATGCTGTGTCTGGAAGGCCAACAGGCCGGTTTAGCCTGGATTACCGTACTCAGAAAACGTGAATCTTATCGCAAACATTTCTTTCAATATTCGATTGAAACGATTGCTTCTTTTACAGATGAGCAACTCACCGCAAAACTGCAAGATGCTAGTCTAATCCGGCATATCGGTAAACTAACTGCGATTCGTGATAATGCCCGGACCTGGCAACAGCTTAAATCTCAAGAAATTGATGTGGTCACATGGTTGTGGTCCTTTGCCCATCAGCCCCGGTTAAATAATGATGTTGCAGATTATCGTCAGGCTCCAGCACAAACCATTGAAAGCCAGAACATGTCCAAAGCCTTAAAAAAAGCAGGCTTTAAGTTTGTCGGTCCTACGATCTGTTATGCCTTTATGCAAGCAGTCGGCATGGTCGATGACCATGAAAATCACTGTCACTTTAAAACAATATCCTCCCATTCAAATAAGAGCTGAATCTATGTCCAATAATACTATTCAAGCTTATGCCGCAATGTCTGCCGGCGCCGCCCTGGAACCTTATCAATTTGATGCGGGTGAACTTCAGCCGCATCAGGTTGAAGTGAAAGTTGAATACTGCGGTCTATGCCATTCTGATATTTCAGTACTCAATAATGACTGGGGATCTTCGGTCTATCCTGTGGTGGCCGGACATGAAGTCATCGGCACCATTACGCAACTGGGTTCTGAAGCCAAAGGCCTAAAAGTAGGTCAACGTGTCGGTATTGGCTGGACTGCGGAAAGCTGCCAACATTGCGATCCTTGTATTTCAGGTCAGCAAGTGCTGTGTACCGGAGGTCAGGTTGCAACCATTGTGGGTCATGCAGGCGGTTTTGCGGATAAAGTCCGTGCTGGCTGGCAATGGGTAATTCCCTTACCTGAGGATCTCGACCCGGAAAGTGCCGGTCCCCTGCTCTGTGGCGGGATTACTGTATTTGATCCGATTCTGAAACACCAGATTCGGGCCATTCACCACGTCGGTGTGATTGGTATTGGCGGTTTGGGACATATGGCGATCAAGCTGCTGAAAGCGTGGGGTTGTGAAATTACCGCCTTTACTTCAAATCTGGATAAAACCGATGAGCTGAAAGCTATGGGTGCAGACCATGTAGTAAATAGTCGCGACCCAGCAGCGCTTAAACCGCTCCGTGGTAAATTTGATCTATTAATGAGTACTGTGAATGTCACACTAGACTGGCAGGCTTATTTATCAACTTTAGCGCCAAATGGCACTGTACATATGCTGGGCTTACCACTGGAACCCATGCAAATTTCTGCAGGTTCACTGATTGGTGGTGCTAAATCTGTGACTGGCTCGCCGACAGGTTCACCAGCAGCTTTACGTCAGTTACTAAAATTTGCGGCACGTAAAAATATTGCGCCACAGATTGAACTATTCCCCATGTCGGAAATTAATGCGGCGATTGAATGTCTGCATTCAGGCAAAGCCCGTTACCGGATTGTACTGAAAGCCGATTTCTAATTTGTACCGATCATCAGTAAATTTAGATCTGCCCTAGCATCATGTTAGGGTAGATTTTTTATAACTATATTTATAAACAATTGGTTTATAAATATTTAGCCAGCTTCTGAGCCAAAAATTCAATGAATAGATGTACCCGTTTAGGCAGATGCTCCTGACGGTAATAGACTGCATGAATTTTTTGATAATGCAGCTCAATCTGGTCTTCAAATAGTGCCTCTAAACGACCCACCTGTAAATCATCCTCAACCAGAAAGCGTGACAGACAAGTAATACCCACCCCATATAAAGCCAATTGGCGGACAGTTTCCCCATTGGGTGCTCTAATCTTTGGCTTTACAATGATAGGTTCGCCATTCAGCTGAATCGGCCAGGTGTTCAAATGCGTAGGCTGACTAAATCCCAGCAAAGTATGCTCCGATAAATCTGCCACTGATTGCGGTCTGCCCTTTTGCTGTAAATATTCAGGGCTAGCCACAATATACAAACGGCTGCGGCATAATAATCTGGCATGCAGGCTGGAATCATGCAGTTCTCCAAAGCGGATCGCGACATCGGTTTTATGTTCCAGCAGATCAATCACCTGATCATGATTATTCAGTTCAATTTCAATCTGGGGATAGCGCTGCATAAATTCCTGAATTAGCGGCACGATTACATGCAGCACAAAAGGTGTCGCTGAATCAACCCGAATCAATCCTGACGTATCACTATCTGATTTCAGCAAAGCATCCTCAGCTTCTGCCAAATCATTGAGAATTTTGCGCGCCTTTTCTAGAAATAGCTGGCCCTCTTGAGTCAGTTTGAGTTTACGTGTGGTTCTTTCTAAAAGAGTGACATTTAATTTATTTTCCAGACGTTGCAGCGCCCGACTGACACCCGAAGTGGTTTGCCCCAAACGTTCTGCCGCCATGACGATAGAACCACTATCCACAATAGTGACAAAAGCCTGTAATTCTTCAATCGTCGATTTCATTTGTCACTCTTTTATTGATTTTCAGTCAATAATATTTTGCAAATTCAGCTATTTTTTCGCAACAATAAAAAGCACAAAATACTCAACATCGAAAATACTTAAAGATTAAAGCTATGAATATTGTTCCTCAATTTGGTATTGGTACCTTTCGCCTGTCTGGACAGACCGTCATTGATTCAGTCAAAACAGCATTGGAAGTCGGTTATCGCGCCGTGGATACGGCACAGATTTATGCCAATGAAGCGGAAGTGGGTCAGGCCATTGCAGAAAGTCAGGTCAATCGTAACGAGCTGTTCATTACCACCAAAATCTGGACAGATCATTACGCACCTGACAAACTGATTCCAAGCCTCAAAGAAAGCCTGCATAAACTGCGTACCGATGCAGTCAATCTGACGCTCATTCACTGGCCTGCTCCTCGCTTAGGCGTTCAAATTCCTGAGCTGATGCAAACTTTATTAGAAGCCAAACAGCAAGGTCTGACAGAGCATATCGGTGTGTCCAATTTCAATATTGAGCTGACCCAACAAGCCATTGATACGATTGGTCTGGAGCATATCGCCACTAACCAGATTGAACTCAGTCCTTATTTACAAAATCAGCGTCTGGTCAATTTCCTACAATCTCAGAAGATTGATGTCACCTCTTATATGACACTGGCCTATGGCAAAGTGCTAAATGATCCTGTCCTGCAAGGAATTGCTGCCCAGCATCAGGCTTCGACTGCACAAATTGCACTGGCTTGGGCCTTACAAAAAGGCTTTGCGGTGATTCCATCTTCAACCAAACGTGAACATCTACTTGCCAATCTGGCAGCGCAGGAGATACAGCTGACTCAAGAAGAAATGGCTTTGATCAGTACCCTGGAGCGTAATGGCCGCGAAGTCGATCCGGAACAACTGGCACCTATCTGGGACTAAGCAGAAACCATGAAAATTAATTTTCCTTTGCTTGCACTGGCGGTTGGCGCCTTTGCAATTGGTACCACTGAATTCTCTCCTATGGGTTTTCTGCCAGAAATCGCCCGCGATCTGGAGATTTCGATTCCTCGTGCCGGGATGCTGATCAGTGCCTATGCCTTAGGGGTGATGTTGGGTGCACCGCTAATGACCCTCTGGTTAAGCCGTTATTCCAAACGTAAATCTCTCATTTTACTGATGGCGATTTTTACGATTGGCAATATTCTGGCGACATTAGCGCCTAATTATCTGGGGCTGATGGGAGCACGCATCATCACCAGCCTGAACCATGGTGCTTTCTTCGGAATTGGTTCGGTTGTCGCGGCCAGTGTCGTTCCGAAAGATAAACAGGCCAGCGCCGTAGCCATGATGTTTATGGGCCTGACCATTGCCAATATTGGCGGGGTACCACTGGCAACCTGGATAGGGCAACATATCGGCTGGCGTACGGCTTTTCTGGGTATTTCCCTGCTTGGTTTGCTGACCATGTTCTCCCTATGGAAAGCCTTGCCTGAAGGTCAAAGCAGCCAAAAACCGGATGTAAGGCAGGAGCTGCAAGTCCTGACCCGTTTACCAGTGGTGTTAGCTTTATTGACCACCGTGATGAGCGCGGGTGCCATGTTTGCTCTCTATACTTATATTGCGCCAAGTCTGCAAAGCTTTACTCAGGCTTCCCCTGCATTGATTACTTTGATGCTGGTACTAATTGGAGTAGGTTTCTCGATTGGTAATCATCTGGGTGGCAAGTTTGCAGACCTATCCTTAGATAAAACCCTGATCGGCTTTTTAATCTTGCTCATGCTGATGATGCTGCTCTTCCCGATTCTGGCAAGCACAGCTCTTGGCGCAGGTCTGGCATTAATCATCTGGGGTGCTGCTGCCTTTGCCGTAGTTCCACCTTTACAGATGCGAGTCATGTCCGTGGCTTATGATGCGCCTGGACTGGCTTCTTCGGTAAATATTGGTGCCTTTAACCTCGGGAATGCTTTGGGTGCGATTGCGGGAGCCAGTGTGCTAAATCTGGGACTTAGCTATAGTGCGGTTTCATTTACCGGTGCTGGGCTCAGTGCTGTTGCTTTGCTTCTGGTCGTGATTCAAATGAAACTGGCTCCACAGCAAGATATTCCTGCGCAGCAATGCTCTTAAAATTTCCTTCATCAAAAAGTCCGCCTGATGCGGACTCTTTATTGGCTATTTAGCGTAAAGCTTCAGGTAACACAGGCGTTGCCACAGGTTTAGCCAGTTCGGTTTTCATCTTTTGCAGCATCTGATAAGGCTGCTGCTGCACAAACATATTCACAAAGGTCAAAGGAATCGAACCTTCAGGATTGGCATAACCATAAGTAGATACCTTGACCTTGTTATTCGCCAGTTTCTGGAAAGTCCAGTCTCCCTGATAATCAGTCAAACGTACATAATTCGGATTTAGGGCATAACCGGTCTGAATCGCTTTATTCTTGATGGTGATCTGGCCATTTGCATCCTTGATCATTTTACCCTGCACAATCAGATCACGATCTTTTAAAGGAAATGGAAAATCCAGCACCATATACAGGATAAAATCACCTTTTTTATCATCACGCGACAGCACCTTGATACTGCCCATATAAGGCACCCATTTCACTGCATGATCAACATCCAGAATTAAAGAGACGGCATTCTCAATCGGGACATTGTAGGTGGTTTCGGCTTTATAGAGAAAAACGGGATTCCGCTCATCCTGATAGGTCCAGACTTTAATATTATTTTTATTAATACTGAGCTTGGCATTCTGCACAGAGGTCGACTGTGCTGTAGCGGCAAAGGCTACAGCACACGCCATTAATATTAATTTCTTCATTCCATTGTCATCTTATTTTAGTTTTAAGTTATTTTTATATAGGATTTTGACGAAAATTTATACTTGAATATCGTTAAAACCAAGTACGTCCTTCATGTCATATTTACGCGCATCACGACCAACGACCCAAGCTGCGGCACGTACGGCACCCGCTGCAAAGTTCATACGATTGGTGGCTTTATGCGTAATTTCAACACGCTCGCCTTCGCCAATAAACATTGCAGTATGTTCACCGACGATATCACCGCCACGAATGGTCTGAAAACCAATGCTTTTACGTTCACGTGGACCCGTATGCCCTTCACGGTGATATACCGCATCTTTTTTCAGATCACGACCCAGTGCTCCAGCAATCGCCTCACCCATCATTAAAGCTGTACCTGATGGCGCATCTACCTTATGACGGTGATGTGCTTCGATCACTTCAATATCGACCGTATCACCAAAGACTTTAGAGGCAAGTTCTAGCAGTTTGATCGAAACGTTCACACCTACTGAATAGTTCGCTGCATACACCACTGGAGTCTCTTTTGCAGATTCATCCAGATAAGCTTTTTGTTCGTCATTCATACCAGTAGTACCAATCACGATCGCAACGCCATTTTCACGGCAGATTTTAAGATGATTCACCGTCGCAGCAGGCGCAGTAAAGTCGATCACCACGTCACAGTCTTTGACCACTTCTTCAAGATGGCCGACAACCTTTACACCCAAGTTCCCTACGCCAGCCAGTTCACCGGCATCTGCACCAATGAGTGAGCTTTCAGGGCGCTCAACAGCTGCTGCCAATTGGTAACCGGCTTCTTTCACCGCCTGAATAAGGATGCGTCCCATACGGCCGCCTGCACCTAAAATCCCAATGCGTGGTGTCGCTGACATAACATAGTCCTGATGTTGATTCGAAATTGCTCTTACTATAGCAAAACTCGCTCATAACACTAAGATTGATCGCATAAAAATCAATGAAAAGAATTAAAGAAGGTCATGAGGGATTTTGATATGCAGTCCATATAAACAATATTTTATGGACGAGTAAAAAGAAAAATAATTCTGTTAGAAAAATAATGATTAAATGCTTAGTCAGAGATAAACTTATTTAAAGAAAATTCTAATTAATAAGAATTAATTTTTAATTATAAATAATTGAATTTAATAAGATAAAAAATATTTTTCTATAATACGTATGATCTTGATTTTTCATATTTAGATCATTTGCATTTAAGGGAAATATATTGCAACTCCAATTTGACCGCCTCAGCAATATAAGTACCACTGATATTATTGAACTAAATACCCATCATCGCGTACTGAAGCATATGCCTTTAGCGCATGGCATTATTTTCGATAAAACACGATGGATTGCTTGGGTAAATGGAAAGGTAAATCCATACTTTTTTAAATTTAGGAATGTTTAAGGATTAAGCATCAAGTAGTTGACCAACTTCCAAGCTGGTATATCCACGTTCTTTAAAGATCAAAATAATCGCTTTTTTATAATCTTCACAAATAGATGTTTTATATTTAGTGATGAGTTGAATCTCGGAATTCAGCTCAAGGTCATTTTTTAAGGTCAAGACTTCAGTAGAGATCTTATTAAAAATCTTTAAATTAAACATATAGGCACCTGTTATCAGTTGTAGCGGCCCGACTACAACAAATACCTGCCTTAGCTCAGCTAGACACCCTTGGTCGCAAGGATTACAAATTAGAAAAAGTTCTGCAAGTTTTGAGGAATCGACAGATTAAATAACCTTCTAAATCCTGCCTATTTAGCAAGATTGTCAGCCTAAAAATTAATTTTATATATCAAATTTTTAATAATCTCATGATTACTAAAAATTTAATAGGAACCAGTTTTTGTAACAATTCTTTTAATATTCCAGATTATTCATAATATTTTATTAGTCAAATGAATGGAGAGATCATTAACTCAGGATTTTCATATCCTGATGATGCGGTTTTAAAAGACAAAGTATTTTTCTCTGTCTGGCAAAGGTAAGAACCAGACTCTTTGTACGCTTTGGCTCACATTAATCTCGGCCTTTTGCTGCTATCCAGAATACTGGAAGTTTCCTATGATGAACTCATCAGGAACAGGAAGTTCCAAACAAGAATAACAATAGATCAGCACAAGGACAGTAAGGTACGACAGGAGTTATACCGAGCGAACCCATACGAAAAACCCCGGCAGGATGCTGGGGTTTTTCTTTTAGAATTTAAATTAAATTTCATTCTTTAGAAATGCAAATATGTGACATACATCACATTAACAAATCCATTTTCTTATATATTTTGCCACTAGCTCAATTTTATGAGATTAATGATTAATCTTATATTTCAATTATTTAAATAACATCAAATTACATTAGTAAACATAAGTACACACAAAAAAACATCAATATCTACATTTTATGTCAACATTTTTGCCAAGTGTACTGAGTAGTACACTATTTTTAATACAAGGAAATTTATATGAAATTAGTTCAATTAACTTTTGCCGGGGTAGCGTTAATTGCTGCATCACAAACTTTTGCTGCTGAAGAAGTAGCACAAACAGCTCCTGCTGCAACTGAAACAGCTGCATCTGAAGTTCAAGCTGCTGAAGCACCTGCAAGCGAAGCTCCAGCATCAGAAGCTCAAGCAACTGAAGCGCAATAATATGACAGGATTTATATTTCTCTGCGTGAGGGATATAAATCCTTCTTAAAAAGCTAATATCATTAAAAGAATAATTTTCTCATTATTTCTATCTAATAATTAACTTATACGTCTTTTCCGAATTTAAGCTATAAAAAAGGACGCCTGAGCGTCCTTTCCAATCTCATTCAATCAGTCAAACAAACGATCAAAGAAAGATTTTTTCTTTGGAGAAGACTGGCTGCCCTCATCTTCCATGGTTGCTTGCAATTCTTTCAACAGTTCACGTTGACGCGCAGTCAGGTTCACCGGTGTTTCTACAACAACACGACAAAGCAGATCACCCTGCATGGTTGAACGTACTGGTTTCACGCCCTTACCACGTAAGCGGAACAGTTTACCGGTTTGCGTACCTTCAGGAATTTTCAGGCTGACACGACCATCTAGTGTCGGAATCTGAACTTCTTTACCCAAAGCTGCATCCGCAATTGAAATCGGCACATCCATATACAGATCTGCACCGTCACGTTGGAAGATTTCGTGTTCACGTACCACGACTTCAACGTATAAATCACCTGATTGGCCATCACGGATCGCTTCACCTTTACCAGTCAAACGTACGCGGTCGCCATTGTCCACACCGGCTGGAATAGTAACTTCCAGGGTTTGCTGACGGTCAGATACACCTGAACCATGACATTTATTACATGGGTTCTTGATGATCTTGCCTTGGCCACGACAGGTACTACAGGTTTGTTGTACCGAGAAGAAACCTTGCTGCATACGTACCTGGCCGGCACCATGACAGGTTGGACAGGTTTCAACATCATTCGGATTTTTAGAACCTTTACCATCACAGGCATCACATGGCGCTGGTGCAGTAAAAGTAATGGTTTTCTTAACGCCTTTCACTGCTTCTTCGAGCGTCAGTTCCATTACATAGCGTAAGTCTGAACCACGGCGTTGACGTTGCTGGCCACGGCCACCCCCACCAAACGCTCCACCGAAAATATCCCCAAACTGGCTGAAAATATCTTCCGCACTGAAACCACCGAAGCCGCCAGCACCACCGCCCATACCACCTTCAAAGGCTTGATGGCCCATGCGATCGTACATGCTACGTTTTTCGCTGTCTGACAGAACTTCATACGCTTCTGAAGCTTCTTTAAACTTCTCTTCAGCTTCAGGATTGTCCGGGTTACGGTCTGGATGATATTTCATCGCCAACTTACGGTAGGCTTTTTTAATTTCATCATCACTAGCGGTTTTAGAAACGCCCAAAACCTCATAATAATCACGTTTAGCCATGTCTGGCGATGCTCCTCACGGAATTCTATTTAATATTGACTGTGGTCTAAAATTGGGGTTAAACCCAGCTTTACAAGGGGAATTCTGAAAAAAAATTGAAAGCTTAGAATACGGCTTTGTTTTGAGAAAATTTGAAGATGCCTTTGAACCAGGCATTAATGAGGAAAATAATGGCAATAAAGCTGAATACCACACCTGCGACTGTGCAGGCTTTCACCCAAAGTTGGCTATCCCAGGCAAAGAAAAATAATGGAATAAACCAGAGCGCAGCAAAAATCGCGAGTACTGAATAAATCACAATATTGCGCATGATCCAGAGTGCCTGTGCCTGTAACCAGACTTCGGCATAATCAATCTGGGTCACCTTACGTGCATACCAGTAAGCAAATACACCACTCACCACTGTAAACAAAGCAAAAAACATGAAGACATAAGCCATCGCCACGGAGCGTCGCATCTTGGTGAGTGTGTCTTGAGTCATGTTTAGTCAACCTTAGTGTGCGGCCCAGCACAAGCGAGTTCCGCAGCAGTATGTCTTTTTTGAATTATTAAAAAATCAGGTACTACTATATTGAAATTTTCAATATTTCGCACCTGAAATTATGACAAATTTAAACAGAATTTAAACTTTTTTTCACTTTAAACCATTGTGCATATAAGGCTGGCAGGAAAAACAGCGTTAATAGCGTCGCAACGATCAATCCGCCCATAATTGCAACCGCCATTGGCCCGAAAAAAATACTTCTGGATAAAGGAATCATGGCCAGAACGGCAGCCAGTGCAGTCAGGACAATCGGACGGCAACGGCGCACTGTGGCATTGATAATTGCATTCCATTGCGATTCACCTGCCTGAATATCCTGTTCAATCTGGTCAATGAGAATCAACGAGTTACGCATGATCATGCCTGACAAAGCAATCGTGCCTAGCATAGCCACAAAGCCAAAAGGTTTATTGAAAATTAACAGGAATAAGACCACGCCAATAATGCCCAATGGCGCCGTCAGGAAGACAATAAAGGCACGTGAAATACTTCTAAGCTGGATCATCAGCAAAGTCATCACCACTGCCAGGAACAATGGCATACCTGCATTTACTGAATTCTGCCCACGTGCAGATTCTTCGACTGTCCCGCCTACTTCAATCAGATAGCCACTTGGCATTTCTGATCTGAGCTGCGCCAACTGATCTTTCAGCTCATTCACCACAGTTGCCGGTTGCAGCTGTGTCCGGATATCGGCTCGTACCGTAATGGTCGGCAAACGATTCCGATGCCAGATCAGGCCTTCTTCAAAGCTGTATTCGATCTTGGCAATCTGGGCCAGAGGAACTGAGCTCCCATTCGTGGTCGGTACTGCCAGACTACTCAGTGAACCGACATCGACACGTTCAGCCTGATCACCCCGTAAGCGGATTTCAATCAGTTCACGTTTTTCACGATATTGATCAATCGCAGTTCCAGAAATCGAGCTATTCAGGAAATTGGCCAAATCGCTACTGCTCACGCCAAGCTGACGGGCGCGGTCCTGATCAATATCCAGTTTAATCACTTTACTTGGCTCGCCCCAGTCCAGATGCACATTAGTGGTATTCGGATTGTCTCCGACCGTTGCTGCAACTTTCTGTGCCCATTGACGGACTAATCCCAGGTCTTCACCCGATACACGGAACTGTAATGGATAGCCGACGGGTGGGCCATTTTCCAGTAGAGATACCCGGGTACGGGCTTCTGGTAACAGCACCCGAATCTGGTCGCTTAAGGATTTACGGATTTCATTGCGGTCTTCAAGTGATGAAGCCAAGACCACAAACTGGGCAAAGCTGGCTTGCGGCAATTGCTGATCTAGAGGTAAATAAAAACGCGGTGAGCCGGTACCGACATAGACCACATAGTTATCAATCCCTTCCTGTTTGGACAGGAAGTTTTCAACTTTTTTCACTGCCGCTTCAGTCGCTTTTAATGAAGCGCCCTCTTCCAGTTTCAGATCTACCAGAATTTCGGCACGGTTCGATGGCGGGAAGAATTGTTTGGGCACCAGATTAAACATCAAAATGGATAGCACAAAAATCCCGACAGTCGCCGCGATGACCGTTTTACGGTAGGTGACACAGATATTTACCCAGCGACGAAAGCCCTGATAAAACTTAGTCTGATAAGGATCATGATGTTCACCGGCATGATGTACCAGCGGCTCCGGTTCAGGGCGTTTGCGTAAACGCGCCCAGAGACGTTGATACCATGGCGCTCTCTGCACCAGATCCTTATTGAAATCTGGCAGGAGTTTATCACCCAGATAAGGGACAAACAGAACTGCGGCAATCCAGGATACCAACAGTGCCAGCGTCACCACCTGGAAAATCGAGCGAGTATATTCCCCGGTACTGGATGCTGCTGTCGCGATTGGCAGGAAACCGGCAGCAGTAATCAGGGTTCCGGTCAGCATTGGAAAAGCAGTCGTCCGCCAGGCATGACCGGCCGCCTGTAAGCGGCTAAAACCCTGCTCCATTTTGATTGCCATCATTTCAATGGCAATGATCGCATCATCGACTAAAAGCCCGAGTGCCAGAATCAAGGCCCCTAAAGAAATCTTATGCAGGCCAACATCAAACAGTTGCATACCGGCAAAGGTCATTGCCAGTACCAGCGGAATCGAGAACGCCACCACCAGACCGGTACGGAAACCGAGTGAGAAAAAACTCACCAAGAGAACAATAATCACTGCCTCGGCCAGAACTTTCATAAATTCATTAATACTGCGCTTCACCGCTACTGGTTGATCTGAGACTTTTTGCAGATCCATCCCCAGAGGCAAAGTTTTCTGCAAACGGGCAAATTCCTGTTCCAGATTTTTACCCAAGGCAATGATGTCACCGCCTTTACGCATCGATACGGCAATACCGATACCATTTTCGCCCATAAAGCGCATACGCGGTTGTGCCGGATCGGTAAAGCCGCGATAAACTTCAGCCACATCGCCGAGCTGGATGGTCTTGCCATTCACCAGTAAAGGTAGCTGCTGCAATTCTTCGACATTATTCAGCGCCCCACTGACCCGCACCTGAATCCGGTCAGAACCGGTTTCAAAAAAGCCCGCCTGAGTCATGGCATTTTGCTGCTGCAGTGCCTGCTGAATGGCAGTCACCGGAATACCCAGTTGGGTGGCTTTGGTGTTGGAGATTTCGATCCAGATTTTTTGGTCTTGGAGTCCAATCAGTTCAACTTTGGCAACATCCTTGACCCGTTGCAACTGTAACTGCAAACGGTCGGCATATTCTTTAAGCGTCGCATAATCGAAGTCATTGCCTTTAATGACGTAGATGTTGCCAAAGGTATCGCCAAATTCATCATTAAAAAATGGACCTTGTACGCCTTGCGGTAATTCATGCCGAATATCATTGATTTTCTTACGGACGTTATACCAGACATCTGCGACATCCTTGGAAGCCAAGGAATCCTTGGCAATAAAGGTCACCATAGATTCTCCCGGACGGGAATAGGCCATGATTCGGTCATATTGTCCGGTAGTCATCAACTCTTTTTCAATCCGGTCGGTAACCTGTAAGGATACTTCTTTAGCACTGGCACCCGGCCAGTAAGTCTGGATTACCATCACCTTAAAGGTAAACGGCGGATCCTCACTTTGTGACAGTTTGGAATAGGATACGATGCCCACCAAACCGAGCAGGATCATGAAATACAGTACCAGACCTTTATTCTTTAAGGCCCATTCAGACAGGTTAAAGTTCATATTTAACTCCCTGCCTGAATTTTCACACTACGGTTTTCACGGTCAATCGGATTGATTTTTTGCTGGTCACGCAGCAGATGCACTCCACCAATCACCACATAATCATCAGCCTTTAAACCACTGAAGACTGGCACAGAATCACGGCCATAAGCACCCAGCTGCACCGGCACTTTGCGAATAGTATGATCCGGCTTGACTACTATCACATAGGCCTGCTGATCAGTCGCTGAAACGCTGGATAAAGGAACGCTAAGGACATTGTCCTGACTGTTCTGGAAGAACACCCGGGCACTCTGACCGAGCTGAATCTGGCTATTACCTTCGCGTAAAGCCACTTTCACCCGGAAGGTACGCGATTGATCTGCTGCTGGTGAAATCTCACGAACAAAGGCAGCAAATTTTTCATTCGGTTTGGACCATAACGTCACCCAGGCCGGCTGACCGGTTTTAATTTCGGAAATCGCCTGTTCAGGAACCCCAATTACGACTTCACGCTCACCGGCAATCGCCAGTTCAAAGGCAGCCTGCCCTGCTGCAACGACCTGACCAATTTCGATATTGCGTGCAGTAATTACCCCATTTTTATTGGCAATGAGCTGGTTATAAGCGGTCTGGTTTTTGGCCGTATCATAATTGGACTGGGCCTGTTTCAGATTTGACGCAGCTGCCTTATATTGATTTTCAACCGCATCATATTGCGAGCGGCTCACAGCATTGGTCGGTAACAGCTGCTTGAAACGCTGTAATTCATCCTGAGCAATTTTACTGGCCGATTGAGCACTTTCTAGCTGGGCACGTGCTGCATTTAATTGAAGTTGAGCATCTTTCACATCTAGGGTCGCCAAGACTTGCCCGACTTTTACCTGATCACCTACATCGACAAAACGCTGGGTGACCTGCCCGCCTACCCGGAATGCCAGTGCTGTTTGCTGACGTGCCTGGATATCACCGGCATAGCTTTTCAATTCCTGATGTGAAGTTTTCGGTGTGGTCACCATGACAAATGGAACTTCCTGTTCTGCTGCAGCGCTGTCCTTGCTACATCCTGAGAAAGCCATACTGCATAGGACGATCATGCCAGCCAGTGCGCTCTGTATCGTGCTCATTATTGTTCGCTCTTATCTAATCATCATTTTTAGGGCAAAATAGGTAGATATATAAATTGCTTATTTTTTAATTAATATACCACCCGGTACACTAATTAGGATTCTGCAGTTAAAACAATGACCATATTGAATTTTTTTGGATGAAATTGTGCAAATACCGGTTGGACGGCCCAAGGATCTGGAAAAACGCCAGCGTATTCTGAACGCAGCGAAACAGCTGTTTTTACAGCATGGTTATCATGGCTCCAGCATGAACCAGATTGCGCTGGAAGCCGGTGTGACCAAACTCACTGTCTATAATCATTTTCAGGATAAGGCCACGCTGTTTAGCTGTGCGGTTGAAGAAACCTGTGAGGCAATTCTGCAGGAATCTCCTAAAGTTCTGCAGCCTGATAGTGATTTTCAGCAGGAGCTATATCAGATCTGTCTGCGCTCATTCAATATTGCCAATCTGCCGGAAGCTCTCAAACTGGACCTGCTCATCATGCAACTGGCTTATGAAAAAAATCCGTTGGCGGAACGTTTTTATACTGCCTCACATATCAAGCTGAATCAGGCCTGGCATGATTTCTTTGAGCAGGCGCAGCAACATCAATTTATCCAGACTGATGATCCGCAGCATCAGACCGAACTGATGGTGGCCTTACTGTTAGGTATGCGGCATCACAAAGTCTTACTGGGCTTAAGTCCGCTACCCGACATGCAGCAACGCCATCAGATCATCCAGCAGGCCATCGAGATCTTTATGCTGAAATATGCGATTTCCCGTTAAATTTCTTCTATCTGGCCGGATCCTTGCAACAGCGTAAAGACTAAAATTCATTCAATTATCAACAAATGATATTCAACTTTTGTCTGCAAAAGACTTGGATTGTCATGCAGTCGGGGTATAGTCAAAGGAAGAATCGGAGGAATATAAAAAATGGTTCAACAGATTGATGCACCTCTACGCGAAGACGTACGTTTACTGGGTAATCTACTGGGAAAAACCCTGAAGTTACATGCGGGGCAAGATTTGTTTAATCAGGTCGAGCAAATTCGGGCCTTATCGAAAGGTGCTCGCGATGGACAGGTTGAAGCAGAAAAACAGCTGGAACAATTATTCCTGACTTTAGAAGATCATGAAATCCTGCCATTGACCCGTGCCTTCACCCATTTCTTAAACTTTGCCAATATTGCCGAACAGTACCATGTGGTACGTCGTCGCCGTCAAAGCGAATTTGAGGAAACTACAGAATCTCCAAACCCTCTGGTTCCTTTATTTGAAAAATTCAAACAGCAAGAAATTTCTGCAGAAACCTTATATCAGCAAATTTGTGAATTAAAGATTGAACTGGTGCTGACCGCACATCCAACAGAAGTCAGCCGACGCACCCTGATCCAGAAATATGATGGTATCAATAATGCCCTGTCCAAATTTGACCAGCAGAAACTGACCCCGCGTGAACGTCAGGCGGTCTTGGCTGACTTAAAACAGCTGATCAGTTCTGCCTGGCAAACGGACGAAATCCGTCAACATCGCCCAACCCCGGTGGATGAAGCCAAATGGGGCTTTACGACAATCGAACAGACCCTCTGGAATGCGGTACCCAAATTCATTCGTGAACTGAACGGCATGGTTGAGGAACAATGTGGCCAGACTTTGCCGCTAGATGTTGCTCCGGTACGTTTCGCTTCCTGGATGGGTGGCGACAGGGATGGCAACCCGAATGTGACGCATAATGTGACTCAGGAAGTATTGTGGTTGTCGCGTTGGAAAGCAGCCGACCTGTATTTGCGTGATATTGAAAACCTGCGCTGGGAACTTTCTATTCAGCAATGCAGCGATGAAATTACACAGGCATTAGGCCATCAACATCCTGAACCCTACCGTGAATATTTACGCGATATCCGTGAACGTCTAAAAATTACCCGTGCTTGGCTGGCTGAAAAACTGCATGGTAAAGATGCGGATGATAGTCGGGTCATTAAAAGTAAAGATGAGTTATTAAAACCTTTACTGACCTGTTATCGCTCACTGATGGCGTGCAATTTGGCAGAACTTGCCAATAGCAGTCTGCTGGACCTGATTTACCGGGTGAACTGTTTCGGCATTGAACTTCTCAAACTGGATATTCGTCAGGAATCGGGTCGTCATCGTCAGGCCATTTCAGCCATTACTGAATATCTGGGTCTGGGTAATTTTGAAACCTGGACTGAACAGGCCCGTCAAAACTTCCTGTTGCAGGAACTGCAAAGCAAACGTCCTTTACTACCTAAGCACCTGAATGAACCAGCGGGTAGCCTGATTGAACATCCGGATGTACAGGAAGTGTTTATCACCATGCGCACATTGGCCGAACAGCCAAGTGAGTCTCTGGGTGCCTATATTATTTCCATGGCCGAATACCCAAGTGATGTGCTGGCCGTCTTGCTGCTGCAAAAAGAAGCCGGGATTAAACAGCCTTTACGGGTAGTACCTTTATTTGAAACCTTAAAAGATCTCGACGGTGCTGCTGACACCATGTCGACACTCTTTAATATGCATTGGTACAAACAGCATATTCAGGGCAAGCATGAAGTCATGATTGGTTATTCGGATTCAGCCAAAGATGCCGGCTTTATGTCAGCCAACTGGGCACAGTACCGTGCGCAGGAAGAACTGACCGCAGTTGCTAAACAGCATGGTATACAGCTGACCCTGTTCCATGGTCGTGGCGGCTCGATCAGCCGCGGCGGTGCACCCACCCAACAAGCCTTGTTCTCGCAACCGCCAGGTTCTATTTCAGGCGCCATTCGGGTGACTGAACAAGGTGAAATGATTCGCTTTAAATTTGGTCTGGAAGAAATCGCGCTACAAAATCTGGAAATTTATACTGCAGCGACTCTGGAAGCGACTTTATTACCGCCACCCGAACCGAAACCGGAATGGCGTGATCTGATGCATAAGATGACGGATCTATCGGTACAGGTCTATCGTCAGACAGTACGTGAAAATCCGCATTTCGTGAAATACCTGCGTACCGTGACCCCAGAACTGGAATTACAAATGTTGCCACTGGGTTCACGTCCTGCCAAACGTAAGGTTAGCGGCGGGATTGAATCCTTGCGTGCCATTCCATGGGTCTTTGCCTGGACCCAAATCCGTCTGATGTTACCGGCTTGGCTGGGTACCGGTGCCGCATTAAATGAGGTACTGGATCAAGGGCAACGTACGATTCTGGATGAGATGCTAACCGAATGGCCTTATTTCCAGACCCTGATTGATATGCTGGAAATGGTGCTGTCCAAAGCAGACAGCAATGTCGCGCTCTATTACGAATCGCATCTGACTCAGGATGAAGACCTGAAAGAGCTTGGTACGGAATTGCGTCAACGTTTACAGGATGCCATCCAGACCCTACTCACTTTAAAAGGTGAGTCAAAACTGCTGAGCAGTAATGGCGTCTTGGATCAGTCCATGACGGTGCGTAAACCTTATCTGTTACCGCTCCATTTACTACAAGCCGAACTGATGAAACGTCGTCGGTTATATCTGGAACAGCAGCAGGCTGAACACACTCCAGTCGATCATGCCCTGATGGTGAGTATTGCCGGCATTGCCGCCGGTTTACGAAATACCGGTTGATTTGTTCCCTTCCATTTAAAGCACATCTACACGATGTGCTTTTTTATTGATCAGTCAATAGCCAAAAAAAGCTTTATTTATATATCAAATTAAAATTACTTATAGAAGTTAAATCTAAATTGTCCGGGAATTAATCCACTGATTTAACTTTAGTTTTGATTTAAAAAACTTTTACCGCACGGTAAAATCTCAAATAAAGTCATAGAATTAATTTGAACAAAAATTTTGTTTCAGTGATTAAATCTTCTAAAAAACAAGAGTATGATGTGCACAATTTATCTTTTGAGTGCTCATTTTATGTCCAATTGGTTTCCCAAGTGGCGCCCTTATGAGGGTAGTATCGATGCACGACCAGTAGGTACCGCAGAGTATTTACCGCCTGCCCAGACCCTGATCTTGGGGGTACAACATGCCTTTGCCATGTTCGGTGCGACGGTACTGGCGCCATTTCTAATGGGTTTTGATCCCAATCTGGCCATTTTAATGTCGGGGATCTGTACCATCCTGTTCTTCCTGATCACGGGTGGTCGTGTACCAAGTTATCTGGGTTCAAGCTTTGCGTTCATTGGGGTGGTGATTGCGGCAACCGGTTATGCAGGTGCTGGCGGACTGAATCCAAATATTGGTGTCGCCGCCGGCGGGATTATTGCCTGTGGTGTGCTTTATGCCTTGATGGGTGTTCTGGTGATGGCAACGGGAACCCGCTGGATTGAAAAATTGATGCCGCCTGTCGTGACCGGTGCGGTGGTAATGATTATTGGTCTGAACCTGGCCCCTGTGACCGTGAAAAACGTCATGGGCAATACCTTTAATATGTGGATGTCACTGGTGACCGTACTGTGTATGGGTTCCATTGCGGTGTTTACCAAAGGTCTGGTACAGCGTTTATTGCTCTTGATCGGTTTATTGCTGGCTTACTTCATTTACTACATTTTAAGTAATGTAATGGGCTATGGCACTGCGATTGATTTTGCACCAATTCAGCAAGCGGGCTGGTTTGGTGTTCCGAGCTTCCATGCGCCTGTATTTGATACCAATGCCATGCTGATCATTGCGCCGATTGCCCTGATTCTGATTGCAGAAAACCTGGGACATATTAAAGCCGTGGGCGCCATGACCGGTGAAAATCTGGATCCGCATATTGGTAAAGCCTTTGTGGCGGACGGTATTGCAACTACCTTGGCAGGTGGTGTGGGCGCACCGGGTATGACTACCTATGGTGAGAACATCGGTGTGATGGCAGTTACCCGGGTTTACTCAACGATTATCTTTGCAGTTGCAGGTGTGTTTGCGGTATTCCTCGGTTTATCACCGAAATTTGGTGCGATTATTCATACCATTCCAACAGCGATTTTAACCGGCGCCTCAATTGTGGTCTTTGGTCTGATTACTATTGCCGGTGCGAAAATCTGGATCGAAAATAAAGTCGATTTTTCACAGAACAAAAACCTGATGGTAGCAGCAGTGACCATTATTCTGGGTACGGGTGACTTTGCCCTGACCTTCGGTAACTTTAACCTAGGTGGAATTGGTACAGCGACCTTTGCTGCGTTATTCCTGAACTGGTTCTTTAGCCTGGTCGATAAAAAATAATTCGAAGACTTAAATTTTCAAGCAGCCGCCAGGCTGCTTTTTTTATATTGCAAGAATTGTTTAAATAGGCCTGATCTTTTATATGAGCATCCTGCCGATGCGTCTGGATTTTTTTGATTTACGTCTTTTTCTCAATATAGTCGACACAGGTAGTCTGACCAAAGGTGCTGAACGCTCTGCCATTTCCTTACAGGCAGCCAGTGAGCGGATTAAAAAGCTGGAACAGCAATATCAGGTCAGTCTGTTCAGCCGCCATTCTGCTGGGGTAAAAATGACTTTTGCGGGACAGGTCTTTGCTGAACATGCCCAAGCCCTGTTGCAACAGGGACAACAGTTGTCTCAAGCCATGGCCGGCTTTAGTGAAGGACTCAATTCCAATATCAGCTTATGGTGTAACTCTTCAGCACAAAGTGAGTACCTTCCCCTATTATTGCCACAGTATCTGGTGAATAACCCAAATATCCAGATCGACCTCAAAGAAGCAGAGAGCAATGACATCATTGCGGCTTTGGCGAGTGGTACTGCCAAGCTAGGACTTATTTCCAGCTTTTTTCCTGCACCACAATTACAGACTTTGGAATTTTCAGATGATCCTCTGGTGCTGATCTGCCCTGAACAGCATGATCTGGCAGCTAATCAGGCATTAACATTAGCAGACTGTCTGAATTATCCCTTTGTTGGTCTGATGCAATATCACTCTTTGCAGCAATCCATCGAAACTCAGGCTCGCTTGCTGAACTGTGAAATTCAATACCGCTTACGCTTACCAAATTTTGCCGCCATTGCCCAGGTTGTGGCCAATGGTGTAGGTATCGCGATCATGCCAAAACGTGCTGCACAACGTTTGTCGAAGCTCTATGCATTTCAGCAAATCCAATTGACTGGAGATTGGGCCAACCGCAAGTTATTGTTAGCTGCAAAGAACTTTGATGAACTGAGCACGGCCTATCAGCACTTTAGTCAGTTCCTCATTTCTGCGGATGTACAAAAAATCCTGAATTAAATCCAGCCGAATTGATGCAGCATCATATAGCTGCCTAAGGCAATCAGGCCGATAAAAAATACTGTCCGGAATTTCTGTTCAGGGATACGGGAACGGATTTTTTTGCCGAACCACATTCCGATCAAGGCTGGAATCAGTGCAATCGCCGACATGGCATAATCAATCGGCATATCTTCCACCGGGTTTTGGTGCAGGAAAATTGCCAAACACACCGTCGAGGTAGTAAATACCAATCCTAAGGCCTGAACCAGATCATCACGTTTTAAATGCAAGGTTTGCAAATAAGGCACGACCGGAATTACCACTACCCCAGTTGCCACGGTCAAAGCACCCCCGAGATATCCCATAATCGGAGAAAGCCACTTTTCATGCTGGCTTAAATCTGGCATCCGTTTCGCCAATAAACCATATAGGCCATACAGGGCAAGCATCCCGCCCAGTAAGGCTTCACTATGAAATTCAGAATGACCCAAGGTCGGGAAAATACTCCAGACTGAACCCACGATAATGCCTGCCAGCAATAGCCAGAAACGGCGAATCAGTTTCAGCACATGACCTTCGGCAAAGAGTTGCCAGAAATTGGTCAGCATCGAAGGTACAATCAGTAAAGTTGCTGCCTGAAATGGACTCATAAATATGGTCAACAAACCCATGGACACCGCAGGCAGACCTAATCCAATGGTGCCTTTAATCAGGCCAGCCAGAGCAAAAATAGCAATAACAAAAGCAGTCATCTGATGACCCTAAATTAACTTAAGCCCATGCTATAGAAATCACGAATAGAGTAAAATCAGGGTTTTAAGAAGGAAGCCTCAAGTAAATATTGAGGCTTCAGATGGATGTGCCGAAACTCATCAGATTCATCAGCAAAAATCGGATATGAAAATTGTTTAAGGACGGAATTCTTTCAGTTCACGCTGAATGAAATACTGGAACATTTCCCGGTACAAATGTTCAATAAACGCCTGATCCACACCCTGCTGTTGTGCCAAGGCTTTGACATTTTCCACAATCTGCTCCACACGCTCCGGTGATTGCAGATCAGTTTCAGTTTTTTTAAAACGGGTGGTTTGATCAACATAAAATTGACGCGCAGCGATCAGCTCGACTAAAGCTGTATCAATGGCATCGATCTGTTGACGTGCATGTTGTAATGATCCAGCTTTGATTTTTTCCATGTTTATTCAGTCACTTTCAGTTTAGTTATCACTCTTATACTTTTCTTCTAACACATTACTGAAAATACTTTCAATCATCCAGACACGATATAAGCTATTAAATGTATAACTTTGCCCATCAATACGCAGTTCTAGGACCGGTAGATTCGGCTGGGACTTCATTTCACATAAGGTGTCATTTTCCTGCAACTTGGCCAGAACATCTTCCTGGGTCAGTTCAGTAATATTCAGTTCCTGCTGCATACGCTTGAAATGCGCTGCATAAGACAGATCATAACCACGAGTCCAGACCGCTTCCAGAATCTGGTACATGGCTTCAATCCGCTGCTCTTCCGGACAGCTATAAAACAATTGCGCCATCGGCATCACGGCCTGCTCGGTTGGCCGGCAGAATGGGGTAAATTTAACTTCAGTCCGCTTGGATAAGCGCGTCGCCAGACTCCAGTCAAACCAGTCCCGTCCCTGATAAGACAACGGATAGACATTCAACTGGATATTATAAAAATCAGCCAGCTCTTCCTTGATATAAGCCAGTAACAACCAGGAAATCGGATCTTCCAGAGCGATATACAAATCCAATTCAGGATCCATGGACTGGATTTCATTCAGCTCTTCGGCATCACTGATCAGATGCTCGCGCCATTCAATATGATTGATCAGGAAAATCGGGTTGCCGGTCAGTAATCTCTGCTGTTTCAGGCGACGGGTCAGACGTAACAAGTCATCTACCGCCTGATACTGGCGTCCGCCAAACTGGAAATAACTGGCCAGAATCGGACTATGCTCAAAAATCCGTTCAGGAAAATTCTGCGGCGCATGATGACGGCTGGCCATCGCATATAAGGTGCGTAATTTTCCGTTCTGTTTTTGCCAGAGCATATGAAAGACATCTTCCAGCAAATACAGAAAATCCTGTCCGCGTAACGGTGTATTTCTCAGGATGGTTTCTGCCTGCTTTAAGGCTTCAGCTGTTGGTAATTCTGGGGTCTCATGAAAGCTGAAACGATGCTGTTTAGATAAAATTTTGGCATCATTCAGGCAATAGTGCTGCCATTCATCAAAAGACATCTGATTAGGTGGCTCAGCCCGCTGATCTGAAATGATGACTTTGAGTGGCTTCAGTTCCGGACTGAGAATTTCTTCCAGTTGCGGTAACTGTTGTACCGCCAGATAACTATAAACATCATCCAGTCTTAAATGGATGCTCAAGCCATCTTCAATAGATAACACCGTTTGACGAACTGGTTTCTGGTAAAACCAACTCGATCGGATTGGATCAAACCAACGGCGTAGCAGGGACATGAGAAGTGCCTCGAAAAGATTTTGTCATGCCAGCCCTTGCCAGCAGGATCGTTTTATTCAACATCCTATTATGAGGATGTTTATGACCTGATATAAGTCTTGTGCAAAACTTATATCAAGTCAGCAACAAATGTTCAATGTTTTCTAAGACTTTAGATTTCAAGATTTAGGTCAGTCACGGCCCCGGTCTCCGCCCCAGAAGTCAGTTTGGCGAATTTCGCCAGTGCCCCGTGGGTATAATTTGGTTTTGGTTTTACCCAGGTCGCCTGACGTGCAGCGAGCTCTTCATCCGAAATATGCCAGGTCATTTCACGGGTTTCCGCATTAATGGAAATTTCATCGCCATTTTGTACCAGACCAATCGGGCCACCCTCATAGGCTTCCGGTGTGACATGACCAATCACAAAACCATGACTTCCGCCTGAGAAACGGCCATCAGTAATCAGTGCGACTGAATCCCCCAGACCTTTACCAATAATAGCAGAAGTCGGTTTCAGCATTTCCGGCATGCCCGGTCCTCCTTTAGGACCTACACCGCGAATCACGACCACTTCACCTGCTTGAACTTCGCCATCCAGAATCCCGCGCATCGCGCCCTGCTCACCTTCAAACACCCGTGCCGGTCCTTTGAAATATAGGCCTTCCTTACCGGTAATTTTGGCGACTGCCCCATTCGGTGACAGGTTGCCTTTCATAATGATCAGATGTGAGTCTTTTTTCACTGGCTTGTCGAATGGCAAAATAATCTGCTGACCTTCTGGATAATCTTCTACATTGGCCAGGTTTTCTGCCAGTGTTTTTCCAGTCACAGTCAGGCAGGAACCATCTAGCATACCGGCATCCAGCATGCGTTTCATCAATGGCTGGATCCCACCAATAGCAATCAGTTCTGACATTAGATATTTACCGGATGGGCGGACATCGGCCACAACAGGAATCTCTTTTCCAATTCGTACAAAGTCATCCAGACTCAGCTCCACACCCGCCGTATGCGCCATGGCTAACAGATGCAGTACACCATTGGTTGATCCACCTAATGCAATTAATACTTTAATTGAATTTTCAAAAGCCGCTTTGGTCATGATGTCACGTGGCTTGATATCCAGACGGAGCAGATTCATCACTGCTTCACCAGCACGGGCACAGTCAATCTGCTTGTCTTCAGACACCGCTTCCTGTGCAGAGGAACCCGGCAGGCTCATTCCCAGAGCTTCAATCGCAGAGGCCATAGAATTCGCGGTATACATCCCACCACAAGAACCTGGACCCGGCAAAGACACTTCTTCAATGTGTTTCACCTGAATTGCATTAATTTCGCCTTTGGCATGCTGACCGACCGCTTCAAATACCGAAATCATGTCGGTATGGCCTTCACCCGGTTTGATGGTACCGCCATAAATAAACAGACCCGGACGGTTTAATCGTGCCAAGCCCATGATGCAGCCCGGCATGTTTTTGTCACAGCCCCCTATCGCAATCACGCCATCATAGGCCTGACAGCCGACCACCGCTTCAATCGAATCGGCAATAATTTCCCGCGATAGCAAGGAGTATTTCATCCCTTCAGTCCCGTTGGAGATCCCGTCGGAAATAGTGATGGTATTGAAGATAATCCCCTTACCACCGGCAGCATTAACGCCCTGCTCGACTGTACGCGCCAGACCATCAATATGCATGTTGCAGGGAGTGACATTGGCCCAGGTCGAAGCGATCCCAATAAAAGGACGAGTAAAGTCTTCATCCTGAAAACCGGTGGCACGCATCATGGATCGGGCCGGTGCATTTTCAATGCCTTCATAAACAGGCGCGGAATGTTCTCGGATATTGTCTTTACTCATTTTATTCGTCCTGAGTGTAATTTTTGAGAAGCCTAAATATTGGCTAGGTTTTATCCGATTGTATAGAAAGCAATCTCGACATAAAAGTAAGACTCTGTGTATCTGACTCAGTTATTTTTTATTTTCTTAGATGAGTATTTGAAGTACGAAGTTGCCATACATAATAAAAGACCCGGTCTTTTCAAGCCGGGCCTTTTACTGAGACTGTAAATCAGTCATGGGATGATTTCTGATTAGATTCATCTTTACACTATTTAAAATCAATTACTTATAAATTTTTAGTGTAGGCGTACTTAATTCACCTGATGCAGACCAAGTTCTTCATTGGAAGCCAACACCACAGATGCCAGAATCGGAGCCGCCAAAATCACAGGAACAGCTAAGATCCAAAAGACGACGGTATAATGTGGATCAAAGAAAAATTGAATGCTCAGTGCAGCTAAAATCATAATGAGCGCTAAAATTGCCACAAAGCGGCTAATAAATTTCATGGACATGCGTGTAATCACTTTTGCATTGATACTGTCGCTTTAGTATACACATACTTTTTTCAAGACTTTATCGGTTTTAAGTATCTAAAGCCCTCTCTCCATTGATTTTATTGAAAGTTTAGGTGTTTTACTTAAGTTTAAATCGCTAAGGAATAAAAAAGCACTCCCATCTGGAGTGCTTTTTCGCGCTATAAAAATTTACAGCTTAGATTTCACGTACCGCACCTTTTGCAGCACTTGTAGTGTGCATCGCATAAGCTTTCAATGCTTTAGAAATCTTACGTGGACGTTCTTCCACTGGGTGCCAGCCTTTTTCATCCTGTGCTGTACGACGAGCGGCCATGGTCGCATCATCTACTGCCAGGTGAATGGTACGGTTTGGAATATCGATTTCGATACGATCGCCATCTTCAACCAGACCAATCGCACCGCCTTCAGCCGCTTCTGGAGAAACGTGACCAATGGATAGACCTGATGAACCGCCAGAGAAGCGGCCGTCAGTTAACAGTGCACATTCCTTACCTAAACCTTTCGATTTCAGGTAGCTGGTTGGGTACAGCATTTCCTGCATACCAGGGCCACCACGTGGGCCTTCGTAACGAATCACAACCACATCACCTGCTGTGATTTTGCCACCCAGAATCGCGTCTACCGCAGAATCCTGGCTTTCAAATACACGTGCAGTCCCATTGAATTTCAGGATTGATTCATCTACACCGGCCGTTTTTACGATACAACCATCTAGCGCGATGTTGCCATAAAGTACAGCCAGACCACCGTCTTTAGAGAATGCATGTTCTGCATTACGGATCACACCATTTTCACGGTCGCCATCCAAACGTGAGTAGTAACGGTCTTGTGAGAATGCAGTCTGGGTTGGTACGCCACCTGGTGCTGATTTAAAGAATTGATATACGTCTTCATCTTCAGTACGGATGATGTCCCATTTATCTAAAGCATCTTTTAATGTTGCTTCGTGAACCGTACCGACAGAGGTATCTAACAGGCCTGCACGATCTAGTTCACCGAGGATCGACATGATCCCGCCGGCACGGTGCACGTCTTCCATATGTACATCATTCTTCGCAGGAGCGACCTTACAAAGCACTGGTACTTTACGAGATAGACGATCGATGTCATCCATGGTGAAGTCCACACCCGCTTCGTTTGCAGCAGCTAATAAGTGTAGAACGGTATTGGTTGAACCACCCATTGCGATGTCCAAAGTCATGGCATTTTCATACGAAGCTTTAGTCACCATTGAACGTGGTAATACGCTGTAATCGTCTTGTTCATAATGGCGTTTTGCCAGTTCAACAATGAGAGAACCTGCACGTTCGAACAGTTTTTTACGGTTCGCATGAGTTGCCAAAGTTGAACCGTTACCTGGAAGCGATAGACCCAATGCTTCAGTCAAGCAGTTCATTGAGTTCGCAGTGAACATGCCTGAACATGAACCACAGGTTGGACATGCAGAACGTTCGTATTCAGCCACTTCTTCATCAGTATAGTTATCATCTGCAGCGACGATCATGGCATCGATCAAGTCGATGGCTTTATCATTACCACGGATTTTCACTTTACCGGCTTCCATCGGACCGCCAGACACGAATACCACTGGAATGTTCAGGCGCATTGCTGCCATTAACATCCCCGGAGTGATCTTGTCACAGTTCGAGATACACACCATCGCATCGGCACAGTGTGCGCTGACCATATATTCTACCGAGTCAGCAATTAGGTCACGTGAAGGCAGTGAATACAGCATACCGTCATGACCCATCGCGATGCCGTCATCTACAGCAATGGTATTGAATTCTTTTGCTACACCGCCTGCCTGTTCAATCTGACGTGCCACGAGCTGACCTAGATCTTTAAGGTGAACATGACCCGGTACAAACTGGGTGAATGAGTTCACCACTGCAATAATCGGTTTACCGAAGTCTTCATCCTTCATCCCAGTTGCGCGCCATAAGCCACGCGCACCCGCCATGTTTCTTCCGTGTGTCGATGTTTTTGAACGATAGTCAGGCATTTTATATTTCCAACAAAGTTTGAGCTTGAAATGAACCGAAAAAAGTTCACTCTGGCTAGATCATACTGACAATGAGCTTAAATCAGTCGAATGTTAGACCTATCATACTACAAGCCATTGTTTTACAAGATGACCTATTCGTTGTAGATGCAGACAAAAATGTCTATAGAGAGGTCTCGGTGAGCTGACAATAAAAATCTCTTAATAAAGCTACTATACCGCCATCATGGATCGGACAATACAAAACTTTCATGAATAATTTTTAGAATTTGCATGAGTTTTTTTTATATAAAATTTAATTAAAAGTAGGAATCTATAATCGCTGTAACAGTTAAGTGCATTGTAGATTAGGCGGCCATTTGGCTTTTAGCTTATAATAGCTGCCAAGTTTATTTGGAATTTCATGTGTGAAAATCATATTTGCAGGCACACCAGAATTTGCAGCAACTGCATTGGCTGCGCTTCTCAAAACCGATCATGAAATTGTGGCGGTCTATACTCAGCCGGATCGTAAAGCCGGCCGTGGTCAGAAACTTACCGCTTCTGCTGTGAAACAGCTGGCGCTTGAACATGACATTCCGGTATATCAGCCACTTCATTTTAAGTCTTCAACTGAAGAAGGTCTGGCAGCTCAGGCTGAACTGAAAGCGTTGAATGCCGATGTGATGGTTGTAGCTGCCTATGGTCTGATTTTGCCGCAAGTGGTTCTGGATACGCCTAAATATGGTTGCCTGAATATTCATGGTTCACTGCTGCCACGCTGGCGTGGTGCTGCGCCGATCCAACGTGCAATTGCAACAGGTGATCACGAAACTGGCGTGACCATCATGAAAATGGCTGCCGGGCTGGATACTGGTGACATGATGTATAAAACCTTATGTCCAATTACTGCAGAAGATACCTCAGCCAGCCTGCATGATAAACTGGCTGCTCAAGGTGCTGAAGCAATTGTAGCGGTACTGGAATCTGAAGAAAAATTACAACAGTATTTAGCTGCCCGGGAAGTGCAGGACGAAGAACTTACCGTCTATGCTCATAAGCTGTCTAAGGCAGAAGCCCGAATTGACTGGAGCTGTACTGCCTCTAATATTGACCGTAATATCCGTGCCTTTAATCCTTGGCCAGTCGCTTTTATTCCTCTGGATGAAAATAACAACCTGCGGGTTTGGGGTTCGGTACTTTCAGAAAAAAATGCACACTGTCATACCGCTGGTACAATTCTGGCGATTGATAAACAGGGTGTGCATGTAGCCTGTGGTGATGAAAAAGCAGTATGTTTAACTTCACTGCAATGGCCGGGCGGCAAACCGCTCAATCCGGTACAAATTAACCAGACCCAAAAATTACATGTAGGACAATTATTGGCATGAGTCATTCTGAATCAGGCACATCTCACCTTAACTTGCGTGCCCAAGTGATTCGTACCTTACTTGCTGTACAGCAAGGACAATCTCTGGCCAGTATCTTGCCGCTGCATTTAAAGAAAGTGGCAGACCGTGACCGTGCCCTATTCCATGAACTGGTGTTGGGTACTTTGCGTCAATGGTATGCGCTTAAAAGTATTACCTTGCCTCTGCTGGTGAAGCCTTTAAATAATGACACGGTCGAAACTTGTCTCTATGTCGGCCTATACCAGTTACTGGAAACCCGAATCGCGCCACACGCTGCCATTTCTGAAACCGTGACTGCTGTAAAGCAACTCGGCTATCAGGCTTTAAGTGGCGTAGTGAATGCCATCCTGCGCCGTGTTTCACGTGAAACATCGGAATTTCAGGCAGCACTGGATCAGGCTCATGGCCTGCCAAGCTGGCTCTTTAAACGTCTGAAAAAAGACTGGCCAGAACAGCTCACTGAACTGAGTCATGAGTTAAAGCAGATTGCTCCACTGACTTTGCGCGTAAATGAACGTCAGGTTAGCCGCGAAGACTATCTGGAAATTCTGGACGAGCACAAAATTCCTGCCCATGCCTGTGCTGTTTCCAAGGTCGGAATTGTCCTTGATGCCAATGTACAAGTACCTGACTTACCTGGTTTTGATGTCGGTGGTTTTTCGGTACAGGATGAACATGCCCAGCTTTGTGCTACCTTGTTGCCAAATCTGGATGACAAGTTTGTGATTGATGCCTGTGCAGCACCGGGTGGTAAAACGGCGCATATTCTAGAAAAATATCAGCCGCGTAAACTGATTGCTCTGGATCAGGATGCCAAGCGCTTAACGCGTGTCACTGAGAATCTTGAACGTCTGTTACTTGAAGGCGATCATGTTGAAATTAAAGCCGCAGATGCCATCACCTGGCAGGCACCGGAACAGCCGGACTGTATCGTGCTGGATGCGCCGTGTTCAGCCATCGGTGTAATGCGTCGCCATCCAGATATTCGTCTGTTACGTCATTCAACCGATATTACCCAGACAGTAGAGTTGCAAAAGCAGATTCTGGAAAATATGTGGCAGCAACTCAAAGTTGGCGGCACCCTGCTCTATATCACCTGCTCAATTCTCAAAGCGGAAAATGAACAGCAGATGGTCGAATTCTTTAGCAAACACCCCGAGGCTAAAGAAATTAAAATTGAAGCTAATTGGGGCATTGAACAGATCCATGGCCGTCAGCTGCTACCTAAAACCGGTCAAGGCGATGGCTTCTTCTATTGCCGGATTGAAAAAACTGCTTAAATGATATTGCTAAAAGAAAAGGTAGCTTTGGCCACTGCTGTCCCATAGTTTGCTTTAAATAAAAAAACCTGAGTCCTAACAGTTAAAATATGAGTGCAAACAAACACTTTAACGACCAGGATTCAGGTTTTGTCACATCAGAATACCGTATTTCATGAGCTAATTAAACCTGTTGTGCGACAGGATTTTGAACAACTTGCTAAAGTACACCATGTTGGACAGAAATTTAGAGCAGCTTCCCGGTGGGATCAGTTTATTGCCATATTGATGTCTCAATTCTCTTGTAGGCAAAGTCTGAGAGATATTCAATCCAATTTGGAGTGCCAACAGGAAAAGCTAAGTCATCTCGGAGCAAAGTCTATTCCCCGAAGCACGCTGGCACGAATCAATGAGCAGCAGCCTGCTGCCTTGTATCAACAGCTATTTTACAAGTTGCTTAAATACTATGACCACTCAAAAGTCGCTCATAAATTTCGCTTTAAGAATCCCTTGTATTCCTTGGATGCCAGTCATATTGACCTGTCGCTTTCCTTATGTGAATGGGCCAAAGTTCACGACTCAAAAGCCAGCATGAAACTCAGTATAGGATTGAATCACAGCAATGATATTCCTGAGTTTGTTGCAGTTGAAAATGGCAAAGAAAATGACATGGTACAAGGCCGCAAATTCCAGTTTCCTGCTGGCAGCATTGTAGTTTTTGATAAAGGCTATGTCGATTACCAATGGTATGCAAATCTGACTGCTCAAAACATTGGATTTGTCACACGTTTTAGGCCTAAATCTGTGTATCAGGTGATCCAGCAACATCCAGTGCTTGAATCCAAAGGTATTCTAAAAGATGAAACCATTCAGCTGAATAGCGCACATGCCCTAAAAAGAAAAGCCCCAGTGTTAAGAAGAATTGAATATAGAGATCAGCAAAGTGGCAAGCACTTTAGCTTTCTCAGCAATAACTTTCATTTAGCCGCCTCCACCATTGCGGCGATTTATAAAGATCGTTGGAAAGTTGAGCTGTTCTTTAAGGCGATTAAGCAGAATCTCAAATTAAAAGCGTTTCTAGGCCGCAGCAGGAACGCAATTCAGACACAAATCTGGATTGCGATGATCGCCTATTTATTGGTGAGTTTCGCTCAACATTTAGGAAAAACAGGTTGGACAGTTCAACGTTTACTCAGAATAATTCAAGTGAATTTGTTTGAAAGAAGAACTTTAAAAGCTTTATTTTCACCCGATAAAATACCCATAAAACAAGAGGAAGCTCATTTGAGCTTCCTCTTGTGAAAAATTGTGGGACAGCAATGAGCTTTGGCTGCCTTTTTTATTGTTTTGATTTGAAATTCTTATTGTACAAATTTAAAAATCACTAGACTGGTCGCCAATGCCGCCATCCCACTGACCAGACCATACACGGTTTCATGACCTTTGGAAAAACGTTTTGCAGTCGGTAAGAGTTCATCTAGTGCCAGATAAACCATCACCCCACCGATAATCCCAAATACCATGCCATAAATGGTATGACTCATATACGGCGCCAGAATGAAATAACCCAGCGCAGCGCCCAGAGGTTCAGCAAGGCCTGAAACCAGACTGGCCGCAAGTGCATAGTCTTTACGGCCTGTTGCACCATAGACCGGTAATGCAATCACAACACCTTCAGGCACATTATGAATCGCAATGGCAACCGCCAATGGTGCACCCAGTGCAGGACTTTCCAAAGTTGCAAAAAAAGTCGCCAATCCTTCTGGCAGGTTATGTGCACTAATCGCAAATAATGTCAGCAGACCGGTTCTTAGCAGTTGCGGCTGACTCAGATCCTGTTTCGATTGTGCCTCAATGGTTTCATGCGGATTAGGAACGAATCGATCCAGCAATAAGACCAGTACCACCCCCAATAAAAAGGCAAAAGTACCATAAGCAAAACCGGATTTTTCATCAAAGGCCAGGCTAAATGAACTGATCGATTTGTTTAGAATTTCTGTGAGCGAGACATAGATCATTGCTCCGGCAGCAAAGGCCAGTCCGAAGGCTAAAACCCGGTAATTCGGTTTTTTTAAGAACAGCACTAATCCCCCACCTACGAGGGTAGCCAGACCTGCCAAAAATGTCACTGCAAAAGCAGTATAGACTTGCACATCGGTAACGGGAGCAATTCCCATAAGTCTGCCCATTAAAAAAGTCATTATCACCAAAGATGATAATGACTTTCATTTACAGCAACAATGTGTTTATGTGAAGATTTTTAGTCTTCTGGTTCTTCTGGATTTTTTGCCAGATGCATGACAGCCAGTGCCAGACCACCCCATAATAAAACCATGGAGAAAATCATCATAATCAATGCAGATGTATTCATATTCGTTCTCCTAACTATGACGATCTTTAACTAGACTGAACAAAATGGCACCCAGAATAAAGAATGCAATCGTGCCCCCACCAATCATCCATAACGTACTTGCAGGATAATCACCATAACCTTCTGCCATGATTGATTTCAAGGTTAAACCCAATGCCGATAATAAAGATAAGGGCGTGATCAGGGTCAGCATGAACTTCCAGCTGCCCCCCAGTTTCAGGCTGGCAAACTCGTTCACATGTGTTTCCAGCTCTTTCATCAATGGACGGCGGAACCAGGACAGTAAAATAATCGATAACAGACCACCACCCACGATACCAATGTTATTGGCAAAGTAGTCAATGATATCGACAAATGTAATGGCACTATGCGTTGAGAACATCAAGGTGGATACAACTGCTGAACCACCCGCAATAATCGTCACTGACTTGTTCTTCGACCAACCCAGCTTGTCCTGGAATGCCGCAATTGGTACCTGCAGAATACTCACCATGGAGGTAATACCTGCCACCGTCAATGAACCAAAGAACAGGAAGCCGAACAGGTCACCACCTGCACCTAAGCTGGAAATGATTTTCGGGAAGGCAATAAAGGCCAGACCGATACCACCAGAGACCACATCTTCAACTTTCGCACCTGAACTGAACGCCATAAAACCAAGCGCTGCAAAAACCCCAATACCTGCCAAGATTTCAAACGACGAGTTAGCTAATGCCACCACGACACCTGAACCGGTCAGGTTAGTTTTACGTTTCAGGTAAGAGGCATAGGTCAACATAATCCCGAAGCCCACTGAGAGTGAGAAGAAGATGTGACCAAACGCAGCCAGCCAGACTTTATAATTGGTCATGGCTTCCCAGTTTGGGGTAAAGAAAGCATTTAAGCCATCGACTGCACCCGGTAAACGTACCGCCTGAATCACCAGAATCGTGAATAAAATTACCAGCAAAGGCATGAAGATTTTATTCGCCAGTTCCACCCCACGGCGTACCCCACCATAGAGAATCAGCATCACGGCTGCCCAAACGATCACCAGACCAAAGAACAGTACCGGTACAAAACCGAAAGTTAAGCCCTCACCATTTTGCAGGTAGCTATTGAAGAAGAAGCCTTGAGTATCTGTGCCCCACTGCTGTCCAAAAGAATAAATCATATAGCTGCCGGCCCAAGACAGGACGCTGGCATAATAAATCCCGATGATCAGGGTCACCATGACCTGCCACCAACCCAGAGATTCTGCATTCATGAGTTTTTTATAGGCCATTGGTGGTGCTTTGCGGAACTTATGTCCGACTGCATAATCTAAAAATAATAGAGGTAAACCTGCTGCAAAAATCGCAATCAGATAAGGAATCAGGAATGCCCCGCCGCCATTTTCATAGGCAACGTATGGAAAGCGCCAAATATTCCCCAAACCAACGGCAGAGCCAATGGCTGCAATAATAAATCCTGATCGTGCCGACCAATTCTCTCGAGTATCTGTCATAGAACACCTAAACTTTAAACTTCATTCAATACTGCTTGTTATGGTTATGTCGCGAGCACTGAAGAAGCATTTCAATTATTTCGGGTGTTTGAATTAGAGTTATACCTTTTGGGCATCGAATTCTAATATACAAACAGGTCAGCTAGCCGGACAGCTTGCTTAAAGTCTGAGCAGAAAGCAGACCTTGTAGATGGTTCAACAATACTGACTTTTTCAAATTTTTTCTGTAATTTCTGCTTAAAACATTCTTTTTTTATAATCTATTCTTATCAAATGCTCAATAATTCTACGCTGAGCTCTTGATTTTCTTAGTTATATATAAACAAACTTTTTGGAATATATTTTTTTTAAGTTTTACTACAGTTTTCAAGCAATTTTTCGCTCTTAATTCATCAAGTGTTAAATAGAAATTGAAAAAGTATTTTTGAATCTTCTTTGTTCATTTTCTTCTGAATAAAAACAGAGCTGTGTCTTAATTTATTCAGTCTATATTTTCTGCCTACTCTGCTACCTTTTTAAGCAATAAAAAGCAAAATTCCACAACCGGCCTTTCTTATGCCGATTGTGGAACAGTACTGATTGATTCGGTCAGCTTAACATTTGATGACAAGCATACGTTCTTCCTGCATGTCACGAATCGCAGACTGAATGCCTTCACGGCCCAGACCGGAATCCTTCACACCGCCATAAGGCATATTATCAACACGGAATGACGGAATATCATTGATAATCACACCACCGACATGCAGATGATCCCAGGCATACATCATCTTCTGCAGATTCTGGGTATAGATGCCGGCTTGCAGACCAAAGCGACTGCTATTAATACAGGCAATCCCTGATTCAAAATCGCTATAAGCTTCAATAATGGCAACCGGACCAAACACTTCATTACGGTAAATTTCCAGTTGATGATCTACCTTTTCCAATAGGATCGGTTCAAACATCGCACCTTTCACTTCACCACCGGTCAGTACATGGGCACCTTGCGCTACGGCATCTTCCATCCAGCGATGCAAACGTTTAGCTTCAGCTTCCTTGATCATTGGTCCTAGCAAAGTCGTTTCCAGATCCGGATCACCGGCTTTCAGATGTTGCAGTTTCTGAACCAGCTTGTCTTTCAGTTCTTCAAAAATATCCTGATGCACCAGTATACGTTGCACACTGATACACACCTGCCCTGCATGACCATAAGCACCACCGATCAGACGGTCAATCAGCTGTTCACTGAGTTCAGTATCTGGCTCAATCATCACTGCGGCATTTCCACCGAGTTCCAGAGTAACTTTTTTGCGGCCGGCACGGGCTTTCATATCCCAGCCCACAACATCGGAACCGGTAAAGCTCAACAATTTAAAACGGTCATCTGTGACCAGTACATCCGCCAGATCGCGTGGACACGGCAGAACTGAGAAGGCATTCTTCGGTAAATCGGTTTCTGCCAGAATCTCGGCAATTTTTAAGGCTGAAACTGGAGTCAGACTCGCCGGTTTTAATACAAATGGACAACCTGCAGCAATTGCCGGTGCAATTTTGTGTGCAGTCAGATTTAATGGAAAATTAAACGGACTAATCAGGGATACAGCACCAATCGGTACCTGTTTCACCATGCCCTGATAACCGGAAGCTGCGGCGGTGACTGCCAGAGGCAAAATACGGCCCTGATCCATCTGGGTGATCGCATCTGCCGCAATCTGGAAGGTATTGATCAGACGTTCTACTTCTGCGCCAGCTGCTTTACGTGGTTTGCCACCTTCGGCAATCAGGATTTCAGTCAGTTCTTCACGGATTTCATTAAACCGCTTCACACAATGCAGCAGAATTTTCTGTTTCTGGAAAGGTTCCAACGCTGCCATTTCTGCTTCTGCCTGAGTCGCAGACTGAATTGCCTTTTCTAAAGTTTCAGCATCTGCCAACGCGACACGTGCATAAAGCTCCTGACTATATTTATGTTTGACCTCCAGCCATTCACCCGTTTGTACCGGCTGTCCTGCCACATATAATGGATAGTCTTGATGATGTTGTGCTGCTGTCGATCCCATTATTCTGCCCTTCACATTAGCATATACATTTTAGAAATTACCTATATCATGCACTTACTGATTACGTTTAAGAAGATGTATTTAGGTAACAAAATCGCTCAATTTAAAGAAAGCGTAAGGAAAATTAGAAATGCGTACACAATTATTCACTGCATTATTACTAGGATTAGGACTGAGCAGCATAGGCCATGCGGATGTGATTGGTCTTAAAGCAGATGCCAGCTACTGGAATTTTGACGGTTATAGCCAGTCTGCCAATGCCAGCAAACAGGATCTGGATCGCCAAGGCACGGCTCAACTGTCTGTCGCATTTGAACATCCAGTACCACTACTGCCAAATGCCAAAATCAAATATGTGAATCTGGACAATAATAGCGAACAAATTACCCCGCTGAATGCTGCCGATATCGAACTCAATAATATCGACTATATTCTGTATTACGAACTGCTGGATACCATTGTCCATGCTGATATCGGTGCAGGTCTGACTAATCTGGATGGTACAGTCAGAAACCTGAATGCAGGTGCCCTGACTCAATACGATCTAGATGAATACAGTCCATTAATCTATGCTACCGCTGGGGTAAAACTGCCATTTACTGGCATGAGTGCTAAAGCTGAAGCGGTTTACAGTCATGGTAGCGATATTAAAAAGACTGATGTTCAGGCTGAACTGCAATATGACTTTATTGATAACCTGCTGGTTGATGTAGGCGCTAAGGTCGGTTATCGCATCATGAATATTGATGCCGAACAAAATAATGCACCAGAATTGGAACTGGAATTTAAAGGTCCTTATGTTGGCTTAGATATACACTTCTAAATAATATAATGAGTTATGAAAATCAGTCCTTACCCTGTAAGCGCAGACGTACAAAGATAGATGTCATCGACGTCTATGCCAGCTTTCAGGTTCAGACTATTCTACAAACATACAGAGCAGGAAGCTCAAATACCTAAAAACAAGAAGAATAAAGCAGTGCACCAGGACGTGAGGTACGACAGGAGTTATACCTAAGCACGAGATACGAAAAAAGCCCCAACAGGATGTTGGGGCTTTTTTTATCTATAAATTCTTAGCATTGTTTAACAGTTCCGAGCTAAAAATCCAACATTGTAAGAATCGCCTTGTTGTTAATCTGAAAATCCTCACATTTTTTGGGAACAGCAATCATGGTAAAAAAGGTCCTCTTTATTACTTCAAACCAAGGCGTTGAACATGATGAACTGGTCGAGCCTTTAAATTTTCTAAAATCCAAAGGATTTGAAGTGATTCATGCGGCAGAAAAAAATGAAGAGGTGGCGACTGTAAAAGGCGATACTAAAGCTGCTACCTCATATACGCCTGATACCAGTTTTGATCATGTCACACTGGATGATTATGATCTCTTGGTTGTTCCTGGTGGCACTGTGAATGCAGATACGCTAAGAATCAATGAATCTGCCCAGAAAATCGTGCAGCATTTTGCTGATCAGCAAAAACCAATTGCCGCAATCTGTCATGGGCCATGGGTTCTGATTGATGCACAGCGAATTAAGGATAAAAACCTGACCTCGTATAAGAGCATCAAACTGGATCTGGAAAATGCCGGTGGTAAATGGGTCGATGAACAGGTTCATCGCTGCAATACCGGTGACTGGGTGCTAATTACTTCACGTAATCCGGATGATATTCCTGCTTTCAATGACGCCATCTTAAAAGAACTGGAAGACAATGCTGCCTAAGTTCAAACCATAAAAAGCCTCCATCTGGAGGCTTTTTTATTTTCTTGATCTATTTTATTTAAATGCCGCCTTTCAGGTTTTTTAGATAAGCCACTACATCTTTATTACCGGCCATTTCTGCCAGTTCCAACGCGGTATAGGTACTGCGATGATCGACATCTGCACCTTTGCTCACCAGCAGCTTCACAACTTCAAGATGGTCATTTTCAGCAGCTGCATGCAAGGCACTATAACCTTCTTCATCGGCTGAATTCACATCTAGACCTTCCTGCAAGGCTTGCTCGACCTGTTCAATATCACCTAAGGATGCCCAGTACACCAGTTCAGGAAGATGCAGTTCGTCGTCATCTTCAGGGATTGGGGAGAATGAGTTGAGTTTCATATTTTCAAACCTTTTAATATAAGGTAACCGCTATAAAATTATACTGTGGAAAACAATTGCTTTAAGTAAATAAAAATTAAATTAATTCTACCTATTTTTAGATATTTCCCTAAAACCCTCAATATAATCATCAAGTAAATTATAGTGGGCAAGCATTCTAAAAGCATTTCGATTCGCGGCATCTTGTCTATGAGCTTCCGTAATACTGCAAATTTCACATGTCTCAGATTCAGTATTTGATAAAGGCTGTGGACATTCTTTACAAACTTTATGAGCTAAAATAATTTCTTTTTTATCAAAAATATAAGATCTATTATCTAAATCTGTAAAAAATGGAGAAGAAGAAGTCTTACTAATATTAAGATAGTAAACCTTAATATTATACTTCTCTGAGATTTCCAATAATTTCGTTTTATTTGAATCCGATATATTTTTTCCTAAAACAATAGATTTAATAGCCTCAATAGGAATAAAGAGAAGATCATTTATACCTATTTTTTCAATGTAATCCCCTGTAGCTACAAATCGACATTCTTGTTCATAACTCCATTCTTTATATTTGGAAAAATATGCATTGTATCTTACTGTTTCATACAAAAATCCTAAGTATCTAGGTTTCCCAATTCTAGAAGCCATTTTTAAAATTTCTGCAATATTTTTATCAGGCTCTGAAATGTACTTTACATCCTTGATAGAAGCCTCTGCAAAATGTTGTTGTAATACCTCAAGATCAAATTCGATAACATAGCCCGCATGATTACTTGCATAATGTGCCCACATTGGTAATGAGAGTAATGATCTTGAGAAACAAGTAGTTGGAATCTGTGGAATTTTTTGTATTACATCATAATAAAAAGCTAGATCTTGAGTCTCTACAGAAGTATCTAATCCTAAAAATAATTCGTATGGATCATTGTAATCTTGAGGCAAAGTGCACTTTACAGCACAAAAACCATCTCTAATAAAATCTTCTCAATTAAATCATTATCTTTTGGAAAAAATTTGAATAGTGACATAGCTAAAACATTCGTTGATTAAAAGTTAAATTTTTTCTCTTAAATTATATTATAAATTAATAGCATATAAAAAAGCCCCCTTTCGGAGGCTTCTTATTTCAAACTTGGTTTTAAGCTTTTGCAGGAATTGTATCTGCTGAACCAATCTTTTCAGATTCATCATCATGCATGATCAGAGCAACTGCAATCGCTGTAATCAGTACCGGTAAACCCACCGCCATAAAGTTAAAGTGTGCAGGCAGGTTCATACCGAGTAAGCCACCAATCAGGATCGGGCCAACAATCGCCCCCATACGACCAATCGCAGATGACCAGCCAATACCTGTTGAACGTACTGCCAATGGGTAGAACTGCGCAACATAGCTGTATAGCAACATTTGCGAACCGATTGATGCTGCACCAGCCAGGAACACCAGGATGTAAAGCAGGAACTGGTTAGATGCAAAGCCCATTGAGCTCATCACAATCGCACCCATCATACCGAGGAACATCAATACCGGTTTCAGGTGGAAACGGTCAGCCAAAATACCGCCGCCCACAATACCAACCACTGCACCCACGTTCATCGCCATCATGAACATCAGGCTGTTATCCATTGAGTAACCCGCTGCCATCATTAGCTTCGGTAACCAGCTGCTCAGCGCATACATAGTTAGTAGGCAAGTAAAGAAAGCAACCCAGAACAATAACGTATTTACTGCACGGCCACGACGGAACAGGCTCACCACATTTGCTGCTTCAGGTACATTTTCCTGTGGCAGTTTAAAGGTTGTATTGTCTGTAACACTTAGATTTGGAGCCAAACGTCGTACAATTTGACGTGCTTTTTCCTGTTTGTTGTCTTTGACGATAAAAGCTAAAGATTCCGGCAGGAATTTCCAGATCACAGGTAATAAAAATAATGGAATACCTGCGATAAAGAACATGATTTGCCAACCAAAACTTGGGGTAAACCATGAACCTAATAAGGCAGCCATCACACCACCCACTGCATAACCACTGAACATGGTCGTCACCAAGGTACTACGCATTTTTTGTGGTGCATATTCAGAGGTGAGTGCGACCAGGTTGGGCATTACACCACCAATGCCCAGACCGGCAAGGAAGCGTAAAATACCGAACTCAGTCGGGTTTGAAGCAAAACCGCCGGCAAAGGTCAGACCACTGAATAATACGATACAGATCATGATCACTTTTTTACGGCCAATTTTATCTGCTAGAGAACCAAAGATCATCGCGCCAAACATCATGCCGGCAAGTGCAGTACTGGCAAGCATTCCCGCTTGAACAGCACTTAGGCCCCAGTCCTGCATTAATAAAGGTAAAACAACACCATTGATTGCTAAATCGTAGCCGTCAAACAAGATAATGAGTAAACACCAAGCAACTACATTGAAGTGAAAAGGCGTAAATTTCGCATTATCGACTACAGAATTTATATCTACTGTTTCCGTTGTCATCGTTCTCATCTCCCATGAGTACTTGTCCATAAAATCCTTATGAATATCCGGGGGAATATTCAAGTTTTAGCAATATACGCAAGTGAGATTTAGCGTACAATAAGACCAAATGATGGAGCTATTTCAGCTATAAAATAGCGGCTATTTGTGTGATTTATCACATTTTTATAAAGCTAAATAATTGAATATTTAGACATTTATTATTCTCATTAAAATGCCTATATAAATAGTCTATAGACCAATGATTTTTTGATTTATTCGATTTTTTATGAATGATTTTTATACTTTAAACAAAAAATCCCTTTCTTATGAAAGGGATCTTTTGATTCAATTCAGATTTATAGCAAGTGGATTGGCAAAAAGTGACTAGGTTTTAATAGAATTCAGCTTCTGTTTCGCCAGTAAGGTCTCAGCATTTCGTTCTGCATTCAGATCTTTACGTACAATCATCGCCACTGAAATCGCACCAATAATGGCTGGAATCGCAACTGCCAGGAAGTTCATTTTATGTGGCAGCTCCATACCCAACAGGAATCCAATAATAATTGGACCAACGATTGCCCCTACCCGACCGACTGCGGACGCACAACCAATACCGGTAGAGCGGATTGCCAATGGATAGTACTGAGCCACGAAACTATAGAGCAGAATACTACTACCAATTGCCGAAGCACCTGCAGCAGCGACTAACAGATAGATCACAGCCTGTGGAGAATTAAAGCCTAATCCAACTAGGGATACAGCACCTAGCAGGAACATGCCAATAATGACAGGTTTCAGATGGAAACGATCCGCCAGAATACCACCGCCAATAGTTCCAACCACTGCACCAATATTCATGGCCATCAGGAACATTAAGCTGTTACCCAGAGAATAGCCCGCTGCCATCATCAGTTTTGGTAACCAGCTACCCAATGCGTAGACCATAAGCAGGCACATAAAGAAGCAGCACCAGAATAATAAAGTACTCATGCTACGACCCTGCTTAAATAAAGCCGCAATGGAAGCATCGGGCGCATGCACTTCATTCAGTACAAACTGGGTACTTGCAGTGACATTTTGCTCAGGACTGATCTGTTGAACAATTTTACTAGCCTTTTCATTTTGCTGTTTTTTTACCAGGAAAGTTAAAGATTCTGGTAAATACAAATACAGTATAGGCAGCATCAATAATGGAATACCTGCGATATAGAACATGATTTCCCAACCAAAACTTGGGGTAAACCAGGCACCTAATAACGCCGCCATAATCCCGCCAACTGCATAACCACTAAACATGGTAGTGACTAAGGTACTGCGCATTTTTTGTGGTGCATATTCAGAAGTGAGTGCGACCAGATTCGGCAATACACCGCCAATACCTAAGCCCGCAATAAAACGCAGGATGCCAAATTCAGTTGGACCAGAGGCAAACCCGCCCCAGAACGTAAATCCACTGAATAAGGTCACACAAATCAAGATGACATTTTTTCGTCCAATTTTATCTGCCAGCATACCGAAGAGCATGGCACCAAACATCATGCCCGCCAGAGCGGTACTTGCAAGCATTCCGGCCTGAACTGCCGTCATATTCCATTCTTGCATCAGTAGGGGTAAAGCAACACCGTTGATTGCCAGATCATAACCGTCAAAAATAACGACAAATACGCACCAAAGTACGATCTTTAAATGAAAAGGTTTAAACTTTGCTTCATCCACTACAGCATTCACATTCACTGTTGTTGCTGTCATTTTTCCTCACCTCCAATTGTGAGCTTTTTTATTCTATGAAAAAATGAATGTTCATTCACTTTTGTATATAAAATGGATGATTCTTTAAACCTTGTCTACTGCAAAACTTACCAAGTTAGATTTTTTTAATAAAATTTAGGCTAAAGTCGTAGATCGAATATTTTTTAGACAGACCAATAAGAAAATAAGACGAAGTTGATTAATTATACTTTTCACGTTATTTATATTTTTATTATCTAGGCACAATTAGGAGTATATTTACTTCTTTTCCTAGAAATCCCACGCATAAAAAAAGCCCCCTGCATGAGCAGAGGGCTTTTGGAATAATGAGCTGGCGATGACTTACTCTCACATGGGATACCCCACACTACCATCAGCGCTAAGAGGTTTCACTTCTGAGTTCGGGAAGGGATCAGGTGGTTCACTCTTGCTATGGTCGCCAGCACAACTGGTATGCTTACTCGCTATGGTCTTATCTACGTTGCTTACGCTTCGTTTGCCTAGCTTTCTTCAAATAGAGTTCATTAACAGATGTATCTGAGTTGCAGTAGTTTGTTCGATTAGCTTAACCAAATCAAGGCTTCGTCTGATCGTTAGATCAATATGAAATCAATTGATGCTTTATATACAACTGCTTGGGTGTTGTATAGTCAAGCCTCACGAGCAATTAGTATTGGTCAGCTTCATGCATCACTGCACTTCCACATCCAACCTATCAACGTCGTAGTCTTCAACGGCTCTTTAGGAGACATAAAGTCTCGGGGAAATCTTATCTTGAGGTAGGCTTCCCGCTTAGATGCTTTCAGCGGTTATCCCTTCCGAACATAGCTACCCGGCGATGCGACTGGCGTCACAACCGGTACACCAGAGGTTCGTCCACTCTGGTCCTCTCGTACTAGGAGCAGATCCTCTCAAATTTCCAGCGCCCACGGTAGATAGGGACCGAACTGTCTCACGACGTTCTAAACCCAGCTCGCGTACCTCTTTAAATGGCGAACAGCCATACCCTTGGGACCTGCTTCAGCCCCAGGATGAGATGAGCCGACATCGAGGTGCCAAACACCGCCGTCGATATGAACTCTTGGGCGGTATCAGCCTGTTATCCCCAGAGTACCTTTTATCCGTTGAGCGATGGCCCTTCCATACAGAACCACCGGATCACTAAGACCTACTTTCGTACCTGCTCGACTTGTGGGTCTCGCAGTTAAGCGCGCTTTTGCCTTTATACTCTACGCGTGATTTCCGACCACGCTGAGCGCACCTTCGTACTCCTCCGTTACTCTTTAGGAGGAGACCGCCCCAGTCAAACTACCCACCAGACATGGTCCTCGCTCCCGATCAGGGAGCAGAGTTAGAACCTCAATATTACCAGGGTGGTATTTCAAGGACGGCTCCATGGCAACTAGCGTCGCCACTTCAAAGCCTCCCACCTATCCTACACAAGTAAGATCAAAGTTCAATGTCAAGCTGCAGTAAAGGTTCACGGGGTCTTTCCGTCTAGCCGCGGGTACACCGCATCTTCACGGCGAATTCGATTTCACTGAGCCTCTGCTGGAGACAGCGCCGCCATCATTATGCCATTCGTGCAGGTCGGAACTTACCCGACAAGGAATTTCGCTACCTTAGGACCGTTATAGTTACGGCCGCCGTTTACTGGGGCTTCGATCAATAGCTTCGCTTGCGCTAACCACATCAATTAACCTTCCAGCACCGGGCAGGCATCACACCCTATACGTCCACTTTCGTGTTTGCAGAGTGCTATGTTTTTAATAAACAGTTGCAGCGGCCTGGTTTCTGAGGCTGCCAACAGCTCAAGGAGCAAGTCCTATCACCGCCGGCAGCGTACCTTCTCCCGAAGTTACGGTACCATTTTGCCTAGTTCCTTCAGCAGAGTTCTCTCAAGCGCTTTGGTCTACTCGACCTGACCACCTGTGTCGGTTTCGGGTACGATTCCAGTGTAACTGAAGCTTAGAGACTTTTCCTGGAAGTATGGTATCAGCCACTTCACCAGTAAACTGGCTTGCTATCAACTCTCAGCATAGAGCACCCCGGATTTGCCTAAGATGCATGCCTACTGTCTTCCACCTGGACAACCAACGCCAGGCTGACTTAACCTTCTCCGTCCTCTCATCGCATTACACTGAAGTATTGGAATATTAACCAATTTCCCATCGACTACGCCTCTCGGCCTCGCCTTAGGGGTCGACTCACCCAGCCCCGATTAACGTTGGACTGGAACCCTTGGTCTTTCAGCGAACGGGTTTTTCACCCGTTTTGTCGTTACTCACGTCAGCATTCGCACTTCTGATACCTCCAGCATGCTTCTCAACACACCTTCATCGGCTTACAGAACGCTCCCCTACCACTTGCAATAAATTGCAAATCCGCAGCTTCGGTACATAGTTTTAGCCCCGTTACATCTTCCGCGCAGGCCGACTCGACTAGTGAGCTATTACGCTTTCTTTAAAGGGTGGCTGCTTCTAAGCCAACCTCCTAGCTGTCTATGCCTTCCCACATCGTTTCCCACTTAACTATGATTTAGGGACCTTAGCTGGCGGTCTGGATTGTTTTCCTCTTGACTACGGACGTTAGCACCCGCAGTCTGTCTCCCGGATAGTACTCATTGGTATTCGGAGTTTGCATCGGTTTGGTAAGTCGGGATGACCCCCTAGCCGAAACAGTGCTCTACCCCCAATGGTATTCGTCCGAGGCGCTACCTAAATAGCTTTCGGGGAGAACCAGCTATCACCGAGTTTGATTAGCCTTTCACCCCTATCCACAAGTCATCCCCTGGCTTTTCAACGACAGTGGGTTCGGTCCTCCAGTTAGTGTTACCCAACCTTCAACCTGCTCATGGATAGATCACCCGGTTTCGGGTCTATACCCAGCAACTAAACGCCCTATTAAGACTCGATTTCTCTACGGCTCCCCTATTCGGTTAACCTCGCTACTGAATATAAGTCGCTGACCCATTATACAAAAGGTACGCAGTCACCACACAAAGTGGCTCCCACTGCTTGTATGCATGCGGTTTCAGGATCTATTTCACTCCCCTCACAGGGGTTCTTTTCGCCTTTCCCTCACGGTACTGGTTCACTATCGGTCAGTCAGGAGTATTTAGCCTTAGAGGATGGTCCCCCTATATTCAGACAAGGTTTCACGTGCCTCGCCCTACTCGACATCATCATATCAGCCCTTTCGTGTACAGGACTATCACCCACTATGGTTGCACTTCCCAGAGCATTCCACTAAAACTGATATGACTTAATGGGCTGTTCCCCTTTCGCTCGCCGCTACTGAGGGAATCTCAATTGATTTCTTTTCCTACGGATACTGAGATGTTTCACTTCTCCGCGTTCGCCTCATAAACCTATGTATTCAGTTTATGATACCGACCTTATAGCCGGTGGGTTTCCCCATTCAGACATCTCCGGATCACAGGATATTTGCCGCCTCCCCGGAGCTTTTCGCAGGCTATCACGTCTTTCTTCGCCTCTGACTGCCAAGGCATCCACCACATGCACTTAATTACTTGACTATACAACCCCAAACAGTCGTTCATCCCTACAAGTAGGATAAACAACATAATCAACCGATCACTCAGTTAATTACACAGTTAGAGTCTCGTGAACTTAATCACTGTACAGCTTCAATTAGATTCATATACCAAAACGCTTGATTCAGTTAATTTCGCTAGTTCTCATTCAATCACTTCAACTTCACAACCGAAGTCGTGTCGTTTCCGCTCTTGTATGAGTATGAACAAATTATTTCAACTCAAATATATTCTGTTAATGATTTAATGCATCCTCGTCGGACTGCATTACTGTGATAAATCACAGAGGTTAATAACAATGCCGCGCATTATACGCCGCTTTCTTACTAAGCTCTATAAGCTATCAAACCGTTTGCTTATTACGTATTCGAACGAATACGTGGTGGAGACTAGGAGAGTCGAACTCCTGACCTCCTGCGTGCAAAGCAGGCGCTCTACCAACTAAGCTAAGTCCCCAGCTTATCAATAAGTCAATGTATCTTACTTCGTCTGCAATTAACGCTTCGTCAGTAGTGGTGGGTCTGACAAGACTTGAACTTGTGACCCCACGCTTATCAAGCGTGTGCTCTAACCAACTGAGCTACAGACCCTCAGATACATCGTCATGAAGAACAACTTGTTGTGGATTCTTACCAATCGTCAATCTTTCGTTAAGGAGGTGATCCAGCCGCAGGTTCCCCTACGGCTACCTTGTTACGACTTCACCCCAGTCATCGGCCACACCGTGGTAAGCGTCCTCCCTAAGGTTAGACTACCTACTTCTGGTGCAACAAACTCCCATGGTGTGACGGGCGGTGTGTACAAGGCCCGGGAACGTATTCACCGCGGCATTCTGATCCGCGATTACTAGCGATTCCGACTTCACGCAGTCGAGTTGCAGACTGCGATCCGGACTACGATCGGCTTTTTGAGATTAGCATCTGCTCGCGCAGTAGCAACCCTTTGTACCGACCATTGTAGCACGTGTGTAGCCCTGGCCGTAAGGGCCATGATGACTTGACGTCGTCCCCGCCTTCCTCCAGTTTGTCACTGGCAGTATCCTTAAAGTTCCCACCCGAAGTGCTGGCAAATAAGGAAAAGGGTTGCGCTCGTTGCGGGACTTAACCCAACATCTCACGACACGAGCTGACGACAGCCATGCAGCACCTGTATCAGAGTTCCCGAAGGCACCAATCCATCTCTGGAAAGTTCTCTGTATGTCAAGGCCAGGTAAGGTTCTTCGCGTTGCATCGAATTAAACCACATGCTCCACCGCTTGTGCGGGCCCCCGTCAATTCATTTGAGTTTTAGTCTTGCGACCGTACTCCCCAGGCGGTCTACTTATCGCGTTAGCTGCGCCACTAAAGCCTCAAGGGCCCCAACGGCTAGTAGACATCGTTTACGGCATGGACTACCAGGGTATCTAATCCTGTTTGCTCCCCATGCTTTCGCACCTCAGTGTCAGTATTAGGCCAGATGGCTGCCTTCGCCATCGGTATTCCTCCAGATCTCTACGCATTTCACCGCTACACCTGGAATTCTACCATCCTCTCCCATACTCTAGCTAACCAGTATCGAATGCAATTCCCAAGTTAAGCTCGGGGATTTCACATTTGACTTAATTAGCCACCTACGCGCGCTTTACGCCCAGTAAATCCGATTAACGCTTGCACCCTCTGTATTACCGCGGCTGCTGGCACAGAGTTAGCCGGTGCTTATTCTGCGAGTAACGTCCACTTATCCCAGGTATTAACCAGGTAAGCCTCCTCCTCGCTTAAAGTGCTTTACAACCAAAAGGCCTTCTTCACACACGCGGCATGGCTGGATCAGAGTTGCCTCCATTGTCCAATATTCCCCACTGCTGCCTCCCGTAGGAGTCTGGGCCGTGTCTCAGTCCCAGTGTGGCGGATCATCCTCTCAGACCCGCTACAGATCGTCGCCTTGGTAGGCCTTTACCCCACCAACTAGCTAATCCGACTTAGGCTCATCTATTAGCGCAAGGTCCGAAGATCCCCTGCTTTCTCCCGTAGGACGTATGCGGTATTAGCGTCCCTTTCGGAACGTTGTCCCCCACTAATAGGCAGATTCCTAAGCATTACTCACCCGTCCGCCGCTAGGAATCAGGTGCAAGCACCCTATCCCCGCTCGACTTGCATGTGTTAAGCCTGCCGCCAGCGTTCAATCTGAGCCATGATCAAACTCTTCAGTTAAAATCATTTCGAGTTTTATAAGTAAAACTCTTAAACTTGGCTCATCAATTTTCTGACAAATATTTCTCAAATAAACTTCGAGTAATTTCTACCATTCAATCAATGAAAATAATTTCGATCAATCAACCAGTAAAAATCCACACAAGTTGTTCTTCATAATCTCTTAATGATCTTTCTAACATCTCGTCAATGCCAGAAGCTGGACTTCAATAAACTTAACAACTCAGCAATCTGCTTCGTTCGTTTCCGTCTATCTCGTCGGTATGAGCTCATTATAGGGCAATTTCCTACACAAGCAAGTGCTTTTAACGCACACCAATCATGACTGTTTCATTTTTATGCACCAAATTGGTTCATTTTTCTACCAATTGTTACATAAGTTCATAATATTCCAAAGAAAATACAAACAAAACATTTATGTTTTATTTTTCACTTACTTTTTCACGCTTGGTGTTTTAATGGTCACACTGTTGATTTTTACGGCTGTTTTCGGAACGTCCTGATGCATGCCATAGTTCTGAGTAGGTACTTGAGCGATCTTATCGACTACCTCCATACCTTTAGTAACCCGCCCAAATACCGCATATCCAGCATTTCTTGGTGAACGGTCTAGAAAACTGTTATCTACCAGGTTAATAAAGAATTGCGCTTTCGCCGAATTAGGATCATTGGTACGTGCCATGGCCAAAGTGCCACGTTTGTTTTGCAAACCATTATCTGATTCATTCTTGATTGAAGCTTTATTATTGGCTTTTTCCTGCATGTTGAGATCAAAGCCTCCCCCTTGAATCATGAAGCCTGGAATGACCCGATGGAAGATGGTTCCTGTATAGAAGTTGCTTTTGACATATTCTTCAAAGTTTTTCACCGTAATCGGTGCTTTGTCATTAAAGAGTTCAATTTCGATATTACCGGATGAGGTTTTCATCTCAATCAGGGTATTGGCAGCAAAACTTGGCAAGCTAAATGCGATCAACGCGATAGCAGATAATGATTTTTTTAACATTTTTTAACTCATCTACTGATAAAGAAAGGTTGAGATTCACAACATATTAATCTTTCATGACTAATAATGCAGTGACCTGCCGACTAAAGACAAGAGAATAATAATGAGCCATGCATTACTACAGGAGAAAAGCGTCCATCAATTTCCACCCTGGCATTTGCAAGGGGAGGGTTTTATTCTGAATTACTGGATTACCCCTCATTTTATTCGTGAATTTCAGAGTTTTCGGATTGCGCCATCTCCACTCGGCCGTGTCGTTCAGATTCTATTAGTGCGCTATCATCATTCTCCTGTGGGTCCTTATGATGAATTGCTGATTATGGATCATCCTTTAATTAGCAGACGGCGTCTTTCGACTATTCCGAAAATTTATGTCTCTACTCATGAATCTATTGTGCATGGTCAGCACTTGTGGGGCATTCCTAAAGAATATGCAGAGTTTGACTGGCAAGAACAGGGACAGGAAACGATTTGTCGCATTACTCATCGTGGGCAAAGCATGACGCTTCGTCTTAAAAAACCTAAATCTCCTCGTTCTTTCTATTTAAATAGTCATCATCTTCCAAGCTCCATGCTAAAAATCAGGCAAACCTGGAAATCCCAACATTATCAGTTTAGCCCTCAATTTCGGGGTTATTTATCCAAGCTTACTCAGGCAGAGTGGCAAGATACTCAAGATATTTTCCCGGATTTTTCTAAAGCTAAATATTTACAAAGCTTTTATGTGCCTAAATTTAATTTAGTCTTTCCAGAAGCCAAGATCCATAAAAAATAAAAAAGGTGTTTCACGTGAAACACCTTTTCTACATCTATTTTTGAATCAGATCTTTTTATCCAGGAATTTACGGAAATTCTTGCTGAGTTCGATGACCTGTTTTTTCGAACGTTTATGAATTGGGGTTAGATTAATAAAACCGTGTGCCTGATCCGTATATTCCTGATAATACACTCGCACCCCATTCTCACGTAACTTCAATGCATAGATTGAACCCTCATCATGCAACACATCATGACGGGCAGTAATCACATAGGCAGGTGGCAGATTCTTCAATTCACCATAAGTAGGTGAAATCAGCGGATCGTCCAGTTCGACCTGATGCGTTTCAGCATATAGCTTGGTCACCAGATCAATATCCTGAGCTGAAAGTACCAAGCCCTGGTTATAGGCATAAAAAGAAGGATGGCGGCTTTTAAAATCGACTGCCGGATAAAGCAATAACTGTGCGCGAGGTGCATAGATTTTATCGGCACTCCGCTGCGCAACCACTGCCGCCAGATTTCCACCTGCACTATCCCCTGCCACTACAATCTGGTTTTTATAGATTTTCAGCTGCTTGATGTTTTGATGCACCCAAGCCAGAGCATCTTCACAGACCTGTACCATCTGCAAAGGACTGTATTCCGGCGTTAGCGGATAAGCCACGCTGAGTACCTGCACCTTGGCATGCACCGCCAATAAACGGCAAAATTCATCATGCGTATCCAGACCACCCACTATAAATGCACCACCATGATAGAAAATGACCATCGGCAATTTTTTCTGTGGTGCCGGATGATAATGTCGGGCAAAGATAGTGCCATTTTGCAATGGCAGACGCAGATCCTCGACTGCCTTGACCGGCGTCGGTTTCGCCTGAATAGCTTTCATGCGTTCATCAAACAGTTGACGTGACTGCACCGCATCTTCACTAATAAAACTATGCTGTCCCTGTTTGATCTGAATCGCCATCAAGCATTTTATATAAGGATCCAAATCAGGATAGCCATAAGGATAATCCAATGCTTTTATCAGACGTTCTTGTGCAAAGCTCGGCAGGCAATCCAGCAAGCGTGCTGCAGTGCCCTGCCCCTTATCCATTACAAATTTTGTGACCGGATTATTCGCACCCATGAGTTTTCATCCTTTTCCCATAATTCTTCATTTTTTCTACATGATCAGGGTTTTAGTGACCATATTCTTATATAAGTCTTAATATCAATGTACATAGATTATCTGCCAAATACGCTAACCTGAATTTAATCAGATGTCATTGACAGTTTAAGTGAGATTTTTACAGCACTTTTGCGACTTTGATGTAGAAGTCTGTATAAAAGGAGATAGCTTATGGCGATAAGAATAATAACGGTATCCTTAGCCACTGCATTTTTAGCCGTAGGCTGTGTGGCTTTTCCTGATGATGGTTATTATGACGGACGTTATGACCGTCGCGATCGAGGTTATGACTATCGTTATGATCAAGACCGCCGCTATGACCGGCAGCGCTGGGAATACGAACAGCAGCGTAAGAGACTGGAACTGGAACGTCGCAAAAATATTCAGCAGCGTAACTGGGAACAGGAACGTCGTCGACAAATAGAACTGGACCGTCGTAAAACTCAACTGGAACGACAACGTCTGGAACAGCAACGCAAAAATCTGAGTAATCAGCGTCAGAAACAGGCGCAGGCCGAACGTAAACGTCGCCAGCAACTGGAACAACGTAAAAAAGTGGCAGAACAGCAGCGTAAACGGGTTCAACAAAACCGCTCCAATAATCCACGCTGGAATGATCAGCGACGTAAGCAGGAACAGCAGCGACCACGTAATCGCCGCGATTAGGTAGAATATAAATATAAAGAGAGGCTCTGATTTAGATCAGGGCTTTTTTTATGGACTGAGTTTTATGGTTTTGATCTCATTCCAGTTATTTTCTTTTAATAGAAGAAATGTTTTCACTCAGCATAGTCTTGATTAAGATGATCCCATCTTATAAGTCGAAAAACCGTAACAAATTTCAGGCAAAAAAAAAGGCTTATCTAGAGAAAAGATAAGCCACGAAAACACATTTCTAAAAAAGAGAAGAAACTACAGCGATAGAATCTGAAATGAATAATATAGCGTTGCTCATTTTTTGTGTAATACTTTATTGCTTAGTTATTAATCGCTTTTATGTCTAAAAAATAATCTGGACAAAAAAAAGCCGGACCATGTGTGAGGTATCCGACTGGAAAAAACAGCTTAAAAAATAAGGCAACAGCAACCTGGTCCAGCTCTCTCCTCAGAACAAGGCCGCTGTTAATGATGCTATGATGCACCTGTTCTAAAAATATTTAAAACAGATAAAAATTATTATTTCTATCTAAAAATACGATGCTGCTTTTATGAAAGTCATTAAATCTAAATAAATCCTAAAATTAATCTGTACTTGATGCTTGAATTTTTTACCCCTGCCCCGATTTCTTTAAATAATTAAAAATTTCAATCATGGCAGTTCAGTATTAACGCAGTTAACTCTGACGCCCAAGGACTGTACATGTTTAAAAACCCATTTAAACGGAGTAAATCAATGGCAACTGAGCAGAACGAACAAGCTCAAGATCTTGAGCAAGAGCAAGTGACACAAGAGGTAGAGCAAACTCAAGCTGAACCTGAACAAGTAGAAGTTACCGTTGAATCTTTACAAGAGCAGATTGCACAACTTGAAGGTGACTTAAAGTTAGAAAAAGCACGCACTGCCAATGCAGTTTACGAAGCACAAAAAAGTGTAGAACGTATTCAGCGTGAATCAGAAAAACATAAAGACACTGTTCTGGAAAAGTTCTCTAAAGAGCTGCTAGATACAGTAGATAACCTGGAGCGCGCGATTGTTGCTGCAGGCGAAGAACAGGGCCCGTTACGTGAAGGCGTAGAACTGACGCTGAAAGCGTTGCTCAATACACTAGAGAAATTTGGTGTAGTCGCAGTTGATACCGCAAATGGTTTTAATGCAGACCTGCATCAGGCAGTCGGTATTGATCCAAATGCTAAATCTAATGAAATCGGTACAGTCTTGCAAAAAGGCTATGCCCTCAATGGTCGTTTATTACGTCCTGCAATGGTCATGGTTGGCGCTTAAGCGAAATAAATCGGGAGTTTGTGAAATTTTTTCTAAAAATTTACTTGAAAAAAATTGAACGGCTCTCATATCGGATAACAAGTGTAAATCACAAAAAAATTTTTGAGGAAACATCCAAATGGCTAAAATCATTGGTATTGACTTAGGTACTACAAACTCATGTGTTGCAGTACTTGAAGGCGACAAAGTTAAAGTTATCGAAAACGCTGAAGGCGCACGTACAACTCCATCTATTATTGCGTACAAAGATGGCGAGATCCTTGTTGGTCAATCAGCTAAACGCCAAGCGGTAACCAACCCTAAAAACACATTATTCGCGATCAAACGTCTGATCGGTCGTCGTTATGAAGACCAAGCGGTACAAAAAGATATCGGTCTGGTTCCTTACAAAATCCTGAAAGCTGACAATGGTGATGCTTGGGTTGAAGTAAACGACAAGAAACTTGCTCCACAACAGATCTCTGCAGAAGTTCTGAAAAAAATGAAGAAAACTGCAGAAGACTACCTAGGTGAAACAGTCACTGAAGCGGTGATTACTGTTCCTGCTTACTTCAACGATGCACAACGTCAAGCAACTAAGGATGCAGGTAAAATTGCAGGCCTAGAAGTTAAACGTATCATCAACGAACCAACTGCTGCGGCACTTGCGTTCGGTATGGACAAGAAAGAAGGCGACCGTAAAGTTGCGGTATACGACTTGGGTGGTGGTACTTTCGACGTTTCAATCATTGAGATTGCGGATCTTGATGGCGACCAGCAAATCGAAGTGTTATCAACTAACGGTGATACCTTCCTGGGTGGTGAAGACTTCGATAATGCATTGATCGACTACCTGGTTGAAGAGTTCAAGAAAGAACAAAACGTGAACTTGAAGAACGATCCACTTGCGTTACAACGTCTGAAAGAAGCAGCTGAAAAAGCAAAAATCGAGCTTTCTTCTTCTAACGCAACTGAAATCAACCTTCCATACATCACTGCAGATGCGACTGGTCCTAAACACTTAGTGATCAACGTAACTCGTGCAAAACTTGAAGGTTTAGTTGCTGATCTTGTAGCTCGTACCATCGAGCCTTGTAAGATTGCGCTGAAAGATGCTGGTCTTTCAACTTCTGACATCTCTGACGTAATCCTGGTAGGTGGTCAGTCTCGTATGCCACTTGTACAACAAAAAGTACAAGAATTCTTCGGTCGTGAACCACGTAAAGACGTGAACCCGGACGAAGCAGTCGCAATGGGTGCTGCGATCCAAGGTGCGGTATTGTCTGGTGACAAAACTGACGTACTTCTTCTTGACGTAACTCCACTAACTCTTGGTATTGAAACCATGGGTGGCGTGTTGACTCCAATCATTGAGAAAAACACGACGATTCCTGCGAAGAAATCTCAGGTGTTCTCAACTGCTGCGGACAACCAGCCTGCTGTAGACATTTCAGTTTACCAAGGTGAACGTAAAATGGCTCAACAAAACAAATTGTTGGGTAACTTCCAGTTAGGCGACATCCCACCTGCTCCACGTGGTGTGCCACAAATTGAAGTATCGTTCGACATCAACGCGGATGGTATCTTGAAAGTATCTGCGAAAGATAAGAGCACTGGTAAAGAGCAATCGATTCAGATCAAAGCAAACTCAGGTTTGTCTGATGCTGAAATCGAAGCAATGATCAAAGATGCTGAAGCGAATGCTGAAGAAGACCGCAAGTTCGAAGAACTGGCTAAAGCACGTAACGAAGCGGATGCGTTAGTTTCTTCTGCTCAAAAAGCAGTAAAAGATCTTGGCGAACAAGTGACTGCTGACGAAAAAACTGCAATCGAAACTGCGGTTTCTGAGTTAGAAGCGTCTACGAAAGAAAATGATGTTGAAGCAATCAAAGCGAAAACTGAAGCATTGCAAAATATTATTATGCCGATCACTCAACGTGCTTATGAAGCAGCTCAAGGCCAAGGCGGTGCACAAGGTTTCGATCCTAATGCATTCCAAGGCGGCGAAGGCCAAGCTCAAAAAGCAGATGACGGCGTAGTTGATGCTGAATTCACTGAAGTAAAAGATGACAAAAAATAATTTGTCATTTTGAGAAAAAGGCCGCATTTTATGCGGTCTTTTTTTTGCTCAATGCATAGGCAATAGAATCTTTTTTAATTAAACTATAATGAAATAAATAACTTAAAAATAAAAACGTATGCAGAATTTTATTAAGCTTTTTCTTCTGGCTTCCGGGCTTGCGATCATGCTGCTCTACCCGATGGGCAATCTGCTTCTGATCTTACCGCCGAATGTGGTACTCGCGCCTTTTAATTACCTGCAAACCTTCGGAATCGAAGCTTCTTTTTCCTTGGGCTTTCTGATTGCCATCATTGTGTTGCTGATCCTGGCTGTACCTCAGCGCTATCCTTCCGGAAAAGGTTTTATCATTCTAGGTATTGGATTGCTGAGCTATATTATTTTCCAGATCTTTAAATCTGAAATCACACTGTATGCCTTTAATCACCAAACCAGACATTCCTATAACCTGAAATATTTAATTGAATTTATGATCTTCTTATTGAATGGTATAGGCCTTGGCTTTATCTATCATTCCAATATGCCAAGACAGGTTGAACAATGGAAAGGCAAAAAATCATAATCTGGCCTGAGCAGAACCGTGCATAAGCACGGTTTTTATTGCCACTCTTTATCGCTCTGACGCTAGGATTTTGCTGTTTTTTTAGCTACATTGAGCCAAACAATATTTAAAAAAATACTATGCGTCTTTTAAGCTTTCTGGGGATTGTCGTTTTCATTGTGTCACTGTTTTTGCATCTACAAACTAAGACCCATCCACAATTAAAATTTAATTCCCTGGCTGACCGTTTGACCCATCCTTTTGATACCCGCTTACGTTTCCGGATTGACCAAGTCGATCCCGGTTTTGGCTTGACCCGTGATGAGGTCATTCAATTAAGTCAGGAAGCGATTCAGATCTGGCATGAAGGAACCAATCGCGATGATCTGATGGTCTATGATGAGAATGCTCAGCTGGCCATTCAACTGATTTATGATCAACGCCAACAGGACTATGAAGCCTTTAAAAAGGTCGAAAAAAAGTTACTTGCCGATGAAGCCAGATATCAGCGTGAAGTCAGCAATCTGCAAGTTTCACAGAAAAATCTGGAAGATCAGCAGCAACGACTGATCCAGCAAAAAAGTCAGCTTGAGTTTGAATTTCAAACCTTATTGCAACGCCGTCAACAGGCCAGCTCATCTGCCGAGCGTGAACAGCTTCAGTATGAGATGGAAATGCTCAAGCCTAAACTGGAAAGTTTTAAGCGCGAATATGCTTATCTTCAAGAACAGCTATCCTCGTTTAACCAGCAGGTTTCTGTTCATCAAAACAGTGTGCAAAGCCATCAGCGAAATATCCAGCAGGCCCAGCAGCGCTTTCCCCCACGCCAGTTTCATAAGGGTATTTTTATGGGAGATAAGATCCAGATTTACCAGTTTGATGCCAAAGATGATTTACGTTTAACTTTGGCACATGAGCTGGGCCATGCCTTGGGCCTCTATCATCATAATGATCCGGAAGCCTTGATGTATCCGGTATTGGGTGAACAGAATCTGCAAGATTTCAAACTGCGTCCGGCAGACAAGACCTTGTTGTATACTCGATAAAATTCAGGTTTTAATTCCCTATATTATTTATGTGTTTAGGCTAGTAAAAATACAACCCGGTTTCATTTCATGTTATTGTGAAGAACAGTAGGACGTCTTAGGCCAACTTTCTTGGAGATTCATGTGAGTTACTACCATATTTTAATTGAAGTAAATGACCACATTAGTACGATTGATGAAACCCGTGATATCGAGATCTTTGATATCGAGGATATTCAACCTTATCTTCATTCAATTTTGCTGCCTTATTTCAATGAACAGCTGATCGAGCTGGATGATGAAAATCTTGAATTTAAGGATATTTTGCATCTGCAAGTGAAACAGACCTTATTGCCGATCAATGACTTGATTGAGGAAGAACAGCGTCTGTTGCCGAGCGATACGGACATTACCATTACAGCCTACGAGATATTTAATAACCGTGAACTGAGTCAGGATGTCACTACAGTGATTTTTGACTTGCTTGAAGCGGTCAAACTGGAAAGCTAAGCTTTCTTCAGATATAAAAAAGTCCTCATACGAGGACTTTTTTATTCAACTTGATATGTATTAGATCGAGAATGAAGATCCACAACCGCAAGTAGTGGTAGCATTTGGGTTTTGTACCACAAAACGTGAACCTTCTAGGCCTTCAACATAGTCAACCACTGAACCAACCAGATATTGATAGCTCAGAGAATCGACCAGCATTTTGACATCGCCATTGACGAATTCTGCATCATCTTCATTTTGGCTTTCCGCAAAGTTAAAGCCATAAGAGAAACCTGAACAGCCGCCACCGGTGACATACACACGGAGCATTAAGTCTTGGTTACCTTCACTGTCACGCAACTGGCGTACTTTATTTGCGGCATTGTCGGTGAGCACAAGCGCTTGAGCATTCATGGCGGATTCCTCTGTTGAATGGAATGTCTTTAAAAAGAAAAGACCATATTTCAAGTATAACACACTCAATATATGGTCAGTCTGTACAGATTAAAAGTCAAATCAGAGTAATTTTATCAGGATTGTTTATAGTTCTCATCCTGTAATGCACATTCGAAGTTTTTCGGATTCTGCTTGCAGCGGAATTGCCAGAGTAATTTCATCATGCGTTTGTCATAAATACCCCGTTTGGTCAGATCAATCCGCGAATCACGCATCAGCTTTTGATAACCTGGTTTATCTGCTTCAGGAATATCCATCCAGTATTTAGATGGAATATCTGCCTTCATTTTACCTAAAATTCCAAAAGCACGTGGTAACTGGCTCTTCACCCATTCACGTGATTTTTGTCCATATCCTGCCGGGAATTTATCTGGACGAATAATAATATTACCGGTGACCTGCAATACCGGATAATTCACAATAGCACCCTTGCTACCCAAACCTTTATGCAGCTCTAGCGGTTTAAATACGGCAGCCGGCGCGCCAATAATGTCGACCTGGCCATTGTTAAATTTAGAGCCAAAGTTGGTCACATCGGCGCTGACTGCCTGTGCACCCACCTGCTGAACCATGATTTTTTGTGCTTCGTCATAGTCGAGTACAGCAATTTTTTTACCTGCTGCTTTCGCCACAGTATTAATACTCCGGTCATTGACCATCAGGAAGGCATCACCTACCGGAATCACCCCTGCGACTTCATACTTGCCTTGAACCATGAGCTTGGCAAAAGTCGGACTCGCGAGGCCTTGCATCACTTTAACTGCCAGGTTCAGATCTGGAATTGCACCAATCGCATCGAGCGAACCGGTAAAACGATTGAACTGACGGCCGCGCATACCAGTGACACTGATCCCGTCACATTTACCGGCTTTAAAATCTTCTGCGACGACGGCTTCATTGGTATTTACCCTGAGCTCGATATCAGCGCCCCAATTTTTTGCGGCCAGCTGATAGTCTTTCATTACGGCATAGACGTCGCCATTTTTGCCGACCAGATCGAATACACATACCACCTGTTTTGCCTGAGCCAGACCTGAAACTGCCACGAGTGCTGCACCTACAGCCAGAGCTTTCCATCCTCTCTGCATCATTTTGCTTTCCTTGATTGCCTTGTTTTTGTTATCTGCTTTAAGTGCTACATGTTATTGTTTTTTATACTAAACATGAAAGCATTATTTTTAATCAGCTTAACTGCTTTGCCGTGATCTGCAATGGCAGATCTGACTTTGTTTAATATAAAAAAAGCTTAGATAAATCTAAGCTTTTTTCCTTAAAAATCAAATTATTCGCCAGAAAGTGAACATTCAAAGTTGGCTTTATCGACAGAGCAACGCGCACGTTTCAGTACTGACATCATGCTGGCATCATAGATTCCACGCTTGGTCATATCCATACGCCCTTCACGTAATAGCTTCTGGTACTTGGTTTTGTCTTCCGCGCTCAGATTCAGCTTATATTTCGCTGGAATACCGGCTTCCAGACGATTGATCATCGCCATGCTCTTAGGCAGATTTTTAATGAACCAGTCACGAGACTTCTGACCAAAACCAGCCGGGAATTTTTCCGGACGAATCACAAAGTCAGAAGTGACATGCAGTACCGGGAAGTTAAACATGGCACCGCTATTGCCCAAACCTTTATAGATTTCGAGTGGCTTATACGCATACGCCGGTGCGCCCACCATATCGACCTGACCATTATTAAACTTGGCCACGAAGTTGGATACATCAGACACTACAGCCTGAGCACCTACACGTTGAACCATGATTTTTTGCGCATCATCATAGCCAAGAACAGCAAACTTCTTGCCTGCCGCTTTTTCAATGGAGTTAATGTTTTTGTCACGTACAAAGATAAAAGCTGAACCTAATGGCGCAATCCCAGCCACCTCATATTTTTTACCGCCCATGGTCGTAACCATTTTAGCGGCATTACGCTTATCCAAAGCGAAGCTAATCGCACGCTGTGCAATGGCATTACTTGGAGCACCACCTAAGGCATCGATTGAACCGGCAAACTTGTTGTATTGACGGGCACGCATGGCGGTCATGAATACACCATCACATTTGCCAGCCTTAAAGTCATTGTCAGCGACGGCCTCATCCTGACGGGCGATCAGATTAATATCTGCGCCCCAGCCTTTTGCTGCCAGTGCCCATTCCTGAGCCATCTGGAAAGACTCGCCAGATTTACCAAGTAGGTCAAACACACAGATATCGACCTTTTCTGCATGTGCCACACCTGCAAAACCAAATGCAGAAAATGCAGCCAATGATAAGAGTGTTTTTTTCATTTTAGTTATCCTTTGAAACCTTGTTGTTAGCTGAGTGTCCGTACACGCGTCAAATATTAAGCAAATTTATTTCAAAAAAATAGAGCATTTACTCCAGATAAAAGTCATTTTTTGGCCTATAAAGATAAATGAGCTTTATCCAATTTCCTTTATCTAATTTTTTTATAAATATATCAGTATCTTAATGTTTTAACTTGGCTACTTTGAATTACATTTCATTCGCTGTAGTTACAAAGATATACATGATTTTAAAATTATTCACCACTGATTGAGCATTCGAAATTAGTTCTTTCTACAGTACAACGTGCCCGTTTTAATACTGTCATCATGCCAGCGTCATAGATGCCCTGTTTGGTTAAATCCATGCGTCCTTCACGCAGAATTTTTTGATAACTGACCTGTTCCTCACGGCTCAGGTTCAGAATATATTTACGCGGGATTTCTGCTTCCATACGTTTCACCATCGCGAAGCTACGGGGTAACTGCTTAACAAACCATTGTCGGGAATTGGCTGCAAACTGTTCCGGAAATTTATCCGGTCGAATAATCAGATCTGCTGTGACATTGACCACCGGAAAGTTAATCATGGCTCCTTTCTGCCCCAGTCCTTTGGTCACTTCAAGAGGTTTAAAGGCATAAGCGGGTGCTGCCACAATATCCACTTCACCCTGATTAAATTTACGGATGAAATTAGAAATTTCCGAATTCACCGGTACGGCTTCTACCCGGTTCACCATAATCGTTTGGGCATAGTCATAATGTAGAACCGCAAACTTCTTGCCTTTAATATGTTCCAACTTATTCATATTACGATCACGGACAAAGATATAAGCAGGACCAATCTGGCCAATACCGGCTACTTCAAATTTTTCCTTGCCGATCTGGGTGGTCATCCGTTTGGTATTACGTTTATCCAGCACATAACTCACCGCTTTCATGGCAATATCATTATTAGGAACGCCGCCAATCGCATCAATCGAACCGGCAAATTTGTTATAAGCTCGCGCGCGCATGGATGTCATATAGAAGCCATCGCATTTTCCGGCTTTGGCATCCTGATCGACTTTGGCTTCGTCCTGATAAGCAATCAATTGAACCGTAGCCCCCCACTGCTTGCTGGCTAATGCCCATTCTTCCAGCAGTTTGAAGGATTCACCCGATTTCCCCAGTAAATCAAATACACAGACATTGACTGGGGCAGCATGTGCACTCGAAGCCCATAGGCCCAGTGCAGATAAAATTAAAAATCCTTTTTTCATTTTTATTCTACTCAATATTATTATGAACCTTGATGGCTCTATCTTTCGGTTTTCAAACAAAATAGAGCATTTACTCAAAACATAGTTCATCATATATGAATCTATAAATTTTTAAAGCCTGAACAGGATAAACTGCAACGAAGATTTTTTGTTTTCTTCCGGCTTTCCATTAGAATAGCGGCATTCTCTTTTGCCCTTGTTAGTAAGTTCAATGATTCAGTTAGACCAAGTTTCGTTACGCCGTGGTGGGCGAGTGTTATTTCAAAAAGCCTCCATGCAGCTTCATCCCGGCTGGAAAATTGGTTTAACCGGCGTGAATGGCGCAGGAAAATCTACCCTGTTTGCGGCTCTTTTAGGTGAGCTGAGTGCAGATGAAGGTTCGCTGACTCGTCCATCCGTTTGGATCGTAGCGCATATGGCTCAGGAAATTAAAGCCTTGGATATGCCAGCCATTGATTTTGTTCTGTCAGGCGATGAAGAGTATTGGGATATACAGGCTAAATTAGCGCATCCGGAACAGCTGTCCGATGCAGAATTGGCACAGCTACATGGCCGTTTTGACGAGATTCATGGCTATTCTGCTCCATCTAAAGCAGCACAGTTGATGGCTGGTTTAGGCTTTATGGATCATCAGATCCGTCTGGATGTTTCCAGCTTTTCAGGCGGTTGGCGGATGCGTCTGAATCTGGCCCGTACCCTGATGAGCCGTTCAGATCTGTTATTACTGGATGAACCAACCAACCACTTGGATCTGGATGCAATTTTGTGGCTCGAAGACTGGTTAAAGGCGTATGAAGGCACTTTGGTGCTGATCTCGCATGACCGTGATTTTCTGGATGCCGTGACGGATCATATTCTGCATATTGAGAATCAGGAACTCACCCTCTATACCGGTAATTATTCAACTTTTGAAGTAACTCGTAGTGAACGTCTGGCGCAACAACAACAGGCCTTTGAGAAACAGCAGGAAGCCCGGGCACATCTACAAAAATTTATTGACCGTTTTAAAGCCAAAGCGACCAAAGCACGTCAGGCCCAAAGTCGGATTAAAATGCTGGAGCGCATGCAGGATCTCGCCCCTGCTCATGTCGATACACCTTTTACCTTCAGTTTCCGTGAACCGACCAAAATGAGTTCACCACTTCTGGCCTTGGAACAGGCGGAAATTGGTTATGGCGATAAATCGATTGCCAGCAAAATTAACCTGCAAATTACTCCAAATTCACGTATCGGTTTACTGGGAATGAATGGTGCAGGTAAATCAACCCTGATCAAAACCTTAGTCGGAGATCTGCCCTTATTAAATGGTCAACGTAAGGCCTCAGAATTACTCAATATCGGTTATTTTGCTCAGCACCAGATGGATGCTTTGGATGCTAATGCTAGCCCAATGCTGCAACTGGCACGCATCGCCGATCCAAAAATCAGTGAAGCTTCTTTACGTTCTTTTCTCGGCAGTTTCGGTTTTAGCGGTGAGCGCATGGATACCCCATGTGAGAGTTTCTCTGGGGGTGAACGTGCCCGTTTGGCTTTGGCTTTAATTGTTTGGCAGCGTCCAAATGTACTGATTCTCGATGAACCGACGAACCATCTGGATCTGGATATGCGCCATGCCCTGACTATGGCTTTGCAGGATTTTGAAGGTGCGGTGGTACTGGTCTCGCATGAACGTCAATTGATTGCGACAGTATGTGATGAATTGTTGTTAGTACATGCCGGACATTGTACTGAATTTGAGGGCGATCTGCAGGACTATGCCAAATGGTTACGTGAAGCGCGTCAACAGCAGATCAATGCGCAGAATGCCTTGGCCAAAGCACAGGTAGTAGAAACAGAAGCTAAACCTGTGGTTGTCGCCAAAGTAGATAAAGAAGCACAGCGTAAACTGGCTGCTCAGCGTCGTGAGCAGACTCGCCCGATTCGCAAGAATATTGAAAAATGTGAAGCGCAAATCGACAAGTTACAACCGCGTCTGGCAGAAATTGAAGAATTGCTGGCAGATAGCGCTTTATATGAAGCTGCACGTAAAGATGGCTTGCTGAAACTCATGAACGAGCAAACTGAACTGAAACAGAAACTGGAAACTGCCGAAGAGCAAATGTTAGAACTGATGATGGAGCTGGAAAGTTTGGAGCAATCTTTTCAGGAAGGTTAAGTTTTAAACCTTGATTCAAATCTTAGAGATTAGCTGCAACTGGAGCTAATCTCTTTTTTTATACTTTTTATATATTGCTCTCTCCGTCTTTTCCCTCATTTCTTCGTCGAAACCGTTTTTGACATATTTTGTAGTGAATTACGCAAATCCTATATAGGTTTATTTTTTAAACACTCGGATGTCTTATTTCATACATTAATTTACAGCGATTTCTTGGCGCATAAGGCTCTAATAAAAGTGTTTTTTATTTTTGGCAGCCTTGATACGAGTCTGTTTAATGTTGAACTAGAGAGAGGAAATCCGCATGCGTGCTCTTACCTATCATGGTGCTCGGGATGTACGAGTTGAATCCGTTCCAGATCCAGTGATTCAGGAACCAGATGACGTCATTTTAAGGGTGACAGCGACTGCCATCTGTGGCTCAGATCTGCATCTATACCGGGGTAAAATTCCGGCCACTGAAGATGGCGATATTTTCGGCCATGAATTTATGGGAATTGTAGAAGAAGTCGGCCCTGAAGTCACAGAAGTCAAAAAAGGCGACCGGGTAATTATTCCTTTCGTGATTGCATGTGGTCACTGTTTTTTCTGTGAACATGAACTGATGGCTGCCTGTGAAAATACCAATACCGGCCGTGGTGCAATTATCAATAAAAAACATATTCCACCAGGTGCCGCTCTGTTTGGTTATAGCCATTTATATGGCGGTATACCAGGCGGACAGGCGGAATATGTCCGTGTACCTAAAGGTAATGTGGGCCCCTTTAAAGTACCGGGATCATTACCGGATGAAAAAGTCCTGTTCCTGACCGATATCTTGCCTACTGCATGGCAGGCTGTAACCAATGCCCAGGTCACTCGCGGTTCCAGTGTTGCGATTTATGGTGCTGGACCAGTTGGTTTACTATCAGCTGCCTGCGCACGTATGCTGGGTGCAGAGCAGATCTTTATGGTCGATCACCACCCTTACCGCCTGCGTTTTGCCCATCAGACTTATGGTGCAATTCCAGTGAATTTTGATGAAGTCGATGCAGCTGAATATATCATTCAGAATACTGCCGGTCATCGTGGTGTTGATGCCGTCATTGATGCGATTGGTTTCGAGGCCAAAGGCAGTTTGCTTGAAACTGTGATGACGAATCTAAAAATTGAAGGTTCGAGCGGCTTTGCCCTACGTCAATGTATCGCGGCAGTACGCCGTGGTGGTGTGGTGAGTGTGCCAGGTGTATATGCGGGTCCAATCCATGGCTTCCTGTTTGGTGATGCCTTTGATAAAGGACTGACCTTTAAAATGGGTCAAACGCATGTACATAAATTCCTGCCACAATTACTTGAATATGTAGAAAATGGCCAGCTGTCTCCCGAAGTGATTATTACCCATCGCATGAAACTGGAAGAAGCTGCTGAAGGCTACCGTATTTTTGATAAACGTGAAGAAGACTGCCGCAAGATTATTCTGACCCCATAAATACAATCTTTAAAAAAATAGAAAGCGCCGTTAGGCGCTTTTTTTATTTTTACACTCATTTTATAGATCGTATTTTTTTATATTTTCAGTTTTAAAAGTTCAGATCTATTGCCTGTTTATCAGATGAACTGGCTCTAGGTCACGTGATCACTAAACTTAAAAAAGAATTAAGCTATAGGAGTAAAAGTTAAAAAATCTATAACCCTATGATTTATTGATAAAAAATGAAAGTTCACTTGATTATTAAATTAATTATGTAGTTTAACTACAGTGAAGATTTTTATAATTAAAATATGTTCCACGCTGATTATTAATTAAATCTACAATATCAAAATAAAGCATTAATTTTTAAGTTATTTATATAATTTTTCATTAAAAACAGATAAAAATTCATCTGGACTGGTTGCTGTTAAAGAACATAGAGGATATGGCTCTAATCAAGCTTTTAAATTCAAAAACCTATTTTAAATTTAAAAGCACTTATCCACAAGATACAGAAATTAAATTTGAATTTAAAAAATGAGAGATAAGAAAGACAATATGACTTGTGGATAAATACTATCTTATTCACATAAAAAATATGGATAACTTTTCAGTTATCCACATGATTGATCAGGGTTTAAGCAAGATTTAAACAACACTATTCAAATATTTTTAGAAAATTTCGAATTAACTTAATAAATCATTGAAAGTTTAGGATTTCAAAAATCTAAGTTCTAGAATTTTCCATTCATCCTCTAGCTTCCAGACTTCCTGAAAACGCTGTTTATTATGTTCCAGTCCAATCAAGATCCGGCATTCGGTCTGATCTTCATTGTACTCGTATTCTTCATATTCTATGTCTGGCTTCAGCGGTTTCCATACGCCGTTTTGTACCGCATGAGCAATCCGGTCATAACGCAGATAACTTCCTTCTACGCGGCCTTCCTGTTCAAAAACCACCTGAAAGTCCTGATGTTCATAGTGGCGTAGCACATCATAGTCACCACTGTAGAATGCATTGGCCCAGATCTCACGTATTTCTTCAAGCTGGCTATCCATGGATAAACCTCTTTATAAATAAGACTAGATTCTACTGAACCAGGCTTTTTTGAAACCTAATATCAGCGGATCATTGGTCTAAAAACTACTTAGATTAAAATTATTCTAAACAGTTCATCCGGCATTAATAGAAAATTTACGTAAAAAAAGCGCCTTAAAAGGCGCTTTTTCGTTTCGATTTATTCCGATGGATCAGGTATCAATATCAGCATTCAAGGCATTTTCTTCAATGAAGGCACGACGCGGTTCCACATCATCTCCCATCAGACAAGAGAACATGCGGTCTGCTTCAATCGCATCCTGTACCGTCACTTGTAGCATGTTACGGTTTTCCGGATCCATCGTGGTTTCCCACAGCTGGTCCGCATTCATCTCACCCAGACCTTTATAACGCTGGATCATCATGCCGCGGCGAGAGTCTTGCAGAATGTGCTGCCAAACCTGATGGAAACTGCTGACCTGAATCTTGCGCTCACCTTTTTGTAAATAAGCACCCTCTTCAAGCAGCGTGAACCAGCTTTTCGAGTTTTTCAGTAAACGCGCATATTCACTTGAGCTGAGCAGACTAGCATCTAGCAGATAATGATGCGGCAGGTTATGCACATAAATCGTAATCCGTGGCAACCAGCTTTCTACTGTCTGACCATCAACGTCTTTTTCAAAACGTTCCAGGCTCAATTCAGGACGTAAACTTGGCTGGATTTTTTCAATCGCTGCACGCAGGTCTTCACCCCAGGTTTCCACATACGCTTTATCTTCCAGCTGATCTAGCTTGAATGCTTCCAGTGAAATCAAGGCATCCAGCAAGCTTGCAGGATAACGTACAGTTAAACGTGCCAGACTCTTCTGTGAAGTTTGATAATCGGTAATCACATTGGCCAGAGCTTCACCACGAATTGCAGGGGCATCGGCACTGATATGCAGTTCCAGCTCATCAATCGCATTCGAAATCAGGTAAGTTTCCAGCGCATCATTGTCCTTGATGTACTGTTCCTGTTTGCCTTTTTTCAGCTTGTACAACGGTGGCTGCGCGATATAGATATGACCACGCTCGACCAGTTCCGGCATTTGACGGAAGAAGAAAGTCAGCAGCAATGTACGGATGTGTGAACCATCCACGTCAGCATCGGTCATGATGATGATTTTGTGATAACGCAGCTTGTCCGGGTTATATTCTTCACGACCAATCCCACAGCCGAGTGCCGTAATCAGCGTACCCACTTCTGCAGAAGAAATCATACGGTCAAAACGGGCGCGTTCTACGTTGAGGATTTTACCTTTTAGCGGCAGAATTGCCTGCATCTTACGATTACGACCCTGTTTTGCAGAACCGCCCGCAGAGTCACCTTCGACCAGGTACAGTTCAGATAAAGCTGGATCTTTTTCCTGACAATCGGCCAATTTACCTGGAAGACCGGCGATATCGAGCGCACTCTTACGACGAGTCATTTCGCGTGCTTTACGCGCCGCATCACGGGCACGCGCTGCATCAATGATCTTGCCTGCAATTGATTTAGCCGCCTGTGGATTCTCTAACAGATATTCAGAGAATGCCTTGTTCATAGCCTGCTCAACGGCAGACTTCACTTCACTCGATACCAGTTTTTCTTTGGTTTGTGAAGAGAATTTCGGATCAGGCACTTTTACTGACACAATCGCAGTCAAACCTTCACGCGCATCATCACCTGAAACCACAACTTTTTCTTTTTTCAGGATATTTTCACTGTCCATATAGTTATTTAAACCACGGGTCAGTGCTGCACGGAAACCGGCTAAGTGAGTACCGCCATCCTTTTGCGGGATGTTATTGGTAAAGCAGCGTACATTTTCCTGATAAGAATCATTCCATTGCAGTGCAACTTCCACACCAATGCCATTTTCCGCCTGAGTGGTGAAATGAAAAATGTCATTCAGGTGGGTTTTACCCTGATTAATGTACTTAACAAACTCAGCCAAACCACCTTCATAGTCAAAAATGTATTCGGCATTGATACGTTCATCACGTAATACGATTCGTACACCTGCATTCAGGAAGGACAGTTCACGTAAACGACGTGCCAAAATATCGACATTAAAAATGGTCTGGCTAAAGGTTTCAACACTTGGCCAGAAACGCACGCGAGTACCGGTCTTATCGGTCTCACCCACCACTTTTAACGGGAATTGTGGATCACCATGACGGTATTCCTGTTCATGGATTTTACCAGCGCGATGAATGGTTAATTCCAGTTTTTCTGACAACGCATTTACTACGGATACACCTACACCGTGCAGACCGCCAGAAACTTTATAGCTGTTATCATCAAACTTACCGCCAGCATGCAGGATGGTTAAAATGACTTCTGCAGCAGACACGCCTTCTTCAGGGTGAATGTCAGTCGGAATACCACGGCCATTGTCCGATACTGAAACTGATTCATCTTCATGAATAGTCACTAAAATTTCATCACAGTGACCTGCCAGCGCCTCATCAATCGAGTTATCTACGACCTCGAAGACCATGTGATGTAAGCCGGTACCATCGTCTGTATCACCAATGTACATGCCTGGACGCTTACGTACTGCGTCTAAACCACGTAATACCTTGATGCTAGAGGAATCATAAGCTTTTTCAGTGGTTTGTTCTGTTTGAGAAGCAGCTTGATCTTCTGAACTCATGGTTTCTCCCTAGTGAAATATAGGTTTATCCAAAGATAGGTAAAAATTTAAAAACTATTGCACAACAACTTGAACTGTACCGTTTTCAACATTGAATAACTGATATGAGATAGACAGATCATGTAGGTGCTTTTGTACTGATTCATGGTCTAAGGTGGTAATAAAAACTTGACTACCAAGCTGGCTCAATCGCTCAATTAAACGTTGTTGTGCGGTTAAATCTAATTCTGCTGTCACATCATCTAATAATACCACAGTTTCCTTATTACAAGAATGCAGCATTGCGATTTGCGACAGTTTAAGTGCCATCATTAAAAGCTTTTTTTGTCCGCGGGACAGGATTACATCAGCATCGCCTAAAGGGGTCTTTAAACGCAAATCTGCGCGATGTGGACCATATTCGGTATAGCGTCGTTCTACATCTTTGTCATGGTGATTGGTTAGGTCATTTAACAGACCGTTTTCGCTGTGAAAGCCGGGACTGTATTCCAGAGAAATCTCCAGATCCGGTAATAGATGCTTGAGATCATCCTCAAAAAAGGGCTTCCACTGTTCCACGATGCCGACACGCTGGGAGTGCAAAATCTCGCCATATTCACTCAGCATCTGGTTCCACGGTTCCAGATCAGACAAACTTAGAAAACGTTTGGATTTAAGCAGACTGTTCCGCTGTTTTAGGGCCCGTGAATAATATTGCCAGGCATGATAAAACTCTGGTTCCACGTGGAACATTAACCAATCCAATAGCTGACGACGTGGTTTGGCACCATGATCGATAATATCGGTACTTTGTGGATCAAGCAGTTGTAAGGGTAACATTTTGGCAAGCTGGCCTTGAGTCGCAATGGCATCACCATTCACCTTGATCAACTGTTCCCCGCTGGCCATTTTTTGCATGCCGACTTTTTCAGTTTCCGATTGGGCGAACACAATCGCATCCGAGGCGCCATGCTGAATGTAATTTTTCGGGATATGGGTACGAAAGGAACGTCCTGCGGCCAGTAAATGAATAGCTTCCAGTACTGAAGTCTTGCCTGAACCATTCTGGCCATAAAAAACATTAAACGGTTGCAATCCCTTGAGTGCAACCGTTTCTAAATTTCGTACACGTTCAATATAAAGACGCGTAATATGCATAGCGTTGGCTTAGCTCAGCTGTCGCTTAGACACGCATTGGCATCACGACATAGGTCTGATCGGTATGAGATGGATCCTGAACCAGTACAGACTGATTCGCTTCAGTCATGGTCATTGATACATCTTCACCATCTAGTACACCTAGCACTTCAATCAGGTATTGCGCATTGAATGACATTTCCAGTGGTGCATCTGCATATTGGATGGCTAGATCCTCAATCGCCTCATCCTGTTCTGGGTTATTGGCACGAAGTTGTAATGAACCGGCATTAAAGTTCAGGAATACGCCACGCAGTTTTTCATTACTCAAAATAGCCACGCGTTGTAAAGATTGCTTGAACACGTCATGCGCAATAATCACATTCTTGTCGCCACCACGTGGAATCACACGGCGGTAGTCAGGGAATTTACCGTCAATCAGTTTCGTGGTGAAACGAACCGTAATATCAGCCTGTTCTTTATCACGGCTGGCCATACGAATGGTTACATTCAATAATTCACGACCAATCAGCAGAGAAAGCTGCTCATCTTCAACGCTTAATAAACGTTGCAATTCAGCGACCGCCTTACGTGGAACAATGGCTTGAATCGGTTGAGTTGCTGTCGATTGGGCTGCTGTTTCACACAGTGCCAGACGGTGACCATCTGTTGTTACCGCACGAAGCTGACTGGCGTCAATTTCAAGTAAAGTACCGGTCAGATAGAAACGCACGTCCTGCACAGCCATTGCGAAAGCCGTTTTTTCAAACAGACGCTTTAATTCGCGCTGAGTCACAGTTACTTGCGTGCCTTGGGTATTTTCAGTATTCAGTAATGGATAGTCATCCGCAGGCAAAGTACCGAGCACAAAACGACTATTTCCAGATTTCAAGATACAACGCTGGTCATCAGTAATTTGCAGGTCGATCAGGGCTGCTGATGGCAAAGATTTACAGATATCAATCAGCTTACGTGCTGGAACTGTGGTTTCACCGGCTTGCAGACATGCACCTTCAGCCAACTGTGTGCTGGCAACCAGTTCTACTTCCAAGTCGGAACCAGTGACGGTCAAAGCTTCAGCAGTCACCTGGATTTTCAGGTTTGAAAGAATATTTAAGGTATGGCGACGTTCAACCGCTCCTACGACATGTGAGAGAACATTCAGTAAGCTTTCTTTCGCGATTTTTAAACGCACGGTACATTCCTCTAAAGCTGAAGATTAATAAGATAAAAGTTGAATTTTTAGCAGTTAACTATGCGGCAAAACAGGCCGCATAGCAAGAACAGAATTTGAGCGTTTTAGGTCAACTCTGCAACAGGCGTTGCAGGTTTTTATAGTCCTCATTGAAGATCGGATCTTCTTCACGCAAGCTCTGCACTTTTTCGCAGGCATGCATGACCGTACTGTGATCTCGACCACCAAAAGCCATACCAATTTCCGGGAAACTATCTCCAGTCAGTTCACGTGCCAGACCCATTGCAAGCTGACGTGGACGAGCATAAATACGGGTACGTTTTGGACCCACCAGCTCTTTAAGCGGAATGCGGAAATATTCACTCACGACACGCTGGATATTTTCAGTGCTGATGGTACGGGCACGAATTGCGAGGACATCTTTCAAAGACTCACGCACCACCTCCAGATCAATCGGCGTTCCTTTAAAACGCGAGATCGCTACCACTTTGTTTAGCGCACCTTCAAGTTCACGGACGTTCGCTACCACTTGTTGGGCGATAAATAGCGCACAGTTACGTGGTAAATCTACTCCGGTGTTTTCGGCTTTTTTCAGCAAGATTTCAATTCGGGTTTCGATATCCGGTGGTTCCACACCCACAGAAAGGCCCCAGGAAAAACGTGAAACCAGACGTGGATCCAGTTCGGTCAATTCTTTAGGATAACGATCCGAGGTCAGGATAATTTGCTTCGATTCATCCAATAGCGCGTTAAAGGTATAGAAAAACTCAACCAGACTGGCTTCTTTACCTGCCAGCAAATGAATATCATCGACTAGCAAAAGATCCAGTGAACGGCAGTTTTTCTTAAACTCTTCAACCTTGCCCTGTTGTAGGGAACTGACAAAATCCTGCACAAAGCTTTCCGCAGTCATATACATCACGCGGGCATTGGGTTTTGCCTGTAATAATGCATTCCCGACGGCCTGCATCAAGTGGGTTTTACCCAGACCAGTCGGACCATATAAAAATAGCGGGTTATGCTGTGAAGCCCCAAGTTGGGTTAACACCTTACGACAGGTTTCAGCTGCCATTTGGTTAGAACGGCCTTCAACAAATAACGAGAAGGTAAATAAAGGGTTCAACTGACGTTTACGGCTATTTTTGCCTGAATCTTCTTTTTCTTTCTTAGGACGCGGCGCAGGCGCAACCACAGGTGCAGATTCCAAAGCCGCTGTTGTCGTCGCTGGCTGTTCACTGGCAGATAAAATTGCACCTGGACGCGAATCCACTAGAATTTCAACTTTACGTACGCGACCTTCAGACAGCTGTTCGGCCAAAATCGAAATCAGTTCCAGATGATGCTCTTGAATGTAGCGCGTCCAATACGGATTAGGTGCATAAAGACGCAGAGTATCGTCCAGCTCTTCCGCAACCAATGGGCGAATCCACATTGTAAAGACATTTCCAGAGAGCTCTTGTCGCAAGCGATTTAAGCAGTCTGTCCAAAGCAT